>NZ_DJJS01000005.1 GCF_002434265.1 Pseudomonas sp. UBA6562 | reverse complement strand
CCCGCTGTGATCGATGGCAGTGCTTTGCAAGTGGACCTGACCGGTGCTGCTGGCAATGTCTCGAAGCCGGGTTCGGTGCTGTCGCCAGACCTGACCGCACCGGCGCCGCTGACCGATTTGGTTGTGGCCAATGGCGTCACTTTGACTGGCACCGGCGAATCTGGCGCTACGGTCCAGGTGCGCGATGCCCAAGGCAGTCTGATCGGTACCGGCACCGTGGGTGTCGATGGCAGCTTCACACTCACCCTGAATCCAGCTCAGGCCAATGGCGAATTCATCGATGTGCGCCAGACCGACGCGGCAGGCAACACCTCCGTGCCGCTGGCGTTCCAAGTACCCGACATCACTGCCCCTGCGGCTGTCACCAACGTGGTGGTCGCTGCCGATGGCGTGACGCTGTCGGGCCGTGGCGAAGCCGGTGCCACCGTGCAGGTGCGCGACGCCAACGGCAACCTTATCGGTACCGGCACGGTGGCCGCCAACGGCACCTTCGTGCTGACGCTGGACACTCCGGTGGCCGCCGGCCAAGCCATTGCCCTGACGCAAACCGACGCTGCTGGCAACGTTTCGGCAGACCTGGACTTCACCGTACCCGCCACCCCTGCCCCGGCCAGCCCGACCGGACTGGCCCTGAACGTAGACGGCACCGAACTGAGTGGCACCGCCACGCCCGGAAACCGTGTCGAGGCCCGTGCCGCTGACGGCACCTTGTTGGGCAGCGCCGTGGCTGCGGCGGATGGCACCTTCACCCTCACCCTGCAACCGGCCCAAGCCAATGGCGAACTGATCGATGCGGTCGCCATCGACGCTAATGGCCAAAGCTCGATCCCTACCTCGCTCACGGCGCCCGACATCACGGCCCCGAGCGTACCGAGCGAACTGGTCGTCAGCGCCGACGGCGCGTCCGTGACCGGCCGTGGCGAACCGGGCAGCACCGTGCGTGTGCTCGATGCCCAGGACAATCAGATCGGCAGCGCCGTGGTCAACGCCGCCGGCAGCTTCGCCGTGCCGCTCGACCCGCCACAAACCGCAGGACAGGCCCTGAGCGTGACCGCAGAGGATGCCGCCGGCAACGTCTCGACGCCCGCAGGCACCACCGCGCCCAACCTCGAACCGCCTGTAGACGTGACGCCACCGCAGGCGCCGCTCGACCTCGCGCTCACCCCGAACGGCGTGCGCCTGACCGGTAGCGGCGAAGCCAACGCCCAGGTGCAGGTACGCGACGCCCAAGGCAACCTCGTCGCCAGCACCACGGTCGGCGCCGACGGCCGTTTCAGCCTCGACCTCGCACCGGCGGTGATCGACGGCAGCACCTTGCGAGTGACTCTGGTCGATGCCGCCGGCAATGTCTCGGCACCGACCCTGATCACCAGCCGCGACCTCACCGCCCCGGAACAGCCAAGCGACCTGCAGTTGATCGACGGCGACCTGCTCAGCGGTGCCGGCGAGATCGGTGCCCAGGTCGAAGTGCGCGACGCCGCCGGCGTGCTGATCGGCAGTGGCAGCGTCGATGCCGACGGGCGCTTCAGCCTCACCCTCGACACGCCCCAGCTCAATGGCGAGCCGCTGGACGTACGCCTGATCGATGCGGCGGGCAACAGCTCGTCGCCCTTGGTCTTCCAAGCGCCTGACAGCACCGCCCCCGACCTGGTCGGCAACATCGTGGTCAGTGCCGACGGCCTGCTCATCGCCGGGCGCGGTGAAGCGGGCGCCACGGTCAGCGTGCGCGATACGAACGGCCAATTGTTGGCGAGCGGCGTGGTGGGCGTCGATGGCAACTTCCTTCTGCCATTGACCGAGGCCATCCTGCCAGGCAGCGCCCTGACCTTCGTACAGACCGACGCAGCCGGCCTCACGTCGGTCCCGGTCAACTACCTCGTACCCCTGACCCCGCCGCCGCTCAGCCCCAGTGATCTGGTGCTGGCCGCGGACGGCAGCAGCCTCAGCGGCAGCGCCACGCCGGGCACTACGGTGCAGGTGCGCGGCGCCAACGGCGAGATCTTGAGCAGCGTCGGCGTGGGCGCCGAGGGCCGCTTCGACGTGGTGCTCGATCCACCGCAGGCCAACGGCGAGCCACTGCAAGTGGTCGTAGTCAACGGCGAGGGCAACGCTTCGCTGCCCGTGCCCATCGTCGCGCCCGACATCACCGCACCCGATGCGCCCAGCGCCTTGCTGGTCAGCGCCGACGGACGCACCGTCATCGGCCGTGCTGAAGCGGGCAGCCAAGTGCAGGTCCGAGACGCCCAAGGCAATGTGCTCGGCAGCGCCCAAGCCAACGCCGCAGGCAGCTTCAGCGTCACCCTGCAACCGGCCCAAGTCGCCGGCCAGCCGTTGCAGGTCAGCGCCACCGACAACGCGGGCAATACGTCGCCAGCCGGCAGCGTGACGGCGCCGCAGATCGACGTACCGGTCGATACCACGCCACCGGCCGCACCGACGGCCCTGGCCATCAGCCCCGACGGCGCCACGCTGTCCGGGCGCGGCGAAGTCGGTGCCACGGTGCGTGTGCTGAACGCCGAAGGCCAAGTGCTGGCAGAGGGCCAAGTGGCGCTCGATGGCCAGTTCATCCTCGACCTGGCGCCCGCCGTCATCGACGGCAGCGCGCTGCGCGTGACCCTCACCGACGCAGCGGGCAACTCCGCCAGCGCTTCGCTCGACGCACCCGACCTGACTGCGCCCGCACAACCCACCGACCTGTTGCTGGTGGACGGCCAGACCCTGAGCGGCAGTGCCGAAGCCGGTGCGCGGGTGGAGGTGCGCGATGCCGATGGGACTCTGGTCGGGCAAGCCCTGGTCGATGCCCAGGGCCGCTTCAGCCTGAGCCTGGACACCCCGCTGCTCGACGGCGAAGCCCTGCTGATCGAAGTGATCGATGGCGCGGGCAACCGCTCGACGCCGCTGGACTACAACGTACCGGACGTCACCCCGCCGGGGCTGGTGCTCGGCGTGGTGGTGAGCGTGCTCGACGGGCTGGTCGCCGGCCGCGGCGAAGTCGGTGCCCGCGTGGAAGTACGGGACGCCAATGGCACGCTGTTGGGCGCCGCCGTGGTGGCCGACAACGGCACCTTCCTCGTCGCCCTGGACACTGCGGTCGCCGCAGGCGATGCGCTGAACCTGGTACAGATCGACACGGCCGGCAACCGCTCCGCCGAACTGTCGCTCAACGTACCCGACGCCGCCGTGCTGCCAAGCCCGGCCAACGTGGTGGTGGCCGCAGACGGTGCCAGCGTCAGTGGCACCGCGCCAGCGGGCAGCCAGGTGCGGGTGCAAGATGCCGCCGGTACCCAATTGGGCGAGACGCGCGCCGATGCCGCAGGCAACTTCCAGTTGCCGCTCGTTCCGCCACTGGCCAACGGCGAAGACTTCAGCCTGGTCGTGGTCGATGCCACCGGCCACAGTTCGTTGCCCACCCCGGCTGTGGCCCCGGACATCACCGCGCCGTCGGCGCCGTCCGGCCTGCAACTGAGCGCCGACGGCACCACCCTCAACGGCCGCGGCGAGCCGGGTGCCAATGTGCAGGTGGTCGGCGCCGATGGCCAAGCGCTGGGCAATGGCGTGGTCAACGGCAACGGCAGCTTCAGCCTGGTACTGAACCCGGCGCAGGTCGCCGGCCAAGGGATCGACGTCGTCCTTACCGATGGCGCCGGCAACGTCTCCACGCCCGGCAGCATTACCGCGCCGAACCTGCTCGGCCCGCTGCAACCCTCGGGCTTTGCCGTCGACGCTACCGGCACGCTGCTGACCGGCTTCGGCCAGGCGGGCTCCACCCTCACGGTGCGCGACATCGACGGCAACGTGCTGGGCCGCGCCACGGTCGACGCCGCAGGCCGCTTCAGCCTCACCCTCACCCCGGCGCAACGCAACGGCGAAGCGCTGGACATCGAAGCCAGCGACGCCGCCGGCAACCTGGCCACAGTGAACTTCGCCGTACCCGACATCGAGCCGCCATTGCCGGTCACCCAGTTGCTGGTCAGCGGTGATGGCGCCACTGTCAGCGGCCAGGGCGAAGCGGGTGCCACCGTGACCGTGCGCGGGCCTGACGGCTTCGTGCTGGGCACTGCCGTGGTAACTGCGGACGGCAGCTTCAGCGTGCCCCTGGATGACGTGCAAACCAACGGCCAGACCTTGACCGTCGAACAGCGCGATGTGGCCGGCAACCTGTCCACTCCAGCAACGGTCGGCGCCCCGGACCTGGAGACGCCAGAGCCTGCCAGCGCCCTGCAACTGCTGCCCGACGGCAGCGTGCTGATCGGCGTGGGCGAACCCGGCACCACCGTCACCGTGCGCAACGCCGACGGCGTGGTCGGTACAGCCATCGTTGCCGAAGACGGCAGCTTCCGCGTGACGCTGCAACCCGCCCAACTCAACGGCCAGCTTCTCACCACGACCCTGACCGACGGCGGCGGCAACGTGTCTACGGGCGTCGACCTGCAAGCGCCGGATCTGCAAGCGCCCGACATTGCCGCGGGGTTGTCGCTCAGCGTCGACGGCACGTTGCTCATCGGCACCGCCGAACCGGGCGCCACTGTGGAGGTGCGTACCCTGCTGGGCGTGGTGCTGGGCGATGTCCTGGTCGATGCCGACGGCAGTTTCCAGGTCGTTCTGCCTGCGCAGATCAACGGCCAACTACTGGATGTGGTGGTGATCGACGCACAGGGCAACGCTTCGGTGGCGGTACGCTACACGGCCAATGACACCAGCGCCCCCCTGGCACCCGAGAACCTACAGATCAGCCCCAACGGCAACCAGTTGTCCGGCACGGGCGAAGTGGGCAGCCGCGTGGAAGTACGCAACGGCGCAGGCGTTCTGCTCGGCCAGGGCGTGGTGCAGCCCGGCGGCCTGTTCGTGGTCAACCTGGCGCCGCTGCAAAACGAGGGTCAGACCCTGCAGGTGACCCTCACCGATGCGGCGAACAACACCTCCATCCCCACAGACGTAAACGCGCCCGACACCGCGCCGCTGGAGGCGCCGCTGGGCAGCGTCAGCGTCGACGGCAGCACCGTCAGCGGTACGGCCGTTGGCGCCGTGAGCATCACCCTGCGCGATGCCGCTGGGCTCGAGTTGATCACCGTGCCGGTGCAAGCCGACGGTGCCTTCACCGCGACCCTGCCTGCAGCGCTGACCAACGGCGAGCTGATCAGCCTGATCGCCACCGATGGCGCCGGCCTGACCTCGGTCGAGGCGCTGCTCAACGCCCCCGATACGACCCCACCCGAAGCCGCGCTCAACGTCTCGGTCAGCCTGGACGGCACCAGCATCAGCGGCAACGCCGAGCCGGGCAGCACGGTGGTCGTGCGTAACGCAGACATTGAGTTGGGCCGCGTACAGGTCGGCAACGACGGCACGTTCGTGGTGCCTCTGCTGCCGGCACTGCTGGCTGGCGACAGTGCCGAGCTGGTGGTGGTCGATGCCGCCGGCAACGAGAACGCAGTGCCGACGCCGGTAGACGGCCCGCTCGGCACCGTCGTCGAGACGCCGTCCCAATTGCAGCTCAGCGCCGACGGCTTCAGCCTCACCGGCGTGGGCACGGCCGGCTGCCAGATCAGCGTGGTCGCCGGGGGTGTGACCCTGGGCACCGGCACGGTGGGCACGGACGGCACCTTCCTGGTGTTCCTGCGCATCGCCGCCTTCGGAGGCCAGACGCTACAGGTCAACGCTTCGCTGCAAGGCGTGGTGTCGGCGCCGGTCAGCGTGGTTGCACCGGACGTTACGGCGCCGGAGGCCCCTCTGGTGACACGGGTCGAACGCGATGGCACGGCCTTGAGCGGGCGTGGCGAAGTGGGCGCGACCGTCACCGTGCGCGATTCCGGCGGCGCCCTGCTCGGCAGCGCCGTGGTCGATGCCACCGGTGCGTTCAGCGTGGCCCTGAACCCCGCCCCGGTGAACGGCGAAACCCTGCTGGTGCGCCAAGCCGATGCGGCGGGCAATCTCTCGCTGGCGATTTCGGCCAATGCGCCTGACATCACGCCACCGGCCGTCGCCTCGGGCCTGAGCCTGAACGATGCCGCCACGGTGGTCAGCGGCCAGGGCGAAAGCGGCGCGCTGGTGACCGTGCGCGACGCCAACGGCCTGGTGCTCGCCACCGGCACGGTCAACCAGGTCGGGCAGTTCCAGATCACTCTGCCGATCACCCAGGTCAGCGGTGCGCCGTTGCAAATCACCTTGACCGACCGCGCTGGCAACACCTCCGAGCCGGTCGCCCTGGCCACCCCTGACCGCACCCCACCGCTGGCGGTCGGGCAACTGGTGCTGAGCGCCGACGGCAGCCAGCTCACCGGCACCGGCGAACCCGGCGCCAGCGTACGCGTACGTACGCCCGAGGGCACCTTGGTAGGTAGCGCGACCGTGGCCGACAACGGCCTGTTCGTGGTCGCGCTGACACCGCCACAAACCACGGGCCTGACCTTGGGCGTGACCCAAGCGGACGCGGCCGGCAACCTGTCGCCGGCGATCGCCCTGGCCACCCCCGACCTGCAACCGCCAGCCTCGTTGAGCAACCTGGTGCTGAACAACGACGGCCTGACCCTGAGCGGTCTGGGCCAAGCGGGCAATACGGTGGAGGTGCGCAACGCGGCGGGCACGTTGATTGGCACCGGGACGGTGGCCGGCAACGGCACCTTCGTTCTTACGCTGGACGCCGCACAACTCGACGCCGAACGCCTGAGCGCGGTGCAGATCAACGCCGGCGGCATCGCCTCGGCAGCCGTACCGGTCATCGCCCCCGACCTCACGCCGCCCGCCGCGCCCAGCGATCTGCTGCTGGCCAGCGGTGGCCTGCAACTCACCGGCAGCGCCGAAGCCGGCAGCATCGTGCAGGTGCGCGATGCCCAAGGCCTGCTGCTGGGTACCGCCCTGGTCGAAGCCAATGGCACCTTCCGCCTGACCCTCGCGGCGCCACAGGTCGATGGCCAAGCGTTGCAGGTGACCGCCACCGATGCCGCCGGCAACCGTTCGCCGGTGGCCAACCTGGTCGCCGCGGACACCACCCCGCCCGACTTCGTCAGCAATCTGGCGCTGTCGGCCGACGGCGCGACCTTGACCGGGCACGGCGAAGCCGGTGCCGACGTCACCGTCAACGTCATCGACACGAACGGCACCGTGCTCGGCACCGGCGTGGTCGATGCCGACGGGCGCTTCGCGATCACCCTCGATCCGCCTGCCACACCGGGCCTGCCGCTCGGCATCGTGCAAGTGGACGCCAACGGCAACGCATCGCCCGCCCTGACCTTCGACGTACCGGCCATCCCCGCGCCACAGACGCCCACCCAACTGCTGCTGGCCGACGACGGCCTGAGCATAAGTGGCGTCGGCAGTGCCGGCAGCACGGTGCAGGTATACGGTCCCAACGGGCTGTTGCTGGGCAGCGCGGCGGTGCTTGCGGACGGCACTTTCGACGTGACCTTGAACAGCCGCCAGGCCAACGGCGAGCGCTTGGAAATCAGCGCCGAGGGTGCCGCCGGCACGCTGTCGCTGCCGGCCACGCTGCAAGCGCCGGACCTGATCGCGCCACAGCCCCTGACGCAGTTGTCGCTGTCCGCCGATGGCCTGGTGCTCAGCGGCAAGGGCGAAGCCGGCGCCACGGTGAGCGTCAGCGGTAGCGGCGGCCTGACCTTGGGCACGGCCCAGGTGGCGGCCGACGGCAGCTTCAGCGTCACCTTCGATGCCGCGCAACTCAACGGCGAACGTCTCAACGCCACACAGGCCGATGCGGCTGGCAACACTTCCGACAGCATCGCCCTGCTGGCACCCGATCGCACGACACCCGAAGCCCCGGCCGAGCTGCGCCTCACCAGCGGCGGCGGTGTGCTGCTGGGCACCGGCGAAGCGGGTGCCCAGGTCAGTGTGCTGGATGCCAGCGGCGCCCTGTTGGGCAGCGCGACGGTGCTGCTCAACGGCACCTTTGAAGTGGCGCTCACGCCGCTCCAGGCCAATGGCCAGATCCTCCACGTGGTGCTCACCGACGCGGCCGGCAACCGCTCGGCGGCCACCGACCTCACTGCCCCGGACACCACGGCGCCCGCCCTGCTGCGCGACGTGAGCATTTCCGCCGACGGTGTGACGCTGACCGGCCGCGGCGAAGTGGCCGCCGTGGTGACAGTGCGCAATACGGCTGGCGAGCCGTTGGGCACGGCGACCGTCGATGCCAGCGGCAACTTCAGCCTCACCCTGACTCCGGCGCTGACCAACGCCGAGGCCCTGAGCCTCGTACAGGCCGATGCGGCCGGTAACCTGTCGCCGGTGCTGGTCCTCAACACCCCGGACTTCACCCCGCCCGAACCGCTCAGCGCGGTACAGATCAGCGTCGACGGCAGCGTGGTCACCGGGCGCGGCGAACCGGGGTCGACGGTGACCGTGCGCGGTGTCGCAGGCCAAGTGCTGGGCAGCGGTCTGGTGCAGGCCGACGAGACATTCCGCGTCGAGCTCGATCCACCGCAGATCAACAACCAGATTCTCGACGTGCAGCAGGCCGATCCGCCCGGCAACCTCAGCCAGGCGGTGCAGATCACCGCACCCGACCGTACGCCGCCACTGGCGCCGGACAACCTGGCGCTCAACGGCGCAGGCAACCAGCTCAGCGGCACGGGCGAGGCCGGTACCACGGTCAGGGTCAGCCTGGGCGGTGCGACGATCGGTACCGCCAGCGTGGGCGCCGACGGCCGTTTCGTGGTGCAACTCGAGGTTGCGCAACGCAATGGCGAACGCCTACAGGTCACCCTCGAAGACGCCAGCCAGAACGTGTCGCTGCCCACGCCCCTGGTGGCGCTGGACGTCACGCCACCGGCGCAGGTGGTCGCCAGCCTCAATGCCGACGGCACGCAGATCAGCGGCAGCGGCGAAGTCGGCGCGCGGGTGACGGTGGTCAACAATCTGGGCAATGTGCTGGCCCAAGGCGTGATTGACGACGATGGCCTGTTCGTCCTCGAACTGGCCACCGCGCAGCAGAACGGCGAGGTGCTGAGCATCGTGGCGCAGGACGCCACGGGCAACCCGTCCGCGCCTCTGTTGCTCACCGCGCAGGACCTCACGCCACCGGCGCCCCTGCTCGACCTCAGCCTCGATACCGCGGGCACGCTGCTTACCGGCACAGGCGAAGTGGGCAGCACGGTGACCGTGCGTGGCGCCGACGGCGTCGTGCTGGGCAGCGTGCAAGTACCGATCGGTGGCGTATTCGCGGTGCCGATCACACCTGCGCAGCTCAACGGCCAGACGCTGACCGTCAGCGCGACCGATGCCGCAGGCAATGCTTCCGAGGCACAAACCGTGGTCGCCCTGGACACCACGCCACCGCCGCTGGTGACCAACCTGTCGATCGACACCAATTACGGCCTGCTGGTCGGACGCGGTGAAGTCGGCGCCACGGTGCGCGTGGTCGAGGGCATCACGACCCTGGGCAGCGCCGTCGTAGCCGCCAACGGCACGTTCCAGGTCGTGCTGGCACCGCCTGCCACGCCAGGTGCCGCCTTGCTAGTCACACAGACCGACGTGGCTGGCAACCTGTCCCTGGCCGAGACGTTCAACGCTCCACTCGAACCCGTACCCGCAGCGCCGACCGGCGTGCTGCTCAGCGTCGACGGCCTGGTGGTCAGTGGCCTGGCCACGGCCGGCAGCGAGGTGCGGGTATACGACGCCGTCGGGGCACAGCTCGGCGCCGCCGTGGCGACACCCCAGGGCACCTTCCAGATCACCCTGGCGCAAGCGCAACTCAACGGCCAGATGCTCGAAGTCGTCGCCAGTTCCAGCGGCGGCGCGTCGCAGCCGTTCGTGCTGATGGCGCTCGACACCACGCCTCCGGCGCAACCGGTGGTCACTTCGCTGTCGGGCAACGGCCTGGTGCTCAGCGGTACGGGCGAGGCCGGCGCCACGGTCACGGTACGCAGCGCGTTGGGCGCCACCTTGGGCACCGCGCTGGTCTCGGCGGCGGGTACCTTCGTCGTCACCCTGGCCAGCCCGCAGCTCAACGGCCAGACCCTCAGCGTGCAGCAGACCGATGCCGCCGGTAACGGCTCGATCGTGCTCGACTACGGCGTGCCGGACGTGCAAGCGCCTGGCGCACCGGGCAACCTGCAACTGCTCGACGGCGGCTTGCGCCTGGTCGGCACGGGCGAGGCTGGCGCTTTGGTGAGCGTCAGCGGCCGGGGCGGCGTGTCCTTGGGTACGGTGCAGGTCGCTGCCAACGGCCAGTTCGAACTGACGCTGCCCAGCGCCCAGCTCGATGGCCAGGTGCTGACCGTGCGCCAGGCCGACCGCGCCGGCAACCTGTCGGCCAGCGCCACCCTCACCGCCGCCGACACCACGGCGCCCACCGCGCCAAGCGTCGCCATCAACGCGGCGGGCACGGTGCTCACCGGCACGGGCGAGGCCGGCACGCGGGTGACCGTGCGCAGCAATGGCGCGATCGTCGGCAGTGCCACGGTGGCGGCCAACGGCACCTATGTGGTCACCCTGACCACGCCCCAGGCCAACTTCGAAACCCTCAACGTCACCCTGACCGACGGGGCGGGCAACGTCTCGCCTGTGAGCACCGTGGTGGCGCCCGACTTCACCCCACCGAGCCTGGCCGGCAACCTGCTGGTCAACGCCACCGGCACGCTGCTCACCGGCAGCGGCGAAGTGGGCGCCAGCGTCACCGTGCGCGGCGCCGACGGCAGTGTGCTGCAAAGCGGTGTGGTGATCGGCGCCACGGGGCTGTTCAGCGTGGTGCTGAACCCGGCGCAGGACAACGGCCAGGCCCTGACTGTGAGCCTCACCGACCCGCGCGGCAACGTGTCGGCCAACGCCACGGTGGTGGCGCCGGACATCGACGTCAACCTGCCGGTGGTGGCCAGCGACAACCTGGCGACCGCCGTGGTCAACCTGGCACCGGTGGTCGTCACGCAAGCACCGATCAACGACAGCTACACCCTGCTGGTGGGCCTCAACACCAGCAAAACCTTCACTTGGACGGTCGCCGCCGGCACTACCGCCAATCCGGTCCTGACCCTGAGCACCGACAACCTGCTGGGCCTGCTCAACAGCTCGACCTTCACCCTGCAGGTGAAGAATGCCAGCGGCGCCTGGGTGGACATCGCCACCGCCAACGATTCGGCGTTGCTGACCCTGGTGCTGCTGCCGGGGGTGGGGCTGCGCGCCACGATCGGCACGTTGCAGGCCGGTGACTATCAGCTGGTGACGCGGTCCGGGGGGCTGGGCGTGCTGACCACGGTCAACACCCGTCTGGACATCGAAACCACCAGCCTGACCCAGTTCACCGGCACGGGCACGGCGCTGGCCGGCAACGTCGTCAGCGACCTGGGCGTCGACGGCACCCGCGACATCCTCGGGCCGGACAGCGGCGCCGTATTGCAGGTGCTCAAGGCCGGCAGCTACGTCACGGCAGGGGCCGGCACCACGGTCCAGGGCCAGTACGGCAGCCTGCTGATCCGTGCCGACGGCAGCTACACCTACACCCCCAACGGCAGCACCGCGAGCGTCGGCAAGGTCGATGTGTTCAGCTATCAGTTGGCGCACCCCAACGGCAAGAGCGACACCGCCAACCTCTACGTGCGCATCGACAGCCCACAGGCCACTGAGGTGTGGAACGACAGCAACCTCGCCGCGCCGGCACGGCTGGTGGATGCCGTGGACGACGTGGGGCGCAGCAACGTGGTGCTGGCCAACAAGGTCACGACGGCGACCCAGGACTTCGCCCGCATCGACCTGCCGGCGCTGGCGGGCGTCAAATCCAGCGTGTTGGGCCACACCGTGGCCGCCGGCACCACCGCCGATCTGCAAGTGGTACTGACCTCCACCAACCTGCTGGCGCTGCTCGGCGGTGCCTCGGTGCAGTTGCAGAAGCTCAACGCCAGTGGCCAGTACGTGACCGTGCAGACCGTCAACGGCAATGACCTGCTGAGCCTGGTGAACAACACCGCGCGCGGCTACACCTTCGCCAACCAGAGCGCCGGCACCTACCAGGTCACGGTCAAGGCCAGCGGCTTGCTGGGCCTGGGGTCGAGCTTGAACTCCACGCTCAACACCAGCACCAAGTCGCTCACCGAGTTCGTGGTCGACCGTTCCAGCGTCGCCACCGGCAACCTACTGGCCGGCGACACCCTGGGTTCGAACCTCACCACCCTGAGCGTGCAGACCGCCGCCAACACCTACGCAGTGCCGGGCTACAACGGCATCAGCGTGGTCGGGCTGTACGGCATTCTGCTGGTGCAGGCCGACGGCAGTTACAGCTACACGCTCAAGCCCGGGTTGGGCGGTTCGGTGGTGGGCCAGGTGGATCAGTTCACCTACGCCCTCACCCATCCGAACGGCAGCGTCGACACCGCGCAGTTGAAGATCACCGTGGCCGAGGGTGCGGTGACTGGGGTACAGCGTCTGGCGGCATTGGACGACAACCCCGAGGCCACCTTGCTGATGGCCGCTGTGGCCGAGACGGACGAGCAGTCGGCCAACGCAGTCAGCGACGACCCACGGGATGTCTCCACGGCCAACAATGGCGCCGACGCCGCTGCCACGACCGACGCGCCCTTGGGCGAAGACGCCTTTGCCCAGGTCGAGGACGCCGCCGAGGGCACCACCCTGCTCTGGCAAGGCGGCGACGCCAGCATCGACCTGGGCAGCCTGGTCGGTCAGGTGCAGGACCTGGAAGTGCTCGACCTCAACGCCACCAGCGCGGTGAGCCTGAGCATCAGCCTAGAGGACGTGCTGGCGCTGAACGACGGCGCGGGTAGCCCATTGCTGATCAAAGGCGACGGCGCCGACTCGGTGCTGCTCGGCGAGCAGTGGAGCCTGGCGGGCCAGGGCGTGGCGGACGGCATCGACTACGACCAGTACACGGCCCAGCAAGACCCGAGCCAGCAACTGTGGATTCAGAACAGCGTGCATGTGGTTTAGGGAAAGCTGGTCTATGGTTGTAGGAAACGTCTTGATACGACGGTAACGCAAGGCGAGCGCAGGCAGGATTTCGGTCCTGCCTGCGCTCGATTCCGCCGGTGCGGTAGACCGGCCTATTTCTGAAGCGATGGCAACACCTGCAAGCGCGCCGGGCCTGTGCCCGGCGGTCACGGACGACACGGTATTAAGGGAATGATGTGAAGCCAGGCTGTTCGCTGTTTCCGTTGTTGCCAGGCGCCTTGGGGCTTCTGGCATTGTTGCTGCAACCGGCCGCTTTGGCCGACGACGATATCGATCCGGCCTTGCGCCAGATCAGCCCCGCCTCGATTCGCGACAGCCCCCAAGCCGTGTCGGCGCGGCCGCCGACTGGCCAGGCGACGGCGACCCAGGATCGCCTGGGTATGGCCGAGGCTGCGTTGCTGGCGGTGCAATGGCACCCGCGCATCGCCGAGGCCATCGGCGATCTCTATCGCCGGGGCGAAGGCGTCAACGTCGCCCGTTCCGGTTACTACCCGCAGATTTCCGGGGGCGTGCGCACCGGGTTCGACTCCGGTTACGGCGGCGATCGCAGCAGCCAGGCGCTCAACCTCTCGCTCAAGCAGATGCTCTACGACTTCGGCAAGGTCGACTACGCCGTCGATGCGGCCAACGCGGCCGCCGCACGCGCCCAGGCCAACATCCTCTTGGTGATCGACGAACTGGCACGCGACACCGCCTATGCCTGGATCGAGACCCAGCGCTACGCGCACCTGATGGACATCGCCCGCGCGCAGATCCAGGCCGTGGACGAAATCGTCGGCCTGGCCCGCCAGCGCAGCGACATGGGCGCCAGCACCCGCTCCGACGTGGTCCAGGCGCAGTCGCGGGCCGAGGCCGCACAGGCCGTGTTCGAGGAATACCAGGCGCAATACCAACGCTGGCGGGCGGCACTGGCCACCCTGTTGGGAAAAAGTTCGCCGCCGCCGTTGAGCGACGAGGCGCCGGCCGAACTGGGCCAGGCCTGCCAGCGCCCGTTGGCTGGCGACGATCGCCTGCCGGCAGTGCTGATGGCCCTGGCCCAGCGCACGCAATCCCAGGCCGAACTGGCCCAGGCCAAGGCCGAGGCGTACCCGACCCTGTCGCTGCAACCGCAGGTCAACCACTACCTGGACAACGACTACAACCGCGACAACCGCAACCTGGACCGTACCCAGGCCGGCATCTACCTCAATGTCGAAGTGCCGATCTACCAGGGCGGCGCCACCAGCGCCCGCGCCCGCGCCGCCGGCCATGCGCTGAGCGCCGCCGACTCGGCCGAGGACGCCGCGCGCCTGCAAGCGCGCCGCGGCCTGGCCGAAGCCCAGGCGCAGACTTCGGGCCTGGGCCGCCGGCTGCGCTCGCTGGAACTGCGCCAGGACAGCATCCAGGAAGCGCGCATGCTCTACGGCCGGCAGTACCTAGAACTCGGCACCCGGCCCCTGCTCGACCTGCTCAACGCCGAGCAGGAAATCTACCAATCGCGCTTCGACATGGCCGCCACCCGTTCCGACCTGCTGCGCCTGAACGTCGACTGCCTATACAACAACGGCGCGCTGCGCCCGGTGCTGGGCCTCGAAGGCCAGCGCCTGCAAGGGGTGGAGATCCTGCCATGAACGACACCGTGAACCCGGTCGCTGCCACCCCCGACGCCGCTGCCGGCACCAGCCCCGCCGCGCATGGCCTCGACCCTCGTAGACCTGGCGCAGGTGGACCCGGCGTTGGAGCGGCCGTTTCAAGCGGACCTGACGCGGATGGGCCTGACGCTGGCGGGCCCGCCACGAGCGGATCTGGCGCTGGCGGACCTGGCGCTGCCGGACCTACTGCGGGCAACCCTGCCCAACGCCCGGACCTCGGCCCCTGGCTGGAAAGCATGCTGCACGTGGCCCGGCACTATCGCCTCGACGTGTCGCCGCAGCGCATCCGTCTGGCCGCCGCCGAAGACGCGCGGCCCTTGGACGAGATCCTCCGACACATGGCCCGCCAGGCCGGGCTGACCCTGCGCTTCGTGCGCTTCGACGCCAAGGGCCTGCGCCAGTGGCGCACGCCCTTGGTATTGGAGCTGGACGACGGCCAACTGGCGGTGGTCGAGGCGGTGACCGAGGACGACCATCTGGCCGTGGTCTTCGCCGGCGACCAGGGCTTGGCCAGCCGCCTGCACCGCGACCAATTGCAGGGCCGCATCGCCCGCGTCGCCCTGCTGCGTCCGGCGCGCCCGCTGCGCGACGTACGCACCGACGACTACACCGCGCCCTACGACCGCCACTGGTTCGCGCGCATCGTACTGCGCGACCTGCGCCCCTACGGCCAGGTCATGCTCGCCTCGCTGGTGGCCAACGTGCTGGCCCTGGCCGGGGTGCTGTTCTCCATGCAGGTGTACGACCGGGTGATTCCGGCGGAGTCCTTGCCCACGCTGTACGTGCTGTTCGGCGGCGTGGTGCTGGCGCTGGTGTTCGACCTGACCATGCGCCTGCTGCGCCTGAAGGTCACCGACCTGCTGGGCAAGCGCGCCGACCTGCGCATCTCCGACCTGGTCTACGGCCATGCGCTGCGCCTGCGCAACTCGGTGCGGCCCAAGTCGACCGGCTCGTTCATCTCGCAGTTGCGCGAGCTGGAGCAGATCCGCGACCTGATCACTTCCAGCACCGCCACGGCGCTGGCCGACCTGCCGTTCTTCCTGCTGTTCCTGTTCGTGTTCTGGCTGATCGGCGGCGTGCTGGTGATCATTCCGCTGGCGGCACTGGTGCTGATGCTGCTGCCCGGCCTCCTCGCCCAACGCCGCCTGGCGCGTCTGGCCAATGCGTCGATGCGCGAGTCGGCGCTGCGCAACGCCATGCTGGTGGAGAGCATCCAGGGCCTGGACGAGATCAAGGCCCTGCAAGCCGAAGCGCGCTTCGAGCGGCAATGGAACCAGTACAACGCCGCCTGCGCGCACAACAGCCTGCGCCTGCGCACCCTGACCAATGGCCTGGTGACCTGGACGCAGAACATCCAGGGCGCGGTGTTCGCCGTGGTGGTGGTGGTCGGCGCGCCGATGGTGATCGCCGGCGACCTCACCACCGGCAGCCTGGTGGCGGCCTCGATGCTGGCCTCGCGCATGATGGCGCCGATGGCGCAACTGACCCACGTGCTGACCCGCTGGCAGCAGGCCAAGGTGGCCCTGGAAGGCATCGACAAACTGATGCAGAGCCCGGTCGACCATCCGGAAGGCGAAGCCCGCGTGCACCTGCCGGCGATCCATGGCGAGTACCACCTGCGCCAGGCGGTGTTCCGCTACAGCCCGGAAGCCGCGCCGGCCTTGAGCATCGGCCAGCTGAGCATCGCCCCCGGCGAGCGCATCGCCGTGCTGGGGCGCAACGGCGCAGGCAAATCCACCCTGCTGCAAGCCCTCGGCGGCGCGATGGACCTGGCACAGGGCGAGATCAGCCTCGACGGCATCGCCCTGGCCCACCTGGACCCGGCCGACCTGCGCCGCGACGTCGGCCTGCTGGCGCAACACGCACGGCTGTTCCACGGCACCTTGCGGGAAAACCTGACCCTGGGCAGCGGCCAGGCCAGCGACCAGGAGCTGGTCGCGGCGCTGGCGGCCAGCGGCGCCCTGGCCTTCGTGCGGCAGCTGCCCAAAGGCCTCGACCATCTGATTCTGGAAGGCGGCCTGGGCCTGTCCGGCGGCCAGCGCCAGGCCCTGGTGCTGTCGCGTCTGCTCTTGCGCCAGCCGCAAGTGCTGCTGCTCGACGAGCCTACCGCCGCGCTGGACGACGTCACCGAGCGCGCGCTGCTGGATAACCTCGAGCGCTTCTGCCAGGGCCGCACCCTGGTCATCGCCACCCACCGCATGAGCGTACTGCAACGGGTCGATCGGGTGCTGGTGCTCGACGGCGGGCGCATCGTCATCGACGACCAGCGCGATGCTGCGCTGGCGCGGCTGAGCCAGGGAGGCCAGGCATGAGCCGTGGGTTTTCGTTCGCTGCCCGTGGCGAGCGCCGATATGTTCCGCGCGTCGCCGAATCGACAGCGCTAGGCCAAGGAGGCCAGGCATGAGCCGTCCGTTTTCATCCGTTTCCTGTGGCGAGCGCCGACACGGCACGCTCGCCGCCCAACCGACAGCGCCAGGCCAAGGAGGCCAAGCATGAGCCAACCGTCGCTACCCGCTTCCTACCTGGATGGCCAGGACGACCACGCGGTGCTGCGCGCCGGGCGCGTGATCATGGTCTGCGCCCTGATGCTCGCCGCTTTCGTCGCCTGGGCGGCCTGGTTCGAGATCGTCGAGGTGTCCACCGGCACCGGCAAGGTCATTCCCAGCTCCCGTGAGCAGGTGATCCAGTCGTTCGAAGGCGGCATCGTCGCGCAGATGAACGTCGCCGAAGGCGACATGGTGCAGCGCGACCAGGTGCTGGCCCAGCTCGACCCGACCAAGACCGAATCCACCGTCGGCGAAAGCGAGGCCAAGTACCGCGCCGCGCTGGCCAGCGTGGCGCGGCTGCGCGCCGAAGTCAGCGGCAAGCCGTTGACCTTCCCCGCCAGCCTCAAGGATTCGACCGAGCTGACCGAAGCCGAAACCGCGCTGTACCAGACCCGCCGCCGCGGCCTGGAGCAGACCCTGGCCGGCATCCAGGACTCGCTGCGCCTGGTGCGCAGCGAGCTGCAGATCACCGAGAACCTGGCCAAGCTCGGCGCCTCCAGCCGGGTCGAGGTGATCCGCCTGAACCGCCAGCGCTCGGAACTCGAACTCAAGGCCACCGAAGCGCGCTCCGACTACCTGGTGCGCGCCCGCGAAGAGCTGGCCAAGGCCAGCGCCGAAGCCGACAGCCTCAAGGCGGTGATCCGCGGCCGTACCGACTCGTTGACCCGCCTGACCCTGCGCTCGCCGGTGCGCGGCATCGTCAAGGACATCGAGGTCAACACACTGGGCGGCGTGGTGCAGCCCGGCGGGCAGGTGATGAAGATCGTGCCGATGGACGAGCGCCTGCTGATCGAAACCCGCATCTCGCCCCGCGACATCGCCTTCATCCACCCCGAGCAGGCGGCCAAGGTGAAGATCAGCGCCTACGACTATTCGGTGTACGGCAGCCTCGACGGCCAGGTGGTGGGCATCTCGCCCGACACTCTGCAGGACGAGGTCAAACCGGAGATCTACTACTACCGTGTGTTCATCCGCACCCAGCGCGACAGCCTGGAGAACAAGGCCGGCAAGCAGTTCGCGATCACGCCGGGGATGGTTGCGACGGTGGACATCCGCACGGGAGAGAAGACCGTCCTGGATTACCTGATCAAGCCGATGAACCGGGCGCGGGAGGCGTTGCGGGAGCGGTGACTCGGGGTGGTGTCGTAGCCATTGGGTCGGAAGGCGCCGCGTCAAATCAGTCGGGTGGTGTTGCGGCCTTGGGCCGGCGGTGCCGGCCATCGCGACTGAAGTCGCTCCTACACAAAGCAAGCCCAACCTTTTCCTTCGACCTCAAAGCCCTGCTGAAGCGACCGGCCTGCGCTCCGACCCGTCGCGATGGGCGGCAACGCCAATCCCCTGTTGGAGCGACTTCAGTCGCGATGGGCGGCAACGCCGCCCCGACCCAGGCGGCTTGCCAGCACGAGCTAAAGCCCCGCGCGTTCGGGCCGATAACCCGGCATCCTCCCTCATTGAGTGCAAGCTCGCCCCATGGCCAACCAAAACGCCCGCGCAGACTCGCTGTCGCTGCTGCTGTTCACCCTGCGCAGCGGCAAGCTGATGGCGATCAACCTGCTCAAGGTCAGCGAAATCATTCCCTGCCCGGCGCTGACCCGCTTGCCCGAAGCCCACCCGCACGTCAAAGGCGTGGCGACCCTGCGCGGCAACCCGCTGTCGGTGATCGACCTGTCGCGGGCCATTGGCGAACGACCGCTGGAAGACCCCAACGGCGGTTGCCTGATCGTCACCGAGATCAGCCGCTCGCGGCAGGGCCTGCATGTGCAGGCCGTGGTGCGCATCGTGCATTGCCGCACCACCGACATCAAGCCGCCGCCGTTCGGTTCGGGCAACCGCTCGTTCATCACCGGCGTCGCGCGTGTCGACGATGCCTTGGTGCAGGTGCTGGACATCGAGAAAGTGATCCACGGCATCGCCCCACCGCCCTCTGTGGCGCCCAGCAATGGCCTGGACGAAGATGCCGCCAGCCTGCTGGCCGCCGCCAACATCCTGGTGGTCGACGACAGCCAGGTGGCGTTGCAGCAGTCGATCCACACCCTGCGCAACCTGGGCATCGACTGCCGCACGGCGCGCAGCGCGAAAGACGCCATCGAGGTGCTGCTGGAACTGCAAGGCACCGCCAGCGAGATCAACATCGTGGTGTCGGACATCGAAATGTCCGAGATGGACGGTTATGCCTTCACCCGCACCCTGCGCGAAACGCCGGACTTCAAGCACCTGTACGTGTTGCTGCACACCTCGCTCGACAGTGCCATGAGCAGCGAAAAAGCGCGCCTGGCCGGGGCCAATGCTATTCTCACCAAGTTCTCCTCACCGGAACTGACCGATTGTCTGCTGGTGGCGGCACGCGCGGTGGTGTTCGGCGAGCCGTGAGCGCTACGCTGCCGGCGTATAGATGAAGACACAGCCCCAGGGTTGATGCCTGACCTCAGTCGGGCATAATCCAGCGTCTTCAAATGAAAATGCCGGTATCGCATATGAAGCTCTTCTGCTCAATCCTGATCACTTGCGCCCTGGCCAGCGGCGCCGCCCATGCGTCGAGCAGCCAGGCCTGGAACGACTACCGCCAGGCGCTGCTCAAGTCCTGCCTGGCGGCGAGCCAGCTCAAGGACGTCCATGTGCTGGGCAAGCCCGCCGAGTTCGACGACCAGGTCGGCTACAGCGCCCTGCTGATCGAAGGCGTCTACCCGCAGAAGGCCCTGAAAGGCAAGATCGGCACCGAGCTGTGCCTGTACGACCGGCGCGTGCAGAAAGCCTTCGTCAGCGAGTGGGTCATCGGCAAGTCATGAGCGCCGCCTTGCGTTTCGCCTGCACCGGCTGCGGCAAGTGCTGCACCGGCCACCACGTGCCGCTGACCTTGGGCGAAGCACGGCAATGGGCGCAGGCCGGCGGGCAAGTCATCGTGCTGATCGAAGGTTTCGTCCCCGACGGGCCCGGCATGCCGGTCGAACAGCGCGAGCATGCCTTGCGCCGCTCCCTGGGCGTGCCGTGCGGCACGGGCGAGGTGCAGGTCGCGGTCACCTTCGCGGCCTTCAATCCTGGCCGCTGCATGCACCTCGACGCCGCCGACCTGTGCACCATCTATGAAACGCGACCCTTGGTCTGTCGCATCTACCCCATGGAAATCAACCCGCACATTCCCTTGCGTCCGGAAGCCAAGGACTGCCCCCAGGAAGCCTGGGAACAAGGGCCGGTGCTGATCCACGGTCAAGTGGCGGCGGACCCGGCGCTGCGCGCGCTGATCGAAGCGTCGCGCCAGGCCGACCGCGACGACATCGGAGCCAAGGTGGCGGTCTGCGAACGTTTGGGGATGACCGTCAGCGCACTCAAAGGCAATGGGTTCACTGCCTGGCTGCCCGACATGACCGCCTTCGCGCACGCGCTGGACCATCCCCTCAGTGGCAGCGCCCAAGCCTGGCAGGTGCACGTGGAGGAGCCTAAGCTCGCCGAAGCCGCCGGCACCTATGGGCTGCACGTCACCGCACAGACGCCTGAGTACTACACCTTCATCGGATTCTGACCGCTGATCGGGCCAGGCCGGATGCCGCCACACCCATGCGCGGGCAAGGCATCGTTTCGGCGAGCCTGGCCTGCGGCGAAGCATCCCCTCTGGCATGCAGGTTCTGACCGAAAAGACAGACTTTTCGAGCAAATACCAACCTCTTACTGTTACTCAATTGGTAAAGGTGCTTATTGCGCCTGACGCTTTTTCCTGCTGCGCCCCAGGACTAACGTAACGCCATCCACATAGCACTTGCTCAGCAAGAAGGTAGTTCGAAATGTCCAACAGCATGGGTATTGCCAGCGCGTTCATCCTTTCGGCATTGGTGCTGTCGCCCCTGGCGCAAGCCGAAGAATCCCCCGCTTTTGCGGCGCGTAACCAGGCTCTGGCCGAGCAGGCCCAAGCGCAATTCGCGCAACAGGGCGACGACAGCGACAGCAGCGAGCGAACCGCCGCGAAAACGGCTAGCAGCGATCGGGCCGACAGCTGATCGCGCAGCAAAACGTTCGTGGCTTGTTACACCCTTCGCAATAGTTACTTGTAAAAAGCGCGGCAGGCCGGCGCTCCGGTTCGGCCGCGCTGCATCGCTCGACGTGCGCCTGCCTCCCACCTCAGTGCGTTCAAACATGGCACACCGATAGCATCCAATAGCCTGACCGCCTGGCGCAGACCGGCTACAGGCGCAGGCAGCCGGCCCCTGCAAAGCCCGCCCAGCCGAGAAAAGCCATGGATACGGGCTTGAGGCAGGTGGGGCCGCTGCCTAGAATGGCGCCCCCCGTTCATGACGTTCTTGCTCAGGGAGCTCGACGTGCCCACGCCTGCGCCGCTGCTTGCGCTGTTCAAATCCCGCCCCGTCCAGGCCCTGACCCTGGGCAGTTGCCTGGCCGTGTTCGCCATCGTCTCGATCGTCGGCTACCTGCTGCTGCGCGAACGCGACAGCGTCGAGCGGTCGGCGGTGCGGGCGTCGAACAACATCGTGCAATTGATCGAAAACGATGTGCTGCGCAACGTCGAGCTGTACGACCAATCCCTGCGCGGGGTCATGTGGGGCGTGCGGCATCCGCAGCTGTCGGGCCTGGCGCCCGAACTGCGCCAGCAGATCCTGTTCCGTCAGGCCGTCGCCACGCCCGGGCAAGGCGAGCTGCTGTGGCTGGACGCGCAGGGCAAGGTGCAGGGCC
This sequence comes from Pseudomonas sp. UBA6562, assembly GCF_002434265.1. Taxonomy (GTDB): domain Bacteria; phylum Pseudomonadota; class Gammaproteobacteria; order Pseudomonadales; family Pseudomonadaceae; genus Aquipseudomonas. Next base: position 216,889 of record NZ_DJJS01000005.1, on the reverse strand, counting down.
AGTCGTCCGGCAAGGTCCCGCTGCAGGCCGACTTCGCCAACACCGCGGCATTCCAGGCACACCGTGCGCATCCGGGCCTGGGCCTGATGCTCACCCCGCCGTCGCGGCGCCAACTCGACGAGCTGGGTTGGTGCCTCGCCTTCAGCCGGCGCATTTCCTCTTCGAATGGCGCCTTTCTCGGCGTCACGGTAGGCGCCCTGCCGCTGGCCTATTTCGACGCCTTGTTCCAACGCCTGGACATTGGCAAGGAAAGCAGTGTCAACCTGCTCAGCACCGACGGTCAGCTGCTGGCGCGCCAACCGGTGCGCGACTCCGATCCGCACGTGGGCGGCAACTACCTGAAACGGGCGAATTTCCAACGCATCCTGACCGAACAGACCGGCAGCTTCACCGCTGCCTCGGTAGCCCGTGGCGGCGCCCAGCGCATCTACACCTTCGCCAAAGTGGCGAACCTGCCGCTGATCGTGTTGGTGGTGCATTCGGCCGACGAAGTCCTTCATTCCTGGCGGCGTACCGCCTGGCTGGTGGGGGCTGCGACCGGCGTGCTGTGTGTGGGTATTCTCTGGCTGAGCGTCTTGCTGGGCCGGGAACTGAGCCGCCGTCAACGCGCCGAACAGAACCTCGCCGAACTGGCGGCCACCGACAGCCTCACCGGCTTGCCCAACCGCCGTCGTCTCGACGAAGTCCTCAAGCTCGAATGGTCGCGCGCCCAGCGCAGCGGCAAGCCGCTGGCCGTGTTGATGGTGGATATCGACCACTTCAAAGCGTTCAACCAGCGCCACGGCCATGCCGGCGGCGATCATGCCCTGCGCGAGGTAGCGCTGGCGCTGCGCCGATGCATCCGGCGCCCGGCCGACCTCGCGGCGCGTTACGGTGGGGAGGAGTTCCAGCTGGTGCTACCGGAAACGGACGCTTCAGGCGCCTGGTCGATCGCCGAACGGATCAGGGCGGCGGTCGAAGCGCTGCCGGCATTCGGTGACGGGAGTGTGGGAATCACCGTCAGCATCGGTGTTGCCGTGCGCACACAAAAAACCCAGCACGATCTTTCGACCATACTGGGTTTGGCTGACGATGCGCTCTACCGGGCCAAGGCCAATGGCCGCAACCGGGTGGAGGAAGCGCAGTCTTAAGACTGGGCGCGGACTTGGTCGCGCAGTGCCTTCACTTCGTCATGGTTTTTCTGTACGCCTTGCAGCTGCTTCTCGACCAGCACCAGGCTGTTGGCGGCGGCTGGGACGTTGAGTTTGGTCAGCTTCTCGCGGGCTTCGCGGTAGGCTTTCAGCGCGTAATCCTGGCCACGCTCGGTTTCGTTCATCACAGCTTCGTCATCGTGGCTGGTGAACGTGGTCTTGAGGTCGATCCAAGCACGGTGCAGGTCGCCGGTGAAGCTGGTGGAGTCTTCTGGCTTGCCACCCAGATGGCTGACTTCGGCTTGCAGTTCGGTCACGGCCTGAGCGCAACCTGCGGCACGGGCGGTGAGGAATTCTTTCAGGCGGACGCTTTTCACGTCTTCGGCCGACTTTCTGAAGCCTTTCTCGCCGTCCTTGCTGTATTCGATCAGGTCGTTGAGGACATCGATCACATCTTTGTTGGTATCGCTCATGACTCAAACTCCTTGATGGTTAGTGAATAGATAGGAGCAGCCTTCGTGCCAGGTTTGGCTAAAAATTAATTACTTATTAATCAATAACTTAAAAGATAAAGGCAGAATGCCATGCGTCGCGTTCTGCATGATTGGCCTTGGCCGGTCGTGCAGTTTGCAGTAGGGTCGCGACTCATTCGTATCCGGTGGCCCGCATGAATCCCGACACCCTGAAGCTGCTGGTGACCCGCAGCATGCCCTTCGGCAAGTACCAAGGCCGTCTGCTCGCCGACCTGCCGGGCGACTATCTGGCCTGGTTCGCCCGCAAAGGCTTTCCGCCTGGCGAGCTGGGCGGCCTGCTGGCGCTGATGCACGAGATCGACCACAACGGCCTGATCGACCTGCTCAAGCCGTTGCGCACGGCCCAACCCCGCCGCTGAAACGCGACAGGGGCGCCTTAGCGCCCCTGTCGGTCAACCTTGCCAACGCCCGCCAAAAGCGGGCACCGCGTTCAACGCGGCGGTGCCGCCACCGCCAATTCCACCGGCTCGCCCCGCTTGATCAGGGCGTACACCACCGCCGTGACCAAGCTGCCCGCCACGATCGCCAGCAAATACAGCGCCGCGTGGTTGATCGCATTGGGAATGAGCATCACGAACAGTCCGCCGTGGGGCGCCATCAGCTTGCAGCCGAAGTACATCGACAGCGCGCCGGTCAGCGCACCGCCGGCGATGCTGGCCGGGATCACCCGTAGCGGGTCCTTGGCGGCGAAGGGAATCGCACCCTCGGAGATGAAGCACAACCCCAATACGAAAGCTGCCTTGCCGGCCTCACGCTCGCTCTGAGCGAACTTGCGCCGGGCGATGAAGGTGGCGATGCCAAGACCGATCGGCGGCACCATGCCGGCAGCCATGGTCGCCGCCATGGGCGCATAGCTCGACGAGGCCAGCAGGCCGACCGAGAAGGCGTAGGACGCCTTGTTGATGGGCCCACCGAGGTCGACGCACATCATCCCGCCCAGCAACACGCCCAGGAGGATGGCATTGGTGGTGCCCATGCTGTCGAGGAACTGGGTCAGGCCCGCGAGCATCGCCGCCACCGGCTGGCCGACCACATAGATCATCACCAGGCCCGTGAACAGGCTGGCCAGCAGCGGAATGATCAGGATCGGCTTGAGCGCTTCCAGGCTGCTGGGCAAGCGTACCCAGCGGGCAATGGCCTTGGCGCTGTAGCCGGCGAGAAAGCCTGCGGCGATGCCGCCGATGAAACCCGCGCCCAGGGTGCTGGCCAACAGGCCACCGATCATGCCGGGCGCCAGGCCCGGGCGGTCGGCGATGGACCAGGCGATGTAGCCCGCCAGCAGCGGCACCATCAGCTTGAACGCCGCCTCGCCGCCGATCTGCATCAGCGCGGCCGGCAAGCTGCCCGGCACTTCATGGGCGTTGATGCCGAACACGAACGACAGTGCGATCAACAGGCCACCGGCTACCACCATCGGCAGCATGAACGACACCCCGGTCAGCAGGTGCTTGTAGACACCAGCCTTTTCCGCTTTGGCCGGGGCTGCGCCAGCATCGCCCGCGCTCTCGACCTTGCCCTCGGCCAATGCCTTGTCCAACGTCACGGCCGCCTGCTTGAGGGCGATGCCCGTGCCGCAGCGGTAGATGCGCTTGCCGGCGAAACGCGCAGTGGGCACTTCGATGTCGGCGGCCAGCAGCACCACGTCGGCCTCGGCGATGGCCTCGGCCGACAAGGGATTGCGCGCGCCCACCGAGCCCTGGGTTTCCACGGTCAGTTGCCAGCCCTTCTGCGCCGCCGCCTGTTGCAAGGCTTCGGCGGCCATGAAGGTGTGCGCCACGCCCGTCGGGCAGGCGGTGACGGCGACCAGCCGCGGCTGGGTGGTAGCCGAGGCGCTAGCGCTTGCAGCAGGCTCTGCGATGTCGGAGGCCGTCAGCACCTGGGCACTGGCGGCGGCCTCGTCGAGGAACCGCTCGCGGTCGGCCAGGGCTTGCGCGGGCGTGCTCTGGAACACGCGCTTGCCGACGAAACGCGACAGTTCCAAGGGGCCGGTGGCGATCACCAGCACCCAGTCGGCGGCGGCGATCTGCTCGGCGCTCAGGCGTTGTTCGGGGTGTTCGGCGTCGGCCACCTCGACGCTGGTGCTCCAGCCGCGGCGCTGCGCCTCGGCGGTGAGCAGGCGTGCGCTGAGCACGCTGGACACCTGCCCGTTCGGGCAGGCGGTGACGATGGCAAGGTTCATTGGCCACTCTCCTGTTGTTCTTGTATCTGCACGGCCGCTTCCAGGCGGGCCAGTTGCGCGTGGTCGTCGATGCCGAAGCCGACCTGGGTCACGGCCTGGGCGGCGATGGCCGTGGCCCGGCGCAGGCTCTGCTCGGGGGCTTCGCCCTGCAACAGCCCATGCAGCATGCCGGCTACCAGCGAATCGCCGGCGCCTACGGTACTGGCCACTTTCACCGGCGGCGGCAGCGCATGCAGGGTGCGCGCAGCGCTGAACCAGCTCAGGCCGTGCTCGCCATTGGACAGCACCACGTGCTCCACGCCTGCGTCCAGCAGCCGCTCAGCGGCGGCCTGTTGCGCTGCGCGGTCGGGCAACGCCTGGCCGAGCACGTCGCCCAGCTCCTCGACGTTGGGCTTGACCAGCCAGGGCGAGCAGCCCAGGCCCACACGCAGGGCTTCGCCGCTGGTGTCGAGCACGACCTTGAGCCCTTGACCGACCAGCTGGCGCAGCAATCGCTCGAACCAGGCCAGGTCGATGCCGCGCGGCAGGCTGCCGGCGACCACTACGGCGTCGAAGCCGGGGGCGATCTTTTGCAGATGTTGCAGCAAGGCCGCCTGCGCGGCGGCGTCCACCTGCGGGCCTTGTCCGTTGATGTCGGTCACCTGGCCGTCGCCCTCGACCAGCTTGAGGTTGCTGCGGGTTTCGCCATCGACGCGCACGAAACAATCGCTGAAGCCGCGGCGCTCGATCAGCGCTTCGAACGGCTGCAGGTTGTCGCGCCCGAGGAAGCCGCCGACGGTGAGGTCGTGGCCCAGGTCGGCCAGCACCTGCGCCACGTTCAGGCCCTTGCCGGCGGCATGGCTGTGTTGGCTGTGGGCGCGGTTGACCGCCCCCGGGCGCAGGCGCTCGAGGCTGACGGTGAGGTCCAGCGCCGGGTTGAGGGTCAGGGTGAGGATCTTGGCCATCAGCTACGCTCCACCAGCGCGCGCACGGAGGCGGCGCTGTCTTGTTGCAAGGCGGCCTGCGCCAACGCGCGCGCCGCCTGGAAATCGGTCTCGCGCACCAACGCCTTGACCTCGGCGATGCTGCGTGCGGCCACGCTCAGTTCGTCCACCTCAAGGCCCAGCAGGATCGCCACGGCCTGGGCGTCGGCAGCCAGCTCGCCGCAGACGCCGACCCATTTGCCATGGGCATGGGCGGCGCGCACGGTCATGTCGATCAGTTGCAGCACCGCCGGGTGCAGACCGTCGGCCTGGGCCGACAGGCTCGGGTGGCCGCGGTCGATGGCCAGGGCGTACTGGGTCAGGTCGTTGGTGCCGACGCTGAAGAAGTCCACCTCGCGGGCCAGTTGTGGCGCCAACAGCGCCGCCGAGGGCACCTCGACCATGATGCCGACCTGCAGGTCGGCCACCGGAATCTCCACGCGCAGGCGCTCGACCATGGCCTTGGCTTCACGCCACTCGTGCATCTGTCCGACCATGGGGAACATGATCCGCAACGGGCGGTTGTCGGCGGCGCGCAACAAGGCGCGCAACTGGTCTTCCATGATCTGCGGGCGTTGCAGGGTCAAGCGCACGCCGCGCACACCGAGGAAAGGGTTTTCTTCCGCTTCGATCGGCCAGTAGGGCAACGGCTTGTCGCCGCCCACGTCCAGCGTGCGCACCACCAGCGGGCGCCCGCCCAGGCCGTCGAGCACACGGCGGTATTCGGCTTCCTGGGTGGCCACGTCCGGCGCCTGGGAATGGCCCATGAACACCAGTTCGGTGCGCAGCAGGCCGATGCCTTCGGCGCCCTGCTCCAGCACCTTGTCGATGCCGGCGCTCTCGCCGATGTTGGCGAACACTTCCATGGCGTGGCCGTCACGGGTCACGGCCGGCCGATGGCGCTCGGCCCAGGCCGCCTGCAAACGCTGCTCGCGCTGGTCGCGTTCGGCCAGGGCGCGCTGCACTTCGGTTTCGGGCGGCGCCACGCTGACGCGGCCACGCTGGCCGTCGAGCAGCAGCGGCGTGCCCGATTCGAGCAACAGGATCGACGCGCCCGCGCCGACCACTGCCGGGATGCCCAGGGCACGGGCGACGATGGCGCTGTGCGCGGTCGCGCCGCCGTAGGCGGTGACGATGCCGGCCACGCGCGCCGGGTCCAGACGGGCGACGTCGGACGGGCCGACTTCGGCCATCACCAGCACATAGGGCTGCTGCGGTTCACGCGCATCCTGCACGCCGCACAGTTGGCCCAGCACACGCCGACCGACATCGCGCAGATCGGCGGCGCGCTCGGCGAGCAAGGCATCGTGCAGCGCCTCCTGCTGGCGCGCGGCGGCATCGATCACCGCCATCCACGCCGCTTCGGCGCTTTCGCCCTGTGCCAGGCGCAGCTCGACCTCTTCGCCCAAAGCCGGGTCGGCGAGCATTTCCTGGTGGGTGATGAAGATGTCGCCGATGGTCGATTCGCTGCGCGCGATCAGTGCCTGCAACTCGGCATCGACCACCGCCTGGGCTTCCACCAGGCGTTGGCGCTCATGCGCGGGCGAGATGCCGCGCAGCGGGTAGTCGAGGGCACGCTCGACGCAGACGTGGGCAGGCCCGGTGGCGATGCCCGGCGATGCGGCCACGCCTTGGATCTGGCTGCCGGCCTGGGGCGCCTGCACGGGCGCTGCGGCCGGGGCAGCTACGGCTGGCGGCTGTGTGGCGAGGGTCTGGTCGAGCGGCTCGACGGTTTCGCCCAGGCCTTGGGTGATGGCATCGAGCAGGGCCGGCAAGGCATCGCCGGCGATCTGCGGCTCGGCCAGCAGCTCCAACGTCTGCCCACGACGGGCACCGAGGCTGAGCAGCCGGCTCAGGCTCTTGGCCGATACGGCGGCTTCGCCGGTATCCACCACGCGCAGGCGGATGTCGCCGTCGAAGCTTTTCGCCAATTGCGCCAGCACCTTGGCCGGACGCGCGTGCAGGCCGTGGGCGTTGGCCAGGACGATGCGCACGCTGGGCCAGTCGGGCAGCACTTCGCCGCCCAGCACTTGCAGCACGGTGCGGCTGTCGGTGGCCTGATAGAGGCTCTGGCCACGGCCTTCGATCAGCACTTCGCACAGTCGTTCGAGCAGGGCCTGGTGCGCGGCGCCCAGGCTGGCCAGGCAGAACAGGCCGTTGAGCGGCTGGTCGCGGTAGCGCAAGGGTTGCTGCGGAGTGATGAAGGCCAGGCCCGGTTGCAGCACCTGACGGTCGCTGTTCAACCACCACAGGCCTTCGCCCAGCGGCAGCGGTTCGGCCTGTTGCAAAGCTGCGGCGAAGCCGGGCTCGACGCAACCGGCCTTTTGCAGCAGGCGCGCGCCGCGCCAGCTCAGCTCGTCGAAATCGTCGGCCGCCAGGCCCAGGTTGACCAGTTGCGCGTCCAGGGCGAGTTCTTTGGGCGCGCCTTGCAGCAGCTTGAGCAGGGCTTCGGCGGAACTGGCGCGGCGCAGGGCTTCGGCCAGGTCGGTTTCGCCCAGGGCGCGGGTCAGCAGTTGCAGCAGGCGCAAGTGCTCGTCCGAACGCGCGGCGATGCCGATGGCCAGGTACACGCGCTGGCCGTCGCCCCAGTCGACGCCTTCGGGGAACTGCAACAGGCGCACGCCGGTGCTGAACACCAGGTCGCGGGTCTGTGGGGTGCCGTGGGGAATGGCGATGCCTTGGCCGAGGAAGGTCGAGCCTTGTGCTTCGCGGGCTTGCAGCCCTTCGAGGTAGCCTTCGGCGACCAGGCCGTCGGCGACCAGCCGGTCCGCCAGAAGGCGCAATGCCTGGGCCTTGTCGGCCGCTACCTGGCCCATCGCTATCTGCTCTTTGGCGAGCTCGAGCATGACCTACTCCTTTTCCGGCTCGCTTCGGAGCCCGAGGTATTGTTGTGGATGCTGACGTTGGGCTGCGACCGATACAGGCGCAGCGCCTGCTCACCAGAATGGTTCACAGACCGCTCGTTTGCATCGCGACGTGGTTCCAGCGTGGAAGGAAAGAGGGCAGTATTCCATGGCTGAAACGTTTAATCTGATTCGGCGGCCACGTTACTCGATAATCTTGCGACTAAACAGCCCCAGCTTGTCGGACAATTGCGACATAGGTCGTCTGCGCAGCCTTGGATGTGTGGGTAAAACTACTGCAAGAGGCCACGCGGTCCTTTCCAGGTCATAACAAGGAACATTCGGTGAAACTCAGCGATATCGCCCGTCTGGCCGGTGTGTCAGTGACGACCGCCAGCTACGTCATCAATGGCAAGGCCGAGCAGCAGCGCATCAGCAGCGCCACCGTGGAGCGCGTGCGCGCCGTGGTCGAGGCCCATGGCTTCATGCCCAACCCCCAGGCCGCCGGCCTGCGCAGCCGGCATACCCGCACCCTGGGCTTCATCCTGCCGGACCTGGAAAACCCCAGCTACGCGCGCATCGCCAAGCAACTGGAAGCCGGCGCCCGTGCTCGCGGCTACCAATTGCTGATCGCCAGCAGCGACGACCAGCCCGACAGCGAACGGCAGCTGCAACAGCTGTTCCGCGCACGGCGCTGCGACGCGTTGTTCGTCGCCAGTTGCCTGCCGGCCGACGACCACAGCTACCGCGAAGTCCAAGCCAAGGGCCTGCCGGTGATCGGCATCGACCGCAGCCTGGACCCGGCGCAGTTCTGCTCGGTGGTCAGCGACGACCACCACGCCAGCTTGCTGCTGACCCAAAGCCTGCTGCGCGACGCCCCGCAGCGCATCGCCCTGATCGGCGCACGCCCGGAGCTGTCGGTCAGCCAGGCGCGTCTGGCCGGCTTCGACGCCGCCGTGGGCCAGCATTCGGGCGAGGTGCGCCGCTATCAGGGCGAGACGTTCAGCCGTGCTTGCGGCCAGCGCCTGATGGCCCAGCTGATCGAGGAACTGGGCGGCCTGCCCGATGCCCTGGTGACCACCTCTTACGTGCTGCTGCAAGGGGTGTTCGACGCCCTGCACGGCCAGACGCCGGGCGTCCGTGCCCTGCAGCTGGGCACTTTCGGCGACAATCAGCTGCTCGACTTCCTGCCGCTGCCGGTCAACGCCATGGCCCAGCAGCACGGCCTGATCGCCGCCACCGCCCTGGACCTGGCCGTGGCCGCCATCGAAAGCAAGCAGTACCAACCCGGCGTGCACGCGGTGGCGCGTACTTTCAAGCAACGCCTGCACCTGGCCTGAGCATGCGCCTGATCGATACCCACACCCATCTGGATTTCCCCGACTTCGACGCCGACCGCGCGCCCTTGCTTGGCCAGGCACGGGCCGCCGGAGTTGAGCGCTCGGTGGTGCTGGGGGTGGAGCAGGCCAACTGGCAGCGGGTATGGGACACGGTCTGCGCCTACCCCGGCCTGCATGCGGCATTCGGTCTACACCCGGTGTACCTGGAGGCGCACCGCGCCGAGCATCTGCAACAGCTGCACGACTGGCTCGACCGCTTGCGTGGCGACCCGCGCCTGTGCGCGGTCGGCGAATTCGGTCTGGACTTCTACCTGCCCGAGCTGGATCGCCAACGGCAGCAGGGCTGGTTCGAAGCGCAACTGCAACTGGCCAAGGATTGCCAACTGCCGGCGCTGCTACACGTGCGCCGCAGCCACGCCGAGGTCATCGCCACTCTGAAACGCTATAAGCTGCCGCGTGGCGGCATCATTCATGCGTTTGCAGGCAGCTATGAGCAGGCCCGCGAGTACATCAAGCTCGGTTTTCTACTGGGCCTGGGCGGTGCGGCGACCTGGCCGCAGGCGTTGCGCCTGCGCAAGGTGCTGCCGCGCCTGCCGTTGGAAAGCCTGGTGCTGGAGACCGACGCGCCGGACATGGCGCCCGCCATGTTCCCCGGCCAGCGCAACAGCCCTGCGCACCTGCCCAGCATCGCCCAAACGCTGGCGCAGATCATCGGCGTGGCACCGCAGCGGCTGGCCGAGGCCACCACCGCCAATGCCTGCACGTTGTTCGGCTGGACCGCCTGAGCCGCCGCGAACCTGGCGCTAGCGCAGGATCGTCCACAAGGCGAAGACGACGTACCACAGTGTGGCGCTGCGCAGCAGCAACGCCCACAGCCCGTTCAGGCGCGCCTGGCCCTGCTCGGGCGCATCCTGCGCGGGCGCGTCGGTCGCCGCCAAAGCCCAGTCGGCCACCAGCGCAGAGGCACGTCGGTGCACGTCGAGCAATTCCGGCAGCATCGTCCGGCCCACGGCGACGAAGTGGCCGACCAGGGCGAAGCTCACCCCCAACACCCGCACCGGCAACCAGTCCATGAGGTGGCGCAGCCGCTCGGCGCGCGCCTGCAGCGCGGCATGCCGGCTATGCGCAGTGCTCAACGCCAGCAGACGGTAGGCCAAGGCCGCCGCAGGGCCCAATAGGCAATACCAGAAGATCACGGCGAAGAAGCCTTGATAGACCTGCCACGCCAGATAGTGCTGTACCTGCCCGAGCAAGTCGTCGGCCCCCTCGGCATGCAGGCCCAGATCGCGTTCGGCGACATGCAGCGCGGCCTGTTCGTCGCCGCGGCGCCAGGCATCGCGCAATGGACCGAGCGCCGCCTTGGCATCGCCCCGTCCCAAGCTGTAGAGCAGCACCAGCAGGTGCACCGGCAGTACCAGCAAGCCGTAGGCCACCGGCTCCAGCACATGCAACACCACCACCAGCAAGGCCACCGGCGCCAGCACCAGAAACGCCAGGCTCGACCAGGGGTGGAGCTTGCCGCTGCGCTCCAGGCGCACCAGCTCGCCGCGAAAGAACGTGTCGCGTTGCACGCGGTGGCGCAGGGCCGAAAACTTCTCGATCCATACCACCAGCACCAACACCAGAAAACTCATGCGTCGTCCTCGTCAATGGCCAAGGCCGCGCGGTAGCGCGGCCAGTCGAAGGCCGGGCCTGGATCGGTCTTGCGCTGCGGAGCGATGTCGCTGTGTCCGCAGATGCGCGCGCCGTCGATCGAAGGCCAGGCCTCGCGTATCTGTCGGGTCAGGTGTTCGAGCACCTGGTACTGCGCATCGGTGTAGGGCAGCGTGTCGGTCCCTTCCAATTCGATCCCGATGGAAAAATCGTTACAGCCTTCGCGGCCTTCGAAACTCGACACCCCGGCATGCCAGGCGCGTTCGAGCAAAGACACGAACTGCGTCACGGCCCCATCGCGTTCGACGAACAGATGCGCCGACACGGTCAGGTGCTGGATACCCTGGAAATACGGGTGTTCGTCCGGGTCGAGACGGTTCTGGAAGAACGCCTGCACCTTGCCCGTGCCGAAGCACGCCGGCGGCAGGCTGATGTTGTGGATGACCAATAAGGACGGCGCTTGGCCGGGCGGGCGCGCATTGCAGTTGGGCGACGGGCAGTGCGTCACGTCGCGGAACCAGCCAGTGGCAGGGTCCAGGTGCATGGAAACCGATCCTGTGAAGCGTCTTGGGGGCGCTCAGTATGCGCTGCGTTACCCGGCCTGTGAATGAACGATGACCGGGTTTTGGAGCAGTCAGCGCACCTGGCCCGAGCCCAGTTGGTCGAGCGCCTTGCGCAGGGCGCGGTCGAAAGCGCGGCCGCCGTTGAGCAGGCGTACCTCGCCATGGTGCACGGCCCGCGCCAGGGCCACCCGGTGCCATTCGCGCAGCTTCACCCCCTCATGGTTGGCGAACACGTAACGGTCGCTACCTTCCACACGTGCCAGCAGCCGGCAACGCAATACGCTGTCAGCTTCGCGCACCTCGACCCACGTGCCGATGCGCAGGCGCTCGAGCATCTTGAAGGCGCAAGGCGGCACGTCATCGGCCTCCTTGAGTGCCGGCAACGGTTCGGCACCTGGCAGGCGAATCGGCTCGGTGACCTTTATCCAGCTCGGGTCCGGTGCGGTGGTCTTGCCGCCTGCCTGCGTGCAGGCCTGCACATGCAGGCGCTGCAGTTCGCAGAAGAATTCACGACTGGTCGACGAATCGAGGGCGATGCTGCCCAGGCCCTCGCGCAGCGCCTTGAGCAGCGCCGGCAGACCTGCCAATAGACGGACGCGCGCCTCGGCACGGGTATGCGGGGCGATGCTTGCGAGCAATTGTTCGACGGTCAGCAGCGCCCCCTTCCAGGCTGCGGACTGTATGCCGTGCTTGAGCCAGGCCATCAACAGCACCTGGCTCCAGGCATCCCGCACCAAGCGCAACACGCTCAGTGGCAAGCGTTTGCCACGCAGGCGCCGGTCGAGCGCGGCTTCGACATCGTGCCGCGCCCGCTGCATGCGCAAGTGGCCCTCTTCCGCGTCACGGGCGCGCTGTTCGAGCAGGTCGTTACGACGACGCTCTTCCAGGCTGGCGGTGAGGAAGGTATCCAATTGGCTCTTGAAAGCCGAACTGTCTTCGACGACGTCGTCGAGCACGCGTTGCACCACGTTTTCCAGGCGCAAGTAGAGGCTGTCGGCCTCGCCCCGGCAACCGATGGCGGTGCTGGCCAACTCGTTGAACAGGCGCCGTGCCGGATGGCTGGCGCGGGTCAGCAGGCTTTTGTCGAGCACCGCCACTTTGAGCAGCGGCAGGTGCAGCCGTGCGAGCAAAGCGCGCATGCGCGGATGCAGACTCGATTCCTGCTCGAACGCGGCGAATACGCGCCCCAGCAGATTGATGGTGTCCTCTTCGGCCTGGCCTAAGCAGCGCCGTGTGCCGCTACGCGCGCTGATCTTGAGCAGCAGGTGCTGCAATTCTTCGCCGAGGTCGAAGGCACCGGCGCCGGCCGCAACGCCGGTATGGCGCTGCAAATGCGACAGCATGCGGGCCAGGTCCTGTGCGGTGACCGCGATGGCGCCGGTCGCACGCAGCCGTGGGGTGAGCTGCCCGCGCAGCGGTGCCAACGAACTTTGCATGGAGGCGAAGAACGCCTGGCCTGCCGCCTGCAAAGCGATCGCCTGCCCCTGCCCGGCCGCCAGCATGGGAGCACCGGCCCGCGACGGGCGCCGCGCACCGGGCGCGGCAGCCATAGGCGTCAGCATTGGCAGCACGCCTGCGCTCGCCAGCAGCTGATTGGCTTCGCTGTAAAGCGCGCCCAGCCGACCCAGCACGTGCTGGTCGAACAGGTCGAACAACACGGCGGTAGTCGCTTCGTCCGCACGCAACTCGCCACAGGCCTGGGCAAAGTACCGACACAGGCAAGCCGGGCTCACAGGGTTGCCGCGTGTCGACCTCAGCGGCGTTTCCAGCAGCGCTTCGAAGCGGGCGTTCAGTTGCTCGAGCACAGCGCCTTCGCGGGTATGTGCCCGTGCGATCATGGCCAGGGTCTGCGCATTGTCGGTACGCGTCAGACGGGGTTGCGGCGCACGCACCAGGTCACTGTCGAAAAGGGCTTTGCCCGTACTTTGCGCCAGCCCTGCGAAGGCCTGGTGGAACGCATCGAGCAGCTCGAATTCGACATGCTTGCGCTTGAGACGAACGTTGCGCACGGCCTGCTGGGAACGCCGTTGCTCGGACGTGTCGCGCGTTCTGTCGACCTGCTCGAGCAAGACTTCCTCGGCCGCATCGAACAAGGTCTGCACATCCTTGCTCAAGTGCACGGCAGCGCGATCACGCACCCGTAGCAGCAACACGGGCAGGCCGGGCGCGAGCAACGCCGTGCGGCGGTCGAGGGCCGAGGCCAGTGGGATCACATTGCCTTCGTGCCGCATGTCGAGCTCCTTGCTGTTCATGAGAAAGGGTCAATCCTTGACGAGGTGCGTGAAGCCGGAGAAGTCGCATTCATGGCGGAACGATCGCTGCGGGGTTCGATACTGATGACCGGCAGATGTTCCCCGGTCTCCAGCAAACCGATCAAAGGTCGCCAAAGGGCCGAAAGATGTGCGCAGCGTCACAACGGCGGCGGCGCGAGTATAGGAGCACGAGAAGGTGCGGGCCACCTTGGTCTGACGGGTGTACAGGCGGCTGCCCTGCCCTATAATCGCCGGCACTTTGCCTGTGGAGCCGACCATGCCGAACCTACGCCTCGCCGACCTGACCGCCGAAATCGAAGCCAACGTGCGCCGGGCGCTGCTCGAAGACATCGGCAACGGTGACATCACCGCCCAGTTGATCCCCGCCGAACGCCTGGCCAAAGCCACCATCATCACCCGTGAGGCCTGCGTGGTCGCCGGCACGGCCTGGGTCGATGCGGTGTTTCGCCAGCTCGACCCGCGCGTGGCGGTGCACTGGCAGGTGGTCGACGGCCAGCATGCCGCCGCCGATCAGGCGCTGTTCCACCTCGAAGGCCCGGCCCGCTCGCTGCTCAGCGGCGAGCGGGCGGCGTTGAATTTCCTGCAACTGTTGTCGGGCGTGGCCACCCGTGCCCAGGCGCTGGCAGGCTTGGTCGAAGGCACGGGCGTGCGCCTGCTCGACACGCGCAAGACCCTGCCGGGGTTGCGTCTGGCGCAGAAGTACGCGGTGACCTGCGGCGGCTGCCACAACCACCGCATCGGCCTGTACGACGCTTTTCTGATCAAGGAAAACCACATCGCCGCCTGTGGGGGCGTGGCCGAGGCCGTGCAGGCCGCGCAGCGCATCGCGCCGGGCAAGCCGGTGGAGATCGAAGTGGAAAGTCTGGAAGAGCTGCGCCAGGCGCTGGAGGCCGGGGCGGATATCGTCATGCTCGACGAGCTGAGCCTGGACGAGATGCGCGAAGCGGTGCGCCTGAACGCCGGCAAGGCCAAGCTTGAAGCCAGCGGCGGCGTGAACGAGCAGACCTTGCGGGTGATCGCCGAGACCGGCGTGGACTATATCTCGATCGGCGCCCTTACCAAGGATGTCAAAGCCGTCGACCTGTCGATGCGCTTGAGCCTGTAGCCGCAGGCGGCCGGCGCTCCGGCCACCTGCTGCCACACAGCGATCAGAACGAGGCTTCGGCCAAGCCGTCCAGGTAGCGCTCGACGTCCAACGCCGCCATGCAGCCGGCACCGGCCGAGGTGATCGCCTGGCGGTAGACGTGGTCGGCCACGTCGCCTGCTGCGAACACGCCTTCGACGTTGGTGGCGGTGGCATTGCCTTCGCGGCCGCCGTTGACCACCAGGTAGCCGTCCTTGAGGGTCAGCTGGCCTTCGAACAGCGAAGTGTTGGGGGTGTGGCCGATGGCGATGAACACGCCGTCGACGGTGATCTCGTCGAAACTGCCATCGTTGTTCTTCAACCGCGCACCGGTCACGCCCATGGCGTCGCCCAGCACTTCGTCGAGGTTGGCGTTGAGCTTGAGCTCGATCTTGCCTTCGGCCACACGGGCGTTGAGCTTGTCGATCAGGATCTTCTCGGCGCGGAAGGTGTCGCGGCGGTGGATCAGGGTCACCTTGCTGGCGATGTTGGCCAGGTACAGCGCCTCTTCCACGGCGGTGTTGCCGCCACCGACCACGGCCACCGGCTTGTTGCGGTAGAAGAAGCCGTCGCAGGTGGCGCAGGCCGAAACGCCCTTGCCCATGAACGCCTCTTCCGATGGCAGGCCCAGGTAGCGGGCGCTGGCGCCGGTGGCGACGATCAGCGCGTCGCAGGTGTAGGTGCCGTTGTCACCGGTCAGGGTGTGCGGTTTGCTGGCCAGGTCCACGGCGTTGATGTGGTCGAAGACGATTTCGGTCTCGAAACGCTCGGCGTGTTCCTGCATGCGCTGCATCAGGGCCGGGCCGGTCAGGCCATGGGGGTCGCCCGGCCAGTTGTCGACTTCGGTGGTGGTGGTCAACTGGCCACCGGCCTGCATGCCGGTGATCAGCAGCGGCTTGAGGTTGGCACGGGCCGCGTATACCGCCGCGCTGTAGCCCGCAGGGCCGGAACCGAGAATGATGACCCGCGAATGACGAACTTCGGACATGTCGAACTCCTGTAGGTCTGCCAGGGCCGGCGTTGGGCGCCGGGTGGGCAGGCTGGAATTGAAGGGCCTGTGCGATGTCGGGCCGCACGGGCCGCAGAAAGCTGTGGGCAGACTGTAGCGAGGTGGCAGAGAGTAAGGAAATATCCTTAGACAATCCACTCCATAGGCAAGCGCTATGCACCGCCACGGGCGCCAAAAGCACGTCGGACAACTGTCGATACCTTCAGGCGCTGCCGCGTGCCTTCCCCATACCTGGCAAACTCGGTAAGGTCTGCGCGGTTTCCCCGACCTTTCTGGAGCTGTCCATGCCCGCCCCTGTTCTGTCCGGCCCGCAGTACCTGCGCGAAGGTTTGAAGCTGGTGTTGAGCCCCGGCCTGCGGCTGTTCGTGCTGCTGCCGTTGACCATCAACCTGCTGCTGTTCGGCGGCCTGGTGTATTTCGCCTACCACCAGTTCGACCTGTGGGTCGATGCCCTGATGCCCAGCCTGCCGCAATGGCTGAGCTTTCTGTCATACATCCTCTGGCCGCTGTTCGTGGCCTTGGTGGTGCTGATGGTGTTCTTCAGCTTCACCCTGGTGGCCAACATCGTGGCCGCGCCGTTCAACGGTTTCCTGGCGGAGAAGGTCGAGGTGGTGGCCCGTGGCGAAGACCATTTCCCGCCCTTCAGCTGGGGCGAGTTGGCGGCCATGGTGCCGCGCACCTTTTCCCGCGAAATGCGCAAGCTGGGCTATTTCCTTCCGCGGGCGCTGGGGTTGTTCGTCCTGTCGTTGATCCCGGTGGTCAACGTCGTCGCCGCGCCGCTGTGGCTGGTGTTCGGCGTGTGGATGATGGCCATCCAGTACATCGACTACCCGGCCGACAACAACAAGATGAGCTGGCAGGACATGCTCGCCTGGCTGCGCAGCAAGCGCTGGCAGTCGATGAGTTTTGGTGGGGTGACGTACCTGGCGCTGCTGATTCCGGGCGTGAACATCCTGATGATGCCGGCGGCCGTCGCTGGCGCCACGTTGTTCTGGGTGCGGGAAAAGGGCGATGGCCGGGTGGCGAAACAGCCCGATGATCGAGCTTGAACCTATTTCAAACCGCCCATAGGAGCTTGCCATGAATCGCTTCAGCCCCGCCAAACTCAAACTGTCGAAATGGACCGCTACGCAGCCGGTGAACCGTGAAAAGCATTTTCTGGTGACCGATCTGGAGCATGACGAAGCCGGCGTCCTGTTGCGCGTCGAACTGCAGGCCGTGCACAGCGGGCGCAGCGAGTGGCTGGACTGGCGGGTGCTGCGCGATGCCGAGGTGTGGGCGATGGGCTGGCGATAGTCGGAGGGTTGGCTGAAGCGGCCTTGCAGACGCCCAGCCAAGCACTGGGGCGCCTATCCGTAGGCTCGCCAGGTATGGGCCGTGATGCCCGAGAGGCCTTTGCGACCCGCGTGTTCCGACGCCCGCATCGATCCGTCAGGCGGTTGCGGGACAGATAACGCCAAGGTTTTTCAGGAACGGCCCCGACCGCCTCCAGGCGCCCAAGGCTCGATGCAGTGGCGTGGCATCAGCCATTGAGCTGGTTGGAGAACTGCCCAACCGCATCCACCACCTTTTTCGCCCCATCCTGAATCTCGTCGATCACCCGCCCGGTTTCGTCGGCCAGGCTCAGGCCCTGTTCGGCCTGGCGCTTGCTGGTGTCGATGATGTCCACGGCCGCTTGCGCGAGCTGTTCGTTCTGCTGCACCACGCGGGCGATTTCTTCGGTGGCGCTGCTGGTGCGCGAGGCGAGTTGGCGCACCTCGTCGGCCACCACGGCGAAGCCACGCCCCTGCTCACCGGCGCGGGCTGCCTCGATGGCGGCGTTGAGGGCCAGCAGGTTGGTCTGGCTGGCGATGTCGCTGATGGTCTTGATGATCGCGCCGATCACCTTCGACTGTTTGTCCAACGCCTGAATGCTCTCGGCGGCGCGCTGCATCGACGCCTCCAGCCCGCGCATCACCTCGACGCTCTGGCTCATCACACCGGTGGCCTTGTTGGCACTGGCGTCGGTGTCGAGCGAGGTCGAGTAGGCGATGTCGGCGGCCTGCGCCACGGCCTGCTCGCGGTTGACCTGATCGGTGATCACGGTGGCGAACTTGACCACTTTGTAGAGCACGTCGTGGGCATCGAAGATCGGGTTGTACGAGGCTTCCAGCCATACCGTATTGCCGTGGGCATCGACACGCTTGAAGCGGTCGGCGATGTACTCGCCGCGGCGCAGCTTGTCCCAGAAGGCCTGGTAATCGGGCGAGTTGACTTCCTGCGGTTCGCAGAACATGCGGTGGTGGCGGCCGCGCACCTGCTCGAGGCGATAGCCCAGCGATTGCAGGAAGCGGTCGTTGGCGGTCAGCACTTCGCCGTCGAGGGTGAACTCGATCACCGCCGTGGAGCGCATCAGCGCCTTGATCAGGCTTTCGTGCTCGCGCGAAGTCTTGATGGTGCGGGTGAGGTCGCTGGAGTGCAGGCTGAAATACTTGAGGCGGCCATCGCTGCCACGCACCGGTTGCAGGATCGAGCGCAACCAGGCCTCATCGCCGTCGCCGCGCAGCAAGCGGAAGGCGCCGTGCAGGTGCTCGCCGCGTGTCAGGGCCTTGTGCATGCGCTGGTAGAAGTCCAGCGAGCGCACATGGGCGGGGACGAAATCTTCGAGGGCGCGGCCCAATAACTGCTCGGGTTTGTAGCGCATTTCCCGGGCGAAGTTTTCGTTGACGTGTTGGATACGACCTTCCGGGTCGAGCTGGATGACCAGCATTTCACTGTCGAGGCTGTCCTTAACCTGCTCGACCGAAAGCAGGTCTTCACGCAGTTGCTGCATTTCCTGCTTCAATTTCTTGTTGAACATCACACTCACCCGAGCACCTGTCATTCGATGCCTCTCCATCGGCTGGCGCTGCGCGGTTCTTGAGGGGGGCTCGATGAAATATTCTTCAGCCCGTCACGCCCTGCCGTTCAAGTATCTGCCACTTGTCTGTCACGCAATGGCAACGGGCTGGGCGGACACTTTTTTGCATGAATACACCGCCCATGCACATCGCCTTGGTCAGCGAAACCTTCGCACCCGAAATCAACGGCGTAGCCAGAACCCTGGCCCATCTGAACGAGGGGCTGCGCCAGCGCGGGCACCGTGTGGAAATCGTTCGGCCGCGCCAAGCCGGCGATGCGTCCAGCCAGGATGGGGCCGATCTGCTGCTGGTGGCAGGCTTGCCCTTACCCGGCTATCCGGGTCTGCAATGGGGCCAGGTGTCGATGCATACGCTCTGGCGACGTTGGCGCCAGCAACGGCCCGATGTCCTGTACATCGCCACCCAAGGCCCGCTCGGCTTGAGCGCGCTGCGTGCGGCGCGGCGTCTGGGCATTGCGGTGGTCAGTGGCTTTCATATGGATTTCGCGCCATGCGCCAGGCAATACGGCTTGGGTTTGCTGACCCGTGCGCTGACCTGCTACCTACGCGGTTTCCACCGCCGCACCGCGCTCACCCTGGTGCCCAGCGTCAGTCAGCGCCTGGATCTGCAACGCCGAGGTTTCGAGCGGGCGGAGCTGCTGGTGCATGGCGTCGACGCCCACTTGTTCAGCCCAACGCGGCGCAGCCCGTCGCTGCGCGAACGTTGGGGGCTGGGGCCCGAAGACGTTGCCGTTCTGCACGTGGGCCGACTGGCGGCGGAAAACAACCTGGACCTGCTCGAACCCTGTTTGGCGGCTTTGCAGCGTACCGACCCGCAGCGGCGTCTACGCTTGATTCTGGTCGGCCAGGGTCCGCAACGCGACGTGCTCGCACAGCGCTGGCCCGACGCCGTATTTTGCGGTGCGCAGCGGGGCGAGGCACTGGCCGAGCATTACGCCAGTAGCGACCTTTTGCTGTTTCCCAGCCTGATCGACACCTTCGCCAGCGTGGTGCTCGAAGCCATGGCCTCAGGCCTGGCGGTGGTGGCGTTCGATCAGGCCGCCGCAGCCCAGCACGTTCAACATGGACACAACGGCGCAGTGGCCATGCCTGGCGACAGCGCCGGTTTCATCGAGGCGGCGTGCTGGTTGTCCGAAGACCACGAGAGGGTGCGGCGCGTGCGCCTCAACGCCCGGCATCATGCCCTGCGGCAGGGCTGGCCGGGGGTCGTTGAACGGTTCGAGCAATACCTGGCGCGGGCGTGTCTGGCGCATGACGCACAAGGGGCGCTGGACCAGGCCTATCCATGATGGACGAGCACTGACGCCGCAACGCTCAGGCCAGCGCTTTCTCGATCGCCTGCACCACCGTCGGATCGTCCGGCGCAGTGCGTGGCGAAAAGCGCGCCAGCACGCGACCGTCCTTACCCACCAGGAATTTCTCGAAATTCCAGCTGATGTCGCCAGGAAACTCGGCGCCCTCCCCGGCCAGCAAGCGATACAGCGCATGCCGCTGCGGGCCATTGACCTCGAGTTTGGCCGACAGCGGGAAGCTCACGCCGTATTGCGTGTCGCAGAAGGTCTGGATGTCCTGTTCGCTGCCCGGTTCCTGGCCGGCGAACTGGTTGCACGGCAGGCCGAGCACGCTGAAGCCCTGGGCCCGATAACGCTGCTGCAATTGCTCCAGAGCGGCATATTGCGGCGTCAGGCCGCATTTGGAGGCCACGTTGACCACCAGCACCACCTGGCCCTTGAGCGGCGCGAGCGACAGTTCGCCGCCTTGCAGCGCCTGCAGCTTAACCTGATGAAATGCACTCATGAATCTCTCCCTAGATGGCTTCACGCATTGCGCTGCGGGCAAACCGGGCCCAGCAAAAAGGCGCCGGGCCAAGCCGGTCGACTTCCCGTGGGAATGTCCGGCTTGGCCGAGCGCCTGGCGACGTTCTGAGCTTAGCGCAGAACGATCAGTGGTGATGACCACCTTCGCCGTGCACATGGCCGTGGGCGACTTCTTCTTCGGAAGCATCGCGCACGTCGACGACCTTGACCTGGAAGTTCAGACGTTGGCCGGCCAGTGGATGGTTGCCGTCGACGGTCACGTCGTCGCCGTCGACGTCGCGGATGGTGACGATCTGCATCTGGCCGTCCGGCGCCGAAGCGTGGAACTGCATGCCCACTTCCAGCTCGTCGACGCCTTCGAACAGGCTACGGTTGAGGGTGCTGACCAGTTCGGCCGAGTATTCGCCGTAGGCTTCTTCGGGCTCGACGGTGACGTTCAGTTCGTCGCCGGCCTGCTTGCCTTCGAGCTGCTTTTCCAGGCCCGGGATGATGTTCGAAGCACCGTGCAGGTACACCAACGGCGCACCGCCGGCGGAGCTGTCGATGACCTCACCAGCTTCGTTGGTCAGGGTATATTCGATAGAGACAGCCTTGTTGGCGGCGATCAGCATGGGGCGAGACCTTTGCAAAAGAATGTAGAACCTGGAAGTGTAACCAACGCATCGCCCGATTGCGAACCGGCCATGGCTCCGGCACGACCCAACGGTAGCCATGGACGACCGAGCGGTCGGATTACCGGTTGGCACCTCGATCAGGAGGGGCACTGGGTCGTGCAGCTGTCCTGTGGCCATACCCAGCACCTGCGCCATCAACCGCCTTGGCAATCGCGCCCTTGGGTGCTAGACCCGCAAGCGCGGCAACGGCGCATCGGTCAGCCCTTCGCCTGCGGTTGGTGCGCCCAGGGGGTCGATAGCGCTACCCTTGCCGATTGATTCTGTGCCCGCCTATAGCCGAGACGCACACATGCAGACATTTTTCATCGCACCGACCGATTTCGCCGTCGGTCTGACTTCGATCAGCCTGGGCCTGGTGCGCACCCTGGAACGCGCCGGGCTCAAGGTCGGCTTCTTCAAACCGGTGGCCCAGCCGCACCCCGGCGACACCGGCCCCGAGCGCTCCACCGAGCTGGTGGCGCGCACCCATGGCATCCAACCGCCCACGCCCCTGAGCCTGGCGCAGGTCGAGCGCATGCTCGGCGACGGCCAGCTCGACGAGTTGCTCGAAGCCATCGTGCGCCTGTACCAGCAAGCCTGTGTCGGCAAGGACGTGGTGGTGGTCGAGGGCATGGTGCCCACCCGGCACGCCAGCTACGCGGCACGGGTCAACCAGCACCTGGCCAAGAGCCTGGACGCCGAGGTGATCCTGGTGTCGGCACCGGAAAACGAGGTGCTCAGCGAGCTGTCCGGACGGGTAGAGTTGCAGGCGCAGCTGTTCGGCGGCCCGCGCGACCCGAAGGTGCTGGGGGTGATCCTCAACAAGGTGCGTTCCGACGAACCCATGGCCGACTTCGCCCGCCGCCTGCGCGAGCACTCGCCGCTGTTGCGCAGCGGCGATTTCCGTCTGCTCGGCTGCATCCCCTTCCAGGCCGAGCTGAACGCGCCGCGCACGCGCGACGTGGCCGACCTGCTCGGCGCCCAGGTGCTCAACGCCGGCGACTACGAACAGCGGCGCATGAACACCATCATCATCTGCGCGCGCACCGTGGCCAACACCGTGCCGCTGCTCAAGCCCGGCACCCTGGTGGTGACGCCGGGCGACCGCGACGACATCATCCTGGCCGTGAGCCTGGCCGCGATCAACGGCGTGCCCCTGGCCGGGCTGCTGCTGACCAGCGACAGCAAGCCCGACGCACGCATTCTCGAGCTGTGCCGCGGCGCCTTGCAGGCGGGTCTGCCGATCCTGTCGGTGAGCACCGGTTCCTACGACACCGCGACCCGGCTCAATTCGCTGAACCGCGAGATCCCCATCGACGACCGCGAGCGCGCCGAAGTCATCACCGATTTCGTCGCCAGCCACCTGGACGCCGCCTGGCTACACCAGCGCTGCGGCACGCCCCGCGAGCTGCGCCTGTCGCCGGCGGTGTTCCGCTATCAACTGATCCAGCGTGCGCAACAGGCCAACAAGCGCATCGTCCTGCCCGAAGGCGCCGAGCCCTTGCTGGTACAGGCGGCGGCCTTGTGCCAGGCGCGCGGCATCGCCCGCTGCGTGTTGCTGGCGCGCCCCGAAGACGTCCAGGCCGTAGCCCGCGCGCAAGGCATCGACCTGCCGGCCGACCTGGAAATCCTCGATCCCGAGTCGATCCGCAGCCGCTATGTAGAGCCGATGGTGGCCCTGCGCAAGAGCAAGAACCTCAACGCACCGATGGCCGAACAGCAGCTCGAGGACCCGGTGGTGCTGGCCACGGTGATGCTGGCCCTGGGCGAGGTCGATGGGCTGGTTTCGGGCCTGGTGCACTCCACGGCCAACACCATCCGCCCGGCGCTGCAACTGATCAAGACCGCCCCGGGGTGCAGCCTGGTGTCCTCGGTGTTCTTCATGCTGTTCCCCGATCAGGTGCTGGTCTACGGCGATTGCGTGATGAACCCCCACCCCAGCGCCGAGGAACTCGCGGAAATCGCCCGGCAGAGCGCGGCGTCGGCAGATTCGTTCGGCATCGCACCGCGGGTGGCGATGATCAGCTATTCCAGCGATTCGGCCAGCGACGAGGAAGTGGGCAAGGTGCGCGAGGCCACGCGCCTGGCGCAGAGCGCGGTACCGGGCCTGTTGATCGACGGCCCGCTGCAGTACGACGCGGCCGCCAACCCGGACGTCGCCCGCCAACTGGCGCCGGACAGCGCCGTAGCCGGCCGCGCCACGGTGTTCGTGTTCCCCGACCTGAACACCGGCAACACCACCCACAAGGCCGTGCAGCGCAGCGCCGACGGCGTCAGCCTGGGCCCGATGCTGCAAGGGCTGCGCAAACCGGTGAACGACCTGCCGCGCGGCGCGCAGGTCGACGATATCGTGCACACCATCGCCCTGACCGCGATCCAGGCCAGCCAAGCGCTCTGAAACGCACAGCGGGGCAGTCGGTCTCCCGAACTGCCCCGCTGGCGTCAGGGGTTCAGCGCATCAAGGGTATTGCTGCACCTGGCCTTGCTGCTGGGCCGGTTGCTGATAGTCCTGGCCGGGAATCGGCTTGAGGTTTACTTCTACGCGGCGGTTCTGCGCACGGCCATTGGCGTCGGCGTTGCTTGCGACCGGCTGGTCCGGGCCGAGACCGCGCACGGTCACGCGCGAAGCGTCCACGCCTTGCGAGGTCAGGTAGGTGCCGACCGACTGCGCGCGGCGTTGGGACAGGTCCATGTTGTGCTGGCGGGCGCCGGTGCTGTCGGTGAAGCCGACCACTTCGATGGTGTTCTGGTTGAACTGTTTGAACGAGTTCGCCAGGTTGTTCAGCGGCGAATAGAAGCTCGGCGCGATGCTGGCCGAATCGGTGGCGAAGGTGATGTTGCCCGGCATGATCAGCTTGATCTGGTCGCCTTCGCGCTGCACTTCGACGCCAGTGTTGGCCATGCTTTCGCGCAGGGCCTTTTCCTGGCGGTCGGCGTAATAGCCGTAACCGGCAGCGGCGGCGCCCACGGCGGCTGCGCCGATCAGCGCACCCTTGCCACGGTGGTTATGGTCGATGGCAGCGCCTGCCACGGCACCGGCCAAGGCACCCAGGCCACCGTACTTGGCGGTCTTGCTCACACCGCCCGAGCCTTGTGCCTGGCCCTGGTTCTCGTAAGGGTTCTGGCTGGCACAGCCGGACATCAACGCAGCCGCAGTGGCAAGGACGATCAAGGGACGCATGGAAAACATGGGCAAGCTCCTGAGGCAGGATGAAAAATGCAGCGATCGGCAGGCGATCCGTACCGGGGTTTGAGTGTGTCGGAGGAGGAAAATTCCCTCTGCGCGGCACCTAGGTCGGCCAGTCGAAGAGGGCCTGCACGCGCGCCAGCGCTTCTTCCATCACCGTTTCGCCAACCCGCTCGACCCGCTTTGCGCCGCGAGCCTCGAGGTCGACGGTGCGCAGTTGATTGCACAGTGCGACTCCCTGGGTTTGCGTGCCTGCGCCACATAAAGTCACGGCGAAACCGGCATGGCGAGCGAAATTGCTGCCTTGCGAGATAGGCACGATCACAGCCAGGCCTGAGGCGTTGAAGGCGGCAGGGGTCAGTACCAGCGCAGGCCTGGCGATACCCTGTTGCTCACGACCAACCACGGGCTCGAGGTTGATTCGCACGATATAGCCCCTCTCGAACCGTGCCCGCCTCATACTTCACGTCCGACGGGACGCATGGCGTTCCATTCGGCCATATCTTCAGGCTCGGCTGCGCTCAAATCGCATTGCGCCATGAGCGACTCGAGGGTATAGCGCGGTTTGGGCCTGACAACCTCCAGGACGATGGATTCTCCAGTGGCATCCAGACGCAACGTGGAGCCCACGCCTACCTGAAGTTGCTTTAAAACGGTTGCCGGCAAGCGGATGGCAGCGCTGTTGCCCCATTGTTGAATCTTGATCTGCATGAGTATCTCCCAAGGTAGATACATCGTAGGTAACCTCCGCTGGATTGCAAGTGACAGGTAGAAACGTTGTATCTACATTGTCATGCGAAATGGCGCTGAAAAAGCCCCATATGCCAGCTACGGACCTACCCCACCGCTTAATCGGAAATACCCTTCCTTAAGCAATTTCCGGCAACAGCACCACCGGCCTTACGGCAAATACAACTTGAACAACCCCCCACCCAACTCCCCACCATTGGCGATCTCGATCCGCCCATGCACCCCACCTTGTTCGTGCAGCGCGGCGATGCGGGCGGCGAAGTACAGGCCAAGGCCGGTGCTGCCGCTGCTCTGGTCGATGCCGGGTACGTAGTCGAGCTGCTGCTCGATCAGGCGCTGGGGGTAGCCCGGGCCGTCGTCGTTGATGCAGATCACCAGCTCCGTACCGGCTTCCTCGATGCTCAGCACCAGCGCCTTGTCGGCGTGGCGGATGGCGTTAGTGAGCATGTTGGAGACCACCGAGGCCACCAGTTCGCGGTCGAAGAAGGCTAGCGGTGCCGAAGAGTCCAAGCGCCAGGTGGCGACGATGCCGCGGTGCTGGATGACATCCTCGTGGACCGCCAGTTGCGCTTCGAGGAAATCGTCGAGCTCGTGGTAGTCCGGGCAGATCGGCAGCTGGTTGACGTTGAGCTTGTACAGCCCGAGCAGCTGCACCAGCATGCCGTTGAGGTGGCTCAGCTCATGCTCGACCACGCCCAGTTCGCTGCCTTCGCGCAATGCTTCGGGAATGCGTTCCAGCCATTGGTGATGGGCCTGGATCAGCGCCGAAAGCGAGTTCTTCATGTCGTGGACGGTGGAGGCGATCACCGTGGAAAAATCCAGCCCCTGGTCTGTCTGATTCATGCGCCGAACACTCGGATATGCAACTTGCGGTAACGATCGTAACGGCTGTCACCGGGTGGAATGCCGGCCACGCTGCCGAGGCAGGCGCGGCATTCCTCGATGACCTCCGGGGTCAGTTTGTCGCCGGCCACGCGCAGCAACGCCTGGGCCGTATTCAGCGCGATGCTGATGTTCCTGCCTTGCAGCGCCAGCGCGCGACGGAACATGCTCAGCGCCAGTTCGAGGTGGCCGGCCTGGTAGGCGCGCACGCCCTGGCGGTTGAGGTCCACGGCATCGGCCACGGCATTGAGCACGTCGGGGTCTTCGGTCAGCTTGCCGACGCTCTCCATCACCTTCGGGTCGTCGCCGTAGGATTCGACACAGGCCTTGAGCACCGACTTGGCGGCTGCGCCCTGGCCCATGGCCTTCATCTGCGCCGCTACGGTCAGCGCCGACTCGACGGAGAAGAACTGGTTCATCTTGCCCAGCCGTTGCACGGCCTGCTCGGTGAGCTTGGCGGCCGACTCGGCGTCGCCGGCCTGCACCAGGCTGGCGGCCTTCATCATGCGCGCACGCACCTGCATGCCCTGGTCTTCGGGATAGTCCTTGGCCACTTCGCCCAAGGCATTGTTGATTTCCACCCGGGTGCGCGCATCCAGCCCGCCCCCGCTGCGGCTCATCAACGCCTGGGCCAGGCCGAGGTTGCTTTCCGGGTCTTTGTAGCGCGAGCTTTGCCCCTGGTTCACCGCCTGGCGGAAGGCTTTGGCGGCGCTGTCGAAATCTTCGTTCTCGTAGGCCAGCTTGCCCAGGGTCGCCTGGCGCTTGACCGACAGCGGCGACAGGCGCACCGCTTCTTCCAGCAAACCTTGCGCGCGGCGGTTGTCGCCCTGGGCGATCAGCACCTCGACCATGCCGTCGTACAGGTTGGGCATGATCGGGAAGGCCTTGAGCGCCTGCTCGAACACGCCCTGGGCCTGGGCATTGCGTCCGCGCTTGTGCAGCAGCTTGCCGAGCGCCGCGTACACCCAGGGCTGCGGGCGGCTGGAGAGAATGGCCGTGAGGTATTTTTCCAGCTCGTCGAAGCGGTTCAGGTCGCGCAACGCGTCGGCCCGGTAACGCAGGCACAGCGGTGCGAAGCGCGGGTCCTGCTTGCACACCTCGGTGCAGGCCGCCAGCACCTCGGCCGGCCGGCCACGGTCCAGCGCTTGCAGGATGGGCTTGAGCAAGGCTTTACGCTGCACCAGCTTCTCCAACCGCTGGGCCAGGCCGACGCGGTTGAAGGGCTTAGTGATGTAGGCGTCGGGCTCGTGCTCCAGGGCGCTGAGCACGATCGACTGGCTGCTCTCGGCCGTGACCATGACGAACACGCATTCGTGGCTGATCTGCTTGTCGAGGATCAGGTCTTCGAGCACCTGCTGGCCGTTCTTCTTGCCATCGCCCAGGTGGAAGTCCTGGAGGATGAAGTCATAGCGCTTCTGCGCACACAGGCGTATCGCCTGCTCGCCACTGTCGGCGGTATCGACTTCGCGGGCACCCAGTTCGCGCAGCATGGAGCGCGTCGCGGTGCGAAAGTCCGTGTAGTCGTCGACGATCAGAAAGCTTTTTTGCCCGTACTGCAGCATCAACACGCCCTGTTGTAGTAGGAAGTTGGACATAGGGTGCGCGCGAACGCGTAGCCGCCGGCCTGTGTATCGGCCGGCGGCGTGAAAACTGAATGGCAAATCTCATGCGCTGCAGAAGACGGCGCAGGGCCGCTCCCGCAGCGCTGGTTTCAGCGCACGCCGTCCTGGCGCAGGGCGGCGGGCTGGAAGTCGCTCTTGTTGGCGCTGAAGCCGAAGTCGTACGCGCGCTTTTCTTCGTTCTTCATGCCCAGGGCCAGGTAGCGCTTGGATTGCAGGTCATAGATCGCCTCCAAGGTGTACCACGGCACCTGAACGTTGTAGTACGGCTGCGCATGGGCTTCCGAGACCCGCCACAGTTGGTTGCGGCCGTCGTACTGGTCGATCACCGCGGCTTGCCAGGTGTCTTCGTCGATGTAGAAGTCGCGCTTGGCGTAGATGTGCCGCTGGCCGGACTTGAGGGTCGCGACCACGTGCCAGACGCGGCGTAGTTCGTAACGGGTGAGGTCCTGGTTGATGTGTCCGGCCTTGACGATCTGCTCGTACTTGAGGCTGGGCGAATCGAGCTTGAAGGCGTTGGAGGCGATGTACAGCTCCTTCTTGCCCTCGAGCTTCCAGTCGTAGCGGTCGGGCGCGCCGTTGAACATGTCGAGGTTGTCGGAGGTGCGCAGGCCGTCGGCCGCCGTGCCCGGCCCGTCGTACGACACCTGCGGCGCCTGCCGCACACGGCGCTGGCCGGCGTTGTAGATCCAGGCCTTGCGCGGGTCCTTGACCTGGTCGAGGGTCTCGTGGACCAGCAATACCGTGCCGGCCAGGCGCGCGGGCGCGGTGACCTTCTGCTTGAAGTAGAACAGCACGTTGCCTGGGTTGGCCGGGTCGTAGTCCTTGAGGCGGTCGCGGAACACGAACTGGTCCTGGAACGACACGGCGCTGTAGGAGCCGTTCTGCTGCGGCGTGACCTGCGCCACCAGGCGCGTGACGCTACCGCCGCGGTAACGGGTGATGTGGTTCCAGATCACTTCCAGGCCCGACTTGGGCAGCGGGAAGGGAATCGCGGTCTGGAAGTCCTGCAAGCCGTTGCCGCCCTCGACCAGTGTGGTCTTGGTGGCGTTCTGCTTGATCGCGGCGAACACCTCGTCCGGCACCGTGGCGCCGCGGTGGGTCTTGTACACCGGCAGGCGATAGGTGTCGGGGTAGCTCTTGAACATCGCCAATTGGCCGGGCGAGAGCTTGGCCTTGTACTGCTCGACGTTCTGCGCGGTGATGGTGAACAGCGGTTTCTCGCTGCCGTACGGGTCGGCGAGGAAACCTTTGCCGTCGACGCTGCCGGCGGTTCTGGACAACGGTTCCCACGGCCCGATCGAGCCATCGGCGTTGCCGGCCTTCTCGGCGCCCATGGGCGTCAGGGTGGTGCCGAGCTTGGCCGCTTCTTCGGCGGAAACGGCCGCCATGACGCTACCGCTGAGCATGGACAGGCCGAGGGCACCGGCGCAAAACAAACGCGAGGAAGTCTTCATGCGATGGTCATCCTGATCGAGTGCTTAGAAGTTCACGCCGAAGCTGAGGGCGACGAAGTCGCGGTCATCCACGGTGCTGTACTTGCCGTCGAAGAAATTGGTGTACGACAGGCTGGTGGTGTAGGTGTTCTGGTATTCGGCATCCACCCCCAGGCTGACGGCTTTGCGCCCTTCCTCGAAATTGCCGCCCGGGCCTGGCGAGTAGCCGGACACGTCGTGGGACCAGGCCACGCTGGGCTTGAGGTTGACCCCGGCGAAGACGTCCGGGTATTCCCAGATCACCCGTGTGCGATAGCCCCACGAGGTGCTGGTGGTGTAGCCGTCGTTCTCGCACTTGCGATTGAGGTTGGCCGTGGACGCGCCTGCGCCCGCCCCGCCGAGGGTGCTGGCGTTGAGCGCCTGGCAGGTGTCCTGCCCGCCGGTGGCCGGCAAGGGGCCGGGGCCGAACACCGGGTCGCGGCCGTAACGGGTGTCGTAGGCGCTTTCCAGGCCGCCCACATGGGTCACGCCCAGTTCGCCGACCAGGGTCATGCGGCTCGCGCCCATCACCTGATCGAAGAAGTGCGTGAGGGTGGTCTGGAACTGGGTCACTTCCTTGCGCCGGTAGCCGTGCAGGTCCTGGCCCGGCACGCCGTTGAGCAGGGAGGCGTTGCTCAGCGCCCCGCCCAGTGGTCGTACACCAGAATAGAGGATGTCGGTGGTGTTGAGCTGCACCGGTGCGTTGGGCCGGTAGCTCACCTCGCCGCTCCACGCCGTGCCGGTGGGCAGCGTGGTGGAGAAACTCAGCCCGTACAGGCGGATGTCTTCCGGGTACTCGACGAAGTACTGCGAACTGCCGGCGATGACCAAGGGCGCCAAGGGCCGCAAGGCCGCCGGCAGACCGCCCACGCCGCGGAACGCCGAGACCGGCGCGCCGGTGGCGCTGAAGATCGGCGCACGGCTGTGGTAGTTCATGAAATAGGCGCCGAATTCGGTGTCCAGCGGCTCGAACATGTAGCGCAACGCCACGCCGAACTGGCCGCTGTCGCGGGCATCGCGGTCCGCGCCGCGGCGCACCAGCACGCCCTCTTCGTTGGCGCTCACGCCCTGGCTGGCAAGAAAGCCCTGGGCGGCGGCCGGCAAGGTGCGGCTGCTGTTGAGCACGCGCAGGTTGCCGTCGCAGCCGTCGGCGATGATGTCGGCTTGCGAGAAGAAGGTGCCGCAGTTGTCCACCACCGTCTGGTCCCATTCCAACTGGTAGAAGGCTTCGGCGGACAGGTTGTCGGTCAGGCTCTGCGACACGTAGAACATGTTGACCGGAATCAGCCCTTCCTTGATCTCGGCGCCGGGCCGGCGGAAGGCCGACACATCGATGGGGTTGATGGCGTTGATGCCGTTGCCGATGAAGGTGCTTTCGCCCCAGCTCACCACCTGCTTGCCGAAACGCACCGAACCCGGTTGATCGCCGATCGAATAGTTGTGGTAGACGAAAGCGTCGAGCAGTTCGGCGCCCGACGACTTGGCGCCTTCCTTGCGGTTGGAATCGCTGATGTCCTTGAACTCGCGGCCTTCGTCCTTCAATTCGAAGTCGTACCAGTACTTGCCGCGCACGAACACGCCGGTATCGCCGTACTTGAGCTCCAGGTCGTGGATGCCCTTGAAGATCTTCGAAAAAGTCTCGCCGCGCTTGAAGTTGAGGTGGCCATCGTCGGAGGTCTGCGACAGGCCCTTGCCGCCGTTGTTGACGCCGATCAGGTTCCGGTTGGGGCTGGCCGTGGACCAACTGGCGCCGATCGACAGCGAGGAGTCGAACTGGCCCTCGATCTCGCCGATGTTGAAGTTGACCCCGAACGCAGGGCCGGCAAGGGTTGAAGCGAGGCTGGCGGCCAGGGGCAACTTGGCCCGGCGCCAGAGGATGTTGGCAGATTTCATCGACCTTACTCCGTGTCGTTTCTTGTTATGGCAACGAGTGCGTTCAGCAATGCTCCAGGCACGCCCAGGTGCCAGGCGTTTCATCCGTTTCCGAACATCCCTGCCGAGACTGAAGCCAGCCTGGGCAGCGGCCCAGATTCCCCAGACGCAAGCTGGATACCCACCCCTTCGGCGCTACAGTCGAGCGGGCCTGGGCGGAATGAAGCATGGCTGATTTCTACACAATGGCAAGGTGCCACTCAATTGCCGCACGCGGTGCCGCATTATGCCCAGCCTCGGTGCCGATCACACGCCCGAGCGCAAGGCGCTGCCCTGCCGAAGCGACCTGCGCGACCCGCCGAAGTCGATGCTCGACGAAGGGCATCGATCGCATCCGCAGATCGAGGGGCATTTGCGCTCGATCCCCCGACGCGCCTCGCTCGCAGCCAGTTGCCCGCCTTGACACCCCCACCCCCTTCAGGTTGATTGACACCCCTGCCCTCACATCCGACCACCGGAGCCTCCCATGCCCAGTCTGCGTCGCGCCGTATTTCTCGACCTTGCCTCCCTCGACTTGGGCGACCTCGACCTCGCCCCGCTGTCCAGCGCCTTCGACGAGCTGCGCCTGCACGAGGCCACCGCGCCAGACGACGTCGCGCAGCGCCTACAGGGCGCCAAGGTGGTCATCACCAACAAGGTGGTGATCGACGCCGAGGTACTGGCTGCCAACCCGCAGGTGCAACTGATTCTGGTGGCCGCCACCGGCACCAACAATGTCGACCTCAAAGCCGCACGCGCCCAGGGCGTCACGGTGTGCAACTGCCAGGGTTACGGCACGCCGTCGGTCGCCCAGCACACCTTGGCCCTGCTCCTGGCCCTGGCCACGCGCCTGTGCGACTACCAGCGCGCGGTCGCCGACGGCCGTTGGGCCGCTGCCCGGCAGTTCTGCCTGCTGGACTTCCCCATCGTCGAACTCGAGGGCAAGACCCTCGGCCTGCTCGGCCATGGCGAACTGGGCAGCGCGGTAGCGCGCCTGGCCGAAGCCTTCGGCATGCGCGTACTGAGTGGCCAGGTGCCCGGCCGCCCCGCCCGTGACGACCGCCTGCCGCTGGCCGAGCTGCTGCCGCAGGTCGATGCGCTGACCTTGCATTGCCCGCTCACCGAGCAGACGCGCAACCTGCTCGGGGCTGCCGAGCTGGCCTTGCTCAAACCGGGCGCGCTGCTGGTCAACACGGCGCGCGGCGGATTGATCGACGAACAGGCGCTGGCCGACGCCCTGCGCAGCGGCCACTTGGGCGGAGCGGCGACCGATGTGCTGAGCGTCGAACCCCCCGTCAGCGGCAATCCTTTGCTGGCCGGCGACATCCCACGCTTGATCGTCACGCCCCATTCGGCCTGGGGCGCGGTAGAAGCGCGGCAGCGCATCGTCGGCCAGCTCGCCGAGAACGCCCAGGCGTTCTTCGCCGGGCAACCGCGGCGTACGGTGGGCTGAGGGGGCTGGCATGGCTCTGTTACACTCCGCCCTTTTTTCCAGGAGACGCCGTCCATGGACCCGCGCAGTGAAGTGTTGCTCCGCCAGGCAGAGCTGTTCCAAGGCCCGCTGCTGATCGCAGGGGCCGCCCCGGACGACCTGCTCGGCCGCCTGCCCAACGCCCAAGGCTGGACCTGGCACGCCGGCGACCATGCCCTGCTCGACAGCCGCTTCGCCGGGCGCAGCCACTACGGCACCGACGTACCGGCGGTGGACTTCGAGGCCGCGGTGGTGTTTCTGCCCAAATCCCGCGAGCTGGCCAGTTACCTGCTCGACGCCCTCGCCGCACGGCTGCCCGGACGCGAATTGTTCCTGGTCGGCGAAAAACGCGGCGGCATCGAAGGCGCCGCCAAGACCCTGAAAGCCTTCGGCACCCCGCGCAAACTCGACAGCGCCCGCCACTGCCAGCTGTGGCAGGTCACCGTCGAACACGCCCCTGCCGCACCGGTGCTGAACGATCTGGCCCAGCGCTTCGAGCTGCCCCTGGCCGACGGCCCGTTGCAGGTGCTCAGCCTGCCCGGCGTGTTCAGCCATGGGCGCCTGGACCGCGGCACGGCGCTGCTGTTGCAGCACCTGGAGGATTTGCCCACCGGCAAGGTGCTGGATTTTGGCTGCGGGGCCGGGGTGCTGGGGGCGATCGTCAAACGCCGTTACCCCGAAAGCCAGGTGACGCTGCTGGACGTCGATGCCTTCGCCGTGGCAAGCAGCCGTCTGACACTGGCGGCCAACGGCCTGGACGCCGACGTCATCAGTGGCGACGGCATCGACCATGCGCCGGTGGAACTGGACCTCATTCTGAGCAATCCGCCATTCCATACCGGCGTCCACACGGACTACCGCGCCTCGGAAACCTTGATGGAAAAATCAGGCGAACATCTGCGAAAAGGCGGCGAAATGCGCTTGGTCGCCAATACTTTCCTACGTTACAAACCGCTGATCGAGGCAGCTTTGGGCAACTGTTCGGTACTGACCGAAGACGCCGGCTTCCGCATTTATCAGGCAATGCGCAGATGACAATCAGCGCTTGCCGAATGCGTTCGGCCTAGGCAGAATCCGCTCCGTCCTAGGGGAGTAGTCTCCCGCGAGCCCAGCGCTCGCCCGGTACGCGTCAACATGCTTGGTCCTCCGACCATGGCGCGTGCGACCCAAGGACCCGCACAGACGGGTCCAGGGTTTGACAAGACCTATGACACGCACACCTTACCCGGGGCGGGGAGGTCGTACGTGTCATAGCCGTGTCGACCCGCCCCCGTAGGAACCCTGATGTTGGAATCCCTGCTGGTCCCCACCGCCATCGTTGCCCTCGCCGAAATCGGCGACAAGACGCAACTGCTCGCCCTCATTCTCGCCGCGCGCTTCCGCAAGCCCTGGCCGATCATCGCCGGCATCGTCGCCGCCACCCTCGCCAACCACGCCGCAGCCGGTGCCGTAGGTGCCTGGTTCAGCAGTTTCTTCAGCGAAGCGGTGCTGCACTGGGTGCTGGCGGCCAGCTTCACCGCCACGGCGTTGTGGACCCTGGTGCCGGACAAGATGGACGATGACGAGGCCGGCAACACGCGGCGTTTCGGCCCGTTCCTGACCACGTTGATCGCCTTCTTCCTGGCCGAGATCGGCGACAAGACCCAGGTGGCCACGGTCATGCTGGCGGCGCAGTATCCGGACCTGATCATGGTCATCATCGGCACGACGCTGGGGATGTTGATCGCCAACGTGCCGGTGGTGCTGGCAGGCAATTTCGCGGCCGACAAGCTGCCGCTGACGCTGATTCGACGCCTGGCGGCGACGGCGTTCGTGGTCTTGGCGTTGGTGGCGGTGTATTCGGCGATGAAGACCAGCGGCTGGGTGGGCTGATCGCGCCGCAGGTGGCGGTTGGGGCGGGTCCGAGGTGCAGGCCTGCCCCAACGCAAACGGGCGGGACGTGTTACTTCTTCGCCGCCTGATACAGCGGCATCACCTTCGGAATGGCCGCCTGCAGCGCGGCGATCCGACTTTCCGAGGCCGGGTGGGTGCTCATGAACTCGGGCGGCGAACCTTCGGAGGCCTTGCTCATCTTGTTCCACAAGGTGATGGCGGCGTTGGGGTTGTAGCCGCCACGGGCCGCCAGTTCCAGGCCGAGCAGGTCGGCTTCGTTCTCGTTGGCGCGGCTGTTGGGCAGGGTCATGGCGTAGTTGACCACGGTGTCGGCCAAGGCCAGACCGCCCTCGCCCAGGCCCAGCAGGGCGCCGGCGCCATTGCGCGCCATCTGCACGCCGTAGGCTTTGGACATGGCCTCGCGGCCGTGCTCGCGCAAGGCGTGGGCGATTTCATGGCCCATGACCGCGGCGATTTCATCGTCGGTCAGCTTGAGCTTATCGATCAGCCCGGTGTAGACGATGATCTTGCCGCCGGGGCCGCAGTTGGCGTTGAGCTCGTCGCTCTGGATGACGTTGACTTCCCACTTCCACTGCGCCGAATCGGGACGCAGTTTCGGCGCCTGGGCGATCAGCCGGTCGGCGATGGCCTGGACGCGACGCGCATCGGCGCTGTTCTTGGCCAGCGCGCCTTGGCTCGACGCTTCGCTGAGGGTCTTCTGGTACGACTGGGCGTACATCTGGTTGACTTCGTCGGTCGACAGCATGCTGAACATGTATTGCTTGCGCTGCACGCCCACCGAGTCGCCCGAGGTGGTGTTCACCGCCTGGCAGCCGCCCAGCACGACGCCTGCGCTCAGCAGGCTGACGAGAAATATCTTACGCATTGAGAAACTCCTTTTTACGTGGCGCCTATCCTAGGCGCAGAGGTTGGGGCGCCGCTAGGGTCTGCTTGGCGAATTTGTCGATGCAGGCCTCATGCAGGCGTCAGGCACTGCGGCGCATCGAGGCTGGGATCATTGACCAGGTTGGCCAGGGCGCGTTCCCGAAGCACGGCGGGCGGCTGCGCGAGCAGCTCGTGCAAACGCGCCAGCGGTGTCTCGGCGTCGAGCCAGGCGGCCTGGCCGGCGACGTCGAGCAGCAGCGGGCGGCGCTGGTTCATCGCCGCCTGGGTGACCATCGCACAGCTGAGCCAGACCTGCTCCTGCACCGGGTAGGCTTCCCAGATCGCGGCCATGTACAGCGTCGTACCCTCGCCCGAGGTCAGCCAATACGGACGCTTGCGCACACTGCCGCGCCATTCGTAGAAACCGTTGGCCGGCATCAGGCAGCGACGCTGGGCGAAGGGTTCGCGGAACATCGGCTGGTCGGCCAGGGTTTCCGCGCGGGCGTGCGCCGGGGTGCGGGTCATGTCGGTGAGCCAGGGCGGAGTCAGCCCCCAGCGGGCACGGGCGAGCGACAGCTCGCCATCGAGGCGGCGCTGGATCAGCACCGAGGCCCCGGGGGCGATGTTCCAGTGCGGCTGCTGGTCGACGGGAAAGCCGGGCAGCGCGGCGAATGTAGGGGACCAACGAAACAGCGCGTAGCGTCCAGACATGGGGAATACGGGGACCTAGCAGATGAGCGTACCGGGATAGCTGTCCGGTTCGTCGCCCGGCATGGGCTGAGCGGCATTGTACGCATCGATCAGCTGCCGTGCGTAACCGGCCTGCTCGTCGGCCACGGCAAGCCCCAGCAGACCGTGGATCGGCACTTCGCCCGTGGCGCCGACCAGGTCGCGCCCGGCAAGGAAGACTTCGATGCCTTCGCTGGCCAGCATGCCGATCAGCATTTGCGCCTCCATGAGGTTTTCCGGTTCGTAGATGCGCTGCATCAGGCGTCGTCCTCGCGTCGTGTTTCGAGCCACCACTGGTCGCCGTCGACCTGCAACACGAACACCACCGGCTGGCAACACACTTGGCAGTCTTCGGTGTACACCTGATCCCCGGCCGACAGGTCGACCAAGGTTTGTACCCTCTCGCCGCAATACGGGCAATCGTACCCATCCTCTTCCAGCATCGCGGTCTCCCCATGGACTTGTGCGTATAATCGCCGTTCTGTCTGCAGGGCCTGCGGGCGACCGAGCCACTTCTCGGGCCCTGCCCTGCCTCTATCACCTTAGCCGTTTCCAACAAGAGAGCATGATGGGCGAATTCGATGCCATCCGACCCTATGACGACGCTGAAGTCCCTGCCGTTCTGGCGCGCCTGCTCAGCGATCCGGCCTTTCTGGACCTTCTCACCCGTTACCGTTTCCCGCGAGCGGCCGGTGCCTTCGGCTGGCTGCTCAAGCCGCTGATCGCCCGGCGCCTGCGCCAGCAGTTCGCTGGCGTCACTTGTGTGTCGACCCTGCAGGACAAGGTCGAGCACTATGTCGACCAGACCATCGACAACGCCACCGACGGCGTCACCTACACCGGTGTTGAGCAGCTCAAGTCCGGCACGCCGTACCTGTTCCTGGCCAACCACCGCGACATCGTCATGGACCCTGCCTTCGTCAACTATGCGGTCTACCATGCCGGCCTGCCGACGCCGCGCATCGCCATCGGCGACAACCTGCTGCAGCGGCCCTTCGTCAGCGACATGATGCGCCTGAACAAGAGCTTCATCGTGCACCGCTCGCTGAGCGGGCGCCGGGAAAAGCTCGCAGCGTTCCAGTTGCTATCGGCCTACATCAACCACTCGATCCGCAACGACGGCGCTTCGATCTGGATCGCCCAGGCCGAAGGCCGGGCCAAGGACGGCGACGACCGTACCGATTCGGCGATCCTCAAG
Organism: Pseudomonas sp. UBA6562; assembly: GCF_002434265.1. Taxonomy (GTDB): domain Bacteria; phylum Pseudomonadota; class Gammaproteobacteria; order Pseudomonadales; family Pseudomonadaceae; genus Aquipseudomonas. Next base: position 179,933 of record NZ_DJJS01000005.1, on the reverse strand, counting down.
ATGTTCCACATGAGCCGCAAGGACGAACCCTTCGGCGCCGTGATCCAGAGCCTGAACCTGATTCCCGTGTCGATCAGCTACGAATACGACCCTTGTGACCTAGCGAAGGCACGCGAGCTGTACATCCGCGCGACGACCGGCAGCTACACCAAGACGCCAGGCGAAGACGACAACAGCATCGGCCTGGGCATCACCGGCTACAAAGGCCGGGTGCACATCCACTTCGCGCCGCCGGTCACCGCCTACCACGAAGACACCAAGCAACTGGCCCAGGCCATCGACCGGGAGATTCTCGGCGGTTATCGCCTGTTTCCGGTGCACTACCTGGCCTATGCCATGTGGGCCGACAAGGACGACGCCCTGCAGGTGCCCAGCGCCGAGCAGGTGTTTCCGGCCGATGAGCTGGAGAAGGCCAAGGCCCAGTGGCAAACGCGTCTGGACGCCTGCCCGGTCGAGCAGCGGCCTTACCTGGTGCTGCAATACGCCACGCCCGTGCGCAACCAGTACCAGGTCAAGCGGCAGGACGCCTTGACCAGCTGACTCTCCGGCTCCTCCGGTCAAGACGACCGGGGGCTTGAATTTCGATGTCACACGCTCGTCATGGAGAGAGGCCACCCTATCGGCCTTCTCACGACGGAGTGTGACCATGCTGCACGCCCAGAACCAGGACCGCCTCTACCTGATCGCCCAGAGCGACGAACAACAGGCACTGATCGACGGCTTCGCCATCAATGTCCAGGACCGCCAGTGGCTGGTGTATTGCGCCCTGGGCGGCCATAGCCACCAGGACCTGCCCGACGTGGACCTGCTGACCGGCATCAGCGTGCTGGACCTGCACGTGCAGGCGGCCTGAACCGCAGCCACGAAAAAGCCCGCGATCGCGGGCTTTTTCATGCAGCCGGGCGGGCTTACTGGGCCAGCATCTGGCCGATTGTCTGGTCCTTGAACAGGCGCGTCAGCGCATCGCTGAGCACATCGCCGACCAGTTTGTTGTTGGTGTCCTGGTTCGGCGCCATGCCGAAACGCTGGTCCAGCGAAGCGCCGTAGCGACCGCTGTAGTTGCGGCCACCGTTGACCACGTCGGCACGGAAGGTGGCGCCGATGGTGGCTTCGGTCACGTACATCTTGTCCTTGGGCGACTGGTACTTGAGTTCGGCCAGGGTCACGGTCAGCTTGGGCGCGTTGGACGTGCCGGCGCTGGGTGTGAAGCCCAGCAGGCGCACGGCCGCTTCGGCCTGGGCTTGCAGCTTGGGCAGCACGTCGTTGCCGCTGACGCTGATGGTGCTGGTTTCCGGGTACATGCCACCGCGCGTGCCGAGCGATGGCGAGGGTCGGCCGTCGACCACCCTCACCACCACCGGTTGGCCATGCCCGACAGGCGCCAACGCAGCGGTGATCTTGGGCTGCGGGCTGAGTTGCTGCGGGCTGTGGGCACATCCGGCCAGGCCGAGGCCGGCTACCGCGATCAAACCGAACAACAGACGTTGCAACATGCGCGTTTCTCCAGAAAAGGCCGCAAAGGGCGACAGTATACGCACGCCCCGGGCGGCCAGCCATTGGCCCGACGCACTTGTCACAATGCTTTAACCGGCCGTGGCTAACCTCGCTTGCAGCCACCCCCGACAGGAATCGCTGCCATGACCTCGCTCTGGAACCTGCTGTTCGCACGCCCACGTCGCCGCACCTACGTTCGTCTCGACGGTCAAGGTCGCTGCCTGGCCTTCAAACACTGCAGCGCCCGCCCTGAAACCGGCACGTGGGTGGAGATCGTGGAAATGCACCTGCCTTGGCTCGGGCAACCCTTGCCGCAGAGCGCCAGGGTTTGCCGCAGCGCACATGGGCATTGGCAGCCACGCAGTCTCCCCGCCTGACAAACGTCGCAATAAAATCCCTTTCGGGCGACTTTTCTGCCCACGACCTGGCTATAATCTGGCCCCGATTATAAGGACGTCTCCTGATCGGGCCCCCGCATCCGCCGTTTGACCTCGGCACCTACACCGCCTCGCCCACAGAGAGCCTTCCACTCAGGCCAGGGTGGCTGTCGTCTGCAATCTTTCGGACGCGGCCGCACATGGACCTGCGGGTTGCCAGCGCGCAGCTCGCCTTTTGAGGTTCACGTTTCCAAAAGGACGTGAAAAACGGGTTATTCACTACTTCACAAGAGTGTGGCGAGCAATGAACAGTCTGGCATGTGTACACGCGGTAGAAGCGTCTCCAGCAGCGCCGAACAGGCGGCCGACGTGCCCATCGAAGGTGGGCGTCGAGGCCGGTGCATAACGCACGCAGGGCACCTTGACCATAAGTCGAATTGCCGCAGGCAGGGCAAAAAGCGTTCAATAGACGAACGTAAGGGCTTATTGGCGGTGTCGGCGAGCATTGCAAGAACTGCGAAACGTCGGACATGGCGATCCTGGCATCCCGGGAATCCTGTGCTGTCAATTAGGTGCTGTAGATTGTGGAGACGCGTTAATGGCGCAGAACGAATCGGTTGATGTGGTACTGGTAGGCGCGGGCATCATGAGTGCCACCCTGGCCGTACTGCTCAAGGAGCTCGACCCCACCCTCAAGCTGGAAGTGGTCGAAGCCATGGACTCGGGGGCCGCGGAAAGCTCCAACCCTTGGAACAACGCAGGCACCGGCCACGCGGGCCTGTGCGAGCTGAACTACACCCCGCAAGCGGCCGATGGCAGCATCGACATCAAGAAAGCCGTGCATATCAACACGCAGTTCGAGGTCTCGCGGCAGTTCTGGTCGTACCTGATCAAGAACGGCAGCCTCGGCGCACCCCGCGACTTCATCAACCCGATCCCGCACCTGAGCTACGTCGAAGGTGACAAGGGCATCGCCTTCCTCAAGAAGCGCTTCGAGCTGCTCAAGCAGCACCACGCCTTCGCCGAGATGGAATACACCGAAGACAAGGCCGTGATGCAGCAGTGGATGCCACTGATGATGCCAGGCCGTCCGGTCGACCAGCACATCGCCGCCACCCGCGTCATGAAAGGCACCGACGTCAATTTCGGCGCCCTGACCAACCAGTTGCTCAAGCACTTGGGCCAGACCCAGGACGCGCAGGTCAAGTACAGCAAGAAGGTGACCGGCCTGCGGCGCAACGGCAGCGGCTGGACCGTGACCGTCAAGGACGTCAACGGCGGCGGTAGCCGCGAGGTCGACGCCCGTTTCGTGTTCCTCGGTGCCGGTGGCGCGGCGCTGCCGCTGTTGCAGGCCTCAGGCATCCCGGAAAGCAAGGGTTACGGCGGCTTCCCCGTCAGCGGCCAGTGGCTGCGCTGCGACAACCAGGAGATCGTTCGCCAGCACCAGGCCAAGGTCTACAGCCAGGCTGCGGTCGGTGCGCCGCCGATGTCGGTGCCGCACCTCGACACCCGCGTCGTGGACGGCAAGACTTCGCTGCTGTTCGGCCCCTATGCCGGCTTCACCACCAAGTTCCTCAAGCACGGCTCGTTCACCGACCTGCCTTTCTCGGTGCGCATGGGCAACATCGGCCCGATGCTCGCCGTGGCCCGCGACAACATGGACCTGACCAAATACCTGGTCAGCGAAGTGATGCAGTCGATGGAGCAGCGTCTGGACTCGCTGCGCCGCTTCTATCCCGAGGCCAAGGCCGAAGACTGGCGCCTGGAAGTGGCCGGTCAGCGCGTGCAGATCATCAAGAAAGATCCGAAAAAAGGCGGCGTGCTGCAATTCGGTACCGAATTGGTGGCAGCCCAGGACGGCAGCCTGGCGGCCCTGCTCGGCGCCTCGCCTGGCGCTTCGGTGACGGTGTCGATCATGCTCGAGCTGATCGAGCGCTGCTTCCCCGACCAGGCCAAGGGTGCCTGGGCGGCCAAGCTGCAGGCGATCTTCCCGGCCCGCGAGAAAGCGTTGGCCACCGATGCCGCGCTATACCAGCGCATCAGTGCCGACAACGATGCCACGCTGCACATGGTGGAGACGCACCCGGCACAGGACTACGCCTGATCCGCCTGCATGAAAAAACGCCCTTCGGGGCGTTTTTTTTAGTGCTGCTTTTGTAGCCGCGAAACTTCAGCGCCGGGCCTTGTCGATGATCTCGATGTATTCGGGCGCCGTGCGCTGGTCGGCGATCTGCTCGGCGAAGGTCTTGCCCTGCGCGTCCTTGCCGTCCAGATCGAACCCGGCTTCGACGAAGAAGCCGACGAAACGCTCGAAGTCGTCGATACGCAGGCCGCGGTAGGCCTTGATCAGCTTGTGCAGCGAAGGCGAAGTCACGCCATCGGCAGGCTCGAACTGCAAAAAGGCCTTGATGTAGTCATCGCTGATCTCATCACCAATTACCTGCTTCTTGTCTTTACGCATCAAAGGCTCCGGCTGAATTCGGTCACAGAACGTCAAAGCGCCGCAGTGTACCCTCCCGTGCCGATCGCCCTCAACGCGTACGTACCGTGCCGGTGTGCAGGTCGGCCCAGATGTGGCCATTGTCGTAGGTGAGGAACTGCACGTAGACGGTGTCGTTGCGCAGCAGGTCCATGATCACCCGGTAGTCGCTGACCGGGTAGGTCAAGGTCAAGCGCCGCGAGTCTGGATCGTAGACCGGCTTTTTCAGGCTCTTGCCGCCTTCGGCATCGAAGGTCAGCAGCACCTGGCCCAGGGTGGCGCCCTTGTTCAGCGGCTTGCCCTTGAGCGCGATCTGCAGACTGGAAGTGATGGGAATCGGCTGCTGGTCGGACTGCCGCTGGGCCCCAACCACCACCGTATAGTCGGTGACTTGCAGCAACTGCTGGGCGTTGGGCGCCTGCTGACGCAGGGACTGGTCGTCCGGGGGCAGGAACTGGCTGTGCAGGGGCGCGGCGGATAACGGCAGGCTGACGGCCAGCAGCAGCGGAACGAGTGCGCGCATGGGGAGGCTCCTTGGCATGAGCCGGCAGCCTAGCACACCCCATCGCATGCGAATCGAAACGGGTCTAGGGTACCAGCCCGGCGAACGAGGATCGTCCGATGAAGCCGGGCTGGCGCAGGATCACATCCCTTTGACGGCAAAGATGCCATTGGCGTTGCGCCAGTAGCCCTTGTAGTCCATGCCGTAACCGAAGATGTAGCGGTCGATGCACGGCAAGCCGACGAAGTTGGCCTTGAGCTCGGGGCGCGCCTTGCGGTCGTGGTCCTTGTCGATCAACACCGCGGTGTGCACGGCACGGGCGCCGGCATGCTTGCAGAAGTCGACGATGGCGCCCAGGGTATGGCCCTCGTCGAGGATGTCGTCGACGATCAGCACGTCGCGGTCGATGAACGAGACTTCCGGTTTGGCTTTCCAGAACAGCTCGCCGCCGCTGGTCTGGTTGCGGTAGCGGGTGGCGTGCAGGTACGAGGCTTCGAGCGGGAACTGCAAGTGCGTGAGCAGTTTGCCGGCGAAGATCAGGCCGCCGTTCATCACGCAGAACACGACGGGGTTCTTGTCGTGCAGTTCGCGGGAGATGTGCTCGCCGACCTTGGCGATGGCGGCTTCCACTTCGGCTTCGGTGTACAGGCAGTCAGCCTCGTGCATGACTTGACGGATATGCTCGAGATCAGCGGACATGGCGCGCTCCAGGGGCTTGGAAATGGAAAAGCGGGCAAAGGTACGCATCCGTTCGCCGCAGATCAAGCGAATCTGCACTAACGTCCACAATGACTGGACGACATGCCGAGCTGAATAGATTAATCTAGCGCGGTTTTTTTGCCCGCCTTCCGGAGCCCTCCTTTATGCCCACTCGTGAGATCCGCCATCCGCTGATCCGCCATAAGCTCGGCCTCATGCGCCGCGCCGACATCAGCACCAAGAATTTTCGCGAACTCGCCCAGGAAGTCGGCGCGCTGCTGACCTATGAAGCCACCCAGGACCTGGCCCTGGAAACCTACGAAATCGACGGCTGGTGCGGCAAGGTGCCAGTCGAGAAGATCGCCGGCAAGAAGATCACCGTCGTGCCCATCCTGCGCGCCGGCATCGGCATGCTCGATGGCGTGCTCAGCCTGATTCCGGGCGCCAAGGTCAGTGCCGTAGGCGTGGCACGCAACGAAGAAACCCTGCAAGCCCACACCTACCTGGAAAAGCTCGCGCCGGAGATCAACCAGCGCCTGGCCCTGATCATCGACCCGATGCTGGCCACCGGCAATTCCATGGTCGCGACCATCGACCTGCTCAAACGCGCCGGCTGCCGGGACATCCGCGCCATGGTGCTGGTGGCCGCCCCGGAAGGCATCGCCACGGTCGAAAAGGCCCACCCGGACGTGCGCATCTTCACCGCCTCGATCGACCAGGGTTTGAACGAAGACTCCTACATCGTGCCGGGTCTGGGCGATGCCGGTGACAAGATCTTCGGCACCAAGCAGAAGGACGCCTGACCATGCAGGACGGCTTCGACGACCCGCTCTGGCGCCAGGTCGTTTCGGGCGCGCAGATGCTCTTCGTGGCCTTCGGCGCGCTGGTGCTGATGCCGCTGATCACCGGCCTGGACCCCAACGTCGCGTTGTTCACGGCAGGCATCGGCACGCTGCTGTTCCAGCTGGTCACCGGGCGTCAGGTGCCGGTGTTCCTGGCATCGAGCTTCGCCTTCATCACGCCGATCATTCTCGCCAAGGGGCAGTTCGGCCTGGCCGAAACCATGGGCGGCGTGATGGCGGCCGGCTTCGTCTACACCTTCATGGGCCTGATGGTGAAGATCAAAGGCACCGGTTTCATCGACCGCCTGCTGCCGCCGGTGGTGATCGGCCCAGTGATCATCTCCATCGGTCTAGCCATGGCGCCGATCGCCGCCAACATGGCGATGGGCAAGAACAGTGACGGCACGGCGCTGATGCCGTACCAGACAGCCATGTTGATCTCCATGCCGGCCCTGCTCACCACCTTGCTGGTGGCGGTGTTCGGCAAGGGCATGTTCCGCCTGGTGCCGATCATCTCCGGGGTGCTGGTGGGCTTTGCGTTGGCGTTCGCCTTCGGTGTGGTCGATACCGCCAAGATCGCCGCCGCACCTTGGTTGGAGCTGCCCAACTTCACCGCGCCGGCCTTCAACTGGCAGGCGATCCTGTTCATCGTGCCGGTCGCGTTGGCGCCGGCCATCGAGCACATCGGTGGCGTGATCGCAGTGGGCAGCGTGACCGGCCGCGACTACCTGAAAAAACCCGGCCTGCACCGCACGCTGCTCGGCGACGGCCTGGCCACCACGGCTGCCGGCCTGTTCGGCGGCCCGCCCAACACCACCTATGCCGAAGTGACCGGCGCGGTGATGCTGACCAAGAACTACAACCCGAAGATCATGACCTGGGCGGCGGTGTTCGCCATCACCCTGGCCTTCATCGGCAAGTTCGGTGCGCTGTTGCAGAGTATTCCTGTGCCGGTCATGGGCGGCATTTTGTGCCTGCTGTTCGGCTCGATCGCCGCAGTGGGGATGAACACCCTGATCCGGCACAAGATCGACCTGGCCGAGGCGCGCAACCTGGTGATCGTCTCGGTGACCCTGGTGTTCGGCATCGGCGGCGTGCTGATCGGCAGCGGCGACGGTCCGGACGATTGGGGTTTGAAGGGCATCGCGCTGTGCGCGGTGGTGGCCATTGCGCTGAACCTCATCCTGCCGGGCAACGACGGCTGGAAGAACAAGACGCTGGACGACCAACTGCCCTGATCGGAAGGCAACTCCCACCCGAACCGGCCTCTCCAGGCCGGTTCGACGTTTCTGGGCTCAGGCCCGCTCGCAGAGCCCCGCCAATACCTGCGCCCAGTGCGCGTCATCGTTCAGGCACGGCACCAGCACCAGCTCCTGCCCGCCGGCTTCGACGAACTGCTCGCTGCCGCGCATGCCGATCTCTTCGAGGGTTTCGATGCAGTCGGCGACGAAGGCCGGGCACATGACCAGCAGTTTCTTCACCCCGGCCTTGCCCAGCTCGTCCAGGCGGTTTTCCGTATACGGCTCGATCCACTTGTCGCGGCCCAGGCGCGACTGGAACGACACCGACCATTTGCCGTCGGCGATGCCCAACTGCTTGGCCACGGCAGCGGCGGTGGCCAGGCATTGACCGCGGTAGCACACCGCGCGCACTTCGGGGCTGGCACCGACGCAGCACTGCGCGGCGCGCAGATCGTGCCGGGTGCCTTTGGGGAAGAGTTTCTTCAAGTGGCGTTCGGGCAGACCATGGAAGCTCAGCAACAGGTGGTCGTACCCCTGGTCGAGGTAAGGTCTGGCACTGTCGGCCAGGGCCTCGATGTAGCTCGGATCGTCATAGAACGGCGTCAGCACGCGCATTTGCAGCGGCAGCTTGTGCTCGTCGATGGTCTGCTTGGCCAGTTCGATGACGGTGGTGACGGTGCTGTCGGCGAACTGCGGATACAGCGGCGCCAAAGTGACCTGCCGCACGCCTTGCGCGGCCAGACGCGCCAGTACCTCGGGCAGTGCCGGTTGGCCATAGCGCATGGCGATTTCCACAGGGCCGTGGGGCCAATATGGCCTGATTGCAGTCTGCAAGCGGCGGGTCAGCACCACCAGTGGCGAACCTTCGTCCCACCAGATCGAGCCGTAGGCGTGCGCCGATTGCTCCGGTCGCTTGATCAGGATCAGCGACACCAGCAGGCGGCGCAGCGGCCAGGGCAGATCGACCACGTAAGGGTCCATGAGGAACTGGTCAAGGTAACGGCGGACATCGGCCACCGAGGGCGAGGCTGGAGAGCCCAGGTTGACCAGCAGCAAGGCGTGATCGGTCATGCAGCATCCTAAATGTCAGAGAGCCTTGGACAGGTCGTCCAGGGCCGGTTGCAGATCGGTGTAGCTGAAACTGAAACCTGCTTCCAGCAGCCGCGCCGGATAGGCGCGCTGGCCGCCCAGCAGCAGTATCGACAATTCGCCCAGGCCCAGCTTGAGCAATGGGGCCGGCAGCGGCATGAAGGCTGGCCGGTGCAATGCACGCCCCAAGCACTGGCTGAAGTCGCGGTTGCGTGCAGGTTCTGGCGCGCAGGCATTATACGGACCACTGGCGTCGCGGTTTCGCACTAGGAAATTGATCAGTGCCACGTAATCGTCCACGTGCACCCATGGCATCCACTGCCGACCGTTGCCGATCGGCCCGCCCAGGCCCAGCTTGAACGGCAAGCGCAGGCGCGCCAGTAGACCGCCGTCGCTGGCCAACACCAGGCCGGTACGCACCAGCACCACGCGCATGCCAAAACCTTGGGCGCGTGAAGCGGTTTCTTCCCAGGCGACGCAGAGTTGGCTGGCGAAGTCGGATTTGACCGGTGCCGAGGCCTCGGTCAACTCGCGCTCGCCCCCATCGCCGTACCAGCCGACCGCCGACCCTGAGACCAACACTTCGGGGCGCTGCGTCCGGCCCTCGAGCCAGCGCAGCAACTGTTCGGTCAGGGTGATGCGGCTGTTCCAAAGCTCCACCCGCCGCATGCTGGTCCAGGGGCGGCTGGCGATCGGTGCGCCCGCCAGGTTGACCACCACATCCAGTGGCTCGTCGTCGGCGATGTCCTCCAGCCGGGCGACGCCACGCACGCCGGGCCCGCAGCGTTTTTCCACTTGCTGCGGCGAGCGGCTCCAGACCGTCAGGCGATGGCCCTGAGCGCTCCAGAGACGGCAAAGGTGTCGACCAATCAGCCCCGTACCGCCGGTCAGTAGGATATGCATCGCAGTGTCCTCGTGTTGTACAGCTGTGGTCCATGCTCAAGACCACCATGCTCGTTTGACCCAACGCTTACTGATTGATCGGTCAGGCTGAAATGTATGGCGGTATAACCTTATACAAGTTCAAGGCATTGTACAGGTTAGCCCAGCGGCGTAGGCTGACCCAAGCAGGGTTCAACAAGAGGCCATCATGACTGTACCCATTGCCATCATCGGTGCCGGCATCGCCGGCTTGTCGGCCGCCCAGGCGTTGCAAGCGGCCGGGCAGACCGTGCATCTGTTCGACAAGGGTCGCGGCAGCGGCGGACGCATGGCCAGCAAGGCCAGCGAAGCCGGCTCGCTCGATTTGGGCGCGCAATACTTCACCGCGCGCGACCGACGCTTCGTCGAACAAGTACGGCAATGGGTGGCGGCAGGCTGGGCCGCGCAGTGGCAGCCGCAGTTGTACAACGCCCGCGACGGCCAACTGACGCCCTCGCCCGACGAGCAGACCCGCTGGGTCGGTGTGCCGCGCATGAGCGCCATCACCCGTGGGCTGTTGGACGGCATGACGGTGACGTTCGAGTGCCGCATCACCGAAGTGTTTCGAGGCGTCGACTATTGGCACCTACAGGACGCCCAAGGCGTCACCCACGGCCCTTACGAACGTGTGGTGATCGCCGTGCCCGCACCTCAGGCCATGCCGCTGCTGGCCGCCGTGCCCAAGCTCGCAGGCATCGCTGCCGGTGTGCAGATGGAGCCGACCTGGGCCGTTGCCGTGGGCTTCGCCGAACCTTTGGCAACGCCCATGCAAGGCTGTTTCGTGCAGGACAACCCGATCGATTGGCTGGCGCGCAACCCCAGCAAGCCCGGCCGCGACGGCCAACCGGACACGTGGGTGCTGCATGCCAGTGCGCACTGGAGCAAGCAGCACATCGACCTGAGCAAAGACCAGGCGATCGAGCAGCTCAGCGGCGCGTTCGCCGAGCTGGTCGGCTGCGTGGTACCGGTGCCTAGCTTCGCGCTGGCGCACCGCTGGTTGTACGCGCGCCCTGCCGGCAATCACGAGTGGGGGGCGTTGGGCGATCCCGACCAAGGCCTGTATGCCTGCGGCGACTGGTGTTTGTCAGGACGTGTGGAGGGTGCCTGGCTGAGCGGCCAGGAAGCGGCACGTAGGCTGCTGGAACACTTGGACTGATCGGCGGAAAGCCTTTTTATTGAACGACTGCTGGCGATCATGGGTATTACTTGTATAAGTTTTCTACCTTGTACAAGAATCCGGAGGCAGTAATGAGGGGGACTTCTCCAACTGGCAAGTTCCGCATCGGCATCAGCGCGTGCCTGGTCGGCGACAACGTGCGCTACAACGGCGGCCACAAAGCGTCTTCGTTGTGCAACAAGCTGTTCGACGAGCAGTTCGACTGGGTGCCGGTCTGCCCGGAAGTGGCCATCGGCCTGGGCATCCCGCGTGAGCCCATCCGCCTGATCGGCGATCCGGACCATCCGCAAGTGGTCGGCACCCGTGACGCCAGCCAGGATTTCTCCGCGCCCTTGCGCGAATACGGCAACTACATGGCCAAGCACCTCGACGACCTCTGTGGCTATGTGTTCATGCAAAAATCGCCATCCTGCGGGCTGGAGCGGGTCAAGGTCTACCAGAGCGGCGGACGTCCGGCGCTCAAAGGAGGCCGTGGAGCCTTCGCCGAAGCCTTCACTGCGCAGCGCCCCGATCTGCCCGTGGAAGAGGAAGGCCGCTTGCACGATCCGGTGCTGCGCGAGAACTTCATCAGCCGCGTGTACGCCTACATCGATTGGCAAGCTCTGTTGGCCCAAGGCTTGACCCGTGGCGGCATCATCGCCTTCCACTCGCGTTACAAGTACCTGCTGATGGCCAACAACCCACAGGCCTACCGCGACATCGGGCGGCTGCTCGGCACGCTCAAGCGTGACGACGACCCCAACGAAGTAGGCGCACGCTATTTCAGCCGCCTCATGCAGGCCCTGCGCCGTTGCGCCAACCGCGGCACGCATTGCAACGTGTTGCAGCACATGACCGGCTACCTGCGCGATGCGCTCGACAGCGACGACCGCCAGGAGCTGCAGCAACTGATCGAGCAGTACCACAATGGCAGCGTGCCGCTGGTGGTGCCACTGACGCTGTTCAAGCACCACCTGCGCAACCATCCCGACCCCTACCTGATGCAGCAGGCCTACCTGCACCCGCACCCGGCCAAGCTTGGGCTGCGCAATGCACTCTGAACACCTGATGCCCATACGCGATGTGGCACGTCTGACCGGGGTCAATCCGGTCACCCTGCGGGCGTGGGAACGCCGCCATGGCTTGCTGGTGCCACACCGCACCCCGAAGGGCCACCGGCTCTATGGTCCTGACCAGGTCCAACGCGTGCAAGACATCCTGCACTGGCTGGCGCGCGGCGCGTCGGTCGGCCAAGTGCGCGAGCTGCTGGATCGCCAACCCAGCGTCGCCCCGCAAGGCGATTGGCAGGTCCGCTGCCAGCAGTTGGCCGACGCCATCACCCATCTGTCTTCACGTAGCCTCGACCACCATTTCAACCAGGTCATGGCGCTCTACCCCTCGGTAACGCTGTGCGAACACCTGCTGTTGCCGCTGATGGCACAGTTGGCAGAGCGCTGGCGCAGCGGATTCAATGCGCGCCTGGAGCAAGCCTTCTTCCACACTTGGCTGCGCAGCAAGCTGGGCGCGCGGGTCTACCACGACAACCAACTCCTCGACGGCCCGCCCGCGCTGATCGTGCAGGAGGATGAAAGCACCTTCAGCGCCGATGTGTGGCTGTGCGCCTGGCTGTTCAGCAGCACCGGGCAGCCTGTCGTGGTGCTGGAGCAACCCATCGGTCTGGGGCAGCTGCGCAATGCCATCGTGCAGTTGAATCCGAGCACGGTAGTGCTGTGCGTCGGCGCCCAACTCGAACGCGCCGTACTGCTCAAAGCCTTGCAAGAGACGACCCAGCCGGTGTTGCTCGGCGGGCTGGCGGCCAGCATTCACGAAGCCGAATTGCGGGCATTGGCGCTTGCCAACCTGCACCTGTTCGACAGCCCACCACACGCGCTACGCGAGTTCCAGCGTCTGCGCGCCCAGTGAGTGAGGCGCATTACCTTATCCGGGCCGTTGGAGAGTCTTCATGCAGTTGATCTGGCTGCGCAGCGATCTGCGCGTCACCGACAATACCGCGCTGGCAGCCGCCTGCGAACGAGGCCCTACGCTGGCCCTGTGGATCGTCAGCCCCAAGCAATGGCAGCAGCATGACGAAGCACCCTGCAAGGTCGATTTCTGGTTGCGCAACTTGCGTGAATTACGCAAGCAACTGGATGGTTTGCGCATCCCGCTGCTGATACGCACTTGCGACACCTGGGCACAGGTACCCAAGGCCGTGCTGCATCTTTGCCAGCAGCACAAGATCGAAGCGGTCCATTGGAACGACGAATACGGCGTCAACGAGCAACGCCGTGACGACGAAGTGCGCCAAGCCCTGGAGGCCCAGGGCATTGGCGCACACGGCTATCTCGACCAGTTGCTGTTCAAACCCGGCAGCGTCCTGACCCGTAGCGGCGGCTACTTCCAGGTGTTCGGGCAGTTCAAGAAGGTGTGCATGGAGCGTCTGCATGTCGGCGCCCCCGACAGCGCCGGCTCGATCAAGGCGCAAGCGCCGCTGTCGATCCACAGCGATTCCATCCCACGCCAGGTAGAGGGGTTCGATCAGCCGAGCGACAACCTGCGCAAGCAATGGCCAGCCGGCGAAGCCGAGGCCCAAGCGCGACTGCAGCGCTTCGTCGACGAAGCCATCGAAGACTACGATGTCGCCCGCGACCTACCCGCCCGTCCCGGCACCAGCCAGCTATCGGCCTACCTGGCGGCTGGCGTGATTTCACCGCGCCAATGCCTGCACGCTGCGCTGGCGTGCAACCAGGGTGAGCTGGACAGCGGCAACCGCGGCGTGCAGACCTGGATCGGCGAGTTGATCTGGCGCGAATTCTACAAGCACATTCTGGTGGGTTATCCACAGGTGTCGATGCACCGCGCGTTCCGCTCGCACACCGAAGCGCTGCCCTGGCGCAAGGCGCCGGAGGAATTACGCGCCTGGCAGGAAGGGCGTACCGGCTTTCCTTTGATCGATGCCGCCATGCGCCAACTGCTCGAAACGGGTTGGATGCACAATCGCCTGCGCATGGTGACGGCCATGTTCCTGAGCAAGAACCTGTTGATCGACTGGCGCGAAGGCGAGCGCCACTTCATGCGCCACCTGATCGACGGCGACCTGGCGGCGAACAACGGGGGTTGGCAATGGAGTGCCTCCACGGGTACGGATTCGGTGCCGTATTTCCGTATTTTCAACCCGGTCACGCAGTCCCAGCGGTTCGATCCGGACGGGCGCTTCATCGTCCACTGGCTGCCCGAGCTCGACCAACTGGACAAAAAAAGCGTTCACTTCCCCGCAAAATCGAAGACACGACTTGCTACAAACACGTATACAAAGCCTATAGTCAGTCTCGACAGCAGTCGTCAACGCGCGCTGGAGGCGTTCAAAAGCCTCCCCCGTTGACAGTACAAAGGGGGCAGGAACGTGGACGATTCACAGAGTTTTTGGGTCACGGCCAGCACTAATGGGCTGGGCGCGGCCCTGATCGAACAACTGGTCGAGCAACGTGTGCGCGTTGCGGCCAGTGGACGCAACAATCTGCAATTCCATGCCATGGCCAGGCGCCATGGCAGGCATCTATCGGCACTCGACGGCAGTACCCAGCAACAAGCCGATCGCTTGAAGCTCGAGTGGGGCGCTCTGGATACGCTGATCATCAACGCCGGCACCTGTGACTATTTGCCTGCCGACATTACCGAGAGTCAGCTCCTGCAGGCGCTGATCAAAACCAATACCGAGGCTGTGGAGCGCTATCTGGACGCTGCGCTACCGCTTTTGATCGAAGCTCGGCGCCCGCACGTCGCGGTGATCCTCAACCTCTACACCGCTGCGAAACTGTCCGATCCCAGTTTTCCCGCAAGCGCCGCGACCAGTCTGCCAGAGCGCTTGCGGACAAAACGCGCCCAGCTCAAGGCATCAGGTATCGATCTGACCGTCATCACGCCCTATGCGCCGCCCTCAAAGCATTCCGTACCCAAAATTCCAGAGCACTGGACGGCCCAGAGCGCTGCGGCCGAGATCCTGGCAAGGCTGCCCGACCGTGAAGAAGAGATCGTTTTTGAAGCCCTTGGGTTGCGAACGCTGTGGCCCTTGAAGTCGTTCTAGGGCCACAGCAAGCAATGTTTCTTACAGTGCGAAACGTTGCACACAGCCAGCACCATCCCAAAGCAACGGAAGGATAGCGCCGAACACCTGAGGCTCGGCGCTGGTCCAGAAAGCGGTTTCCCGGGCTGGCCCGCTGGCCAATAGCTCGCGCTCGCGCAACAGGCGCTGCAGTTGCCGTGCGACGGCCGCGCCCGTATCGATGATGGCGATCTCGCTCGGCACCAGGGTGGCCAACAGCGGACGTAGGAAAGGATAGTGGGTACAGCCGAGGATCAAGGTGTCGCACCCGGCAGCCAGAAGCGGCTCGACGAAACCTGTCAACAGCTGGCACAAATGCGGGCTGTGCAGGTCACCCGACTCGATGCATTCCACCAACCCCGGACAAGGTTGCGTGACGACCCGCACGTCGCCGGCGAAGCGGTCGAGCAAGGCGGCAAACTTGGCGCTTTGCAACGTACCGGTGGTCGCCAACACGCCGACCACGCCCGAGCGTGTGGCCGCTGCCGCCGGCTTGACCGCCGGCTCCATGCCGACCAGCGGCCAATCCGGGTAAAGGCCGCGCAGGTCGGCGACCGCCGCCACGGTTGCGGTGTTGCAAGCCAGAACCATGGCCTTGGCGCCCTGTTCGCGAAAGAAGCCAGCAATGTGCCGGCAGCGCTCGCGAATGTAATCGGCTGATTTTTCGCCGTAAGGCACATGCCCACAGTCGGCGACGTAGAGCAGCGATTCTTGCGGCAACAAGTGCTGAATCTCGCGCAACACCGACAGCCCGCCGACCCCCGAATCCATCACGCCCACCGGCGCGGCGCGCTCAGCCATGGCGCTCGGCACACACCGCACAGGCGGGGTCACGCTTGACCCGGAGTTCGCGTAGGCGTGTGCCCAAGCCGTCGATCAACAACAGTCGGCCGATCAGCGGCTCGCCGAAGCCGGCCAGCAGCTTCAACGTCTCCAGGGCTTGCAGGCTGCCCACCAGCCCCACCAGCGGCCCCAGCACGCCCGCTTCGCTGCACGTCAGCTCCGCCTCGCTGCCATGCCCGTACAGGCAGTGGTAGCAGGGGCTTTCGGGGCGCCGGGTGTCGAAAACCGATAACTGCCCTTCCAGACGAATCGCCGCGCCGCTGACCAGTGGTCTGCCGGCTGCGACGCAAGCCGCGTTGACCGCCTCGCGAGTGGTGAAGTTGTCGGAGCAATCGAGTACCACATCCACGCCGGCGACGGCGGCAGCCAGGCTGTCGCTGTCCAACGCCTGGCGATGGGCGACCAGACGCACATGCGGATTGAGCGCCTGCAACCGCGCCGAGGCCGAGTCGACCTTGCTCAGGCCGACGCTGTCGCTGTCGTGCAGCACCTGGCGTTGCAGGTTGGTGAGGTCGACGGTGTCGAAGTCGGCCAGGTGCAGCTCGCCGACGCCTGCCGCCGCCAGGTACAAGGCGGCCGGCGAACCCAACCCGCCCAACCCGACCAGTAGCACCCTGCCCTGCTTGAGGCGCAACTGGCCGGCGATGTCGACCTGCGACAGCAGTACCTGGCGGCTGTAACGCAGCAGCTCCTCGTCGCTCAACATGGCAGGCGCCCCAGGGAGATCCGCGGCTGTCCACCCAGGTCGATACGGTTTTCGACGTCGACGAAGCCGTGCTCGGCAAACAGTGCGCAGACCGCCTCGGCCTGGTCGTAGCCATGCTCGAGCAGCAACCAGCCGCCAGGCAGCAGGTGCTGCGGGGCCTGCTCGATGATCTGGCGCAGGTCGCTCAGGCCGTCGTGGCCGGCCACCAGGGCGCTGCTGGGCTCGAAACGCACGTCGCCACGCACCAGATGTGGGTCCTGCTCGCGAATGTAGGGCGGATTGCTGAGGATCATGGCGAAGCGCTGCCCGGCCAGTTGCTCGAACCAGTGGCTCAGTTGCACCCGCACGTTGCCCAGCCCCAGGCGCTGGCGGTTGCGCTCGGCCAGGGCCACGGCGGCCTCAATGCGGTCCACTGCGGTCAGTTGCCAGACCGGACGCTCGCTGGCCAGGGCCAGAGCGATGGCACCGGTGCCGGTGCCCAGGTCCAGCACCTGCGCAGGGCCGCCCGGCAATACGGCCAGTGCCGTTTCCACCAGCAGCTCGGTTTCGGGGCGGGGAATCAGGGTGTCGGGGGCGACTTCCAGGTCCAGGGTCCAGAACCCTTGCTGGCCAAGGATGTACGCCACCGGCTCGCCCTCGCGACGGCGCTGCAGATAGCTTTCGAAGCGCTGCGCCGCGTCACGCTCGACGATGCGCTCGGGCCAGGTGCGCAGGTAGCTGCGGGTTCGCCCCAGGGCGGCGGCGAGTAGCAGCTCGGCGTCCAGTTGCGCAGTGGGCGATTCGGACAACTGCGCGTTGCGCAGCAGGCTGGCGATGATGGTCATCAGTCCCCCAAGGCGGCCAGCTGGTCGGCCTGGTATTCGCTGAGCAACGGTTCGATCACTGCATCCACGCCGCCGGTGAGGATCTCGTCCAGCGAGTACAGGGTGAGGTTGATGCGGTGGTCGGTCACCCGCCCTTGCGGGTAGTTGTAGGTGCGGATGCGCTCGGAGCGGTCGCCCGAGCCCACCAGCAGCTTGCGTTCGCTGGCGATGGCGTTCTGCGCCGCGCTGGTCTGGATGTCGTTGAGTTTGGCCGACAGCCAGGACATGGCCCGCGCCCGGTTCTTGTGCTGGGAACGTTCTTCCTGGCACTCGACCACGATGCCAGTGGGCAAGTGGGTGATGCGGATCGCCGAGTCGGTCTTGTTGATGTGCTGGCCGCCCGCGCCCGAGGCGCGGTAGGTGTCGACCCGCAGGTCGGCCGGGTTGATCTCGATCGCCGCCTGCTCGTCGGGCTCGGGCAGCACGGCTACGGTGCAGGCCGAGGTGTGGATGCGCCCCTGGCTCTCGGTTTCCGGCACGCGCTGCACGCGGTGGGCGCCGGATTCGAATTTGAGTTTGGCGTACACGCCGTCGCCTTCGACCCGGGCGATGATTTCCTTGTAGCCGCCGTGCTCGCCTTCGTTCTCGGACAGCACCTCAAGGCGCCAGCCGCGCTTCTCGGCATAGCGCGAGTACATGCGGAACAGGTCGCCGGAGAAGATCGCCGCCTCGTCGCCGCCGGTGCCGGCACGGATTTCCAGGAACACGT
This sequence comes from Pseudomonas sp. UBA6562, assembly GCF_002434265.1. GTDB lineage: Bacteria > Pseudomonadota > Gammaproteobacteria > Pseudomonadales > Pseudomonadaceae > Aquipseudomonas. Next base: position 161,910 of record NZ_DJJS01000005.1, on the reverse strand, counting down.
TGCGGTTGTCGTTGGGGTCCTTGGGCAGCAGCATGCGCTGCAACTGCGACTCCAGCTCGGTCAGCCGCTCGCGGGCATCGCGCACTTCCTCGACGGCCATTTCGCGCAGGTCGGGGTCGCTGTCCTTGAGCAGGGCCTGGGCGCCTTCGAGATCGTCCTGCACCTTGCGCCAGGCCTGATAGGCGGCATGCACCGGCTCGACTTCGGCATATTCGCGCGAATAGGTGCGAAAGCGCGTCTGGTCGGCGATGACTTCGCCATCGCCCAGCAAGGCGGTGAGTTCTTCGAAGCGGTCCTGGAGCGTGTCCAGTTTATTGAGCAGCGACGCTTTCATTGCGGGGGTTTGTCCGTCGAGCCCTCATTGAGGGCGAAGAGTTCCTGGGCCATGGCCAGCGCATCGACGCGGCCTTCGGCAGAGAGCTTTTTCAGTTGCACGCTGGGCGCGTGCAGGAGTTTGTTGGTCAAGCCGCGGGCCAACTGGGCCAGCACCTCTTCCGGGTTGCCGCCATTGGCCAGCAGGCGCTGGGCCTTCTGCAATTCTTCGTCGCGCAGGCGCTCGCTCTGCTGCCGGTAGGCGCGCAGCACGTCGACCGCCGCCAGCTCGCGCAAGCGGCCCATGAAATCTTCGGCACCGACCGCCACCAGCTCTTCGGCGGCCTGGGCCGCGCCCTGGCGGCTCTTGAGGTTTTCCGCGACCACGTCGTGCAGGTCGTCGACGGTGTAGAGGTAGACGTCGTCCAGCTCGCCGACTTCCTGCTCGATGTCGCGCGGCACGGCGATGTCGACCATGAAGATCGGCTTGTGCCGGCGCAGCTTCAGTGCGCTTTCCACTGCGCCCTTGCCCAGGATCGGCAACTGGCTGGCGGTGGAGCTGATGACGATGTCGCTGTTGGCCAGTTCCTGCGGGATATCGGCCAGCAATACGGCATGGGCGCCGAACTGCTCGGCCAGGAGGCTCGCGCGCTCCAGGGTGCGGTTGGCGACCACGATGCGCCGCACGCCCTGCTCGTGCAAGTGGCGGGCGACCAGGGTGATGGTTTCGCCGGCGCCGATCAACAGCGCCTGGCTGCGGCCCAGGTCGCTGAAGATCTGCCGCGCCAGGCTCACGGCGGCGAAGGCCACCGACACCGGGTTTTCGCCGATGGCCGTGTCGGTACGCACCTGCTTGGCGGCGCTGAAGGTGGCCTGGAACAGCCGCCCGAGCAACGGCCCGACGGTGCCGGCCTCGCGCGCCACGGCGTAGGCGGACTTCATCTGACCGAGTATCTGCGGCTCGCCCAGCACCAGCGAGTCGAGCCCGGAGGCCACGCGCATCATGTGCTTGACCGCGTCGTGCTCTTCATGGACATAGGCGCAGGCGCGCAGCTCGTCGAGGCTCAGGCGGTGGTAGTCGGCCAGCCATTGCAGCACGCTGTCGGCCGCCAGGGCGTCCTGTTCTATGTAGAGTTCGCTGCGGTTGCAGGTCGAGAGGATCGCCGCCTCGCGGCTGGCGGTCAGGCGACAGAGCTGCTGCAGGGCATCGACCAACTGCTCGGGGGTGAACGCTACGCGCTCGCGTACGTCGACCGAGGCAGTCTTGTGATTGATCCCGAGTGCAAGAAAGGCCATGCGAGGTCGCTGATTGTGACGAGAAGCCGATAATTGTCCTACTTCGCAGGATTCAGAACAACCACCGTTCGCTATTGTCCCTATAAACCGAGACCATCGTCGGTGGGTTTGCCCCGGCGCTTGTGTCATCATCCCCAGACCGCCGGTTAGCCCTCTTAAGCCCCTTATGAACAGACGCTACGCATTGCTGCTTGCCCTCGCCCTGCTCCAGGGCTGCCAGAACCTGGCACCCCACCAGAGCGCGCCCCAGGCGCCGGCTGACGAGGCGACCGAAGAGGCACCGGCCGAACCGGTGGTGTACGGCTCGTTCAAGCCCGATACGCTCTACAGCCTGTTGGTGGCCGAACTCGCCGGGCAGCGCAACCGCTTCGACATCGCCTTGGCCAACTACGTCGACCAGGCCGAGAAGACGCAAGACTCCGCCGTCTCGGAGCGGGCCTACCGCATCGCCGAATACCTGGGCGCCGACGAGCCGGCGCTGGACACTGCCCTGCTCTGGGCCAAGAACGACCCCGACAACCTCGAAGCGCAACGCGCCGCCGCCATCCAATTGGCGCGCGCCGGCCGTTACGACGAATCGATGGCGTCCATGGAAAAGGTCTTGCAGGCCAAGGGCGACACCCACTTCGATTTCCTCGCCCTGTCGGCGGCCGAAACCGACCAGAGCACCCGCGACGGTCTGCTGCAAAGCTTCGACCGTCTGCTGAACAAGCATCCGGCCAACGGCCAGTTGATCTTCGGCAAGGCGCTGCTGCTCAACCAGGACGGCAAGAGCGAAGAGGCACTGGAGCTGCTCGAATCGCACCCGGCCCAGGACGGCGAGATCGCCCCGATCCTGCTGCGCGCGCGTCTGCTGCAAACCCTCGATCGCGGCGACGAAGCGCTGCCGCTGTTGCGCAATGCGATCCGCGACAATCCCGAAGACAAGCGTCTGCGCCTCAACTACGCGCGCACCCTGGTCGAACTCGACCGCATCCCCGAAGCCAAGGCCGAGTTCGTCAGCCTCGTGCAGCAGTACCCCGAAGACGACGACCTGCGCTATTCGCTGGCGCTGGTCAGCCTGGAGAACCAGGACTGGGACGAAGCCGAAGGCTACTTGCAGGAGCTGGTCGAGCGCGACGCCAACGCCGATGCCGCGCATTTGAACCTGGGGCGCATCCGCGAACAGCGCAACGACCCGCAAGCCGCGCTGCGCGAGTACGCGCTGGTGGCGCCCGGCCCGGACTACCTGGCCGCGCAACTGCGCCAGGCCGACATCCTGGTCGCCAACGGTCGCGCCCGTGAGGCCTCGCGCCTGCTCGCCGAAGCCCGCGAAGCGCAGCCGGACTCCGCCATCCAGCTGTACCTGATCGAGTCCGAGGCCTACAGCAACAACGACAAGACCGCCCAGGCCGACCAGGTGCTGCACCAGGCCATCCAGCGCTACCCCGACGACCTCAACCTGTTGTACAGCCGGGCCATGCTCGCGGAAAAGCGCAACGACCTGGCGCAAATGGAAAAAGACCTGCGCGCCATCCTCGCCCGCGAGCCGGAAAACGCCATGGCGCTGAACGCACTGGGTTACACCCTGGCCGACCGCACCACCCGCTTCGACGAAGCCAAGCGCCTGATCGAAAAGGCCTTGAGCATCACCCCCGAAGACCCGGCCGTGCTCGACAGCCTGGGCTGGGTCAATTACCGCATGGGCAACCTCGACGACGCCGAGCGCGCGCTGCGCAAGGCGTACGAGCGTTTGTCCGACCCCGAAGTCGCCGCTCACCTGGGCGAAGTGCTCTGGGCCAATGGCAAGCGCCGCGAGGCACGCCAGGTCTGGAACCAAGGCCTGGAAAACTCATCCGACAGCACCGTCCTGCGCCAGACCATCCGGCGCCTGACGGGATCCGAGGCTCTTTAAGACATGTTTTTGCGCCACTGCATCACCTTCAGCCTGATCGCCCTGCTCGCCGGCTGCGCCGGCTTCGGTTCCAAGGAGGCCGTGCAGGGCCAGGGCGACGCGCAACAATGGCGCCAGCACAAAGCCCACCTGAGCGAGCTCGACGGCTGGCAGATCAACGGCAAGGTCGGCATCCGCGCGCCGCAGGATTCGGGCAGCGGCACGCTGTTCTGGCTGCAGCGCCAGGACTACTACGACATCCGCCTGTCCGGCCCGCTCGGCCGCGGCGCGGCTAGACTCACCGGCCGCCCTGGCGCCGTGGCGCTGGAAGTGGCCAACCAGGGTCGTTACGAGGCACCCACCCCAGAAGCGTTGCTGGAAGAGCAACTGGGCTGGCGCCTGCCGGTCTCGCACCTGGTGTGGTGGGTCCGCGGCCTGCCGGCACCGGACAGCAAGAGCCAGCTCACCCTCGACGGCGACAGCCGCCTGGCGCGCCTGGCCCAGGACGGCTGGCAGGTGGAATACCTGAGCTACACCGAGCAGAACGGCTACTGGCTGCCCGAGCGCATCAAGCTGCATGGCGAGAAGCTCGACGTGACCCTGGTGGTCAAGGACTGGCAGCCCCGCCAGCTGGGCCACTGAGCCATGCTGACCCTGCCCGCGCCGGCCAAGCTCAACCTGTTCCTGCACATCCTCGGGCGGCGTGACGACGGCTACCACCTGCTGGAAACCGTGTTCCAGTTTCTGGACCATGGCGACACGTTGCGTTTCACGTTGCGCGAGGACGGCCAGATCCGCTTGCACGACAGCCTCGCCGCAGTCCCCCACGACAGCAACCTGATCGTGCGCGCCGCACGGCAGTTGCAGCAGCGCGCCGGTTGCACCCTGGGCGCCGACATCCGGCTCGACAAGGTGCTGCCCATGGGCGGCGGCATCGGCGGCGGCAGTTCCGACGCCGCGACCACGCTGCAGGGGTTGAACCATCTGTGGCAACTGGGCTGGAACCATGACCAACTGGCCGACCTGGGCCTTGGCCTGGGCGCCGACGTGCCGGTATTCGTACGCGGGCACGCCGCCTTTGCCGAAGGTGTGGGCGAGCAGCTGACGCCGGTCGATCCGGCCGAACCCTGGTATGTGGTGCTGGTGCCGCAAGTGTCTGTCAGCACAGCAGAAATTTTTTCGCATCCACAGTTGACACGTGATTCCCTCCCCCTTAAGATGCGCCCCGTTCCCGAGGGAAACAGTCGTAATGACTGCCAACCGGTAGTAGAGCAACGTTATCCAGAAGTTCGCAATGCGCTGATTTCATTGGGTAAATACACGGAAGCTCGATTGACCGGTACTGGAAGTTGCGTGTTTGGGGCCTTCCCAAGCAAAGCCGAAGCTGATAGAGTTCTGGCCCTTCTTTCAGAGACCCAAACAGGGTTTGTCGCTAAAGGTAGCAACGTTTCGATGTTGCATCGCAAGCTGCAAAGTCTGCTCTAGAAGTCGAATACTCCGTATTCGCAGCAACAGATACAGGGGCGTCGCCAAGCGGTAAGGCAGCAGGTTTTGATCCTGCCATGCGTTGGTTCGAATCCAGCCGCCCCTGCCATTTTCCTATTCTCATCCAGGTTACCCTCAGCCTTCAGGTACTGCGCGTGTCCAAGATGATGGTCTTCACGGGGAATGCCAACCCCGATCTGGCTCGGCGTGTAGTACGTCAGCTGCATATTCCACTGGGTGATGTTTCTGTCGGTAAGTTCTCCGACGGCGAGATCAGCACTGAGATCAATGAAAACGTTCGCGGTAAAGACGTCTTCATCATCCAGCCCACGTGCGCTCCAACCAACGACAATCTGATGGAACTGGTAGTGATGGCCGACGCCTTCCGCCGCTCCTCAGCGTCGCGAATCACCGCCGTGATTCCCTACTTCGGATACGCCCGCCAAGATCGCCGCCCGCGTTCGGCACGTGTAGCCATCAGCGCCAAAGTGGTGGCTGACATGCTCACTGTCGTCGGTATCGACCGTGTACTCACCGTCGACCTGCACGCTGACCAGATCCAAGGTTTCTTCGATATCCCCGTCGACAACATCTACGGCTCGCCCGTACTGGTCGACGACATCGAAGACCAGCGTTTCGACAACCTGATGATCGTCTCCCCAGACATTGGCGGCGTCGTGCGTGCACGTGCCGTGGCCAAGTCGCTGGGCGTCGATCTCGGGATCATCGACAAACGCCGCGAAAAGGCCAACCACTCCGAAGTGATGCACATCATCGGCGATGTCGAAGGGCGCACCTGCATCCTGGTAGACGACATGGTCGACACCGCCGGCACCCTGTGCCACGCGGCCAAAGCCTTGAAAGAACACGGTGCCGCAAAGGTCTATGCCTATTGCACCCACCCTGTGCTTTCCGGCCGTGCGATCGAGAACATCGAGAAGTCGGTCCTGGACGAGCTGGTGGTGACCAACACCATCCCGCTGTCCGCCGCCGCTCAAGCCTGTGACCGTATCCGTCAACTGGATATCGCACCGGTAGTGGCTGAGGCGGTTCGCCGCATCAGCAACGAAGAATCGATCAGTGCGATGTTCCGCTAAGCGGGACCGACCCTGACGAAAAGCGCCCCGCCCCAACCTGTCGTTGGGGCGGGGCTTTTTTGCCCTTCCCGACTGGCGCTGGTCGCAAACGCCGCCGGGAGGCTACTTTGGAGAAACAACATGAACGATTTCACCCTGAACGCCCAAGCGCGTACTGACCTGGGGAAAGGTGCGAGCCGCCGCCTGCGTCATTCGCTGAGCATCCCTGCCGTTGTCTACGGTGGCGATAAAGAAGCGCAATCCCTGACCATCGTGGCCAAGGAAATCGCCAAGCTGTTCGAAAACGAAGCGGCTTTCAGCCACGTGCTGGAACTGAACGTCGACGGCGCCAAGCAGAACGTCATCGTCAAGGCCATGCAGCGCCACCCGTCCAAAGGCTTCATCATGCACGCCGACTTCGTTCGCGTCGTCGCTGGCCAGAAGCTGACTGCCAAGGTTCCGGTTCACTTCGTCAACGAAGAAACCACCGTCAAGAACGGCGGCGAGATCTCGCACACCGAAACCGAGATCGAAGTGTCCTGCGAAGCCAAGGACCTGCCTGAGTTCATCGAAGTCGACCTGAACGGCGCTGAAATCGGCACCATCATTCACCTGTCCGACCTCAAAGCGCCGAAAGGCGTCGAGTTCGTGGCCCTGGCCCACGGCGACGACAAAGCCGTTGCCAACGTCCACGCGCCACGCATCGTCGCTGAAGAAGAAGGTGAAGAAGGCGCTGCCGAGTAATCACTCGCGCGCCGCTGTAGGTCAGGGTAAAGTGCCGCGCACCCTACCCTGACTGCCCCAAGGAAGAGCCCCTGACGTGACCGCCATCCAGTTGATCGTTGGCCTGGGAAACCCCGGCCCCGAATACGAACAGACCCGGCATAACGCAGGGGCTCTTTTCGTTGAACGCATCGCCAGCGCCCAGCGCGTCTCCTTGACCGCTGACCGCAAGTATTTCGGCCTGACGGCAAAATTCAGCCATCAGGGCCGCGACGTTCGTCTGTTGATCCCCACCACCTACATGAACCGTAGCGGCCAGTCCGTGGCGGCCTTGGCCAATTTCTTCCGCATCGCGCCGCAAGAGATCCTGGTGGCCCACGACGAACTCGACCTGCCTCCGGGCGTTGCCAAGCTCAAGCGCGGCGGCGGCCATGGAGGCCATAACGGGCTGCGCGACATCATCGCGCAACTCGGCAACCAGAACGATTTCCACCGCCTGCGGCTTGGCATTGGCCACCCGGGCGACGCCAAGCTGGTTTCGAACTTCGTGCTGGGTCGTGCGCCGCGCGCCGAACAGGACAAGCTCGACACCAGCATCGATTACGCCCTCGGCGTGCTGCCGGATGTCCTCGCTGGCGACTTCGCCAAGGCGATGCGCGAGCTGCACGGCCAAAAGGCCTGACTTCCTTAGAGAGGGGAATTCACATGGGTTTCAATTGCGGCATCGTCGGTCTGCCCAACGTTGGCAAGTCCACTCTGTTCAACGCGCTGACCAAATCGGGCATCGCCGCTGAGAACTTCCCCTTCTGCACCATCGAGCCCAACAGCGGCATCGTGCCGATGCCCGACGCGCGCCTGGCGGCTCTGGCCGAAATCGTCAAACCCAACCGCATCCTGCCCACCACCATGGAGTTCGTCGACATCGCAGGCCTGGTGGCCGGTGCCTCGAAAGGTGAAGGTCTGGGCAACAAGTTCCTGGCCAACATCCGCGAAACCGATGCCATCGCCCACGTGGTGCGCTGCTTCGAAGACGAGAACGTGATCCACGTCTCCAACAGCGTCGACCCCAAGCGCGACATCGAGATCATCGACCTGGAGCTGATCTTCGCCGACCTCGACAGCTGCGAGAAGCAACTGCAGAAAGTCACCCGCAACGCCAAGGGCGGCGACAAGGACGCCCTGGCGCAAAAGGCCGTCCTCGAACAGCTCATCCCGCACTTCACCGAAGGCAAGCCCGCGCGCAGCCTGATGCAGCGCATGAGCGCCGACGAGAAGGCCCAGGTGCGCGGCTTCCACCTGCTGACCAGCAAGCCGGTGATGTACATCGCCAACGTCGCCGAAGACGGTTTCGAGAATAACCCGCACCTGGACGTGGTCAAGGCCATCGCCGAGGAAGAAGGCGCGGTGGTGGTGCCGGTGTGCAACAAGATCGAAGCGGAAATCGCCGAGCTCGACGACGGCGAAGAGAAGGACATGTTCCTCGAGGCCCTGGGCCTGGAAGAGCCTGGCCTGAACCGTGTGATCCGCGCCGGCTACGAGCTGCTCAACCTGCAGACCTACTTCACCGCCGGCGTGCAGGAAGTGCGCGCCTGGACCGTGCGCATCGGCGCTACTGCGCCGCAGGCTGCTGGAGTGATCCACACCGACTTCGAGAAGGGCTTCATCCGCGCCGAAGTGGTGGCCTACGAAGACTTCATCCAGTTCAAGGGTGAGAGCGGCGCCAAGGAAGCGGGCAAATGGCGCCTGGAAGGCAAGGAATACATCGTTAAAGACGGCGATGTGATGCATTTCCGCTTCAACGTCTGACCATCAGGTTTGACGAGGCGTTGACCGCCCCACCTTGCGCTGCAATATGCATTGCAGCGCAAGGTCATTTCATAGTCTTCAAGGCAGCGTGTTGCCACCTGTCACGCCAAACACTTCGCCGGTGATGTAACTCGACTCCTGGCTGGCCAGCAGCACGTAGATGGGAGCACATTCGGCGGGTTGCCCTGCACGACCCATCGGTGTTTCCGAGCCAAAATCCGGAATTTTTTCTTGGGGTTGGCCGCCGCTGGGCTGCAGAGGTGTCCAGAAAGGACCCGGTGCGACAGCGTTGACGCGGATGCCCTTGCCGATCACCTGTTTGGACAGCGCCTTGGTGAAGGCGACGATGGCCGATTTGGTCGGCGCGTAGTCCAGGAGCGTTTCCGAGGGCTGGTAAGCCTGGATCGACGCGGTGTTGATGATGGTCGCCCCGGCCGGCATGAGCGGCAGCGCGGCTTTGCAGATCCAGAACATGGCGGTCACGTTGGTGCGGAACGTCAGCTCGAACTGCTCTGTCGTCAAATCCGCGATATCTTTCTGCGCCGTCTGCTTGCCAGCGACGTTGACCAGGATATCGAGCCCCCCCAACGCTTGCTCTCCTTGGGCAACCAACTGCTGACAGAAGCTTTCGCTGGTGATGTCGCCTGGTATGGCTACAGCTTTGCGCCCAGCGGCCTCGATCAGCTCGACGACTTCACGTGCGTCCGCTTCCTCTGAAGGGAGGTAATTGAGTACGACATCCGCCCCTTCACGTGCGAAAGCGATGGCCGCCGCCCGGCCAATACCCGAGTCTGCGCCAGTGATCAGCGCTTTGCGCCCGGCCAAGCGGCCAAATCCCTTATAGCTGCTCTCGCCGTGATCCGCTTTGGGTTGCAGATCATGGACAGTGCCTGGGGCAGTCTGTGATTGTTTGGGAAATTCTGGCTGCGGGTATTGGGTGAGTGGGTTCTGCATGGAAAATTGGTTTTCAGTGGGCACGATGCAGCTCCAGTCATGAGGGTGTTAGGGTTGGGATGGCAGACAAGCGCGAGACGTTCCGTCTTTTTCGCTCGTCGCACAGATCGTGGCGACGACCGCCACGATTCGACGTGGATTGCGAACTTGCGCTCGCCAACGAGGCTGATAGCCCCGCCAGGCGGCGTGCCCGCGCAGCGTCACGAGCTAAGGCGCACCGCACCCGTCGCGCCCCTGACCTTGCCCGGCGCCGGTTGCCACACCAGCCAGCGGTAGCACAGCACGCACAGTGTCCAGTCGATCAGCAGCGTCCAGAGGTTGTGCGAGAGAAAATGCGCGCCCTGCGCCATGCGCCCCAGTGACAGCACAACGCCCAGCGTCAGCGCCAGCACCAGCGCGACCCGCGCAGCCTTGACCCGACGGTCGCGCAAGGCGAAGAACAGGGCTATCAGCGAGAACCCCGTGGACGCATGGCCGCCAGGCCAGCACAGACCGGGTTTGTCGGTTTCCGCGCGATGGGCCAGCAATGGTGTATAGGTCTCGCTGCCGCCGAAATCGCTGAGGCTCCAAGGGCAGTGCACGCCCGTGGCGATCTTCAACGGCATCACCACCGAGGTGGTCAGGCTCAGCGCCAGCACCACGTAGCCCAACGGTCTGCGCCATTGACGCAGCGGGGCGTAGAACCAGCTGGCCAAGAACGCCAGGAACAGCGTGACCGACAGCGCGATCACCGCTTGCTTGACCCGATCGTGCAGGATGTTCTCCAGCCAGTAGCTCTTGCGCCCGATGAAACCCACGCCAGGCTGGTAGAACAAATGCTCCAGCCGAAAATCGATCGGCGTCATGTCGAACACCAGCATCAGTGCCATCAGCAACACGGGCACGCCCAGCGCCAGCCGAAAATCGAACGGCCGCGAAGGGGTGGACAAAAGCCTAGTAGCCATGCAGGAACTCCGCAGTGGGAAAGAGTGGCGACAGGGCGCATAAAGGCGGCCACTCAATGTGAAAGAACGCCTTTACTCGCAAGGCAAGTAGGCAAGTCGATTGCGCCGCGACAGTAGTGCGGCTGACATAGGTTAATAGTGAAAACCCTGTAAAAAATTCGTTAAGCCGGCACCTGGATGGCCGACTTAAATAATCATTCACTCATTGCACATGGACACTGGGAAACGCCCTACAAATAATCACACACCGCCAACCTTACTTTCACGAAAACTTGATGAGTGCCTGATTAACGTTTGCGCCTTACAAGAACGGCTCACGCCCCTGCGTCATCACTTTCTTCCGAAAGATCACAACCATGCTCAAGATAAAACCTGTGCGCCCCGAAATTGTCACGGGGCTGGCCAGCGCGTTTCTGCTGGGCGCCTTCAACCTGCCGCTATGGCATCACCTCGATGCGATCACTGCGGCAGGCGGCGCGGGCTGGCGCTTGACGGCAGCGTTCGCCACGCTGCTGTTCGGTGTGTTCACGATCGTGCTCACCTGGTTGGCGATACCGAAACTGTTCAAACCCGTGTTGATCGCACTGTTCATGGTCAGCGCGGGTGTAGCGTACTTCATGAACCGTTACGGTATCTTGATCGATACTGGCATGCTGCGTAATGCCGCAGAAACCAATGCCACGGAAGTACGCGACCTGTTATCGCCGACACTCTTCGCCTACATAGCACTGTTGGGCCTACTCCCCTCCTTATTGCTATGGCGAACGCCCGTTAATTACCGCCGATGGTTACCCAGCCTGCTGAGCAAGACCCTGGTGACCGCTGGAGCTGCTGCACTGGTCGCCAGTGTAGGCCTGATCAATTATCAAGGCCTGTCGTCATTACTGCGCAACCACCATGAATTACATTTAATGGTCGTACCGAGCAATTACATTGGCGCTTCCATCAACTATGTGCGCGAGCAAGTGGCCAGTTCGAAGCAACCCTTCACACGTATCGGCGAAGACGCCGTGCGTGTAAGGTCTGCGGCGAACCAGACACGTAAATCCCTGACCGTGCTGGTGGTCGGCGAAAGCGCTCGCGCCGAGAACTTCAGCCTGCTGGGCTATGCCCGCGACACCAACCCCGAATTGAGTCGAGTGCCAGGGCTGGTCGCATTCCCCGACATGCATTCCTGCGGTACGGAAACGGCCGTCTCGGTGCCCTGCATGTTTTCCAACCTGGGCCGTGCGGGCTACAGCGCGTCGGCCGTCAGCAACCGCGAAGGCCTGCTCGACGTGCTCAAGCGCGCCGGGGTGCAGGTGCTCTGGCGCGACAACCAATCGGGCTGCAAAGGCACCTGTGCCAGTGCGACGGTGGTCAACCTCAGCAACGCCGCCGACGCTACCCTGTGCGCCGACCACGAGTGCCGCGACGAAATCCTCCTGCAAGGGCTGCAAACGCTGATCGACCACCTCGATCAGGACACCGTCCTGGTGCTGCACCAGATGGGTAGCCACGGCCCCGAATACTACAAGCGCTATCCGGCAGCGTTCGAGCGCTTCACGCCGGTGTGCAAGAGCAATGCGCTGGACCAGTGCAGCCGCGACAGCATCGTCAACGCCTATGACAACACGCTGCTGTACACCGACCATGTCCTGGCCCAGTTGCTCGACGTGCTACGCAAGAACCAGGCGCACGTCGCCACCGCCATGGTCTACCTGTCGGACCACGGCGAATCGCTGGGCGAGTTCAACCTGTTCCTGCATGGCACCCCTTACATGCTCGCACCCGAGCAGCAGAAGCACGTGCCATTGCTGGTGTGGTTGTCGGACACCTACCAGCAGGCCGTCGGTATCGACATGGATTGCCTGGCCCGCAACCGTAGCGCCCAGCTGAGCCAGGACAACCTGTTCCACTCGATGCTGGGCTTGCTGCAAGTGCAGACGCGGATCTACGACCCGGCACTGGATCTGTTCTCGGGTTGCAAGCCCAGCCACTTGACCAGCACCCGGCCCGCCTAGGCGATGGCTGCCGATAGCTGAGGTCGTTGGGCGCTGCCTGGCGCATGGCAGGCAGGCTTGGTCTGCGTGCAGCCCAAAGCGTCTAGGCCTCGGCCCCTGGCGGGTATCCGAAATGCGCCTTGTACGCATGGCTGAAGTTCGCCGGATTGGCATAGCCCAGGCGGAAGGCGATCTGCGCCACCTGCCACTTGCGCTGGCGCAGCAGGGTGCGCGCCAGCTCCATGCGCGCCTGACGCAGGTACTGCAGCATCGACTGGCCATAGACGTTGGCGAACGCCCGGCGCAGGGTGGTTTCGCCCACACCGAGCTGACGGGCCAGAGCCACGCTGCCCGGCGGGTCGATGAGATGCTCGTCGAGCACGCGACGCGCTTCGTGGGCGAGGTCGCGCTGCCCGCGCGGCGCGGGATCGGGCCGAGTCGGCTCACCCTTGAGAAAGTTCGCCAGCTCGACCAGCACCGCCAGGCTCAGACTTTCCTGATTCAAACGCTCCAGCACACCGACGTACGGCGAGTGGTACAACCGCTCCAGCAGCACGCCCATGGTCTTGCAGCGATTGAATTCGGCGAACTGCATGCCGTTGTCGAGCAGCCCCAGCAGCGGGCGCAGGGTCTCGTCCTCCTCGGCCAGCTCGTGGAGAAAATCGCCGGCGATGCGCAAGCCCGCCATCCGCGCATGGCTGCCGCCCGGCAGTTGGTCCACGGCCTCCATGCTTTCGCTCAAACCCAGGCAATGGGTGCCGCCCAAGGTGTAACGGTTGAGCTGGCCGTCGACCTCGTGCTGCCACTGCCCGTCGAGCACGTGTACCAGGCACAGGCTGCCGGGCAGCACCTTGTCGATGCGCAGCGCCTCGGGAAATTGCAGGTTGCAGTCGAAATACTGCAAGTGCGGACGCACGGTACGGGCACGGTAGTGGCCGATGGCGCTGCCGAGCACCTGCTGCGCACTGTCGTCCAGCACGCCCGCTGTGGCCAGGGCCGCAGGGTGGTCGTATACGAAGTGCGTGTCCAGGTAGGGGTTCCAGCGTTTCATCGGCGTGTGTCCGGGGGACTGTGGGGCGGTGCGAATGATAACGCCATCACAGCGGATGCATGGGGCGTTGTGAGCAACGGCCTGATTGTTGTGGGCAGCGGCCCAGGTGCTTGGCAGATCGCCTGGGGTTGCCTTCAATACCGACTTCAAGCCGCGAAAGCGAACCGCGCGCGGCTTCGAGCCCAAACGATACCTGCCGCACGTTGCCCCGCCTGACCGCCCATGATGAGCCAGGCAGCCCTCGCGTCGCGGGCGTCATGGGCCTTTGCCAGGGAGGCCGATCAGACGCAATAGACCATGGATGGGGCGGGAAATTTCACTCTGCGACCCCTGCCTGCCCGGGCGTGGGTGTGCGACGGCGCTGGCAAGCCCGCTGCGCGCCGTACGGTCGATGGGCCACCGCTCGCCCCAGCCCTCCCGAACGCTCCAAGCGCGCACCGCCGTGTGCCGCAGCCCCACCCTGAGGTTGAACGATGATGAACCGCCTGCGGCAACTGGCCTGGCCCCTGACGATCCTGCTGCTGCCCCTGGCCCTGATGGCCTGGAGCAGTCTGCAAAGCTGGCGGGCCGACAGCGTGCTGGAAGAAGCGCAGGTCATGCGGCAGTGGCTGGACAACCCCAGCGACGCGTTGCTGCAACAGCTTTCGTATGCCGAACGCACCCAGGTCATGACCCCACAAGGCCGGCGCGAACACTTCGAATGGACGGTGGCCCAGGCCGATGCCGACCGCACGTCCCTGCACCTGCGCCAACTCCTGGCCACCCTCGCCTACCTGTTGGCGCTGGCGGCCCTGCTGGCCGGCCCGGCCACCTGGATCAAGCTGCGCCTGGACGCCTGGCGTGCGTTGAGATCGCAACAATACCTGCACGACCACCTGAGCCGGAGCTGGCACGTGCTGGGCCGCTGGCTGGTGGCCTACACCGGGCTGCTGGTCGGCTCGCTCGGGGTGATCCTGCTGTACGAAATCGACTATGGCTGGAGCCATTTCAAGGCTGGCGGCTGGGCCATCGCCCTGGCGGCCATCCCGGTGCTGGGCGTGTTGGGCATCGGGCTGATGCTGATTCAGCGCTTGCGCCAACGCTGGTACGAGATGCAGGCGCCGGTGTCGAGCTTTCTCGGTCGCGGTCTGGGCCGCCATGAGGCACCGGGGCTGTGGGCCTGGGTCGAGCGCCTGGCCACCGACCTCGGCGCGCCGGTGCCGGACCACATCGTGGTGGGCGTGGACCAATCGTTCTTCGTCACCAGCGTGGACGTCACCCTGCAGCCTTCGCAGCAGGTGCTCAGCGGCCGCACCCTGTACCTGCCGCTGACCTACCTGTCGACCCTGAGCCAGCAGGAGACCGCCGCGATCATCGGCCACGAACTGGGGCATTTCAGCAGCCGCGATACCGAGCGCGGCAGCGAAGTGGCAGCACGCTTCAGGCTGATGTGCGTGCACTTCGCCATGATCCGCGCCGCCGATGAGGACCCGTCCTGGATCGAGCGGCCGGCCATCTGGATCACGGCGCAGTTCCTGCACTACTTCCAGGTCGCGGTGCACCACTGGAGCCGTGCCCAGGAACTGGTCGCCGACCGCAGCGGCGCCCAGGTGGCCGGCGAGCGATTGTTCTGCCAGGCCCTGCTGCGGGTGGTCGCCTTGGACGGCGAAATAGCGCGTCTGCTGGGCGACGGCCGCCATTCCAATCTGATCCAGGCCTTGGCCGAGCATCTGCGTGCCACGCCCCTGCGCCTGGACGACAGCGTGCTGGAGCAGGCCGTCGAGCACCCGTTCGACACCCACCCGTCCACGGCCAGCCGCGTACGCCAGCTGGGCGTGGAGCTCGACGCGAGCTTGCTCGCCGAAGCCACACGCACGCCCCGGGACAGCGACCGCCAGTGGTTCGCGCACCTGACCCAAGCGACTTCGCCGGCCAACCCCGCCGGAGCCTGGGCATGAGCGCCAACGCCCTCGCACGAGGCTCGCCCGTTCTTTTCCAGGTCGCGATACGGCGGCCAACCCTCACCTCCATCCGCCCTCAGGAAACCCCACCATGAGCACACCCCAGAACCCCGATCCATTGGCCAACCTGGCCGAGTCGCTGACCCGCGAGCACAGCCAGGCCCAGGCGGCCGGCCGCCAGCAGGTGGTCGACGAACTGAACGCGGTCATCGCCCAGGTGCCGGAGCAGAGCGAGTTCACCAACACGACGCGTTTCAAGGTATGGGGGCCGATCCTGCTGCTGGGCGCGCTGATCATGATGGGCTACGGGATCCATATCGGCAGCAACAAGATGACGATCTTCGCGCTGGTCATGGTGGTCATCTTTCTCGCGCTGACCTGGCAGCACCGCAACGCCGGCAAGGCCGTGTTCATGCGTTTGAATCGCCGGCAGTTGACGGTCGACACCTTGAGCACGCCGGTCGAGCTGACCGACATCGCCGAGATCCTGGTCAAGGACGAAGGCATGATCACCCTGCAAAAGCTGACCCTGCGCCCCGGCGCCCCCCTGCCCAAGCACCGCGCCACTTTCCAGTTGTTCGGCAACCAGGCCATGGCCCTGGCCAAGCCCACGCCGCACATCCGCATCAACTCGGCCGGATTGATGTGCAACGGCCGTCGCCTGAACATCGAGGAGATCGCCGCCACGCTGGACGCCTACCGCATGGCCGCCCACGCCCAGCAGCAACTGGACTCCATGCAACTGCGCTAAGCGGCGCCGCCTGGGCCTTCGGGCAGGGCCACCCGGAACCGCAGCGGGCACGGCAGTGTCGACCGAGCCCGCTTCGAGAGAAGAGAACGTCATGCTGCCACAGCGCCTGCAAGCCCCCTCCTTGCACGACCTGCACACCAGCGTGCATGGGCACCTGGCCGATGCGCAGGCCCAGGTCACCGTGCAGTTCTCGGCGCCCGATCAGTATCCCGCACCGGTGCTGGCCGCTCTGGATGCCCTGTGCGCCACCTACGGGCCGCGGCTCGAGGTTCGGTTCTATGGGCATTACGCAGGCGCTCCGTTCGACGGTCACACCCTGGAGGCACTGCCCAATGTGCAGGCGCTGAGCCTCGACTGTCTGTATCAGGTAGCCCACCTCGAACGGCTCCAGGGCCTGACTGGCCTGCACAGCCTCGCCCTGAACATCGATAAGGTCGACCTCAACCCCTTGGTGGCTTTCGATACGCTACGCACCTTGCGCCAACTGAGCGTAGGCCAGGAAACGGGCCCAAAGCTCGACCTGCTGCCAGTAAGCCGGTTACCGCACATGCAAGCCTTTCATCTCAGTGCGAAAACCACCGGCCTCGCGCCGCTGCGGGCATTGAGCGCGCTGAACGAACTCAGCCTGTGGCGGCAGCCGGCCAGTACCTCTCTGGAAGTGGTCGCCACCCTCCCCCACCTGCGCGAGCTGTCCATCGGCTTTGGTAGCCGCAAGACGATAGCCGAAGTGCGCAGCGACAGCGTTACGCACTTGTGGGTGTGCCGCGTGCGCGGGTTGCAGGCACTGGACCTGGCGCACTTTGCGCAGTTGCACGTGCTGCAGGTGGAAGACCAGCCGCACATCGCATGCCTGAACCTGGCGCCTTGTCGGCAACTGCGTGCGCTGCGCCTGGAAAACCTCAAGACCCTGGCCCAACTGGACGGTATGCGTCAGGTGCCGCTGAGCAAGCTGTCGATCTACAAGACGCCGGCCCTGGACCTGCCGAGCCTGCTCGATTCGCCGCCTCCCACCTTGCGCTCCGTACGGTTGATCAGCGGCAAGCGCGCGCCGGACCACGCGCTGGAGGCCCGGCGTACGGCACTGGGCCTGGGCACGGTCAGCGGCGTGTTCGAGTGATGCGCGCCGCGCGCCCTCGCACGGGCGTCGCGGCTACGACACCGCCCTGTCGACCAGCACTTGCAACCGCCCGCGCGAGCAGCGTTCGACCCGTGCCTGCACCCCATACACCTCGGCCAGCAGCGCCGGTCGCAACACGTCCTCCGGGGTACCGCAGGCCACCACGCGGCCCCGGTCGAGCATCACCAGGGTGTCGGCGTGGCTGGCCGCGAGGTTGATGTCGTGCAGCACGGCGATGGCCAGCAGGCGCTGGGTCTGGACGCGTTGGCGCACCGCGTCCATCACCCGCAACTGATAGTGCAGGTCCAGCGCGCTGGTGGGCTCGTCGAGCAACAGCACCTGGGGAGTGCGCGCCAACAGCTGGGCCAGCGCCACCAGCTGTTTCTGCCCGCCCGACAGCGCGTCGAGACCGCGTTCGGCCAGGTGTTCGATGCCCAACTGGCGCAGCGCCTCGAAGGCCAGGGCGGCGGGATGCTCGGCGCCGCCGACGCGCAGGCCGACGATGATGCTTTCCAGTACGCCCAGGGCAATGCCGGGCGGCAGTTGTTGGGGCATGTAGCTCAGGCGCCGGGCACGCTCGGCGAAATTCAGCTGGGTTACGTCGACGCCGTCGAGGGTCACCGCACCCTTCATCGGTTCCAGCCCGGCCAGCGCGCGCAGCAAGGTGGACTTGCCGGCACCGTTCGGGCCGACCAGCGCCACCAGGCTGCCGCTGGGCAGCGGCGGCAGGCTCAGGCCCTGGATGACCGCGCGTTTGCCATAGGCCACGTACAGCGCGTCGATCGACAGGCTCACAGGTTTCTCCCTCGGCGGAACACCAGCGCCACGAACACCGGCACGCCCACCAATGCGGTGACGATGCCCACCGGCACGATCATGCCCGGCAGGATCACTTTGCTCGCCACCGACGACAGCGCCAGCAGCAAGGCCCCGACCAGCGCACTGGCCGGGAGCAGGAAGCGCTGGTCCTCGCCCACCAGCAAACGTGCGATGTGCGGCCCCACCAGGCCGATGAAGCCGATGGTGCCGACGAACGCCACCGCCGTGGCCGCCAACAGGCTGATGCGCAGCAGCGAGGCGCGGCGCAGGCGACGGGTGTCGACGCCGAAGCTGCGGGCGCGGTCTTCGCCCATGCGCAGCAGGGTCATGGCCGGTGCGGCGCGCAGCGAGAACGGCAGCACCGCGGCGAGCACGATGGCCAACAGGGTCAACGAATCCCAGTTGGCCCGTGCCAGGCTGCCCAGCGTCCAGAACACCAGTTGTTGCAGCACGTCTTCGGTGGCCAGCATCTGCAACAGCGACACGAGCGCGTTGCAGCTGAACACCAGGGCGATGCCGAACAGCACCAGGCTCTGCACGCCGGCGCCGCGCAGGCGCGACATCGCTTGCAGCAACAGCACCGACAGGCAGGCGAAGACGAAGGCCATCAAGGGCACCTGCACGCTGGGCGCCAGCCATGCGACGCCCAGGGGATAGGCGATCGCCAGCGAGGCGCCGAGCGCCGCCGACGACGACACGCCCAAGGTGAAGGGGCTCGCCAGCGGGTTGTCGAGGATGGCCTGCATCTCCGCGCCGGCCAGCGACAACGCCGCGCCCACCAGCACGGCCATCAGCGCATAGGGCAGGCGCACGTTCCAGATGATCACCCGCTCGGTGGCGCTGAGGCTGGTCGGGTCAAAGACGCCGTGCAGCAGTTGCGCCAGGCCCATGCCCGAGGCGCCGCTGGCCAGGTCGCCGAGCACGGCGAGCACCAGCAGCAGCGCCAGACCCGCGACCAGCCAGGTGCGTCGCCACAGCAGGCGGCGATAGCGCGCTACGGCCTGTAGCGCATCGCCAATAGGCTGTGCGGTCATTTCGCGTCGATCCAGTAGCTGCCTTGCAGAGCGACCTTGAGCAGTTGGTTGATCTCGGCCAGGGTCGCCTGCGGGTCGAGGTCCTTGAAGCGCTCGGGGTGGATCCAGCGGGCCATGGCTTCGATGGCCAGGATGTTGAACGGCGAGTTGTAGAAGTCATGCCACAGGGCATGGGCCTGGCCCTGCTGGATCGGCCGCAGCGGCGCGAACTCGGGGCGGGCGGTGATGCGCGCCAAGCTGTCCTGTGCGGTCTTCTGGGACACGCCGGCGCCGAGCAGCACGCCCGGTGCGCGGTTGCCGGTGGCGATGTACACGTCGGGGTCGCGTTGCAGCACGTATTCCACGCTAACATCGCCCAGGGCGCCGGGGATCACGTCGGCGGCGATGTTGTGCCCGCCCACGGCGTCGACCACGCTGCCCAGGCCGCTCTTGCCGGTGGTGTGCCCCGGCGCCTGCCAGACGCCGGGCAGCAACTCGAGGAAGACCTTGGGCCGCTCGCGGTCTTCGAGGCCGGCGACAGCCTGCTCGACGCGTTGCAAGTGGCGGTCGTACAGGTCGAGGAAGGCCTGCGCCTGCGCCTTGCGGTCGAGCAAGGTGCCCAGCGCTTCGAGGCTGACCCGGGTGTTGCGGATCGGCTGCACGCGGAAGTCGATGAACAGTACCGGAACGCCGGCCTTGGCCAGCAGGTCGGCCACCGGGCTGTGCTGGGTCGGGCCTTCGCCGGCGATGCTGAAGATCGCCAGGTCCGGCTTGAGCGCCAGGATCTGCTCGGCGCTGACGCTCTGCTCCGACGCCTGGCCGATCAGCGGCAGCTTGGCGATCTGCGGGTACTGCTTGGCGTACACCTCATAGGTGTGCGGGTCGAGCAGGCGCATGTCGTTCTGCCAACCGACCACGCGCTGGAACGGGTTGTCGCGGTCGAGCAGGGCCAGGGCGAAGAACAGCCGCCCTTCGCCGAGCACGATGCGCTGGGGTGCGTGGTCGAGCTTGACGGTGCGGCCCAAGACGTCGGTGACCTCGACCGCGCCGGCGGGCGTGGCCAGGCCCAGCCAGCAGCAGACGATGGCGAGCAACGGCAGCAGGCGCCGCCAAGTGGGGGTGCGGTTCATGGGCGGAACTCCAGGTCGGTGGACGGCGGCGGACGCTGCAGGGCTCGAGTGCCGTACGCGCAGGGGCGTGCGATCGGCGGGCACGCGTGGGCACGGGCGAATCCATGCGCACGCGTTCGTGCCAGACAGCGCCATAGCGAATGAATCGCATTCGAGCGGCGCCATTCTAAAGACTTGCCTTCGATCGCGGCTTGGCGGGAATGTAATGGTCTGCCACCGCAGGCAGTGCCATTACATGCAGTTACATCGACCTGAGCCTGTATGGTCCGAAGCCAGCCAGTGTGGGGACGGCTGGTTCGGTGTGGGAACGCCGGTTCGGCGCCCCGATCGATCGCGATGAACGGCATCGCCGCCTTGGATCAAGCGCCGCTTACCCTGTGGAGGAAGCCATCGCGCCGTTGGGCCGGCTTTGCCGGCCCAATAGCCTCAACCCAGAATCGACAGAACGAACGCAAGCTTCGCGTCCAACCTCACCCCAACAGCACCTGCAACGCCCGGCAATCGGCGGCGTGCCAGTCGGCCAGTTCCGGCCAGTCGTTGTGCGGCTGGTTGACCAGCACCGTACGTGTGCCCGCCGCCCGCCCGCAGTCCAGGTCGATGTGGTGATCGCCGACCATCACCATCTCCGCCGGGTTCACGTTCCAAGCCTGGGCGATGTGCAGCAGGCCCTCGGGGCTGGGCTTGGGTTCGGCTTCGTCGCGGCCCAGGATGTGCGCCTTCGGAAAGCACTCGGCGATGCCGATGGCTTGCAGCGTGACGTGGGCCAGCTCGCGGGCGTTGCGGGTGAGGATGCCCAGACGGCAGCCGCGCCCGGCCAGCTCGCGCACCAGCGCCACGGCGCCCGGCGCTGGGCGCGAACCCAAGGCCAGGTCGCGTTCGTGTTCGAGCAGCCAGGCATGCTTGGCAGCGGCCTCGTCGGCGGGCAATGCGGCCAGGTGGCCGAGGATGTCGCTCTGCGGCGGGATGTCCAGCGCCACGCGGATGGCCGCGAAGTCATGCACCGCCACGGTCAAGGTGCCGTCCATGTCGAAGACCCAGTGGCGGATGTCGTGCAGCTTCATGCCCAATCCTTGCGGTGGCGGATCAGCCCTTCCTGGCTGGAGGACGCCACCAGCTGGCCGGCGCGGTTGTAGATGCTGCCGCGGTTGAAGCCACGGGCGTTGCCGGCCCACGGGCTGTCGGTGGCGTACAGCAGCCACTCGTCGGCACGCAGGTTGGCGTGGAACCACAGCGAGTGGTCGAGGCTGGCGATCTGCATGTCGTTGTTCCACACCGACTTGCCGTGGGGCAGCAAAGAGGTGGTCAGCAGGCCGAAGTCGGAGGCGTAGGCCAGCAGGTATTTGTGCAGCGCGGGCAGGTCCGGCAAGGTGCCGTCGGCGCGGAACCAGACGTACTTGACCGGATCGTCGGGCGTGGGGTTGAACGGGTCGCGCTCGGTCACCGGACGGATCTCGATGGGCTTGGGCCGCAGCACCTTTTCCCGCAACCGCTCGGGCAGGTGCGCGGACAGGGTGCTGGCCAGCTCCAGTTCGCTCGGCAGGTTTTCCGGCCCCACCACGTCGGGCATCGCCGCCTGGTGCAGGAAGCCTTCCTCGTCGTACTGGAACGAGGCGCTGCAGGTGAAGATCGGTTGGCCCTTCTGGATCGCCGTGACCCGGCGCGTGCTGAAGCTGCCGCCGTCGCGCACCCGGTCGACCGAATACACCACCGGCATGCTGGCGTCGCCCGGGCGCAGGAAATAGCCGTGCAGCGAGTGCACGTGGCGGGCGTCTTCGACCGTCTGGCTGGCCGCCGACAACGACTGGCCCAGCACCTGGCCGCCGTACAGTTGGCGGAAGCCCAGGTCCTGGCTGCGGCCGCGGAACAGGTTTTCTTCGATCGCTTCCAGGCTCAGCAGGTCGACCAGGTCGTCCAGCACTTCACTCATCGGTTGTCTCTCCTAGCAAGGCGTGTCCGCACTACGGCGTTTCATGGACGGGAATGATACAGGGTTTGTCGACATCACCCCGCATCCGATCCCTTCAGGCGCGTACCGTATGCAGCCATTGCTGAAGGTCGATGCGGTACAGCACGTGCGGCCGCAACGGGTCGTCGGCCGCTAGGCGCGGATGGGCGAACGCGCCATCGGGGTCGAGCTGCATGCCGATGGCCTGCATGACCTTCTGCGACGGCAGATTGCTGGCTGTGGTGAACGCCACCACTTCGGGCAACCGCATCTGGCTGAAGGCGCAGCGCAGGCACGCCCAGGCCGCCTCGCTGGCCAGCCCCAGGCCCCAGTGGCGCCGCGCCAGGCGCCAACCGATCTCCACCGCCGGGGTGAAGGGCGCGTCGAACCCCACGTTGAGCAGCCCGGTCATGCCGACGAAGGCGCCGCTGTCCTTGCGCTCCAGTGCCCACAGGCCGAAGCCGTATTCGTTGAAGTGGCCGCGCAGACGGCCCATCAGGGCGGCGGCCTCCAGGCGCGTCAGGGGCGCCGGGAAGTAGCGCATCACCTGCGGATCGGCGCATAGCGCGGCAAACTCGTCGAGGTCTTCGTCGCGCCACTGACGCAGGATCAGGCGCGGGCTTTCCAGGGTGGCGATGAGGGTCATGGCGGGGCTCCGAAGGACAGCAGTGCACTCTACAGCGGGCGATAGGGCAAGCGTAGGGCAATGGCTGACCGTCGTCAGCCTGTGGATGAAACTCGAATCCATGGCCCCTTGCTGCGCCCTATGCCACCGCCGCTGTTCGCCAGCGCCGCGCACCTGGCAAGATGCCCACTGGCCTACCCACGAGCTGACCATGCCTCTGCCGCTGATCTACCACGACGACTACAGCCCGGAGTTTCCCGCCGAGCATCGCTTTCCAATGGACAAGTTCCGCCTGCTGCGCGATCACCTGGTCGAGAGCGGCCTGACCTGTGACGAGGCGTTGATCCGGCCCGAGATCTGCCCCCGCGACATCCTCGCCCTGGCCCACGACCCGGCCTACATCGACCGTTACCTGCAAGGCGAACTGTCCCGCGAGGACCAACGCCGCCTCGGCCTGCCCTGGAGCGAAGCCCTGGCGCGGCGTACCGTACGTGCGGTGGGCGGCTCGCTGCTGACCGCCGAACTGGCCCTGCGCCACGGCCTCGCCTGCCACCTCGCCGGTGGCACCCACCATGCCCACTACGACCACCCGGCCGGCTTCTGCATCTTCAACGACCTGGCGATCATCAGCCGCTACCTGCTCGAAGCCGGACGCGTGCAATGCGTGCTGATCTTCGATTGCGACGTGCACCAGGGCGACGGCACCGCGCGCATCCTGCAAGACACGCCCGAGGCGGTCACCGTGTCGCTGCACTGCGAGCAGAACTTCCCGGCGCGCAAGGCCGACAGCGACTGGGACATTGCCTTGCCGCGCGGGATGAGCGACGCGGCCTACCTGCAGGTGGTGGAGCAGGCCCTGGACTACCTGCTGCCGCTGTACCAGCCGGACCTGGTGCTGTACGACGCCGGCGTGGACGTGCACAAGGACGATGCGCTCGGCTACCTGCAACTGACCGACGCCGGCGTGGCGGCGCGGGACGAATGCGTGCTGCGCCGTTGCCTGGCCCGCGACATTCCGGTGATGGGCGTGATCGGTGGCGGCTACAGCAAGGACCGCATCGCCCTCACCCGCCGCCACGGCATTCTTCACCACAGCGCGGCACGGGTGCTCGCTTACCCACAATGACTGTGGAACCGGCTGTGGATAAGCTGCTGGAAAAGCGCTGTAGCCCTTATGACGCAAGACCTGCAGAGGTTTGTACGTTTTTTGTACAACCTTTCAAAATAGCGGGCTCGGGTCGTTTATCCACAATCTGTGTCCGATCGTTCATACAGACGTCTTCCGTGCAGACCTGAAAGCGCAGACACGGGCGCAGTCTCAAACTATGGCCGCTTCCCTTTACCCACAATCACTGTGGAACCGACTGTGGATAACCTGCGTGAAAGACTGCACAGCCCTTACGGCTCCTGGCCTACAGCAAGCTGTTCATTTTTCGTACAGTGTCGTCCGCGTACGCGCTGGGGTAGAATGCCGACCCTTTTTTCCACAGCTCGCCACCGACCATGACCGACATTCCCCGCCCTGCCCCTTGCGTTGCCGTCATCGGTGCCGGCCCTGCCGGACTGATGGCCGCCGAAGTCCTGGCTGCGGCGGGGGTAGCGGTCGAGGTGTTCGACGCCATGCCGTCGGTGGGGCGCAAATTCCTGCTGGCCGGTGTGGGCGGGATGAACATCACCCATTCCGAACCCGCGCCCGCCTTCGTGGCGCGTTACGCCGAACGCCAGCACGCCGTGCAGCCGCTGCTGCACGACTTCGACGCCCACGCGTTGCGCGAATGGATCCATGGCCTGGGCATAGACACCTTCGTCGGCACCTCGGGGCGGGTCTTTCCCAGCGACATGAAGGCCGCGCCGCTGTTGCGCGCCTGGCTCAAGCGATTGCGCGAGGCCGGTGTGGTTATCCACACCCGCCACCGGTGGCAGGGTTGGAACGCCGATGGCAGCTTGCGCATCGTCGATGCCGAGGGCGAGCGGGCCGTGCGCCCCGACGCCGTGGTGCTGGCCCTGGGTGGCGCCAGTTGGGCACGCCTGGGGTCCGATGGCGCCTGGGTGCCGTGGCTGCGAGCGCGGGGTGTGGATATCTCACCGCTGCGGCCGAGCAACTGCGGTTTCGAGGTGGCGGGTTGGAGCGAGCTGCTGCGCGACAGATACGCGGGCGCACCGGTGAAGAACATCGCCTTGTCGGTGCCCGGTGCTGCGCCGCGCAAGGGCGAGTTCGTCCTCACCTCCCAGGGTGTGGAAGGCAGCCTGGTGTATGCCTGGTCGGCACCCTTGCGCGCCGCGATCGAGCGCGACGGGCAGGCCACCCTGTTGCTCGACCTACTGCCCGACAAGCCTGTGGGCAAGATCGCCCAGGCCCTGGCGCGCCCACGCGGTTCGCGTTCGATGGCCAAGCACCTTAGTGGGCAATTGGGGCTGGACGGGGTCAAGGCCGGGCTGCTGCGCGAACTGACCGACGCGGCCACCTTCGCCGACCCGGGCCGTCTGGCCGCAGCCATGAAGGCCCTGGAAATCACCCTGGTGCGCACTCGTCCGCTGGATGAGGCGATCAGCAGTGCCGGCGGGGTGCGCTTCGAGGCGTTGAATACCGACCTGATGGTCCAAATGCTGCCCGGCGTGTTCTGCGCCGGCGAGATGCTCGACTGGGAAGCGCCCACCGGTGGCTACCTGTTGACCGCCTGCTTTGCCAGCGGCGTGCGTGCCGGGCGCGGTGCGTTGCGCTGGTTGGGTAGGTAGACACAGGCCATAAAGCCTGTCGGTGCGGCTGCCGCTTTACCCTGCGTGTCGCGACCTGGGCATGAATGCTGCGGACCTCGCCCAAGACACCTTCGTGCGCCTGCTGCGCGCGCGCCAGGCGGCGCCACTCAAGCAACCCCGCGCCTCCCTCAGCAGCATCGCCCGCGGCCTGATGATCGACCAGTTGCGCCCAGGCCAGGCGACAAGGGCTGACCTGCCGTAACAAAATGGAGCCATCGGGGCGGCCCTGCCGCCCATCGCGGCTAATTGGAGCGCCGAACCGGCCGCTCCCACAGGAGCCTGAAGCTTACCTAGCCAACTCGGTATGGCTTGAACCGTGCCGACAGGCACGCCAGGCGAATGCCACGAACAACCCCGCCATCAGCGCCAATGCCATCGGCAACCCATGCGGCGCGGCCGTCATTGCCGCGCCGCTGAGCAATGGCCCGACCAGGCTGCCGATGCCCCACAGCAAGCCCACGCTGGCATTGGCCGTCACCAGGTCGCGGCCGCTGAAGCGTTGGCCGATCAGCACCAGCGCCAGGGTATAGATCCCGCCTGCCACTGCGCCCAACAGCACCAGCATCGGCCACAGCAACCATTGCGCCTGCAACAGCCACGGCAGCGCCAGGCCGATCAGCATCGCCAGCACGCCACAGGCCAGGTGCAGGCCGGTACGCTCGACCCGGTCCGCCAACCAGCCCAACGGCAGCTGGAACAGCATGTCGCCGGCGAACACCACGGTCACCATCAACGCCGCCACGGCTACAGCTACGCCATGGCCGGTGGCATAGATCGGCAGCAGCGACAGCACCACCGCGTCGAAGAACGAGAAGAACAGCACGCCCATGCACAGCGCCGGTGCCACGCGGAAGAACCCGGCCAGGCCGAAGCCTGCGTCGTCTTCGGGGTGCGCCACACGGTCGTTGGGCACGCTGAGCACGATGCACAGCAGTGCCAAGCCGTAGCACCCACTCACCAACCACAACAGCCACGGGCTCTGCGCGCCCAGCAGCGACAGCAGCGCCGGGCCCAGTACCTGGAACCCGGTGAAGCAAGTGGCGTACAGGGCCATGATCTTGCCGCGGTTGTGCTCCGGGCACAGTTCGTTGACCCACGACTCGCCGAGGATGATCGCCACGCCCATGCCCAACCCCAGCATCAGACGCAGCACGGCCAGTTGCCAGAGCGTCGCGAAGCCCCAGTCGAGCAAGGCGATGCTGGCCAGGCACAGGCCGAAACTGAGCAGGTAGATGACCCGTCGGGTCAGGTGCCGGCAGCAGGCATCGACCAGAAAGGCCGAGAGCATCATGCCTGCGGCGGGAATCGCCGAGACGATACCGATTTCCAAGGTGCCGGCACCCGCCGCCTGCAAACGCAGGGACACCAACGGCAAGGTCGCGCCCAGACTGAAGCCCACCACCGACACTGCGAACAGCAACCCCACCAACAAACGCAGGTTCATCACATCGTTCCTCGAAGACACGTTCGGCGGCCCTGCAGACGTAGGCCGCATAGATTCCATCGTCCGACGCTCGAAAGCGCGGATACGGGCACAGCCAACCCCTTACGGCTCGGCAGCGCGAATCAGACGTGGTACGGGTGGGGCGAGAAGGTGAAGGCGAACAGCACGCTGCGCCGGCGCTTGAGCACCGTGTCGCTCGGCCAGGCGCGATACCGGGCCTGAAGGTCAGGCGGGCAGGCTAGCGAAGGCATGGAGAGGCGGCGCATGAGGTGTGCTGTAGGAAGAGGCAGGAGCCGCGACTCTAGGCCAGCCGCCCTGCCCCGTCAATCGGCCGCGAGGGGGTGAGCTGGGCCGGCGAGCGGGGAAGTCGTGCGCGCGGTGGGCGCGGGATGTCGACGTAAACGTCGTCTCGATCCCCGCGCGCCACAGCGCCATCGGCCTACTTGCGTGCGGCCTTCTTCGTGGAAGGCAGCAACACCGTCAACAAGCCGAACAACGGCAGGAACGAGCACAGGTCGTACACATATTCGATGCCGCGCAGGTCGGCCACATAGCCGAGCAGCGCCGCACCGATGCCGCCGAAACCGAACATCAGGCCGAAGAAGATCCCGGCGATCATGCCCACGCTATTGGGCACCAGCTCCTGCGCATAGACCACGATGGCCGAGAAGGCCGAGGCCAGGATGAAGCCGATGATCACGCTGAGCACGGTGGTCCAGAACAGATCGGCATAGGGCAGCGCCAGGGTGAACGGCGCCACGCCCAGGATCGAGAACCAGATCACCGCCTTGCGCCCGATGCGGTCGCCGATGGGGCCGCCGAAGAAGGTGCCCGCCGCCACCGCACCGAGGAACAGGAACAGGTGCAGCTGCGAACTGGCCACCGAGAGGTCGAACTTCTCGATCAGGTAGAACGTGAAGTAGCTGGTGAAGCTGGCCATGTAGAAGTACTTGGAGAACACCAGCAGCCCCAGGATCACCAGCGCGCCGACCACCCGGCCACGGGACAGGCCGTGGGTCACCGCGACGGTCTTGCGGGCCTTGGCCTGGTTCAAGTGGCCTACGTACCAGCCGCGCAGCTTCAGCGTGACGCCGAAGAAGAACAGCGCCGCCAAGCCGAACCAGGCCACGTGGGTCTGCCCGAACGGGATGACGATGGCCGCCGCCAGCAGCGGGCCGAAGGCCGAACCGGTGTTGCCGCCGACCTGGAAGGTCGACTGCGCCAGGCCGAAGCGCCCGCCCGAGGCCAGGCGCGCGATGCGCGAGGTTTCCGGGTGGAAGGTCGAGGAGCCGATGCCGACCAGCGCCGAGGCCAGCAGGATCATGGCGAAGCTGCCGACGAACGCCAGCATGACGATGCCCACCAGCGTGCACAGCGTGCCCAGCGGCAACAGGTTGGGCGTCGGCCGGCGGTCGGTGAAGAAGCCCACCCACGGCTGCAACAGCGAGGCGGTGACCTGGAAAGTCAGGGTGATCAGGCCGATCTGGGTGAAGCTCAGGTCGTAGTTGACCTTGAGCATCGGGTAGATCGCCGGCAGCACCGATTGGATCAGGTCGTTGATCAAATGCGCCAGGGCGCAGAAGCCGATGATCGACATCACCAGGCTGTTGGCGGGGTTTGCCGGGCTGGGGGCGGTAGAGGTCTGCGTACTGCTGCTGGCCATGGCCGGATCGTCCGTGGGCGAAGTGGAGGTCGATTATCCGGAAACAACTCGTTACTTAGCTACCTTTTTTACCACCCATCCGGCCCTTACTTGCAAATGGTTCTCAATATAAATAGCATCGCTGGCACATTGCCCACTGCCGCTTCGGCCCTTCTCACGTTCTTTGCGAGCCGCCCGATCGATGAGCCCGATGCCCGCTTTGCAGGACCTGTCCGATCCCGATCGTGACGCCTTGGAATGGTTCGCCCTGCTGCGACGTCCCGACTGCGACACCTACCTGCGCCAAGCCTTCGCCGCCTGGTGCGCCGACCCAGTCAACGCCCAGGCGTATGCAAGCCTGGAAGCTCGCCTGCATCGGTTGCAGCCGGTGCCAGTGCCGGCGCGTCCACGCCCTCAGGTATCCACGCTGCGCAAGAGCCGCCTCGGCGCCTGCCTGGGCGTGCTGTTCGTGCTGGGTCTGGCCGCCCTCGCCTATCTGTACTGGCCGTGGGCGGAGCGCCTGGCCAGCCAGCTGCACACCGAGGCCGGCGAACGGCGCGTGGTGCGCTTGAGCGAAGGCTCCACGCTGCACCTGGACAGCGCCAGCGCGATGAACCTCGACCTGCGCGGCCGCGTGCGGCATCTGCACCTGGTGCAGGGCCAAGTGCTGCTGGAGGTGAACCTGGACGGCCGCGAGCTGGACGTGCAGGTGGGCAAGGCGCGTATCCAGGTCTTCGGCACGCGCGTACTGGTCGCTCGGCATGCCGACTACGACGAAGTGCAGGTGCTCAACGGCAAGGTGGTGGTGCAGCAGGACGGCGAGCAGCGTCTGGTATCGACCGGCGAGCGCCTGGGCTTCGACGCCCAGGGCCTGCATCGCGCGGAAAGGATCGACGTGCGAACCGCAGACGCCTGGCGCCAGGGCCACCTGATCGCCAAGGACCTGGCGCTGGGTCAGGTGCTGGAACGGTTGGCGAGCTACCGAGGGCAACGGCTGTGGCTGCTGGACGAACAGACGGCCCATCGCCGGGTGAGCGGCGACTTCGATCTGGACCGCCCTGCCGACACCCTCCAGCGCCTGGCCGCCGCTCAACGATTGACGTTCCACGACGTGCTCGGCCAGTGGTTGCTGGTGCGGTGATCGAAGGCATCGGCCTAAGCGTCTGAAAGCGTGCGAATTTTTTTCACATGGAGTGTTGACAGAGGTGCCGGTGAAGAGAATAATGCGCGCCAGTTGGCTACATAGCTCAGTTGGTTAGAGCATAGCATTCATAATGCTGGGGTCCGGGGTTCAAGTCCCTGTGTAGCCACCAAACTCCCGCTAGGCGATGTCTACATCGTCAAGCAACGAAGAAGCCCGCCTTGTGCGGGCTTTTTTCTTTCCGCCGTTTGGTCCGAGCCCACCTTGGCCTAAGCACGCACCGCTCCCTCTTGAGGCTAGCCACCCGGCACACTGCCCGACCCCGATTGCACCGACGACACCCTCCTGCGAAGTGCCAACGGCTTAACAGTTCCAAGCGCTTCGCGCCTGCCGGCCCGAACCCAATGAGCGGCAGCCGATCTACACCGAGGCTTTACACGCCGTCCGGCTCGCTGCCTGTGGTTGCAACGGGCTGCCCGGGGCGTTCAGGACAATGTTCCACCTTCGACGAACCACTAAAAGGAGCTTCACCCATGGCCGACCTCGAACCCGCGCGTTCAACGGACGACAGCCCACTCAGCGAAAAATGGCAGGAGCGCTTCGCCTTCTTCGAGCAATACGGCGGGCCACAGTCGCCGGCCTATCAAGCGGCCTTCAAAGCACTCCCGGCGAAGAAACGCCGCCTGATCTCCATGAACTTCATCGCGTTCTTCTTCGGCATCGTCTACTTCTTCGTGCTGGGCATGTGGCGCAAGAACCTCGGCTTGATCGCGATCAATCTGGCCATCGGTTTTGGCCTGGGCCTGATCGAGATCGCCTTCGACTTCACGTTTCCTCGCGGGATCGAATACGGCATCAACGGCGCCATGGCAGCGATGTATGGCCTGAGCGCCAACTACGGCTATTACCTGACGCGCGTCAAAGGCTCGAAAAGCTGGAACCCGTTCGAGGGGATGCGCTGGTTCTAGGCGCTGCACGGGCGCCCGCACACCCCACGCAGGAGTCTTTCTGCTGCGTGGGCACCGTGCTCAGCTCTTTTCCAACACCCCGGCATCCTGGGTGACCCGCACCAGAGCGTTGAAGCCTTCGGTATCCAGAGGCCGGCTCAGAAAATAGCCCTGGCCCTCGTCGCACATCACCGACTTCAACAGCGCCATGTGCTCTTGGGTTTCGATGCCCTCGGCGGTCACGGTCAGCGACAGCGCGTGCCCCAAACCGACGATCGCCTTGATCACGGACTGGTCTTCCTCGCCCGTTCCCAGCTTCGAGAGGAAACTGCGGTCGATCTTCAACCCGTCGAAGGGGAAGGTGCGCAGATAGCTCAACGACGAATAGCCCGTGCCGAAATCGTCCATCGCAATACGGATGCCCAACGTCTTCAACGTCTGCATGATGTCCAGCGCCAGGCTCGCATCGTCCAGCATGACGTTTTCGGTGATCTCGATCTCCACCCGCCGCGCTTCGATTCCGGCGTGCTGCAAGGCCTGCTGCACACGCTCCACCAGATTGCCCCGCTTGAACTCGCTGGGCGACAGGTTGACGGAGACGAACAGATGCTCGGGCCAGGTGGTGGCGTACTGGAAGGCGGTCTCCATGACCCAGTTGCTCAATGCCAGAATCAAACCCGTCTCTTCCGCGATGGGGATGAAGGTATCGGGTGGAATCAGGCCACGCTCGGGATGCTGCCAGCGCACCAGCGCTTCGGCGCCCACCATTCGGCCATCGGCAATGCGGAAGCGCGGCTGGAAATGCAGGCATAGCTCGCCGTGCTTGATCGCGAAACGCAGATCGTTTTCCAGGCGACGGCGCTCGATGATCTTCGAGTTCATGTCGCTGGCATAGAAGCGCCAAGTGTTGCGCCCGCACGATTTGGCCGCGTACAGCGCGATGTCGGCGTAACGCAACAGTTCGGTGGCCTCGGCAGCGTCGGTGGGGGCCAGGGCGATACCGATGCTCGCGCTGACGAACACTTCCTGCTCGCCGACCTGGACGGGCTGCTCGATCGCCTCGATCAGCTGCTTGCACAGCGCTTCCACTTCGTCCTGGCGTTTCAGGTCGGTCAGGATGAGGACGAACTCGTCGCCACCGATACGCGCCACCAAGTCCCCATGGCGGACACGATTGGCCAAACGGCTGGAGATTTCGCTCAGCACCGTATCGCCGGCGGCATGCCCGAGCAGATCGTTGACCGGTTTGAAGCGGTCCAGGTCCAGGCTGAGCATGACCAAGGGCCGATCGACCGTCGGCCGCTGGGCGAGCTTGGCGTCGAGGAACGCCCTGAGCCGAGTTCTGTTGGGCAGCCCTGTCAAGGCATCGTGCTGGGAAAGGAATTCGATGCGCCGGCGCGACTCGATTTCTTCCGTGACGTCGGTCGCGGTGCCGCGGAAGGCCAGATCGCCCATGGCCCTGGCGGACAGACGGGTGACGCGCTCGCGGCCGTTGGTATCGAGATAGCGGCAATCGACACTGACGTCCGGCCGACGGTTGGGAATGCCCAACCACTGCGTCAC
Source organism: Pseudomonas sp. UBA6562 (assembly GCF_002434265.1). GTDB lineage: Bacteria > Pseudomonadota > Gammaproteobacteria > Pseudomonadales > Pseudomonadaceae > Aquipseudomonas. The sequence continues at coordinate 129,574 of NZ_DJJS01000005.1, read as the reverse complement.
CGATCCCAATTCGGTACACAGCAGCCGGTCCATCGGCGCGCCTAGCCAGTCATGCCTGACCAACCCGGTCACGGCTTCGAAGCGCTCGGACAAATAGGTGAAGCGCCCGTCCCGATCGATCTCCCAGACCCAATCGGAACTGGCTTCGACCACATCCCGAAAGCGCGCTTCGCTGATCGCCAGCGCCGCCTGGCTGCGCTGTAAGGATTCATAGCTGGCATCGAGCGCCTGAGCGCTGGCCGTAGTGCGGCGCAAGATCGCCCAGGCCATCAGATAGACCAGAAGCGCGGCCAGACCGATCAAGGGCAAGCCCATACTCAGCAGGCGCTGGCCTGGCTTTTCCGGTTCCCACTGCAAACGCCCCGCCGCACCGTTTTCGCCCAGCGCCAGCACATGCGGGCCATCGGTTTCGGCGGCCGTGGCAATGCGCAGCCCCTCCACGCCGTAGTCCTTGCCGAGTGCTTGCAACCTGCTGTCTTCGAGAATGTCGACAAAAATCAGCACCGAAGCCGGTCCATCGTCGACCGTCACGGTCGGATCGGTGCCCGGCGTAATGGCTGCGGCGCCTACCAAGGCGGGTCGGCCGCCGACATCGACGAACAGCGTGGTCGGCGCCTGTGCGTCGCCCCCGGCTCGCGCCTTGACCAAGATCTGTGGCAGCGATCGCTTGAGCCAGTCGGACGCTGCCACGGCCTGCAACTGCCCCCCGATGACGGAGTAGACGGTTCGATCGGCGGCATCGACTACAAACAGCCCCCCAAAGCCGTAGTCGGCGTACAGCGTCGCCCCGACATTCTGGCGCACGTAGGCCCATTCGGTGTCGATGGTCGTGTGCAGGTGCTTGTAGGCATCGCCCCAGAACGCATAATCCTTGACCGTGGCGCCTATGGACTTTTCGATGGTTCGCACGGCCTTGCGGACATGGAACGCGCTTTCGCCCTCCTCCCGACGATCCAGGTCACTGGCCAAGTACAGGATCAGGTAACCGGCAAGCAGGAACACCCCGGTCAACAGGCCTACGAACTTCAACAGCGAGGCGCGGATGATCGCTACGCCCGAGCGACGGTGCGTGGAAGGGGTCATGGAGAAAAGATCTTCGGGCATGGGCGTACCGCTAATCGACGCGAAAGGGGGTGTCAGGCTATCGGCCGCACGGCGAGGAATTTTAGAGGTCGGAAGGTATTGCGCCAGTATGTCCGGCCGGCCGGGCAAGGCCTAGTGCCGAGTGACACGCTGCCCGGCACCAGCCCTCTCGAAGTATGAACCCATGCCCTTCGCACCTAGCAGAAACAGCGAAGCCCGCATGGCGCGGGCTTCAGTGTCTTGGCTACTGCTCGTGCATCGCATGCCGGCCCCACACCCTTTTATGCAACCGCGCCCCTAAAGCGTCGCCTGCACAGGCCGCGTGGCCGCGATGCCCGACTCGCGCCCGGCGCGACGCACTCAGCGCCCGAACATCACCGACTGCATGCGCGTCTGCGCTTGCTGCACGGCCTTGCCTTGGGCGTTCACCGCTTGCAGCCGGGCGTTCAGCGCTTCCAGGACTTTGGGGTCCTGGACAGTGATCTGCGAGCCGTTGATCTGGATCTGCGCCTTATGGGCTTCGACGTAATCGCCTACGTCCGCGATCGCATTCATGGCCGTGTCGATCTGCGGCAGCACTTCCATGAAGGCAGTGGTGGGTGCGCTGACCGTGCGGTCGTAAGCCTTGTCGTAGACGGCTTTCAGGTCTTCGGGCTGCTTGAGCTTGGCATGCTCGGCGTCGGCATGGGCCTGGTACTGCTTGAGGTGCTCGCCCATGTCGTTCAGCCCGGTCTGGGCGGCCTTGAGGTCGGCACGGTGGTCGATCACATCGTTCAACGAACGCACCGAAATGGTTTTCACCAGGTTGCCCAGCGGCTTGACGCTCTCGTCCATCTTGCCGTTGAAGTCGGTGATCACCGCGTAGTGCGAGGCATAGTCGCCGAACGCCTTGGATTCGTCTTCGCTGGGCTTGGGTACATGGACCCCTGGCTTGTCGAGGATACGGGTCTGCAGGAACTGCTTGAAGGCCGCGCGCTGGTCGGGCTCGCTGTCGCCGCAGGCGGCGAGCACGAGAGGAAGGACGGCGGCCAGGAGCCAATGGGGACGGAACGAGACGTGCATGTCGGTGGATCTCCAGACTGTAAGGGGATATGTCACCGGCATTAGTCCAACGAAACGCGGGTAAGTTTTACCCTCCTCCCCACGCTGTGTCTTACCGCACAGAACGTAAGAGCGCCTCCGGCTCGGTCAGTCTTCGAACAACGTACAGGCCATCACCAACGCATCCTCCCGCCCCCCGGCCAAGGGGTAGTAATCGCGGCGCCGCCCGATCTCGTTGAAACCGAAGCGCTCGTACAGCCGGTACGCCGACTGGTTGCTCGCACGCACCTCCAGGAAGCACTCGCGGCCGTTGAGCTGCCAGGCGCGGGCCATGAGGTGTTCGAGCAGGCGCAGGCCCAGCCCGCGGCCCTGGTTTTCCGGCTTCACGGTGATGTTGAGCAGGTGCGCTTCGTCGATGATGACGTTGATCACGCCATGCCCCACCTGCTGCTGGCCGTCGAACATCAACCAGACTTCGTAGGACTTGAGCGCATCCTGGTAGATGCCGCGGGTCCAGGGGTGGCTGAAGGCGGCGTATTCGATCTTGAGCACGGCATCGAGGTCCGCCTCGGTCATGGGGCGGAAGGTGATCGAGTCACTCATGCAACGGGTTTCCAGCGCGCCATCAGCTGGCGCATGGCTTTCCAGACATCGGCCTTGCGCTGCGGCTCGTCCATCAGGAGTTCGAGGCCCGGCAGCGCCCAGGCGGTGCCCAGGCCTTCGACCTCGAGCGTTTGGTAGTAGGCCGATTCTTCGGCGGCGCCGGCAAAGCGCATGGCCGGCAGGCCGACCAGCCACAGGCAGGCGCAGGGGGCGTCCTCCAGCCGGGCCTGGACGAACGCCTGGACGAATTCGCGCGCCGCGTCCGGGCCCTGGTCGAGGTTGCCGCGCATCAGCATCGGCCAGCGCACCGGCTCGCCGACGATCTGCGGAGCGTCCGGCAGGCCGGCGGCGCGCAACATGTCCTTGAGCAGCAGGTACGACGGGTCGCGGCTTTGGAACGGCTGCCCGGTGGCCAGTTCGACCAGCAGCGCGCAGTGGCCGGCGCGCAGCAATTGCAGGGCGAAGCGCGGCGGGGCGACGCGTGCGGGCTTGGCCGCCGGTGCCTTGCGCTCGGCCTCGGCTGCCTTGACGACAGGCTTGGCCGTACTGGCCGGGCGCGGCACCTCGATCTTCGGCCGCTCGGCGGGGCGCGGCGTTGGCCGCACTGCGGGCGTGGCGGCTGGAGCGGCGGATGCCACGGGCGCAGAGTCGAGCAGCGGCTCGTCGGGCAGCGCCACCGGCAGCAGCAGTTCGGGCCGCGAAGGCGCGGCGAACGGCAGCTCGGCGCGCGGCAGCCAGTGCACCACTTGCATGGCGGAAAGGTAGGCGCGGCGGCGGGGCTCGGTCAGCACGGCAAGGTCGTCCGGGGAAAACAGGTCGGCATTCTACCGTTGTTGTACGGGTTTTACCGCAACGCCCGGACGGAAAATGTGGCCTGCGCCTGCTCGCTTCGCTGCGCCGGCAAAGCGACGCCCGATTGTCGAAAGCCCAGGAAAGCCTTATCTGGCTCTTCTTTGCCAGCCCCATTGCCTGTCCGCCTCTGCGCCAGCCTTGTCGGCGCGCACTCGGCAGCCCCGCGCAAGCACAGGCGCCCTATGCCCAAGGGGTGAAACCCGGCCCCCCGTATGCAGTACAATCGCCGCCTTTCACCGGGCAACGAGTCGACCCACCATGATCGAACCCAAGCGCGTCCTGCGCGCCCTCGCCGAACACTGGGCCTTGCTCGAACCGCTGTGCGAGCGCTTCGACCAGGGCACCTTGAGCCTGGTCGAGCTGCGCCAGCACCTCGCGCGGCATCAGCCCGAGAGCACGCCGCAGGACATCACCCAGCTGCTCGATCAATGGATTCGCCTGGACATCCTGGTGCCGGTGGCCAAGAGCCCCAACCGCTTCGAGCTCAACGCGCAGATCCACGACTTCCTCGCCTACCTGCGCCGCGAACACCGCCTCGGCCTGTGCCTGGAGATCGAGGCCTACCTGCGCCACCTCGAACGCCTGGCCGGGCACATCCAGGACGCGTTCGACAACCGCGACAGCGACGACCTGGCGCGCCAGCTGCGCCTGCTCGACATGCGCGTGCGCGATGTGCTGAAGAAGCTCGACAACGACGAGCAGGCCCTGGTCGCGGTAGCCGAGCGGGCCAAGACCAGCAGCCGGCAGATCCCCCTGCGCCAGCGCTATGCCGAAGTGCTGGCCACCTGGGACGAATACGTCGAGCCGATGATCCAGCTGGTCAACGCCGACGGCGCCTTCGAGCGCGGCGTGCGCCAGGTGGAAAGCGTGCTGCTCACGCTGCTGGGCGAACAGGCGCGGCTGGGCCATCTGGTCGACGACGACATGCTGCTGCGCACCCATGCGCGCATCCTGGAAATGCAGACCAGCGCCCAGCTGACCTTGCGCCATGCCCGCGAACTGCTGCTGCCGCTGCGCGAAGAAGCACGTCGGCACAACGCCGTGACCCGCGGCGCCGCCCTGGCCCTGGCGGTGATCCGGCGCAAGGGCCTCGACGCCCTGCCCCATGCCGCCTTGCCGCTGTTCACCCGGCCGCAAAGCACGTTTCTGGGCAGCGCCAGCCAGGTCGAAGCCTATGTGTACGCCCTGGCCCGCTTCGAACCCAAGCCGACGCGCTTTCCCAAGGCCCACCGCACCGAGCGCGACCCGGCCCAGGCGCCACGCACGGTCAAGGAAATGCTCCAGCGCTGCGAAGCGGCCCTGCCGATGCCCGACCTCATGGTCTGGTTGCTGGAGCAGGAGCCCGAAGGCGCCACCGACGAATTGCTGTACTGGTTCTCGCGCCTGTCGCGGGACAAACGCTTCAGCCGCCAGCGGCTCGAGCGGCGCGACTACGCCACCCGCGAACACCGGGTCAGCCTGCACTCCTGCGCCCTGAGCTCCAGCCGCGACGCCACGCCTGACTCCAATGCGAGCCCCGTCCATGCATCTTGATCTTTCCGAACTGTCCCAGCTGGCACCGATCTTCCGCGAGCTGTTCAAAGGCTTCCACGTCAGCCGCCGCGACCCGGAGCTGTACGCGCAACTGTCGAACTTCCAGGACCAGTACCGCACCCTGTTCAAGGCCCTGGGCTTCGAGCTGGTGTGCGACACCCGCGGCTTCTACTACTTCGTTCCCGAGCAGGCCGCCGCGCACGTCAACAAGACGGCCCAACGTCTGTCGCTGTTCACCTTCATCCTGGTCGAGCACCTCGCCGACCAGGGCCGCGACCCGCTGGCAGTGCTCGACGGCGGCAGCCTGGGCCGCGACGAACTGCCGTCGCTGCTGGACAAGTACCGCGAGCTGTTCCAGCAGGCCGAGGTGCAGAGCGTCGAAGACCTGGAGGAGAAGATCCTGCGGCGCATGACGCAGCTGGGCTTCGCCCATGAGGAAGGCGGCGTGTACCGTTTCCTGCCGCCGATGCACCGCTTCCTCGACGTGTGCCTGTCGGTGCAGCAGGACCGCGACCTGGCCGCCACCCTGCACAGCGCCCTGCCCCTGCCGACCCCGGCCCTGGCCGATGAAAGCGACGACAGCGCAGCACCTGCGGACGAAGACGAAGACGCAGCCCTGGCCCGCGCCATCCGCGAAGAACAGCAGGAGCATGACGCATGAGCCAGGAACGTTACGGTATCCGGCGCTTCGCGCTGCTCAACACGGCCGGCTACAGCCTCGGCCTGTTCCCGCTGGAACACCCGCTGTCGGTGTACGGGGCCAACAACCTGGGCAAGTCGGCGTCGATCAACGCCTTGCAGTTCCCGATCCTGGCGCGCATGTCCGACATGAGCTTCGGCAAGTACAGCCTGGAGCAGTCGCGGCGCTTCTACTTCGCCAGCGACACCAGCTACATCCTCTGCGAGCTCGACCTGCCCCACGGCAAACACGTGGTCGGCGTGGTCGGTCGCGGCCCGGGCGGCGGCTTCGGCCACCAGTTCTTCGCCTACCAGGGCGCGCTGGACCTGGCCCACTACCAGCACGAAGACACCTGCCTGCGCCAGAAGGAGCTGTTCGCCAACCTCGAACGCCATGGCCTCAAAGCCTACGAACTCAAGCCGGACGAGCTGCGCCGCCTGCTGGTCGGCGGGCACACCTCGGTGCCGCTGGACCTGACCCTCATCCCGCTGCGCTCGACCAGCGAGCATAGCCTCAAGACCTTCCGCGCCCTGTTCATCAACCTGCTGCACATGCGCGAGATCACCGCGGCCAAGCTCAAGCAGCTGTTCCTCGATGCCTTCGAACACAGCCTGCGTTCGGGCAGCGTCGACTACATCGCCGCCTGCGAGGAAGCGTTCCGCGACGTGCGCCGCATGGAGCAGGACTACAACGCCCTGGTCACCGCCGGCCCGCTGATCGAAGCCCTGGCCGGCGGCGTGGCCCAGCGCGACGTGCTGCGCGGCAAGTTGCAGAAGATTTCCCCGCTGCTCGACAACCTGCTCGGCACCTGGCAGGACTACGCCCTGGCGCGCCGCGAAGAACTGGTGATCCAGGCCGAGCACTACCGCAGCGAGCAGGACAACCTGCAGAACACCCAGCGCAGCGGCACCCAGGAGCTGATGCGCCTGGAGCGCGAAATTGCCGGTTGCCAGCGCTGGCTGGGCGAGCTGTCGGTGCTCAAGCAGCGCTTCGCCTTGGTCGACGACGTGAAGCAGCTCGAACAGCAACTGCTGGCGGCCAAGGACGCCCATGACGAGCTGGCCGGCGCCCTGGCCCACTCGCGGCAGTTCTCCAGCGAAGACCTCGACGAACGCCTGCGCGATCTGGAGCAGCGCCTGAAAAGCGTGTGTCAGCAGCTCGATCATGCCGACAACAACAGCTATGCACGTCTGCGCGAAGAGTTCTCGCAGCCGGACGTCGACCGCCTGATGCGCCTGTTCAACGGCGCACTGTTCAGCCTGCCATTGGGCGAGCGCGGCATCGCCCTGGATGACGGCGCGCAGTGGGTCAAGACCCTGGAAGCGGTACTCGATCAGTTCAAGGGCGAGCGCTTCGAAGCGCCGGGCCTGTCCATCGACCTGTCGCACATCGACCCGCCCGCGTTGCAGGCACTGGCCGACCGCGCCGCCTTGCGCGACCAGAAGGAGCGCTTGGAAAAGGAGCTCAAACAGCTCAAGACCCAGCGGTCGGTGGCCCACGACCGTAGCGCCAGCAAGGCGCAGAGCGAGGCGCTGTACCAGCAGGTACTGGATGCGCAGAATGCGCTGGAAGCGTTCCGCCGCAGCCAGACGCTGAGCGTCGAGGAAGGGGAAAAGCTCGAGCAGCTGGCGCAACTGGAGGCGGCCCAGGACGAGCTCAAGCGCTCCAGCGATGCGTTCACCGAGCGCGTGCAGCAACTGTCGGCCAAGCTGCAACTGGTCGGCCGGCAACTGGCCGACATGGAGGCCAAACAGCGCACCCTGGACGATGCCCTGCGCCGGCGCCAACTGCTGCCCAGCGACCTGCCGCAGGGCACGCCGTTCATGGAGGTGATCGACGATTCCATGGACAACCTGCTGCCCCTGCTGAGCGACTATCAGGACAGTTGGCAGGCACTGCAACGGGTCGACAACCAGATCGAGATGCTCTACGCCCAGGTGCGCCTCAAAGGCGTGGCCAAGTTCGACAACGAAGAGGATCTCGAACGGCGCCTGCACCTGCTGATCAACGCCTACTCGCACCGCAGCGAAGAAGCCTTGACCCTGGCCAAGGCGCGCCGCGCGGCGGTCACCGACATCGCCCGGACCTTGCGCAACATCCGCAGCGACTACGACAGCCTCGAACACCAGTTGGCGCTGTTCAACCGCGAGATCAACAAGCGTCAGGTCTCCAACCTGGAGAGCTTCCGCGTGGTGCTGGCGCCGAACAAGGAAGCCCTGCGCCACATCGACCAGATCATCCACAGCGCCGGGCAATACGAGGAAGGCGAGACGCTGTCGGTGTTCGACCTCAGCCATAGCGTCGAGCAGGACCAGAAGAACGAGCAGGCCAAGGAGTACCTGGCGCGCCTGGTCGCGGCCAACCATAACCAACTGGGCCTCAAGGAACTGTTCGAACTGGCGTTCGAGATCACCAAGATCAACGGCCAGCCGGTGATACATGCCGACATCGACGGCGCGGCGTCCAACGGCACCACCATGACCATCAAGGCGCTGACCAACATGTACCTGTTGCTGCACCTGATGGACCGCGATCTGGCCAGCCGCATCCGCCTGCCCTACTACCTGGACGAAGCCGCCGACATCGACGAGCGCAACCAGGCGGCGCTGTTGGAAACCAGCCAGCAGTTGGGTTTCGTGCCGATCCTGGCGAGCGTCAAGCCGCAGGTATCGGCGCAGGTGGCGATCGATCTGGAAGGTGGGAGCGGGCCGAACGGGATCTACATTGACGAGTCGGACTGGAAGTACATCAGCCCGTTGTAGTGGGGGCGGCTGGCGCTCACCGCATGGCCATAAGCAGCCGCCAGTCACTACCCCCTGGACAATGATCGCCATTCATTGCCCACTGTAGGAGCGGCGGTTCGGCGCTCCCACACCACCCTCTGTAGGAGCGGCTTCAGCCGCGATGGGCCGCGCAGCGGCCCTAATAGCTGCAACCTCACCTTCGGACACCTGCGCAGCACCCGGCTTCGAGCGGCCGAAGCCGCTCTCACCAACCGCTACCAGCCCGCGATCGGCATAGCCGACATCCAACGGGCTCAGGTCATTGCGCCCAAGGCAGGATCGGAATCGCGGTCACCGCGTTCTGCGGGCTGCCCTCTATCACGCGATCGCTGTAGACCAGGTACACCAGGGTGTTGCGCTTTTTGTCGAAGAAGCGCACTACCTGCATGGTCTTGAACACCAGCGAGGTACGTTCCTTGAACACGCTTTCGCCGTCCTTGAGATCGCCCTTGAAGTTGATCGGCCCTACCTGGCGGCAGGCGATCGAGGCTTCGGCGCGGTCTTCGGCCAGGCCGAGGCCGCCCTTGAGCCCGCCGGTCTTGGCCCGCGACAGGTAGCAGGTCACGCCCTCGACCTTGGGGTCGTCGAAGGCCTCGACCACGATGCGGTCGTTGGGCCCGACGAACTTGAACACCGTCGACACCTGGCCGATCTCTTCGGCGCTGGCGATCGGCGACAGGGCCAGCGATGGCAGGGCCAGCGCGGCAGCGGCAAGCATCTTTCTCAGCACGGTTGTTTCCTCAGACCAGAACCAGATTGTCGCGATGCACCAGCTCAGGCTCGGCGCTGTAACCCAGGATGCCCTGGATCGCGTCCGACGCCTGGCCGATGATTTTCTGCGCTTCCAAAGCGCTGTAGTTGGCCAGGCCCCGGGCGATTTCGACGCCCTGCGCATCGACGCAGACCACCATTTCGCCCCGCCGGAAGTTGCCCTGCACAGTCTTCACACCAACCGGCAGCAGGCTTTTATGCGCATCCTTGAGCGCTTGCACGGCACCGGCATCGAGCACCAGCGTGCCGCGAGTCTGCAAGTGCCCGGCCAGCCACTGCTTGCGCGCGGCGAGCATGCCGCGTTCGGGCGAGAGCAAGGTGCCCAGACGCTCGCCGGCCTTGAGCCGGTCGAGCACGCGCTCGATGCGCCCGCCGATGATCACCGTATGGGCGCCGGAGCGCGCCGCCAGACGCGCTGCGCGCAGTTTGGTCTGCATGCCGCCGCGCCCCAGCGCGCCACCGGTGCTGCCGGCCACGGCGTCGAGGCTGGCATCGTCGGCGCGTGCTTCATGGATCAGCGCGGCGTCGGGGTTGTGGCGCGGATCGGCATCGAACATGCCGTCGCGGTCGGTGAGGATCACCAGCAGGTCGGCTTCGACCAGGTTGGCCACCAGTGCGGCCAGGGTGTCGTTGTCGCCGAAGCGGATTTCGTCGGTGACCACCGTGTCGTTCTCGTTGATCACCGGCACCACGCCCAGCTCCACCAGGGTGCGCAGGGTGCTGCGGGCGTTGAGGTAGCGTTTGCGGTCGGAAAGGTCGTCATGGGTCAGGAGAATCTGCGCGGTGTGCTTGCCGTGCTCGCCGAAGCTCGATTCCCACGCCTGTACCAGGCGCATCTGACCCAGGGCCGCCGCCGCCTGCAGCTCGTTCATCGCGCTCGGCCTAGTGGTCCAGCCCAATTGGCTCATGCCGGCGGCCACGGCGCCGGAAGACACCAGTACCAGCTCCACACCGGCCTCGCGCAAGGCCACCATCTGCTCGACCCACACGGCCATGGCGCCGCGGTCCAGCCCTTTGCCATCGGCCGTCAGCAGCGCGCTACCGATTTTCACCACCCAGCGCCGCGCACCTGTCACCTTGCTTCGCATCGTCTTTCCAACCTATGTCGAATCCGTAGATACCGTTGTCGCAGGCGCTGTATGGAATCGGTCTGCAAGCGGCCGACGAAACGCGGCACCGCCCGGGTCAGGCACTGTGCCCTCTTTCGTCCGTGTGCAAACCCTTTTCATACAGGGCCTGGAAATCAAAACGCCGCTCGAATGAGCGGCGTTCAGTGTACTGCAACTTGCTGCGGACGATCAGTCGCGCACGTAAATGATTTCCGGGCCGTCTTCGTCGTCTTCGAAGTCGTCCCAATCATCGTCGTCGCCGATGTCGTGCACGCTCTTCACGCCGGTACGGCGCAGGGTACGGGCATCGTCCAGGGCTTGCAGCTGGGCGCGGGCTTCGTCTTCGATGCGCTGATCGAGTTCGGCCAGTTCGGCGGCGAACACCGGGTCGTTGGCCAGGCGGTCGGCGCGGTCTTCGAGGTAGCGCATCAGGTCGTGGCTGAGCTTCTCGGTGCCTTGCTTGGAGATGGCCGAGATCACGTAGACCGGGCCTTCCCATTGCAGACGCTCGACCACTTCCTGGACGCGCTCGTCGCGCTCGTCGTCCATGATCATGTCCGACTTGTTCAGCACCAGCCAACGCTCACGCTCGGCCAGCGACGGGCTGAAGCGGGTCAGCTCGTTGACGATTACTTCGGCAGCGTCGGCCGGGCTGCTCTCGTCGAGCGGCGCCAGGTCCACCAGGTGCAGCAGCACGCGGGTACGCGCCAGGTGCTTGAGGAAGCGGATACCCAGGCCCGCGCCCTCGGAAGCGCCTTCGATCAGGCCGGGAATGTCGGCGATGACGAAGCTCTTCCAGCGGTCGACGCTGACCACGCCCAGGTTCGGCACCAGGGTGGTGAAGGGGTAGTCAGCGACTTTCGGCTTGGCGGCCGAGACCGAGCGGATGAAGGTGCTCTTGCCGGCATTGGGCAAGCCCAGCAGGCCGACGTCGGCCAGCACTTTCATTTCCATCTTCAGGTCGCGCTGGTCGCCCGGTTTGCCTGGCGTGGTCTGACGCGGGGCGCGGTTGGTGCTGGACTTGAAGCGGGTGTTGCCCAGGCCGTGCCAGCCGCCTTGGGCGACCATCAGCTTCTGACCGGGCTTGATCAGGTCACCGATCACTTCCTGGGTGGTGGCGTCGATCACCGTGGTGCCGACCGGCACGCGCAGGAACAGGTCTTCGCCTTTCTTGCCGGTGCAGTCGGTGCTGCCACCGTTGGCGCCGCGCTGGGCTTCGTGGTGACGGGTGTAGCGGTAGTCGACCAGGGTGTTGAGGTTTTCGTCGGCCACCATGTACACCGAACCACCGTCACCGCCGTCGCCACCGTTGGGGCCGCCGTTCTCGATGAACTTCTCGCGACGGAAGCTCATGCAACCGTTACCGCCGTCGCCGGCTTTGACCTTGATGGATACTTCGTCAACAAACTTCATTAGAAACCGCCTCTCGCCTGCGGGCGAGCTGAATAACTGAATAACCTGAGGCTCTTGCAAAGATGAGCGCGGCGGCCCCGTACGACCTCAAGCGCTGTCCGATGCAGGCGGGCAAAGGCCTGACCTTTTCGAACATCGCTACACACCACGCCGGCAGCCCAAACAAACAGCTTTGCAAGAGGCTCACCACAAATGACACAAATGAAAAAGCCCCGTCGCATGACGGGGCTTCGAGAGCGACGTCGCGATTAAGCGGCGACGATGCTCACGTAACGGCGGTTGAACTCGCCTTTCTTCTCGAACTTGATCACGCCTTCGATTTTCGCGAAGAGGGTGTGATCCTTGCCGATGCCCACGCCGTAGCCTGGGTGGAATTCGGTGCCGCGCTGGCGAACGATGATGTTGCCCGGCTTGATCACCTGGCCGCCGTACATCTTCACGCCAAGGCGTTTCGATTCTGAGTCGCGACCGTTACGAGTACTACCACCAGCCTTCTTGTGAGCCATGGTTCAATTCTCCAAATAAATTCAGGGGACCGAGGCGATTAAGCCTGGATACCGGTGATTTTGATCTCGGTGAACCACTGGCGGTGGCCCATACGCTTCATGTGGTGCTTACGACGACGGAACTTGATGATGCGGACTTTATCGTGACGGCCTTGCGAAACGACTTCGGCAACGACGGTAGCGCCGGCGACGACTGGAGCGCCGATGGTGACGGCGTCACCGTTGGCAACCAGCAGAACGCGGTCGAACGTGATGGATTCGCCGGTGGCGACTTCCAGCTTCTCGACCTTGAGGAATTCACCTTCAGCGACTTTGTACTGCTTGCCGCCGGTAACGATTACTGCGTAAGACATGGGTATTTCTCCGATAATCCTGCTCACCCAGCGCTTTATAGGAAGAGTATTGGCTGGCATGGCTGCATGAGCTGGGAAGGCCCGATGCAATTGCGTAAGGCAGGTGCTGCCCAGGAAAGTAGGGTGCGCGATTGTACGCAACCCAAGATGCCCTTGCAAGCCTCGCCCCGCAGTCAGACCGGACGCGCCTTGACACGCCGGAACCCGCGACCTAGCATGCCGCGCACCCCCAATGGAGCAGCCGATGCAACCCCAGACCTTCTACCGCGCGGTGGCGGAAGACTTTCACGCCGTCGACGAGATCATCAAGAAACAGCTGACCTCGCGCGTACCGCTGGTATCGAAGATCGGCGACTACATCACCTCCGCGGGCGGCAAGCGCCTGCGTCCGTTGCTGGTCCTGCTCTGTGGCAAGGCCCTGGGCCGCGAAAGCGACGACCTGCGCCTGCTGGCCGCGACCATCGAGTTCCTGCACACCGCCACCCTGCTGCACGACGACGTGGTCGACATGTCCGGCATGCGCCGTGGCCGCTCCACCGCCAATGCCCTGTGGGGCAACGCGCCCAGCGTGCTGGTGGGCGACTTCCTCTATTCGCGCTCCTTCGAAATGATGGTCGAGCTCGGTTCGATGTCGGTCATGCAGATCCTGTCGCGCGCCACCCGCGTGATCGCCGAGGGCGAAGTGCTGCAACTGTCGCGGGTACGCGACGCCAGCACTAGCGAAGAGGTGTACATGGAGGTCATCCGCGGCAAGACCGCCATGCTCTTCGAAGCCTCCACCCACAGCGCTGCCGCCCTGGCCGACGCCGACGAAACCCAGCGCGAGGCCCTGCGCACCTTCGGCGACCACCTGGGCGTGGCCTTCCAACTGGTCGACGACTTGCTCGACTACAAGGGCGACTCGGAAACCCTGGGCAAGAACGTCGGCGACGACCTGGCCGAAGGCAAGCCGACCCTGCCGCTGATCTACACCATGCGCGAAGGCACCGCCGAGCAGGCCGCCCTGGTGCGCCAGGCGATCCAGAAAGGCGGCATCGAAGACCTCGAGCAGATCCGCGTGGCCGTCGAAGCCTGCGGCGCCCTGGACTACACCGCGCAGATGGCCCGCGACTACGTCGCCCGCGCCATCGAGTGTCTGAACGTGCTGCCGGCGAGCGTCTACCGCGACGCCCTGGTCGAACTCAGCGAATTCGCCGTCGCACGTACGCACTGACGCCCTTCCCACGTCGGTGTACGGCAGCCGCCGCACACCGACGCGCAAAACTCCCCTGCCCCGCCCGACAAAACCTTATACAATGTGCGCCTTTCAACGCTCGTCTAAGGAACCGTCGTGAGCTCTTTGCCGCCCTGCCCCCAATGCAATTCCGAATACACCTACGAAGATGGCACCCAGCTGGTCTGCCCGGAGTGCGCCCACGAGTGGTCGGCCAGCGGCGATGCCGAGGCGGCCAGCGACGAGGTGGTGAAGAAGGATTCGGTCGGTAACGTCCTGCAGGACGGCGACACCGTCACCGTCATCAAGGACCTCAAGGTCAAGGGCTCGTCCCTGGTGGTCAAGGTCGGCACCAAGGTGAAGAACATCCGTCTGTGCGACGGCGACCACGACATCGATTGCAAGATCGACGGCATCGGCGCCATGAAGCTGAAGTCCGAGTTCGTGCGCAAGGTCTGACGCTGACCGAACAGGGCTGCCTGGCGGTGGCCCTGGCATATCCCGCAACGGGATGCCTATACGGGATGGAAAAAATCCGCCAATAGGCGCTTGCTATTTTGATAATAAGAATTATTCTCATTGGAAATGCTTTCCAAGGAGACCTCTGCCATGACCTACCTCATCGACGCCTGGCTCGACCGCCCACACCCCTACCTGCGCATCCTGCACCGCGAAACCGGCGAAGTCTGCGCCGTGCTCGAACAGGAGGCCATCGACGAATTGCGCGAACAAGGCGATCTGGACCTGAGCGGTCTGAATTCCAGCGAGCCGGTGGTGCTCAAGGAGTTGGTGCGAAACCTGTTTCTGTTCTGCTATGCCAGAGCCTTGCGCCCGGCGGGTGCGCAGTGGGGGCATTGAACGAAGGGAGGACGGACGGGAAACGGCGAAGCGCCCGTAGGCGCCTCGCGTATGCAGCGTGTTACAGGACGTCGAGCAGTTCGATGTCGAAGATCAGCACGCTGTGCGGGGCGATGCTGCCCACGCCTTGAGCGCCGTAGGCCAATTCGCTCGGCACGTACAGACGCCATTTGCTGCCGGCGTTCATCAGTTGCAGCGCTTCGGTCCAACCGGCGATGACGCCGCCGACCGGGAATTCGGCAGGCTGGCCGCGCTCGTAGGAGCTGTCGAACACCGACCCGTCGATCAGGGTGCCGTGGTAGTGGGTGCGCACGGTGTCTTCGCGGCCAGGCTTGGCGCCGTCGCCAGTGTTGATGACTTCGTATTGCAGACCCGAAGGCAGGGTGGTGATGCCTTCGCGCTGGGCGTTCTCGGCCAGGAAGGCCTTGCCGGCGCCGGCGGCCGCTTCGGCCTTGGCAGCCGCTTCGGCTTGCATCACATCACGAATGACCTTGAAGCTGGCCGACAGGTCGGCCTCGTTGACGCGGCTGTCGGCGCCATTGAAGGCGTCGGTCAGGCCGGCGACGATGGCTTCGAGGCTGACGCCCGGTGGCGGGTTGTCGCGCAGTTGGCCGCCCAGCTGACGGCCAATGCCGTAGCTGACGCGGGTTTCGTCGGTGGACAGGTTGAGCTCGGACATGGGTTTGCTCCGCTACGGACGTGCGACTGCCACGCCCTGGGGTGATGAAGGGCGAGCAGCCTAGCACACACCTTGTTGGCGGCGAATCAGCTACCAGGTCGGACGGGGCGAAATGGCCACCTTGAGGTCTTGCTCAGGGCGCACGCCCATGCCGCACATCTCGTCGTGCACCGACCAGTGCACCAGAAACATCGACTCCACGGGCACGTTCTGCAGCAGTTCGCGGGCCTCGGTCACCGAGCGCACCCGCAGGCGTTCGCCGTTGGCATCGGAAAGCGGATGCGGCTTGCCAGCCATGCAGGCTTCGAGCAGGTAATCCCCACCTTCGATGCCGATCACATTGATTTCTTCGATTCGACCGGCAACGGCCTCAGTCTGAAGTTGCTGCAAGTTCATGGGCGCACCTCATCGGAAAATTCGACCAGAGTGCGCATTCTTCGTACAGCTGGGACAAAAGCACAAGCGCCGCCGCGCACCGCCGGTCCGGTGCACGGCAGGCACAGGGCTTCAGTGCTTGGTCAGCTTGTCGAGGTAACCCATGACGAAGGCCGAGACCACGAACGTCATGTGGATGATCACGTACCACATCAGGTATTGCGGCGAGATGTTCTGCGCGTCCATGAACACCCGCAGCAGGTGGATGGAGGAGATCGCCACGATGGACGCGGCCACCTTCATCTTCAGCGAGGTGGAGTCCATCTTGCCCAGCCAGCTGAGCTTTTCCTTGCCTTCGTCGATGTCCAGTTGCGAGACGAAGTTCTCGTACCCGGAGAACATCACCATTACCAGCAGACCGCCAACCAGCGACATGTCGATCAGCGAGAGGATGACGAGCACCAGGTCGGCTTCGGCCATGTCGAAGACATTGGGCAGGACATGGACGATCTCCTGAAAGAATTTCAAGGCCAGGGCCAGCAGGCCCAACGACAGGCCGAAGTAGATCGGCGCGAGCAGCCAGCGGGAGGCGTACATCGCGTTTTCAAGCAAACGTTCCATGGGGGGCGACTCGTGAGGTGGGGAAAGCGTGCGCGAGTATAGCCAGCCGCCTGTGACAGCAAAAGCCTGATCCAGGGCAATCGAACGCGCTTTGGCGACCCTCGGTGCCGCGAATATGTGACCCGTTATGTCTCGGGTCGGAACTGGTAATCGCCCAGGTTGCTGCAGCGCTCGCCGTTGATCTTGCGCAATTGGGCTTGCAGGTGCAGGCACCAGATGGGCGGGTCTTCGGTGACTTGGTAACCGTGCAGGGTCAGGCTGTCGACGATGGCGTTCAACACCGACTCGGCCACCGCCGGGCCATGGAACGGACCCTGCGCCTTGATGGCCGAGGGTTGCTCGCCCGCCATGCCAGCGGCGAACAGCAGCGTCCACATCCCGGTGTCGCCGGCCAGTGGGCGAATGGAACATTCGATGCGGGTGACCAGGCCGAGGCACTGGCGAGTGAGGCTGAGGTTGCGCATGGTGGCGGCCCCTCTGAGGAACACCGGGTTGGGACACGAGCGACCCTGCCGGTTGGGTGGCGAAGGCTAGGACACTCTGATATCAGCGTAGCCGAGCCCACTCCACAGTTAGAAAACCGGCGCCGAACGGTAGCACATTGCCCTCAGCGCCGGCTTCTTGACTCAGGCAGGTTTGCCTTGCGCCACCAGGTCTTCCAGGCGTTCTTTTTCCGCCTCCTTGATGTCTTCTTCGCTGACCATTTCGGCGATGAACCGCAGGCGCTCGACCACACGGGCGTTGACGCTGCCCTCGGGAAACTCGCCCTGCTCGTTCGGCGCGCCGGCTTCTTCGCCGACCAGCAGGCTCAAGGCCTCGTCGGCCTGGCTGACGGCATAGACATGGAACTGCCCCGCTTCCACCGCCTGTAGCACGCGCTCGTCGAGCATCAGCGTGGCGACGTTGGCGCGCGGGATGATCACGCCCTGCTCACCGGTCAGCCCGCGTGCTTCGCAGAGGCGGAAGAAGCCTTCGATCTTCTCGTTGACGCCGCCGACCGCCTGCACTTCGCCGAACTGGTTGATCGAACCGGTGATGGCGAAGCATTGCTTGAGCGCCGTGCGCGACAAGGCCGAGATCAGCGTGCAGGCCTCACCCAACGAGGCGCTGTCGCCATCGACATAACCGTAGGACTGCTCCAGCGCGATGCTCGCGGAAATCGCCAGGGGGAATTCCTGGGCATAGCGGCTACCCAGGTAGCCGGTGAGGATCATCACGCCCTTGGAGTGGATCGGCTGGCCCAGGTTGACCTCGCGTTCGATGTCGACGATGCCGCTGCCGCCCGGATACACCGTGGCAGAAATCCGCGCCGGCATGCCGAAAGCCGAGTCGCCCACTTCCAGTACGGTCAGGCCGTTGCACTTGCCGATCGCGGCGCCGTCGGTGTCGATCAGGATGATGCCGGCGAGCATGTCGTCGAGCACCCGCTGCGACACACGCCCGGTGCGCGTGGCCTTGGCGCGCAGGGCACGCTCGATGTGGCCGGCGTCGGTCATGCTGTCGCCGGCCAGTTGGCGGATGAAGTCGGCCTCGCTGACCAGTTGGAACAGATCGCCGATACGCGCCGACAGCCGCGCCTGGTTCTCGGCCAGGCGCGCGCTGTAGGTGGCCAGGCGCGCCACGGCGTCGCTGGTCAACGCGGCCATGCCCTCTTCGTTGGTGCGGGTGCGCAGCAACTGGGCGAACTGCTCAAGGTTTTCGTCGACCATGGGCATGTCTTCGTCGAAGTCGACCAGCACGCGGAACATCTCCTGGAAGTCCGAATCGTGGTCTTGCAACGCGTAGTAGAGCTGGCGCGAACCGATGATCACGAGCTTCACGTCGAGCGGGATCATCTGCGGGGTGAGGCTGATGGTGGCCACACGGCCCAGTTCGCCCAACGGCGACTCCATCTTCAATTTGCGCGACTGCAAGGCGCGTTTGAGGCCGTCCCAGACGAAGGGCTCGCTGAGCATCTTCTCCGCCTCGAGGATCAGGAAGCCGCCATTGGCGCGGTGCAGCGCACCGGGGCGCAGCTGCCGGTAGGAGGTGTACAGCGCGCCCTGGTCGGTGCTGTATTCGATGCGGCCGAACAGGTTGTCGTAGGTCGGATGCGGCTCGAACACCACCGGTGCGCCGCTGTTGCCGTCATGCCCGGCGACCAGGCTGGGTACGTACTGGTCTTCGAGCAGCTTGCGCGCCACGGCGTCGGTCTTGCTGTCTTCGACCAGTTGCTCGATGACCGTACGCAACAGGTTCAACTGCACCGATTGCAGGTAGGCGCATACGCCTGCGTTTTCCGCATACTTTTCCGACAGCGGCGCCAGCAGGGGTTGCAGGGCCAGGGTGATGGTTTCTTCGTTGAGCTGGCGCAGCTGGTTGTTCGACTCGCGTTTCCACTGTGGCAGGCTCGACAGTTCGTCGTTGAGACGCTCCTCCAGGGCGGCGATGTCCTGGTGGAAGCGCTCGCGCACTTCCTCGGGCAATTGAGCGAACTCGGCTTCGTCGAGCGCCTTGCCGTCGGCCATGGGGGTGAAGGCGACGTTGCTGCTGTCGCGGTACAGCGCGATGTCCTTTTCCAGCGAGGCACGCTCGATGATGTCCAGGGCCTGGTCGTAACGCTGGTTGAAGGTGCGGTCGATGGCCCCCTTCTTCTGCTGGAACGACGGGTGTTCGAACACCGCCGGGAAGGTGGAAAGCAGGTTGTCGATCAGGCCGTGCATGTCGGCGACGAACGCGCCCGCCGTGCCGGAGGGCAGCTCCAGGGCGCGCGGCTCGCGCGGGTCTTCGAAATTGTTGACGTAGACCCAGTCGGCCGGAGTCTTCTGGCGCTTGCCCTCGGCCTTGAGGTAGCGTTTGACGAAGGAGAAGCGGCCGGTGCCCGGCTCGCCCATGACGAAGACGTTGTAACCCGGGCGCGGCATGGCCACGCCGAACTGCAGGGCCTCGACGGCGCGCTCCTGGCCGAGCACGCCACGGAAGGGTTCGAGGTCGTCGGTGGTGGAGAAGGCGAACTGTTCAGCGGAGAAACGCCGGGTCAGGGCTTGCGGCGCCAGACGCAGGCGCGAGGCAACAGGATCGGGCATTGGGCTTCCTTACTTCGGCGGGTCGATGAGCCATTCTGGGGCTCGCCGCGCGCCGCTGGCAAGGCTCGCCGGGACTTTATGTCGCAGCGTTGCAGCGGTAAATTTTTCCTACATGACCACGCAACCTTTACACACTGCCTAAACTCCAAACTGCGCGGGAGGATCAATATCTCCCCGGCTTGGCGCACGAGTGCCGGGCTCCGACCATTGGAACGTCCACGAAAAAGAGAACAATGCTATGAAACGGATTCTTCTGGGTACCCTGTTTGCTGCTGCATCGCTGAACGCCATGGCCGAAGCGCCAGGCGGCCCGAACTGCGGTTGGGGCAACATGCTGTTCGAAGGCCAGCGCGGCACTCCAGCCCACTTCCTGGCCTCCACCACCAACGGCACTTCCGGCAACGCCACCTTCGGCATGACCTCTGGCACCAACGGCTGCTCGACCAAGGCTTCGCTGACCTACGGCGGCAAATCCTGGCTGGCCATGAATGGCATGATGAACGAGCTGTCCGAAGACATGGCGCAAGGCCAGGGCGAAGCCCTGACCACCTACGCCGTGGTACTGGGCGTGGCGCCACAGGATCGCGAGCACTTCGCGGCCGTCACCCACGATCACTTCCAGCAGATCTTCAGCAGCGCCGATGCCAATGCTGAAACCGTTCACACCAACACCCTCGCGGTCCTGAAAAACGACCCGCAACTGGCCAAGTACGCTACCGAAGCTTGAGTCCTGCCAAACCCGCCCTGCACGACAGGGCGGGTTCGTGCATTCTATCGGCACCCTCCTGACTAGTTGCCCGACATGCTCAAACGCCTTTCGCTCCTGGCGCTCAGCGTCAGCACCCCGCTGCATGCCGCCTCCCATATCGACCCAGCCCGCGCACAACAGCTCGCCGCCCAGCCTTATTGGGTTGCCTTGGGGCACTATGAAAGCGGCAAGCTAGGCGGCTGGCGCAGCTATGTCGACGATCCCAAATTCTTTCTCGCCGAAGACGGCGCACATCACCCCGAGCGCGAACTGAGCGCCACGGTGGATGCGCTCTATGCTCCGGCGAGCCTGGGCAACAAACATGCCCAATGCGTATTTCCGGCACGTACCCGCTGGTTGCGCGAGCAGTTGAACCTGCACGATCTGCCGCAACCCGAGTGTGGCGACTACAGAGCCTGGTACGACGACGTCGCGCCGCACAGCGCCGCGCTGATCTTTCCGGCAGCCTATCTGAACAGCCCGTCGTCGATGTTCGGCCACACCCTGCTGCGCATCGACCAGGCCGACACGCACAGCAACAAGACCTCCTTGCTCAGCTATGCCATCAACTTCGGCGCCTACATCGAAGGCAGCGACAACAGCATCCTGTACGCCTGGAAAGGCCTGGCCGGCGGTTACCCGGGGCTGTTCGCGCTGATGCCATATCAGGCCAAGCTGTCGGAATACCGCAGCCTGGAAAACCGCGACCTGTGGGAGTACCAGCTGAACCTGACGCCCGAGGAAACCGGGCGTATGGTCGAGCATGTCTGGGAGCTCAAGCAGGTGCAGTTCGACTATTTTTTCTTCGACGAAAACTGCTCCTATCGCCTCCTGGAACTGCTGCAGGTGGCGCGGCCGAGCCTGGACCTGACCTCGCAGTTCCCGCTCACCGCCATCCCCACCGACACCGTCAAGGCGGTGAAACAGGCGGGCCTGGTAGCCGACACCCGTTACCGCCCTTCGCGCGAACGTGAACTGCTGGCGCGGGCCGAACCGCTCGAAGCCGAAGAGACCCAGCAAGTGCTGGCCCTGAGCGCCGACACCCAGCACTTGCAAAGCCCGGCCTTCACCGCCCTGCCCCGCGAGCGCCAGGCCCTGGTGCAAGACGCGG
Organism: Pseudomonas sp. UBA6562; assembly: GCF_002434265.1. Lineage (GTDB taxonomy): Bacteria > Pseudomonadota > Gammaproteobacteria > Pseudomonadales > Pseudomonadaceae > Aquipseudomonas. The sequence goes on along the minus strand of NZ_DJJS01000005.1, from coordinate 108,178 downwards.
CCTACCGCCTGGAACGCTACCGCGCCAACGGTCAGGAGCGCGATCCGGCGCAGGCCGCGCGCAGCTTCGAGCTGCTGCGGGCGATCAACCGCAACCCGCCGCCGCCGCTGGACATCGAAAAGCCCGGCTTGCCCGAAGAGGGCCACGAGTCGCGCACTTGGCAACTGGGCCTGGGCACCCGCGACGATCGCGCCTACGCCGAATATGGCCTGCGCATGGCCTACCACGACTTGAACGACAACGCCTACGGCTTCCCGCTGGGGGCGCAAATCGAAATTCTCCAGCTCAAGGTGCGCCAGTACGAGGGCAACGATTGGCAGGTGCAACGCCTGGACCTGGCCACCATCCGCTCGCTGACCCCACGCAACGACCTGCTCAAGCCTTGGTCGTGGCAAGTGGCCGGCGGCCTGGAACGGGTGCCGGGCAAGCATGGCGACGAAGTGCTGGTCAGCCACGTCAATGGCGGCGCGGGCGGCACCTGGCAGTTGGGCGACGATGTGTTGGGCTTCGCTTTGGGCACTGTGCGGGTCGAACACCATAACGACTTCGCCGAGTTCATTTCGCCCGCAGCCGGTTTCGACAGCGGCGTGCTGTGGCGCAACGGCCTGGGCAACCTGAGCCTGGAAGCCAAGAGCGATTTCTTCACCAATGGCGAGGTGCGCCGTAGCCTGAGCCTCAACCAGCAGTGGGAAATTTCCCGCAACCTAGGCCTGCGTCTGAGCGCCAAGCGCGAATTCAGCCACCTGGCCTCGGCACAGAACGAGGTGATGCTGGAGATGAAGTGGTACCACTACTGACTCGCTGCCGGCCGACCTGAGGGCTGCCGCCCTCAGGCGCGGTCGAGATTAATGGCAATCCGACACTCTTTTGACCTTGCCCTCACAATCCTGCACCTACACTGACTCCATAACGTGGAGATCGGGGCTATGGCGCGGTACTGGTTCGGGTTGTGGATAGCGATGCTGCTTAGCGGTTGCCAATCGACCCATGAGCGGATGCTCAAGGACGGTTACCCGCCTGCCTACGCCGACGGCTATCAGGACGGCTGCGGCAGTGGCCGCCATGCAGCCGGGCTGAGGGTGGGGGATTTTCGCAAGAACGTGCCGCGCTACCTCGCCGAGCCTCAATACGAAACCGGTTGGGACGACGGCTTTCGCCAATGCCAGAGCCTGCAAGCCGGGCAGAACCTGCGCGACGAGCGCGAGCCCTATGGGAGCGAGCGCGATCGCGACTGGCAACGGGAAAAGAACCGTGACAACGCCCGCGCTTTTCGCCACGACTAGCGCCTCTCAGGCACTAGCCCTGTCGGACCTCGACTGAAACGACCGGCCTCTTGCCACGGTCCTACTGTAAAGGAGGGCCACATGAGCCGAGCATTCGTCAACGAAGACCACGCCGCCGCACAGGCCAGCCAGCCTGTGGAGCGGCGTATCAGCGAGCAGACCAATTACGTGACCCTAGATGGCCTCGCGCAATTGCAGGCACGGGTGGAAGCGCTCAATGCCGAACGCCGCGAGCTGCAAGCCCAGGGTGAGCGCGCCGACCAGCAGCGCCTGGCCGACAACGAAAGCGACCTGCGCTATTTCACCGCGCGGGTGCTGAGCGCGCAGCCCGTACCGACACCCACCTCGACCGACAAGGTGCAGATCGGCAGCCGTGTCACCTTCGCCGACGAGCAGGATCACCAGCAGCAGGTGCGTCTGGTCGGCGAAGACGAGGCCGACGCTACGCGCGGCCTGATCAACTGGGGTTCGCCCTTGGGCCAGGCGCTACTGGGTGCAGCGCCGGGTGATGAAGTGACCTGGAAACGACCGGCAGGCGATCTGCTGATCGAAATCATCGCGATCGAGGCATGACGCGCTTCGGCGCGGTTACACCACGCCCTGCGCCAACATGGCGTCGGCCACTTTGACGAAGCCGGCGATGTTGGCGCCCTTGACATAGTTGACGCTGCCGTCGGCCTCTTCGCCGTAGTGCACGCAGGCATGGTGGATCGACTGCATGATGCCGTGCAGCTTGCTGTCCACTTCCCCCGCCGTCCACAACAGACGCATGGCGTTCTGCGACATTTCCAGTCCCGACACCGCCACGCCACCGGCGTTGGACGCCTTGCCGGGTGCGAAGAGAATGCCGGCGTCGATGAACAGGTCCACGGCTTCCAGGGTAGTCGGCATGTTCGCGCCCTCGGCCACGCACACGCAGCCGTTGGCCAATAAGGTACGCGCTGCATCGGCGTCGAGTTCGTTCTGCGTGGCGCAAGGCAAGGCGATGTCGCAGGGCAGCGCCCAGGGCGCCTGCCCTTTGCGGAACTCCAGGCCCAACTCGCTGGCCAATGCGCTCAAGCGCCCACGCTTGACGTTCTTCAGTTCCATCACCGCCTGCCACTGCGCTTCGCTCAGGCCCGATTCGCAGTACAGCGTACCTTCGGAATCGGACAGCGAGATGACCTTGCCGCCCAGGTCCATGACCTTGCGCGCCGCGTATTGCGCGACGTTGCCGGAGCCCGAGATGGCCACGCGTCGGCCGTCGAAGCTCGACTGCTTGCGCTTGAGCATTTCTTCGGCGAAGTACACACACCCGTAACCGGTGGCTTCGGGGCGGATCAGGCTGCCGCCATAGTTCATGCCCTTGCCGGTGAGCACCGAGGTGAACTGGTTGGCCAGGCGCTTGTACTGGCCGAACAGGAAGCCGATTTCGCGCCCGCCCACGCCGATGTCACCGGCCGGTACGTCGACGTCGGCACCGATGTGGCGGTACAGCTCGCTCATGAAGGCCTGGCAGAAGCGCATGACTTCGCCATCGCTCTTGCCCTTGGGATCGAAGTCCGCACCACCTTTGCCGCCGCCCATGGGCAAGGACGTCAGCGAGTTTTTCAGTACCTGCTCGAAAGCCAGGAACTTGAGCACGCTGAGGTTCACCGACGGGTGGAAACGCAGGCCGCCCTTGTAGGGGCCGATGGCGCTGCTCATCTGGATGCGGAAACCGCGGTTGACCTGCACCTTGCCCTGATCGTCGACCCACGACACCCGGAACAGCACCGCACGTTCGGGCTCGCACAGACGTTCGAGAATGCCCGCTTGCAGGTAATGGGGGTTGGCTTCGAGGAACGGCCAAAGACTGCGTAGCACTTCTTCGACGGCTTGATGGAATTCGGGTTGGCCGGGATCGCGCTGTTGCAGGCGGGCCAGGAAGGAGTCGACGGATTCGATCATGCTAGACATCTCACCAAAGGGGATTGGACTTGTTGGTTTTTGCCCGACTCTAACAAGAAGCCTTCGCACAGCAACAGGGCGAGATGTCGTTTTTATGAAAATAAATGGTGCGTTTTATATAAATGTATACAAAATGTTAAATCATTTGGCTCGATAAACCCCCATTTAGAGCGTTCGACCGTTTTCACTCAAGCACGAAAATGGGGCCTCGAAAGGCCCCATTCTTGTGCAACCGCCGGCGTCTTACTGTGCCAGCTTCTTGTGCCGAACCCGATGCGGCTGCGCAGCGGCATCGCCCAGGCGTTTCTTGCGATCGGCTTCGTACTCGGTGTAGTTGCCTTCGAAGAAGACCACGTTGGAGTCGTCTTCGTAGGCCAGGATGTGCGTCGCCACGCGGTCCAGGAACCAGCGATCGTGGGAAATCACGATGGCGGCGCCAGGGAAGTCCAACAGCGCTTCCTCAAGGGAACGCAGGGTTTCGACGTCGAGGTCGTTGGACGGTTCGTCGAGCAGCAGGACGTTGCCGCCCTCCTTCAGGGTCAGGGCCAGGTGCAGGCGGCCACGCTCACCACCGGAGAGGTCCTTGACGAACTTCTGCTGGTCGCCGCCCTTGAAGTTGAAACGCCCCACGTAGGTACGCGAGGGAATCTCGTAGCTGCCGATGCGGATCTGGTCGGAACCGTCGGACACCTGCTGGAACACCGTCTTGCTGCCGTCGAGGTCTTCGCGGCTCTGGTCGACGCAGGCAAGCTGTACGGTTTCGCCGATCTCGATGCTGCCCGAATCGGGCTGTTCCTTGCCCATGAGCATGCGGAACAGGGTCGACTTACCGGCACCGTTACCGCCGATCACGCCGACGATGGCGCCTTTGGGCATGGCGAACGACAGGTCGTCGATCAGCACGCGGTCGCCGTAGCCTTTGGAGACGTTCTTGAACTCGATGACCTTGTCGCCCAGGCGCGGCCCGGCCGGAATGTAGATCTCGTTGGTCTCGCTGCGCTTCTGGAATTCCTGCGACTGCAGTTCCTCGAAGCGCTGCAGGCGGGCTTTGGACTTGGACTGGCGGGCCTTGGCGCCTTTGCGCACCCACTCCAGCTCTTCCTTCATGGCCTTTTCATGGGCGCTCTGCTGCTTGGATTCCTGCGCCAGTCGGTCGGACTTGGCTTCCAGCCAACCGGAATAGTTGCCTTCGTACGGGATACCGGCACCACGGTCGAGTTCGAGAATCCAGCCGGCGACGTTGTCGAGGAAGTAACGGTCGTGGGTGATGGCCACCACGGTGCCGGGGAAGTCGTGCAGGAAGCGCTCGAGCCAGGCCACCGAGTCGGCGTCCAGGTGGTTGGTCGGCTCGTCGAGCAGCAGCATGTCGGGCGCCGACAGTAGCAGACGGCACAGCGCCACGCGGCGCTTCTCGCCACCGGAAAGGTGTTCGATCTTCGCGTCCCAGGCCGGCAGACGCAGGGCGTCGGCGGCGACGTCGAGCTGACGCTGCAGGTTGTGGCCGTCGGCGGCCTGGAGGATGGCTTCGAGCTTGGCCTGTTCGGCGGCCAGTTTGTCGAAGTCGGCGTCCGGATCGGCGTAGGCGGCGTACACCTCGTCCAGGCGGTCCTGGGCGTCCTTGATCACGCTGACGGCTTCTTCGACCACTTCACGCACGGTCTTGCTCGGATCGAGCTGCGGCTCTTGGGGCAGGTAGCCGACGTTGATGTCGGCCATCGGACGGGCTTCGCCGTCGAATTCCTTGTCGACCCCGGCCATGATCCGCAGCAGGGTCGACTTGCCCGCGCCGTTCAGGCCGAGCACGCCGATCTTGGCGCCCGGGAAGAACGACAGCGAGATGTTCTTGAGGATTTCGCGCTTCGGCGGCACGACTTTGCTCAGCCGATGCATGGTGTAGACGTAAGAGCCTGTTTTGCCTGATTTGTCACCTTTTGACATGGTTTGATTCGCCTTTGGTCCAGTTTTTTCAGTGCTTTGATGGTTGCGAAGAGCTTAAATTCGGGGACGTAAAACGTTAGGTTTTGCGTTGACCTTAATTTGTTCCTGACTATACTTAAAAAAAGTTATTTTTTATGAGGGAGCAATATGAGTTTCCAGGTCATAGAGCAGGTGGTGAATGGTGCTCGTAGAAAGCTGCTGGTGCAAGACTACATACCGGTTTACTACCCCAACCTCTACATGACCATGGAGCACTCGGGCAGAGCACTGGAAACAACAAAGAAATACCTTGAGCATCTGATTGTGCTTGAGCAATTTGTGGCTTTTTCCTCAATTGATCTGATTTCTCGCATCGACCAGCGCCCTGCCAGCCTATATCTGACGGACAGTGAGCTTTCCAGATTTGTGTCGGATGCGGGGTTTAGTAAGGAAACCTTGACCATGAAGTATGCGGGGATGCGTTTGCATCCGACTGCCTACAAATCCGTTGGCAAAGTTCACGCGCAGCAGCGAATCGAGGCGGTACGCGACTATCTGGCCTTCCTCTATGACAAGTTGGGTGATCACTCAACACGATATGAGGCGGTTGACGACCTGAAGAAGCGCATCAACCGCAAGATCAAAGCAGCCAGCCCTGCGTGGAAAAAAACGCGAATGGACGAAATGAAAGGGCTTACCAGTCTGGAGCGAAATCGATTGCTGGAAATCATGCATCCGGATAGCTCCGAGAACCCCTTTTCAGATGAAGCTATCAGGCTACGTAACTACATCATTTTGCTGCTGGGTCTCGACATGGGGCTGCGCCGCTCAGAGATGCTGCTGATCAAGATCAGCGATATTCACTGGCACAGTCGGCAACTAGCGGTGGTTAACCTGGAGGATGAGAGCCTCGATCCACGAACCATGGCCCCGCAATTCAAAACCCACGAGCGCATGCTGGTGATGACCGATGACCTGTATGACGCAGTTACTGAATACGAATCGAAATATCGCCACAGAAAGCCCCGTAACCGCGGATCGCAAATGAGAAGGCATCCGTTTTTGCTGGTGGCGCACAAGCGAAATGAGGGCGGACCTCTGACCATCAAGGCAGTGGATGGCGTTCTGTCCAGGGTCCGAGAAATAGCGCCGGAACTGGCTCATGTGCACCCGCATATTCTGAGGCATGACGCGGTCTACACGATGCTGGAAAGCATGCGTGAGGAACTGGCAGTGCTCACGCCGGAGGATCGCACCACGCAAGTACAAAAGACCCTCACATGGATGTTCGGCTGGAGTCCTGATTCGAACATGCCAGGCCACTACGGCGCGAAATTCTGGAAGGAAGAGGCAGACAAAGCGATGCAGAAACGGGCTGAGCGGTTTACGTCCGGCCTTCAGAAGGCTGGCACGGCACAAGGAGGTTCAAATTGAGCATCGCCGTCGAAGCACTTCAGGCACCCACGAAGGACAGCCTCGATGCATGGCTGAACACGCCTCGCCTGGCGAAATGTGGGGAGGTGTTCACACCGGCTGAACCGATGTGGAAACCGGACAGATCGGCTGGTCATTCACTTAACTGGGAAGCGGCTATTGCGTGCGTCTCACCGGATTGGAAACCCTGGTTGCACGCCGTCCTGGCGTACCGCATGGCCGATCAGGAAGCGGGCTCGGTTAATCGGGTCGCCAGCGTGTTGTCGCGGGCTGCTCAGGCCGGGATTGACCCGCTAAACGAGGGTCAACTGATAGATCTCCGAGAGCGCTTCAATGTTTCTGAGTTTTCTAGCATTGCTGCGTTCATGGCGTTTTGGCACGGCTGTGAATCAGTCGAACAGCGCCCGCCGCAATCCCTGATCAATGCTTACAAGGAACTGCCCAGGAAAAAGAAATCCAGCACAGATGTGATCCTCAGCCTGGACCCCGAACACGGCCCGCTCACGCAGGCGGAGCAGGACGCGCTGTATCAATGGATACATGAGCAGTTTTGTCACGGGAAGTTAAATGTTGAGCAGTATCTGTACCTGCGCCTGTTGATAATTTACGGGCAGCGTGGCGTTCAGATGCGAATGCTAGTTTTTGGTGATTTCACTAAGAGCAATCCGGGCTGCAAGATCAGATTTCATTGGGCAAAGCAGAAAGACGACGAGGCGGGCTGGCGAGTTAAGTCCGAAATATTCAGTCTGGATGAGGACCTCTACAACACCGTGCAGGCCTACAAGGCAGCGGTTCTGGCGCAGCTCTGGCAAACGTACCCAGACGTTGCCGACTGGAATGTAGCCATTGAGAATGTCCCCCTCTTTCGTAAGAAGCTGGATCATGATGAAGCAGGAGTTCAGGAGCGGCTGACCCCCCCTGTTTTGCTCAACAGCCCCCTTCAAAAGAGGCTCGAAGACGCGCCGCACCCGAATTTTCATGCCGGATCAGGCACGATCAGAGGTTGGCTTGCGTGCATTGAGCGGATGCAGGCCTTTCCTATTTCGCCTCGCACCCATCAGCCGCTGAAAGTGACGCGGGGGCACAGGTTCAGGCACACCCTCGGCACTGACCTTTCCAATGCGGGGCTTGATGAGTGGACGATGGCTCGTGCATTAATGCACACAAATACTATGACAGTGCGAAAGTACCGCGCCGTTTCGCCGGAGTTGCTGGCGTTGATCGACGCGAAGATGAGCGACCATCTGGCCTTGGTTGTGAATGCGTTCACCGGAATCATCGTTACGGATCGCACCTCAGCGAAAAACGGGGACCGAGCGGATCGACAAATCGAGGATTTGGCAGTATGTGGTGCCACTGCCGCCTGCCATCTCGATGCACCGTACACCTGTTACGCATGCGGAAAATTCCAACCGCTTCTGCACGCAGATCACCACGCGGTCCTTGAGAGATTGGAGCGTCGCCGGGAGCAAACCATTGCCACGGATAAAACGACCGGTGTGCTCTGGGATCGGGCAATTCTGGCTTGCCGCAAGGTTATACTGGATTGTGAGGTCATGCTCCGATCGGAAAGGAAAGGTGAATGACCGACGCACCGACGAACAACATTGTCGATTATAAGCCCAGGGACCAACTGGCCGCGGAGGCTCAGCTCGCGGCGTTTATCGAATGGGCAAAACAGACCCTGCCCAAAGGCATTCCCAATCAAGTGCACTCGAGTATTTGCTGGGAAGACAGCAGTTGGCACCGGCACGGCTTCTATGGTGGTAGCTTCACGGTGGCCGGATCGACCAACGTTGCCCCAAAGGCGATGCAGGCACCCTTCACGGACTTTGCCAAAGCCATACTGGTGTACCGAAGGGTGTATTCGCAGAAAAAGGTGATGACAATCTGGCTGAGAGCCTTGGCCACGATGGGAGTCGCCCTGTTCGAGTTGACCGGCACGCACGATGTGACGCGGGTGTCCGCCGCTGTCTGTAACAGGGCGTGCGACGACATGGACCGTCGCTGGACAAAAGGCAACACCGCATACCAGCACGGCAAGGCACTTGAGGCCATCATCACCCTGATGCGGGCCAAAAAATTGCTCAAGTCAGACTTCCGGTGGACTACCCACCTGACGCTCAAGCCGCGTGGCACGCTCAAGCAGCAAAAAGCGGATCGGGAACAGAAACTTCCCAACCCTGACGCGATCAGAGCCCTCGGGGAAGTGTTTTCGAACGAATTGACGAACCCCCTCGATATCGTTGTGACATCCGCCTGTGCACTGTTGCTGAGTACACCGAGTCGCGTGGGTGAATTGGCGGATGTTGAATTGAATTGCCAGGTATTCAAAGAGGATACCCAGGGCAATCGGCGGATGTTCCTGCGCTGGTACGCGGAAAAGATAAACCAAGTAATGCTGAAGCCCGTCGTTAGGCCTGAGATGGAGCCGGTCGTCGAGCGTGTCATCACGTTACTGAGGCCGATCACCGACGAGGCGCGGGCTTACGCCGCCTGGCTGGAAGACCATCCCGATGAGTTCCCTCCCCATGAAGGGCTGCCACCCAAGGGGCCTGATGAACCGCTCTCGTACGCCGAAGCCTGTGCCGCGCTAAAACTCTCCGTTTCTAACGTCAACGGCTCGCGAAGCGTATTCAAAGTCAATTTCCTGAAAACCTTGGAGAAGCGAAAAGCGCTCAGCCCCGCCGCCCGAGCCCTCTTGGTCGAGATCTGTGTCGGGTGGGATAGAGTAGGGACGCGCAAATTTGTTAATGGCAAGCCAGGAATCGCAGGTTTTGCGTATGACGACCGGTGTGCGCTCACGCTGCGCAAGCTCAATGTGCTGTTGCGTGAAAAATATCTTCCAAAGGATTTTCCATACACCACACCCTATATGGAGGGCAAAGCTCGTGTGAGATACCGTGATGCGTTGTTCACCATGCGCACGGGAGCACTGATTGACGACTCAGCTAGCGCGGTGATACGCGGATTTGGTGTAGAGATCGCGGCGAATTTTATCCGATTGAGTACGCAACTAGGCGGTACGAACAATCAGAGAAAGAAAAGCCTGTTCGAGCGCTATGGCTACCCCGGTCTCAAGGTGAACACGCATGCGTTTCGGCACGAGTTGAACACGCGGATGCACAAGGCCGGTCTGTCGCAGCTCCTGATTGACGCCTTCTCTGGGCGCACGACGATGGGGTCTGTCTACAACCATGAAACCATCGAGGACCGTACCCAGAGGGTTGCGGATTACCACCCAAAAACGAAGCGCAGCAACGCTGCTCAGCTTATGGGCAAGGTCAAGACCAATCAGCCTCTGAATCTTGCTGATCTGATGGAACTGCGCGAAGGCGAGCAGGACCGCATTATCCATCAAACCCATATCGGCGTTTGCGTGCACAACTTCGCATCCGAGTCCTGCCCGAAAATGGGTGCCTGTTTGGACTGCGGGCGGCTCGGTTGCGTAAAAGGCGATGACGTGAAGCAGGGCAACCTCATGGAGGAACACGACGACCTTAAACGCCGCCTCGATAAAGCCATGGATGCACAGTCTCGCGGCGTGTTTGGGGCATCGGAGTCGGCCAAAAAACTGGGTGAGAAGCTCTTTAAGTGCGAGGCGCTAATCCAAATGCTGGAAAACTCCGAACTCGAAAACGGTGACATTGTGTGGAACGCCGATAACGGTTGGACGCTGACCAAGAATGCCGCCGCAATGTCGGGGTTGATCGAAGTCAAAGTCATTGAAGAGAACCAGGCGCAAGAGGCGTTGCCATCGTTGGATGACGTCTTGGCCTTGCTGGATGAGATCGAGGGTTAACGATGGGGCATTTAACGCCAAAGGATGAGAAACGCATCATTAAGCTAATTGAGGAATGGTCAGAGCCGAAGCTGACTTGGCCCTTGCTCGTTGAGGCATGCAAAGAAAAACTGGGTATCAGTCGTGCTCGCCAGTCCCTGATGAATCTACCTGCCGTGGATTTAGCGATGAAGAATTGCAAGGCGGCATTGAAGGCTAAGAAGCTGAAACCGGGCTGGATTAGCGATATTCAGGCAGCCAACGAGCACATTGAGAAACTGACGACGACCAATCAGAAGCTGTTAGCTGCTGTTCGAGATATGCATAGCCGGTTTGTGATCTGGCAAGCGAATGCGGATATGCACGGGCTATCTCAATCGATGTTGGAGCAGCCGGTTTCACAGCTTCAGAGGAAGACATGATTGCGCAATGAGGGTAATTGACCAGCCGTTCATATTCCAGGTGTCCAAGAGTTGACCACTTCACATGTGCAGCTTGGTCAACGACCTCGTAATATTGACCGGCAGTTCACGACCCGAAGCGGTCGTTCACAGGGTCGTGACCCGATAACCGCACTGGATTCGATAGGCGTGGGCACCTTTTTCTAGCGCCTACCTCCACCTGCCGCTTAGCACTACGCTGCCGCGAGCAGCCTTGTTCCTCCGGGAAAAAGTGCAAACAATTTGATCTCATTTAAAGACGCCGGCAGACAAGGCAACTGCTGATATCGAGTAGAGAAGTGCTATTCCACTAGCCTCGTCAAAATAGTTTTGATTGCGCAGGATTGGAAGTAGCGCTATTCGTTAAAATTATGTTCTTCGCAGTTGCGGCAAGCCTTTTCTCGCCAAGTCACATTAGGATGATGCTAGGAGAGTTGTTATGCAGGTCGGCATACGAGTTGGTGATTATCGTAAGCCTATAACCGCCGACCCGATCATAAGAGGTTGGGGCTTCTAGAATAGCTATCGTATGCTCCATCGACCTTATGGCTTGTGATAATCGTCATGTAGGCTTCATTACTAGATAGCGCCTCAAGAAGCAAATCTCGCCTAGCTAACGATACGTAGAGGGCCGCAGAGTATGCTTGGCAATTTATCGAACGCTCATGATTGAACTCGATGTCAGTAAAGCACTCATAACGAAGTAGCCTTTCTGCCAACGCTTGGTTTCTATGCAGCGCGTTGATGTAGAGCCAGTCGTAAAACAAAGTCTTAGGCTCCAGCGGCCAAAAGTCCTTATAAAACCTAAACTCTTTAAGGCGACCGCTGGTTTTGAGCCGCTCGTCCTTTTTTGCTTCTCTTGATGTTGTTTCAAGAAGGTCTACATAAGGCCCGCCGCCAATGAAAACTTTACTCGCTTGGAATGCACATTCGACGCTGAATCTTCGATTATATTTTTTTGTTTCAATCATTAAGTTGAAGGCGCTTGCATCAACGCCTTCAGGTTTGAGGGATTTCGAGGAGATTTCAAGGATCTCTTGGATGTTAAGCGATGATTGAATGTTCTCATGCAACGAAACTACACTTTTTTGCTTCTGCGAGGCGGCAAAGCCTGGGAACCATTCGAAGTTGACAAATTTAGTTTCAACTAGGAATTCCAAGCTTTCGCTAGGGATGAATGCCGGTCTCTCAGCCATTATCTGCGTCTTTTCTCTGGTAAAAAAGGTCTGGATCAAACTGCCATATAAATTTATTAAATTTATTGGATAGCGCTTCTAATCCCTTAAAATCATTAAGCTTATTTTGATAATGAAAATTTACGTTAACAATATGATGCGGAAGGATTGTACCAGAAACGAGTACTTCTGCCTGCACATCTGTTGTTTCATGCACCAGTCGCCCTGCTTGACGCCGAGCTTCATCGTTACCAAAAAGCCTTTCGAGAGCGTCCGCCCCCTTGAGCTGCGCGTCAGGTGCATTTCTGATGGTAGTGGTAGCGGCATTTGTTACTACGAATAAGCAATCATGCTCCCAGAGAATGCTAGGGTTAAGCCGGAGTACCGCCCAATCGTCCTTGGGGAACTCTTGCATTTTCTGGTACAGCATTTTGCAATTCGGAAAGCTGATGCTTAGGCAGCTCCTCGACTCCCGGTTATCAAGCCGTACCTCATCGTTAAATGTGAATACTGCGCCGCTGTTCTGAAGAACAGAACGTGCAATGATTCCATTGGTTAAGATGCCGGGGAGGTTTGAGGCTCGGGTAAAGTGATAAAGGTGCTTAATGATGCGTCGGGCAGCGACAGTTCTTGGCATGACTTCATCCCCTGGTTGTCTTGCGGCTCTGGTTCCATACCGTCCCGCCCTGTCTCACAGCTTGCCGGACTTTTGTCGCCTGAGACTATCCTGATGCCCATCGGGAACTGGCTTTTAGCCATCTTAAGAGGCTCAAGTGAGGCAAGCAACTGGAAAAAAATAAAATCTTTAACCATATGATTCAGTAGATAAGTTAGAACCGTGTCTAGCTCTAGCTCTAGCTCTAGCTCTGGCTGCTCCAGCGACTGATACCCGATGCGACTCAACCGTTTCGGGACTGACTTCTTTTGGCTGATTTCTGCCGGTTACGACAGTCAGAAATCCGCCACCAGAGGCCATCAGGTGGCGACAACCCGAAAAACGCTTCATACCGCTCCGCGATAAACCAGAGTCAGCGCCCGCTGGCTATAGGTGAGAAGTTCGGATGTGGTTACTGGAAGAGTGTCGCAGACACCAGGGTTAGTATCATGGTGAAATTGCCCCGCATAGCTATTGATGTCTCTCAATTCCTCTACAAGCGGAGCTGCATAGGTCAAGGGATCTGACTGTGAAACCGCCCCGATGTGAGAAAGAATCCCACCAAACATCAAGTCCTTGGGCACCAAACCGGGGAATCTTCTGTGCAAGTATCCTTCCAGGAAAGGGCGGATCGCTTTGGCCACCATTCTGCTGTCGTGCACAACGCCAGCGCAAAACTCCACCAACAGCCTGTGATGTCTAAAGAACGGGGACTCGCATTCCTGCTCCACGTTGAATTTCGCTAGCTGGCTGTATCCATCCGCTGCATGCTGTAGTTGGAATACTTCCAATGCAGGTGAGCCTTTTATAGTGAGAGTCTCCCTGAGGTCTCGCACGAAGAATGGATCATGTGCCATTATGATAAGCTGCTCGGCACGGGTGCTTATGATTCGGAGTATCTCTTTTGTCTGGGACTTACGGTTGGCATCCAGGCTGCACATAGGATCATCGATCACCACAATCCTTTTCCCTAGTTCAGGCGCCGAATTGACCGTTGCGATGAAAAAAGCAAAAGCCAAGGTGCGCTTATCCCCTTCGCTCAAGGCTGTAGCAAATTTCGGCGTACCGTCTAGCGTGATTGACCTGCCACGAAGGGAAATTCCGTACTCACTTCGCAATCCGCCCCGAAAATTGGCATCCATCTTTTCGATACTGAAGGAAGCTCCAAACCTGCTAAGAATTTTGTTGATTGTGGTCTGAAAGGTGGCCAACGTTGAAGCCATTTGATCATTGAGGGTCGAGCGAGCCGCCTTCTTATTGGCATCAGCTGTCTGCGATTTTTTCTTGGCTTCAATGAGCGCCGTTAGTAGTTCGGCGACTTGCGACTTACCCCTCGAAACACTTAGTTCTAGGTTTATTATTTGTTGATTCATCACGCCAATGTTTTCAGATGTCAGGCCTCCCCGATACTCGACAATGGCTTTACGCGCTTGCAAAATCTGAGTATTCGCATCTCGAACGTGCTCAAGCACGCCATTCCATTGATGCTGAACGCTCTCTCTTTCTATGGCACTTCCGATGGATTCCAGTGGCTTGTTTAGCTTTAAACTAACCAAGCTGGTTAAAGTCGCTCGAAGAGCTTCAATACCTGCCCTAGCCTGTTCGCTGGAAAACACTGGCGTGTCTACTTGAACCTCGGCTGCCCACAGGGCGATAGCAGCACAGGCGTTTGCTATTCCGGTCGCCACTTTTTCGATCACAGCTTCTGCAGTTCTCGCCTGTACTCCCCGCTCAAGCACGGAAACACTCGTTTTGAGTCGTTGGTATTCTTGGTTGAAGTGAGTCCGGTAGGCTCGCACCAACTCGACACCGGTAGTTGACTGATTGCAATAGGGGCAGGTCGATCCGTCATCGAACGATTGGCCCTCACTGATCCATCGCTCTATTGCGGGCTTGTGCTTATGCGCAATGTAGTCGGTTACCTTCTGCTCAGCGTTCTCCTCCACATCTTCTAATGAAAGATTAAGAATTTGGAACAAGGCGTCGAGATCGAAAGAAGGCTCTTGGACCTCCTCGGGTAGCGCCCTTTTCAGCACCATATCAATGCTTTGAGCGATATGGAGACGCTTCCTAAGGGTATCCAGCTGTGGCTGCGCCGCCTGTTCGGTCAACGGCGCCAGCTTTTGAAACAGCGGAAGCGCTAAACCCTGATGGTAACCCGCGAGTTGAGCAGTTACCCGACCAACCTCTGCTGTAGCTTCAGATGATTCTTTGGTGGCCTTTTCCTCGTTCACCCTTGCCTTTACCGCGGATGCCCCCAGAGCAAACTGTAGAAGGTTTTTCCGTTGCCCTGGTGAAACCACGCCACCAGAGTGGACATTTTTTTCAATGAATTCAGCGTCAAACACAAGCAGCTCAGGACGTGCTTCTGACCATTTCCCTTTTGCCAGCGTGACTTTATGGCCGCTCCCAAAGGCCAAGCTCACATCTGGAGGGATAGTCCCATCAACCGTTTTTCTGTCTATTAGCGCTGACGAGTCCCCTTCGGCGACTGATCGCAGAACGCTCGCCAGAGTAGACTTACCTCGGCCATTGTCAGCGTAGACCAGCTGAGTTTTGGAGAACTTCAGTGCTCTGCCATCCACATCGTGGAGCAGGCCGATACCGCGAATCCATTCAATCCTTTCGAGCACGGTTGCTTCCTTCCACTGAGACTCAGAAACGGAGAGGACAGTGTAATCCCGGATAAGCGGGCCTATGAAGAGGTGCTGTACTTAATCGACGCATACTTGGGCTAATTTGCCGAGCCATGCTGAGGGGGGAGGCATCGAGTGGCTGCTTTGGGCCGATTGCTGCCGGTCGTGACGGGCGCCAATCGACCATAGCAGGGAAAAATAGCCAGGAGAGCATGGGTAGCAGTCCATCACTGGCGATAAAATAGGTTATCACCACTTATTGCCGTTTATCGGTTTTAGCAACGGCGGACTGATATAGCGATGATTTTGTGACCGAAAGCTTTGAGAGCGATTGCAGGATAGCCAATGATGAGAACGATATGCAGGAACTGACGAAAAACCATACGAATGATCAGCGTCGGCTCACGGCGGTCGAATTTCAGACGCTGGCCAAGGTTCCAGCCGCGGTCGAGTGGTTTGCCAACCTGGACAACCCTCGAACACGACGTGCTTACCAAAACGACCTGGAAGACTTCTGTAGTTTTATCGGCTTGGCTTCGGCCGATGAATTTCGGGTCGTGACCCGATCGCATGTTTTAGCCTGGCGAGCCCACCTCGAGCATCGCGGTTTGGCCGGAGCCACGATCCGGCGCAAATTGGCCGCGCTGGCCAGCCTCTTTGATCACCTCCTGGAGAACAATGCGATCGCCGGCGGCAATCCAGTGCATGGGGTAAAACGTCCCAGGATAGAAAGCAATGAAGGCAAGACGCCGGCGTTGGGTGACCACCAGGCGAAGGCGCTGCTCGAGGCGCCGGATGAAACAACACTTAAAGGGCAGCGCGACCGGGCGCTATTGGCTGTTCTTCTCTATCACGGACTGCGCCGTGAAGAAGCGGCGCTGCTGCAGGTGAGCGACATTCAGGAGCGCCGCGGTATTCAGCATCTGAAGGTTCACGGCAAGGGCGGCAAGGTGCGATACCTCCCGTTGCACCCGATCGCAGCCGGGCGTATTCATCAGTACCTGGAAAACTCAGAGCATCATCTGGCCGAACGGAAGGTGCCACTGTTCATGCCGCTGCGAGGTAAATTGACCGGCGCCGGTATCACGGCAAACGGCATCTATGCCGTCGTCACGGCCTACGCGAAAAAGGCCGGGATTGAGGTCGACGGCCTTGGGGTTCATGGACTCCGAGCAACGGCAGCCACCAACGCCTTGGAGCATGAAGCCGATATCGCCAAGGTCCAGGCCTGGCTGGGTCATGCCAACATCAGCACGACCAAGATCTACGATCGGCGGGAGAACCGGCCGGAGGATTCACCCACCTATAAAGTGAAGTATTAATTGAAGTGATCGAGGCCTAAGCGGCAGCTCACCCACGCGCACTGCCAAGGATGTGGTGCAACGCTGCCCATGGATGATGACCTTCCACATCGCTGGCTGGACAGGTGTCGGCATGTAGAAAGGGGCTTTCGCAGTCTTCCAGCGCTTGGCTTTCCATGCAGCCAGTGCATACAGCACGTCCGGCAACGATCGACCATCGACCGTTCCGTTCCTCAACACCTCGTTCAGTCTCCACTGTTTCGACTCCTCAGCGTACGTTTGTTAGATGCTGAAGGTAGCGCTGTGCGGGCCGATTTGATACGCCCAAAACCATACCCTTGTTTGAGTTGTAAGCCATGCGCACCAACCAACAAAGCGACGCCTGTTGGTCGGCTTATTAACGGCAGCTTTCGGCCATAAGCAGACCTTCGCCCGCATATTTACGATGCCCTACCGTTCTAATTGGCGTTGCCTCAGAATATCGGTCCACTAGCGGCTGGATGGAACCACCATGCGCATCGTCACAGACTCCCGGCCAAACGAAATCCTCAGGCTGGCGTTACGGGAATACGTCCAAGGTGTACCGTACCTCGGCCCCATTTTTCGTTGAAATGATCCATCAAAGATTTATGAGGCGCGGCGGCTGTATGTTGGCGAAAATATCAGGTGTGTATTCTTCTGGTTTGCGCCACTGACAAAGCCAGTGGCGTAAGCCAGCCTATTAATTATTTGACGTTACGGCTTGGCAACGTGCCAGACTTGGTTGACGCCGTCACCGGTTGTATCCCCTGGCTTGGTATCTTTGACCCAGCTGTAAAGTGGCATGCCTTTGTATGCCCATTGTTTTGTGCCATCGTCTCGAGTGATGACAGAGTAATCATGACCCGCTTTCGCGTCTGCGGATACCGGTAGAGGTGGCCAGTTTGAAGCGCATGGCCCATTGCAGACCGACTTGCCCGAGGTGTCCTTACCGAAGGTATAAAGAGTCATACCTTTTGCGTCTACGAGTACTTTTCCCTTGTCCGTTTCAGCAAGCTTGACTGGCGCATCGGCGAGCGCCAAACCCGACATGCAGCTGGCGGCAACAGCGACGGTGAGAATCATCTTTTTGAACATATGTATTTCCTTTGGTCATTTTTAATTTTTAGAAGACCCACCTGCCTCTGAAACGGCAAGCGATCAGACAATAGACGAGCCACAAACAGGTTAATTCGACTCCATAGAAAAAACTTCCCGATATCATTTTTTGCTGGAATGCTGGGCTCTCCCCCCCCCCGGACCCTGTGCCTTCCTCAATTGAGCAAAGCGACGCTCACGGTCAAGCATCATTGGCTCATCTCAATGAGCGACGGCGATCCATCATCCAGGACTCATCATTTTCACTCATTATTATTCACTTGGTCGTGGAGTATCAGCAGGCCCCCATGAAGGCCTGCGCTGTTCAATCAGTCGGCCTTGAGCGTCGACACCACCTTGTTGCTGGCGAGATCGACTGTGGAGATACTCAAGTCCTCATTGAGGACATACGCCTTCGACTTGTCTTTGGTGAAGACAATGGCCTGGCGGGGTGCCTTCAAACCGGTCACAGTGGTGGTCACTTTCAGCGTTTTGGTGTCGATCACTGAAAGGCTGTTGTCACCGAGGTTACCCGAGTAGACGTGCAGCCCGTCTGGAGTGAGGGCTGCGCCGTAGGGGTCTTTGCCAACAATGACGGTGGTTGTGATGGCGCGTTTTTGAGTGTCGACAACTGCGATGCTGTTACTGCCGCTGTTAGCCGCG
Source organism: Pseudomonas sp. UBA6562 (assembly GCF_002434265.1). Classification (GTDB taxonomy): domain Bacteria; phylum Pseudomonadota; class Gammaproteobacteria; order Pseudomonadales; family Pseudomonadaceae; genus Aquipseudomonas. The sequence continues at coordinate 89,848 of NZ_DJJS01000005.1, read as the reverse complement.
TACAGCGTATTGCCGTCCGCCGATATGGAGATGGCGCGCAACTTGTTGAAGCCAGTGATCTCACCTTCAATCGTATTGGTCTTGCTGTCGACCAAGGTAATTTTGTCCCCAAGAAAGTTGGTGACATAGACGGTTTTGCCGTCAGGACTTACTCGGATGCCCTGGCGCGGTTGGGAGAAGCCAGGTACCACAGCTACTGGCCGCTGGTGATCAAGGTCAATGACCGACAGCGTGCTGGCCGCTTCATTGTTGACGTAGAGCAGGCTTCCGTCCTTGCTGAGTGTGGTACCAAAAGCACCTGCGCCCAACGGAATATCTGCGATCACTTTTAAAGTCTTGGTGTCAATCTTGCGCACGACCCCCAAACTGCTGTCGGAGAGGTAGAACACATCGCCAGTTGGCGAAAACACAATATTTCGCGGCGTGACGTAGCCGGTGAGAACCTGGCGAACCTTACCGGTTTTCAAATCATAAACCACTACATCTGGACGCTGACTGTAAGAGACCACCGCCGTCGTTTCATCAGGGCTGACGGCCAGCGAGTTGTTGTGAATATCGCCGTCAAACGTCCAGCGATCTTGCGCGGCCCACGCGCTCATCGATGCGGCCAACGCAACACCCAACGTCAGGGCTGTGACGGTTTTCTTTATCACATTCATCAGAATTTCCTCATAGGGTAAGCAAGGCACCCAGTCGCGCCTTGGCATATACAACTCGTTCATCGCTGCAGGGCAATGAGTTGACTTTATGCGTCGTTGATAAATTCCGGAAACAACTTGTTTTGGTAGCTCTTACCTGTTTTATAAATAGGTCTAGCTACTCCTGGCTCACGAATTGACTGCATTTTTCCCAGAATCGCTCAAGCCCAGGCGAGATGTATTTGTCCCGGTGACGGATCAGAAAAAAACGTCGGGTCAGTGCAGGCAACGCGTGCGGCAGTTCAACCAAGACTTCAGAGGCCAGTAGATCCCGAACGACCCAGCGGGACAGGCAACTGATGCCGATGCCTTGTGCGAGGGTATGCTTGATGGCCTCTGAACTGCCGATCTGGCGCGTTTCGGCGAGATCGTGCAAATGACGCAGCAGCAATTGTTCGACTTCTTCACGGGTACCAGAACCTGGCTCGCGCAGTAGCCATTCAGCGGTACGAAGATCATCAAGTGTGACCTGCTGCTTTAGTGCCAAGGGGTGCCGTTGGCCTGCGGCAATAAGCAACTCATCAATTAGCCAAGGCTCGGCACTGAGTTCGGGCAGGTGGCAAGGCCCCTCGATCAGGCCCATATCAATCTCGAAATCAGCGACTCTTCTTGCGATAGCCATGCTGTTGGCCATGTCGACATCGACCCTCAAATGTGGTGTTGATTGACGTAGCTCACCGAGAATCAATGGCAGAACATAATTGCCTATCGTGGTACTGCATCCTACCCGCAAGCGTGTCTTCAGCCCGGCATGGCCGGGTAAGAAACTGGCCTCTATCTGTTGTGCATTCTCAAGCATCCTTCTGGCTTGAGGCAGTAAGGCATGGCCGTTATCGTTCAGCACTAAACGCTTGCCTACACGGTCGAACAGCCTGGTATCCAAGGCGCTTTCCAACTCGTTCAGTGCGGCGCTGGTTGCAGATTGGGACAGTGACACCGAAATGGCGGCGCTGGTGGTGCTACCGTGCTGCGCGACGGCGCAGAAAATTTGTAGCTGGCGTAGGCTTAGCTTCATGTAATCTACCTTCTTTATAGGTCATATAAACCTATACTATCCGTTTTTACCGCTATTCCCATCAAGCTATACTTCAACCATGTCATATCGAAGGCACACTGAAGCGGGAGCGCGAAAATGAGTGAGACACGACTCGCAGCTATAATGGGCGGCAGCCATCCACTGGCGGCTTTGTCCAATCCACGAGAAGCGATCCGGCAGTTCACACCCAACTGGTTCGCCGCCACGATGGGCACCGGGATTCTGGCGCTGGCTCTGGGCCAACTGCCCTTTGTTGCGCAGTGGCCCAAAGCGTTAGGGGAAGCCTTGTGGTTTTTTAATATCGTGCTGTTTTGCCTGTTTACGCTGATGTACGCGAGCCGTTGGGTATTGTTCTTCGATGAGGCCAAACAGATCTTCGGCCACTCCACTGTATCGATGTTTTTTGGAACTATCCCCATGGGATTGGCGACCATCATCAACGGTTTTCTCCTTTATGGTTTGCCACGCTGGGGGGGTGGGGTAGTCGCTTTAGCCGAAGTGTTGTGGTGGATCGATGTCACCATGGCATTGGCCTGCGGGGTGCTGATCCCGTATATGATGTTTACTCGCCAGCAGCACAGCATTGATCAGATGACAGCGGTATGGCTGCTGCCAGTAGTTGCGGCTGAGGTGGCTGCCGCCAGTGGCGGTCTATTGGCTCCGCACCTCGCTGATGCGAGCGCACAGTTCACCATGCTCATCACCAGCTACGTGCTGTGGGCCTACTCGGTGCCCGTCGCCTTGAGCATACTGGTGATCCTGTTACTGCGCATGGCTCTGCACAAACTACCTCATGAAAGCATGGCAGCATCGAGCTGGCTGTCTTTAGGGCCGATCGGTACCGGGGCTTTGGGGATGTTGCTGCTGGGCAACGATGCTCCAGCAATCTTTGCTGCCCATGGAATGGCAAGCATCGGCGGCGTAGCCGAGGGCATTGGCTTGATCGGTGGTGTGCTGTTCTGGGGGCTGGGATTGTGGTGGATGGTATTGGCGCTGCTAATTACCGGGCGCTACTTCAGGGAGGGCATTCCCTTCAACCTCGGCTGGTGGGGCTTCACCTTTCCGCTGGGAGTGTACGCCGTAACAACCCTCAAATTGGGCTCTATGCTGCACCTCACGTTCTTTAGCTTCTTTGGCGTGGTGCTGGTGTTGATGCTGACTGTCATGTGGATGATCGTCGCGGCTAAAACCCTGGCTGGTGCCTATCGCGGCAACTTGTTCGTCTCGCCGTGTATCCACTCGCTGAGCAAGGCGAGCAAAACCTGAGCCTTTGGCTACTTGATCGACTGTTTGGCGTGACGCAGTGTGGACAAAATGCGCTGCCTAACATTCGGGTGAGTGCAAACGGAAAGGGGGCTTGGGTGTGGCATTTCCAGCAATGAAAAATTAGGGAAGGCGAGCCGAACACGCGGTATGGCTTTCTGGGCAACACGTCCGGCAAACACGATAGTGACGAGATCAGGGAAAAGCGTCAGTAGCGTGATCAGCATCTCGATACCTTCCTCAATTTGCGCTCTGCGGAGCGGACCCTTGGGCTTATCGAGATCTGGTAACCAAGGGTACAAATTCCAAAGGACGGTTTTGTGACGTGCCAGTCCAACCTGCTCAATGAAACCTTTCAGGTTGCGTTGTGCAGGCCCCGGATTGTCTCTTGAGACATACCGTGGAAGACTGACCGTTCGAGCGGGCGATTCCAACAAGATCAATACCCTTGCGAAGACGCCGCCATCCAGTGGATCGAAATACGGTAATGTTCTTTCGCCCGTGGACTGGGCCATTACCCAGCGCGTCAATTCAGCAGTTTTCGGCAGCAGCAAAAAGTCTTCTCTTACCTTAAGAGAAATTTCCTGCTCTGCGCTTTTCTGATTGAGTAACACTACTTGGAAGCCTCCTTCTTCAGGTTATAGGCCGCTACCGATTTACGAATATCTTCCCGCGCTTCGTCTGCGCTCCCCCAGCGGCCCATTTTCACCCACTTACCCGGCTCTAACGCTTTGTAGTTTTCGAAGAAGTGCTGAATCTGTGCGAGGAGTAACGCAGGGAGGTCAGAGCATTCCTTTACATTGCTGTACATAGAGCTGAGTTTTTCATGAGGCACTGCGATTACCTTGGCATCCGCACCAGCTTCGTCCGTCATGTACATCACACCTACTGGGCGACTGCGGATGACAACGCCAGGTGATACCGGGTAAGGGCAAATCACGAGGACGTCCAAAGGATCGCCGTCATCGCTCAAGGTATTTGGAATGAACCCGTAGTTAGCCGGGTAGAACATCGGCGTGCTGAGGAAGCGATCAACGAAGATCTGTCCACTTGGCTTGTCCACCTCGTACTTGATCGGCGAGTGGTTTGCAGGAATCTCGATAACGGTGAAGAAGTCATCGGGGATCGCGTTACCAGCTGGAATATCCGTGTAGCTCATGCTCATATCTCCAAGCGTCTAGGAAAGGCCAATGCCACTGACGTTTTTGCCAACAGCTATACGTGGTTCGTTTTTTTACGGTAACCAGTCCAACAGGTTTACCGGCGATAGGCCGTCAGCGCACGAATGCATCATGTCCTGCATAAAACGCACGGCTGCCAAGATCCTCTTCTATTCGCAGAAACTGATTGTATTTCTCGACCCGCTCCCCCCGGCATGGAGCTCCTGTCTTGAGATGGCCAGTCCCCATCGCGACAGTCAGATCAGCGATGGAGCTGTCCACCGTCTCCCCGCTACGATGAGAAACCATCGCCCCCCAATTTGCCCCATAGGCCATTTCGATGGCGGCTTTGGTCTCAGTCAGCGTTCCGATTTGATTAGGTTTGATCAATACGGCATTGGCGACGTTTTCTGTGATGCCTCGCTGAATCCGTTCGACATTGGTGACAAATAGGTCATCTCCAACCAACTCGATCCGGTCACCCAGAGCTGCATTCAATAGCTTCCAGCCTGACCAATCGTCTTCCGCGAGTCCATCTTCCAGTACCGCAATCGGATACTTGTCGACCCAGGAGGAATAGAGATTAATCAGCTCTTGAGCATCGACCTTACGACCCTCAGAGCGCAGATGGTAAAGGCCGTTTTCATAGAAGCCGCTGGATGCTGGATCGATAGCGATCTCGATCTGAGATCCAGGGGTGTAACCAGCCCTCTCGATTGCCTTGATGATCAGCTCAATGGCGTCTGAGTTTTTCTTGAGTGCCGGCGCAAAGCCGCCCTCATCTCCGACCGCTGTTGAATAGCCGGCGTCCTTAAGCACCGCTTTCAGCTCGTGGTACACCTCGGAGCCCCATCGCAAGGCTTCCTTGAAACTGCCAGCCCCTGTAGGTGCAATCATGAATTCCTGAAAGTCAGGGCCTTGCCAGTTGGCGTGAACACCGCCATTGAGAATATTGAACATCGGGACGGGCATTCTTGCTGCTTGCTCGCCGCCCAGATATTGGAACAAGGGCAAGTTCAGCGCAGAAGCCGCCGCTCTGGCAACGGCGAGGCTCACGCCCAAGATCGCGTTTCCTCCAAGCCTGGATTTATCAGAGGTTCCATCCAGCTTAATCATCAAATGATCAATTTGTTCCTGGTCAATCGCATTCATGCCCCTCAGAGACTCAAGTATTTCGGTATTCACATTGCTAACGGCCTTTAACACTCCCTTGCCGGAGTACCGCTGTGTATCTTTGTCACGCAACTCAACTGCTTCGTGAGCGCCTGTAGAGGCACCGGACGGTACTGAAGCCCGGCCCATGGCGCCGCACTCCAAGGTGACGTCGACTTCAACGGTAGGGTTACCGCGTGAATCGAGAATTTCACGTGCATGAATGGCCTGGATTTGCGTTTTCATTGATCTTCTCCAAGTAACGATTCGGGAGCGTCATTAACCATTTGAATCCGTTGAGAGGCCTCTATGTCGGACGTCAGCTCTCCATGAGTATCCTGAACAGCTGCACTGCCGACACCGCAATTGCGGGAACCAAGAAGCCTCCAATAATTAGTTCAGGAATCTCTCCCACCAAGGGCATGAACTGCCCTCTTTTTGCCATCTGGAAAAGCTCCATCATTTGGTTTGAAGCAACCATTACAGAGCAGCAATACGCCGTCTGGGCTTGTAGCCTGACGCGCCTTTGATTTAGCAGATGAAAGGTCAGCAAGGACACTCCAACGCTTACGATGAAAAGCGCGGCGAACTCATAGACGGATCCTGTGAAAAACCTGCCCATCACAAGCCCGAATACGATGCTCAGCGTCACTGCGCTCATGTGGTCTCCCAATTCTCTAAAATGATTTTGATGAGCCGACGTCGGTGAGCTCCATTTCGCGATCTCATCTTTGGATTGCCAACCGCCATCGCGCTCAATGTTGCTGTGCTCTCAGCTCGTAGCCCGGTACGCAGGTCTGGGCTACGTCGGCCTTGCAGGACTTTTCACTGGGCATACGCATCGTGACTAATGCGCCTTCGAGCGGGGTGACGACGTACCACCCCTCGCTCGAAATCTTTTGATTGTCTGCGATGCCCGCCAGAAAAAGCGACCAAAAAACCAGTCCTACGAGGAGCTGCCTGTTGTCATGAGCCCAGTTAGCGGGGGCTGGCTGTGGACGTAGGTTATAAACTCGGTACATGGCGTTTATCCTTTTTATCGGTTGTCCAACAAGGTGCGTTTTTTAGTTTTTCGCCTGGCCCACTCGACCGTATTCGATGGGCAATTTGATATAGCTCAGTGAAAACGACTCCTTGGCCAATGCCTCCAGCAACCTGTCGCACCCAATTTCATCAGTGGATATAGTCACCGTGACGGGATGGTCGGCACCGCCGAGGAAATGCGCCGTATGCAAATGCCCCAAATGATCTAGCCCCTCTGTACCGCTCACCAACGTCGCACCCAACGCGCCCTCTCGCTTGGCGAACTCGACCAACCACTCTCCCAGTGGAAGGTGCTGGTAGTTGGTACTCTGTTCGGTGAAAAACGTCAGTTGAAAGCCGTTCATAGCTACATCCTCTAATGTCGCGAGTGACCGACGCTTCGGTCGGCCTTACCTCTTCATTTCCGAGCTGTTTTCAAACTGAATTACGACGCGTCAGTGAGCGGTAACTCACATAAGAGAAGAACTGCTCGCACCTTGCGTAACTCGTCAGCGTGGTCGCGCAGGTATGCGCGCAGCTTGTCCTCTGTATCTAGCAATTCCAGACACTGGGGATGACGCATATCGCCAAGCTCCGGGTGATGATGGGAGATGCGATGGCCTGGCAAATAACCTGCAGAAATCGTCTTGAGCATGACCTGCTCAATTCTTGCTTTTTGAGCAACTTTAAGGAGGTGCTGGGCTAGTGCAGGTGCGCTTAGGTGGTGCCAGAAGCTGGTCACGCGAGCCCGGCTAGCGCCAGGAAAATAGAGTTGCAAAGCTGTCAGGCGATCTTGGTGATGTTCAATCATTTCTCTTCCCCCGCAAGAGTCACTTTCCGCTCGCTGGCGGATTCACTTTGAGCATGAAATTGCTTGATATCAGAGAGCCGGATTTCCTCCGGAAGAGGACGGTGATGCTTGCTGTGGCCGACGCGCTGGGCGTGATAGATCCCGGTGTGTCCGGATACGAGGTAACTTGCGATACAGGCAATGGCTGCAAGCGGAGCAATTTCGGGCCCGAAGAGCTCCATGGCCATAACGATGGTTGCCAGTGGCGTATTAGCTGCACCGGCAAAGACGGCGACAAAGCCGATACCAGCCAGCATGCCGAAGGGAAGGTGCAAGAGGGGAGCCAGCGCATTCCCCAAGGTGGCACCGATGTAAAACAGCGGTGTGACTTCGCCGCCCTTGAATCCAGTCCCCAGGGAGACAACGGTGAACACCATCTTTCCAAGCCAGTCCCAAGGGGCCATTGGCATTTGAAAGGATTGGACGATGCTCGGAATGCCTAGCCCGATGTACTTATCAACGTCGATGTAATGGTTACTACCGAGCGCCCACACTGCGACTGCGATCAGCAGGCCGCCGGCGAAGGGTCTTAATGGTGAATAGGTGATAAGCCGCTTAACGAAGGCTCCGAGCTTGTGGGTCGCAGTCGCGAATAGCAGGCCGGTAAGGCCAAAGACAATCCCAGCTGCCACCACAGCCATGACGCTCCACAGCTGCACCGGAACCACTTCGCCAATGACGTAATGCGTGTGAACCACGCCCCAGGCTTGCCCCACCTGGTCAGCAACGATTGCCGCAACCACGCAAGGGAAAAGCGCGTCGTAACGCATACGTCCAATGGCCAATACTTCAAGTCCGAATAAAGCCCCGGCAAGAGGGGTGCCGAAGACGGACGCAAAGCCAGCACTGATACCGGCCATGAGAATCACCCGACGGTCTTCGCGGCGCAGACGGAAGACATGCGTCAGTTGATCGGCAAGGGCACCGCCCATTTGCACCGCCGTCCCCTCACGTCCCACAGATGCACCAAAAAGGTGGGAAACCACGGTTCCGATCAGCACCATCGGCACCATGCGCAAAGGCACGATCTTCTTAGGATCATGGATCTCATCGATGATCAGGTTGTTTCCGGCATCAACGGGTTTGCCTATCAAGTGATATGCAAGTCCCACAGCAAAGCCGGCCACTGGCAGGAGCCAGATTACCCAGGGATGGGTTTCTCGCCACTGGGTGGCATGATCCAAAGAAAGCAGGAATAACGCAGAAGCAGAGCCTGCCAAAAGAGCTACAAGACCAGCAAGCGCAAGCCATTTCGCTATATAGGGCAGTAAGTCGAGTTGTTCAGGTCGTCGAAATTTAGACATTTGGCCAGCCACAAAAAATAAGTGGGCCTGACCAAAGAAGGGATTCTAAGCGCGAACGCCTACAGACCTGGTTTGATCAGGTTTCTGTAGGCATCATCAGCTGCTACGGGCGCAGCGGTTTGTTAATGGAGGAATGCCATCTCCAATGCGCCGATCTTAGCTAGGTCTGTCCAAAATGTAAAATCGTGTTTCGGAGTACGAGGCAAGCGAAGGCGTCTTCGAGTCACCGCTTACGAAAGAGGGCCAAACTAGGTGACCTCTGTTCCGACGAAGCCCAGCTCAACTGGGGTTTTTATGTAAAACAACGAGATATCTTCAAGCTCCAATCGCTTGAATAACTGTTCAGATTCGTCCTCGGTAATGGCCATACGAATTTCGGTAGGCTGATCCGCTAGTTCAAAAAAATGCGAGGAATGCAGCCGGCCGGTATGCCCAAAGCCTTCGATACCTGTGGACAGAGTCGCACCCCGCAGTCCCATTTCTTTCGCCAAATCAACGACCCAGTCGCCGAGCATCTTTCCCTGATAGCGACGATTCTGTTGAGTAAAGAAGGTCACCAGAAAAGCTTTCATGTTCCTCTCCTCAGCGCGTGTTGATTATTTGATAGGACAGAAGCCCGGCAGCCGTCATTACCAGCGAGCCCACGACGTGTAGTGAAACTGAGCCTAGCGCCCAGGGCAGCCTACCCATCACGACCAATACAGCCGCCATAGCCGGTACAGGCATCCAGGCCCATGCGTTGTTCCAGCTTTCAACGATGCGTGATCTCTTTGCCCCGGCAGCTGTTGCTACCGCTAAGACCAAAGGCAAAGCGATCAGCATCACAAAGGCCTCAACAAATGGGCCTATAGAAATGACCACTGTTGAGTCGTTACCCAGCATGAAGGTCAGGTACACCGGCAGCAGTACAAGCTGCATCAAAAGAAGCAATGGGGTGGCCGCCAGAGTGAGTTTGGAGTCGCCTTTACCGATATGGGTAAAAACCACCACATAGTCGATACAAGGCGTCAGCAAGACCAACAGGGCACCCACCAAAATCGCCGGGTGATTGGTTATCCCCATCGTCAATGCCCAAACCAGCAAGGGGATGGCCACGAAGTTGGCTGTGAGCAGCGCCGCCATGAAACGCTTATTTGCGAGGCCATTACGGAGATCCAAGAACGGGATCTGTAGAAACATGGCGTACATCAGCACTGCGATGGTGGGTGTCACCGTCGACCCTAATGCTTCAGACGCATTGGGGGCGAGCAGGCCTCCGAGGGCCGCGACAATGACCGCGACGAAGTAAATGGGAATCTGGTTAGTCTCTAGCTGTTCTCTGTCCACAAAATGCCCTTCAAGCGCGTGAAATTATTTTCTGAAGACAGGTTAATATCTGTAGCTGCTACAGGTTCAAGAAAATGCTTGGGGAGTTTGCATGTCAGGAATCGGGGCGCTGTCGAAATCAACGGGTTGCCACATTGAAACGATTCGCTACTACGAGAAAATAGGCCTTTTACCTCCCGCCCTGCGGTCGACTGGGCGTCATCGAATCTATACTGAAAAGCATCGATCAAGACTCGTCTTCATCCGGCAGAATCGTGAATTGGGTTTCCCGCTCGAAGATATCCGAGAACTCATCGCGCTCGCAGCAGATGCTGATCGTCCGTGCGCTGACGCGCTTTCGGTGGTCAAGAAGCACCTAGCGGAAGTAGAGTCGAAGGTAGCAAAGCTTCAGCAAATCCGGGTAGAGCTGCTCTCAATGGCAGGTATGTGTGAGTCAACATGCTTAGGTTCGAACACTCCAGACTGCACGATTGTTGAGTCACTTTTTGAACCTGCTGCTGGGGTTCGCTCTGGTTGCTGCTCCTAGACGAGTCAAGAGCATAGGGGGAGCAAGCTGCCATCGAAACCGAATAGCGCGATAGCCTCGACAGGGTGTTTCGAGCGTCCGTCTACACCAAACGGGCTGGTACAAGATGTGTTCGGCAGACGCTTACGACCTGATCAATTCCTGGTGGAATGAAAGGCGTGACGCTGGCCCGGGAAGCCAAGCGCTTTTACCCCACTCCAAAGGTGTCGCTGAAAACTGGTTATTCCGAAAACTCGCTAGAGCCTACGGATGCGGGGGGATTTTGATGTTATCCAAATCTTACGTGCCCATCGATCTGGCTAAGAAGGTGAGGCAAGTGCTGGAGGGGCCCAACGGGGTCAGATGACTATTCGTTCTTGTTCAGTGCAGCCGTCAAAGCCCGCCAGCTTGCTCTAATGGTGCATTGATACACCATGCGAGACTGAGCTGACTACTAAGCGTGCGACCACTGCACCTGGACAATACCGTGCCGCTTGGCGAGTGGCTTGCTAACGATCTGGACCCTGTCTCGGCGATATTTCGGGATCTGCGCTACCCCCGAATCCACTGCAGCCCAGTGCCAGGCCTCAGCATTGCTCATGATTTCCGCGCTGACGTAAAAGCTCTTGTCGGCACCATTGTGCACGTACTCGATTCGATAATGAGCGGAGTGTGGCATGGGCAATTCCTTTCCCGGAATGTGACGAAGTTCCCTTATTCGGAAAATCCCCAAGTTCCTAAGTTCCGTCTCTTTGAATCACCTCACCAGCTCCGGCAATGGCGGCATAGTGTTTAGTCCACACTGAGGCCTAAAGGCAAGTGGCGAATCCCCGATCTGTTATCAACCAATCTTCAGGCCATGAAGCTCAATTGCTGTGGAGTCACTCAGATTGCTGACCGGGTGGAGCGACTGGCTCATACCCATGGCAAGACGTGGCACACCTGGCACACCGATCAAGACAAAACACTTCCCCTAGGTGTTCCACAACTGATGATGGGGTTCACAGCTGACGGCCAGGCTGATCCCGCAATGCAGCAACAACGCAACCAACGCTTGGGAATCGTCAAGTCGGCAATCAAAGCTCAACGAGCCGATATTCAGATCCCCAAAGCAGATCCAGGTGCGGATGGATGGCAGCATGGGAAGACAATTCAGATCAACGATCCTACGGGACATCTTCACGGGCCCGCAACGTCACCCACCCCACAAAACACAAACAGCCGATCAACCCAATAGCCAATAGACTGTGCAATCCCTGCAGGCTCACGCTCAGGGAGGACGGTATATCGCCAAGGCACAGTCGACAGTCTAGGTCCGATATCCAAGGACATCGGACGAGTCCGCTGACGTACGTGAATACCTTAAACCTTGAAACGATTGACCAGCTGATTCAGACCAACCGCAAGCTTCGACATCTCGTTGCAAGCGCTTGCAGTCTGGCTTGCACCTGCAGAACTTTGGGAGGCCAGCTCGCGAATGCTAACCAGATTGCGATCGACTTCCCGGGCGACGTGCGCCTGTTCTTCCGAAGCGGTGGCGATGAGAATGTTACGCTCGTTGATGCTCGTAATAGCTGTCGCGATCTGGTCAAGCGAACTGCTGGCATCGCCTGCGACGCTTAGGGATTCTGCAGCCAGTTCTCTGCTGGTGGCCATCGCCTTCACGGCCTGGTCAGAATCGTTCTGAATGGCCTGAATCATCTGCTCAATTTCTTGCGTAGACACTTGCGTGCGGTGAGCGAGGGCTCGAACTTCGTCAGCAACGACTGCGAAGCCTCGGCCTTGTTCACCCGCCCTAGCGGCCTCGATCGCGGCATTGAGCGCAAGCAGATTGGTCTGCTCAGCAATGGCTCTGATCACCTCAACCACTTTGGAAATGTTCTGTGCACGATTGGACAAGCCAGTGATCTGCTCGCTGGTGTCGCGCACGTTGCTCGACAGCTTTTCGATGGACTTAAGCGTCTGCGATACACGCTCCAAACCAACCTCCGTATAGCCCTGACCTTTCCTGGACTCTTCGGAAGCTGATTCGGCATTGCGTGCTACCTCGTCCACTGCAGCGCTCATCTCGGTGACAGCAGTTGCAGCCTGATTTACTTCATCATTCTGCGACACCAGGCCAAGGCTGGATTGCTCAGTCACCGCGGTCATTTCTTCCGAGGCGGCAGCCAGTTGGGATGAGGAGTCAGCGATCTGCATGATCGTGCTTCGAAGGTTCTGCTGCATCGTGGCCAACGCGCTCAAAAGCCTGCCTGCCTCGTCGGTACCGCTTACCTCAACCTCCTTCGTCAGATCGCTTGAGGCAATGCGTTCGGCGACGCTAAGGGCGCTCCCGATGGGCGACGTAATCGTTTTGGTTAGAAGAGTTGCCAAACAAAGAGTCAGGAGCGCGACGAAGATAATCAGGCCGATGACGATGTAAAGACCTGAATCATAAACTTGCGTCGCTTGAACACCGGCAAGCGCAGCGCCTTTGTTATTGAATTGTGTTAATTCCTCGACCTGAGTTTCCATTTGGTTCGTGAGGGGACGTATACCGGTAGCGACGAGTTTGACAATCGAAGCGGTGTCGCCTGCCTTCAACAAAGGTTCCAGCAGATCCAGTTGGCTTGCGTAATCGTCGTAGGACTTTTTCACGGCCAAGAACAACTGTCGCTCCTGGTCACTCGCAATGAGGGTCTCATAGTTATAGACCGCATCCTTCATGGCTTTCCGGTAGGCAGGAAATTTGACGATGGTCTGCTGAACGGTTTGAGGATCGGCAACGGCCCGCTGGGTCTCCAACCGGACGCGAAGGACGGTGGAGTTCATCATCGCGGTTTGCCGAATACTGGGTAGCCAATTCAGTTCGACATCCTTTTCCGTATCGCGAAGCTTGCCCATCTGCAGTATGGCGATGACGCCCAAGACCACGACCAGCAAAATGATGGCCGAAAAAAACAAGGTGGCGCGTGGAGCGAGGTTTATATTTCTGAGCCGCATAGGACTTCCCACTGCAAGATGGCCAGAGGCCTGGTCTTGAAGCTATCGGCTAGAAATCGTGAAGGATTATGGCTGTTCGTCAGCTCGTTGACACCACGTCCCCCGGCGGCGCATGCGTACCATTGTCGGTTATGGCCGTTACTTACCAATGTAAGAAATACGTTATCACCAATAATTGGCCTACCAAGGTATGAGACAGGTTTTGCAGATCTCGGAAGGAGATGCATAAACAAGGTTCATTATTTACCCGTTGAAAATGACCACTGCTTGGCTGCGGTTTTGCTCCAGAGCCTCGGGGGTGAACCGTCCCTCCGTGTGGAACGGCAGCTACCGGCCAAAAGCGGCATTCGATCCACTGCCGTCCAGCAGAAAAGCGAAAACCTCTCGACCTTTGAAAGCTAGCCTCTAAGGGTACGCATTATTTCCTCGACCACCGGCTTCGTGTATCTATTGCTGGGGTCAGTCTCCGGTGGATCGTTACTGCGGAGCCATTCACTTTGATCGAATGCTTGGTAAAGCGAGAAAGCGGGCTGAGGCATGTCGTTAGTCATGCCTACTTCAACAACAGCATTTATGATCCCGTTCATAACGCCGTCGCAAAAATCATAGAGCAGAGATCCTTGTAGATAGCCTTCCGCAACCGCGACGGACAACTCGTTCAGCACATCATGCGGTGAAACGCCGAAGCGTTCGCAAATGGGGATAAGACCACCCAGCGTTAAACCGTCTGCATCCGCTTTCACCGACAGTTCCCTGAGTTCGATCTTCGGTAACACCATGATCATGAGCTTCTTCCGATTAGGTGCGAAGATAGCACTTACAGATTGGCCGCACAGCGCTGCCACACGTCAATTCCATGCTGCAATACGAATTCATGGTCAGTCAACTTCAGGTACAGGCAAATGTCCACCATGGGGCGGTATCGGCCGCTGCTCACCAAGTCGTCTCCTAATTGTACGAAAACGATCCTTCCGACACTCCACACACGGCGTATTGAGCAGGAGCGGGTCGGCTAGGAGCCATAATTGCGATGATTCAAGACGATGGACGATAACCCGGTATCGGCCTTTAGCTGACCGGTTACGTTCAAACACGAGGATTGAGACATGGAATATCGGATTCAGATTGCTTCGGACGTGATCCGTGATGGCCTGGGACTCGAGCTTATTAACGCCACCAATCAAGTATGCGCCGAGGTCTTCAGGTGTGATTCTGATAACACATTGAAAATTTCGCTATTCGCTGAGGATCTGCCATTCGTACAGGTTGAAAATTTAGTGCTGATCGCCCGAACAGAATTGGTTCGCTACGAGGACGGCACACCCTTGCCCTCTGCTATCCCTCTCCAAAGCTCATAGAAAGAAGCCTTCAGACAGTCCCTCCCCGACGAACACTCCCAACCATTGCCGGCCTTGAGGTGCCGAAAGGGATCCCTTTCGACATCAGATGGTCTGCAACGGGCTGGAGGGATCGCCGGGGAGGGGCTGCTATCGACCCAAAGCAGTCGTTTATTTTGTCAAGATTAAAGACCCAGGGGCTCGCTCTGCCATAGGCCGCAGCGATCTTTCTTCGACTAGGATTGGGAGCCACATCGACGGTCCATAGACCCACCGCCTTTACCGCAAACCACGTGGGGGCTAGGATGGCTCGTTGCTATTGCGATGGCGATGTTCCTGCCAGATTCGCGATAAGGCTGCTCGGCCGTTGATGGATCTATGGTAAGGGAGAGTGGATGATGGATGGGGTCGAAAGCATTGCGAGCGGATTGTTGACCACACATGCAAAGTTGGTATTACACAACGCCAATGAAGCAGAAACACGAAAAAAGTTGATCGACAGAATAGTCGAGGACGTTTTGTCGTGGGACGACACTGATATCTCTTACGAGGAGCGCGTTTCCGAAGATGGCGGTACGACGTATGCCGACTACATCATTCGGACTGCAGATGTGGCTTTGCTTATAGAGGCAAAGCGCGTCGGTCGCAGCTTCGACGTGGTACCTACCCAGAAGCGAGTCAAGCTCACGGGTCGCATTATGGAGGGAGATACCGGGGCAGCTATCGTCCAAGCTCGGGACTACTGTAGGAAAAAGTCGATTCCTTTTGCTGTTGTCACCAATGGTGCGCAATGGATCATATTCCCGGCGGTCCGCACCGATGCCGTTTCTTTCTCCGATTCTTATGCGATCGTTTTCGACTCACTGAGTCGAATCCTCGGAGAAGAGTTAGAGCATTTCGTCGACCTGCTATCACGGACAGCCGTGGTCGAAGGAAACCTCGCCATCGAACTTATAGGTCGGACTACGGACCAGTTTGAGGAACGGCGCCTCAACAAGTTCTTCAAAGGGTCAACTGTAAAACGGCATAACCCTATCTACCCTCTGATTGAAAACGAGGTGATTAGCGCATTCTCAGATTCAATCGTAGGTGCTGAAAGCTCGCTCCTCGAAAAGTGCTATGTGAAAAATGCCGACCGGCAAAAATTCGATAGTCGTATCAGGATGCATTTGCAGCGCAGAGAGCCCCTCTTCTCAACGCAGCCCAAAAAGCCGATGCGAAAGAAGGAATCTTCCTCTCTAATAGACTCGATAAGCTCCGCCTCTGCATCGCGACGACCGCTGGCGATTTTGATCCTAGGTACAGTAGGCACAGGCAAAACAACCTTCCTTCAATATACGCGAAAGGTTGCTTCCGCAGCGTACTTTGAAAAAAATCAGGGAGCGCCCTACCCGCACTGGATTGATATCGATTTCCGGAATTTTTCGCGCAGCGAGAATCCGCTGGAATTCATATACGCGCACCTGTTCACCTATCTGAGCACTGACCCATATTTTAGGGATTTTCAAAGGGCTATCAAACCCGCTTACCGCGAAGAAATTGAAGCGCTCCAATCAGGGCCTATGTTTCTCATTGCCCAGAACCAGACCGAATTCGATAAAAAAATAACGGAGCTGATTCTCAACGACTATAACGCTAAACGTCCCTACGTCGATAAGATGATTGCGCATGGTGCGAAGCATGCTCCAATCTTCCTAGTGATTGATAACGTTGACCAGTTTGAAGATGGCAGTACGCAATCAGGAATATTTTCCGATGCCATGGCGATCGCAGGACGATTGTCCCTTAACCTTATCATCTCCATGCGCGAATCTACCTATGTAGCGCATAGGGGGTCTTCGACTTTTGATGCTTTTGATTTTGACCCTTTGCATATCGAACCGCCTGAAATTCCCGCAGTATTAAGCCGCCGCTTTTTTATGACCGGCCAAATGCTAAGTGGAAAAAGCGGGAGCTTTACGACCCATGGAGGCGTAAATTTCAAAGTCGAAGACTTGTCGGTCTTCATTGATATCGTGAAGGCTTCGGTACTGGGAACAGAAATTGGCGAGCGCATTGATGTTCTAGCCAACCACGATGTACGCCTCGCCCTTCGGATGACTAGGGAATTTCTAGCGAAAGGATATACTGATCCAGCAAAGGCTCTCCAGAGTCATAAAAATAAAAACACTTACGTGCTGCCAAAGCAAGAAGCGTTCCGCTCTATCTTGTTAGGCAACCAATCTGTATATAGCGAAGAATTCTCCGTAATCGGCAATCCCTTTGACTCACGGCTAGGGAAATCCAATGGTGGATTACTGAGAATGTTCATCCTCTCGGCGTTGGTTAAACAAAGTAATGCTGAAGGGGGGCACATTGATGGCCCCGACATTCGTGACAATATTCGATCTATCGGTTTCTCCGAAGACGACACTCTGAAAGTCTTGGGCGACCTGACCGAGCTAAGATTTATTCATACTAAATCGCATGGCAAAGCCGACCTCAACAGCGGCTATTATGCAAGTAGACTGGGTGGCCATGTCGTGCGGGCTTTGATCGCCGATTTGACCTTCGTTGAAAATATCTTAATGGATACTTTTATATCTGACAAAGAGGTATGGGACCGGCTCCGAGATATCACTCAAAAAATTAGGGATGAACGCGAAATTGTCGTCCGGATGGAAATCAGGGTGGAACGTGCCAAAATTTTTTACCACCTGATGACTGAGCAGTATTTACCCCTGTTGGAGGAAGCAAGAAAAAGGGGCTTGAATCCAGTTTGGTTGGGAAATCCTCTGGAAGAGATGCGGGCTGCTTTCGACGCGGACACCTCTAAAGCACTCCACTCAGCTCAGCGGCTTTATGGGAAGTAACAGCCGAGGTCCGGGGCAAAAGTTGCAATATACGCACGCCCCATCGAGCATATTCGCAATTCTCCTTTCTGCTCTATTAGTGCTCCTTTTAAGCCGACAAATAGGTGACGTGCGCAGGTAACCCAGTCGCACGAGAAAGTCTAATTACGGAATGACCGTTTATGGCCGACTGCTGACGTTGATGAACAAAGCCATCCAGTACAGATCTAGTTATCAATCCAGTAGCGTAACCTTCAATTGAGGGTATCGTTCTGGGCGTATAAAAGCGGCGGAAGCGCATGTATCGTCGGTTACTCAAAGCGCATGCGGAAGGAGGCGGGATATGGACAGCGAGCAAAGGGTTGAGCAATGGAATGCATGTTGGATGATCGTTGCTGGGCGAGCGGTGTGCACTGGATGCCTTGAAAGCCAGGCACTGGAAGACAGCGAGAACCCGTTTTCTCACGCCCACGCGTGCAAGACTTACGATGAGAAATCTAAGCACCCGTGGATTGCGCTACACGACATCCTGGACTGCGCCAGAGGATAACTAGCCAACTCAACCTTACCACGTCACGCCTCTGAGACCCGCCGAGCAGTCTCGTGGGTCAGCTATCGGCCAGAGCCAGCCACTCCATAGTTTGTGCGCTACGCTGTAATGGAGTTCACCCTACACTAGATTGTTGCTAGACCAGCAGCACGCTCCGCAAAATGGTTGCCTTGCTTGGCAGCTCCTAGGAAGATGGATCGCGTCAGATGATCACTGTGAGATCTGGCAGAACGCTCCCAACCGTTTTGCCACCATAAGCCGCCCTACTAAAGGCGGCTTTTTTTTGTTTGCAAATAATCGCTACCTCCAAGGCATTGTATTCAACTGGAGCGAAGATGCCCCGGCTGCACAGTATGCGAACCTGAGACGACTCGTTGCAGGCTGGTCGCGGGGTCAGCAATGCTAAAGCCGATCCCTGATGCTTAAGCGAAGTCCTGAAGCAGGTATCGAGCCAAAGCAGCCGCCCATATCCTTGCGAATTCAGGCCGCGCTAACCATGGGAAAGTCGGGCCGGGGCAGCCTAAGCTTTACCGCTCAAAGGCTTGCCAGCAAACGCGGTGGCCCCAACGCGACCAAATGCCTCAATTGCAGAGTCATTAAAAAAGCTTTTGTACCCTGCCGATTGCTGGATCTTCTTTAGCTTCGCACGCGCTGCGGCCTTCACGTCTTCATTTTCTTTGGTTTTCATGCCCGTCCTCCAGGATCGGTTCGCTGTGGACAACGTTAGCTTTTGCAGTTGGGATGTCAACGCATTCCGGTATCGACGGATACCTGGTCTCGGTTCTCTGCGCTGGCACCCGATTCAGCACTTAGTGCCTTGAGTGCTACGCCTCCATCGGCCAACTCGATACTTTGCAATCCCGGGGCTATGGCATCTCGCAATTTTCAGCACAAATTCACTTATTGACGTATGTCCGACTCGGGCATCGTGGTTGAACTCATCTTCTGCGCTCGCGCATGGTCGACTGACGGCTATCGACCCAAAGCAGTCGTTTTACAATGGATAATGGCAGAGAAAGGCCTGCTTCCTGGTATCCCGACGTGATCACAATCGCGTGCGGGTCAACCTACAGGTCTTCGCCGGTAGCAAGGTGCTCGCTGATCAGTCCATGGATGATGCCAGCGGTAGGGCCATACTGATAGATAGTTGAGAGGGGGAACAAATCGTATCGCTTGCAAAAACGCACTATGGTGGCCAGCACCAAGATTCAGGCGAGTGGGCGTAGGTGGCTATCGAGGATAAGGAGGACGACCCGTTTTGATCTCATGCCGCCGGCTTTGCTGAGCTCAGGATCAGCACTTTGCTTGCAGCCTTATCCACGATCGCCAAGGTCAAAATCGGCAAGCAGCCTTGGATCATTCAACCCACAGGGTGGGTTAATGCTCAATCAGCGCCGACACGCGTCTGACGTATTGATGTGTCCGCTGCTAAAGCATGCCGAGTTCCTCCAGCTCCATGTTGATTTGTTGGAGCAGCGCCTTACGCGCAACCGCACGTTCTTGGGCTAGGAATGCTGCCGTGATGAGCGTGGCAGGGTGGACGCTAAGTACCTCAGCCAGCTGCGTTACCTTGTCAATGGTCGGGCACTTCAACCCACGTTCCAGCGTACTCAGATACGTCCTGCTACTAACTTCTGAGAAGTCTTCTTGGGTGAGGCCCCTTTGCTTGCGGATGTCCCGAAGGACCTGCCCAAACGCGATGTTCAGTTCCAATTTTCAGGCTCACAAAAGGAACGATCAAGCCTTCTTGAGTCCTATAGAGCTACAATCTATAGTGTTCATTTTGGAGGGACTTATGTTCACTACCTACCGAAGCTCTGAGATTCAGTTACCAGACCTCGGCTATCCTCGATATGGCGACACGCAGATCTGGCCATACGTTGAGCAGGAACTCATGTATCCGTGGTTTTACCTAAGCGTAGTTCGGGTAGGCGCGACCGAGTCGGATACGTACATGCTTATGATTCAGCATGCACGGGACGTCGTTTCACTAGTGCGTCGTGAAACCCCTCGGATGAGGGTTGAGGAGGTCCAAATTGTTACCCCTGCACACGTTAACGGTACTGATCGCTGGCTTATGGAGCCCGTTAAAAAAATATCTGTCCTCGAATCCCCCAGCCTAGGCGGACCATGTGAGGCATTCGAGGTCGATGGGGGTAACTGCTATAGCCTTTCTGGATCGGGGGTTTTAGAGAATGCCACCTTGATACAGGTGATCTTCGACGCCGCAACCGATCTTAAGAATTCCCGATAGCGTTGCTCGCCATCAGTGTATAAGCCGCATCGGCTAGATCCTGTGGCAGGCTACCCCCGTCTGAACCGGCAATGATGGCGATGAAAGATCTAATACCGTACTCTGATTCCAGACCTGGCGAGGCTCGGGGGCCGACAGAGACGCTGACAAAGCGCCCTCTTCAGGACCTTGGAGACCTGAACCTCGTGATACTCGTCTTGCAGGGGTTTGCGCTGCGGGACGTACAGATGATGCTCTCCAGTTCGACGCTGTACACGAAGCGAAATGTAATCGGGCTGATAACAGGGAAGTCTCAGCGGAAGGTCAATCAGCTGCTAAATTCTGGCCTAGGAATGGATCGGCTCAATGCCCAACAAAGCGCAATGGCATTCCAGTTCGCGAAAACGCTAGAGCACGCGATTGCGGTTTTAGGTACACAAGCGATGGCGGAAGACTGGCTGTGCCGACCATCTAGGCATTTATCGGGACTCACTCCAGTTGAGCTCATCGAAACGTCAGTTGGGTTCACTACGGTTGAGCGTTATCTCACGCAGATTCAACACGGGGTATACGTGTAGTTGCAGCCGAAAGACAATCAAGTAAACCCATTCCACTTTTTGAAAGACGCTGCTGTGTGCCTGATATCGATCGGGCAGTCGCTGAGTTGAACGCGGCGAAAAACATTGCTTTTTTCCAGCGCGGGTGTTTCGGCGGAGAGTGAGATTACTACGTCTCGTGACAAGCTCACCGGGGTTTGGTCCACTCACGGTCACGAGCCGCTTGGGAACACTTCGAAAAAGTTAAGTTTTGATGCCTAGATTTAACCTTAATCCGCAAAAGCTAACCAAAAGCTCTGAGCTACCACAGGAGCGAGGGGAAAATTTAAGACTGGATAGGCTGGCAACCCAGTAACCATCAGGGTTCAACTGCGGATCGCAAAACATGACTAAAAATTAATAGGGCAGATAGATATATTGAGCCATTCTAAGGACCTCTGATAGAGACGTTAATAAGCTCGCCAGGTAACTGGCTGGCTTTTAAAAATGAGCCATTTTCAAGCTTTAGGGGCGCTTAGCGCAAATTCGCTTGTTGGGTACCCTGAAAGTGCGTAACAAACGCGTTGCGACTGCAGATCGATTGGCGCGTCAGCCGGGAGCCCGCCTACTCCTGCTGAAACCACTTTGGAGGCGCCGGATTTGGAGGCTATCTGTTGGGTTGTCGGATGGCTCCGGCTAGCCAATCCGGTCAATGGGACCTTGAGCAGACGCCGGGCTCTGTACGAAAAGTTTTGGGACGAAAGCGAAACCGCCGGAGACGCCCAGCCGAGGAACGGCCGGGGTCGCACTCGGCTGTATTGAAGTACGTAGGGATTCTGACGGGCGCGCTTGGCCGAACTGGCAGTCCGGGCCAGGCGCCTTTACCGATTGCCAACGCAACATGAGCGCTTATCAAGGCTGTTCGTATAGGGCCTAGTGACGAGCATGAAGAGTACCCTTGTGGGCGTCGACCCAAGCGACGAAAATAGCCAGCTTCAATAACTGATGGGCGTCTTCGTCAGAGAGCTTGCCGCGCCCTAGGGCAGCGAAGAGGCGTTCGACTTTTTTCTTGCAAAAAATCGGCAGCAGCACTGCTTCGTTACGCTGGAATGCCTCGAAGAAAGGTTGCTGCCATTGGGCATGAAGAAGTGTGTAACGATCTATTCCATGGCCGCAACCCAGCTTTTTGGCATAAGCTAAATTTTCCGAATAGTGCCGCGCCGCGAGGGCCTTTAATAAGGGTTTGGTCGTCATTGACGATAGGCAAATCTTGAAGTCCTGCTCAAACTGGGCGGCGGTTTCCATGAGGCTTCTATCGAAGAAGGGGGAGCGATATTCCAGACCGTAGGCCATGCCCACGGTATCGCTTAAAGAGGCACTGTGCGACATACCAAAATAAATATCGTAAAACGTTCGAGCATCCAGCAAGTTACTGAAATCGGCGATTTTGAATATCTGATCGAACGCTTCTTCCGCTGCGCCCTGCTCCAAGGTGCTCGAGAAACCCTGGGTGTAGAGTAAGTCCTTATCGCGGGCGTACTTCTCAAGCAAGAAGCGCTTGAGCATTGTTTTGATCTCGACGTCATCCTGGGTAGTCAGCGAGTGCGTGTTCAGAAAGCTGACGTAGCCGTTGTAGCCCGCAAAGATTTCATCAGCACCGTTGCCCGTCAAGGCGACGCGATTGTAAGTCGATATAGAGGCGCTGTGATTTAATAGGTAGGCGCTGTCATAGACGCCTACAGGTTCGTCAAAACGACTCATCGCCGCGACAAGATCACTGAAGGAGGTCTGAGTGACGTCGAACTCAACCAAGCCAAGCCCAAACGCCTGGGCAACGTATTTTGCTCTGGCACGCTCAGGGTCTTGCGAACGTCCAGAAGAAAGGAAGTGACATCGCACAGGCGTGCTGTCTGTTCGCAGGGTATTCAAAAGCACCAACGAGGAGTCGATGCCGCCCGACAGCGTGATGCCCATGGGATAATCGGTAGTCAGCATGCTTTTGACGGCCGAGAGAAGTTTTTCATCCACCAGCTCGACCGCCTCGCGAAATGACAACTTGAGTTTTGACGAATAGGAAATGGACCAGTAATTGTGCAGGGAATGCCTACCGTCGCTGTCGATCTTGAGATAGTGGGCAGGCGCAAGTTTGTGAATACCTTGAAACAGTGTGCTTGTGGGTCCAGACTGCGTATGGGCGAAGTAGTCCGCTATACCGTCAGGGTTCAACGCGCCCTTGTAGCCTGGCGTCATCAAGAGCGGCTGCAACGTTGAAGAAAATTGCAATAGGCCATTGAGGTGTTGGTAGAAGAGTGGCTTTTCACCCACACGATCCCGGTACAGCAACAGTATGGATTCACGACGATCGTAGAGGGCAATGGAAAACATGCCATCGATGCGCTGGACGAAGTGTTCGCCGTACAATTTGTACAGGTGGCCAATGACCTCGCCATCACTGTAGCCTTTGAACAGTACACCCTTCGCTTCGAGCTGACGGCGCAACGATTGATGGTTGTAGAGTTCCCCATTATAGATGACGACGATGCGCCCCTCGTCATGGAAGAATGGCTGGCGGCCGCCCTCGGCATCAAGCAAGATGAGCCGTCTGTGTCCAAACTGCAGGTTCTCATCGCAGTAAGTCGATGATTCATCCGGTCCCCTGCTCGACATCAATGCGAGCATCGATTGAAACTCTTCCTGGCGGGGTAGCCTTCCACCATACGAGTAGGCGCCTAGAATTCCACACATTATTTAAATATCCTTATTCAAATCTATAAAATTTTTTTCCGAGAACACCCTCGTAGCCAATGCTGCCACTATGCCAAAAGCAGCGCACGCTGTGAGAAATGAAAAGTTACGAGACAGTTGTCCGGCCAATAAAGGTCCCGCGACGGCTCCCATCTGGATCAGTGACTGAAATGCCGCTGCAGCAGCCCCGCTGAGAGGTGCCGGAGCTGAGCGTTGCATCAGGATTTCCCCGTAGGTAAACATCAACATTCCGGCGCAGCCCCACAGAAGCACTGACACGATAGAGAACGAGGCCTCAAACCCCGAAAGATGCAGAAAAAAATAGCTGGCAATATAGAGCAGTGCGGCCATTGAAAAATTGCTGGATAGCTTTCTGCTCCTGGTGGCGCGAAGCATATAAGGGCTGAGCATCAGGGTCACGAGCGCGGAAAAAGCGATGAGCCACCCGTACAGGGTAGCCGGAGCAATGGATGAAGTACTTTGCTGCACACCCAGTGGGAGTAGGAAAGCAAAGCCACCATGTACCAAGAGCAGCAAGAACAGAAAGAGCTTGGTTCTGCCATTGGCCAGCCCCGTTTTGTGGAGCACTGTCTGACGCTGGTTGCAAGCAACCCCGAGTTCGGGCGGATTTAAAAAGACGATGAAGATGCACAGGGCGACCAGGTTTGCCAGGCAGTCAAAATAGAAAACCCATTTATAGGAAACCTGAAAAAGCAGGCCAGCACTTGCGACCCCGACCGCATAACCCACGTTGAAAAACATATAACCAAGCGAGAGCGCGGCGGCTTTGTCGCTACCGGATGCCAACGTGAGCGTCCCCAGCGTAAAACAGACAAGAAAGACACCGGCCAGCAAACAACTTAGATAGATACAAATAATAAATCCGATGAACGTACTGTTCAGCGTGGCGGAAAACAGCGAGATGATGAACAGTATTTGGCTGCCGACGAACGTATGCCACCAGCCAATCCGAGCACAGATTTTCCCACCCAGAAAGTTTCCTACCACGAGGAATGTCGTAGCACTTCCCATGGCCATTGCGGTATCGGATATATTCAGCCCGAACACCTCAGTGAGCATGAAAAACATCATGGGCGGAACGGTACTCGCACACGCGCACGCAAGTCGTACCAACGACAGGGTTATGACCGGGGCAGGAAGGCGTGAAAATATTGAAATCATAGAGCTCTACCTACATAATGCCATTTTTGAGACTCAGTCGACCGAGGAATCCGAAGATGCTTGATATAAAGCTAGTCCGCGCCAACCCCGAAATGTTGCAAGAAATCTGTAAGAACCGACGTGTTGATGTCGATGTGTCAAAAATAGTAGATTTGGATCGCGTAAAGCGTGAGCTGCAGCACGGCCTGGAGTCCTTGCGCTCTGAGGCAAATGAAAATGCCAAGAACAATGCCGTGGAGAAAAGTGTCAGCATTGCGCGAGGCAAAGAACTGAAGCAAAAATCTCTGAATCTTGAAAAGCAGCTGTCCGAGGTGGAGCTTGAGCTCGAAAGCCAGTTGTTGTTGCTTCCTAACACATACGCTGACGACACCCCCATTGGCATGGACGACGAGTCCAATGTTGAAGTGACGAAGTACAGCGCGCCTCCAGCATTTGATTTCGAACCCAAGGACCACCTTTTCCTTGCCAACAAATTGGGCATGGACTTTGAAGCCGGTGTGAAAACCAGCGGTTCGGGATTCCCTATCCTGAAAGGCACAATCGCCAAGCTTGAAACCGCGCTCATGCGTTTTGTCATGGACAGGGCAGAAGCCGCCGGTTTTACGCAGGTTAATATACCGTTGATGGTCAAGCAGGAGATCATGCAGGGCGCGGGATTCAATCCCCGGCGCACCGAAACCGCCAGCGAGCTTTTCCCGTTGATGCACGATAACTTGTTCATGATCGGTACAGCAGAAGTACCGCTGGTAGGACAGTTCTCCAATGAGATCCTCGCGCGCAGTGAACTCCCGATCAAAGTGTTCAGCATGTCTCCCTGCTTCCGTAGAGAAGGGGCCAGCGGGCGAAGGGATGCGGGTCTATATAGAAACAAGACCTTCACTAAGGTAGAGCTTGTCGCGCTGGTCGAGCCGGAACAATCGGAGAAAACGCTTGAAGAAATACTGAACTTTGAGATTGGCATTTTCGAGTCTTTGGGCATCCATTTCAGGGTCATTCGCATCTGCTCCGGTGATCTCGGCGCGCCGGCATACAAAAAGTATGACCTCGAAGCTTGGATGCTAGGGCGCGATCGAACGGGTGGTTGGGGTTGGGGTGAGCTGACCAGTTGCAGCAATTGCACCGACTTCCAAGCCAGAAGATTGCAAGTGCGTTACAAGTCTGAGCATGGAAAAAATGTTCACGTACACACCCTCAATGGCACGGGCATTACCACCCGCGCGATAATCCCGCTACTTGAGCAGTACCAGCAGGCTGACAACTCAATCAAAGTACCGGCCGTGTTGCAGCCCTATCTCAAGACCGACGTCCTTCAAGGTTGACACCGACCCGTTTTTTGAAGCTGCCGCAAGACATGCTGATAAGCATCTTGCGGCAGCAAATCAAACTCGTCCCATTCGGGAGATCGACATTGACGGGTATTTCTTTCGAACGACTCGATATTGTTCAGCGCGTCCGCTTCCGAGGCCAGGTGCCATGTTTCCCATAGATTCGAAAGTCTAGTCGGTTGCGTGGTTGATACGATCGGGTTTGCAGCTATTTTCTTCAACCAGCCGAACAGGGCCAGGGTCAGACTCTGCGGCCCTGCCGTTGCCAGCAACGCGTCGTCAGTAAAGACCTTGCCAGTCGCAAATATGCTATGGGCCTGCACTTCTATGCGCTGTGCTTTGCAGTAATTTACAAACGGAACGTCCTGCAGAAAAGGATTTATTTCATTTTGAACGACCTGCGGCTGATAGCCAAAGGCACCTAGCGCTTTCAGATGCCCGAGCGTGTAATTGCTCAAGCCATACTTTCTTATGTACCCCGCTGCGCTCAATCGCTGAAAAGCGTCCAAGGCTTCTGTGTGCAGAACGTGTTTGGGCGAGTGGACCAGCAACGTATCGATGTACTCGAGTTTGTTCGTGGCGATAATAGACCGCACCCCATCCTCTACGCGAGCTCGATCTTGGAAAGCGGTCGGAATTTTGAAGGTCACTTCGTAACTGTGTCTGGGGTAACGCCGCAGCGTTGAAAAAACGGTTTCGTGATTTCTATACAGTAACGCCGTGTCGAAGGAACGGCAGCCCAGTGCCCAGGCACCAGAGAGGTGGGCAAGCATGTTGGGTGTGGGTATGTGCTCCGTGCCTAATATAAACATACCGTGTCCTCATGCATTCAATGGGCGTGACCAGTCCGGCACGTAGGTGATGGCAATGACGCGTCTTACACGATCACTGTTGTTTTCGCCGGTGCCATGAATCACCCGGGGATCGATAACGATCATGTCACCCGTTGCAATTGTTGGGGAGACGATGTCGACATCCAACGTGTTGGAAAGAACATCCGACTGATAGTCCTTATGTAGAAAAGTATGTGATCGAGGCGCGATATGCAGTGGGCTTTTTTCCGCATTCAGGTCGTCAAGATAATAGAGTACCCGTAAGCACGAAGGATGGTTAGGGCGGTACTTTACGCATCCATAGGGGTCGTAATCCGTATGGAACGCCAGCGCGGGGTGACCGGGTTTGCAGTTTGCATACGTGGCCGTCCAGCGCAACATTTTGCCCCCCACAATTTCGTTGAGCAAATGGTTGCACGCATCGTCAGAGACCAGTTCGTCGATGGCTTGCAATCCATGGGTGTCGATATCGTGAATCATGACCCTCGTCGCTGAAACTTTATAAACGTCAGTCTCCGAGGCTTCTCGCGCCTGGAACTGCTGTTCCAAACAAGTCACCTCATGTATGAGTGCCAATACCCTCTCCGTCGACAGCGCGTTCCGGACAATAAGATAGCCTTCCTGCTCCAACGCTCTTGCTGCGCTAATTATTTCCATCGGTTATCACCTCCCTTTGTGTTTGATAGCATTGTCCAGCAGGTAGTTGCAGCTTTGTAATTGCCCTACTAACTGCCTGACAGGGCTTGTCTTTATCGACTCGACGAACTGACCCAAATGATCGGTGCCAGGCGCGTGCAAGGCATCGATGTGATCAAGTTCCACACTCTCAAAGAATGGCGCCCCGGCCAAAAATGTGAGTTCCTCCCGAAAACAAACGTTTTCGATGGCGGTGCCCATGAAGGGAAGCTGTGTATTGGCGGTCCTTAGTATAGTTCGATAGAACGCGACCGAGTCCTGCTGGCTCGTGCCGCCGAGCGCTTTCATGCCACTGCAGAAACACCTGACGAAGTATCCGATAAAACGGTCGCAATAAAGCTTTCCGTCTTCGAGCATACGTGCCAATCCTCGCCTCCCGACTTGCGCCAGGACTTCCCCATCGGAGCGGCGCTTGAGGATCAGCTCACCGGAAATAGCACAGTTTTCAAGAGACAAAAACTCTAGCTTCTGCTCACCCTTGAAATAGAAAAAATCGGTCAAATCATGACCCAGTACAAAATTATCGGGCGATTCTATCGTCGCTTTCCTAACATCTAAAACAAGCGCTCTCAATGCCTTGTCGAACACCATATCAGCAATCGGAAATTGTGCATTGAGCAACTGTTTGGCTGCGAGAAAACTCGTAAAGCGTTCGTCGAGAAATACAATTTCAGCCCCAGCGTGTTTTTTTATTTGTTCGCCTAACACTGTATTTATCGAGATGAATGCATCTTCCGCACAGGCAAACACCTTCGCGTTCCACATCTCGCTCAACCGCTTCCAGCGTGCCCCCTGCTGGCGGGGAAATCCACTCATGGACAGGTGAAATGGCGAAGGTAGATTGCAGAACGATCTGCTCTTCAATTGGCTATTGGTCATGTCAGACAAGCGCACTGTACAGCTACCGTCGCTTAGAAAAAGCGGGCCTTTCAAGGGAGCCCTGGCAGAGATGCATTTAACCGTGGAACATTGTACCGTGACGCCATACGCACTATGGTCTGAGGAAAGCGCCATCGAAAAAAATAGATTATTTAGAAAGATTTCGTTATCCAGCAGGATCCCGCTATGATCGGCCTGTTGGATGACTGGACACTGGATTATAGCATCACACAGCGCGTTGTTTTTTCTTCCATTTATTTCCAGATATTCATCTAGATGGTCCGAGAACGTATTTACAAATCCCTGGGTGGTTCGTGTGTCCGGTTGCTTAAGTAGGCGGCTAAACGCTTGCTCTAACGGCAATTCGAGAATGCTCGGCAGTTGGTGAGCCAGCGCCGACTGTATCTTCCCTAATTGAGCAAGCCTTTCATCCAGTGTTGGCGATTTCTGTCTATCCATGCTAAGCGGCATCACAGGTCTATACGTGAAGGGTGATAGCAGTAGGCGGGCTGCCGGAGTTTCCAGGAGAGAGCGCTCAGCGCTTCAAGCAACGTATGAGGGAGCACGTCTGACTCAAGCCTGAAAAGCTGGTCGAGCAACCTGACCAGCGTTGCGACGTCATGTTCGTCCGCCGAACGTCGAGTGAGCTCCGCAAGCGAAACTCGATACCCCGGGCCCTGCTGACCTGGAAGACCACCTACCCAATTGGCTGCGATGCCGACGGACGATAGTTTTTTGTTGTTCATTTCCGCGCTGCCGTGGGGAACGTCAAACCAGACCTGGTGCACATGCGCTCCCTCGGCGGGGGCCGGTACGCGGTAATCGAGTTGTTTCAGTAATCTAGAGAATTCGTTTACATTCGCCACGACCTGATTGGCATATTCGCTTCCGCCGCAGTTGATGAATTCATCGACCGTAACTGCCAGGGATACCACGCTGGCCGAATGGTGGTGACTGACAAGATGGTCAGCTGCTTTTTCTATCCGTTTGTACAAGTCAGGATTTCGCGTGCAGATGATTCCTTTCTGCGGCCCAGGGAAAGTCTTATGAGTAGAACCGCACCAGAGATCTGCGCCCTGGACCAAAGGATTTTTCACGCAGCCGCCGAAAATCAGGCCGTTCGTATGGCTTGCGTCATAGAGCAACAGGCTGTCGAGGCCTGCTCGTGTTATCGCTTCTTTCAAGGGCTTGCAATCTATGGGCGACAAAAACGTGGACTGATCCAGGTAAATCATGCGGGGTCTGTATTTGACGATAGCTTCTTCAAAGCTAGCCAAATCGATGGTGTCAACAGAGCAGAATTTTATATCGATCTGCCGGCGTCCCATTTTTTCGATCACAAAGCCGGTGCTGGCATGCCCACCATCGCCGGGTGAGATCGAAAAGATCGTATCGCCGGGTTCCGTCAAGGCCGCAATACCGATCGTCATTGCACTCAGCCCGGAGATAGGGCGTACGTTGACGTACTCGCACCCTGTCAGTTTCCTCAGACCGGGCAACAGTATCTCATGCTCCACTTCCCCAATACGCGCACCGTTAGGAAAGCACCAATACCCGAAGAGTCTTTGATCATCTAAAAAGTAGCGGGCTTGGTAATCCATCGCATAGGGAAGCTTGGCCATGGGCGAAAGAATATTCTCACTCGGGACCAGGCTAAGCGCTCCTTTAACGTCCTGATCTTGCAAGAGCATATTTTTCCAATAATCAATGTTGGACATTTTGCACCTATTGGGAGCGTGTCACATAGAGGTTGAGAAGGTCTTTGAGGCTTTCGCTGTTCAGGTATTCGGCTTTAAGATCCGGATGACGACCGCTACTGACTATATTTCTGGACCACCCTCTACACGTTTTGGCACGGCATATCAGCGTGGCGGAAATACCCTCGTTGCCATTCGCCAATACTCGATGCAGCGTATCCGTAGGGCAGACATAGGACTCTCCACGACACAGCTTCTGTGTACCGTACAGCTCGAGAGCGCTGTCCCCGACCGGGATAAACGCATTTCGCTTTCCCGTGTAGATTATTTCCTCAAACCGCTCAGCATCGATCCCGGCAGAGTCCACCCATACTTCCGACCTCAGCGTACCTAAGGTCACGAGCGATGCGAACCACCAACGGTGACTGTGTATATTCTCCTGGGCTTTGATCCCTTCAAGGTAGAGGTGAAAGCGCAAGTTGAAATATTCATTCTCGACCAAAACTATTTTATAAAATCCGTTTCCTTGGAGGTAACTTCTACTGGCAATGTCGGCCAACGCCTGCTCATTCTTCATAAGATGAGCCAAAGCGAAATCGACGCCGACAGGTCCAAAGTCCACCAGCGTCTTTTCAATGTCCTGCATCAGGTCGGGTGTAGGTTTTTTTTGAAAGAAACACTGGACGAGTCGCTCCACCAAATACTCGAACGTGTATTCCCAGCTGGCACACCTGCGATCACGGTCCGTAGAGGCGGTCAACAACGTATCGATTGTCATAGCGTTCACCGAGATCCGTTAAAAAAATCGCCTGTGCCTCCCGAATGTACAAGGATGGCAATTGAGTCATCGTTCTTTCGCTCCTTGAGAATGTGTTTCATTCCATCGAAGGTCTTCAGCATGTACGTCATGTCGAGAAAGATCCCCTCTTCCTTCAGGATGTTTAACGACGCTTGGATATCCTTCTCGGTATGCACTCCATACCCCCCCTTTACATAGGCGTCGTGAAAGGTAATGTTTTCAAGGTGGAAACATGCCTTTTGAGAGGGGACCCAACACTGAAGGTGTGCATGCACTCGGCTTTTGAGCTGACCGATCGTTTCACCGATGCAAATTCCGTGAATCGCCCAATCGGCCCTTAGCAACTGCGCGGCAATCGACAGCCCTAGACAGGTCATACCGGACCCAGCGCAGGCGAATAGATTCACCGCTTTCCCGATGAAGTCAGAAGGGAGTTGCCTATGCAGTTCAATGCCTAGTTCTATCGACCCGTTCAACGCATCGGCATTACTTATTCCCGAGGCTATGCACAACGGTCGTCTACCCTCGGAGTGCAATTGGCGACACAAATCTTCAGCCCGCTTCGGCAGTTCGTTCCACGCCACACCGTTGTGCCAGTGAATATGATCGCTGAGCCGCTGTGTGACATTGTAATTGCTTGAGCAATCACGTGGATCGAGAGGCTTGTCGCCCCCGTACAAAATATGCGACTGCATGCCCAAACGATGCGCCATATAAGCCACGCTCTTCGTCTGATTCGACTGCAGGCTTCCGATCGTCACCAGCGTATCGATGTCCTGTTGCACCAAGGTGGGGATGAGATGTTTGAGGCGACGTAGCTTATGGCCAGAGCCGTATACGTCAAGCGCATCTTCTCGTTTTACCCACACCGGCGATCCGCATTGGGAGGACAGATAAGCCCCGTATGCAAGTTCGGTAATCGGGTACTTTACACTGATGGGTATCCGTTCATCGATGTTGCCTATATCTTCCATGACCATGCTCAGTTCCTTTTCAGGTTTTTTGCGCACACAGAGACATCAGGTAGGGCAGCGCTTCAGCCTCCCCTTCCTCACGCCAAACGTTGTGGTCGAATTTCTTCAAAGTCGGGACGATAGGATAGGGAGAGAAGCCATGCTCCCCAAGGTGAGTGACCGACAGTTGCGCTGTCGTCAAGGCCGCATGTATCTCCGAGATGGAATGAGCCCACCTGACCTCTTCGTACTCAATGTCACTGCTTCTGTCCGTGTAGGTGCCGTTGGAATGTGACCGATGGCCTCGCGGCGAATGGAAATACTCGCGTGTGCCTGTCAAGCAGCCAGGGAAAATGACATTTAAAAACGGATGGTATTCGATCACTATCAACCGACCGCCCTTCTTCAAAGCGTTCGATATTCCCCGAGCCCACTCCCGAATGTCCTCTATCCAACAGAGAACGCCATAGGAGGTGTAGACGATGTCGAAAGAAGCAGGGGCGACCGCACGGTCTATCCTCTGAGCGTCGGCAACAATAAATTCCACCTGCGTGTCGGCCTTCAAGGAAAGCTCCTTGGCCTTTTCGATCGCAGCGACTGAAATATCGATGCCCGTGCAGTCGGCGCCCATTCTGGCCAGGCTGATCGTATCGAGGCCGAAGTGGCACTGCAAATGCAGCAACTTCAAACCTTCAAGGTTGCCCAGCAGTGACAGATCCAGTTGTTGGATTGAGCTTGTGCCGCTCAAGACTTTTTCTGTAGCGTAGAATTCGGAATCAACATGTACCTGGGTTCGTTTATCCCATGCGGACGCGTTGATGCCCAGCGTCTCTGCTCTGTTCATTTGCCTGACCGCTTCATCGGGTTGTGAATGAAGTAATCGTTCAGCACAAGGCAGTCGATACCCGACGTGAAAAAGGAGTTCAGCGCATCCTGTGGCGTCAGGTCTATGGGTTTGCCCCTCACATTCATCGACGTGTTGATCAACACGGCCACACCACTTTTTTCTTTGAACTTGCTCAATATCTGGTGGAGAAACTCATCATCCGCTTTGTTGATCGTCTGAACACGGCAGGTCTGGTCGGCATGTACGACGGCAGGAATAAGATCGACCGCCCGCTTCGTAGCGTTGCAGGTGAACATCATGTACCTGTTGCGAGTACCGACAAAAAACGTATCAAATTCTTCGTGGGTAACGATGGGCGCCAATGGTCTAAACATTTCTCTGTCCTTCAGAATGTTCAGATGTTCTCTGGTCTTGGCGGAACGCGGCGATGCAATGATGCTGCGATTGCCCAGTGCCCGAGGACCAAATTCCATCCGCCCTCGGAACAGCCCGACAATCTTTTCTTCATGCAAGACCTCCGCAATTTTGGCGGTCATTCTTTCAGCCGGTATCTTTTCATAGGCCAAACTGCTCAGCTCCAACGCTTTTTCAATGCTTTCACTGTCGTACTCGGAGCCTAGGAACATCGATTCGTATTCAATCTGCGGCTGACCACCGGCGTGGACATGGGACAGGGCTGCGGCTCCCAGCGCTGTACCGGCATCGTGCGAAGCCGGTTGGATAAACACTTCGCCAATGCCGTCGATTTCAGCGATACGGCTGTTGGCCAACACGTTGAGGAACGTCCCACCCGCCAAGCAGACGTTTTTCAAACCGGTTTTTTCCATGTAGTGCGAGATAAGACTGATCAGCACCCTTTCCAGCTTTCTTTGTACACTGCAGGCCAAGTCGAAATCTTTTTCTGTCAGTGCTGAACCGTACGACCGGGCGCCAATGCGGGTTTTTAGCGCTTCGAGTTCTGCAGTGTCATAGACATAGCGGCCGTCATCATCCTGCTTGAGGATTTTATCCAAGCTCTCTCTGTAAGCATCCGAACCATAGGCGCCGAGGCCCATGACCTTGTATTCGTCAGAGAAGGGTTCGAAACCCAGGAACTGTGTGAAGTCAGAATAAAAGAAGCCCAGCGAGTCCGGCAAATCTACGGAAGCGACCTTGTTGATTTCCGCACCTTTACCGACGTATATCGAAGTGGCGCTTATTTCTCCACTGCCGTCGGAGACAATGATCAGAGCGTCGTTCAGACCTGAAAAGAAGAAGGCAGATGCCGCATGAGACAGGTGATGGTCCCACTCTCGGTAGGCGGCGTTCGCCAGGCCATTTTCGGGAAGAAAGTCCGAATACCTTTTCGGCAGTTCATACTTTCCATTCAACGCTTCGCGAAAGTTCTTCAGCGAACACAGCGCCGCTTCTTCTTCAGCCTGGGAGCTTTTGCGCGTGCCGTGGGCGTATCGCATCAACGCTTGGCTATGCAACTCCGAAGAGTAGGAATAAGCGACCTCATCGATTTGACTCGCATGGATGCCCGTTTCCTTGAGTGCCGCATAGATGGAATCGAAAGGTACAAATGTCTTGTACGGCGTATAGGACTTTCCGTGCTTCACTCTTGTCAGGCGTTCATCCTCAATCGCGAAGAGAAGCTTTCCATCTTTCAACAGTGCCACAGCAGGATGCTCAAAAAATGAATTAATACCTAAAATGATCACAGATCGTACCCTCCATTGGCAGTAGCCAGTCCATTGTTTATTTGAGTTCCGTGTGGTCGCGGAAACATAATCTGCCCGACCCTACAGGCCTTTTTTTTTGAGGTC
The DNA here is from genome assembly GCF_002434265.1 of Pseudomonas sp. UBA6562. GTDB lineage: Bacteria > Pseudomonadota > Gammaproteobacteria > Pseudomonadales > Pseudomonadaceae > Aquipseudomonas. The sequence continues at coordinate 55,298 of NZ_DJJS01000005.1, read as the reverse complement.
AACCTCATAGGCATTGCCTTTGGAACTTCCCATCTCGCTTGCGCAGACGTAGTTCCCCCAAGCACTCCAACTTATGAAAGGCGAGCGAATTCGCCTCATCTGGATTCCCCAGAAAAGTAGTAATCGACAAGATTTAGCGACTGCCGGGATCCTTTTGAATGAGTACCTTAGCAATAATATCTTTTTGCCTGTTTATTCACTCCCTGTGCCTTTACCGAACGGCTACTCTGGGCAGCGCTCAAACCATACAAGCCATGAGCGATGCAGAAGCCTTTAAAAACAAGATACCGCCTCTCTTTAGGAAACGGGATAGGCAAATGGATATATTCACAATTTGTTAACGTACGAACCCCGTTGTCGCAACATCGTATCAAGCCATTCAGCGGGGCCACTGCGATATAACGTTCGCCATAACTTTTGTCGGCCGGCAGTCACCTGCAACATCCGCAGAATCTGACGCGCCGTATTGACCGCAAGGAAAAAGGTGTGCAATGCCACCTCTCGGCATTGCAGCGTTTATGAGGCTTGGTGTTCAGGCACAGTGGCCGCCGCCTGGAGCGTGCTCGCAGGCTCATCAGATCACTGCTTTCCGAGTACCTGCTGAAGCTTAGAAGGCGCGCATTGCGTTTGGTCGATCATGATTGCACCTTGCTCTTTCAATGCCGGGTATAGACGCTTGAGCATCCGATCGAGTGCGCTATCGTTTCTACCGATACAAAAAGCGTTGGTACATCGCTAACCGTGGGCCCAAACGCTTTGTGTGTCATGTCGAGCAGGCGTACCGGGCATCGCTCCCGGCCTAGTCGCGGGGCTTGCGCAGCTTGCCGCGCGGAGCGCGATGGCCTTGGGTGGCCAACTTGGCAGCCCAGGCCGCCTTGACGCTGAAACCTGTACTGGCCGCCCTAGGCGCGGCCAGCACGGACGCGGTCGCGGCAGGCCTTGTTGCCCCTGCGGCGCTGGCCTGCTTGCGCAGCTCGGCCAAAGACGGCGACTTGGTGACGCTGACTGCGGCCGGTTTGAGCAGCGTGCGCTGGCACGACTTGCACGACACCTGCTCGCTCACGCCAGTGCTGACCAGCGTTTGCGCAGTGCGGCCGCAGGCGGCCTGCAGGCCGTTGGTGGAATAGTGGGTAACCAAACCGGGTATCTCCGTAAAGCACAGGCATTGAAACGGCCGGCATTCTCGCACACCTAGCGGCGCCTGCCGAACCGACAGGACGGCGGGACAGAGTCGTAGCACTTTGCCATAATGCCGCGCACGCCGGGCGCCCTCCCCAATTGCGGACTATAGTGCGCCGGCCGCAGGATCACTTCGTTGACCTGCCCGACAGCTTTTCCATGCCCTGCCCTTGCCAGCCCTTTCGCAGGATGAGCGCTTGACTATCACCACACCACCGCCTGCCCCTCCATCGGGCAACCCCGCATCCACCAAGCCTTTGGGCGGGTCGCTCAAGGGTGCCCTGGCCATGATCGTGCTGGTGCTGCTGGGCCTGCTCGCCTGGCAGCTGTCCGCGCAGTTCTACGCCACCCTGGCCGAGCAACGCGAGCAGAGTCTGAGCGCCAGTGCGGAGCTTGCCGAGCACTTGGAATTGAACATGGCGTTGCAGGCGCAACAGGCCATCAACCTGATGCAACCCCATGCCCAGGCGCCAGAACCTGCCGCACTGCTGGGGCTGGTCAACGCCTGGCGGCAGAAGCTGCCGGCGCTCCAAGGCGTGGCCTGGCTGGACGCAAACGGTCAGGTTGAGCTCGACAGCGCCCCGTCGGACCTGGACCGTGAGGCGCGGCAAGCGGCTTTCGCGCTGGGCAAGGACCAGGGTTTCTTCTACACCAACAGCACCGATGGCCGGACCCTCTACCTGCTGCTGCAACAGCCCGGCGCCCTGCCCTCGGCCAGCACGGGCGGCTATTGGCTGCTGCGCCTGTCGGCCGATTACCTGCACACCCTCAGCCAGCGCCTGCAAGGCGCCAAGGACCCGCTGTGGCTCCTGGAAAACAGCCGCGACGCGCAGCTGTTGCTGGGCCACCCCGCCACCGTTGGCGGCAGCCTGGAACGGGGCCAGCTGGACAGCGTCATGCTCAGTTTCCTCGCCCACAGCCCCTGGCAGTTGCGCGGTGTGTTCGATACCGAACGGGTACGTGAGCAGCTGCTGCCGGCGCTGATCGGCAAGTACCTGCTGGTGGTGCTGTGCGCCTGCCTGCCGGTGCTGGCGCTGTTCAACCTGCGTCGCCGCCAACGCGTCTTGCAGGCCGACCGCCGCCGCTACCACGACATCTTCGAAGGCACGGGCGTGGCCTTGTGCGTGTTGGACCTGTCCAGCCTACCCGGCCAGTTGCAGCGCCATCATGTCGGCAACCGCGCGGCCTTGAAACACAGCCTGGCGCTGGACCCCAACCTGCGCCGCGCGTTGCTGCAAGAGTTGAAGATCACCGAAACCAACCAGGTGGCGCGCCGCCTGCTCGGTGTCGACTCCAACGAAAGCACCTGGCGCAGGTTGATCGAAAGCTCGATCGACGAGCGCGACAGCATCGGCATGCAACTGATCTACGCGGTGCTCGACCAGCGCGAGCAACTGGAACTGGAGGTGCGCCTGCCCGCGCCCGATGCCGGCGAACTGCATCTGTGGCTGATGGTGCGGCTGCCCGAGCCACGCGACTACCAGGCCGTGATCCTCAGCATCAGCGACATCACCAGCCGCAAACAGGTCGAGCTGTCGCTGCTCGAACGCGAAAGCTTCTGGTCGGACGTGGTGCGCACGGTGCCCGACCAGCTCTATGTGCAGGACGTGCAAAGCCAGCAGATGATCTTCAGCAACCGCCACCTGGGCCAGACCTTGGGCTATACCCGTGCGGAACTGGCGCAGATGGGCGACCGCTTCTGGGAACTGCTGATGCACCCCGAAGATGCCGAACAGTACCGCGCGCAACGCTGGCACCACCGTGAAGCCGGCAAGAACCAACCCCTGCATTACCAGACGCGCTTCCGCCATCAGGACGGCACCTGGCGTTGCTACGATATCCGCGAGCAGGTGCTGACCCACGACCCCCGAGGCCAGGTGATGCGCATCATCGGCGTGGGCAAGGATGTCACGGTGCAGATCGAAGCCAGCGAGTCGCTGCGCGACAGCGAACAGCGCTACCGCATGCTGGCCGAAAGCATCAGCGACGTGATCTTTTCCACCGATGGACAGCTGCAGCTCAACTACATCAGCCCCTCGGTACAGGTAGTGCTCGGTTACGAAGTGGACTGGGTGTTCGACAACGGCTGGCAATCGACCATCGCCAACCCGGCCCAGCTCAGCGGCGTGTTGCGCCTGCTGGAGCAGGTCACCCACGCCCTGGACGATGCCGAGCAGCTCGAGCACCTGCGCCTGGAACTGCCGACCCAGCTGTTCCTGTTCGACTGCCTGCGCGCCGACGGCCGCAAGATCCCCATCGAGCTGCGGGTGGTGCTGGTCTGGGACGAGCACGGCGGCTTCGAGGGCATCCTCGGCGTTGGCCGCGACATCAGCCAGCAGCGCCGCGCCGAGAAAGACCTGCGCATGGCCGCCACGGTCTTCGAGCACTCCACCTCGGCCATTCTGATCACCGACCCGGCCGGCTACATCGTGCAGGCCAACGAAGCCTTCAGCCGGGTCAGCGGCTACGCCGTGAGCGACGTGCTCGACCAACTGCCGATCATGCTGGTGGTCGACAGCCAGCAGGAGGCGCACCTGCGTTATGTCCTCAAGCAGTTGCACCAGCGCGGCAGCTGGGAAGGCGAAGTGTGGCTCAAGCGCCGCAGCGGCGAGCACTACCCAGCCTGGGTCGGTGTGACGGCGGTGTTCGACGACGAAGGCGACCTGGCCAGCTACGTGTGCTTCTTCACCGACATCAGCGAACGCAAGGCCAGCGAGCAGCGCATCCACCGCCTGGCCTACTACGACGCCCTGACCCACCTGCCCAACCGCACGCTGTTCCAGGACCGTCTGCACACCGCGCTGCAACAGGCCCAGCGCAGCACGTCCTGGGTGGTGCTGATGTTCCTCGACCTGGACCGCTTCAAGCCGATCAACGACTCGCTCGGCCACGCCGCCGGCGACCGCATGCTCAAGGACATGGCCGAGCGCCTGCTGGCCTGCGTGCACGACGACGACACCGTGGCGCGCATGGGCGGCGACGAGTTCACCCTGCTGCTGCAACCCAAGCCGACCCGCGAGGCGTCGCTCAACCGTGCCATCCATGTGGCCGAAAACATCCTCGCCAGCCTGGTCCGGCCTTTCGTGCTGGAGAACCGCGAGTTCTTCGTCACCGCCAGCATCGGCATCGCCCTGAGCCCGCAGGACGGCAGCGAGCTCAGCCAGTTGATGAAGAACGCCGACACGGCGATGTACCACGCCAAGGAGCGCGGCAAGAACAACTTCCAGTTCTACCAGGCCGACATGAACGCCAGCGCCCTGGAGCGTTTGGAACTGGAAAGCGACCTGCGCCACGCCCTGGAGCAGAACGAGTTCATCCTGTATTACCAACCGCAGTTCAGCGGCGACGGCAAGCGCCTGACCGGCGCCGAGGCGCTGCTGCGCTGGCGCCATCCGCGACGCGGGCTGGTGCCGCCGGGGGATTTCATTCCGGTGCTCGAGGAGCTGGGGCTGGTGGTCGACGTCGGCGACTGGGTGTTGCGCGAGGCCAGCCGGCAGCTCATGGCCTGGCGCAGGGCGCGGGTACGCGTGCCGAAGGTGTCGGTCAACCTCTCGGCGCGGCAGTTCTCCGACGGCCAGCTGGGCATGCGCATCGCCACCATCCTCAAGGAAAGCGGCCTGCCGCCGGCGTGCCTGGAGCTGGAGCTGACCGAAAGCATCCTGATGCGCGAGGTCAATGAGGCGATGCAGATCCTCGACAGCCTCAAGCAGTTGGGCTTGAGCATTGCCGTCGACGACTTCGGCACCGGTTATTCCTCGCTCAACTACCTCAAGCAGTTCCCCATCGACGTGCTGAAGATCGACCGCACCTTCGTCGACGGCCTGCCCGCCGGCGAGCAGGACGCACAGATCGCCCGCGCCATCATCGCCATGGCCCACAGCCTGAACCTCGCGGTGATCGCCGAGGGCGTCGAGACCCACGAGCAGTTGGAGTTCCTGCGCGAACACGACTGCGACGAAGTGCAGGGCTACCTGTTCGGCCGGCCGATGCCGGCCAACCAGTTCGAAGCGCAGTTCAGCAACGAAGCGCTGTTCATGTTGGGCTGAGCGGGTCAGTCGCGGAACACAGCCGAACGGTGCGTCGAGCATCCGGCGCTTCGCACGCCTTCGTTGCATACCAGTGCCCGAGTACCCGGTTTTGTCGGATTGACGGCCGCGCGGGTAGTCAATTGGCCGCTTGGCGCTCGTACGTCGCCACTCGCCGCTCGCGGCTGCGCTGCGGCGGCGCAATGGGATAGAATGCCTGCCCTTTCCAGCCCGATCCTTGAGGACCGCCATGTTCAGCCGTGATTTGACCATTGCCAAGTACGACGCAGAGCTCTTCGAAGCCATGCAGCAAGAAGCGCTGCGCCAGGAGGATCACATCGAGTTGATCGCGTCGGAAAACTACACCAGCCCGGCCGTCATGGAAGCCCAGGGCTCGGTGCTGACCAACAAGTACGCCGAAGGCTACCCAGGCAAGCGCTACTACGGTGGCTGCGAGCACGTCGACGTGGTCGAGCAGCTGGCCATCGACCGCGCCAAGCAACTGTTCGGCGCCGACTACGCCAACGTCCAGCCGCACGCCGGTTCCCAGGCCAACGCCGCGGTCTACCTGGCCCTGCTGTCGGCCGGCGACACCATCCTGGGCATGAGCCTGGCCCACGGCGGCCACCTGACCCACGGCGCCAGCGTCAGCTCGTCGGGCAAGCTGTACAACGCCGTGCAGTACGGCATCGACGGCAACGGCCTGATCGACTACGACGAAGTCGAGCGTCTGGCGGTTGAACACAAGCCGAAAATGATCGTCGCCGGCTTCTCGGCCTACTCGCAGGTGCTGGACTTCCCACGCTTCCGCGAAATCGCCGACAAGGTCGGTGCCTACCTGTTCGTCGACATGGCCCACGTCGCCGGTCTGGTCGCGGCGGGTGTGTACCCCAACCCGGTGCCGTTCGCCGACGTGGTCACCACCACCACCCACAAGACCCTGCGCGGCCCGCGTGGCGGCCTGATCCTGGCCCGTGCCAACGCCGACATCGAGAAGAAACTCAACTCGGCCGTCTTCCCCGGCGCCCAGGGCGGCCCGCTGGAACACGTCATCGCAGCCAAGGCGATCTGCTTCAAGGAAGCGCTGCAGCCTGAGTTCAAGGCCTACCAGCAGCAAGTGGTGAAAAACGCCCAGGCCATGGCCGGCGTGTTCATCGAGCGCGGTTTCGACGTGGTCTCCGGCGGTACCGAGAACCACCTGTTCCTGCTCTCGCTGATCAAGCAGGAGATCTCCGGCAAAGACGCCGACGCAGCCCTGGGCAAAGCGTTCATCACCGTGAACAAGAACTCGGTGCCGAACGACCCACGCTCGCCGTTCGTCACTTCGGGCCTGCGCTTCGGCACCCCGGCCGTGACCACCCGCGGCTTCAAGGAAGCCGAATGCCGCGAGCTGGCCGGCTGGATCTGCGACATCCTGGCCGACCTGGACAACGAAGCGGTGATCGGCGCCGTGCGTGAGAAGGTCCAGGCCATCTGCAAGAAGCTGCCGGTCTACGGTCAGTAATCGCAGTGGTGCAAAGAGGCCTGGCTTTTTAGCCGGGCTTTTTCATGGGCGATGGGAAAGGTCGGCGCCCAGGACGGTGGCACGAACCACGCGTTCGGCATCGCGCCGTCCGGACGGAAGCGGTGCCAGCTGTTGCGTCGAGACCGGTCGCAGGAGGATGCCCCTTTTTCGACGTCAGGAACCTGGACCATGCCCACGCCACGCCAACTCTCCTTTCTGGGTAACTTGAGCCTCGGTGCCCACCCGGTGCACACCTTGGAGTCTCTGCACGGCTCGCCCGTGTGGGTCAACCGCCTGGGCGGTGCTGGCGTGCTGCCAGGGCTGGCCAGCACGGTACGCAACGATTCGAACCTGCTCGGCTGCCAGCCCAGCGAACATGCGGCGCCACTGCTGCTCTACTTCCGCCATACCGAGTCCGGCTATCGGCTGTACGTGCGTGAGCCGGGAAAGCACTTCGGCAAAGGCATCAAGCTGGTCGACGGCATGTACCTCAGCCTGGGCTCGACGTACGAATCCAATCCGCAACCGGTGATGCTCAAGACACCCGATGGCCAGGACGTCGACCTCGACGGCCTACCGGACGACGCCCATTCCGTCATGCTGGAAGCGGGTGGCAAGCCGATCGTCCTGGGCAGACGCAGCTACTCGCAGCACACTTACCTGACCCGTGCCGAAGGCACACCGCTGCCATGGACGCTGACGATCATGGCGAGAAACGTGCCATGGGTCAGCCATCCCGACGAAGCGTGAGCAGCCCATGAAACACGGTACTGCCAACACGCCTCATGAATGCTGAAGCGCAATCAGTCCGGCGCTGTCGTCGCCGGATTCCTGCTCAGCGCCGCGAACCCCGCCTTGATCTGCTGCTCCGGCAACTCATCGCCGATGAACACCATGACGCTCTCGCGCGCTTCGCCCTCGCGCCATTCGGCGTCCCAATCGAAACCGTATAGTTTGAGCACACCCTGAAACACTAGGCGGCGCTCGTCGCCGGCAATGTTCAGCACACCTTTGTAGCGCAGCAACTGCTTGCCGTGTTCTTCCAGCAGCTCGTTCATGAAATCGCTGAGGCGGTCGATGTCCAGCGCCGTGTCGCTGCGCAGCACCAAGGTGGAAATGCGGTCGGGCGTGGCCGGTTTGAGCACCGGACGCAGGCTCGGCGTCGGGCGCAGGCCCAAGTCCGGATTGAGGTTGAAGCCGCGCACGTCGAGCAACTCGGCAAGTTCGATGCGCCCTTGCTCGACCACCCGAATCGCGGCGCGCCCGTTGATCCGGCCCAGCCGCTCGCGCAAGGCTTCGACGGCGGCAGGCTCCACCAGGTCGGTCTTGCTCAGCAGCAGGCGATCGGCGAAACCCACCTGCGCCTGGGCGATGGTCTGGGTCAAGTGAACGTCCGCGTGCAGGGCGTCGACCAAGGTGATGATGCCGTCGAGCAGGTAGCGCTCGCGCAGCTCTTCGTCGATGAAGAAGGTTTGCGCCACAGGTGCCGGATCGGCCAGGCCCGTGCACTCGATCACCAAGCGGTCGAACGCGATTTCGCCGGCGTCGAGCCGTTCGAGCAGCAGATACAGGGCACGGGTCAGGTCGCCGTGGATGGTGCAGCACACGCAACCGTTGGCCAGGGTCATGACCTGCACCGGCTCGTCGCCGAGCAACTGGCTATCGATGCCGACTTCGCTGAATTCGTTTTCGATCACGGCGATCTTCAGACCGTGCTCGGCCTTGAGCATGTGCTTGAGCAAGGTGGTCTTGCCGGCGCCGAGGAAGCCGGTGAGGACGGTGACGGGAATGGGCGTTTGCACGCAGATACCTCCATGGAGCCGAAAATGAATGTGGGAGCGCGGTTGTCCGGGCTCCCACAGGTTCGGGCAGGGTGTAGCGTAAGGGCAAGTACGCCGCAAAGGTACGGCGCGCAGGCCGGTTCGCTTGCGCTTCGGTCAGCACGTTGCGGGCCACGCCTAACAGCACTTGGGTCCGGCCTTGCCGCCGTAACGGGCTTCCTGGCGTTCGCGGAAGAATGCCTCGTAGCTCATCACCGGCTGGTCCGGGTGTGTGCGCTGCATGTGCTCGACGTAGTTGTCGTAGTCAGGCATGCCCACCATCAGGCGGGCGGCCTGCCCAAGGTACTTACCCAGTCGTCCCAGGTCGTTGAACATGGCCGCGGCCCTCTCTGGTTATGCTTCAGGCAGAGCCTGGAACGGGGTTTCCTTGTCGGTGCGTTCCTTGTGGTTCCAGGCGCGGTAGCCGACTTTCAAGGCGAAGAACAGGATGCTGAACACCACCACCAGGAACAGCACGGTCAGGCCGGCGTTGGTGTAGGCGTTGTACACCACGTGCTGCATCTGCCCGATGTCCTTGGCCGGCGCCAGCACCTGACCGGCTTGCAGCGCGGTGCTGTACTTGTTCGCCAGGGCCAGGAAACCGACTGCCGGGTTGGCGTCGAACAGCTTGATCAGGCTGGCGGTGGTGGTGCAGATCAGCAGCCATATGGCCGGCAACAAGGTCACCCACACGTATTGCTGACGCTTCATCTTGACCAGCACCACGGCGCCGAGCATCAGGGCGATACCGGCCAGCATCTGGTTGGAGATGCCGAACAGCGGCCACAGGGTATTGATGCCACCCAGCGGATCGATCACGCCTTGATACAGCAGGTAACCCCACAGCGCCACGCAACCGGCCGTGGCGATCATGTTGGCGACCCACGACTCGGTGCGCTTGAGCGCCGGCACGAAGCTGCCGAGCAGGTCCTGCAACATGAAGCGGCCGGCGCGGGTACCGGCATCGACGGCGGTGAGGATGAACAGCGCTTCGAACAGAATGGCGAAGTGGTACCAGAAGGCCATGGTGTTCTCGCCCGGCAGCACCTGGTGCAGGATCTGCGCGATGCCCACGGCCAGGGTCGGCGCGCCGCCGGCACGGGCCAGGATGGTGTGCTCACCGATGTCGCGGGCCACCGCCTCGAGCTGGTCGGGGGTGATCATGAAGCCCCAGCTGCTGACGGTCTGCGCCACCGACACCACGTCGCTGCCGACGATGGCCGCCGGGCTGTTCATGGCGAAGTACACGCCGGGCTCGATCACCGAAGCGGCGACCATGGCCATGATGGCGACGAACGACTCCATCAGCATGCCGCCGTAGCCGATGTAGCGGGCGTTGGTTTCGTTGTCCAGCAGCTTGGGCGTGGTGCCCGAAGAGATCAGCGCGTGGAAGCCCGAGACCGCGCCACAGGCGATGGTGATGAACAGGAACGGGAACAGCGCACCCTTCCACACCGGGCCCGTGCCGTCGGTGAACTGGGTCAGGGCCGGCATCTTCAGCTCAGGCGCAAGGATCAGAATGCCGATGGCCAGGGCCAGGATGGTGCCGATCTTGAGGAAGGTAGAAAGGTAATCGCGTGGCGCCAGCACCAGCCATACCGGCAGCACGGCGGCGACGAAGCCGTAGCCCACCAGCATCCAGGTGATCTGCACGCCGGTGAAGGTGAAGGCCGGGCCCCACACCGGATCGGCGGCGACCAGGCCACCGACCCAGATCGACAGCAGCAACAGCACCACGCCGATCAGGGAAATCTCGCCGATGCGCCCTGGGCGGATATAGCGCATGTAGATGCCCATGAACATCGCGATCGGGATGGTCGCCATCACCGTGAACATGCCCCATGGGCTTTCCGCCAGGGCCTTCACCACGATCAGCGCCAGCACCGCGAGGATGATGATCATGATCAGGAAGCAACCGAACAGGGCGATGGTGCCGGGAATGCGGCCCATCTCCTCGCGCACCATGTCGCCCAGCGAGCGGCCGTTACGCCGGGTGGAGAGGAACAGCACCATGAAGTCCTGCACCGCGCCGGCCAGGACCACGCCGGCGATGAGCCACAGGGTGCCGGGCAGATAGCCCATCTGCGCCGCCAGCACTGGGCCGACCAAGGGGCCGGCACCGGCGATGGCCGCGAAGTGGTGGCCGAAGAGGATGTGCTTGTTGGTCGGCACGTAGTCCAGACCGTCGTTGTTGAGCACCGCAGGCGTCGCCCGGCGCGGGTCGAGTTGCATCACCTTGGTGGCGATGAACAGGCTGTAGTAACGGTAGGCGACGAGGTACAGGGCAACCGCCGCGACCACGATCCACAAGGCATTGACCGCTTCGCCCCGACGCAGGGCGACTACGCCCAGCGCACAGGCCCCCAGGACTGCCAGCGCTAGCCACGGTATGTGGCGCAGCAGGCTATTATTGTTGTTCATGGTTTTACTTCCAGCTGGATTATTGGAATAACGCCGCTCACCGAGTCTAGGGCGAGTGCTTGCGCATTGCCACATCTGCTTTGGTCTAGAGCCTTTGCAGACACATTCGCCAGCCCTCGCGCGAACGCCATCCGCCACGCGCATCCGACGCACTTCCGAGGGTTCCAACATGGGCGATAGCCGCGAACGTCGACGTTTCCAACGCATTCCTTTCGATGCCGCCACGCAACTCTGCCAGCACGGGCAGTGCTGGCCGGTCGCACTCATCGATCTGTCGCTCAAGGGCCTGTTGATCGAGCGCCCGGCCGCCTGGCCAGTCGACCTCACCCAGCCGTTCGAAGCGAGGGTACAACTGGGCGCCGATGTCCTGGTACGCATGCAGGTCGAACTGCGCCATGAAGAGGCGGGCCGGCTGGGCTTCGCTTGCACCTCGATGGATATCGATTCGATCAGCCACCTGCATCGCCTGGTGGAATTGAATCTGGCCGATGAAACGGAAATGCAGCGGGAACTGGGCGAACTTATCGAAGATTGAGGTCATTTAGCGGGCCAACTAAGTCGCCAGATGCGCTTTTCTGTCCAGTCGGACAACTTTATTGGCGATGCTCGGTGCTTTGTACACACCGCTCTAGCACAGGTAATACGCCTTGTAATAAAGCGTTTTGGCATGCCTCGATCAGGGCTTAAAAGGGGCTGATCGAGGCCATATTCGAATTATTGTATACAATCGATACAACGCCTTCGGTACGATTCATACCGGTAGCGCCACAACAATAATTCGAGAGAGCCTGCTCCATGACCACGTCCCATAGCACCTCCTCCCCCGCCCGGCCCGAGGACGAAAACCTCGGTCTGGGCGCCAACCTCGCCTATGGTCTGCAACACGTCCTGACCATGTACGGCGGTATCGTCGCCGTGCCGCTGATCCTCGGTCAGGCTGCCGGCATGGCCCCGGCGGACATCGGCCTGCTGATCGCCGCCTCGCTGTTCGCAGGCGGCTTGGCGACCCTGCTGCAGACCCTGGGCCTGCCGTTTTTCGGCTGTCAGTTGCCGTTGGTGCAAGGGGTGTCGTTCGCCGGCGTGGCGACCATGGGCGCGATTCTCGGCACCGAAGGCGGTGGCGGCATGCCCGCCGTGTTGGGCGCGGTGATGGCGGCTTCCTTGATCGGCCTGCTGATCACCCCGGTGTTCTCGCGCATCACGCAATTCTTCCCGCCGCTGGTCACCGGCATCGTCATCACCACCATCGGCCTGACCCTGATGCCGGTCGCCGCACGTTGGGTGATGGGCGGCAACAGCGCTGCCGCCGATTACGGCAGCGTGGCCAATATCGGCCTGGCCGCATTGACCTTCGCCATCGTGCTGCTGCTGAGCAAGATCGGCAGCGGCGCGCTGTCGCGCCTGTCGATTCTGCTGGCGATGGTGATCGGCACGTTGATCGCCTGGGCGCTGGGCATGGCCGACTTCAGCGGCGTCGGCCAAGGCCCGATGCTGGCGATGCCCACCCCGCTGCACTTCGGCATGCCGACCTTCCACCTCGCCGCGATCCTGTCGATGTGCATCGTGATCATGGTGACCCTGGTGGAAACCTCGGCCGACATCCTCGCCGTGGGCGACATCATCGGCACCAAGGTCGATTCCAAGCGCCTGGGCAATGGCCTGCGCGCGGACATGGCATCGAGCATCCTGGCGCCGTTGTTCGGTTCCTTCACGCAGAGCGCCTTCGCCCAGAACGTCGGCCTGGTGGCAGTCACTGGAGTCAAGAGCCGTTACGTGGTGGCCACCGGTGGCGTGATCCTGGTGGTGCTCGGCCTGCTGCCGGTGATGGGCCGGGTGATCGCCGCAGTCCCTACGCCGGTGCTCGGTGGTGCCGGGATCGTGCTGTTCGGTACGGTGGCGGCCAGTGGCATCCGTACCCTGTCGAAGGTCGGCTACCAGAACAACGTCAACCTGATCATCGTCGCGGCCTCGCTCGGCTTCGGCATGATCCCCATCGCCGCACCGACCTTCTACCACCAGTTCCCCAGCTGGTTCGAGACCATCTTCCATTCGGGCATCAGCTCGGCCGCGATCATGGCCATCGCGCTCAACCTGATGTTCAACCACTTCACCGCCGGCAATCCGCAGAACCCCTCGGTGTTCGCCGCCGGCTACGAGCGCACCATCCACTATTCGGACATCTCGGCCCTGCGCGACGGCGACTACTTCAAGGACGGCCACCTGTACGATGCCGAAGGACACGAAGTACCACTGCTCGACGCCGAAGCGACCGACACGCCCTCGGCACGGCGCAAGGCGGTGGCGGAGCACTGAACCGATTGCCCGCTCGGGCGCAGGGGCCCGGTGCGCATCGTCGAGGCCTCTTTTTTATCCGTGCACTCTCGTGAATGCGCCGAACCGACCGCCGCTTGACGCTTACTGACCACCATTGGGCGTAGCCTGTACTGGGACCGCTTTGCGGTCCATCGCGGCTAAAGCCGCTCCAACAGTACTGCGCTCTTGTTGGAGCGGCTTTAGCCGCGATGGCCGGCATCGCCGGCCCGATGGCTACGACACCAGCAGCTTGGCAGTAGCGCATCGCCTGGGTCAGGGCTGATGTACAGCCCTGGACGGGGCAACGTCGGAGTTGAGTGAACGGCATCGCCTATGCGGGGTTTTCTCTTCAGGCCAAAGCAGTTGGCAGGCCGCAGGCACGAAGCATCACTCCTCGAACAACGCATCCAACGCCTGCTCCAACCGCGTCACCGCAATCACCTGCAACCCCGCCGGCGCATCCTTGGGCGCGTTGCCCTTGGGCACGATGGCGCGTTTGAAGCCGTGCTTGGCCGCTTCCTTGAGCCGCTCCTGACCACTGGGCACCGGCCGTACCTCGCCCGACAGGCCGACCTCGCCGAACACCAGCAAGCCGTGGGCCAGCGGCCGGTTGCGCAGGCTGGACATCACCGCCGCGAGCAAGGCCAGGTCGGATGCGGTTTCCAGCACCTTGACCCCGCCGACCACGTTGAGGAACACGTCTTGGTCGTGGGTGGGAATGCCGCCGTGGCGGTGCAGCACGGCCAGCAGCATGGCCAGGCGGTTCTGATCCAGGCCCAGGGTCACCCGCCGCGGGTTGGACAGATGGCTGTCGTCGACCAGCGCCTGCACTTCGACCAGCATGGGCCGCGTGCCTTCCCAGGTGGCCATGACCACGCTGCCCGGCACCGCTTCCTGGGCGCGGTTGAGGAAGATCGCCGATGGGTTGGACACCTCTTTCAAACCCCGGTCGGTCATGCCGAACACGCCCAGTTCGTTGATCGCGCCGAAACGGTTCTTCACCGCCCGCAACAGGCGTAGACGGCCGTCGGACTCGCCCTCGAAATACAGCACGGTATCGACCATGTGCTCGAGCACGCGTGGCCCGGCCAGCGAGCCTTCCTTGGTAACGTGGCCGACCAGGAAGATCGCCGTGCCGCTCTGCTTGGCGTAGCGCACCAGCAGCGCCGTGCTTTCCCGTACCTGGGCCACACCGCCCGGCGCCGATTGCAGCTGTTCGGTGAAGATGGTCTGGATCGAGTCGATGACCATTACCCGCGGCTTTTCCACGCGGGCGGTGGCGATGATGGTCTCGATGCAGGTTTCTGTCATCACCTTGAGCTGGTCCTGGGGCAGGCCCAGACGGCGCGAGCGCATCGCCACCTGCTGCTGCGACTCCTCGCCGGTGACGTACAGCGCGGGCATGTGCGTGGCGATGTTGCACAGGGTCTGCAAGAGGATGGTCGACTTGCCGATGCCGGGGTCGCCGCCGATCAGCACCACCGAGCCATCGACCAGGCCGCCGCCCAGCACCCGGTCGAGCTCGCCGCTGCTGGTGGTGAAACGCGGGATTTCCTCGACGCTGACTTCGGCAAGGGTCTTGAGCTGCGCCTGCTGGCCGGTCCAGCCGGCCCGTCCGCTGCTGGGCGCGGCCGCACCGCCGCTCTCGATCTGGGTTTCCACCAGGGTGTTCCAGGCGCCGCACTCGCCGCACTGGCCCGCCCATTTGGGAAAGGTGGCGCCGCACTCGGTGCAGCCATACAAGCGCTTGGCCTTGGCCATGGGTCGGTCTCCTGGAAAAAGCCACCATCATAACCGACCCTCGCATCCGCACTGCAGGCGCTCATCGGCTAAAACTATTGGCTGGCAATACAGTCACTTGCAGCATGCGCAACGCATGCAACCGATGCTGGCTACACTGCGAGCACATTCTCAATTAGTTACAAGGAAACACAGCATGAGCGTGATCAAGGAATTCAAGGCCTTCGCGGTCAAAGGCAACGTCGTCGATATGGCCGTCGGCATCATCATCGGTGCGGCGTTCGGCAAGATCGTCTCGTCGTTCGTCGGTGATGTGATCATGCCACCGCTGGGGCTGCTGATCGGCGGCGTCGACTTCAGCGACCTGGCCATCACCCTCAAGGCCGCCCAAGGCGATGTGCCGGCCGTGGTATTGGCCTACGGCAAATTCATCCAGACCGTGATCGACTTCATCATCGTCGCCTTCGCCATCTTCATGGGCGTGAAGGCCATCAATCGCCTCAAGCGCGAAGAAGCGGTCGCCCCGAGCGCACCACCGACCCCAACGCCGCAAGAGACGCTGCTGACCGAAATCCGCGACCTGCTCAAGACGCAAAACCAGAACAGACTGCCCTGAGCCCATGCGAAAGGGCCGCACAAGGCGGCCCTTCGCCTTTACCCTTCTTTAATTACCAGTAGTTCTCCACCGCCACCTGCCCAGGTCGCCGGCTCAAGCTCAATTGCAGATCCCGTGCCTTCAATGCCTGGCGCGTGTCGTCGATCATCTGCGGGTTGCCGCAGAGCATGATGCGCGAATGCTCGGGCGAGAACGCCAGCCCCGCCGCCCGTTCCAGCTCACCGGTTTCGATCAGCGTGGTGATGCGCGCATTCAGTGCACCCGGATGCGCTTCACGGGTGACCACCGGGATGAATTGCAGCTTGCCGGCGAACTCGGCCAGATAGTCGCGCTGCTCGAGCCCGGCGATCTCGTCGAGGTAGGCCAGCTCCTTGGCCTCACGCACCGAATACACCAGCTTGATCGACTCGAAACGCTCCCAGGCCTCGAAGTCTTGCAGGATCGACATGAACGGCGCGATGCCGGTGCCAGTGGCCAGCAGCCACAGGTCACGACCGCCGACGAAGCGATCCAAAGTCAGGTAACCGAAGGCCTGGCGGTCGATGAGCAGGGTATCGCCCTGGCCTAGGCGGCTCAGCTCGCTGGTGAACTCTCCACCTGGCACAACAATTGAAAAGAAATCCAGGTATTCGTCATGGGGCGCGCTGACCATCGAATAGGCACGCCAGGCGATGCTGCCATCGGCCTTGGTCACCCCCAGACGGGCGAACTGGCCGGAGCGGAAGCGAAAACCGGCGTCGCGAGTCACCCGCAGACTGAACAGGCTCGGGGTCAACGGTTTTACGTCCAGCAGGGTCTGTGCGGTGAACTTGTCGGCGCTGTCGGTCATGGGGCACTCCGGAAAACAGGTACGCCAGTGTGGCGCAAAGCCGCCCGGATAAAAACCACGCAAGGCACGGGCCTATAGTGCCAACCGTTCTAAATGATTAAACCGAAAGACGCTTATAGCGAAAAAGCAGAACTCCATTTCCAGACATTCCCTACACTGGGTACTGTCTTCACCTGATAGATAGAGTCTCCGGGGAATCGCAATGCCACATTGGACGTCCAGACAATTGCATGATCTGCTGGAAAAACGAGAGCCCACCGCGATCTTTGACCGCTCGATCGAATTGGCCCAAGCTTTGGGCATGACCCACCTGGGCTTGCGTCTGCACGTGCAAAGCGTGGCCCGCGGCATCAATCTGCTGTGCTACAACAACTACCCGCCCGAGTGGAACGAGCAGTACGAGCGTGAAGAGCTGAGCCAGATCGATCCGATCAGATCCATGTGCCATCACACCACGCTGCCGGTGCTGTGGGACGAAACGCATTTCGCGGCCTGCCCACGGTACCGCCACGCTGCCTGCAAACATGGCTTGCGCTATGGCTGGACCCAAGCGGTGCACGGCCTGCGCGGTTTCGAAAGCCATCTCAGCGTGTCGCGTCCTTCGGGCAAGATCGGCATGGCCGAGTTCTATGAAAAGGGCGCTGAAGTCCTGTGGCTCTGTAACACCCTGCACGCCTTGCTCGGCGAATACCACAAGGTCCGCTTGGAAGCCGAGTCGCCCGTCGCGCACTTGAGCGACCGGGAAATGGAAGTGCTGCGCTGGTCTGCCGCGGGCAAGACCGCCGCCGACATCGCCTGCATTCTCTCGTTGTCGCAGAGCACGGTGAACTTCCACATCCGTAGCGTCATCACCAAGACCAACGCCTCGAACAAAGCCGGTGCCACCGCCATTGCCGCCATGCATGGCATGATCTGAAACCGGCCTGCCCCTCCTTTAGCAAAGCCCTGTAGAATCCGCGCCCAACCAGGGTCGCCCAGGCGACCGGACGATTCCCTTCAGGGTCCGCCTCATGCCTTCGCTAACCTCCCCCTTCGCCGATCTCGACCTGATCCGCCAACCCGACCAAGCCAACGATCCGTTGCAGGCCTTCGACGCTGCCGACGAGTACCTGCTGCAGCGCTTCGCCGAACAGGCGCCTGCCGCGCACAGCCGGGTGCTGGTGCTCAACGACAGTTTCGGTGCCCTGGCTGCGAGCCTGAGCGGCCGCGTGGCGGTGGTCAGCAGTGGCGATTCGTACCTGGCCCATCTGGCGCTGGACAAGAACCTGGCGCGCAATGCCAGGCCCGAGGTGGCGTTCGTACCGGCCAGTGCCACGTGGCAGGGGCCGTTCGACTGCGTGCTGTTACGCGTGCCCAAGACCCTCGCCCTGCTCGAAGAACAACTGATCCGCCTGCAAGGCCAACTGGCACCGGGCGCCCAAGTGATCGCCGGCGCCATGGTCAAGCACCTGCCGCGCGCCGCAGGCGACCTGCTGGAAAAGTACATAGGCCCCGTGCAGGCCTCGCTGGCGCAGAAGAAGGCCCGCCTGCTGACGGCCACCGCCAGCGAACGGCCAACCGCCGTCTCGCCCTATCCCACCCGCTACCTGCTCGATGCGCCGCCGCTGACGCTGGTCAACCACGCCAACGTGTTCTGCCGCGAAGGTCTGGACATCGGCACGCGCGCCTTCCTCCCCCATCTGCCGAGCAACCTCGGCGGCGCACGGGTCGCCGACCTTGGCTGCGGCAACGGCGTGCTGGCCATCGCCAGTGCCCTGAGCAACCCCGAGGCGCATTACACCCTGGTGGACGAGTCGTACATGGCGGTGCAGTCGGCCGAGGAGAACTGGCGCGCGGCGCTCGGCGAGCGGCCGGCCGACTTCGTGGCCGCAGACGGTCTTGCCGGACACCCCAAGCAATCCTTGGACGTGGTGCTGTGCAATCCACCCTTCCACCAGCAGCAGGTGGTCGGTGACTTCCTCGCCTGGCGCATGTTCCAGCAGGCGCGCGAGGCGTTGGTGGTAGGCGGCGCGCTGTACATCGTCGGCAATCGCCACCTGGGCTATCACAGCAAGCTGGCGCGGCTATTCCGCGGCGTGGAGCAGGTGGCGGCCACGCCCAAGTTCGTCATTCTCAAGGCGCGTAAATAAGCGCGCCTGGGCCGGACGGTGGCACGCGCGCGATCAGTGCGTGGTGAGCCCCGCCGCACTCATGAACAGGCGCATCAGCCAGGCGAATACGCCCAGGCTGGCCACGCTGGCCAGCCAGATCAGCGCCAGCCAGCCCAGTCGCCGCCACAAGGGCGTCGGTGTCTCATGGGGTTCAGGCTTCATAGGACGTCGCTCCTCAGTGATAGCCGTCGTCGTGCCCGACCTTGCCGCGGAACACGTAATAGCTCCAGAACGTATAGCCCAGGATCAGCGGCAGGATGAACAGCGTGCCCACCAGCATGAAGCTCTGGCTCTGCGGCGGCGCGGCGGCCTCCCAGATCGACACGGACGGCGGAATGATGTTCGGCCACAGGCTGATGCCCAGGCCGCTGTAGCCAAGGAAGATCAGTACCAGGGTCAGCAGGAAGGGCGCGTAATGGCTGCCGCGCGCCACCGCCTTGAGCAAGGCGTAGAAAGTCACCAGCACCAGAATCGGCACGGGCAGGAACCAGATCAGGTTGGGCAGGCTGAACCAGCGTTCGGCGATTTGCCCGTAGGCCAGCGGCGTCCACAGGCTGACTACGCCGATCACCGCCAGCAGCACCAGGGCCAGGGGTTTGGCCAGTTGGTGCATGCGCTGATGCAAGGAGCCGCCGGTCTTCATGATCAGCCAGGTCGCGCCCAGCAGCGCGTAGGCCACGATCAACCCCAGCCCGCTGAACAGGCTGAACGGGGTCAGCCAATCCAGGGAGCCGCCGGCGTAGTGTCGGTCGACCACTTTGAAGCCCTCGATGAACGCCCCCAGCGCCACGCCTTGGAAGAAGGTCGCCACCAGCGAACCGCCGATGAAGGCTTTGTCCCACAGGTGGCGCTTGGCGTCCCTGGCCTTGAAGCGGAACTCGAAGGCCACGCCGCGGAAGATCAGCCCCACCAGCATCAGGATCAGCGGCAGGTAGAGGGCTTCGAGCACCACCGCATAGGCCATCGGGAAAGCGCCGAACAACCCCGCCCCGCCGAGCACCAGCCAAGTCTCGTTGCCGTCCCAGACCGGCGCCACGGTGTTCATCATCACGTCGCGGTCGGCCTTGGCCGGGACGAAGGGAAAGAGCATGCCGATGCCCAGGTCGAAGCCGTCCATCACCACGTACATCATCACGCCGAAGATGATGATGCCGGCCCAGACCAGCGGAAGATCGATATCCATGGTTCAGTTCCCCTCGTTCAGACGCGCGGATCCGGCATCGTTGCCAGAGCCTTCTTCGGCGGCCGACAGTGGCCGCGCCGGCGTACGTTTGCGCCCAGGGCCGCCCGGCCGCGGCTGGTTGCCTTCGCCGGTGTGCGGGCCCTTGCGTACCAGGCGCATCATGTAACCCAAACCGGTGCCGAACAGCGCGAAGTACACCACCACGAACATCACCAAGGTGAAGCCCAGCTGGGTTTCGCTGTGGTTCGACACGCCTTCGGCGGTGCGCATCAGCCCATACACCACCCAAGGCTGGCGCCCGATTTCGGTGGTGAACCAGCCGGCGAGGATGGCGATCAGCCCGGACGGCCCCATCCACAGCGCCAGGTAGAGGAAGGGCCGCGAGCTGTACAGCCCACCCGTGCGGCGCAGCCACAGGCTCCACAGGCCGACCAGGATCATCAGCATGCCAAGGCCCACCATCACCCGGAACGACCAGAAGATCACGGTGGAGTTGGGTCGGTCCTCAGGCGCGAACTCCTTGAGCGCCGGCACTTGCTTGTCGAGGCTGTGGGTCAGGATCAGGCTGCCCAACACCGGAATCTCGACCTTGTAGCGGGTGGTCTCGGCCTGCATGTCCGGCAGCCCGAAGAGGATCAACGGCGTCGGCTCGCCCGGCGGGTTTTCCCAGTGGCCTTCGATGGCGGCGATCTTCGCCGGCTGGTGCTTGAGGGTGTTGAGGCCGTGGAAGTCGCCGATCACCGCCTGTACTGGCGCCACGATCAACGCCATCCACATGGCCATCGACAGCATCTTGCGCACTGCCGGATTGTCACGCCCGCGCAGCAGGTGCCAGGCCGCCGAAGCGCCGACGAAGAACGCCGTGGCGACGAAGGCGGCGACCGACATGTGCAGCAGGCGGTAAGGGAACGAGGGGTTGAAGATGATCGCCAGCCAATCGACCGGAATCACTCGCCCGTCGACGATCTCGTGGCCTTGCGGCGTCTGCATCCAGCTGTTGGAAGCCAGGATCCAGAAGGTCGAGATCAGCGTGCCGAGGGCCACCATCAGCGTGGCGAAGAAGTGCAGGCCACGGCCCACACGGTTCCAGCCGAACAGCATGACGCCGAGGAAGCCCGCTTCGAGGAAGAAGGCGGTGAGCACTTCGTAGGTCAGCAAGGGGCCGGTGACGGAGCCGGCGAACTCGGAAAAGCGGCTCCAGTTGGTGCCGAACTGGTAGGCCATGACCAACCCCGAAACCACGCCCATGCCGAAGTTGACGGCGAAGATCTTCGACCAGAAATGGTAGAGGTCGCGGTAGACCTGCCTGTCGGTCTTCAGCCACAGCCCTTCGAGCACGGCCAGGTAGCTGGCCAGACCGATGGTGATGGCGGGAAACAGGATGTGGAACGACACGGTGAAGGCGAACTGGATTCGGGCAAGCTCCAAGGCTTCTAGACCGAACATGGGCATTTTCCTCGTCAGGTGATCCGGCGGCTGGGCACGCGGCCCTCCGCTCACTGCCCCCCGGTGTATCGAGCGCTGTGCATTGGAATTGTTCGGTCGGATCGCGGGGGTACGGCTGTCCGTCGGCGCGGGTCGTTTTGATCCAGATCAACGGATAGGACCAAGCATAGTCCTCTGGCACCGGGTGGGGGCTGTGGTCGAATGCCGCGTGACGGAAGGTCTCACTGGGTTTACCCGGTGAGCGGACTGTGTAGAGGCAGGCAAGCAGCAACCCTTTGTTACAAACAGGTGGTACGCTGAGGGCGCCGTTCTTAAAGGCCAACGACTTTCTTTATGTCCGAACCCACTCTACTTCGCCATCACCGCCCGTTCGTCGCCTTCTGGTTCGCCCGGGTGTTCACCGCCAGCGGGTTCCAGATGCTCACCGTGGCCATCGGCTGGCACCTCTACCAGCTCACCGGCAACGTCCTCGACCTGGGCTTGGTCGGGCTGGTGGAGTTCGCCCCGCGCGTCTTGTTCATGCTGCACACCGGACACGTCGCCGACCGCTACGACCGGCGCCGTGTGGCCGCGCTGTGCCAGGCCCTGCAAGGTCTGATCGCGCTCGGCCTGGCGTTGGGCAGCGCCACCGACAACGTCAGCCGCGAGTTGATCTTCGCGCTGGCTTTCCTGCTCGGCGCCACCCGCGCCTTCGAGATGCCGGCAACCCAGGCGCTGCTGCCCAACATCGTGCCGCCGGGGCTGTTCCCGCGCGCGGTCGCGGCCTCCGCCTCGGCCAGCCAATCGGCGACCATCGTCGCGCCAGCGGTGGGCGGCTTCCTGTATGCCTTCGGCAGCCTCTGGGTGTACGGCCCGACCGTGCTGCTGTACGCCATCGCCTGCCTGCTGACCCTGAGCCTGAGCGTGCGTGCGCAAGTGGCCCAACGCGGTCGCGCCAGCCTGGAATCGCTGCTGGCCGGCATCCGCTTCATCCGCAGCCGCCAGGACATCCTCGGCGCCATTTCCCTGGACCTGTTCGCCGTGCTGCTGGGCGGCGCCACGGCGCTGTTGCCGGTGTTCGCCAAGGACATCCTGTTCACCGGCCCCATGGGCCTGGGCCTGTTGCGCTCGGCGCCGGCGGTCGGCGCCTTGCTGATGTCGCTGTGGCTGGCGCGCTTTCCCTTCGAGCGCAAGGTGGGGCGCACCATGTTCACCGCCGTGGCCGTGTTCGGTGTGGCGACCATCGCCTTCGGCCTGTCGACGTCGTTCTGGTTCTCGCTGGCGGTGCTGGTGGTGCTGGGCGCGGCCGACATGATCAGCATGGTGATCCGCAGCGCCTTCGTGCAGTTGGAGACGCCCGATGAGATGCGCGGCCGGGTCAGCGCCGTGAACGGCCTGTTCATCGGCGCCTCGAACCAGCTCGGCGAGTTCGAATCGGGGGTCACCGCGCACTGGCTGGGCACGGTGCCGGCGGTGGTGCTGGGCGGGGTCGGCACGCTGCTGGTGACCGGGGTGTGGATCAAGCTGTTCCCGACCCTGGCCAACCGCGACCGGCTACACAGTGAGATCAACCCGTAAAGCGCCGCTCACAGCACCAAGCTCATGCTCAGTTCGTGCCCGTCGCGGGCGCGATGGCCCAGCCCGCTGTCGCTCCACCCGCTGTGGCGGTAGAGCCGCCGCGCCAGGTGGTTGTCGGGCGCCACCGACAGTTGCAGACGGCCGATGTCCGGCCACAGTGCCCGCACCACACCTGGCAAGGCCTGCATGCATGCACTGCCCAAGCCGCGGCCCTGATGGCGCCGGTCGACCTGCAAGGCGATCAGCATCGCCGCATCGGCCTCGGCCCAGGCGGGCAGGAACACGCCGCGCTGGAGCAACAGCAGACCGCGCGGCACCTGCTCGTGCATCAGCACCAGGCAGCGCTGCTGCTCGCTGGGGTTGCGCGCGAGGTACAGCGCACTGGCCGCGTCGCCGGCATGACGCTGCTGTTCGGGCGGCAGCTGGATGTCGAGCGCCTGGGCTTGCTGGGCCTGGGTCAGGTTGCGGTAGTCGATCAGGTGCACGGGCTTGGGCTCCAAAACGGATGCGCAGTGTAGCCGAAGACCGCGCAACGGCCTGCAGGCACCCGCGCGCCCACCTTGCGTCGCCTTGCCACCCGACATTTCAGACAGAACCTACCGCTCGCCAAGCATGCTGGTATGATGCGCGGCTTTTTTCCGCCCCGGATAAAACACGGCAGCCTTCGCCGCCTGTGCTTTGCTCTTGGGGTCGATACATTCACGGCGCCGACGGCGACTTGGGAGCGGGCATGCTGGAAAGGCTGTTTCAACTAAGAGCACACAACACCAACGTGCGCACCGAGATACTGGCGGGCGTCACCACCTTCCTGGCCATGGCCTACATCCTGTTCGTCAACCCGAGCATTCTCGGCGAGACCGGCATGGACAAGGGCGCATTGTTCGTCGCCACCTGCCTGGCGGCGGCCATCGGCTCGGTGACCATGGGCCTGATCGCCAACTACCCCATCGCCCTGGCGCCGGGGATGGGGCTGAACGCCTTCTTCACCTACACCGTGGTGCTGCACCAGGGCCACACCTGGCAGGTCGCGCTGGGCGCGGTGTTCGTTTCGGCGGTGCTGTTCTTCGTGCTCTCGGTGCTGCGCATCCGCGAGTGGATCGTCAACAGCATTCCGCTGCCGTTGCGCTCGGCCATCGCCGCCGGCATCGGCCTGTTCCTGGCGCTGATCGCCCTGCACAACGCCGGCATCGTCGTCGATAACCCGGCGACCCTGGTGGGCCTGGGCGACCTGCGCAACCCCGCGCCGATCCTCGCCACCCTGGGCTTCTTCCTGATCGTCGGCCTGGAAGCGTTGAAGGTGCGCGGTGCGGTGCTGATCGGCATCCTGGCCGTGACCGTGGCTTCCATCGCGCTGGGCGTGACGCCGTTCGCAGGCGTGGTATCGATGCCGCCGTCGCTGGCACCGACCTTCCTGCAACTGGACATCGCCGGCGCCCTCGACGTGGCGCTGATCAGCGTGATCTTCGCCTTCCTCTTCGTCGACCTGTTCGACAACTCCGGCACCCTGATCGGCGTGGCCAAGCGCGCCGGTTTGATGGGCAAGGACGGCCACATGCCGAAGATGGGCCGCGCCCTGATCGCCGACAGCACCGCGGCCATGGCCGGTTCGCTGCTGGGCACCTCGACCACCACCAGCTACATCGAGTCGGCCGCAGGCGTCAGCGCCGGTGGCCGTACGGGCCTTACCGCCATCGTGGTCGCCGTGCTGTTCCTGCTGGCGCTGTTCTTCGCCCCGCTGGCCGGCAGTGTGCCGGCCTTCGCCACCGCGCCGGCGCTGCTGTTCGTGGCGGTGCTGATGGCCTCGGGCCTGGCGGAAATCAACTGGGACGACATCACCGAAGCCGCGCCGGTAGTGGTGACCGCCCTGGCCATGCCGCTGACCTACTCGATCGCCAACGGCATCGCCTTCGGCTTCATCGCCTGGACCGCCATCAAGCTGATCTCCGGCCGCTACCGCGACCTGAACGCGGCGCTGGTGATCCTGTCCATTCTGTTCGTCATCAAGCTGGGCTGGTTCAACGCATGAGTGCCGCTTTCGACCCTACCACCTACACCGAGCAACTGAACGCCAAGGCCGAGCGCCTGCGCGCGCTGCTGGCGCCGTTCGACGCGCCCGCGCCGCAGGTGTTCGACTCGCCCCAGGCACATTACCGGCTGCGCGCCGAGTTTCGCCTGTGGCGCGAAGGCGGCGACCGCCACTATGCGATGTTCGCGCCCGGCGAGAAGCACCAAGCGATCCTGATCGACGACTTCCCCATCGCCAGCCAGCGCATCAACGACCTGATGCCACGCCTCAAGGCAGCCTGGCAGGCCAGCGAAGCACTGAGCAACCGTCTGTTCCAGGTGGAATTCCTCACCACCCTGGCGGGCGATGCGATGGTCACCCTGTGCTACCACCGCCCCCTCGACGAAGCCTGGGAAGCCGCTGCGCAAGCGCTGGCCGGCGAGTTGCAGGTGAGCGTGGTCGGCCGTTCGAAGGGCAAGCGCCTGGTGATCGGCCGCGACTATGCGCTGGAGAAACTCGAAGTCGCCGGCCGGGTGTTCAGCTATCGCCAGCCGGAAGGTGCGTTCACCCAGCCCAACGGCACGGTGAACCAGAAGATGCTGGGCTGGGCCTTCGAGGCTATCGGCGAGCGCGACGACGACCTGCTCGAACTGTACTGCGGCAACGGCAACTTCACCCTGCCGCTGGCCACCCGGGTGCGTCAGGTGCTGGCCACCGAGATCAGCAAGACGTCGGTCAATGCCGCACTGAGCAACCTGGACGAGAACGGCATCGACAACGTGACCCTGGTGCGCCTGTCGGCCGAAGAGCTGACCCAGGCGCTGAACGAGGTGCGGCCGTTCCGCCGCCTGCAGGGCATCGACCTCAAGCGGTACGCCTTCGGCACCGTGTTCGTCGACCCGCCGCGCGCCGGCATGGACCCGGACACCTGCGAGCTGACCCGGCGCTTCGAGCGCATCCTGTACATCTCCTGCAACCCCGAGACCCTGGCGGCCAACATCGCCCAACTGCACGACACCCACCGCATCGAGCGCTGCGCGTTGTTCGACCAGTTCCCGTATACCCACCATATGGAAAGTGGCGTGTTGCTGGTTCGGCGTTGAGGTCGGTGGGTTCTTTGGATCCTATGGACCCTGCGAACCCTGTGGGTGCTGTGAATGCTGTGAATGCTGTGAATGCTGTGGGAGCTGTAGGAGCTGTAGGAGCGACTTCAGTCGCGATGGGCGGCAACGCCGCCCTAGATCAGGCACCCCTTACTCCCTGTCGAGCGGCATCGCGACCATTAGGCCGGCGCTGCCGGCCATCGCGGCTCAAGCCGCTCCCACAGGGGATGAGCCTTGGTCATCGCGCTCGATCGGAGTGCCGAACCCGCCGCTATCTACCGGGGTTCAGAAATCGAAGAACACCGTCTCCCCTTCGCCCTGGATACGCATGTCGAACCGATAGGCCGTCTTGCCGTCCACCTCGCAGCGCCGGGCGATCAGGGTTTCGCGGCGCTGGGGCTGTTCGATCAGGTTGAGCACCGGGCATCGGCCGTTGGCCTCGGTCTCGTCGTCGAAATACAGCCGCGTGTGCAAGTGGATGTTGATGCCCCGGGCGAACAGGCTGACGTTGATGTGCGGCGCCATCGGCACGCCCGCCGCGTTGCTCACCACGCCCGGTTTCACCGTATGCAGCGTCCACTCCCCCGCGTCGAAGGTGGTGGCGGTGCGGCCGAAGCTGTTGAAGGCGTTTTCCAGGTTGTAGTCCTCGTGGTAGCGGCCGTCGGCGTCGGCCTGCCACACCTCCAAAAACGAATCGCGCACCAAATGTCCGTTGCCATCGTAGACATGGCCGATCAGCAGGATGTGCTCGCCGGGCGCTTCGGGTTTGGCCAGGCGGTTCCAGATTTCCTCGGGCCTGGGCGGATTGCCGGCGGCCTGTAGCGCCAGGCCGATGTGCACGTAAGGCCCCGCCGTCTGCGAGGGGGTTTCCGGCAGCAGTTGAATAGGCATGTAGGATTCCTCAGCGGTTCTCGAAATGGGTCTGGCGCTGGCCGCGCAGGACGATGTCGAAGCGGTAGGCCAGGCAGTCCATCGGGTTGGCGTTGCCCATGTCGAGCTTGGCGATCAGTTGCTGCACCGCCTCGGGGTTGGCGATGGATTTGACGATCGGGCACAGCGGGATCAACGGATCGCCCTCGAAATATAGCTGGGTGATCAATTTGGTGGCGATCGAAGGGCCGCTCACGGAGAAGTGGATGTGCGCCGGGCGCCAGTCGTTGGGGCCGTTGCGCCAGGGATAGGGGCCGGGCTTGATGGTGCGGAAGCTGTAGAAGCCGTCGCGGTCGGTCAGGCAGCGACCCACGCCGCCGAAGTTCGGATCGAGCGGTGCCAGGTAGCGGTCGTTCTTGTGCCGATAGCGGCCACCGGCATTGGCCTGCCACATTTCCACCAAGGTGTTAGGTACAGGACGGCCATACTGGTCCAGTACGCGCCCGGCGACGATGATGCGCTCGCCGATGGGCAGGCCGCCGTGGTCGAAATTGAGCAGCAGGTCGTGGTCGTGTTCGCCGAAGCCCAGGTGGGCGAAGTTCGGGCCGGTGGTTTCGCTGATCGACTGTGGAATGCTCACCAGCGCCTGGCGCGGCGAACGGGCGATCGAGGTCTTGTAGTCGGGGGTCAGGGCTTTGGGGTGCCAGTTGCGATCACGGATCACGAAGCGGCGATTGTCCTCGGCGGGCATGGCCATTGTCCTCTCTTGGAATTGTGGGCGCCTGGGCGTGGCAGACGGACATGCAGTTTCCGTGAGGTAAACGCCGCCGAACATTGAAAAGACCGCCCTATCGCTTATCGAATTGGTTATGGATAAGGTGCCCGTTTTCGATGCTTCGACCGCCTGAACTAATCGCGTCGCGCGAAGCTCATACAGCTTATTGCAGGAGACTCTCATGGATTGGCGAAAAGGCCGGCGTAGCGACAACGTAGTGGATGCCCGAGGTTCGGGGGGCGGAGGCGGCGGTATGCGCTTCGGCGGTGGCAAAGGCTTGGGCCTGGGGGCGATCCTGCTGATCGTCGGCATCGGCTGGCTGACCGGCCAGGACCCGTTGCAGATCCTCGGCCAACTGACCGGGCAAGGCGGCCATGTCGAGCAGCGCCAGGCGGCGCCCGCCGGCACCGAGGGCAAGGCGCCTCCGGCCAACGACCAGCAGGCCGACTTCGTCGCCTCGATCCTGGGCGATACCGAAGACACCTGGAAAGCCCTGTTCGCCCAATCGGGCCAACAGTACCGCGACCCCAAGCTGGTGCTGTTCAGCGGCCAAGTCAATTCGGCCTGCGGTTTCGCTTCGGCGGCGGTCGGGCCGTTCTACTGCCCCGCCGACCAGCGCGTGTACCTGGACATGTCGTTCTTCCGCGAAATGGAAACCCGCTTTTCCGCCGCCGGCGATTTCGCCCAGGCGTATGTGATCGCCCATGAAATCGGCCACCACGTGCAAACCCTGCTCGGCGTGTCGAAGGAAGTGCAGGCTGCCCGCCAACGTGGCGAGCGCATGGAAGGCGCCAACGGTCTGCTGGTGCGCCAGGAACTGCAAGCCGACTGCTTCGCCGGGGTCTGGGCCTACCAGGCGCAGAAACGCCTGAACTGGCTGGAACCGGGCGATGTGGACGAGGCGCTGAACGCGGCCAACGCCATTGGCGACGACCGTTTGCAGCAGCAAGGCCAGGGCCGTGTGGTTCCCGATTCGTTCACCCACGGCACCTCGCAGCAGCGTGTACGCTGGTTCAAAACCGGTTTCGAACAGGGTGACGCCACCCAGTGCGATACGTTCAACGCCCGCAACCTGTAAACCGATCGCTCCGAACGCGGGCTGCCTGGTAGGCGGCCCGCGTCCGTTTCGGCTCCCTTCCCTACCTGCGCACCGGCGCTGGCTGGAAAACAGCTACCGTCAGTAATGGCCTATAGCCAGATTTTCCTAGGAAAATTCTGCTGAAAAAGCGTTTCAGCGAACGCGATGTCAGCCGATAACTCTCGGGTATCCGCGGGCTCTGAAGAACAAAAACGCCCCGCGATGACGAATCAAGTGAGCGAAATTTCTTCAGGGAGCGTGTGCAATGAACAGCTGGTTTGCCAACATCAGCGTCAACCTAAAACTGGGACTGGGCTTTGGCCTGGTCCTGCTCTTGACCGGTCTGCTGGCCTTGACCGGCTGGTTCAGCGTGGGCGGTCTGATCGACCGCAGCAACTGGATGAGCGATATCGGCCAGCTCAACAACGACCTGACCGAGCTGCGCGTCGCGCGCCTGCAATACATGATCGCCAATGGCGACGACGCCTCGGCGACCAACGTCCAGACCAAACTCGACACCTTCAGCGCGCAACAGCAACGCCTGGCCAAGGCCTTCAAGAGCGAAGAGAACGTGCGCCTGCTCGGCGAGCTGGGCAAGACCATCGAGCAGTACAAGGTGTCGTTGAACCTGATGCGTGGCGGCTACGCCGCTTCGAACACGGCACGCACGCGTATGCGCACCGCCGCCGCCGAAGCCGATGCGGCCCTGGAAGCGCTGGCCAAGGACCTGCTCTCCCGGCCGGAGGCCGATGCCACGCGCCTGGCCAACTACCAACTCATCAGCAACGCCCGCCAACAGTTCCTGCGCCTGAGCGTGAACGTGCGCAGCTACATCGCCGACACCAACGCCACCCAGGAAAAGGCCGCGCTCGACCAGTTCGCAGTGACCCGCCTGGCGGCCGACGAGCTGCAACGGCAACTGCCCGGCGAACCTGCGGTGCAACCTTTCGCCACGCAGTTGCAAGGTTACGGCCAATCCCTCCAGGCCTTCCGCGAAGCCGTGGCGACCATCGCCACCGCGCGCCAGGAGATGACCGTCGAAGGTGCCGACATCGTCAAGACCAGCGCAGCCCTGTACAAGCTCCAGCTCGATCGCCGCGACAGCGAAAGCGCCCAGGCGCGTACCTTGCAGATCGCCGCAACCTTGCTGGCCCTGCTGTTCGGTGTCTTGGCAGCGGTGCTCATCACCCGCCAGATCACCAAACCCTTGCAGGAAACGTTGGGCGTGGTCGACCGCATCGCCCATGGCGACCTCACCCACAACGTGCGCGTGACGCGCCGTGACGAGCTGGGCGTGCTGCAACAGAGCATCAGCCACATGGCCACCACCCTGCGCGAGCTGATCGGCGGCATTCGCGACAGCGTCACGCAGATCGCCAGCGCCGCCGAGGAACTGTCGGCGGTCACCGAGCAGACCAACGCCGGGGCCAACAGCCAGAAGATCGAAACCGACCAGGTGGCCACGGCCATGCACGAAATGGCTGCCACCGTGCAGGAAGTGGCGCGCAATGCCGAGCAAGCCTCGCGCGCGGCGACCAGCGCCGACGGCGAAGCCCGCGTGGGCGAGCAAGTGGTGGGCGAAGCGGTCGAGCAAATCGAGCGCCTGGCCGGCGAGGTGCACCGCTCCAGCGAGGCGATGAACACCTTGCAGCAGGAAAGCCAGAAGATCGGCAGCGTCATGGACGTGATCAAGTCGGTGGCCGAGCAGACCAACCTGTTGGCGCTGAACGCCGCCATCGAAGCGGCACGCGCCGGTGAAGCCGGGCGTGGTTTCGCCGTGGTCGCCGACGAAGTACGCGGCCTGGCGCAGCGCACGCAGAAATCCACCGAAGAGATCGAAGCTCTGATCGCCGGCCTGCACCGCGGTACCCAGCAGGTCGCCTCGATCATGCTCGGCAGCCGCGAGCTGACCGACAGCAGCGTCGAGCTGGCGCGCAAGGCCGGCGTTTCGCTGGGCAGCATCACCGGCACGGTGTCGAACATCCAGGCCATGAACCAGCAGATCGCCGCCGCCGCCGAGCAGCAGAGCGCCGTGGCCGAAGAAATCAGCCGCAGCATCCTCAATGTGCGCGACGTGTCGGAACAGACGGCTTCGGCCAGCAACGAAACCGCCACGGCCAGCGTCGAGCTGGCGCGTCTGGGCGGTCACCTGCAGATGTTGGTCAGCCAGTTCAAAGTCTGATCGGCGCTCTATGGCGGGCGCTGAACCCAGGTTCAGCGCCCGCCAATGCAGTGACCTTGTGGGAGCGGCTTCAGCCGCGATGGGCGGCAGAGCCGCCCCAACCCAGCCACGCGTTTTGACAGAAAAACCGTTTCGCGCGGCGTGGGCCGGCTCGTCCAAGTCACTTGACGATGATGCCCTGCCCCCGCCCACGCGGGTCGGACGCCGTTTCCAGCTGGGTGCCCTCGACGCGGATGGCCTGCACGTCGCCCATGTTCCAGCCCTGGTCCTCCAGCACATAGCCCATCTTCTTCAACGCCTCGGCCGCTGGCCCTTGCAGCGGCGCGTAGCTGTCGAAATAGATCGTGTCCTTGGGCAGCAACTGGTGGTGCACGCGTTGCGCAGCCACGGCCTTGTCCAGCGGCATGGCGTAGTCGTAGAGGTTGTTCATCACCTGGAAGATCGAGGTGAAGATCCGCGACCCGCCGGGCGTGCCCAGCACCAAGGTGACCTTGCCATCACGGGTGACCAGCGTCGGGCTCATCGACGACAGCATGCGCTTGCCCGGCTCGATAGCGTTGGCCGCACCGCCCACCACACCGAACACGTTGGCCGCGCCGGGCTTGGCGCTGAAGTCGTCCATCTCATCGTTGAGCAGGAAACCTGCGCCCTTGACCACCACGCCGCTGCCATAGTCGAGGTTGAGGGTGTAGGTGTTGCTGACGGCGTTGCCCTGCTTGTCGACGATGGAGAAATGCGTGGTCTGGTGCGATTCCAGCCCCGGTTTCACACCGTCGGTGGCGGAAATGGCGGTGGGGTTGACCTGGGCGGCGCGCTTGGCCAG
Organism: Pseudomonas sp. UBA6562; assembly: GCF_002434265.1. Lineage (GTDB taxonomy): Bacteria > Pseudomonadota > Gammaproteobacteria > Pseudomonadales > Pseudomonadaceae > Aquipseudomonas. The sequence continues at coordinate 23,679 of NZ_DJJS01000005.1, read as the reverse complement.
GTAGTCCTTGGCGATGAGCTGGTCGACCGGCACCTTGGTGAAGGCCGGGTCGCCCAGATAATCGGCGCGGTCGGCGAACACCCGCTTCTCGATCTCGGCCAGCAGGTGGATGTAGCGCGCAGAGTTGTGCGCCACGCCCTTGAAGTCGGCGGCGCGGTCTTCCTTGATGCCCAGCAGTTGCGCCAGCGCGACACCGCCCGAGCTTGGCGGCGGCGCGGTGTAGACCACGTTGCCGCGCCACTGGATGGCGATCGGGTCGCGCCACACGGCCTTGTAGCCGGCCAGGTCTTCGCGGGTGATCAGGCCCTTGTCGGCCTGCATCTGCTCGACCAGCAGTTCGGCGGTGCGGCCCTGGTAGAAGTCGCTGACGCCCTTGTCGGCGATGCGTTCCAGGGTCATGGCCAACTCGGGCTGCTTGAACGGCTGGCCGGCCTGCATGCTGGCGAAGTAGTCGTTGAAGTTGGTGCCGTCCTTGAACAGGCCCTTGGCGTCTTCACGGTACTGGTACTGCTGCTCGGCGACGGTGAAACCGTTCTTGGCGTAGCCGATGGCCGGGGTGAGCAGCTCGCTCCACTTGAGTTTGCCGAACTTCTGGTGCGCCTCCCACAGCCCCATCACCGTGCCCGGCACCCCGGCGGCGCGGGCGCCGACCAGGCTCAGGTTCTCGATGGGTTCGCCCTTGTCGTCCAGGTACATGTTGCGCGTGGCTGCCTTGGGCGCCACTTCGCGGTAGTCGAGGAAATACGGCTTGCCGTCGACGAACAGGGTCATGAAACCGCCGCCGCCGATGTTGCCCGCTTCGGGGTAGGTCACCGCCAGGGTGAAGGCGGTGGCGACCGCAGCATCCACCGCGTTGCCGCCGCGCTTGAGGATGTCGGCGGCGACCTTGGCCGCGTACTGGTCGGGGGCGGCGACGGCGCCGCCTTCGAGGGTCACGGCAAAGCTGTTTGGGCTGCCGAGCAGGAAGGCCGTGACGGCCAGGGACTGGAACATGACGATACGCATGGGCACTTTCCTTGGGTAATTGTTCTTTTTGACTGCCCATTAAGGCCCAAGGCAAGGCGCGGCGCAAACGGCTTTCAACAGGCGTAGGCGGCAAGCTTGTGCTGGATGAAGTCGAGGAAGCACTGGATGCGCAGCGCCAGCTGCGTGTTGCGGTAGTACACCGCATGGATCGGCTGGCGGTAGCCGCTGTTGGCCTCGGCCAGCAGCACCTGCAGACGGCCGGCGCGGATGTTGTGGTGGGTCATGAAGTGCGATAGGCAGGCGATGCCCTCCCCGGCCAGGGCCAGTTGCCGCAAGGTCTCGCCACTGGACGCCAGCACCTGCGGGCGGATGCGCCAGCGGTCGCCCTCGGCGTGGCGCAGCGGCCAGTGGTTGAGGCTTTCCGGCTGGCTGAAGCCGAGCAGGCAGTGGCCCTCCAATGCCTCCACCGTGGTCGGCGTGCCGTGACGCGCCAGATAGTCGGGGCTGGCCAACACCAGAAGCGGGCTGCACCCCAACGAACGCGCGTGCAGGCTGGAGTCGGCCAGTTCGCCGATGCGGATGGCGACGTCGGTGCGCTGTTCGAGCAGGTCGATGATCAGGTCGTCGGTGTTCAGCTCCAGCTCGATGCCTGGGTAGGCGCGGCGGAATTCGCCGATCCACGGCACGATGGCGTGCAGCATGAAAGGCGCGGCCGCATTGACCCGCAGGCGCCCGGCCGGCTGCTGGCGGTGCAGCGCCAGGTGCTCTTCCAAGTCGTGCATCTGCGCCAGGATCAGCCGTGCGCGTTCGAGGAAGAAGCGCCCTTCTTCGGTCAGCTCCATGCGCCGGGTGGTGCGGTTGAGCAAGGTCACACCCAGCCGCGATTCGAGGCGCGACAGCGTGCGGCTGAGCGCCGAGGGCGTCTGCGCCAGTTGCTCGGCGGCGGCGGAGATCGAGCCGCAGTCGATCACCGTGACGAATACCTGGAGTTCTTCGGAGCGGGTCTTCACAGCGCACGGGCCTGTTGCGGAATGAACCGAACTAGATAACGGCTCGTGCACAGGATCGCAAGCCTTGTCGCCTGCGGGCGTCACAGCGCGTCACGCCTGGCCCAGCACCTCGCTCAGGTGCGCCCGGTAGGCGGCGACGGCGGCTTCGACATTGGGGCGCTTCATCACGTCGGTGGCGAGGAAGGTCGGCAACCCGCGCATGCCGAGGAATTGGTGGGCCTTGTGGAAGGGGAAGTACACGGCATCGACGCCCTTGCCTTCGAAGAAGTCGCTCGGGTCGTCGAAAGCCTGCTGCGGTGCGTTCCAGGTCGCGGAAATCATGTAGCGCTTGCCTTGCAGCAGGCCGCCGCTGCCGTATTTCTGCGAGGCGTCGGCGCGGGTGCGGCCGTCGCTCGCGTACAGGCTGCCGTGGCCGGCGGTGAAGACTTCGTCCATGTACTGCTTGACGGTGTGCGGCGCGCCCATCCACCAGCCGGGCATCTGGTAGATCACCACGTCCGCCCAGAGCCAGTCCTGCACCTGCTGCTCGGCGTCGTAACCGCCGTCGATGAAGGTCTGGCGCAGGTCGAAGCCGGCACGGTCCAGGTGCGTCAGGGCGGTGTCGTGCAGGGTCTGGTTGAGGCGGCCGTCGGAGTGGGCGAACTGTTTGCCGCCATTGAGCAGAAGAATGTTTTTCATGGGGGGCCTTGGGGTCGTTGCCGACCGGATCGCTAAGAAGGCCGGCAGACTAACCAGCCTCGGGCGTGGGAAACAGCCACGATGGGGCAAATGATAATTGCGCGAAAATCACGAATCCTGGCCTTACTGTTGTCATAGACTCGCACTTCAACTTCTGCGGAATCCTGCCCATGACGCAACAGCACGCCTTCATCCTCAAAGCCAAAACCCACCCGGAACGCGCCGACGCCTTCGAGCGTCTGTTCCGCGCCTATGTCGAGCCGAGCCGACGCGAACCGGGCTGCATCGAATACCACATGCTGCGCGACCTGGACGATCCGAGCCTGTTCATCTTCTTCGAGGTCTGGGCCAGCGAACACGACTTCAACACGCACATGGCCCTGCCGCACATGCGCACCTTCGTCGAGCAGCGCGCCGAATACCTGGAAGGCGAGTTCGACGTTCAGCGCATCGAAATGCTCAGCCCCGCTAGCCGTTGAGCAACAGGTGCAGCCCCAGCAGCCCCAGCCCGACGAAGAAACAGCGTTTGAACAGGGTCGGGCTGATGCGCTGGCGCAGCCACTGCCCGGCGAACATGCCCAGCAGCGCCGGTAGCAGCATCAGCAGCGAAGCGCCCAGTGCCTGACCGCCCAGGGCGTCCTGCCCCGCCAGGCCCACCGCCAGGGCCAGGGTGGACACGGTGAACGACAGGCCCAGCGCCTGCACCATCTCGTCGCGGCTCAAGCCCAGGCTTTGCAGATAGGGCACAGCCGGCATGACGAATACGCCGGTGGCGGCCGTCACCACCCCGGTGATCAACCCGCACAGTGGCCCCAGCCAGCGTTCGTGCCGCGGCGCCGCGCGCAGTTGCGGACCCGCCAGCCCGTATAGCGCATACACCACCAAGGCGCCGCCCAGGGCATGGGCAGCCCACGGCCCGCTGTCGATGCCCAGCCACAGGCTGCCCAGGCAGGTGCCGAGGAAGATCATCGCCAACAGGCTGCCCAAGCGCCGCAGCAACGCGCGCAAGTGCCCGCCGAAGGCCAGTTGCCACAGGTTGGTCACGGTCGACGGCACGATCAGCAGTGCCGCCGCCTGGGCCGGTGGCAGACCGAGCCCGAGCAGGCCCATGGCGACCGTGGGCAGGCCAAGGCCGATCACGCCCTTGACCGCGCCGGCGAGGAGGAAGGTCAGCAGCACCAGCAACGAAAGCGCGGCGCCGATGTCCTGATAGAAACCGAGAAATGTGTGCATGGCAGGCATCGTGCCTGGCACCGCGAGCGCTGACAACTCACCCCGCCGACCCCGACCCGCGCAATGGCCCAGGCCCCGACCGACCCCGGCGTGCAGCACCCGGTCACAGCGTGGGCGGTATAGCCTTGCCGTGCCTGCGCAGGCCGCGCACACTCGCTGACCGTCGCAGCTTGAAAGGACACTTCGCATGCCGTCGATCTACCAGCTCAAACCTCGTTTCCAGGCCTTGCTGCGCCCCAGCGTGCAGCGCCTGTACGACCGTGGCGTCACGGCCAATCAGGTCACCTTGGCCGCTGCCGCAGTTTCGGTGCTGCTCGGCCTGCTGCTGGCCTGGCGCCCAGAAGCCACCGGGCTGTTCCTGCTGGTGCCGCTGTGGATGCTGCTGCGCATGGCGCTCAATGCCGTGGACGGCATGCTTGCCCGCGAGTTCGGCCAGCAGTCGACCCTGGGCGCCTACCTCAACGAGCTGTGCGACGTGGTCGCCGACGCTGCCCTGTACCTGCCCTTCGCCCTGCTGCCGGGCGTGTCGCCAAGCCTGGTGGTGCTCACGGTGGTGCTGGCCGTGGTCAGCGAATACGCCGGGGTGATGGGCCCCTTAGTAGGCGCTTCGCGGCGCTACGACGGCCCCATGGGCAAGAGCGACCGTGCCTTCGCCTTCGGCGTGCTGGGCACCGGCGTCGGCCTGGGGCTGCTGGCCGCCAGTTGGATCAACGGGCTGCTGGCGCTGGTGCTGCTGCTATCGCTCTACACCCTGTACAACCGGGTTCGCCACGGGCTTCTCGAAGCGCGTCGAACCACTCCCTGAAACCCACCCTCTGCACTTCTCTGTCGGACAAGGACTTTCGCCATGCGCCAAGCGCAATCGTTGCATTTCCCTACCCATGACGGTGTCGACCTGCACTACCGCCACTGGCCCGCCACGCTGAGCGAACACCAGCCGCGCCGCGCCGTGGTGATGTTCCACCGCGGCCACGAGCACGGCGGGCGCCTGGCGCACCTGGCCGACGAGCTGGACATGGCCGGCTACGACTTCTTCGCCTGGGACGCCCGTGGCCACGGCCTGTCCCCCGGCGCCCGCGGCGACAGCCCGAGCTTCGCCACCAGCGTGCGCGACGTGCAGACCTTCATCGAGCACCTGCACCAGCGCCACGGCATCGAAGAACAGGACATGGTGGTGCTGGCGCAGAGCGTCGGCGCAGTCGTGGTGGCCACCTGGGCCCACGACTACAACCCCAAGGTGCGTTGCCTGGTGCTGGCCTCGCCGGCGTTCAAGGTCAAGCTCTACGTACCCTTCGCCCGCCCCGGCCTGAAGCTGATGAAGGCGCTGCGCGGCAACTTCTTCGTCAACAGCTACGTCAAGCCGCGCCTGCTGACCCATGACCCCGACCGGGTGATGTCGTACAAGGCCGACCCGCTGATCAGCCGGCCGATCTCGGTGACCATGCTGCTGGGGCTGTACGAAGCCGCCGACCGCGTGGTGGCCGACGCCCAGGCGATCCAGGTGCCGACGCAGTTGCTGGTGTCGGGCGCCGACTTCGTGGTCGAGCGCGCCCCGCAGGAACGCTTCTTCGAACGCCTGGGCAGCGCACGCAAGGAAATGCATGTGCTGCCGGGCTTCTTCCACGACACCCTGGGCGAGCGCGACCGCGCCCATGCCCTGGCGCGGATCAAGCGCTTCGTCACGCATTGCTTCGACGCGCCCGTCGCGCCCGTGTCGCTGCTCGATGCCGACCGCGTCGGCGCCAGCCTGGCCGAAGCCGAAAGCCTGGCCGCGCCGCTGCCGCCCCATTCGCCGCGCGCGCTGTACTGGCGCGCGACCCGCGCCGGGCTGCGCCTGGGCCAAGGCTTCTCCGAAGGGGTCAAGCTGGGCTTCGACACCGGCTTCGATTCGGGCAGCACCCTGGACTACGTGTACCGCAACCAGGCCATCGGCAAGGGCAAGCTGGGCCGGGCCATCGACCGCAACTACCTCGACGCCATCGGCTGGCGCGGCATCCGCCAGCGCAAGCTGCACGCCGAGGAACTGCTGCGCGAGGCCATCGCCCGCCTGCGTGAAGCGCAGCGGCCGGTGCACATCGTCGACATCGCCGCCGGGCACGGGCGCTACATCCTCGAAGCCTTGCACACGCTGACGGAGAAACCCGACTCGATCCTGCTGCGCGACTACAGCGAGCTGAACGTGCGACAAGGCAGCGCGCTGATCCAGGAGAAAGGCCTGGCCGACATCGCCCGCTTCGTGCAGGCCGATGCCTTCGACCGCGCCAGCCTGGCTGCCCTCGATCCACGGCCGACCTTGGCGGTGGTGTCGGGGCTGTACGAGCTGTTCGCCAGCAACGCGCTGGTCGGCAACTCCCTGGCAGGCCTGGCCGATGCGGTCGAAGACGGCGGCTACCTGGTCTACACCGGCCAGCCCTGGCACCCGCAACTGGAGATGATCGCCCGCGCCCTGACCAGCCACCGCCAAGGGCAGGCCTGGGTCATGCGCCGGCGCAGCCAGGCCGAGATGGACCAGTTGGTCGAGGCCGCAGGCTTTCGCAAGATCGCCCAACGCATCGACGAGTGGGGCATCTTCAGCGTCAGCCTGGCGCAGCGGGTGCGTGGATGACCGCGCTGCGCGAACCGGGCCTGATCCGCCGTGGCGTGCTGTGGTTGCTGCTGCTCGGGCCGCTGTTCTTCATCAGCTACGGCCTGAGCAACAGCCACACCGCCACGCGCGCCGACGTCGGCACCCTGGTGTTCGACTGGGAACATCGGGTGCCGCTGTGGCCGTGGACGATCATTCCGTACTGGTCCATCGACCTGCTCTACGGTCTGTCCTTCCTCTTGCCCCTGAGCCGCCGCGAAATGGACCGCCATGCCCTGGCCCTGCTCAGCGCGCAGGTGCTGTGCGTGGCGGGCTTTCTGCTCTGGCCGTTGCGCTTCACCTTCGAGCGCCCCGCGCTGGACGGCCTGTTCGGCTGGTTGTTCGACGTGCTGATGGGCTTCGACAAACCCTTCAACCAGGCGCCCTCGCTGCACATCGCGCTGCTGGTGATCGTCTGGACGATGTTCGCCCGGCACGTGCACGCCCAGCCCTGGCGCTGGCTGGTGCATGGCTGGATGGCGCTGATCGGGGTGTCGGTGCTGACCACCTGGCAGCACCACTTCATCGACGTGCCCAGCGGCGCGCTGGTGGGGTTGCTGTGTTTGTGGCTGTGGCCGGCCCAGGGTGCGTTGCCCTGGCAGCATGCGCGGTTCAGCCGGGACGTGCGCTGTTGGCGGCTTGCGGGGATCTACGCGCTGGGGGCGGCACTGCTGGCGGCTCTGGCACTGGCGGTCGGCGGCGCGGCGTTGGTCTTGCTGTGGCCTGCCGTGGCGCTGCTGCTGGTGGCGCTCAACTACGCGGTGCTGGGGCCTGATGGGTTCCAGAAACGCGCCGATGGACAGCTGTCGGTCGCGGCCCGCGTGCTGCTGGCGCCGTATGTGCTCGGCGCCAGGCTCAATGCCTGGTATTGGACCAAGAAGCGGCCGCGCTGCGACGAGATCTGCGAAGGCGTGTACCTGGGGCGCGTGCCGAACCATGCCGATGCCGCGCCCTTCGTCGCCATCGTCGACCTGTGCGCCGAGCTGCGCTGCGCGGCGCAGGTGCCCCACTACCGCAGCCTGCCCAGCCTCGATCTGGTGGTGCCGGATGGGGCGGTGCTGGCGCAAGCTGCGGCCGACATCGAAGTCCTGCGCCAACATGGCCCGGTGCTGGTGTGCTGCGCCCTGGGCTATTCGCGCAGCGCCAGCGCGGTGGCGGCCTGGCTGCTGCTGACCCGGCGCTGCGCCACATTGCAGGCTGCCGAGGCGCTGATTCGTCTGGCACGGCCTACGGTCGTCTTGCATGCGGACCACCGGCAGGTCTTGGGCCGGCTGGAGAGCACAGCGTGAAGCGATCTGCGATTGCGAAACCGCAGCCGAACGTTTCTGCACACCGACCGTCGACAGGTTCTGCCTTGGCTGGCGGTCTGTTCGTGAACCGCTATCTGGTCACAAGACTGCAACCGACGCGCTCTGGCGCGCTTCGGCCGAGCGGGCGACGTCGAAATTCGCTGCCGTCGGAGCCGCACCCATGAAGCTCTTCGTCGTCGCCACCCTGCTGCGCCGCGGCGCGCAGTTGGAGCGTTTGTCCGATGGCATCACCCTGCTGGCGGCCGCCTATGCGCTGGCGCCCCTGCTCGGCGCTCCGCTGGTGCCCTGGGCGAGCGCGGGCGCCGTGCTGCTGGTGGTGCTGGGCCTTGCGCACAAATACTGGGCCGTGCGCGTGGCGCTGGATGCCGAGCTGTTCGCCCGCATGGCCGACAGCGGCCCTGCGTTGGCCGACGATACCCTGGCCCTGGACCATGCCCTGCAGGCCCTGCACTTGAAGCCCCACACCGCCACCCCCCGCGACTGGCCGGCACGCAGCCAAGGCGCCTTGGCCCTGCTGCGCCGCCAGGCCCTGTGCCTGGGTCTACAGACCCTGCTGCTGTTGGCTACCCTACTGACACTGCCCTTGCTCGGATGACCGCGCCCCATGCTCGCTGACCTCACCGCCTTCAGCATCACTTCCGCCGCCCGCCTGATCACCGGCGCCCGCGCCCTGTGGCTGGGCTGCACGCCGCAGCCGGTGCAACGGCTGTACTACGCCAACCACAGCAGCCACGGCGATTTCGTGCTGCTCTGGGCGTCCCTGCCCGACGCGCTGCGCAAGCGCACCCGGCCGGTGGCCGGCGCCGACTACTGGTGCAAACCAGGCCTGCGCGAGTTCATCATCCGCAAGGTCTTCAATGCCGTGCTGATCGACCGCCAGCGCAGCGACACTCTGGACAGCCCCCTGCAACCGGTGCTCGACGCCCTGGCCCAGGGCGACTCGCTGATCTTCTTCCCCGAAGGCACGCGCAACCTCGGCGACGAGCCGCTGCTGCCGTTCAAGAGCGGCCTGTTCCACCTGGCGGCGGCCCATCCGCAGATCGAGCTGGTGCCGGTGTGGATCGCCAACCTCAACCGCGTCATGCCCAAAGGCCGCGCCCTGCCCCTGCCGCTGCTGTGCACCCTGAGCTTCGGCGAACCCCTGCACCGGCTCCCTGGCGAGAGCAAACCGGACTTTCTCGAACGGGCCCGCCTGGCCCTGCTCACCCTGGCCCCCAAGGAGGCCTGACATGGACGACAACACCCTTTCGCTGTTCGCCGGCATCGGCGCCCTGCTGCTGCTAGCCAGCGTCATCGGCCGCCTGCTCAAGTGGCGCGCCGGCGCCGGCCAGCACCCGGTCATCGACAACCTCAACGCGCGCATCAACGCCTGGTGGGTGATGGTGCTGGTGATCGGCATCGCCTTCGTGTTCGGCAAGTACGGCGTGATCGTGCTGTTCTACGGCGTGTCGTTCTACGCCCTGCGCGAATTCATGACCCTCACCCCGACCCGGCGCAGCGACTACCCGGCCCTGGCCGCCGCCTTCTACATCGCCTTGCCGGTGCAGTACGTGCTGATCGCCAGCGACTGGTACGGGCTGTTCAGCATCTTCATTCCGGTCTACGTGTTCCTGCTGCTGCCGATCCTGGCGAGCCTGGGCGGCGACACCACGCGCTTTCTGGAGCGTACCTCCAAGGTGCAGTGGGGGTTGATGATCGCGGTGTATTGCGTGTCGACGGTGCCCGCGCTGATGACCCTCGACATCCCCGGCTACGAAGGCCGCAACCTGCTGCTGATCGCCTGGCTGATCCTGGTGGTGCAGCTCAGCGACGTGCTGCAGTACGTGTGCGGCAAGCTGCTGGGGAAACGCAAGGTGGCGCCGAACCTGTCGCCGTCCAAGACCCTCGAGGGGCTGCTCGGTGGCGTGGCGCTGGCGACCCTGGTCGGTGCGCTGCTGTGCTGGATCACGCCGTTCAGCTTCTGGCAGGCGGGCTTGCTGGCGCTGGTGGTCAACGCCATGGGCTTCTTCGGCGGGCTGGTGATGTCGGCGATCAAGCGCGACCGCGGCGTGAAGGACTGGGGTCACATGATCGAAGGCCACGGCGGCATGCTCGACCGCATGGACTCGGTGTGCTTCGCCGCGCCCGTGTTCTTCCACTTCGTGCGCTACTGGTGGGCGTGAAACAGCGCGTCCAGGCACTTAGGGGTCGAGCCCAGGCAACTGGCGCTCGGCCATTGCGCCTATGGTGGCCCGTCAATCCGCCTGCCTAGGAGCCTGCACATGTCCGATTTCATCACCGTTCTGCGTGAAACCTGCCCGACGCCTGTGGTCGATGCCACCAAATGGAAGCGCATCGGCGGCGAGCCGCACACGGTCAACCTCAACGCCTACCTGTCGGCCGACGGCAGCAAGATCATGGGCACCTGGATCTGCACCCCGGGCAAGTTCGAGGTGAACTACGACAAGTGGGAGTTCTGCCACTTCCTCGAGGGCTACTGCATCATCACCCCCGAAGGCGAAGAGCCGAAGCACCTCAAGGGTGGCGACGTGTTCGTGATCGAGCCAGGGATGAAAGGCACCTGGGAAGTCGTCGAGACGGTGCGCAAGTACTTCGTCTTCGCCTGATTCGCGTCGGTGGCCCGCTTCGCCCGCTCGATGCGGGCGAAGTCGTTTCAGTCGTGTGGCAAAGGCGCCTTGCGCCCTATCGCAACCCTCATCCGCGCTTGCGATAACCTTCGACGATCGCCGAGAAGTCCTTGCCCCCTTCGCCGCGCAAGCTCATCGCCTGGTACAACTGCTGCGCCACGGCGCCCAGGATCACCGGCTGGTGCGCCTGACGCGCCGCTTCGGTGGCCAGGCCCAGGTCCTTGAGCATCAGCTCTGCACCGAAGCCACCGGTATACCCCCGCGCAGCAGGCGCCGTGTCGACGACGCCCGGCCAGGGGTTGTAGGTGTCGGAGCTCCAGCAACGCCCGGTCGAACTGTTGATGATCCCCGCCAGCACCTGGGTGTCGATGCCCAGGGCATCGCCCAGGGCCATGGCTTCCGACACACCGATCATCGAAATGCCCAGCAGCAGGTTGTTGCAGATCTTGGCGATCTGCCCCGTGCCCACACCCCCGCAATGCACGATGTTGCGCCCCATGTGCGCCAGCACCGGCTTGAAGGTGGCGAACAGCGCGTCGCTGGCGCCGACCATGAAGGTCAGGGTGCCGGCCGCCGCGCCGCCGGTACCGCCCGAGACCGGCGCATCGCCCATGTCCACGCCGTTGTCCGCCGCTGCTTGGCTGACCTCGCGGGCGGTCTGCGGGTCGATGGTGCTGCAATCGAGCGTCGGCGTGCCGGCGCGGATACCGGCCAGCACCCCGTCTTCGCCTAGGTACACGCTGCGCACATGGGCGGCGGCGGGGAGCATGGTGATCACTGCGTCCGCCGTACCGGCGGCTTCCTTGGGCGAAGCGCAGACCTGGCCGCCCAAGGCTTGCAGCTCGGCGAGCACGGTAGGGTTGAGGTCGAACAGATTCAGTTGCTGGCCGGCCTTGAGCAGGTTGCGCGCCATCGGCGCGCCCATGTTGCCCAGACCGATGAATGCGATACGCATGCCGACCTCCTTAACGCAGGCTGATGGTGGTGTTCACGCCGTCATGGGCGCTGTCGTCGTCGAACCAGCGGGCGGTCACGGTCTTGGTCTGGGTGTAGAACTGCACCACCTGCTTGCCGTAGGGCCCCAGGTCGCCCAGCTTCGACCCGCGCGAACCGGTGAAGCTGAACAGCGGCACTGGCACCGGAATGGGGATGTTGATGCCCACCTGGCCGACGTCGATCTCGCTCTGGAACTTGCGCGCCGCCGCCCCGCTCTGGGTGAACAGGCCGGTGCCGTTGCCGAAGGGGTTGCGGTTGACCAGGGCGATGGCCTCGTCGAGGGTGTCCACCGTCAGGGTCACCAGCACCGGGCCGAAGATCTCCTGGGTGTAGATGTCCATGTCGGTGGCCACGCCGGAGAACAGCGTCGGCCCGACGAAGTTGCCCTGCTCGTAACCCGGCACCTGCACGCCGCGCCCGTCCAGCTCCAGCACCGCGCCTTGCGCCACGCCGCGCTCGATCAGCCCCAGCACCCGCTCCTGGGCGCGCCGCGAAATCAACGGGCCGACATCGGTGCCCGGCTCGCTGCCGGCATTGACCTTGAGCCGGCTGGCGGCGGCTTTGATATCCGGCAGCCACTCGCGCGCCTTGCCCACCAGCACCGCCACCGAAGTGGCCATGCACCGCTGGCCCGCCGCGCCGAACGCGGCGCCCACCAGGGCATTGACGGTCTGCGTGCGGTTGGCGTCGGGCAGCACCACGGCATGGTTCTTCGCCCCCATCATCGCCTGCACCCGCTTGCCGTGCTGGCTGGCGAGGGTATGCACATGGGTGCCCACCTCGGTGGAGCCGACGAACGACACGGCCTTGATCTGCGGGTGCGTGCACAGCGCATCGACCACCGACTTGCCGCCATGCACCACGTTCAGCACCCCGGCCGGCACGCCCGCTTCCAGCGCCAGCTCCACCAGCATCAGGGTCGACAGCGGGTCCTGCTCCGAGGGCTTGAGCACGAAGGTGTTGCCGCAGGCGATGGCCATGGGGAACATCCACAGCGGAATCATCGCCGGGAAGTTGAACGGTGTGATGCCGGCGCACACGCCGATGGGCTGGCGCAAGGTGTAGGTGTCGACGCCGCCCGCTACGTTCTCGGCGAATTCGCCCATCTGCAAAGTGCCGATGGCGGCGGCATGCTCGACCACTTCAAGACCGCGGAAGATATCGCCCTCGGCGTCGGCGAGGGTCTTGCCCTGTTCGGCGCTCAAGGTCTGGGCGATGCGCGTGCTGTGCTCGCGGATCAGCGCCTGCAGCTTGAGCATGATCCGTGCACGCACGCCGATGGGGGTTTCGCGCCAGGTCAGGAAGGCACGTTGCGCTGCGGCCACGGCCGCCTCGACTTCGGCGTCGGTGGCGAACGGCACCCGCGCCAGCACCTGCTGGGTAGCCGGGTTGATTACATCGCGCCATTCGCGGGTCTGGGATTCGACCCACTGGCCGTCGATCAGCAGCTTGGCCGACCTGACTTGGGTGCTATGGGGCTGTTGCGGGGCATTCATCGACGTTCTCCTTGGAATTGTTGTAAGGACGCGATCAAAGGCACCTGCCGCGATGCAGGCATGGCGCCACCAGGATGCTTTTGAGTATAGATGTGCAAACATCCCGCAAAACCGAATAAAAAAACCGGATCGTCATGCAAAAAGACCCTACCCGCCTCGGCACCCTGAACTGGGACGACCTGAAGTTCTTTCTCGAAGTCGCGCGCACGCGCAAAGCCAGCAGCGCCGCCAAGCGCCTGGGCGTGGACTACACCACGGTGTCGCGGCGCATTGCCGCGCTGGAACAGGCGCTCGGTACGCTGCTGTTCGAAAAGTCGCGCACCAGCGGCTTTCTGCTGACCCTCGAAGGCCAGCGTCTGCTGGGCTACGCCGAGTCCATCGAAAGCACCCTGCACATGGCCTGCGAACAGGTGTCCGGCTCGGGCATGGCGCTGTCGGGCCACGTACGCATCGGCTGCACCGAGGGCTTCGGCAGCTTCTTCGTCACCCCGCAACTGAGCCACTTCGTCGACACCTATCCGGCGATTTCCGTCGACATCCTGCCGCTACCGCATTTCATCAGCCTGTCCAAGCGCGAAGCCGACATCGTCATCGCCCTGGAACGTCCCGAACACGGTGCCTATGTGTGCTGCAAACTGTGCGACTACCGCCTGCGCCTGTACGCCACGCCTGAGTACCTGGCGCGCCACCGGCCCGTGGCAACCCTCGACGACCTGCGCCAGCACCGGTTCATCAGCTACGTGGAAGACCTGGCCTTCAGCGCCGAGCTGCTCTATCTCAACCACCTGATCCCCGACGCCCACGCACCGCTGCGCAGCACCAGCGTGATCGCGCAGTACACGGCGGCGGTGCAGGGGCATGGGCTGGCAATCCTGCCGTGCTTCATCGCGGCGCAGGATGCACGGTTGGTGGAGGTGTTGCCGAGGGAGGTGGAGGTGACGCGGCAGTTCTGGATGTATTGCCGGGAGGATTTGCGCAAGCTCAAGCGCATTACGTTGTTGTGGGATTACATCCGCGATACGACGGAGCGAAACCGAACACTCCTGCTAGGTCAGACCCGATCGTTGGTGTTCACCGAGTGAAAAGTCGGCATTGCAAGTTTTTGGCGCCTGATGGCCATTGCGGCTTTCTCGATCGCGCTGCCTTGATGCAAAGTTGTGGTACGCCCGCTATAGCACAGAGGTCACGGCGACAGCGGGTTTAGCCTAGGTTACCCGCGCGGCTTCATCTGACGCAGCGGGGCTAACAAGTTCTGTTGAAAGCTTTTCCGTTTCACGATCCGCGAATTACCTCACTTGTTTGACTCGAGTGCGCCTTGATGAGGACGGCCAAGCGACACGGTCAGTCCTCTGAGCCTATGTCGCCCCACCCGCCTCCAGCATCAACCCACTCAACCGCCTCACCCGCCGATTCACCGCCTCCTCGAACACCCCCACCCGCGGCTCCACCAGGGTGAACCACTGCCGGGCGCGGGTGATGCCGGTGTAGACCAGCTCCTTGGTCAGCACCGGGTTGAGCACGTCGGGCAGGATCAGCGCCGTATGTTCGAATTCCGAGCCTTGCGACTTGTGCACGGTCATCGCGTAGACGGTTTCCGCATCGCTCAAGCGGCTGGGCAGCACCAGGCGCACGCCGCCCTGGCCGTCGTTGCGCGGAAAGGCCACGCGCAGGGTGAGGTGCTGGCTGTGTTCGGACTCGGGGAGGCGCAGGGCCACGCCGATGTCGCCGTTCATCAGGCCCAGGCCATAGTCGTTGCGGGTGATCAGCACCGGGCGGCCTTCGTACCATTGGTGGTCGCCCTCGATCAGCCCGGCGCCTTGCAGGGCGCGGGTGGCGCGCTGGTTGACGGCCTCCACGCCCCAGGGGCCCTTGCGCACCGCGCAGAGCAGGCGGAAGCGGTCGAAGGCCGTCAGGACCTGGCTGGCCCAGGCTAGCCAGGCAGGATCGGCCAGGGGCGTGTCCGCTGCGGGACGCTGGCGCTGCAGCACATCGAAATAGTGCCGGTAGCCGCCGGCTTTGCCGCGTCCCTGGCCACTGCCGGTGATCAGCAGGCGGTCGAGCGCGTGGTCCTGCTCGCCGCGCAGACGGCAACTGACCACGTCGGCAAGGCCTGCATCGTTCAACACACGGCGGGCATCGGCAGCGCGCTGTTCGTTCACCGCACGAGCCAGCTCGCCGATGCCGCTGCCTTCGGCGAAGCGCCGCGAATGGCGCAGCATCACCAGTTGCTGGGCCAGGGCGTGGCGTTGCGGGTCGCCCTCGCGCAAGCCGGGGGCCTCGAGCCGATGGCCGGCGACCGCTTCCAGCCAGGCCCAGGTGGCCGGGCTGTAGAAGCCGGCTTCGGCGTCGCGGCACAGGTCGCCCAGCACCGCACCGGCTTCCACCGAGGCCAGTTGGTCCTTGTCGCCGAGCAGCACCAGCCGCGCCCGTGGCGGCAGCGCTTCGAGCAGGTTGGCCATCATTTCCAGATCGATCATCGAGGCTTCGTCGACCACCAGCACGTCCAGCGGCAGCGGGTTGCCGCGGTGGTGGCGGAAATGCCGGGTGCCGGGGCGGCTGCCCAGCAGGCGGTGCACGGTGGTCACTTCGGTAGGAATGCGCGCCTTGATCGCCGGCGCCACGTCGAGGCTCTGCACCTGGGCGCCGATGGACTCGGTGAGCCGTGCGGCGGCCTTGCCGGTCGGCGCGGCGAGGCGGATGCGCAAGGGCCGGTCGGCTTCCACCCGCGGGCCTTGCAGCAGCGCCAGCAGGCGCACCACCGTGGTGGTCTTGCCGGTGCCGGGGCCGCCGGTGATGATGCTCAACGCCGCGCGGGTGGCCAGGGCGCAGGCCAGCTTCTGCCAGTCGATGCTCGCAGTAGCGGGTGCTGGAAACAGGCCGGCGAGCCTGGCGGGCAGGTCGTCCGGCACGTCGAAGGGTAAGGCCAGGCGGGTACGCAGGCTGCTTTCCACCGCACGCTCGTACGTCCAGTAGCGGCGCAGGTATAGGCGCTCGCCGCTGAGCACCAGAGGCCGGTCGCTCGGGCCGTGCTGGTCCGGCGCCACCAAGGGCGAATGGCTCAATGTCCGGACCCACTCGGCCAGGTCCAGGCCAGCCATGACGCTGGACGGCAAGACTTCGACCGTCTGGCTGTCCTCGCCCTCGGGCGGCAACGACAGCGCGAAATCGGGCTCGGCCAGGGTCTGCGCCAGGTCGAGGCAGACATGACCGTGGCCCAACTGATGGCTGGTCAGGGCAGTGGCGAGCAACACCAGCGGCTGTTCGCCCGCCGCTTGCTCGTCGAGGAAGCGCACCAGGGCCAGGTCCAGCGCACGTAGCCAACCACGGCCCACCCAGCGCTCCAGCAAGGCGAACAGGCCTGCGTTGGACGCCAGCGACGGCGCCGTTTCCGTTTCGGGCCCAGAGGGAGTGAACAGGTCGCTCATGGACGATTCTCCGCGAAAAGATCGACCTGGGCCGCAGTGGCCAAGGTGTGCAGCTTGCCCTGGAACAGCAGGTCGAGCTGTTCGATCAGGGCTTTGGGTGGCCGGCTGAAGTACACCCCTCGGCTTCGCGCGCCGAGCCCGCGCAGGAAGATGAACAGCGCGCCGCCGATGTGGCGGTCGTAGTCGTAGTCGCTAAGGCGCGCCTTGAGCTGTCGATGCAGGGCCAGCAGGTAGAGCACGTATTGCAGGTCGTAGCGGTGTTCCAGGATGGACACCTCCATGGCCGCCATCGAATAGCTGGCGTTGTCCGCGCCCAGCCAGTTGGACTTGTAGTCGGCTACGTAATAGCGGCCTTCATGCTCGAAGCACAGGTCGATGAAACCCTTGAACAACCCATTGAGCCGACCGCCCTCGGCCGCCGCGCGCGGCGCGCCTTGGTGGGTGTACTGGCGTACCAGGGTGTCGAGGCGGACCACATCGACCTCGCGGCTGGCGAACCAGAACTCCATTTCGTAGCGGTAGTCGGCCAGGTCGCGCAAGCGCACCTCGGCGCCCTCGGCGAGCGGCAGGGCAACGCCGAGCATGGCGTTCAACCAGTGCTCCAGGGTCGGTATCCAGCCTTCCCACCCGCGCGTGGCACAGCGCCGCGCCACGGCATCGCGCAATGCCTCGGGCTGTGCGGCCAGTTGCCCGAAGCCCTCGCGCCCGGCCCACTCCAGCAGGCCGTGGAGGAAGGTGCCGGGGTGCGGGCCGCGGGGAAACTGATGGATCGAGCCTTGGCCGGGTGCGAGCTCGCTGGCATTGCTCAACGGCTCGTCGTCGAGCAGGTTCTGCGCACGCAGGCTGTCGGGCGCCAGTTCGCCGCTGATGCTGTCGGCGATGCGCAGGGCACTGTAGGACGCGATCCACCAGTATTCGGCGGCGCGTCGACCGGGCTCGCGCGCCGGTTGCAGGCGTTGCTCGCTGTGCACCGGGGTGTAGACCCGATCGCTGATCTCGGGCAACGGCTGCACCTGCACCGCCGGGTTGCTGCCGCGCACCTCGGTCAACCAGGCGCTCAGGTCGGTGGAGGCCGGCAGTGGCTCGCCACCGCCCAGCAGGTAACCCAGCGCCGAACGGTGCAGCACCGAGCGGCTCTCGCGGCCGCGTTTCAGATCCGCCACGCCCAACCAGCAGGCGTACTGGGCGCGGGTCAGGGCGACGTACAGCAGACGTAGGTCTTCGCCCAGACGCTCGTCGTCGGCGGCGGCGATGACGGCCTCGTCCGGCGTCATCGTCATGCGCAGCTCGCCGCGTTCGTCGTGCCAACCGACCGGCAAGCGGCTGCCGTCGACCGGTCGGGTGTTGCAGACGAAGGGCAGGAACACCAGCGGATACTCCAGGCCCTTGGACTTATGGATGGTCACCACCTTGACCAACTGTTCGTCGCTTTCCAGACGCACCACCTGCTCTTCGCCGCCGTCTGCCTGGCTGGTCAGGCGTTCGCCCAGGTAGCGGATCAGGGCCTGTTCGCCGTCCAGTTCGGCCGAGGCCTGTTGCAACAGTTCGGTCAGGTGCAGCAGGTTGGTCAGCACCCGCTCGCCATCGGCGCGGGCGGTCAGGCGCACCGGCAGCTCGAAGTCGTGCAGCAGCCGGCGCAGCATGCTCAGCACCCCTTGGGTGCGCCACAAGGTGCGGTAGTCACGGAACTGCATGACCCGCGCTTCCCAGGCCAGTTCGTCGCGATTCAGCGCTTCCAACTCGGCCAGGGGGCGCGCCAGGGTGACGCTGGCCAGGGCGGCACGCAGCAGGCGGTCGGCGTCCGGCTCGGCGCAGGCGCGCAGCCAGGCCAGTACGTCCAGGGCTTCCTGGCTGCGGAACACGGACTCCTTGTCGGACAGGTACACACTGCGCACGCCATGGGCGCGCAATTGGCTGCGGATGGCCTGGGCCTCGCCGCCGTCGCGCACCAGAATGGCGATGTCGGCCGGGGCCAATGGGCGCTGTGCGCCGTTGCCGTCGACGAACCCACACTCGCCAGTCTTGGCCAGCTCCAACAGGCGCACGATCTCGCTGGCGCAGGCCGGTGCCAACTGGTCGCGGTAGGTGCCTTTGGCCACCGGTTTTTCGCTGGGCAGGGTCCAGAAGGTCAGCGCTGCCTGCGCCTGGGCCTGCACGACCAGGGTGTCTTTGCGCCCCTGGGCGGCCACCGACAGGAACGGCACCGGATTGTCCTCGCCCTTGCGGAACAGGAAAGCGCCACGTCCCTCGGGGCGCGCCTCGGCCTGCTCGAACACGCGGTTGACCGCCGCGACCATGGCCTCGGTGGAGCGGAAGTTGGTGCCCAGGCTGTGTAAACGGCCCGCACTGGCACGCCGCGCGCGCAGATAAGTGTGGATGTCGGCGCCGCGAAACGCGTAGATGGCCTGCTTGGGGTCGCCGATCAGGAAGATGCCCAGGTCCTGGCGGTTCTGCTCGATCTGGTAGATGCGCTCGAAGATGCGGTATTGCACAGGGTCGGTGTCTTGGAACTCGTCGATCAGGGCCACCGGGAACTGCTCGCGGATGATCTGCGCCAGCGCCTCGCCGGCATCGCCGCGCAGGGCTGCGTCCAGGCGCAGGAGCATGTCGTCGAAGCCCATCTCGGCGCGGCGACGCTTCTCACCCTCGAAACGTGTGGAGATCCAGGCGGCGGCGTGGTCGAGCGCATCGGCGCCGGGGTCGGGCAACTGTTGCAGGCGTTCGCGCAGGGTGAGCATGGCCTCCAGCGCGGCGTGGCTGGGCGGCATGCCTTTCCAGGCATCGGCCAGGCCTTGGGGGGTGAGCCGTTCGAAACCTTTGCCGAGGTCCAACTGATGGCTGTCCGGGTCGGCATGCCATTGGCTCAGGGCATCCAGCCAGGGCTCGACGTAGCGCACTTGTAGCTTGCGTGCGTCGACAGTCTTGTCGGCGATGCCCTGCATCAGCAGTGCGCGCAGCTCCTCGATCCAAACGCCCCAAGGCTGCTTGATGCTGGCCAAGGCTTCATGCCGTCGGCGCAGACCACCCTCGATATGTTGCGCGGGATGGGCGCCGTCTTCCAGCGGCCCGGCGCTGGCGAGCAGGCCTTTGGCGCGCGCCAGCAGGTGGGCGGGCGACTGCCAGTGTTCGCGCACCCAGGCCAGGGTCTCGCCCAGCATGCCGTAGCAGAATTGCCGCCAGTAATCGCGGGTGACTTCGTTGAGCAACTCGCTGTGGTCGGTTTCCAGGCTTTGCGTGAACAGGCTGCCGCTGTCCAGGGCATGCTCGCGCAGCATGCGTTGGCACCAGCCATGGATAGTCGAAACCGCGGCTTCGTCCATCCACTGCGCGGCGGCGTCCAGCTTGCTGGCATAGAGCGGCCAGGTGTCGCTGGGGTAGTCGTCGCGCAACTCGGCAACCAGTGCGTCGGGCGCGGCGATCTCGTCACGGAAGAACTGCGCCGCCTGGGCCAGGCGCGCGCGGATGCGGTCGCGCAGCTCTTTGGTGGCAGCGTCGGTGAAGGTCACCACGAGGATTTGCGGGGGCAGCAGTTCACGGCCAAAGCCGCTGTCGTCCAGGCCGTGACCCAGAATCAGGCGCAGGTAGAGGGCCGAGATGGTGAAGGTCTTGCCGGTGCCGGCGCTGGCTTCGATCAGCTGGCTGCCGCGCAAAGGGAAGGTCAAGGCAAGGGGGCGGCTGGCGGCTTCGCTCATCGCTTGGTCTCCTGGGCTTGCAGGTCTGCCCATGGGGCCTCGAACAACGGTTGGTAGAGCGCCTGCACCCAGCCTTCGAACGACTCGTCGGCCGTCAGCGCAGCGAAATCCGGATACTGCCGGGCCAGGGCCATGTCGCGGGCGCGCTCGCCGGCATCGCCCTGGCTGAATTCGGAGCCTTCGTATGTGACCTGGGCAACCTTCAGCCCAGCCTCACGGTCCTTGCCGGCAAGGAATGCGAACGCCGTGCGCGGCGCTACCGGCAAGGGCTCGGCCATGCCCTGCCGCCAGGCCAGGAGCAGGTCGCTCAGCGCGGTCCTGGCTGCGTCCGCGCTCAGCGGCGGCAGTAATAACGTGGTGTCGGTGGCGACCACCGCAGTGTGCAACGGCAAACCTTGCGCACACGCCATCAGGTGATGGACCCAGCTGTCGATCAGGCGCGGCCATTTGCGTCCACTGCGGGTGTTGATCGCGTTGGCCAGCAAGGTGACGCGCAACAGGCTGCCGTCATTCGCTTCGTGCAGGTTCGCAAGCCAGCCTTCGACCTCCAGGCCGTAGGCGGTGAAGTACAGCGGCAAAGCGCTCTCCACGGGAATGGGCCAGCGCACCCGTAGCGCTTGGAAACGGCCGATGAGGTCTGGCAGCGGTGCGATCAGTTCGGCTTGCAGCGATTCGCCAAAGCCGGCCATGGGCAAACGACCGGTGGCCTGTAGCCTGTTGGCCTGGTTGCGCAGGCGGGCGTCGAGTTCGCCGTCCTCTTCCTTGAGGGCGGCTTCCAGCAGGTCGGTGCTCAGGGTGTAGTGCTGCAGCCCATCGAGCGTGAAGGGCTCGGCTTCTTCGAGGGCGCCCTGCACCTGTTCGAAATGCACTTTCAAACGTTGCGTGTAGAAATGCTTGACCGGGCTGCGCAGGAAGTTGGTCAACACCTCGATCGCCAGTGGCCCATCCGGCTCGAACGGTTGCAGGCGGTCGAACGGCATTTGTGCTGCGCAGGGTTCATGCACGGCCTGCCATTCACGGGCATAACTGAACAGGCTCGGCGTGCCTGCTTGGAAGTAGCGAATGCTAAAGGGCTGCAAGGGGTGCTCCAGCGTCAGCGCATGAAGCAGTGCCTGGCCCCCTTCCGACGGGTCGTTGTCGGACGTGTCGGTAAGCAAGCGCCAGCCGGCAGCCAGGTGGTCGCGCAACTGCCCGACCAGCACTGAAGGCGGACGCTCGGTATTGTCGCGGATGCTGCGGCCTACCCAACTGATGTACAGATGGTTGCGCGCCGACAGTACGGCTTCGAGCATCAGGTAACGGTCGTCTTCGCGTCGGGAGCGGTCGCCTGGACGGTAATCGGCGGCCATCAAGTCGAAATCCAGCGGCGGTTGCGCGCGCGGGTAATCGCCGTCGTTCATGCCCAGCAAGCAAACCATCTCGAAGGGAATGGCACGCATCGGCATCAGAGTGCAGAAATTCACCGAGCCGGCGAGAAAGCGTTGATTCAGACCGCCCTGGTCGAGCCCGGCCAGCCAGGCTTCGCGCACCACCGTCAATGGCAGCGGCTCTTCGAGCTCGACCGAGGCGCAGGTTTGCAACCATTGGTCGCGCAGTTCGTCGAGCTGGATCAGGAGGTATTCGGTGTGCTCGTCTTCGGGTTTGAAGAAGTCGTTGACCAAGCCTTGCAAACGCTGGCCCCAGACAGCCGGAGCAGCAGGTTCGAGCAGGGCCTGGTACCAATGGTCGAGGCGGTCGATCAGGGCGAACAACGGGCCGACCAACGCGGCGTCCAGCCCCCCTACTTCATCGTAAGGCTCAACACCCGCAAAGCCCTCGCCGCTGCCGACGGCATAGCCGAGCAGCATGCGGCGCAGGCCAAAGCGCCAACTGTTCTGCTCCATGCTGGCCGGCAGCCCCAATGCCGTGCGCTGCCGCGCATCCAGCCCCCAGCGCACGCCGGCGCCCTCGATCCAACGGTGCAAAATGGCCAGGGATTGCTCGGGAATGTCGAACCGTGCACGGACGGCAGGCACGTCCAGCAGGTCGAGGATTTCGCCGACGGCGAAACGGCTGTCGGGCAATTGCAGCAGGTGTTCCAAGGCGATGAGCAGCGGGTCGCGGCCGCGCTGGAGCTGGTCGTTCAGGGTGAAGGGGATGAAGCGCTTGTCCTCGCGTGGCATCTGCCCGAACACTGCGCGGATGTGCGGCGCGTAGCCATTGATGTCCGGGACCATGACGATGATGTCGCGGGGGTTCAACGCCGGGTTGCGGTAAAAATGCTCGAGCAGTTGGTCGTGCAGCACTTCCACTTCACGCTGGGCACTGTGGGCGATGTGGAAACGAATCGAATCGTCCGCAGCAGGGTCGACGGGTTGCCAGACCTCGCGGGTCTCGGCGAGCGGGCGCAGTTCGAGGATGTCGTCCTGCAACTGGTTGAGCAGCGTTTGCGCCGGCTCGTCGCTGTACAGGTCGATCTTGCCGTCGCTGAACGCACCGCGGTAGCTGTCCGGCTGGTCGAATTCATCGAGCAGTGCGATGTAGTCGCGGCCTTGTTTGCCCCAGGCGGCGAGCAACGGTTGCGCGTGCTGGTGCAGGCTGGTGGCATCGAGCTGCAGCGGTATGCCTGGCTTGCGGTGCTGGCGGCGGTATTCGCGGCGCAGCAGGTCTTTGTCGGCGACGATATCGGCCCAGTGGTGGCGGCAAGGGTTGTGCACGCACAATAGGACTTGGGTGAATCGAGACAACCCGGCCAGCGCATGCAGCACTTGGGCGGGCAGCGACGAAATGCCGAATACGATCACTCGGCTAGGTAGCCCGGCCGGCGCGATCTGGGCGGCTTCGATGGTATGCATATAGCGTTGGTGCACGCCGGCTCGGCTTTGTGCCATACCCTCGGTACCGACATCCTGCAACAAAGCTTGCCACAGCGCGGCTTGCCATTGGTTGCCTTCGGCGAGCGGACGAAGCTCATCGCGGCCGTTGCGCAGCTGGTAACGGCCTTCGGCCCAGTCTTCCAACCAGTCGGCACGGTAGACCTGGTACTGGTCAAAGAGGTCGGCCAGGCGTTGGGACAACTGGTAGCGCTTGCGCATGTCCCGGTCGTCCTTGAGAAAACGTGCGAGGGGTGCGAAGAGCGGTTGTTCGATGAGTACGGGCAGTAGCCGCATCAGACGCCAGGTCAGCGGGCCTTTGTCGAGTACCGAGGTCTCCGGGATTTCCGAGCGGCCAAGCACCGCCCGGTACAGGCGCCAGAGAAAACTGCCGGGTAGCTGTACGTCGATCGCGGCGGCCACACCGCAGCCGCCATCGTCGGAGTCTGCTGCCAAGGCCATTTTCAGCCATTGGGCAATGCCGTTGCTCTGCACCAGGACCACTTCGTTCTCCAGGGGCCGCAGCGGATAGAGGCGCATCCATTCCACTACCAGGTTACGCAGGTCGTCCGAGCGGTTGCCGTGGATGACCATGAAGCCGGGGGTGATGGACTCGTGCTGCGACATAGGGCTACCTGGGGTTTTCGAGAGGAAACGATGCCATCTGGCCGGGCATGCCGCAACTTGAGAGCAAGGTGTAAGTGTCAGCTGATTTTACGGCGCGCAGAAAAGACAAAACCCCTACCTGCATGCGCAGATAGGGGTTTTGCG
>NZ_DJJS01000006.1 GCF_002434265.1 Pseudomonas sp. UBA6562 | reverse complement strand
GTCTCCAGTCTTGGGAAAACGTTCAACTCATTGAATCTCAAGGAGTTTTCCGTTCCGTTTGCCCCGGAAGTGGTGCGCAGTATAAAGAGATCTGAGGAAGCGTCAAGGGCTTATTTGAAATAAATGACATTTACTCTCCAGACCGTCAAAACCCTTCTATATAACAGCCGCCACCTTGAGCTCGGCCAGTTCGCCAGCCTGCAAACCCAGTACATCACTCAACACCGACTCGGTATGCTCGCCCAACAAAGGGGGGGCGCGACGATACTCCACCGGCGTCTCGGACAAGCGAATCGGGCTGGCCACCTGCGGCACCTCTCCGCCCAACGCATGGGGCAGGCTCATGGCCAGCCCTCGCGCAATCACCTGCGGATCTTTGAATACCCCTTCCAGGTCATTGATCGGCCCACAGGGCACCCCCACACGCTCCAGTTGCTCGACCCA
Organism: Pseudomonas sp. UBA6562; assembly: GCF_002434265.1. Taxonomy (GTDB): domain Bacteria; phylum Pseudomonadota; class Gammaproteobacteria; order Pseudomonadales; family Pseudomonadaceae; genus Aquipseudomonas. The sequence goes on along the minus strand of NZ_DJJS01000006.1, from coordinate 1,016,408 downwards.
CTGCGCCGTGGTCTTGAACACCGTGGCCTGCCGAATCAGCGGAATCAGCTCAGCGCGATGGGCGACGCGCAAGGCGTTGCTATGGAACCGTGGATCGTCGGCCCACTGCGGCTGCCCTGCCACCTCGGCAAACTTGCGGAACTGCCCATCGTTACCCACCGTCAGGATGAAATCGCCATCGGCCGTAGGAAAGTCCTGATAAGGAACGATGTTCGGGTGGGCGTTACCCAAGCGTTGCGGCGCATTACCCGTGGTCAGGTAGTTCATGGCCTGGTTGGCCAGGCACGCGACCTGCACATCGAGTAGCGCCATATCGATGCACTGGCCGTTACCGGTCTGCTCGCGGTGCGCCAAGGCGGCCAGAATTGCGGACGTCGAGTAAAGCCCTGTAAGAATGTCGGTCAGCGCCACCCCCACTTTCACCGGCCCCGCTCCGGCCTCGCCCTGCGGCCGCCCGGTCAAGCTCATCAACCCACCCAAGCCCTGGATCATGAAGTCGTAGCCCGCGCGCTTGGCATAGGGCCCGGTCTGGCCGAACCCGGTGATGGAGCAATAGATGAGCTTGGGGTTGATCGCCTTGAGGCTTTCATAGTCCAACCCATACGCCGCCAGCCCGCCGACCTTGAAGTTCTCAATGACGATGTCCGACTTGGCCGCCAAGGCCCGCACCAGCGTCTGGCCTTGCGCCTGGGTGAAGTCGATGGTCACCGAACGCTTGTTGCGATTGGCCGCAAGGTAGTAAGCCGCTTCGCCCGTGTTGCGTCCGTCGGCACCCTGTAGGAAGGGCGGCCCCCAGGCACGGGTGTCGTCACCCTTGCCCGGCCGCTCCACCTTGATGACGTCCGCACCCAGATCGGCAAGGATCTGCCCGGCCCATGGCCCGGCCAATACCCGCGACAGATCCAGCACCCGCACATGCGACAGCGCGCCCATATCCTGCCCCTCTATTAATAGAACGCCTGAATACCGGTCTGCGCCCGCCCCAAGATCAGCGCATGGATGTCATGGGTACCTTCATAGGTGTTGACCACCTCCAGATTGACCAGGTGACGGGCCACGCCGAACTCGTCCGAGATGCCGTTGCCACCGAGCATGTCGCGCGCCAGCCGCGCGATGTCCAGCGCCTTGCCGCAAGAGTTGCGCTTCATGATCGAGGTGATTTCCACCGCCGCCGTACCTTCGTCCTTCATTCGTCCCAACCGCAGACAACCCTGCAACCCCAGGGTGATCTCGGTCTGCATGTCGGCCAGTTTCTTCTGGATCAACTGGTTGGCCGCCAAGGGCCGGCCGAACTGCTGACGGTCGAGCGTGTATTGGCGAGCGGTGTGCCAGCAAGCTTCCGCCGCCCCCAGCGCACCCCAGGAAATACCGTAGCGCGCGGAATTGAGGCAGGTGAACGGGCCTTTGAGGCCGCGCACTTCGGGGAAACGGTTGTCTTCGGGCACGAACACGTTGTCCATGACGATTTCGCCAGTGATGGACGCACGCAGCCCGACCTTACCGTGAATCGCCGGAGCGCTGAGCCCTTCCCAGCCCTTCTCCAGAACGAAACCGCGAATGTCGCCCTCGTCGTCCTTGGCCCAGACCACGAACACGTCGGCGATGGGGCTGTTGGTGATCCACATCTTCGCGCCGCTCAAGCGATAACCGCCGTCGACCTTGCGCGCCCGAGTGATCATGGCGCCTGGGTCGGACCCGTGGTTGGGCTCGGTCAGGCCGAAGCAGCCGATCCACTCCCCGCTCGCCAGCTTGGGCAGGTATTTCTGCTTCTGCGCTTCGCTGCCGAATTCGTTGATCGGCACCATCACCAGGGACGACTGCACGCTCATCATCGAGCGATAGCCCGAATCGATGCGTTCCACCTCCCGGGCGATCAGGCCATAGCACACATAGTTGAGGCCGCTGCCGCCATAGGCTTCGGGAATCGTCGCACCGAGCAGACCGATCTCACCCATCTCGCGAAAGATCGCGACATCGGTCCGTTCGTGGCGAAAGGCCTCGACCACCCGTGGCGCCAACTTGTCTTGGGCGAACTGAAAGGCGCTGTCACGCACCATGCGCTCTTCTTCGGTGAGCTGCTGGTCGAGCAGCAATGGGTCGATCCAGTTGAAATGCGCCTTGTCGGCCATGGGCGAAATCCTCAGGTATGAGAGAAATGCGGAAGTGGATTGATCCTAGGCCCGATCGACCCATCCGACAAACCACGAATACGCACCCATCAGTGCTAATTTCTCACTCTGGAAATCCAAGGTTCCGACCCCCAAGCACCTTAAAGAGTGAGCCCGACGTACATGCGACGCACCATCCCCAGTACCACTGCGCTGATCTGCTTCGAAGCCGCCGCACGCCACGAGAGCTTCACCAAGGCGGCCCATGAACTGTCCCTGACCCAAGGCGCCGTCTGCCGACAGATCGCAGGGCTGGAGGCGTTCCTCAACGTCGAATTGTTTCGGCGCTCGCAGCGCGGCGTGAAGCTCAGCGAGGCCGGGCTGTCGTACAGTCGCCAGGTCGCAGCGCAATTGGACGCGGTGGAGCGCGATACGCTGTCGGTCATGCGCCAACAAGGCGCGAACGTGATCGAGCTGGCCGTGGTGCCGACCTTCGGTACGCAGTGGCTACTCCCACGGCTGAAGGATTTCCAGTCAGAGCACCCGCAGGTGACCGTCAACCTCACCAACCGCACTCGCCCCTTCCTGTTCGCCGACACCACGTTCGACGCCGCCATCTATTTCGGCGACGCCGACTGGCCAGGCACTCAAGCGCATCGGTTGATGAGCGAAAACCCGCTGCCGGTGTGCAGCCCCGACTTGCTCGGTCGGCAGGACACGCTGTCGGCCGAGCAGATCGCCGCCCTGCCCCTGCTGCAACAGACCACCCGCCCCTACGCCTGGCGGCAGTGGTTCGGCTCGCTGGGCTTGAGCATCGCCCAGGACCTCGCCGGCCCGCGATACGAACTTTTTTCCATGCTGGCCCAGGCGGCCATGCACCAGATGGGCATCGCGCTGATTCCGCCCTTCCTCATCCAGCGCGAGTTGCTGGAAGGTAGGCTGGTGGTCGCTCACAGGCATGTTCTGACCAGTGACAAGGCCTACTATCTGATGATCCCCGAGCGCAAGGTGGCTTCTGAATCACTCCGCGCGTTTCGTCGGTGGCTGGTCGACAACGCCAGGCAATACGTGGCTTGCAGCGACACTCGAGAAGAAAGCTAACCCCGTAGTCAGAATATCTAAAAACCTACAGATGTAAGCTTATGTCGCCTATAAGAAATTTATTATGCAGAACCAAAGCAGCTGACGTTCGATTGGACGCTGGTTCATCCTTATAAAATTTTCGGAATAACCGACTAAAAGCAGATATTTTCTCGGTTTTATTCCGTTTTACGACGTACTCTCCAAAACGCCCGCCACTGCTGGCACGCAAACCACAAACCGCGACATACGGTCACAGTGTGACTTGTAGCTTTTAGATGGTCTCGCTTCAAAATTGGTTGAAGGCCTGTCGCGACCTCTGCAAAATGCCTCGCCCGCCCCGGAACCGGCGGTGTAAACGGTCAATGGACGCCCCAGCTGCACCACTCGAAGTGAGCTGGTTTCAAACAAGATCAAGGTCACCGCAGGAGACATGCTGTGCATATTGGTATTCCTCTCGAGACGCAGTCGGGCGAGACGCGTGTCGCCGCTACCCCGGAAACCCTCAAAAAGCTGATCGCCCAAGGCCATCAGGTCACCGTCCAGCGCGGTGCCGGCCTCAAGGCCAGTATCCAGGACAGTGCCTACGAGGCCATCGGTGCCTCCTTGGGCACCGCCGGCGATGCGTTCGGCGCGCAGCTGGTGCTCAAGGTGGTCGCACCGAGCGATCAGGAATTGGGCCTCATCGCCCGCGGCACAGTGCTGGTCGGGATGCTCAACCCGTTCAACGACGAGCTGATCGCCAAGATGGCCGCACAGGGCATCACCGCCTTCGCGCTGGAGGCCGCGCCGCGCACCTCGCGGGCGCAAAGCCTGGACGTGCTGTCTTCGCAAGCCAACATCGCCGGCTACAAGGCCGTCATGCTCGCCGCCCACCACTATCCGCGCTTCATGCCGATGCTCATGACCGCCGCTGGCACGGTGAAAGCCGCTCGCGTGCTGATCCTTGGCGCCGGTGTCGCCGGTTTGCAGGCGATCGCCACGGCCAAGCGCCTGGGCGCGGTGATCGAGGCATCCGACGTGCGTCCTGCGGTCAAGGAACAGATCGAATCCCTGGGCGCGAAATTTCTCGATGTGCCCTATGAAACCGATGAAGAGCGCGACTGTGCTCAAGGCGTGGGCGGCTATGCCCGCCCCATGCCCGCCAGTTGGATGCAGCGTCAGGCCCAAGCCGTGCACGAGCGCGCCAAACAGGCCGACATCGTCATCACAACTGCCCTGATTCCAGGCCGCAAGGCGCCGACGCTGCTTGGCGCCGATACCGTGGCGCAGATGAAACCAGGCTCGGTGGTCATCGACCTGGCCGCAGCGCAAGGCGGCAACTGCCCGCTGACCGTGGCCGATCAAGTGGTCGATGCCAATGGCGTGACCATCCTCGGCCCGACCAACCTGCCCGCCCAGGTCGCGGCCGACGCCTCGGCGCTGTACGCCCGCAACCTGCTGGACTTCATGAAGCTGCTGTTCGACAAGGACGGCGCCCTGGTGATCAACCTCGAAGACGACATCGTCGCGGCGTGCCTGATGTGCCGCGACGGCCAGGTCGTGCGCAACAACGGCTAAGGAGCAAGGCAATGGACAACATGCTGATTTCCGACGGGATCTACAACCTGATCATCTTCGTGCTCGCCATCTATGTGGGCTACCACGTGGTATGGAACGTCACCCCGGCGCTGCACACCCCCTTGATGGCCGTGACCAACGCCATTTCCGCCATCGTCATCGTCGGCGCCATGCTGGCCGCGGCGCTGACCGTGACCCCGGCCGGCAAAGTGATGGGCACCCTGGCCGTGGCGCTTGCGGCAGTCAATGTGTTCGGTGGTTTTCTGGTCACCCGGCGCATGCTGGAAATGTTCAAGAAGAAAGTCAAAACCGAGGGGCGCAAGTAACCATGAGCATGAACCTCGTCACCCTTCTCTACCTGGTCGCCTCGATCTGCTTCATCCAGGCGCTCAAGGGGCTGTCGCACCCGACCACCTCACGCCGGGGCAACTTCTTCGGCATGCTCGGCATGGGCATCGCGATCCTGACCACCGTCGGCCTGATCTACAAGCTGGGCGCACTCTCTTTGGGTAACGGCGGAGTCACGGCGGGCATCGGCTATGTGCTCGTGGGCCTGCTGGTCGGCGGTACGGCGGGCTCGGTCATGGCCAAGCGCGTGGAAATGACCAAAATGCCCGAACTGGTCGCCTTCATGCACAGCATGATCGGCCTGGCCGCAGTGTTCATCGCCATCGCGGCGGTACTCGAGCCGCAGTCGATGGGCATCGTCGCACTGATCAGCGACCCGATTCCTACCGGCAACCGCCTGGAGCTGTTCCTTGGCGCCGCCATCGGGGCCGTGACCTTCTCCGGCTCGGTCATCGCCTTCGGCAAGCTCTCCGGCGGCTCTTTCCTTAAAGGGCGGAAGTTCCGCCTGTTCCAGGGCACGCCGGTCCAGTTCGCCGGCCAGCATAAGCTGAACCTGATCCTGGGCCTGACCACCCTGGCGCTGGGCCTGGTGTTCACCTTCACCGGCCATTACAGCGCTTTCACGCTGATGCTGGCGCTGGCCTTCGTCATGGGCGTGCTGATCATTATCCCCATCGGCGGCGCCGACATGCCGGTGGTGGTGTCGATGCTCAACAGCTACTCGGGGTGGGCGGCGGCCGGCATCGGCTTCTCTCTGAACAACTCCATGCTGATCATCGCCGGCTCCCTGGTGGGCTCTTCCGGCGCGATCCTGTCCTACATCATGTGCAAGGCGATGAACCGCTCGTTCTTCAACGTGATTCTCGGCGGTTTCGGCGGCGACACCGACACCACTGCGGCAGCGGGCTCCGGCGAGCAGCGCCCGGTGAAGTCGGGTTCGGCCGACGACGCCACCTTCCTGCTCAGCAACGCCGACAGCGTGATCATCGTGCCGGGCTATGGCCTGGCCGTGGCCCGCGCCCAACACGCGCTCAAGGAGCTGACCGAGAAGCTGGTGCACAACGGGGTAACGGTGAAGTACGCCATCCACCCGGTAGCCGGACGCATGCCGGGGCACATGAACGTGCTGCTGGCCGAGGCCGAGGTGCCGTACGACCAGGTGTTCGAGATGGAAGACATCAACGCCGAGTTCGGCCAGGCCGACGTGGTCCTGGTGCTGGGCGCCAACGACGTGGTCAACCCTTCGGCCAAGAACGATCCGAAGTCGCCGATCGCCGGCATGCCGATCCTGGAGGCTTACAAGGCCAAGACCATCATCGTCAACAAACGCTCGATGGCCAGCGGTTATGCCGGCCTGGACAACGAGCTGTTCTACCTGGACAAGACCATGATGGTGTTCGGCGATGCCAAGAAGGTCATCGAGGACATGGTCAAGGCGGTCGAGTGAGGCCAAGCTGCTTCTCTTCTATATATAGAAGGGAGGCAGCGCCGGGTTGCGGGTGGTCGCTGTGCCGCCTGCGACGCACCGACCGGCGCCTGGGCGCCTCATGCGCAATGCATCGAAACAAACGTTTCACCTGACGAACAGCCCCCCAAACCCCACCTTTCATAGACCTTGGTCGTGGGACGGCACCCGGCGAACGCACTAGACTGCGCATCTTGCTTGAGTAGCCTGAGAAAAAATCCATGTACCGTGATCGTATTCGCTTGTCCTCCCTGCACGGCAAAGTAATGAGTGCAGCCGACGCCGCTGGCCTGATCGAAGACGGCATGACCGTCGGCATGAGCGGCTTCACCCGCGCCGGCGAGGCCAAGGCCGTGCCCCACGCACTGGCCGAGCGCGCGCGCCACTCGCCGTTGCAGATCAGCCTGATGACCGGCGCCAGCCTGGGCAACGACCTCGACAAGCAACTCACCGAAGCCGGTGTGCTGGCCCGGCGCATGCCGTTTCAGGTCGACAGCACCCTGCGCCGCGCGATCAACGACGGCAAGGTCATGTTCATCGACCAGCACCTGTCGGAAACCGTGGAGCAACTGCGCAACCAGCAGCTCAAGCTGCCGGACATCGCCGTCATCGAAGCGGTGGCGATCACCGAACAGGGGCATATCGTGCCGACCACCTCGGTGGGCAACTCGGCCAGCTTCGCCATTTTCGCCAAGCGCGTGATCGTCGAGATCAACCTGTCGCACAACCCCAACCTGGAGGGGCTGCACGACATCTACATTCCGACCTATCGGCCCACCCGCACGCCGATTCCGCTGGTCAAGGTCGACGACCGCATCGGCAGCCGCGCCATCCCCATCGACCCGGCGAAGATCGTCGGCATCGTCATCAGCAACCAGCCCGACTCGCCGTCCACCGTGCTGCCGCCGGACCAGGAAACCCAAGGCATCGCCGACCACCTGATCGCCTTCCTCAAGCAGGAAGTGGACGCCGGACGCATGACCAACCGCCTCGGTCCGCTGCAGGCCGGCATCGGCAGCATCGCCAACGCGGTGATGTGTGGTCTGATCGACTCGCCCTTCGAAGACCTGACCATGTATTCCGAAGTGCTGCAGGACTCCACCTTCGACCTGATCGACGCCGGCAAGCTGAGCTTCGCCTCCGGCAGCTCGATCACCCTGTCCGAACGGCGCAACGCGGATGTGTTCGGCAATCTGGAGCGCTACAAGGACAAGCTAGTGCTGCGCCCGCAGGAGATTTCCAACCACCCGGAAGTGGTGCGGCGCCTGGGCATCATCGGGATCAACACGGCGCTGGAGTTCGACATCTACGGCAACGTCAATTCCACTCACGTATGCGGCACGCGGATGATGAACGGCATTGGTGGTTCGGGGGACTTCGCCCGCAACGCGCACCTGGCCATCTTCGTCACCAAGTCGATCGCCAAGGGCGGCGCCATTTCCAGCGTGGTGCCGATGGTCAGCCATGTCGACCATACCGAGCACGATGTCGACATCCTGGTCACCGAACAAGGCCTGGCCGACCTGCGTGGCTTGGCACCGCGTGAGCGGGCGCGGGTCATCATCGACAACTGTGTGCACCCGGACTATCGCGCTGCTCTGGACGACTACTTCACCCGTGCCTGCGCGCGTGGCGGACATACGCCGCACATTCTGCGCGAGGCGTTGAGCTGGCATGAAAACCTCGAAGAGGGTGGACGCATGCTCGCCGTATAAGCCTCTGGGAACGACGAACCCGTCTGCTGTGCCGTGGTTGTAGACGGCATGGCCGACGGGTTTTGTTTTTTTGAAAACTGTTCCTATAAAAATCTCATTGAACTGTCCTACTGTACTGCTTTGAGGGCAAATGCTAGCAGTGCACCGCTCATTGAGAAGAGACTTTTGCACTGGGTTAGTGCACACCAGTACAGTTCTGCCGTTTTCAGGTGCAACAGCTGCATTTCACAGTTAACTGAGCACATGCAATACACCTGAACTGTACCTACTGTTCTGGACACGGGAGGAGGATGATTGGCATCAGTTAATCACTATCTAATCCCGCCATAAGCGGAAGGACGACATCATGGAACGTACACTCAGTTCCGATCTGGCTTTCGAACAATCCTCCAACGCCCAGGCCTCGCTGCCGCTGCGTGCTTTTTCCACCCTGATGTTGTGGCAGCGCCGTCTGTCCAGTCGTCGTCAATTGGCCCGTCTCGACGCGCGCCTGCTGGCCGACGCTGGTATCAGCGAGTCGCAACGTTACGAAGAGCTGGGCAAGCCGTTCTGGCGTTGAACCCTGGCTAGCCGGCTAGCCGGCAACGCTTTCGAAAAACCCGTCGCAGGGAACTGCGACGGGTTTTTTCATTCCAAAAGCCGGGCTAGAGCGATCAATGCTGCCAAAGGTACAGTCTAAAAAATCTCTATTTAGACAGGTACAGTTCTAGTTAGCTTACATCTGGAAATAACTCTATGTGCTACGTTGCCGTTATACCTCTGCTAGAAAGCCCCGCTGCAGACGTACCCTAACGGCCACTGCGAGCGTCCGATACGCAGATCGATCTTCGACTTAGTCAGGAGTCTCATCCCATGTCCCGTAAAACGCTGCTCGGCGCCGCGCTGTTGCTCACCCTGGCCGGCACTGCCCACGCTTCCAGCTTCATCGTCACCACCGACGCCGTGGTCGATGGCATCGCTGCATCCACCCACGCCACGTCCGACGCTTCGTCGTCGCTACGCGACAACAAGATCGTGCAGGCCGCGCGTGACGACGCCGCCAGCTTCGTCGGCAGCCAAGGCGAGATCCGTGGCGCCAAGCTGGAAAGCGCGTTCGGCTTCATCCGCCAGCAGGCGCCAAGCCTGCAGGCCAGCGATGCGCAACTGGCCCAGGCCATCCTCGCGCTGTAGCGTCGCCATCGCCGCGCCGGCCCAGGCCAGTGCGGCAGACCGACCGTTTCCGCTCAACCGCCGCCGCCCAGACCGCCCATGCGTTACCTACTCGCCCTGTTCTGCCTGCTGGCCCTGCCCCACGCCTTTGCCTTCGACACCACCACTCAAGGGCTGGTGATCGGCAGCTACGGCACGAGCCAACTGACCACCGCCCCCTTCGACCGCAAGCTGTTGTCCGAAGCCCGAGACGATGCTGCGGCGTTCGTCGCCAGCGGCGGGCGGATACGCGGCGCACGCCTCGAAGCAGCGCTGCTGGCATTGCGCCAGGCCCGGCCCGCACAATCTGCCAATGACCTTGAACTGGCGCGAGCAATCCTCGTCCAACACTCCATCCTCGATTCCACCGTATTTTCTGGAGATGCTCCATGCGTAAACCGCTGATTGCCGCCACCCTGGGGCTGTTCCTGCTGGCCGACCTGGCCCAGGCCCAAACGCTGGTGGCCACCAGCAACATCATCGTCCGCGCCTTCGGCCGTTCGATCGACTTCACCTCCGACACCACCACTTCGATCCGCGACTCCAAGGTCGTGCGCGAGGCCCACGACGACGCCGCCAGCTTCGTCGCCACCAACGGCGACATCCGTGGCGCCCAGCTCGAAGCCGCCTTCGGCACCCTGCGCGAACGCCTGCCCGAGGCGCGCGGCGCCAGCGACCAGGTGCTCGCAGAAGCCATCCTGGCACTGTGAAGGGCGTGCGTGCCTGGCTTCTCGGTTGCGCACTGACGTTACTGGGCACGCCCGTACTGGCCGACCTGCGCCTTGAGCTGCAAGAGGCCGGCCTCGACGCCGCGCAGCGCCAGGCCACCCAGATCCTGCTCGACGAAGCCCTGAGCAAGCTGCCGCCACGCTTCAGGCAGCAGCTCGACCGTCGTGTGCGCGTCAGCTGGAGCGCGAACATGCCGGCCGATGCCTACGGGCAGGCCTCGCTGGTCGACACCCTCGATCTGAACCGGCGCCTATTGCCCGGCCTGGTCGACGGCAGCGCCGCCACGCAGAAGACCCAGCGCCCTCATGGCACGGTGCGCGAAGAGTTGCTGGCCACCGTGCTGCACGAACTCACCCATATCTACGACCGCGCCCGTCTATGGTCGGCTGCCGAACGTCCGCTGCTCAACCGTTGCCAACGCCAGCTCGGCAGCCTGGGCAAGATCGGCCTGCCCGAGCAGTGCCGCGGCCAGACCGAGCGCCGCTTCACCCTGAGCGACGACCCGCGCCTGCTCGACCTCGCCGGCTGGCAGCAGTACGTCGGCCGCCGCGGCGAGCGCGAACACAGGAATGGCCAGAACGTACGCAGCCCGGATGCCTACGAGCTGAGCAGCCCGAAGGAGTTCGTGGCGGTCAACATGGAGTACTTCCTCCTCGACCCCAGCTACGGCTGCCGCCGCCCGGCCCTGAACCATTACCTGCGCGAACACTTCGGCTGGGCGCCCAAACAGGACGCCTGCGCCAAGGGCCTGCCCTTCATCAACGCCGGCAACGACTTCGCCCGCCAGCCCCTGGGCGAGATCGACCCCGAGCGCGTGTACGAGGTCGACTACCTGCTGGCCGAGGCCAACCAGAACTGGGTCAGCCGCTGGGGCCACAGCATGCTGCGCCTGGTCATCTGCGCCCCAGGCCGGCCACGCGGCCCGGATTGCCGGCTGGACCTCGACCAGCATCTGGTGCTGTCTTACCGCGCCTTCGTCAACGACGTCCAGCTGTCGAGCTGGGACGGCCTGGTCGGCAACTATCCATCGCGGCTGTTCGTGCTCCCGCTGGGCCAGGTGATCGACGAGTACACCAAGACCGAATTGCGCAGCCTGGCCTCCGTGCCGCTGAAGCTGAGCCGCGCGGAAGTGGAAAACCTGGTGCGTCAGGCCGCCGAGATGCACTGGAGCTACGACGGCAACTATTACTTCCTGTCCAACAACTGCGCCGTGGAGTCGCTCAAATTATTGCGTAGCGGCACTGGCAACCCGCGCCTCAACGACCTGGACAGCATCATGCCCAACGGCCTGCTGGAAGTGCTCAAGGGCCGTGGCCTGGCCGATACCAGCGTGCTCGACGATCCGAAGCGCGCCCTGCGTCTGGGTTACCGCTTCGACTCCTACCGCGACCGTTTCCAGGCCATGTTCGACGTGTTGCGCAAACAGCTGCCGGTGCCGCAGACGAACGTCGAGGACTGGTTGGCCCAGGACGCCGAAAAACGCCGCGCCTGGTTCCCCAAGGCCGACCTGCGCACCAGCGCGGCCCTGCTGCTGCTCGAGCAGGCCAGCCTGCGCCGCCAGCTGCTGCTGGCCCAGGACGAGGTGAAGCAGCGTTACCTCAACGCCAGCACGTCGAAGGACGGCTCGGTCGACAACGCCAACGACGTGCTGCAACAGATGCTCGCCAACAGCGGTTTCCTCAGCCGCCCGGCGGAACTGCTCGGCACCCAGGGTTACGGCCTGCCGCAGCCGGCCGAACGTGCCTACCTGGAGAAGACCGCCGGCGAGCGCCAGGCCCAGCTGCTGCGCTTGAGCACGAACCTGGATAAGGAAGTGCGCGCACTGCTCTCCCCTGACCGAGCCAAGGAGATCTCGGCGGTCGAGGCCAACACCCGCCTGATCGGCGACCACCTGCGCGCGCTGCACAAGGCCGCGGGCGGCCTGCAACTGCCCTGAGCCCACTCCTTGAGCGCCGCACGTGTGGCGCCGACCTTCCATCGCCGTCCCCAGCGCGAAAGCTGGCTGAAAGCTTCGCCCCCTAGGATGTCGCCATGACCGGCCATAGACCGGTCCGCCAAGGCCGCGCGCCTGGCCACTCCAACAACAATAAAATGGTGATACCGATGTCCTTCCGTGCCCACGCGCCCGCATTTCCCCTTCCGCTACTCCCGGCCCCGCCCGTCCCGCGCTGACCCGACGCGTCTTATCCGTTCGCATCCCCACGCCTGGAGTACCGCCATGCTGACCTTCCTCGGCTTCGCCATGGTCATCACCTTCATGTACCTGATCATGACCAAGCGCCTGTCGGCCTTGATCGCCCTGATCCTGGTGCCGATCCTGTTCGCCCTGTTCGGCGGTTTCGCCAGCGACATCGGGCCGATGATGCTGCAGGGCATCGGCAAGCTCGCGCCCACCGGCGTGATGCTGATGTTCGCCATCCTCTATTTCGCGCTGATGATCGACTCGGGTCTGTTCGACCCGGCGGTGCGCAAGATCCTCGCGTTGGTCAAGGGCGACCCGCTGAAGGTGTCGGTCGGTACCGCCGTGCTGGCCCTGGTGGTCTCGCTCGACGGCGACGGCGCCACCACCTACATGATCTGCTGCGCGGCCATGCTGCCGCTGTACAGCCGTCTGGGCATGAGCCCGCGGATCATGGCCGGGCTGATCATCCTCGCCGGTGGCGTAATGAACATGACCCCGTGGGGCGGACCCACCGCACGTGCGGCCAGCGCCTTGCAGGTCGACCCGTCGGACATCTTCGTGCCGATGATTCCGGCCATGGCCGCCGGTGTGCTGGCGATCCTCGCCATCGCCTACTGCTACGGCAAGCGCGAACGTGCCCGGCTCGGCGAACTGCGCCTGCCGACCGACGACATCGACCACGGCGACATCAGCGTCTCGCAATTCCCCGAAGCGCGACGGCCGAAGCTGCTGTGGTTCAACGGTGCGCTGACCGCCGCCTTGATGGTGGCGCTGATCGCCGGGCTCCTGCCGCTGCCGGTGCTGTTCATGGTGGCCTTCAGCATCGCCATGATCGTCAACTACCCCTGCCTGCAACAGCAGAAAGACCGCATCGCCGCCCATGCCGGCAGCGTGCTGGCGGTGACCGGGCTGATCTTCGCGGCGGGCATCTTCACCGGCATCCTGTCCGGGACCGGCATGGTCGAGGCGATGTCCAAGAGCCTGCTGGCGGTCATTCCCGAGGCGCTCGGGCCGTACCTGGCGGTGATCACCGCGATCGTGAGCATGCCGTTCACCTTCTTCATGTCCAACGACGCCTTCTACTACGGCGTGCTGCCGGTACTGACCGAGGCGGCCAGCCACTACGGCATCAGCCCGGTGGAAATGGCCCGTGCGTCGATCGTCGGCCAGCCCGTGCACCTGCTCAGCCCCTTGGTGCCTTCCACCTACCTGTTGGTGGCCCTGGCCGGCATCGAGTTCGGGGACCACCAGCGCTTCACCCTGAAGTGGGCCGTGCTGGTGTGCCTGTGCATCCTGTTCGCCGCGCTGCTGATGGGCATCTTCCCGCTGTTCGGCAGCCTCTGAGACGCCCTTCCCGCGCCGACATGCCTGGGCTGAGGGCATGCCGGCGCGCCGGCCGCTGCCGTGCGGCTTCCACAGCCGCAAATGTTTCAAATATATTTCAGCCGTGCCAAGCTGGCAGCCATTGCCCACGGCAACTACAGCTTGAGTGAGACCTGCCAGAACCGCCCGTCCAGGGCCAGGCTCACCGCGTCATCCATTGGCCCGCTCAGGGCATCGCTCGAAGGGGGGCTTGCCCATGCTGACCCTGCTCAACCTGCTATCGGCCGTCACCCTGTTGGTGTGGGGCACGCACATCGTGCGCACCGGCATCCTGCGGGTGTACGGCTCCAACCTGCGCCGGGTGATCGGCCAGAACATGGACAAACGTCCGTTGGCGTTCATCGCCGGCATCGTGGTCACGGCCATGGTGCAGAGCAGCAACGCCACGGCGATGCTGGTCACTTCGTTCGTCAGCCAAGGCCTGATGGCCATGACCCCGGCGCTGGTGATCATGCTCGGCGCCGACGTCGGCACGGCGCTGATGGCCCGGGTGCTGACCTTCGACCTGTCGTGGCTGTCGCCGCTGCTGATCTTCGTCGGGGTGATCTTCTTCCTGTCGCGCAAGCAGACGCGCATCGGCCAGATGGGCCGCGTGGCCATTGGCCTGGGGCTGATCATCCTGGCGCTGGAGCTGATCGTGCAGGCCGCAGCGCCCATCACCCAGGCGCAAGGGGTGCGTGTGCTGTTCGCCTCGCTGACCGGCGACATCCTGCTCGACGCCCTGGTCGGCGCGCTGTTCGCGATGATCTCCTACTCCAGCCTGGCCGCCGTGTTGCTGACCGCGACCCTGGCCGGCTCCGAGCTGATCAGCCTGCCGGTGGCCATCGGCCTGGTGGTCGGCGCCAACATCGGCAGCGGCCTGCTGGCCTTCATCAGTGCGCGCATGCAGCACACCGCCGGGCGCCGCGTGGCCCTGGGCAGCCTGCTGTACAAGCTGATCGGCCTGGTGCTGATCATTCCCGTGCTCAACCCGCTGGTGAGCTGGATGGACAGCCTGAGCTACAGCGCCCAGGAACTGGTGATCGGCTTCCATCTGCTCTACAACACCCTGCGCTGCCTGCTGATGCTGCCCACGGTGAAGTACATGGAGCGCATCTGCGACACCCTGCTCCCCGAGCAGGACAACGGCGATAGCCAGACCCTGCCGCGCCACCTCGACCCGTCCGCCCTGGAGACGCCCAGCCTGGCCCTGGCCAACGCCGCGCGGGAAACCCTGCGCCTGGGCGACATCGTCGACAACCTGTTGACCGCCATGCTCGGTGCGCTGCGCGGCACCCAGCCGGCCATGGCCCAGCGCGTGCGGGCCCTGGGCGAGGACGCCGACGCGCTGTACAGCGCCATCAAGCTGTACCTGGCGCAGATGACCCGCGAAGACCTCAGCGAGCACGACAATCGGCGCTGGGCCGAAATCATCGAGCTGGCGATCAACCTCAAGCTCTCCAGCGACCTGATCGAACGCATGCTGCGCAAGGTCCAGCAGCAGAAGACCAGCCAGCGCCGCGAGTTCTCCGCCGTGGGCCTGGACGAGCTGACCGGCCTGCAGGAACAGTTGTTGGCCAACCTGCGCTTGGGCCTCTCGGTGTTCTTCAGCGCCGACCCGGAAAGTGCGCGCCTGCTGCTGCGCGAAAAGCGCCGCTTCCGCGCCCAGGAACGGCGTTTGGCCCACGCCCACGTCAGCCGTTTGCAGCGCAAGGTGGTGCAAAGCCTGGAGACCAGCTCGCTGCACCTGGAGCTGATCGCCGACATGAAGCGTTTGAACTCTTTGTTCTGCAGCAGTGCCTATGTGGTACTGGGCGGCTCGGACACCGGCGGGCTGCTGCTCGACAACGAGGCCGAGGAGCCCCGTCAAGCCTGAACCCGCTCATCTCGGAGAGTGCCGGACCTGCCCATGCGTTACCTGATGTTCGTCTGCCTGTTGCTCGCCGCCTTGCCGTCACTGGCGCTCGACCGCTCCAAGGTCGAAGGCTACTTGTTGCCCAACGGCCTGCAGGTGGTACTGAAGTCGGGATACGAGCGCGACCACGTGTCGATCCGGTTGGTGGTCGGCGTAGGCCTGGACGACTTCCCTTGCGAGCAGCGCGAGCTGCCGCACCTGATCGAGCACCTGCTGTTCAGCGGCATCGACGACTCCAGCGAAGGCGGCCTGGAAGAGCGTCTGCAGGCCTTGGGCGGCGAATGGAACGCCTTCACCAGCAGCGCCGACACCACCTTCGTCATCGAGGCCCCGGCGCGCAACCAGCGCAAGGTGCTCGACCTGCTGCTGGCGATCGTGCGCGACACGCGCATCGACGCCAAGGCGCTGGCCACGGCCAAAGCCATCATCGAACGCGAAGACGGCGGCCATTACGGCCACCTGCAACGCTGGCTGGACCGCCAGGACATCGGCCAGCGCGCCACCGAGCAGGTGGCGCAGGAACTGGGCCTCAAATGCCCGGAACGCTCCGACGTCACCGATTTCAGCCTGGAGCAGGTCGTACAGGCACGCGCGCACTGGTACGCCGCCAACAACATGACCCTGATCGTCGTCGGCGGCCTGGACAAGCTGCTGCCCGCCTACCTCGAACGCACCTTCGCCGAACTGCCGGCCACCGAGCCCGGCGAGCGCCGCGATCTGGACACCATCACCCATCGGGCCGAGGCCAGACGCACGCTCAACCGGGGCTGGCTGGGCGATACCGCCAAGCTCAGCTGGCTGTTCATCGAACCTGTGCTCGACACCGAGCATGACCAGACCCTGGAGCTGCTGTCGCGTTACCTGGACTGGGCGCTGTACCAGCAACTGCGCCTGCGCCATGGGCTGTCCTACGGCCCCTCGGTCAAACGCGAGAGCTATGGCGACAGCGGCATGCTCAGCCTTACCGCAGACCTGGAGCGCGACGACGTCGACGCGGCCGTACGCGCCTTCGAGTCGTTGTTCGAGCAACTGCGCAAGGATGGGCTCGACCCCGCCACCTTCGCCCGCATCAAGGAAGCGGCCATCGCCCGGGAAAGTTGGACCACCCAGGGCAACAGCGCACTGGCCGACTACTACTGGGGCGGGCTCAACAACTATGAAGACGGTCGCTACAAAGACCCGATCGCCGCGCTGCGCAAGGTCAGCCTCAAGGAGGCCAACGCCGCGCTGGCGCAACTGCTCAAGTCGCCGGGCTATCTGCGCATCGAACAGCCGCTGCTGGGGTACGACGGGCTATACGGTTGGATCGGCCTGCTGCTGGCCTTGATCCTGGTACCGGTTCTGGCCATCGGCCTGCTGCGCCGTCGGCGACGCCAACCGGCGCCTCGCCCTACTGGCGCTACACGGCAACGATGATTCGGCGCTATCCTTCGGCCAGCGTCGGCACCCGCGCCGACGCAGCTCTTCTTTCGGGGTCTTGTCACTAACCCATGCTGCCCATTCCTCGCCTCGTGCAACGCATCATCGAGCTGCTCAAACGCTACCCCGGCGTGATTGCCCTGGGTGGTTTCCTGTCGGGTATCGGCAGCTTCATCCTGGTCGACCGCCAAGCCAGCCTGGCGAGCTGGATCGCCATCGTGCTGCTGGTCAGCTGGGTCTGGCTGATGCTGGAGAACAGCCTGACCAAGCTCTTCGCGCGCCTGTTCAAGCGCGAGATCCCGCAGCCGCTGCTGCGCTACGCGACGCAGATGATCCACCAGGAAAGCCTGTTCTTCGTGCTGCCGTTCTTCTTCGTCACCACCACCTGGAACAGCGGCCAGTCGGTCTTCACCGGGCTGCTGGGGGCGGCGGGGCTGATCTCGATCGTCGACCCGCTGTACTACCGCTGGTTGGCGCCGCGGCGCTGGCTGTTCATGGCGCTGCACATGCTGACGCTGTTCGCCGCCCTGCTCACCGCCTTGCCGATCATCCTGCACCTGACCACCGCGCAGAGCTTCAAGCTGGCCCTGGTGGCGGCCATGGCGCTGTCGTTCCCCAGCCTGGTCAGCAGCTTCCCGATCAACAACTGGCGCAATGGCGTGGCCTTGGTGCTGATCACCCTGGCGGTGGGTGGCGGCGGTTGGATGCTGCGCTCCTGGGTGCCGCCGGCGACCTTGTGGATGACCGAGGTGGCGGTCAGCACCCAGGTCAACAACCGCGAGCCGGGCGACTCGCTCAAGGAAGTGCCGGCCAGCCGCATTGGCGGCAATGGCCTGTATGCCTACACCTCGATCAACGCGCCACGCGGCCTCAACGAGCGCATCTACCATGTGTGGCAAAAGGACGGCAAAGAGGTCGACCGCATCGCCCTGGACATCCGCGGCGGGCGCAAGGAAGGCTACCGCGCCTGGAGCCACAAGCAGAACTTCCCGCCCGACCCGGTCGGTCGCTGGCAGGTGCGGGTACTGACCGAAGACGGTCAGGTGATCGGCGTGTTGCGCTTCAGGGTGGTCGCGGACGCTCAGGCGAAGAACCAGTAGCACACGCAGATCGCCGCCACCACGCCGCACAACTCGGCCAATAGGGCGCAGCCCACGGCATGGCGTACGCGCTGGATGCCGACCGCGCCGAAATACACTGCCAGCACGTAGAAGGTGGTTTCCGTACTGCCCTGAATGGTCGCGGCCACAAGGGCCGGGAAACTATCGACACCTTGAGCCTGCATGGTCTCGATCATCATCGCCCGTGCCGCGCTGCCGGAGAACGGCTTGACCAGCGCCGTCGGCAGGCCGTCGACGAAACGCGTGTCCAGGCCCAGCCAGCCGACCGCATGGCGGATGCCGTCCAAGGCCAGTTCCAGAGCGCCGGAAGCGCGCAGCACGCCGACCGCCACCAGCATGGCCACCAGATACGGCAGCAGGCTCTTGGCCACGTCGAAGCCCTCCTTGGCGCCTTCGACGAACACCTCGTACACCTGCACCCGTTTCAACGCGCCGACCACCAGGAAGGTGACGATCACCCCGAACAGCGTGAGGTTGCCCAGGATCGACGACAGGCTGGCCAACGCCGCGGCCGACAGGGTGCCGAGAAAGGCCATGAAACCGCCCAGCAGCAAGGCCCCGGGGATCATGTAGGCCAGCACCACCGGGTCCCACAGGCGCAGGCGCTGCATGACCGCCACCGACAGCAGGCCCACCAGGCTGGAAATGCTGGTGGCCAGCAGAATGGGCAGGAAGACCAGGGTCGGGTCGGGCGCGCCTTGCTGGGCGCGGTACATGAAGATGGTCACCGGCAGCAGGGTCAGCGAGGAGGCGTTGAGCACCAGAAAGAGGATCTGCGCGTTGCTCGCCGTGGTGCTGCTGGGGTTGAGCTCCTGCAGGGCGCGCATGGCCTTCAGGCCGATGGGCGTGGCAGCGTTGTCCAGGCCCAGGCCGTTGGCGGCGAAGTTCATGGTGATCAGGCCCAGCGCCGGATGGCCTTTGGGCACGTCCGGCATGAGCCGGGCGAACAATGGCCCGAGCACCTTGGCCAGCCATTCGACGATGCCGGCCTTTTCCGCGATCTTCAGGAAGCCCAGCCACAGGGTCAGGGTGCCGAACATGAGGATCACCACCTCGACCGACAGCTTGGCCATGGCGAAGATGCTTTCCACCATGGCCGCGAAGATACCGGCGTTACCGCCGATCAGCCACTGCCCCAAGGCAGAGACGGCGCCTACCAGGAAAAAGCCGAGCCACAGGCCGTTGAGCATTTGCGAGTCTCCCTGGAAAAAGTGCGCATCATAGCGCAGTCGTCGCCGCCACCGGGGCAGGTAACCGGCGTGATCTGCATGGACACGAGAAAGCCCCGGTGGGGCGTCACGGTTCAGGTGAGTGAACGCTGTGGCGACCCAGCGGGGCTTTCAGGGCGCGGGCGAACCCGCGCAGGTGCGCTTACTGCTTGACCGCCTGCGAAGAGCGGGTGGCGGCGCCGGCCGCGGCCGACTTGCCGGCCATGTGCGGCAGCGAGTTGTAGTACGCCTCGCCCTTGGCCGAGTCGTACATGCCTTCCCAACGGGCGATGACCAGCGCAGCCAGGGCGTTGCCGATCACGTTCAAGGCGGTACGCGCCATGTCCATGATGCGGTCGACACCGGCGATGAAGGCCAGGCCCTCCAATGGAATGCCCACGCTGCCCAGGGTCGCCAGCAGCACCACGAACGACACACCCGGCACGCCGGCGATGCCTTTGGAGGTGACCATCAGGGTCAGCACCAGCAGCAGTTGCTGGCCGATCGACAAGTCGATGCCGTACAGCTGCGCGATGAACAGCGCGGCGATGCTCTGGTACAGGGTCGAGCCGTCGAGGTTGAACGAGTAGCCGGTAGGCACCACGAAGCTGCACACCGACTTCGGCGCACCGTAGGCCTCCATCTTCTCGATCACCCGCGGCAGCACGGTTTCCGAACTGGAGGTGGAGTAGGCCAGGATCAGCTCGTCTTTCATGATGCGCATGATCTTGATCACCGAGAAGCCGAACAGGCGCGCCACCAAGCCCAGCACCATGAAGGCGAAGAAGGCGATGGCGAAGTACACCAGCACCACCAGCTTGGCCAGCGGCAGCAGGGAGGCGAAGCCGAAGTTGGCCACCGTCACCGCGATCAGGGCGAAGACGCCGATGGGGGCGTAGTTCATGATCATGTGGGTGACCTTGAACATGGTTTCCGACACGCCCTGGAAGGTGCGTACCAGCGGTTCGCGCAGGTCGCTCGGCAAACTCGACAGGCCCATGCCGAACAGCACCGAGAAGAAGATGATCGGCAGCATCTCGCCACGCATCAGGGAGGCAAAGATGTTCGACGGGATGAGGTTGAGCAGGGTCTCGATGAAGGCATGCTCGTGCTGCACTTCGGCCGCCGTGGCCTGGTACTTGGAGATGTCCACGGTGCCCAGGGTGCTCATGTCGATGCCGGCGCCCGGGTGGAAGACGTTGGCCAGCACCAGGCCGACCACGATGGCCAGGGTGGTGACGACTTCGAAGTAGAGGATGGTCTTCAGACCGATGCGGCCGAGCTTCTTGCTGTCGCCCACGCCTGCGATGCCGACGATCAGCGAGGAGACCACGATCGGCACCACGATCATCTTGATCAGGCGAATGAAGATGTCACCGGCCGGTTGCAGGACGTTGCTGATCCACCATGCCTTTTCTGCACTGAAATGGTTCAGCACCGCGCCGATCGCAACACCTAGCACCAGACCGATGACGATCTGCCAGGCAAGGCTCAGTTTTGCCTTCTTCATGTCGTTACCCTTTGTTGTAGTGGACATGGGCGCCGGCTGGAAACACCCGTGCCAGAGCCATCTGGCTGGGTCACGAGTAAGCTGCTGCTCCGTTGGGCGGGCTCCATGAAAGATCACCGCAGGCGGCCGGGTCGTGGCTCGCTCCCGCGAAAAGGCCGCAACTATTGCCACGCAGGGCAAGCCAGTCTAATGCCGGAAACGACTACCCCATGCCGAATCGGCATAAAGAAATGTGCTCGAAAATCGGCTTTTCGAAGGACGTTGCGAGGGCTGTTCGGATAACCGAACAAGGATGAAGAGTCGCATGGCGACCGTTCAGGCGAGGTGGCGGAAAGCGTACGGCGCTTGTTCGACAATCCGAATGGTCGTCAAGTCGTGCAAGGAGGGATGCGAATGGCACGAAAAAAATCGATGTGCGGCAGGAAAAATATGCCTGGTCAGGCGTTTTCCACGCTAGGACTCAATGAGAATGAGTGGCTGTATGTCGATTATCGGAGCTTCGGAGGTCAGGCCTGCCCATGGCATTGACCTGAACCGTCCGATGCTACCTTTCCTGACCCGGCCCTTTACGGAGGTACTCCCTGTACCCCTAGGCCACTCCGGCTCAGCTACCGCCAGAACAGCCCGACCCCCTGGTCATGTGCCGCGCCTCGTCGGTGCGGCGCATCATGGAAGCCGAAACGTTAAGGAAGTTCCGCTTCCAATTGATTACAACGTGCAATCGCCGCCTGCGGGCCGGCGATTACCTCCCTATTCAAAGCTGTTCGCGCAACAGAGCTTTCATGCCGTCGTCGGGCTTGCCGATCCAGCGGTAGTTGACCTCGTTGCTTGGCGACACGGCCTTAGGCCCTTCGACCAGCAGGCCGTACGCCTCTTCCTTGTCCCAGCTGAACGCTGCGACCAGTCGTTTCGAGGCACAAGTGTCTTGGGTTTCGCAAAGCGAACCCACCAGATACTTGTCACCATCTTCAGTCATGGCCGACATCTGTTGCTGCGTGGTGCCCGACAGGTTGATCACCCAATCGGGCAACCGCTCCTTACCGTCGATGGCATCCTGCCAAGCTTCGCGGTACTTGGCATCCGAGCCCAGCAGCTGATTCGTGTACACCTGGCCATCGTTGGCCGCGAATGCGGCCGAGCCGCTACCCATCAGCAGAGCAACGGCCAGCGTGCGCTTGAGCAGGGCGTTCATGGACGGCCACGACCCCGGCCGAAGAAGAACGAAGCGACGAACAGCACCAGGAAGAGGATGAACAGGATCTTCGCGATACCTGTGGCGGCGCCAGCGACTGCTACGAAACCGAAGTAACCGGCAATGATGGCGATGATCAGGAAGGTAATGGCCCAACTCAGCATGGTGATTCTCCTATCTGTCTTTATGAGATCAGTGAGTCAGGCCTTAAAAGACCCAACGTTCCTGAGGCACTACGGTGTCGATGGTGGCAGGCGAAGCCTTGGCTTGCGGTGCTTGGGTCGGCGTCTCGGCAGCCTGTACCAGCGACTGGGTGCGAGTGGCCTGAATCTTGGCGAGCAAAGCGGTTTGCGCGGCGACCTGATCGGCCAGGCGGGCTGTCTGCACGCTGTGGTAGAACTGGCCGGCGACCACCGTCAGCACCAGCGCGACGCCGAGCAGCAGGAGCTTGCCCATGGGCAAGGTGTTGGCGGTCTGCTTGGTGTGGGTGGTCTGGCGAGTCATGCCGGCTGCTCCTGCTGAATTTTTCTTTTCGAACGTATCCAGATGATTGCAGCCTGCATGCCAGCTTTTGAAAACAAATAATTTACTTATAAATCAATAACTTAACCTACTTCCGAAAAGTTCCCGAGAATGTATCCTGCACGATACCCCCCTGGGGGTCGTGCATTTTGCACGTGCATTCTGCACGGCTCAGCCTTCGACCTTGGTCGCCACCTTCAACATGTCGGCATCCACACCGCGCACACCGACGATTTGCCGGGCGATATCGACCGCTACGGTCTTCAGTGCCTGACTGACGACATCGCCCGACAACCGCACCATGCCTTCCTCGCTCACTACGCGGATGGTCGCGCCGTCGAGGTTGCGGCTGAAGCGGTAGCTGCTCTGGATCTTGTCGATGATCCAACTGTCGCTGGGCTGTGGCCCGGAGGAAGCATCGACCGGAGCGTTGCGCGCTTCGGCCATGGCGGCGCTGTCGAGGCTGACCAGGTTGTTGGCCAGGTGCACGCCTTCGGTGGTACGGGCCACCACCCCGGCCAGTTCCTTGGCCTCGGCGCTGGCCACCCGACCGCGCAAGGTCACTACACCGTCACGGCTTTCGACTTCGATCGGCGCTTTTTCCGTCACTCGGCTCCACACCAGGCGCGCGCGGACCATGGCCGCCAGGGTCGCGTCGTCCAGGCGTTGGGCATAGGCGCGGGCTTCGAGCGGGTGTTCGACCAGTTCCGGGTTGACCTTCAATTGATTGTCGACCTGGGCGATGCCCTTGGTGGCCAATGCCACGCGCTCAGCCAAGCCACGCTCGACCTCGTTTTCGACTTCGCCGGTCAGGCGCGCCTGCTCTCCGTCTATGGCGACCTGAATGCTGAAAGGATTCAACACGCGGTTGAGCGACAGCGCCGTCTGCACGCTGCCTTCAAGCCGGGCGTTTTGCACGGGGTCGGCGAATACAGTGGCGCTGGCCAGCAGGCCGATGGCGAGGAGGGCGAAAGGGGCGCGCTTCATGTAAATCTCCTGTCGTTTCTAAATATTTTCGAACCGGCGAATGGCGCAACTGCCATGCCATCGGTGGAAACTGTTGAAAACCTTTAATTTTTCAATGAGTTAGCCAACACACGGGCAACCGGCTAGCATTGCAAACTCCGCATACGTCAGAAAAAGACCATGCAACTTGCCCTATATTTCCGACACTAAGTCTGACTATTCCCAAAGGAGCGTAGGAAACATGGAATCCGCCCCGGATAACCAAGGCCGCATTCTGCTGGTGGACGACGAATCCGCCATCCTGCGTACCTTCCGCTACTGCCTTGAGGATGAGGGGTACAGCGTCGCCACCGCCAATAGCGCGTCGCAGGCCGAAACCTTATTGCAGCGCCAAGTGTTCGACCTGTGCTTCCTCGACTTGCGTCTAGGCGAAGACAACGGCTTGGACGTGCTGGCGCAGATGCGTATCCAAGCGCCGTGGATGCGCGTGGTGATCGTCACCGCCCACTCGGCCATCGACACTGCCGTCGATGCCATCCAGGCCGGCGCTGCCGATTACCTGGTCAAACCCTGTAGCCCTGACCAACTGCGTCTGGCCACTGCCAAACAACTGGAAGTGCGTCAGCTGTCGGCGCGCCTGGAAGCGCTGGAAGGCGAGGTGCGCAAGCCCAAAGACGGTCTCGACTCGCACAGCCCGGCCATGATGGTGGTGTTGGAAACCGCACGTCAGGTGGCCATCACCGACGCCAACATCCTCATCCTGGGCGAGTCGGGCACCGGCAAGGGCGAGCTGGCCCGTGCCATCCACGGTTGGAGCAAGCGCGCGCGCAAGTCGTGCGTGACCATCAACTGCCCATCGTTGACCGCAGAACTGATGGAAAGCGAACTGTTCGGCCACAGCCGCGGCGCGTTCACCGGCGCCAGCGAGAGCACGCTGGGCCGGGTCAACCAGGCCGACGGCGGCACCTTGTTCCTCGACGAGATCGGCGACTTCCCGCTGACCCTGCAACCCAAGCTGCTGCGGTTCATCCAGGACAAGGAATACGAACGCGTAGGCGACCCGGTCACCCGCCGCGCCGATGTGCGCATTCTGGCCGCGACCAACCTCAACCTCGAAGAGATGGTGCGCGAAGGGCGCTTCCGCGAAGACCTGCTGTACCGCCTGAACGTCATCACCCTGCACCTGCCGCCGCTGCGCGAACGCAGCGAAGACATCCTGACCCTGGCCGAGCGCTTCCTGGCGCGCTTCGTCAAGGACTACTCGCGCCCGGCCCGCGGCTTCTCCGACGAAGCCCGCGCGGCGCTGCTCAACTACCGCTGGCCGGGCAACATCCGCGAGCTGCGCAACGTCATCGAGCGCGCCAGCATCATCTGCCCGCAGGAGCGGGTCGAGGTCAGCCACCTGGGGATGGGCGAGCAGCCCACGGGCAACGCACCGCGCGTGGGCGCCGCCTTGAGCCTGGACGAGCTGGAGCGGGCGCACATCGGCGCGGTGCTGGCTACCAGCGATACCCTCGATCAGGCAGCCAAGACCCTGGGCATCGATGCCTCGACGCTGTACCGCAAGCGCAAGCAGTACAACCTGTGAAGTGGACCATGAAGTTGCGCACACGGATGTTCCTCAGCATCTCGGCGCTGATCACCGTGGCGCTGCTGGGCCTGTTTCTGGGGCTGGTGAGCGTGGTGCAGATGGCCTCGGTGCAGGAGCGCCTGCTGAGCGACACCCGCCATGTCCTGGAGCTGGGCGTGAAACTGCGGCAGAACCTGGGCGAGCAGTTGAGCCAGATCCTCGACGAATCGCCCAACCGGGAAAGCCTTGGCGACCTGCAAACGCAATTCCAGCAGCTGGTGGACCAGGGTTTACAGGAAGGCGGCGAGCGCAGCGGCCTGGAGCAGATCCGCAGTAGCTACCTGAGCTTTATCGAGGCCTACCGGCAGAGCACCACGCCATCGCGTGAGATGGGGCTGGAACAGCCGTTGGGCATGGCCTTCGACGGCGTGCGGCGCAGCCTGATCGCGTCCAGCAACAAGGCCCTGGACGAAATCGACCGCAGCGAAGAGCGCAACCACGACCAGGCCTGGTTGGTCGGTGGCGTGCTGGGCCTGATGGGCCTGGCCGTGCTGGTGCTGGGGTTCATTACGGCGCACAGCATCGCCCGGCGCTTCGGCTTGCCCATCGAGGCCCTGGCGCGCGCGGCCGATCAGGTCGGGCGCGGCAATTTCGATGTGACCCTGCCGATCGCCCAGGGCAGCGAGATGCACCAGTTGACCCGCCGCTTCGGCCTCATGGCCGATGCCCTGCGCAAGCACCAGGCCACCAACATCGACGAACTGCTGGCCGGCCAGCAACGCTTGCAGGCGGTGCTCGACAGCATCGACGACGGCTTGCTGATCATCGACCCGCAGGGCTGCCTGGCGCACCTCAACCCCGTCGCCCAACGCCAGCTGGGTTGGGACAGCAGCCGTATCGGCACCCCGCTGGAAGAGGCGCTGGAGCGCCCCGAGCTGCAACAGCAACTGCGCCAGGTGCTGCGTGGCGGCAACCTGGACCGGCCGCCTGACGACCTGAGTTTCGAGGTCGACGAAGACACGCGCCTGCTCAGCTACAGCCTGACCCCGGTCAGCCACCCGCAAGGACCGATTCTTGGTGCGGTCATGGTGCTGCGCGACGTGACCGAGCAGCGCGCCTTCGAACGGGTGCGCAGCGAGTTCGTGCTGCGTGCCTCCCATGAGCTGCGCACGCCGATCACCGGCATGCACATGGCCTTCGGCCTGTTCCGCGAACGCATCAAGTTCCCTGCCAATACCCGCGAGAGCGATCTGCTCGACACCATCGGCGAAGAAATGCAGCGCCTGACCCAACTGATCAACGACCTGTTGAATTTCTCCCGCTACCAGAACGGCTTGCAGAAGCTGGACGTGGCGCCGTGCGACGTCGAAACCCTGCTAGCGCGCGCGCACGAGCGTTTCGCGGCGTCGGCCAGCGAGAAGCGCATCGAACTGGTGATCGACATGGAGCTGCCGTTGCCGCGCATCCAGGCCGACGTCGGCCAGCTCGACCGGGTGCTGGACAACCTGCTGCACAACGCCATCCGCCACACCCCGAGCGATGGGCACATTCGCCTGCACGCGCGGCGGCATGCCGAGCGGGTGATCATCAGCGTCGAGGACAGCGGCGAGGGCATCGCCTATGGCCAGCAAGGACGGATCTTCGAGCCGTTCGTGCAGGTGGGGCGCAAGAAAGGTGGCGCAGGCCTGGGCCTGGCCCTGTGCAAGGAAATCGTGCAGTTGCACGGCGGGCGCATGGGCGTGTTTTCGCGGCCCGGCCAGGGCACCCAGTTCTATATGGCATTGCCGGTCTGAAGTGAAGGGTGGGGCCGCAAGGGGCCCCACCTATGACCCCCTCGTTCGACCCTGACCCAACCCAACCGCCGACACGGGCGACTAGGCCGATGAACCCGCTGAGCGGGTAGGCATAGGCCCTTGCACCTCATCCTCGCAACATCGCACCTCAGCGCATGCGGTTGAGCACCTGCAGCATGGCGGCGGTCTGCGCGTCGGGCTGGCCGTCGAAGCGTTGCGGACGGAAGCGCATCTGGAAGGCGGCCAGCACGTGGCGGGTGGCCTCGTCCAGCTCGCCGGTCTGCGACACGGCATAGCCGAAGCGGGCCAGTTGCTGCTGATACCAGACGATCGATGGCGGGTTGCTGGCGAACCAGGCCTGCTGCTGGGCTACCGCATTGGCGTTGGGCCAGACGCCGAGGCCGGCGTCGGCCAGGCGCTTCCAGGGGAACAGCGGCCCCGGATCCTGTTTGCGCAACGGCGCGATGTCGCTATGCCCGACGATGTAGCGCGGCTGGATGCCATTGCGCTTGACGATGTCCTTGAGCAGTGCGATCAGCGACTGGATCTGCGCTTCGCTGTAGGGGTGCCAGACGCGGCCCTGGGGCGTGTCGGTGAAACCCGGGTTGACGATCTCGATGCCGATGGAAGTGGAGTTGAGCCAGGTGCGGCCGTCCCACTGGCTGTCGCCGGCGTGCCAGGCGCGGCGGCTTTCGTCGACCAGCTGGTAGACCGTGGCCGGGCCGTCGCCGATCAGGTAGTGGCTGCTGACTTCGCCGTGGGTCAGCAGCGCCAGCGAGCGCTCCAGGGACGCGTTGGTGTAGTGCAGGACGACGAATTGGATACGGTTGTCCTGGTTCGCCGAGACGTGGTCGCGGTCGATGCGCAGGCCGGTGGAGCAACCGGCCAGCAGCAGGAGCAGCAGGGAGGTGAACAGGGCTTTCATGGCTTGGCGTAGGTCTGCAGAGGTCAGGGCGCACTAGCATAGCGCAAGCCTGCGCGTCGCTCAGCCTTGTTCCACGCGGTTGCGGCCTTGCGCCTTGGCCCGGTACAGCGCCTTGTCGGCGCGGCCCAGCACCGCTTCGCCCGACTCCCCCGAGCGGAACACGCTGCAACCGATCGACGTGGTGATGGTGACCGGCTCGCCCTTGAAGTGGAACGGGCAGGCTTCGACCGCCGCACGCAGGCTTTCCAGTTGCCGGGTAGCTTGCTCCAGCGGGGTCTGCGGCATCAGCAGGACGAATTCCTCGCCACCGAAACGGGCCATGAAGTCGCTTCCACGCAGGCGCTTGCGCAGCACGTTGGCCACCAGTTTCAGCACCTTGTCGCCGGCCAGATGGCCGTAGCCGTCGTTGATGCGCTTGAAATGGTCGAGGTCGAGGATGGCCATCGACAGGTGGCCACCCTGGGTCTGCCAGGCTTGCATCTCCTGGGTCAAGCGCTCGCTCCAGGCGGCGCGGTTGGGCAGGCCGGTGAGCGGGTCGACCAGGGCTTTCTGGCGTTGCTCTTCGAGGTGCTCGCGATAGCCGAGGGCTTCCTGCTCCATGCTCGCCACGCGCGCGGCCAAGCCTTGCAGGCGTTCGGCCAGGTCCTGCTCGCGGTGGTCGCGGGCCTGCCGATGCTGGTCGAGGGTGCCGAGCAGGCCTTCTAGCCGGCTGTCGAGCACCTGTTTGAGGCTGGCGAGGTCCTGGGCGCCCTGCACGCTGTGCTGCAGACCGTCGACCTGTTCGCGCAACTGGCTGTCGAGCTGGCGCGCGGCCGTCTGGTGGTCGGCATGCCCGGCGCTGGCGTCGCGCAGGTGGGCATGGAAGGCCTCCAAGCGGGCGTTGAGCGCTTGCAGGTAGGCTTCGAACTCGTGCTGGCCGCTGTCGTTGACCGCCAGCATCAACACGGCGAGGTCGTCGAGGATCGGGATCAGTTCGTACCAGTTCAAGCCTCGGGCGACCCGCTCGCGCATGGCCAGGGCCTGGTCCTTGTAGCGCTCCGGCAGGCTCAGGTCGTCGAGCAGACCGAGCAGGGTGTGCTCGATGTGTGCGGCGACCTGGCTGTAGGGCGGCTCGACGGCATGGGGCAGGGCATAGGGGCCGTCTTCGCCGCTTGCGTCGGTGAAGGTGTCGGTCAAGGGCGCCAGCGCAATGGCCTGCGCAGGTGCCGGTATGGGCTCGACACCGGACGGCAGTGGCTCGACGGTAGGGCTGGACACTACCGGTGGCGTTGTAACGGTGGTGAGCGCCGGTCCGAAATCCGTTACGGGCTGGCTGGCCTTGCCAGCACCTTCCCCATCGGCCGACGCAGTGAGCGATGCGGCCGCCAAGGAGGATGGATCGTCGCTCGCGGCATCGGCGGGCGGAGGTGTGGCGACGGGCGCTTGCTCGTCGGTCTGGGGCACTGGGGCGCCCTCTGGTACGCCAGGTGCCGGCGCAGCGGCATCCGCATCGAGCGGTTCCGAACCGGAGGGTTGGGCAATCGGCGCCTCGGCTTGCTCGGCGCTCGCCGGCGCGCTGATGGGCGAGGCTACCGTGACGGCAGCGGCCGGCACCGGCTCGGGCATAGCCGAGACAGGTAGGGCAGCGGGCGTTTCCGGGTCGGGTGACGCAACGGCGGGCCCTTCAGGTGCCGGCACGGCGGCTTCGAGGGCAGCCGGAGGCACGGGCGCCAGAGGTGCGCCAGCTTCGCCAACCGCTGGCGCGGCCGCCGCCGCTTGCGCCACGCTCGACTGTTCAGGCTCCGACGCCGCCGGTTCGGCGTCGCGCGTGCCGAACAACCGCTGCAAAAAGCCCGGACGCGCTTCGTCCGCCTGTCTGTGCAGCGAGGCCAAGGCGCGCTCCTGCAAACCGCTGAGCTCGCCCAGCAACGGCGGCAGCTCACGGGATTGGCTGACCCCGCCATCGAGCTTCTTGCTGAGCTTTTTCAGGGCCCGCAGCTGTTCGCCCGGCAACGGCAGGCTTTGCAGCTGTTGCACCAGTGAGGTCAGCGCCTCGCGCACCTGGTTCATCCGCGTTTCGCGGCGGTGTTCGGAGTCGAGCACGGCTTTTTCGAGGCGCGGAATGAGCGCGGCCAGGCCGCCGTCCATGCTGTCGCTGCGGATGACTTCGCGCATTTCCTTCATGCACTGGTCCACCGCCTGGTCGCTGCCTTCGGCGGCGAGCGAGCTGCGCACCAGCCCTCGGCGCAACAGGTCGAGACGGGCATCCCAGCGACGCTCGAGCTTCTCCTGCTGCTCGAGGCTCTTGAAGTACTTCTCTTTCCAACGCTCGGCGTCGTCTGTCATGCCCAAGGTCCGCGAGGGAAGGGTGGCGGGAGGCGCGTGGCCTGCTAACTCAAAGCCGGCAGGTTATCCACAGTCAGGGCGTCGGGCAATCGAATCTCCACGGCCACCGGCAGGTGGTCGGAGATGGGCTGGGCCAGCACCTCGACACGCTCCAGGGTCAGCGAAGGGCTGAGCAGGATGTGGTCCAGGCAGCGCTGCGGACGCCAGCTGGGAAAAGTGGCTCCGAGCTGTGGCGCGACCAGACCGAGGTCGCGCAGGGGCGAATGCTCGAGCAAGTCGCAGGCATGGGTGTTCATGTCGCCCATCAGCACCTGGTGCCGATAGCCACCGATCAGATCGCGCACGTAGGCCAGTTGCCGGGCGCGGGTCTTGGCGCCAAGGGCGAGGTGCATCATCACCACGATCAAGGCGTCTTCGCCCTCGCCGAAACGCACCAGGATCGCACCGCGCCCGGAAGGCCCGGGCAGGGGGTGGTCTTCGAGTTGCTGCGGCTTGAGCCGGCTGAGCACGCCGTTGCTGTGCTGGGCGAAACGCCCCAGGTTGCGGTTGAGCTGCTGGTACCAGTAGGGGAAGGCGCCCAGCTGTGCCAGGTGTTCCACTTGATTGACGTAGCCCGAGCGCAGGCTGCCGCCGTCGACTTCCTGCAAAGCCACCAGGTCGAAATCGGCCAGCAGCTGGCCGATCTTCTGCAAGTTGCCGGCGCGCCCGGTGTGCGGCAGCAGATGTTGCCAGCTGCGGGTCAGGTAGTGCCGATAGCGCTCGGTGCTGATGCCCACCTGGATGTTGAAGCTGAGCAGCCGCAGGCGACCATCCGCCGGCAGGCCGGTGGCCTGCACGTGGTGCTCGTTGACCTGCGGCTGATGCAGGCCGATACCGCGCAGAGGGCTGGTGCGGCGCATGGCGTCGCCACCTACTTGGCGGCGCGCTCCTTGGCGATCAGCTGGTCGGCCACGTTCAGCACGCCTTCCGGACCGCCGGCGGTGCCCAGGTCGAAGCGGTACTTGCCATCGACGACCATGCTCGGTACGCCGGTGATCTCATACTTCTTCGCCAATTCCTTGGCCTGGTTGACCTGGCCCTTGATGGCGAACGAGTTGAAGGTGGCGAGGAACTTGTCCTTGTCGACACCCTGGGTGGCCACGAACTCGGCCATGTCCTTCGGATCGGTCAGGCGCTTGTGCTGGTTCTGGATGGCATCGAACACGGCCGCGTGCACCTTGTGCTCCACGCCCATGGCTTCGAGGGTCAGGAACAGCTGGCCGTGGGCGTCCCAAGGGCCGCCGAACATGGCCGGCACGCGCTTGAAGCTGACGTCTTCGGGGAGTTTCTCGACCCAAGGATTGAGGGTCGGCTCGAAGTGGTAGCAGTGCGGGCAGCCGTACCAGAACAGCTCGACCACTTCGATCTTGCCAGGCTGGGAAACGGGAACGGGGTTGCTCAGCTCGATGTATTGCTCGCCTGCCTTGGCAGGTTCCGCGGCCTGGACGCTGGCCATACCGAATACGCTGGCGGCGACCAGCGTGGCGCTGAGAATCAGTTTACGCATGCTTCACTCCTGGGCAGTCATGGGTCGCCTCATAGCCGACCGTGCTGTGACAGGCCGGGACGGGGCGAGTTCTGTAGTGTACCGGCAGCGCGCGGAAAAAGGGTCGGTGCCCCCTCCGCCGGACGAGGCCGAACCTGCGGATGCTCGCTGCCGTGCATTAACCCAACGTTAATGCAGCCCTTGGATGTAGCTGGAAATGGCCTCGATGTCCTTGTTGCTGAGCTTGCTGGCGATCGTGCGCATGGTCATGGCGTCGCCGTCGTTGGTGCGGTTGCCCTCGCGGAAGTCGGTGAGCTGCTTGCTCACGTACTGCGCATGCTGCCCGCTCAGGTGCGGGAAGCCGGCCAGGGCCAGGCCCGCGCCGTCGGGCGAATGGCAGCCGGTGCAGGCGGGCATGCCCTTGTCCAGGTCGCCGCCGTTGAACAGTGCGCGGCCGCGTTCCACCAACTTGGGATCGGCGGCGCCCACCGAGCCCTTCTGGCTGGCGAAGTAGGCGGCGATATCGGCCAGGTCCTGGTCGTCGAAGCCTTCGAGCATGCCGGTCATTTCCAGCACCGGGCGCTTGCCGCTCTTGATGTCGTGCAGCTGTTTTTCCAGGTAGCGCTGGCCCTGGCCGGCCAGTTTCGGAAAGTTGGGCGCCAGGCTGTTGCCATCGGGGTTGTGGCAGGCGCCGCAGAGGGCGGTCTTGGCCTGGCCTGCGGCGGCATCGCCGGTGATCGGTTGCGCAGCACCGGCTGCACCGGTGACGCCCAGGGTCAACAGCAGACTCGCGAATAGTTTGTTCATCAGCTCATCCAACACGGCTAAGGGTGAAATGTCAGGTATCGGGACTGCCGATCATCCGGAGGATGACCAATCGGTAGTCCTCGGTACTGCAGTCCGTGCACAATCCACGCGCGGCATAGCCTTGAAACCCTGGGTGAGCTGCATCACCAACGTCCACGTATCCCGCGTCGGCCTAGGTTCCCAGCCAGCCTGGCAACCCTTTCGGGTGCCGGCGAGCCTGCTTGGCGTGCGTACCGCACACGTGCGGTTGTACAACGCCGTAGGACCCTGTGTAGCCTGAGCGCCGAAAGCGATGGCATGGACGGGTGACCCGTCGCCATTTCATCGTATGCGATGACCTTCAGGATTGGGGACCGGCTGCGTTCTGACGCGCTAGCTGTTGTTCGGCGCCCCCTGCGCATCACCCTACGCTGGGATAATGCGCACACAAAAACTGGGGCATTATATACTTCCGCCCGCCAAACGGAAACGACACCGCTTGCCGCAGGGGCCGCAACGCCTGGCCCGGCAACACCCACATCGGATATCCCATGCACGTCAAGAACCCCATCCTCGGCCTGTGCCAGAAAGCCACCTTCGCCTTGAGCGCCGCCAAGGTCGACCAGTGCCCGACCGACCAGGGTTACGAAGTGGCCTTCGCCGGCCGCTCCAACGCCGGCAAGTCCAGCGCCCTCAACACCCTGACCCACGCCAGCCTGGCGCGCACCTCGAAAACCCCGGGCCGCACCCAGTTGCTGAACTTCTTCGCCCTGGACGACGAACGCCGTCTGGTCGACCTGCCCGGTTACGGCTACGCCAAGGTGCCGATTCCGCTCAAACAGCACTGGCAACGCCACCTCGAAGCCTATCTGGGCGGACGCGAATGCCTGCGCGGCGTGATCCTGATGATGGACGTGCGCCATCCCATGACCGACTTCGACAAGATGATGCTCGACTGGTCGCGCGCCAGCGGCATGCCCATGCACATCCTGCTGACCAAAGCCGACAAGCTCACCTTCGGCGCGGCTAAGAACACGCTGCTCAAGGTCCAGTCGGAAATCCGCAAGGGCTGGGGCGAGGGTGTGACCATCCAGCTGTTCTCGGCACCCAAGCGCCAGGGTCTGGAAGAAGCCTACGGCGTGCTGGCCGGGTGGATGGAACTGGAAGACAAGGTCGCCGAATAAGGCCGTGATCGGGCGCCATCGAGGCGCCCGGCGTGCCCCCAATGCCGAATCGCAGGCAAAAAAAACCCCGGACTTCATAGGGGGAGGGGGAAGTTCGGGGTCCAAGCCCGGACCGCTAGGGCGGGGTCCGGATATCTGCCAACACTTAACACAACATAGGAGCATCGAACGGCTTGTTCAGCCATTCAGTGCATCTGAGCCGCGTTTCACCGATTTAGTTCCTCGGTCGTTCGAACAATTTCCCACGTTTCCATGCACGAGCTTGAAAGCAGGCCTGCAAAACGCAGGCCCTCCCCATCAGTGCGCCTCGTCCCAGTTCGCGCCCACGCCCACTTCGACCAGCAGCGGCACGTCGAGCTGCGCGGCCCCGCTCATGTGCAGGCGGATCTGCTCGGACACTTCGTCGACCAGGTCTTCGCGCACCTCCAGCACTAATTCGTCGTGCACCTGCAGGATCACCCGCGCGTCCAGCCGACTCTCGGTCAGCCAGGCGTCGACCGTGACCATCGCCCGCTTGATGATGTCGGCGGCCGTGCCCTGCATCGGCGCGTTGATCGCGGTGCGCTCGGCCCCGCGGCGCAGCGCCGGGTTCTTCGCGTTGATGTCGGGCAGGTACAGGCGGCGGCCGAACAGGGTTTCCACGAAGCCTTGCTCGGCGGCCTGGGTGCGGGTGCGTTCCATGTAGGCCAGCACGCCTGGGTAGCGGGCGAAGTAGCGGTCGATGTAGTCCTGCGACTGCTTGCGGTCGACGCCGATCTGCCGCGCCAGGCCGAACGCGCTCATGCCGTAGATCAAACCGAAGTTGATCGCCTTAGCGCTGCGCCGCTGGTCGTTGCTGACCGCCTCCAGCTCGACGCCGAACACTTCGGCAGCGGTGGCGCGGTGCACGTCCAGGTCGTTGCGGAAGGCGTGCAGCAGGCCTTCGTCCTTGGCCAGGTGGGCCATGATGCGCAACTCGATCTGCGAATAGTCCGCGGCCAGCAGCGTGTAGCCGGGCCGGGCGACGAACGCCTGGCGGATGCGCCGGCCTTCGGCGGTGCGGATGGGGATGTTCTGCAGGTTCGGATCGCTGGACGACAAGCGCCCGGTCGCCGCCACGGCCTGTTGGTAGGAGGTGTGGATGCGCCCGGTGCGCGGGTTGATCTGCTCGGGCAGCTTGTCGGTGTAGGTGCTCTTGAGCTTGCTCATGGTGCGGTATTGCATCAGCACTTCGGGCAGCGGGTACTGCATCTCGGCCAGTTCGGCCAACACTGCTTCGGCGGTGGAGGCCTGGCCCTTGGAGGTCTTGTTCAGCACCGGCATGCCCAGCTTGTCGTACAGGATCATGCCCAACTGCTTGGGCGAGCCGAGGTTGAACTCCTCGCCGGCCAGCTCGTAGGCGCGCTTCTCCAGCTCGGCCATCTTGGTACCCAGTTCGCCGCTCTGCACGTGCAGCAGGTCGGGGTCGATCAACGCACCCTGGCGTTCGATCTTGGCCAGCACCGGCACCAGCGGCATCTCGATGTCCATCAGCACCGGCTGCACGCTGGGAGTCTGCGCCAACAGGGCTTGCAGGGCGTGGTGCAGGCGCAGGGTGATGTCGGCGTCTTCGGCGGCATAGGGGCCGGCCTTCTCCAACGGAATCTGGTTGAAGGTGAGCTTCTTCGCGCCGCGCCCGGCGATGTCTTCGAAGGTGATGGTGGTGTGTTCCAGGTAGCGCTGGGCCAGGCTGTCCATGTCGTGGCGGGTGGCGGTGGAGTTGTACACGTAGGATTCGAGCAGGGTGTCGTAGGCCACCCCGCGCACTTCGATGCCGTTGTCCGGGTCGCCACCGATGGCGCAGTTGGCCAGGATGTTGATGTCGTACTTGGCGTTCTGCCCCACCTTGCCCTTGGCCGGGTTTTCCAGCAACGGTTTGAGCGCCAGCAATACGGTGTCGCGGTCGAGCTGCGCCGGTGCGCCTTCGTAGTCGTGCATCAGCGGGATGTAGATCGCTTCGTACGGTTCGATGGCGAACGACAGGCCGACCAGTTGCGCCTGCTGCGCGTCGAGGCTGGTGGTCTCGGTGTCGAAGGCGAACAGCGCGGCCTTGTTCAGCCGCTCCAGCCAGTGCTCGAAGCGCGCCTGGTCGAGGATGACCTCGTACCTGGCCTCGACCTTCTCCACCGGCGCCTTGGCCGGCGCCACCGCCGCGCCGGCCCTGGCCGCGTCGCGTTGCAGGTCGGCGATCCAGCTCTTGAACTCCATCTCGGTGTACAGCGCGATCAGGCTTTCATGGTCGGGCTCGGCGCACACCAGCGCCTCGACTTCGATGTCCAGCGGCACGTCGATCTTGATCGTGGCCAGTTCGTAGGACATGAACGCCGCGTCGCGGTGCTCTTCGAGCTTGCCGGCCAGGGTCTTGGCGCCGCGGATCGACAGCCCGGCGACCTTGTCGAGGTTGGCGTAGACCTCGCTCAGGCCGCCGCCGATGCCGGTCAACAGGCCTACGGCGGTCTTCTCGCCCACACCGGGCACGCCTGGAATGTTGTCGACCTTGTCGCCCATCAGCGCCAGGAAGTCGATGATGTGCTCCGGGCCCACGCCGAACTTCTCGTGCACGCCGGCGACGTCCAGCACGCTGCCGGTCATGGTGTTGACCAGGGTGATGTGGCCGTCGACCAGTTGCGCCATGTCCTTGTCGCCGGTGGAGATGATCACCGGGCGGTCCTGCGCCGCGCTGCTGCGGGCCAGGGTACCGATGACGTCGTCGGCCTCCACGCCTTCGATGCACAGCAATGGGTAGCCCATGGCGCGCACGCTGGCGTGCAGCGGCTCGACCTGCACGCGCAGGTCGTCGGGCATTTTCGGACGGTTGGCTTTGTATTCGGCGAACAGGGCGTCGCGGAAGGTGCCGCCCTTGGCGTCGAAGACCACGGCGAAGAGGCTGTCGGGGTATTGCCGGCGCAGGCTCTTGAGCATGTTCAGCACGCCCTTGACCGCGCCGGTGGGCATGCCCTTGGAGGTGGTCAGTGGCGGCAGCGCATGGAACGCGCGGTACAGGTAGGAGGAACCGTCCACCAGGACGAGGGGCGCTAGGCTCATGAGGGCAATCAACCTTTTCGGCGGGTCCGGCGCTAGAATAGCCAGGATCATTGACGATAAAGGGACAAGGTTATCATGCGGACATTCAATCGCCTGTTACTGCTCGGCCTGTTGGCAACCACGCCTGTCGTCACCCTGGCGGCGGACGACGCCCCTTCGGCCGATCCCGAAGTGACCATTCGCACGGAAGGCGACCGCACCATCCAGGAATACCGGCAGAACGGTTTCCTGTATGCGATCAAAGTCACGCCAAAACACGGCAAACCTTATTTCCTGGTGCGCGCAGACGGCTCGGACGGCAACTTCATCCGGTCCGACCAGCCGGACATGCTGATCCCGTCTTGGAAGATCTTCGAGTGGTAATCTGACGCGCATCGTTCACATCAACCGGCACTGCCAAGTGGCAGTGCCCGCATGGGCAAATGTTCATCTATGTCAGTCTTCACCCCCGTCTCCCGGCCCGAGCTGGAAACCTTTCTGGCGCCTTACCAACTGGGCCGTCTGCTGGACTTCCAAGGCATCGCCGCCGGGACCGAGAACAGCAATTTCTTCGTAAGCCTCGAACAGGGTGAATTCGTGCTGACGCTGATCGAGCGCGGCCCGAGCGAGGACATGCCGTTCTTCATCGAGTTGCTCGACGTGCTGCACGACGCCGACACGCCCGTGCCCTACGCCCTGCGCGACTGCCACGGCACCGCCCTGCGCGAGCTGTGCGGCAAGCCGGCGCTGTTGCAGCCGCGGCTGTCGGGCAAGCACATCCAGACGCCGAACAACCAGCATTGCGCCCAGGTCGGCGAGCTGTTGGCGCACATCCACCTGGCCACCCGCGAGCGCCCCATCGAACGGCGCACCGACCGTGGTCTGGAGTGGATGCTGGCCTCGGGCGCCGAGCTCGCCGCCGACCTGGACGCCGAGCAGCGGCCATTGCTGGAAGCGGCACTGCAAGAGATCGGCACGCACCAGGCATCGATCCTGGCCCTGCCGAAAGCCAACCTGCACGCCGACCTGTTCCGCGACAACGTCATGTTCGAAGGCACCCACCTGACCGGCGTGATCGACTTCTACAACGCCTGCTCCGGGCCGATGCTGTACGACATCGCGATCGCCCTCAACGACTGGTGCAGCACCGCCGCCGGTGCCCTCGACCTGCCGCGTGCCCAAGCGCTGCTCGGCGCCTACGCGGCGCTGCGGCCCTTCACCGCAGGCGAAGCCGAACTGTGGCCGGTGATGCTGCGCGTGGCCTGCGTGCGTTTCTGGCTGTCGCGGTTGATCGCCGCCAAGTCGTTCGCCGGGCGGGACGTGATGATCCATGACCCCCGCGAGTTCGAAGTGCGTCTGGCACAGCGCCAACAGGTGACGCTGACACTGCCCTTCGCCTTGTAAGGGCCGGGCGCCTGAGGCGCCCGACCCTTTCTCATCGCTCAGGCTTACAACTGCTCGAGGCAACCGGCGAGGTCGGTACCGAGTTTTTCCAGCAGGCGCTCGTAACCGCGGGCGTCGACCGGATCGGTGCCACCCAGTGGGTCCAGCTCGGCCAGGCGCACCGGCAGGTCGGCGGTCAGGGTTTCGGCCAGGCGCGGGCGCATCGGCGGTTCGCTGAACACGCACGTCTTGCCCACCGCCTGCAGGCGTTCGCGCATGGCGGCGACGTGCTGGGCGCCGGGCTGCACTTCCGAGGCCACGCTGAAGACGCCGGCGTGCTTGAGGCCATAGGCTTCTTCGAAGTAGTCGAAGGCTTCGTGGAAGACGAAGTAGGGCTTGTCGGCGATGCCCGCCACGCGCGTCTTGATCCGGGCGTCCAGGGCATCGAGGCGTTCGCCGAAGGCTTTCTTGTTGGCCTGGTAGCGCGGGATGTTGGCCGGGTCCGCGCGCATCAGGTCACTGGCCATCTTTGCCGCGATCACGCGGGCGTTGGCCGTGGACAGCCACAGGTGGGCGTCCACGCTGCCGGGGCGGTGGTCGTGGTCGTGCTCGTCGGCGCTGTCGGAGGCTGTGGGGGCATCGTGGTCGTCATGGTCGGCATGGCTTTGGCTGTCCTCGCCGAAGTGGCGCAGGCGTATGCCCTTGAGCGTCATCACCGCCACGGTCGGCTTGTCGCGCGAGCCGATGACCCGCGGCAGGAAGTTTTCCATGTCGCGGCCCACCCAATACAGCAAGTCGGCATCGGCGACCCGCCGCACGTCGGAAGGGCGCAGGGCGTAATGGTGCGGCGAAGCGCCGGGCGGCAACAGCACTTCGGGGCTGCCGACGCCGTCCTGTATCGCTGCGGCGATCTGCTGCAGGGGTTTGATGCTGGTCAGCACGCGCACGTCGGCGTGGGCCGTGAAAGTAATGAAAGCGACAAAAAAAGCCAGGAATCGGGCCATGGTGAATACTCGACTGTGCATAAGAGGTAACATAATAACGTCTCTCTCCAGAACCGTCGCTGCCCATGTCCATGACCCCGCTGGCCCATCGTCCCCATGACCACTCCCGCTGCGTGCACAGCGCGCTGACCGAAGCCGACGATCTCTGCGCCCGTCAAGGCCTGCGCCTGACCGCCTTGCGCCGGCGTGTGCTGGAGCTGGTCTGGCAGAGCCACAAGCCGCTCGGCGCCTACGACATCCTCGCCGTGCTGAGCGAACAGGACGGCCGCCGCGCCGCGCCGCCCACCGTGTACCGCGCCCTGGACTTCCTCCTGGAAAACGGCCTGGTGCACCGCATCGCCTCGCTCAACGCCTTCATCGGCTGCACCCACCCCGAACACGCGCACCAGGGCCAGTTCCTCATCTGCAAGGGCTGCCACGTCGCGCTGGAACTGGAGCAGGCGAGCATCAGCGAAGCGATCCTGGCCAGCGCGGCCGAGGTCGGCTTCAGCGTGGAAAACCAAACCGTCGAAGTGGTCGGGCTATGCGGCAACTGCCGGAGCGCGGCATGAGCGAGGCGCTGATCCGGTTGCAACAGGTGGGCGTGAGCTTTGCCGGCGAAACCGTGCTCGATCAGATCGACCTGACGGTCGCGCCCGGGCAGATCGTCACCCTGATCGGCCCCAACGGCGCCGGCAAGACCACCCTGGTGCGCGCCGTGCTCGGCCTGCTCAAACCGCACCGGGGCACGGTGTGGCGCCAACCGCGCCTGCGCATCGGCTACATGCCGCAAAAAATCCAGGTAGACCCGACCCTGCCGCTGTCGGTGCTGCGCTTCCTGCGCCTGGTGCCGGGCGTGGACCGCGCGACCGCCTTGTCGGCATTGCAGGAAGTGGGCGCCGAACAGGTGATCGACAGCCCGATCCAGACCGTGTCCGGCGGTGAGATGCAGCGCGTGCTGCTGGCCCGCGCCTTGCTGCGCAAACCGCAGTTGCTGGTGCTCGACGAGCCCGTGCAAGGGGTCGACGTGGTCGGCCAGTCCGAGCTGTACCGCCTGATCACCCGCCTGCGCGACCGTTACGGCTGCGGCGTGTTGATGGTGTCGCACGACTTGCACCTGGTGATGAGCGCTACCGACCAGGTGGTGTGCCTGAACCGCCACGTCTGCTGCTCGGGCCACCCGGAGCAGGTCAGCGGCGACCCGGCCTTCGTCGAGCTGTTCGGCCAGACCGCACCGAACCTCGCCGTCTACCACCACCACCACGACCACAGCCACGACCTGCACGGTTCGGTCGTCACCCCAGCCCCCCACGTCCACGGAGCGCACTGCAAGCATGGCTGATTTTCTTCTCTACGCCCTGCTCGCAGGTCTTTCGCTGGCACTGGTGGCCGGCCCCCTGGGTTCGTTCGTGGTGTGGCGGCGCATGGCCTATTTCGGCGACACCTTGTCGCACGCCGCGCTGCTCGGTGTGGCATTGGGCTTCGCTCTGGACGTGAGCCCGACCTTGGCCGTCACCGTAGGCTGCCTGCTGCTGGCGATCCTGCTGGTGACCCTGCAACAACGCCAACCGCTGGCCTCCGACACGCTATTGGGCATCCTGGCGCCAAGCACGCTGTCGCTGGGCCTGGTGGTGCTGAGCTTCATGCACGATGTGCGCATCGACCTGATGGGCTACCTGTTCGGCGACCTGCTGGCCATCAGCCCCACGGACCTGGCCTGGATCGTGGGGGGCAGCGTGCTGGTGCTGGTGCTGCTCGCCGTGCTCTGGCGCCCGCTGCTGGCGGTGACCGTGCACGAAGAGCTGGCCACCGTGGAAGGCCTGCCCGTGGCCGGCCTGCGCCTGGCGCTGATGCTGCTGATCGCCGTGGTCATTGCCGTGGCGATGAAGATCGTCGGTGTGCTGCTGATCACTTCCTTGCTGATCATTCCCGCTGCGGCCGCGCAACGCCACGCTCGCTCGCCCGAACAGATGGCGGTCGGCGCGAGCCTGTTGGGGATCGTCGCAGTCTGCGCGGGCCTGGCCATGTCGTGGTTCAAGGACACCCCAGCCGGGCCGTCCATCGTGGTCTGTGCGGCGGTGCTATTCTTGCTGAGCCTGGCCCTGCCGAAACGTTGAGGTGCCGGGGTGTGGGCTCGGGCACCCTGCAACCTTTGGCTGGGTAAAGGGTCTGTAAGAGCTGTTTTCGAGCGTGCGCACCTGGGTGTAGACTTGCTCGCTTTTTTGCGCAATCAGAGAGTCGCAGGAATGAAGCCGTTCGCTACCCGTTACCTCCTCCTTGCCGTCTTTTCGCTGACGCTCGGGGCCTGTTCCAGTCAGCCGGCCGAGCCACCGATCGTGGCGGCCCAGCCCGACGCCTGGGCGCAGTTGCAGCAGACCATCGCCAGCCACGAACTGGCCACGGCCGAAGACCAGCTCAGCGCCTTGCAGGCCAAGACGCCGGACGACGCCCGTGTCGAGCCATTCCAGCGGCAACTGGCCGAGGCCTACCTGCAGCGCAGCCAGATCGTGCTGCAGAAGGGCGACGTGAATGCCGCCGCCACCGCTTTGGCCCGTGCCCGTGCGCTGATGCCACAGGCGCCTGCCGTGGTCGGTGGCGATTCGGTCGCCCAGGCGCGCAAGGTCGAACTGGCCAAAGCCGAGGCTGCGCTGCAGGCAGCCGAAGCCAAACCCAAGGCGCGGGTCATCGACCCCACCGCACCGACTACGGTGGTCGCCCTGCACACCACCGACATCGAAGCGATGCGCCGCCAGCTCGACGACATTGCCGCCGACGTGGTCAATTACCACTGCCAGGTGGTGTTCCAAGTGCCGCGCAGCCAGGACGCGCCCTGGTTGAAAACGCTGCTCGCCAAGCGTGTGCACAGCCTAGATTCCGATTTCGTCCTCAAGCAGCGCCATGAAATCCAGCGCACGCTGTCGGCGCGGGCCGTGCTGATCACGCAGCAACCCTGAAGCCGGTCCAGAGACGAAAAAAGGGGCAAACCGCATAGACGGTTTG
This sequence comes from Pseudomonas sp. UBA6562, assembly GCF_002434265.1. Taxonomy (GTDB): domain Bacteria; phylum Pseudomonadota; class Gammaproteobacteria; order Pseudomonadales; family Pseudomonadaceae; genus Aquipseudomonas. Next base: position 974,302 of record NZ_DJJS01000006.1, on the reverse strand, counting down.
CCCCTTTTTCGTGTCTGACATCAGATCATCCCTGATCCGTAGCGGCCCTGACCTACGCCAGAGCCGCCATGTCTCGCATCAGGCAGGAATCGCTTCGGCGGCAGCCTCACGGTCCCACACGCGGTGCTCTTTGAGCACGGCCACGAAGCTGTCCACAGCCTTCTGGTCGTCGCCCAGCAGCAGACCTTTGTCCTCGGCCAGGCCCAGGGCGGTCAGCAAGGCTTTGCCGTCGGCAGCCAGACCCATCGGCTTGAGGTGTTTGTACGCCTCGAGCAGATAGTGCTTGGCCAGGCCGCTCTTGCCCAGTGCATCCAAGGCCGCTTTGCCGGCCGGCACCCACAGGCCGTCGATCATCACCGAAGGCATGCCTTCCATCGACGCATCCACCTTCAGCTCTTTGCCGTCGGCGGTTTTCACCGGGGCGCTGGACGGGCCGAGCAGCAACACACGGGCGCTTTGCGCTTCGAACGCCTTGGTCAGACGGTCGACACTGGCGCCATCGACGCCGTCGGCCACCAGCAGGGCGATCTTGCGGCCCTTGATGCCGACCGTGCCGGGCAGGTTCATCTGGCTCAGGGCCGGCGAGGTCTTGGTGCTCGAATCCTTGACCTCGACGGTGCCTTTCTTCGGCGCCGGCAGGCCCAGGTTGGCTGCTACGGCCGCCGCCAGTTCCAGGTCGATATTGGCCAGAATCTCGTTGACCTGGCGCGCGCGGATGTACTCGCGCTCGACCTTGCCCAGCTCGAAGCTGTAGGCCTTGATGATGTGCTGCTGCTCGTTCTTGCTCATGCTCTTGTAGAACAGGCGCGCCTGCGAGAAGTGGTCGGAGAACGAGTCGCTGCGCTCACGCACTTTGTGCGCATCGACGCGCTCGTAGTACGTCTCGAAGCCGCCGTCTTTCGGGCCGGCCGGGGTTTCCTTCGGCCAGCCGCTGTCGATGGAGTTCGGCTCGTACGACGCCTGGCCCTTGTGGATGGTGTGGCGATGGATCGCATCGCGCTGGTTGTTGTGGTTCGGCGCGATTGGACGGTTGATCGGGATCTCGTGGAAGTTCGGCCCACCCAGACGGCTCAGCTGGGTGTCGGTGTAGGAGAACAGACGGCCCTGCAGCAGCGGGTCGTTGGTGAAGTCGATGCCGGGCACGATGTGGCCTGGGCAGAAGGCGATCTGCTCGACTTCGGCGAAGAAGTTGTCCGGGTTACGGTTGAGCACCATCTTGCCCAGCGGGGTGACCGGTACCAGCTCTTCCGGGATGATCTTGGTCGGGTCGAGCAGGTCGAAGTCGAACTTGTGTTCGTCTTCCTCTGCGACGATCTGCACGCCCAGTTCCCACTCGGGATAGTCGCCGGTCTCGATGGCTTCGCGCAGGTCGCGGCGATGGTAGTCGGTGTCTTTACCGGCCAGCTTCTGCGCCTCGTCCCACAGTACGGAGTTCACGCCGTTGTTCGGCTTCCAGTGGAACTTGACGAAGCTCGCCTTGCCCTCGGTGTTGATGAGACGGAAGGTATGCACGCCGAAGCCTTCCATCATGCGCAGGCTGCGCGGAATGGCGCGGTCGGACATCGCCCAGACCACCATGTGCGCCGATTCCGGCACCAGGGAGACGAAGTCCCAGAAGGTGTCGTGCGCCGAGCCGCCGGTAGGCATCTCGTTGTGCGGCTCGGGCTTCACGGCATGCACGAAGTCCGGGAACTTGATCGCGTCCTGGATGAAGAACACCGGCATGTTGTTGCCCACCAGGTCGAAGTTGCCTTCGTCGGTGTAGAACTTCACGGCGAAGCCGCGCACGTCGCGCACCGTGTCACCCGAGCCGCGCGGGCCCTGTACGGTGGAGAAGCGGGTGAAGACCGGGGTGATCTTGCCTTTTTCGCTCAGGAAACCGGCCTTGGACAGGGCGCTGTGATCGCCATAGCTCTCGAAGTAGCCGTGCGCGCCGGTGCCGCGGGCGTGGACGATACGCTCCGGGATACGCTCGTGGTCGAAGTGGGTGATCTTCTCGCGCATGATGAAGTCTTCGAGCAGCGAAGGCCCGCGCGCACCCGCTTTGAGGGTGTTCTGGTTGTCGGAAATCTTTACGCCCTGGTTGGTGCGCAGGGCCTGGCCGGTCGCATCGCTGCGCACGTCGCCCAGGCTTTGCAGCTTGGCGTTGGTGTTGGCCTTGTCGGGCGTATCGACCCCGGCAACCTCACTGTGTTTGGAATCCGGCGTCTTGTTGGTCGGCATCTCGGGTGCTCCTCATCATTACAGGCTGCCCATTCGGGCTCGTTCTGCTAGTGACTGAGGAGGTTCCGTCGGCGTTCCATCGGATTTACCAAGGGTCGCGATATGACGGTTGGTTAGGGGATCGGTGAAATAAATGCTAAGAACGCCTCCCGGAAAAGGCTAAAATGCGCGATTTCGGCTCACCGCCGGACAACCCTTCCCTGCGCCCCACAAGGTTCGCTACGTGATCGAGTTCCAACATGTGCACAAGACCTACCGCGTCGCCGGTAGGGACATCCCCGCCCTCCATCCCACCGACCTGCGCATCGAAAACGGCCAGGTGTTCGGCCTGATCGGCCATTCCGGCGCCGGCAAAAGTACCTTGCTGCGCCTGATCAACCGCCTGGAGAACCCCAGCGGCGGCACCATCGTGGTCGACGGCGAAGACGTCACCGCCCTCAACGCCAACGGCCTGCGCCGCTTCCGCCAGCAGGTCGGCATGATCTTCCAGCACTTCAACCTGCTGGCCTCCAAGACCGTGGCCGACAACGTCGCACTGCCGTTGATCCTGGGCGGCGAACTGTCGCGAAGCGCCATCGACCAGCGGGTCACCGAGCTGCTGGCGCGCGTCGGCCTGTCCGAACACGCCAAAAAATACCCGGCGCAGCTGTCGGGCGGGCAAAAACAGCGGGTGGGCATCGCCCGCGCGTTGTCCACCAACCCCAAGATCCTGCTGTGCGACGAGGCCACCAGTGCCCTCGACCCGCAGACCACCGCCTCGGTATTGCAACTGCTGGCCGAGATCAACCGCGAACTGAAGCTGACCATCGTGCTGATCACCCATGAGATGGACGTGATTCGCCGGGTCTGCGACCGCGTGGCGGTGATGGACGCCGGGCAGATCGTCGAGCAAGGCAGCGTCGCCGACGTGTTCCTGCACCCGCAGCACCCCACTACCAAGCGTTTCGTGCAGGAAGACGAGCAGGTCGACGAGCACGAACAGCGCGACGACTTCGCCCACGTGCCGGGGCGCATCCTGCGCCTGACCTTCCAGGGCGAGGCCACCTATGCGCCGCTGCTGGGCACCGTGGCCCGCGAGACCGGGGTCGACTACAGCATCCTGGCCGGGCGCATCGACCGCATCAAAGACGTGCCCTATGGGCAACTGACCCTGGCCGTGACCGGCGGCGACATGGACGCCGCGTTCGCCCGCTTCGCCGCCGCCGATGTCCATATGGAGGTATTGCGTTGATGGACGCCGTGAATTTCTTCGCCAACGTCGACTGGAGCGAGATCTGGCTCGCCACCGGGGACACCCTGATCATGCTGTTCGGCTCGTTGCTGTTCACCGTATTGCTCGGCCTGCCACTGGGCGTGCTGCTGTTCCTCTGCGGGCCGCGGCAGATGTTCGAGCAGAAGGGGGTGTATGCGCTGCTGTCGCTGGTGGTCAACGTGCTGCGCTCGCTGCCGTTCATCATCCTGCTGATCGTGATGATCCCCGTCACCGTGCTGATCACCGGCACTTCGCTCGGTGTGGCCGGGGCCATTCCACCGCTGGTGGTCGGCGCCACGCCGTTCTTCGCCCGCCTGGTGGAAACTGCGCTGCGCGAAGTGGACCGCGGCATCATCGAGGCCACGCAGTCGATGGGCGCCACCACCCGGCAGATCATCACCAACGCGCTGCTGCCCGAAGCCCGCCCAGGTATTTTTGCCGCCATCACCGTCACCGCCATCACGCTGGTGTCCTATACCGCGATGGCCGGCGTGGTCGGTGCGGGCGGGCTGGGCGATCTGGCCATCCGCTTCGGCTACCAGCGTTTCCAGACCGACGTCATGGTCGTGACCGTGGTGCTGCTGCTGTTGCTGGTGCAAGTGCTGCAAAGCGTCGGCGACCGCTTGGTCGTGCATTTTTCCCGCAAATAAGCGGATTCGGATCGGCCGACCGCGCGTCGGCCGCCCTGGCCCCCATGAGGAGTGATTGATGAAGAAACTGCTTGCTCTGGCCGCCGCCGTCGCGGCGTTCTCGGCCCAGGCCGATACCCTGACCGTCGCCGCCAGCCCGGTGCCGCACGCCGAGATCCTCAATGTGGTGAAACCGCTGCTGGAAAAGCAGGGCGTGGAGCTCAAGGTCAAGGAATTCACCGACTACATCCAGCCCAACGTGCAAGTGGCCGAGAAGCGCCTGGACGCCAACTTCTTCCAGCACCAGCCGTACCTGGATGAGTTCAACAAGGCCCGTGGCACCGACCTGGTCAGCGTCACCGGCGTGCACCTTGAGCCTCTGGGCGCATACTCGGACAAGCTGAAAAAGCTCGACGAGCTGCCCACCGGCGCTACCGTGGTGATCCCCAACGACGCCACCAACGGCGGCCGCGCCTTGCTGCTGCTGGCCAAGGCCGGGGTGATCACCCTCAAGGACAACGGCAACATCCTGTCCACGGTCAAGGACATCACCGGCAACGGCAAGAACCTGAAATTCCGCGAACTGGAAGCGGCCACCATCCCGCGTGTGCTGACCCAGGTCGACTTGGCGCTGATCAACACCAACTATGCCCTGGAAGCCAAGCTCGACCCCGAGAAGGACGCCCTGGCCATCGAAGGCAACGATTCGCCCTACGTGAACATCCTGGTCGCGCGCCCGGACAACAAGGACTCGGCCGACATGCAGAAACTGGCCGAGGCGCTGCACTCGCCGGAAGTGAAGCAATTCATCAGCGAGAAGTACAAGGGCGCGGTGATCCCGGCGTTCTGAAGCTCGGTTGCACTGCTCACGCGCCTGCGTGAGCAGTTCCCCTCAGCGCTCGGCGTCGGCCGCCGCGCTGACCGCCACAGGCGCCGGCTGGTCCAGCGCGTTCAACGCCTGATGGGCATGCCCACCTTCCACATATTTGCCTACCAGCTCCGCCAGTGCCTGGGGTTTGAGCGCCTTGCCGTCCACGCGCCAGCCCGCCAGCAACACGGTGATCATTCGCGTCTTGGGCTTGAACTTGGCATCGGGCTCGAAGAAGCGGGGCTTGCGGAACAGCGGCAGCGGCGCCTCGTCATCCAGCTTGAATTGCACGCCGACGCCACTGCCGACCAGCAAGCGGAAACCGTCGATCAAATGCAGCGGTAACGGCTCCGGGGCATTGGCGAAGCGTACGGTGTGCGCGTCGAAGATCAGCGCGGGCGTGTCTGCGCGGCGCACCAGACGCCAGCCCATCGCGGCGAACAGCACGCCCAGCACGAACAACGTCCCGCCCAGGATATGGAAGAACGTCAGCAACGCGGGTTTGGCGGTAGGCGCGTGGGGCCATAGCGCCACGGCCAGGCCGCCGATGCCGAACGCCAGGCTGAACGCCATGACCAACCGCCCGCGCACCTGCGCGCCCTCATGCAGCACGCAGCGCGCCTGCACCGCCTCAATCCGCGCTTGCAGGTTCTGGCGCAGCTCCGAGCGGTTCTGCACCAGGCGCTCGCCCAACTCGACGCTCAATTGCCGCGCCAGTATCGGCGCGCCGGGCAGCGCCTGTTCGAGGGTGGCCAGGGCCGCCTGCGGCACCACCGGACGCAAGCCGTTGCCGGCGTATACCGCATCCAGCCCCAGGCCCAGCGCCTGGATGCGCTGGATGGTCGGCGGATGCGTGTCGCTGGGGTGGGGCAACTGGGTGTCCAGCTCGCCCTCGGGCAAGCGCGGCGGCTGCGTGGCCAAACGCTGCAACAGGGCCTGGAGCACGTCTTCGGGCCAGGCTTCGGGCTGTTGGCACCAGTCGTCCAGGCAAGCCTCCACCACCGCGCCCAGGGCAGTGGTGCGCACCAGCGAATCGACCACGGCCTGGGCGCCCTCCAGGCGCGCCGCAGTGGCATCGGCCAACAGTTCGCGGTTGCGGCTCCAATGGCTGACGGCCCGGTCGAAGCACTGCATGAAGTGCACCGCTAGGCCGTATGCCGGCATGGTCAGCAAACCTTGCAGGAAGCCGCCTTCCATCCGCTCGCCCAATACCCCGACGCTGCGCCAGGCACCGTCGTAGATGGGCATGAAGCGGATGCTGTAGTCGGTGTCCTGGCCCGAGAAGTGCGCCAGCTCATGGCCGATCACCGCATCGGTTTCGCGGGCGTCGAGCAGCGCCAGCAATGGCAGCGGCGCATACAGAGTGCGACCTTGCAGGCGCTGCCCACTCGGGCTCAGCTCGACGTCGCTGGAGGTCACGTAGAAGCCGTCGAGGTAGCCCACCACGATGTGGTCCGGCAGCAGCGCATCGAGGCGCGTCGCCAACCCGCGCACCCGCGCCCACAGGGCCGGTGCCTGGGCCTCGGTCAAGGACGTGCCGAAAATGGCGTGCGGCTCGCTGTCGAACACCTGGCTCATGGCCTTGAGCTGGCGCGGCAGACGGTACAGCGGCCAGAGCATGGCGATCATGACGATGCCCACCAGCATTTGCAGCTTCATCACCCCCGACGAGCTCTGCTCGAGCGTGAACAGCCACAACGCTTCATAGGCGATTTCCAGCACGACCGTGACGGTCAGCAGCAGCATCAAGGCCAGCAGCACCGTCGGCAGGACCTGCCGGCCCACGTAGAACAGGCTGACCAGGCGATCCCTGGAATGCAGCGCGGCCTTGCCCGCCCAGTGCAACGCCAGCAGCGACGCCGCGCCGAGCAGCAGCAACAGGCCCGCAAAGCCTTGCGAGACGCCCGGTAGCCAACCGCCGATGCGCGCGATGGTGACCTCGCGGTCGACCTGGTGCAGCTTGCGTTGCGCCAACGCCTCGGCCAGCGCCGGGGAATGCGCTTGGCCGCCGATGTCGATGCGCTGGCGCGAACCCTCGGCCTGCAACTGCTGCATGTTGAGCACGAAGCCTTGCAGCTCGCTTTGCACCTCCAGGCTTTCGGTGCGCGAGGTGTCGGCGCGATGGCCTTGCCACAGAGCCATCAGGAATAGCAACAGGGGTAGCAAGACTAGCCGCCAGCCTAAGATCCGTTGATCACGCGTCATGCCTACAACCCCCTTATCCTTGCCAACTGCCATTTCATGTACTGCTCCTTTTTTGAGAACCGACTACGCAAGGAGAGCAATGATAATGCAATTGAATAGATCGAAGAGATTCGAACGTTTCGAGCACTGAGCAAGGCGCGTCAGGCATCGATTGAAACAGGGCAGACGACAATCGACTCCCCCGTTGTCGGGCACGCTCGTTCCGATTCGGAAAGGGTCGTCGTAAGTATTAAACTCTGTGAGCTTGATATGATCATTAAATGCTAAGCAATCCCTATACAGTTGGACGCTTAGCGCTGCACAGCGTTTTATTTATTTTCCCTGATAGATTTTAGTCGACTGTATATCCAGTAGGAAACCTTCCCCCTCCAAACTTCAGGAATATTCTTATATAATTTAATTCCATATCTCTTACCATCACTGAATGCATCGAAGTATTCTTTTATTCCTTGCCGATAGATTGATGCACTTTCCGGATTAATTTTGTTAGGTATCTCCTTCTGAAGAATAGCTAGCAAACTATCTTTTTCTTCAACAGTTATTGGATTATTCCACCTCGTGCGCTTACGACTGCCTCCGGCCACGAGCGAACGTTTTGTAGAGCTGCTGGCCAATAGGCTGGGGCCGGGTGTTGGGCTAGGCGGACCTCCTTGGAGAGGTGGGGTAGCAATACGGGAGTTCGTGCTAGGCGCAGGCGCTTGGGAAACTAAGAGAGCGGCAGGAGCAGGTGCGTGCGTAGACTCTTGGAAAGTAGTCTCCCAGTCCGGGGTTACCATCGGCTCGGTCATGAATAGCCTAGTGCCATTTTTACGCGGGGGTGATGGCGTTGATAGACGTGACGATGGTGTGGTCCAGTTGCGATTCGGCATATGTCCACTGTGATCGCTGCTATTGACAGGATCGCCTGCACAATATGCATAGCTGTTCATCGTCATGAACGGGCTTAATGAATCGGGTGAGCAGAACCGCATAAGAACAGGGTTATAGAGCCGGTAACCATTACCGAGCAGATACCCCATTAAAAAATCGTTTCTGACCGCCCCGGTAAAGCCGATCCAGGAGCGTAACCCCTCCTCCACGCCATAGGGGGTATAGACCGCCGCACTTGGACGTTCGTCATCAGCTTCGAAAATCGGTGAGGCTTGCCGGTCGCTTCCCAACAAAAGTGTGCTTTGGGACGCGCCCTGCGAATCGCTCTGCGCGAGTACCGAAAACCCCGCTCTCAAAACCGTTGAGTCACGTTCGCTCTCTATGAGACTGTGTGCATCGTCGTTCTGGTAAAAAATCTTCCGCCTGTTCATGAGGGGCTCCAGGGTGAGGCGATTCCTCACCTTCCGGATTATCCGGAGCCGCCACAACTGGCAAAAATGCCAGCTGGCGGATCAGTCTTGCATGACCAGTTCAGGCAGCCGCTTCACCAGCTTCTCACTACTGAACGGCGCCCGGACGAACCCCCGCTGCCGCCCGTCCGGCCCGACCAGCGCCAGGTTGCCGCTGTGGTCCACGGTATAGCCGGGCTTGCGCGTGTCGGCGGGGATGAACGGAATGCTCAAGGCGTTGGCCAGCGTCTGCGTGTCGCCAATCGACCCGCGCAGGCCGATGAAGTGCTCGTCGAAATAGGCCAGGTACTGCTTGAGCTGGGTAGCGGTGTCGCGCTCGGGATCGACGCTCACCAGCACCACCTGCAAGCGCTCCAGCGCCCGCTCGGGCAGTTGCCGCTTCACCTCGCGCAGCTGCGCCAGGGTGGTCGGGCAGATGTCCGGGCAATAGGTGTAGCCGAAGAACACCAGCGACCACTTGCCCTTGAGCTGACCAAGGTTCACCGGCTGGCCGTTCTGGTCGGTCATGCCGACCTCGGGCAGCGCACGGCTTTGCGGCAGCAGGATGATGCCGGCCGCGGTCAGCGCTTCGGGATTGAGGCGTGCCTTGCCGTTGAGCGCCTGATTGACGATCAGGCCGGCGATCAGCGCCGCCAGGGCGACCAGGACGATGACGGTTTTCTGGGTTCGGCTCATGGCATGGGCTACCGGAAGTAAGGGACGCGCGACACGGTACCTGAGCTGGCCACGGCGGGCCAGGCAGGAGTGCGCAGAGATGGCTAGCGAAAATACCGCTGAAAAAGGAAGTAGGGTGCACCGGCCGGTCTTAGGGCTGCCTGCTCGTAGAGGGAGAAGCGGCTCGCTGACACAAAACATGTTTCAAAACGGTGTACCGTTTGTGAACAAAGCCATCCAATCGCGTGGGCAAGAATGGTTCTCAGCCGTTGGAAGATCGATTGCAGGCCGCATGTTTGCTAGGTTTCAGCCCAAAGGGGGCAACGCTATATATCCCAGCACCTAAATGGTGCAGGGCGTTATGACTAATCGGTCTTAAGCATTTGGTATACCGAGCTACCTTAGTGGCTTCCGTATGTCCTGCCCTACCCCTGGAGTTGTCATGAACATTGCCGCTTTACGCGAGCAGATCACCCAAGCCCACCAACACGAGCGCCAGACCGGCCAGCTCGAGCAACGTCTGGAACAGCAACTGCCCCATTTGCACCCGCTCATCCAACTGCCCGAGCAAGACCCTCGCGGTACACTGGCACGCTTCGTCAGCGCCTACATCGAGCAGGTCCCCGAGTTGCTCGAGGCCGCATACGCAGTGTCGCGCGAAGCGGGTATCGAAGCGCAGATCAAGCCGGTACTGAAGATCGCCGAGGCGTATTTCCTGTTGCCGCCGAGCGAAGTCGAGGGCCAGGTCGGGCTGCAATGCCTGCTGGACGAGGCTTACTTGGCGCACCGTTTGGTGGAGGAGGTCAACGACCTGTACATCCGCCATTTCAGCCAGCCGCTGATTCCGCTGGATACCACGGTCGCCAACCTGATCGCCCATCAGCTGATCGGCGAAACCTTCGCCAATCAGCTCGACGAGGTGGTGCACCACTCGGTCGAGCAGTTGCTCGACGAAGAAAGCTTCGCAGTGGAGTCGGTCGAGCAGTACCGCGACACGCTGTGCAGCCCGGAAACCGGCGCGGCCTGGAAGCGCTGGCCGTGCCTGTCGCGCCAGTGGGGCGTGGCGCTGGACCAGTCGGCCTGAGGTCCGATTGTCAGCCAGCGGCTAAACGGTCCGCAGGCTGCGCCCAAGTGGTAGACACCTGGCCTGGCGTGCAGCCTGACGGCCGTGGCGATCACCTCATGTGGCACCAACTCCGGTTGTCGGTCAGTCAAGGAGGTAGGCGCACCGGAGCGGTCGCACCTACCTGATCGGCTGACATCGGCCCTTTCTGCTTCAATGCCACCCTCGACGTCGATCAAGCACCTGCCGAGCTGCGCATCTGCCCTTCGATGCGCCGCTTCAGGCGCCGTTGCTCGATCCACAAGCGCGAGCCGTGGGCCTGGTTGCTGCGCCCCCAGTCCTCCAGCAGTTCCAGGCAGGCATGGTCGATGTAGCTGACATTGCCCAACGGCACGTGCAGCGTGGTGCCGGCCGGCACGGTTTCCAGCACCTGGGTCAACGCCGGCACCTTGAGGAAGGTCGCAGCGCCGTTCAAGCGCAGCTCCATGTGCCCGGGCCGGTCCAGTTCGACCAGGTTGATCTTCAAGCGCGCCGCTTTCAGCGCCAGGGTCAGCAGGGTCATGGCGAAGCCCAGCAACACGCCGGTCAAGAGGTCGGTAAAGATGATCGCCAAGGCGGTGACGGCGTAGGTCAGCATCGGCATGCGGCCGTACTGGCCCAGGCTGCGCAAGGCCTTGAAGTCCACCAGCTTGACGCCGGTGTACACCAGCACCCCGGCCAGGCTGGCGATGGGAATCTGTTGCAGCACGCTGCTCAGCGCCACCACGAAGGCCAGCAGCCACACACCGTGCAGGATCGCCGAGGCCCGCGTCTGCGCGCCGGCCTGGACGTTGGCCGAGCTGCGCACGATGACGCCGGTCATCGGCAACGCACCGAGTATGCCGCAGAGCATGTTGCCGACGCCTTGGGCCGACAGTTCGCGGTCGAAGTCCGAGCGTTGGCCGCTGTGCATGCGGTCCACCGCAGCGGCGGACAGCAGGGTTTCGGCGCTGGCGATGAAGGCCAGGGCGAAGGCGGCGACCAGCAGGGAAGGGTCGGCGAGCTTGAGCAGGTCGTCGAAGCGCAGCCAGTCGATCGCTTCCGACAGGTCCGCCGGCACCACCACCCGGTTGACGGGCAGGGCCAGCCACAGGCTCAGGCCGGTCATCGCCGCCACACCCAATAGAGCGCCCGGCACGAAACGCAGGCGCTGCGGTCGCCAGCGCTCCCAGCCCCACATCAGGGCGATGGTGCCCAGGCCCAACAAGCCGGCCTGCCACCCGGCGCCCGGGCTTTCCAGCGGCAGCGCCGCCATCACCGTGGCGGGGAAGCCCACGAGGTTCGCCATGCCCGAAGGCTGTGGGGAGGCGTCGAACATCACGTGCACCTGGGACAGCACGATCAGCACTCCGATGCCGGCGAGCATGCCGTACACCACCGCCGGCGCCGTGACCCGGAACCAGCAGCCCAGGCGCAAGCGCCCGGCCAGCAGTTGCAGCACGCCGGCCAGCAACAGGATCGGCCCGAGCATGGCCATGCCGTGTTCGCGCACCAGCTCGAACACCAGCACCGCCAGGCCCGCCGCCGGGCCGCTGACCTGCAGCGGCGAGCCGGCGATGAAGCCCACCACGAGGCCGCCGATGATACCGGTGATCAGGCCCTTGGCCGGCGGCATGCCCGAGGCGATGGCGATGCCCATGCACAGGGGCAGGGCCACCAGAAAGACCACGACCGAAGCCAATAACTCGCGCGGCAGGGCCGCTTTGATCTGTGTGACGTTCACCATGACGCTCCTTTCCTATCTCAATTTCCCGGCCATTCCACTGGCCAGTCGCACACAAGGTTCCCGAACGGCGCGCAGGCGCAAGCCGCCAGGGGGAAATCCGGCAGCACGAACAGGGTCGTTTCAGGGAAAGCGATGGCCGCGCCGTACCCCACGGGTACGGCCGGCTATCAAGGCATGTTCAGCGCGGGTCGCTTAGTAGCGGCCTCTCGGGGTGGCGCAAGGAATCGAATCGCCTTCGGTCAGCGGCAGGAAGCGGTCGCCGGCAGCATCGTAGGCTTCGATCTGGCTGGTCTCGATGTCGTAGATCCAGCCATGGATGTGCAGCTGGCCCGCAGCCAGGCGCGACGCCACCGACGGGTGGGTGCGCAAGTGGTGCAACTGGGCGATGACGTTCTCGCGGGTCAGCAGTTGCATGCTTTCGTGCTCGGTGCCGCAGGAGCAGTTGTCCTCGACCACGGTCCGGGCCACTTCGGCATGGCGCAGCCAGGCGGACACGGTCGGCATCTTGGCCAGCGACTGCGGGTTGAGCACTGCGCGCATGGCGCCGCAGTCGGAGTGGCCACAGATGATGATGTGGTGCACGCCCAGGGCCATGACCGCGTATTCGATGGCGCTGGAAACGCCGCCGTTCATCTGCCCATACGGCGGCACCACGTTGCCGACGTTACGGGTGACGAACAGGTCGCCCGGCGAGCTTTGGGTGATCAGTTCGGGCACGATGCGCGAGTCGGCGCAGGTGATGAACATGGCGCGCGGCTTCTGCGCGGTGGCCAGTTTCTTGAACAGCTCCTGCTGCTCCGGGAAGACTTCGGTGTGGAACCGCAGGAAGCCGTCGACGATGTGTTTCATCGCGCTTTCGGCGCTTTCGACCGGAGCGGCCGGAGCGGCCGGAGCGGCCTTGTTAGGGTCTTTGACGGGCATGGTTCATCCTCTAGGCGGTGGGCGTACAGTCCATGTTACCGGGGAAAAATGAGTGCTATGCGGGGATTTAGATGACACGCACAGGTAATTAATCACAGCCGCTTGGGACTGATTTCCTACGCTATAGAAGAAAACTTAACTGAAACTTAATTGCGACGGCTCTGGAACGTGCGTCCTAGAGCGCTTTGGCGGGAATTTGATAATAGCAAAAAAGTATCAGATGCCAAGGGGTATGAGTGGAATTGTTGGTTGGTAATAGTGCGAATGCAGGCATCAAGGTGACCCACTCAGACAAAACGGGATGTTGGGAAATACCCCACAAAGCGCGAGGTGGTTTTCCGATTTATAGCGGACTTTTCAACGCCCTAAGCTGACATTCCTTATTGCTCAGCCAAGCGTGAACTGCCATGACTCGATACGCCATCCTGCTTCAAGTCATGCTTTGCGGCCTTCCAGCCCTCGTGGTACCGCCCTTGGCCCATGCCGAGCCGGTCGACCTGTTGCACGTCTATTCACAGGCCGTGGTGCAAGACGCCCGGCTGAATGCATCGCGCCATCAGTTCCAGGCTCAGCGTGAAGATGTGGCACAGGCGCAGGCAGGCCTTCTACCTGCGCTTACGCTCGGCGCCACCGCCGAGACCGCCCAAGACGACCTCACTGCAGGCCCACGGACGCGCAGAGGCATTGGGTATCAGGCAAACCTGACTCAACCCCTGGTTCGTCTCGACCGCTGGTATGGCCTCAAGGCCGCCAAAGCCGCCACGAACCAGGCGCAACTGGAGCTTGCCGACAAAGAGCAGGCTTTGATCCTGCGAACGGCCGAACTCTATTTCGACACGCTCAGGGCCATCGATGCCCTGGCCGCCACTGCAGCCGAAGTCAAAGCGCTCCACCGCCAGCAAAGCCAGGCCCAGGCACGGCTGACCGATGGCGCTGCCAACATTACCGATGTGCTGGACGCTAAAGCGGCCTATGACAATGCGCTGGCCAACCATAAGCGCGCCGAACGCGAAGTGGCCGATGCATTCGAAGCACTCAACCGCCTGACTCGGCAGAACCACAGCGAAATCGTCGGCATCACCCACGCACTGCCCATCCAGCCGCTCGAACCCAGCGATCCCGGCGTCTGGGTCGAGCAAGGGCTGCGTGGCAATCTTGCTCTGTTGGCCAGCACCCAAGCCGTTGGCGTTGCCGAGCAACACATCCGCCAGCGGCAGGCAGGTCATGCCCCAACGCTCGATGCCGTAGTGTCGTGGCGCCAGAGCACGCTCGGCCAGCTCGGCTATAGCGACCCATTTGCCGAAACCCGCTTGGCCGTCGAACTCAACATTCCGATCTACCTCGGTGGCCTGACCGCTTCCCAGGTACGCCAGGGTACCGCGCGCCTTTCGCAGCGCCAGCAAGAGCATGAAGACCAGCGCCGCGAACTCGTTCTGCGAATCCGCAACCTGCACCGCGCAGTCAATGCCGATATCGAACAAGTACATGCACGCGGGCAAAGCATCCGTTCGAGTCAGGCGTCACTGAAAGCCAACCAAGTCGGTCGGGTGCTCGGCTCGCGCAACACCGCAGACGTGCTCGATGCTGAACGCCGCCTCTATCGCGCCGTGCGTGAGTACAACGATGCACGTTACGCCTACATCCTCGACACGCTGAGGCTCAAACAGGCGGCGGGCAGCCTCGCCCACCAAGACCTGGTCGAACTTTCCCGGCATCTGCGGGCGCATGGCGATCGCCCGCATGACCTGCTGCCGCCCCCTGCACAAACAGTCGAGCCGCCCGAAACAAGCCGTTCCGGCTAACCCGCCTTGGTTTTTCCTTTCGCCTACCAAACCGTACCGCCCTGCATGGACGTCTCATGACCCAAGATTCTACCGGCCCCCAAGACAGCGGCCTCGCCTGCCTGCTGATCCTGGCTCGCTTTCACGACCTGGCAGCCTGCGCAGACCAACTGCGCCATGAACTCGGCCTTGACCATGCCTGCCTGGACCTTGCGGGGCTGTTGACCGCAGCGGGCAAAGTCGGGCTCAAAGCCAAGCGTGTCCAGACCTGCCCGCGACGCTTGTCCACCACGCCCCTGCCTGCCATCGCTGTGGATCGCGATGGCCAATTCTTCATCATCGCTCGTTGTGAACAGCAGCAGATCCTGATTCAGGACCCGACAGCCCATGGCCCTCAAGTCATCGACCAGGCGACCCTGGAGCAGCGGTGGGCCGGCACGCTGGTGTTGGTACGAACCGAAGCGGCTACGCCTGGCGGACCGGCCTCGCGCTTCGACTTCACCTGGTTCATTCCCGCCATCGTCAAGCATCGCAAGCTGCTGGCCGAAGTGCTGCTGGTCTCGCTCGTGCTGCAACTGTTCGCCTTGCTCACGCCGCTGTTCTTCCAAGTGGTGATGGACAAGGTACTGGTGCACCAGAGCCTCACCACCTTGGATGTGATCGCCCTCGGATTGCTGGGCATCATGCTGTTCGAAACGGCCCTCAGCGGGCTGCGCCACTTCGTCTTCGCCCACACCACCAGCCGCATCGACGTCGAACTCGGCTCGCGCCTGTTCCATCACTTGATCCACCTGCCGCTGGCGTACTTCCAGGCACGTCGGGTCGGCGATTCGGTGGCGAGGGTCCGCGAACTCGAAACCATCCGCAACTTCCTCACGGGCAACACGCTGACGGTCATGATCGACGTGCTGTTTTCGGTGGTCTTCATCGGTGTGATGTTCCATTACAGCGGCTGGTTGACCCTGATCGTGGTCGTCTCGCTGCCGCTGTATGCGCTGATTTCGCTGTTGGTGACACCGGTACTGCGCCAACGATTGCAGGAGAGCTTCAACCGCGGCGCCGACAATCAGGCGTTTCTCGTCGAGACCGTCACCGGCATCGACACGCTCAAATCGATGGCGGTCGAGCCGCTGGTGCTCAAGCGCTGGGACGGTCAGCTCGCGGCCTACGTGGCGGCCGCCTTCAAGACCCAACTGCTGTCGAATCTGGTCAACGAAAGCGTAGGGCTGATCGGCAAGCTGGTGACTGTCGCCACCCTCTGGTTGGGCGCAAAACTGGTCATCGAAGGGCAAATGACCGTTGGCCAGTTGATCGCCTTCAACATGCTGGCAGGCCGTGCGGCGCAGCCGATCATGCGTTTGGCGCAGCTGTGGAGCAATTTCCAGCAGACCGGGGTTGCCGTGCAGCGCCTGGGCGACATCCTCAATGCCCGCAGCGAGTGCTCGACCTCGGCGCGCAGTGCATTGCCGCCATTGCAAGGACGTGTCGAATTCGACCAGGTGCATTTCCGCTACCGCGCCGATGGCTCGGAAGTCCTGCGCGGGGTAAGCCTGGAGATCTCAGCGGGCGAGGTGATCGGCATCGTTGGCCGCTCCGGGTCCGGCAAGAGCACCCTGACTCGGCTGCTGCAGCGGCTGTACGTGCCCGAGCGCGGGCGAGTGCTGGTCGACGGCATGGACCTCGCGCTCGCCGAGCCCAGTTCCCTGCGGCGACAGATCGGCGTAGTCCAGCAGGACAACATGCTGTTCAACCGCAGCATTCGCGAGAACATTGCTCTCAGCGCCCCTGGCCTACCCCTGGAGCAAGTCATGCAGGCGGCTCGTCTGGCCGGAGCACACGATTTCATTCTGGAGCTCAGCGAAGGCTACGACACGCTGGTGGGTGAGCACGGCGCGTCCCTGTCCGGGGGCCAGCGCCAGCGTATCGCCATCGCCCGCGCCTTGATCGGCGATCCGCGCATTCTGATTTTCGACGAAGCCACCAGCGCGCTGGACTACGAGTCCGAACGCATCATCCAGCAGAACATGCGCTCGATATGCCAGGGCCGCACCGTGCTGATCATCGCCCATCGCCTCTCGGCGGTGCGTGAGGCCCATCGCATCGTCGTGGTGGAGCGTGGACAGATCGTCGAGCAGGGCAGCCATGCCGAGCTGCTCGCCCTGGAGGCGGGCCACTACGCGCACTTGCACCGGTTGCAACATGCCGATGGGCCTGCGATGGCCAATGGGGTGCGCCCATGACATTCGACACCACACTCTGGCAGCGTTACCGCCTCGCCTGGAAACAGGCATGGGCACAACGCAAAACCGGCGCCGCACCCGCCCGGCTGCGCCATGAGATCGACTTCCTGCCCGCCGCACTGGCGCTTCAGGACGCGCCGCCGCACCCCGCACCGCGCGGGTTCGCCTGGGGCATCATGGCGTTCGCGGGCCTGGCGCTGCTGTGGGCGTGCCTGGGCCGAATCGATGTGGTCGCGGTGGCCAGTGGCAAGGTGGTTCCCAGTGGTCGGACCAAGCTGATCCAGCCCAGCGAAACCGCCGTGGTCAAAGCCATCCATGTCACTGACGGCCAACGCGTGGAAGCCGGTGAGTTGCTGCTGGAGCTGGACCCGACCACGGCCGATGCCGAAGTGCGCCGCAGCGAAAGCGAGTTGATGGCCGCCCGCATCGATGTGGCCCGAAGCACGACACTGCTCGACGCGATCGCCAATGGCCGGGCACCCCAAGCCCTGCAAGGCGATCTGTCCACGGTCGACGCCCCTCCGGCTCGCGATGCCCTGCACTGGGTACAAGGCCAATATCAGGAGTACCGCAACAACCTCGACCAGGCCGAAGCCGAGGTTCAGCGCCATGCCGTGCAGATCCAGGCGGCCCAGGCCCAAGTGGCCGGGCTGCGCAAAACGCTGCCGATCGCCGCGCAACTGGCCGAGGATTACCGTCACCTACTGGCGCAGCAATACGTCGCTCGCCACGAATACCTCGACAAGCAGCAAGCCCACCTCGACCTACAGCGCCAGTTGCAGCTGCAGCAAGACAGCGTGCGCCAGGCCAATGCGGCCCAAGCCGAAGCCCGCAAACGCCGCGAAGGTGTGGTCGCGCAGGCTAGACGCAACATGCTCGACCTGCAGCAAACCGCCACGCAGAACGTCGCCAGCCTGCGCCAAGCGCTGGCCAAGGCGCGCTACCACGAAGCGCGCACGCACCTGCTAGCGCCTGTGGCCGGCACCGTACAGCAACTGGCCGTACACACCGTCGGCGGCGTGGTCACTCCCGCCCAGGCGTTGATGGTCATCGTCCCGCACGACCAGCCGGTCGAGGTCCAGGCACTACTGGAGAACAAGGACGTCGGTTTCGTCCAGGCCGGCCAGACCGTGACGGTCAAGGTCGAGACCTTCACCTACACCCGTTACGGCACCGTCGAGGGCGAAGTGCTGAGCGTGTCGCGCGACGCCATCGAGGATGAGCGCAAAGGACTGGTGTACAGCAGCCGGATTCGGCTGGCGCAGGACCACTTGCAGGTGAAGGGCAAGGAAGTGCCGTTGGCGCCAGGTATGGCGGTAAGTGCGGAGATCAAGACGGACCAGCGCAGTGTGATCAGTTATTTCCTGAGTCCGTTGCAACAGCATGTGCAGGAGAGTTTGCGGGAGCGGTGAGCCCAATGAGCGCTTTATCTATGATCCTGGTGGTTTTGATCACATGTTAATGGTTATAGAAAAGCTGCACGCTACCCAAAGACATACACTTTAAGACTAAGGAGTTTCGGATGATCGAATACATACAATTTTGGCTGTGGATAATTAAAGGAACATTTCTTTGGCTGATATTACCTGCGCCGCTAGACATCCTGCAGCCGTTTGAGAAGATAGAAGATGCACGCGTAAGCAGCGCCGAATTTGTTGCACACAGGGAAAAACATTATGCGTTTTCTTTAGCGTTCGTTCGGCCTGACAAGATAAGCGACATCGACAAGCAAGAAAAGATCACCGGCACGGCTTATGAGCACGGCACTCCCATTAGTGTTCAAATCACGGTACATAGAAATAACCG
The DNA here is from genome assembly GCF_002434265.1 of Pseudomonas sp. UBA6562. Taxonomy (GTDB): domain Bacteria; phylum Pseudomonadota; class Gammaproteobacteria; order Pseudomonadales; family Pseudomonadaceae; genus Aquipseudomonas. The sequence goes on along the minus strand of NZ_DJJS01000006.1, from coordinate 955,555 downwards.
AATATTTCTCAATCAAGAATTTTTTGTCGATGGCACTTACTGGACTCGAACTTATTCGCTTGGCGGACGTACATTTCATGCTGACATGAGGCTGGTCCATACAGTCAAGCTACCGCCTGGCGATTACAAAGTTGCCATGAGATTTACAGATAAAAACCTGACATTTGAAAATATCGAAATGTATGGCTTATACAGGAGCTTCCGTTCAAATAAAAATTAGTCCCAAATTACTTTCATTCGAGTAGGCATAGCATTCTCTCATAATAAAGGTGCGCCTCATAGATAATCGGCTCTCTAAAACTCTTGGCAGTTATGATTTATTTACGGCAAACGCCCGATCGTGAAGATTATTTTACAACATCTTAGTTGTATTGAATAAGGCAAAGGCTGAGACCAGCAATCTTGCTTTCAATTTCACCCACTCCCGAAGCTCTCTATAGGATCACTATGAAAACATAATTAGGTGCCATGACCGCTCTAACACGCACAACATACCAAAAACCAAAATCACGCACCTCAAGTATATCGACAACTCAGCACTTCAATCTTTGAAACCAGTTAATTGAGAATAAAATGAGCAAAGAAAGCCACTCTCTAACGATAAAAATAGCAACAATTGGAGCAAAATACGAACATCAAATAGACAGCGAAAAGCACAATAAAGGGGACGTAACCGAATCGACAGCTGGTCATATGTGGTACTCTTTTAATGATGGAGTAAGCTCGTCTGTAAGCTCCGGATTCCAATCTAAATCTGGAACTCCGTATGGCGCAGGAGATGTATCTATCTACGACGACCAAGCTTATCGAGAAACCGCGAAAGAAATAACTATCAGTATAAGTGCATCCCAATACAATACACTTATCGATTTCTCAAAACATCCAGAAAACTATGGATTTAATACCAACCGGTATAACGCCCTTACTAATAGCTGTATAGATTACACTTATGCCGCGCTTACCGCTATTGGGCTAAACCCCAAAAATGAGCAGGGTGACATACTTCCAGTCTTCAACGACGATAACATTAAAGAACTATTCTACACCCACGGCGCCAACATCATCCGTGACGACCTGGTTCGCCGGGGCGACTACTACGAAGATAAAGATGGCCAGAAATGCATCTGGCTCAATCAATCCGATGTACGCAAACCACCAGAGTCTTCCAGCCCGGTAGAGCTCGACATCACCCCTTCCCCCCAACCGCAGCAACGCATCGAAAACGAAACCCAAGCCCAGGACGACGTCGCCAGCGGCCACGTGTCCCGCTCCTCTACCCACCGTATTTCCGCCCCAGGCGGGCTGCTGAACGCGACCGACTTCGCCTCCACCCAAATGGCCGGGCTCGCCACCGGCGGGGTGCGTCCGGGGGAGGTCCAGCTTGATGAAAACGTGCGGCCCAACGCGCACTTGTCCTCGTTCTACACCACTCCAGAAGCGCAACAGCCCAACTTCGGCCTGCGCAATGCCATGGTCCTCAACGGCCTGTCGTCCATGGCGGCATTCAATACCTACGTCGACCCTTTACTGCTCGATCTCACCGGCGGCGGCGTGCACATGACCGACCTCACCGACGCCGTGCTGTTCGACACCGACCACAGTGGCACGCTCAAACGCAGCGGCTGGGCGGACCGCACGACGGGGATGCTGGTGATCGACGACGGTAGCGGGCAGATCGGCAATGTCAGCCAGATGTTCTCCGAGTACTACAAGGGCCAGGCAGGCGCCGAGGGCGCAGCGGGTGAGAAACGCTTCAAGCACGGCTTCGACGCCTTGGCCAGCGAAGACGGCAACCAGGATGGCGTCATCGACGCCAGCGATCCGATCTGGCAACAGCTGCGCGTGTGGGTCGACGCCAGCCACGACGCCAAGGTCGATGCCGGCGAATTCAAGACGCTCGACGAACTGGGCATCACTCAAATCAGCGTGCGGCCGGCGTCGACCGAGCAGCGAACGCTCGATGGCAACCGCGTGCTCGCCAGCGGCACCTTCACCCTCAACGGTAACCAGCAGGAAATACTGGCCGTAGACTTCCTCGGTGAGTCGATCAGCAACACGGTTGCCCATGAAGAAGGAGCCCTGCGCATCACCTCGACCACCGCGGGGGCCAACAGCCGCACCACCAAGGCCTTTTCCAGCCTGAGCGCTACCGGGGTTTCATTGGATGCGGCCGCGCTGGGTGTGGACAACCTGCTCGGCGGCCAAGGCGACGACACCCTGAATGCCGCGCCCGCCGGTAGCTGGTTGGCAGGCGGAGCGGGCAGCAACACGTACAACGGCGGGGCTGGAGATGACGTCTTCGTCATCAGCGCATCGGACGACCCGGCCAATCTCCACGGCAATGGCGGTCGCGACACTGCCATCGTGGTCGGCAAGCAGGGCGTCACGTTGAACCTGGCAAAAGCCGGATTGACCATCGCCCAAGGCGGCGATGGCAACGACAGGCTCATCAGCGGCGGCCATCTCGGTGTGTTCCTCAAAGGCGGCACGGGCCATTCGACGCTGATCGGTGGCGCCGGCACGGATGTGCTGGTGGGCGGCACCGGACACAACACCATCATCGGTGGCAGCGGAAAAGCGATCATCTACGCTGGCCCCAACGGCGACACCATCTACGGCGCGCAAAGCGGCAGCGTGATCCATGCCGGAGGCGGGGCCGACCAGATCTACGGCGGCGCCAGCGACGACGTGATCGAAGTGGGCCACGGCAATGCCAGCATCGACGGCGACGGTGGGATCAACCTGGTCACGTTGCACGGCACCCACGGCGAATACGAGATCACGCGCAGCGCCGAAGGTTATGTAGTGGCCGACAAAGTGGCCGGTCGGGACGGCACCGTCACCTTGAAGAACGTGCAGAAGCTCAATTTCTCGAACATTTCCGCCGTCGACTTGCAAACCCCCAACGCCATGCCGGTGCCGGACGTACTGAAGGTCGACCACGAAGGTGCTCCCTTCGAGCGCACACGGGCGCACCTGATCAGCGCGGCAAGCCTGCTGGCCAACGATTTGCTGCTGGGCAGCCAGGGCGGCCTGCGCCTGGAAAGCGTCGGCGAAGCCACAGGCGGGACGGTGAGCCTGAACGAGCAGGGCGACGTGTTGTTCACACCACAGCCCGGTTACACCGGCGCCATGAGCTTCAAGTACGGCATCGTCGATGCCCAGGGAAATCCGGCGGCCTCGGTGGTGGCGTTGAGCAATGGCGAAACCGCGCCGATGCGCGCCAGCGTCGCGCTACTGGATGCGCAGTTGCCCAGCGACCCTCTGGCAGCGCAGCAGTGGTACTTGAGCGACAGCAACATCCTGCCGGTCTGGCAGGACTACACCGGCAAGGGCGTGCGCATCGGCATGTTCGAACCGGGCGGCGAGTTCGCCACGGCACCGGAAATCTTCGACATCCAGCACCCTGACCTTGCCGCCAATGTCGACCAGGCCTGGCTCGCCTCGCAACGCGACAAGGGCGTGCTTCCCGCCCTGGCTTCCAACCACGCCACCATGGTCGCCGGGGTGATGGTCGCAGAGCGCAACGAACAGGGCGGCGTAGGCGTCGCCCATGGCGCGACTCTCGGCGGCTTCTACCTGGCCAACCGGGGCGACGACCTGACCGGGCTGGGCAACATGGTGAACTTCGATGTGGCCAACCACAGTTGGGGGTTCAAGACCGACTTCGCCCTGGGCAACGTATCGCGCGGCAACGTCAACACGGCCAGTGCGTTGTTGTCCACCGTACGCACTGCCGTTCACAACGGCCGCGGCGGTCTAGGCACGGTGATCGTCACCGCCGGTGGCAACGAGCGGGCGAAAGGCGGGAGCGCACAGGGCTCGTTGACCAACAACAACCGTTTCTCGATCCAGGTCGGAGCCATCAATGCCAAGGCCGACCTGTCGACCTTGCAGCTGGGGTCGGCACCCTTCTCCAACCCCGGCGCCAGCTTGCTGGTATCGGCGCCCGGCAGCAACGTGCTGTCCACCAGCCGGCAATTGCAGACCGAACGCGGCTCCACGTTCGGTAACGACTACAGCAGCATGCAGGGCACCAGCTTCGCCGCGCCGATCGTTTCCGGCATTGCCGCGTTGGTGCTGCAAGCCAACCCCAACCTAGGCTACCGCGACGTCCAGCAGATCCTGGCGCTATCGGCCACACGCCTCGACGACCCTGCCACGCAGTGGACGCACAATGGCGCGCGTCACTGGAACGGCGGCGGGCTGCACGCCAGCCACGATTACGGTTTCGGCAAAGTGGACGCCCGTGCGGCGGTTCGGCTGGCCGAAACCTGGATCGCGAAACAGGTAGGCGCCGATGAGGCCGTGTTGACGGCCAGCAGCGGGGAGCTGGCGCAAGCACTCGGCGCCGGCGGCAGCCTGCGCAACGAACTGCAGGTGGCGGCTGGGCTGAATGTCGAGCACGTCGAGGTCGAGCTGGACGCGACACTGGGTCGGCTGGGCGATCTCGGCCTGGTGCTGGTTTCGCCGAGCGGCCAGCGCAGCGTATTGCTCGACCGCCACGGCAAGGTGCCACAAGGCACGGCCGGTGCCAGCGATACCGATAACGGCAGCACCCGCTCCGGCGCCTTCGTCTACAGCTTCATGAGCACCCACCATCTGGGCGAGCGCTCTGCCGGCACTTGGGCGCTGGAGCTGACCGACGCTGCCGGCGGTGAGCCTGTCACCCTCAACAACTGGGCGCTGCGTTTGTACGGCAGCGCTGACGATGCGCACGACACCTATTTCTACACCGATGAGTTCCCCGTCGCCCTGCAAAGCCAAGCCGAGCGCGGTGCACTGGACGATTCGGTCAATGGCACGCCAGGCGGGCGCAATACGCTGAATTTTGCGGCAGTCAGCGGTAATGTGGACGTGTCGCTGGAAACCGGCGTGGCCAATGTAGCCGGCGCAGCGCTCGCCTTGACCAACCCAGCCACCGTGCACAACGTGATCGCCGGCGATGGCAACGATACCCTGGTGGCCGGCCCTGGGGACGCGCTCCTTCACGGCGGGCGCGGTATCAATAACCTGACTGGTGGCAATGGGCAGGACCTGTTCGTGGTGCAGCGGCGCGAAGGCGGCCAAGACACGATTCATCACTTCGAAACGAACAAGCCGGAGGTGATCGACCTGGTCGGCTTCACCGGTAAATCGTTCGCTGACCTGGTCATGACGCAGCAAGACGCGGACGTTCGAGTCGACCTCGGCGGCGGGCAGCACCTTCTGCTCAGTGGCCAGACCCTAGAAAGCCTCAACGCGGCGCACTTCAACTTCCAAGACCGCTTTGCCCCTCCTGCCCGTTACATCGACAGCCTCGAGACCGGCAACGAGCCAACGCCGCAGACCGGTACCGTCGTGCTCAATGGCGGCGCGAAAGGGGTCAGCCTCGACACAGGAGCGGATGGCCAGTTCGTGTTCTCTCTGGCCGGCACGATCTATAGCCCGGATGGAGCGCCTGCGGATCGCTTCGTGGTCAGCCACCAACCCAATGCCAAAGACTACGGCAACGCCCTGCGCGGTTTCCGCCATGGTGTCGACAAGATCGATTTGAGCCAGGTCGGCGTGACGCGTTTCGAAGAGCTGAGCATCGTCAAGCAGGAACGTGGCAACTTCAACGGTCTGGCGCAGATTCACGGGGTCGATGTCAGCACGCAGGTACTCAGAAGTGCCGAACAACCGGTGAAGCTGCTCTATCTCGATACCCTCGAGGTCTCGCAACTCGATGCCAACGACTTCATCTTCGCTACCGCGCACCTGCCGTTGGAAAGCGGGCAACCCGAAGCGGCGCCGCTGCAACATGCTGTCGCCACACCCGTACAGCCTGAGACATCCGAAACTACAGACATACATGACCCTCTTCCTGCCGATGGACCGGCACCAGGGCAAACGCTTCTTGGCGCAGGCCTCGCCCGCGCCCGCCCCATGACGTCCGAGCTTGCAGATACAACCCGCAACCTTTGGATCGATGTCGAGGCGGAATCGGACGTTGCAGCGCGTCTGGCCGCTGTGAACGAGCGAATCGAGTCGACACGCGCACGCCCCTTCGATCAGTCGATCGACGAGCACCTTGCCGAGCGGCGTGCGCTCGGCCCGGTAGGTCCAAAAGCGCTCGCCCCCAGGGACATCGGCAAAGTGGGTCCAATCTTCGAGGCTCTGAGATTGGATGACAGCAATACCGCTAGCACCCTGCTGGATCCGCTGCAGCTCGATCGACGAAGGGCCGAGGCTTGGACGAACACTGCGGGCGGTGCAGACACCGCTCGGTGGCGCCAGGAGGATCTGGCGCTGACTTCCGATCAACTGCTGCAGGCCATGGCCGCCTTTGCTCCCACGCCCTCGGCGCTGCCCAACTTCGACGCAGCACACGCACAAACCCTGCAGCCGGTGCTTGCGGCCAATTGGCAATGAGCTGACAGTGAATTGCAGGTGGCCTTGGCGCTCGGAGTCGAGCCCGAGGTGCCTGCTCGACCACGGTTGAAACCTCTTCAATCGCAAGGTGCAGACGGCCACGGCCTTTTCAGGGCGTGGCCAGCCCGACCGACCTGTGCTCAGAACAGCGCCATCTGCGCCCCCGGCACCGCAAACGCCGAACAGTCCAGCGCCAACGCCTCGCGCCCCGCGAACCCCAACCGCCGCGACGCCTTGCGAAAGCGCTGCTCCAGCAATTCGGCGAACACCCCCTCGCCACGCATGCGAGCGCCGAAGCGACCGTCGTACAGCTCACCGCCGCGGCTCTGGCGAATCAGGCTCAGCACGTGGTTGGCGCGCTGCGGGTAATGGTCGTGCAGCCATTGCTCGAACAGCGGCGCCACTTCCAACGGCAGGCGCAGCAGCATGTAGGCCGCGCTCTGCGCGCCAGCGTCGCGGGCCGCTTGCAGCAGGTGCTCGAGTTCGCTGTCGTTGATCATCGGGATCATCGGCGAGCAGATCACGCCTACCGGCACGCCTGCTTCGTGCAATACACGAATGGCGCGCAAACGTGCCTGGGGCGCGGCGGCACGCGGTTCGAGCACGCGCTTGAGGCCGTCGTCCAGGGTGGTGAGGCTGATCATCACCCGCACCAGGCGCAGGCGCGCCAGTTCCACCAGCAGGTCGAGGTCGCGCAGCACCAGCGAACCCTTGGTGACGATGGTCACCGGATGGCGGAAGCGCAGCAGCACTTCCAGCAGGCGCCGGCTGAGCCTGTGCTCACGCTCGATGGGCTGGTAAGGGTCGGTGTTGGCGCCCAGGTTGATCGGCGCGCACACGTAGCCGGGGTTGCTCAGTTGCCGTTCCAGGACTTCGGCGGCATTGCTTTTGGCGATCAGCTTGGTTTCGAAGTCCAGCCCCGGCGAGAGGTCCCAATAGGCGTGGCTGGGGCGGGCATAGCAGTAGATACAGCCGTGCTCGCAACCCCGGTAGGGGTTGATCGACCGATCGAACGGCAAGTCGGGGGAGGCGTTGCGGGCGATGATGGTCTTGGCCTGCTCGATGCGCACTTCGGTGCCCTGGGTGAGCGGCACTTCCTGATGCCAACCGTCGTCCACGGCGTGGGACTGGCTGGGTGCGAAGCGATTGTGCGGGTTATGGGCCGTGCCACGGCCCTTTTGCGGAGCAGGAGGAATCATGTCGACCTATAACTGTATGCGCATACAGTACCGGGTATCGCCCAGACCCTCCAGCCCCGCCGATCAGCTCGCCTTTGGCTCAGGCGACGGCTTTCACTCAGCCGGCGTCAAGCCGTGCCACGCCATGAAAGCCTCGGCGTTGGCTTCGCGCCCCAGAAACGCCCGCATGCCTTCGCGCAGCGGTTGGGCCGCGCCTGCGTCGAGCAGTGTGGCCTGCAAGGCCTGCCCCGTGGCTCGGTCGAGCAGGCCGTTGGCCTGGAAGCGCGAGAACAGATCGAACGCGTGCACGTCGGACCAGACATAGGCGTAGTAGCCGGCATCGTAGTAGCCCAGCAGATGGTCGAAGCCGTGCGCAGGGTGCTCGTGCTCGTCGAGTGGCCAGTAGCCGCAGCGGTCGCGCGCCTGCCGCAAGCGCTCCTCTAGGCTGCGGCCATCGTGCGGGGTGGCGTGCAGGTCGAGGTCGAACAGTGCCAGGCTCAGGTCTTCGACGGCCTTGTCGAATTCGGCGCGGCGCAGGCTTTCCAGCAGCGCCGCAACCTGCGCTTCCTGCAACTGTCCGCCATGCTGGTGGTGGCTCGAAATCGACACCAGGTAGGCCGGGTTCCAGGCCCAGCGCTCGATCAATTTACTGATCACCTCGACGCCATCGGCGCCCAGGCCGGTAACGTTGGAGTTGACGTGGTTGGTGGTGCGCACCAGCAGGTGCTGCAACGCATGGCCGAATTCGTGGAACAGCTTGCGCAGCGCCAGGTGGTCGAGCAATGGCTCGCCACCGTCGACCGCCGCCGGCACATCGCTGAACACCATGGCCACCGCAGGGTGGAACACCCCTTCGGCATCGACCCGGCGGTTGTGCACGTAGCGGGTTTCCACGAGGTCTGGCTGCTTGCCGGGGTACTGCACCGCATCGAGGTACACATACCCTACGTGGGCATGGTCGAGCCAGACCTCGAACGCTTGCACGCTGTCCTGCCACACTGGAATCGCCACGTCCGGACGCACCAACTGCAACCCGAACAGCCGCTCGGCCAGTGCGCACAGCGCCTCGACCACCTTCGACAAGGGGAAGTGCTCGCGCAGCACGTCCATGCCCAACGGTGCGGTGCGCCGATGCGCCAGCGTCTGCACGTAGTACCGGTCCCAGGGCTGCAAGGTGCCGAGGCCGAACTCGTCCGCCAGGCTTTGCAGCTCGGCGCGGCGTTGCAGCATGACCGGCCGCATGCGATCGGCCAGGTCGTGCAGGAACGCCAGCACCGCATCGAGCGAGCCTGCGCTCTTGCTTTGCAGGCTCAGCGCCGTGTGATCGGCGAAGCCCAGCAGCTTGGCGCGCCGGTCGCGCAAGTCGGCCATCTGCAACAGCAGTTGGCCATTGTCGGTCTGTCCCTCGGCACCGACGCCGCGCTGGTGATGCCGGCGGTATACCGCCTCGCGCAGGTCGCGGTCGGCGGCTTGTTCCAGCACCACTTGGGTAGTGGCCTTGTCGGTGCCGATCAGCCAGCCCTCGGTGCCGGCCTGGCGCGCCTTGTCCGCCAACTCGTCCAGCACCCTGGCCGGCAGCCCTTGCAGGCGCTCGGCCTCGGTGACGGGAGTGCCGCTCAATTGCAGATTGGCGGCGAACTGCATGGCCCGTTGCAGCACCTGTTGCTGCAAGTCCACGATCTGCTGCCGGGTTGGTTCGTCGAGGGCCGCGCCTTGCAGTGCGAAGGCCTGTCGATACCAATCCAGGACGGCCCGCTCGTGGGCGTCCAGGCCCTGTCCGGAAGGGCTGTCGGCCAACCGCTGGTACAACGCCTGCAACTCGCCACTGGCGAGCTTTTCGTCGAATCGGCCGAGCAGACGCGGGTAGCTTTGCTGGAACAGCGCGACCCAGTCCTGGCCACGATAGGTCAAGGGCGACAGGCCGATCAGCACTGCCAACAGCTGCGCGTCGAGGGCATCGATGGCCAATACCAAGTCGTCCCAGGTGGGCAGTTCGCGCTGCGTCTCGATCAGACGGGCGATGCCGTCGCGGTGGGCGTCGAGCGCGTACTCGAAGGCTTCGCGGGCGTTATCCAGGGTCACGGCCGGGTAGTCGACCGGCACTTCGCTGGGTTGCAGGAGGGGATTGTCGTGCGTCATGGGCAAGCTCGCTCATACGGATTGGGAGCGCGAGAGCCTGCATAAGGGTGTGCATGGGGCGGCGGTGACTATCTGGCACCCCAGGCAAAGGGCGGCGTGAAAGAAGGGCCGCCCTGGAGGAGCGGCCCTGCACGACTCACTGCGGCGGCTTCTTCAGCTTCGGATTGGGGAAGAACTGCACGGCCTGCACCTGCACCGGCGCCGCCTTGGGCGCCAGGTGGTTGACCCGCGTGCCCAGCTCCTTGGGCACCGACAGACCTTGCTCGTTGAGCGTGTCGCTGAAACCGCAGGCCACACATTCGCGGTGTGGCGTGCCGTCTTCGTTCCACATCATCAGCTTGTCCGGCTCGCTGCACGCCGGGCAGACCGCCCCGGCGATGAAGCGTTTCTTGGTTTTCATGGCAACGCCCTCGCTCATGCCGCCGCGGCCTCGCTCAGCCCGCAATGGCGCAGTAAGGCATCGATCGACGGCTCGCGTCCGCGGAAGTCGACGAACAGCACCATCGGCGCCAACGACCCGCCACGGGCCAGGATCGCTTCGCGGAACGCGCGGCCGGTGTCGGCGTTGAGCACGCCGTCTTCCTCGAAACGCGAGAAGGCGTCGGCCGACAGCACTTCGGCCCACTTGTAGCTGTAGTAACCGGCCGCATAACCGCCGGCGAAGATGTGCGCGAAGCTGTTGGGGAAGCGGTTGTAGGCCGGCGGCCGCATCACCGTGACTTCGTCGCGCACGCCTTCGAGCACGTCCAGCACGCTGCGGCCGTCGCCGTGGGTGGCGTGCAGCTCGAAGTCGAACAGCGAGAACTCCAGCTGGCGCACCATCATCATGCCCGACTGGAAATTCTTCGCCGCGAGCATCTTGTCGAGCAGGTCTTGGGGCAGCGGGGCGCCGGTCTGGTAATGCGCCGACATCAGGGCCAGGCCTTCGGGCTCCCAGCACCAGTTTTCCATGAACTGGCTGGGCAGCTCGACCGCGTCCCAGGCCACACCGTTGATGCCCGAAACGCCGGCGTGCTCGATGCGGGTCAGCAGGTGGTGCAGGCCGTGGCCGAACTCATGGAACAGCGTGGTGACTTCGTCGTGGGTCAGCAGCGCGGGCTTGCCGGGTTCGGCCGGGGTGAAGTTGCACACCAAGTTGGCCACCGGATTTTGCAACTCGCCAGCGGCGGTACGGCGGCGGTCGCGGGCGCCGTCCATCCAGGCGCCGCCACGCTTGTTGGCGCGGGCGTAGAGGTCGAAGAAGAAACGTCCGACGTGCTGGCCGTTCTCGCTGATCTCGAACAGGCGCACGTCCGGGTGCCAGGTGTCGAAGCCCTTGAGTTCGGCGATCTCGATGCCGTACAGGCGCTGGACGATGGCGAACAGACCCGAGAGCACCGTGTCGATGGGGAAGTAGGCACGCAGCGCTTCCTGCGACACGCTGTAACGCTGCTCGCGCAGCTTTTCGCCGTAGTAGCCCACGTCCCAGCTGGCCAGCTCCGGGCAACCCTGCTCGGCGGCGTAGGCCTTGAGCTGGGCCAGGTCCTGGGCGGCGAAGGGTTTGCTGCGCTTGGCCAGGTCGCGCAGGAAGCTCAGCACCTGGTCGCTGCTATCGGCCATCTTGGTGGCCAGGCTCAGTTCGGCGTAGTTGCCGTAGCCCAGCAGCTGGGCCAGCTCCTGGCGCAGGTCGAGCAGCTCGTGCATCACCGGGCCGTTGTCGAACTGGCCGGCGTTCGGGCCCTGGTCGGAAGCGCGGGTGCTGTAGGCGGCGTACAGCTCTTCGCGCAAGGCGCGGTCGCTGGCGTAGGTCATCACCGCGTAGTAGCTGGGGAATTCGAGGGTGATCAGCCAGCCGTCGAGGCCTTTGGCCTGGGCGGCGGCGGCCATCTGCGCCTTGGCCGAGTCCGGCAGGCCGGCCAGCGCCGTTTCGTCGGTGACGTGCTTGCTCCAGGCCTGGGTGGCGTCGAGCAGTTGGTTGGAGAAGCGGCTGCCCAGTTCGCTGAGCTTGCTCTGCACCTGGGCGTAGCGCTGCTGCTGGTCGGCGGGCAGGTCGATGCCCGAGAGGCGGAAGTCGCGCAGGGCCTGTTCGAGGATGGTCTTCTGCGCCACGTCGAAGCCGGCGGCTTCGGGGCTGTTGGCCAGGGCCTGGTAGGCGTCGAACAGCGCGCGGTTCTGCCCCAGCTCGGTGGAATAGGCGCTCAACGCGGGCAGGCAGGCCTCGTAGGCTTCGCGCAGCTCTGCGCTGTTGCACACGGCGTTGAGGTGGCTGACCGGGCTCCAGGCGGCGCCCAGGCGGTCGTTCAGTTCGTCCATCGCCAGCACCAGGCCTTCCCAGGTGGGATGTTGGCCTTGGCTTTCGAGGATGCGCGCGATGGCCGCGCGGTTGTCGGCCAGGATCTGCTCGACCGCTGGCAGCACGTGCTCTGCGCGGATCGACGAGAAGGGCGGCAGGTCATAGGACTGCAAAAGCGGGTTGGTCGCACTCACGGTTTGGCACCTTGGCAGAAGAAACACTGCCCCATCTTAATTACAATCGACGCAGACCGCAGCAAGCAGCCTGCCTATGAGTCCGCAAGAGAGGCACTATTTCCATGGCCATTCGCTCGTTTTCCCAGCACACCCCGGTTCTGGGCGCCCGCGCCTTCGTCGACCGTTCGGCGGTCGTCATCGGTGACGTCGAGATCGGCGCCGACAGCTCGGTGTGGCCGCTGACCGTGATCCGCGGCGACATGCACCGCATCCGCATCGGCGCGCGCACCAGCGTGCAGGACGCCAGCGTGCTGCACATCACCCACGCCGGTCCCTTCAACCCCGAAGGCTTCCCGCTGCTGATCGGCGACGACGTGACCATCGGCCACAAGGTCATGCTGCACGGTTGCACCCTGGGCAGCCGCATCCTGGTGGGTATGGGCAGCACGGTGATGGACGGGGCCGTGGTCGAAGACGAGGTGGTCATCGGCGCCGGCAGCCTGGTGCCTCCGGGCAAACGCCTGGAAAGCGGCTTTCTCTACGTGGGCAGCCCGGCCAAGGCCGTACGCCCGCTGAACGACAAGGAGCGGGCCTTCTTCACCTACAGCGCCGGCAACTACGTCAGGCTCAAGGACCAGCACCTGGCCGAAGGTTTCGACCGGCCCGAGTGACGCCCCACGCGTCGACGCATTCACCGATTGGACACGCCCCCATGCATCAGCAAAACATCCTGTTCGACCTTGACGGCACGCTCACCGACCCGCGCCTGGGCATCACCCGCTCGATCCAGTACGCGCTGGCCAAGCTGGGGATCGACGAGCCCGACCTGGCGCGCCTGGAGCACTTCATCGGCCCGCCGCTGTTGCAGGCCTTCATGCACAACTACGGCTTCGACGAGGCCAAGGCCTGGGAGGCGGTGAATTTCTACCGCGAGCGCTTCCGCGTCACCGGTCTGTACGAAAACCAGGTCTATGCCGGGGTGCCGCAACTGCTGGCGGCACTGGGCGAGCAAGGCCGCACGTTGTACATCGCCACCTCCAAGCCCTGGGAATTCGCCCGCGAGATCGCCCGGCATTTCGCGTTCGACCGGCATTTCAAGGTCATCTACGGCAGCGAATTCGACGGCACGCGCACCAACAAGGTCGAGCTGATCCGCCACCTGCTCGACGAGGAAGGCCTGGACCCGGCGCATACCCTGATGATCGGCGACCGCAAGCACGACCTGATCGGCGCCCACAGCAACGGCTTGCAGGCCGTCGCCGTGGGCTATGGCTTCGGCAGCCCGGAGGAACTCCAGGCCCAGGCCCCGGCCTTCCATTTCGCCACCCTGGCCGAGATGCACCAGGCGTTCGTCAGTCGCTAATGCCCGCGCGCGGCGGCGCCAGCCGTTGCAGCCGCTCGTTGCGCGCCGCGGCCGGTAGCCGGCCCAGGGCAGCGACCTGTCGGTGGAAACGGCCCCAGTCGCCGCCCACCTGGCGGTACAGCGCGGCGAAGGCCGGCACCCATTGGTCGTACAGGCCGAAGGGGAGCAGCTTGGCGTTGTTCAGCGGGCCGTAGACCCAGGCGTCGTAACGACCGTCGCCGTGCCATGGCCCATCGCGCAGCTGCCGGTACTCGGCACGCAAGCGGGCGAACTCCGCCGCCTTGGCCGCGCGCTTGGCCGAGTCGTCGCTCGGCCCGGCATAGATCGCTTGCAAGCGCTCGCGGCTGCGCAGCACCAGGGCGACGAACTGTTCGCGCTGCTGCCGGGCGCTGTCGCTGGGCGCCGCCAGCCCTTGGGCGGCGCGCCACTGGCGGGTGCCTTCCTGCTCGACGAAGGTGGCGTAGGACTCGTTGAAGGCGGTGTCGTCCTGTACGTACACCTGCTGGTGCGACAGCTCGTGGAAGATCAGCGTGGCCAGGCGCTCGTCGCCCCAGCCGAGCATCGAAGAGAGGATCGGGTCGTCGAACCAGCCTAGGGTCGAGTAGGCCTCGACCCCACCCACGTAGACGTCCTGACCCTGCTGGCGCAACAACGCTGCCGCACCGCGCGCCGCGCCCTGGCGGTAGTAGCCGCGATAAGCCACGCAGCCGGCGATGGGGAAGCAGTGGGTGGTCGGCTGCAACGACAGCTCGGGCGTGGCGAACACGTTCCACACCACGAAGGGCCGGCCCAGATCGGCATACACCCGGTAGCTGCGGTTGTCGGGCAGTTGCAGGTGCGCGCTGGCGAACGCGCGCGCCGCTTCGGCGCGTTGCAGGTGCTGGCGCAGGGCAGGGCGGGTCTTCGGATCGTCGATCACCCGGGCCACCGGCTGACGGGCGCGCAGCAGTTGCCACTGGCCTTGGGCCAGCTGGCCGTAATACCCGAGCGAGCTGCAACCGCTCAGCAGAAGCAGCACCACGCCGGGAACAAAGCCCCTGAAAACGTAGTCCAGAAGCCCGCGGCCAGGGCGCTCGAACGCAACGCAACGAAGTTTCAAGGGTGTCGATCCCGCTCAATGGCCAATGCATCGAAGACTATCTTGCCTTGGGGAAGCTTTGCCATGCGTATGCTCATCACCGCCAGCGGCCTGTTGCTGATTTCCGCCTGCTCCACGCTGCCCGATCCCGATCCGCAGCAAGCCTGGATCGACCTCGCACCGCACGCAGACACCTCGCTCGACGCCGTGCAGGTGGACGACCGCGACTGGCAGGACGCCCGTTACTTCGAAGTGCCGCCGGGCAAACACGAGCTGACCGTGCGCTACCAATTCGCCGTCTCGCCGAGCAACATCGGTGCCGGTGAAGCGCCGTTGCAGCGTGACTGCCAGCTCAACCTGTCGTTCGCCGACTTCAACGCCGGCGAGCGTTACCGCCTGCAAGCCGGCAGTACCGGCTTCCATCCGTGGATCAAGCTGTACGACGAGCGACAGCAAATGATCGGCCAAGGTTCGCCGGCCGGTTGCCAGCGCACCTGAGGCATACGACAAGGGCTATGCTCGACACGTCATCCTTCAGGAGCTTGACCATGCGCCAGCCCATGATGCTGATCGCCCTCACCGTACTGGGAGGATGCGCCAGCCCGCTGCCGCCCGTCGATCCGAAACAGGCGTGGGTCGACCTCTACACCATCACGCCCGGCCGGCTGCTGATGGCCGACCGCTTGGACGGGGAACGCTTGGAGGATGGCCGCTACTTCCAGGTGACTCCGGGCAGGCACGAGCTGGTCGTGCGCTTCGATTACGAGATGAATTCGGGCGGTTTTTCCCTCGATCCCACCGATCGCACCTGCTACCTCACCGTGCGTTTCGACCGCTTCGACGCCGGCCAGCGCTACCGCCTGGAAGCCCGCGCGCCGGCCATGCAGCCGCGCGTCTACCTGTACGACGCACAACGGCGGGTGCTGGTCGACGAACCGAGCCGGGTGTTCTGCATCCCTTGAATGGGGTCGGCGGGTGTCGCAGGAACGCGATCAGGCGTTACTGATCGTTCTTCTGGTAGATGATCTTCTTGCTGCCGTTCTCACAGCTGCCCACCACCATGTTGGGGTCGGTCACTTCGCCGTTGGGTACGATTTCCAGGGTGTAGGACGTGACGCCACTGGCCTGGATCTTGGCTTCGATCTCGGTCTTGAGCTCGTCGCACGGCTTGGGCGCCGCCACGGCGAGGGTGGACATCAAAGAGGCCAGCACTGCGAATGCGAGGCGGGTCATGGAACGGCTCCGGTGATGGCAGTCTGGCTGCCGATTCCGTGTAGACCACGGGAAGCCGTTCCAGTTGCGGGCCTTGGGCCCTAGACCAAAGCCTTAGGCGACCAGGCTGGCGTCCAGGCTGATCTTGGCGTTTAGCACTTTAGACACCGGGCAGCCTTCTTTGGCCTTGTTGGCGATCTCCTTGAACTGCTCTTCGGTCGCGCCCGGCACCTTGGCTTTCAGGATCAGGTGCACGGCGGTGATGGCGAAGCCTTCGCCTTGTTTTTCCAGGGTCACTTCGGCCTTGGTGTCGATGCGCTCTGGCGTCAGGCCGGCGTCACCGAGCATCAGCGACAGGGCCATGGAGAAGCAGCCTGCGTGTGCAGCGCCGATCAGTTCTTCGGGGTTGGTGCCCGGCACGTCTTCGAAGCGGGTGTTGAAGCCGTAGGGGTTTTCCTTCAGCGAGCCGCTCTGGGTGGAAATGGTGCCTTTACCGTCTTTGATGCCGCCTTGCCAAACCGCCGATGCTGTCTTTTTCATGATGCCTCCTGGGCATGGATAGGTACCCAAATTCTGAGGACATCCCTTACGGCAAGTTCAGAGCAATCCCCGTTCGGCCATTGAATCGACCGATTCCGCCCATACAACGTCATAAGGCCTCAGGCCAACCATTTCTAGCGGAGGCTTTCATGACGGCATCGTCCGGCTTCAAATATTCAGTGCTCGATCTTGTGCCCGTGCGCGACGACGCAGGCCCGGCACAGTCGCTGCACAATTCCCTCGACCTCGCGCGCCACGCCGAGCGCCTGGGCTACAACCGCTTCTGGGTCGCCGAACACCACAACATGGATGGCATCGCCAGTTCCGCCACCGCCGTGCTGATCGGCTATCTGGCGGGCGGCACTTCCACCATCCGCGTTGGCTCGGGCGGGATCATGCTGCCCAACCACGCGCCTCTGGTGATCGCCGAGCAGTTCGGCACCCTCGCCAGCCTCTACCCAGGCCGCATCGATCTGGGCCTGGGCCGCGCGCCCGGTTCCGACCAGATGACCGCCCGTGCCCTGCGCCGCGAGCGTTCCGGCAGCGCCGACGATTTCCCCGACGACGTCGAGGAGCTGTCGCGCTACCTCGGACCCCGCACCGACGACCAACGGGTGATCGCCGTGCCGGGCTACGACACCGACGTGCCGCTGTGGCTGCTGGGTTCGAGCCTGTTCAGCGCACAACTGGCCGGCATGCGCGGCTTGCCCTATGCCTTCGCCTCGCATTTCGCGCCGCGCCTGATGCACGAGGCGGTGCGCACCTATCGCAACCACTTCAAGCCCTCGACCGTGTTGGACAAGCCTTACGTCATGCTCGGCGTGCCGATGGTGGTGGCCGACACCGACGAACAGGCCGAGTACCTGGCCACCTCGGTGTACCAGCGCATTCTCGCGCTGATGCGCGGGCAGAGCCTGATGCAGCGCCCACCGGTGGCGAGCATGGACGGCCTGTGGCTGCCCCACGAACGCGAGGCGGTCAGCAGCTTCCTGGGCCTGGCAATGATCGGCAGCCCGCAGAAGGTCAAGGCGAAGGTGGATGTCTTACTGGAGCAGACCGGCGCGGACGAGCTGATCTTTACGTGCGATCTGTATGAGCATGCCGACCGGGTCCGGTCGTACGAACTGCTGGCGCAGGCGCTGACACAGCACTGATGGGAAACGAGCGCCGGCCCATGGCGCTGTGGCCATGGGTCGGTGCTCGTTTCAGTCGCGGCGGTAGACGATTTCTTTGGTATTGCCTTCGCAACTGCCTACGACCTTGCCTTCCGGTGTGCCTTTGTCGACCACATCCAGGGTGTAGTTCTGCACACCTTTGGCATCGAGCTTGGCGGCGATTTCCGCCTTGAGCTCTTCGCACGGCTTGCCCGCTGCCATCGCACCGGTCGCCAACATCATCAGGCCAGAGGCCACGAGCCATTTTTTCATCGCAGTTTTCCTTGAGCGGATGAGATGGGATCAAAGCGCTGCCCCAGGGCAGCGGACCAACCGGGTGGCCGAGCGCGGTCCAGCCGAACTCAGCTGTTGGCGATCTTGAAGCCGACTTTCAGGGTGACCTGGAAATGGCCGACCTTGTTGTCTTCGATGTGGCCACGGGTTTCGGTCACTTCGAACCATTCCATGTTCTTCAGGCTGCTGCTGGCTTCGTCCAACGCGTTGTTGATCGCGTCTTCGATGCTGGTGCGCGAAGAACCTACCAATTCGACTTTCTTGTAAGTGTGATGATCACTCATGAACATGCTCCTTGGGGTGGCGTTGACTAGTGCCCGATCGTGCGGGCCTGGTTTATCTGCGAGCCGTGTCCGAGGGGAAAAGTTCGATTGCACTTTCCGCTAAGGCCACAGTCGCATTTCCTACAGCCCATCACCGCTAAGGAGCACCACTATGTCCCGCAAATCCGCGCGTAACACTTCGCTGGAAAGCATGCAGGCCGAGATCGAAAACCTGCTCAGCACCCTGGAAAGCCTCAAGGGCGACGCGACCGAAGAATCGCAGAAAACTCTGAAGGCACTGCGCAGCAACGCCGAAAGCGCCCTGCGCCATTCGCGTAGCGTGATCGGCGACGCCTACGAAGAAGTGAAGACCCGCACCAAGGAAACCAGCATCGCCACCCGCGACTACGCCAAGGAAAACCCGATGGTCACCGCAGGCGTTGCCGTCGGCGCACTGGGCTTGCTGGCCGCCTGGCTGATCTGCCGTCGCGACTAATCGAGCTGGCGCTGCAACTCGCAGCGCAGCCACTGCGCCAGTTGCTCGGCGCGCCCGTCTGCGGCGCGCCGTGGCACCCACAGCGCCAAGGCTGCACGGGTGGGGATGAAGCCCCACGGTGCAGCCAATCTTCCGGCGCGGATGTCGTCGGCCACCAAGGGTTCCGGCGCGATCGCCACACCCAGCCCCGCCACGGCCGCTTCGAGCAGGTAGTACAAATGCTCGAAGGCCTGACCCCACTGCAGCTCCTCGCTCGCCAACCCCTGTCGCTCGGCCCAGTTCGGCCAGGCCTGGGGCCGTGAAGTGGTATGCAGCAGCGGCTGCTCCAGCAAGGCGTGGGGCGGTGCTTCGTGCAACCGCGCAAATCCGGTGAAATGCGGGCTCAGTACCGGGCCGATGCGTTCCTCCAACAGCACATGCACCTGCATGTCGGCCGGCCACGGCGGCTCGGCGTAGACCAGCAGTGCGTCCAGCCCCGGCCGCCGTGGGTCGAGATCGCCTTCGCCCGCCGACAGGTGCAGGCGCAGTTCGGGCAGGTCGGCCCTGAGCCGACCCAGGCGTGGTATGAACCAGCGCGCCAACAGGCTGCCCGAACACCCCAGCACGAACGGCGCGTCGCGCTCGTCCCGGCCCAATTGCGTACAGACGTTGCGCAGACGGTCGAACGCCTCGCTACTGACATCGCGTAGACGCCGCCCTGCATCTGTGAGTTTGATGCCACGCCCATCCTTGACGAACAGGGCCACGCCCAAATGCCCCTCAAGCACCTTGATCTGCCGGCTGACCGCGCCATGGGTCACGTTAAGCGCCTCGGCCGCCTGGCTGACGCTGTTCAGCCGGGCGGTCGCCTCGAAGGCCCGCAAGGCATTGAGCGGAGGAAGTTCATCGCGCATGGATAGGTGAGTTTTCCTGACAGGTCGCTGCAATCTTATCGGTTTTCACTCGGGACGTGCGTGGTTAAAGTAGAGCCATCACTCAAGTCATCACACCCTGGAGCACCCATGACCCAGACTCAATACCGCGCCGGCCCCGACGCCGACGGCCTGTTCGGCTCGTTCGGTGGCCGCTACGTAGCTGAAACCCTGATGCCACTGGTGCTCGATCTCGCCCGCGAATACGAAGCGGCCAAGACCGACCCGGCCTTTCTCGAAGAGCTGGCTTACTTCCAGCGCGACTACATCGGCCGCCCGAACCCGCTGTACTTCGCCGAGCGCCTGACCGAGCACTGCGGCGGCGCAAAGATCTTCTTCAAGCGCGAAGAGCTCAACCACACCGGCGCGCACAAGGTGAACAACTGCATCGGCCAGGTGCTGCTGGCACGGCGCATGGGCAAGAAGCGCCTGATCGCCGAAACCGGCGCCGGCATGCACGGGGTGGCCACCGCCACCGTCGCCGCACGCTTCGGCATTCCCTGCGTGATCTACATGGGCGCCACCGACATCGAGCGCCAGCAGGCCAACGTGTTCCGCATGAAGCTGCTGGGCGCCGAGATCGTGCCCGTCACCTCCGGCACCGGCACCCTCAAGGACGCCATGAACGAGGCGCTGCGCGACTGGGTCACCAACGTCGATAACACGTTCTACCTGATCGGCACTGTGGCCGGCCCGCACCCGTATCCGGCCATGGTCCGCGATTTCCAGGCCATCATCGGCAAGGAAACCCGCGCCCAGATGCAGGAAAAGGAGGGCCGCCTGCCCGACAGCCTGGTCGCTTGCGTAGGCGGTGGCTCCAACGCCATGGGCCTGTTCCATGAGTTTCTCGACGAGGCCAGCGTGGAAATCATCGGCGTCGAAGCCGGTGGCCACGGCGTGAGCACCGACAAGCACGCGGCCAGCCTCAACGGCGGCGTGCCGGGCGTGCTGCACGGCAACCGCACCTATCTGTTGCAGGACGACGACGGTCAGATCACCGATGCCCACTCGATTTCCGCAGGCCTGGACTACCCCGGCATCGGCCCGGAACACGCCTTCCTGCACGAAGTGAAGCGCGTCGAATACGTCAGCATCACCGATGACGAAGCGCTCGACGCCTTCCACGCCAGCTGCCGCCTGGAAGGCATCATTCCGGCGCTGGAAACCGCCCACGCCCTGGCCGAAGCCATGCGCCGCGCGCCGACCCTGCCCAAGGACCACCTGATGGTGGTGTGCCTGTCCGGGCGCGGCGACAAAGACATGCAAACCGTGATGAACCACATGGCCGCCCAGGAGAAACAGGCATGAGCCGTCTCGAACACCGCTTCGCCGAGCTCAAGGCCGAAGGCCGCGCGGCACTGGTCACCTTCGTCACCGCCGGCGACCCCGGCTACGACGCCTCCCTGGCCATCCTCAAGGGCCTGCCCGAGGCCGGTGCCGACGTGATCGAGCTGGGCATGCCCTTCACCGACCCGATGGCCGACGGCGTGGCGATCCAGCTGGCGACCCTGCGCGCCCTGGAAGCCGGGCAGAACCTGGCGAAAACCCTGCAAATGGTTCGCGAATTCCGTGTCGGCAACCAGACCACGCCGATCGTGCTGATGGGCTACTACAACCCGATCCATCGCTTCGGTGTGGAGCGCTTCGTCGCCGACGCCAAGGACGCCGGGGTGGATGGCCTGATCATCGTCGACCTGCCGCCCGAGCACGACGGCGAACTGGCGACCCCCGCCCAGGCCGCCGGCATCGACTTCATCCGCCTGACCACGCCGACCACCGACGATGCGCGTCTGCCGCGCGTACTGGAGCGTAGTTCGGGCTTCGTCTACTACGTGTCGGTGGCGGGTGTGACCGGCGCAGGCTCAGCGACGAGCGAGCACGTGGAAAGCGCCATCGCCCGTCTGCGCCGGCACACCGACCTGCCGATCAGCGTGGGCTTCGGCATCCGCACACCTGAGCAAGCTGCGGCTATCGCCCGGTTGGCCGATGGCGTGGTGGTGGGTTCGGCCCTGGTCGACAAGATTGCCCAGGCCGATAACGCCGACCTGGCAGTGGACGATGTGTTGAGCCTGTGCTCGGCCTTGGCCAAAGGTGTGCGCAACGCACGCTAGGCCGCTTGCGTCCTCGCACGGGGCGGGCAACGGTTCAGGTTGCCTGCCCCGTGTCGTTTCAGCGCGTGAACAGCGCCAGGTTCAACGGCCTGACCGCGCCCATCCAGATGGCGTGGTCACGGTGGTCGGCCAGGTCGTCGCCGGTCAGCGGGTGCAGAAACACCACCAGCCCGCCGCGGTTGAGCGCCAGCCACGGCAGCACCACACCGATCAGCTCCGGAGCGAACGACAACTGGCAGCTCCAGTCCGGGTGCGGGCCCACAGGCCGCCGGTGCATGTGCCCCATGCCCACCGCGAACAGGCGCGCCGCCTCTTCGCACACTGCGCGTGCCTGGTCGAAGGTCGAGGCGTCGTAGTACACGTGGGCGTGATAGCCCTGGATTCTTTGCACGGTCGCTCCTCAAGTCCGTAGCCGAAGGCCAGTATCACTGAAGCGCGCGTTCCTGCTCCAGCCAGTCGACGAAACGTTCGATCAGCGCCCCGCGACGCTTGCGTGGCGGCAGCAGCACGTAATAGCCGCGCGCCGAGCGCAAGCTGCCGTGCAATGGCCTGCACAGCAAGCCTTGCTCGACCAGCCCGTCCACCAGATGCCGCCAACCGATGGCCACGCCCTGGCCGGCGATGGCCGCCTGAATCAGCAGGGTGTAGTTGTCGAAGCGCAGCTGCCCAGGCGGCGGTGGGGTGGTGACGCCATAACCGCGGAACAGCCCGGCCCAGTCGAACCAGCGGCTGGCCTGCTCGCCGCGCAGGTGCAGCAGCGGCAAGCGCTGCAAGGCGGCGGCCGACATCGCCTCGCCGCCGCTCAAACGCGGGCTGCACACCGGGTAGACCTCTTCGTCGAACAGCCAGCGGCTTTCCCCCTGGTGCGGTCGCCCGTCGCCGAACAGCACCGCCACGTCGATGTCGGGCCGCAGCATGGCCTGGCTGCGCTCGCCGGTGACCAGGCTGACGTCCACCTGTGGATAAGCCGCGTGGAAGCGCGCCAGCCGCGGCATCAGCCAGAAGGCGGCGAAGGCGAAGTCGGTCGCCACCTGCAACACTTCACGTTGCCCACGGCCCCGCGCCTTGGCCACACCTTCGTCCATGGCCTGCAAGCCCAGGTGGATCTGCTCGAACAAGGCATCTCCCGCTTCGGTCAGCTCGATGCCGCGGTAGACACGGTCGAACAACCGCGTTTCGAGCTGTGCCTCCAGGCGCTTGATCTGCTGGCTGACGGCCGGCTGCGTGGTCCCCAGCGCCACGGCGGCGGCGGTGAAGCTGCGCAGGCGGGCGGCGGCTTCGAAGACCCGCAAGGTATCCAACGACAGCCCGGCAAGGTGTTCGAACATAAGCATGGCTAATCCCAGTCATTGCCCGCGTTGGGCTTTACCTCAGTTATCCACAGCTCCATCCTCGTCGGCAAGCACTCCCCATAACCCGCAACGATGGAAGGCAGCCGTGAAGCGACCCAATATCCTGTTCATCATGGCCGATCAGATGGCGGCGCCGCTGCTGCCGATCTATGGCGCCTCGCCGATCAAGATGCCGCACCTGGCCACGCTGGCCGAACGGGCCGTGGTGTTCGATTCGGCCTACTGCAACAGCCCGCTGTGCGCGCCGTCGCGCTTCACCCTGGTCAGCGGCCAGTTGCCCAGCCGCATCGGCGCCTACGACAACGCCGCCGATTTTCCGGCCGACATCCCTACCTACGCCCATTACCTGCGCCGCCTGGGCTACCACACGGCGCTCTCGGGCAAGATGCACTTCTGCGGGCCCGACCAACTGCACGGCTACGAGCAGCGCCTGACCAGCGACATCTACCCGGCCGACTACGGTTGGGCGGTGAACTGGGACGCGCCCGACGTGCGCCCCAGCTGGTACCACAACATGGCCTCGGTGCTGCAAGCCGGCCCTTGCGTGCGTACCAACCAACTGGATTTCGACGAGGAAGTGGTGTTCAAGGCGCGCCAGTACCTCTACGACCATGTGCGCGAAGACAGCGGCCGACCCTTCTGCCTTACCGTGTCGATGACCCACCCCCACGACCCGTACACCATCCCGCGCCACTACTGGGACCTGTACCAGGACGTGGACATCCCCATGCCCCGCGAGACCCTGGCCCAGGATCGGCAAGACCCGCATTCCCAGCGCCTGCTCAAGGTCTATGACCTGTGGGACAAGCCCCTCCCCGAAGACAAGATCCGCGACGCGCGGCGCGCCTACTTCGGTGCCTGCAGCTACATCGACGGCAACATCGGCAAGCTGCTGCACACCCTGGAAGAATGCAGCCTGGCCGAGGATACGATCATCGTGTTCTCGGGCGACCACGGCGATATGCTCGGCGAGCGGGGGCTGTGGTACAAGATGCACTGGTTCGAGATGTCCGCCCGCGTACCGCTGCTGGTGCACGCGCCCGAGCGCTTCGCCGCCGCCCGGGTCGCCGCCTCGGTCTCGACCTGCGATCTGCTGCCCACGCTGGTGGAGTTGGCCGGCGGTAGCGTGGAGGCGAACCTGCCCTTGGACGGTCGTTCGTTGCTCGGCCACCTGCAAGGGCAGGGCGGGCACGACGAGGTGATCGGCGAGTACATGGCCGAAGGTACGGTCGGCCCCTTGTTGATGATTCGCCGTGGCGACTACAAGTTCGTCTACAGCGAAGACGACCCTTGTCTACTCTTCGATCTGCAACGCGACCCGCACGAGCGGGAGAATCTTTCCGATAGCCCGGATCACCAGGTGCTGCTGCATGCCTTCGTCGACGAGGCCAGACAGCGTTGGAACGTGCCCGCCCTGCGTCAGCAGGTGCTGGACAGCCAACGCCGTCGGCGCCTGGTGGGCGAGGCGCTGGCCCTCGGCACACTGACCAGTTGGGACCACCAGCCCAGGGTCGATGCCAGCCAGCAGTACATGCGTAACCACATCGATCTCGACGACCTCGAGCGCAAGGCACGTTATCCACAGCCCGCCCCCCTGGATTGAACAGAGAGACTCCCATGAACGCAGGTTCCACCCTTTTGCTGACCCTGGCCCTGGGCTTGGGCGCCACCGCCGCCCAGGCCGACGAAGCCGCGCAATGCGCCACGGTCAAACTCGCCGACCCCGGCTGGAGCGACATCGCCTCGACCAATGCCATCGCCCGCCTGCTGCTGGAAAACCTCGGCTACCAGGTCAAGATCGACAGCCTGGCCGTGCCGATCATCTACGGCGGGCTCAAAGACGGCAAAGTCGATGCCTTCCTCGGCAACTGGATGCCCGCGCAGCAGGGCTTCTACGACAAGTTCGTCGCAAGCCACCAGGTGCAGCAGCTCTCGCGCAACCTCGACGGCACCGAGTTCACCCTGGCCGTGCCGGAGTACGTGTGGGAAGCCGGTGTGAAGGATTTCGCCGACCTGCACAAGCACGCCGGCCAATTCGGCCAGAAGCTCTACGGCATCAGCGCCGGTTCCCCGGCCAACCTTTCGCTCAAGGAAATCATCGACAACGACGATTTCGCATTGGGCAAGTGGAAGCTGGTGGAGTCGAGCGAGCAGGCGATGCTGACCCAGGTCGACCGCGCTGTGAAGGGCAAGAAGTTCATCGCCTTCCTCGGCTGGACGCCGCACCCGATGAACGTGCAGTTGAAGATGCGCTACCTCACCGGCGGCGAAAAATGGTTCGGCGGCAAGGGCCAGGTGCATACCCTGGTGCGCAACGGTTATGCCGAGCAGTGCCCCAACCCTGCCAAACTGCTGAGTAACCTCAGCTTCACCCTCGACATGGAGAACGCGATCATGGCCGAGGCGGTGGAGAAGAAAGTCAGTTTCGACGTGGCGGCGAAAAACTGGATCAAGGCGCATCCCGACGTGCTCGATGCCTGGCTGGCGGGTGTGACCCGCAAAGCGGGCGGGGAAGGGCTGGCTGCGGTGAAATCGGCCCTTTGACCTTGGCCGACGCACACATCCGGCTTGCCCGGATGGCGTGCGCCGTTCACCCTCTGCCTACCCCTGCCCAACGGATCGCTGCGCCATGCCCCGCCTGACCCGACTGCTGCCGTTTCTCGCCTGGTTGCCGCGCCAGAACCGCCGCAGCCTGGCCCAGGACCTGCTGGTGGGCCTGAGCGGCGCCATTCTGGCGCTGCCGCAATCGATCGCCTATGCGCTGATCGCCGGGCTGCCGGCCGAATATGGCCTGTATGCGGCCATCGTGCCGGTGGTCGTGGCCTGCCTGTGGGGTTCGTCCTGGCACCTGATCTGCGGCCCCACTGCGGCGATTTCCATCGTGCTGTACGCCAGCATCGGCCCGCTGGCGGTGAGCGGCAGCGCCGACTACGTCACCCTGGTGCTGTTGCTGACCTTCCTGGCGGGGGTGTTCCAGTGGCTGCTGGGCCTGTTGCGTTTCGGCACGGTGGTCAATTTCGTCTCGCAGTCGGTGGTGCTGGGCTTCACCTTGGGCGCGGCGGTGGTGATCGCCTTGGGTCAGTTGCCCAGCCTGCTGGGCCTGGACCTGCCGAGCGAGAACACGGCACTGAGATCGTTGCAGGCCTTGCTCAGCCATGCCGGGGAGGTGGATGGGCCCTCGTTGGCGCTAGGGCTGGCGACGCTCCTGCTGGGTCTGGCCTTCAAGCTGCTGCGCCCGCGCTGGCCGGGCCTGTTGATCAGCCTGGTCACGGTCAGCCTGGTGGCCTGGCTGCTGCCGGACTGGTTCGGCCAGGTACCACGGGTGCCGGCGTTCAGCGGCCAGTTGCCGCCCTTGAGCCCGTTACCGTTGCTCGACGTCGAACTGATCCTGCGCCTGCTGCCCAGCGCGGTGGCGGTCGGCATGCTCGGTTTGGTCACCAGCCTGTCCATCGCCCGGTCGCTGTCGGCGCGCTCCGAGCAGTTGGTCGACGCCGACCGGGAAATTCGTGGGCAAGGGCTTTCCAACATGGTCGGGCCTTTGTTCTCCGGCTACCTGTCGGCCGGCTCCTTCACCCGTTCGGGCCTGAACCTGGACGCCGGCGCGCGCTCGCCCATGGCCGGGGTGTTTTCCGCATTGTGGGTAGGGCTGTTCGCGCTGGTCGGCGCGGGGTTGATCGCACACCTGCCGATTCCGGCGATGGCCGGCAGCATCCTGTTGATCTGCTGGGGCTTGCTCGACCTTCGCGCGGTGCGCGCGCTGTTCCGGGTCAGCCGTTCGGAGTTTCTGGTGATGGCCCTGACCGCCGCCGCGACCTTGCTGCTGGAGCTGCAAACCGCGATCTATGCCGGGGTGCTGGCGTCGCTGTTCTTCTACCTCAAGCGCACCTCACGGCCTCGCTTGCAGCAGTGCCGCGACGGCGAGGTGGACGTGCTGCGCGTGGGCGGGTCGATCTTCTTCGGCGCGGCGCATTACCTGCAAGTGCGGCTGCAACGCTGCCAAGGCCCGCACGTGGTGATCGAGGCGCAGCAGATCAATTTCATCGACTACTCGGGGGTCGACATGCTGCACCGCGAGGCGCGCCGCTTGCAGCGTGCCGGGGGCAGCCTGACGCTGCGCCGTGCGCCGGTGCAGGTGGTGGAGGAGTTGCAGAAGCTCGAAGGGGCTGCGGGTTGTCCGATCCTGTTCGAAAGCTGAACAGGCCCGGAGCAGGGGCTGGGCTCAGGCGCGCGCCAGTTGTCGGCGCAGCTCGTCCAGCACCGGCGCGGTCTGCGGGCGCACACCGCGCCACAGGTAGAACGCTTCGGCCGCTTGCTCCACCAGCATGCCCAGGCCGTCGAGCGTCTTCGCTGCGCCCAGGCGTTCGGCCCATTGGCAGAAGGGGGTCGGCTCCTTGCCGTACATCATGTCGTAGCACACCGTGCGTCCCGGCTCGACCAGGCTGTCGGCCAGCGGCGGCAGTTCGCCGGCCAGGCTCGCCGAGGTGGCGTTGACGATCAGGTCGACCGGTTCCTGCAACCAGGCGAAGCCGCTGGCCACCACCGGGCCCAGGTCGGCGAAGGCCTGGGCCAGTTGCTCGGCCTTTTCCACCGTGCGGTTGGCGATCACCAGCGATTGCGGGCGCAGCGCCAGGATCGGCTCCAGCACGCCACGCACCGCGCCGCCCGCACCGAGGATGAGGATGCGCTTGCCGGTCAGGTCGAGCCCGGCGTTGCGGGTCAGGTCGCGGACCAGGCCAGCGCCGTCGGTGTTGTCGCCATGCAGGCCGCCGTCTTCGCGCTTGCTCAGGGTGTTCACCGCCCCGGCGCGTTGGGCGCGGGCGCTCAAGCTGTCGCACAGGCGGTAGGCTTCTTCCTTGAACGGCACAGTGACGTTGGCACCGCTGCCGAGCTTGAAGAAGCCCAAGGCGCAGTCGGTGAACTCGTCGAGTGGCGCCAGCAGTGTGCTGTATTCGAGGGCCTCGCCGGTCTGCGCGGCGAACAGGCGCTGGATCAGCGGCGATTTGCTGTGGCCGATCGGGTTGCCGAAGACGACGTATTGATCCATGGGCAGGGTTCCTTGGTTATCCACAGGTGGCCTCACCGAGCCAGTCGCGGTCTTGCAGGAAGTACTCGGTCAGCCGGGCCTCTTCGCTGCCCGGTGCGGGTTTCCAGTCGTAGCCCCAGCGCACTTGCGGCGGCAGCGACATGAGGATCGACTCGGTGCGGCCACCCGATTGCAGGCCGAACAGCGTGCCGCGGTCGTAGACCAGGTTGAACTCGACGTAGCGGCCGCGGCGGTATTCCTGGAATTCGCGTTGCTCGGGCGTGTAGGCCAGGTGCTTGCGGCGCTGCACGATCGGCAGGTAGGCCTCGACATAGGCATCGCCGATGGCGCGGATGAAGGCGAAGCAGGTGTCGAAGCCCCATTCGTTCAGGTCGTCGAAGAACAATCCGCCGATGCCGCGCGGCTCGCCGCGGTGCTTGAGGTGGAAATAGCGGTCGCACCAGGCTTTGTAGCGCGGGTAGACGTCGGCGCCGAAGGGCGCACAGGCCTGTTCGGCAACGCGGTGCCAGTGGACGCAGTCTTCTTCGTGGCCGTAGTACGGGGTCAGGTCGAAGCCGCCGCCGAACCACCACACGGCCTCCTCGCCCTCTTTCTCGGCGATGAAGAAACGCACGTTGGCGTGGGAGGTAGGAACGTGCGGGTTGTAGGGGTGGATGACCAGGGACACGCCCAGCGCCTCGAAGCCGCGACCGGCCAGTTCCGGGCGGTGGGCGCTGGCCGAAGGGGGCAGGCCGTTGCCGAACACGTGGGAGAAGTTCACCCCACCTTTTTCGATCAACTGGCCTTCGCCGATGACCCGGGTTCGGCCGCCGCCGCCCGCTTCGCGCACCCAGGCGTCTTCGACGAAGCGGGCCTTGCCGTCCTCGTGCTCGAGGGCGGCGCAGATGCGGTCTTGCAGATCGAGCAGGTAGGCCTTCACGGCCTCGGTACGGCTGGACATCGGATCACCTGGCAGGGGCAGAAAATTTCGCCGGGTAGCATACCACCCGGCCAAGACGCGTCGCAGTTGACGGGCATCAAGCAAAGGCGTCCGATAGAGGGCTCGTTTCCCCCTCTATCCAGGAGTGCACGATGGCCCAGCGAATCCAGTTCAGCCAGCATGGCGGCCCCGAAGTCCTGCAATGGGTCGAGTTCGACCCGGCGCCACCGGCCGCGCAGCAGGTGCGTGTGCGCAACCATGCCATCGGTCTGAATTTCATCGATACCTATTTCCGCGGCGGGCTCTACGCGCCGCCGTCCCTGCCGTCCGGGCTGGGCAACGAGGGTGCCGGAGTGGTCGATGCCGTCGGTGAGGGCGTTACCCGTTTCAAGGTCGGTGACCGCGTGGCCTATGCCACCGGGCCCTTGGGCGCCTACAGCGAACTGCACACCCTGCCCGAAGCCAACCTGGTGCACCTGCCGGACGGCATTGGCTTCGAGCAGGCGGCGGCCGTCATGCTCAAGGGTCTGACCGTGCAGTACCTGCTCAAGCAGACCTACGCCGTGAAACCGGGCGAGACCATCCTGTTCCACGCCGCCGCCGGCGGCGTGGGCTCGCTGGCCTGCCAATGGGCGGCAGCGCTGGGGGCCAAGGTCATCGGCACCGTCGGCAGCGCCGAGAAAGCCGAACGGGCCAAGGCCCTGGGCGCTTGGGCGACCATCGACTACAGCCGCGAAGACGTGGCCCAGCGCGTGCTGGAGCTGACCGACGGGCAGAAGGTGCCGGTGGTATACGACGGCGTCGGCGCCGACACTTGGCTGACCTCGCTCGACTGCCTGCAACCGCGCGGCTTGATGGTCAGCTTCGGCAATGCGTCGGGGGCGGTCAGCGGCGTGAACCTGGGCATCCTGTCGCAAAAGGGCTCGCTGTACGTGACCCGGCCGACCTTGGCGACCTACGCCAACACGGCGGAAAACACCCAGGCGATGGCCGACGACCTGTTCGCCATGATCGAAAACGGCAAGCTCGGCGTGGACATCCAGCAGCAGTACCCGCTGCGCGAAGCGGCCAAGGCGCAGACCGAGCTGTCGGCACGGCGCACGGTGGGCTCCACGATTCTGCTGCCTTGAGGTGTGGGGCGGCTTTGCCGCCCATCGCGGTTGATCGGAGCGCCGAGTCGGCCGTTTCCACTAGCCCGGCCTTACGGTTTCGCCGGTGATCAGGTTGCGGATCACGCTCGGGTTCTTGCGCCCGCCCAACGCACCGCCCAGCACATGGTCGAGCTGCCCGTGGAAATACTGCTCGACCCGCAGCCGGGTCTTCGCCGCCGGGCGACCGCCTGGGTTGGCGGAGGTGGAAATCAACGGCCCCACCAAGGCGCACAGTTCACGCACCACCGGGTGGTCGCTGACGCGCAGGGCCACGCTGTCGTGCTCGCCAGTGACCCATTCGGGCAACAGGTCCTGATGTGGGACCAGCCAGGTGTTGGGCCCTGGCCAAGTCGCGGCCATGCGCTCGATCCAGTCCTCGGGGAAGTCTTCGAAGAGGAAGTCGAACTGGCGAATGTTGTCGGCCACCAGGATCAGACCCTTGTGCACAGGCCGCGACTTGAGCGCCAACAGGCGATACACCGCCTCTTCGTCCCAAGGGTCGCAGCCCAGGCCCCAGACCGCTTCGGTCGGATAGGCGATCACCGCGCCCGCCCGAATCTCACGCGCGGCTTGTTGCACACGCCAACTGCTCACCATTGCTGTCTCTCCGCATTCAAGGCCGAGGCGCAGTTTACTTAGCCGGAGCGGGCAAACCAACGACCGGCTTCACAGCTGACTTTGCCGTCGATCTCGAGTTCGCTGAGGCTGGCCAGTACTTGGCTCAGCGGCTGGCCGCAGCGCGCGGCCAACGCCTCGCTGGTATGCGGTGCGGCATGCAGCAGCGTCAGCAGGGGATGGGCCTCGGATTTCTCGGGTTGGGGCGTGGGTACGGGCGCCGGCGGCAGGTTCTGCCAGCCGCGCAGGCTGTCGAGGATCTGCTCGACGTTCTCCACCAGCAGCGCGCCGTCGCGGATCAACTGGTGACAACCCTTGGAGCCTGGATGGTGGATAGAGCCGGGAATGGCATACACCTCGCGGCCCTGCTCGGCGGCGAGCCGCGCGGTGATCAACGAACCGCTGGCCAGCCCCGCTTCGACCACCAGCACACCGAGCGAAAGCCCGCTGATGATCCGGTTGCGCCGCGGGAAGTTGGCAGGCATGGGACCGGCGTCGAGCGGATAGTCCGACAGCAGAGCCGAACCGCTTTCGGATATGCGGCGCGCAAGCTCGCGGTGGCGCTGTGGATAAAGTTTTTGCAGACCGCTGCCGAGCACCGCCAACGTGCGCCCGCCGACGTCCATGGCCGCTTGATGCGCAGCGCCGTCGATGCCCAGCGCCAAGCCGCTGGTGATGGTGAATCCGGCCTTGGCCAGGCAGCGTGAAAACGCGGCGGCTGTATCTCGCGCCGGTGGCGTGGCGCGGCGGCTGCCGACCACGGCGAGCTGCGGGGTTTCCAGCAGCGCCGGATCGCCTGCGAGGAAAATCAGCGGCGGCGCATCGTCGATTTCGCGCAGCAACGCCGGGTAGCGAATGTCGTCCCACATCAACAAATGCTGGGCCGGACGCTCTAACCAGGCCATCGCGGCACTGCTCGCCGCACGTAGTTCGGGACTGCGCCGCGCCTCGCTGCTGGCAACGGGAATGCCTAACGAGCGCCAGGCCGAAGCGGGTGCCGAGAGTGCCGAACCGGCATCGCCGAAGGCTGCGATCAGCGCTTGGAAGCGGCGCGGGCCGATCTCGGGCAGGCCATGCAGACGCAGGCGCGCCTCCAATTCGGCCGGTGGGCAAGTCGGGGAATATGCAGGTGGCATGGGCGATCTTCCTTGATCCAGAGAGGTCGAACTGGAGGGCACAACCTGTGGATAACTCTGTTGATAATGGTCTGAAAACCTGTCGATTGGATGGGCATCAAAACGACCTGTGACACCCTAGCCGACCTTTGCCAGGTGCCGAACGCCACGAATCCCTTTATTATGTGTGCTCAGTTTTCAACCAAACGTACAGTGACTGCCTGACCCTATGGCCATTTTGAACATCCTCGAATTTCCGGACCCGCGCCTGCGCACCCTCGCCAAACCGGTGACCGCGTTCGACGACGACCTGCGCCAGCTGATCGATGACATGTTTGAAACCATGTACGAAGCGCCGGGCATCGGTCTCGCCGCCACCCAGGTCAACGTGCACCTGCGCCTGGTGGTGATGGACCTGAGCGAAGACCGCAGCGAACCGCGGGTCTTCATCAACCCCGAAGTCGAAGAGCTGACCCACGACATGGGCCAGTACCAGGAAGGCTGCCTGTCGGTGCCCGGCTTCTACGAGAACGTCGACCGCCCGCTGCGCGTGCGCATCAAAGCGCTGGGCCGCGACTTCCAGCCCTACGAGCTCGAAGCCGAAGGCCTGCTGGCGGTGTGCATCCAGCACGAGCTGGACCATCTCAACGGCAAGCTGTTCGTCGACTACCTGTCGCAACTCAAGCGCGACCGGATCAAGAAGAAGCTGGAAAAGCAGCACCGCCAGCAGGCTTGAGCCCCTACCTTCCAGAAGGCTTGCCGCGGCAAGCCTTTTTCTTTTCCGAAGCGAGAACGCGATGCGCATTGTCTTTGCGGGCACCCCCGAGTTTGCCGCCGAACACCTCAAGGCCCTGCTCGACGGCCCTGACCAGGTGGTAGCCGTCTATACCCAACCGGACCGCCCCGCCGGGCGCGGGCAGAAACTCATGCCCAGCCCGGTCAAGCAACTGGCCGTGGCCCACAATATCCCCGTGCTGCAACCGCCGACTTTGCGCAACGCCGAGGCCCAGGCCGAACTCGCGGCCCTCGCCCCCGACCTCATGGTCGTGGTCGCCTACGGCCTGATCCTGCCCCAGGCCGTGCTCGACATCCCGCGCCTGGGCTGCATCAACAGCCATGCCTCGTTGTTGCCCCGCTGGCGCGGTGCGGCGCCGATCCAGCGCGCCGTGCAAGCCGGCGATGCCGAGAGCGGCGTGACGGTGATGCGCATGGAAGCCGGCCTGGACACCGGGCCGATGCTGCTCAAGACGGTCACGCCGATCGGCGCCGACGACACCGGCGGCAGCCTGCACGACCGCCTGGCCGAGCTGGGCCCGCCCGCCGTGCTGCAGGCCATCGCCGGCCTGGCGGAGGGCTCACTGCACGGCGAGGTGCAGGACGATGCCCTGGCCACCTACGCGCACAAGCTCAACAAGGACGAAGCGCGCCTGGACTGGAGCCGTCCGGCCGTGGAGCTGGAACGCCTGATCCGCGCCTTCAATCCCTGGCCGATCTGCCACACCACGCTCGACGGCCAAAGCCTCAAGGTGCTTGGCGCGCAGTTATGCACAGGCCAGGGCGCACCCGGTGAAATCCTCAGCGCCAGCAAGCAGGGCCTGGTGGTCGCCTGCGGCGAGCAAGCATTGAGCCTGACCCGTCTGCAACTGCCCGGCGGCAAGGCCCTGGCCTTCGCCGACCTGTTCAACAGCCGCCGCGAGCACTTCGCCGACGGCAAGGTGCTCGGCCAATGAACCCACGCCTGGCTGCCGCCCGCGCACTCGCCGCCGTCCTCAGTGGCAAGGCGTCGCTGAACAGTTCCTTGCCCGCACAACTGGACAAGGTCGAGGAACGCGACCGCGGCCTGACCCAAGACCTGGCCTTCGGCACCGCCCGCTGGCAGCCGCGCCTGGACCTGCTCGCCGCGCAATTGCTGCAGAAACCGTTCAAGGCCGCCGACGCCGACGTGCAGGCGCTGCTGCTGGTGGGCCTGTACCAGTTGTTCTACACGCGCATCCCGGCCCATGCCGCGTTGGGCGAAACCGTCGGTTGCGCCGACAAGCTGAAAAAGCCTTGGGCCAAGGGCTTGCTCAACGCCGTGCTGCGCCGCGCGCAACGCGAAGGCGAAGCCTTGCTCGCCGACCTCGAGCGCGACCCGGTGGTGCGCACCGCCCACCCACGTTGGCTGCAGAAGTCGCTCAAGGCGTTCTGGCCGCAGCAGTGGGAAGCCATTTGCGCCGCCAACAACGCTCACCCGCCGATGATCCTGCGGGTCAACCGTCGCCACCACAGCCGTGATGCCTATCTGGCCCTGCTCGCCGAAGCCGGCATCGCCGCCAGCGCCTGCCGCTACAGCCGCGACGGCATCGTGCTGCAAGCGCCGTGCGACGTACGCGGCCTGCCAGGCTTCGCCGAAGGCTGGATCAGCGTGCAGGACGAAGCCGCGCAGCTGTCCGCCGACCTGCTGGAACTGGCTCCCGGGCAACGCGTGCTCGATGCTTGCTGCGCCCCGGGCGGCAAGACCTGCCACCTGCTCGAAGCCGAACCGGGCCTGGCGCAGATGGTGGCCATCGACCTCGAAGCCAAGCGCCTGACGCGCGTGCGCGAAAACCTCGACCGTCTGCAGCTCGACGCCCAGTTGATCGCCTGCGATGCCCGCGACACGGCCAGTTGGTGGGACGGCAAGCCGTTCCAGCGCATCCTGCTCGACGCCCCGTGCTCGGCCACCGGCGTGATCCGCCGCCACCCGGACATCAAGCTGACCCGCCAGGCCGACGACATCCCGGCGCTGGCCAGCCTGCAAGGCGAGCTGCTCGACGCGCTGTGGCCCACGCTGGAGGTAGGCGGCATGCTGCTCTACGCCACCTGTTCCAGCCTGCCCACCGAGAACACCGAGGTGGTCGCCGCGTTCCTCGCCCGCACCCCCGGTGCCCGCGAGCTGGACCTGGCCACCGACGCCGGCCTGCGCCAACCCCATGGCCGCCAGCTGCTGGCCCAGGAAGGCGGCCACGATGGGTTCTACTACGCCAAACTGATCAAGATCGCCGCCACGCGCGGATAACCACGAAGGGCAAGACAACCGATGAAGATCATCATCCTCGGTGCCGGTCAGGTGGGCGGTTCCCTGGCGGAAAACCTGGCCAGCGAAGCGAACGACATCACCGTGGTCGACACCGACGCCGAGCGCCTGCGCGACCTCGGCGACCGCCTCGACATCCGCACCGTGCAGGGCCGCGGCTCGCTGCCTACGGTGCTGCGCCAGGCCGGCGCCGAAGACGCCGACATGCTGGTGGCGGTGACCAACAGCGACGAAACCAACATGGTCGCCTGCCAGGTGGCCTACACCCTGTTCCACACCCCGACCAAGATCGCCCGGGTGCGCGAAGCGGCCTACCTCACGCGCCGCGAGCTGTTCGACAACGAGGCCATCCCGGTCGACGTGCTGATCAGCCCCGAGCAGGTGGTGACCAATTACATCAAGCGCCTGATCGAGCAGCCCGGCGCCTTGCAGGTGATCGACTTCGCCGGCGGCAAGGCCCAGCTGGTGGCGGTCAAGGCCTACTACGGCGGGCCGCTGGTCGGCCAGCAACTGCGCCAGATCCGCGCCCACATGCCCAACGTCGACACCCGCGTGGCGGCCATCTTCCGCCGCGACCGTTCGATCAAGCCGCAAGGCGACACGGTGATCGAGGCCGACGACGAGGTGTTCTTCATCGCCGCCAAGCGTGACATCCGTGCGGTGATGGGCGAGCTGCGGCGCATCGACGAGAGCAACAAGCGGGTGGTGATCGCAGGCGGCGGGCAGATCGGCGAGCGCCTGGCCGAGGCCATCGAAAGCCGCTACCAGGTCAAGATCATCGAGATGAACCCGGCACGCTGCCGGCACCTGTCCGACACCCTGGAAAGCACCGTGGTCCTGCAAGGCAGCGCCTCCGACCGCGACCTGATGCTCGAAGAGAACATCGCCGAGGCCGACATCTTCCTGGCCCTGACCAACGACGACGAAGCCAACATCATGTCGTCGCTGCTGGCCAAGCGCCTGGGCGCGCGCAAGGTGATGACCCTCATCAACAACCCGGCCTACGTCGATCTGGTGCAGGGCGGCGAGATCGACATCGCCATCAGCCCGCAACTGGCGACCATCGGTACGCTGCTGGCGCACGTGCGCCGTGGCGACATCGTCAGCGTGCACTCCCTGCGCCGCGGTGCGGCCGAAGCCATCGAGGCGGTGGCCCATGGCGATGCCAAGTCGAGCAAGGTGGTGGGCAAGGCGATCGCCGAGATCACGCTGCCGCCGGGGACGACCATCGGTGCGATCATCCGCGCCGAAGAGGTGCTGATCGCCCATGACGTGACGGTGATCGAGAGCGGCGATCACGTGATTCTGTTCGTTGTGGATAAAAAGCACATACGCGACGTGGAAAAGCTGTTCCACGTGGGATTGAGTTTCTTCTAACAGGAGCCCGAAGATGCGCGAGTCGCTGGAAAAGATGCTGGCCAAGGGTGTGGATAACCCGCTGCTGCGTTTCGGCCTGGGCAAGGCCTGGCTCGACGAAGGCAACGGCGCCGAAGCGGCGCTGCACCTGGCCCGTTGCGTGGCACAGGATCCGAAGTATTCGGCGGCGTGGAAACTGCTCGGCAAGGCCCATCAGTTGCAAGGCGACTCGGCGGCGGCACGTCAGGCTTGGGAGGAGGGCGTGTCAGCGGCCCAGGCCCACGGCGACAAGCAGGCCGAAAAAGAGATGACGGTCTTTCTCAAGAAGCTGAACAAGCCCCTATAGAGGCCGATACCTGACCGTCAGGCATTTAGGGCTTGCGTCAATAGCCGATACAAGGGGCACATCACCCTGTGGGAGCGCCCAACCGGCCGCTCTCACAACGGCAGCGCTGGCTACTATCCGTTGGCGACAGGCAACACAATCCTTGTAGGAGCGGCCGGTTCGGCGCTCCGATCAGCCGCGATGGCCGGCACAGCCGGCCCAAATCGGGCCACACCGTCGACCTGCTGAATCACAATGGCTGACAGGGAAAACCCTGTAGTGTGCGATTGGCCATCCCGCCCTCAATACCAACGCGCCTCACCCGCCGGCCGCTTCTTGAAGCGCTTCATGCTCCACATGTACTGGCTCGGATACGCGCGCACGTAGCGCTCCACCACCTGGCTCATGGCTGCCGCCGACTCGGCGGCGTCCAGGCTGTACATGGCCTCGGGCGCCGCTTCCAGGATCACCTTGAAGCCCGAGCCGTCGGGCAGGCGCAAGGCATGCAGGAACACCCCGACCGCCTTGCCGCCGGCGAGCATGTTCGGCACGAACTTGCTGGTCAGCGCCTGGGTGCCGAGGAAGGGCACGAACACGCCGGCCGATTCCGCCGGTTCCGGGTCGGCGGGAATGCCCACCTGGCCGCCGCGCCGCACTTCCTTGATGACGCTCAAGATGCCTTCCTTGGTGGACGGCGCCACGCGGTTGCCCATCTGCACCCGCTGCTCGCGCAGCAGGTCGTCCACCGCCTTGAGCTTGGGCGGGCGGTAGAAGATGATCGGTTTGCACTGGTTGCAATAGAAGTGGTTGAGCACTTCCCAATTGCCCAGGTGGCTGGTGATGCCCACCACGCCCTTGCCCGAAGCCAACGCCTGGTGCAGCACCTCGAGGCCTTCGACTTCCTTGACCAGGTCGATGGAGCGTTGCGGGTGCCAGATCCAGGCACAGGCGCTTTCCACGAAGGACTTGCCGATGTCGCGCAAGGCGCGGCCGACCAACTGCTCGCGCTCGGCAGGGTCCATTTCCGGGAAGCACTTGGCCAGGTTGATGCGCACCACGTTGCGCGAGCCGGTGGGCAGTTTCCACATCAGCCAGCCGAGGCCGGCGCCCACCCGCTGTACGCCGCCCCAGGGGAGCTTGGCCAGCAGGCGCAAGGCTCCGACCATCACGGCGCCTTTGAATTTTTCCACAGGGCATTCCTCATAGCTGCAAGCGGCGCATTGTACCTGTCAGCGCACCAGCTCGGCGTAGCGATCGCAGTCGGTGGTGTGGTCCATGACCATGCCGGTGGCCTGCATCAGCGCGTAGCAGATGGTGGGGCCGACGAAGGTGAAGCCGGCTTTCTTCAACGCCTTGCTCATGGCCACCGATTCTTCGGTGAAGGTCGGGATGTCGCTGTGCCTGGCGAAATGGTTGACCTTGGGCTCGCCGCCGACGAACGACCACAACCACTCGGCAGGGTTATCCACAGCCAGCCAGGCCTGGGCGTTGCGCCGTGCGGCGTTGAGCTTGAGGCGGTTGCGGATGATGCTCGCGTCCTGCATCAATTCCTCGATGCGTGTATCGCTCATCTGCGCCAGGCGCACCGGGTCGAAGCCGTACAGCACTTCGCGGTAGCGCTCGCGCTTGCGCAGGATGGTGATCCACGACAGCCCCGCCTGGAACCCTTCGAGCAAAAGCATCTCGAAGAGCAACGCCGGATCACGCCGCGGCGTACCCCATTCATGGTCGTGATAGGCCTGATACAACGGATCGTCGGTACACCAAAAGCAGCGTGGCATAAGGCTCCAATACGTAGAGGGCGAGGCGAAACGGGTTATACTCCCGCTCTTTACATCCGCATCCCCAGATACAGGTGAATTTCGTGAGCCAGCCTACGCCAGCCGTGCGTACCTTCCAAGACCTGATCCTCGCCCTGCAGAAGTACTGGGCCGAGCAAGGTTGTGTGGTGCTTCAGCCCTACGATATGGAAGTAGGCGCCGGCACTTTCCACACCGCCACTTTCCTGCGCGCCGTCGGCCCGGAAACCTGGAACGCGGCCTACGTGCAGCCGAGCCGTCGGCCCGGCGACGGGCGTTACGGCGAGAACCCCAACCGCCTGCAGCATTACTACCAGTTCCAGGTGGTGCTCAAGCCCAACCCCGCCAACTTCCAGGAGCTGTACCTCGGCTCGCTGAAGTCGATCGGCCTGGACCCGCTGGTCCACGACATCCGCTTCGTCGAAGACAACTGGGAATCGCCGACCCTCGGCGCCTGGGGTCTGGGTTGGGAAATCTGGCTCAACGGCATGGAAGTCTCGCAGTTCACTTACTTCCAGCAGGCCGGCGGCATCGAGTGCTACCCGGTCACCGGTGAAATCACCTATGGCCTGGAGCGTCTGGCCATGTACATCCAGGGCGTCGATTCGGTCTACGACCTGGTCTGGGCCGACGGCCCGTTCGGCGTGGTCACCTATGGCGACGTGTTCCACCAGAACGAAGTGGAGCAGTCGACCTACAACTTCGAGCACGCCAACGTCGAGAAGCTGTTCGAACTTTTCGACTTCTACGAAAGCGAAGCCAACCGCCTGATCAAGCTCGACCTGCCGCTGCCGACCTACGAAATGGTCCTCAAGGCGTCGCACACCTTCAACCTGCTCGATGCCCGCCGTGCCATTTCGGTGACCGAACGCCAGCGCTACATCCTGCGCGTGCGCACCCTGGCCCGCGACGTGGCGCAGAGCTACCTGATGGCGCGGGCGCGCCTGGGCTTCCCCCTGGCGACCCCGGAACTGCGCGACGAAGTGTTGGCCAAGCTGGAGATTACAGAATGAGTACCCACGATTTCCTGGTTGAGCTGGGTACCGAAGAGCTGCCGCCCAAAGTCCTCGCGGCCCTGGGCGATGCATTGCTGGCCGGTATCGAGAAAGGCCTGCAGGCCGCTGGCCTGAGCTTCACCGGCAAGCACGTGTACGCCGCACCGCGCCGCCTGGCCGTGCTGATCCGCGCGCTCGACCTGCACCAGCCCGACCGCAGCATCAACATCGACGGCCCGCCCCGTCAGGCCGCCTTCGACGCCGACGGCAACCCGACCCAAGCGGCACTGGGCTTTGCCAAGAAGTGCGGCGTGGAGCTGGCCGAGATCGACCAGAGCGGCCCCAAGCTGCGCTTCTCCCAGCACATTCCCGGCAAGGCCACCCGCGACCTGCTGCCGACCATCGTCGAAGACTCGCTCAACGACCTGCCGATTCCCAAGCGCATGCGCTGGGCCGCCAGCCGCGAAGAGTTCGTGCGTCCGCCGCAGTGGTTGGTGATGCTACTGGGCGATGACGTGGTCGACTGCACCCTGCTGTCGCAGAAGGCCGGCCGTCACTCCCGTGGCCACCGCTTCCACCATCCGGAGCCGGTGTTGATCACCAGCCCGGCGAACTATGCCGAAGACCTGCTCAAGGCCTCGGTCATCGCCGACTTCGCCGTGCGCCGCGACCTGATCGCCGAACGCACCCACGCGCTGGCCCGCCAGCAGGGCGGCAGCGCCATCGTGCCGCCTGCGCTGCTCGACGAAGTCACCGCCCTGGTGGAATGGCCCGTGCCGCTGGTGTGCTCGTTCGAGGAACGTTTCCTCGACGTGCCGCAGGAAGCGCTGATCACCACCATGCAGGACAACCAGAAGTACTTCTGCCTGCTCGACGACGACGGCAAGTTGCTGCCGCGCTTCATCACCGTGGCCAACGTCGACAGCCGCGACCCGCAGCAGATCGTCCAAGGCAACGAGAAGGTCGTGCGCCCACGCCTGACCGACGCCGAGTTCTTCTTCAAGCAGGACAAGAAGCAGCCGTTGGAAACCTTCAACGAGCGCCTCAAGAACGTGGTCTTCCAGGCGCAGCTGGGCAGCGTCTACGACAAGGCCGTGCGCGTTTCCAAGTTGGCGGCGCTGATCGCCCCGCGCATCGGCGGCGACGCCCAGCGCGCGGCCCGCGCGGGCCTGTTGAGCAAATGCGACCTGGCCACCGAGATGGTCGGCGAGTTCCCCGAGATGCAAGGCATCGCCGGTTATTACTACGCCATCAACGATGGCGAGCCGGAAGACGTCGCCCTGGCGCTGAACGAGCAGTACATGCCGCGCGGTGCCGGCGCCGAATTGCCGGAAACCCTGACCGGTGCCGCCGTGGCCATC
This sequence comes from Pseudomonas sp. UBA6562, assembly GCF_002434265.1. Taxonomy (GTDB): domain Bacteria; phylum Pseudomonadota; class Gammaproteobacteria; order Pseudomonadales; family Pseudomonadaceae; genus Aquipseudomonas. Next base: position 914,888 of record NZ_DJJS01000006.1, on the reverse strand, counting down.
GCCGACAAGCTTGACACCCTGGTCGGCATCTTCGGCATCGGCATGCTGCCCACCGGCAGCAAGGACCCCTATGCCTTGCGCCGCGCGGCGTTGGGTGTGCTGCGCATCCTCATCGAGAAGAAGCTCGAACTCGACCTGATCGAGGCCGTGCAGTACGCCGTCGCGCAGTTCGGCAGCACGGTCAAGGTCCAGGGTCTGGCCGAACAGGTGCAGGAGTTCATCTTCGACCGCCTGCGCGCGCGTTACGAAGACGAAGGCATCGATGTCGCCACCTACCTCTCGGTGCGCGCCCTCAAGCCGACTTCGGCACTGGACTTCGACCAGCGCGTCCAGGCCGTGCAGGCTTTCCGCCGCCTGCCCGAAGCCGAGGCACTGGCCGCAGTGAACAAGCGCGTGTCGAACCTGCTGAGCAAGGCCGAGGGCGCGATCTCGCCCCAGGTCGAGCCCAAGTACTTCGACAATGCCAACGAGTTCTCGCTGTACTCGGCCATCCAGCAAGCCGACCATGCCGTGCAACCGATGGCCGAAGCCCGCCAGTACAGCGAAACGCTGGCGCGCCTGGCCGCGCTGCGCGAGCCGGTGGACGCCTTCTTCGAAGCGGTGATGGTCAACGCCGAAGACGCCAAGGTACGCGCCAACCGTTACGCCCTGCTCAGCCGCCTGCGCGGTCTGTTCCTGGGCGTGGCCGACATCTCGTTGCTGGGGTGAGCCTTGAAGCTGCTGATACTTGATCGGGACGGGGTGATCAATTTCGACTCCGACGCGTACATCAAGTCGTTGTCGGAGTGGATCCCCATCCCCGGCTCGATCGAGGCCATCGCGCGGTTGAGCAAGGCCGGTTGGACGGTGGCGGTCGCCACCAACCAATCGGGCCTGGCGCGCGGCTATTACCCGGTCGAAACCCTCGACGCCATGCACGCGCACCTGCGCGAGCTGGTGGCAGAGGAGGGCGGTACGCTGGGGTTGGTCGTCTACTGCCCGCACGGGCCCGACGAAGGCTGCGCCTGCCGCAAGCCCAAGCCAGGCATGCTGGTGACGATTGCCGAGCATTACCAACATCCGCTCGAAGGCGTCTGGTTCGTCGGCGACAGCCGCGGCGACCTCGACGCCGCCCTGGCGGTCGGCGCCCAGCCGGTGCTGGTCAAGACCGGCAAGGGCGAGCGCACGTTGGGCAAGGGCGTGCCGACCGGCACCCTGATTTACGACGACCTGGCCTGCGTGGCCCAGGCCCTAATTTAAACGGTGCGCCTCATGGCGCACTTTTTCTCAGGCGGGCAGGCCCCGCAACGGTACATGCCACTATGTCGATCCTGCAGGCGATCAGAGTCTTTCTTTTTTACCTGCTGCTGGGCAGCAGCTCGCTGCTGTGGTGCACGTTGAGTTTCTTCGTCGCGCCGTTCCTGCCGTTCCGCCAGCGCTACCGCTTCATCAACGTCTACTGGTGCCGCTTCGCCGTGTTGCTAGCGCGGGTGGTGCTGGGCATCCGCTACAAGATCACCGGCGCCGAGCATGTGCCGGATACGCCCTGTGTGATCCTGTCCAACCACCAGAGCACATGGGAGACCTTTTTCCTCTCGGCCTATTTCTCGCCGCTGAGCCAGGTGCTCAAACGTGAGCTGCTGTACGTGCCGTTCTTTGGCTGGGCCATGGCCATGCTGCGCCCCATCGCCATCGACCGCGACAATCCCAAGGAAGCCCTGCGTCAGGTGGCCAAGAAGGGCGACGAACTGCTCAAGCAGCGTATTTGGGTGCTGATTTTCCCGGAAGGGACGCGCGTGCCCTTTGGCGAAGTCGGCAAGTTCTCCCGCGGCGGTACGGCCTTGGCCGTCAACGCTGGCCTGCCGGTGCTGCCCATCGCGCACAACGCGGGCAAGTTCTGGCCCAAGACCGGTTGGAACAAGCGGGCAGGGGTGATCGACGTGGTGATTGGCGAGCCGATGTACGCCAACGGCACCGGGCCACGGGCCATCGCAGAGCTCAACGAGCGCGCCCAGGCGTGGAATGAGGCGACTCAACGCGCCCTGGGCTCGTTGCCTGCCCTAGTCGATGCCAGCGCTGAGCAGGTCGCTTGACGATTCTGTGGATAAGATGTGAGCAACTATTCTGAAAAGCTGTCCATTTCATAGGTAAGCCTTTGAAATATATAGATATTTCAGTCACTCTGAATTTTTAGTAAATCGTGCATAAGTTTTTGTACGTTTTAAAAAACCGGCTCTTATGCCGGTTTTTTATTTCTCGTTCTTCGCCCTTTACCCACAGACGCCAGCTCGTGAGCAGTTGCCAGGTGCCTCTGCGTCATATGCTGGGAATTCGATAGATCAGGGTAGGCGCACACACTTATTTCCAGGCAAAAAAATGCCCCGGGCGACCGGGGCATAGTGTGTCGCTGTAACCTGAATCAGAAGTCCAAGTTGGATACTGACAGCGCATTGCTCTCGATGAAGTCACGCCGTGGCTCGACCGCATCGCCCATCAGGGTATTGAACAGCTGGTCGGCACCAATCGCATCTTCGATCGTCACCTTGAGCATGCGACGCACCGTTGGGTCCATGGTGGTTTCCCACAGCTGGTCCGGGTTCATCTCGCCCAAGCCTTTGTAGCGCTGGATGGTATGGCGCTTTGTTGACTCGTTCATCAGCCAGTTCAGGACTTCCTTGAACTCCGAGACCGCCTTGCGGCGCTCGCCACGCTTCACGTAGGCACCTTCGCCGAACAACGTGCTCAGCTTGTTGCCGATGTTGACCACCGAGCGGTAGTCGTTGCTGCCGAAGAAATCACGGTTGAAGGTCACGTAGCTCGAAGAACCGTGCGAGATGATCTCGACCTCGGGCAGCCAGACGTTGCGCTCCTTGTCTTCACGCAGAGTGGCTTTGTACGACAGGCCAGAGCGCTGGGTAGTGAGCAGCCGTTCCTGGTAATTCGCCAGCCAAGCCTGCATGTGCGCGTGGTCGCCCAGATGCTCCTGGGTGATCTCGGTCATATAGATGAAGTGCTCGGTAAGCGCTTCGGGATACAGACGCGACAGGCGCTTGAGGGTCTTCATGACCGCACGGAAGTCATTCACCAGGCTTTCGAGCTGTACGCCGGACACTGGTGGTGCCGACTCGTCCAGGTGCAAGCTGGCATCTTCGAGAGCCGACTGGGTCATGTATTCCTCCATGGCTTCGTCGTCCTTGATGTACTGCTCGTGCTTGCCTTTCTTGACCTTGTACAGCGGCGGCTGGGCAATGTAGATGTAGCCACGCTCGACCAGCTCCGGCAACTGACGGAAGAAGAAGGTCAGCAGCAGGGTACGGATGTGCGAACCGTCGACGTCGGCATCGGTCATGATGATGATGTTGTGGTAGCGCAGCTTGTCGATGTTGTACTCGTCGCGGCCAATGCCGCAGCCCAAGGCCGTGATCAGCGTGCCGACTTCCTGGGAGGAGATCATCTTGTCGAAGCGTGCCTTCTCGACGTTGAGGATCTTGCCCTTGAGCGGCAGGATGGCTTGCGTGCGACGGTTGCGGCCCTGCTTGGCCGAACCACCTGCGGAGTCACCCTCCACCAGGTACAGCTCGGAAAGGGCAGGGTCCTTCTCCTGACAGTCGGCCAATTTGCCCGGCAGGCCAGCGATGTCCAACGCGCCTTTGCGGCGGGTCATCTCGCGGGCTTTGCGCGCGGCTTCACGGGCGCGTGCCGCGTCGATCATCTTGCCGACCACGGCCTTGGCTTCGTTCGGGTTTTCCAGCAGGAAGTCGGAGAAGTACTTGTTCATCTCCTGTTCGACCGCAGTCTTCACTTCCGAGGAAACCAGCTTGTCTTTGGTCTGCGAGCTGAACTTGGGGTCCGGCACCTTGACCGAAATGATCGCGGTCAAACCTTCCCGCGCATCGTCACCGGTAGTGGAGACCTTGTTCTTCTTCGCCAGGCCTTCCTGCTCGATGTAGTTGTTCAAGCTACGGGTCAGGGAAGAACGGAAGCCCACCAGATGGGTGCCACCGTCGCGCTGGGGAATGTTGTTGGTGAAGCACAACAGGTTCTCGTTGAAGCTGTCGTTCCACTGCAACGCCACTTCGACGCCCACGCCATCGTCACGCTGTACCGAGAAGTGGAAGACCTGGCTGTTCACCGGTGTCTTGTTGGTGTTCAGGTATTCCACGAAGGCGCGCAGGCCGCCTTCGTACTTGAAGAACTCTTCCTTGCCCGAGCGTTCGTCCTTGAGCAGGATGCCTACACCCGAGTTGAGGAACGACAGCTCGCGGATCCGCTTGGCCAGGATGTCCCAGCTGAAGTGGATGTTCTTGAAGGTTTCGGCCGAAGGCTTGAAGTGGATGTGGGTACCGGTGGTTTCGCTTTCGCCCACAACCGCCATCGGTTCCTGGGGTACGCCGTGGACGTAGGTCTGTTCCCAGATCTTGCCGCTGCGGCGCACGGTCAGAACCAGCTTCTCGGACAAGGCGTTCACTACCGAGACGCCCACACCGTGCAGGCCACCGGATACCTTGTACGAGTTGTCGTCGAACTTACCGCCGGCGTGCAGCACAGTCATGATGACCTCAGCTGCCGAGACGCCTTCCTCTTTATGCACGTCGACCGGGATGCCACGGCCGTTGTCACGGACGCTGATGGACTCGTCCGGGTGAATGATGACGGTAATGTCGTCGCAATGACCGGCCAAGGCTTCGTCGATCGAGTTGTCGACGACTTCGAACACCATGTGGTGCAAGCCGCTGCCGTCATCGGTATCGCCAATGTACATGCCGGGACGCTTGCGCACGGCATCCAGCCCTTTCAACACCTTGATGCTGGAAGAGTCGTACGTTTGATTTTCGCTCATGCCTTCACTCCCGATGGACGTGTGTCTGGGTGATGTGGCCTTGTTCCACGTGGAACAAAGCGACTGGCGTTTCCTTCTGCCAGCTCTCCCGCAGAAATTCGTGGTCTACGCAGGTGATGAACACCTGGCAGTTCAATTCTTCGAGCAACCGGCACAGTGCGCGTCGGTGTTGCTCATCAAGCTCGGAGGGCAGGTCGTCGACCAAGTAGATGCATTGCCCGCGACGAGCTTGATTGACCAAATGCCCCTGCGCGATCCGCAGGGCACATACGACCAGCTTCTGCTGGCCTCTGGAAAGGATATCGGCAGCGTTGTGTGCGCCCAGTCTCAGGCGCAGATCGGCACGCTGTGGCCCCGCCTGGGTATGGCCCATCTGCTGATCGCGTTGAAGGGAGGTGGCCAGTACTTCGGCAAGCGACCGGTCTTTATCCCAACCTCGGTAGTAACTGAGTGTCAGGCCTTCGAGGTCGAGCAACTCGCTCAACGTCTTTTCGAAGACAGGCTTCAAAGCGGCGATGTAGCTACGGCGGTACTCGTCGATTTCATCGCTGGAAGCGCTCAATTCGCGGTCCCAGACGGCTTGCGACGCAGTGTCGAGTGTACCATGCCGCAGCCATGAGTTCCGCTGTCTGAGGGCCTTCTGCAAGCGCTGCCACGTGGCCATGAAACGAGGTTCCACGTGGAACACTCCCCAGTCCAGAAACTGCCGACGTACCTTGGGCGCACCTTCGAGCAAGCGGAAGCTGTCAGGATTGATCAGCTGCAAAGGCAACAACTCGGCAAGTTGCGCGGCGCTCCGTGCATTCTGACCATCGATACGGATGGTGAAGTCACCTTGCCGCTCGCGAGACACGCCCAAGCTGCTGGTGGCACCGCTCTCGAGCGACACTTGGCCGAACACCGTGCAGGTCGGCTGCTCGTACTGGATTACCGGAGTGAGTCGCGTACTGCGGAACGAGCGGGCCAGGCCAAGCAGATGCACGGCCTCCAGCACGCTGGTTTTACCGCTGCCGTTGTCGCCGTAGAGGATGTTGATGCGTGGGGACGGAGAGAGGGTCACCGGGTGCAGGTTGCGCACCGCGGTGACTGAAACGCGTAGAAGCGACATAGAGGCGTCTGGGTGGTTACAGACGCATCGGCATGACGACGTAGGACGAGTCGTCGTTGCCGGCTTCTTGCAGCAACGCACTGCTGTTGGAATCGGACAAGATCAGACGCACCTGCTCGGTGGTCATGACGCCCAAAACGTCCAACAGATAGCTAACGTTGAACCCAATCTCCAGCGAAGCGCCGCTGTAATCTACGCTGATCTCTTCCTCGGCTTCCTCTTGCTCAGGGTTGTTGGCCTGAATCTTCAACTGCCCACTGGCCAGTTGCAGACGGATACCGCGGTACTTTTCATTGGACAGAATCGCAGTACGGCTGAACGCTTCGCGCAGCGCCTGGCGATCGCCGATCACAAGCTTGTCGCCGCCCTTGGGCAAGACGCGCTCGTAGTCGGGGAACTTGCCGTCGACCAGCTTGGAGGTGAACGTGAATTCACCCGTAGTTGCGCGGATATGGTGCTGCCCCAATACGATGCTGACCATGCCTTCCGGATCGGTAAGCAGACGCGCCAGTTCGAGGATGCCTTTACGCGGCACGATCACTTGATGCCGCTCGGCCTGGCCGATCGCCGCCTGCATGGCGCACAGGGCCAGACGGTGACCGTCGGTGGCCACGGCACGCAGGGTGTCGGTGGAGACTTCGAGCAGCATGCCGTTGAGGTAGTAGCGAACATCCTGCTGGGCCATGGCGAAGCTGGTGCGCTCGATGAGGCGGCGCAGTTTGCTTTGCTCCAGGTTGCAGGTCAGCGAACCCGGGCCTTCCTCGACATTGGGGAAGTCGTTCGCCGGCAGCGTGGACAGCGTGAAGCGGCTGCGACCCGCTTTGACCAACAGCTTCTGCTCGTCGAGCTTGATGTCGATCAGCACGTCGCTGGGCAGGCTCTTGCAAATGTCCATCAGCTTGCGCGCCGGAACCGTGATCTCGCCGGGCTCGGCGGGTTCTTCCAGCTGTACGCGGCCGACCAGTTCGACTTCGAGGTCGGTACCGGTCAGCGACAGCTGTTGGCCTTGGACCACCAGCAGCACGTTGGACAGGACCGGCAAGGTCTGACGGCGCTCGACGACCCCTGCGACCAGTTGCAGAGGTTTCAACAAAGCTTCGCGTTGAATGGTGAAATGCATGGTCTAGTCCCTTGCCTTCAATAAGCGGTGCGCATACGCATCAGGTGGTCAGCGTACGCAGCAGGTTCTTGTAGTCCTCGCGGATGTCCGCGTCGGATTCCTTGAGTTCGTTGATCTTGCGGCAGGCATGCAACACCGTGGTGTGGTCGCGGCCGCCGAACATATCGCCGATCTCGGGAAGACTGTGGTTGGTCAGTTCCTTGGACAACGCCATGGCCACTTGACGAGGACGGGCCACCGAGCGCGAGCGACGCTTGGACAACAGATCGGAGATCTTGATCTTGTAGTAGTCCGCCACGGTGCGCTGGATGTTATCCACACTGACCAGTTTGTCTTGCAGCGCCAGCAAGTCCTTGAGCGACTCGCGGATCAGCTCGATGGTGATGTCGCGGCCCATGAAGTGCGAATGGGCGATCACCCGTTTCAACGCACCTTCGAGCTCGCGCACGTTGGAGCGGATGCGCTGGGCGATGAAGAACGCCGCGTCGTGAGGCAGGTCGACCTTAGCCTGGTCGGCCTTCTTCATCAGAATGGCGACCCGGGTTTCCAGCTCCGGCGGTTCGACCGCGACCGTCAGGCCCCAACCGAAACGCGACTTCAGACGCTCTTCGAGGCCCTCGATCTCTTTGGGATAACGGTCGCTGGTGAGGATCACCTGTTGGCCCCCTTCGAGCAGGGCGTTGAAGGTGTGGAAGAACTCCTCCTGGGAACGCTCTTTGCGTGCGAAGAACTGGATGTCATCGATCAGCAAAGCGTCCACCGAACGGTAGAAGCGCTTGAATTCGTTGATGGCGTTCAGCTGCAGCGCCTTGACCATGTCCGCGACGAAGCGCTCGGAATGCAGGTAAACGACCTTGGCGTTCGGGTTCTTCTTCAGCAGGTGGTTACCCACAGCATGCATGAGGTGCGTCTTGCCCAAACCCACGCCGCCATAAAGGAAGAGCGGGTTGTAGCCATGCTTGGGGTTGTCGGCGACCTGCCAGGCGGCGGCACGCGCCAACTGGTTCGACTTGCCCTCGACGAACGTTTCGAAGGTGAAAGTACGGTTCAGGTAGCTGGTGTGCTTGAGAGCGCCCTCGACCTGCACGGTGCGCTGTTCGGTACGCGGGCTGGGCGCAGGTGCAGGCGTGCTGTCACCCATGGCGTCGAAACTGTCCCGGGACGACGCATGGTCGACCTGGTTGCCCTGACCGAACTCGAGGGCCGGCTTATGCACAGGCTCGCTGACCGGCACATTGGCGGGCGTGACGACCTGCTGCTGATTGGCCGCCGCCATGGCCGCGCTGACCGGCGCATTGGGCGCCGCGCGAGGTGCGGAACTGCGCTTGCTGCCTATTAATAAGGAAAGGGCGGGGGCCATGCCGTTGCCATGCTCACCGATCAGCTCGAGCAAGCGGCCAAGGTACTTTTCGTTCACCCAGTCGAGCACGAAGCGGTTGGGCGCATAGACGCGCAGCTCGGTGCCTTCGGCTTCGACCTGCAGTGGACGTATCCAGGTGTTGAATTGTTGAGCAGGCAGCTCATCGCGCAAGAGCTCGACGCACTGCTGCCAAAGTTCCACTGACACAGGTATCCCCTGAATTTGAGAGCCGCTAGGCCAAAACAAGCCGGCTATTGTACCGATGCGAGGGAAACTTATCCACACGTCACAGCGAGTTCAGCTAAGACGAATACGCCATATTTTGACGTATATACCGTTTTATCTTGTGCATAAGCTCTGTGGATAACCACTACTGAGGGCTATGCACAACCCGGGCCCATAGCCTGTGTATAAGTCGGATGTGGATAAATAGTCAAGATGTCCACAGGTTGAGCGCAGGTGCAGCACATCCACAGCACCGATTACGGACAGACTTGTCATCCTCTGTACAGCTTGAATTATCTGGTCTTGCGAAGGTTATCCACAGATAGGGGGCTGCCTAAGAGTTATAGATTCTTTAAAAAAGCTTTTTATATCTCTCTCTTTATTTTCAATGTTGTCCGGTTCGTGGACCGACGAAAAAATCGGTCTCGCTCCGCCAGTCGGCTCGCCGACCACAGGTCACAAGTAAAGGCTGGTTGGAAATTGACCTATGGCCTTGCTTTCTCTAGAATCGCCGGTCTCTTAAAAAGGGGTCATTCCGACCCGTTGTTTACAAACCAGGTAGCACGCCATGAAACGTACTTTCCAACCCAGCACCATCAAACGCGCTCGCACCCACGGCTTCCGTGCCCGTATGGCCACCAAGAACGGCCGCGCCGTCCTGTCGCGTCGTCGTGCCAAAGGCCGTAAGCGTCTGGCTGTTTGATTCTCCGGCACAGGTGGTGAGTCAGGACTTCAGTCGGGATAAGCGACTGCTTATACCTCGGCACTTCAAAGCGGTCTTCGACTCCCCAACCGGCAAGGTTCCAGGGAAAAACCTGCTGATCCTTGCGCGTGAAAACGGTCTCGACCTGCCACGGCTAGGCCTGGTGATCGGGAAAAAGAGCGTCAAGCTCTCTGTTCAGCGCAATCGCCTCAAACGTTTGATGCGTGATTCCTTTCGCCGGAACCAGCAGAGCCTTGCTGGTCTCGACATCGTGATCGTCGCGCGCAAGGGGTTGGGCGAGATAGAAAACCCAGAATTGCACCAACATTTTGGCAAGCTCTGGAAACGGCTCGTACGCAGTCGTCCCTCTCCAGCGGTCACTGCCGACACCGCAGGGGTAGACAGTCACGATGCGTAAACTGGCACTCGTCCCGATCCAGTTTTACCGCTACGCCATTAGTCCACTGATGGCCAGTCACTGTCGTTTCTACCCCAGTTGCTCCTGTTACGCCTATGAAGCCATCGAAACCCATGGCCTCTTGCGTGGTGGGTGGCTAACCGTTCGTCGCCTGGGGCGATGTAATCCGTGGAACGACGGTGGTTATGATCCCGTTCCGCCAGCGCCTTCCTCCCGAACTTCTTCGATAGCCGAGTAATCATGGATATTAAACGCACGATCCTGATCGTCGCCCTGGCAATCGTGTCCTACGTTCTGGTCCTGAAATGGAACGAGAACTACGGGCAGGCCGCCTTGCCGACTCAGCATGCTGCTGCCAATAACGCCGCCCCGGCTTTGCCGGACACCACGGCGACCGGTAACAGCGGTGCCAACGCCGATGTGCCGAGCACCACTGCTGAATCCAGCCCGACCGAACTGGCCCCCGTGGCGGTCAGCAAGGACCTGATCCGGATCAAGACGGATGTCCTGAACCTGGCTATCGACCCGGTCGGTGGCGATGTCGTCCAGCTGACCCTGCCCACCTACCCACGTCGCCAAGACCATCCGGAAATTCCTTTCCAGCTGTTCGACAACGGTGGCGAGCGCGTCTACCTCGCGCAAAGCGGCCTGACCGGCGCCAACGGCCCGGATGCCCGCAGCAGCGGTCGCCCGCTGTACGCCGCCGAGCAGAAGAGCTACCAACTGGCCGACGGTCAGCAGCAATTGGTGGTCGACCTCACGTTCAGCGACAACGGCGTCAACTACATCAAGCGCTTCACCTTCAAGCGCGGCGAGTACGACCTGAACGTCAGCTACTTGATCGACAACCAGAGCGCTCAGGCCTGGAACGGCAACCTGTTCGCCCAGCTCAAGCGTGACGCCAGCTCCGATCCTTCCTCGAGCACCGCGACCGGCACCGCCACCTACCTGGGTGCGGCGCTGTGGACCAAGGAAGAGCCCTACAAGAAAGTGTCGATGAAAGACATGGACAAGGGCAGCCTGCAGGAAACCGTATCCGGTGGCTGGGTCGCCTGGCTGCAGCACTACTTCGTGACCGCGTGGATTCCCGCCAAGTCCGAAAACAACGTGGTGCAGACGCGCAAAGACAGCCAGGGCAACTACATCATCGGTTACACCGGCCCGGCCATCAGCGTGCCGGCCGGCGGCAAAGCCGAAACCAGCGCCGTGCTGTACGCCGGCCCCAAGAGCCAGGCCAAACTCAAAGCGTTGTCCCCAGGCCTGGAACTGACCGTCGACTACGGCTTCCTGTGGTTCATCGCCCAGCCGATCTTCTGGCTGCTGCAACATATCCACAGCATCCTGGGCAACTGGGGCTGGTCGATCATCGTGCTGACCATGCTGATCAAAGGCCTGTTCTTCCCGCTGTCCGCCGCCAGCTACCGTTCCATGGCCCGCATGCGCGCCGTGGCGCCGAAACTGGCCGCGCTCAAGGAACGCTTCGGTGACGATCGCCAGAAGATGTCCCAGGCGATGATGGAGCTGTACAAGAAAGAGAAGATCAACCCGCTGGGCGGCTGCCTGCCGATTCTGGTGCAGATGCCGGTCTTCCTGTCCTTGTACTGGGTACTGCTGGAAAGCGTCGAGATGCGCCAGGCGCCGTGGATCCTGTGGATCACCGACCTGTCGATCAAGGATCCGTTCTTCATCCTGCCGATCATCATGGGCGCCACCATGTTCATCCAGCAGCGCCTGAACCCGACGCCGCCCGATCCGATGCAGGCCAAGGTGATGAAAATGATGCCGATCGTCTTCACCTTCTTCTTCCTGTGGTTCCCGGCTGGTCTGGTGCTGTACTGGGTTGTGAACAACTGCCTGTCGATTTCGCAGCAGTGGTACATCACCCGTCGCATCGAGGCGGCCAACAAGAAAGCGGTCGTCTGACAGGCTGCGGTCTAACCTGTGAATAAAAACGCCCCCATCGTGGGGCGTTTTGCTATCTGTGATTCAGCCAATGGAGGCTTTCGAGCATGCACACCGCGCGTGAAACCATCACCGCCATCGCGACCGCTCAAGGTCGGGGTGGCGTCGGCATCGTCAGGCTTTCGGGGCCGCTGGCCAAGAAAGCCGGCGAGATCATCACCGGCCGGGCGCTCACGCCCCGCCATGCCCACTACGGACCGTTCCGCGCCGAAGACGGCCTAGTGCTGGACGAAGGCATCGCGTTGTTCTTCCCTGGCCCCAATTCCTTCACGGGCGAAGACGTGCTGGAGCTGCAAGGCCATGGCGGGCCCGTGGTACTGGACATGCTGCTGCAGCGCTGCGTGGCGTTGGGCTGCCGCCTGGCGCGGCCCGGCGAGTTCAGCGAGCGGGCGTTTCTCAACGACAAGCTCGACCTGGCCCAGGCCGAAGCCATCGCCGACCTCATCGAAGCCAGCTCGGCCCAGGCGGCGCGCAATGCCTTGCGTTCGTTGCAAGGCGAGTTTTCCAAACGCGTGCATTCCCTGACCGAGGCGCTGATCGCGCTGCGCATCTACGTCGAGGCCGCCATCGACTTCCCGGAAGAGGAAATCGACTTTCTCGCCGACGGCCATGTGCTGTCGATGCTCGAAGCGGTGCGCCGCGAGTTGTCCACAGTGCAGCGCGAAGCCGGGCAGGGTGCCTTGCTGCGCGACGGCATGACGGTGGTGATCGCCGGCCGGCCCAATGCCGGCAAGTCGAGCCTGCTCAACCAGCTGGCAGGGCGCGAAGCGGCCATCGTCACCGACATCGCCGGTACCACGCGGGACATCCTGCGCGAACATATCCACATCGACGGCATGCCGCTGCACGTGGTCGATACCGCAGGGCTGCGCGACACCAGCGATCAGGTCGAGCGCATCGGGGTGGAGCGCGCCCTCAAGGCCATCGGCGAGGCCGATCGGGTGCTGCTGGTGGTGGACTCCACGGCGCCGGAAGCGGCCGACCCATTCGCGCTGTGGCCCGAGTTCCTGGTGCAGCGGCCCGCGCCCGGTACGGTCACGCTGATCCGTAACAAAGCCGACCTGAGCGGCGAAGCGGTCGGCTTGCAGCAAGGCGCAGACGGCCACGTCACCATCACCCTGAGCGCCAAGGAGGGCGACCAGGGCCTCGAACTGCTGCGCGAACACCTCAAGGCCTGCATGGGCTACGAGCAGACCGCAGAGAGCGGTTTCAGCGCCCGTCGTCGCCATCTGGAGGCCTTGCGCCTGGCCAGCGACCATCTCCAGCACGGGCACGCCCAGCTGACCCTGGCGGGCGCCGGCGAGCTGCTGGCCGAAGACCTGCGACAGGCTCAACAGGCTTTGGGCGAGATCACCGGCGCGTTCAGCTCGGACGATCTGCTCGGTCGTATCTTCTCGAGTTTCTGTATCGGCAAATGACCTTCGGCGCCGTTCGCCCCCTTCGTCCGTGAGGGGGTAGCGCCGATCCGTGCCGCTTATGCACAGGCACGCCGCGTTTCTTCCTCTCGCTGCACCTTCCCATACCCCATCGCTTGCTCATTACACCCAGGCTAAGCCCTGTGGAAAACTGTGCCTAAGCTCAGTTGATAAGCAGGCTCTTTGCCTGAGGAAAAAACACGTTGTGTGTAAATAGGCTAGTTATACACAGGCTACACAGACTTGTGCAGATGGCTCATAGGCAGTGAGCCACAGGGTTTTGAAACGCTGTATGCCACGTATTAAAAGGCTTCTATAGATCTATCCACAGATAAAGGTGTGCATAAGAGTAGTAACAGCAGTAAAGCTTTTTAAATATCTACCTTGTTAATTTCTATAACTGCCACTCATCCACAGCCTGATCAAATTTTGCTCAGACGGTTTCTTTGGGAGGGGTGAATTCCCTATACTTGCCGGCTTACCTTCTTTATTCGCAAAAACAGGCACGAGGTGCGTGGTGGATTTCCCTTCCCGTTTTGAAGTGATCGTCATCGGCGGCGGCCATGCCGGTACCGAGGCTGCGCTTGCCTCAGCACGCATGGGTGTGAAAACCCTGTTGCTGACCCACAACGTGGAAACCCTCGGTCACATGAGCTGCAACCCCGCCATCGGCGGTATCGGCAAGAGCCATCTGGTCAAGGAGATCGATGCGCTCGGCGGCGCCATGGCGTTGGCCACCGATATGAGCGGTATCCAGTTCCGCGTATTGAACAACCGCAAAGGCCCTGCGGTGCGGGCCACCCGTGCCCAGGCGGACCGCGCCATCTACAAGGCAGTGGTGCGCGAGATTCTGGAAAACCAACCCAACCTGTGGATATTCCAGCAGGCCTGCGACGACCTGATCGTCGAACAGAGCGAGGTCAAAGGCGTGGTCACGCAGATGGGTCTGCGTTTCCATGCCGACGCCGTGGTCCTGACCACCGGCACCTTCCTCGGCGGACTTATCCACATCGGCATGCAGAACTACTCCGGTGGCCGCGCCGGCGATCCGCCCGCCATGGCCCTGGCCAAGCGCATGCGTGAACTGCCGCTGCGCGTCGGTCGCCTGAAGACCGGCACGCCGCCGCGCATCGACGGCCGTTCGGTGGACTTCTCGGTAATGACCGAGCAACCCGGCGACACGCCGATCCCGGTCATGTCGTTCATGGGCGATGCGCAACTGCACCCGCGGCAGGTCAGCTGCTGGATCACCCACACCAACGCGCGTACCCACGAGATCATCGCCGCCAACCTCGACCGCTCGCCGATGTACTCGGGCATGATCGAAGGCATCGGCCCGCGCTACTGCCCGTCGATCGAAGACAAGATCCACCGCTTCGCCGACAAGGACAGCCATCAGGTGTTCATCGAGCCCGAAGGCCTGAACACCCACGAGCTGTACCCCAACGGCATCTCCACCTCGCTGCCCTTCGACGTGCAACTGCAAGTGGTGCGCTCGATCCGCGGCATGGAGAACGCGCACATCGTGCGTCCCGGTTACGCCATCGAATACGACTACTTCGACCCGCGCGACCTCAAGTACAGCCTGGAAACCAAAGTCATCGCCGGTCTGTTCTTCGCCGGGCAGATCAACGGCACCACCGGTTACGAAGAGGCCGGCGCGCAAGGTTTGCTGGCCGGCACCAACGCCGCGCTGCGGGCGCAGGGCAAGGACAGCTGGTGCCCACGCCGCGACGAGGCGTACATCGGCGTGCTGGTCGACGACCTGATCACCCTCGGCACCCAAGAGCCGTACCGCATGTTCACCTCGCGGGCCGAATACCGCCTGATCCTGCGCGAGGACAACGCCGACCTGCGTCTGACCGAGAAGGGCCGCGAGCTGGGCCTGATCGACGACGCGCGTTGGGCCGCCTTCTGCGCCAAGCGCGAAGGCATCGAGCGCGAAGAGCAGCGCCTCAAGAGCACCTGGGTGCGCCCCAATACCCCGCAGGGCGATGCCGTGTCGGAAAAGTTCGGCACGCCCCTGAGCCATGAGTACAGCCTGCTCAACCTGCTGACCCGCCCGGAAGTCGACTATGCCGGGCTGATCGAAGTGACCGGCGGCGAAGCCGTGCCGGCGCAGGTGGCCGAGCAGGTCGAGATCAAGACCAAGTACGCCGGCTACATCGACCGCCAACAGGACGAGATCGCCCGCCTGCGCGCCAGCGAGGACACCCGTCTGCCTGTGGATATCGACTACGCCGGGATCTCCGGTCTGTCCAAGGAGATCCAGGGCAAGCTCGGCCAGACCCGCCCCGAAACCCTGGGGCAGGCTTCACGTATCCCAGGCGTCACGCCGGCGGCGATTTCCCTGTTGCTGATCCATCTGAAGAAACGCGGCGCCGGTCGCGAACTGGAGTTGAACGTTTGAGCGCGCAGGTTTCCCCGCAACACGCCGCAGAGTTGTCCACAGGCGCCGAGCAGCTGGGCGTAGCACTGACCGAGCGTCAGCACGAGCTGCTGTTGGCCTACCTGGGCCTGTTGATCAAATGGAACAAAGCCTACAACCTGACCGCTGTGCGCGATCCGGACGAAATGGTCTCGCGCCACTTGCTCGACAGCCTGAGCGTCATGCCGTTTATCCACAGCGACAGCCAGCGTTGGCTGGACGTGGGCAGCGGTGGCGGCATGCCGGGCATTCCCCTGGCCATCCTGCATCCGCACAAGCAGGTCACGGTGTTGGACAGCAACGGTAAGAAAACCCGCTTCCTGACCCAGGTGAAAATGGAGCTGAAGCTGGACAACCTGCACGTTGTCTACAGCCGCGTGGAAGCCTTCGAACCTGCCGAACCCTTCAGTGGCATCGTCTCTCGTGCGTTCAGCAGCATGGAGAACTTCACCAACTGGACACGCCACCTTGGCGACCTCTCTACGCAATGGCTCGCAATGAAGGGGCTGCATCCTGCCGATGAACTGGTAGCATTGCCGCCTGACTTCACAGTGGAAAGCGAACAGGCCTTGACCGTCCCCGGTTGCCAGGGCCAGCGCCATTTACTGACACTGCGCCGCAAGGCATGACAGGGAACACGCGCAATAATGGCTAAGGTATTCGCGATCGCGAACCAGAAAGGTGGCGTGGGCAAGACCACCACCTGTATCAATCTCGCTGCCTCGTTGGCGGCGACCAAGCGTCGTGTGCTGCTGATCGACCTCGATCCGCAGGGCAATGCCACCATGGGCAGCGGCGTCGACAAGCATGAGCTCGAACACTCGGTGTACGACCTGCTGATCGGTGAGTGCGACCTGAGCCAGGCCATTCACTATTCCGAGCATGGCGAGTTCCAGTTGCTGCCGGCCAACCGCGACCTCACCGCGGCCGAAGTGGTGCTGCTGGAAATGCAGATGAAGGAGAGCCGCCTGCGCAACGCGCTGGCGCCGATCCGCGACAACTACGACTTCATCCTCATCGACTGCCCACCGTCGCTTTCGATGCTGACGCTCAACGCCCTGGTGGCCTCCGATGGCGTGATCATCCCCATGCAGTGCGAGTACTACGCGCTCGAAGGGCTGAGCGACCTGGTCGACAACATCAAGCGCATCGCCGCCAAGCTCAACCCGGAGCTGCGCATCGAAGGCCTGCTGCGGACCATGTACGATCCGCGCCTGAGCCTGAACAACGAAGTCTCGGCGCAGCTCAAGGAACACTTCGGTCCGCAGCTCTACGACACCATCATTCCGCGCAACATCCGCCTTGCCGAGGCGCCGAGCTACGGCATGCCGGCCTTGGCCTACGACAAGTCGTCGCGCGGCGCCCAGGCCTACCTGGCCCTGGCCGGCGAGCTGGTGCGTCGGCAACGTCAATCACGCACTGCGAAGGCACTCTGAGGATCGCGCATGGCCGTTAAGAAACGAGGTCTGGGACGTGGGCTGGATGCGCTGCTCAGCGGTCCGTCCGTCAGCGCGCTCGAAGAGCAGGCTGTCCAGATCGACCGCAAGGAATTGCAGCAACTGCCGGTGGAGCAGATCCAGCGCGGCAAGTACCAGCCGCGCCGTGACATGGATCAGCAGGCGCTCGAGGAACTGGCCCAGTCGATCCGTACCCATGGGGTGATGCAGCCGATCGTGGTGCGCCCCATCGGCGAGTCGCGCTTCGAGATCATCGCCGGCGAACGGCGCTGGCGCGCGACCCAACTGGCCGGGCTGGACAGCGTGCCGGCCATGGTCCGCGAGGTGGCCGACGAGGTGGCCATCGCCATGGCGCTGATCGAGAACATCCAGCGCGAAGACCTCAACCCTCTGGAAGAGGCCATGGCGCTGCAACGCTTGCAGCAGGAATTCGAGCTGACCCAGCAACAGGTGGCCGACGCCGTAGGCAAGTCGCGGGTGACCGTGGCCAACCTGCTGCGGTTGATTTCGCTGCCCGAGGCGATCAAGACCATGCTGGCCCACGGCGATCTGGAAATGGGCCATGCCCGTGCGCTGCTCGGTCTGGACGAACAACGGCAGGTGGAAGGGGCGCGTCATGTTGTCGCACGTGGGCTGACCGTGCGTCAAACCGAGGCACTGGTGCGCCAGTGGCTCAACGGGCCGACTGAGCCGGTCGAAGCGAGCCCGTCTGATCCGGACATCACCCGCCTCGAACAGCGTTTGGCAGAGCGTTTAGGGTCTGCGGTGCAGATCCGCCATGGCAACAAGGGCAAAGGCCAGCTGGTGATTCGCTACAACTCCCTGGACGAGTTGCAAGGCGTACTTGCCCACATTCGCTGAAACAATTGCGGTTGTAGCGTGTAGGCGGAAATCACTACCAAGAGTTGAATAGGGGTTAATCCACCCCTATACTCTGCGCGCATTTTGTCGGCACAAATTATGCCAAGTCGTTGCTGGCTTGACGGTCGACTTTCGAGGAGCAGTTGTGATGGAAATCCGCACGCCAAACCGCCTGCCTTTCCATCGCTGGGCGGTTTTTCCGGTACTGCTGGCTCAATGCATCGTTTTCCTGCTGGCGACTCTGGTGTTGTGGCTGTGGCAAGGCGCGGTCGGTGGCTATTCGAGTCTCTGCGGAGGGCTGATTGCCTGGCTACCGAATCTGTACTTCGCCTGGAAGGCATTCCGCTTCAGCGGTGCCAGGGCAGCACAGGCCATCGTCAAGTCGTTCTATGCGGGCGAGGCAGGCAAGATGATTTTGACGGCAGTGCTGTTCGCACTGACCTTCGCAGGCGTGAAACCCCTGGAGCCGCTGGCTGTATTCGGCGTCTTCGTACTGACCCTTCTGGTCAGTTGGTTCGCACCCCTGCTCATGAATAAAAGACTTTCGAGACCTTAGGGCGTTTGAGGCAACCATGGCAGCAGAAACCGCTTCGGGCTATATCCAGCACCACTTGCAGAACCTGACCTACGGTCAACTACCAGACGGCACCTGGGGCTTCGCCCATTCGGCTGCGGAAGCCAAAGCGATGGGCTTCTGGGCGTTCCACGTGGACACGCTCGGCTGGTCGGTCGCCCTGGGTCTGATCTTCCTGTTCATCTTCCGTCTGGCAGCCAAGAAGGCCACTTCCGGTCAGCCTGGCGGCCTGCAGAACTTCGTCGAAGTGATGGTGGACTTCGTCCACGGCAGCGTGAAGGACTCCTTCCACGGCCGCAGCCCGGTGATCGCACCGCTGGCGCTGACCATTTTCGTCTGGGTCTTCCTGATGAACGCCGTCGACCTGATTCCCGTCGACTGGATCCCGCAACTGGCGATCCTGATCTCGGGCGATCCGCACATTCCGTTCCGCGCCGTTTCCACCACCGACCCGAACGCGACCCTGGCCATGGCCTTCTGCGTGTTCGCGCTGATCATCTTCTACAGCATCAAGGTCAAGGGCCTGGGCGGCTTCATCGGTGAGCTGACCCTGCACCCGTTCGGCAGCAAGAACATCTTCCTGCAGATCCTGCTGATTCCGGTCAACTTCCTGCTCGAGTTCGTCACCCTGATCGCCAAGCCGATCTCGTTGGCACTGCGACTGTTCGGCAACATGTACGCCGGCGAGCTGGTGTTCATCCTGATCGCGGTCATGTTCGGTTCCGGCCTGCTCTGGCTGAGCGGCCTGGGTGTGGTGCTGCAGTGGGCGTGGGCGGTGTTCCACATCCTGATCATCACCCTGCAAGCTTTCATCTTCATGATGCTGACCATCGTCTACCTGTCGATGGCCCACGAAGATAATCATTAAGACCGCCTGGCGTGTCTGATAGTCTTCCCCCCGCTGTTTGGGGGGAGGGCTTAAAACGTCCGCAAGGGCAGTTGTACCGAACGATCCCGTTTATCGCTTCAAACTGAAAAACCTAACCAATACGACGTAAAAGTCGGGAGGAAAGATGGAAACTGTAGTTGGTCTTACCGCTATCGCTGTTGCTCTGCTGATCGGTCTGGGTGCTCTGGGTACCGCCATTGGTTTCGGCCTGCTGGGCGGCAAATTCCTGGAAGGCGCTGCTCGTCAGCCAGAAATGGTGCCGATGCTGCAGGTCAAGATGTTCATCGTTGCGGGCCTGCTCGACGCCGTAACCATGATCGGCGTTGGTATCGCCCTGTTCTTCACCTTCGCAAACCCCTTCGTTGGTCAGATCGCCGGCTGATCACTCGTTTCCAACGAGTGAATGGCTGTGATGAACGAAGACCGAGCGAGGTGTTGGCGTGAATATTAATGCAACCCTGATTGGCCAATCCGTTGCTTTCCTGATTTTTGTCGTCTTCTGCATGAAGTATGTATGGCCTCCGGTCATCACTGCTCTGCACGAGCGTCAGAAGAAGATTGCCGACGGCCTGGACGCTGCCAACCGCGCTGCTCGTGACCTGGAGCTGGCCCAAGAAAAAGCGGGTCAGCAACTGCGCGAAGCAAAAGCACAGGCGGCTGAAATCATTGAGCAGAGCAAGAAACGTGCTGCTCAGCTGGTAGACGAGGCCCGTGAACAGGCCCGTGTCGAAGCTGACCGCGTGAAGGCTCAGGCTCAGGCCGAGATCGAACAGGAACTGAACAGCGTCAAAGACGCCCTGCGTGCCCAAGTGGGTGCCCTGGCCGTTGGCGGTGCTGAAAAGATCCTTGGCGCCACAATCGATCAAAACGCGCATGCGGAGCTGGTTAACAAACTGGCCGCTGAAATTTAAGCGAGGGCGATCATGGCAGAACTGACCACGTTGGCCCGACCTTACGCTAAGGCTGCCTTTGAGCATGCCCAGGCCCAGCAGCAACTGGCCAATTGGTCAGCCATGCTCGGCCTGGCTGCTGCGGTATCGGAAGACGATACGATGCAGCGCCTGCTCAAGGCCCCGCGACTGACGAGCGCAGAAAAGGCCGCCACGTTCATTGACGTGTGCGGTGACAAGTTCGATGCACAAGCACGTAATTTCATCCACGTCGTTGCGGAAAACGACCGCCTCCTGCTTCTGCCGGAGATCGCGTCGCTGTTCGACCTGTACAAGGCCGAACAGGAGAAATCCGTCGATGTGGAAGTCACCAGTGCTTTCGCATTGAACCAAGAACAGCAAGACAAACTCGCCAAGGTTCTCAGTGCACGGCTAGGCCAGGAAGTTCGCCTGCACGCGTCGGAGGATGCCAGCCTGATCGGCGGCGTCGTCATCCGCGCAGGCGACCTGGTAATCGATGGCTCTGTTCGCGGCAAGATCGCGAAACTGGCCGAAGCATTGAAATCTTGAGTTTGAAGGGGCAGCAGAGCAATGCAGCAACTCAATCCTTCCGAAATTAGTGAAATCATCAAGGGCCGCATCGAGAAACTCGATGTCAGCTCCCAAGCCCGTAACGAAGGCACCGTAGTCAGCGTTTCCGACGGTATCGTCCGGATCCACGGCTTGGCCGACGTCATGTACGGCGAAATGATCGAGTTCCCAGGCGGCGTCTACGGTATGGCGCTGAACCTGGAGCAAGATTCCGTCGGTGCCGTCATCCTGGGTGGTTATACCTCCCTGGCCGAAGGCATGAGCGCCAAGTGCACCGGTCGCATCCTCGAAGTGCCGGTCGGCAAAGGCCTGCTGGGCCGCGTCGTCGACGCCCTGGGCAACCCGGTTGACGGTAAGGGCCCACTGGCCACCACCGAAACCGACGCCGTCGAGAAAGTCGCACCGGGCGTGATCTGGCGTAAGTCGGTAGACCAGCCTGTACAGACTGGCTACAAGGCTGTCGATGCCATGATCCCGGTCGGCCGTGGCCAGCGCGAGCTGATCATCGGTGACCGTCAGATCGGTAAGACCGCTCTGGCGATCGACGCGATCATCAACCAGAAAGACAGCGGCATCTTCTGCGTCTACGTGGCCGTCGGCCAGAAGCAGTCGACCATCGCCAACGTCGTGCGCAAGCTGGAAGAAAACGGTGCCCTGGCCAACACCATCATCGTTGCCGCCAGCGCCTCGGAATCGGCCGCACTGCAGTTCCTGGCACCTTATGCCGGCTGCACCATGGGCGAATACTTCCGTGACCGCGGCGAAGACGCACTGATCGTCTACGACGACCTGTCCAAGCAGGCCGTGGCCTACCGTCAGATCTCCCTGCTGCTGCGCCGTCCGCCAGGACGCGAAGCGTACCCAGGCGACGTGTTCTATCTCCACTCCCGTCTGCTGGAGCGTGCATCGCGCGTTTCCGAAGAGTACGTCGAGAAGTTCACCAACGGTGCCGTAGTCGGCAAGACCGGCTCGCTGACCGCACTGCCGATCATCGAAACCCAGGCGGGCGACGTTTCCGCGTTCGTTCCGACCAACGTGATTTCCATCACCGACGGTCAGATCTTCCTGGAATCGGCCATGTTCAACTCGGGCATCCGTCCTGCAGTGAACGCCGGTGTTTCGGTATCGCGTGTAGGTGGTGCCGCTCAGACCAAGATCATCAAGAAGCTGTCCGGCGGTATCCGTACCGCGCTGGCTCAGTACCGTGAACTGGCGGCCTTCGCCCAGTTCGCGTCCGATCTGGACGAAGCGACCCGCAAGCAGCTCGAGCATGGTCAGCGCGTCACCGAGCTGATGAAGCAGAAGCAATACGCTCCAATGTCCATCGCGGACATGGCGCTGTCGCTGTACGCCGCTGAGCGTGGCTTCCTGACCGACGTCGAAATCGCCAAGATCGGCAGCTTCGAACAAGCACTGATCGGCTTCTTCAACCGCGATCACGCCGATTTGATGGCCAAGATCAACGTCAAGGGCGACTTCAACGACGAAATCGACGCAGGCCTCAAAGCCGGCATCGAGAAGTTCAAGGCCACCCAGACCTGGTAAGCCGCAGCGGGGGCTTCGTGCCCCCGCTTGCTAACCTGATAGGTGATACATGGCAGGCGCAAAAGAGATTCGCAGTAAGATTGCGAGCATCAAAAGCACGCAAAAGATTACCAGCGCCATGGAAAAAGTGGCGGTCAGCAAAATGCGCAAGGCTCAACTGCGCATGGCTGCTAGCCGTCCTTATGCGGAGCGTATCCGCCAGGTGATCGGTCATCTGGCCAACGCCAACCCGGAATACCGCCACTCGTTCATGATCGACCGCCCTGTGAAGCGCGCCGGTTATATCGTGGTGAGCAGTGACCGTGGTCTGTGCGGCGGCTTGAATACCAACCTGTTCAAGGCCTTGGTCAAGGACATGAACGACAACCGCGAACAGGGCGTCGAAGTCGACCTGTGCGTGATCGGCAGCAAGGGTGCGGCTTTCTTCCGCAGCTTTGGCGGCAACGTCGTAGCAGCCATCAGCCACTTGGGCGAGGCGCCATCGATCAACGATCTGATCGGCTCCGTCAAGGTGATGCTCGATGCCTACCTCGATGGCCGTATCGACCGTCTCAGCGTGGTGTCGAACAAGTTCATCAATACCATGACGCAAAAACCTACGGTCGAGCAGTTGGTACCGTTGGTTGCAACCCCGGATCAAGAACTCAAGCACCACTGGGACTACCTCTACGAACCCGATGCCAAAGAGCTGCTGGACGGCCTGATGGTGCGTTACGTGGAATCGCAGGTCTATCAGGCGGTGGTCGAGAACAACGCCGCTGAACAAGCGGCCCGGATGATCGCCATGAAGAACGCCACAGACAACGCCGGTGACCTGATCAGCGAACTCCAGCTGATCTACAACAAGGCGCGTCAGGCTGCGATCACCCAGGAGATCTCGGAAATCGTCGGCGGCGCTGCCGCGGTTTAACGGTTCACATATTCAGAGGATCCAGCTATGAGTAGCGGACGTATCGTTCAAATCATCGGCGCCGTCATCGACGTGGAATTCCCACGTGACGTCGTGCCGAGTGTTTACAACGCGCTGAAAGTACAAGGCGCGGAAACCACCCTCGAAGTTCAGCAGCAGCTGGGCGACGGCGTGGTTCGTACCATTGCGATGGGCTCCACCGAAGGCTTGAAGCGCGGTCTGGACGTCACCGATACCGGTGCCGCCATCTCCGTGCCAGTCGGCAAGGCCACCCTGGGCCGCATCATGGACGTCTTGGGCAACCCGATCGACGAAGCTGGCCCGATCGGCGAAGAAGAGCGCTGGGGCATTCACCGCGCCGCGCCTTCCTTCGCTGAACAAGCAGGCGGCAACGACCTGCTGGAAACCGGCATCAAGGTCATCGACCTGGTCTGCCCGTTCGCCAAGGGCGGTAAAGTCGGTCTGTTCGGTGGTGCCGGTGTCGGCAAGACCGTCAACATGATGGAACTGATCCGTAACATCGCCATCGAGCACAGCGGTTATTCCGTGTTCGCCGGTGTGGGCGAGCGTACTCGTGAGGGTAACGACTTCTACCACGAGATGAAGGACTCGAACGTTCTGGACAAGGTTGCGCTGGTCTACGGCCAGATGAACGAGCCGCCAGGAAACCGTCTGCGCGTGGCACTGACCGGCCTGACCATGGCCGAGAAGTTCCGTGACGAAGGTAACGACGTTCTGCTGTTCGTCGACAACATCTACCGTTACACCCTGGCCGGTACCGAAGTGTCCGCACTGCTCGGCCGTATGCCGTCGGCAGTAGGCTACCAGCCGACCCTGGCCGAAGAGATGGGCGTTCTGCAAGAGCGCATCACCTCCACCAAGCAAGGTTCGATCACCTCGATCCAGGCGGTATACGTACCAGCGGACGACTTGACCGACCCATCGCCGGCGACCACCTTCGCCCACTTGGACGCCACCGTCGTACTGTCCCGTGACATCGCCTCCCTGGGTATCTACCCAGCGGTCGATCCACTGGACTCGACTTCGCGCCAGCTGGACCCGAACGTGATCGGCAACGAGCACTACGACACCGCCCGTGGCGTCCAGTATGTCCTGCAGCGCTACAAAGAGCTGAAAGACATCATCGCCATCCTGGGTATGGACGAACTGTCCGAAGCCGACAAGCAACTGGTATCGCGCGCTCGTAAGATCCAGCGCTTCCTGTCGCAGCCGTTCTTCGTGGCCGAAGTCTTCACCGGTGCATCGGGCAAATACGTTTCCCTGAAAGACACCATCGCTGGCTTCAGCGGCATCCTCAAAGGTGACTACGACCACCTGCCAGAACAAGCGTTCTACATGGTCGGCGGCATCGAAGAAGCGGTTGAGAAAGCCAAGAAACTGTAATCCCGGCGCCCCGCAAGGGGCGCTAATCAGGTTGAGGCAAGCAGATGGCTATGACAGTCCATTGCGATATCGTCAGCGCGGAAGGAGAGATTTTCTCCGGCCTGGTCGAGATGGTAGTTGCGCACGGTAACCTGGGCGATCTTGGTATCGCTCCGGGCCACGCGCCGCTGATCACCAATCTCAAGCCTGGTCCGATCACGCTGACCAAGCAGGGCGGCGATCGCGAGGTGTTCTACATCTCCGGTGGTTTCCTCGAAGTGCAGCCGAACATGGTCAAGGTGCTTGCCGATACCGTGCAACGTGCTGCAGACCTGGACGAAGCTTCTGCTCAGAACGCCGTCAAGGCAGCCGAGCAGGCCCTGAACGAAAAAGGTGCCGACTTCGACTACAGCGCCGCGTCCGCGCGCTTGGCCGAGGCTGCAGCGCAGCTGCGCACCGTCCAGCAGATCCGCAAGAAGTTCGGCGGCTAACACCGTCAGGCTTCAGGTAGATTGAGAAAAAGGGTAGCCATCGGCTACCCTTTTTCTTTTTCCGCGGTCCCATTTCCCATCGGTCAGCGCCTGACCGCCCAGCATTGGTAGTTTCCATGTCTCTCGATATCGTCATTCTCGCCGCAGGCCAGGGCACGCGCATGCGCTCGGCGCTGCCCAAGGTGCTGCACCCGGTCGCCGGCAATTCCATGCTCGGCCACGTTATCCACAGCGCACGCCAGCTGCAGCCCCAGGGCATCCATGTGGTGATCGGCCACGGCGCCGAGCAGGTACGCGAGCGATTGGCGGCCGACGACCTGAATTTCGTCATGCAGGACAAGCAACTGGGCACCGGCCACGCCGTCGCCCAGGCGCTGCCGGCCATCACTGCCGACACCGTGCTGGTGCTCTACGGCGACGTGCCCTTGATCGAAGTCGACACCCTGCAGCGCCTGCTGGCCAAGGTCACCGAGCGACAGCTCGGTTTGCTGACCGTCACCCTGGACGACCCCACCGGCTACGGCCGCATCGTGCGCAACGACGCAGGCCACGTGATCGCCATCGTCGAGCACAAGGACGCCAGCGAAGCGCAGAAAGCCATTTGCGAGGGCAACACCGGCATCCTGGCGCTGCCGGCCGCGCGGTTGGCCGACTGGATGGATCGCCTGTCGAACGACAACGCCCAAGGCGAGTACTACCTCACCGACGTGATCGCCATGGCCGTCGGCGACGGCCTGACGATCGCCACCGAACAGCCGTACCACGCCATGGAAGTGCAGGGCGCCAACGACCGTCGGCAACTGGCCGAGCTCGAACGCCACTACCAGTACCGCGAAGCCGGCCGGCTCATGGCCCAGGGCGTTACCCTGCGCGATCCTGCGCGCTTCGACGTGCGGGGTCAGGTCACCGTCGGCCGCGATGTGCTGATCGACATCAACGTGATCCTCGAAGGCACCGTGGTCATCGAAGACGACGTGCAGATCGGCCCCAACTGCGTGATCAAGGACAGCACCCTGCGCAAAGGCGCGGTGGTCAAAGCCAACAGCCACCTCGACGGCGCGGTACTGGGGGAGGGCAGCGACGCCGGCCCGTTCGCCCGCTTGCGCCCAGGCAGCGTGCTCGATGCCAAGGCCCATGTGGGTAACTTCGTGGAGCTGAAGAACGCGCACCTGGGCGAGGGCGCCAAGGCCGGGCACCTGAGCTACCTGGGCGACGCCGAAATCGGCGCGCGCAGCAACATCGGCGCCGGCACCATCACCTGCAACTACGACGGCGCGAACAAATTCCGCACTGTGCTGGGCGAAGACGTGTTCATCGGCTCCAACAGCGCCCTGGTGGCGCCTGTGGATATCGGCTCGGGCGCCACGACGGCGGCGGGTTCGACCATCACGCAGAACGTCGAAGCGGCGCAGTTGGCGGTGGGGCGCGCGCGGCAGCGCAATATCGACGGATGGAAGCGCCCGATGAAGATCAAGAAGCCCTGATCGGGCACTCGCCAGCAACGGAGCCGACTGTGGATAAGTCGGCTTCGTCGTTAATGGGGTTAGGTGTATCTGAGGCGAGGCAGATATCCACAAGCAAACTGTCCTTGACGAAGCGACCCATCTGAGTTTTGATTGCGATCATTATCTTTCGAATCGAAACTTAATCTTCCAATGTCGAAACGTAACACGCCCCAGCGCCGCCATAACATCCTTGCCTTGCTGGCCGAGCAGGGCGAGGTCAGTGTCGACGCCTTGGCCAAGCGCTTCGCAACCTCCGAAGTCACCATCCGCAAGGACCTCGCCGCCCTGGAAGCCAACGGTCTGCTGCTGCGTCGCTATGGCGGCGCGGTGACCGTGCCCCAGGAACTGCTGGCCGAGCCCGTGCAGCCCGTCTCGGCCTATAAGCAGGCCATCGCCCGCGCCGCGGTGGGGCTCATTCGCGAGCATGCGCGCATCATCATCGACAGCGGCAGCACCACCGCCGCCATGATCGGCCAGCTCGGCCGCCAGCCGGGCCTGGTGGTGATGACCAACTCCCTGCACGTGGCCCGCGCCATCGGCGAGCTGGAGCACGAGCCGGTGCTGCTGATGACCGGCGGCACCTGGGACCCGCATTCCGAATCCTTCCAGGGCCAGGTCGCCGAACAGGTGCTGCGTTCCTACGATTTCGACCAGTTGTTCATCGGCGCCGACGGCATCGATCTGGAGCGCGGCACCACCACCTTCAACGAGTTGCTGGGCCTGAGCCGGGTGATGGCCGAGGTGGCCCGTGAAGTGATCGTGATGGTGGAGTCCGACAAGGTCGGGCGAAAGATCCCCAACCTTGAGTTGCCGTGGGACCGAGTGAATACCCTGATTACCGACGACCGCCTGCCCGCCGAGGCACGCGAACAGATCAAAGCCCGTGGCGTGACCCTGATCTGCGCCACGATCAGCCAGGAGCAATAACCATGTGTGGAATCGTAGGCGCCGTCGCCGAACGCAACATCTCGACCATCCTCATCGAAGGCCTCAAGCGCTTGGAATACCGCGGCTACGACAGCGCCGGCCTGGCGGTCTTCGGTGCCCAGCAGGGTTTGCAGCGCTGCCGCCGCACCGGCAAGGTGCGCGAGCTGGAAAGCGCCGTCGCCGCCGACCCGCTGGCCGGCCAACTGGGCATCGCCCACGTACGCTGGGCCACCCACGGCGCGCCGACCGAGCGCAACGCCCACCCGCACTTCTCCAGCCATGACGTGGCGGTGGTGCACAACGGCATCATCGAGAACTTCGAAGCTCTGCGCGAAGAGCTCAAGGGCCTGGGCTACGTGTTCGCGTCCGAGACCGACACCGAGGTCATCGTCCACCTTATCCACAACATCCTGAAGACCACCCCGGACCTGACCGACGCGGTCAAGGCCGCCGTGCAGCGCCTGCATGGCGCCTATGGCTTGGCCGTGATCAGCGCCGCGCAACCCGATCGCCTGGTGGCGGCGCGCAGCGGCAGCCCGCTGGTGATCGGCCTGGGCATCGGGGAAAACTTCCTCGCCTCCGACCAACTGGCCCTGCGCCAGGTCACCGACCGTTTCATGTACCTGGAAGAGGGCGACATCGCCGAAATCCAGCGCGAGCAGGTCAGCATCTGGGACCAGGCCGGCCGTGCCGTACAGCGCGAGACCGTGCAGTACCACGAAGGCGCAGAAGCGGCCGACAAGGGCCAGTACCGGCACTTCATGCTCAAGGAGATCCACGAGCAACCCGACGTGGTGCAGCGCACCCTCGAAGGCCGTCTGGGCAAGGACCACGTGCTGGTGCAGGCCTTCGGCCCGCAAGCGGCCGAGCTGTTCGCCAAGGTGCGCAACGTGCAGATCGTCGCCTGCGGCACCAGCTACCATGCCGGCATGGTCGCCCGTTACTGGCTGGAAAGCCTGGCCGGCATCCCGTGCCAGGTCGAAGTGGCCAGCGAGTTCCGCTACCGCAAGGTGGTGGTGCAGCCCGACACCCTGTTCGTCTCGATCTCCCAGTCCGGCGAAACCGCCGACACCCTGGCCGCGCTGCGCAACGGCAAGGCCCTGGGCTTCCTCGGCAGCCTGGCCATCTGCAACGTCGGCATCAGCTCGCTGGTGCGCGAATCCGACCTGACCCTGCTGACCCTGGCAGGACCTGAGATCGGCGTGGCCTCGACCAAGGCCTTCACTACCCAACTGGTGTCGCTGATGCTGCTGACCCTGGCTCTGGGCCAGGTACGCGGCACCCTCGAAGCCGGCGTCGAAGCCGAGTTGGTGGACGAACTGCGCCGCCTGCCGACCCGCCTGGGCGAAGCCCTGGCGATGGACGGCACCGTCGAGAAGACCGCCGAGCTGTTCGCCGACAAGCACCACACCCTGTTCCTCGGCCGCGGCGCGCAATACCCGGTGGCCATGGAAGGGGCGCTCAAGCTCAAGGAAATCTCCTACATCCACGCCGAAGCCTACCCGGCCGGCGAGCTCAAGCATGGCCCGCTGGCTCTGGTCGACGCCGACATGCCGGTGGTCACCGTGGCGCCGAACAACGAACTGCTCGAGAAGCTGAAGTCGAACTTGCAGGAAGTGCGCGCGCGGGGCGGCGAGCTGGTGGTGTTCGCCGACGAGCAGGCGGGCATGAGCAATGGCGAAGGCACGCACGTGATCAACATGCCGCACATCATCGATGCGCTGGCGCCGATTCTGTATACGATTCCGTTGCAGTTGCTGTCGTATTACGTGGCGGTGCTGAAGGGGACGGATGTGGATCAGCCGCGGAATTTGGCGAAGTCGGTGACGGTGGAGTGAGGAGCCGATAGGCAGCGCGCCGTTGCTCGTAAATATCGAAGTCTGTCTCTGCTTGGAGCCTTCCGGGGCTCCAAGCGGAAAACCCTCTCTACTGCCCCTCCCGCGCAACGAACTCTGCTCAGTCACTGCCCTGTACGTATGAAAGCTATCCGATATCCTAGCCAAGGATAGGGCCATGACCTCCTTTGGAACGGCTGTAACGGAAGCTGCGCTCATCGGTGCGAGCCCACTGGCTGAAGCATGTGCCTGTGCATTCACCCGGCGAGGGCGCGCCAACGCCATGAACTGGAAGATTCAGGAGGAATTTCCATGCTCCACAGCAATTACCTCAAGCAGTTGGATCTGCAGGACATCGTGGTGTTTCTCAACGTGCTGGAGTTGCGCAGTGCCAAACGCACCGCCGAGCGGATGAGCGTGAGCCCGCCGACGGTCAGTTATTGTTTGAAGCGGCTGCGCGGCTGCTTCGACGACATCTTGTTCTCTTCATTCCAAGGGGTGCTGCAACCGACCAGCAAGGCCGAGAAGATCGCGCCTTATTTGCGCGTGGTGGTCGAGTCGGTCAACCGCTGCGCTGAAGACGAAAGCCAAGCGTCTGCGCAAACCGTGCGCAAGATCTGGCGGCTCTGTGCGCCGGAGTATTTCGAGTTGTCGTTCCTGCCGCAAACCCTCGCCATGCTGTCGCGCACGCATGCCAATACGTCGCTGCACCTCGATCGCTTGAGCCGCGACCTGCCTGTGGCACTGCGAGCGCGCCGTTGATCCGCTCGATGCGGGTGACGGGTTGAACGAGTGCGGGCCTTTTTACCCCGATGGCTTTTAGCTCCATCGCACCGATCAAATGGGCGTAACCCACCAGATTTTCCATTCATTCCCCCACTATTGGCCAGATTTTCTTAAAATACGCTTCGAACGCTCAGAAAATATTAACCGAAAATACCTGCACGACCATTTCCTTCGGGCTTTCCGTCTACCGTCAGGTGCAGGATGCTGAGCGCACGGGCCTGTTCCAGGTACAAGGCCTGACATAGGACCTGGGGTCGATTAGGCTGCCCAGGCATTGTCCCCTCTAGATCGTCACTAACCCCCGCACCCCCTCGACCTCCATATCCTCCCCACGCCCCCGCTGCACGATCTCCCCCCGCGACATCACCAGATACTGGTCAGCCAACTCCGCAGCGAAGTCATAGAACTGCTCCACCAACAAAATCGCCATATCCCCACGCGCCGCCAACTTCCCGATCACCACACCGATCTCCTTGATCACCGAAGGCTGGATACCCTCGGTAGGCTCATCGAGGATCAGCAAACGCGGGCGGCTGGCCAAGGCCCGGCCGATGGCCAGCTGTTGCTGCTGGCCGCCGGAGAGGTCGCCGCCACGGCGGTGCTTCATCTGCAGCAGCACCGGGAACAGCTCGTAGATGAAGGGCGGCACCTGCTTCGCTTCGCGGGCGCCGAAGCGCGACAGGCCCATCAGCAGGTTTTCCTCGACGGTCAGGCGCGGAAAGATCTCGCGACCCTGCGGGACGTAGGCGATGCCGGCCTGCACCCGCTGGTGCGGCTTGAGCGGGGTGATGGCCCGGCCTTCCCAGTGGACGCTGCCTTCGCGGGCCGGCAACAGGCCCATCAGACAGCGCAGCAGGGTGGTCTTGCCCACGCCGTTGCGGCCGAGCAGGCAGGTCACTTCGCCGACCTTGGCCTCGAACGACAAGCCGCGCAGGATGTGGCTGCCGCCGTAGTATTGGTGCAACGAATCGATTTTCAGCATGGTGTTGTCCTCATCGCCCCAGATAGACCTCGATCACCCGCTCATCGGCCTGCACCTGCGCCAATGACCCCTGCGCCAGCACGCTGCCCTGGTGCAGTACGGTGACCTGGTCGGCGATGCTGCCGACGAAGCCCATGTCATGCTCGACCACCATCAGCGAATGCTTGCCGGCCAGGCGCTTGAACAGCTCGGCGGTGAACTCGGTTTCGGCATCGGTCATGCCCGCCACCGGCTCGTCGAGCAACAGCAGGTGCGGGTCCTGCATCAGCAGCATGCCGATTTCGAGAAACTGCTTCTGCCCGTGGGACAGCAACCCCGCCGGGCGATGGCACGAGGTTTCGAGGCGGAGGGTGGTCAGCACTTCGTCGATCCGCGTGCGCTGCTCGCCGTTGAGCCGTGCGCCGAGGCAGGCCCATACCGACTTGTCGGCCTTCTGCGCCAGCTCCAGGTTCTCGAACACCGTCAACGCTTCGAACACCGTGGGCTTCTGGAACTTGCGGCCGATCCCGGCCTGGGCGATCTGCACTTCGCTCATGCGGGTCAGGTCGAGGGTGTCGCCGAACCAGGCCTTGCCGCGGGTGGGGCGGGTCTTGCCGGTGATCACGTCCATCAGGGTGGTCTTGCCGGCGCCGTTGGGGCCGATGATGCAGCGCAGCTCGCCGACGCCGATGTACAGGTCCAGGCCGTCGATGGCCTTGAAACCGTCGAAGCTGACGTTGATGTCCTCCAGGGTCAGCACCGTGCCGTGGCGGGCGTCGAGGCCTGGGGCGACCACCTGGCCGAGCCCGATGGCGTCGCGGCCACGGCCTTCGTCGATGATCGGCTCCAGCATGAATTCGGGGTGGACCGACGGGAATCTCATTGTTCGCCCCTTTTCTTCAACAGGCCGACCACGCCCTTGGGCAGGTACAGGGTGACCAGGATGAACAGCGCGCCCAGGAAGAACAGCCAGAACTCGGGGAACGCCACGGTGAACCAGCTCTTCATGCCATTGACCAGACCGGCGCCGAGCAGCGGGCCGATCAGCGTGCCGCGCCCGCCCAGGGCGACCCACACGGCGGCTTCGATGGAGTTGGTCGGCGACATCTCGCTGGGGTTGATGATGCCCACCTGCGGCACGTACAGCGCCCCGGCCAGGCCGCAGAGCACGGCGCTCAGCACCCAGACGAACAGCTTGAAGCCACGCGGGTCGTAGCCGCAGAACATCAGCCGGTTCTCGGCGTCGCGCAGCGCGGTCAGGACCCGTCCGAACTTGCTTTGCGCCAGGCGCCAGCCCACCAACAGGCTGCCCAGCAGCAGGGCCACGGTCAGCAGGAACAGCACCGCGCGGGTGCCCTGGGCGGTGATGTCGAAGCCCAGCAGGGTGCGGAAGTTGGTGAAGCCATTGTTGCCGCCAAAGCCGGTTTCGTTGCGGAAGAACAGCAGCATCCCGGCGAAGGTCAGGGCCTGGGTCATGATCGAGAAGTACACGCCCTTGATCCGCGAGCGGAAGGCGAAGTAGCCGAACACCAGGGCCAGCAGCCCGGGCGCCAGCACCGCCAGACACAAGGCCCAGGCGAAATGCTGGGTGCCGGCCCAGTACCAGGGCAGCTCGCTCCACGACAGGAAGCTCATGAACGCCGGCAGGCCGTCGCCGGCGGCTTCGCGCATCAGGTACATGCCCATGGCGTAGCCACCGAGGGCGAAGAACAGTCCGTGGCCGAGCGACAGCAGGCCGGCGTAGCCCCAGACCAGGTCCAGGGCCAGGGCGACGATGGCGTAGCAGAGGATCTTGCCGACCAAGGTCAGGGTGTAGGCCGAGACGTGCAGGGCATGGCCGTCCGGCAGCAGCGAGAGCAGCGGCAGGGCGAGCAGCGCGGCGAGGACGATGGCGCCAATGGCCAGGGACAGTTTCGCGCCGGCCTTTTGCGTAGCGGTGACAAGCAGTGGCTGGTTCATCAGTCGATTACCCGTCCCTTGAGGGCGAACAGGCCTTGCGGACGTTTCTGGATGAACAGAATGATCAGCGCAAGGATGAGGATCTTGCCGAGCACCGCACCGATCTGCGGTTCCAGCAGCTTGTTGGCGATGCCCAGGCCGAAGGCGGCCCAGAGGCTGCCGGCCAGTTGCCCGACGCCGCCGAGCACCACCACCAGGAAGGAGTCGATGATGTAGCTCTGGCCGAGGTCCGGCCCGACGTTGCCGATCTGGCTCAGGGCCACGCCACCGAGGCCGGCGATGCCCGAGCCGAGGCCGAAGGCGAGCATGTCCACGCGGCCGGTCGGCACACCGCAGCAGGCGGCCATGTTGCGGTTCTGCGTCACCGCGCGGACGTTGAGGCCCAGGCGCGTGCGATTGAGCAGCAGCCAGGTCAGCAGCACCACGCACAAGGCGAAGCCGATGATGACGATGCGGCTCCAGGGCAGTACCAGGTTCGGCAGCACCTGGATGCCGCCGGACAGCCAGGCCGGGTTGGCGACCTCGACGTTCTGCGCGCCGAACATCAGGCGGATGGCCTGGATCAGGATCAGGCTGATGCCCCAGGTGGCGAGCAGGGTTTCCAGCGGGCGGCCGTAGAGGTGGCGGATCACCGCGCGTTCCAGGGCCATGCCGACCCCTGCGCTGACGGCGAACGCCACCGGCAGGGCCAGCAGCGGGTAGAACTCCAGCGCGCCGGGGGCGTAGCGCTGGACCGCGATCTGCACCACGTAGGTGGTGTAGGCGCCGAGCATCAGCATCTCGCCGTGGGCCATGTTGATCACCCCGAGCAGGCCGAAGGTGATGGCAAGGCCAAGGGCGGCCAGCAGCAGGATCGACCCCAGAGAGAGGCCGCTGAAGGCCTGGCCGAGGATTTCGCCGATCAGCAGCTTGCGCTCGACCTGGGTCAGGCTGGTCTGCGCAGCGGTGCGCACGCCGGCGTCGCTTTCCACGGCCGGGTCGAGCAGGGCTTGCAGGCGGGTGCGGGCCATGGGGTCGCCGGTCTCGCCGAGCAGACGCACGGCGGCCAGACGCACGGAGGGTTCGGCGGCGCCCAGTTGCAGGTTGGCCAGGGCCAGACCGAGGGCGGCGTGGACGCTGTCGTCCCGCTCTTGGGCGTACTGGCGGTCGAGAAACGCGACCTGGGCCGGTTGGGCGCTCTTCTGCAATTGTTGGGCGGCTTGCAGGCGCACGGCCGGATCGGCGCTGAACAACTGGTGGCTGGCCAGAGCGTTGTCCACCAGCCCGCGCAGGCGGTTGTTCAAGCGCAGCTTGCGGCTGTCGTCGGCGCCGAGGCGGCCTTGCTGCAACGAGGTGAGCAGGGCCAGCCGGGCCGGGACGGGGAGCGCCGCCCAGTCCTGCAGCAGGCGGGCCTGCTCGTTGGGCTTGGCGGCGGCGAAGTATTCGGCTTCGCTGGCGTGCGCAGCGCAAGGCAGCAACAGGCACAGGCAAAGCAGGAGTCGATGGAGGGCCTTGGGCATGGAACAGGGTCCCTTTTGGGTAACGGTGGGTGATGCGCTCCAGCGCCCCCTCGTAGGCGAGGGGGCTACAGGGATCAGTTGCCCTTCACCGCATGGTCGGGGCGTTTGTCGTTGCCCGGAATGAACGGGCTCCACGGCTGCGCCCGCAGCGGCTGCTCGGTTTGCCAGACCACGTCGAACTGCCCGTCGTCCTGGATCTCGCCGATCATCACCGGCTTGTGCAGGTGGTGGTTGGTCTTGTCCATGGTCAGGGTGAAGCCCGAGGGCGCGTCGAAGGTCTGCCCGGCGAGGGCTTCGCGGACCTTGTCGACATCGGTGCTGCCCGCCTTCTCGGCGGCCTGGGCCCACATGTGGATGCCGACGTAGGTGGCTTCCATCGGGTCGTTGGTCACCGCCTTGTCGGCGCCCGGCAGGTTCTTCGCCCGGGCGTAGGCCTTCCAGTCGGAGACGAACCGGGTGTTGACCGGGTTCTCCACCGACTCGAAGTAGTTCCACGCGGCCAGGTGGCCCACCAGCGGCTTGGTGTCGATGCCGCGCAATTCTTCCTCACCCACGGAGAAGGCCACCACCGGGACGTCGGTGGCCTTCAGGCCCTGGTTGGCCAGCTCCTTGTAGAAAGGCACGTTCGAATCGCCGTTGACCGTGGAGATGACCGCCGTCTTGCCGCCTGCGGAGAACTTCTTGATGTTGGCGACGATGGTCTGGTAATCGGCATGGCCGAAGGGGGTGTAGACCTCTTCGATGTCCTTGTCGGCCACGCCTTTGGAATGCAGGAAGGCGCGCAGGATCTTGTTGGTGGTGCGCGGGTAGACGTAGTCGGTGCCGAGCAGGAAGTAGCGCTTGGCCGCGCCGCCTTCTTCGCTCATCAGGTATTCCACCGCCGGGATCGCCTGCTGGTTGGGCGCCGCACCGGTGTAGAACACGTTCGGAGACATCTCTTCGCCTTCGTACTGCACCGGGTAGAACAGCAGGCCGTTGAGCTCCTCGAACACCGGCAGCACGGATTTGCGCGACACCGACGTCCAGCAGCCGAACACCACCGCGACCTTGTCCTGGGTCAGCAACTGACGGCTCTTCTCGGCGAACAGCGGCCAGTTCGAAGCCGGGTCGACCACCACCGGCTCCAGCAGCTTGCCGTTGACCCCGCCCTTGGCGTTGATCTGCTCGATGGTCATCAGCGCCATGTCCTTGAGCGAGGTCTCGGAAATCGCCATGGTCCCGGACAGCGAGTGCAGGATGCCGACCTTGATGGTTTCGGCGGCCTGAGCCGTCCAGGCCAGACCCATGGCGGCGATCGAGGCGGACAACGTGAAAGCTTTGATCAAACTGCGACGTTTCATGCAGGTGCTCCAATACGTTGGGAAGTGTTGTTTTTGGCTACATCTAGGCAGTCGAATCGACGCTTCAGGGGTTCACCGACTTCAGCTGCGCCCGCTGCCGGGCGACGTGCAGCATGTGGAGGGTGATCTTGCGCACTTCTTTCTTGCTGACCTCGATGTGGGCCTTGAGCAACTGCTGCGCGTTGTCCGTGCGGCGCTGCAAGATCGCGCTGAGGATGCGTCCGTGCTCTTCATAGGTGGCGGCGATACGCGGCTCCTGAGTGAAGTCGAGGCGCCGGATGATGCGGATCTTCTCGGTGATTTCGTAATGCAGCCGCGCCATCTCGCCGTTGCCCGTCGCCTCGACGAGCGCGCAGTGGAAACGCTCGTCCAGCGCCGAAACCGTCTTGCTGTCGTCCAGGCGGTCGCTTTCGGCGACCAACCAGGTGGCCTTGAGCGATTCCAGCAGCGGATGGCTTTGCGCTTCGAGCTGGCACAGGCGGCCCACGGCCGCCAGTTCCAGCACGATGCGCACGTCGTACAGCTCTTCGAAATAGTTGAAGTCGAAGGGCCTGACCTGCCACCCGCTTCTGAAATACACCTCCAGATAACCTTCACGCTCCAGCCGATAGAGCGCTTGGCGTACTGGTGTGCGGCTGACCTCCATGCGCTGCGCGACCGCGCCCTCGCTGAAGCGGTCGCCCGGCAGGAGGCGGAACTCGAAAATGTCGTTCTTGAGCTGCTGGTAGATCCGCTCGACCAGGTTGTCCGGGCGCTCTTTGGTATTGTTCGGCGATGAAATCTGCATGTCGGCTACCCAGTGGCGGACACGCCTCGGCGGCGTGCCCGGATCATGTTCAAACGTCGGCCGTTTCGTGCGCATCGATGTAGACCAGGACATCGCCCGGCACCACCGGCCTGCCCGGCACGCAACCGATCGCCGCCACCGTGCCGGCGACGGGCGCCACCACCGCGAGCTCCATCTTCATCGCCTCGATGACGACCAGCTTTTCCCCGACCTCGACCGCTTGCCCTGCCTCCACCAGGACCTTCCAG
Source organism: Pseudomonas sp. UBA6562 (assembly GCF_002434265.1). Taxonomy (GTDB): domain Bacteria; phylum Pseudomonadota; class Gammaproteobacteria; order Pseudomonadales; family Pseudomonadaceae; genus Aquipseudomonas. The sequence goes on along the minus strand of NZ_DJJS01000006.1, from coordinate 877,892 downwards.
ACGTTGCCGTTGAGGTCGGCGCAGACGCGCTGCCCGGCATGCTCCGGCGCCTGCGCCACCGGCGTCTCGGCCAGGGCCAGCGGCTGCCCGATGCCGGCCTCCTTCCAGCGCTCGACCTCCGCCTCGTAGGCCTGCTTCTGCCGCGACTGGAAGTCGGCGATGCTGGGCGCGTTGGCTGCGAGGAACTGGGTGTATTCGGCGAAATCGAATTCCGTCTCCTCGATCCGAATCTGCGCTCGCCCTTCGCGGAACCCCTCACGGAAGGCGTTGAGTTCGTCCTCCTCGACCGGGTAGAACTTCACCTGGTCGAAGAAGTGCAGCAGCCACGGTTGGCCGTCTTTGAACTGGGCGTTCTTCGAATACTTGTTCCAGATGGGCAAGGTGCGCCCGACCAACTGATAGCCGCCTGGCGAGTCCATGCCGTAGATGCACATGTACATCCCACCGATGCCCACGGCGCCTTCGGCCGTGTGGGTGCGGGCCGGGTTGTACTTCGAGCTGAGCAGGCGGTGGCGGGGATCAAGCGGCACCGCACAGGGCGCATCGAGGTACACGTCGCCCAAGCCCAGGATCAGGTAGCTGGCCTGACAGACGATGTCCTTGACCTGCTCGCGATGCGCCAGGCCATTGATGCGTTGCAGGAAGTCGACGTTGTTGGGCAACCACGGCGCTTCGGCGCAGACGGTTTCGCGGTAGCGCTCGACGGCGCTCAGGGTCGAGCTGTCCTCGAAGGCGATGGGCAGGTGGACGATACGGGTCGGCACCTTCAGGCGCGTGACGTCGCCCAACTCATGTTCGAGCTGGATCAGGCGCTCGATCAGCGTGCGCTGGTGCAGTACCCGGCTGTCGTAACGCAGTTGCAGGGAACGCACGCCCGGCGCCAGCTCCTCGAGCCCTGGCAGTGGATCGGCCTCGAGCGCCGCCATCAGCACGTGGATGCGCAGGCGCAAGGCGATGTCGAGGACGTTGTCGCCGTACTCCATCAGGACATAGTTGTCGCCGGCCTGACGGTAGACCACGCGCGGGCGGGTGCCGTCGGCGGCCATTTCCGCCAGTACGGTGGCCGACGAAGTCGCCCCTGGCGCCAGCGACGGCACCGGCAAGCTGTCGGCCTTGGCCGGCGCCAGCAGGGCCAGGCTTTGCGCCTGGGCCCGTTCCAGCAGTTGCGCCTGCTCGAAGCTGATGGGGTGGAAACGCAGCGTGTCGCCCGGCTTGATCTGGCCCACTTTCCACAGCTCGGCCTTGGCGATGGTGACCGGGCATACGAAGCCACCGAGGCTCGGGCCATCCTTGGCCAGGATCACCGGGAAGTCGCCGGTGAAGTTGATGGCGCCGATCGCGTACTCGCAGTCGTGCACGTTCGACGGGTGCAGGCCGGCCTCGCCGCCATCGACCCGCGCCCAGGTGGGCTTGGGCCCGGACAGCCGCACGCCCAGGCGGTTGGAGTTGTAGTGCACCTCCCATTCGGTGGCGAAGAACGCGTCGATGGATTCGGCGGTGAAGAAGTCCGGGGCGCCATGGGGGCCGTAGAGCACGGCGATGTCCCAGGACGTGGCGTACTCGGGGATCATCTGCGCAGGTGCCGCACAGGGTGCGCCGACCGGCGCCGGGGTGGTGCACGCCGGCAGATCGGGCTGCGAGATGGCCAGCATGTCGGCAGGCCGCAGCGTCCGCCCGGCATGCCCGCCGAACTGCCCCAAGGCGAACGTCGAGCGGCTGCCGAGGTAGACCGGCACGTCCAGCCCGTTGCGCACCGCCAGGTAGGTCCGGCAGCCATCCAGCGCGCGGCCGAGCTTGAGCACCTGCCCCGCGTTGACGTGGATCGGCGCCCAATAGGGCACTGCCTCGCCGTCGATCTCGGCCGGACACTGCGCGCCGGTCAGCGCGACCAACGCATCGCAGTGGAAGCGCAGGGTCGGCCCTTGCAAGGTGAATTCCAGACCGGCCGCACTTTCGTGGTTGCCGACGATGCGGTTGCCGAGACGGAACGCGTAGTCGTCCATCGGCCCGGAGGGCGGCACGCCGATGCTCCAGTAGCCCAGACGTCCGGGGTAGTCCTGCACGCTGCTGTAGGTGCCAGGCTCGAGCACCTCGATGACGCTGGCCTCGAACGCGCAGTCGTCGAGCATCCGCGTCCAGACCTGACCGGCCAGGAAGCGCGGTTCGGCCACGATCTGCCGCAGGTAGTCGAGGTTGCTGGCGATGCCGTGCAAGCGCGTCGCGCCGAGGGCGTTTTGTAATTTGGCGATCGCCTGTTCCCGGTTCTCGGCGTGCACGATCAGCTTGGCGATCATCGGGTCGTAGAACGCCGACACTTCGGTACCCGTGCTCACCCAGCCATCGACGCGCACATCGTCGGGGAAGAAGACTTCGGTCAACACGCCCGGGCTGGGTTGGAAGTTCTTCAGCGGGTCTTCCGCATAGATACGCACTTCGATGGCACAGCCTTGCGGTGCCCGCTCCATCGCGGCCCAGTCCAGGGCGTCGCCGGCACCGACCCGCAGCATGCACTCGATCAGGTCCAGGCCCGTGACCATTTCCGTCACCGGGTGCTCGACCTGCAAGCGCGTATTCACTTCCAGGAAGTAGAAGGCGTCGCAGGCACCGTCGTAGATGAACTCCATGGTGCCGGCGCTGCGGTAGCGCACCGACTCGCCCAGTTTCACCGCCGCGCGATGCAGCGCCTCGCGGGTGGCGGCCGGCAGGTGCGGAGCCGGCGTCTCTTCGACCACCTTCTGGTTGCGCCGCTGCAAGGAGCAGTCGCGCTCGCCCAGGGCCACGACGCGGCCTTTGCCGTCGCCGAACACCTGCACTTCGATGTGCCGTGCGCGATCGATGAAACGCTCGAGGAACACGCCCGAATCGCGGAAGAACTGCTCGCCCATGCGCTTCACGCCGTCGTAGGCATCGCGCAGGCTATCGGCGTCGTCGCAGCGGGTCAGGCCGATGCCGCCGCCGCCCGCCGTGCTCTTGAGCATCACCGGGTAGCCGATGCGTTCGGCTTCCTGCAAGGCCTGCTCCAGGCTGTCCAGCAAGGCGGTGCCCGGGGTCATGGGCACGCCTGCCGCAGCGGCCAGTTCCCGGGCTCGGTGCTTGAGGCCGAACTCGCGGATCTGCTCGGCCGTCGGGCCGATGAAGGCGATGCCGGCCGCTTCGCACGCGTCGGCGAACTCCGCGCTCTCGGACAGGAAGCCATAGCCGGGGTAGATCGCCTGGGCGCCGGTTTGCCTGGCGGCGGCCAGGATCTTGTCGATTCGCAGGTAGCTGTCCGCTGCTTTTTCGCCTTCCAGGGCGACGGCGACATCGGCCATCAGCACATGCGCGGCATTGCGGTCCGGCTCGGAATAGACGGCGACGGCTTTGACCCCCAGCGTCTTGAGGGTACGAATGGCACGCACGGCGATTTCACCGCGGTTGGCGATCAGGACGGTCTGGAACATGCTGCGCTCCCTGTAGTGGCGCGAATGGCGGGGTTGCCCTCCCGATTGCCGGGAGGCGCGTGGTCAGGCGTTCTGCAAACTGGCGATGTAGGCGCGCCAGCCGCCGAAGTCGGTGATGTCGAGGGCACCGGCCAGTGCCCAGGGCTCGCAGATGAAGCCTTTCACCGTGCGGCCGTCGGCCAGGGTCAGGTTGCCGATGCCCAGCGGGGCGGGGATCTCGGCCACGAATTCGCCGAAACGCGCCATGGGCATGTCCCAGAGCTCGACGACGATCGGGCGGCCGCTGTCCGCACGTGCCAGGCCGGGCTTGGGCGGCACGGTGCCGGGCAGGGCATGGAGGCGGTAGTGGCCGGCCGTCAGGGTCTGCTCGACCAGCACCGCATTGCGCGTCGTCAGTTGGAAGTTCAGCGGCATGCCGGTGAGGTGGGCACCGACCACGGCAACGCGCACGCTGCCTGGCGCTTGGGCCGCTGCGGCGTGCGTGGGCGTGGGCAAAGCCCGGCCGGTTGCACCGAGCGGCAGGTTCAGGTGGGCCTGCCAGCGCTTGCCCACGTCGGCCAGCGCCAGGTCGTGCCAGGCGGGCGCGATCAGCGTGATGCCGGCGGGCAAGCCATCGCTGCGCAGGCCGGCCGGAAGCGCCAGCGCCGAGAGGTCCGCCAGGTTGGTGAAGTTGGTGTAATAGCCGAACTGCGAGTTGAACAGCACCGGCTCCGCTTTCATTTCCGCCAGGGTGCGAAGGGTCGGCGAGGTCGGCACCAGGAGTGCGTCGTAGCCTGCCAGGCTGTCGTTGATCCGGCGGCTCAGCTCGGCACGCAGGTACTCGGCCTTGTACGCGTCGCACGCGGTGTAGGCGAGGCCATTTTCGACGATGCCCCGCACCACGGGGTCGATCGCCTCGGGGGCGCGGGCCAGCATGTCCTCCACCGCGACGGTGCGCTCGGCCACCCAGGAGCCGTAATAGAGCTGCTCGGCCAGCTGACGGAAGGGGGCGAAGTCGATGCGGGTGATGTCCGCGCCCAGCGCCTCGAAGGTGGCCAGCGCCCGTTCGAACACCGCCTGGTTCTGGCTGTCGCCAAAGAACTCCAGCGTGTCCGGGATCGCAAGGCGGATCTTGTTGCCGACGGCAACCGGTGCGGTATTGGGGTTGGGCCGCGAGTAGGCATCCGTCGCGTCGTAGCCGGCCGCGATGGCGGTCACCGTTTGCGCATCGTCGACGGTCAGGGCGAACACCGAAATGCAGTCGACGGTACGGCAGGCCGGCACCAGGCCGGTGTTGGACAGCCGCCCCTTGGTGGGTTTGAGGCCCACGATGTTGTTGAAGCCGGCGGGCACACGCCCGGAGCCTGCGGTATCGGTGCCCAGGGAAAACGCCACCAGCCCGCGCGCGACGACCGACGCCGAGCCCGAGCTCGACCCGCCGCTGACGTAGGCGGGGTCGAAGCTGTTGGGCACGGCGCCATGGGGGGAACGTGTGCCCACCAGGCCGGTGGCGAACTGGTCGAGGTTGGTCTTGCCCATCAGGATCGCACCGGCGGCGCGCAGCTTGCCGACCACGGCCGCGTCGCTTGCGGCGACATAGGCGAAGGCCGGGCAGGCGGCGGTGGTCGCCCAGCCCGCCGCATCGATGTTGTCCTTGATCGCGAACGGCACGCCGTACAGCGGCAGCCGGTCGAGGTCACCCTCCACGGCCGCGAGGCGCTGCTCCAGTTCCGCTAGTTGTGCGGTCAATTGCTCGCGCTGCACGAGGCTGATCCAGGCGCGGTCGTCGCTCGGGAAAGCGTCCAGCAGCGCCAGCAGGCTGTCCGGGGTCAGCGACTGCTTCCGATAGGCTGCGACCCATTCACTGACCGTCCAACCGAAGGAGGGTGATCGTTCGATGTGCATAGCGGATTCCATGTTGTATCCAAGATATGGAATCGACTCAGCAAGCATTGGGCCAATTATGGAATGTTCAATTCAAACAGAGGGTTAGGGAATTTTTTCGTGGAATGCGCGCGCGCGGGCCTACCGGGTGTGCACATCGTCGGGGCATGCGCCTCAATTTGGTGAGCGCGTCGAAATATCTAACGGCACTACGGCCATGCACCGGCCGCTTCGTCGCCACTGCGCGATCGGGCGGTTCGATTTGCACCGTAGGGCAGGTTTCATTGGCACTCGCAGCCGGCTTGCTGCCATCCTGCGCGTCATCCATTCCGCCGTGCCAATCGAGCCATCGGCAACGTGGCAGGCACCCCCAGCAGCAGGTAGCCCCATGCCCCCGCGCACCGTGCATACCGTCATACGCGTTTGCCTGGTGCTGCTCACCAGCCTGCTGACCGCGCACGCCTTCGCCGCCCCACAAACCCTGCACCTGGGCGCCCCGATACCCTACGAAATGCAGGTCTTCGCGAACGCTGACCTGCAACGCCCCAGCCTTCCCGTGCGCCGCGTCGTGGTCATCGTGCATGGCGTGCGCCGCAACGCCGACGCCTACTACGCCAGTGGCCAGACCCTGCTCGAGAACGCCGGCTTCACCCCGGCCGACACGCTCCTCCTCGCGCCGCGCTTCCTCACACCCAACGACCGGGCCGCCACGCCCGCCATGCCGCTGTGGGCCAAGAATCGCTGGATGCACGGCACGCCCTCGTCGAGCGGCCGAACCGGCATCGCCGGCTTCACGGTGCTCGACGATCTGCTGGCCTACCTCGGTGATCGCCGCCGTTTTCCGGCACTCGAGGAGATCGTGCTCATCGGCCACTCCGCCGGGGGGCAACTGATGCAGCGGTACGCCCTGCTCGGCAGCGGCGACCGGGCGTTGCGCCATGGCTTGGCCGTGCGCTACGTGGTGTCCAGCCCGTCGTCCTACCTCTACCTGGACGCCACGCGCTGGCAAGGCGGGCGCTTCGAAACCGCCTCCCGGCAGACGTGCCCGGACTACGACCAATACCGCTATGGCCTGAACGGCGCGCCCGATTACTTCACGTCCCAGGGCCTGAGCCCGCGGCAGGTGTTCCAGCGCTACGCGGCGCGCGACGTCACCTACCTGGTCGGGCGCCTGGACGACCATCCCGACGACCGCGTGATGGACCGCGCCTGCGGTGCGCAGCTTCAGGGCCGCACCCGCGTCGAGCGGCAGCTTGACTACCTGCGTTACGAGGCGGAGTTGGCGCGGCGCTGGCAGCTGCCCATCCGGCACCGGCAATGGCAGATCGACGGCGTGGGGCACGACGCGACCCGGCTGTTCGCCGCACCCGAAGTGGCCCACGAGGTGTTTATCGGCCACTGAGCCCCAAGGGGGCGCCGCCAGTTCGTCCAGTAGGCCGTTCTTCAACCGGTAATACCGCGAGCTGAAACCAGCGAACATGAAAAATTATTTATCGAGAAAATTTCCCATTTGAGTTAGTTTCCCAGGCCCAATAGAAACGCCTCCCATTTCCATTCGCCCTGCCCAGGACACCGCCTTGAAAACTCCTCTTCCTGCCCGCCTGCTATTCGTCGGCGCGTGCAGCGCCATGCCTATCGTTCACGCGGCCGACGACCTCACGCTGCCCGCCATCCAGGTCGAAAGCGTCCAGAACCGTGACGAAGGCCCGAGCGAGGGATACGAGGGCAGGGCGTCGTCCAGCACCACCAAACTGGGCCTGACCGACAAGCAGACGCCCCAGGGCGTGACCACCATCACCCGCCAGGAGCTGGACGACTTCAAGATCACCGGCATCAAGGACGCCCTGCGCGCCGCGCCGTCGGTGACCGTCGAGCAAACCGAGACCGACCGCACCCAGTTCACCTCGCGCGGTTTCGACATCAACAACTTCGAGTACGACGGCGTGGGCATGCCCTTCGTCAGCAGCGTGCTGGTGGGCGAGCAGGACCTGGCCGAATACGAACAGATCGACGTGCTGCACGGCGCCAACGGCCTGATGAGCGGGGCGGGCAACCCCTCGGCGACCGTCAACTTCGTGCGCAAGCGCCCCACCGACACCTTCCAGGCGCAGGTCGAGACCACGGTCGGTTCCTGGGACGGCCGCCGCGTCGACGTCGACGTCGCCGGCCCGCTGACCGACAGCGGCAATGTGCGCGGCCGCTTCATCTATTCCCACGACAAGGGCAATTCGTGGATGGACCGCTACAGCCACGAGCGCAACATCGCCGCCGGCCTGCTGGCCTTCGACGTGTCCGATGCCGACACCGTGACCGTTGGCTTCTCCCAGCACAACAGCGATGCCAACGGCAGCACCTGGGGCAACCTGCCGCTGGTCGACAGCAGCGGCAACCCGATCCACTACAGCGGCCGCAGCAGCAACATCGGCCAACCGTGGACGTATTGGAACCTGCACACGCAGCGTGCCTTCGTCGAGCTCAAGCACGATTTCGGCAACGACTGGAACGCTACTCTGACGGCCACTGGCATTCAGGAGAAGCAGAACACCAACATGTTGTATGTCGACTCGGTCACCGACGATGTGGCGGGGGCCTATGCCAACCACACCCGTAGCGAAGCGCATCAATTGATCGGTGAAGCCAAGGTCCAAGGCCCCTTCAACCTGTTCGGCCGCGAGCACCAGCTGACCTTCGGTGCGGCCTATGGGCGTACCCACCAGAAGGGTCAGGAGTACGACGAAGACATTGAAAACGGCAGCGCCTTCGACACCTCCTTCTCGGGCATTCTGGCGGGCGCCACGCCCATGCCCTCGTTCGGCGTCACCAGCGAAGCATTGGGGCAGAACTTCCAGGACACGCAAAAAAGCCTCTTCGCCGGCGCCCGCTTCAGCCTCGCCGACGATCTGCACTGGATCGCCGGTGCGCGCATGCTCAGCGCCGACGGTAAGGGCACCAGCTACGGCAGCCCGCACTCCACCCGCGAACACGGCAAGGTCACGCCCTACACCGGCCTGGTCTACGACCTGAACGAAGCCTGGAGCGTCTACGGCAGTTGGACCCAGATCTACAACCCGCAGTACAACGCGGTGGGCCTGGACCATCGCCTGCTCGACCCGCTGGAAGGCAAGAGCATGGAAGTCGGCATCAAGGGCAGCGTGCTGGACCAGCGCCTGCACCTGACCGGCGCACTCTTCAAGACCGAGCAGCGCAACGTGGTCGTGAGCACCGTGTATGACGGCAGTCAGAACCTGTCCATCCCAGGCGACATCAAGAGCCACGGCGTCGAGCTGCAAGCCTCCGGTGAAGTATCGCCAGGCATCGACCTGCTCGCCGGCTACACCTACGTACACATCGACAACGACGACGGCGACCGCGCCCGCAAGTACGTACCGGCCCATGCGATCCGCGCCATAGCCACCTACCGCTTGCCGAGCCTGCCGCAGATGAAGGTCGGTGCGCGGGTCAGCTGGCAGACCAAGGTGGAGAACGACAACAACGGTGCCATCGCGCAGAACGCCTACGGCCTGGTCGACCTGATGAGCAGCTACGAGATCGACAGCCACTGGAGCACGTCGCTGAACCTGAACAACCTCACCGACCGCAAATACCTGCTGTCGCTGTACAACAACGCCACCACCGCCAGCTACGGCGCGCCGCGCAACCTGACGGCGTCGGTGACTTGGAAGTATTGATCGGCAACGCCGCAGCGCAAGCGGGTGCCGACAGGCATCTGCTCTTTACGGCCCGTCGCGGTGAGCCTCGCAGGGCGGGGCAAGGCCATTTCGCGAGGCTCCGCGCCTCCCATCAAAAGAAATACCGCACGATCAACATCACCCCCGACCCCAGCACCACCAGGTTGATCACCTTGAGGAACTGCTCGCGCGACATCCGCAAAGTCATCCGCCGCCCCAAGGTAATGCCCAGCACCATCCCCGGCGCCAGCAACAGCGCCAGCCACAGCACCGACGTGTCCAAATACACCCCGGCCAGCGCGAACAGCACCACGCGGGTCAAGGTGCTGAGGCCGATCAGGGTGGTCTGGGTGATGCGCAAGGCTTCTTTGCCGTCGAGCCGACCGCTCAGGTAGATGGCATAGATGAAGCCGCCGCTGCCGAACAACGCGCTGAACACCCCGCCCACTCCACCGAAGGGAATGGCCGTGACTGGGCTGAAGCGGCGCTGCGGCTTGAGGCCGCTGAGCGAATACAGGGCATAGCCGACCACGAACACCCCCAAGGCCAGCAACAGGCGCTCGGGCCGTGCAGTGAGCAGGATCGCCGCGCCGGCCAGGCTGCCCAGCACCATCATCGGCACCAGCCGGCGCAGCTCGCGCCAATCGGCCTTGCGCCCGTCGCGGCTGACGTTGATGCAGGCCGCGCACAAGTCCATCAGCGCCAGCAGCGGCACGATCTTGGCGATGGGGATGTAGAGCGCCAGCACGGGGCTGGCGATCAGGGCGGAGCCGAACCCGGCGATGCCGAAGATGACATAGGCGCCCAACAGCGTTGCGAACACGACGGCGTAACTCGACCAACCCAACGACAACGCTTCTTCCATGGCAGGCAACTTCCTGTAGTGAGTGATCCGGCATCGGCCCGATGCGGTCTGTTTTCCCTGAACGAACAATCGGTGGTTCGACTCAGCGGATTCGGCTCAGCCCGGATCGGCGCACACCGGCGTATCGCCTAGCGCCGTGATCTGGCGCAGCTGCGACAGGCGGCTGCGGGTGCGGGAAATGTCGGCCGCCTCCGCGCTGTTCAAGGCTTGATGCAAGGGCAACGCGCTGATGAGGAACACCTGACAGCGGCGGTCGTACAGCACGTCGACGAGGTTGATGAAGCGCTGCTGCGCGGCCGCCGAGGCGCTGGAGAGCTGCGGCAGGTCTTCGAGAATCCAGCGGTCGTGGTCGGCCACCAAGGCCAGGTAGTCCATGGTGGCGGTCGGGCCCTCGCAGAGGTGCTTGAACGAAGCGTGCAAGGTCCGCCCCTCGGCGCCCAGCACCCGCAGCAGACGGTGGCCGACCTTGAGGTCCTGGGCGCGGGCGGGGCGCGGCGGCAGGCCCAAGGCCTGGCGCTGGGCCAGGTCGCCGGGGCAGAGGTAGGCGCCCTGGTGGAACGGGTCCGGTGCGGCGCCGGTCAAGCCGCGGTAGTCCACCTCGCCGGCGATGGCGAGCACGTCCATGTGCTGTTCGATCAGCGCGATGGTGGGCAGGAAACGCTCGTGGTAGAGCGGGTTGGGCAGCAGCTGTCCGGGCGCGTAGTTGGAGGTGACCAGCAGGGCGATGCCGCGGGCGAAGATGGCCTTGAACAGCCGGCTGATGAGCATGGCATCGCCGATGTCGTGCAGGTGGAATTCGTCGAAGCACAGCAGCCGACAGTCGCCCAACATGCCGTCCAGCGCCCTGTCCATGGCCTGGCCGCTGTCGACGTGGTCGAACAGGCGCTGGTGCAGTTCGCGGAAGAAGGCATGGAAATGCACGCGGCGCTTGTGCGGCAAGGCGATGGCGTCGAAGAACCCGTCGAGCACGAAGCTCTTGCCGCGGCCCACCGGGCCCCACAGATAGACGCTGCGTACAGCGCTGCGACGGCGCGGCGCGAGCAGCCCGTCGGCCATCTGCCCCAGACGCTCGATGGCCACGCACTGGAAGGGGTCGAGGGTATAGCCGCGTTTTCGGGCCGTGGCGTGCAGGGCGGCGACGACGGTGGCGCCGGGTTGGGTCGGGGTCATTGGCGGGCTTTCTAGTGGGCCAGGAGTGGCCATTCTAGAAGGCAGGCGAGGGATGAAGGAATAGCCGCCCGTGCAGGCGAGCGGGCGATGCAGGCGCAACGATTCGCACGCCGTAGGGGAAGAGGGCTGCCGTACAGCGTGCTTGCCGAGGCCACGCCAGCCCAGACACCCACCGTCGGCGCCGGTCGATTGCAGCCTTTGCCGAGTCGCTCACACCTGGCCGCTTGCATTTCCCTCATCGATTCATTGCAATACACCCCACTCACGGACGATGTAAGGAAATCTTTCATGGCAAGCCCGCCGACCCAACCTCGCGGCGACCTGCTCCGCGCGGTGATTTTTCTGCCCTTGGGCCTGTGCCTGCTGCTCGTCACCTACTCGATGGTCGAGGCGCGTGCCTCCTTCCTCGCCCAGGCGCTGCGCGCCGACGGCCATGTCAGCGCGCTGAACGCTGGCGGCAGCCACCCGCAAATCGACTTCATCGACGCCACCGGCCAAGCGTTCAGCTACCCCGAGGACGGCTTGATCTACGGCTATGCGGTCGGTGACCCGGTCAGCGTGCGCTACCAGGCCGAAGCGCCGGCCCGCACGGCCATCATCGAAGACCGCGGTGCACTGTGGGGCGCTAGCCTGCTGGTGGGCTTGTTCGCCGTGGTCGCGACGGCAGGGGGCGGCTACCACTTGGCCGCATGGATTCGCCGTCGCCGTTCGGCGCGGCCCTGATAAGGACGTTCCTATGCACATTCCACTTCCGGTCAACGTCAGCGACTGGCGCTACAAGACCGCCACCGGCGGCGGCTTGACCGTGCTGTTCGCCGCGGCCTCCGGTGGCGCCCTGACCGTGATCGACCCACAAGGCAAGGACCACCAGTTCCGCTATGGCTCGGTGGGCGTAGGGGCCGGGCTCGGCGCGCGGCTGCCGCGCTTCGGCAAGATCAACCTGAACATCCGCGGCAAGAGCGTAGGCGGGGCAGGGGCCACCGAAGACTTTCCGGCCGTCGGCCGGATCCTGGTCGCCGACGCCGTCGCCGAGCGCGGCTTGCAGCCCGAGGACTTCACCGGTGCCTGCGTGTTCTTCGAAGGCGGCGTGGGCCTGCTCGCCGGTGCCAGCGGCTCGGCGATGCTGTTCGGGCTGGACGCCAAGCTGTTGGCCATGACCGTCGCCACCGTCACACCCATCGGCAACCTGCTGCTGCCCCACGACAGCGCCGTGCGCCTGCTGCGCTCGGCCAAGGGTGTGATCCTCACGGCAGGCATCAACGCCGGCGCGCAAGCGGGCGGCGGGGTCACCCTCACCCTGGGCGGTCTGTTCTAGCGAAGGCCTTGGCGACCGACTGCCCGTGCAATCGGTCCGACCTGCCAACTATGTACCGCGTGTCGCGTTCTTGAACGCACCATTCTTCCTTTACGCGGCACACGGAATTTTTCTTTCCGAAAACGGTCAGTGTGAGCAATGTTACAGATGATGTCAGATCGCTGGCATCCGCTGCCATCCTGACGCCTCCTGCGCGCATCTCCCGTATTTCCAATGGAATTTCTATGCCCGTTTCTACAAGGATGTGGATGGCCCCCGGTGTGGCCTTGCTGAGCCTCGCAGCCGCTTTCTCCGCCTACGCCGCGACCCCAGGCGAGCAAGACCTGATCCGCGACCGCCAGGACCGCCTGCTCGAAGAGCAACGCCGCCGCTTGCAGGAACTGCAAGACCTGCCCGGCAAACAGGCTACCCCCGCCGCGCCCGAAGCGCCCGCCGACACCCGCTGCTTCGACATCCAACGCATCGAACTGCAAGGCGCCAAGGCCCTGTCCGACCGCGAGCGCCAGGCGCTGACCGCGCCGTACCAGGGCCAATGCCTGGGCGTGGCGCAGCTCAACGGGCTGCTCAAGGCCATCACCGACCACTACCTCGACAAAGGCTGGGTCACCACCCGCGCCTACCTGCCGCAGCAAGACTTATCCACAGGTCGGCTGCAAGTGCTGGTGGTCGAAGGCACCCTGGAAAAGCTGCGCAGCGACGCCGCCAGCGGCCTGTCCGAGCGCGAGCTGGCGATGACCTTTCCCGGCGAAGAAGGCCAGCCCCTCGACCTGCGCGACATCGAGCAGATGGTCGACCAGCTCAACCGCCTGCCGTCCAACCGCGTGCGCATGGAGCTGAGCCCCGGGCAGAACGTCGGCGGCAGCGACGTGCTGGTGCGCAACGAAGCCGACAAGCCCTGGCGTGCGACCCTGTCGCGCAACAACGACGGCCTGCGCAGCACCGGCGAGCAGCAGTGGAATGCCGGCCTGGACTGGGACAACCCGCTGGGCCTGGCCGACCAGTTCAGCGTGCGCGGCGGCCACGACGCGGTCAGCGACCACCAGCGCAGCTCGCGCAACGGCTTGCTGGCGTACAACATTCCCTGGGGCTGGTGGACCTTCAGCTACTTCTACAGCGAAAGCCACTACCGCTCGCGCATCGACGTGCAAGGCAGCGAAGTAGAACAGGACGGCGACAGCCAGACCCACCAGTTCAGCGCCGAGCGCGTGATCCACCGCGACACCCTGAGCAAGACCTCGGTCAGCCTGGGCCTGGCGCACATCCGCACCAACAACTTCTTCGGCGACACCCGCCTGGACCTGAGCAGCAACCGCATCAGCGAAGCGCAGGTGGGCATCAACCACGGCCGGCGCATCGGCTCGGCCTTCGTCAACCTCGACCTGGGCATGCAGCAGGGCATCGGCCTGTTCGACGCCCAGGGCAGCCACGACCCGGGCCCGGGCGAAGCCGACGCGCGCTACCGCAAGTACACCGGCACCCTCAGCTACCTGCAGCCATTCGAGCTGTGGGGCGAACGCCTGGCCTTCACCAGCCTGGCCACCGGCCAGCGCAGCGAAGACGCGCTGTTCAGCCCGCAGCGCCTGAGCCTGGGCGGGTCGTCGTCGGTACGCGGCTACAAGGACCAGTTCCTGACCGGCGACAGCGGCGGCTACTGGCGCAACGAACTGCGCTGGACCCGCCCGGTGACTTTCGACGCGCTGCGCCCGGTGCTCGGCGAATACGGCGTGGCCCTGGGCTACGACCAGGGCGTGATCCGCAACGACCGCTACAACGGCGAAGAGCACGGCCGCCTGAGCAGCAACTCGCTGGAGCTGTTCGCCCGTGGCGAGCATGTCGCCGCCTCGGTCACCTTCGCCCATTCCCTGGAACGCCCGGACGTGCTCGACCGCGAAGCACCGATCTACTTCCGCATGGATTTCTATCTTTAATTTTCGCTCGTCGACGACGTAGCTTCGAGGTTGCCCACATGGACGTTCGCCACTTGACCCTGGCTGCCCAACCCACCGCCGCGCTCGCCGAGCGGCCGAATTTCCTTGGGTTGCCCAAGCGCCTGCTGGCCGTATTGCTGGCCAACGTCATGTTCTGGCAGCCGATCTGGGCGATGGCCGACGGCATCGCCGTGAGCGGCACCACCAACACCAGCGTCGGCCAGGCCGGCAACGGCGTGCCGGTGGTCAACATTGCCGCGCCCAACGCGGCGGGCTTGTCGCACAACCAGTACCAGCGCTACAACGTCGACAGCCAAGGGCTGATCCTCAACAACTCGACCCAAGCCATCCAGGGCACGCAACTGGGCGGCAACATCCTCGGCAACCGGCAGCTGGGCGGGCGTGCGGCGAGCACCATCCTCAACGAAGTCAACGGCGCCAACGCCACCCAGCTCAAGGGCTACACCGAAGTGGCCGGGCAGGCGGCGCGGGTCATCGTCGCCAACCCCCATGGCGTGACGTGCAACGGGTGCGGCTTCATCAACACCCCGCGGGTCACCCTCAGCACCGGCAAGCCCGTGCTGGACGCGACCGGCAAGCTCGACCACTTCGCGGTCGACGGTGGCAGCATCAGCATCGAAGGGCAGGGCCTGGACGCCAGCAACATCGACCAGTTCGACCTGATCACCCGCTCGGCCAAGCTCAACGCCGACCTCTACGCCAAGCGGCTCAACGTGGTCGCCGGCGCCAACGACGTCGACGCCGACACCCTGGCCACCACTCCGCGCCAGGGCGACCCGGCCGACAAACCGCAATTGGCCATCGATTCCTCCGCGCTTGGCGGCATGTACGCCGACACCATCAAGCTGGTGGGCACCGAGCAGGGCGTGGGTGTGAAGACCGCCGGCAACCTGGCCGCCAGCGCCGGCGACATCCAGATCGACGCCAACGGCCAGCTGAACATGGCCCAGGCCTCGGCCAGAGGCGCGTTGAACGTCACCGCCCCCAGCGTCGAGATGACCGGCAAGGCCTACGCCAACAGCGTCAACGTGCGCACCCCCGGCGAGCTGGTGAACCGCCAGAGCCTGGCGGCCCGCGAGCGGGTCGAGATCGACGCCGGCACGCTCAGCAACCCCGGCACCGTCGCGGCCGGCATCGAAAACGACAACAGCCGCAACGCCATCGGCGACGTCACCGTACGCACCGCCTCGCTCGACAACGCCGGCACCCTGCAAGCCAGCCGCAACCTGACCGTCGAGGCCAGCCAGCGCATCGACAACCGCGGCGTCCTCCAGGCCCAGCGCACGCAACTGACCAGCGCCACCCTGAACAACCAGGGCAAGGCCGCCCGCGTGGTCGGCGAACAAGCGCTGTTCGTGACGGCGCCCGCCATCGTCAACCTGGGCGGGGTACTGCTGTTCGGCAACGGCCAGGACGTCACCCTCGACCTGGCGCGGCTGGACAACCGCGAAGGCCTGCTGCAGGTCGTCGACGGCAAGCTGACCCTCAACGCCGCCACCCTCGACAACGCCGCCGGGCAGATCGACGCCAAAACGCTGAACGTGGATAGCGACACCCTCGACAACCGCGCCGGCCTGCTCTCGGCCAGCGGCAGCGACGCGCAGATCACCGCGCGCACGCGTCTGGACAACCGCGACGGCACGGTGCAGGCCCAGCAGCACCTCGACTTGTCCACAGGCCAGGTCGACAACCAGGGCGGGCGCCTGCTGGCCGTCACCGGCAACCTCGACCTCGCCACCACCGGCCTCGACAACCGCAACGGCAGCCTGCTCGGCACCGGCATCCGCGTGACCGCGCCCAAGGCCGACATCGACAACCGCCAGGGCAAGATCATCGGCGAGCGCCTCGACCTCGACGTCGCCCAGCTCGACAATCGCCAAGGCCAGATCGTCGGCGAACAGCTCGCCATCACCGCCACGCGCCTGGACAACCGCGACCAGGGCCTGCTGGCCGCCGGCACCCAGGGCCTGACCCTGGACTTCGCCCGCAGCGCCGCCCAGGCCCAACTGCTCAACGACGGCGGCCGGGTGCAGAGCGATGGCAGCCTGCTGCTGCGCGGCGCCTGGCTGGACAACAGCGGCGGCACGGTGATCGGCCGCAGCCTGAGCCTCGACGCCCAGCGCCTGTACAACGACGGTAAGGGCGCGTTGGTCAGCGATGGCGGCGACGTGCAGCTGCGCGTCAGCGATGTGCTGAGCAACCTCACCGGCATCGTCGATGCCGGCCAGTACAGCGTGACGCTGGACGGCACCGCGGCTGTGGATAACCGCGGCGGCAGCCTGCGCGGCCAGCAACTGGACCTGCACGCCAACAGCCTGAACAACGGCCAGGGCGGCCAATTGGTCGCCGGCAGCGACGGCCTGCGTTACACGGGCGGCGCCTTGAACAACGACGCCGGCATCGTGCTCGCCACCGCCGGCACCACCGCCCTGCAACTGGGCCAGGCGGCGCTGAGCAACCTGGGCGGCATCGTCCAGGGCGACAGCGTCGACATCACGGCCGGGCGCCTGGACAACGGCAGCCAGAACGGCAAGGCCGGCTCCATCGCCAGCCTGAGCGGCGGCCTGACCCTGAACGTCGACACCCTCGACAACGCCGGCGGCACCTTGTTCGCCAAGAACGCGCTGCGCTCGACCGGCACCACCCTGGGCAACACCCAAGGCGGGCAGATCAGCGGCGAGACCCTCGACCTCAATGCCGACCAGGTGGACAACCGTGGCGGCCTGATCGAAGCCAACGACCGCTTCACGCTCAGCGCCGCGACGCTGGACAACCGCGACGGCCAACTCAGCGCCTTGGGCAATTCCCCTGTCGGCCTGGCCACGGCCCGGGCCGCGGCAAGCGACCTCAGCCGCCTGGAACTGACCGGCAGCCTGCTCAACCAGAACGGCCGCATCGCCGCCGGCAACACCGATTTCAGCCTCAAGGCCGCCCTGCTGGACAACCGCGGCGGGCGCATCGAACACGCAGGCGACGGCCTGCTGAGCCTGGCCTTCGACCGCGTCAGCGGCGCCGGCGGGCGCATCACCGCCCTGGGCGCCGGCGACTGGCAGTTCGGCCAGGTCGACGGCCTGGGCAGCGTGCAGCTCAACCGCGCCCTGACCTACACCAGCGACGCGCTGGCCCTGCAAGCCGGCGACCGCCTGGCCAGCGCCAGCGGCCTGACCTTGAACCTCGCCAGCCTCGACAACGGCGGCGAGCTGCTCAGCGACGGCGACCTGACCCTCAACCTCAGCGGCGACCTGAACAACCGCGGGCGCCTGTCGGCCCAAGGCCTGGTGGCCATCAACGCCGGCAACGTCACGCAAAACGGCGGCCGCATCGGTGCCGGCACCGACGCGCGCCTGAGCCTGACCGGCAACCTCGACAACCTCGGCTACCTCACCGCCCGCCAGGCCCTGGCCATCGACGCCGCGCAGATCCTCAACCGCGGCACCCTCGGCGCCCAGGGCGCGGTCACGCTCAACGCCGAGCGCATCAGCAACGACCCCGACACCCTGCTGTTCAGCGGCGGCGCCATGGCGCTGCGCGCGCAGGTGTTCAGCAACCTCTATGGCGACGTGTACAGCCGTGGCGACCTGAGCGTCGCCAACCGCGACGGCAGCGCCGCGCAGCGCTTCAGCAACCTGTCCGGCACCGTCGAAAGCGAAGGTGCCATCACCTTGAATGCCGCCAGCGTGGAAAACGCCAAGGCCAGCTTCGAGCTGGGCGAGTCGATCGTCAGCGGCAGCCTGAGCTGGGTGTGCGGCCAGCACTGCGGCGGCCACGACTCGTTCAAGCGCGGCACCATCACCATCGAACAAACCCTGCTGGAACGCGCCATCCAGGACAGCCCCGGCGCGCGCCTGGTGGCCGGCAAAGACCTGACCATCCAAGCCAGCGACGTGCAGAACCGCTACAGCCTGCTGGCGGCCAACGGCAACCTGAGCATCACCGCCAACGACCTGCTCAACTTGGGCGCTACCGAACGCAACGGCCAGCAGAAGATCGTCCTTGGCACGCCGAAGCGCATCGACACCGACTACTGGGACCAGATGGAATACATCGACGTCCCGGCCTTCAACGCCGCCGTGGCCGCTGGCAACTTCGACCTGGCGCGTTTCGAGCTGCTCAAGGCCCGCTCGGCCGACGCACGCTTCGATGAGGAGAGCAACGTCACCACCTGGAGCGACAGCGGCAAACCGCTCTACGCCGCCACCTTGCAAGCCGGCGGCACGGTCAACCTGAACGTCGCCCGCAGCGTGCAGAACGGCTCGGTGAGCGAGCACAACGCCCTGGAAATCCTCACCGGCAAGCTGGGCGACGACCAGACCGGCGTACCGGTCGGCGGCATCGACATCACCCTCAACAAACAGGCCGTCGACGCCAGCGCCGCCACCGTGGGCGCACTGCCCAGCGTGCAGCGCGTGACCGACGCCAACGGCCAGACCACCATCGTCCCGGTGGACTACAGCGGCATTCCGTTCGCGGCGGTCGACCCCACCGCCGGCCCCACTTTCCAGTTGCCCCAGGGCGACTACGGCCTGTTCGTGCGCAACCCCGACCCGAACGGCCACTACCTGATCGAGACCAACCCCAACCTCACCGACCTGTCGCGCTTCCTCGGCTCCGACTACCTGCTCGAGCGCCTGGACATCGGCCCCGACACCAACTGGCGGCGCCTGGGCGACGGCCTCTACGAACAACGCCTGATCCGCGACGCCGTGCTGGCCCAGACCGGCCAGCGCTTCCTCGCCGATGGCCTGGTCAGCGACTACGACCAGTACCGCTACCTGATGGACAACGCCCTGGCCAGCAAGGACGCCCTCAACCTGAGCCTGGGCGTAGCCCTGACCGGCGCACAGGTCGGCGCGCTGACCCACGACATCGTGTGGATGGAAAACCGCGTCGTCGAAGGCCAGACCGTACTGGTGCCGACCCTGTACCTGGCCCAGGTGGACGCCCGCAACGTACGCGGCAGCAGCCTGATCCAGGGCCGCGACCTGAACCTGATCAGCGGCGGCGACCTGGTAAACGTCGGTACCTTGCGCGCCAGCCGCGACCTGAGCGTGAGCAGTGGCGGCAGCATTTACCAGGGCGGCCTGGTGGAGGCGGGCAATAACCTGCAACTGATCGCGCAGGACAGCATCCGCAACGCCATGGCGGGGCAGATTCGCGGGGAGAACGTGAGCCTGGCGGCGGTGCGCGGCGACGTCACCAACGAGCGCACGGCGATTCAGGTGCGCGATGGAGCGGGGTATCGCACGGTGACGGATGCTGGGAGCGGGGTGAGTGCTCGGCAGGATCTGGCGGTAAGCGCCGGTCGGGACGTTACCAACTACGGCACGTTGCAGGCTGGGCGGGATGTGGCGTTGCAGGCGGGCAATGACGTTAATTTGCTGGCGAAGACGGACGGCAGCGAGAAGCACGAAATCTTCAAAGGCGGCCACCGATACGTCGTCACCACCCAAGCCGAACAACTGTCGTCGACTGTCGATGCCGGGCGTGATCTGGATATCCAAGCGGGCCGCGACATCAATGTACTTGCCAGCCAGGCCAACGCCGGCCAAGACCTGCGCTTGGGCGCTGGCCAGGACATCAATGTCACATCGGCAGCCGAAGTACACAACGTCGAAACGCGGATCAGGGACGGTAAGAAACGCATCACCGAAGCCAATGACCAGAGCACCCAGCTGGCCAGTGCGCTGACGGCTGGACGCGATCTGCGTACTGAGGCTGGACGCGATACCACGTTAGTGGCCAGCAAGATCAGCGCGGGTAATGAGGCGTATCTGGTGAGTGGCAACCAGCTGAGTCTGGTAGCTGCGCAGGACAGTACGCACACGCTTTATGACATGAAGGAAAAGGGTAATTGGGGTGCGAAGAAGGCGCAGCGCGATGAGGTGACCCAGACCACTCAAGTCGGTACAGAAATCAGAACAGGGGGCAACCTCACGCTGCGCAGCGGCGGCGATCAGCTCTATCAGGTCGCCAAGCTGAACAGTGGCAACGACCTGAACCTGCAAAGTGGCGGGGCCATTACCTTCGAGGGCGTCAAGGACCTGCACGACGAGAGCCATACCAAGAGTAAAAGCAACCTCGCCTGGTTCTCCATGAGGGGTAAGGGCAATACCGACGAGACCCTGCGTCAGAGCGAACTGTTGGCCCAAGGCCAAACCGTGATCCAGGCAGTGCAAGGCCTGAAGATCGACGTCAGGCAGGTCGATCAGCAGACGGTCAGTCAGACCATCGATGCCATGGTCGATGCAGAGCCGCAGTTGGCGTGGTTGAAAGCAGCCGAGCAACGCGGGGATGTGGATTGGCGCCAGGTAAAGGAGCTGCACGAGTCGTTCAAGTACGACAATTCCGGGATGGGCCAGGCTGCCATGCTGGCAGTGATCATCATCGTCACTGTGGTGACTGCCGGGGGCGCGAGCGCCTTGGCGGCTTCAGCGGGTAGCGCTGTGGGGGCTGGCAGCACCATGGCTGCCGCCAGCGCGGCTACAGGAGCCTCCGCAGGCCTCGGCAACGTCATGGCAACCGCTGCGCTGACTTCGATGGCCAGTACTGGAGCGGTCAGCTTCATCAACAACAAAGGCAGCCTCAGCCTCGCCGCGAAAGACACGTTCTCCAGCAACAGCCTGAAGAACGCGACGGTAGGTGCCCTGACAGCTGGATTGATCAATTATGCGGACAGCACCTGGTTCCAAGGCGCGAGCCCAGCCGAAGGAGCCGGTGCCCAGGTAACGACCGCCGGACCGGTGCAGAACCCTGGCTATTCCGAACAGTGGCTGAGCTGGGACAAAGCCCAAGATGCCTTGGCCCGCAGCGGGACCCATGCGGTCATCGAGAGTGGTGTTTCAACGGCAATCAATGGCGGAAGCCTGAAGGAAAATCTGGGCACTGCGCTGGTGTCGCAAGGCTTCGATCTGGCTGCGGCGATGGGTAACAAACAGCTGGGCGATTTCGCCGACTATCTGGACCTGAGCCCAGGCTCGGCCGAGAAGATCTTCCTTCATGCCATGCTCGGCGGCGCGCTTTCCGCAGCCCGAGGCGGCGACTTCAAAACAGGCGCCCTGGCGGCAGGTGCCGCCGAGGGGCTGACGGGCGTTGCCAGCGAAAACCTCGGTAAGTACATCGATACGCGCTTCATGACCGATGACCAATTCCGAGTCGCCACGGCGCAGATCATCGGCATTGCGGCCGGTTCGCTGGTAGATGGCAATCCGAACGATTCGGCCTGGGTTGCAGGGAATGTCGAGCGTTATAACGAGCAGCTGCATCGCGAGACCGTAGAGAAGATCGAGCAAGAATCTGGGCGCTATGCGCAGGAGAATCAGATCTCCCGACCTGAAGCTGAGAAGCGTCTGGCCCAGGCCGCGCAGTATTACTCCGACGCCGATTGGCGGGCCGTCATGCTCAAAAACGGTTATGTGCCGGATGAGGCGGCGCTTGATTATCTGGGCGAGATCCTGGCACCTACAGGCAGCTATTACGCTGAGCGTCAGACACCTAAAGGTGTGAGTCTCGAACCGGGTCGTCAGTACACAGCGCAAGAAACGGCAGCATTGCTGAGGGACTTCGAATTCAATAATCCGGGCGCTTTCAGCGATACCTCGATCAACTCCGAGAATTTCGTCGGCTTCGCGCAAGGCGATTTGGGTAACAGTTACAAGCGATTCTACGAACGTACGTTAAAGGTGGATTCCAGCTGGAGTGACTGGTCACTTGGCAATGCCGTAGGCGCGACACAGGGCATGAGTGCCTCGGTGCGCGGGTTGCAAAATACGGTTTCGGGAATAGCGAATGATCCGGTAGGCGCCCTTGAGCAGTTCGCCAACGGGGTAGGGTATTTTGCTCAGTATCCACTGACTACCCTTGGGAATGGGTGGGATTCGCTCGTTGAGAAAGGTGGCTTGTCCCAGGCGTATGCTCTGCAGGGTCGGCATGAGCTTTCGGGAGCGGTGACTGCAGAGCAGGCAACGAATTTTGGGATTAGCTTACTTCCTGGTGAGCGGTTGTTGGCGCTGGGTAAGGTGGGCGGGGCTAAAAATGCTTTGGATGGTTTGGTGCGGCATGATACTACGCTAGGTACAAAAGGCACGCCT
Organism: Pseudomonas sp. UBA6562; assembly: GCF_002434265.1. Lineage (GTDB taxonomy): Bacteria > Pseudomonadota > Gammaproteobacteria > Pseudomonadales > Pseudomonadaceae > Aquipseudomonas. Next base: position 855,514 of record NZ_DJJS01000006.1, on the reverse strand, counting down.
GCTTGGGACAACGCTGTATCTAAAGCTGACGGGGATTTTGGGTATCTCCCACCTGTGCGGCAAAACTATGTCAAGGATGTTTATGACTTACAAGGTGCTGTCGACAATATGCGAGCTAGCGGTGCCAGCGTAGAAGAAGTCGCAAAATATGCATATAGTGCTAGAAACGAATTGAAATTAAAATATAGGCAGTATACGCCTCCAGAGATGCTTGACATTATCGATAAAAGAAATTTGGAACGATATGGTAATAAGATTGGACCGGAATTTGACGATTTGGTTAAAAAGGGGAAAACCTTTGATCAAATAATTGAGAGTTCCACGCGAGCTGGCGGCGGAGATCTTTTCTAATGAAAAAATTTATTGACAAAAAAGTATTTTCTCTTGGTCGCATGAAGAACGAGAGGTTGTATGCGGAGCTGAATTCTGATGTGGGGTGGGAAGGTTTCCCTAAATATGCTGAAGAATTTGTTAATTTATTTTATGGAAGTGTTATCAGTAGAAGTGATTCTGTCGATACTAGAGTGTGGGAGGTGATTATAAAAGGTGGGCTCCTACGCTTAGTGTATGAAGACTTTCCTGTGATGGTTAGTCTAGAGTCACAAGATAAAGAAGGGGATAGATTTATCAAAGATTTAAAAGACATCTTAAGCTAAATTTGGTCTTTTTGATGAAAACTACTGTCGTTTTTTCATAAGGTAGAAGCTTAGATAAATGGAGTCGAGTAATAATTTTGAGCAACAAGTACAGGTCTTAAACGCACTTATGAAAATTATGCATGATTCTGCGAATGGTCCATACGAAGAGATGTGTTGCGAATTCGAATATGAGAGATATAAGGGAGGCTGGTCCGTAGGATCTAAATGCTCTTTAATTCGTGACGGGCTATTCTTGAGCGAGCTTCTAGACGATCCTGAAGATAACGCATCTGGCTACGTGCATGAGTTGCATGAATTGATGAAAGCTCACACAGGCGGTGATTGGAAAAAATTCATCTTGTCTATCGACAGTAGTAGAAAAGCCAATACCAAGTTCATGTATTAAATAGATAAGTGGCGGTCGCCAAAACTGCGTGCAACAACTCCATCTTAGGTAAGGTGTAACAATGTCTTATATTGAGTCTAGCATCAAAGAACACGTAGCCATTCAAACCGGAAATTGCCAAGCCCTTAGCCGGCGCGAAATTACTGGTTTTCTGGTGCGCAGCCACCCACGGTTAGTCGCTAGTTGCGTAGAAGTACCGACATCCTTTCTGCACTCAATTGCGTGGACTTAGATTCCATCTGCTCAACAAGCCCTTTTAAGCACGATTTTCCGTTTCTCAGTAGGAACGAAACCTTAATGCAGAACGTGCCCCACTTGTATCTAATCGTACATATCTTTATACAGAATTAGATGTCTGACGAAAATATTGCGATTGATATTAAAATTGGACGAAAATTTTAATCCAGAAAATACTGGGTTTTCGACCCTCTAAACCAACTAATTAAATTTGATGCTCTTAGATTGTTTTTGAGTTCGGGGAAAATTTTTTCTGGCGATGAAATTCTGTTTTTCAGGGTGTTAGTTTTATATATGCGCCATTTGCGGATTTCTAGTAAATGATATACTCTAATTCTTAATTTGATTGACAAGATTTGCTCTTTAATAATCTGGCGTAGGTAAGTGGGCAGTAATATTCCGACTGCCCACTCTGAGATTAACTCTAAGGATTTAGCTTTCTGCTGACTACATCCAACAAGTCGCAGCCGTCTCTCAATTGAGTCGCTAGTAGCTTTACCCAAGAATCTATTGAACGCATTTCTTCGTTTATGCCTTCGAGGCATGCAAGGCTTTCCAAAGCTTCGGTCACCGTACGAATACGATATACAGCAGTATCATGAAGAACATGAACAGGCGCCTGCGCATCAATCAACAGCGCAGGAATATTCGAATCAAGGCCGGTAAGCGGAATATATCGATTCATCCTGAGACTCTCTACCTGAGTGATAAATGCCATCACTCAAACGTCGCCAAACGGATGGGTGACAGCTGTACGTAGGTTGGCGAACCGGCAGTAGAGAAAACCGGCAGACCCGAAGGTCTCCCACGCACAGCCGTCATAAAACGACTTTGCAGGCGCACACGTAGCTGCAAAAAAGCAACAAGCTTGCGCATCTCTCTACCGTCAGGTCGCCAAACCTGAGTCGCCTGTGAGCGACGGGCGGACTATAAACTCTTCGCCTACATGCCTCAACGCACCAAACGCTCAGCGCTTCCTCGCCGATGGCCTGGTCAGCGACTACGACCAGTACCGCTACCTGATGGACAACGCCCTGGCCAGCAAGGACGCCCTCAACCTGAGCCTGGGCGTAGCCCTGACCGGCGCACAGGTCGGCGCGCTGACCCACGACATCGTGTGGATGGAAAACCGCGTCGTCGAAGGCCAGACCGTACTGGTGCCGACCCTGTACCTGGCCCAGGTGGACGCCCGCAACGTGCGCGGCAGCAGCCTGATCCAGGGCCGCGACCTGAACCTGATCAGCGGCGGGGATCTGGTGAACGTCGGCACCCTGCGCGCCAGCCGCGACCTGAGGGTGAGCAGTGGCGGCAGCATCTACCAGGGTGGCTTGGTGGAGGCGGGCAACAACCTGCAATTGATCGCGCAGGACAGCATCCGCAACGCCATGGCGGGGCAGATTCGCGGGGAGAACGTGAGCCTGGCGGCGGTGCGCGGTGACGTCACCAACGAGCGCACGGCGATTCAGGTGCGCGATGGGGCGGGGTACCGCACGGTGACGGATGCTGGGAGCGGGGTGAGTGCTCGGCAGGATCTGGCGGTGAGTGCCGGTCGGGACGTTACCAACTACGGCACGTTGCAGGCTGGGCGGGATGTGGCGTTGCAGGCGGGTAACGATGTAAGCCTGCTGGCAAAAACCGACAACACGCAAAAGCACGAGTCCTTCGAGGGCGGCCACCGCTACGTCGTCACCACGCAGGCCAAGCAGCTGTCCTCCAACGTCAGCGCCGGCAGTGATTTGAACACCGACGCCGCCCGCGACATCAACGTCGTCGCCAGCCGCGCCAACGCCGGGCAGAACCTGGCGCTCGACGCTGGGCAAGACGTGAACATCGCTTCGGCCCAGGATGAAAACGCCTACTACTTGTTCAAGAAGAGCAGCGGCTCGTTTGGCCGCAAGAAAAAGCATCAGGAGGAAACCTACGATTCCACCAATGTCGCCTCGGTAATCGAGGCCGGCCAGGACCTGACCATCAACACCCGTAAGGCTGCCGACGGCAGTGTCGGCATCAACGGCGGTCGCGACGTCAACATCGTCGGCAGCCAGCTGTCGGCGGGCAATGACCTGATCCTGGGCGCCACAAACGACGTCTCGGTCAATTCTGGCGTCGAGCAGCACGGCACCTACAGCAAGACCACCAAATCCGGTGCCTTCGGCCTGTCGAAGAGCGGCAAGAGCCAGATGACTCGTAACGTCGATCAGGTCGGCAGCGAACTGACTGCCGGCAATGATGCGGTGATTGCGTCCGGTCGCGATGTAAACCTGCGGGCCAGTAACCTCAATGCCGAGAACGACGCGGATATCAGAGCGGGCTTGGTCGATCAAAACGGTGACATCAACCTGCTGTCGGCCAACAACGAAGCCTCCAGCCACCAAGAGAAATACAAGAAGAAAACCGGCCTTTCTCTGTCCGGTGGCTTCCTGTCGTTCTCCTCGGCCAAGGAAGCGGGCAACGAAGCGCAGGGCCGCACGGCCGTGGGCAGCCAGATCACGGCCATGCGCGATGCCTACCTGCGCAGCGAGCGGGACATCAACGTAGTCGGCAGCCGTGTGGATGCGGCGGGCGACGTCGGCCTGCAAGCCGGGCGCGACGTCAACGTGCTGGCGGCGCAGAACACCCACTCCAGCCAGGATTGGAAAAGCAAGAAGCAGTCCGGTATCGGCATTTCCTCGGACGACAACGGCGTTTCCCTGTTCGCCGGCTCCGAGCGCAACAAAGCCAAGGACCGCCTGACCCAAGAGACCAGTGCCGCTAGCCAGATCAGCGCCGGTGGCGATCTGGACGTGGGCGCCAAGCGCGACATCAACCAGGTCGGTTCGGACCTGCAAGCCTTCAATGACATCAACCTGGCCGCCGGTCGCGACGTCAATGTCGACGCCGCCAGCGAATCGCAGGTGACCGAGCGGGAACGCGAGCGCTCGCGCAACGGCCTGACGGCGACCATCAACCATAACTTCGGTAGCACCAAAGATGCCGTCAGCGGTGCCGGCAAAGGCGAGGACGCTACCAGCAAGGCCTCGAGCACGTTGCGGGCTGTGGACAGCATTTCGCAGTTCCTGAGCGGGCCTACGGCCGATGCGAAGTTCGGCAACAGCAAGGAAAGCAGTCGCCAAGTCGTGTCGCAAACGAGCAATCGCGGCTCGACGCTGGATGCCGGCAACGACTTGAACATCGCTGCCAACAACGATGTGCGTATCCGCGGCGGGCAGTTGCAGTCGGGGCGCGACATCAATATTCAGGGCCGTGACGTCACGCTCGATGCGGCCAAAGGCAGTTATGGCGAAGAGAGCAGTGAAAAGAAAAGCTGGAGCGGCATTCATGGCGGCACCAGCGGTGGCTTCAAGTTGGGTGTGGGCGGTAGTCGTGGGGTGGCTGATAGCGATCAAAGCCAGGGCTCTTCGACGGTCACGAGTTTGCAGACTGGACGCGATGCCAACCTCAAGGCGAGCAACGACCTGAACTTGATCGGTACGCAGGTGCAAACCGTGCGGGATATCAATCTTCAGGCGGGTAATGACCTCAACATCAGGGCGGCGCAGAACGACAGCGCCAGCTCCAGTAGCCGTCGTAGTGGCGGGGGTGAAGTGGGGCTGGCGGTGGGCTCGGAGGGTGTTGGTCTTTATGCCAGCGTCAACTTGGGTAAAGGCAATCTGAAGCGTGAGGGCCAGCAACAGCAGGAAGCCTATTTGTATGCCGGCAACCAGCTAGCTTTCACCAGCGGTCGGGACAGCAACATCGCGGGTGCTACGTTGCGCGGCAATGAGGTCGTCGGGCGCGTTGGCCGCGATCTGACCGTCACGTCGCTGCCCGATACCGGCAAGGCCGAGGGCAAGGAATACGACCTCAGCGCGACGGTGGTGGTGGGACCAGGTAGTGGCTTGAGCGGTTCGGCCGGCTACGGGCGAACCAACGGCAGCAAGAACTGGGTGGAAAAGCAGACCAGTATTACGGCGCAGGATGGGCTGGATATCCGTACGCAGAACCACACCCAACTCGACGGTGCGCTGATTGCCTCAGACACCGGTCAATTGAAGCTGGATACGGATACGCTTGGGTTCAGTGACATTGCCGGTAAGGACAAGGAGCACGGGTATTACCTCAATGTCGGTGGCTCGTACGGTATTGGCAAGGACACTACGCAAGACCCGAGTCAGGTAGGCAAGGGCGATCAGGGCCAGAACGGCTGGAGCGTGGAGGGCTGGAACTACAACAAGGATCGCCAGCAGGTCGTGCGGGGCACGGTGGGTGCGGGTGATGTAGTGGTGCGCGCGGACAACGCAGGGCAGGACTCGACCGCTGGTTTGAACCGGGATGTGAGTAGGGCTTATGAAGTCACGAGTGACGATGAGCATCGGACTGATATTTACGTTACAAAAAGCTCTACAGAGGCCTTAGCCAATCCAGGTCGAACAGCAGATCAATGGCGTAAAAACGCTGCGCTTTACGGTGAAAACAGCCGCAACGCTACGGAAGAGTTGGCCAACATACTGGCTATCACTGCACGACTTCCAGTAGATGTTGCTACGGGTCAAGGGACCGCTCCTGCATGGAGTGCGGTCACGCTCACCGAAGTAACACAGGAGCTAAGAAGTAAGGATGAGAACAAGAGAGCCATAGGTGTCAGAAAGGTTCTCTCGGTAATTTCTCACGGCAATCTAGGAGCGCGCGGTGAGGCGCTTGTTGCGCGAGTGACCGAGCTTGGTACTGATCGTCCTGATGAAGCTATACATGTTCTAAATCTGCTGAATACGCTTAATCCGCCCGTAGAGGCATTCAATATCGTGCCGGCGTTAGCGGTAGGCGGTGTGGCCGCAGTTGCGTTAAGCGCCGCACTATTGAATCCCCAGTCTCAAGATAATATGCGAGGGGCAGCGAACGCGGTCGCGCAATCTGTTGCTAACTCGGGTCAGTCCGCTACACAACAGGTCAGTACTTCCATAGAAATTTGGAAATACCTGTTTGGTACAGCCTTCCCGGTGCACCTGCTGGATAAGGAGAATTCTAAGCTCGCGAACCCCATTGCCAATGCACAGGATACAAACTCGTCGAGCGGAGGCTATGCTGCCGGGGATAGACCTGATAGCTTGGGAACAACGGGTGGGAGTGGGATAGCCGAGCAGGCGCCTAGTGGGTATTCGAGGCCTGAAGAGAAGCTTCCGGCATCTGAGGTGATGTATCAGGATTCTGCTGATAGTGCAAAAGCTATTGAAACAGCAGGAACGCCTCTGGTATCAAAGGGTTCAGAAGTAACACCTGAAGTTATTCAAAAAGCATTGCAAGGTGATACTGCTATTAGTGCGCAAGGTGCTGTGTCATTACCTGCAGTGCAAAGATACGTTGACCGGCTTCTTAATGGTGATGTTGCTCCGGCAATCAAAATGGATGGCGATATAATTATCGATGGGAATCACAGATATATAGCAGCCAAAATATTGGGTCGAAACTTGGATGTTACGTTTGGGACCTTGTCTCCTAATAAGGTCGGCCAAACCAAGCCTGTGTCTGAACTGAAGGTGGATCAAGTGGATTGGGGTAATAGATGATAACTATTAATTTCGAAACTGGTGAAAAACTAGATTTGCCCTTGGCTAGTCTTGCGAAATCAAATTTAAAAGGGTTAGAGCTGCATCGTGCAGTTTTTGACGGTTTAGATCTAACACAAGCCGATTTTACGGGTTCAAACTTGAGAAATGCTTCTTTCAGTTGTTCTCTGTTGAATAGCGTTGTGCTAAATGGCGCGACACTTATGAATGCGAACTTTATTGGTGCGAAGATGAGGTGCGTGCATCTTCTTGATGCTATAGCGGCTTATGCTGATTTTTCAGGGGCGGATCTTTCAATGGCTAATTTAGAAAATGCGGATATTGGTGGTGCTAGCTTTGTAAATTCTAATTTGCGAGATGTTAATCTTAATGTTAGAAGAATAGATGGTGCTGTTTTTATTGGTGCAATATACAATGGAGGGACAATTTGGCCTGAAGGATTTATACCGAAAAATTTTGGCGCGATTAGGTGTCAAGATTAATGTTTTCGTCGTGTGAGGGGGGTGCCAAGTTCTGGACCAGCGCGAGATTGCTGGTCTGCTGGGACGCAACTCTTTTAGGGTCAGCTGCGATTTGCGTAGAATACCGACATCCTTTCTGCACCCAACCGAGCGACCTAGGGTTTGTCTGAAAAGTCAGCCCGCAAGCACTTCTCGATGCAAGCCAGTGTGACCATGGCTTTGAAGCTGCTCGCCAGCTTGTCGTATCGCGTACACAACCGACGTTTTTCCTTGAGCCAACTGAACAGCCTCCCAATCACGTTGCGCTTTTTATACTGTGGCCGGTCGAATAGTCGAGGCAGGCCTGGTCGAGGCTTGCGGTGCATTTTGCGCAAGGGAATGATCGGCTGCATGCCGTAACGATCACAGTACTGACGCAGCATCTGGCTGTCATAGCCCTTGTCCGCCAGTACATAACGGCAGCGCTTACGCGGACGACCCCGGCTACCCGGCAGGCTGATCTGCTCCAGTAACGGCATGAAGTAGCGCGAGTCGGCTTCTTCACCGGGCGACAGCATGACGGTCAGCGGGAAGCCGTTACTGTCGCAGGCCAGATGTATCTTGGTCGTCAATCCGCCCCTGCTACGGCCGAGGCAGTGGTGGTGCGGTTCCTGCGGGCCCCTTTTTTTCCGGCACCGCTGGCCGCTCGGGTAGCTCGAACCGATGTCGAGTCAACCATCCAAGTATCCAGATCGATAAAGCCGTCTTCACGTAAACGCAGGTGCAAATGGCGCAGAACCTGCTCGAAAGTACCGTTGTCGCGCCATTGTCGGAAGCGCTGATAAACGGTCTTCCAGGGCCCAAAGCGCTCTGGAAGATCGCGCCATTTGGCGCCTGAGCACAAGATCCAGAAGCTGCCGTTAAGCATCTGACGGTCATCGCGCCTTGGACGCCCCATACGTTGAGGAGGAGAAACGATGGCTTCGATCATTGCCCAGCGTTCAGATGAGATTTCGTAACGGCCTACCATGACGACCCTCCCAGCAACCAGGGCGGGTCATTTTAGCCAAAGCGACTTTTCAGACAAAACCTAGGCCGCAGTCGAGGTGGCCTGACGACCAAGATCCACATGCTCTGCGACGCCAACGGGGTACCGTTGCGCTTCCTTCTTTCTGGCGGTCAAGCCAGTGATATCAGCTATGCACAGCCGCTGCTTGATGGTGTCAGCATACCTTGCGCCCAGCGCGAGCGACCTCGTAAACGCTGCAAGTGGCTGCTCGCCGACAAAGGCTATGACGCAGAGGCACTGCGCCAATACTGCGACCGCTGCCGCATACAGCCTGTCATTCCGATGCGCTCGATGAAGCGCAAGCCTAAGCCAGGCTTGTCCAGGTTGTTCGACCGGCCCAAGTATCGACAACGCAATGTCATCGAGCGCATGTTCGGCTGGCTGAAAGAGAATCGCCGACTGGTGACGCGCTTCGACAAGCTTGCAAAAAGTTATGCATCGATGGTCTCGCTGGCTTGCGCCATGCGGTGTCTACGACGACTTATTTCGTACAGTGCCTAGTGCGCTGGCGGCTTCCGCAAGTAGCGCCATGGGGGTTGGTAGCACTATGGTAGCAGCCAGCGCGGCTACGGCCACGACTGCGGCGACTTCGGCAGGCCTCGGCAACATCATGGCAACCGCAGCACTGACCTGCATGGCGAGCACTGGAACGGTAAGTTTCATCAACAACAAAGGCAACTACCCCAGCAAAAAAGTGAGGTGTGAAAAGAGTAGTGATCGGGAGGCATTAGAAAAAATTCTGGGTGGAAAAATCGAACAGTCGAACTCTCGAAATGTACCTGGTTTTGTGGTTGTGGATGGGCAGCAAGTTATTTATTTTTCAGACGATGGAAAAAACAAATTCCGAAAAAAATTTAATAATATTACGTGTTTTTCTGAGAATCCGAATGCTGTTCGTGGAGGGGTAAATGATCGCGGATGCAAAATCACACCGCCCTCGGGGCCTATTTTTTACGCGATTTTGTATCATGGTGATCTTGACGGTTGGAGAAAAGATATTGAGACAGGGGCAATTGGCCTTGGTCTGTTACTCGCCCAAATCGAAGATGACCAACTGGTTATTTCCGATGGCCGCTCGATTCCTTTACCAGATTGCAAAATAGAGTTTTCTTGAATATTATTTATACTCGACACCGGCCTTGCGTCGGTGTTGTCTTATCTGTGTTAGTCATTTTCTTAATTGCTCGTTTGGTTGTTTGTGATCTACGATTCTGCGGCAACAGTCGTAAGTTCTGACCGTAGTGCGGTGTTGCTTAAATGGCTGGTATATATGATCTCTATGGTGCAAAACCTATATCAAGAGCACACGCTCTGGGAGTTTCACATGTACATTTCGGAGTTAAAGACCCTGTGGTTGGAAAACATACTTCTAATAACCATGTTCCCTAGGCGGACTAGGATATGCATATGTCTATCGTTCGGAAGGATATTGTTATAACTTGCGAATATTCTGGCTGGGAAATTCTTATTGAGGACGACCGTAGTGGCGACACCGGAGGGTATTATATTTACTTGAAGAAAGTCGATGTTGAGGGGTTTGACTACCGGTTTTAGCATGAGGCAGGGCTGCAGGCTCAGCGAGTTGATTTTGAGGTGGAGTGGATAGTTTAGCAAGTCAGTTGGCATGAACTTTATTTCGCCGTTGGTGCAAAAGCGCAGGTGAAGTTGCCTCTATAGGCGGAGAGTCCTGTGTTTATAACTGGGTGGTTGATGGCGTAACTCATTATGTCGGAATAATCGACGACATAGTTAAGCGTAGTCAAGCTAAACTCATAGAAAAAGGTATCACGATTGATAAAATATAGGATTTACAGAACCATTCACGTGCTGACGAACAGGCAGTTGAGCAAATACTGATCAATTACCATGACCTTGGTAAGGATGGCGGCACGTTAGTCGATAAGAGCAATTTTATACCGTCTGTCAAAAACACCGACTAAAGAATTTCTAAACAAGTCCCAAATGTAATGGAATACGCCTGCCCTTTCGATCCGAGACTCCCATCAGCCAGATGAGTTTTTCCGATTTCGAGTATGCCGGCAAGCGCAAGCAGACACGTCGCGAATACTTCCTCGCCGAGATGGAGGTCGTGCCTTGGGCAGGTCTAAAGGGCCTGATTGAGCCGTTCTACCCCAAGGCTGGCGGCGGCAGAAAACCTTATTGCCAAATCACGCACATGCGCCAGTTTGCGCGCCTGACCTTAAGCGCTCCGATACCTGAAGACACTATGATCATGAACTTCCGGCACCTGCTGGAAAAACATCGACTGGCCCCAGCATAGGGATCAAGAATGATTGCTGAAGATTTCATACTGGTAAAAGAAATTTTTTTCAAAAATAAATAACGGTATTACTGAAGGGTATGATTACTTACGTTTCGAAGCTGAAGCGGGAAGCGGCTACATTGCCACAGAATTTACAATTGAAAAAAATGGAATCGAGGTTAATAATCCAAAAATAGATATCAACAATGCGATCTTATATAGTTTAGTGAAAAAACTTCAGGAAAGCGCTCAGCAACGCGGAGAATATTGGACTTCATTTGTTATGTCTCATAAGCAGGGCGAGCAGGTGAAGACAAAATTCAGATATGATAAAGATTAGGGTTTGTATGAAAGTTCAGCTTGCAAGAGCTTTTCGATACGGCCCGGCCTAACCATGGCCTTGAAGGTGCTTAACAGCCTGTGGTGTCCTTATATCAGCGTCAATATCGGCAAAGGCAACATGGAGCGCGAAAGACAGCAACAGCAGGAAGCGTACTTGTTTGCCGGCAATCAGCTGGCTTTCACCAGTGGTCGGGACGGCAAAATTGCTGGCGCTACATCACGCGGCAATGAGGTCGTAGGACGCGTTGGCCATGATTTGACGTTCCTGAAGAAATTTTTAACAACTTGGAGTTTGACCCATGAAGACTTTTGAAGGGGTTGTTTCAAAGAGTAATCTAGTGAAATTTATTTCAGGAAAAGGTTGCGAAGAATACTTTTCTTATGTAGGAAACTTTGTAACATTAGAGCAGTGTCTAGGTGTGATAAGTATCCTGTCTCCAGATTTCGTAGAGCAGGGGGGACACATTTTCTGGACTCCTGATGCAAGTAAGTACAATCCAGATGATCGTCCATTGATAGGGCTGAGTATTACAGATGAAGGTAAGCTGGAAAGGAGTACCAAGAGAAAGGACATTGAGCGATATAGAAATGTTTTTGCAATCAGTCAATTCTTTTCCAAATGGGAAGAATTTAAGATTCAACCCGTTAGTTCTGTAGAAGTTTCAAATGAGGAGCTTGAGCTTTGTCTAGTTTTTGCTGCTCAGATTGCAAAATACTGGAGAATAGCACTGTCAGAAAAATTCCAAGGCATGGATTTTGAGTTTGAAATTGGCAATGATCTTCTGGACGAGTATGGCGTATGCTTGACTTTTTGGCAGGTTTGATAGTCGCTATCAAATCTTTTTGGTTTAAAGTTTTGCTGCGTGTAGGCCTGACGTTTTAGTTAGGCGCCTATGTTCCGAACGTGAGTGATTAAAATGGTTTTTGGGAAAAATCTACCGGATTGGCTCGTAGCAAGTTTACGCATTGCGTTACTTGGAGAAATATATTCTGACATTAGAGCTATCGCTGTAGGGTATCACGAGAGCGGTTTTGTGCTAATAAGATACTATCTCGGCCGAGAAGCAACGGACTTTGACTTGGAAAGTCTAGAGGTCGTAGCTACAAACCTAGATACATTGGGAGGAAAAGAGCAAAAAATTAAAAGAATTGATATCCAATGTGTATGCTCGACAGGTGCTAAGCGAGATCTAGATCCGATTAGTGGATTTGTTTACTCTAGGCGAGAATACGAATAATTTATTTCAGGCTGAAATATCCATATTGGACCGTTCTGCTTGGCCTTCGACTCAAGCGTTTTTGTACAGTGCTTAACACCATCACCTTCCAAGACAGTGATAAATAAATTGCTACGTGTCCATTTTCTATCGTAGATCGCCCTGCCAACGCTGCTACCATCGTTTCAATCCCTATCCACCCAACCCCCGCTCCAAGTCAATTTTTCCTACAGACACCTCCCGTACCCTGTCCCCCTTCATCGACACGGACAGCAGGCAACACTTCATGGACCGAACCCTAGACATCCAACCCCTCCCACCCGAACAAATCCCTCTCCACATCAACGGCACCCCCGTCACCGCCGCCCCTGGCGAAACCGTCCTCAGCGTCCTCAACGCCGTCGGCCTGCGCCAACTTGCGCGCAACGACCACGGGCAGGTCAGCGGTGCCTTCTGCGGCATGGGCGTCTGCCACTGCTGTCTGGTCGCCATCGACGGCCGCCCCAAGCGTCGCGCATGCCAGACCCTGGTGCGTGCCGGTATGCGCGTGGAGACCCAGGTCAATGCCGTCGTCGGGGAGGTGCGGTCATGAGCGTGCGTCCGGTGATCGTCGGCGGTGGGTCGGCGGGGATGGCGGCGGCCATCGAGTTGGCGGGGGAGGGGGTGGGGTGCGTGCTCATCGACGAAGCGTCGCGCCCGGGTGGCGTGGTGTACCGCGGGCCGCTGCGGGCCGGGGTCGATCTGGGGTATCTGGGTGCGCGCTACAGCAAAGCGTTGAGCGCGCTGCATGCGCAGTTCGCGGCCTGCGCCGAGTACGTCGACCTGCGGTTGAACAGCCGGGTGGTGGGCGGCGACGAGCACAGCCTGATGGTGCTCGACGAACACGAGCGCTTGCAGCCGGTGGCCTACGAACAGTTGGTGTTGGCTGCGGGCTGCCATGAGCGCAACGTGCCGTTTCCGGGCTGGACCTTGCCGGGGGTGATCCTGCTCGGTGGCTTGCAGTTGCAGATCAAGAGCAACGTGGTCAAGCCGCTGGGCAGCACCTTGATCGCCGGCACCGGGCCGTTGCTGCCGCTGGTGGCCTGCCAGCTGCATGCGGCCGGGGCGAAGGTGGCGGGGGTGTACGAGGCGTGCGCCTTCAACCGCATCGCGCGGGAAAGCCTGGCGCTGATGAACAAACCGCAACTGTTCCTCGATGGCTTGAGCATGCTGGCGTACCTGAAGCTAAACGGCATCCCCATGCACTACGGCTGGGGCGTGGTCGAGGCGCGGGGCGAGGGTGAGTTGAGCGAAGTGAGTGTGGCGCCCTACGACCAGGCCTGGAAAGCCGACCTTAGCCGCGTGCAGCGCGAGTCGGTGCAAACCCTGGCGGTGGGCTACGGCTTCATCCCGCGCACGCAGCTCAGCCAGCAGTTGGGCCTGGCCCATGGCTTCAGCGCCGACGGTTATCTGCGCGCCGAGTGCAACGTGTGGCAGCAGAGCAGCCTGCCGCACATCCATCTGGCCGGCGACATGGCCGGCATCCGTGGCGGTGAGGCGGCGATGCTCACCGGGCGCCTGGCGGCGGTGTCGATCCTGCAGCAGCGCGGTGTGCTCGACGCTGCGCAGGCCATCGAGCGGCGCGAGCGCTACCTGGGGCAACTGGCGGGCATCAAGCGCTTCCGCTCCGGGGTCGAGCGCTACACCGCACGCGGGCCGGCGCAGATCGAGCTGCCGCAGGCCGACACGGTGATCTGCCGCTGCGAGCAGGTCACCCGCAGTGCCATCGATCTTGCGCTGGAGCAGGGCGTGCAGGACATGGCCGGGCTGAAGATGCGTACCCGGGTGAGCATGGGCGACTGCCAGGGGAGGATGTGCGTGGGCTATTGCAGCGACCGCCTGCGCGCCGCCACCGGGCGCGCAGACGTGGGCTGGCTGCGGCCGCGCTTTCCGGTCGATCCGGTACCGTTTTCGGCATTCAAAGACCTGGGCACGGAGGCCTGACATGAACAAGACCTACGACATCGTGATCGCCGGCGCCGGGGTGATCGGCGCCTCGTGCGCCTACCAACTGTCCAAGCGCGGCAACCTGCGCATCGCCCTGATCGACGACAAGCGCCCGGGCAACGCCACCCGCGCCTCGGCCGGCGGGCTGTGGGCCATCGGCGAATCGGTGGGCCTGGGCTGCGGGGTGATCTTCTTCCGCATGCTCTCGTCCCAGGCCAAGCGCCAGGCCCAGGGTGCGGCGGTGGCGGTGGATTCGAGCACGCCGCATATCCTGCCGCCGTGCTTCTTCGACCTGGCGTTGCAGTCCAATGCCCTGTACCCGCAACTGCACCAGGAGCTGATCGAGCGCCACGGCATGGACTTCAAGTTCGAGCGCACGGGCCTCAAGTACGTGATCCAGGACGACGAAGACCAGCTCTACGCCGAACACATCGTCAAGCACATCCCGCACCTGCAAGACCAGATCCGCTGGCTCGACCGCAAGGCCCTGCGCGACAGCGAGCCTGCGGTCACCGAACAGGCCAAGGGCGCGCTGGAGTTTCTCTGCGACCATCAGCTCAGCCCGTTCCGCCTGGGCGATGCGTACATGGAAGCGGCGCGCCAGAACGGCGTCGACCTGTACCTCAACACCCGCGTCACCGATGTGCTGCACCACAACGGGCGCATCAAGGGCGTGCGCACCGAGCAGGCCGGGGACTTCCACTGCGACACCTTGATCAACGCCGCCGGCGCCTGGGCCGCCGAGCTCAGCGAGTGGGCCACCGGCACGTCCATTCCGGTCAAGCCGGTCAAGGGCCAGATCGTGCTCACCGAGCGCCTGCCCAAGCTGCTCGACGGCTGCATCACCACCAGCGATTGCTACATGGCGCAGAAGGACAACGGCGAGATCCTCATCGGCAGCACCACCGAAGAGAAGGGCTTCGACGTCACCACTACCTTCCCAGAGATCAGCAGCCTGGTGCAGGGTGCCATCCGCTGCGTGCCGGCGCTGGAGCAGGTCAACCTCAAGCGCACCTGGGCCGGCCTGCGACCCGGTTCGCCGGACGAGCTGCCGATCCTGGGGCCGGTGGACGACATGCCGGGCTACTACAACGCCTGTGGGCATTTCCGTACCGGCATGCTGACCTCGGCGATCACCGGAGTGATGCTGGACAAGGCCCTGCACGACGAAGCCTTGCCGCTGGACATCACACCGTTCCTGGCGCGGCGCTTCGCCAAGGTGGCCACCCCGGCCTGAGTGGGCATTCGGGAAAGTCCGCACCAATGGACTAATCTCACTCCCGGAGGCGTCCCCTTGGCAGGGGCGCCCGTTCATTCATGGGAGGGGAGATTCATGTTTGGGCAACTTCCACCTGCGCTGCAAAACCTGCACTTGCCGCTGCGACTGAAACTATGGGACGGCCACCTGTTCGATCTGGGCCCTGACCCCCAGGTCACTTTGCTGGTCAAGGAACCACAGCTCATCGGGCTGCTCACCCATCCCAACCTGGATACTCTGGGCGCCGCCTTCGTCGACGGCAAGCTGGAGCTGGAGGGCGATATCGGCGAAGCGGTACGGGTGTGCGACGAACTGAGCGAAGCCTTCCTGAAGGACGGCGACGAGCCGCTGCCGGTGCGTGCCGCCCACGACAAACAGACCGACGCGGCGTCCATCGCCTACCACTACGACGTCTCCAACGCCTTCTACCAGCTGTGGCTGGACCGCGACATGGTCTACTCCTGCGCGTACTTCCGCGAGCCGGACGACACGCTGGACGAAGCGCAGCAGCATAAGTTCGACCACCTGTGCCGCAAGCTGCGCCTGCAAGCGGGCGACTACCTGCTGGATGTCGGCTGCGGTTGGGGCGGCTTGGCGCGTTTCGCGGCGCGCGAATACGGCGCGCGGGTGTTCGGCATCACCCTGAGCAAGGCGCAGTTGGCGCTGGCGCGGGAACGGGTGGAGGAGGAGGGGTTGGCGGCCCAGGTCGAGCTGCAACTGCTCGACTACCGCGAGCTGCCCCAGGACGGCCGCTTCGACAAGGTGGTCAGCGTCGGCATGTTCGAGCACGTCGGCCACGCCAATCTGGCGCTGTACTGTAAAACCCTGTTCGGCGCGGTGCGTGATGGCGGCCTGGTGATGAACCATGGCATCACCGCCAAGTGCGTGGACGGCCGGCCGGTGGGCAAGGGCGCGGGCGCCTTCATCAACCGCTACGTGTTCCCCAACGGCGAGCTGCCGCACCTGTGCATGGTCAGCCAGGCCAGTGGCGAAGCGGGCTTGGAAGTGGTCGATGTGGAAAGCCTGCGCCTGCACTATGCGCGCACCCTGAGCCTGTGGAGCCAGAACCTGGAGAACCAGTTGCACCGCGCTGCGGCCTTGGTGCCCGAACAGACGCTACGGATCTGGCGCCTGTACCTGGCCGGCTGCGCCCACGCCTTCGCCCGGGGCTGGATCAACCTGCACCAGGTGCTGGCCGTGAAACCCTATGCCGATGGCCGCCACGACCTGCCCTGGACCCGTGAAGACCTGTACCGCTGAAGCTAGAGGATCGGAGAGATCAGCCGCGCGATGCGCATGCCCAACTGATCGAGGCGGTGCGTGTTGCGGCGCTCCTGCGGGCTGATCTCCTGGGAGTGTTCGAAATCCTCCAGCAGCATCTGCTCCACCTCGTCGGCGAAAGTGCGGTCGATGGTCAGCAGCATGATTTCGAAGTTCAGGCGGAAGGAGCGGTTGTCGAGGTTGGCGCTACCGACGGCGCTGATTTCGTCGTCGACCAGCACCACTTTCTGGTGCACGAAACCCGGTTGGTAGCGGAAGACGCGCACGCCGGCACGCACGGCTTCGAGGGCATACAGCGTGGTAGCGGCGTAGACGATACGGTGGTCGGGGCGCGCCGGGATCAGGATGCGCACGTCCACCCCGCGCAGTACCGCCAGGCGCAGCGCGGCGGAAATGCCCTCGTCGGGAATGAAGTAAGGGCTGGTGATCCATACCCGTTTGGTCGCCGAGTGGATGGCTTCCAGGAAGAACAGCGCGCAGGTTTCCTGGGAGTCGGCCGGGCCGCTGGCCAGAACCTGGCACAGCACGCCATCGTCCGGATAGCTGTCTTGCAGGATCAGCGGCGGCAGGCGGCGGGTGGCCCAGTACCAGTCTTCGGCGAACGACTCCTGCAAGCAGGCCAGCACCGGGCCGGTCACCTGTACGTGGGTGTCGCGCCACGGCGACAGCTTCGGGTTGCCGCCCAGGTACTCGTCGCCCACATTGTGCCCGCCGACGAAACCGACCTTGCCGTCGACCACGACGATCTTGCGGTGGTTGCGGAAGTTGACCTGGAAGCGGTTGAACCAGCCGCGGCGGGTGGCGAAGGAAGCGACTTCCACACCGCCGTCGCGCAGGGTCTGGTCGTAGCGGCCGGGCAGGGCGTGGCTGCCGACCTGGTCGTAGAGCACGAAAATGCGCACGCCTTCGGCCGCTTTCTTCAGCAGCAGTTGCTGCAGTTCCTTGCCGATGATGTCGTTGTGGATGATGAAGAACTGCACCAGCACCGTGTCGCGGGCGCTCTCGATGGCCTCGAAAATGGCTTCAAAGGTGGCCTTGCCGTTCACCAGCAGCGCGATCTGGTTGTTGGCCAGGCAGGGCATGCGGCTGAGGCGCGGCATGGCACGCAGGGCGCGGTAGCTGTCCGACTCGCGCGCCGCCAGTGCCTCTTCCACCCAAGGCCGCCAGTCGAGGTCGGCCATGGCAGCGTGCAGCTCCTGGTTGGCCTGGCGCCGTGCCTTGACGTAGGCCGGGAACGAGCGCGCACCGAAGATCAGGTAGGGGATAAGCGTGAAGTAGGGAATGAACAGCAACGACATGGCCCAGGCGATCGCGCCTTGGGCGGTGCGTACGGTAAACAAGGCGTGCAGCGCGGCGGCGGTGCCGCAGACGTGGACGAAGCCGAGTAGATAGCCGAAGAAGTAGGGGCTGTGGTAATCCATGTAGGGCCTGCGATCCGTGGGCAATGATCTACAGACCACGAACCCGGGACGGCGTGCAACCCGCGCGGCGAAACGGCGTCTAAGCCTGGGTCCGGCTTGGGGCCGGTACCTTCAAGGAGCATCCACCATGAACATGCGTCTGCCACTGCTTGCCCTGGCCTTGGGCCTTTCCTCACCTGCGTTGCAGGCCCAGATGCTGCAGCCAGGCCTGTGGGAGCTGACCACCAGCGACATGCAGGTCGACGGCAAACAGCTGCCCGACATGGACTTCATGCTCGGCCAGCTGAAGAACCTGCCACCCGAACAACGGGCGATGATGGAAGGCATGCTGGCCAAGCAGGGCGTCACGATCGCCGGCAAGGGCGTGCGCTCGTGCCTGACCCAGCAACAGGTCAACACCAACGACATCCCGTTGCAAGACCCGCAGTCCGGCTGCACACAGAAGATCACCGAGCGTCAGGGCAACGTCTGGAAATTCCAATTCACCTGCCCGCGCGCGCAAGGCACGGGCACGGCGACCTTCCTCAGCGACCGTGAATTCGTCACCCAGGTGAGCGGTACGTTCAACGCATCGGGCGTGCAGCAGAAAGGCAGCATGAACACTCGCGCCACGTGGCAGGGCAGCGACTGCGGCAACATCCGCCCACGTACCTGACCTACCAACGCCACTGGCTCTCCGCCACCGCATCGTGGGCATGCAGGCTTTCTGCATGTTCCACGCGCAGGTGAAACGCTTGCAGCGTTCGTTCACCTGACAGTGCTTTATGCAGCCGGCGCGCTGCGTCTTCACAAAACATCGGATTCTGCCCGTTGGCCAAGGCGAAGGCCTGTTCGTCCGCGCGTTTCACGGCGGTCTGCACGGCCGTGCCCAATGCCCGTTCCAGGGTATCGATCAGCCGCACCGTCGGTAGTGATACGGCCGCTTCGGTCATTCGAACCTTGATAATCGCCCGGCTGCGCTGGCTGTGGGGCGTGGCGACGATGCCTTCGCTGTTGCCCAGCCAGTCCACGATGGCGGAATGGGACAAGTGATCGCTGGTCCCGAACCGGGCAACGAAGCGATCTTGGATCAGTTGCCGGGACAAGGCTGCCGAGCAAGGGCAGGTCGAGGAATAGGCGATTTCCACGGTGTGTTCCACGTGGAACATTCCATCGACGAGGCGCGCATCGATCTCGACGGGATAGTGTTTCCAGCCCGCCAAGGGGCTGATGAGGGCGGGACGCTTGAGCATGAGTTCGAAACGCAGCCGTACATAGGCGGCTTTTGACAAGCCTTCATGGCTGTGCAGAAAGGTCTGCAAAAGCCTGCGCAGAATTTCAGGTGTGAGTTCGGCGTTTTCCAACGCTTCCAGGGCCAAGTACAGGCGAGACATGTGGATGCCGCGCGCCTGGGCATCGTCAAGGCTGACGCCAGCATCGGCGGTGGCGTTCAAGCGTTGGTCGTGGAACTGGATTGGCAAAGCGATTCCATACATACCTACCCAACTCAGTGTTGTGGCGGAAAATGCGGTTTGGGCGGCAACGTCAGGGAGCACAAGGCTGGTCATAAAAACACCTGCTACGAAAAGGAAATCAACGGCAGCCGCCGATCAAGCTGCAATGCAGATTGAAACGTTGCCCAGTGGAGCTGGAAACCCGGCTGCTGGACGTCCAACCGACGCGCCGGCTGTAGCCCACCCAGGCTTCGCCGTCGGAGGCCAGGCCGGTGAAAAAGGTTAAGGGGCCGTGGCGCTCGTTGGTTTGCGACCACAAGCGTCTGCCCACTGCGTCGTAGCCGCGCAAGTACAGCGTGGTGCCGACGCTGCGCACGCTGTAATAGTTGCCGCGGCCATCCTTGCAGGCCACCAGCGTGGCGGAACGAGTGCATAGCGGCAGATCGGCGTGGGGCAAGGCGTGGGCCAACGGGCACAGCGAGAGCAACAGCAGCGGCACGAGCAAGGGACGCAGAAGCATGTCGGCACCAAAGGTTCTATCGGACAGAAACGGCTTTGCGCTATTGTATTGTTATATTATAACGTATTACAAACGCATCGTTCGAATGCGCCTGTCGATGAGGCCCACGCATGTCCAACCGTCTACCCGTCACCGTACTGTCCGGCTTTCTCGGCGCCGGCAAAAGCACGTTGCTCACCCATGTACTGCGCAATCGCGAGCAACTGCGCGTGGCCGTGATCGTCAACGACATGAGTGAAATCAACATCGACGCCAGCGACGTGCAGCGCAACGTCAGCCTCAACCGCGCCGAAGAGAAGCTGGTGGAGATGAGCAACGGCTGCATCTGCTGCACCTTGCGCGAAGACCTGCTCGAAGAGGTGGCGCGCCTGGCCCAGGAGGGACGCTTCGATTACCTGCTGATCGAATCCACCGGCATCTCCGAGCCGTTGCCGGTGGCCGAGACCTTCACCTTTCGCGACGAACAGGGCCGTAGCCTGTCGGACCTCGCCCGGCTCGACACCATGGTCACCGTGGTCGATGCGCTCAACTTCATGGCCGACTACCAAGGCGCCGAGGCCCTGGCCAGCCGTGGCGAGACCCTGGGCGAAGACGACGAACGCTCCATCAGCGACCTGCTGATCGAGCAGGTGGAGTTCGCCGACGTGATCCTGTTGAGCAAGATCGACTTGGTCAGCCAGCACGAGCGCGAAGAACTCACCGCCATCGTGCAGCGCCTCAACCCGCGCGCGCAGGTGCTGCCCATGGTCATGGGCCAGGTGCCGCTGGCGCGGATACTCGACACCGGGCTGTTCGACTTCGAGCAGGCCTCGCAGGCGCCGGGTTGGCTGCAAGAGCTGCGCGGCGAACATGTGCCCGAGACCGAGGCCTACGGCATCGCCGCCACCACTTGGCAGGCCCGCCGCCCCTTCCACCCGCAGCGCTTCTACGACTTCATCCACCAGCCGTGGCACAACGGTCGGCTGCTGCGCTCCAAAGGTTTCTTCTGGCTGGCCAGCAAGTACCAGGAAGCCGGCAGCTGGTCGCAGGCCGGCGGCATGATGCGCCATGGTCTGGCCGGACGCTGGTGGCGTTTCGTGCCGCGCGCGCAATGGCCGCAAGACCGCGACGAGGCCGCCGAGATCTTCAAGCACTGGACGCCCGACGTGGGCGATTGCCGTCAGGAGCTGGTGTTCATCGGCCAGGGCATCGACTTCGAACGGTTATCCACCGACCTGGAGGCCTGCCTGTTGAGCGAAAGCGAAATGGCGGCCGGCCCCATGGCCTGGCTGCGCCTGGACGATCCTTTCGGGCCCTGGACCGAGGAGGCGGCCGCATGATCGCCCAAGCGCGTTACCGCGACGTCTACCAAGTGTTCGACCGCTCGCCGCAGGTGCTGACCGAGATTTTGCGCGACGAGGTCAACCTGGCGGTCTGGCAGCGCCAGTTGCCGCCCCAGGTGGAAGACTTCGCCGCCTTGGTGATCGGCTTGGAGCGACCCCTATTCGACGAGCGCGTCATCGAGGTCGACGAGCAGCGTACGCCGGTGCTGTCGGGGCTGCTTGCAGGCGCTGCCGATGTGCATGGCTACGAAGCCTTCGTCGCCGACGTCACCTGGTTGGTGGAAGCCTACACCTGCCTGCTCGGGGCGCGGCGGGTGGGGGTGCGCTTGAAGGTGCTGGAAGGTGCCATGTGTCCGCGCCTCCATGTCGACCATGTTCCCTTGCGATTGCTGAGCACCTATGTGGGTGCGGGCAGCGAATGGTTGCCGGAGGGGTGCCTGGACCGTACGCGTTTGCAGGCCTCCCCAGCCCCTGTGGATAAGATTCAGAGGCTGTGTACAGGCGATGTAGCCATCCTCAAAGGCGAAAAATTCCAGGGAAATGAAGGGCATGGAATTATCCACAGATCGCCCGATACCTCTGTGGGCGAACGCCGTTTGCTGCTAAGTCTTGACTGGCTGGCATGATCCGCCATAGTTGGGGATAACTTTATCCACGGCTGCGACCATGCTCCAGAACATTCCTACCCATCTCATCGCCGGCCCTTTGGGCGCCGGCAAGACCAGCGTGCTGCGCTGCCTGTTGGCGCAGCGTCCGGCGCAGGAGCGTTGGGCGGTGTTGATCAACGAGTTTGGCCAAGTGGGGCTGGACGCCGCCTTGCTCAGCCGCGACGAGCCAGGGCTGCAAATCGCGGAAGTGGCGGGCGGATGCCTGTGCTGTGTCAACGGTGTGCCGTTCCAGGTCGGTTTGGGGCGGCTTTTAAGGCGCATCAAGCCACACCGGCTGTTCATCGAGCCCTCCGGCCTTGGCCATCCCCTGCAATTGCTGGAGCAGCTGCGCCAGGCGCCTTGGCGCGGCGTGCTGGCGGTTCAGCCGATGGTCATGGTGCTGGATGCGCAGGCATTGGCACGGGACGAACCCTTGCCAGAGGTCCATGCGCAGGCGCTGGGCGAAGCCGGTTTACTAGTTATCAACAAGTCGGACGCTGTGGGTGATTCGCAGCGGCTGTTGATAACTGCTGAGCTGCCTGAGATAGAGAGGTTGTGGACAAATCATGGGGAGATGGTTTTCCACAACCTGCCTTTTGCGGAATCGATTCATTCTGCTGCGAATTCGGCATTCGATGCGGCTGTGGATAATGCTCCGGGTAGGGGCACGCTGTGGAGAGATATCCACAACCCTATCGTGCAGACTTCCGCAGGCGAGGGCGGTTGGAGCATAGGCTGGCGTTGGCACCCGAGCCGGCAGTTTTCCAGCGAACGTATTCGGGCCATGCTCGAACGACAGCCTTGGAAACGCGCCAAGGGGGTTATCCACAGCGAGGCTGGATGGACATCCTGCAACGGCTTGGCGCCCGACCCTGTCAATTGGCAGACCAGCCACTGGCGCAACGACACCCGCCTCGAGCTGATTTTCGATCAGCCCCAAGATGCCGAATGTCTGACCCGGGCCTTCACCGTCTGCCTGCTACCGTAACCCTCAGGGCTGCCAGCGGTCGTGCTGGCGACGCCACTGCTGCATCTCCACGACGTTGTCGGCTTTGGGCACGCTGCTGGGCGGCGTTTGGGTATCGAAGGGGTAGGGCGCCAGCTCGATCTGCATCGTGTGGGCACCGAACTGCGTGACCACCCCCGGATGGCGTTGCTCGCCGGTCACGGTGAATTCGAAGTTGTAGATGCGCGCCAGGCGTTTTCTGCCCTTGGCGTCGCGGGCGAAACCGATGCGCTTGAGCGCCACGGCATCGTCGAGCAGTTCCAGGTCGAGCTTGGCGCAATGCTGCTTGACCCGTTCCAGCGCTTTTTCCCGCAGCCCGTGGTTGTGCCAGATCCACGCGCCGGCGCTGGCCAGCAGCATCAGGACGAAAAGGTTTTCCAGGGTCAACATGGGCTCGGCTCCAAACGGGACGGCGCAGCTTAACTGCGTCGCCGGCCTGTCGTACAGGTGGTCTTGGGGTTCATACTGCGCGGCGCGAATCCTCACCGTTTTGGAAATCCCTGCATGAAACGTACACCGCATCTGCTCGCCATCCAGTCCCACGTCGTGTTCGGCCACGCTGGCAACAGCGCGGCGGTGTTCCCGATGCAGCGCCTGGGGGTGAACGTCTGGCCGCTCAACACCGTGCAGTTCTCCAACCACACGCAGTATGGCCAGTGGGCCGGGGAAGTGCTGGCGCCGGCGCAGATTCCGGCGCTTGTGGAAGGCATCAGCGCCATCGGCGAGCTGGGCGAATGCGATGCCGTGCTGTCGGGCTACCTGGGCAGCGCCGAGCAGGGCCGGGCAATCCTGGCCGGGGTCGAGCGCATCAAGGCCAGCAACCCCAAGGCGCTGTACCTGTGCGACCCGGTGATGGGCCATGCGGAGAAGGGCTGCAGTGTGCCGGCGGCGGTCAGCGACTTCCTGCTGGAGCATGCCTTGGCCAAGGCCGACATCCTGTGCCCCAACCAACTGGAACTGGACACTTTCTGCGGCCGCCGTGCGCAATCCCTGGAAGACTGCGTCGGCATGGCCCGCAGCCTGCTGGCGCGCGGCCCCCAGGTGGTGCTGGTCAAGCACCTGGCCTATCCAGGGCGCGCCGCCGATGCCTTCGAGATGCTGCTGGTGACCGCCGAGCACACCTGGCACCTGCGCCGGCCGCTGTTGGCCTTCCCGCGCCAGCCGGTGGGCGTGGGCGACTTGACCTCGGGCCTGTTCCTGGCCCGCGTGCTGCTCGGCGACTCTTGGGTGCAGGCCTTCGAGTTCGCCGCTTCGGCCGTGCACGAAGTGCTCTTGGAAACCCAGGCCTGCGCCAGCTACGAGCTGCAACTGGTGCGCGCCCAGGACCGCATCGCCCACCCGCGGGTGCGCTTCGAGGCCACGCCGCTGGCGGTTTAAACGCCGTCGGTTTTCAGGTCTTTGTAGCGCTGCTCCAGTTCCTGGCGGATCTGTCGGCGCTGCTGGCCTTGCAGGAAACGCCGCTTGCTTTCGCTGTCCTGGGGCTGGCGGGGCGGCACCGGCACCGGGCGGCGCTGGTCGTCGACCGCGACCATGGTGAAGAAGCAGCTGTTGGAATGGCGCACCGAGCGCTGGCGGATGTTCTCGGTCACCACCTTGATCCCCACTTCCATGGACGTGTTGCCGGTGTAGTTGACCGAGGCCAGGAAGGTCACCAGCTCACCGACGTGCACCGGCTCGCGGAAGATCACCTGGTCCACCGACAAGGTCACCACATAGCTGCCGGCATAGCGGCTGGCGCAGGCGTAGGCCACTTCGTCGAGATACTTGAGCAGCGTGCCGCCGTGGACGTTGCCGGAGAAGTTGGCCATGTCCGGTGTCATCAGGACAGTCATCGTCAACTGGGCGTTTCCAGGTTCCATAAGCGGCTCTTGAGGGGGTTGCGTGGATCGGGGCGGTGTAGTCGAAGGCACAGGCTTCCCCTTCATCGTGTGGATTCTGATACCGGACGCTGGGCGTCACGGGCGCGTCACGCCCGGCCTTTCAAAGGCCCTGGGCAAGCGATCTGTTTCGGCATATTGCACCGGCCGTTCGCGGCAGGGTGCGATGTTACCCTGACTGCGCCCATGCAACATGGGCTTACCATTCCCAGAACACTTTGTACTCGGCATCGCCCATGGCCTGGGCAGCGCTGGGACCGGTTTCGTGCATCGAACAAGGAGAACCACGCCATGCATGCCATCAGCTTCATCCAGGATCTGGCGGTGATCATGCTGGTCGCCGGGGTAGTGACGATCCTGTTCCACCGGCTCAAGCAACCGGTGGTGCTCGGCTACATCGTCGCCGGCTTCATCATCGGACCGCACACCCCGCCCTTCGGCCTGATCCACGACGAAGACACCATCAAGATCCTGGCCGAACTGGGGGTGATCTTCCTGATGTTCTGCTTAGGGCTCGAGTTCAGCCTGCGCAAGCTGTTCAGGGTGGGCGCCACGGCGTTCATCGCAGCGTTTCTGGAAATCGTCCTGATGATCTGGATCGGTTTCGAGATCGGCCGCTGGTTCGGCTGGAGCACCATGGATTCGCTGTTCCTCGGCGCCATCCTGGCGATCTCTTCGACCACCATCATCGTCAAGGCGCTCAACGACCTGAAGATGAAGAACGAGCGCTTCGCGCAACTGATCTTCGGTGTGCTGATCGTCGAAGACATTCTCGGCATCGGCATCATCGCCTTGCTGTCGGGCATCGCCGTCAGCGGCACGGTCAGCTCGGGCGAGGTGTTCTCCACGGTCGGCAAGCTGTCGCTGTTCATGGTCGTGGCGCTGGTCATCGGCATCCTGCTGGTGCCGCGCCTGCTGGCCTACGTGGCCAAGTTCGAAAGCAACGAAATGCTGCTGATCACCGTGCTGGGCCTGTGCTTCGGCTTCTGCCTGCTGGTGGTCAAACTCGAATACAGCATGGTGCTGGGCGCCTTCCTGATCGGCGCGATCATGGCCGAGTCGCGCCAGCTGCTGAAGATCGAACGGCTGATCGAGCCGGTGCGCGACCTGTTCAGCGCGATCTTCTTCGTCGCCATCGGCCTGATGATCGACCCGCAAGTGCTGGTCGACTACGCCTGGCCCATCGTGGTCATCACCTGTGCGGTGGTGCTCGGCAAGATGCTGTCGTGCGGCATGGGCGCGTTCATCGCCGGCAACGATGGCCGCACCTCGCTGCGGGTGGGCATGGGCCTGTCTCAGATCGGCGAGTTTTCCTTCATCATCGCGGCGCTGGGGATGACACTCCAAGTGACCAGCGACTTCCTCTACCCGGTGGCCGTAGCGGTATCGGCCATCACCACCTTGCTCACGCCGTACCTGATCCGCGCCGCCGACCCGTTGTCGCTGAAGCTGGGCAGGGCGATGCCCAAACGTCTCGGCCGGGTGCTGTCGCTGTATGGCGAGTGGCTGCGCAGCATCCAGCCGCAGGGCGAGGGCGCGATGTTGGCGGCGATGATCCGGCGCATCCTGTTGCAGGTGGGGGTGAACCTGGCGTTGGTGATCGCCATCTTCTTCAGCGGCGGCTACTTCGCCAACCGCCTGGGCCTGTGGCTTAGCCAGTGGGTGAGCGATGTCGGGCAGCAGAAGGGGCTGATCTGGGGCGCGGCGCTGCTGCTGTCGCTGCCGTTCCTGATCGCCGCGTACCGCAAGCTCAAGGCGCTGTCGATGCTGCTGGCGGAAATGGGCGTCACGCCCGACATGGCGGGGCGGCATACCCAGCGGGTGCGGCGGGTCGTCGCCGAGGTCATTCCGCTGCTGTCGTTGCTGGTGATCTTCTTCCTGCTCTCGGCGCTGTCGGCCAGCATTCTGCCGACCAGCGAGCTGCTGCTGATCATCGCAGTGGTGGCGGCCGTGGTGGTGGCGGTGCTGTGGCGCTGGTTCATCCGCGTGCACACGCGCATGCAGATCGCCTTGCTGGAGACGCTGGAGAACAACCGCGACCAGTCCCACTCCTGAGAGGCACGAAGGCCCCGTGATACGGGGCCTTCTTCATGCTGCCGGGTATCAGCTTTCCAGCCAGACGTCCCGCGCCCAGTGCCAGACCGACTCCCAGCTCTCTTCGAGGACCAGTTCCTCTTCGCCGCTCCACAGCACCACGGTGCCGTCTTCTTCCACGCAGTAGTAGTCGTCCCCGTCCTGGCACAGCGGGATGAGCTCACGCGGCACGCCGATATCCCAGGCATTGGAGGCCACGTCGGGCAGGTAGGTGTGCGACTGCGGGTCGGTGACGGTGACCGGCTCCAGGGAGCCATAGACCACGTCGCTGACGTGCAGCAGGAATTCCTTGAACACGAAAGGAATGTTGATGAACAGTTGTTCTTCGATTTCGACCAGCTGGTCTTCGTCGGGAAGCTCCAGGGGCACGGGCACGGGCTCGTTGGCTTCACGGAGCTGTTCGATCACTTCTTCCACGGTTTACATCCTCTAACCTGGTTGGCAATGCAGCGGGTTATACCCTAGTCACCCGCTGGGCTTAAAGCAAAAAACCCCCGGGAGCGACCCGGGGGTTTTGTGTGGAGCGCTCTGGATCAGCCGTTCTGGCGGATACCGGCGAGCAGCCAAGGCTGGTTTTCGCCCTGTGCGCGCTGCATGTGCCAGCTTTCGCTGAACGCCTCGCCCTGCTCGAAGCGCGAGGTCTTGGCCACGCCACGGAAGGTCAGGGTGGCGATGGTCATGTCGGCACGGTCGTCGACACCGTCGAGCTGCACGTCGAGGTCGTCGATGTAGGTCGACTTGAAGCCCTCGGCTTCGCTGGCGCGTTCACGCTTGAGCGACTCGAGCAGTTGCGGGGTGACGAACTCGGCGATCTTGTCCATCTCGTTGCCGTCCCAATGCTGCTGCAAGGTCTGGAAATGCGAGCGGGCAGCGGCCAGGAAGCTGGCTTCGTTGAACCAGGCCGGGGCGTTGATCGTCGGCGCCGGGGCGGCGCTGCCACCACCGAAGGTAGGCTGCTGTACGGGCTGGTGCGCTTCGCGCTGGTACGGCGCGTGGCCGGCAGGGGCCATGTCGGCCTGCTGCTTGCGGCGGCGGGCGGCGATGAAGCGGAACACCAGGAAGGCGATCAGGCCCATGATCAGGATGTCGAACAGCTGCATGCCCTGGAAGCCATCACCCATGAACATGGAAGCCAGCAGGCCGCCGGCGGCGATACCGGCCAGAGGGCCGAGCCAGCGCGAAGCGCCGCTGGCCGCCGCAGGGGCGCGGCCTGGTGCGGTGGCTGCGGCACCTGGAGCAGGCGAGGCAGGGGCTGCCTGGCGAGTCTGGTGCATGGGCGCGGCGCCTGAGCTCTTGCCGCCGCCGAACCGCTTGGCGTTGGCATCGACGCTCAGCGTCAGGCCAAGGCACAGGGCCAAGGCGATGCTAAGAAAACGTTGCATAAGTGGGATTTCCCGTCTTGTGGATTGCACGCGCGAATGGTGCACAGGTTGCTAGACCGCTGACCAGCGCCGGAGTGTTACGAGCTTTTGCCTAAATCTATGAAAGGCCAATCTGACAGGGGCGTAGGAAAACTCCTCAGCCCCCGTCATCCGATCAGACCGGCTCGAGTTTGGCGTAGCCCAACATCAGCCATTTGCTGCCTTCGTCGAAGTTGACCTGCACCCGCGCCTGGGCACCGGAACCCTCGAAGTTGAGGATGACGCCCTCGCCGAACACCGAGTGCTGCACGCGCTGACCCAGGGTGAAGGCGGTCTGCGGAATGCTGGCGTTGGCGAACAGGCTGCTGGCCGGCGTGGCGGTGGCACCGAAAGGGCGGCTGACCGAATTCGACAGACGCACTTCCTGCACCAGCCCAGGCGGAATTTCGCGTACGAAGCGCGACACCTTGTTGTAGGTTTCGCTGCCATACAACCGGCGGGTCTCGGCGTAGGTCATCACCAGCTGGCGCATGGCCCGGGTGATGCCCACATAGGCCAGGCGGCGTTCCTCTTCCAGGCGCCCCGGCTCTTCCAGGCTCATCTTGTGCGGGAACAGGCCTTCTTCCAGGCCCACCAGGAACACATGGGGGAATTCCAGGCCCTTGGCGCTGTGCAGGGTCATCAGCTGCACGCTGTCTTCGTGCTCTTCGGCCTGGGCGTCGCCGGCCTCCAGCGACGCGTGGCCGAGGAAGGCCGACAGCTCGGTGAGTTCGGCGTCTTCGGCGCTGGGCACGAAGTTGCGCGCCGCGCTGACCAGTTCCTCGAGGTTTTCCACCCGTGCCTGGCCCTTTTCGCCTTTCTCTTCCTGGTGATAGACGATCAGCCCGGACTGCTCGATGACCGTTTGCGTCATCAGGTACAGCGGCATGTCGGCCACTTTCGCCGCCAGTTGCTCGAGCAGCTCGATGAAGGCGCCCAGGGCGCCGGCCGCGCGGCCCTTGAGGCCCTTGCCGGCGAGCAGTTGGCACATGGCCTCCCACATCGACACCTGGCTGTGGCGGGCGTGTTCGCGGATGGCCTCGACGGTCTTCTCGCCGATGCCGCGCGGCGGCACGTTGATCACCCGCTCCAGCGCCGCATCGTTGCCACGGCCTTCGAGCAGGCGCAGGTAGGCCATGGCGTTCTTGATCTCGGCGCGCTCGAAGAAGCGCTGGCCGCCGTAGATGCGGTAGGGGATGCGCTCGCGCAGCAGCGCCTCTTCGAGCACCCGCGACTGGGCGTTGGAGCGGTAGAGGATGGCGATGTCGTTGCGCTTGCTGCCCTGCTTGATGATGCTCTCGATGGTCTCGACCACGTAGCGCGCTTCGTCGTGCTCGTTGTAGGCGGCGTACAGGGTCAGCGGCTCGCCTTCGCCCATGTCGGTCCACAGCTCTTTGCCCAGACGCCCGCTGTTGTTGACGATCAGGGCGTTGGCGGCTTTGAGGATGCCGCCGGTGGAGCGGTAGTTCTGCTCCAGGCGGATCAGCTCGGCGTCGGGGAAGTCGGCGGTGTACTGGTGGATGTTCTCGATCTTGGCGCCGCGCCAGCCGTAGATCGACTGGTCGTCGTCGCCCACCGCCATGAGGCTGTCGCCGCCCTTGGCCAGCAGGCGCAGCCAGGCGTACTGCACGGCGTTGGTGTCCTGGAACTCGTCCACCAGCAGGTGACGGAAGCGCCGCTGGTAGTGCTGCAGCAGGCTGGGGTTGTCGCGCCACAGGTCGAGGGCGCGCAGCAGCAGCTCGGCGAAGTCGATGACCCCGGCGCGCTCGCAGGCCAGCTCGTAGGCGGTGTAGACCTCGCGCATGGTGGCCAGGAACAGGTCGCCGCCGGCCTGGATGTGTTGCGGGCGCAGGCCTTCGTCCTTCTGCCCGTTGATGAACCACTGCGCCTGGCGCGCGGGCCATTTCTGCTCTTCCAGGCCCAGTTCGCGCATCACCCGCTTGACCAGGCGTTGCTGGTCGTCGCTGTCGAGGATCTGGAAGTTCTGCGCCAGGCGCGCTTCCTGCCAGTGCGCGCGCAGCAGGCGGTGGGCCAGGCCGTGGAAGGTGCCGACCCACATGCCGGCCGGGTTGATACCCATCAGCTGTTCGATCCGCTGGCGCATTTCGGCGGCGGCCTTGTTGGTGAAGGTCACCGACAGGATCGAATGCGGCGAGGCGTGCTCGACCTGGATCAACCAGGCGATGCGATGCACCAGCACGCGGGTTTTCCCGGAGCCGGCGCCGGCCAGCACCAATTGCCGCCCGACCTTGGCCGCTACGGCCTGGCGCTGGGCGTCGTTGAGGGAGTTGAGAAGCAGAGAGAGGTCGTCGTTAGGCATCCGGCCATTCTAGGGCCGGGGCAGGGGCGGGGCAAACGCCCGGAGGCGAATTATTCGCGGTAGGAGGCAGCCGTTGATCGCCTTGAGGTCGGCGGGCGCAGGCCGCAGGGCCTGGACAAAGTGCCAGGTGGGTTTAACTGGGCGCTTCGGCAGGCATGTAGTATAACTACAAGAAAGCTACATTCTGCCTGTCGATCCTTTGCGAGTCCCGCCCGTGAATCTGCTGCAACACATCACCCAATCGCGCCATCTGCTGCGTAAATCCGAGCTCAAGGTCGCCGACCACGTGCTGCTGGACCCCGCCGCCGTCATGCACAGCTCGATGGCCGACCTGGCGCACAACGTCGGTATCAGCGAGCCGACCATCGTGCGTTTCTGTCGGGCGATTGGTTGCACCGGGTTCCAGGACCTCAAGCTCAAGCTGGCGCAAAGCCTGGCGGCGGGCGCCAGCTTCGGGCAGTTCGCGATCCATGAAGACGATTCGGTCGCCGACTACAGCCTGAAGATCTTCGACACCACCCTGCATACTCTCATGGAAGTGCGCGAGCACCTGGACCCGGAAGCGCTGGAGCGGGCCGTGCAGGCCATGGCCCAGGCCCAGCGCGTGGAGTTCTACGGTTTCGGCGCGTCCGGCGCGGTGGCGGCCGATGCCCAGCACAAGTTCTTCCGCTTGCTGCTCAGTGCTGCGGCCTATTCCGACCCGCACATGCAGGCGATGTCGGCGGTCACCCTCAAACCCGGCGACGTCGCGGTGTGCATTTCCCAGTCCGGCCGCTCCAAGGATCTGCTGATCACCGCCAACCTGGTGCGCGAAACCGGCGCCAACCTGATCACCCTGTGTCCGAGCCAGACGCCGCTGGCCGAGCTGTCGACGGTCAACCTGGCCATCGATGTGCACGAAGACACCGAAATCTACACCCCGCTGACCTCGCGCATCGCCCACCTGGTGGTCATCGACGTGCTGGCCATGGGCGTGGCCATGGCCCGCGGGCCGAGCCTGGTCAACCACCTCAAGAGCGTCAAGCGCAGCTTGCGCAGCCTGCGGCTGTCGCCTAAGTCGATCAAAACGGTCGAAGATTGAGCCGACGCGGCTCGTCGCAAAAATCCGCTTAAACGGCGCATTTCACGATTCTGTCACCGGTCTGGCATCAAACCGTCAAGGCCCTGCGCCAGGCTGAGCTCCCGCATCCATTCTGGGAGACAGGCCATGGTTCGTGAACAAGACGGTTCGTACCCACCCAACGCCAAGTCGCGCAAGCAGCAAGAGCGCGACCAGCGCCGCATGGAATACCGCCGTGCCATCGAAAGCTACTGCGACCAGCGCCAACTGCTGCACGACATCGCCTACTTCCCCGACGCGCCCGAGATCAGCCCCTGGCAGGTGACGGCGGCGTCCCCGAGAAGCGTTCGACAATCCCACTGATCAGCGCCCGCTCGCCGCGGATGAACGCTGCGAAGGCCAGGGCCACCGGCGACTGGCGCTTGGCCTTGGACTGCACCACGCACCAACTGCGGTACAGCGGCAACTCCTCCACCGCCAGCTCCGTAAGCAGGCCCCGCGCCAGCTCCAGGCTCACCGCATGCCGCGTCAGCAGGGCGATGCCCAACCCCGCCACCACGCACTCGCGCTGCGCTTCGCCGGAGGCCACCTCCAGCGTGTCGGTGAAGTGCACGCGCTTTTCCTTGAAGTACTCCTCGCAGGCCTTGCGCGTGCCCGAACCTTGCTCGCGCACCAGCAGGGTGTAGGGCTCCAGGTCCTGCAAGCGCAGCGTTTCACGTTGGCTCAACGGATGGTCGTTAGGCGCCACGGCGACGATCGGGTTGTTCAGGAAGGGCAGGAAATCCAGGCCCATGTCCTGGGGCACCATCGACATGATCAGCAGGTCGTCGCGGTTGTCCGACAGGCGCCGGATGGCCTGTGCGCGATTGACCACCGTCAGCGTCAGGTTCACCTCCGGGTGGCGCTGCTTGAAGGCGGCGAACACGTGCGGCACGAAGTACTTGGCGCTGGATTCGATCGCCAGCTTCAACTGGCCCTGCAGCGAACCCTGCATGTCCGACAGTTGCATGTCGAAGCTTTCCAGGCGGCCGAAGATGTCGCGGCTGGCGCGTTGCAGGGCTTCGGCCGCCTCCGTGAGGTAGAGCTTCTTGCCGACGTACTCGAACAGCGGCTGCCCGACCAGCTCTTCGAGCTGGCGAATCTGCAAGCTGACGGCGGGTTGGGTCAGCGACATTTCTTCGGCGGCGCGGCTATAAGAGCGCAGGTCGCACACCTCATTGAAAATCTGCAATTGACGCAACGTCATACGCATCAATGACTTACGCATTTTATACAAGCCCGGGGCCATGAATTGTGCAGCGACTATAAGCTTTGCCTAATGCATGGCCTAACAAATATTGATTTTTGTTTATCGTCCCACAGCGCTACGTTGCAGACGCGACCGGCTGAAACATCCGGTCACGCGTCGAGCGCCTAGGCGGCTCGTTACGTTCCACGGCTTTGGGAAGACTCCAAGTGATAAAAAAAATCCTGATCGCCAACCGGGGTGAAATTGCGGTCCGCATCGTGCGGGCCTGTGCCGAGATGGGTATCCGCTCGGTAGCGATCTATTCCGATGCCGACCGCCACGCCTTGCACGTCAAGCGTGCCGACGAGGCCTATGGCATCGGCGCCGAGCCTCTGGCCGGTTACCTGAACCCGCGCAAGCTGGTGAACCTGGCGGTGGAGACCGGCTGCGACGCGCTGCACCCGGGTTACGGCTTCCTCTCGGAAAACGCGGAGCTCGCGGAAATCTGCGCCGAGCGCGGCATCAAGTTCATCGGCCCTGCCGCCGAGGTCATTCGCCGCATGGGCGACAAGACCGAAGCGCGCCGCGCCATGATCGCCGCCGGGGTGCCGGTCACCCCTGGCACCGAAGGCAACGTGGCGGACATCCACGAGGCCCTGAGCGAAGGCGAGCGCATCGGCTACCCGGTGATGCTCAAGGCCACCTCCGGCGGCGGCGGGCGCGGCATCCGCCGCTGCAACAGCCGCGAAGAGCTGGAGCAGAACTTCCCCCGGGTGATTTCCGAAGCCACCAAGGCCTTCGGCTCGGCCGAAGTGTTCCTGGAAAAGTGCATCGTCAACCCCAAGCACATCGAGGCGCAGATCCTCGGCGACAGCTTCGGCAACGTGGTGCACCTGTTCGAGCGCGACTGCTCGATCCAGCGCCGCAACCAGAAGCTCATCGAGATCGCCCCCAGCCCGCAGCTGACCCCGGAGCAGCGCGCCTACATCGGCGACCTGTCGGTGCGCGCGGCCAAGGCGGTGAACTACGAGAACGCCGGCACCGTGGAGTTCCTGCTCGCCGATGGCGAGGTGTATTTCATGGAGATGAACACCCGGGTGCAGGTCGAGCACACCATCACCGAAGAAATCACCGGCATCGACATCGTCCGCGAGCAGATCCGCATCGCCTCGGGCCTGCCGCTGTCGGTCAAGCAGGAAGACATCGTCCACCGCGGCTTCGCCTTGCAGTTCCGCATCAACGCCGAAGACCCGAAGAACAACTTCCTGCCCAGTTTCGGCAAGATCACCCGCTACTATGCCCCCGGCGGGCCGGGCGTGCGCACCGACACGGCGATCTACACCGGCTACACCATCCCACCGTTCTACGACTCCATGTGCCTGAAACTGGTGGTCTGGGCGCTGACCTGGGAAGAAGCCATGGACCGCGGCCTGCGCGCCCTGGACGACATGCGCGTGCAAGGGGTCAAGACCACCGCCGCGTACTACCAGGAAATCCTGCGCAACCCGGAATTCCGTAGCGGCCAGTTCAACACCAGCTTCGTCGAAGCCCACCCCGAACTGACCAACTACTCGATCAAGCGCAAACCCGAAGAGTTGGCCCTGGCCATCGCCGCCGCCATCGCCGCCCACGCAGGCCTATGAGATTCGAGCGGCATGCGCCTGGCCGCAGGTCGAAGCCGGTCCGCGTCGACCGGCCGCTCGCAGCCAAAGAGCCTGCCGCTCAAAGGAGATAAGAATGTCCAAGAAGATCCACGTAACCGACACCATCCTGCGCGACGCCCACCAGTCGCTGCTGGCCACGCGCATGCGCACCGAAGACATGCTGCCGATCTGCGACAAGCTCGACAAAGTCGGCTACTGGTCGCTGGAAGTCTGGGGCGGCGCCACCTTCGACGCCTGCGTGCGCTTCCTCAAGGAAGACCCGTGGGAGCGCCTGCGCAAGCTGCGCGCCGCGCTGCCCAACACGCGCCTGCAGATGCTCCTGCGCGGGCAGAACCTGCTCGGCTATCGTCACTACAGTGACGATGTGGTCAAAGCCTTCGTGGCCAAGGCGGCGGTCAACGGCATCGACGTGTTCCGCATCTTCGACGCCATGAACGACGTGCGTAACCTGCGCGTGGCCATCGAGGCGGTGAAGGCTTCCGGCAAGCATGCGCAAGGCACCATCGCCTACACCGTCAGCCCCGTGCACACCATCGAGGCCTTCGTCACCCAGGCCAAGCAGATGGAAGCCATGGGCTGCGATTCGATCGCGATCAAGGACATGGCCGGCCTGCTCACCCCCTACGCCACCGGCGAGTTGGTCAAGGCGCTGAAGGCCGAGCAGTCGCTGCCGGTGTTCATCCATTCGCACGACACCGCGGGCCTGGCCGCCATGTGCCAGCTCAAGGCCGTGGAAAACGGCGCCGACCACATCGACACTGCCATCTCCAGCTTCGCCTGGGGCACCAGCCATCCCGGCACCGAGTCGATGGTCGCGGCGCTCAAGGGCAGCGAATACGACACCGGCCTGGACCTGGAGCTGTTGCAGGAAATCGGCCTGTACTTCTACGCCGTGCGTAAGAAGTACCACCAGTACGAAAGCGAATTCACCGCCGTGGACACCCGCGTGCAGGTCAACCAGGTGCCCGGCGGGATGATTTCCAACCTGGCCAACCAGCTCAAGGAGCAGGGCGCATTGAGCCGCATGGGCGAAGTGCTGGCCGAGATCCCACGGGTGCGCGAAGACCTGGGCTTCCCGCCGCTGGTGACCCCAACCTCGCAGATCGTCGGCACGCAGGCGTTCTTCAACGTGTTGGCCGGCGAGCGCTACAAGACCATCACCAACGAAGTGAAGCTGTACCTGCAAGGCGGCTACGGCAAAGCGCCGGGCGTGGTCAGCGAAAGCCTGCGGCGCCAGGCCATCGGCAGCGAAGAGGTGATCGACGTGCGCCCGGCCGACCTGCTCAAGCCGGAGATGGCCAAGCTGCGCGGCGACATCGGCGCCTTGGCGCACTCGGAAGAAGACGTGCTGACCTTCGCCATGTTCCCCGACATCGGGCGCAAGTTCCTCGAAGAGCGCGAAGCCGGCACCCTCACGCCCGAAGTGCTGCTGCCGATCCCGGAAGCCGGCGCCGTGGCCGCGCCAGGCGGCGAGGGCGTGCCGACCGAGTTCGTCATCGACGTGCACGGCGAGACCTACCGCGTCGACATCACCGGCGTCGGCGTGAAGGCCGAGGGCAAGCGCCACTTCTACCTGTCCATCGATGGCATGCCCGAAGAAGTGGTGTTCGAGCCGCTCAACGAGTTCGTCGGCGGCGGCGGCAGCAAGCGCAAGCAGGCCAGCGCCCCAGGCCACGTCAGCACCAGCATGCCGGGCAACATCGTCGACGTGCTGGTCAAGGAAGGCGACACGGTCAAGGCCGGCCAGGCGGTGTTGATCACCGAGGCCATGAAGATGGAAACCGAAGTCCAGGCGCCGATCGCGGGCAAGGTCGTGGCCATCCATGTGGCCAAGGGCGATCGGGTGACGCCGGGGGAGATTCTGGTGGAGGTGGAAGGCTGATAGCGGCCTGCACTAAAGGTCATGAAGGGAAAGCGCAGGCTGGTGCCGGTCAGTTGAAACCGTATTGATGCTTTGTTTCTGGTCAAGCCTCCAGCAGATGCTTTTCGCTGAAGCGCTTGGCCGCATCAAGCGGCTGATCGTTAAGAAATGGCGACCCCCATCCAGAATTTGAGTTTCTACCCCTCGTTGACGCGCCAAGCCGGTCGCTTAACGAACGCGTAACCTTCAAGAGCTTGCTTACCCTGTGGGAGCGGCTTGAGCCGCGATGGCCTGCACCGCAGGCCCAAGCCAGCCACCGCGGTCTGTCAGGGAAGCGTGTCGCCTGGATTGGGCCGGCTTTGCCGGCCATCGCGGCTCAAGCCGCTCCCACAGGTTTGCGTATTCTTCGGAAATTCTCGTCCCTTGTTAGGGACGATCTCAATCGCGTGGTGAAGCGGTCTAGTCGTATCCGGTGAGGTTCAGTCGGGCTCGCTCGCTCGACAAGCGCCTAGCGCTGATACCCCTTGCCGAAATGCCGCTCCAGCCTTGCCTGCACCAACTCCAACGCAATCGACAACAGCCAGTAGATCACCGCCGCGGTAGTCAGCATTTCCAGGTAGCGGTAGCTGGAGCGGCCGTAGGATTGGGCCAGGAACATCACTTCCCACACGCCCATCACCGACACCAGCGACGAGTCCTTGAGCATGGAAATGAACTGGTTGGCCGTGGGCGGAATGATGGTGCGCATGGCCTGCGGCAGGGTGACGTGCCAGAAGATCGTGCCGGGGCGCATGCCCAAGGCCAGGGCGGCCTGGCGCTGACCCTGCGCGACGCCGATGATGCCGGCGCGGAAGATCTCGCTGAGGTAGGCGCCGTAGTTCAGCGACAGGGCGATGATGCCGGCGCTGATCGCGCCCGGCACCAGGCCGATCTGCGGCAGGCCCAGGTAGATCAGCAGGATCTGGATCAGCAGCGGCGTGCCGCGGAAGAACGAGGTGTAGAAGCTGGCGACGCCCAGCAGCACCGCGCTGCGCGACAAGCGCGCCAGCGCCGCGGCGAAGCCCAGGGCCACCGACACCCCGATCGAGCACAGGCACAGGAACAGCGTCAGCGCCGCGCCTTGCAGGAAGCCATTGGGGCCGAGCTTGAAGCCCGCCAGGTTGGGAAACTTCTCGACGATGATCGCGAACTGCAGGTCGAAGCTGAGGAAGAACCCCACGAACACCGCCAGCAAGGCCAGCCAGGTCAGGTACAGGCGCGTGCGGAAGCCGAACAGGCGCGGGCCTGGCGTGTTCGCGCCAGGCCCCGATTGAGGTCGATGGCTACTCATTTACTGATGTCGGCACCGATCCACTTCTGCGACAGGCGCGCCAAGGTACCGTCGGCCTTGAGCTCGGCGAACACCGCACGCACCTTCGCGTCCCACTCGGGGTCGCCCTTTTCGATGGCCACCGAGTTGGGCTCTTCGTACAGCGGCGCGCCGGCCAGCTTGAAGCGTTTGTCCTGGTTCAGGCGCGGCTGGGCGGTGACCAGGTTGGTGAGGATGGCGTCCAGGCGCACGCCGGCACCCAGGCCCAGGTCCTGGAAGGCCACGTTGTCGGTGTCGTAGGGGGCGATCTGCACCATGT
The DNA here is from genome assembly GCF_002434265.1 of Pseudomonas sp. UBA6562. Taxonomy (GTDB): domain Bacteria; phylum Pseudomonadota; class Gammaproteobacteria; order Pseudomonadales; family Pseudomonadaceae; genus Aquipseudomonas. Next base: position 817,353 of record NZ_DJJS01000006.1, on the reverse strand, counting down.
CGAAGGGGTAATCGATCTTCTTGTCTTCGGCGCCTTCGATCACCAGGTTCTTGTTCAGGTAGCTTTCATAGCTCGACGCGCTGGTCAGGCCGACCTTCAAGCCATTGAGGTCCTTGGCCGAGTGGATGCGCTCGTCCTTGGCGTTGACCACGATCACGGCAGGCGAGGCGTAGTACTGCACCGGGAAGTCGAACACCTGCGCGCGCGCCTTGCTCGGCGTCATCGAGCAGATGCAGATATCGTAGCGGCCGCTCCAGCGCCCGGCGGCGATCACGTCCCAGGAAGGCGTTTCCAGGCGCAGCTTGACGCCCAGCTTGTCGGCCACGGCTTTGGCCACGTCCACGTCGAAACCGTCCAACTGGTTCTGCGCGTTGAGGAAGGAAAACGGCGGATAGCTCTCCATCAGCACGTTGACCAGCTCCTTGCGCGATTCCACCCGCTCCAGCGTTTCGCCCGCGTGGGCTTGGGTCACGACGCTCAAGGCCAGCAGGCCTGCACTCAGAAGGGCGGGAAAACGCATGGATATACCTGAAATAGTTTTAAAAAATTCGAATGGCGATATTTAATAGTTATAACTATTAAGTCACTAGTGAATTTTATTCATATCGATAGCAGTGGAAATTATATGAGCGAACGTCCGTTAATCATTCTCGACGGTGGCATGGGCCGCGAACTCCAGCGCCGTGGCGCACCGTTCCGTCAGCCCGAGTGGTCGGCATTGGCCTTGAGCGAGGCGCCGGAAGCGGTGGTGGCGGTCCATAGCGCTTACATCGAAGCGGGCGCCAGCGTCATCACCAGCAACAGCTACGCCGTGGTGCCGTTCCACATTGGTGAGGCGCGTTTTGCCGCCGAAGGCCAGGCCCTGGCTGCGACTGCAGGCCAACTGGCCCGCGCTGCCGCCGACATCGGCGCGCAGCCGGTGCGCGTGGCCGGCTCGCTGCCGCCGCTGTTCGGCTCCTACCGTCCCGACCTGTACACCGCCGAGCGGGTCGACGAGGTGCTGACGCCTTTGCTGCGCGGTCTGGCGCCCTACGTGGACCTGTGGCTGGCCGAGACCCAGAGCGCCATCGCCGAGGTGCAGGCCATCCGCGCGCGCCTGCCGCAAGACGGCAAGCCGTTCTGGGTCTCCTTCACCTTGCAGGACGAAGACACCGACGACACCCCGCGCCTGCGCTCCGGCGAGCCGGTCAGCGCAGCGGCCGAGGCGGTGGCCGAGCTGGGCGTGCAGACCTTGCTGTTCAACTGCAGCCAGCCCGAAGTCATCGGCGCGGCCATCGATGCGGCCAGAGCGGTGTTCGAGCGCTTGGGCGCGGACATCGCCATCGGCGCCTACGCCAATGCCTTCCCACCGCAACCCAAGGACGCCACGGCCAACGACGGCCTGGACGAACTGCGCGACGACCTCGACCCACCCGGCTACCTGCGCTGGACCCAAGACTGGCGCGCCCGTGGCGCCAGCCTGCTGGGCGGCTGCTGCGGCATCGGCCCGGAGCACATCGCCCAGCTCAAGGCCAACCTGCGCTGAGCCCTACAGGTTGCGGCGGAACTGGATGAACCCCGGCCGCTCCGCCACCTGCTCGTAGAGGCCGATGGCGGTGGCGTTGGTCTCGTGGGTCAGCCAGTGCACCTTGCCGCAACCGGCCGCCTTGGCCGTGTGGTAGACGTGCTCGATCAACTGCCGACCGATGCCCAGGCCGCGCTGCCGGGCATCGACGTACAGGTCTTGCAGGTAGCACGAGTGGCCGATGCTCCAGTTGGAACGGTGGTAGATCCAGTTGACCATCCCCACCGCTTCGCCATCGACCCAGGCCAGCGCCGAATGGGTCGGCTCGCTGGGATCGAGCAGGCGTTGCCAGGTGCTGGCGCTGATCTCGTCGGCCAGGTCGGTTTCGTAGAATTTCAGGTACGCCTGCCACAGGGCCAGCCAGTCGGCGTGGTCGTCGGCGGTGACGGGGCGTAGGGTGACGTTCGGCATGTGGGTGCTTCCTTAGAGAGGGCGCATCTGCGCCGCGAGTGCGTTGTTCAAAGGATCGGGGCTGGCGCTCAGCGCATCGCGCACGCCGGCGAGGTCTGCGGCCGAGCGGTTCTGGCTGAGCTTGCGCGCGCCTTGCAAGCGGGTGATGGGCAGGCGGATGCCGACGATGGCGCGCAGCATGCCTTCGAGGTAGTCGGCGGGTGCGTCCGTCACGTTCCAGGGCACTGGCCGTGAGCGTTCGTGGCGCTCGCTCAATTCGCTGACGATGGCCAGCAGTGGCGCCGCCTGGTGGATCACCTCGACCGGGCCGTGGGCATGCACGGCGGTGTAGTTCCAGGTAGGCACCACCTTGGGGTTGTTAGCCTTGCTCGGGTAGTAACCGGGGCTGACATAGGCGTCGGGGCCGGGAAACACCAGCAGCGCTTCGAGATCGTGCGCGAAAGCGCGCCACTGCGGGTTGGCGCGGGCAAGGTGCGCGTAGACCGTGCCGAACGGGCCTTCGTCGGTTTTCACCAATACCGGCAGGTGGGTCGCCTGTAGCCCTTCGGGGCCCTGGCTGACGAGTACCGCCAACCGTGTTTCCAGCATGTGCCTGTGCAGAAGTTCGAGATCGTGTTCCTGATGGGGTTTGCTCGCATACATGGCGCCGGATCCTTGTGCAGTGCGGTCATCCTAGGCAGGCTAATGGTTCGTTATAAGCACCATTACCTATCGATTTCATAGGACCAATCCTGTGCGCCAGCTTACCCACGCGTTGCCCTTCGACCCAGCCGGGCTCGTACTCGACCGCCGCCGCGGTCTCAGCCAGCAGCTTTACCAAGCCCTGCGCGAGCGCATGCTGGATGGCCGCCTGGGCAGCGGCACGCGGTTGCCGGCCACTCGAGACTTGGCGCAGATGCTGGGGCTGTCACGCAACAGCGTGATGCGCGCCTACGATCAGCTATATGCCGAAGGCTTCATCGAAAGCCGGGTGGGCGACGGCACGTACGTCAGCCACCTCGAAAAACTATCCACACATCTGTCCACAGGGTTATCCCGTGGGTTATCAACAGGTTTATCCACATTTGGCGAATCTGATACTGAGCATTCATCCAGTTCGAGCGATCTCGATGAACCCCTGAACCGGTTAAAAAACCATCGCCTGCCACTGCCGCGCGCAGGTCAACCACGGGCTTTTCGCGTGGGCGTTCCGGCCTTCGATCTGTTCCCGTTCGACGTGTGGGCCAAGCTGCAAGCGGGTTTCTGGCGAAATCCCGACCCTGCGCAGCTCGGCTATGGAGACCCGGCAGGCGAACCTGCCCTGCGCGAACTGATCGCCACTTACTTGCGCCGTTCGCGTGGCCTCACCTGCACCGCTGAGCAAATTGTGATCACCAGTGGTTCGCAGCAAGCCATCAGCCTTTGTGCACAGCTGCTGGTACGGCCTGGCGACCGTGTCGCTGTGGAAAACCCAGGCTACCGCGCTGCAGGCAATGCCTTCGCCCTGGCCGGCGCCCGCGTGCTGGGCGTGCCGGTGGACGAGGACGGGATGGACTGCGCGCATCTGGCCGCGCTCGGCGACTGCCGCTTGGCCTATGTCACGCCCGCGCACCAATACCCCACCGGCGTCACCCTGAGCCTGGCCCGGCGCCTGGAACTGCTGGCCTGGGCCGAGCGCCAGGACGGCTGGGTCGTCGAAGACGACTACGACGGCGAATACCGCTACAGCGGCGCGCCCCTGGCGCCGTTGGCGGCGCTGGACCGGCAGGGACGTGTGCTGTACATCGGCACCTTCGGCAAGGTCGCCTTCCCGGCCTTGCGCCTGGGCTACCTGGTGTTGCCGCCGCGTCTGGTGCAGCCCTTCAGCCAGGCCAAGGCCTTGGCCGTGCGGCATTCGGAGGTCGGCAGCCAATGCGTCATGGCGCAGTTCATGGCTCAAGGGCATTTCCAGCGCCACATCCGCCGCATGCGCAAGGCGGCGCTGAGTCGGCGCAACGTACTCAAGGCCGGTTGGCCGGCGGACGTGCCCGGGCTGGCGGCCATGCCCGACATCGCGGCAGGGCTGCATGTGAGGTTGGTTGTGGATAACTTTGCCAGGGAGCAGGAACTGGTCGCACAGGCGGCCGCGGTGGACGTCGAGATCAATCCGCTGAGCGGTTATTGGCTCGAAGACAGCCACACGCCGCTCGATGCCCGGGCGGGTCTGGTGCTGGGCTTCGCAGCGGTGCCGGAAGGGCAGGTCGCCGAGGCCTTGATGCGCTTGCGCAAGGCCTGGCGTAGGTAGGTGACCAAGGCTTGCGGGCGATGCCTGCCGGCCTCGACGAATGTGTCCAGAAGCGTGTAACGCCTATCGGATGCGCCTGGCGGCGGCTCGACGCCGTGCGCCAAGCCCATCCAGTCGAGCCGCCATCCTGCTCTGCGCTTCAGGTGCCCGACTTGATCCGTGTCCAGGCCCGCGTCCGTGCCCGTTCGGCGTCACGCGGCAAGGGCTTCAGGGTGTACAGCTTGGCCATCGCCTCGGCGGTCGGGTACAGGTTGGGGTTGTTGCGGATGGCCGGGCTGACCTTGTCTGTGGCGTCCTTGTTGGGGTTGGGGTAGCCGACGAAATCGCTGATCGGCGCGATCACCTCGGGGCGCAGCAGGTAGTCGATGAAGGCGTGGGCGTCGTCCGGGTTGGCGGCGTTCTTCGGAATGGCCAGCATGTCGAACCAGATCGGCGCGCCCTCCTTGGGCAGGCGCATGTCCACCACCACGCCGTTGTTGGCCTCGCGCGCGCGGTTGGCGGCCTGGGAGAAGCTGCCCGAGTAGCCGACCGCCACGCAGATGTCGCCGTTGGCGATGTCGGCCATGTATTTGGAGGAGTGGAAGTAGGTGATGTAGGGGCGGATCTCCAGCAGCAGGTCCTGGGCCTTCTTGTAGTCGGCGGGGTTGCTGCTGTTGGGGTCCAGGCCCAGGTAGGCCAGGGCCAGGGGCAGGATCTCCGAGGGCGAGTCGAGCAGCGCCACGCCGCAGCCCTTGAGCTTGGAGAGGTTCTCCGGCTTGAAGATCAGGTCCCAGCTGTCCACCGGTGCGGCCTCGCCCAGCGCGGCCTTGACCTTTTCCGGGTTGAAGCCGATCAGCACCGTGCCGTACATGTAGGGCACAGCGAATTTGTTGCCCGGGTCATTGCCTTCGATCAGCTTCATCAGGGCCGGGTCCAGGTGCTGCCAGTTGGGCAACTTGCTGCGGTCCAACGGCTGGAACACCCCGGCCTCGATCTGCTTGGCCAGGAACACGTTGGACGGCACCACCACGTCGTACCCGGAATTGCCGGTCAGCAGCTTGGCTTCCAGGGCCTCGTTGGTGTCGAAGATGTCGTAGACCAGGTTGACCCCACTGCTTTGCTTGAAGTCGGTGAGGGTCTGCGGGGTGATGTAGTCGAACCAGTTGTACACGCGCAGGGTGCGCTGTTCGGCCTGGGCGCCTTGCGCGCCGCCGAGCAGCAGGCCGGCGGCGAGGAGCGGGGCGAAGACAGAGGTGCGTCGCAGCATGTTCAGGCTCCCGATGATTGCGCGCGCTGGAAACCTTCCAGCACATTGACCGCGTTGATACCGATTTCCGCCACCGCGTAACCCCCTTCCATGACGAACAGGGTCGGCTTGCCGAGCTGGGCGATGCGCTCGCCCATGGCCAGGTAGTCGGGGCTGTCGAGCTTGAACTGCGAGATGGGGTCGTCCTTGAAGGTGTCTACGCCCAGGGAGACCACCAACACGTCCGCGTCGAAGCCGGCGATGCGCTCGCAGGCCTGGTCCAGGGCCGCGCTCCAGGCCGTCCAGTCGCTGCCGGCTGGCAGGGGATAGTTGACGTTGTAGCCGAGGCCTGCGCCTTCGCCGGTTTCGTCGGCATAGCCTAGGAAGAACGGAAATTCGGCCTGGGGGTCGCCGTGGATCGAGGCGAACAGCACGTCGTTGCGGGCGTAGAAGATGTCTTGCGTGCCGTTGCCGTGGTGGTAGTCGACATCGAGGATGGCCACCTTGCGCCGGCCTTGGTCGAGAAAGGCCTGGGCGGCGATGGCGGCGTTGTTCAGGTAGCAGTAGCCGCCCATCACCTCGGCGGCGGCATGGTGCCCCGGCGGGCGGCAAAGGGCGAAGGCGGCAGGGGCGCCTTGTTCGATGGCGGCCTGGGCGGTCAGCGCGACTTGCGCGGCGCTGTAGGCGGCCTGCCAGGTGCCGGCGGTGATCGGGGCGCCGGCGTCGAAGCTGTAATAGCCCAGTTCGCCCAGCAGGCTGGTGGGCTTGAGCGCGCGCAGGGTGCGCGCCGGCCAGGTGAAGGGCAGCAGGTCGCCGTCGCGGCCCAACTGCGCCCAGCGCGCCCAGGCGCCTTCGAAGAAGTCCAGGTAGGCGGCGCTGTGGATGCGTTGCAGCGGTGCTCGGCCGAAGTCGGTGGGGCCGCGCACTTCGCCCAATTGGCGCGTCTTGACCCGTTCGAGCACGTGGTCGGCCCGCGACGGCATCTCGAAGCACGGCATCAGCTGGCCGTCGATCAACTCGCAGCGGCCGTGGTGCAAGCGGTGGTCATCGGAATAGATCGTCAGCATGTGGGGTCTCCGGTTCGCTGGTGTGCGGCCATTGTGCTGGGCGCGGCGCGCGAGCCTGGACGGTGCGGGTGGCCAAAAAGGGATGGATATGGCCAAGCCATGCGCCTGCCGATCAGCCGCGGTAGTGCCGCGGCGCCATGCCGCTCCAGCGCTGGAAGGCGTGCCGGAAGCTCGCCGTCTCGCTGAAGCCCAGGGTTTCGGCGATGCGGTGAATCGGCACTTGCTCTTCGGTCAGCAATTGCTTGGCGCGTTCGAAGCGCAACTCGTCGAGCAGTTGCTGGTAGCTGCTGCCCAGGCTGTGCAGGTGCCGGCGCAGGGTGCGCGAGGAGCAGTTCATCTGCCGCGCCAAACCCTCCAGCCCTGGCGCGGCATCGAGCTGTTGCTGCAGCAGTAGACGGATGCGCCCGAGCCAGGCCTGGCGCCCGGTGAATTCCAGGTTCAGGCGTCGGCAGCGCTCGGCCATGGCCTGGTGCGTGATAGGGTCGGCCAGGGGCAGCGGTGTGTCCAGCCAGTGGCGGTCGAAGGCGAAGGCGTTGTCGTCGGCCTGGAAGGTCAGCGGGCCGGCGAAGGTTTGCGCGTAGGCCGGTCGATAGGCCGGACGTGGGTGCTGGAAGCGCGCGCCCAGCAGCGGCAGCGGGCGGCCGAGCAGGTCGTCGCAGATGACCTTGAGCGACACCAGGCAGAACTCGGCGTTGAAGGCCGCCAGGCCCGGTGCGTCGTGGTGCTCGCTGGCGCTGAGCCAGACCCGTGGCCCGTCCTCGACCAGGCGCAGTTGGAACATTGTTCCCAGCAGTGCCGGAAAGTGCAGCGCCAAGCGCAGGGCGTCACCCAAAGTGGCACTGGAGAGCAGGGCATAGCCGAGCATGCCGTAGCTCGACACATGCATGCGCCGCCCCAGTTCCAGGCCGATGTCGGCACGCAGGGCCACGGCGTTGGCACATACCTGCAACTCCTGCTGGGTGGTGATGCGTGCGTCGGCGCGGCCCAGGTCGGCGGGGGTGATGCCGCTGCCGTCGAGCAGCAGGCGCGCATCGACGCCGCGTGCGGCGAACGTCGTGAGGATCAGCGAAACCGCGTTGAGGGTGGTGAGGTGGCTGTGCAGCATGCTGGCTGTCCGCGTGGGCTGGAAAAATTGAGCGAGCAAGTTGCGTGCCGTGGCGCCGCCGAAGCGTTTCGAGCATAAAAAAAGGGCCCGGCGCAGGTAAGCGCGGGCCCTCGAAAGGTGGGGAGGTGTCTAGTCCCCCCGACCTGGTGAGACGCGTGTTGCGGTCGGTTACGCCTTCAGCGGCACCAGACGGGGGGCGATCATGTTTTCCGGGCGCAGGATGTCGTCGAGCATCGCTTCGTCCAGCAGCTGTTCCTCGCGCACCAGTTCCAGCACGCCGCGGCCGGTTTCCAGGGCGACGCGGGCGATACGGGTGGCGTTTTCATAGCCGATGTACGGGTTCAGCGCGGTGACCAGGCCGATGGAGTGCTCGACCAGTTCGCGACAGCGCTGTTCGTTGGCGGTGATGCCGACGATGCAGTGCTCGCGCAGCATGTCCATGGCGCGTTGCAGCAGGCGGATCGAGTCGAAGATCTTGTAGGCGATCAGCGGCTCCATCACGTTGAGCTGCAGCTGGCCGCCTTCGGCCGCCACGGTCAGCGCCAGGTCGTTGCCCATGATGGCGAAGGCCACCTGGTTGACGGCCTCCGGGATCACCGGGTTGACCTTGCCCGGCATGATCGAGCTGCCCGGCTGGCGTGCCGGCAGGTTGATCTCGTTGATGCCGGTGCGTGGGCCGCTGGACAGCAGGCGCAGGTCGTTGCAGATCTTCGACAGCTTGACCGCGGTGCGCTTGAGCATGCCGGAGAACAGCACGAAGGCGCCCATGTCGGAGGTGGCTTCGATCAGGTCGGCAGCCGGCACCAGCGGCTGGCCGCTGATCAGCGCCAGACGTTGCACGGCCAGGGCCTGGTAGCCGGGGTCGGCGTTGATGCCGGTGCCGATGGCGGTGCCGCCCAGGTTGATTTCGGTGAGCAGTTCCGGGGCCAGCGAACGCAGACGGTTGAGGTCTTCGGTCATGGTGGTGGCGAAGGCGCGGAATTCCTGGCCGAGGGTCATCGGCACGGCGTCTTGCAGCTGGGTGCGGCCCATCTTCAGGACGTGGTTGAACTCTTCGCCTTTGGCAGCGAAGGCCTGGATCAGGCTGTCGAGGCTGGCCAGCAGCGCGTCGTGGCCCAGCAGCAGACCCAGACGGATCGCGGTGGGGTAGGCGTCGTTGGTCGACTGCGCCATGTTCACGTCGTTGTTGGGGTGCAGGTACTGGTACTCGCCCTTCTGATGGCCCATGGCCTCCAGCGCGATGTTGGCGATGACTTCGTTGGCGTTCATGTTGGTCGAGGTACCGGCCCCGCCCTGGATCATGTCGACCACGAACTGCTCGTGGTAGTCGCCCTTGATCAGGCGGCCGCAGGCGGCGCTGATGGCGGCGTGCTTGGCATCGCTCAGGTGGCCCAACTCACGGTTGGCGTCGGCGGCGGCCTGTTTGACCATGGCCAGGCCCACGACCAGCTTCGGGTAGTGCGACAGCGGCACGCCGGAGAGGTGGAAGTTGTTGGCGGCGCGCAGGGTCTGGATGCCGTAGTAGGCATCGGCAGGGACTTCCAGGGTGCCAAGCAGGTCTTTTTCGACGCGGAACGATGCAGCAGCGGACATGATGGATATCATCTCGAGTTGGCCCCGGCATGTGCCGGAATGGCGCCAATCCTAGGCCTGCGCGGTTTTTGCGGCCAATGCTGATGCACGCTAACCTATGCACAAACGGCATACCGATTGATGTGACGCGGATTGATCAACGAGCGTGTTCCATTTTGGTGCGCGCGGGAGACGAGCTTCATGAACCTCGAGAGCAAATGGCTGGAAGATTTCAGCGCCCTGGCGGCCACCCGCAGCTTTTCCCAGGCCGCCGAACGGCGCTTCGTCACCCAGCCGGCCTTCAGCCGCCGCATCCGCAGCCTGGAGGCCGCGCTGGGCCTGACCCTGGTCAACCGCTCGCGCACACCCATCGAGCTGACCGAGGCCGGGCAGCTGTTTCTGGTCACGGCGCGTACCGTCGTCGACCAGTTGGGCGAAGTGCTGCGCCATTTGCACCATCTCGAGGGCGGGCAGGGCGAGGTGGTGCAGATCGCCGCCGCCCACTCGCTGGCCTCGGGGTTCTTCCCGCATTGGGTGGCGCAACTGCGCAACGATGGCCTGAACATCGCCACGCGCATGGTCGCCACCAACGTCGGCGAGGCCGTGCATGCCCTGCGCGAAGGCGGCTGCGACCTGATGCTGGCCTTCTACGACCCCGATGCCGCCTTGCAGATGGACGCCGAGATCTTCCCTTCGCTGCACATGGGCACCACGGAAATGCTGCCGGTGTGCGCTGTGGGCGACGACGGCAAACCGCTGTTCGACCTGGAGGGCGACACCAGCGTGCCGTTGCTGGCCTACAGCGCCGGCGCGTTCCTCGGGCGCTCGGTCAGCCTGCTGCTGCGCCAGCGCAGCCTGCGCTACACCACGGTGTGCGAGACGGCCATGGCCGACAGTCTGAAGAGCATGGCCCTCGAAGGCATGGGCGTGGCCTGGGTGCCGCGCCTGTCGATGCGCGGCGAGCTGGAGCGCGGCGAGTTGGCCATTTGCGGCGCGGCGCAGTGGCACGTGCCGCTGGAGATTCGCCTGTACCGCTGCGCCCTGGTGCGCAAGGCCAACGTGCGGTTGCTGTGGCGCAAGCTGGAGTCGGCCGGCAGCCAGGGCTGAGGCGCTGCGATGAAGTGGAAAAGTTGTCTCGCGAGACAGCTTGCCCTTTGATCCGCTCTGTGCTTGCGGGGGTGTGCGGTCCGTACCGCACTAGGCTATAATCCCGCGCCTTCGGCCGCCCTGGTCGATCAGAATCCATACGACAAGCCACGCCGGTTCCCTGCGTGGCTTGTTGCTTTTAGCGCGCCGGCAGGCGCTTGCAGGAGAGGCTCGACGATGAGTGCACTGGTTGGCGTGATCATGGGCTCCAAGTCCGATTGGTCCACCCTTAGCCACACCGCCGATATGCTGGAAAAACTCGGCATTCCCTACGAGGTGAAAGTGGTCTCGGCCCACCGTACCCCGGATCTGCTGTTCCAGTACGCGGAAGAGGCCGAAGGCCGTGGCATCGAGGTGATCATCGCCGGTGCCGGCGGCGCGGCGCACCTGCCGGGCATGTGCGCGGCCAAGACCCACCTGCCGGTGCTGGGCGTGCCGGTGCAGTCTTCGATGCTCTCGGGCGTCGACTCGCTGCTGTCGATCGTGCAGATGCCGGCCGGCGTGCCGGTGGCGACGCTGGCCATCGGCCGCGCCGGGGCGGTCAACGCCGCACTGCTGTCGGCCAGCATCCTGGGCGCCAAGCACCCGCAGTTCCACGCCGCGCTCAAGCAGTTCCGCACGGAGCAGACCGACACCGTGCTGGACCATCCCGATCCGCGCCAGGCCTGAGGCTCACATCCATGAAAATCGGTGTAATCGGTGGCGGCCAGCTCGGCCGCATGCTGGCCCTGGCGGGCACTCCGCTGGGCATGAACTTCGCTTTCCTCGACCCCGCGCCGGACGCCTGCGCCGCCCCCCTGGGCGAGCACCTGCGTGCCGACTACGGCGACCAGGACCACCTGCGCCAACTGGCCGACGAAGTCGACCTGGTGACCTTCGAATTCGAGAGCGTGCCGGCCGAAACGGTGGCCTTCCTCTCGCAGTTCGTCCCGGTCTACCCCAGTGCCGACGCCCTGCGCATCGCCCGCGACCGCCTGTTCGAAAAGAGCCTGTTCCGCGACCTGGGCATTCCCACCCCGGCCTTCGCCGACATCCTCTCCCAGGCCGACCTCGACGCCGCGGTCGCCAGCATCGGCCTGCCGGCCGTGCTCAAGACCCGCACCCTGGGTTATGACGGCAAGGGCCAGAAGGTGCTGCGCAGCGCCGCCGATGTGGTCGACACCTTCGCCGAACTGGGCAGCGTGCCATGCCTGCTGGAAGGCTTCGTGCCGTTCACCGGCGAAGTGTCGCTGGTGGCCGTGCGCGGCCGCGACGGCGAAACGCGCTTCTATCCGCTGGTGCACAACACCCACGACAGCGGCATCCTGCGCCTGTCGGTGGCGAGCGACGCACACCCCTTGCAGGCGCTGGCCGAAGACTACGTCGGCCGGGTGCTGGAACGGCTCGACTACGTGGGCGTCATGGCCTTCGAGTTCTTCGAAGTCGACGGTGGCCTGAAAGCCAACGAGATCGCACCACGCGTGCACAACTCCGGGCACTGGACCATCGAAGGCGCCGAGTGCAGCCAGTTCGAGAACCACCTGCGTGCCGTGGCCGGGCTGCCGCTGGGCTCCACCGCCAAGGTCGGCGAGAGCGCCATGCTCAACTTCATCGGCAGCGTGCCCGACGTGGCCAAGACCGTGGCCATCGACGACTGCCACCTGCACCACTACGGCAAGGCCTTCAAGGCCGGACGCAAGGTCGGCCACGCCACCCTGCGCTGCGCGGACATGCCCACTCTGCGAGCCAAGATCGCCGAGGTAGAGGCTTTGATCGCGGCGAATTGAACCTCGCCGGCCTTCCTGCCCTCTGACAAGACACACGCCAACGGCCCATGCGGCCGTCGGTGCGTTTCATTTATCTAGGAGGGATCGCCAATGGGCATCATCGGAACTATCTTCATCGGCCTCATCGTCGGCCTGCTGGCGCGTTTTCTGAAGCCCGGCGACGACAGCATGGGCTGGATCATGACCATCCTGCTGGGTATCGCAGGTTCGCTGGTCGCCACCTACGGTGGCCAGGCACTGGGTATCTACCAGGCAGGGCAAGCGGCAGGCTTCTTCGGTGCGCTGGTCGGCGCCATCATCCTGCTGGTGATCTACGGCCTCATCAAGAAGCGCTGATTGCAGATAGAATGCCCGGCAATTCATCCCACTGAGTTGCCGAGCATTCCATGCGCGCGTTCCTGCTCTTCCCGCTTATCCTGGTCAGCACCCTGGCCCACGCCGAACTCCCCGAAACCGACTGGCTGGACCTGATGCCCAAGTCGGACCAGAAAGCCCTCGAAGCCATGCCCGAGATCGACCACGACTCTCCCGAGGCCATGGGCACCTTCACCGCCAAGGGCGGCTTGAAGCAGAGCAAGGGCTTGCCCGCCGTGATGTATTCCACCAAGACCGTCGCCACGATGGATGGCAAGCGCATCCGCCTGGGCGGCTATCCGGTGCCCTTGGAAAGCGACGCCAAGGGCAACAGCACACTGTTCTTCCTCGTGCCCTATCCGGGCGCGTGCATCCACGTTCCGCCACCGCCGCCCAACCAGCTGGTGCTGGTGCGTTATCCGAAAGGGCTGAAGATCGACGACATCTACACGCCGCTGTGGGTCACCGGGCCGTTGAAGGTGGAGAAGGTCAACAACGACCTGGCCGATGCGGCCTATGCGCTGGATGCGCAGAACGTGCGGGTGGTGGAAGACGCGGACCTCTGAGCGAGGCCCGCCGGCGCGGCTTGGACGCCGTTACAGCGATTCGCTGCCGATCGTGACCGACAGGCTGTGACGGGCGCCGGGCGCGAGGGTCAGCGCGTCGTGCCAGGCGTTGGCGGTTTCGATGCAGAGCATGCCTTGCCAAGCCTCGTTGCCCATGTCGGGCAAGGCGGCCGCGCGTTCCGTCCATGGGTTCCAGACCACGGCCGAGTGCGAGCCCTGAGTGTGCAGGGTGATGCGCCGGTCATGCTGCGGATCGACGATGCTCAGGCGCTCGGGCGGGTCGAGGTAGATGCGGTCGGTTTCGCCGGCGAAGGCGAGGGCGCCTTGCTGGGTGCGCTGCTCCCAATCGGCGAGGGTCTCGATGTAGGCCAGCCCCTCCACGCCTTGCACCTGCACCTGGCGCACGTCGCCCACGGCGAAGTAGGTGTGCAGCGCCTGGCTCAGGGTGACCGGCTGCGGGCCGAGGTTGCGGTTGCTCAGGGTCACTTGCAGGGTGTCGCCCAACGCCACGCTCAGGCGCAGTTCGACGCTGTGCGGCCAGTCGGGCAGCGCGCCTTGCGCCTCGGGCAGGTCGAATTCGAGGTGGACGGTGTCGCCACGCTCCTCGATGCCAAGCAGTTGCCAGTCACGGCCGCGTGCCAGGCCATGGGCCGGTGGCGGCTCGCCGCTGTACATCGCCTGCACGGTTTCGGGGTTGCGCCGCAGATCGCCGAACCACGGCCAACAGACCGGCACCCCGCCGCGCACCGACTTGCCCTGCTTGAACAGGGCTTCGTCGCTGAGCCACAGCAGCGGCGCTGCGCCACTGCGTTGGTAGCGCAGGATCTGCGCACCTTGCCGGGCGACGACCAGCTCGGCCTGGGCGGTGGTGATGCGCCAGCACTCGAGTACGCCCAGCGTGAGGGTTTCGACGGTAGTGGTCATGCGGGATCCTGTAGGTGGCTGGCGAACCGGCAGTGTTCAGCGTTGCGGCACGGCGCGGGTGCGGCCGCTGCTGTCGATGGCGACGAAGACGAACACCGCTTCGGTGACCTTGCGCCATTCGCCGGACTGCGGATCGTCGCTCCACACCTCGACCATCATCTGGATCGAGCTGCGGCCGATCTCCAGGGTCTGGGTGTAGAACGACAACTGCGCGCCGACGGCGACCGGCACCAGGAACGCCATGCGGTCGATGGCCACGGTCGCCACGCGGCCGCCGGCGATGCGGCTGGCCATGGCGGTGCCGGCCAGGTCCATCTGCGCCACCAGCCAGCCGCCGAAGATGTCGCCAAAGCCGTTGGTTTCCCGCGGTAGTGCGGTGATCTGCAAGGCCAGGTCGCCTTGCGGGATAGGATCTTCTTGTTCGAGCTCAATCATGCCGAGGGGCCTCTGACCCGTGACGCTTCGTGAGAGGGCGTAGCAGGTGCTGTGTGAAACGCGCGGTCGCCGATGGGCGACGGTTCGGGCAAGCCTCGAAGGCGCGGTGTGAACGACGAGGGCGGTCACATACTACGCCCATTTCTTAAGGGCGCGCGGGCTACTGCGACACAGCACGACACGCCTGAGCATACCGACCGATGTTTTCGCGCAACGTCCCACATAAATGGCAGCCTTTTCCTACGAATTGCTAAGTATATAGAGCGTTGCAGTGGGCAACGACCTGAGTTTCTTGAAGATGGCTGGCTCGTTAGCTTCCTATGAGTCGGTGCGGCCAATTTGCTATCTTCCTCGCTCGCCCATTCCAGAAGCCGCGCCTCACGCGGCCTGCATGCCCAACAAGAGTGCAAAACGATGACCAGCGTGCCCCCTTCCACCGAGCAGCCCGCGCGCCCGCTCACCCGCAACGATTACAAGACCCTGTCCCTCTCGGCCCTGGGCGGCGCGCTGGAGTTCTACGACTTCATCATCTTCGTGTTCTTCGCCACGGTGGTGGGCAAGCTGTTCTTCCCGCCCGAGATGCCCGAATGGCTACGTCTGATGCAGACCTTCGGCATCTTCGCGGCCGGTTACCTGGCGCGCCCCCTAGGCGGCATCGTCATGGCCCACTTCGGCGACCTGCTGGGGCGCAAGAAGATGTTCACCCTGAGCATCTTCATGATGGCCGTGCCCACGCTGATCATGGGCCTGCTGCCCACCTACGCGCAGATCGGCCTGTGGGCGCCGATGCTGCTGCTGTTGATGCGGGTGATCCAGGGCGCGGCCATCGGCGGTGAAGTGCCGGGGGCCTGGGTGTTCGTGTCCGAACACGTGCCGGCGCGCAACACCGGCTACGCCTGCGGCACCCTGACCGCAGGGCTGACCGCGGGCATTCTGCTGGGCTCGCTGGTGGCCACGCTGATCAACTCGGTGTACACCGCCGAAGAAGTGGCCGACTACGGCTGGCGCATCCCGTTCCTGCTGGGCGGCGTGTTCGGCCTGTTCTCGGTGTACCTGCGCCGCTGGCTGCACGAGACCCCGGTGTTCGCCGAGATGCAGCAGCGCAAGGCCCTGGCCGAAGAGCTGCCGTTGCGCGCGGTGCTGCGCGACCACCCGCGTGCGGTGCTGCTGTCGATGCTGCTGACCTGGCTGCTGTCGGCCGGCATCGTGGTGGTGATCCTCATGACCCCGGCGCTGTTGCAGACCTTCTACGGCGTCAGCCCCACCGACTCGCTGAAAGCCAACAGCCTGGCGATCATCCTGCTCAGCCTGGGCTGCATCGGCACCGGCTGGCTGTGCGACCGCTTCGGCGCCGGGCGCGTGCTGGTGGTGGGCAGCCTGCTGCTGCTGGCCAGCTCCTGGACCTTCTACCACAGCCTGGCCACGCACCCCGAGCTGCTGTTCGCGCTGTATGCCGTCACCGGTCTGTGCGTCGGTGTGATCGGCGCGGTGCCCTTCGTCATGGTCAAGGCGTTCCCGGCTGCGGTGCGCTTCACCGGGCTGTCGTTCTCCTACAACGTGGCCTACGCGATCTTCGGCGGCCTGACGCCCATGGTGGTGACCGCGCTGCTCAAGTTCAGCCCTATGGCACCGGCGTATTACGTGGCGGGGTTATGTGGGTTGGGGTTGGCGATCGGGCTGTACCTGTTGGCGGGGAAACGCTGAAACCTTCGTTCCTGCCGGGTCGAGAACATCGAAAAAGGCCATCCTGCAGTGCGGTGATGGCCTTTCATCTATTTGTCACATAGGCGTCATATCGTGGTCACACGGCCCTTCGATACTGGCCCCCGTTCTGACCCGAACCCCTCGATATTCTGCTAGGAGCAAGGCATGAAACTGAAGCGTTTGATGGCGGCCCTGACATTTGCCGCCGCTGGCGTTGCCACCGCCAATGCGGTCGCCGCTGTCGATCCCTCGATCCCGACCTACACCAAGACCACCGGTGTGTCGGGCAACCTCTCCAGCGTTGGTTCCGACACCCTGGCGAACTTGATGACCTTGTGGGCCGAGGCCTATAAAAAGGAATACCCGAACGTCAACATCCAGATCCAGGCCGCCGGTTCCTCCACTGCGCCGCCGGCGCTGACCGAAGGCACCGCCAACCTCGGCCCGATGAGCCGCAAGATGAAGGACGTCGAGCTGCAGGCCTTCGAGCAGAAGTACGGCTACAAGCCCACCGCCATCCCGGTGGCCGTCGACGCCCTGGCCGTGTTCGTGCACAAGGACAACCCGATCAAGGGCCTGACCATGGCCCAGGTCGACGCCATCTTCTCCTCCACCCGCCTGTGCGGCGCCAAGGCCGACGTCAAGACCTGGGGCGACGTGGGCGTGACCGGCGACCTGGCCGGCAAGCCGCTGCAGCTGTTCGGCCGCAACTCGGTGTCGGGCACCTACGGCTACTTCAAGGAAGAAGCCCTGTGCAAAGGCGACTTCAAACCCAACGTCAACGAACAGCCGGGCTCGGCGTCGGTGGTGCAGTCGATCAGCAGCTCGCTCAACTCCATCGGCTACTCGGGCATCGGCTACAAGACCGCCAGTGTGAAGACCGTGCCGCTGGCCAAGAAAGAAGGCGGCGAGTTCATCGAAGACAACGAAGAGAACGCCCTGAACGGCAAGTACCCGCTGTCGCGCTTCCTCTACGTCTACGTCAACAAGGCGCCGAACAAGCCGCTGGCCCCGCTGGACGCCGAGTTCATCAAGCTGGTGCTGTCGCAGGCCGGTCAGCAGGTGGTGGTGAAGGACGGTTACATCCCGCTGCCGGCCAAGGTCGTCGAGAAGACCCTGAACGACCTGGGCCTGGCCCACGCCAAGTAATCGAGCACCCCGGAAGGGCCGCCTGGCGGGCCCTTCCACCTCTTCTTCAGTCCGTAGCCAGCACCCCTGAGCCGCGGGCTTTTTTGCGTCACTGCACTGTCATGTTTCTGTCATACGGGACCGCTAGGGTGTGCGCATGAATGATCTGGCCAACTCCACCATGACCCAAAATTCCCCTCCCGCGCGGATTGATTTCAATACGCCGGAAATGCAACGCAAACGCCGCGTGCGTGCCTTCAAGGACCGCCTGACCCGCTGGTACGTCCTGGTCGGCGGGCTGGCCGTGCTGGCGGCCATCACGCTGATCTTCTTCTACCTGGCCTACGTGGTGCTGCCGCTGTTCCAAGGCGCCGAGCTGACCCGCAAGGACGCCCTGACGCCGACCTGGCTGCAGCAAGATGCCGGCAAGCCGCTGATGATCGCCCTCGAAGAGCAGAACCTGGTCGGCATGCGCGTGTCCGACAAGGGCCAGGTGCTGTTCTTCGACACCAAGAGCGGCGCCGAACTCAAGCGCGTCGAGCTGCCGATTCCGGCCGGCGTGCAGGTCACCTCCATCGGCAGCGACCAGCCCGGTAGCCCGCTGGTCGTCCTGGGCCTGTCCAACGGCCAGGCGCTGCTGTTCCACCACAGCTACAAGATCACCTACCCGGACGGCAAGAAGGCCATCGCCCCCGGCGTCGACTTCCCCTACGGCGAACAGCCGTTCGTGCTCGACGAGCAGGGCCGGGCGCTGGAGCACGTCAGCGTCAACCTCAACGGTGAGAACCTGCTGCTGGCAGGCTCGGTCGGCGCCAGCCTGCAAGTGGTGCAGATCACCCGCGAAGAAAACATGATGACCGGCGAGGTCACCAGCGAGCAGAACCGCATCGCCTTGCCGCAGATGTCCGAGCCGGTCAAAGCCCTCTACGTCGATCCGCGCCAGCAATGGCTCTACGTGGTCAACGGCCGCGCCACGGCCGACGTGTTCAGCCTGCGCGACAAGAGCCTCAACGGCCGCTACAAGCTGCTCGAAGACGGCCAGGCCGAAATCACCGCCAGCGGCCAGCTGGTCGGCGGCATCTCGCTGATCTTCGGCGACTCCAAGGGCGGCTTGAGCCAGTGGTTCATGGCCCGCGACCCCGACGGCGAGCAACGCCTGAAGCTGATCCGCAGCTTCCAGCTGGGCAAGGCGCCGGTGGTGCAGATCGACGCCGAAGAGCGCCGCAAGGGCTTCGTCGCCCTCGACAGCGAAGGCCAGCTGGGCGTGTTCCACAGCACCGCGCACCGCACCCTGCTGGTCGAGCCGGTCGCCGAAGGCGCGGGTGTGCTGGCACTGTCGCCACGGGCCAACCGCATCGTCATCGAAGAGGGCGGCAAGCTGCTGCCGCTGAGCCTGCGCAACCCGCACCCGGAAGTGTCGTTCAGCGCGCTGTGGGGCAAGGTCTGGTACGAGAACTACGACGCGCCCCAGTACGTCTGGCAGTCCACGGCTTCGAACACCGACTTCGAACCCAAACTGAGCCTGTCGCCGCTGACCTTCGGCACCCTCAAGGCGGCCTTCTACGCGATGATCCTGGCCGCGCCCCTGGCGATCGCCGCCGCCATCTACACCGCCTATTTCATGGCCCCCGGCATGCGCCGCAAGGTCAAGCCGGTGATCGAGCTGATGGAAGCGATGCCGACGGTGATCCTCGGCTTCTTCGCCGGCCTGTTCCTGGCGCCGTACCTGGAAGGGCACCTGCCGGGCGTGTTCAGCCTGTTCATGATCCTGCCCCTGGGCATCCTGCTCACAGGCTTCGCCTGGAGCCGCCTGCCCGAGTCGATCCGCCTGCGCGTGCCCGACGGTTGGGAAGCGGCGATCCTGATCCCGGTGATCGTCGCCATCGGCTGGTTCGCCCTGGGCGTCAGCCCCTTCCTGGAGAACTGGCTGTTCGGCGGCGACATGCGCCACTGGATCAGCAACGACCTGGGCATCACCTACGACCAGCGCAACGCCCTGGTGGTGGGCATCGCCATGGGCTTCGCGGTGATCCCGAACATCTACTCCATCGCCGAAGACGCCGTGTTCAGCGTGCCGCGCAGCCTCACCCTGGGCTCGCTGGCCCTGGGCGCCACGCCCTGGCAGACCCTCACCCGCGTGGTCATCCTGACCGCCAGCCCCGGCATCTTCTCGGCGCTGATGATCGGCATGGGCCGCGCGGTGGGCGAAACCATGATCGTGCTGATGGCCACCGGCAACACCCCGGTGATGGAGATGAACCTGTTCGAAGGCATGCGCACCCTGGCCGCCAACGTGGCGGTGGAGATGCCGGAGTCCGAAGTCGGCGGCAGCCACTACCGTGTGCTGTTCCTCGCCGCCTTGGTGCTGCTGCTCTTCACCTTCGTCATGAACACCTTGGCCGAGC
The DNA here is from genome assembly GCF_002434265.1 of Pseudomonas sp. UBA6562. Classification (GTDB taxonomy): domain Bacteria; phylum Pseudomonadota; class Gammaproteobacteria; order Pseudomonadales; family Pseudomonadaceae; genus Aquipseudomonas. Next base: position 797,718 of record NZ_DJJS01000006.1, on the reverse strand, counting down.
TGATTCGCCAGCGTCTGCGCAAGAAATACTCGTCGCTTTGATAGGAAGGTAGAGATCCGTGAAACAGGATTCCCTCAAAGGCTGGTTCAAGAGCGGCGCCCCCGGCGTCTGGATCAGCGGTGGCGCCGTGGCCATCGCGGTGATCATGACCATCGGCCTGCTGTCGGTCATCGCCGTGCGCGGCCTGGCGCACTTCTGGCCGGCTGATCTGATCCAGGCCACCTACAAGGTGCCGGGCCAGGCCGAGCATGTGCTGGTCGGCGAAGTGGTGCAGAAGGAAGAAGTGCCGCGCGCCCGGCTCAAGGGCGCCGGCCTGCCGGTGCCCGACGAAGGCCCGGAGTTCATGACCCGCGAGCTGATCAAGATCGGCAACCGCGACCTCAACGGCAACGACTTCAGCTGGGTGGTCGGCGAATGGCTGGTCGACCAGCAAAAGCCCGCCGAGCTCATGGCCCTGGAACGCCGCGAGTGGGGCAACTTCTACGGCTACCTGGTCAGCGTCAAGGAAGGCGATCGCATAGTGGCTCAGGGCGATCAAGCCTGGGGCGAGTTGCAGGCGCGACTCAAGCGCGCCAGCCAGCTCAACGACGAGTTGCAGAGCCTCGAAAAGAAAGACATCGGCGCCATCAACCATGGTCTCGAACGTCTGCGCCTGCAAGCCCGCAAGCTCGAACTCGACGGCAAGTTGGACGCCGCCGCCCAGGCAGACCTTGAATCCGAGCGTGCCGAGCTCAACAACCGCTACAAGGCCATCGAAGAGCGTCTGGGCAGCCTGCACCAGGCCTTCGCCCGCGACAGCCTGGTGGCCCGCGACGGCAACGGCCGCGAGGTGGAGATCAACCTGAGCAAAGTGGTCCACGCCATCCAGCCCAACGCCATGTCCATCCCCACCAAGCTGGCGACCTATTTCGGCAAGGTGTGGGAATTCCTCAGCGACGATCCGCGCGAAGCCAACACCGAAGGCGGGATCTTCCCGGCGATCTTCGGCACGGTGATGATGACCCTGATCATGGCGGTGATCGTCACCCCGTTCGGCGTGCTGGCGGCGGTGTACCTGCGCGAATACGCCAAGCAGGGCCCGGTGACGCGGTTGATCCGCATCGCCGTGAACAACCTGGCCGGCGTGCCGGCCATCGTCTACGGCGTGTTCGGCCTGGGCTTCTTCGTCTACGTGCTGGGCGGCTCGATCGACCGGCTGTTCTTCCCCGAATCCCTGCCGGCGCCGACCCTGGGCACGCCCGGGCTGCTGTGGGCCTCGCTGACCTTGGCGCTGCTGGCCGTGCCGGTGGTGATCGTGGCCACCGAGGAAGGCCTGGCGCGGATTCCGCGCACCGTGCGCGAAGGCTCGCTGGCCCTGGGTGCGACCAAGGCCGAGACGCTGTGGAAGATCGTCATCCCGATGGCCAGCCCGGCCATGATGACCGGCATGATCCTCGCCGTGGCGCGCGCCGCCGGCGAAGTGGCGCCGCTGATGCTGGTGGGCGTGGTCAAGCTGGCGCCGTCGTTGCCGCTCGATGGCAACTACCCGTACCTGCACCTGGACCAGAAGATCATGCACCTGGGCTTCCACATCTACGACGTCGGCTTCCAGAGCCCCAACGTCGAAGCGGCGCGGCCGCTGGTGTACGCCACGGCGCTGCTGCTGGTGCTGGTGATCGCCACCCTCAACCTTTCGGCGGTGTGGATTCGCAACCACCTGCGCGAGAAGTACAAGGCCCTCGACAGCTGATTCGACGCGATTAGCCACAAGCGGCGCGCCTCGAACCGATCGCCGCTTTTGCCTCAACTTGCAGCGTGCAGCTCACCGCTCGCCGCTAAAGATGGAGTTAGACCATGCAGCACGAATCCCATAACCACGGCATCGACATGTCTGCCCTGGGTCGCGACAAGCAGGGCCTGCGCCTGGCCGAAGAGACCGTGGCCATCGAAGTGCCGGGCCTGTCGTTGTTCTACGGCGACAAGCAGGCATTGTTCGACGTGAAGATGAACATCCCCAAGCAGCGCGTGACCGCCTTCATCGGCCCGTCGGGCTGCGGCAAGTCGACTCTGCTGCGCACCTTCAACCGCATGAACGACCTGGTCGACGGCTGCCGCGTGCAGGGCGAGGTCAACCTCTACGGCAACAACATCTACCGCAAGGGCGAGGAAGTGGCCGAGCTGCGCCGCCGCGTCGGCATGGTGTTCCAGAAGCCCAACCCGTTCCCCAAGACCATCTACGAGAACGTGGTGTACGGCCTGCGCATCCAGGGCATCAACAAGAAGCGCGTGCTCGACGAAGCGGTGGAGTGGGCGCTCAAGGGCGCGGCGCTGTGGGACGAGGTCAAGGACCGTCTGCACGACTCGGCGCTGGGCTTGTCCGGCGGCCAGCAGCAGCGTCTGGTGATCGCCCGCACCATCGCCGTGGAGCCTGAGGTGCTGCTGCTCGACGAACCCTGCTCGGCCCTGGACCCGATCTCGACCCTCAAGGTCGAAGAGCTGATCTACGAGCTCAAGTCCAAGTACACCATCGTCATCGTCACCCACAACATGCAGCAGGCGGCGCGGGTGTCGGACTACACGGCCTTCATGTACATGGGCAAGCTGGTGGAATTCGGCGATACCGATACGCTGTTCACCAACCCATCGAAGAAGCAGACCGAGGACTACATCACCGGTCGCTATGGCTAGTGGCAGCGGCACGCACGCCTGGCTGTACGACCCGGACCCATTTGCAGCTTGAAGCTTGCCACTCGAAGCTTCATCGCGGAGCGACACGATGATCAACAAAGAAAGCCTCACCCACCATATTTCCCAGCAATTCAACGCCGAGCTCGAAGAGGTGCGCAGCCACCTGCTAGCCATGGGTGGGTTGGTGGAGAAACAAGTCAACGACGCCGTCACCGCGCTGATCGAGGCCGATTCCGGCCTGGCCCAGCAGGTGCGCGACGTCGACGTGCAGATCAACCAGATGGAGCGCAACATCGACGAGGAGTGCGTGCGCATCCTCGCCCGGCGCCAGCCGGCGGCCTCCGACCTGCGGCTGATCATCAGCATTTCCAAGTCGGTGATCGACCTGGAGCGCATCGGCGACGAGTCGACCAAGATCGCCCGCCGCGCCATCCAGCTGTGCGAGGAGGGCGAGTCGCCCCGCGGCTATGTCGAAGTCCGCCACATCGGCGACCAGGTGCGCAACATGGTGCGCGACGCGCTGGACGCCTTCGCCCGCTTCGACGCCGACCTGGCGCTGTCGGTGGCGCAATACGACAAGACCATCGACCGCGAATACAAGACCGCGCTGCGCGAGCTGGTGACCTACATGATGGAAGACCCGCGCTCGATCTCGCGGGTGCTGAGCGTGATCTGGGCGCTGCGCTCGCTCGAACGCATTGGCGACCACGCGCGCAACATCTCCGCCTTGGTAATCTACCTGGTGCGCGGCACCGACGTGCGGCACATGGGCCTCAAGCGCATGACCGCCGAAGTGCAGGGCGAGGCGGCCGATGACGCGTCGTTGGCTAATGTTCCGCCGTCGCCTGACGATAAATAGGATTGCGCGTGTGTCACGACGCCCGGCCTGTGCCGGGCGTCGTCGTTTCCGGCCCTGGCACCGTCGCCTGGGTGAGCGCTGGACGCGCGGCCCGTTGAAACGCGCTTTTTTGGCAAAATGCCACTATTGGGCGGTATGCTGGCGGGGTAGATGAGGAGTCTCGATGAGTAAAGTCAAAGTGCTGGTGGTGGACGATGCCTCGTTCATCCGCGATCTGGTCAGAAAGGCGCTGCGCAGCGCCTTTCCCGGCATCGCCGTGGAAGACGCCGTCAACGGTCGCAAGGCCATGACCCTGCTGGCCAAGGAACCGTTCGACCTGGTCCTGTGCGACTGGGAAATGCCCGAGATGAGTGGCCTGGAGCTGCTCGCCTGGTGCCGTCAGCAGCCGGCCCTGAAGGGCATGCCGTTCATCATGGTCACCAGCCGGGGCGACAAGGAAAACGTCATCCAGGCCATCCAGGCCGGTGTGTCGGACTTCGTCGGCAAGCCGTTCACCAACGAGCAGTTGCTGACCAAGGTGAAGAAGGCCTTGAGCAAGACCGGCAAGCTCGAACTGCTGCTCAGTGGCGTGCCGGCGCGGGCCAGTTCGGCGTTCGCCAATGACTCGCTGAGCGCCCTGACCGGTGGGCGACCGGAGACGGTCAAGGCCGCACCTGCCGCCGCTGCTCAGCCCCAGGCGTCAGTGGCGCCCGGGCGTGCGCCAAGCGCTGCGCCGACGCCGGCCCCGACTGGGCGCGGCCAAGGGCAGTTGCGTTTGGCCAGTGGTGCGCAAGGCTGCGTGATCAAGGCGTTGAGCCTCAAGGAAGCGCTGCTGGTGGTGCGGCGCGGCGAAACCTTGCCGCAGGTGCTGGAAAGCGCGGTACTCGACCTGGAACAAGGCGAAAGCGCCGAGGTGGCGCGTTTGAACGGCTACCTGCATGCCATTGCGGCGTTGGAAGCACGCCCTGACAGCGACTGGCTGCAACTGACGTTCAAGTTCGTCGACCAGGACGCGCAGAAGCTCGACTACATCTCCCGGCTGATCGCACGCGGCACCGCGCAAAAGCACTTCACGCCGGGCGCTTGAGATGTGCCGGCCATGGCCTCGCCCGCGCGGGCGGGCCATGGCCGGCACGGTTGGCTTCAGTCGAGCTTGAGCACCTTAGCCAGCACGATCTTCGGGCCTTTCATCTTCTTGATGATGATGCGCAGGCCTTCGACCTCCAGCAGCTCCTCTTCCTCGGGCACGCGCTTGAGGGTCTCGTAGACCAGGCCGGCCAGGGTTTCGGCCTCGATGTGGTCGAGGTCGATGCCCAGCAACCGCTCGATCTTGAACAACGGCGTGTCGCCGCGCACCAGCAGCTTGCCGGGCTGGTAAGCGAGGATGCCGCGCTCGGTCTTGCGGTGTTCGTCCTGGATGTCGCCGACCAGCACTTCCAGCACGTCTTCCATGGTCAGGTAGCCGATCACCTTGCCGTCGGCTTCCTCGACCAGTACGAAGTGCGCGCCGCCCTTGCGGAACTGTTCGAGCAGCTCCGACAGCGGCATGTGCCGCGACACGCGCTCGAGCGGACGGGTGAGGTCGTCGAGGTCGAGGGTCTCGGGCACATGGTCGGCTTCGGCCATGTCCAGCAGCAGGTCCTTGATGTGCAGCAGGCCCGTGAATTCGCCGCGCTCGGCGTCGTAGACCGGGTAGCGGCTGAACTTGTGACGGCGGAACATCGCCAGGATTTCCTTGAGCGGCGCCCGCGAATCGAGGCTGATCATGTCCTCGCGCGAGTTGGCCCAGTCGACCACTTCCAGCTCGCCCATCTCCACGGCCGAGGCCAGTACGCGCATGCCCTGGTCGCTCGGATCGTGGCCGCGGCTCGAATGCAGGATCAGCTTGAGTTCTTCGCGGCTGTAGTGGTGCTCGTGGTGCGGGCCGGGCTCGCCCTGGCCGGCGATGCGCAGGATGGCGTTGGCGCTGGCGTTGAGCAGGTAGATGGCCGGGTACATGGCCCAGTAGAACAGGTACAGCGGCACCGCCGTCCACAGCGACAGCAGCTCGGGCTTGCGGATTGCCCAGGACTTGGGCGCCAACTCGCCGACCACGATGTGCAGGTAGGAAATGACGAAGAAGGCGACGAAGAACGAGATGCCCTTGATCAATTCCGGGCTGTCGACGCCGAAATAGGCCAGCAGCGGTTCGAGCAGGTGGGCGAACGCCGGTTCGCCGACCCAGCCCAGGCCCAGCGAGGCCAGGGTGATGCCCAGCTGGCAGGCCGACAGGTAGGCGTCGAGCTGGCTGTGCACCTTGCGCAGGATGCCGCCGCGCCAGCCGTGCAGCTCGGCGATCGACTCGACGCGGGTGGCGCGCAGCTTGACCATGGCGAACTCGGCGGCGACGAAGAAGCCGTTGAGCAAGACCAGGAACAGTGCGAACAGAATCATGCCGAAATCGGCAAACAACGAAGAAAGGCTAAACGCAGGGGAAGGGTCCATGGTGGATTTTTTACGGGGTCCGTCAGTGATGGAAAGAGAAAGGAACGTGCCAGCACGGGCTGGCACAAGAGATCCAATGTAGCGGTTGGGACCGTAAAAGCAAAGCGTGGTGCCCACACAGGTATGCAGGAACGGGCAGGCGGCGCTCCGGTTCACTCGTAAGGGGTGGCACAGCGGTTCCCGTACAGCGGACCGAGTTCCTTCAGGTAAGTCGGGTGGAAGCCTTTGGGCCGGCTTTGCCGGCCATCGCGGCTTAACCGGAGCGCCGGCCGGGCCCTCCTACAGGGTCACGATCTGGCTGGAAGGGAAGTGGCAGGTGAAGGTGCTGCCATGGCCGACCACGCTGCTGATCTCCAGCCGCCCGCGGTGGCGCAGCAGCACGTGCTTGACGATCGCCAGGCCCAGGCCCGTGCCGCCGGTGTTGGAGGCGCGGCTCGAATCCACGCGATAGAAGCGTTCGGTCAGGCGCGGCAGGTGCTTGGCTTCGATGCCGGGGCCCGAATCCTGCACCGTCAGGTGCGCGCCCTGGGCGTCGGCCCACCAGCGGATGCGGATGCTGCCGCCCTCCTGGGTGTACTTGACGGCGTTGAACACCAGGTTGGAGAAGGCGCTGCGCAGCTCGGACTCGCTGCCCTTGAGGCGTACACCTGGCTCGACGTCCAGGCTGATCCGTTGGCCGCGCGCGCCGGACAGCGCCTGGGCGTCGGCCTGGACGGTCTTGAGCAGCGTCTCGACCGCCACGGGCTGGTTGTCGGAGGGGTAGTCGGTGGCTTCGAGCTTGGCCAGCAACAGCAAGTCGTTGAGCAGCGTCTGCATGCGCGCGCCCTGCTGGCCCATCTGCTGTAGCGCGCGGGCCCAGCGCGGGTTCACGTCGTCGACGTTGTCGAGCAGGGTCTCCAGGTAGCCGGCGATCACGGTCAGCGGGGTGCGCAGTTCGTGGGACACGTTGGCGACGAAATCCTTGCGCATCTGCTCGAGCTGGTGGATGCGAGTCACATCGCGCACCAGCATCAGGTGTTCGTTGTTGCCGTAGCGGGTGATGTTCAGCTGCACGCGCAGGCGGTCGTTGATCGGCGAAGGGATTTCCAGGGGCTCGGCGTAGTGTTCGCCTTCGAAGTATTCCTTGAAGCGCGGGTGGCGCACCAGGTTGGTCACCGGCTGGCCGCCGTCCTGCGGGGTCTTGAGGCCGAGCAGGGTTTCCGCGGCGCGGTTCCACCATTCCAGGTTGCCGTCGCTGTCGAGCATGATCACTGCGTCGCGCAGGGCGGCGGTGGACTCCTGGACGCGGTCGATCACCGCTTGCAGGCGGCCGCGCACGCGTTGGTCGCGGCGCTGCAAGTGGTAGATGCTGTCGAACACCTCGCCCCACAGGCCGTAACCGTCCGGCGGCGCCTCATCGGGCTGGTGGTTGCGCAGCCAGGCATGCAGGCGCAACAGTTGCTTGAGGGTCCAGCCCAGGTACAGCGCCAGCCCGATGGCCAGGCTCCAGCCATACTCGCCGCTCACCAGCCCGCCGAGCAGGCAGAGGCTGATTAGCACGAGCAGATGGCGAATCAGGGTCGCGTGCCAGTTCTGGTTCAATGGACGGTCCTTGCGCGGAAGGCGGGCGGCACGGGCCGCAGGTCAGCTCTTGGTGGAGAAACGGTAGCCCGTACCGCGAACGGTCTGCACCAGGTTTTCGTAGACCTCGCCGAGGGCCTTGCGCAGCCGGCGGATGTGCACATCGACGGTGCGTTCCTCGACGTACACGTTGCCGCCCCACACTTGGTCGAGCAACTGGCCGCGGGTGTAGGCCCGCTCCTGGTGGGTCATGAAGAACTGCAACAGGCGGTATTCGGTGGGGCCCATCTCGGCGGGCTTGCCGTCGATGGTCACGCGGTGGCTGATCGGATCGAGCAGCAGGCCGCCGATCTCGATGGGCGACTCGCTGTCGGCAGGCCCGGTGCGGCGCAGCACGGCCTTGAGCCGGGCGACCAGCTCGCGGGGCGAGAAGGGCTTGGTGATGTAGTCATCGGCGCCCACCTCCAGGCCCTGGATCTTGTTGTCCTCTTCGCCCTTGGCCGTGAGCATGATGATCGGAATGGCGCCGGTCAGATCGTCGCGCTTCAGGCGCCGGGCCAGTTCGATGCCGGAGGTGCCGGGCAGCATCCAGTCGAGTAGGATCAGGTCGGGCTTGCGGTCGACGATGATGGCATGGGCCTGCTGCGCGTTTTCGGCCTCGAGGCATTCGTAGCCGGCCATTTCCAACGCCACGGCGATCATTTCACGAATGGGCGCTTCGTCGTCGACGATCAGAATGCTTCTGCCTGCCATGCTCGAGACCTCTCCTGGGGTGACTGTGTCGTGCAGCGCATTAGATAACGGAATTATTGCAGCTGTGTGACAAGCACCCCGAACCCCGGCCCTTTGCCATCAGCGCAATGCGTAATCCAGCACCACACCGACGAACACCAGCAACCCGGCCCAGTGGTTGTGCAGGAAGGCCTTGAAGCAGGCGTCGCGCTCCAGGCTGCGGGTCGACCAGAACTCCCAGGCGAAGCACGCCGCCGCGCCCAGCAGGCCCAGGTGGAACCAGCCGCCGAGCTCGAAGCGGTTGCCCGCCAGCAGCAGGCAGCCCAGCGACAGCAACTGCAAGCTGAGGATGATCGTCCGGTCGGCTTCGCCGAACAGGATCGCCGTGGACTTCACGCCGATCTTCAGGTCGTCGTCGCGATCGACCATGGCGTAGTAGGTGTCGTAGCCGACCGTCCACAACAGGTTGGCGATGTACAGCAGCCAGGCGGCGGCGGGCAGCTCGCCGTTGGCGGCGGTGAAGGCCATGGGAATGCCCCAGGAGTAGGCCGCGCCCAGCACCACCTGCGGGTAATAGGTATAGCGCTTCATGAACGGGTAGCAGGCCGCTAGGGCCAGGGCGCCGAACGACAGCCACACCGTGGTGGCGTTGGTGCACAGCACCAGCGCGAAGCTCAGCCCGACCAGCGCGGCGAACAGGGCCAGGGCTTCGCGCGAGCGGATGCGCCCGGCGGCCAGCGGCCGGTCGGCGGTGCGCTTGACGTGGCCGTCGACCTTGCGGTCGGCGAAATCGTTGATGCAGCAGCCGGCGGCGCGCATCAGCACCACGCCCAGGCCGAAGATCAGCGCGTTGGCCAGGCTCGGTGCGCCGTTGCCGGCGATCCACACCGCCGAGAGCGTGGGCCAGAGCAGCAGGTAGATGCCGATCGGGCGGTCCATGCGGCTCAGTTGGACGAAGTCCCACGCGCGGGGGTGCAGGCGGTTGAGCGACTTGAGCAACTGCAGGTACATCAGCGGGCTTCCTTGGCGGCGGCCTGCCACAGGGCAGGCATGAAGATCTCGGCGACCAGCAGGCTCAGGCCGTCGCGCTCGAAACGCGAGCGGCGCGCCCACAGCCCGGCGTGGCGGGCCTCGGCGGGCAGCCAGGCGCTGGGGTAGCGGCACACCTGCAGCGGATGGCGGATGAAGGCGTCGTCGCTGAACAGCAACTCGCCCAGCGAGCGCGAACCCAGGGTTTCCAGGTCGAGCCCGCCACGCTCCAGGGCCGTGCGCGCCGCCACGCTGCGGGCGAACACCCAGGGCTGGCCATGGCCGCGCAGGTACACCTCGCGCACCCAGCCCTCGGCGCCGGGCGCAAGGTCCAGGGCTTGGCATTCGTCGTCGCGCAATGGCTGCCAGCCCTCGCTCAACGGTGTGACGGAGAAATGCTGCGCTGATAACGCGGTCAGCCGACGGGTCAGCGACCCTTGGTCGAACAACCAATCGAGAAGTGCCGGCGCCGCATCGGGCGGCAGCTGGGTCAGCCACGCGGCAGTGGCTGCTTGCGGGGTGTGATAAGGCACGTCGGTACGCTGATGGCAGGCCGGAAAGGCGCCGAGCTTAGCATGTTTGCGCGGTTTTCCAGTGAGTGGCCGGGAGGCGCCATGGCCTGCGACACGCTCTGCGCAGCGCCACAACTTAGTGCATTGGCGCTAACGCTGTCGGGTATGGCAGCTATGGCATTACCTTCGGGCGACAATGCCGTTTTCGGAACTGGCGTGGGTGGGGGGAGCGTGCCATTCTCACTGCCGACTACCGCAGGTTAGAGCCTACGGTGCCCTTGGCGCCGTCCCCACCGGGCGGCACGGCATAACAAGAAAAATCCCGTCAATGAGGCTTCACTTATGCGTAAACCCGAACTCGCCGCTGTGATCGCTGAAAAAACCGATTTGACCAAAGAGAAGGCCAATCTGGTACTCAACGTGATTCTCGAGTCGATCACCGGCGCGCTGGACAAGGATTCCGTCACCCTGGTCGGTTTCGGCACCTTCGAGAAGCGCCACCGTGGCGCGCGCACCGGCAAGAACCCGCAAACCGGGGAGCCGGTGAAGATCAAGGCCACCAACACCGTCGCCTTCAAGCCCGGCAAGACCCTGCGCGAACTCATCAATGTGTCCAGCGATGCGCCTGCCAAGGCCGCCAGCAAGGCAGACGCCAAGGCCAGCGGCAAGACCGCCGCCCAGCCTGCCGGCAAGGCCAAAGCCGCTTCAAGCGGCAAGGCCAGCAGCCGGGTCAGTAAATAAGTCGTCTCTGTCACACAGGCAAAGAACGGGCGCTTACGAGCGCCCGTTTCGTTTCCCCGCATCCGCTCAGCAAACTGGAAGCGCATTTACTTTCTTGTGGATAGAATACGCACTTCAGTCACTTTTTAGTCGAGAGCCGTTAATGAAGTTTCGTTTTCTGTTGTGGGCGATGGGGCTGCTCATGGCGCGCGCCAGCCGTAACAACCCCGCCTTCCAGAAGCAGCTCGAAGGCAAGGACCTGATCTTCCAGATGCAGACGCTGGACGGCAAGATCGCCCGCCACTTCCAGGTTCGCGACCAGCGCATCACCAGCCGCGCGGGCCTGCACACCGCACCGGCGTTCGCCATCGCCTTCAAGGATGCGGCCTACGGCTTCGCCACCCTGCAAGCCGGCAACAAGCAGCTGGCGTTCATGCAGGGCATTCAGGACAAGGCCATCCAGATCAAGGGCAACCCGGCCCTGGTGATGTGGTTCCAGGGCCTGATGAAATACCTCAAACCCAAGAAAAGAAGCTGAAGCGCGCCCGCTTCGGCTCACTGCGGCGCGTTGAACTGCGAGACCAGCTCGCGTAGCAGCGCTTCGGCATCGAGCACCCGGTTGACCACCTCGTTGGCCTTCTCTCGGCTCAGCGCCAGGCGCGCCAGCAACTCATCCGGAATCGGCATCTGCGGGCCGGCGCCGATGCCGCGCTCGCGCAGCAGGCGATTGGCCAGGCAGACCAGGTTGGGGTAGGCGGCGTGCTCGCCGCTGTAGCTGGCGTCGTGCTGGAAGCGCAGCGCCGCAGTGAGCTCTTCGGGCATGTCCCACAGGTTCATCAGCCAGGCGCCTATCTGCTCGCGGCTGATGCCCAGCAGGTGTTGCTCCACATAGTTGTGCGACAGGTGCGGGTTCACTTCCAGATGGCGGCAGATCAGCGAGAAGTGCGGCGGGAAGACGTGGGCCAGCAGTAGATAGCCGAAATTGTGCAACAGCCCGGCGAGGTATGTCAGGCCGACTTCCGGGCGGGCGTCGCGTGGCATGGCGCGGCTCAACCCTTCGATGACGGCGGCGGTGTAGATCGCCTGCTGCCAGTAGGGCGTCATCTGCTGCGGCTGGTCCTTGGGCAGGCTCAAGGTCTTGCCCAGCGCCAGGCCCAGGGCCAGGTTGATGACCAGGTCGAAGCCCAGCACGCGAACGATGGCGTCTTCCACCGAGCGGATCTTGCCGGGCGAGGCGTAATAGGGCGACGCCGCCCAACTGACCACCTGCGCGGCCAGGGCCGGGTCGGTTTCCACCACGCTGGTGATGTCGTCGACACTGGCGTTGGGGTCCACGCGCAGTTTGATGATCTTCTGCGCGGTGTCGGCCAGCGGCGGGATCTCGATGGTCTGTTCCAGCCGTTGCTGGATGCGCCGCGCGGTGAAGGCCTGCACGGCCTGGAAGATTTCCCTGGAGTCGTCGCCGGGGCGATCGAAGTTGGGTTGGATGCGTTGCACGTTCTGGCCGAAGCGGCCGGCGCTGGCCTTGGCCAGCAGGCGTTCGAAGGCTTCGCGCGGCAGTTCCAGCAGCAGCCCGGTTTCCCCCGATTCGAGCAACACGGACTCGCCCTTGAGCAGGTTCTGCTCGTACAGGCAAGGCGAACTGGTCAGGGCCGGAATGCCGGGCAGCGCCTTGAGCCTATGCTTGTCGAGCATGGTCTTGAGCCGCGAACCCGACACCGCCACCAGCTTGCGCCCGGTCAGCTCTTCGAGGCGCTTGAGGTCGAGCAGTTGGCTATGGGCGAACAGCACCATCAATGCGCCGACTTCGTCGTCCAGCAGGATCGCCTGCACCCTGCGCTCGGCCGGCAGCGAAGGGTGGTCCTGCACCTCTCGATAGGCCACGCCGAGTTTGTCGAGCAACAGCCGGATCACGGATGGCGCACGCGGGGTTGCGGTGTCGAGGGCAGCTTCAGTCATGGTCGGGTCCAGAGTGTTCCTACAATCGCGAAAATATGACCAGCCGGCTCACGCGGCTGGATCGAGTCTGAGGTGGCCGTCACACCTGGCCGTACTGCTGGCCGTGGCGCAGCCAGCGGTCGAGCAAGGGGCTGACGTGCGCAGGCCAGCGTGCGAGCAGCGCCTGCGCCGCGTCGCGCACGGCCGGGAGCAGGTCGGCGTCGCGCATCAGGTCGGCAACCTTGAACTGTAGCAGGCCGGTCTGACGGGTTCCGAGCATCTCGCCGGGGCCGCGCAGTTCGAGGTCTTTCTCGGCGATGACGAAACCGTCGTTGGTTTCGCGCATGATGCCCAGGCGCTCGCGACCGATCTGCGACAGCGGCGGATGGTAGAGCAGCACACAATGGCTCGCGGCGCTGCCCCGGCCCACACGGCCGCGCAACTGGTGCAGTTGCGCCAGGCCCAGGCGCTCGGGGTTCTCGATGATCATCAGGCTGGCATTGGGTACGTCCACGCCGACTTCGATGACCGTGGTCGCCACCAGCAGCTGCAGGTTGCCGGCCTTGAACTCGGCCATCACCGCAGCTTTTTCCACAGGCTTCATGCGGCCGTGGATCAACCCGACGCTCAGTTCGCCCAAGGCGCTGCCCAGCTCTTCGAAGGTGCTCTGCGCCGCCTGGCAGGTCAGCTCTTCGGACTCTTCGATCAGCGTGCACACCCAATAGGCCTGGCGCCCCTCGGCGCAGGCGGCGCGTACCCGCTCGACCACTTCGAAACGCCGGCTGTCGACCACCAGCACGGTGTTGACCGGCGTACGCCCGGGCGGCAGCTCGTCGAGCACCGAGGTGTCGAGGTCGGCATAGGCGCTCATGGCCAGGGTGCGCGGGATAGGCGTGGCGGTCATGATCAGCTGGTGCGGGCACTGCTCGCCGTCCACGCCTTTCTTGCGCAGGGCCAGGCGCTGCTGCACGCCGAAACGGTGCTGTTCGTCGATGATGGCCAGGGCCAGACGCTTGAACTTGACCTCCTCCTGGAACAGCGCGTGGGTGCCGACCACCATCGGCGCGCCACCGGCGATCTGCTCCAGGGCGCTGACGCGGGCCTTGCCCTTGAGCTTGCCGGCCAGCCAGGCGACTTCCAGGCCCAGCGGCTCGAACCAGCGCTTGAAGGTGATGTAGTGCTGCTCGGCGAGAATCTCGGTAGGTGCCATCAGCGCCACCTGGTAACCGGCTTCCAGCGCTTGCAGCGCGGCGAGCGCCGCCACCACGGTCTTGCCGGCGCCGACATCGCCTTGCACCAGGCGCATCATCGGCTCGTGCAGGCTGAGGTCATAGGCGATTTCGTTGCCGACCCGCTGCTGCGCGCCGGTGGGGGTGAAACCGAGGTTGGCCAGGTACTGCGCCGGCAGGCGCGTGGCCCTCGGCAGGACCGGCGCACGCAGGCTGCGCAGGCTCTCGCGCAGGCGCTGCTGCGACAACTGGTGGGTCAGCAGTTCTTCGAAGGCCAGGCGGTGCTGGGCCCAGTGGTGACCTTCGGCCAGCTCGTCGACGTCGGCGTCGGCGGGCGGGTTGTGCAGGTAGCGGATGGCTTCGTCCAGCGGCGCCAGGTGGTAGTCGCGGATCAGTTCGGCGGGCAGCCAGTCGGGCAGGCTGCGCGGGCCGAGCATGGACAGGCTCTGCTGGCACAGGGCGCGCAGGCGCTGCTGGGTCAGGCCCTCGGTGCTCGGGTAGATCGGTGTGAGGGTCTGCTCCACCGGGGGCGAGGTGTCGTCGCCGGTCAGCGCGCGGTATTCGGGGTGGTAGATTTCCAGGCCCGAGGCACCGGGCCGCGCTTCGCCGTAGCAGCGCAGGTGGGTGCCGCGCTTGAGGCCTTCCTTCTGCGCATTGCTGAAGTGGTAGAAACGCAAGGTCAGCGTGCCGCTGCCGTCGCCCAGGCGCACCACGAGGCTGCGGCGCTTGCCCATGGTCACGTCGCTGCCGCTGACCACGCCTTCGACCACCGCGTCCTGGCCCGGACGCAACTCGCCGATGGGCACCACGCGGGTGCGGTCCTGGTAGCGCGCAGGCAGGTGGAACAGCACGTCCTGCAGGTTTTCCAGGCCGACCTTGGCCAACTTTTCGGCCATGGCCTCGCCGACGCCCTTGAGCGCGGTGACCGATACGTTCGACAGCTCGCTCATGCTCAGGCCGACTGCTCTGCCGACGGCTTGACCACCGAACACAGACGGATGGAGTCGGCGAGGATCTCGATCGCCTTGGGCCGCGGGAAGCTGGCGCGCCAGGCGATGGCCACGGTGCGCGTCGGTGCCGGCGCGGTCAGGGGCCGCACCTCGATGACGCCGGGTGCGTAATGATGGCTGTTGACCGCCGACAGCGGCAGGATCGACACGCCCAGGCCCGAGGCCACCATATGGCGGATGGTCTCCAGCGAACTGGACTCCACGGTGGTGTGGCGCGAGTCGCCGCCCTTGCTCAAGGTGGGGCAGGCCTCCAGCACCTGGTCGCGGAAGCAATGGCCTTCGCCGAGCAGCAGCAGGCTCTTGTCGTTGAGCTCCGCGGCGTCGATGGTCTTGCGCGCGGTCCAGGGGTGGTCGCTGGGCATCAGGGCGTAGAAGGGCTCGTCGTACAGCGGCAGGGTCAGCACGTCGGCTTCGTTGAACGGCAGGGCGATGATCACCGCGTCCAGTTCGCCGTTGCGCAGCTTGTCGCGCAGCACGTGGGTGAAGTTTTCCTCGATGTACAGCGGCATCTGCGGCGCGACGCGGTGCAGCTGCGGAATCAGGTGCGGGAACAGGTACGGGCCGACGGTGTAGATGGCGCCGACCTTGAGCGGGGCGGTGAGCTGGTTCTTGCCGGCCTGGGCCAGCTCGCGGATGCCCTGGGCCTGCTCGAGCACCTTCTGCGCCTGGGCGACAATGCCCTCACCGACCGGGGTCAGGCGTACGGCGCTCTTGCTGCGCTCGAAGATCAGTACGCCGAGTTCGTCCTCGAGTTTCTTCACGCCCACCGACAGGGTCGGCTGGCTGACGTGGCAGCGCTCGGCGGCGTGGCCGAAGTGCTGTTCCTGGGCGAGGGTGACGATGTAGCGGAGTTCAGTGAGGGTCATAACGTGCGTCCATGAAGTTGCGAGCCCAGCATAGCGGCTGCAATCGATAGACGCACGTTATCAGACCTGCCAAGTCATGGCAGAACCTGTGTTTCAGCGCCGGTCCAGGGAGTAGACGAACGGCGCCACCACCTCGATGCTGCCGTTGTTCAGCAACTCGGCGGGCGGTTTGGGCAACGGTTGCGCCCGGCGGATCATCTCCAACGTGGCACGGTCCAGCGCTGCGCTACCCGAACCCCCGGCCAGCGAGAAGGACAACACCTTGCCCTCGGCATCGACCACGAAGCGCAGGCGGTTGATGCCCTGCAAGCCGCGGCGGCGCGCATCTTCGGGGTAGCGCTTGTAGCGGGCCAGGTGGCGCAGCAGGTCGCTCTGCCAGGTCGGCAGCGCCTTGCTGTTGGAGGCGATGCTCGGCGCCGGGGCGGCCGACTTCTTCGGCGGCTCGGTGCTGGGCGGCGTCTCGGCCACTTGTTCGCTCGGCGGCTCTTCCTTGGGCGGCTCAGGCTTTTTCACAGGCTTGGGCGGCTGTGGCTTGGGCTTGACCTGTGGCTTGGGCGGCTTGGGAATCGCGATCTTGGGCTTGGGCGCCTCGGCGACCTTCGGCAGCGGCGGTTCCTCGACCGGTGTCGGTGGCGGTGGCACTACCTTGGGAGGGGGCGGTGGCGCAGGTTCGGGCAACGGCGCCAGCTCGACCATCATCGCTGCCGGTGGCAATTCGATGGGCTGGGGCACCGACCAGTCGAGCAGGAGCAGTACGGCAGCGGCATGCAGGCCGAGCACGAGGGCCAGGCTGCCGCCATAACGCGCCAGTGTTCGCCGCGTCTTCGTCATTTCTTCGCTGCCGTCTCTAGACCGACCAGACCGACCTTCAGGTAGCCGGCCGCACGCAGGGTGTTCATGACTTCCATCAGGTCACCGTAGTCCACGCCCTTGTCGGCCTGGAAGAAGAGGGTGGTTTCCTTGTCGCCCTTGGTCCTGGCGTCGAGCATCGGGCCGAGCTGGGCGTTGGTCGGCACCGGGTCGTCGCCGACGTACAGCTTCTGGTCGGCCTTGACGCTGACGAACACCGGTTTCTCCGGTCGCGGCGCAGGCTTGGCGGTCGAGGCCGGCAGGTCGACCTTGATGTCGACCGTGGCCAGGGGGGCGGCGACCATGAAGATGATCAGCAGCACCAACATGACGTCGATGAACGGCGTGACGTTGATCTCGTGGTTTTCGGCGAGGTCGTCCCCGCCCTCGTTAAGATGCAGGCCCATGGCTTACCCCATTTTCACCATGTGGGGGACGGTACGCTCGCCCTGGTGGTCGAGGTCGCGGCTGACCAGCAGCAGCACCTGCGCGGAAGCGTCGGACACCTGCGCCTTGTAGCCGGCGATGGAGCGAGCGAAGACGTTGTAGATGACCACGGCCGGAATCGCGGCGACCAGGCCCAGGGCGGTGGCCAGCAACGCTTCGGCGATGCCCGGCGCGACCACGGCGAGGTTGGTGGTCTGGGTTTTGGCGATGCCGATGAAGCTGTTCATGATGCCCCATACGGTGCCGAACAGGCCCACGAACGGCGCGGTGGAGCCGATGGTGGCCAGTACGCCGGTGCCGCTGCTCATGCTGCGGCCGCTGGCGGCGACCAGACGCTCGAGGCGGAAGCTTACGCGCTCCTTGATGCCTTCCTTCTCGCGGGCGTTGGCCGACAGGCGCATTTCTTCCAGGGCGTCGTGCACCAAGGTGTGGGCCAGGGTGCCTTCCTTGCTGGAGACGTCGCTGGCTTCCTTGAGGGTGGCGGATTTCTTCAGCGCGGCGATTTCATGGCGCAGGCGGCGCTTGGCGCCCATCAGCTCGAAGCCTTTGGCGATCCAGATGGTCCAGGTGATCAGCGAGGCGATGGCCAGGCCGATCATCACGATCTTCACCACGATGTCGGCGTTCTTGTACATGCCCCAGGGGGACAGGTCGTGGGCCATGCCCAGGCTGGTGTCTTCGACCAGGGCCTGAGTGTCGGCATTGCTGGCCGGGGCGGCGCTGTCGCCTGCTGGCGGAGCGACCGGCGCCTCGGCGGCGGGCGTTTGCGCGGCGGCGGCCGGGGCGCTGGCAGCGGCGGGAGCGGTGTTCGCGGCAGGTTCATCGGCCAGTGCCGCGGGTGCCAGGACCAGGCTGAACATCAGCGCGGCGATGGCGCGCCAGGCACGCGACGGGGTTGGCGAAGCGGAAGGGGAGATAGGTTTCATGCTGGCCGGACCTGATGAAGAAGAATTGACGTCACCACGGCCTCGCGGAAGGCCGAGAACAAAGAGGGCGCCATTATTGCAATTAATTCTTGTTAACAAAAGTAATAAGGTTTCTTTTTTGTCGGATCGTTGGACCTGGAACCTCAGGTGTGGCTAGGCTCAACCTTTGGATTTTGGAGCGGCACCATGTCAGAGCTGTACGCGATGCTTGTAGGATGCGGCGATGTAGGTGGGCGCCTGGCGCGTCGCCTGCTGGCCAAGGGCTGGGCAGTGAGCGGGTTGCGGCGCTCCGTCGAGCAGCTTCCCGAGGGCGTCATGCCGATTCGCGCCGACCTCGAACAGTCCGAACTGCCGGCGGCTTGGCCGGCGCGCTGCCCCGACTACCTGATCTACTGCGTTTCGGCCAACCAGCATGACGAAGCCGGTTACCAAGCGGCCTACGTCGAAGGTATGCGCCGCGTGTTGGGCTGGTTGGCCGATCAGGGCCAGCGCCCGCGTCGCCTGCTGTTCGTCTCCAGCAGCAGCGTATATGCCCAGCAGCAAGGCGAATGGGTCGACGAGGCGTCTGCCACCGAACCCGACGGCTATTCAGGGCGCCTGATGCTCGAAGCCGAGCGGCTGGCGCTGGACAGCGGCATCCCGGCCAGCGTGGTGCGCCTGACCGGTATCTACGGCCCCGGCCGGCAATGGCTGCTCAACCAGGTGCGCCAGGGCTACCGGGTGGCGCAGGAGCCGCCGCTGTACGGCAACCGCATCCATGCCGACGATGCCGCAGGCCTGCTGGCCTTTTTGCTGGAGCGGGACGCCCAAGGCGTGGCGCTGGAGGCGCATTACCTGGGCGTCGACGACGCGCCGGCGCCGCTGGCCGAGGTGGTCGCCTGGTTGCGCGAATACATGGGGGTGACGCATTGGTCCGACGAACAAAGGGTCAGGCGTTCGGGCAGTAAGCGCTGCAGCAATGCCCGGGCCCGTGCCTTGGGCTGGGTACCGCAGTACCCCAGCTACAAGGAAGGCTATGCGGCGATTCTGCAGGACAATGAAGGGTAGGTCTGGCTGACGGCGCCGAGCTTGGTCAGGTTTTCACCCGATCGAGCTCGGCGCGCGTTTTGGCGTTATTGCTTTTCCAGCACCCAGCGACGCTCGCCTGCCGCCAATTGCGGCATTTCGTTGGGCTGCGCGCGGTTCACGGCCTGGAAGATTTCCAGGGTCTTGCCGTCGCGTTTGAAGATCCACGGCGAGCCGCGCTGTTCGCGCTCCAGCCACAGGCTGTCGTTTTCGCCGCTCATGGTCGCGCAGTCGCCGGCCAGGCACAGCGCGTAGCGGTCCGGGCCCGGCAGGCCGGTGACCATGCCGTCGTCGCGGAACTGGGCGTAGTTGCCTTGCCCAGGGCCCTCGACGATTTTCCAGTTGCCGCCCAGGTAGCCCTGGTACAGGGCTTTCTCGAACGCGCCACCCAGCGGCGTGTTGGACGGTGCGCTGCTACGTTCGAACACCTGCTTGCCACCCAGTTTGCCGGGCGCCTGGACCAGCTCCTGGCCGTCCATGCTCAGCGATTCGCGCTGGCCGGCGTCGAAGGTGACCTGCCAATCGTTCTTGTCTGCCACCAAGTGGCCGTCGGCGGCTTCGAAACCGTTGCTCAGCGACGCCTTCTGTTGGTCGACATCGATTCGCCATTCCAGCACCGGGCCGTTTTCGGACAGGGCCTTGCGCAGGCTGGTGCCTTTGCTGGCGACGTCGATAGCGTGCTGGTTGATCCAGGTGCCCTTGAAGTCTTCGGGCTTGTGGCTGGCGCAGCCGCTCAGAACCAGGGCTGTCAGTGCGAGGGACAGGGCATGTTTCATGGTAGGGACCTTATTGCAGAGGGTGTGACGGACGCTGCGGCCCGTCAGCGGGGGCATCACTCGATGACGAGGATGGCGTCCATCTCGACCTGCGCGCCTTTGGGCAAGGCGGCCACGCCGATCGCGGCGCGGGCAGGGTAGGGCTGCTGGAAGTAGCGGCCCATCACTTCGTTGACAGTGGCGAAGTGGCTGAGGTCGGTGAGGAAGATGTTCAGCTTGACGATGTCCTTGAACGAGCCGCCGGCCGCTTCCGCAACCGACTTGAGGTTCTCGAACACTTGCACGGTCTGGGCTTCGAAGCCCTCGACCAGCTCCATGGTCTTGGGGTCGAGCGGAATCTGGCCTGACATGTAGACGGTGTTGCCGGCCTTGATCGCCTGGGAGTAGGTGCCGATGGCGGCCGGGGCCTTGTCGCTGGTGATGACAGTCTTGGTCATGATGACTCCTTGCGGTTGACGGACTACGCACGCATGCGGGTGATACGCACCACGCCGGTCAGCGTACGCAGCTTCTTGATCACGCGGGCCAGGTGCACGCGGTCGTGCACGCTGACCACCAGTTGGACCACGCTGATGCGACCGTCGCGCTCGTCCATGCTGATTTTCTCGATGTTGCCGTCGGCGGCGTTGACGCTGCTGGCCAGCAGGGCGATCAGGCCGCGCTGGTGTTCGAGTTCCACGCGCAGCTCGACGTTGAATTCGCCGGTGACGTCCTTGGCCCAGGAAAGCTGCAGGCATTTCTCCGGGTTGTGGCGGATTTCGCTGATGTTGCCGCAGTCTTCCAGGTGCACGACCATGCCCTTACCCGCCGACAGGTGGCCGACGATCGGATCGCCCGGAATAGGCGTGCAGCACCTGGCGTAGCTGAGCACCAGGCCTTCGGTGCCGCGGATCGCCAGCGGCCCTTCGGTCGCCGGCAGCGGCTCGCCTTCGCTGGAGACCAGGCGGCGCGCGACCACGTAGGCCATGCGGTTGCCCAGGCCGATGTCTTCGAGCAGGTCTTCGAGCAGTTCCAGACGGTATTCGTCGAGAATCGGCTGCACGCGCTCGGGGGCGATCTGGTCGAGGCTGCTGTCGAAGCCGGTCAGGACCTTGTTCAGCAAGCGCTCGCCGAGGTTGATCGACTCGGAACGGCGCTGCTGCTTGAGGGCGTGGCGGATGTGCGTGCGCGCCTTGCCGGTGACCACGAAGTTGAGCCAGGCCGGGTTGGGCCGTGCGCCGGGCGCGCTGACGATCTCGACCGTGGAACCGCTTTGCAGCGGTTCGGACAAGGGCGCCAGACGGCGGTTGATGCGGCAGGCGATGCAGCTGTTGCCCACGTCGGTGTGCACCGCATAGGCGAAGTCCACCGCCGTGGAGCCTTTGGGCAGCTCCATGATCCGGCCTT
Organism: Pseudomonas sp. UBA6562; assembly: GCF_002434265.1. Lineage (GTDB taxonomy): Bacteria > Pseudomonadota > Gammaproteobacteria > Pseudomonadales > Pseudomonadaceae > Aquipseudomonas. The sequence goes on along the minus strand of NZ_DJJS01000006.1, from coordinate 776,684 downwards.
TGGGCGTGAAGACATAGACCTCGTCCGGGAACAGGTCGATCTTGACGCTCTCGATGAACTCCAGGGAGTTGCCGGCGCGTTGCTGCAGCTCGAGGATGCCCTTGACCCACTGGCGGGCACGAGCGTGGTTGCCCTTGGCCGGCTCGTCGCCGTTGGACTTGTACAGCCAATGGGCGGCGATGCCGTTGTTGGCCATCTCTTCCATCTCGCGGGTGCGGATCTGGATTTCGATGGGCACGCCGTGCATGCCGAACAGCGTGGTGTGCAGCGACTGGTAGCCGTTGGCCTTGGGGATCGCGATGTAGTCCTTGAAGCGCCCCGGCAACGGTTTGTACAGGTTGTGCACGGCGCCCAGCACGCGGTAGCAGGTGTCCACCTTGTCGACGACGATGCGGAAGGCATAGACGTCCATGATCTCGGTGAAGGCGCGGCGCTTGCCGCGCATCTTCTTGTAGATGCCGTAGAGGTGCTTCTGCCGGCCGCTGACCTCGCCTTCGATGCCGTCTTCGGCCAGGCAGTTGGCCAAGGAGTGCTCGATCTTGGCGACGATTTCCTTGCGATTGCCCCGCGCGCTCTTGACCGCGCGGTTGATCAGCGAGGAGCGCATCGGGTGCATGGCCTTGAAGCCGAGGTCTTCGAATTCCACGCGCACGGTGTGCATGCCCAGCCGGTTGGCGATGGGCGCGTAGATTTCCAGGGTTTCCTTGGCGATGCGCCGACGTTTCTCGCCCGACAGCACTTCCAGCGTGCGCATGTTGTGCAGGCGGTCGGCCAGCTTGACCAGGATCACGCGGATGTCGCGCGCCATGGCCATGGCCATCTTCTGGAAGTTCTCGGCCTGGGCCTCGGCCTTGGTCTCGAAGTTCATCTGGGTCAGCTTGCTGACCCCATCGACCAGCTCGGCGACGGTTTCGCCGAACTGCTGGCTGAGGGCTTCCTTGGCGATACCGGTGTCTTCGATGACATCGTGCAGCATGGCGGCCATCAGGCTCTGATGGTCCATGTGCATTTCGGCGAGGATGTTCGCCACCGCGAGAGGGTGGGTCACATAGGGCTCGCCGCTGCGACGGCGTTGGCCGTCGTGGGCCTGTTCGGCGTAGAAATAGGCGCGCCGGACCAGATTGACCTGTTCGGGCCCAAGGTAGTTCGACAGCCGATCGGCGAGGGCGTCTATGCTCGGCATGGGTTCACCTCTGGCACAGCATTCGGCGTCGACCTGGCTTCAATCAGACAGCCTCGTTGGACTCGTCTTCGAAGGCGGCGAATACCGGGTCTTCGGTGACGATTTCTTCAGCGGCCAGGAATTCGTTGGTGATGATGCCTTCGGCGATTTCGCGCAGGGCGACGACGGTAGGCTTGTCGTTTTCCCACGCCACGCGAGGCTCTTTGCCACCGGTGGCCAGCTGGCGAGCGCGCTTGGTCGACAGCATGACCAGCTCAAAGCGGTTATCCACGTGTTCAAGACAATCTTCTACGGTTACGCGGGCCATGGTGTTCCTCGGTAGCAAATACGGTGGGCGTGCCCAGGTTGGGCGGGCGGACTGGGTAGTTTAAAAAATCACCAGCCAATAGGGAAGCGCTGTTTTGCAGGGCGGCTCCCGCTGGCGTGCGATGAACGTCGGGGCATACGTCTAGCGTTGCAAGGCCTCGCGCAGCCGTGGGGTCAGCTCTTCGAACAGCGTCTGCACCGAGCGCAAGGCCCGGCAATCGGGGCGGGTCAATAGCCACAGCTGGGTGTCGCAACCTGGCAACGGCCCGCTCAGGGCTTCGATGCCCGGCAGGGTCGGCACGGTGAAGTCGGCCAGCGCCGCGACGCCCATGCCGCTGCTGACCAGTTGCGCCACGGTGGACATGCCGCTGCACTGGTAGCGCGGGATCAGGCTGGGGTGGTGCTGGTTGCGCCAGGCCACCGTGGGGTGGTCGGGCATCGAGTCGTCCGGTGTGATCCACGGCACCTGATGCATGCCTTGCGCCAAGGGTTCGCGCAGCTCCGGGCGACCGCACAGCACATACGAGGTCGAGCCCAGGCAGCGCCCGACCAGATGCTCCGGCGGCGCGTTGGTCAGGCGCAGGGCGATGTCGGCATCGCGCCGGCTGAGGTTGGCGAAGGTGTTGGAGGTGCCCAGTTCCAGCGACAGCGCCGGATAGTTGGGCATGAAACTGGCCAGTGCCGGCAGCAGCAAACCGTGCAGCACCGCTTCGGTGCAGGTCAGGCGTACCGTACCGCTGACCACCTGTTCGCCACTGGTCATGGCGATGCGCGCCGCCTGCAACGCCACCTCCGCGCGTTCGGCCTGCTCGGCCAAGGCCTGCGCCGTGTCGGTGGGCAGATAGCCCTTGCGGCTCTTGACGAACAGCGCGGTGCCCAGCGACGACTCCAGCCGCCTTATGGAGCGGAACACCGTCGAGACGTCGACCTTGAGCAGTTCCGCCGCCTTGGCCAGCGAGCGTCCGCGCTCCAGGGCCAGGACCAGGGAGAGGTCGGCATGGGTAATCTGATATTGCATGGATGCACGCTCTGCTTGCCTAAATGCCAGTGTCTGTTGCGCGGAGGCCATTTTATAGTGAATCTGCATCCGGGAATCAATCGGCGGGCCACAGGCCCACGCCCCTCGACGGGCACTGAACAATAACAACACCCCGCGTCCTCCCCCTTGTCGCATGTGCCGCTCGGCGTATTCCGCGACACGGCTGCGAATCGGAGGCCGTACGGCCATGACGGTGGTATCCCTTGTCTACGACCCTGTTCGCGTCAACCGCTCCGCGCCTTGCCCTGGCTCAATGCCCTGGTCGCACCTCCAATCCCCACGCTCTTTTCATCGACTCGCCTTCACAGGCCGAGCTGCATCATTACAATGACGCCCCCGGTGTGGGCCATGCCTGCGCGCCGCACTGCGACGCTGCGCAAGCCCCACGCCGCGCCGCGCGCTGAAGCCGGTCGATGACCGTGCCAGCCTCAAGCCAGCAACTCCCGGTACCCGAGCGCACGCCTGCATGCAGGGCCTGTGAAAACACTACCCATAGCAATGGCAGGGACTCATGAGCGACTACACACACGCCGATCGTCCTCCGGCTGCGTCCGGGCAAGCCGGTGGCGCCACCGCCTCGTCGGGCAAAGGGCTGGCCAAGGGCAGCCTGGGCCTGCTGGCCAGTGTGGTGCTGGGCATTTCCACCATCGCGCCGGTCTACACCCTGACCGGCGCGCTTGGGCCGACCGTGCGCGAGGTCGGCGCGCACTTGCCTGCGGTGTTCATCGTCGGCTTTCTGCCGATGCTGCTGGTCGCCTTGGGCTACCGCGAACTCAACGCCGCCGAGCCCGACAGCGGCACCTCCTTCACCTGGTCGGCGCGTGCCTTCGGGCCGATGATCGGCTGGATCGGCGGTTGGGGCCTGGTGGTGGCGACCACCATCGTGTTGTCGAACCTCGCCGGTGTGGCGGTGGATTTCTTCTACCTGTTCCTCGCCCAGATCACCGGCGAGCAAAGCCTGGCCGCCTTGGCGGACAACCTGCTGATCAACATCGGCACCTGTTGCGCCTTCATCGCCTTGGCGGTGTGGATCTGTTGCCGCGGCATGGGCACCACCATGACCGTGCAGTACGGGCTGGTGGCCTTGCAGCTGCTGGTGCTGATCGGCTTCGCCTTCGCCGCCTTCGGCGAAACCGCGGCGCCGCCACCGCTGGCGTTCGAGCTGTCGTGGTTCAACCCGTTCGGCGTCGAGAGCTTCTCGTCCTTCGCCGCCGGGTTGTCGTTGTCGATCTTCATCTTCTGGGGCTGGGACGTGTGCCTGACGGTCAGCGAGGAGTCCGTCGGCAGTGAGGAAGTACCCGGCAAGGCGGCCACCTGGACGGTGCTGCTGATCCTCTGCCTGTACCTGCTGACGGGCATCGCCACCCTGCAGTTCGCCGGCATCAGCGAGGTCGGTCTGGGCCTGGGCAATCCGCGCATTCAGGAGAACGTCTTCGCCCACTTGGCCGGCCCGGTCATGGGGCCGCTGGCGATCATGATGTCGGTGGCGGTGCTGGCCAGTACCGCCGCCTCGCTGCAATCGACTTTCGTGTCGCCTGCGCGCACGTTGCTGGCCATGGGTTACTACGGCGCCGTGCCACGGCGTTTCGCCAAGGTCTGCCCGCGCTCGCAGACGCCACGCTACGCCACCATCTGTGCCGGCGTCGCGGCGGCGGCGTTCTACGTCACCATGCGCAGCCTGAGCGAGAACGTGCTGGCCGACACCATCACCGCGCTGGGCATGATGATCTGCTTCTACTATTCGCTGACGGCCTTCGCCTGCGTCTGGTATTTCCGCCGCAGCCTGTTCAGCAGTGTGCGGCACTTCGTGATGCGCGGCCTCTGTCCACTGCTGGGCGGCGCCATCCTGTCGGTGATTTTCGTACGCACGGCCATCGACAGCGCCTCGCCGGACTTCGGCAGCGGTTCGCATGTGGGCGGCTTGGGGCTGGTGTTCGTGATCGCGGCGATCATCTCGCTGCTGGGGATCGTGCTGATGGTGCTGTCGCGGCTGCGGGCGCCGGCCTACTTCCTTGGCGCCACCTTGCGCCAGCAGGCGACGCTGCACCTGCCGGACTGAACAGGGGCTCTGGCGAGCCCCTCGTGTCTCTCAGCTGACCAGTTGTTCGAGCAGCGCCCGGTGGCGCTGCTGCTGTTTGCGCAGGCATACGCGGTTGGCCAGGAACACCGCTTTGAGCTGATCCAGGGCGGTCTGGAAATCGTCGTTGATGATCACGTAGTCGAATTCGTCGTAATGACGCATCTCGCTGACCGCTTCGCTCATGCGCCCGGCGATGATCGCTTCGCTGTCCTGGCCGCGGCCGTCCAGACGCTGGCGCAGTGCCTCCTTGCTCGGCGGCAGGATGAAGATCGACAGCGCTTCGGGCATCAGCTTGCGCACCTGCTGCGCACCCTGCCAGTCGATCTCCAGGATCAGGTCGAAGCCTTCGTCGAGGGTCTGCTGCAAGGCGCTGAGCGAGGTGCCGTAGAAGTTGCCGAACACTTCGGCATGCTCCAGGAAATCGCCTTGCTCGATCATCGAGCGGAAGCGTGGCTGGTCGACGAAGTGGTAGTTCACCCCGTGCTGCTCGCCCGGGCGCATGGCGCGGGTGGTGTGCGAGACCGAGACGCGAATGTTCGCGTCGCCGCTGCCAGGCGCGGTGAGCGCCGAAACCAGGCTGGTCTTGCCGGCCCCGGAGGGGGCGGAAACGATATAGAGGGTGCCGCTGCTGTGGTTCATCGTGGGATGGCCTTACTCGATGTTCTGTACTTGTTCACGCATCTGTTCGATCAGCACCTTGAGGTTGACGGCCGCTTGCGTGCTGCGCGGGTCGAAGGCCTTGGAGCCGAGGGTGTTGGCTTCGCGGTTGAGCTCCTGCATCAGGAAATCCAGGCGCCGACCGGCTGCGCCGCCGGACTTGAGCACGCGGCGCACTTCGGTGATGTGGGTTTCGAGGCGGTCGAGCTCTTCGGCGACATCGCTTTTCTGCGCCAGCAGGACCATCTCCTGCTCCAGACGCTGCGGGTCGAGCTCGGCCTGCATGTCGTGGAAGCGGTCGAGCACCTTTTGCCGTTGGGCGGCCAGCATCTGTGGCACCAGGGTGCGGAGGATGGCGACTTCCTGGCTCATGGCGTCGAGCCGCTCGCCGATCAGGCGGGCCAGTTCCTGGCCTTCGCGCACGCGGCCCGCGAGCAGTTCCTTGAGCGCTTCGCCGAACAGGCCCAAAGCCTCGGCGTTGAGTGCTTGCGGATCGTTGGCGTCGGCCACCAGCACGCCCGGCCAAGCCAACACTTCCAGGGGGTTGAGCGGGGCCGGCTGCTGGATCAGGCCGGCCACCGTTTCGGCGGCGGCGACCAGTTGTGCGGCGCGCTCGCGATCGACCTGCAGCGGCTTGCCGGCGGTTTCTTCGGCCAGGCGCAGGGTGCATTCGACCTTGCCGCGCGACAGACCTTGGCGCAGGCCTTCGCGCACCGCGCCTTCGAGGTCGCGCAGGGCTTCGGGCAGGCGCAGGTGGGGTTCGAGGTAGCGGTGGTTGACCGAGCGCAGCTCCCAGGTCAGGGTGCCTTGGCTGCCGGCGCGCTCGACGCGAGCAAAAGCGGTCATGCTGTGCACCATGGGAAACGACCTCGCGAAGGGTAGATGAAAAGGAAAGCGTTCGGGCTGCAAGGCGCGGGATTGTAGCGCAGTGCGGCAGTGCCGCCCAAGCGGCCCTTGGGGCGCCGCGACGGCCAGTCGAATCCGGCGTTGGCGAGGGGCAGGGCGGCGCGCCGCGACGATAGGCATGTCGCCATCGAGCGCGCATCCCTATAATGCTCGGCAGATTCGAACCCCGGTACAGGAACTCCAGATGAAACGTCCAAGTGGTCGCGCCGCCGACCAACTCCGCTCGATCCGCGTCACCCGCCACTACACCAAGCACGCCGAAGGGTCGGTGCTGGTCGAGTTCGGCGACACCAAGGTGATCTGCACCGTCAGCGTCGAAAACGGCGTTCCGCGTTTCCTCAAGGGCCAGGGCCAAGGCTGGCTGACCGCCGAATACGGCATGCTGCCGCGTTCCACCGGCGAGCGTAACCAGCGCGAAGCCAGCCGTGGCAAGCAAGGCGGCCGCACTCTGGAAATCCAGCGCCTGATCGGCCGTTCGCTGCGCGCGGCGCTGGACATGAGCAAGCTCGGCGACATCACCCTGTACGTCGACTGCGACGTGATCCAGGCCGATGGCGGCACCCGTACCGCGTCGATCACCGGCGCCATGGTGGCCCTGGTCGACGCCCTGCGCGTGATCAAGAAGCGTGGCGGGCTCAAGGGCGGCGACCCGCTCAAGCACATGATCGCGGCCGTTTCCGTGGGCATGTACAAGGGCGAAGCGGTACTGGACCTCGACTACCTCGAAGACTCCGCCGCCGAGACCGACCTGAACGTGGTCATGACCAGTGCCGGCGGCTTCATCGAAGTCCAGGGCACCGCCGAAGGCGCGCCGTTCCAGCCGGAAGACTTCAACGCCATGCTGGCCTTGGCACAGAAGGGCATGAACGAGATCTTCGAACTACAGACGGCCGCATTGGCCGACTGAGTTCTTTGCAGACACGAAAAAGCCGACATTGCTGTCGGCTTTTTCGTGTCTGGGCCAGCCCTAGGGGCTGTGCGAAAAGCCTAGATGGTCAGCGTCCAGTCGTAGTCCACGATCAGTGGCGCGTGCTGCGAGAAGCGTGGCTGGCGCGGCAGGCGTGCGCTACGGACGAAGCGGCGTAGGCCCGGCGTGAGCAGCTGATAGTCGAACCGGTAGCCCAAGTTGAGCATCTCGGCCTGCTCGTTGTCCGGCCACCAGCTGTACTGGTCGCCTTCGCGGCTGACTTCGCGCAGCGCATCCACATAGCCCATGTCGCCCACGATGGAATCGATCCAAGCGCGCTCGGGGGGCAGGAAACCGGGCGACTGTTGGCTGTCGCGCCAGTTCTTGATGTCCAACTTCTGCTGCGCCACATACAACGAGCCGCAATAGATATATTCGCGGCGCTTGCGCCGCTGTTTATCCAGGTACTTGCCGAAGTCGTCCATCAACTTGAACTTCTGGTTCAAGTCCGCGTCGCCGTTCATGCCCGAAGGCAAGAGCAGGCTGGCAATACTGACTTTGTCGAAATCCGCTTGCAGGTAACGTCCGTAACGGTCGGCTGCCTCGAAACCCAGGCCGGTGATGACTGCCTTGGGCTGCATCCGCGAGTAGAGCGCCACACCCCCTTGGGCAGGCACCTCCGCGTCGCAGGCATAAAGGAAATAGCCATCGAGCTGGAAAGCTGGGTCGTCGAGTTCACAGGCCGAGGCGCGGGTGTCCTGCAGGCAGATGACGTCGGCATTCTGGGCTTGAAGCCAGCTGAGCAAACCCCGCTCGGCCGCCGCCTGAATGCCATTGACGTTCACACTGATGATCCGCATAAATGGCCCCATAAATCTCGTGCGTGTATGATACCCGAGCTCAACCCATTTAGCTAAATCCGTAATATTCGGGACTTACATGCAACCGTATCAGCGTGACTTCATTCGTTTTGCCATCGATCGCGGTGTTCTGCGCTTCGGTGAGTTCACGTTGAAATCGGGGCGTACCAGCCCTTATTTCTTCAACGCCGGTCTCTTCAACAGCGGTTCCGCCCTGGCGCAACTGGGCCGCTGCTACGCCGCCGCCATCGTCGACAGCAAGATTCCCTTCGACGTGCTGTTCGGCCCCGCCTACAAGGGCATTCCCCTGGCGGCGGCCACGGCCGTGGCGCTGGCCGAGCAGCATCAACTCGACGTGCCCTGGTGCTTCAACCGCAAGGAAGCCAAGGACCACGGCGAAGGCGGCAGCCTGGTCGGCGCGCCGCTGGCCGGCGACGTGCTGATCATCGACGACGTGATCACCGCCGGCACCGCCATTCGCGAAGTGATGCAGATCATTTCGGCGCAAAACGCCAAGCCGGCCGGCGTGCTCATCGCCCTGAACCGGGAAGAGCGCGGCAACGGCGAGCTGTCGGCGATCCAGGAAGTGGAACGCGATTTCGCCATCCCCGTGGTCAGCATCGTGTCGCTGACCCAGGTGCTGGAGTTCCTGGCCGACGACCCGCAGCTCAAGCAGCATCTGCCTGCGGTCGAAGCCTACCGGGCGCGCTACGGCATCTGAGCCTGGGCAACGAAAAAGGCGACCTTCGGGTCGCCTTTTTCATGCCTCATGCAGGGTCAGTCCGTGCCGTACTTCGGCGAGCGTGGCCCGTAGAGGATGCCGCCGTTGGGATGGGGCGAGAGCAGGCGCGCGCTGGTGATGCCGGCGATCGGGTAACCGGCGTCGTCCTGGGCGCTGCTGACGATCTGGTTGACCGCCGCCATGATCAGCATGCCGATCAGGCCTCCCTGGTTCTGCTGGTTTTCCGCGCTGGAAGCCGTCGCGCTGCCGGTCCACAAGGTCGAACCGGTCTTCAGGTCGACCAGTTTGGCGCTCGCCGTCACGGTGGTGGCGCTGCTGATCACCATGTAGCTCGTGCCATAGTCGCTCACCGTCACGTACAAGCCGGCGTCCGCGCCGAAGATCTCGTGCAGCTTGCGGGGCTGCAACTGGTGCACGTCTTCAGGTTGGGTCATGCCGTTCTGGTTGAAGGTCTCGGCCACCAGCGCCACCGGCATGACGTAGTAACCGGCCTCCGCCAGCGGATAGGTGACCTGCGAGAGCATGCTGTAGGTGGCTTTGACGTCCGGCGACTGGTTCAGCGGTGGCAGGACCAGGATCGACTTGGGGCGGCTCTGTTTGTAGGCCGAATAGTCGACGCTCTGGCGTTCGGCACAACCGACGAACAAGGCCAGCACGCAGGCCCCCACGAGCCAACCGGCAATTTGCTTGATCATGGCTTGGCTCCTTGGCGGGCGTTGCTCAGCAGAAAGTCCATGTAGGCCGCCGATTCAGGAAACAGCGCCTTTTCCGTCAAGAACTGCTGAGCCATCTGATCGTCCTTGCCCAGCCCCGAATACAGCAGGCCCAGTTGTGCGTGGTAGCCCGGCGGTACGGCGCCGTTCTTGGCCTTGATTTTCTCCAGGTCGCGCTCCAGCGCCAGCACCTGCTCTTCCTTGGACTGGCCGTTGAAGTACTGGTAGACCTGCGGTTGGTAGCTTTCCCACTGGTACAGCGGTTTGGGGGCGTTGCAGCCGGCCAGCAGCAGGCCGGCCAGCACGAGGCCGGCGCCATTGCGCCAGGCCACGAGGGGGATGTTCATCGAAAGGCTTCCTTGTCGCAGCGCCGCTTACTGGGCGCGGGGGTTCCATTGACCGTTGTCCACGGCCGTGACCAATTTGTTGACCGCCTCGCGCATGGCCAGGTCGAGCACCTTGCCATTGAGCGTGGAGTCATAGCTCGCGGTGCCGCCGAAGCCGACGATCTCGCGGTTCGACAGGGCGTACTCGCCTGCGCCTTGCGTGGAATACACCACTTCCGAGGTGCTGATGTTGACGATGTTCAGCGCCACCTTGGCGTAGGCGATCTGGGTCTTGCCGCGGCCCAGGATGCCGAACAGCTGGTGGTCGCCGACTTCCTTGCGGCCGAACTCGGTGACATCGCCGGTCACCACGTAGTCGGCGCCGCGCAGGCGTTGCGCCTGGCCCTTGATCGACGCTTCCTGCTGCATTTCGCTCATGTTGTCGCGGTCCAGCACGCTGAAGCGGTTGGTCTGCTGCAAGTGGGTGATGAGGATGGTCTTGGCCTGGCCGCCGAGGCGGTCGACGCCGTCGGAGAAGATGCCGCGCATGTAGCTGGAACGGTTGTCGAACTTGCCCACGGCGATGGGCGCACGCACGCCGCTGTAGGGACGGTTGACGCTGTCGACCTGCTGTACGGCGACGGCGGTAGAGGTTTCGGTGGCACAGCCAGCCAACGACCCGATAGCGATGGCGGCTGCCATCACGAGTCCATGTGATGCGTATTTCACGCTGTTTCTCCAGGGTTTACGAAGTATGGGCCCCAGGCGCGCGCCTGGGGCGTAAAGCCATCAGGCGTTCGGCGCCTGCTGCTTGTTGGTGATCAGGGTGCCGACCCCGCTGTCGGTGAAGATTTCCAGCAGCACGGCGTTGGGCACGCGGCCATCGACGATGTGCGAGGTGGTCACGCCGCCCTGCACCGCTTCCAGGGCGCATTTGATTTTCGGCAGCATGCCGCCGTAGATGGTGCCGTCGGCGATCAGCTCGTTGACCTGCTCGGTGGTCAGGCCCGTGAGCACCTTGCCTTGCTTGTCCATCAGGCCTGCGATGTTGGTCAGCAGCATCAGCTTCTCGGCTTGCAGCGCTTCGGCCACCTTGCCGGCCACCAGATCGGCGTTGATGTTGTACGACTCGCCGTCGGCGCCCACGCCAATGGGGGCGATCACCGGGATGAAGTCGCCGCGCACCAGCATGTTCAGCAGCTCGGTGTTGACCCCGACCACCTCGCCGACATGGCCGATGTCGATGATTTCCGGCGAAGTCATTTCCGGGGTCTGACGGCTGACCTTGAGCTTCTTGGCGCGGATCAGCTCGGCGTCCTTGCCGGTCAGGCCGATGGCGCTGCCGCCATGGCGGTTGATCAGGTTGACGATGCTCTTGTTGACCTGCCCGCCGAGGACCATTTCCACCACGTCCATGGTCGCGGCGTCGGTGACGCGCATGCCATCGATGAAGTGGCTCTCGATGGACAGACGCTTGAGCAGGTCGCCGATCTGCGGGCCGCCGCCGTGCACCACCACCGGGTTGATGCCCACGGCCTTCATCAGCACGATGTCGCGGGCGAAGCCGGTCTTGAGCTCTTCGCTCTCCATCGCGTTGCCGCCGTACTTGATGACCAGGGTCTTGCCGACGAAACGGCGGATGTAGGGCAGCGCTTCGGACAATACCTTGGCGACTTGGGAAGCGGCATCGCGTTCGAGGGTCATGCGGGGCTCCAGGCAGGACAGAGAGTCGGTCAGAATGGCAGTTGCAGGTCGGGTGCGACCCGCAGCAACTGCGTGCGGAAAATGTGCTTGATGCGTTGCAGCTGCGCTGGGTCGTCGGCCTCGAAGCGCAGCACCAGCACCGGCGTGGTGTTGGAGGCGCGCACCAGGCCCCAGCCATGGGGATAGTCGACGCGCACGCCATCGAGGGTGGTCAGGCGCGCTTCGCCCCAGTCGGCGTCGCGTTGCAGCGCAGTCATGATGCTGAATTTACCGGCGTCGGTCACATCGATGTTGATTTCCGGGGTGGAAATATCGTTGGGGAACGTTGCAAACAGCGTTTCGGCGTCGACTTCGCTGTGGCTGAGGATCTCCAGCAGGCGCGCGGCGACGTACAGGCCGTCGTCGAAACCGTACCAGCGCTCTTTGATGTACAGGTGGCCGCTCATCTCGCCGGCCAGCAGCGCGCCGGTCTCCTTCATCTTCTTCTTCATCAACGAATGCCCGGTCTTCCACATGACCGGGCGGCCGCCGCAGGCCTCGATCAGGGCGGGCAGGCGCCGGGTGCATTTGACGTCGAAGATCACCTCGGCGCCTGGGTGGCGCGCCAGCACGTCCTGGGCGAAGAGCATCAGCAGGCGGTCGGCGTAGACGATGGTGCCGCGATTGGTCACCACGCCCACGCGGTCGGCATCGCCGTCGAAGGCAAGGCCGATGTCGGCGCCGGTTTCCCTGACCTTGGCGATCAGCGCCTGGAGGTTCTCGGGCTTGCCGGGGTCGGGGTGGTGGTTGGGGAAGGTGCCGTCGACCTCGCAATACAGCGGCGTGACGGCGCAGCCGAGCGCGCTCAGCAGTTGCGGGGCGATGACGCCGCCCACGCCGTTGCCGCAGTCGATCACGGCCTTGAGCGGGCGGGCCAGACGTACGTCGTCGACGATGCGCTGCTGGTAGCGCGCGAGGATGTCGACCCGCCGCACCTGGCCTTCGCCCTGGCTCAGGTCGTTGGTCTGCAAGCGCGTCAGCAGCGCCTGGATCTGCTCGTTGGCCAGGGTGTCGCCGGCGATGACGATCTTGAAGCCGTTGTAGTCGGGCGGGTTGTGGCTGCCGGTGAGCATCACCGCCGAGCGGCCGGGCAGCACATGGCCTGCGTAGTACAGCGCGGGCGTGGGCAGCATGCCGACGTCGCTGACCTGGCAGCCGGCGTCGACCAGGCCGCGAATCAGTGGCTCGACCAGCAGCGGCCCGGACAGCCGCCCGTCACGGCCCACCGCCACCTGCGGCTCGCCTTGGGCCAGGCTCTGTGCGCCGATGGCGCGGCCGATCCAGTAGGCGGTGTCGGGGTGCAGGTCGCGGCCGACCACGCCGCGGATGTCGTAGGCGCGGAAGATACTGGCCGGCAGGGTGGTGGGCATGGGGCTCATGGGTTGTGCTCTGGCAAATCGCTCGTGGCGCGGGACGCTGTTCGGCGCCCATGTGCTCGATCGGTTCGAACACGGGCGCCCTTGTCGGCCGACGGTGCCGCTATCGGGTGCCCGAGTGGCCGAAGCCCCCTTCGCCGCGTTCGGTGGCGGCGAAGTCCTCGACGATCTCGAACTGCGCCTGCACCACCGGCACCAGCACCAGCTGGGCGATGCGCTCGCCGACGGTGAGGGTGAAGGGCGCATGGCCGCGGTTCCAGCACGAGACCATCAGCTCGCCTTGGTAGTCCGAGTCGATCAGGCCCACCAGGTTGCCGAGCACGATGCCGTGCTTGTGGCCCAGGCCCGAACGCGGCAATACCAGCGCAGCCAGGCTCGGGTCGCTGATGAAGATCGACAGGCCGGTGGGAATGAGCAGGGTCTGGCCGGGTTCGAGGACGGTGTCGTGCTGCAGCAGGGCGCGCAGGTCGAGGCCGGCGGAGCCGGGCGTGGCGTATTGCGGCAGCGGGAAATCGCTGCCCAGGCGGGGGTCGAGGATCTTGGCTTGAAGAGCGTGCATGGAGCTTATTGAACCTGATTGAGTCGTTCGGCGATGAAGCCGACCAGTTGCCGGGCGATCTTGCCCTTGCTGGTCTGCGCGAAGAGGGTTTGCTGCTGTTGGCGGTCGATCACGGTCAAGGCGTTTTCCTCGCTGTTGAAGCCAATGCTGGGATTGGCCACGTCGTTGGCGACGATCAGGTCGAGGTTCTTGTCCTTGAGCTTGCGCGTGGCGTAGTCGAGCAAATGCTCGGTCTCGGCCGCGAAGCCTACGCTGAACGGGCGATCGCTGCGACCGGCCAGGGTGGCGAGGATATCCGGATTGCGCACCATCTGCAGCAGCATGCCGTCGCCGGTTGTGGGATCTTTCTTGAGCTTTTGCGGGGCGATGACTTCGGGGCGGTAGTCCGCGACCGCAGCGGAGGCGATCAACAGGTCGCAGGGCATGGCCGTTTCGCAGGCCGCGAGCATGTCGCGCGCGCTCACCACGTCGATGCGCGTGACGCGGTCAGGCGTCGGCAGGTGCACGGGGCCGGTGACGAGGGTCACCCTGGCCCCGGCTTCGGCCGCCGCTTCGGCCAGGGCGAAGCCCATCTTCCCGGAACTATGATTGGTGATGTAGCGCACCGGATCGATGTTTTCCTGGGTGGGACCTGCCGTGATCAACACATGCTTGCCGGTCAACGACTGGCGTTTGAAGCTTTCCGCCGCGCACCAGGCCAGGTCGGTGGCCTCGAGCATGCGCCCCAGCCCGACGTCGCCGCAGGCCTGGCTGCCCGACGCCGGGCCGAACACCTGGAGGCCGCGCTGTTGCAGCAGCGCCAGGTTGGCCTGGGTGGCCGGATCGCGCCACATGGCCTGGTTCATCGCCGGAGCGACCGCCACGGTGGCGTCGGTGGCCAGCACCAGGGTGGTCAGCAGGTCGTCGGCCATGCCCTGGGCCAGGCGCGCCATCAGGTCGGCAGTGGCCGGGGCGATGAGCACCAGGTCGGCCCATTTGGCCAGTTCGATGTGGCCCATGGCAGCTTCGGCCGCAGGGTCGAGCAAGTCCAGGTGCACCGGGTGGCCCGACAGGGCCTGCAGCGTGAGCGGGGTGATGAACTCGGCACCGCCGCGGGTCATGACCACGCGTACCTGCGCGCCATGTTCCAGGAGCCGGCGAATCAGCTCGGCGCTTTTGTAGGCGGCGATGCCGCCTCCCACGCCCAGCACGATGCGCTTGCGATACAGCCGCTGCATAGAAAGGCCTTTTTCCAGAGAAAGCATGCGGCGACGAATCTGCCTGCGGCGGATCGTCGCATTTACGGGACGAAATAGGTTAACACAGCGCCCAAATACGCCGCATCAGCACACAAGGAGCGACGATGAACATCAGGGAGTGGCCGTTGGCGGAGCGGCCGAGGGAGAAACTGCTGAAAAAGGGTGCCAACACGCTGTCGGACGCCGAATTGCTGGCGGTGCTGCTCGGTTCCGGGTTGCCCGGCCGCAACGTGGTCGACCTGGCGCGTGGCTTGCTCGCGCGCTTCGGTGGCCTGCGTCAGTTGCTCGAAGCCGATAGGGCGGCGTTTCTCGGCGAAATGGGGCTGGGGCCGGCACGTTACGCCCAGTTTCAGGCTTTGCTCGAAATCGGCCGAAGGCACCTGGCCGAGTCCATCGAGCGCGGGCCGGCGTTGGAGTCGCCGGCCCAGGTCCGGCGCTACTTGAAGTCGATGATGCGGCACGAAGCCAGCGAAGTGTTCGCCTGTCTGTTCCTCGACATACGCCTGCGGCCATTGGGTTTCGACGTGCTGTTCCAAGGCACCATCGATCGCGCCAGCGTGTTCCCGCGCGATGTGATCCGCCGCACACTGGCACGCAACGCGGCGGCCGTCATCCTCTGCCACAACCACCCTTCGGGTCTGCCCGAACCCAGCCAGGACGACCTGCGCCTGACCTTAGCGCTGAAGTCGGCGCTGCGGGTCATCGACGTGCGCGTGCTCGACCACATCATCGTCGGCGACGAAGAGCCATACTCGATGGTCGAGCATGGCTGGTTCTCGACCGACTGAGGCTTAATTGACGCTGACCTTGGTGAAGTCCAGGCGTCCGAACGGGCTCACCTGATAGTGCTCGACGCCTTTGCGCAGCAAGGTGGAAGCGGACGGATGCGCCAGCGGCAACCACAGCGCCTGCTGCTGGATCAGCGTTTGCGCCTGCTGGTACAGGCGGCTGCGCACGCTCTGGTCGGCGGTGGTGCGGCCGGCGCTGATCAACTGGTCGAGGCGTGGGTCGCAGAAGCGCGCGAAGTTGGTGCCCGACTGCACAGCGGCGCAGGAAAACTGTGGGGTGAGAAAGTTGTCCGGGTCGCCGTTGTCGCCGGCCCAGCCCATGAACAGCAGGTCGTGCTCGCCTTTCTTGGCGCGGCGGATCAACTCGCCCCACTCGATCACGCGGATTTCCGCCTTGATACCGAGCTTGGCGAGATCGGCTTGCAGCATCTGCGCGCCCAGGCTCGGGTTGGGGTTGAGCAGGCTGCCTGACGGGCGCGTCCAGATCGTGGTGCTGAAGCCGTCGGCAAGGCCGGCCTTGGCCATCAGCGCCTTGGCCTTGGTCAGGTCGGTGGGGTAGCCGGGAAGGTTCTTGGCGTAGCCCCAGGTGGTCGGCGGGTAGGGGCCGTCGGCCACGGTGCCGGTGTTCTCGAACACGGCTTGCAAGTAGGCCTTCTTGTCGAACGCCAGATTGATGGCCTGGCGCACCTCGGGCTTGTCCAGCGGCGGGTGCTGGCTGTTGAAGGCCACGAAGGCGGTCATGAAGGCTGGCGTGCTGGCCACTTGCAAGGCGCTGTCCTTCTGCGCTTCGGCGATGTCCAGCGGCTTGGGCGACAGCGCCACCTGGCACTCGTTGCGTTTGAGCTTTTGCAGGCGCACGGTGGCGTCCGGCGCGATCGAGTAGATCAACGGGTCGACGGCCGGTTTGCCGGCGAAATAGTCGGGGTTGGCGCGGTAGCGCACCAGGGCGTCCTTCTGGAAACGTTGGAACACGAAAGGGCCGGTGCCGATGGGTTGGCTGTTAAGCTTGTCGGGCGTGCCGGCCTTCATCAGCTTGTCGGCGTATTCGGCCGAGTAGATCGAGGCAAAGCCCATGCTCAGGGTGGCGAGGAAGGTGGCGTCGGGGTGGTCCAGGGTGAAACGCACGGTATTGGCCGTAGGCGCTTCGACCGACTTGATCAGGCTGCCCAATTGCAGCGACTGGGCATGCGGGTAGCCGCCCGGGGCGGTCTTGTACCAGGCGTGGGCCGGGTAGAGCATGCGCTGGAAGCTGAACAGCACGTCGTCGCTCTGCAGCTCGCGGCTGGGCTTGAAGTAGGCCGTGCTGTGGAACTTCACCCCTTTGCGCAGAGTGAAGTCGTAGGTCAGCCCATCGGGCGAGATGCTCCAGCTCTGGGCCAGGCTCGGCACGACCTTGCCCTGTGCAGCATCGAACTCCACCAGACGGTTCATCAGCACGTCGGCCGAGGCGTTGGTGGTGGTCAGCGAGTTGTACTGCACCACATCGAACCCTTCGGGGCTGGCCTCGGTGCATACCACCAGCGGGGCGGCCTGAGCGATGCCTGCGGCGAACAGTGAAGAAAACGCGAAGCAAAGCGCGGCGGCACGCATGGGGAAGTCCTCGATGGGTCGGTGGCTATCGGCCGGTTCTGGCTGGAAACGTCCTACAGTAGGGGCGATGCCTGCAAATGACCACAGCCTTGGCAATTAATTCGGCGACGAACGGCGCACGCTGCGCTAGCCTTGTGCGACGGCCGACCGCAGCCGTGCTAGCGTGCTCCGATGTACGCGGAGAGTTGTTGTGCACAAGTCTTTCTGGTATAAAGCAGCGCTCTTTTCTAGGGGCTCGGTCTGCCGCGCAAGCGGGTCCGGTCGAATAAGACCCCTGAAATACGGCGCCTGGCGCCAAGACTGAGAGATTAAGCGGCCAACCCATGCCGGGTTGGGCATGTGGTTTTAGAGGGCTGAGGCATGTCGAGAGTCTGTCAAGTTACCGGTAAGGGTCCGGTAACTGGGAATAACATTTCCCACGCAAACAACAAAACCCGTCGTCGTTTCCTGCCGAACCTGCAGCATCACCGTTTCTGGGTTGAATCCGAGAAGCGTTTCGTGCGTCTGCGCGTTTCCGCCAAAGGTATGCGTATCATCGACAAGCGCGGCATCGATGCCGTCCTGGTCGACATCCGTCGCGCCGGCAACAAGGTTTAAGGGAGAGCATCATGCGTGAATTGATCCGTCTGGTATCGACCGCTAACACCGGCCATTTCTATACCACCGACAAGAACAAGCGTACTACCCCGGACAAGATCGAGATCAAGAAATACGATCCGGTCGTTCGCAAGCACGTGATCTACAAGGAAGCCAAGATCAAGTAATTGATCGGCGACTAAAAAAACCCGTATCCGAAAGGATGCGGGTTTTTTTATGCCTTCAAGGGCGGGGGCGCTTCACTTGATCGTCAGTCGGGCAATGCGGCCGTCGTCGTCCACCGAAATGAAAACACGGTCCGTGCGAATGTCCTTGGTGGCCGGTTCTCCAGGGCCTACGGCCCGACGCAGACCCGTCAGTGCAAGGATGTAGTCTTTGACGCTTTCGACATAAGGCGAGCCGATGACATGGCGGACCGGGGCCAGCACATCTTCGATGGGCATATCGGTGAGAGGGGGCAGATTAATGGTCATGGTGTTGCTCCTTCGCAGGAAATGCCTGGGATTAGGCACACCTATCGTCTCGCCCCCTCACCTCAGCCAGCGTTAGATATCTACCGTCGGCGATGCGGCTTCGAACATCACATAGATCTTGCGGCACGGCTCCAGCACTTCCCACGTACCCTCGAAACCGGCCGGGATCACGAAGCGATCGCCCGCACGCAGCGTTTTCGCCTCGCCGGCTTCGTCACGCAGCACCGATACGCCTTGGACGATTTCGCAATATTCATGTTCGGTGTAGCTGACCTTCCAGTGTCCCACTGCACCCTCCCAAACGCCTGCCGCGAACTGGCCGCAGGGGCTGGCGTAGTGGTTGTAAACCAGTTGGTCGGGGTCGCCCGAGAGGATTTTTTCCGCCGCCGGCCGGTAGCGCTCGGCTTCGGTCAGCACCTGGGCGAAGTCTATGATGGTGGAGATGCTCATGATGGGTCCCCGTGCATGTTTAATAAAATGAACATATGAGGTCTTAAATGCCGATCGTGTCAAATATATTGATAGTTTGATCGGCCTGGTTTAGGGTGCTAGCGCCTGTGCGCACTCGTTGCCCGGCCAGTATTTCAGACAACGCCTGCGCGCCCTCAGTGCGGCGTTGCACCCCTACAAGAGGAGGAGTTCGGTAATGACCACCCTGACGCATGCGGATTGGGAACAACGCGCACAGCAACTGAAGATCGAGGGCCGTGCCTTCATCGATGGCCAGTACACCGACGCCAGCGCCGGGGAAACCTTCGACTGCCTCAGCCCGGTCGACGGTCGTTTCCTCGCCAAGATTGCCAGTTGCGACGTGGCCGACGCCAATCGGGCCGTGGAAAACGCCCGCGCCACCTTCGATTCCGGCGTCTGGTCGGGCCTGGCCCCGGCCAAGCGCAAGGCGCGTCTGATCCGCTTCGCCGAGCTGATGCGCGCCAACGTGGAAGAGCTGGCGCTGCTGGAAACCCTCGACATGGGTAAACCCATCGGCGACTCCTCCAGTATCGACATCCCCGGCGCGGCCAATGCCGTCCACTGGACCGCCGAAGCCATCGACAAAGTCTACGACGAAGTGGCGCCCACGCCCCACGACCAGCTCGGCCTGGTCACCCGCGAGCCGGTCGGCGTGGTTGCGGCCATCGTACCCTGGAACTTCCCCCTGATGATGGCCTGCTGGAAGCTCGGGCCAGCCCTGGCGACCGGCAACTCGGTGGTGCTCAAACCGTCCGAAAAATCCCCGCTGACCGCCATCCGCATCGCCCAGTTGGCGATCGAAGCGGGCATTCCCGCCGGCGTGCTCAACGTGCTGCCCGGCTACGGCCACACGGTTGGCAAGGCCCTGGCCCTGCACATGGACGTCGACACCCTGGTGTTCACCGGCTCCAGCCGCATCGCTAAGCAACTGATGATCTACGCCGGCGAGTCGAACATGAAGCGCGTGTGGCTGGAAGCCGGTGGCAAGAGCCCGAACATCGTCTTCGCCGACGCCCCCGATCTGGACGCCGCCGCCCAGGCCGCCGCCAGCGCCATCGCCTTCAACCAGGGCGAAGTGTGCACTGCCGGCTCGCGACTGCTGGTCGAACGCTCGATCCGCGACCAGTTCCTGCCCAAGGTGGTCGAGGCCCTCAAGGCCTGGAAGCCGGGCAACCCGCTGGATCCGGCGACCACCGTCGGCGCTCTGGTCGATACCCAGCAGATGAACACCGTGCTGTCGTACATCGACGCCGGCCACCAGGACGGCGCCACGCTGCTCACCGGTGGCAAACGCATCTTCGAAGAGACTGGCGGCACCTACGTCGAGCCGACCATCTTCGACGGCGTGACCAACGCCATGAAGATCGCCCAGGAAGAAATCTTCGGCCCCGTGCTGTCGGTGATCACCTTCGACACCGCCGAAGAAGCCATCGCCATCGCCAACGACACGCCGTACGGCCTGGCGGCGGGCATCTGGACGGCAGACATCTCCAAGGCGCACAAGACCGCCCGCGCCGTGCGTGCCGGCAGCGTGTGGGTCAACCAGTACGACGGCGGCGACATGACCGCGCCCTTCGGCGGCTTCAAGCAGTCGGGCAACGGCCGCGACAAGTCGCTGCATGCGCTGGAGAAGTACACCGAGCTGAAGGCCACCTGGATCAAGCTGTAACGGCCCAGTCCAAGCCTCTCAGGCCACACCCGCAGCCGGGCCGATACGTCGGTCCGGCTGCGTCGTTTCTGTCGTCCGCCGATTTCTCGCCAAGGAGCCGCCATGCGCTGGGCAACCTATTTCGCTGTCCTGTCGGCCGTGTTGAGCGTGGGCCTGGCGCTGGGCGTGAGCATGCCGCTGGTGTCGCTGCGCCTGGAGCAGCAGGGCTACGGCGGCTTCGCCATCGGCGTGATGGCCGCCATGCCGGCACTGGGCGTGCTGCTGGGGGCGAGCTTCGCCAGCCGGCTGGCCGGGTGGGTCGGGGTGCCGGCGGCGATGCGCTTGTGCCTGTGGGGCGGGGCGTTGTCGATCGGGTTGGTGGCCGTGCTGCCCAGCTACCCGCTATGGCTGGGCCTGCGCCTGTTGATCGGCATGTCGCTGACCGTGGTGTTCGTGCTGGGCGAGAGCTGGATCAACCAGTTGGTGGTCGAGCAATGGCGCGGTCGGCTGGTGGCGCTGTATGGCAGCAGTTACGCCCTGAGCCAGCTGGCCGGGCCGTTGCTGTTGGGCGTCCTGGGCTCGGACGACGACTTTGGCTTCTGGGCCGCGACCGGGCTGTTGCTGCTGTCGCCGCTGATACTGCTGGGCCGTGACGGCGCGCCTGTCACCGAGGCGTGCAGCGTCGGCCTGCGCGACCTGGTCGGCTTCTGCCGCCACCTGCCGGTGATCGCTTGGGCCATCGCCTTGTTCGCTGCCTTCGAAGCGATGATTCTGACGCTGTTGCCGGTCTATTGCCTGCAACAGGGTTTCACCGCCGAGCTGGCGCTGTTCATGGTCAGTACCGTGGTGGTAGGCGATGCGGTGCTGCAACTGCCCATCGGCGCGCTGGCCGATCGCCTGTCGCGACGCCTCCTGTTCACCGGCTGCGCGGTGACCTTGCTGATCACCAGCCTGACGATCCCGCTACTGCTGCATACGCCTGCGATCTGGCCGCTGTGGGTGCTGTTCGGCGCCAGCGCCGGTGGTCTGTTCACCCTGTCGCTGGTGCTGATCGGCGAACGCTATCGGGACGATGCGCTGGTCAGGGCCAATGCCCACGTGGCCCAACTGTGGGGCATCGGCTGCCTGCTCGGGCCGCTGCTGGCCGGGGCGGGCAGCCAGTGGATCAGCGGCCATGCCCTGCTGTGGATCATGGCGGCCGGCGCTGCGGGTTTGGTCTGGCTGACCCAGCGCCCCGGCGCGTTCGCGCCTGCTGCCAAGGCGTGAGTCGGCCGCTCTAGAGCATCCGCTCCAGCCCTACTGCTTTAGCCACCCAGGCGTTGAAGCGCCGCCAGACGCCGCCAGGCTCGCGGGTCAGGGTGTGCAGCTGGCCATTGTCTTCGGTGATCCACACCAGCTTGCCGTCCTGCAGCACGGGCCGGTAGCTGACGTCCGGAGCCATGCCCTGCAAGGCCAGCGCGCGGGTGTATTCGGCCAGTTTCGGGCTGTCTACCAGTACGCCCACCTCGGTATTCCACAGCACCGAACGCGGATCGAAGTTGAACGAGCCGACGAAGGTCTTGTGCCGGTCGAAGACCATCGCCTTGCTGTGCAGGCTGGAATCGGAGCTGCCGCGGAAATTCAGGCCGCGCGTGGAGCTGGGGTCGCCGGGTTGGCGGCGCAGCTCGAACAGCTGTACGCCATGTTCGAGCAGCGCACGGCGGTAGGGTGCATAGCCACCGTGCACCGCCGGCACGTCGGTGGCCTCCAGGGCGTTGGTCAGCAGCTTGACGCTCACGCCCTGGTCGGCACGGCCGGTGAGGTAGACCAAACCGGTCTTGCCCGGCACGAAATAGGCCGAGATCAGAATCAGCTCGTGCTGCACCTGCTGCAGGTCGGGGAGCAGTTGCTGGGTCATCAGCAGTTGCGGGTCGGGTTCGTCCTTGGCCAGCACCTTGCTCGGCGCATCCCACAGCGCCTGGCCATGGGCCCAGATCAACTCCTTGCGCCACTGCGCCAGGCGTGGCGTCTGTTGCCAAGCCATCAGCCGGTCGTACAGCGCCTTGCGCTCGACCCGTGCCTTGACCAGCGAAGCGTCGAGGCGCTGGCGACTGGTCTTGAGGGCGTCGGCGTCGGGCTCGCGCCAGAGAAAATCGTTGATCGGCCGGCTCAGGGCACTGTTCCAGTACTGGTCGAAGCTGTGGCCCAACTGATCGGCGATCGGGCCGATGCCAAGCATGTCGATGTCGGTGAAGTTGAGGTTGGGCTCGGCGTCGAAGTATTCGTCGCCCAGGTTGCGACCGCCGACGATGGCCATGCTGTTGTCCACCAGGAACAACTTGTTATGCATGCGCCGGTGCTGCAACGACAGGTTGAACAGGCGCCCGGCAGTGCGCGTCAGGCCCGTGCTGCGGCCCAGGTGCAGCGGGTTGAACACGCGGATCTGGATGTTGGGGTGGGCGGCGAGGGTGCCGATCAGGCTGTCCAGGCCGTCGCTGGTGGTGTCATCGAGCAGCACGCGCACGCGCACGCCGCGGTCGGCGGCGGCGAGCAGTTCGTGCACCAGGGTGCGGGTGCTGAGGCCGTCATGGACGATGTAGTACTGCAGATCGATGCTGGTCTGCGCGTTGCGCAGCAGCTCGGCGCGGGCGTGGAAGGCCTCGGTGCTGTTGGGCAGCAGACGGAAACCGGAGCGGCCGTCGTGGGCCGCCGCCTGGCTCAGCACCGAGCGGCCGAAGGCCGATTGCTCGGCGGGCAGGGCCTGGCTGGTCTGGCGCGGCGGGCTGACGCTGGCGCAGCCGGCCAGGCCGAGCAACAGCGCCAGTACGAGGGGCAATGCTCGCTGGAGTTTCAAGGTGGGAGCGTCCTGTACGCAGTAGGTCCGCAGGTATGGACCCTGCGAAGTAGGGCAAAGTTACTCAGCGCTGTCGTCTTCTGCCAGCAGGCGTCGTACGGTTTCACCCACGCGGCGCACCGCCGCTTCGAGTTCGGCCGAGGGGCGCACGGCGTAGTTCATGCGCAGGCAGTGACGGTATTTGCCGGCGGCGGAAAAGATGCTGCCCACGGCAATCTGTACCCCTTGTTCGAGCAAGGCACGGTTGAGCCGTAAGGTATCGAAGTGCTCGGGCAGTTCCACCCACAGCATGAACCCGCCCTGCGGACGGCTGACCCGGGTGCCGGCCGGGAAATACCGCGCCACCCAATCGCTCATCACGTCGCGGCTGCGTTGGTACTGGCTGCGCAGGCGGCGCAGGTGCGGCTGGTAGTGGCCTTCGGCGATGAAGTCGGCGATCGCCAGCTGCGGCTGGGCGGCGGTGCAGCCGGTGCTGATGTATTTCATGTGCAGCACCCGCTCCAGGTAGCGCCCAGGCGCCACCCAGCCCACTCGCAGGCCGGGCGCCAGGGTCTTGGAGAACGAACTGCAGAGCAGCACGCGGCCGTCGTCGTCGAACGACTTGATCGTGCGCGGGCGGGGGTAGGTGTAGGCCAGATCGCCGTAGACGTCGTCTTCGAGAATCGCCACGTCGAAGCGCTGGGCCAGGTTCAGCAGGGCTTTCTTGCGCGCCTCGGGCATGACGTAGCCCAGCGGGTTGTTGCAGCTGGGGGTGACTTGGATGAGCCTGATCGGCCATTGCTCCAAGGCCAGCTCCAGGGCTTCGAGGCTGATCCCGGTCAGCGGATCGGTGGGGATTTCCATGGCCTTCATGCCCAGGCCCTTGAGGGTCTGCATGGCACCGTGGAAGCTCGGCGATTCCACCGCGACGATGTCGCCCGGTTCGCACACCGCGCGGATGGCGCACGACAGCGCCTCATGGCAACCGGTGGTCACCACCACGTCGGTGGCGGCCAGGCGGCAGCCCGAATCGAGGGTCAGACGGGTGATCTGTTCGCGCAGGCGCAGGTTGCCGTGGATGGTGTCGTAATGCAGCCCCGGCATGTCCAGGCGCCGGCTGAGCTGCGCCAGGCTGCGCAGCAGGGGTTTGAGGCTGGTGGTGTCGACGTCGGGCATGCCGCGCCCCAGCTGGATCACCTCGCGGCTTGGGGTGCTGCTCATCAGGTCCAGCACCTGCTCCCACTGGGAGATTTCCACCGGCCGCTGCGCCGGTCGGCTGACCGCGGGCAGCGCCGCCTGGCTGCGGCCCTCGTTGACGAAGTAGCCGGACTTTGGCCGCGGCGAGACCAGGCCGTTGTCTTCGAGCAGGCGATAGGCCTGCTGCACGGTGCTCAGGCTTACGCCATGCTCCAGGCTCAGCGCGCGCACCGAGGGCAGGCGCTGGCCTGGGCGGTACAAGCCTTGCTCGATACGGGCACCGAGCAGCTCGGCGAGGTTGGCGTACAGCGTCATGGCGTGCTCCTGGGACGGGCGGTGAAAACCGGTACAGATGCCAGGAAAATACAGCATTCACGGCTGTTTCAGCGTGGTCTGTATGGATTTAATCGATATTCTTTGGATCTGTATCATCATGTGCGACGCGCGGCATTCTGTGCTCCTGTCCAGTCACGACCAGGAGGCAAACACCATGAAAGGGATCAGCGAGGTTTCGCCAACGTCGGCTATCGAGCCAGTCGCGCTCGACAAGCACGGCGCCCAACCCAGGCTGACGCGCGCTCAGCGCTTGTTGCGCCGCTGGCGCACCCGCCAGGGCTTGCTGACCTTGACCGAAACGGAATTGCGCGATGTCGGCCTGAGCCTGCAACAGGCCCAGGCGGAAGCCGCCAAGCCGTTCTGGAAGGGCTGACTACACTAGCTCCTTGAGCCGATGCCAGAGCATGCCCAACGCCAGCAGCGGCGAGCGCAGGTGCTGGCCGCCGGGGAAGGTCATGTGCGGCACCTTGTCGAACAGCTCGAAGCGCCCGCTGGCCTGGCCGCTGATGGCCTCGCCGAGCAGGCGTCCGGCCAGGTGCGTGGCGTTCAGGCCATGGCCGGAGTAGGCCTGGGCGTAGAACACGTTGGGCTGGCTGGCCAGGCGGCCGATCTGCGGCAGGCGGTTGGCGCCGATGCCGATCATGCCGCCCCATTGGTAGTCGATGCGCACGTCGGCCAGTTGCGGAAACACCTTGAGCATCTTGGGCCGCATGTAGGCGGCGATGTCTTGCGGGTCGCGGCCCGAGTAATGGCAGGCGCCGCCGAACAGCAGGCGCTTGTCGGCCGACAAGCGGTAATAGTCCACGGTCACCCGCTGGTCGCACACCGCCATGTTCTGCGGCAACAGCTGGCGAGCGCGTTCCTCGCCCAACGGCTCGGTGGCGATGATGTAGCTGCCGGCCGGCAGCACCTTGCCGCCCAGTTCGCGGTTGAGGCCGTTGAGGTAGGCGTTGCAGCACAGCACCAGGGTGTCGGCGCGGACCTGGCCCTGGGCGGTGTGCACCACCACCTGCGGGCCGTAGTCGATGCGCGTGACGGCGGACTGCTCGTACAGGCCGACACCCAGGCGCGCCGCCACCGCCGCCTCGCCCAGCGCCAGATTCAACGGGTGCAGATGCCCCGAACCCATGTCGATCAGGCCGCCGGCATAGCGCTGGCTGCCCACCACCTGGTGCATGTCGGCCTGGCTGACCAGGCGCAGCTCGTGGGCATAGCCCAGGCCGCGCAGCTCTTCGGCGTCTTCGGCGAAACCGTCCAGCTCGCCGGGTTTGTTCGCCAGGTCGCAGTAGCCCCAGGTCAGGTCGCAGGCGATGGCATGGCGCTCGACGCGCTGACGCACGATCTCCACCGCTTCCAGGCCCATCAGCTTCAAGCTGCGCACACCGTCGTCGCCGAGCGTCTTGCGGAACTGCTCCAGGCCATGGCCGACGCCGCGAATCAGCTGCCCGCCATTGCGCCCGCTAGCGCCCCAGCCCATGCGCTGCGCTTCCAGCACGATCACCGAAAGGCCGCGCTCGGCGAGTTCGATGGCGGTGTTGAGCCCGGAAAAGCCACCGCCGACGATACAGACGTCGGCGCGCTGCATCCCGCTGAGCGCGGGATGATCGGGTTGGGCCACGCTGCTGGCGGCGTAATAGGAGGCGGCATGGGGCATGGACGTGTCCTGGGAGAAGCGAGTGGGCGAGGATAAGCGCTGCCTTCGCACCGCGCCAACCCCCGCCGGGTGATTGGGCCGGTCGTGCGCTTGCCTTACACTACCGGGCCATTTTCCTGATCCTGTGTTCTTCCGATGCCCGACAACCGCCACAAGATCCACTTCCTGCGCGAGCTGATCCCCACCTTCGCCTGCGAACCCGGCTGCCACGACTGCTGCGGGCCGGTGACCACTTCCAGCGAGGAGATGGCCTGCCTGCCGCGCAAGTCGGCGGCCGAGCAAGCGGCGGCGCTGGAGCGTCTGGACTGCGTGCATCTAGGCCCCGACGGCTGCACCGTGTACGAGGATCGGCCGATGATCTGTCGGCTGTTCGGCACCACGCCGCGCATGGCCTGCCCCCGTGGCCGCGGGCCGGCGACGCCGATCGAGCCCGAGGCCGAGCGGCTGGTGCACCGCTTCATCGCCAGCACCCGGCAGGTGCTGGTTTGAGGCTCAGTCCGGAATCGGCAGGCACAGGCTTTCTTTGACTTCCTCCATGACGATGTAGCTCTTCGACTCGCGTACGTGGGGCAGCTTGAGCAGGATGTCGCCGAGCAGCTTGCGGTAGGAGGCCATCTCGGAAATCCGCGCTTTGACCAGGTAGTCGAAGTCGCCCGACACCAGGTGGCATTCCAGCACATGGGGCAGCTTGAGCACGGCGCGGCGGAATTCCTCGAAGGTGTCGCCCGACTTGTAGTCCAGGCCGATCTCGACGAACACCAGCAGGCTGCCCTTGAGGTGCTGCGGGTTGAGGCGGGCGTTGTAGCCCATGATGATGCCCTCGCGCTCCAGGCGCCGCACGCGCTCGGTGCAGGGCGTGGTCGAGAGGCCGACCTTTTCGCCCAGCTCAGTGAACGAGATGCGCCCGTCGTTCTGCAGGATGCGCAGGATGTTGCGGTCGATCTTGTCCAGTTCGCGCTTGCTCTGATGCTGGGTTCTCATAGGGGATGCCCCTCCGTGAAAGGCCAAAGTGCCGAGAATTGTCGCCAAATATAGGCGTTTATACAGTGGAATGCACTGGTGGGTAGTTTTTATACTGCGCCCATTCAACCCACCTCAGCGATTGCCCGCGGCACGCCGCGCAAAGGAAGCGACAATGCGAGTTCTGGTACTGGGTGGCGGTGTGATCGGCACCGTCAGCGCTTACTACCTGGCCCGACAAGGTTTTCAAGTGACCGTGGTCGACCGCCAACCGGCGGTGGCCATGGAAACCAGCTTTGCCAACGCCGGCCAGATCTCGCCCGGCTACGCCTCGCCCTGGGCCGCGCCCGGGGTGCCGCTCAAGGCCATCAAGTGGCTGCTCGAACGCCATGCGCCCCTGGCCATCAAACTCACCGGCGACGTCGATCAGTACCTGTGGATGGCGCAGATGCTGCGCAACTGCACCGCCAGCCGCTATGCCCTGAACAAGGAGCGCATGGTGCGCCTGTCCGAGTACAGCCGCGACTGCCTCGACGAGCTGCGCGCCGAAACCGGCATCGCCTATGAAAGCCGCACCCTGGGCACCACCCAGGTGTTCCGCACCCAGGCCCAGGTCGATGCCGCAGCCAAGGACATCGCCGTGCTGGAACGTTCCGGTGTGCCATTCGAGCTGCTCGACCGCGACGGCATCGCCCGGGTCGAGCCGGCTCTGGCCGGGGTCAAGGACATCCTCGCCGGCGCGCTGCGCCTGCCCAACGACCAGACCGGCGACTGCCAACTGTTCACCACGCGCTTGGCGCAGATGGCCCGGGATCTGGGTGTGGAGTTCCGTTTCGGGCAGAACATCCAGCAGTTGCAGGCCAGCGGCGACCGCATCGACGGTGTGCTGATCGACGACAAGTTGGAAACTGCCGACCGCTACGTGCTGGCCCTGGGCAGCTACTCCCCGCAGTTGCTCAAGCCGCTGGGCATCGAGGCGCCGGTGTACCCGCTCAAAGGCTACTCGCTGACTGTGCCGATCACCGACGCGGCCATGGCGCCGACCTCGACCATCCTCGACGAAACCTACAAGGTGGCCATCACCCGTTTCGACGAGCGCATCCGCGTGGGCGGCATGGCGGAAATCGCCGGCTACGATCTCGGTTTGAACCCGCGTCGGCGAGAAACGCTGGAGATGATCGTCAACGATCTCTATCCTCGCGGCGGCGACCTGCGCCAAGCCGAGTTCTGGACCGGCCTGCGCCCCGCTACCCCCGATGGCACCCCCATCGTCGGCGCGACCCGGCTGCGCAACCTGTTCCTCAACACCGGCCACGGCACCCTGGGCTGGACCATGGCCTGCGGTTCCGGGCGTCTGCTGGCAGACCTGATCGCGCGCAAGACGCCGCAGATCAGTGCGGCGGGGCTGGACATCTCGCGCTATGGCCACGGCCAGAACGCCGCTCGCCAGGGCCAGCCAACGCCGGCCCATTCGTAACCCGACAGAGGGCCGGCCAGCCGGCGCTTCGAAACCAGGGCCGGTACGCCGGCCTTTGCAAGCCCAGGCCACGGCGTGCCTGGGTTCGACTTATCACCCGACCTGCCAGAAGGCTGCAGACATGCGTCCCGCCCGTGCCCTGATCGACCTCCAGGCCTTGCGCCACAACTACCGTCTCGCCCGCGAGCTGTCCGGCGCCAAGGCGCTGGCGGTGGTCAAGGCCGATGCCTATGGCCATGGCGCGGTGCGCTGCGCGCTGGCGCTGGAAACCGAGGCTGACGGTTTCGCCGTGGCCTGCATCGAAGAGGCGCTGGAATTGCGTGCGGCAGGGATCAAAGCCCCGGTACTGCTGCTAGAAGGCTTCTTCGAGGCCAGCGAACTGTCGCTGATCGCCGAGCACGACCTGTGGTGCGTGGTGCATTCGCTGTGGCAAGTAGAGGCCATCGAACGGACGCCCGTGCACAAGCCCCTCAAGGTCTGGCTCAAGCTCGACAGCGGCATGCACCGCGCCGGCCTGTCGCCGCTCGAATACCGCGACGGCTATCAGCGGCTGCTTGCCAGCGGCAAGGTAGCGCGCATCGTGCTGATGAGCCACTTCGCCCGTGCGGACGAGCTCGATGCCGACACCACTGCGCAGCAACTGGCAGTGTTCCAGGCTGCGCGCGAGGGCCTGGTGGCCGAGTGCAGCCTGAGCAACTCGCCAGCCGTGCTGGGTTGGCCCCAAGTGAGCAGCGACTGGGCGCGACCCGGCATCATGCTCTACGGCGCCACGCCTTTCGAGGTGCCCCAGGCCGAGGCCTCGCGCCTACAACCGGTGATGACCCTGCAATCGCGGCTGATCAGTGTGCGCGAATTGCCGGCCGGCGAGCCGGTGGGTTATGGCGGCCACTTCACCACTACCCAAGCGTCGCGCGTAGGCGTGGTCGCCATGGGTTATGCAGACGGCTACCCCCGGCAGGCGCCCACGGGCACGCCGGTGGTGGTGGCCGGCACGCGCACGCGGCTGATCGGCCGGGTATCGATGGACATGCTCTGCGTCGACCTGACCGACGTCCCCGAGGCCGTGGTCGGCAGCCCGGTGGAACTGTGGGGCAAGCAGGTCCTGGCCAGCGACGTGGCGACCCAGGCCGGCACCATCCCGTATCAGATCTTCTGCAACCTCAAGCGCGTGCCGCGCGATTACGCGGGCTAGTCGCGCGCCGAGCGAGCGGGCCGCAGTGTTGTAAATCCTGAACGCGGTCGCCATCATATCGGCCACATTTGCCGCTACTCGACCGTTTCAGGAGGCTCCGCTTTGGACGTTGGCGAACGACTGCAAGCCATTCGCAAGCTCAAGGGCCTTTCCCAGCGGGAACTGGCCAAGCGCGCCGGGGTGACCAACAGCACCATTTCGATGATCGAAAAGAACAGCGTAAGCCCTTCGATCAGTTCGCTGCGCAAGGTGCTCAGCGGCATCCCCATGTCGATGGTCGAGTTCTTTTCCGTCGAGCTGGAACCGGAAAGCACCGCGCAGATCGTCTACAAGGCCGATGAACTGATCGACATTTCCGACGGCGCCGTGACCATGAAGCTGGTCGGCAAATCCCACCCCAACCGCGCCATCGCCTTGCTCAACGAGGTCTACCCGCCAGGTGCCGACACCGGCATCGAGATGCTCACCCACGATGGCGAAGAGACCGGCATCCTCCTCGAAGGGCGCCTGGAACTGGTGGTCGGCCATGAGACCTTCATTCTCGAAGCCGGCGACAGCTACTACTTCGAGAGCACTCGCCCGCACCGCTTTCGCAACCCCTTCGCCGAACCGGCGCGGTTGATCAGCGCGGCCACCCCCTCGAACTTTTGATCTGGCGCAGGCTATCGGCTGTTCGATAGCCCTTTGCAATGTGGGGTCGTTCCGAGGCTAAAGGCTTGTCGTTATACTCCCGGCGCCCGCGTAGACCGTGACCGTGGGCGAGATCAGCCACCATGAGGGTGTAAGCGTGAACCAGATCAAGACGAGGCTGGCCCTCCCAGCCGTTATGCTCGCCCTGTGGGCGCTTGGTGCCCAGGCAGCGACCAACGACGACCTCGCCAAGCGCCTCGCGCCCGTGGGCCAGGTGTGCGTCCAGGGGCAGGAATGCAAAGGCATGGACGTGGCGGCGACAGCCAGCAGTGCGGGCGGTGCGAAGAACATCGATGAGGTGATCGCCAAGCATTGCAACGCCTGCCACGGCCCTGGCCTGCTCGGTGCGCCAAAGATCGGCGACACCGCCGCCTGGAAGGAACGGGCCGACCACCAGGGCGGCCTCGACGGCATCCTCGCCAAAGCCATCACCGGCCTCAACGCCATGCCGCCACGCGGTACCTGCGCCGATTGTTCGGACGACGAGCTCAAGCAGGCGATCCAGAAGATGTCGGGCCTGTAAGCGCAGCGTCTGGCGCAACCTGTCCAGCCGCTGCGCAGTGCCTGCCTGAGGTTGCATCGGCCATCGTAAGGAAACCGGGGCGCCAGCTGCTCGCGGCCACAGATGCCATGCGTATGGGCGGCGCCTACATCAAGCAGGCTTGCAGCAAAAGCGCCTGAGTACGGGTCCAACGTGCGCATCCCCGGACGCTCATGGAGGCCACGATGGCGCAGCGGTGCTCGATCGATCAGGCGGTAGACCAGGTGCTGGCGCAGCTTCCAGCCCACATCCACATGGGCCTGCCCCTGGGCCTGGGCAAGCCCAATGCCTTCGTCAACGCCCTGTACGCGCGCATCCGTGACTGCCCCGAGCGGCGCCTCACCCTCTACACGGCCCTGAGCCTGGGGCGTCCGCCTTTGGGCGATGGCTTGCAGCGACGGTTCCTCGAGCCCTTCGTCGAACGGGTCTTCGCCGACTACGAAGAGCTCGACTACCTGATCGACCTGCGCCGTGACCGCCTACCGCCCAACATCCGCGTCGAGCAGTTCTTCATGCAGCCCGGCAGTCTGCTGCACAGCGACGCCGCGCAGCAGGACTACGTCAGCAGCAACTACAGCCACGCCGCCCGCGACATCAACGCCAAGGGCCTGAACCTGATCGCCCAACTGGTGGCGGCCACGCCCGAGCGGCCGGGCCAGCTGAGCCTGGCCTGCAACCCGGACATCACCCTCGACCTGCTGCCGATGGTGGCCAAGCGTCGCGCGGCGGGCGAAACCATTCTCGTGCTCGGCCAGGTGCACGCCGAGCTGCCGTACATGCCGGGCGATGCCGAGCTGAGCGAAAACCAGTTCGATCTGCTGATCGCAGAGCCCGAACAGCGTCGGCTGTTCTCCACGCCCAACATGCCCGTGACCACCCAGGACCACTGCATCGGCCTGCACGTCAGTGCCCTGGTGCGCGATGGCGGCACCTTGCAGATCGGCATCGGCGCCATGGGCGATGCGGTGGCTGCGGCGCTGCTGGCCCGCGAGCAGCAGAACGGCGGTTACCGGGCGCTGCTCGACGCGCTGGACCTGAGCCCCTGGCAAGCGCTGATCGACCAGGAGGGCGGCCTCGAACCCTTTGCGCAAGGGCTGTACGGTTGCAGCGAAATGTTCGTCAACGGCCTGCTGGTGCTGGCCGAGGCCGGCATCGTGCGGCGCCCGGCCGACGAAGACGGTGCGCTCGTGCATGGCGGCTTCTTCCTTGGCCCGCGACGTTTCTACCAGCAGCTGCGCGACATGCCCCTGGCCGAGCGCGAACGCTTCGTCATGACTGCCATCAGCTTCATCAACGAGTTGCATGGCGACGAGGCGCGCAAACGGCGTCAGCGCCGCGACGCACGTTTCGTCAACACGGTGTTCGCCGCGACGCTGATGGGCGCCGGTGTGGCCGACCAGCTGGAAAACGGCCGGGTACTCAGCGGCGTGGGCGGGCAGTACAACTTCGTCGCCCAGGCCCATGCCCTGGAGGGCGCGCGCTCGGTGCTGCTGTTGCGCAGTTGGCGCGAGGCGCAGGGCAAGGTCAGCTCGAACCTGTATTGGCAGTACGGCCACTGCACCATCCCGCGCCACCTGCGCGACATCGTGGTGACCGAGTACGGCATCGCCGACCTGCGCGGGCAGACCGACAGTGAGGTGATCGCGCGGTTGCTGGCGGTGTGCGACTCACGTTTCCAAGCAGACCTGATGGCCCAGGCCAAGAAGGCCGGCAAGCTGGCCAAGGATTTCCAGTTGCCCGCGCGGTTCACCGACAACTACCCCGAACGCCTGGAGCGGATTCGTGCGCGCCACGGGCAGTTCTTCGCGGACTTCCCACTGGGTAGCGATTTCACCGACGAGGAGGCCGACCTGCTGCGGGCGCTGGACTGGCTCAAGCGCCGGGCCAAGCCTGGCAAGGCCCTGGAGCTGGCAAAGGCCGCGCTGGGCGCGCCGTCGCCCGGCGCCTATGCCGCGCATATGCGGCGCATGCAGCTGGAGGCACCCGAAGGCTTCAAGCAAAAGCTGCAACGGCGTTTGCTGTTGGCTGCATTGCAAGCGACCAGCCATCCATAGGCACGGCTGGTTCGGTGCTCCGTGTAATCACGCTGGCCTTCGCAAATCCATGTAGGAGCGGCCGGTTCGGCGCTCCGATCAGCCGCGATGGCCGGCAAAGCCGGCCCACACGCTCTTTTTTACAGGAACGTCACCACGCCACCTTCCAGCGACTTCACCCGCGCCAGCGATTCCACGCGGTAGCCCTGGCTGTCCAGCTCGGCGCGGCCGCCCTGGAACGACTTCTCGATCACGATGCCGATGCCCGCGACGGTGGCGCCGGCCTGCTTGATGATCGAGATCAGCGCCTGGGACGCCTTGCCGTTGGCCAGGAAATCGTCGATCACCAACACGCGGTCGCTGCTGTTGAGGTGGCGCGGCGAGACGGCCACAGTGTTCTCGGTCTGCTTGGTGAACGAGTACACCGACGCGGTCAGCAGGTTCTCGGTCAAGGTCAGCGACTGGTGCTTGCGCGCGAAGATCACCGGCACGCCCAGGCGCAGGCCGGTCATCACCGCCGGGGCGATGCCCGAGGCCTCGATGGTGACGATCTTGGTGATGCCCGCCTCGGCGAACAGGCGCGCGAACTCGTCGCCGATCAACTGCATCAGGGCCGGGTCGATCTGATGGTTGAGAAACGCATCGACTTTCAGAACCTGGTCGGAAAGCACGATGCCTTCGTCGCGAATCTTCTGCTGCAGTGCTTCCACGGTGGTGTCCTCGATGTCACGAAAATGGCCCCGGCCCATGCTGCCGGGGCAAAGGTTGAATGCTTCAAATGCGTCTCGATGGGGGTCGCGACGCCGTGTGGGTTCAGCTACGAATTCGGTGCCCGGTCAGCGTTTGAGCATGGCCCGGATGTCGGCCAGGGCGGTGTTGCCGCGCGCGGCCTTGACCTCCACCGGGGCATCGTCCAGGCCTTCCCAGGCCAGGTCCTCGGGCGGCAGTTCGTCGAGGAAGCGGCTGGGGGTGCAGTCGATGATCTCGCCGTACTGCTTGCGTTTGGCGGCGAAGGTGAAGGCCAGCGTCTGCCGGGCGCGGGTGATGCCCACGTAGGCCAGGCGACGCTCTTCCTCGATGGTGTCGGCTTCGATGCTGGAGCGGTGGGGGAGGATTTCCTCCTCCATGCCCATGATGAACACGTAGGGGAATTCCAGGCCCTTGGACGCATGCAAGGTCATCAGCTGCACGCCTTCGGCGTTGTCTTCCTCTTCCTGCTGGCGTTCGAGCATGTCGCGCAGCACCAGCTTGCCGATGGCGTCTTCGATGGTCATGTCACCCTCTTCGTCTTTTTCGAGGGTGTTCTTCAGGGCGTCGATGAGGAACCAGACGTTGCTGATGCGGAACTCTGCGGCCTTGTCGCTGGCGGTGTTCTGGCGAATCCAGTTCTCGTAGTCGATGTCGCGCACCATGGCGTGCAGCGCCGCGATCGGATCGTCCAGCGCGACCTTGTGGCGCACACCGTCGAGCCAGTGCTTGAAGCGCTGCAAACGTTCGGTGTAGCGCGCATCCAGGTGTTCGCCCAGGCCCAGCTCCTCGCTGGCGGCGTACATCGACACGCCGCGCTCGGTGGCGTAGTTGCCGAGCTTTTCCAGGGTGGTCGAGCCGATTTCCCGGCGCGGCACGTTGATCACTCGCAGGTAGGCGTTGTCGTCGTCCGGGTTGACCAACAGGCGCAGGTAGGCCATCAGGTCCTTGACCTCCTGGCGGCCGAAGAAGCTGTTGCCGCCTGACAGGCGATACGGCACCTGGTGGTGCTGCAGCTTGAGCTCGATCAGCTTGGCCTGGTAGTTGCCCCGGTAGAGGATGGCGAAGTCGCTGTAGGGACGGTCGGTGCGCAGGTGCAGGGTGAGGATTTCCATGGCCACGCGCTCGGCCTCGGTGTCCTCGTTCTTGCAGCGGATCACGCGGATTTCGTCGCCCACGCCCATCTCGCTCCACAGCTGCTTCTCGAAGGCGTGTGGGTTGTGCGCGATCAGCACGTTGGCGCAGCGCAGGATGCGGCTGGTGGAGCGGTAGTTCTGCTCGAGCATCACCACTTTCAAGGAGGGGTAGTCTTCCTTGAGCAGCATCAGGTTTTCCGGGCGCGCGCCGCGCCAGGCGTAGATCGACTGGTCGTCGTCGCCGACCACGGTGAACTGGTTGCGCTGGCCGATGAGCATCTTCACCAGCAGGTACTGGCTGGCGTTGGTGTCTTGGTATTCGTCCACCAGCAGATAGCGCACGCGGTTCTGCCAGCGCTCCAGCACGTCGCGGTGTTCCTCGAACAGCTTGACCGGCAGCAGGATCAGGTCGTCGAAGTCCACCGCGTTGTACGCTTTGAGCGTGCGCTGGTAGTGGGTGTAGACGATGGCAGCGGTCTGCTCGCGGGGGTTGCGGGCTTGTTCCAGGGCCTGGGCGGGCAGGATCAGGTCGTTCTTCCAGGCACCGATCATGTTCTTCACTTCATCGATGCCGTCGTCGCCCGAGTACTCCTTCTGCATGATGTCCGAGAGCAAGGCCTTGATGTCGGTCTCGTCGAAGATCGAGAAGCCGGGCTTGTAGCCCAGGCGCGCGTGTTCCTTGCGGATGATGTTCAGGCCCAGGTTGTGGAAGGTGCACACCGTCAGGCCGCGGCCTTCGCCTGGGCGCAGCAGGGTGGCGACCCGCTCCTTCATTTCGCGCGCGGCCTTGTTGGTGAAGGTCATGGCGACGATGTACTGGGCGCGGATGCCGCACTTCTGTACGAGGTGGGCGATCTTGCGGGTGATCACGCTGGTCTTGCCCGAACCTGCGCCGGCGAGGACCAGGAGGGGGCCGCCGACGTAGTCGCACGCTTCCTGCTGCCGGGGGTTGAGTCGGGACATGCGGTAAACCGGGGGTAGCCAGAAAATAGCCGCGCATTCTAGCAGGCATGCACGGCCATGGCGCGACCGTCCGCCGTGCAAATGACATTTGCCGCCGCCCGTACTTTTAGCGCAGCATGCACGACAGAATGTGACGCGATATACGGCAATGTGCCTCTATTTGTTGAGAACCATTTCCAGTTGTGGAGTAGCATACGGTCGTCCGTCGCCATGCCTTTTGCGTCTAAGGAGCCTGCGTGTCTGCGCCTGCCGAACCCTTGCGTTTGCTGTTGTTGGCCGATGACCCGGAGTGGGCCGCGCAATTGCGCCTTTGCCTGCAAGGGCTCGAAGGCCGAATGGTATTGCTGGACGCGCCGAACTGGGACGCGGTCGACCGTCTGTTCGCCGACGATCGCCAGGCCATCCTGCTAGCCACTCCCAGCCTGCAACCGGCACCGGGGCGCTGTGCGTTGCCGACGATTCTGCTGCTCGACGCCGAGCCCTCGAGCGCACCGGTCGGGGCCAGCGACTGGCTGGTACGCGACCAGTTCGACGGCGACGTGATGCGCCGTTCGCTGCGCCACGTACGCGAACGTGGGCTGCTGCTCACCACCTTGCAGCACTTGGCCAAGCAGGATCCCCTGACCGGCATCGCCAACCGTCAGGGATTCCAGGCCCTGCTCAGCGCGCGCCTGACGCAGAACGAAGGGCGTGGCCTGGCCCTGGGCCACCTCGATCTAGACAACTTCCGCCACGTCAACGATGCCCTTGGCCACCAGGGCGGCGACCGCCTGATCCTGCAAGTGGTGGCGCGCGTGCAGCGGCATCTGGAGACCGGTGACCATCTGGCGCGCCTGGGCAGCGACGAATTCGCCCTGTTGATCGACACCCAGCACGACGGCGACCGCGCCCAGCGCATCGCCGAACGCATCACCGAGGCGTTGGCCGAGCCCTACTGGATCGATGGCGAAAGCCTGTTGCTGGGCAGCAGCCTGGGCTTGGCCCATGCCCGCGCGCAAGGCGGCGCCGACCCGCTGATGTGGCACGCGCACATCGCCATGCGCCAGGCCAAGGCCGTGCAGGGCTGCACCTTCCACCTGTTCAACGAACGCATCAACAGCAACGCGCGCAGCCTGGCCGACCTGGAAAGCGAGTTGCGTCGGGCGCTGCGCCGCGACGAGCTGGAACTGCACTACCAGCCGCGGCTGAGCCTGGCCGACGGGCGCATCGTCGGCCTGGAAGCGCTGGTGCGCTGGCGCCACGGCGAGCGCGGGCTGCTGCCACCGAGCGAGTTCGTGCCTCTGGCCGAGCAGAGCGGGCTGATCGTGCCGTTGGGCTACTGGGTCATCTCGCGTGCCCTGCGCGACATGCAGCACCTCAAGAACAGTGGCCTGGCGCCGCTGCACATGGCGGTGAACCTGAGTTTCCGGCAGTTCCAGGACAGCCAGTTGCTGGCGACCTTAAGCCGGTTGATCGCCGAGCATGGGGTGGATGCGCGCTGGCTGGAATTCGAGCTGACCGAAACCGCCGTGATGCGCCGCAACGAGCAGGTGCGCCAGACCATGGATGCCCTCGGGCGCCTGGGCGTGCGCTTCTCCCTGGACGACTTCGGCACCGGTTTCTCGTCGTTCGTGCACCTCAACAGCCTGCCGATCACCCTGCTCAAGATCGACCGCAGCTTCGTCGCCGGCATGGGCGCACGCAAGGACAACTGCAAGCTGGTGCCGGCCATGATCAACCTGGCGCACAACCTCAACCTGGAGGTGGTGGCCGAGGGCGTGGAAAGCGACGAACAACTGGAGTGGCTGCGCGGTTTCGGCTGCGACCAGGTGCAAGGCTTTCTGGTCAGCCGACCGCTACCGATCGATGCGCTCAAGGTCTACCTGCTCAGCGGCGCCAGCCGCGCGCTGGCCAATTAAGCCTGGCGGGCCAGAAGCCGGCGCATGCGCCACTCGAAACCGAAGGTCAGCGCCACCGAAGCGCAGCCCAGGCCCAGCGCCAGGCCCCACCAGATGCCGACCGCGCCGTGGCCGAGGGTGAAGGCGAACAGCCAGGCGCAGGGCGCGCCGACCAGCCAGTAGCAGCCCAGGCCGATGAGGAAGGTGGTCTTGGCGTCCTTCAAGCCGCGTATCGAGCCCATGGCGATGGTCTGCACGCCGTCGAACAGCTCGAACCACGCGGCCACCATCACCAGCGCCACGGCCAGTTGGAAGATGGCCGCGAAGGCCGGGTCGTCGCGGTCGATGAAGATCCCCACCAGCGCCTCGGGCAGTAGCCAGAACAACGCGGCGAAGCCGAACATCAGCGCCGCGCCGAAGCCGATGCCCACACGCCCGGCACTGCGCGCGGCGAGCAGTCGACCCGCGCCGAAATACAGGCCCACGCGCATGGTCACCGCATAGGAGAGGCCGGTCGGCACCATGAAGGCCGTGGAGACGATCTGCAACGCCACCTGATGCGCCGCCAGTTCGGTGCTGCCCAGCACGCCCATGCACAGCGCGGCGAAGGCGAACAGGCCGATCTCCACCATGTAGGTGCCGCCGATGGGCAGGCCCAGGCGCAGCAGTTCGCGCAGGGCCTTGAGCGACGGCCGCGCCAGGCCCTGGCGCAGCGGGTAGGGGGCGTAGATCGGGTGCCAGCGGATGTACAGCGCCAAGGCGATGGCCATGCCTAGCGAGACCACCGCCGTGACCAGGCCGATGCCCATCAGGCCCAGGTGCGGCAGGCCGTACAGGCCTTCGATCAGGGCGTGGTTGAACAGGTAGTTGAGCACGGTGCCGACCAGGCTGATGACCATTACCGGGGTGGAGTGGCCCAAGGCGCTGGTGAAGCCGCGCAAGGCCATGAAGGTCAGGTAGCCGGGCAGGGCCAGCGGCAGTACGGTCATGAACTGCATGGCGCTGTCGACGTTCTGCGGGTCCTGGCCGAACAGCAGCAGCAAGGGTTTCAGGTTCCACAGGGCCAGGGCGGCCAGCAGGGCCAGGCCCCAGGCCAGCCACAAGCCGTTCTGCGCCAGGCGCGTGGCGCCGGCGATGTCCCCGGCACCCTTGCGGATCGCCACCAGGGTGCCCACCGCCGCGATCACGCCCAGGCAGAAGATCGACACGAACGAATAGCTGGCCGCGCCCAGGCCGCCGCCGGCCAGGGCCTGGGGGCTGATGCGGGCCATCATCAAAGTGTCGGTCAGCACCATCAGCATGTGCGCCAACTGCGAGGCGATCAGCGGTCCCGCCAGGCGCAGCAGGGCTTTGAGTTCGGTGAGCGGAGCGACGTGCATGGTGGCCTTCGAGTGAGCGGGGCGGACCGCCGATTCTGAGGCCTGGGGCGGGGTTGTACAAAAGCAATTCGCTGGCGCGGGCTTTGACGTGCTGCGCAGCGGCCGCTACAGGTTGGGCAGCTCCAACGCCGCTGCGCAGGCTTGCATGGAGCGGTATTGGCTCTGCGCGTACAGCGCCAGTTCGTCCAGCATGGGCATTTGCAAGGCGGCTTCGAACGCTTCGCGGTTGGCGTTGCTGTCGTATTCGGCCTGGGCGTCGTCGCCCAGGTTGGACTGGAAGATGCCGGCCGCGCTGACCGGCAGGAAGTCTTCGTAGACCAGCGGTTCGACCTGCACATGCCCGGCCGCGATCAGCGCTCCCCAGGTCAGCGGCCGGTCGGGGTCGCTGCGTGCAGCCAGGCCGCGCTCGGTGGGGAAATAGCGGAAGTAGGCCAGGTGCTCTTCGCGCATCTGCTTCAAATCGTCCGGAAAGGCGGCGAAGGTCTCGGCCAGCAGCGTGCGGTAGCGTTCGGCATTGGCTTCGGCCGGCACGCCGCCGAGGGCTGCGCGGGTGGCGTCGAGCAGGCGGTCGTAGAGTTGGCGGCCCTGGCGCGTCAGCGCCGCGCCGCGCTGCTCGATCTCGCCGAAGCGCGCGGTGTGGCTGCCCCTGTCGCTGTCGCCGACGAAGGCGACCCGCTCCTGCAGGGCCTTGAAGCTGGTCTGGCGCAGCAGGATCGGGTGGCGCCGGGCGGGCGGGCCTTCGACCACGGCTTTTGGCGCGATGCCCTTGGCCGGCATGCCGGCCTGGATGGCGTCGATGTCCAGCGTGCGCGGGGTGAGGTGGTTGATGTGCGGGCCTTTGAAGGCCACCACGTCGGCGATCAGGCGGTGCTGGTCGTGCAACTGCCGGTACTGCGCGGCAGTGACGGTGGCCTCGGGGTGCCAGCGGAAGGTGTGCAGCGCTTCCTGCACGAAACGCTCGGCATCGGCCGCACCGAGCCCGCCGTCGCGCTCGCACCGTTCGATCAGAGCAAGGGCGGCCGGGGTGAAGATCTGGCGCTGGGCCAGCAGGCCTTGCGCCAGTTCGCGCAGCGCGGTGTCGTCGATCAGCTCCAGGCGCAGCAGCGAAGTGAACACGCGGAACGGGCTGATGCGCAGCGACGCTTCGTGCACTGCCCGGAACGCGGTGGAATGCACCGGCACGCCGGCCGAACTGAGGTCGTAATAGCCCACCGGTTGCATGCCCATCACCGCGAACAGCCGGGCGAGGGTGGCCAGTTCCTCGGCGGTGCCGACGCGGATGGCGCCGTGGCGTTCCTGGTCGAGGCGCTCGAGTTCACCCGTCTGGCGCAGGGTGTGCGCCACCTCCGGCCGTTCGGCCAGCACCTGCCGGTTGGTCTCGCCCACCAGCGCCAGCAGCGTGCCGTACAGCGGCACCTCTTCTTTGTACATGAGCGACATCGCGGCAGAGAACTGCGCGCGGATCCGGTCGGGGCTGACGAAATCCTGGGCGGCCATCGCAAGGTTCCTGGGTCGGCGGAAAGGGCAGGTGTATGAGAGCCGGGAATGCACTGCGCCTACAAGCGAAAAAAAGTGCGTCTGTCATTCCCTCTTCTACGAACCCTATACGCTCAACTGTGCCTGCACCCACTCCACCAAGGCCCGTACCTTCGGCACCTCCGCCGAATGCTCGGCATAGGCCAGATAATGCGCGCCCTTACTGGGCATGGCGTGGTTCCAGGCGACCACCAGGCTGCCTTCGGCCAGCTCCTTGGCCGCCAGGTAACGCGGCACCAGCGCCACCCCGCAGCCCGATTGCGCGGCGCTCAGGGCCATGTAGAAGGTGTCGAAGCGCGGCCCCTGATAGCTGTTGACCGCCTGTACGCCTTGCTGCAGAAACCACTCGTGCCAGGCTTCGGGCCGCGAGGCGTTCTGTAGCAGCACGCAGTGCGCCAGCGCCTCGACGCTGTCTATCGCATCGCCTGCCAGCAGCTCCGGCGCACACACCGGCAGCACTTCTTCGCCGAACAGTTCCAGGCAGGTGGCGCCCGGCCAACTGCCTTGGCCGAAGAAGAACACTACGTCCGCCGCGCCTTGCAGCAGCGCGAATGGCTCCATCTCGTTGCGGATGTCGAGGTGGATGTTCGGATGTCGCCGGCCAAAGCCCTTGAGGTGCGGGATCAGCCAGCGCACGCCGAAGCTGGGTTGGGTCGCGACCTTGAGCACTTCGGTCTGTTGGCCGTAGGTCAGGACGTAGCGGCTGGACATGTCCACCTGGATCAGGATCTTGCTGACCTCGGCCAGGTACAGGCTGCCGGCCGGGGTCAGTTGCAGGCGCCGGCGGATGCGCAGGAACAGGCGATGGTGGAGCATCTCTTCCAGGTGCGCGACCTGCTTGCTGACCGCACTCTGGGTCAGGTGCAGCTCGTCGGCGGCGCGGGTGAAGCTCAGGTGGCGGGCCGTGGCTTCGAAGCATTGCAGGGCGGCCATGGTGGGCATCAAACGTTTGGACATCGCGCGTCTCGGGCAGCAGAACAGTCGTTGGCGGAATGATAAGCGGAGTAAAGGTCGTTTGTTGCACCGATGTGATCGGATGAATACTGAAATCCACGACATTCCACCGATGTAGGAGAAATACGATGGTCGCAGCACTGCTCAAGCGTCTGGGCGTCGCCGAACAGGCCCATAGCCGCGGTGACCACCCGGTCCACACGCCCATCGACGGCAGCCGCATCGCCTCGGTCGAGCTGGCCGGCGAGGCGCAGACCACGGCGGCCATCGACCATGCCCAGCGCGCCTTCGAAGCCTGGCGCGACGTGCCGGCGCCGCGTCGCGGCGAGCTGGTGCGGCTGTTCGGCGAAGTGTTGCGTCGGCACAAGGCCGACCTCGGCGAGCTGGTGTCGGTCGAGGCTGGCAAGATCACCCAGGAAGGCTTGGGCGAAGTGCAGGAGATGATCGACATCTGCGACTTCGCCGTAGGCCTGTCGCGCCAGTTGTACGGCCTGACCATCGCTTCGGAGCGTCCGGGCCACCACATGCGCGAAACCTGGCACCCGCTGGGCGTGGTCGGGGTGATCAGCGCCTTCAACTTCCCGGTGGCGGTATGGGCGTGGAACACCACCCTGGCGCTGGTGGCCGGCAATGCCGTGGTGTGGAAGCCATCAGAGAAGACCCCGTTGACCGCCCTGGCCTGCCAGGCGCTGTTCGAGCAGGCGCTGAAGGCTTTCGGCGAGGCGCCCGCGGGCCTGGCGCAGGTGGTGATCGGCGGCCGCGAAGCCGGCGAAGCCTTGGTCGACGACGCGCGGGTGGCGCTGGTCAGTGCCACCGGCAGCACGCGCATGGGCCGTGAAGTCGGACCGCGGGTGGCGGCGCGCTTCGGCCGCAGCATCCTCGAACTGGGCGGCAACAATGCGATGATCCTGGCGCCCAGCGCCGACCTCGACCTTGCCGTGCGCGGCATCCTGTTCTCGGCGGTCGGCACGGCCGGGCAGCGCTGCACCACCTTGCGCCGGCTGATCGTGCACCGCTCGGTCAAGGGCGAGGTGCTGACCCGCCTCAAGGCCGCCTACGCCAAGGTGCGCATCGGCGACCCGCGCCAGGACAACCTGGTCGGTCCGCTGATCGACCGGCAGGCCTTCGAAGCCATGCAGGGCGCGCTGGCCCAGGCGCGCGACGAGGGCGGCGAAGTCTTCGGTGGCGCCCGGCAACTGGCCGAGCAATACCCGAACGCCTACTACGTGGCGCCGGCCATCGTCGAGATGCCGGCGCAGAGCGCGGTGGTGCGCCACGAGACCTTCGCGCCGATCCTCTACGTGCTGGCCTACGACGATTTCGAAGAGGCGCTGCGCCTGAACAACGAGGTGCCGCAGGGGCTGTCGTCGTGCATCTTCACTACCGACCTGCGCGAGGCCGAGCGTTTCCAGAGCGCGTCGGGCAGCGATTGCGGCATCGCCAACGTCAACATCGGTACCAGCGGCGCGGAGATCGGCGGGGCGTTCGGTGGCGAGAAGGAAACCGGTGGGGGGCGTGAGTCGGGTTCCGATGCGTGGAAGGGTTATATGCGTCGGCAAACCAACACCGTGAATTATTCGCGCGAGCTGCCGTTGGCGCAGGGGATCGTGTTCGACTGAAAGGCTGGCCGCGTATCTAGGGGTTGGCGGTGTGATGCCTGGCGTCAGGCAAGTGGGCATTTGGGGCCGCTGCGCGACCCATCGCGGCTGATCGGAGCGCCGAACCGGCCGCTCCCACAGTCTCTCGTAGGCTTCAGCGGCGGTGGGCTCCTATTGTGGAGGGGCAGTTTCAGCCGCGATGAGCGCTCATTGTAGGAGCTGCTTATCGGAGCGCCGAACCGGCCGCTCCCACAGAGAGAGGAAAAGTGCGTTGCTGGACATTTGGCAGGCAGCTCACTGACCTGTGGGAGCGGCTTGAGCCGCGATGGGCGGCAACGCCGCCCCAATCCAGACACCCCGCAACCTCCAACGTACACCAAGCCCCAACGCTCCGACCTACCGACCCACCGCACTACAAAAACAACATTGCTGGAGCCCGACCATGTCCCAATTGCGTCAAGGCTGTCTGTGGGAATCCATCACGCCCCCACGCGTGCCGGTGCAGCACCTGACCGGCGAGCACAAAGCCGACGTCTGCGTGATCGGCGGCGGCATCACCGGGCTGTCGGCGGCGCTGCATCTGCTCGAACAGGGCCGCTCGGTGGTGCTGCTCGAAGGCCATGCCATCGGCCATGGCGGCTCCGGGCGCAACGTCGGGCTGGTCAACGCCGGCACTTGGATTCGCCCCGACGACGTGGAAACCACCCTCGGCCAACAAGCCGGCAGCCGCCTCAACGCCGCTCTCGGCGACGCGCCCGCGCAGGTCTTCGCGCTCATCGAGCGCTTGGGCATCGACTGCCAGGCGCAGCGCAAAGGCACCCTGCACATGGCACACAACGCCGCCGGCATCGCCGACTTGCAGGCCCGCCACGCCCAGTGGACGCGCCGCGGTGCGCCGGTCGAACTGCTCGACGGCGCGCGTTGCCAGGAATATTGCGGCACCGACAAGATCGCCGCCGCGCTGCTCGACCACCGCGCCGGCACGATCAACCCCATGGCCTACACCCAGGGGCTGGCCGCTGCCGTAGCGCGACTGGGC
Source organism: Pseudomonas sp. UBA6562 (assembly GCF_002434265.1). GTDB lineage: Bacteria > Pseudomonadota > Gammaproteobacteria > Pseudomonadales > Pseudomonadaceae > Aquipseudomonas. The sequence continues at coordinate 732,361 of NZ_DJJS01000006.1, read as the reverse complement.
GGTCTGATCTTCCAGCAAACACCCGTACAACGCCTGACCCGCGCCGACGGCCACTGGCAGGTGCAGACGGGCTCGGGCTCGGTGCAAGCCCAGCAGGTGGTGATCTCCACCGGCGCCTACACCGAAGGCGACTGGAATGCGCTGCGCCAGCAGTTCTTCCGCGGCTACTACTACCAGGTGGCGTCCGCGCCGCTGCAGGGCGCGGAGGCCGACGCCGTACTGCCCCACGGCCAAGGCTCGTGGGACACCCGCACCGTGCTCAGCAGCATCCGCCGCGACGACCAGGGCCGCCTGTTGCTGGGCAGCCTGGGACGGGTCGACAACAAACCGGTCTGGTTCGTCCGCCGTTGGGCCGACCGCATCCAGCGCCACTACTTCCCGGCGCTGGGCACGATCGACTGGCAACTGCACTGGACCGGCTGCATCGACTTCACCCCCGACCACCTCATGCGCCTGTTCGAACCGGCGCCCGGACTGGTGGCGGTGACCGGCTACAACGGCCGCGGCAACACCACCGGTACGGTGGTAGGCAAGGCCCTGGCCGATTTTCTGCTCAGCGGCGAAACCGAGCGCCTGCCCCTCGGCTTTTCCACGGCCAAGCCGGTCAGCACGCCAGGCCTGCGCACGGCGTTCTACGAGTCGGGATTTTCGCTGTACCACGCGGGGCAATGTTTGCGGGTGGTGCTCTAGGTGCCCGGCCAGACAGCCTGACCATCCCGCTACAGCACGCCAGGCCTGCGCACGGCGTTCTACGAGTCGGGGTTTTCGCTGTACCACGCGGGGCAATGTTTGCGGGTGGTGCTCTAGGTGCCCGGCCAGACAGCCTGACCATCCCGCTACAGCACGCCAGGCCTGCGTACGGCATTCTACGAGTCGGGATTTTCGCTGTACCACGCGGGGCAGTGTCTGCGGATGGTGCTCTAGGCACCAAGCCAGCCTGACCATCGCGCTACAAGGGCGTTGCGTCACCCGAGTGAAGACCTTCACGCCCAACGAGCATCGCCTGCACGCTACGCATCGAGCGCCAGGCAGTCGCCAATCTGAACGTTCGCTACCCTCCGAACTCAAGACCAAGACCTGCCAACGTTCCTGGAGACATCGCAATGAGCACCCTCGTGACCCGTGACGGCGCCGCCCTCTACTACAAGGACTGGGGCCATGGCCAACCCGTGCTGTTCAGCCACGGCTGGCCGCTGGACGCCGACATGTGGGATTCGCAGATGGAGTTCCTGGCCAGCCGCGGCTACCGCGCCATCGCCTTCGACCGCCGCGGTTTCGGCCGCTCCAGCCAGCCGTGGGACGGCTACGACTACGACACCCTGGCCGACGACATCGCCCAGCTGATCGACCACCTGGACCTGCACCAGGTGACCCTGGTCGGCTTCTCCATGGGTGGCGGCGACGTCGCCCGCTATGTGGCCCGCCTGGGCGGCGAGCGCGTCGCCGGGCTGGTGCTGCTGGGGTCGGTGACGCCGATGTTGGGGCAGGCCGACGATCATCCCGAAGGCGTCGCGAACGCGGTGTTCGAAGACATCAAGGCCGGCGTGCGCGCCGACCGCGCCCAATTCATCAGCGACTTCGCCACCCAGTTCTATGGCTTGAACAAAGGCCAGCACGTCTCCGATGGCGTGAAGGCGCAAACCCTCAACATGGCGCTGCGGGGTTCGATCCACGCCACCCTGGCCTGCGTCACGGCGTTCGCGCAGACCGATTTCCGCCAGGACCTGGCGCAGATCGAAGTGCCGACGCTGGTGATCCATGGCGACGCCGACCAGGTGGTGCCGTTCGAGACCACCGGCCAGCAGGCGGCCGAGCAGATTCGCGGCGCGCAGCTCAAGGTCTATCCCGGCGCCCCCCATGGCTTTGCCGTCACCCACGCGCAGCAACTGAACGAAGACCTGCTGGCGTTCCTGTCGAATGAAGTGCGGTTCACTGCGGGCGAGGCGAACTGACGCCGTTGTCCAGTAGGTAGCGCGCAGCGGTGCGTCACAGGTCGCTGCGCAAAGGCCTGGCCGTTAGACAATGCCGTTGAGTTAGGCAGTTGGGGCTGCTCTGCAGCCCATCGCGGCTGAAGCCGCTCCTACAAAATCATGAGTTGCGCTCAAAAAAGGAGGCGGATGTCCGACATCTGCCATGCGGCTCAGAAACCCTGTGGGAGCGGTGGTTCGGCATTCCGATTCAGCCGCGATGGGCTGCGGAGCAGCCCCAAGTAATGCTGTTTTGGCTCGACTGGACGGCAGCACCACTGCCGACTGGCGAGTGGGGAAAATCGCCGTCGTCTCTATTGATATTCCATAAAGATATTTAAATAAATCTGCTTATTCCCTTAAATTCCCTCCCACTGCGTACCTGCCGACCAATCGGCGCGCCGCACGACCCAGAACCCACACGGGAAGCCCCCGTGCGTTTTTGATCGATGCGCGCCTGATGTCGCGCTGCGTGGGAGTGAAAACATGTCCGTCGCTTCGAGTGCCCTGCTGTCGATCGACAGTGCGCCACCACAACCTTTCCAGATCGTGCCCTTCGACGGCGCGGTCGGCGCCGAGGTCCTCGGCCTGGACCTGAGCCAGCCGCTCAACGCCGCCGACTTCCAGCGCTTGCACCGTGCCCACCTGGACCACGCCGTGCTGGTCATGCGCGACCAGCGCATCACCCCCGAGCAGCACATCGCCTTCAGCCGGCGCTTCGGGCCCTTGCAGATCCACGTGCTCAAGCAGTTCCTGCTTGAACACCACCCGGAAATCCTCATCGTCTCCAACATCGTCGAAGACGGCCGCAACCTCGGCCTGGGCGATGCCGGCAAGTTCTGGCACTCGGACCTGTCGTACAAGCCGTTGCCGAGCCTGGGCTCGATGCTGCACGCCCAGGAGCTGCCCAGCGAGGGCGGCGACACCTTGTTCGCCGACATGCACAAAGCCTGGGACGCGGTGCCCGACGCGCTGCGCCGGGTGGTCAAGGGCCGCGAGGCGGCGCATTCCTACACCGCGCGCTATGCCGAAGACCGTTTCGCCGGCAATTGGCGCCCGACCCTGTCGGCCGAACAGTTGGCGCAGGTGCAGGAGGTGATCCACCCGGTGGTGCGCACCCACCCGGAAACCGGCCGCCAGGCGCTGTTCGTCAGCGAGGGCTTCACCACGCGCATCGTCGGCCTGCCCGACGACGAGAGCCGCGACGTGCTGCGACAGCTGTACGCCTTGAGCGTGCTGGAGCAGAACGTCTACCGCCACCGCTGGCAGCCCCACGACCTGGTGTTCTGGGACAACCGCTCGCTGATCCACCTGGCCACCGGCTGCCCCGCGCACCTGCGGCGCAAGCTCTACCGCACCACCATCCAGGGCGATGCCCCGTTCTGACGACAAGGATTCTCACCATGCGCAACTCCATCACCCGCCTGGCGGCCAGCCTGGGCCTGGGCGCCAGCCTGCTCGTCGGCAGCCTCGCCGCGCCCGCCGTGGCCCAGGCCGAAGGCAAGATCCGCATCGCCGAACAGTTCGGCATCGTCTACCTGCTGCTCAACGTGGTCCGCGACCAGCACCTGATCGAGAAGTACGGCAAGGCCGAGGGCCTGGACATCGAGGTCGACTGGACGCAGCTCTCCGGTGGCTCGGCGGTCAACGACGCCTTGCTGTCCGGCTCGGTGGACATCGCCGGTGCCGGCGTCGGGCCGCTGCTGACCGTGTGGGACCGCACCAAGGGCCGGCAGAACGTCAAGGCCGTGGCCTCGCTCGGCAACTTCCCGTACTACCTGCTGAGCAGCAACCCCGCGGTCAAGACCATCGCCGACTTCACCGCCAAGGACCGCATCGCAGTGCCGGCGGTGGGTGTGTCGGTGCAGTCGCGCTTCCTGCAATACGCCGCCGCCAAGCAGTGGGGCGACAAGGAATACGCACGGCTCGACGCCTACACCCTGGCCGTGCCGCACCCCGACGCCACCGCCGCGCTGCTGGCCGGCGGCACCGAGCTGAACGGGCATTTCTCCAACCCGCCGTTCCAGGACCAGGCCCTGGCCAACCCCAACGTGCACGTGGTGCTCGACAGCTACGACCTGCTCGGCCCCAACTCGCCGACCCTGCTGTTCGCCACCGAAAAATTCCGTAAGGACAACCCCAAGACCTACCACGCCTTCGTCCAGGCCCTGGCCGAAGCCGCGAGCTTCGCGCAGAACGACAAGGCCGCCGCGGCCGACACCTACATCCGCGTGACCAAGGCCAAGATCGACCGCGACACGCTGATCCGCCTGATCGACAACCCCAAGTACGAATTCACCATTACGCCGAAGAACACCTACCCGCTGGCCGAATTCATGTACCGCATCGGCGCCCTCAAGCACAAACCCGAGTCCTGGAAGGACTACTTCTTCCAAGACCCCCAACCCCTGCAAGGGAGCTGATCGCCCATGAACGCGCCGTTGCCAGGCCACGTGGCCAGCACGCAGGAACACCGCTCGACACCGCCGTTGCTGGCGGTGGACAACCTCAGCCTCGAATACCGCACCGGGCAGCGCGTGGTGCGCGCCACGCACCAGGTCAGCTTCGAAGTCGACCAGGCCGACCGCTTCGTGTTGCTCGGGCCGTCCGGCTGCGGCAAGTCGACCCTGCTCAAGGCGGTCGCCGGCTTCATCGCGCCGCAGCAAGGGCAGATCCTCTTGCAGGGCGAACCGGTGCGCGGCCCGGGGCCGGACCGCATCGTGGTGTTTCAGGAGTTCGACCAGTTGCCGCCCTGGCAGACGGTCAAGCAGAACGTGATCTTCCCGCTGCGCATCGCCGGGCGCCTGTCGCGCGCCGAGGCTGAAGAGCGCGCCTTGCACTACCTCGACAAGGTGGGCTTGGCGGCCTTCGCCGACGCCTATCCGCACACGCTGTCGGGCGGCATGAAGGCGCGGGTGGCGATCGCCCGGGCCTTGGCCACCCAACCCAAGGTGCTGTTAATGGACGAGCCGTTCGCCGCGCTCGATGCCCTGACCCGGCGCAAGATGCAGGAAGAGTTGCTGCTGCTGTGGGAGGAGGTGCGTTTCACCTTGCTGTTCGTCACCCACTCCATCGAGGAGGCGCTGGTGGTGGGCAACCGCATCCTGCTGCTTTCGCCCCACCCTGGGCGGGTGCGCGCCGAAGTGCACAGCCACCAATACCACCAGGGCAGCCTGGGCGCGGCGGATTTCCAGGCCAGCGCGCGCAAGATCCACCGATTGCTGTTCGACGAGGGCGAGGCGCCTGAGGCGGCTGCGGGCCTGGGTTTCAACGACGTGCGCATCGCTTACTGACGGGAGCCTGAAGATGACCACCACACTGCATGCAATCGATCGGGTGCGCCGTCTGATCGCCGTTTCATTCAAGGAGCAACGGACATGAGCACCACACCCGTGCGCTCTGAGTTCGAGAACGTTCTGGAGCCGCTGCACAGCGTGCCTCTGGAGCGGCCGCTGCCCTTGGCCCAGCGCCTGTGGCAACACGGCTGGCTGCGCAAGGCGGTGATCCTGGCGCTGTTGGCGCTGCTGTGGGAAACCGCCGCCCGCTATACCGACAACGACCTGCTGCTGCCCAGCTTCCTGCAAACCCTGGCGGCGTTCTGGGACGGCATGCTCAGTGGCGAGCTGCCGGCCAAGGTGGCCGTATCCTTGGTGGTGCTGCTCAAGGGCTACCTGATCGGCATCGTGCTGGCCTTCGGCCTGACCAGCCTGGCGGTGTCCACCCAGGTGGGCCGCGACCTGCTCGGCACCCTGACCTCGATGTTCAACCCCTTGCCGGCCATCGCCCTGCTGCCGCTGGCGCTGCTGTGGTTCGGCCTGGGCGACGGCAGCCTGATCTTCGTGCTGGTGCATTCGGTGCTGTGGGCGCTGGCGCTCAATACCTACGCAGGTTTTCTCGGCGTGTCGGAGACCTTGCGCATGGCCGGGCGCAATTACGGCCTGCGCGGTCTGCGTCTGGTGCTGTACGTGCTGGTGCCGGCGGCCCTGCCGTCGATCCTGTCGGGGCTCAAGATCGGCTGGGCCTTCGCCTGGCGCACGCTGATCGCTGCCGAGCTGGTGTTCGGCGCCAGCAGCGGCAAGGGCGGGCTGGGCTGGTACGTGTTCCAGAACCGCAACGAGCTGTACACCGACAAGGTGTTCGCGGGGCTGGCGGTGGTGATCCTCATTGGCTTGCTGGTCGAAGGGCTGGTGTTCAATACCCTCGAACGCTGGACCGTGCGGCGCTGGGGCATGCAGCGCTGAGCGAGCGTGCCGGCCTTCACACCAGGTAACGCGCCGCCGCGCTGCTCAAAGTGCGGGCGATTTCCTGGCGCAGGCTGAGCGGCCGCTCCACCAGCAGCCCTTCGCCCTGGCTCAACAACCACCAGCGCAGCGGCAGGCCGTCGCTGACCGTAGCGCGCAGGCGATGGCCGTTGTCCAGGGCGGTGAGGCGCATGTCGGCGCTCAACGGCGCCTGGCGCAGTTGCCGGGCCAGGGCGTCGCTGATCCAGGCTTGCAGCTCCAGACCCGGCTCGGCGCCGGTCTGCAAGGCATCGGTGCGCAGATGGCCTTGCAGGTCGAAGCTGCCGCGCAGCTCGCTGCCCGCCGTGGCCGACCAATGCCAGCCGAACGGGATGCTCTTGTCGTTGCGCTCGAGCGGGAAAATCAGCGACAGCTCGTTGAGGTCGCGCTCGACGGTGCGTTTGCTGACGTTGAATCCTACGTCGCGCAGGCTCTCGACCAGTTCGGCGCTGGTGATGCCCGGCGAGCGGCTCGGCAACTGTCGCAGCAGCGCCCATTGGCGGCTGAGGGTGGCGCGGGTCGTGGCGAACGGCAAATTGGAACGTCCTTGTCTAGGCTTGCCGCAATAGCATGGCGGCAGCGGGAAGGCATGGCAATTAGCCACGTCTCGCTCAGATCAAGTAACCGCCATTTGGTTGCCTGCACAGGGTTCGTCCGCGACAGGTTTCGTCGCGGCAGCGCGCAAGAATCAGTGACCATCGCAGTCGAGGTCGGGGTTGCGTCGCGGTCTGTTCAACGGGGATGAACATGTCACCTGCCAGTAATGTCCACTCGCTGCTCGAACGTTTGCTGCCGCTGTCCATCAGCCCGATGACGCCGCGCTTGGGCCGTCGCTCGCCCTTGTTCGCCGGCGTCGGGCTGCCGGTCGAGGGTGTGCGATGCGCGCGGGTACGGCGGCTCGACGAGGGCGCCGAGCCCCAGGCGCTGTACCGCGACCTGCGCCATGCCGCCCTGCAAGGGGACGTGGCGGCGCTCAACGACCTGGGCTGGGCTTGGCTCAACGGCAAGTACTGGCGCGCCGACCCCTTGCTGGCCAACCACCTGCTGCGCATGGCGGCGCTGCAAGGCTGTGCCACCGCCTGGTTCAACCTGGGCCAACAGCATTACTTCGGCAAAGGCTTGGACATTTCCTATGCCAATGCCGTCGGCTGTTACCAGCATGCCTTCGCATGCGGCATGACCCACGCCGCCGCAGCCTTGGGCGATCTCTACGAAGAAGAGGTGTGCGACGGCGACCAGGCGTGGAGCGTCGACCTGCCGGCCGCCTACCGGTGGTTCCTGCGCGGGGCCGAGCAGGGCGATGCGCGTTGCCGTTTCGAGGTGGGCTACCGGTTGCTGCACGGCGTGCAGGTCGAGGTCGATACGCCGGCTGCGCTGCACTGGCTGGAGCTGGCCAGCACGGCGGGGGTGGTGCAGGCGGCCGAGGAACTGGCGCTGTATTTCAGCCGCGAGAATGCGGCGCGGTCGCAGCATTGGCGGGAGCGGGCGATGGAATTGGGTAGGCGTCGGGCCGGGGGCACGCCGGTGGAGGACCAGGCAGGAGGCTGAGGGTACGCCCGTCCAAGTGAAGGCCTGATGCCCTGGCGCTGACGCAGCGGGGCAGACGGCTGGTGCGTCAATCCACCCGCGAATCAGAGGTCAGCCTGGGTGACGATGGCGGCCAGATCCTGCGGGTACCATATAAAGCCCATCACCTCGCCTGAACCCACACCCTCGTTCCGACCTCTCATCCTTCGACGACGCAACGCCTGCGCTTCACCCTCCAGCCTCCACGGTTGACGACAGGGGGACGGGCAGGCGTATATTAATAGTTAGCAAACTATGAATTAAACCCTATTCCCATGAATCTCGATTCCCTGCGTCTCAATGTCAGCAGCGGCATGGTCGTCGCCGCCCGCCAGTGGCGACGGCTGTGCCACAGCGCGTTGACCGGCTACGGCATTTCCGAAGCCTGCGCCATGCCGTTGCTGATGATCGTGCGCCTGGGCGACGGCGTGCACCAGGTGGCCGTGGCCCAGGCCGCCGGCCTCGAAGGCCCCTCCCTGGTGCGCCTGCTCGACCAGCTGTGCAACGCCGGCCTGGTCCGCCGCAGCGCCGACCCCCACGACCGCCGCGCCAAAGCTCTGAGCCTGACCGCCAGCGGCCGCACCCTGGCCGAATCCATCGAGCAGGAACTGGTGCGCCTGCGCCGCGCCGCGCTCAAGGACATCGACCAGGCCGACCTGGAAGCCACCCTGCGTGTGCTGCGCGCCTTCGAAACCGCGGGAGGCGCGCTGTGAAGGATTTCTTCAGCTCGGTCCCCCCGGCCCGCGACTGGTTTTACGGCGTGCGCACCTTCGCCGCCTCGATGATCGCTCTGTACATCGCCTTGCTCATGCAATTGCCACGGCCCTACTGGGCGATGGCTACGGTGTACATCGTCTCAAGCCCCTTCGTCGGCCCGACCAGTTCCAAGGCGCTGTACCGCGCCCTGGGCACCTTGCTCGGGGCAGGCGGTGCGATCTTCCTGGTGCCGCCGCTGGTGCAGTCGCCGTTGCTGCTGAGCGCGGCCGTAGCGCTGTGGACCGGCACCTTGCTGTACCTCTCGCTCAACCTGCGCACCGCCAACAGCTACGTGTTCATGCTGGCCGGCTACACCCTGCCGATGATCGCCCTGGTGGTGGTCGACAACCCCACTGCGGTGTTCGACGTGGCCTCGTCGCGGGCCCAGGAGATCTGCCTGGGGATCGTCTGCGCCGCCGTGGTCGGGGCGATCTTCTGGCCGCGGCGCCTGGCGCCGGTGGTGGTCGGTTCGACCGGCAACTGGTTCACCGAGGCCAAGCGCTACAGCGACCACTACCTGGCCCGCGATACCGACGGCGAACAGGCGGCCGGCATGCGCGCGACCATGGTCGCCACGTTCAATAGCCTGGAAGTCATGATCGGCCAGCTCGGCCATGAAGGCGCTGGCCCGCATCTGCTGAAGAACGTGCGCGAACTGCGCGGGCGTATGATCCACCTGCTGCCGGTGATCGACGCCTTGGACGACGCCTTGCTCGCCCTGGAAAGCCGCGCCCCGGCGCGCTTCGTCGAACTGCTGCCGGCGCTGGCGCAGGCCCGCGAGTGGTTGCAGGCGAGCGCCGAGCGGCCCTCGCTGGCGCGCTGGAAGGACTTGCACGCCACCCTTGCACAACTGCAACCGGAACCCCAGGCCTTGGCCCAGCGCGACCAACTGCTGCTGTCCAACGCCCTGTACCGCCTGGGCGAGTGGGTCGACCTCTGGCAAGACTGCTGCACCCTGCAACACGCCTTGCGCCAGGACGACGCCACGCCCTGGCGCGCGGTCTATCGCCATTGGCGCCTGGCCCGTCTGACGCCCTTCTTCGACCGCGGGCTGATGTTCTATTCGGTGTTCTCCACCTTCACCGCGATCCTGGTGGCGTGCGGCCTGTGGATCGGCCTGGGCTGGCACGACGGCGCCAGCGCGGTGATTCTCGCCGCCGTGGCATGCAGCTTCTTCGCCGCCATGGACGACCCGGCGCCGCAGATCTACCGCTTCTTCTTCTGGACGATGATGTCGGTGATCTTTTCCAGCCTGTACCTGTTCCTGGTGCTGCCGAACCTGCACGACTTTCCCATGCTGGTGCTGGCCTTCGCCGTGCCGTTCATCTGCGTCGGCACCCTGACCGTGCAACCGCGCTTTTACCTGGGCACGCTCCTGACCATCGTCAACACCTCCACCTTCATCAGCATCCAGGGCGCCTACGACGCGGATTTCCTGGCCTTCGTCAACGCCAACCTGGCCGGCCCCGTGGGGCTGCTGTTCGCCTTCATCTGGACCCTGGTGCTGCGCCCCTTCGGTGTGGAGCTGGCGGCCAAGCGCATGACGCGCTTCGCCTGGCGCGACATCGTCGAGATGACCGCGCCCGCCACCCTGGCCGAGCAGCGCAAGGTCGGCGTGCAGATGCTCGACCGTTTGATGCAGCACTTGCCGCGCCTGGCGCAGACCGGGCAAGACACCGGCGTGGCGCTGCGCGACCTGCGCGTGGGGCTGAACCTGCTCGACCTGCAGGCCTACTTGCCGCGGGTCGGCCCGGATTCGCGCGAGCGCCTGCTGACGGTCATCGAAGAAGTGGGCGGCCATTACGCCGACTGTCTGCGTGCCGGCGAGCGCCTGCACGCTTCGCCCGCCTTGCTGCGCAACATGGAGCGTGCGCGCCAGCGCCTGGTGCTGGAGCCGGGCGACGAGCGCGGCGAGGCCCGTGCGCACCTGCTGCATGCCCTGAGCGGGTTGCGCCTGGCCTTGCTGCCCGGCGTGGAAGTGACCCTCGAACCCAGTGAACCGCTGGAACTGCCCTCTGGCCTGGATGGAGCGCCGCTGTGATCGGTGATGTCGATGTCAGCGGGGTGTTCCTGCCCACGCTGCTGGTGATGATGGTGTTCACCTACGTGCTGTTTCTCGGATTGCATGCGCTGCTGGTGCGCGTGCATTTCTACCGCCTGGTCTGGCACCGGGCGCTGTTCAACGTTGCCTTGTATGCCGTGCTGTTGAGCGCGGTCGACCACTTTTGCCGAAGCCTGATGCTGCCATGAAAAAACCAATGCTGACCTTGGGCCGTGTGGTCCTGACCTTGCTGGTCGTGAGCTTCGCCGCCGTGCTCGTGTGGCAGATGGTGAACTACTACCTGTTCGCCCCCTGGACCCGCGACGGGCACATCCGCGCCGACGTGATCCAGATCGCCCCGGACGTGTCCGGCCTGATCCAGAAGGTCGAGGTGCGCGACAACCAGGTGATCAAGCGCGGCGACGTGCTGTTCACCATCGACCAGGACCGCTTCCGCCTGGCCCTGCGCCAGGCCCAGGCGACCCTCGGCGAGCGCCAGGAGACCCTGGCCCAGGCCGCGCGCGAAACCCGCCGCAACCGCAAGCTGGGCAACCTGGTCGCCGCCGAACAGCTCGAAGAGAGCCAGTCGCGCGAAGCCCGCGCCCGCTCGGCGGTCAACGAAGCCCAAGTGGCGGTCGACTCGGCACAGCTCAACCTCGACCGTTCGGTGATCCGCAGCCCGGTCGACGGCTACCTGAACGACCGCGCGCCGCGTGCCCACGAGTTCGTCACCGCCGGGCGTGCGGTGCTGGCGGTGGTCGACAGCGCCTCTTACCACGTCGATGGCTATTTCGAGGAAACCAAGCTCAGCGGCATCCGCGTTGGCGATGCCGTGGACATCCGCGTGATGGGCGACGCCACGCCCCTTCGCGGCCACGTGCAGAGCCTGGCCGCCGGCATCGAAGACCGCGACCGCAGCAGCGGCGCCAACCTCTTGCCCAACGTCAACCCGGCGTTCAGCTGGGTGCGCCTGGCCCAGCGCATTCCGGTGCGCATCGCCTTCGACGAGGTGCCGGCGGATTTCCGCATGATCGCCGGGCGTACCGCTACCGTATCGATCGTCGAGGGGCAGCGGCCATGAAACAGTGGATCGTGTTGGGTCTGGCCGCCTCGCTGGCGGCCTGTGCCACGGTCGGCCCGGACTACGAATTGCCCAAGGGCGCCGCCGTGCAGCGCGGCGACCTCAACGGACCGCTGCGCCAGGACGCCGACAGCGTGGTGTCTGCGCCGGTGCCGCAAGACTGGTGGCGGCTGTATAAGGACCGCCATTTGGATACGCTGGTGCGGCAGGCCCTGGCGGCCAACACCGACCTGCGCGTGGCGGCGGCGAACATCGCCAAGGCGCGCGCGCAGGTGGAAGTGGCAGAAGGCCGCGGTGGTTTCGAAGGCGGTGTGAAGCTGGGCGCGCAGCGTTTGCAGGAGTCCGGCGAGGCCTTCCTCCAACCGGAAAAGGTGCCGGTCGGCAACGTTGCCGATGCCGTGATCAGCGCGTCGTATCAGTTCGACCTGTGGGGCACCTTCAAACGCGGCACCGAAGCGGCCAAGGCCAACGCCGATGCGGTGCAGGCCGCAGCCGACACGGCACGCGTCACCCTGGTGGCCGATGTGGTCAAGGCCTACACGCAGGTGTGCTCGGCCAACGAGGAATACCACATCGCCCGCGAGTCGCTGGACTTGCAGGAGCAGAGCGTGCAGCTCAACCAGCGCCTGCGCGACGCCGGCCGCGGCGACGAAACCCAGGTCACCCGTTCGCAGACCCAGTTCAAGTCGCTGCGCGCCGAGCTGCCACGCTTCAAGGCCGAGCACGAGGCCGGGCTGTACACGCTGGCGGCATTGCTGGCCAAGCCGGTCGAGCAGTTGCCGGCCGGCGTCGCCGAGTGCGCCGAACTACCGCAACTGACTCAGCTGATCCCGGTCGGCGACGGCGCCGCGCTGCTCAAACGCCGCCCCGACGTGCGCCAGGCCGAGCGCCAACTGGCGGCGGCCACGGCCAACATCGGCGTCGCCACCGGTGCGCTGTACCCGGACATCAGCTTCGGCGCGCAGATCGGCACCATCGGCCTGGTCGAGAACCTCGGCGAACCTTCGACCAACCGCTGGGGCTTCGGCCCGCAAGTGAGCTGGACGATTCCCACCAACACCACCCGCGCCCGCATCCGCGAAGCCGAAGCCTCGACCCAGGGCGCGCTGGCCCACTTCGACGGCGTGGTGCTCAACGCCGTCCGCGAAACCCAGACCCGCCTGGCGCAGTACAGCGCCTTGCTGGAGCGGCGCGAGGCGTTGAGGGATGCAGAACGCTCGGCCAAGGATGCGGCGGACCAGACGCACCGGTTCTATGAGGCGGGGCGGGCGTCGTTCCTGGCGGATTTGCAGGCGACGCGCACCTACACCGACATGCGCGCGCAGTTGGCGGCGGCCGATGCGCAGGTGGCGATGGGGCAGGTAGGGGTGTTTTTGGCGTTGGGTGGGGGGTGGGAGCACGCGCAGGATGGAACGGAAGCACCAGAGAAAGAATAGAATTCGACGCTGACATTGGGGCGGCTCGATGTGCAGCGTCGACGTCAAGGAAGTTCTTTTCTGCATAACAGCGTTCTATTTTGCAGAGGTCGCTCAGGCGGGCCTCGCAGCATGACCGGCGCCGCCGTGTGGTCAAACAGGCCCTACGATCCAAGCCCGAAGATGCCAGCCAGGCTTGCCTCATGTCCAGACAAACCGCTCACTCGCACTCAGGATTACAAACGCTACGAAACAACATCGCTATTCGCAGTGTTGGATAGGAGGTTTTTCGTCCATGCCTTCAATCGACGGAGCCACATACAGTACACCCATCGCACGTACTACCCAGTATATAAGACGCTTGCACGGTTCGGATAAACAGCCTGTCATTGGGAATGAGAGGCATCACGGGAACTTAAGTACCTGTCATTGATTGCGGATTTGCGTGACACTTTTAGACATGTGAGCGCGATCAGTTGCGCGTTTATCCACGTGTGACGATCCAGGTATGTGAGCAAACATTCTGTCGATGAGAGCATCGTTTGGTGTTGGGGGGAAGGGTGCCACGGGTCTGTCTAACACGGTTTGGAAATCTGGATTTAACGGTCCAGGTATGTGGGCAAAGAGACGGTTAATATTAGCACTGTAGGCGATCTCTAGTTTGCGGGGACGTACAAGTCTTTCCACGGTTTTTTCTAAATATAAATTTCCTATAGGGCTTGTGTAGTTTATGGGGCTTGCTGGACTTACGGGATTTGCTGGGTTTGCAGGGCTTGGTGAATGTGTAGGGTGTGGTGGGCGTATGGGATTTGTTGAATGGCTTCCGTATTTTGGAGCCCGGCCTTTTGTTGCCTTCGGCATGTGCCCGGATGGATCTGAAAAGTTTATAGGGTCACCCAGGCAATACGCATAGCTGTTCGTGCAATACGGTGCGAACGGACTTAAACTGTCCGGGGAGTGGAAGCGCATGAGGCGCGTGTTGAAAGCCCGATACCCCTGGCCTAGCAGATACAGTTGAGAAAAGCGCTCGCACGGTTCTCCATTAAAGGCAAGCAAGGTGTCTTTTGGGGTTTCTGGATTGTGGCCAAAGGGCGTGTAGGCGAACGCGCGCGTGGTTGAGTCAATATGCGCGCCCTCGACCGAATGCTTTTGATCAACTAATGGCAGTAGAATCTGGGCTTCGTCGGTAATGGAAACCTCTGCTAACAACTGGGTCTGGTGGCGAAATATGCCCCGGTAGGATAGGCCACTCAGGCCTGTCTTCAGCAGACCATCTTCGTAAAATAAATACGTTTTTTTTGACGGTATCATCGAATTTTCCTGACGCCAGGGGTACCCGATTCGAGTGTGAGTTCCAACACTCGAGTGATCAACTGGCAAAATTAATAGTTAAGGAAGATGGCGTGTTAAGACGGGTCATTGCGCTGAGTGGGCATCGAATAAGCGCTTTTCCTTGCCGAGCAAACCCGCCGCCGCTTCAAGCTGAGGCGATGATGGTGTGAAAGCCCTGATCCTCCTTGTCGCCGGACTAAGCGTTCGAGTAGCGCCTGATCGTTGCTACTGACAGACCGCTGGCCCGGGCGATTTGTGAGCGCTGGCACCTGACGAGCTTCCTGAATGTTGCACGGCGAACATCCGTGACCTTCGTGTAGATGCGGGTGAGCAGTGCGATGCGATCAAACGGTAAAGCGCCATAATGCCCATCCCATTCGCTCAACAAAGAAGAAACGCCCCATGCGCATCTGGATCGACGCCGACGCCTGCCCCCGCCCCGCCCGCGACCTGGTGGTCAAGTTTGCTCTCAAGCGCCAGCTGCAGGTGATCATGGTGGCCGGCCAGGCTGTCGCCAAGCCCGCGTTCGCCATCGTGCAACTGATCGTGGTGCCCAGCGGCCCGGACGCGGCCGACGATTACCTGGTGGAGCATGCCGAACCGGGCGAATTGGTGATCTGCAGCGACGTGCCGTTGGCCGACCGTTTGGTCAAGAAGGGCATTGCGGCGCTCGACCCACGGGGCCGCGAGTTCGACGAGCGCAACATGGGCGATCGGTTGGCGGCGCGCAACCTGTTCACCGAGTTGCGCGAGTTGGGCCAGGTAGGGGGAGGGCAAGCGCCTTATGGCGAGCGCGACAAACAGGCCTTCGCCAATGCACTGGACCGGCTGTTGACGCGTCTCACCAAAGGCTGAGCGGGCCTAGGCCCGCAAAGAAAGGGGTAATAGGTCTGCCGGAGGGAAAGCGTTACTGATCGCCTTCGTGGGTGATTTCCAATACCCGGTCGACCAGTTTATAGATGCCGCTGGCCGCATCGCTGATGTTGGTGGCGACCATGTAAGCCGGCGTGGTCACCAACTTACGCTGCACGTCTTCGACGATGTCGTGCACGTCGCACTCTTCGTGGGTGCCGCCCATTTTCACCACGGCTTCGCTGGTGCCCGGGTCATTGCCGATGGTGCACACCACGCCAGGCCCATAGATCTTGGCGGCCAGGGCAGGGGAGATGCAGATCAGCCCCACCGGCTTGTTGGCCGCGGCGAAGGCCTCGGCGACGTGCAGGACGTCGGGGTGAACCGTGCATTCGGTGCCTTTGACGGCGAAGTCCGACAGGTTCTTCGCAGCGCCGAAGCCGCCGGGCACGATCAACGCGTCGAAGTCTTCCACCTTGGCCTCGCGCAGGTCCTTGACCTCGCCACGGGCGATGCGCGCCGACTCCACCAGTACGTTGCGGGTTTCGGCCATTTCTTCACCGGTGAGGTGGTCGATCACGTGCATCTGCGCCACGTTCGGCGCGAAGCACTGCACGTGGGCGCCGCGTTGGTCGAGGCGCAGCAGGGTGATGACGCTCTCCTGGATCTCGGCGCCGTCGTAGACGCCGCAGCCGGACAGGATCACCGCAACTTTTTTGCTCATGTTTTTATCTCCGGGACGGGCCGCTGACTGTATCCCGTTGGAACGCAAACGCCTAAGGGTGTTCAGTCGCGCGCTCAGCGCTGCCCGTGCTCGGCATCCGCGTCGGGGCGCTTGGGGCGAGTGTCTTCGGCCTGTGCGGCGAGGGCCGCGGCGGCACGTTCGGCGCGCTCGGCCCGCTGGTTGCGCAGGTAGCGACGTATCCACAGCCCCAGGCCCAGCACCAGCAGGGTGCCGAGCACCCACAGCTCATACTTCTTCACGTTGCCCAGCAGCCCTTCGAGGATGGCGCCGAAGTGATAGGCCGCCGCGCCCAGCGCCAGCGCCCACACTGCGGCGCCGATGCCGTTGAGCAGCAGGTAGCGGCGCGGCGGATAGCCCGACAGGCCGATGGCCACCGGCATGACCGTGCGCAGGCCGTAGACGAAGCGGAAACTCAGCACCCAGATGTCGGGATGGCGGCGGATGTGGTCCAGCGCCTTGTCGCCCATGGCCTGCCAGCGCGGCTTGCGCGCCAGGATGGCGCGGCCGTGGCGACGGCCCATGAAGTACCACAGCTGGTCGCCGGCGTAGCTGCCGAAGAACGCAACCACCACTACCCAGCTGATGTCCATGTAACCGCGGAACGCAAGGAATCCCGCAAGCACCAGGATGGTCTCGCCTTCAAAAAACGTGCCGAGAAATAGGGCAAAGTAGCCAAAATCGTGCAGGAATTGTTGAAGCATGGCGTGGGGGTGCTGGCGAAATGAACGCGCAGCCTACCCCTTAGTGGCCGTGGGGGAAAGTGTCCAAATGTGTCCTGACGTGAACATTTCCTACACGCTTGCGGCATGCGTCCACAAGTCGCAGGGTTGTCCTTCCCTGTCATGCAGGGGTCATAATGGCCGCCTATAACTGTCGCGCCGCCCGCCTGTGCGGGCTCAGGAGTCTGCCGTGAGCTTTACCCCCGCCAACCGTATGTTTCCTGCCACCCGTTTGCGCCGTAACCGTCGGGATGAATTCTCCCGCCGCTTGGTGCGCGAAAACGTCCTGACCGTCAATGACCTGATTCTGCCGGTGTTCGTGCTCGACGGCGAAAACCGCCGCGAAAGCATCGCCTCCATGCCGGGCGTCGAGCGTCTGTCCATCGACCTGCTGCTCGAAGCGGCGCAGGAGTGGGTGGAACTGGGCATCCCGGCCCTGGCGCTGTTCCCCGTCACGCCGACGGAAAAGAAATCGCTCGATGGCGCCGAAGCCTGGAACCCGGACGGCATCGCCCAACGTGCCACCCGCGCACTGCGTGAGCGCTTCCCCGAACTGGGTGTGATCACCGACGTGGCGCTGGACCCGTTCACCACCCATGGCCAGGACGGCATCCTCGACGACGACGGCTACGTGCAGAACGACATCACCGTCGACGCCCTGGTGCGCCAGGCGCTGTCCCATGCCGAAGCCGGCGCGCAGGTGGTGGCGCCCTCGGACATGATGGACGGCCGCCTGGGCGCGATCCGCGAAGCCCTGGAAGTGGCCGGCCACGTCAACGTGCGCATCATGGCCTACTCGGCCAAGTACGCCAGCGCCTACTACGGCCCGTTCCGCGACGCGGTCGGCTCGGCGTTGAACCTGGGCAAGGCCAACAAGGCTTCGTACCAGATGGACCCGGCCAACAGCGACGAGGCCCTGCACGAAGTGGCCACGGACCTGGCCGAAGGCGCCGACATGGTCATGGTCAAACCGGGTATGCCGTACCTGGACATCGTTCACCGGGTCAAGACCGAGTTCAAGGTGCCGACCTTCGTCTACCAGGTCAGCGGCGAGTACGCCATGCACCAGGGCGCCATTGACAACGGCTGGCTCAGCGAGGCGGTGATCCTCGAGTCGCTGACCGCTTTCAAACGCGCAGGGGCCGATGGCATCCTGACCTACTTCGCCGTGCGTGCGGCGCAATTGCTCAGAGGGCAGTAAGCCCGCACCGGCGCGACCCCACGGGCCGTCTCACAGGAACTACCGATGAATAATGAAGTGCCAAGCATGGTCGAATCCAAAGGCGCGCGAGCCGTTCCCGAAGAACTCACGCAGACCCCACCGGACCTGACGCCGGCCCCCGAGCCGGTCGTGGAGGCCGCCGCAACGGTACCCGCGCCGGTGATCAGCGTGCCGAGCCTGGACGACAGCAGCCTGTACATTCATCGCGAGCTCTCGCAGCTGCAGTTCAACATCCGCGTGCTGGAACAGGCGCTGGACGAAAGCTATCCGCTGCTCGAGCGCCTCAAGTTCCTGTTGATCTTCTCCAGCAACCTCGACGAGTTCTTCGAGATTCGCGTGGCGGGCCTGAAGAAGCAGATCACCTTCGCCCGTGAGCTGGCCGGCGCCGACGGCCTGCAACCGCACCAGGCCCTGGCGCGCATCAGCGAGCTGGTGCACTTCGAAGTGGATCGGCAGTACGCCATCCTCAACGACGTGCTGCTGCCGGAAATGGAAAAGCACCAGATCCGCTTCATCCGCCGCCGTTACTGGACGCCCAAGCTGAAAAGCTGGGTACGCCGGTACTTTCGCGACGAGATCGCGCCGATCATCACGCCCATCGGTCTCGATCCAACGCACCCGTTCCCGTTGCTGGTGAACAAAAGCCTGAACTTCATCGTCGAGCTGGAAGGGGTCGATGCCTTCGGCCGCGACTCGGGCCTGGCGATCATTCCGGCGCCGCGCCTGCTGCCGCGGGTGATCCGCGTACCGGAAGAGGTCGGCGGCACGGGCGCCAACCACGTGTTCCTGTCGTCGATGATCCACGCCCACGCCGACGACCTGTTCCAGGGCATGAAGGTCAAGGGCTGCTACCAGTTCCGCCTGACCCGCAACGCCGACCTGGCGCTGGACTCCGAAGACGTCGACGACCTGGCCCGTGCCCTGCGCGGCGAGCTGTTCTCGCGTCGCTACGGCGATGCGGTGCGTCTGGAAGTGGCCGACACCTGTCCCAAACACCTGTCCGACTACCTGCTCAAGCAATTCAACCTGAGCGAAAGCGAGCTGTACCAGGTCAACGGCCCGGTCAACCTGACCCGCCTGTTCAGCATCACCGGGCTGGACAGCCACCCGGAGCTGCAATACGTCCCGTTCACCCCGGCGATTCCGAAGATCCTGCAGAACGCCGACAACATCTTCAGCGTCATCAGCAAGCAGGACGTGCTGCTGATGCACCCGTTCGAATCCTTCACCCCAGTGGTCGACCTGCTGCGCCAGGCCGCCAAAGACCCGCACGTGCTGGCGGTGCGCCAGACCTTGTACCGCAGCGGCGCCAACTCGGAAATCGTCGATGCGTTAGTCGATGCCGCGCGCAACGGCAAGGAAGTCACCGCGGTGATCGAGCTGCGCGCGCGCTTCGACGAGGAGTCCAACCTGCAGATGGCCAGCCGCCTGCAAGCGGCCGGCGCGGTGGTGATCTACGGCGTAGTCGGTTTCAAGACCCACGCCAAGATGATGCTCATCCTGCGCCGCGAGCAGGGCGACATCGTCCGCTATGCGCATTTGGGCACCGGCAACTACCACGCCGGCAACGCCCGCCTGTACACCGACTACAGCATGCTCACCTCCGATGCGGCGCTGACCGAAGACGTCGGCAAACTGTTCAGCCAGTTGATCGGCATGGGCAAGACGCTGCGCATGAAGAAGCTCCTGCACGCGCCCTTCACCCTGAAGAAGGGCATGCTCGACATGATCGCCCGGGAAACCCAGTTCGCCCTGGACGGCAAACCGGCGCACATCATCGCCAAGTTCAACTCCCTGACCGACGCCAAAGTCATCAAGGCGCTGTACAAGGCCAGCCAGTCCGGTGTGCGCATCGACCTGGTGGTGCGTGGCATGTGCTGCCTGCGGCCGGGCATCCCGGGTGTGTCGCATAACATCCATGTGCGCTCGATCATCGGCCGCTTCCTGGAACACACGCGGGTGTTCTACTTCCTCAATGGCGGGGAAGAGCAGATCTACCTGTCCAGTGCCGACTGGATGGAGCGCAACCTCGACAAGCGCGTCGAGACCTGCTTCCCGGTGGAGGGCAAGAAGCTGCTGCTGCGGGTGAAGAAGGAGCTGGAAAGCTACCTGACCGACAACACCCACGCCTGGGCCTTGCAGCCGGACGGGCGCTACGTGCGCAGCACGCCGACCGGCAACCAGAACTCGCGCAATGCCCAGGCGACCCTGCTGGAGCGCCTGAGCAACCCGGTCCTCAACGTACGCTGAGGTCGAAGCCTACCCGGGTCAGCCACTGCGCCTCGTTGGCGAAGTCGGCCTGGGTCAGCGGGTGCTGTTCCAGCCAGCCTTCCGGGAAGATCACTTCCAGACTGCGCTCACCCGCCTGGAGCGTGACGGTCGGCATTTGCTGCGTGCCACGGATGTGGTGGAACAGGATGGCGAAGCGCAGCAGCACGCACAGGCGAATCAATTGCAGGCTGTCATCGCCGAAATCGGCGAAGCGGTCCTTGGGGATGTTGCGCCGATGGCCGCGCACCAGCAGGGCCAGCATCTGCTGGTCTTCGCGGGAGAAGCCGGCCAGGTCCGAGTGCTCGATCAGATAGGCGCCGTGCTTATGGTAGTGGTAGTGGGCGATGTCCAAGCCCACCTCATGCACTTTCGCCGCCCAGCCGAGCAGGTCGCGCCAGTTGCCGTCTTCCAGTCGCCAGGCACCGGCGACCTGGTCGAAGGCGTGCAGCGCTTTGCGCTCGACGCGCGCCGCTTGGTCCTGGTCGACGTGGTAGCGCTCCATCAACGAATTGAGGGTGCGCTCGCGTACGTCTTCGTGATGGTGACGCCCTAGCAGGTCGAACAGCACGCCTTCGCGCAGGGCGCCGTCGCAGTGCTCCATGCGCGCCAGTTCCAAGGCGTCGAAGATCGCTTCGAGAATCGCCAGGCCTGCGGGGAAGATCGTACGGCGGTCGGGCTTCACGCCGTCGAAGTCGATCTTGTCGATGTCGCCGAGCTTGAACAGTTTGCGCTTGAGCCAGGCCAGGCCATCGGCGTTGACTTCGCCGCTGCCTTGCCCGGCGGCCTTGATGGCCGTGGCGATGGCGCGGATGGTGCCCGACGAGCCGATGGCTTCGTCCCAGGTCAGACGGTGCAGGGCGTTCTCGATGCTCATCAGCTCCAGGCGCGCGGCGGTGTAGGCCTGGGCATAGCGCGCCGGGGTGATCTTGCCGTCGCGGAAATAGCGCTGGGTGAAACTCACGCAGCCCATCTGCAGGCTTTCGCGCAGCAGCGGCTCGAAGCGCTGGCCGATGATGAACTCGGTGCTGCCGCCGCCGATGTCGGCGACCAGGCGCTTGCCGGGGGTGTCGGCCAGGGTGTGGGACACGCCCAGATAGATGAGGCGCGCCTCCTCGCGGCCGGAGATCACTTCCACCGGGTGGCCGAGGATGGCTTCGGCGCGCTGGATGAACACCGCCCGGTTGCGCGCTTCGCGCAGGGCGTTGGTGCCGACGATGCGCACCGATCCCGGCGGCATGCCATGAATCAGTTGGGCGAAGCGCTTGAGGCACTCCAGACCGCGTTCCATGGCCTCTTCGCTGAGCAGGCGCTCCTCGCTGATGCCGGCGGCGAGCTGCACCTTTTCGCCCAGCCTTTCGAGAATGCGGATCTCGGTATGGTGTGCCTTGGCCACTACCATGTGGAAACTGTTGGAGCCGAGGTCGATGGCGGCGATCAACGACAAGCTCTTCGCGTTTTTATGCGGCATGATCTGGGAATTCTCGGTCGGTAACTCGGCAATCGTGCCACGATCGTCGGCCTTCGCCAACGCGCCATGCACCGGGCCTTGATGCAGGGCAAGCGCATGCGGGCCTGCGCGCGGTTCGGCGCCGTGCGTGCCAGCGGGCACATCCGTCCCTTCGTCTGGGCGAAAGAACATGAAGTCTAGGCTATGACAACCGTGCGAACGCTTGATTCGTCCGGTCTTGCACCGCGATAGCCACAGTCAATCGGACGTTACTTCCGGTAAAACGTGGGGCCAGCTATGATGGACCACGATTTTGCCTTATGACCTGGAGATATCCATGAGCAGCGATCTTATCAAACACGTCACCGACGCCACGTTCGAGGCCGAAGTCCTGAAGTCCGAAACGCCGGTGCTGGTCGACTATTGGGCCGAATGGTGCGGCCCCTGCAAGATGATCGCGCCGGTACTGGACGACATCGCCAGCACCTACGAAGGCAAGCTGGTCGTCGCCAAGCTGAACATCGACGAAAACGCCGACACCCCGGCCAAGCACGGCGTACGCGGCATCCCGACCCTGATGCTGTTCAAGAACGGCAGCGTCGAAGCGACCAAGGTCGGCGCCCTGTCCAAATCGCAACTGGCAGCCTTCCTCGACGCCAATCTGTGATGCGATGAGAGCCCCGGAATCCCGGGGCTTTTCTTTTTCCGTCCCCTAGACGCCGAAAAAAGCAAGTGTTACATTCGGCCTCGCACTGCTTCTCCAGTGCCCCCTGCACGCCGTCGCCGACGCACTCCCAATTCGAATCAGTACGCGATCCTGTCGCCAATCTTGCGGCGCGGCTTCATTAAGCCAGAAGCTTAATTCCCCCCCTTCTTACATGATTACGTCACTCCCTCTATGAATCTGACAGAACTCAAGCAAAAGCCGATTACCGATCTGCTGGAAATGGCCGAGCAGATGGGCATCGAAAACATGGCCCGTTCGCGCAAGCAGGACGTGATTTTCTCCCTGCTGAAAAAACACGCGAAAAGCGGCGAAGAGATCTCGGGTGACGGCGTGCTGGAGATTCTCCAGGATGGATTCGGTTTCCTGCGTTCGGCAGACGCTTCGTACCTGGCCGGCCCCGACGACATCTATGTCTCGCCGAGCCAGATCCGTCGCTTCAACTTGCGCACCGGTGACACCATCGTGGGCAAGATTCGCCCGCCGAAGGAAGGCGAGCGTTACTTCGCGTTGCTGAAGGTCGACACCATCAACTTCGACCGCCCGGAAAACGCCAAGAACAAGATTCTGTTCGAGAACCTGACGCCTCTATTCCCGAACAAACGCCTGAAGATGGAAGCCGGCAACGGTTCCACCGAAGACCTGACCGGCCGCGTGATCGACCTCTGCGCACCGATCGGCAAAGGCCAGCGCGGCCTGATCGTCGCACCGCCCAAGGCCGGTAAGACCATCATGCTGCAGAACATCGCGGCCAACATCACCCGCAACAATCCCGAGTGCCACCTGATCGTCCTGCTGATCGACGAGCGCCCGGAAGAAGTGACCGAAATGCAGCGCACCGTGCGCGGCGAAGTGGTCGCTTCCACCTTCGACGAGCCGCCGACCCGCCACGTGCAGGTCGCCGAAATGGTCATCGAGAAAGCCAAGCGCCTGGTCGAGCACAAGAAGGACGTGGTCATTCTGCTCGACTCCATCACCCGCCTGGCGCGTGCCTACAACACCGTGATCCCGAGCTCCGGCAAGGTCCTCACCGGTGGTGTCGACGCCCATGCCCTGGAGAAGCCCAAGCGTTTCTTCGGCGCGGCGCGCAACATCGAGGAAGGCGGTTCGCTGACCATCATCGCCACCGCGCTGGTCGAAACCGGCTCGAAGATGGATGAAGTGATCTACGAAGAGTTCAAGGGTACCGGCAACATGGAGCTGCCCCTGGACCGTCGCATCGCCGAGAAGCGCGTGTTCCCAGCCATCAACATCAACCGCTCCGGCACCCGCCGCGAAGAGTTGCTGACCGCCGACGACGAGCTGCAGCGTATGTGGATTCTGCGCAAGCTGCTGCACCCGATGGACGAAATCGCCGCCATCGAGTTCTTGATCGACAAGCTCAAGCAGACCAAGACCAACGACGAGTTCTTCCTGTCGATGAAACGCAAGTGACACTTGCCGTTTGAAGAAAGCGCCCGCTAGGGCGCTTTTTTTTGTTCCGTATTATTTGCATCTGGATGGATGTTGGCGCGGCTGATAACGTCGCGCCACCAAGGAACGCTGTTTCGCAGACTAGTAAGGTTTTTCATGCACACGTTTGGCAATCGCCGCGATATCGATGGATTACGGGCGTTGGCGGTCATTCCCGTCGTACTGTTCCATTTTGGATTCGATGCATTCAGCGGCGGTTTCGTCGGCGTGGATGTGTTCTTCGTCATCTCGGGGTTCCTGATCACCTCGATCCTGCTGCGCGAAATCAGCGCAGGGCGCTTCAGTTTCGTCGATTTCTGGGCCCGTCGCGCGCGCCGCATCATTCCAGCCTTGAGCGTGGTCGTTCTGGCGACCCTGGCGATGGGTTGGCTGTTGCTGACCGCGAAGGATTTTTCCGAGCTGGGCCGCACCGTGCGGTATCAGTCGCTGTTCATCGCCAACATTCTGTTCATGCGCGAGCACGGCTACTTCGAACCCGCCTCGGATCTCAAGCCGTTGCTGCATACCTGGTCGTTGGCGGTCGAAGAGCAGTACTACATCTTCTTTCCGCTGATCATGGCGGTGATGGTGCGCTTTTTCAGGCACTGGCGCTGGATGTTGCTGGGCTTGCTGCTGGTGTCGTTCGGTCTGAACATCGCCTGGATCGAGCACAAGCCGGCATTCACCTTCTTCTCGCTGCCCACCCGCGCCTGGGAACTGCTTTGCGGCGCCATGCTCGCGGTGCTGCCTGCGCCCCGGCAGGCCGTGCGCCCCTGGGTCCACCAGGGGGTAGGGCTTGCCGGCATGCTGGCGGTCCTCGTGGCTGTGTTCACGTTCGATCGGTCCACGCTGTTTCCCGGTTGGGCGGCCCTGCTGCCGGTTTTGGGCACCGCCGCATTGATCTGGTCCGGCGCGCAGGGCCCAGGCCCGGCGGCGCGGCTGCTGAGCCTGCGGCCGCTGGTCTGGGTGGGGTTGCTCTCCTATTCGCTGTACCTGTGGCACTGGCCGGTCTATGTGTATGCCAATGCCGTTTCCACGGACGGGATCCAGCCGCTCGAGGCCTTGGGCTGGATGGGCTTGGCACTCGCCCTGGCCTGGCTGAGCCTGCGCTATGTCGAATTACCGTTTCGGGAAAAACGCCTGCTGGCAGGGCGCATGTCCATATTGGCCGGCGGCTTGGCGGTCATCGTCGCACTGGTGACGATCGGCTCGGCGATCCGCTCCGCCGACGGTGTGCCGGGTCGTCTGAGCGGTAAGGCGCTGGAGTACGCGCAGGCCCGCGAATGGCGAGCCGGGCAGATGAAGTGCATGGTGGTGACGCAGGACAAGTCGATGGACAAAGCGTGCCTGGTCGGCGGAGAACAGGCCAAGCCGCCGACCCAGGCGTTTTGGGGTGACAGCCACACCGCGGCATTGATGCCGGCCATCGAGCGCAATGTCCGCGATGGAAGGCGCTCGGTGTGGCTGTTCAGCATGAGCGCCTGCCCACCGATTCTGGGCGATGAGCCCCGTCAGCGTTGCAAGGACTTCAACCAGCAAACCATGGACAAGGTGCTTGGCCTCGGCATCAAGGACGTGGTGTTGGCGTCCAACTGGAGTTTGTACGTCTACGGGCGTGAAGACGGCGACAAGAAGGTCTTGCTCAATGCCCAAGACGATACCGCCCAGGCGGAGCAGCGCATGGCCGCCGCCATCAAGGCGCGCGTGGCTGCATTGCGAGCAGCTGGGGTGCAGGTCTGGCTGTTCAAGGAGGTGCCGCTGCAGCGCAAGGGCAGCATCAACCGTCTGACCAGTCTGGCGCGGGTGGGGCGTTCGGCCGACGGCTTGGGCCGCCCGCTTCAGGAGCATCTGGCGCGGCAGCGCTTCCTCGGCGGCTTGTTCGCGTCCATGAGCGAAGCCGATCCGGGCGTCCATGTCATCGATCCGACGCCGCTGATGTGCACCGATGGCGTGTGCAACATCGAGGTCGACGGCGCTTCGCAGTACAAGGACGAAGATCACTTGTCCGATGCGGGGAGCGCAAGGCTCGGGCCCCTGTTTGCACCCCTGCTGCTGGGCACGAACCACAACTGAGCGATGCCGAGCGCTGACGGGCTGCTGTTTGCCCGTCAGAGCGGGTAGGATGTACGCCTATTTTCTAACTGGCATGGTCGATGAAATTCAAGGATCTTCGGGATTTCGTGCAGCAGCTTGAGCAGCGCGGAGAATTGAAACGCATTCAGGTGCCTATCTCGCCGGTGCTCGAAATGACCGAGGTCTGCGACCGTACCCTGCGCGCAAAAGGGCCGGCGTTGCTGTTCGAGAAGCCTACCGGCTTCGACATCCCGGTGCTGGGCAACCTATTCGGCACGCCCGAGCGGGTCGCCATGGGCATGGGCGCCGAATCGGTGGGCGAGCTGCGCGAGATCGGCAAGCTGCTGGCGTTCCTCAAGGAGCCCGAGCCGCCCAAGGGGCTGCGCGACGCGTGGTCCAAGCTGCCGATCTTCAAGAAGATCATTTCCATGGCGCCCAAGGTGACCAAGGATGCGGTGTGCCAGGAGATCGTTGTCGAGGGCGACGACGTCGACCTCAACCAGTTGCCGATCCAGCACTGCTGGCCGGGCGACGTCGCACCGTTGATCACCTGGGGCCTGACGGTCACCAAGGGGCCGAACAAGGAGCGCCAGAACCTGGGCATCTACCGCCAGCAGGTGATCGGCCGCAACAAGGTCATCATGCGCTGGCTGAGCCACCGCGGCGGCGCACTGGACTACCGCGACTGGTGCGAGAAGCACCCGGGCGAACCCTTCCCCGTGGCCGTGGCGCTGGGCGCCGACCCTGCGACCATTCTCGGTGCGGTGACGCCCGTGCCCGACAGCTTGTCCGAATACGCCTTCGCCGGCCTGCTGCGCGGCAACCGCACCGAACTGGTCAAATGCCGCGGCAACGGCCTGCAAGTGCCGGCCACGGCGGAAATCATCCTCGAAGGCGTGATCCACCCCGGCGAGATGGCGCCCGAAGGGCCGTATGGCGACCACACCGGCTACTACAACGAAGTGGACAGCTTCCCGGTGTTCACCGTCGAGCGCATCACCCATCGCCGCAACCCGATCTACCACAGCACCTACACCGGCCGACCACCGGACGAGCCGGCGATTCTCGGCGTGGCGCTCAACGAAGTGTTCGTGCCGATCCTGCAAAAGCAGTTCCCGGAAATCGTCGACTTCTACCTGCCGCCGGAAGGGTGCTCGTACCGCATGGCGGTGGTGACCATCAAGAAGCAGTATCCGGGGCACGCCAAGCGCGTGATGCTGGGGGTGTGGTCGTTCCTGCGGCAGTTCATGTACACCAAGTTCGTCATCGTCACCGACGACGACATCAACGCCCGCGACTGGAATGATGTGATCTGGGCCGTGACCACGCGCATGGACCCCAAGCGTGATACGGTGCTGATCGACAACACCCCGATCGACTACCTCGACTTCGCGTCGCCGGTGTCGGGGCTGGGGTCGAAGATGGGCCTGGACGCCACGCACAAGTGGCCGGGCGAAACCACGCGCGAATGGGGGCGCGCCATCGTCAAGGATGAGGCCGTTACCCGGCGTATCGATGAGCTGTGGGACCAGTTGGGAATAGATTGATGCAGGTGACCTTGCAGCCATCCGGGGCCGTGCTTCGGCTCGAACCCGGAGAACGGATTCTGGAGGCGGCGCGGCGCTTGGGCTATGACTGCCCGAGCAGCTGCCGCAACGGCAACTGCCACGTTTGCGCGGCGTTGCTGGTGGAGGGGCGGGTGCGCCAGGACGGCGAGGTTCGCGACCATGGCGAGCTGTTCACCTGCATCGCGCAGCCACTCGAAGACTGCGTGCTGCTGTGGGATGGGGTGCTGGCCTTGGGCGAGCTGCCGGTGCGCACACTGACCTGCACCCTCAGCGAATGCCTGGAAGTCGGCGGCGACGTGTGGCGTGTGCGTCTGCGTGGCCCTGCCGGCAAAACCGTGCGCTACCACGCCGGGCAGTACCTGATGATCGAGCGCGAAGGGGCGAGCAAGGCCGCATTTTCCCTGGCGTCCGCGCCCCATGGCGGGCGCGATCTCGAACTGCACATCCTGGCCCGCGAGGCAGGCGCCAAAGCGCTGATCGAGCAGCTCAGGCGCGAGCGTCTGGCGCGCATCGAGATGCCGTTCGGCGATGCGCACCTGGCCGAACTGCCCGACGGGCCGCTGGTGCTGATCGCCGCCGGCACCGGCATGGCGCAGATGCACAGCCTGCTCGAACATTGTCGGGCGCAGGACTTCGAGCACCCGGTGCACCTGTACTGGGGCGTGCGCCAGCCCGAAGACTTCTACCACATCGAGCACTGGCACGAGTGGGCGCAGCGGCCCAACCTGTTCCTGCACAAAGTGGTCAGTGACGTGTGTGGTTGGGAAGGGCGCTGCGGGCTGCTGCACACGGCAGTATGCGAAGACATCGCCGACCTTGGCGGTGTGCACGTCTATGCCAGCGGGTCGCCCAACATGGTCTACGCCACCCTCGATGCCCTGGTCGAGGCGGGAATGGACGCGCACCAGATGCGCGCCGATGTGTTCGCCTACGCGCCGCGCGGCTGAGGCCGGTTGTCCCCTGATCGAAAGCGAGGCATATCCTCGCTTTGGATGAAAGTTCCGACTTTCTGCCTAACGGCGAATCTGCCAGCGCATCACTGCGTTAGAGTTGGAACCTTCTGTGGTTTCTGGGAAACAGTGGCGGCGTACCATGTCGGCAATCGAATCCGGTCCTTGGCAAGTGTCTTACCCTCCGCGGCTCGATTTCGGTCAACAACTGACCGAAGAGCAGTTGCTCCACTCGATGACGACCACCATGGCGCGCCATGCCGGCGGGCCGGTCTGGTTGTTCGCCTACGGCTCGTTGATCTGGCGGCCCGAGTGCCATGCGCTGGAACGCCAGCGGGCACGGGTGCATGGCTATCACCGTGGCCTGTATCTGTGGTCCCACGCGCACCGCGGTACGCCGCAGACGCCAGGCCTGGTGTTCGGCCTGGATCGCGGCGGTTCGTGCAGCGGTTTCGCCTATCGCCTGGACGACGTCGACCTGCACGATTCCCTGTTGGCGCTCTGGCGGCGCGAAATGCCGTTTCCGGCCTATCGGCCGCACTGGCTCAACTGCCGGCTGGCCGACGGCAGCCGGGTGCAGGCGCTGGGCTTCGTGCTGGAGCGGCATTTGCCGTGCTACGCCGGTAACTTGCCCGACACTTTGCTCGGGGAAATCCTCGCCTGTGCCAAAGGGCATTTCGGCACGACCCGCGATTACGTCGAGCAGACGCTGCAAGCGCTGCGCACGCACCAGATGCCCGACCGCAACCTGGAGGCGCGCTTCAAGCGCTGTCACACACTGCGTCAGGCCTGAGCGTCTGCAACCACCTGCACCACCAGTTTGCCTACGGCCTGGCGCCGGGCCAGCCGCTCGATGGCCTGGCCGGCGTTGGCCAGGGCGTAGGTCTGCGACACCAGGGGCTTGAGCCGGCCGGTGGCGTGCCAGGCGAACAGGCGCTGGAAGTTGGCGGCGTTGGCCTGCGCTTGGCGTTGGGCGAACGCGCCCCAGAATACGCCGACCACCGCAGCGCCTTTGAGCAGGGTCAGGTTGGCGGCGAGCTGGGCGATCTCGCCGCTGGCAAAACCGACCACCAGCAAGCGACCGTCCCAGGCGAGGCCGCGCAAAGCTTGCTCGGTCAGCGCGCCGCCGACCGGGTCGAACACCACGTCCACGCCCTGGCCGGCGGTCAGGCGCTTGATCTCGTCCTTCAAGCTGGCTTGGCTGTAGTCGATCGCTTCGTCGGCCCCAGCCTGCCGGGCCACGGCCAATTTGTCCGGATGGCTGGCGGCAGCGATGACACGCGCGCCCAGGGCCTTGCCGATTTCCACCGCCGCCAGGCCCACGCCGCCCGAAGCGCCCAGTACCAGCAGGGTTTCTTCGGGTTGCAGGCGGCCGCGCTGGGTCAGCGCGTGCAGAGCGGTGCCGTAGGTCATGGCGAAACCGGCGGCTGTGGTGAAATCCATGGTGCCCGGCATCGGCAGCACCTGATGCTGATCGACCGCCACGTACTCGGCAAAACTGCCCCAGCCGGTCAGCGCCATGACCCGGTCGCCGATCTTGAAGCCTTTGACCTGCTCGCCGACTGCGGCCACTACGCCTGCCGCTTCGCCACCGGGCGAGAAGGGCAAGGGCGGTTGGAATTGGTAGCGGCCTTCGATGATCAGCGTGTCGGGGAAGTTGACCCCGGCCGCATGCACCCGTAGCAACACCTGACCCGGCCCGAGGGCTGGTTCGGCAACGTCTTCGAGCACCAGTTGGCTGGCCGGCCCCAGGGCTTTGCATCTCAGCGCTTTCATCGGACTCTTCCTTTGCGGGTCGTGGCCGATAAGTGTAGGAATGCCTCAGGCCCGGTCAACGAGCATGGCCGCAGCTGATGGCACCGCATAAGCCCAGTCTCGGGTGTGCTTGGGTTTGCTTGGCCCGCTGGTTAAGCTGGCGGTCATCTTTAGGAAGGAGCGGAACTGGTGAAAGCGTGGATCTTGATGGTAGTGGCCCTGATGCTGCCCGTAGCGGCCCTGGCCGAGGAAGAGGCCAAGGAAGGCGAGGCGAAAGTGGCCTACTACAGCCTGACACCGCCTTTCGTGGGTAACTACGCGCTGGATGGCAGCGCCAAGCTGCATGTCTACAAGGCCGATGTGGCCCTGCGTGTGACCGGTGCCGAGGCCGCAGCGGCGGTCAAGCTGCACGAGCCCTTGATCCGCAACCAGTTGGTGGCGCTGTTCACCCAGCAGACGGTCGACGGCATGAGCAACGTCGAGGCCAAGGAGCATTTGCGCCAAGAAGCCCTGAAGCAGGTGCAACAAGTGCTGGAAGCCGAAGAGGGCAAGCCGATCGTCGAGGACCTGCTGTTCAACAACCTCATCGTGCAGTGATCGGCTGGGCGGGCCCGCTCAGGTTGTCAGAGCCAGCACCGCCGCCCATTGGGCTGCGCTCACCGGCATCACTGACAGGCGACTGCCTTTTTGCACCAGGGCCAGTTCCGCCAGCGCGCTCTGCTGCTTGAGCAGCCCCAAGCCTAATACGCGGGCAAAGGTGCGCACATGCTTCACGTCCACGGCGCTCCAAGGGTTGTTCTCGGCGCGGGCCTTGGGGTCATGGTACGGGCTGCTCGGCTCCAGTGCGGTGGGGTCGGGGTATGCCGCAGCCACGATCTGCGCGATGCCCGCGATGCCCGGTTGCGGACAGCTCGCGTGATAGAAGAAGAAAGTGTCGCCTAGGCTCATGGCGCGCAGGTAATTGCGCGCCTGATAGTTGCGCACGCCATCCCAGCGGGCCTTGCCCAGTTGGCCCAGCGTTTCGATGGAGAGCTCATCGGGCTCGGATTTCATCAGCCAATGGGCCATAGGAAGTGCTCCGGACAATCCTGGTAATAATCTGTTTCATGAAACCGACCATCGGTCGTTTTCAGCATTTGCCTGGCGGCGCGGGTTAGCGCAGAATGCGCCCGATTTTCAAGCTAGCTGCCCTGATGACGCCTTGCGCAATCGGGCATTTCTGTTTGCCTGGGGGGCAATCGATGAACAAACGCAAACCGGATCTGCTGTGGGTCTTGGTCTTTATCTTCGGCCTCGGCGTCGTGACCACCGGTTATGCGCAAAGCCTGTGGGAGCGCAAGCTCGACGCAGCCTATCAAACCCCTGTAGCGCAGGTGCAAACGCCGCGTTAAGTCGGGCCGCGCGAAGCGTGGGCGGCGGCCAGGTACCAGGCGCTGTCCGTCACCGTGCCTGCCAGCGGCACATCCCAGCTGGCCTGTTGTAGTCGCTCGACCTTCTGACACTCATGGGCCAGCCCCAGCAGCAGCGGCTTGTTCCACGTCGTGCGCCGCGACCGGTACGCCAGGCTGCGGTCGTAGAAGCCGCCGCCCATGCCCAGCCGGCCACCGTCTTCATCGAAACCCACCAAGGGCAACAAGATCAGGTCCAGCGCCCAGATCGGCCGTTGGCGTTTGCGATTGACCACCGGTTCCGCAATGCCGAAACGGTTGGGGCGCAGCCGTTCGCCCGCTTCGAAGCGCTGGAACACCATGTGCGTGCGCGGCCAGGCGTGCAGGATCGGCAGGTACACGCGTTTGCCGCGCTTGTGCGCCTCGCGCAACAACCATTTGGGGTCGATCTCGCCGTCGTTGGGCAGGTACAGGGCGATGTGCCGGGCATGGCGGAACAGCGGGTGCTGGGCCAGTTGCCGGTACAGGCCGCGCGCGGCGTCGCGCTGCTGCACTGCGGTGAGGGCGCGGCGGGCCTTGCGCAGCTGACGTCTAAGTTGGGGACGGGTGAGCGGCGCGGTGTCGGTCATGGCACTGGCGATCCCGGAAGCGGCCGGCGTTGGCGGCGCAGACGAAACGCCCGCCAGGGTAGGCGGGCGAAGGAATTCAGGCTCCCCGATAGGACCGCTATCGGTGTAGCCCTTGAACCCGAAAGTTCAAGGTGGAGATTGCAGGAGGTGTTAAGGCTTTCCGTCGAGCGGACATGCACACCCACCTCAGCGTGCAACCCCCGTGGTTAAGCGTATCGGCTCAGGGACATAACCGACTGGCGCATCCACCAGGGAGTGGCGCCAGTATACCTACCTCAGTCGATTTTGGTACCCGTGTCGTCGGACAGTGCCTGATCGACACGGTCGAGCAGATCGCGTACCTGCTCGCGCGTGGTGCCGGCCGGGGCGGACGCGGGCGACTCCTGACGGTGCAGCAGTTCGTGGGTGATGTTCAGTGCGGCCATGACCGCGATGCGGTCTGCGCCGATCACTTTGCCGCTGCTGCGGATCTCGCGCATCTTGCCGTCCAGGTAGCGGGCGGCACCGACCAGGTTGTTGCGCTCCTCGGGCGGACAGATGATGGAGTAATCCTTGTCGAGGATCCGCACGGTGACGCTGTTGGGTGAACTCATGAGTCTTGCTCCAGGGCCTTGAGGCGCACGATCATCGATTCGACCTTGCGCTTGGCGATCTCGTTCTTTTCGATGAGGTGCGCGCGTTCCTCGCGCCAGGATTTTTCCTGAGCCATTAGGAGTGCGTTTCGCCGTTTTAGTTGCTCGACCCGGTCGATCAGGACTTCGAAGCGGCTCATCAGCCGTTGCAGGTCGTTCTCTTGAGTGGGTTCCACTCGCTTCACTCCGTTGTTGAGTCGCCCGACGATCATGCCTCTGGGCCTGCCGTGCCGGCCACTGCCGATGGTCTTGGCGCGCCTGCCGGTGCTAGGATACGAGCCTTCCATTCTAGACATCGCGCCGTCTGGCGCCTAGTTGCCCATGCCCAATACCAATTCGCCGTACACCGCCTTCGCCAATCTGCTTTCGAGCAACGGCCACCCCGTTTCCCCCGCCGAGCTGCATGGCCTGCTGCTGGGGCGTTGCTGCGCCGGCACCGGGTTCGAGGCCGAGGCCTGGCTGGCCGATGCCGCGCAACTGCTCGAGAACGAGCCCGTCGAGAGCGTGCGCAACGCCCTGCTTGGCCTGCAAGAGATGGTCAAGGGCGAGCTGACCGGCGAAGACATCGCTATCGTATTGCTGCTGCCCGGCGACGAAGCTGCGCTGGAAACCCGCGCCATCGCCCTCGGCCAATGGTGCCAGGGCTTCCTTGCCGGGTTCGGACAGAACTCCGGCGGTCTGGAGCTGAGCACCGACGCCAAGGAAGTGCTGCAGGACCTGGTCGCCATCTCCCAGGTGCAGGAAGCCCTGGAGGAATCCGAAGACGGCGAGAACGACTACATGGAGGTCATGGAGTACCTGCGCGTGGCGCCGCTGCTACTGTTCACCGAGCTGGCCAAGCCTGCCGCGCCCGCGCCCAAGCCCGCCCTGCACTGATCGAACCGGGGGTCGTTTTGCCCATGAGCCACATACCCAAGGCCGAATACGCCCGTCGGCGCAAGGCGCTGATGGCGCAGATGGTCCCCAACAGCATCGCCATCCTGCCCGCAGCGGCCTTGGCGATCCGCAACCGCGACGTCGAGCACGTCTACCGTCAGGACAGCGACTTCCAGTACCTCAGCGGTTTCCCCGAGCCCGAGGCGGTCATCGCCCTGATCCCGGGCCGTGAGCACGGCGAGTACGTGCTGTTCTGCCGCGAGCGCAACGCCGAGCGCGAACAATGGGACGGCCTGCGTGCCGGGCAGGAAGGCGCCATCAGCCTGCACGGCGCCGACGATGCCTTCCCCATCACCGACATCGACGAAATCCTGCCGGGCCTGATCGAAGGCCGCGAGCGGGTCTACAGCGCCATGGGCAGCAACCCGGAATTCGACCGACGCCTGATGGACTGGATCAACGTCATCCGTTCCAAGGCGCGGCTGGGCGCACAGCCGCCCAACGAGTTCGTGGCTCTGGACCATCTGCTGCACGACATGCGCCTGTACAAGTCCGCTGCCGAAGTGAAGGTCATGCGCCTGGCCGCCGAGATTTCCGCCGGCGCCCACATCCGTGCCATGCAGGCGTGCCGCGCGGGGCTGCGCGAATACAGCCTGGAAGCCGAGCTCGACTACGCCTTCCGCCGTGGCGGGGCGAAGATGCCGGCCTATGGTTCGATCGTCGCGGCCGGGCGCAACGGCTGCATCCTGCATTACCAGGAGAACGACGCCCTGCTCAAGGACGGCGACCTGGTGCTGATCGACGCCGGCTGCGAAATCGACTGCTACGCCAGCGACATCACCCGCACCTTCCCGGTCAGCGGGCGCTTCTCGCCGGAACAGAAAGCCATCTACGAGGTGGTGCTCGCCGCCCAGGAAGCGGCCTTCGCCCAGATCGCCCCGGGCAAGCACTGGAACCACGCCCATGAGGCGACCGTGCGCGTCATCACCGAAGGCCTGGTGGCGCTGGGCCTGCTCAAGGGCGAGGTGCAGGCGTTGATCGACAGCGAGGCCTACCGCGCCTTCTACATGCACCGTGCCGGGCACTGGCTGGGCATGGACGTGCACGATGTCGGCGACTACAAGGTCGGCGGGCAGTGGCGCGTGCTCGAACCGGGCATGGCCCTGACCGTCGAGCCCGGCATCTACATCGCCGCCGACAACCAGAACGTCGCCAAGAAATGGCGCGGCATCGGCGTGCGCATCGAAGACGACGTGGTGGTGACCCGCACCGGCTGCGAAATCCTCACCAGTGGCGTGCCCAAAACCGTGGCCGAGATCGAAGCGCTGATGGCCGCAGCCCGCGGTGAGGCGGCATGAGCCGGGTCAACCTGGCGATCATCGGCGGCGGCCTGGTCGGCGCCAGCCTGGCCCTGGCGCTGCAAGCCGGGGCCAAGGCGCGCGGCTGGCGCATCGTGCTGATCGAGCCCTTCGCCCCTGGCGACAGCTTCCAGCCCAGCTACGATGCCCGCTCTTCGGCGTTGTCGTTCGGTACCCAGCAGATCTATCAGCATTTGGGGCTATGGCCACAAATCGCCGTGCGTGCCGAGCCGATCCTGCAGATCCAGGTGTCCGACCGCGGCCGCTTCGGCTCCACCCGCCTCGATGCCAGCGAGGAGGGCGTGCCGGCATTGGGTTTCGTGGTGGAGAACGCCTGGCTCGGCCAGTGCCTGTGGCAGGCGCTGGACCCTGAGGTGGTGACGTGGCGCTGCCCGGCCGAAGTGACCTCGCTGGAGCCCATCGAACAGGGCTATCGCCTGCGCCTGGACGACGACACCCAACTCGAATGCGACCTCGCGGTGCTGGCCGACGGTGGCCGCTCGGCGCTGCGCGAACAGCTCGGCATCCATGTGCGCCACCGCCCCTATGACCAGAGCGCGCTGATCGCCAACGTCACGCCCGGCCAACGCCACGGCGGCCAGGCCTTCGAACGCTTCACCGAGCAAGGCCCGATGGCCCTGCTGCCGTTGCCCGACAACCGCTGCGCGCTGGTCTGGACCCGTCAGGGCATGGACGCCAAGCGCCTGGCCGAACTCGACGAGCGCCCGTTCCTGAACGAACTGCAAGCCGCCTTCGGTTACCGTCTGGGCGGCTTCCGCCAGGTCGGCGCGCGCCACCTGTACCCGCTGTCGTTGATCGAGGCCCAGGAGCAGGTGCGCCCACACCTGGTGGTGCTGGGCAACGCCGCGCACAGCCTGCACCCCATCGCCGGACAAGGCTTCAACCTGTCGCTGCGCGACGTGCAGTCGTTGACCGATGCCTTGCTCGCCGGCCCTGCGGTACCAGGCGACCTGGCCACCCTCGAGGGTTACCTGCGCCGTCAGCGCTTGGACCAGGCCTTGACCGTCGGTTTCTCCGACCAGGTCACGCGCCTGTTCGGCAGCACCGGCACGCTCCTGACCGCCGGGCGCAATCTGGGCCTGCTCGGCCTCGACCTGCTGCCGCCGGCCAAGCGCTGGTTCGCCCGTCAGGCCATGGGCCTGGGCACACGTCCCGACCGAGGCGCTCGATGAGCGACCCGCGCAAGCGCGCACGGCGTGCGCGGACGCTGCGCTGGCTGCTCAACTGCTACCCGCCGTACCTGGGCGCCGGCATCCGCGTACTGTCGATCAGCCCCGACCTGCGGCGCATCGCGGTGCGCATGAAGCTCACCTTCTGGAACCGCAACTACGTGGGCACACAGTTCGGCGGCAGCCTGTATTCGATGGTCGACCCGTTCTACATGCTGCTGCTGATCGAACAGCTGGGCAGCGACTACATCGTCTGGGACAAGGCCGCCAGTATCGACTTCATCGCCCCCGGCAAAGGCCCGGTATACGCCGAATTCGAAATCGACGACGCCTTGCTCGACGAGATCCGCCAGCAGACCGCCACGGGCAAGAAGTACCTGCCCCGGCTTCAGGTCGACATCCGCGACGAAACCGGCGAGCTGGTCGCGCGGGTCGACAAAACCCTATACGTGCGGCTCAAGCCGCAAACGAGGCAGGCGTAGAGCATGGAAATGCGCGCAGATCTGTTGATTGTCGGTGCCGGCATGGTGGGCAGCGCCCTGGCCCTGGCCTTGCGCCACAGCGGCTTGCAGATTCACCTGCTCGATGGCGGCGCGCTGAGCGTCGCGCCGTTCTCGGCCGCAGCCCGTTTCGAACCGCGGGTCAGTGCCCTGTCGGCCGCCAGCCAGCGGATGCTCGAACGCCTGGGCGCCTGGCCGGGCATCGCCGCGCGGCGCGCTTCGCCCTATACCGACATGCACGTGTGGGACGGCACCGGTACCGGGCAGATCCACTTTTCCGCCGCCAGCGTGCATGCGCCGGTGCTCGGCCACATCGTCGAGAACCGCATCGTGCAGGACGCGCTGCTCGAGCGGCTGCACGACAGCGACATCAGCCTGCTGGCCAACGCGCGCCTGGAGCAACTGCGCCACTCGGGCGACGACTGGCTGCTGACCCTGGCCGATGGCCGGCGCCTGCGTACGCCCCTGGTGATCGCCGCCGACGGCGCGCACTCGGCGGTGCGGCGCCTGGCCGGCAGCGAAACCCGCGAATGGGATTACCTGCACCACGCCATCGTCACCAGCGTGCGTTGCAGCCAGGGCCACCAGCGCACCGCCTGGCAGCGCTTCACCGACCACGGTCCGCTGGCCTTCCTGCCCCTGGAGCGCGACGGCGCGCAGGACTGGTGCTCGATCGTCTGGTCGACCACCCCGGAAGAGGCGGAAAAGGCCATGGCCCTGGACGACGGCGCCTTCTGCAAGGCACTGCAAGCGGCATTCGAAGGGCGCCTGGGCGAGGTGCTGGAAGCCGACCCCCGGGTCTGCGTCCCGCTGCGCCAGCGGCATGCCAAGCGTTATGTCGAGCCGGGTCTGGCCTTGATCGGCGACGCAGCCCACACCATCCACCCGCTGGCCGGGCAGGGCGTCAACCTGGGCCTGCTCGACGCAGCGGTGCTGGCCGAAGAGCTGCTGCACGCCAGCGCCCGTGGCGAACGGCTGGCCGACCTCAAGGTGCTGAGCCGCTACGAGCGGCGGCGCATGCCGCACAACCTGGCCTTGATGGCGGCCATGGAGGGCTTCGAGCGCCTGTTCCAGTCCGATCGCCTGGCGCTGCGTTGGTTGCGCAATACCGGGCTCAAGGCGGTGGAAGGGTTGCCCGACGCCAAGGCATCGTTCGTGCGCCAGGCGCTCGGCCTCAGCGGCGACCTGCCGGCACTGGCGCGGCCTTGAACGCTGGACGCGGTAGGTTGCCGCGTCCTGGCAACATCCGGTAACTGCTCTAGGGGTGAGTGGGCAAATAAGAACCACTACCCTTTGCGCCTCTCAAGTCCAGAGGAGCGCTTTCCCATGTTGTCACGCAAGCCCGTATGGGCCGTCCTGGCCCTTTCCCTGTTCGGTGGCGCGGCCCAGGCGGCGGACGAGGTGGTGGTGTACTCCTCGCGCATCGACGAGCTGATCAAACCGGTGTTCGACGCCTACACGGCCAAGACCGGGGTCAAGGTCAAGTTCATCACCGACAAGGAAGCGCCGCTGATGCAGCGCATCAAGGCCGAGGGCCAGAACGGCGTGGCCGACCTGCTGCTCACGGTGGATGCCGGTAATCTGTGGCAGGCCGAGCGGATGGGCATCTTGCAGCCGATCAAATCCAATGCCATCGAGCAGAACATCCCCCCTCAATACCGCGCCTCGTCCGGCGACTGGACGGGCCTGAGCCTGCGCGCGCGGACCATCGTCTACTCGACCGAACGGGTCAAGCCCGAGGAACTGAGCACCTACGAAGCACTGGCCGACGAGCAGTGGGAAGGGCGCCTGTGCCTGCGCACGGCCAAGAAGGTCTACAACCAGTCGCTGACCGCCACGTTGATCGAAACCCATGGCGAGGCCAAGACCGAAGAGATCGTCAAAGGCTGGGTCGACAACCTGTCCACCGACGTGTTCTCCGACGACAACGCCGTGCTGCAGGCCATCGAGGCCGGCCAGTGCGATGTTGGCGTGGTCAATTCCTACTACTTCGGGCGCATGCACAAGGCCAACCCGCAATTGCCGCTCAAGCTGTTCTGGCCCAACCAGAACGACCGCGGCGTGCACGTCAACCTGTCGGGCATCGGCCTGACCCGTCACGCCCCCCACCCCGAAGCGGCCGTGCGTCTGGTGGAATGGATGACCGGTGAGGAGGCGCAGAAACTGTTCGCCGACCTCAACCAGGAATTCCCGGCCAATCCCAAGGTCGAGCCGTCCGCCGAAGTCGCGGCCTGGGGCCGCTTCAAGGCCGACAGCATTCCGGTGGAGGTGGCCGGCAAGCGCCAGGCCGAGGCGATCCGCCTGATGGATCGCGCCGGCTGGCGCTGAGTGCTCCCCGTGCCTGAAGCGTCACGCTTCGGGCATCTCCGACCCCCTTCGACCTGCCACGGCAGCGTCCGCCCACCGAGAAGTCGCCGTGCCCCACATCCCACAACGCCGCTGGTACGTACCGGTCGCCCTGTGCGCTGCGCTTGTGCTGCTGCCGCTGAGCGTGCTGGCGCTGTCATGGCAAAGCATCGACATGCAGATCTGGTCGCACCTGCTCGACACCCAGATGCGGCGCCTGCTGGGCAATACCCTGACGCTGGTGCTGGGCGTGGGCATCGGCGTGCTGATGCTGGGCGTAAGCCTGGCCTGGCTGACCAGCCTGTGCGAGTTCCCCGGCAGGCGCTGGCTCGATTGGGCGCTGATGCTGCCGTTCGCCATTCCGGCCTATGTGCTGGCCTTCGTCTTCGTCGGCCTGCTGGACTTCGCAGGGCCCGTGCAAAGCGCGCTGCGCGAGGCCTTCGGTCCGCTGCGCCTGCCACGGGTGCGCTCCACCGGCGGGGTGATCGTGGTGCTGGTGCTGGTGTTCTACCCTTACGTCTACCTGCTGGCGCGTAGCGCGTTCCTGGCCCAGGGGCGCGGCCTGATGGAAGCGGCGCGCGTGCTCGGGCTGTCGCCGTTGCAAGCCTTCTGGCGTGTGGCCCTGCCCATGGCACGGCCGGCCATCGGCGCCGGGCTGGCCTTGGCCTTGATGGAGACCCTGGCGGATTTCGGCGCGGTGGCGGTGTTCAATTTCGACACCTTCACCACGGCCATCTACAAGACTTGGTACGGCTTCTTCAGCCTCGCCAGCGCGGCGCAGTTGGCCAGCCTGTTGCTGCTGTTCGTCATGCTGGTGCTATACGCCGAGCGACGCGCCCGTGGCGCCGGGCGCACGGGTGGCGAGCGGGCGCGGGTGCAGCCGCTGTATCGGCTGCGCGGCGTCAGGGCGCTGGCAGCGAGCGCCTGGTGCCTGCTGGTGTTCGCCTGCGCCTTCGTGATTCCGTTGCTGCAACTGCTGGTCTGGTGCTACCAGCGTGGTCGGCACGACCTCGACGAGCGCTACCTGGGGCTGGTCTGGCACACCTTGTCGCTGGGCGCGGTGGCGGCGCTGCTCACCGTCGGCGTGGCGCTGTGTCTTGCCTTCGCCCGGCGCCAGGCGCCCACCCCACTGATCCGCAGCGGCGTGGGCCTGGCCAACCTGGGCTATGCCTTGCCCGGCTCGGTACTGGCGGTCGCGTTGATGCTCGCCTTCAGCTACCTGGACAACCAGTTGGTGATTCCACTGTCGCAGTGGCTGGGCGGTGCCGGCGAACCGCTGCTGCTGGGCAGCCTGTGCGCCTTGTTGCTGGCCTATCTGGTGCGCTTCATGGCGGTGGCGTTCGGCCCGCTGGAAAGCACCCTGGCGCGCATCCGGCCGTCGCTGCCCGAAGCCTCGCGCAGCCTGGGCGTCGGCGGCCTGCGGCTGTTCGGCAAGGTCTACCTGCCGCTGTTGGTGCCCGGCACCTTGAGCGCCGCCCTCTTGGTATTCGTCGATGTGATCAAGGAGATGCCTGCGACCCTGCTCATGCGTCCT
The DNA here is from genome assembly GCF_002434265.1 of Pseudomonas sp. UBA6562. GTDB lineage: Bacteria > Pseudomonadota > Gammaproteobacteria > Pseudomonadales > Pseudomonadaceae > Aquipseudomonas. Next base: position 691,692 of record NZ_DJJS01000006.1, on the reverse strand, counting down.
TTCGGCTGGGACACCCTGGCGGTGCGGGTTTTCGAAATGACCAGCGAAGGCGAGTGGGCGCGCGCCTCGTTGCCGGCGCTGAGCCTGGTACTGGTCGGCCTGCTGCCGGTAGTCGGATTGATCCGGCGTTCCGCGCGGGGACCGGGGCGTGCTCGCTAAGGGTGCCAGGCCGTGTGCATGTGGCTACAATGCGCCGCACTCGCAGCGGCGCGCCTTACAAAATCGGGTAACGATTCAACGTCACCACGCGCCGTCGCCCGCCACGCCCGGAAGGAGAAACCCATGGGACAGCGTACGCCCTTGTATGACCTGCACTTGGCCCTGGGTGCCAAGATGGTCGACTTCGGTGGCTGGGACATGCCCCTGCACTACGGTTCGCAAGTAGAGGAGCATCATCAGGTCCGCAGCGATTGCGGTGTGTTCGACGTTTCGCACATGACCGTGATCGACATCGAGGGCAGCGATGCCACCCGGTGTCTGCAATACCTGATGGCCAACGACGTTGCGCGCTTGGAAGCGCCAGGTAACGCTTTGTACAGCCCCATGCTCAACGAGCACGGGGCAGTGGTCGACGACCTCATCATCTACCGCACCCAAGCCGGCTATCGCCTGGTGGCCAACGCCGCCACGCGCGAGAAGGCCATCGCCTGGCTGCACAAACGCAGCCATGGCTTCGACGTGTCGATCCAGCCGCGTCCGGAACTCGCCATCCTGGCCATTCAAGGCCCCCGCGCACGCGACCGAATCGCCCAACTGCTGAGCAGCGCACGCGCCACGCTGGTTCGCCAGCTGCGCCCGTTCGAGGGCGTGGCGGACGGCGATTGGTTCATCGCCCGCACCGGCTACACCGGTGAGGACGGCCTGGAAATCACCTTGCCCGCCGCGCACGCGCCGAGCCTGTTCTACGACCTGGTCGGCGCCGGCATCGCCCCTAGCGGCCTGGGCGCGCGTGACACCTTGCGCCTGGAAGCCGGCTTCAACCTGTACGGCCAGGACATCGACGAGGCGCACACGCCGCTGACCTCCAACCTCGATGCCAGCATCGCCTGGGAACCGGCCGACCGCGATTTCATCGGCCGCAGCGGACTGCTCGCGGAAATCGACCGCGGCGTGCAGGAAAAGCTGGTCGGGCTGGTGCTCGAAGAACGGGGCGTCTTGCGTGCCCATCAGGTGGTGCGCGTCGCCGGGGTTGGCGAAGGGGAGATCACCAGTGGTAGTTTCTCTCCTACCTTGAGCAAGTCCATCGCCCTGGCACGGTTGCCCATCGCCACCGGCGAGCGTGCCGAGGTGGAAATCCGTGGCAAGTGGTACCCGGTGCGCGTGGTCAAGCCGACCTTCGTGCGCCACGGCAAGATCCTGATCTGAACACCCCCACGGCGGGCCGACCGCTGAGCCTATTTGAGGAAAACACTCCATGAGCAACATCCCTGCCGAACTGCGTTTTGCCGAAAGTCACGAGTGGGCCCGCTTGGAAGCCGATGGCACGGTCACCGTCGGGATCAGCGACCATGCCCAGGATGCGCTGGGCGATGTGGTCTTCGTCGAGCTGGCGGAAGTCGGCAAGGTGTTCGCCGCAGGCGACGCAGCAGGCGTGGTCGAGTCGGTGAAGGCGGCATCGGACATCTATTCGCCGGTGGCAGGCGAAGTGATCGCGGTCAACGAGACGCTGGCCGACAGCCCCGAAGCCTTGAACGAAACGCCCTACGAGGCGTGGATCTTCAAGCTCAAGCCGAGCGACAGCGCCGAGCTGGACAAACTGCTGGACGCGGCAGGCTACCAGGCGGCGATCGGCGAATAACCCGTTCGGTGCAGCGGGTGCGGGTAGCAGGCGAGCCGCAGCCTTTGGCTCGCCCGCACACGTCGCCAATCGCCGTTCGTTCTTTTTTCTGAACGGCCTATTGTCCTATACCCCAGCAGCCGCTTAGCATTCGTTTGAGATTTCAAACGCCTGGTACCCGATACCAGGCGTTTTTCCACAATCAATAATCCGGGAAGTCGACATGCAGCTCAAAGACGCTCAGTTGTTCCGTCAGCAGGCCTACATCAATGGCCAGTGGCTGGATGCGGACAATGGCCAGACCCTCAACGTGACCAACCCGGCGACCGGCGAAGTCATCGGCACCGTGCCGAAAATGGGCACCGCCGAAACCCGCCGCGCCATCGAGGCCGCCGACAAGGCGCTGCCGGCCTGGCGCGCGCTGACGGCCAAGGAGCGTTCCAACAAGCTGCGCCGCTGGTTCGAGCTGATGATCGAGAACCAGGACGACCTGGCCCGCCTGATGACCACCGAGCAAGGCAAGCCGCTGGCCGAAGCCAAGGGCGAAATCGCCTACGCCGCCTCGTTCATCGAGTGGTTCGCCGAAGAAGCCAAGCGCGTTTATGGCGACACCATCCCGGGCCACCAGCCCGACAAGCGTCTGATCGTCATCAAGCAGCCGATCGGCGTCACCGCAGCCATCACCCCGTGGAACTTCCCGGCCGCGATGATCACCCGCAAAGCCGGTCCGGCCCTGGCCGCCGGTTGCACCATGGTGCTCAAGCCCGCGTCGCAGACCCCGTTCTCCGCCCTGGCCCTGGTCGAGCTGGCCACCCGTGCCGGCATCCCGGAAGGCGTGCTGAGCGTGGTCACCGGCAGTGCCGGCGAAGTCGGCGGCGAGCTGACCAGCAACAGCCTGGTGCGCAAGCTGTCCTTCACCGGCTCCACCGAAATCGGCCGTCAGCTGATGCAGGAATGCGCCAAGGACATCAAGAAGGTCTCCCTGGAGCTGGGCGGCAACGCGCCGTTCATCGTGTTCGACGACGCCGACCTGGATAAGGCCGTCGAAGGCGCGATCATCTCCAAGTACCGCAACAACGGCCAGACCTGCGTCTGCGCCAACCGTATCTACGTGCAGGACGGCGTCTACGACGCCTTCGCCGAGAAGCTCAAGGCCGCCGTGGCCAAGCTGAAGATCGGCAACGGTCTGGAAGAGGGCACCACCACCGGCCCGCTGATCGACCACAAGGCCGTGGCCAAGGTCCAGGAACACATCGAAGACGCCGTGTCCAAGGGCGCCAAGGTGCTGTCGGGCGGCAAGCTGATCGAAGGCAACTTCTTCGAGCCGACCATCCTGGTCGATGTGCCCAAGTCCGCCGCCGTGGCCAAGGAGGAGACCTTCGGCCCGCTGGCGCCGCTGTTCCGCTTCCAGGACGAAGCCGAAGTCATCGCCATGTCCAACGACACCGAGTTCGGCCTGGCGTCGTACTTCTATGCCCGCGACATGAGCCGCGTGTTCCGTGTCGCCGAGGCTCTGGAATACGGCATGGTGGGTATCAACACCGGCCTGATCTCCAACGAAGTCGCGCCGTTCGGCGGTATCAAGGCCTCCGGCCTTGGCCGCGAAGGTTCCAAGTACGGCATCGAGGACTACCTCGAAATCAAGTACCTGTGCCTCAGCGTCTGATGCACTGACACGCTTCACCTCTGCCAGCGGGGCGCGAGAGCGACGCCTCGCTGGCCTTTTTTACAGCGCAGTACCTGGTGGCCAGGGACGCGTGCGGCAGTCGATCAACGAATACTGTGCGCCGACGTTCCTGCCACCCTCGATAAGCGCGCCATGCGTATGGGCGCCAAAGAGGGCTTTATGAGCAAGACCAACGAATCCTTGATGCAACGTCGCGTCGCCGCCGTCCCACGCGGCGTCGGCCAGATCCACCCGATCTTCGTCGACAAGGCGAAGAACGCCACGGTCATCGACGTCGAAGGCCGCGAACTGATCGACTTCGCGGGCGGCATCGCGGTCCTCAACACCGGCCACCTGCACCCTAAAGTGGTCGCCGCCGTCCAGGAACAGCTGACCAAGGTCAGCCACACCTGCTTTCAGGTCCTGGCCTACGAGCCGTACGTGGAAGTGTGCGAGAAGATCAACGCCCTGGTGCCTGGCGACTTCGAGAAGAAGACCCTGCTGGTGTCCACCGGCTCCGAAGCGGTCGAGAACGCCATCAAGATCGCCCGTGCCGCCACCGGCCGTGCCGGCGTGATCGCCTTCACCGGCGCCTACCACGGCCGCACCATGATGACCCTGGGCCTGACCGGTAAGGTCGTGCCGTACTCGGCCGGCATGGGCCTGATGCCAGGCGGCGTGTTCCGCGCGCTGTTCCCCAACGAACTGCACGGCGTGAGCGTCGACGAGGCCATCGCTTCGGTCGAGCGCATCTTCAAGAACGATGCCGAGCCCAAGGACATCGCCGCGATCATCCTCGAGCCGGTACAAGGCGAAGGCGGCTTCCTGCCTGCGCCCGTCGAGCTGATGAAGCGTCTGCGCGCGCTGTGCGACCAGCACGGCATCCTGCTGATCGCCGACGAAGTGCAGACCGGCGCTGGCCGTACCGGCACCTTCTTCGCCATGGAGCAGATGGGCGTCGCGCCTGACCTGACCACCTTCGCCAAGTCCATCGCCGGTGGCTTCCCGCTGGCCGGTGTCTGCGGCAAGGCCGAGTACATGGACGCCATCGCCCCGGGCGGCCTGGGCGGCACCTATGCCGGTTCGCCGATCGCCTGCGCCGCGGCCCTGGCCGTGATCGAAGTGTTCGAAGAAGAGAAGCTGCTCGAACGCAGCCGTACCGTTGGCGAGCACCTGACCGCCGGCCTGCGCGCCATTCAAGCCAAGCACCCGATCATCGGCGACGTCCGTGGTCTGGGCTCGATGATCGCCGTGGAAGTGTTCGAGAAGGGCACCCACACGCCGAACGCCGCTGCCGTGGCGCAAGTGGTCGCCAAGGCGCGCGACAAGGGTCTGATCCTGCTGTCGTGCGGCACCTATGGCAACGTCCTGCGTATTCTGGTCCCGCTGACCGCCGAAGACGCGCTGCTGGACAAAGGCCTGGCAATCATCGAAGAGTGCTTCGCTGAACTCGCCTGATCCGCGCCTCGCTCCATGAAAAAACCCGCTTCGGCGGGTTTTTTCATGCCTGACGGCCGGTGGCGCGCTAAGGTTGTGCCCAGGAAGGGCGCGGCCGGCAACGCCGCGTCGGATCGATCAAGGAGCGATGCATGCCTGCCGTAGAACCTCTGCCGCCTTCGGTGCTGATCGTGGAAAGCGATCCGTGGGTGCGTGACCTGCTCACCGACACACTGCTCAGCGTGCGCTGCGACGCCAGCTTGCAGGTGTGCGAGAACGGCGTGCAGGCCCTGGCCGCGCTGGCCAGCGAACCCGACCTGATCATCGCCGCGCGGGAGTTGGCCGGCGTGGACGGCTTGGACTTGCTGCGCAAGGTACGCCGCCGCCGCAGCGCTGCGCGCCTGCCGTTCATCCTGCTCAGTGCCCGGGTCGACAGCGCCAGCGTGCGTGAGGCCTTGCCCTTGCAGCCCACCGCTTACTTGAGCAAACCCCTCGACCTCGACTCGCTGCGCCGACGCCTCGAGGCTTTGCTGCTGGCGGCCGGCGAGTCGGTGGCATGCCCGGTGCCGGCGCTGTCGCCGGATGCCAGCCTGCACGGCTTTCTCGAACAGCGCCGGGCCAACGCCGACGGCGGCCCCTTATTGGTCGACGTACACACGGCGGTCAAACGCGCCTTGCAGCCTGCGGGTCTGGACTTGAGCGTGCTGGAGGCGGAGCTGCAAGACGATCCGCAAGCCACCGGCGTGCTGATCGCCGCCGCCAACAGCGCCGCCTTGCACGGTGGCGCGCCCGTGCAGCAGTTGCGCCAAGCCCTGCACCGGCTCGGCAGCGTGCAGAGCATGAACCTCATGCTTGGTCTTACGCTCAAGCGCAGTGCCTACCTGAGCGACCCGCTGCTGGCACAGTTCGCCAACCACTACTGGTACCTGGCGTTGCACACCGCCGAGCAGGGCCGCGGGCTGGCCGCCTTGCTGCGCCTGGACGAAAGCCGCTGCTATTGCGCGGGGCTGTTGCACAGCCTTGGGGAGCTCGCGGTACTGCGCTGTTTGCAGGAGTGGCGCCTGGCCGGGGGCGAGTTGAGCAGCGTGCAGGTCGGCCAGGCGCTGGCGCAGTTCGCCGCACCGTTCGGTTCGGCGTTGCGCACGCGCTGGCGCTTGCCGCTGCCGTTGCGCGAGCTGATCGCTGCGGTCTATCGATTGGGTGGGGGTGTGTATTCGCGCGACATGCTGGTCATGCACCTGGCCGGGCAACTGGCGCGCTTGCCGGCGGGCGACGGCCTGCACGCACTGGCCGAGGGCAAGACGGCGCGCCTGTTGCGGGTGAGCCTTCAACAGTTGCAGGGGCTGCCTGGTGCCGGCGCAGCACCGCCGCTGCCTGAAGTGTCGTCACCGTCCGCACCGCCCCAGACACCCGACGCTCAGGGATAAAGGCGCAGGCCTTTTAACCCTGCACGATCTGGTTCTTGCCCTGGCGCTTGGCCTGGTACATCGCCTCGTCGGCGCGGGCGAACAGGCTGTCGAGCAATTCGTCGTTCTGCGTCCGGTCGGTCAGCCCCTGGCTGACGGTGACCCGATACACCTGCTGGCCATGGCTGAAGCTCAAGCGCTGGATTTCCCGTTGCAAGCGCTGGGCGATCTGCTGCGCCGCCTCGGCCGTACAGCCCGGAAACACCGCGGCGAACTCCTCGCCGCCGATGCGTCCGAACAGGTCGCCGCGGCGCAAGGCGTTCTTGCCGCTGTCGGCGATGCGCTGCAACACCTGGTCGCCCTCCTGGTGGCCGTAGCTGTCGTTGATCTGTTTGAAGTCGTCGATGTCCAGCAGCAGGAACGACAGCGGTGTGTCGTCGGCACAGGCATCTTCGAACGCTTGGTGGGCGCACTCGAAGAAGTGCCGACGGTTGCTGCTCTGGGTCAGCACGTCGATGGTGGCCAGGCGCTGCAACTCGCTTTCGAGCTGTTTCTTTTCCGTGATGTCCTCGGCGATGCCGACGATGATCACCCGCTGGTCGCCCTCGCGGGTCTGCTTGAGGAAGCACTTGTCGCTCAGCCAGCGCACTTCGCCTGCCGCGTTGATGATGCGGTACTCGCGGTCTTCGACAGCACCGCTGACCAGTACGTCGGCCAGGCTCTGTTCGGCATAGGCCAGGTCGTCGGGATAGACCGCGTCGCGCCACTCGCAGTAGTCGGCCATCACCAGAGCGGCCGAGCGTCCGAAGATGCGCTCGTAGGCGGGGCTGACGTAAAGCACCTGGCGGGTTTCCCAGTCGAAGGCCCACAGCGCGGCATTGACGCTTTCCAGCAGCGAGCTGAACAGCCGCTCGCGTTCGCTCAGGCGCGCGACTTCGGCTTGGGCATGGAGCAGGGCAAGAAGGGTTTCGGCAGTATCTGGCGCAGAGGTGTCTGACAAGGGCGGGTCGAAGTTCTTGGGCATCGGTACGGATCGTCGGATTGCGAAGAGCATGCGGCACGACCCGGCCCGCTACAGAGGCGATGTGCCATTTATGAGTGGGGTGGTCGGATTTAGTTCCAGAGTGCCGGAGCGTTCCGTCGGGTAAAAAGTGCGCCCGTGTGGCACGGGTGGGCAGCCCTGCGGGCATTGTGCCTTATACTGGCTTTTCACTCATCGGGGGCCGACCCACCCATCATGTCCGTTTCCACTCGCGACGCCTTGCGCATGGCTGCGCTCTACCTGGTGCTCTCGATTCTCTGGCTGGTACTGGCCGGGCAGGTGCTGGATCACCTGTTCGACGATCCCACGGCACAGGCTTGGAGCCACAACGTCAGCGTGGCGCTGTGGCTGCTGGCGAGCACCGCGCTGTTGTTCGTCAATCGCGCGCGTCTGCTCGGCTCCATCGGCCTGGGCGCGCGCTTGCGCCGCGAAGACCGGCAGCGCCTGCGCATGGCCGAGGCCGTCTTCGACAGCACCCTGGAAGGCGTGCTGGTGACCGACCGCGATGGCCTGATCGTGCACGTCAACCGGGCGTTCATGCGCATCACCGGTTACCAGGAAGACGAAGTGCTGGGCCAGCGGCCGAGCAAGTTCAAGTCCGGCCACCATGGGCCGGCGTTCTATCAAGGCATCTACGCGGCGCTGGCGGCTACCGGCGAGTGGAGCGGGGAGATCTGGAACCGCCGCAAACAGGGCGAAATCTACCCGCAGTGGCAGACCATCCGTGCCATCCGCGACGAGCAGGGGCAGGTCAGCCATTACGTGGCGGTGTTCAGCGACGTCAGCGCCATCAAGCACTCCGAGCAGGAGCTGGCCTACCTGGCCCACCACGATCCGCTCACCGGATTGCCCAACCGCCTGCTGTTCAACGATCGCGTCGAGCAGGCCCTGAGCGCCGCGCAAACGCACAAGCAAGGCTGCGCCCTGTTGCTGATGGACCTCGACCACTTCCAGAGCATCAACGACGGCCTGGGCCACACCCTGGGCGACCAGTTGCTCAAACGCGTGGGCGAACGTTTGAGCGCACTGCTCGGCACAGGCGTGACCCTGGCGCGGCTGGGCGGCGACGAGTTCGGTGTGCTGCTCGAGCGTTGCCAGCAGGTGGGCCAGGCGGCGGACCTGGCGCGGACCATCCTCGAGCACATGAAGGCCCCGTTCGATTGCGACGGGCACCGCTTGTCGATCAGCGTCAGCATCGGCATCGGCCTGTTTCCCAACGACGCGCGCAGCGCCGAGCAACTGCTGCGCAACGCCGACGCCGCGCTGTACAAGGCCAAAGGCAATGGCCGTGCGGGTTATGCGCTGTACACCGAGGAGCTGACCGCCCATGCCCAGCAGCGCGTGGAAACCGCAAGCGAGCTGCGCCGCGCCCTGGAGCAGGAGGAGCTGCGCGTGTACTTCCAGCCGGTGCACGACCTGGCCAGCGGCGCACGCGTTGGCGTAGAGGCGCTGGTACGTTGGCAGCACCCCGAGCGCGGGTTGGTGCCACCGGGCGAGTTCATCCCGATCGCCGAACGCACTGGGCTGATCGCCGAAATCGACCTGTGGGTGCTGCGCCAGGCCTGCCGGCAGATGGTGCGCTGGCAGGCCGAAGGCCAGGCCTTGCAGTTCGTGGCGGTGAACATCTCCAGCCGGCTGTTCAGCCAACGCGGTCTGTACCTGGACGTCGCCCAGGTGCTGGCCGAAACCGGCATGAGCCCGGCATTGCTGGAAGTGGAAGTCACCGAAAGCGCGGTGATGGACGACCCGGAAATCTCGCTCGAACAACTGCACCGCCTGCGCGAACTGGGCCTGCGCCTGGCCATCGACGATTTCGGCACCGGCTATTCCTCGCTGTTGCGCCTCAAGCGCCTGCCGGTGCAGAAGCTCAAGATCGACCAGGGCTTCGTCGCCGGGCTGCCGGAGGACGACGATGACATCGCCATCGTGCGCGTGATCATCGCCCTGGCACGCAGCATGAACATGCAGGTGCACGCCGAGGGCATCGAGCAGGCGCAGCAGGCCGAATTCCTGCTGGAGCAGGGGTGCGAGCTAGGGCAGGGGTACTGGTTCGGGCGGCCGGTGCCTGTGGCGGACCTGGACGGCCAGTGAAGGCGCCGCGTGCCGCAACGGCATGCGGCACAAGGCGCGATAGTCGAAACCGGACGTATGACGGCGCCGCCGCCTGAGCAACGGCGCCGCGCTCGGCAGGCTTGCGCCGTTGAGCCCTCAGCGCTGCTTCAAGCCCTCAGCGCTTGTTCAAGCGCTTCGCCAGGCGATTGCCACCCAGTTGAATCACCGCCACCAGCGCCACCAGCATGGCGATCACGGTCAGCATCACCTGGCTGTCGAAGCGCTGATAACCATAGCGATAGGCGATGTCGCCCAACCCACCGGCGCCGATCGCCCCGGCCATGGCCGACGAGTTGATCAGCGTCACCAGGGTGATGGTGAAGCCGCCGACGATGCCGGGCAGCGCCTCGGGCAACAGCACGTGCCAGGTGATGTGCCAGCGTCGGCAGCCCATGGCCTGGGCCGCTTCCACCAGGCCATGGTCGACCTCGCGCAGGCTCACTTCGGCGATGCGGGCGAAGAACGGCGTGGCGGCGATGGTCAGCGGCACCACGGCGGCCCACACACCGTAGGTGGTGCCCACCAACAGGCGGGTGAAGGGGATCAGCGCCACCATCAGGATCAGGAACGGGATCGAGCGGAACAGGTTGACGAAGGCGCCCAGCACCCGGTTCACCAGCGGCGCCTCGTAAATGCCGCCCTTGTCGCTGGTGACCAGCAGCACCGCCATCGGCACGCCCACCAACAGCGCGACCAACGACGATACGCCGACCATCAGCAAAGTGTCGAGCAAGCCTTCGAGCAAACGATCAAAGCCCATGGCCGAGTACCTCCACGCGCTCGGCCCAGCGGCCGGCGCGTTCGCGCAGTCGTTCGGTGTCGTAGGGTGCGTCCTGCACCGCCAGGATCAGTTGCCCCAGCACGTGTTCGCCGATGGTCTCCACGCCGCCTTGTAGCAGGCGCACACGCCCGCCCAGGTCGGCGAACAACTCGCTCAGCGCCGGTTCGCCCAGTACGCTGAGCTTGAGCACCACGGCGCCCTGACCGTCGCCGGGGCCAGCGCGCAGCTTGGCCAGCAGCGCTTCGGGCAGGCACGTCTGCAACGGCGCCAGCAAGGTGCGCGTCACCTCATGGCGTGGGTTGCCGAACACCTGCCATACCTCGCCTTGCTCGACCACTTGGCCGCGTTCGAGCACCACCACCCGGTGGCAGATGTCGCGAATCACCGCCATCTCATGGGTGATCAGCACCACGGTCAGGCCCAGGCGGCGGTTGATGTCGCGCAGCAGCGCCAGGATCGAGGCGGTGGTTTCCGGGTCCAGCGCCGAAGTGGCCTCGTCGCACAGCAGGATCTGCGGGTCGTGCACCAAGGCCCGGGCGATGCCCACGCGCTGCTTTTGTCCGCCCGACAACTGTGCGGGATAGACGTGGTGCTTGTCTTGCAGGCCGACCAGTTCCAGCAGCCCGCGCACCTTGCGCTGGCGCTCGGCCTTGGCCACGCCGGCCACCTTCAAGGGCAGCTCGACGTTCTGCCATACGGTCTTGGCCGACATCAGGTTGAAGTGCTGGAAGATCATGCCGATGCGCCGGCGCAGCGCCACGAGCTGGTCTTCGTCGAAGGGGGCGATGTCCACGTGATCGATCAGCACCTGGCCCTGGCTGGGCAACTCCAGACGGTTGATGGTACGCAGCAGCGAAGACTTGCCGGCACCGCTGCGGCCGATGATGCCGAAGATCTCGCCGCGGCGGATGTTCAAGTCGATGCCCTGCAATGCCGGCTGCGCTTGGCCGGGGTAGGTCTTGCCCAGGCCGACGAAGCGCACGTGCGCCTGGTCGGCCTCGGGGTGCGCAGCCTCGGTTCGAGCCTGAGGGCGAACCTGGGCGTGGTCGGTGGACGCTGCCGGCAAGGGGAAGGGCGCCTTGAGCGCGCTGGCCTGGCCCATGTCAGCCTTCCCAGCCGGCCTGGTATAGGCTGCCATGGGCCTTGTCCAGGGCCGCGCGTACGGCAGGCGAGTGCTGATAGATGTCGACGAACTTGGCCAGGCGTGGGTCGTCCTTGGTTTGCGGACGGATCACGAACTGGATCACGTATTCCTTGTTTTCCAGGCCGTCGAACAGCAGCGCCGAGGTGGCGTCGAAGCTGTTGGCCAGGCGGATGTAGGCCGGGTAGCCCTGCACCAGGTCGGCGTCGTCATAGGCCCGCACCAGTTGCACGGCCTCGACCTGGAGGATCTTCAGGTTCTTCGGGTTGGCGGTGATGTCCTCTTCGGTGGCCTTGTAGCCCACGCCCGGCTTGAGCGTGATCAGGCCGGCCTTGGCCAGCAGTTGCAAGCCGCGGCCGCTGTTGATCGGGTCGTTGGCGATGGCCACGCTGGCGCCTTCGGGCAGTTCGGCGAAGGATGTGTATTTCTTCGAATACAGGCCGACGTTGTTGATGATCCCCGACGCGTAGGGCACCAGGTCGAAGCCGGCCGCGGCCTTGGCGTTTTCCAGGAAGGGGATGTGCTGGAAGTAGTTCACGTCGATGTCGCCGGCATTGAGGCTGACGTTGGGCGCGATCCAGTCGCTGAACTCGATCAGCTTCACTTCCAGGCCTTGCTTGTGCGCTTCCTCGACGGCCGCCTCCAGCGGGATGGCGAAGGCCGACGTGGTGCCGACCTTCAGAGGCTCGGCGGCTAGGGCGTTGGCGCCAAGGCTCAGGGTCAGGGCGAGGGCCGCGACGGGCCGGAACAGTTTCTCAAGCATGGTGCGGGGCTCCAGTCGGGGCAGAGGTATGGCGATAGGCCGTGCCGGGATGGTCGGCGGGCAGGTGCGGGTGATCGCTGTGGAACAGTTTCTCGCGCAGGGTGCCTTCGGCGTAGGCGGTCTTGTAGCGGCCGCGCCGTTGCAATTGCGGCACCACCAGGTCGATGAAGTCTTCGAAGCTTTCCGGGGTCACGGTGCGGGTCAGGTTGAAGCCGTCCAGACCGGTGTCGTCGATCCAGCCGATCAGTTGTTCGGCCACTTGGGCAGGGTCGCCGACCAGGGTCAGGTAGCGCCCGCCCAGGGCGTGCTGCTCCAGCAGGCGCCGGCGCGTCCAGGCGTCTTCCTGCAACTGGCGGGTGGCCGACTGGATGGCATTGCCGTTGCCGGCGGTGATGGGTTCGTCCAGGGCGTAGGTGGCGAAGTCGATGCCGGTGGAGGCGGCGAAGTGCGCGACGCCTGCCTCGGGGCTGGCATAGCGCAGGTATTCGGCGTGCTTGGCCTCGGCTTGGGCTTGGGTGGGCGCGACGATCACCGTGATGCCGAGGAATAGCTTCACGGCGTGCGGGTCGCGGCCGGCGGCCTGGGCGGCAGCGCGGACCTTGTCGACCTGGGCGCGGGTGGCGGCCTTGTCGCGGCCGCCGATGAACACGCACTCGGCATGGTTGCCGGCGAAAGCCAGGCCGCGCGCGGACGTACCGGCCTGGAACAGCACCGGCGTGCGTTGCGGCGAAGGCTCGCACAGGTGGTAGCCCTCGACCTTGTAGAACTCGCCCTGGTGGCGCACCTTGCGCACCCTGGACGGCTCGGCGTACACCCGCCGCGCGCGGTCGTTGACCACCGCGTCGTCGGCCCAGCTGCCTTCGAGCAGCTTGTACAGCACTTGCAGGTATTCGTCGGCCTGGTCGTAGCGGCGGTCGTGCTCGGGCTGGCGCTCCAGGCCCATGGCCTGGGCGGCGCTGTCGAGGTAGCCGGTGACGATGTTCCAGCCGACCCGGCCGCCGCTCAGGTGGTCGAGGGTGGAGAGGCGCCGGGCGAACAGGTAGGGCGCTTCGTAGGTGAGGTTGGCGGTGAGGCCGAAGCCCAGGTGCCGGGTGACGGCGGCCATGGCCGACACCAGCAGCAGCGGGTCGTTGACCGGCAGCTGGATCGACTCCTTGAGCGGCACGTCCACGGAGTGGCCGTAGACGTCGTAGGTGCCGACGATGTCGGCGATGAACAGCCCGTCGAACAGCCCGCGCTCCAGCAGCTTGGCCAGGTCGGTCCAGTAGGCGAGGGTCTTGTACTGGGTCGACGTGTCGCGCGGGTGCGTCCACAGACCATGGTTGATGTGCCCGATGCAGTTCATGTTGAAGGCGTTGAGCAACAGCTGCTTGGCCATCAGATCGTCCCCCGGCGTGTTGGGTGTTCGTCGTTGAGGTAGTAATTGCCGATGGCGTGGTACTTCCAGCGCACCGGGTCGTGCAGGGTGTGCACGCGGGCGTTGCGCCAGTGGCGGTCGAGGTTGTGCTCGGCCAGGGTGGCCTGGCTGCCGGCCAGTTCGAACAACGTGGTGCCGGCGGCCAGGGCGATCTCGGTACTGATCGCGCGGGCCTCGGCCACGGCAATCGAGGCGGCGGCCACGGTCTCGGCGGTGGTGTCGGCCTGGGCGCGGTCGAGGTGTTCGCCAGCCCGTTCCAACAGGGCTTCGGCCGCATGCAGACGTATCGCCAAGTGGCCGACGCTCTTCAAGGTCAGTGGGTCTTCGCTGGCCTTGCTCAAGCCGGAATCGATCCAGGGCCGGCTGCGGGTGCGCACGAACTGCAAGGTGTCTTGGTAAGCGGCGCGGGCAATGCCGGTGTCGATGGCGGCATGGAGAATCTGCGCCAGTGGGCCGACCGGCGTGGGGCGCTCGAAAGCCGTGTCGAACGGCACCACTTCGTCGGCGTCGACGTACACATGGTCGAACTGCACCGAGCCACTGCCGGTGGTGCGCTGACCGAAACCGCTCCAGTCGTCGATCACCTGCACGCCCTGGCTGTCGGCAGGGACGAAGGCCAAATGCTGGCGGCCCTCGTCGTCGACCACCGAGGTGGGGATGCGCTGCGCATAGAGCGCACCGGTGGCGTAGAACTTGCAACCGTCGATGCGATACCCGGCGCCGTCGCGGCTCAGGCGCGTGGTGCGGTCATGGGCGGTCTTGGTGCCCAGTTCGGCCAGCGCGTTGCCGAAACGCTGTCCGGCCAAGGCTTCGGCGTACAGGCGTTTTTGCTGTTCAGGGCTGCCGTTCACGCGCAGCACTTCCAAGGCATAGAAATGGTTCTGCGGAATCTGCCCGAGCGAAGCGTCGGCCTGGGCGATGCGTGCGATGACCTGGGCCAGGGTGACATTGGATACGCCGGCGCCGCCAAAGGCCTTGGGCACGCTGATGGCCCACAGGCCCGAGCGGCTGAACAGCGCCAGTTCGGCGTGGGGCAGGCGACGCTCACGGTCGCGGTCGCTGCTGCCCGCTTGCAGTTGCTGGGCGACGTCTTCGGCGACGGCCAGGGCTTGGGCGTCGCTGGTGATGAGGGGTGTAGTCATGGGGGCTCCGGGGTCGGGGCGGCGTTCGCGCTTCGTCGATGGACCGAAGCGTCGGCCGCGCCACCTACAAGGGCATGGGAGAGCCGCCAGGCAGTGGCGGCCCTGCAATCAGATCCAGGAGTGCCGAGCCGGCAACGTCCCATTGAGGTGGTAGGCGCCGACCGCGTGGTACTTCCAGCGCACCGGGTCGTGCAGGGTGTGCACCCGGGCGTTGCGCCAGTGCCGGTCGAGGTTGAACTCGGCCAGGGTCGCGCGGCTGCCGGCCAGTTCGAACAGTTTCTCGCTGGCTTGCAGGGCCACTTCGGTGGTCAGCACCTTGGCCTCGGCCACGGCGATCGACGCCCGTGCCGCCGAGGCGGCATCGATGGGCGCCGCATGGACCTCGTCGAGCACTCGCGCGGCCTTGCCGAGCAGAGCCAGGGCCGCATGCAGTTCCAGCTTCAGGCGGCCGATGTCGGCGATCACATAGAGGTCGTCGCTGGCGCGCTCCACCTTGGCCTCGATGAAGGGACGGGACTTTTCCCGTACGAAGGCGATGGCATCGTCGATGGCCGCTTCGGCGATGCCAGCGTCGATGGCGGCCTGGATCAGTTGCGAGGCGGCACCCTGGGTGTTGGGCTGGTCGCGTTGGCGCCAGTTGTCGACGACCAATGCCGCTTCGACCGGCACGTCATCCAGCAGCACGGTGCCGCTGGCGGTGGTGCGCTGACCGAACCCCGACCAATCGTCGACGATGCGCAAGCCTGGGCTGCCACGACGCACGAAAGCCAGGCGTTGCAAGCCTTGGTCGTCCAGCGCCTTGACGGCGACCCAGTGGGCGAACAAGGCGCCGGTGGAGTAGAACTTCTCACCGCTCAGGCGATAGCCGTCGTCGCTGCGCGTGATGCGCGCCTTCAAGGTCAGGGTGTCTTTGCTGCCGCGCTCGGGGCCGGCGTTGCCGATGCGCGCGCCTTCCAACACGCTGCGGAAGATGACGGCCTGCTGGTCCTCGGTGGCGGTCAGACGCAGCAGTTGCAGGATGCCGAACTGGTTTTGCGGAATCTGTCCCAGGGCGGGGTCCGCCGCACTAATGATGCGGAACACTTCGGCGATGGTAGCGAAGGAAACCTCCGGGCCGCCATATTGCTTGGGCACGCTGATGCTGCCTAAGCCACTGCGAGTGAACAGTTCGATCTCATCCCAAGGCAGGGCGCGTTCACGGTCACGCTGTGCAGCCTGTCGCCGAGCCACCTGCGCCAGCTCATGGGCAGCTTGCAGGGCCTCGTCGTCATTGCGCAATATTTTGGCAGGCAGTAGAGCGGGGGCAACGTCATGTTCCACGTGGAACACTGGATTGAATTGGCTGGACATTAGTGCTGCTCCTTGGCTGCACGCAATGCCCTGGCGATATGCACTGGGGTAATCGAGACCCTGACCATTCCTGACCTCACAAAATGAATAGGTCGCTTCGAGCGACAGACGTTTGTTGGTCCGGTGGTCCGGTGGATATACCCTAGTGGCTTATCAAATCTTTATGAAATAGCTTTTTCGAATATCTATAGAAGGGCAGCGTTCACCTGTCCGAGCTTTCCCAAGTGTGAATGCCAAGCCAAAAAAAGCCTGTTCAACCGGCTGCGGCAGTGCCCAGGAACTTCCTCAGGAATTGCTGCGTACGCGCCTGCTGCGGATTGGCGAACAGGGCCTTGGCCTCGCCTTGTTCGACGATCACCCCCTGGTCGAAGAAGACCACCCGGTTCGCCACGTCGCGGGCGAAACTCATCTCGTGGGTGACGATGATCAACGTGCGCCGCTCCTGCGCCAGGCTGCGAATGGTCGCCAGCACCTCGCCGACCAGCTCCGGGTCGAGCGCCGAGGTGGGCTCGTCGAACAGCATCACCTCAGGCTCCATGGCCAACGCCCGGGCGATCGCCACCCGTTGCTGCTGGCCGCCCGACAATCTGCGCGGGTAGGCGTCTTCCTTGCCGGCCAGACCCACCTTGGCCAACAGCGCACGGCCCAAGGTCAAGGCTTTGTCGCGTGGCACCTTCTTCACCACCACGGGACCTTCGATGACGTTTTCCAAGGCCGTGCGGTGGGGAAACAGGTTGAAGTTCTGGAAGACGAATCCAGCCTGCTGGCGCAATTGACGGATCGCCCGTTGTTGGTTGCCCAGGGAACGATCGGCATCGATGCCGATGTCACCGATGCGCACCTTGCCGGCATCCGGCGTTTCCAGCAGGTTCAGGCAGCGCAGGAAGGTGGTTTTGCCCGAACCGCTGGGGCCGATGATGGCCACCACCTCACCGGCTTCCACGCGCAGGTCGATGCGGTCGAGCACCGTCTGCCCGTTGAAGCGCTTGGTCAGGCCTTCGACGACGATCATCGCTCAGTGCTCCCGGTCATGGCGGTTGGCGCGCGCTTCGAGGCGGTGCTGCAAGTGCGCCAGAAGGCTGGCCAGCACCCAGTAGATCAGTGCGGCGGCCAGGTACATCGTGAACACTTCGAACGTGCGTGCGGTGATCAGCTGGGCCTGGCGGAAGAGCTCGGGCACCTGGATAGTGGCCGCCAGCGCGGTGTCCTTGACTAGCGAAATGAAGCTGTTGCCCAACGGCGGCAGGGCGGTGCGCATGGCCTGCGGCAGAATCGTGCGGCGCAGCGCCTGGGCGCGGGTCATGCCGAGGCTGGCGCAGGCTTCCCATTGGCCCCGATCGATCGAGGCAATGGCCGCCCGCAGGATTTCGCAGGCATAGGCGGCCATGTTCAGTGAAAAGCCGATCAGCGCGGCAGGCAACGGGTCGAGCTCGATACCGACCTGGGGCAGGCCGTAATAGATCAGGAACAGCTGCACCAGCAGTGGCGTGCCGCGAAAGAACGACACGTAGATCCGCGCCAGCCAGCTCACCGGCCACAGGCGCGACAGGCGCATCAGCGCCAGAGCGAAGCCCAGCAGCAACCCGAAGAGCATGCCGCCGACGCTGAGGATGACGGTGAAGTACGCGCCCTTGAGCAGGAACGGCAGCGAGTCGAGGGCCAGCTGCAGGCTTTGCTCGATCATTGCGTGACGTCAGCCCCGAAGTATTTCTGCGACAGCGCCGTCAGGGTGCCGTCGGCCTTGAGTGCGGCCAGGGCCTTGTTCAGTGCGTCCAGCAGTTCCGGTTCGTCCTTGCGCACAGCGATGCCCGATTCCAGGCGCGAGAAGGCTTCGCCTGCCAAAGCGGTGTTCGGCGCCTTCTTGGTGTATTCCAGCGCGGCCAGGCGGTCGATGAGGATGGCGTCGATGCGGCCGACCGCAAGGTCCTGGAATTTGACCGGATCGTCGTTGTAGGTGCGCACGTCGGCCTTCGGCACTTCCTTGCGCAGCCATTGCTCGTAGTTGGTACCAAGGCCCACGCCGACTTTCTTGCCGTTCAGGTCCGCGGCGCCTTTGATGGCCAGCTCATCGAGGTTCTTCTTCAACACCAGGGCCTGGATACCGGAAATCGTGTAGGGGGTGGAGAAATCGTACTTCTGCTTGCGCTCATCGGAAATGGTCACCTGGTTGACCACCACGTCCAGACGCTTGGAAGCGAGGGCGGCGAGAATGCCGTCCCAGGGCGTGGGTTGCAGCTTGACCTTGACGCCCATCTGCTTGGCCAACGCCTCGGACAGCTCCACTTCGAAACCACTGAGCTTGCCCTTTTCGTCGACGAAGCTGAACGGCGGATAGGTGCCCTCCAGGCCGACATTGAGCACGCCTTTTTCCTCGATGGTCTTGAGCTGTTCGCCGGCCGAAGCCTGGCCCGTCAGGCCGACGCCCAGCAGCAGGGCCAGGGCGGTGGTGAGGAGCGGTTTGCCGAGTCTGATCATGGAGTGCCCTGCGTAAGGAGGTTGGAATGGCTGGCGACGATACAGCGCAGTGTTCGGCGGCGGGAAAGACGTTGTCGGTCTGTGCTTATGCGCGAATCGCTGCGTTCGCCGCTGGCCCCAGCATAGACCAAGGAAATGCTGGCATTGATAGGAGTGGGCGGCCGGGGCTTCGGTTCACCCGCGCCTACAACCCCCGCGAGTTTGTCGTAGAGTAATGGCCACTTTCCAACATCGCCCCCGACCTGCGGCAGGAGCACACCGTGAGCCAACACCCTTCGACCAGCCAGTGGCAGCTTCCGACCATCGTCAACGGGCTGCGCAGCGCCCGTGACCAGTGGCGTACCCAGAACGGCCGCAGCAGCGGCGAGAAGGGCGGCCGCGAACTGCCTTCGCGCGAAGCCATCGGCGAGGTCTTCGAGCTGTTGCGCGGCGCGCTGTTTCCCATGCGCCTGGGGCCGGTCGACCTGCGCGAGGAAAGCGAGGACTTCTACGTCGGCCACACCCTCGACACGGCCCTGACCCTGCTGCTGACCCAGGCCCGCCTGGAACTGCGCTACGCCGCACGCCAGGAGAAGAGCGACGTGGCCAGCACCGATGCCCGCGCCCTGAGCTTGATCCAGGCGTTCGCCGCCGAGCTGCCGCACCTGCGCGTGCTGCTCGACACCGACGTGCTGGCCGCCTTCCACGGCGATCCGGCGGCGCGCAGCGTCGACGAAGTGCTGCTGTGCTACCCCGGCATCCTGGCCATCATCCACCACCGCCTGGCGCACCACCTGTACCGCGCCGGCCTGCCGCTGCTGGCGCGCATCGGCTCGGAGCTGGCGCACTCGGCCACCGGCATCGACATCCATCCCGGTGCGCAGATCGGCCCGGGCTTCTTCATCGACCATGGCACGGGCGTAGTGATCGGCGAGACCGCCATCATCGGCGAGCGGGTGCGTATCTACCAGGCCGTGACCCTGGGCGCCAAACGTTTCCCGACCGACGAAACCGGCATGCTGCACAAGGGCCAGCCGCGCCACCCGATCGTCGAGGACGACGTGGTGATCTACGCCGGCGCCACCATCCTGGGGCGCATCACCATCGGCCAAGGCTCGACCATCGGCGGCAACGTCTGGCTGACCCGCAGCGTGCCCGCGCAAAGCAACATCACCCAGGCCAATCTGCAACTGGACTGCGACAGCACGCGCTGAGCCGCAGTGCCCTCAGCCCCCGCCGCAGGGGGGCTGACGCCGTTCGAGCACGTACGGAACTTGCCCGTCACGGCACCTCTCTGAACCTCACATCGACACGTGACTCCGGCTTGCCGTTCGGCCCGCTTGGGTCGCAATGGCGGGCGATCCATGTTTAACTTGAACGCTTGTTCAATATAAACGCGCTGGTCTGTTGCCGGTGTTCAACAGGAGGATTCCCTTTGCTGAACCCGTTCACTGCGAACGTTCCACCCCTCTTCGAGGTGCACTGCCCATGAGTGCATCGGTCCCTGAAACCGTTCCTGAAAAAGTCCGCATGAACCCGCCGGTGTTCTATTTCGCGGCGAGCGTCATCCTGCTGTTCGGCCTTGTGGTCATCAGCTTCCCGCAAGCGGCCGGCGACTGGCTGCTGGCGGCGCAGAACTGGGCGGCCAACACGGTCGGCTGGTATTACATGTTGGCCATGACGCTATATCTGGTCTTCGTGGTGGTCACCGCCATTTCCGGCTACGGCAAGATCAAGCTCGGTGCCGACCACGACGAACCCGAGTTCAGCTACCTGTCCTGGGCCGGCATGCTGTTCGCCGCCGGGATCAGCATCACGCTGTTCTTCTTCTGCGTCTCCGAACCGTTGACCCACATGCTGCAACCGCCGCAAGGCGAGGGCGGCACGGCCGAGGCCGGGCGCCAGGCGATGCAGATCCTGTTCCTGCACTGGGGCCTGCACGGCTGGGGCGTGTTCGCCTTCGTCGGCATGGCCCTGGCGTACTTCGCCTACCGCCACAACCTGCCGCTGGCCTTGCGCTCGGCGCTGTACCCGCTGATCGGCAAGCGCATCAATGGTCCGATCGGCTATGCGGTCGACGGCTTCGGCATCATCGCCACGGTGTTCGGTTTGGGCGCGGACCTGGGCTTCGGCGTGCTGCACCTGAACTCGGGGCTCGACTACCTGTTCGGCATCAGCCACAGCCAATGGGTGCAGGTGGGCCTGATCGTGCTGATGGTCGGCGCCGCCGTGGCGGTGGCGGTGGCCGGGGTGGAGAAGGGCGTGCGGCTGATGTCCGACATCAACCTGTTCCTGGCCTGTGCGCTGCTGCTGTTCGTGCTGTTCGCCGGCCCCACCCAGCACTTGCTCAACACCCTGATCCAGAACCTGGGCGACTACCTCGGCGCGTTGCCGAGCAAGAGCTTCGACGTCTACGCCTACGGTGAGAACCGCGACTGGCTGGGCGGCTGGACGGTGTTCTACTGGGCCTGGTGGATCGCTTGGGCGCCCTTCGTGGGACTGTTCATCGCGCGCATCTCCCGTGGCCGCACCATCCGCGAGTTCGTCTTCGGTGTGCTGCTGATCCCGCTGGGCTTCACCCTGGCCTGGATGTCGATCTTCGGCAACAGCGCCCTCGACCAGGTGATCAACCATGGCATGGCGGCGCTCGGCCAGTCGGCCCTGGACAATCCGTCGATGACCCTCTACCTGCTGCTGGAGACCTACCCCTGGAGCAAGGCGGTGATCGCCGTCACGGTGTTCATCAGCTTCGTGTTCTTCGTCACCTCCGCCGACTCGGGCACCGTGGTGCTTTCGACGCTGTCGGCCAAAGGCGGCAGCGCCGACGAAGACGGGCCGAACTGGTTGCGCATCTTCTGGGGCGGCATGACCGCGCTGGTGACCATCAGCCTGCTGTTCGCCGGCAGCATCGATTCGCTGAAGTCGGCGGTGGTGCTGACGTCGCTGCCGTTCTCGCTGATTCTGCTGTGCATGATGTGGGGGCTGCACAAGGCCTTCTACCTCGAATCGCAGCGGCGCATCGCGCAGATGCATTCCCTGGCGCCAGTGGCCCAGGCACGGCGCGGCAAAGGCCGTGGCGGCTGGCGCCAGCGCCTGAGCCAGGTGGTGCACTTCCCGTCGCGCGACGAGGTGTACCGCTTCATGGACGATGTGGTGCGCCCGGCCATCGGCGAGGTCACCGAGGTGTTCGAGCAGAAGGGCCTGACCATCATCACCCAGGACGACCCGGCGCACGACAACGTCAGCCTCAAGGTCGGCCACGGCGAGGAGCAGCCGTTCACCTACCAGGTGCAGATGCGCGGCTACTTCACGCCGTCTTTCGCCTTGGGCGGGCTGGGTTCGCAGGAACTGAAGAACCGCCGTTACTACCGCGCCGAGGTGCATCTGTCCGAAGGCAGCCAGGACTACGACCTGGTTGGCTACAGCAAGGAACAGATCATCAACGACATCCTCGACCAGTACGAACGGCACATGCAGTTCCTGCACCTGGTGCGTTGAGGCCAGCGGCAGCTTGGCGTTTCCCTCCGGCCTGCCCTGCAGGCCCGCGCGGGTGATTCGGGAGACCGGTCACCCGCGCTGTCTTTGCGCATCGCGGTCTTGTAAAGAAGCCCGCGCCCCGCTCAAAACGGCGCATCCCCCAGAATCGTCGCGCGGTGCATCACGCGGCGCTGTGGGCGGTAGTCGTCCACCGCGTAATGCTGGGTCACGCGGTTGTCCCAAAACGCCACATCGTTGGCCTGCCAACGCCAGCGCACGGTGAATTCCGGGCGCGTCGCGTGGGCGAACAGCAGCTTGAGCAGGGCCTCGCTTTCGCTAGGCGCCAGTTCGTCGATGCGCGTGGTGAAGCCTTCGTTGACGAACAGCGCCTTGCGCCCGCTGACCGGATGCGTGCGCACCACCGGGTGCGACAGCGGTGGGTGGTCGCGACGGGCGGCTTCCCAGCGCGCCAGGTCCTCGGCGGTGCTGCCGAAGCGTTCCAGCGGGAAGGAATGGGTGAAGTCGTGGGTGGCGGTCAGCCCCTCCAGCAACCCGCGCAACGGTGCCGACAGCGCTTCGAACGCGGCGATGCCACTGGCCCACAGGGTATCGCCACCGTAGGCCGGCACGTGCTTGGCGGCCAGCACCGCGCCCAGGGCCGGGGTCGGCAGGAAGGTCACGTCGGTGTGCCAGATCGCGTTGTCGCGCACGTCGGTCACGGCGGTGTCGAGGATCAGCACCTGCGGGGTGTCGGCCACTTTCGGGTAGATCGGGTGTATGTGCAGGTCGCCGAACTGTGCGGCGAAGCGCGCCTGCCGGTTGGGCGTCAGCGGCTGGTCGCGAAAGAACAGCACCTGGTGGTCGAGCAAGGCCTGCTCGATGGCATCGCGCTGCGCCGGGGAGAGGTCCGCGGCCAGGTCGACACCGCTGATCTGCGCGCCCAGGGCAGTGCCCAGGGGAGAGATGCTCAGGGTCATGGAAGTCTCCAGCGTCGTCAGGGGTTAGGGTCGAGGTGTCGAGCGTCGTTGGCGGTGCGGGCCTGCTGCGCTGTCCGCAGCCTTGGCCCGTTCGTCGAATGTGGTGCCAGCGTCCGCTGCGTCAATGCGTGGCGCCGTGCCAGGGCACCAGTTTGCGTTGCAGGGCGCGCAGGCCCATCTCCAAGGCGAAGGCGATGACCGCAATCAGTACGATGCCCAGCACCACCACGTCGGTAACCAGGAACTGAGCCGCCGACTGCACCATGAAGCCCAGGCCGCGGGTGGCGGCGATCAGCTCGGCGGCCACCAGGGTCGACCAGCCGACGCCCAGGCCGATGCGGATGCCGGTGAGGATGTCGGGCAAGGCGCTGGGCAGGATCACGTGTTTCACCAGTTGCAGCCGGGTGGCGCCTAGCGACTGCGCCGCGCGCAGCCTGACCGGGTCGACCGTGCGCACGCCGGTGGCCGTGGCGATGGCGATCGGCGCGAAGATCGCCAGATAGATCAGCAGTACCTTGGACAGCTCGCCGATGCCGCACCAGATCACGATCAGCGGCAGGTAGGCCAAGGGTGGGATGGGCCGGTAGAACTCGATCAGCGGGTCGAAGATGCCGCGCGCCACGCGGTTGTAGCCAATGGCGATGCCGATCGGGATCGCGCTCAGCGTGGCCAGCAGCAGGGCCAGACCGATACGCCCCAGGCTCGCGCCCAGGTGCTGCCAGAGGCTGGCTTCCATGTAGCCTTGGCTGAGCAACTGCCTGGCCTTGGCGACGACATCGCCGGGCGAGGGCAGGAACAGCGGCTCCACCCAGCCGGCAGCGGTGACCAGCCACCAGCCCGCCAGCAGGGCGAGCACGGTCAGCACGCTGATCCAGCGGGTGGGCAGGCTGCGCCGACGTCGCACGGGAGTGGGCTGGGGCGTATCGGTGGCGCGGCTCAAGGGCAGTTCCAGGCTGTTCATGCGCGCTCCTGACGGCGGGCGGCGAGGCGTTGATCGAAGACCTTGGCCAGCACGTGCTCGCGGGTGGCGATGAAGGCCGGGTCGGACTTGATCGCACGGGCCGATTCGCCGGCAGCGTAGCGCTGGCCGAAGTCCAGTCGCAGGCGCTCGACGATGCGCCCGGGCTCAGGCGCCAGCAGCACCAGGTCGGTGGCCAGGAACACCGCTTCCTCGATGTCGTGGGTGATCAGGAAGATCGGTTTGGGGGTGCGTTGCCAGAGGTGCAGCAGCAGTTCCTGCACCTGCTCCCGGGTGAAGGCGTCCAGGGCGCCGAACGGCTCGTCCATCAACAGCACCCGTGGGTCGGCGGCCAATGCGCGGGCCAGGCCCACGCGCTGTTGCTGGCCGCCCGACAGCTGCCAGATGCGCCGTTCGGCAAAACCGCTCAGGTCGACCAGGTCGAGCATCGCGCGCGCCTTGGCTTCACGCTCGGCGCGCGGTACGCCGGCCAACGCCAAGCCGAAGGCGACATTGCCCAGCACATCCTGCCAGGGCAGCAGGCCATGGGCCTGGAACACCACGCCGCGTTCGGCGCTGGGCCCGGTGATCGGCACGCCGTCCAGGCTGATGCGCCCGGCGCTGGGCGCGACGAAGCCGGCGATCAGGTTCAGCAGCGAAGTCTTGCCGCTGCCCGACGGGCCGAGGGCCACCAGCAACTGGCGCGGCCCCAGGCTCAGGTTGATGTCGTCCAGCACCGGAGTGCTGGCGCCGGGGTACCGGGCGCTGACGTGCGCCAGTTCGAGCAAGGCCATGGCGGGCTCCGGCGATCAGTGGGGGATGAACTGCGCGCTGACGTACGGCGCGTAGTCGGGCAGCACCGCATCGACCTTGCCCTGCTCCTTGAGGAAGGTGGCGGTGTCGGTCAGCGCCTGCACGGTCGGCGCGCCCAGCGCCGTGGTCTGGTCGGCGGCCAGCGGGTAGACGTTGCCTTGCAGCAGCAGTGGGATGTCGCTCGGTTTGGCACCGGACAGGCGCGCCACTTTGTTCACGTTGTCGGGGTTGGCCAGCCAGGCGTTCGGGTCCTGGCGGTAGTCGGCGTAGGCATCGAGGGTGACCTTGGCAAAGGCCTTGACCACGTCCGGGTGCTGGGCGGCGAAATCCTTGCGCACGATCCACGCATCGAAGGTCGGCGCGCCCTTGCTGGCCAGCTCACCGGAGGTCACCAGCACCTTGCCGGTTTCCTTGGCCACGCCCAGAGCTGGGTCCCAGACGTAGGTGGCGTCGATGTCGCCGCGCTTCCAGGCGGCGATGATGGCAGGCGGCGCCAGGTTGAGGATCTGCACCTGGGCCGGGTCGATGTTCCACTGCTTGAGCGCGGCCAGCAGGCTGTAGTGACCGGTGGAAACGAAGGGCACGGCGATCTTCTTGCCGATCAACGCCTGTGGACTGTCGATGCCCTTGCGCGCGACCAGCGCCTCGCCGGCACCGATCTGGGTGGCGATGAGGAAGGTTTCGATCGGCAGCTTGCGCGTGGCGGCGGCGGCCAGAGGGCTGGAACCCAGGTAGCCGATCTGCACGTCGCCCGAGGCCACGGCGGTGATCACGTCGGCACCGTTGTCGAACTTGCGCCAGTCGATGCTGGCTTTGCTGGATTTCTCGTAGGCGCCGTCGGCCTGGGCCACTTTGGCCGGGTCGACGGTGGTCTGGTACGCCACGGTGAGGTCGGCGGCCTGGGCCATCCA
The DNA here is from genome assembly GCF_002434265.1 of Pseudomonas sp. UBA6562. GTDB lineage: Bacteria > Pseudomonadota > Gammaproteobacteria > Pseudomonadales > Pseudomonadaceae > Aquipseudomonas. Next base: position 666,068 of record NZ_DJJS01000006.1, on the reverse strand, counting down.
GCTGGCGCCGAGCAGGCTGAGGGTGGCGAACAGGCGCAGGGGGGCAAAGGCGATCATTGAGCGTTCCTCATCATGAACGGGGTGGAATGGCGATGAGGCTAAATGATCTAAGAATCTATTAATAAATAACTTTTGGGAATTAGCTTAGGTGCGGGTGCGAGGGCGAGAAAGCAGGACCGAATAGGTTTAGGTGAAACGATTAAGTCAGAAACCTTCCCCGCCTATAACAGCAACGCTTTGGAATAAATTGCCGCTTGCTTAAATCACTTCTCTATAAGGGTTTAGACCTTATTCCAGAAAAATCTTACCGATTATCGAGACAAGCATTCTGGTTTTATCGGATTGTCATTATTCTGTAGCGCGATTGGCGTATTAGACCAAAGTCGCGAAACGATCTGTAACGATTGACTTCGCCCGGATGCTTTGGCGCTAATCGCCAACCACGAAGAGCCTGGCAACAGACCCGGCCTTCGCGAAGCACAAAAATTAGAACGTAAAGGAGCACTTCATGTACAAGTCGAGTCTGGCCCTGGCCGTGACCTTGGGGATTTTTGCGCAACAGGCCGGCGCCGCCGGTTTCGTCGAAGACAGCAAGCTGTCGCTCAGCTCGCGCACCATGTATTTCGATAACAACAACCGTGAAGCCCACGGCGCCGTGCGTCCTGACCAGCGCGAATCGGGCCAGGGCTTCAAGCTCGATTACATTTCGGGCTTCACCCAAGGCACCGTAGGCTTCGGCTTCGACGCCCAGGCCCTGTGGGGCATCCACCTGGACGGCGGTCGCGGCTACCACAAAGGCGGCTTCTTCCCTGACGACGGCGACGGCTCTGCCGATCAGTGGTCGCGTATCGGCGGCAACGCCAAGGCGCGTTTCTCCAAGACCGAAGCGCACTTCGGTAGCGCGCTGGCACCGGCCCTGCCGATCCTGGTATCGAACGACGGTCGTCTGCTGCCACAGACCTTCGAAGGCGCCACCATCCAGTCGAAGGAAATCGACAACCTGACCATCAACGCCGGTCAACTGACCCACGCCATGGGCCGTGCGTCGAGCAACCGTACCGGTTTGTCGGTCAACGGCGGTACCGAGGAAAGCAACAAGTTCCGCTACGGTGGTCTGGACTACAAGCTGACCAAAGACCTGACCCTGCAGTACTACTACTCGAACCTGGAAGACTTCTACAAACAGCACTTCCTGGGTGCGACCCACCTGTTCCAGATCGACAAGGACCAGTCGTTCAAGACCGACCTGCGTTGGTTCAACAGCAGCAGCGACGGCAAGAACGGCGACGCCGGCTACCGCTTCAACAACAACGGCGGCTACGCCAAGACTCCGGGCGAGGTCGACAACAAGACCTGGTCGGCGATCTTCACCTACACCCTGGGCGGCAACTCGTTCCTGTTGGGCCACCAGCGCGTGAACGACGACGGCGGCTTCGTCTGGCTCAACCAGGGCAGCCTGGCCAACGAAGGTGCGGGCGGCTCGAGCTTCTACCTGTTCACCGACAGCATGATCAACCAGTTCGCCAAGGCCGGTGAGAACACCACCTTCGGTCAGTACGCCTACGACTTCGCAGGCTTGGGCGTTCCGGGCCTGAAGGCGTCGGTCTCCTACCTCAAGGGCGAAGACGGCAAGAACGCCAACGGCAACGGCACCTTCAGCGAGTGGGAACGCGATGCGCGGATCGACTACGTGATCCAGCAAGGCCCGCTCAAAGGCCTGGGCACCAGCCTGCGCCACGGCGTGTACCGCGGTGCTGGCACCAGCTCGCTGGCGGACCAGGACCAGACCCGTCTGATCTTCAACTACACCTACAACTTCCTGTAAGGCGTAGCTGCAAAGCAACAAGCCCTGCCTGGTGCAGGGCTTTTTTACAGGTCGAATTTCATATCGCCAAAAGCTATAAATAAATCGTTATTGATTCTTTTTTATTTGATCCGGATTCAGGCACAGTGGCTTCCATCTGGTAGAGAACAGCACAGGAAACGCACCCATGAGCCTCAAACTTGGCGACATCGCCCCCGATTTCGAGCAGGACTCCACCCTCGGTAACCTGCGTTTCCACGAGTGGCTCGGAGACAGCTGGGGCGTGCTGTTCTCGCACCCGGCCGACTTCACCCCGGTGTGCACCACTGAACTTGGCCTGACCGCCAAGCTGAAGGACGAATTCGCCAAGCGCGGCGTCAAGGCCATCGCCTTGTCGGTCGACCCGGCCGAGTCCCACCACCGCTGGATCGACGACATCAACGAAACCCAGCAGACCCAGGTCAACTTCCCGATCATCGCCGACGCCGACCGCAAGGTGTCCGACCTGTACGACCTGATCCATCCCAATGCCAGCGACACCCTCACCGTACGCTCGCTGTTCGTCATCGACCCGCAGAAGAAAGTGCGCCTGACCATCACCTACCCGGCCAGCACCGGGCGCAATTTCCATGAAATTTTGCGCGTGATCGATTCGCTGCAACTGACCGACAGCCACAAGGTGGCGACGCCGGGCAACTGGCAGCAGGGTGACGACGTGGTGATCGTGCCTTCGCTGAAGGACGAAGACGAAATCAAACGGCGCTTTCCCAAGGGCTATCGCGCCGTCAAACCTTACCTGCGCCTGACTCCGCAACCGGATCGTTAATCGCTGCACCGTGGTACCGCTTCAAGCCAAACAGGGATTTTCGGGCCGTTTCGACGGCCCTTTTTTTTGCATGGGCGAAACGCAGTAGCGCATAGTTCTGAAAAGAATAACCAAATGAATAAATATGATTTCTAGATATATATGCAGGCTGGTAACGTCAGCACCATCTACTTGAGGAAGCGTTGCCATGCTAGTCGTCGCCATCGGGGGAAGCCCCAGCACCCGTTCACGCTCAGGCGTACTGCTCGCGCAGACGCAGGAATGGCTACAGGAGCGCGGCGTCGAAGTGGTGACGTTCCAGGTGCGCGATTTCGCGGCCGAGGATCTGCTGCATGCCCGCTTCGATAGCCCGCAGGTCAAGCACTTCCAGGACACCGTGGCCGAGGCCGATGGCGTGATCGTAGCCACCCCGGTGTACAAGGCCTCGTTTTCCGGCGCCTTGAAGACCCTGCTCGACCTGTTGCCCGAACGCGCCCTGGAACACCGCATCGTGCTGCCCATCGCCACCGGCGGCAGCATCGCCCACATGCTGGCGGTGGACTACGCCCTGAAGCCGGTGCTGTCTGCCCTCAAGGCGCAAGAGACCCTGCACGGGATCTTCGCCGACGACAGCCAGATCGGCTACGCACAAGGCGACACCCCAGTGCGCCTGGACGGCGCTTTGCAGGCACGCTTGCTCGACTCGCTGGAAACCTTCCACCAGGCCCTGGCCCGTCGTCCGCGACCGGTTGCGCCGGGGGTACTGAACGAACGGCTGATCAGCGCTCGCTGGAGCATCTGACCCGCCACACCCGTAATTGCTTTTCCCACCTTACTCGCCCGCCAACGGGCAAGCAGGTGCAACCCGAACCTCATTCGTACAGGAGAGCGCCAATGCGCACCGTCTTCTTGCGTCGTGGTCTGGTCGCCCTGTTTGCGGCGGCCGTGTCCTTCGGCGTCATTACCCAAGCCCAGGCCGAAACCCTGCGTATCGGCTATCAGAAATACGGCACCCTGGTGCTGCTCAAAGCCAAGGGCACGCTGGAAAAGCGCCTGGCCGAGCAGGGCATCCAGGTGCAGTGGAACGAATTTCCCGGCGGCCCGCAGCTGCTCGAAGGGCTCAACGTCGGCTCCATCGACTTCGGCGTGACCGGCGAAACCCCGCCCGTGTTCGCCCAGGCCGCCGGTGCCGACCTGCTCTACGTGGCCTATGAGCCGCCTGCGCCGCACAGCGAAGCGATCCTGGTGCCGAAGGATTCGAAGATCCAGTCGGTGGCCGAGCTCAAAGGCAAGAAAGTCGCCCTGAACAAAGGCTCCAACGTGCACTACCTGCTGGTGCGCGCCCTGCAGGACGCAGGCCTGAAGTACAGCGACATCCAGCCGGTGTACCTGCCCCCCGCCGATGCCCGCGCCGCCTTCGAGCGTGGCAGCGTCGATGCCTGGGTGATCTGGGACCCGTACCAGGCTGCCGCCGAGCAGCAATTGCAGGCACGCACCCTGCGCGACGGCGACAAGCTGGTCGACAACCACCAGTTCTATCTGGCCTCGCGCAGCTACGCGAACCAGCACCCTGCCGTGATCAGTGCCTTGGTCGAAGAAGTGAACAGCGTCGGCCAATGGGCCCAGGCCCATCCCCAGGAAGTCACCGCGCAGGTCGCCCCGCTGTTGGGCCTGCCCGCCGACATCACCCTGACCTCGATGGAACGCCAAGGCTTCGGCGCCCAGTTGATCACCCCTGAAGTGGTCGCCGCGCAGCAGAAGATCGCCGACACCTTCCAGGCCCTGAAGCTGATTCCCAAGCCCTTGACCATCAAGGACGTGATCTGGACCCCACCTGCCAAGGTCGCCACCGCGCCTTGATTCGATCCTGCCCTGCGGCGCGCTGCCGGCAGGGCCACTCTTGAGGAGACCGCTCCAATGAGCCTGAACATTTTCTGGTTCCTGCCCACCCACGGTGACGGCCATTACCTGGGCACCGCCGAAGGCGCCCGCGCCGTCGACCACGGTTATCTGCAACAGGTGGCCCAGGCCGCCGACCGTCTGGGCTTCGGCGGCGTGCTGATCCCTACCGGGCGCTCGTGCGAAGACTCCTGGCTGGTGGCCGCGTCGTTGATTCCGGTGACCCAGCGCCTGAAGTTCCTGGTCGCGCTGCGCCCCGGCATCATCTCGCCGACCGTGGCCGCCCGCCAGGCGGCGACCCTCGACCGCCTGTCCAACGGCCGTGCGCTGTTCAACCTGGTCACCGGCGGCGATCCGGACGAGCTGGCCGGCGATGGCCTGCACCTGAACCACGAAGAGCGTTACGAGGCCTCGGTCGAATTCACCCGCATCTGGCGCAAGGTGCTCGAAGGCGAGTCGGTCGACTACGACGGCAAGCACATCCAGGTCAAAGGCGCCAAGCTGCTCTACCCACCGGTGCAGCAACCACGTCCACCGCTGTATTTCGGCGGCTCGTCGGCCGCCGCGCAGGACCTGGCCGCCGAGCAGGTCGAGCTGTACCTGACCTGGGGCGAGCCGCCGGCGGCGGTGGCGGAAAAGATCGCCCAGGTGCGCGCCAAGGCGGCCGCCCAAGGTCGCGAAGTGCGCTTCGGCATCCGCCTGCACGTGATCGTGCGCGAAACCAACGCCGAGGCCTGGGCTGCCGCCGACCGCCTGATCGCGCACCTGGACGACGACACCATCGCCCGCGCCCAGGCGTCCCTGGCGCGCTTCGACTCGGTGGGCCAGCAACGCATGGCCGCGCTGCATGGCGGCAAACGCGACAACCTGGAAGTCAGCCCCAACCTGTGGGCCGGCGTGGGCCTGGTGCGTGGCGGTGCCGGCACCGCGCTGGTCGGCGATGGGCCGACGGTGGCGGCGCGGGTCAAGGAGTACGCCGAGCTGGGCATCGACACCTTCATCTTCTCGGGTTATCCACACCTGGAAGAATCCTACCGGGTGGCCGAACTGCTGTTCCCGCACCTGGACGTGCAGCGCCCCGAGCAACCCAAGACGGGCGGCTACGTGAGCCCGTTCGGCGAGATGGTGGCCAACGACATCCTGCCCAAAGCCGCGTCGCAGAGCTGAGGGGCCGAGCATGAGCCGAACGAATTCGAACACGCTCGCCCAGCGCCTGGCGCCCTGGGCTCTGCCGGTGCTGTTGCTGGCGCTGTGGCAACTGGCGGTGACTGCCGGCTGGCTGTCGACGCGCATCCTGCCCGCGCCGAGCGCTGTGGTCAGCGCCGGCGTCGAGCTGGTGCGCAGCGGCGAGATCTGGACGCACCTGGCCATCAGCGGCTGGCGCGCCGGGCTGGGCTTCTTCATTGGCGGCAGCATCGGCCTGGTGCTGGGCTTCATCACCGGCCTGTCGAACTGGGGCGAACGCCTGCTCGACAGTTCCGTGCAGATGATCCGCAACGTGCCGCACCTGGCGTTGATTCCCCTGGTGATCCTGTGGTTCGGCATTGATGAGTCAGCGAAGATCTTCCTGGTCGCCTTGGGCACGCTGTTCCCGATCTACCTCAACACCTACCACGGCATTCGCAGCGTCGACCCGGCCCTGGTGGAGATGGCGCGCAGCTATGGCCTGTCGGGCTTCGGCCTGTTCCGCCAGGTGATCCTGCCCGGTGCCTTGCCGTCGATCCTGGTCGGCGTGCGCTTCGCCCTGGGCTTCATGTGGCTGACCCTGATCGTCGCCGAAACCATTTCGGCCAACGCCGGCATCGGTTATCTGGCGATGAACGCCCGCGAATTCCTGCAAACCGACGTGGTGGTGCTGGCCATCGTGCTCTACGCCGTGCTCGGCAAACTCGCCGACCTCGCCGCTCGCGGCCTGGAACGGGCCTGGCTGCGCTGGCACCCGGCCTACCAAGTGCAGAAGAAGGAGGGCGCATGACCGTGCTCGCATCACAACCGGCGCAGCTGCTGCGCGGCATTCCCCTGGCGGTCCGGCAACTGCGCAAGACCTTCGGCCAACGCGACGTGCTGCAAGGCATCGACCTGCAGATTCCGGCGGGGCAGTTCGTCGCCATCGTCGGGCGCAGCGGCTGCGGCAAGAGCACCCTGCTGCGCTTGCTGGCCGGCCTCGACCAACCCTCGGCCGGGCAGTTGCTGGCCGGCGCCGCGCCCCTGGCCGAAGCCCGCGAGGAAACCCGGCTGATGTTCCAGGAAGCGCGCCTGCTGCCCTGGAAGAAAGTCATCGACAACGTCGGCCTGGGCCTGAGTGGCGACTGGCGCGCCCAGGCCTTGCAAGCTTTGCAGGCCGTGGGCCTGGAAGAACGCGCCAACGAATGGCCGGCGGCGCTGTCCGGTGGCCAGAAGCAGCGCGTGGCCTTGGCCCGCGCGCTGATCCACAAACCGCGTCTGCTGTTGCTCGACGAACCGCTCGGCGCGCTGGATGCGCTGACCCGCATCGAAATGCAGCAACTGATCGAACGGCTCTGGGGCGAGCACGGTTTCACCGTGTTGCTGGTCACCCATGACGTCCACGAAGCCGTAGCCGTGGCTGATCGGGTGATCCTCATCGAGGACGGCGCCATCGGCCTGGACCTGGAAATCGACCTGCCACGCCCCAGACAGCACGGCTCGCCGCGCCTGGCGGCGCTGGAAAGCGAAGTGTTGAACCGCGTCATGTCGCTGCCGGGCGCCGAGCCTGCCGCAGAGCCTGTCGCGCCCTTGCCCACGCAGTTGCGTTGGGCGCTCTGAACCACTCCCGTTGTTTCCCTACTCAAGGAATACCGTCATGACCATCAAAGCGATCAACGTCCGTAACCAATTCAAAGGCACCGTGAAGGAAATCCTCGAAGGCCCGGTCTTGTCGGAAATCGACGTGCAGACCGCTTCCGGCGTGGTGACCTCGGTGATCACCACCCGCTCGGTGCGCGAGCTGGAATTGCAGGTAGGCAGCGAGGTGATCGCCTTCGTCAAATCGACCGAAGTGTCCATCGCCAAGCTGTGAGCGCGGACCTGTGGGCGTGGCCGGTACGGCCGCGCCTGCGCGGTTAGCGTTTGGGCAGGTGGGGCGCCAGATACAAGCCCAGATACGCCTCGAATACCCGCATCCCTTCCTCGGCCATGCGCGGCGTGATGCGTTCGTGCAACTGGATCGAGCGCGCATAGACCCGGTCGCTGAGCGCCATCGCCAGGGCGAACACGTCCACATCTTCGGGCAGGGCCGGCAGCTGGAAGTGCCGGTCGAACACGGCCCGCATCAAGCCGTCCAGCTCCACGTCGTGCTGTCGATCGGCATTGCTCACCTCACTCAACCCATGCTGGGCCAGGATCAACTGGCGTGCGGCGGCGTCCTCGCCATAGATGGCCTGGGTGCGGCGCTCGATCAGGCGTGCCAGGTCGTGCCAGGTGTGCAGGGTGTCGGGCTCTATGGGGGCTTGCAAGGCGGCGCGGAAGGCGCGGTGGATGTCGGCGGTCAGGGCCTGGAGCAGCGCCGGGACGCTGGCGAAGAAGTGGTACACCGACGAAGGCGGAATCTGCGCGCGTTCGGCCACGCCATAGATCGATAAGCCGCCGACGCCTTGCTCGGACAACAGTTCGCGCGCCGCGGCGAGGATCGCTTCGATCCTCGCCTGGCTGCTGGCCCGCGGCCGGCGCGGGCCCGCAACGCGGTTCATCAGGTACTGATTGCCAGGATGCTGGCCTGGTAGGAACCGACGAACAGGTCGAAATCACCGACTTCCTCCTGCTCCAGGCGCGTCTGCTCGACCAGGGAATTGCGCGCCAGTGCTTCGAAGTGCTGCTGGCGTTCGGCATCCAGCGGCTTGCTGCGCAGGGCCTCGGCGTGGGCCAGGGTCTGGCGCATGGAGAACGCGGTGAAGCCTTCACCGTGCTGCTGCATGGCGGCCAGCACGCGCGCCGATGGGGTCAGGGACGCGTCTTCGACTTTGGCCTGTTGCAGGGCCAAGGCACTGACGTGCTCGCCGCCGCCGTGGCTCTGGTCCAGCCGCTCGGCGAACGGCGCGATGCGCGCGAGCAGCTCGTTGGCCCATCCCTTCATGGCGATCGCCTGGCCGTCGCGGTGCAGTTCCAGCCCTGGACGGCGGCCTTCCTTGACCACGGCGAGGAAATTGTTCGAGCACTGTGCGCATTCGCCATTGGTCAGCTGTGGGCTGTCGTCCAGCGCGCAGAGCAGCAGGAAGGCGTCGAGGAAGCGCGACTGCGGCAGGTCGATGCCTGTCGGCAGGAAGGGGTTGATGTCCAGGCAGCGCACTTCGACGTACTGCACGCCGCGCGCGACCAGAGCCTGGATCGGGCGTTCGCCGGTGTAGGCGACGCGCTTGGGGCGGATGTTGGAGTAGTACTCGTTTTCGATCTGCAGCACGTTGGTGTTGAGCTGCACCCATTCGCCGTCCTTGTGCGTGCCCACCTCGACGTAGGGCGGGTAGGGCGTGGCCACGGCCTGGCGCAGGCTGTCGGTGTAGCTTTCCAGGTCGTTGTAGCACGGCGTGAGGGACGCCTGGGCTTCGCTCTGGTAGCCCAGGTCGCTCATGCGCAGGCTGGTGGCGTAGGGCAGGTACAGGGTATTGGCGTCGAAGGTTTCCAGCTGGTGCGCGCGGCCGCGCAGGAAGCCTGCGTCCAACGCCGGCGAGGCGCCGAACAGGTACATCAACAGCCAGCTGTAGCGGCGGAAGTTGCGGATCAGGCCGATGTACATGCGCGACTGCAAATCGCGGTCGCTTTCCTCGCTGCTTTCGTCGTCGCGTAGCAAAGGCCACAGGGCTTCGGGCAAGGAGAAGTTGTAGTGGATGCCGGCGATGCACTGCATGGTGCGGCCGTAGCGCAGAGCCAGGCCCTTGCGGTACACGTGCTTGAGCTGGCCGATGTTCGAGGTGCCGTACTCGGCGATCGGGATGTTTTCCTCGGTCGGCAGCGGGCAGGGCATCGAAGGGCTCCACAGGTACTCGTCGCCGAGCCGTGTGTAGACGAAACGGTGGATCTCTTCGAGCTGGTCCAGCACCTGGGCCGGATCGGCCAGGGCAGGGGTGATGAATTCGAGCAGCGATTCGGAATAGTCGGTGGTGATCTGCTCGTTGGTCAGCGCCGAACCCAGGGTGTGGGGGTGCGGCGTCTGGGCCAGGCGACCGTCGGCGGTCACCCGGAGGCATTCACGTTCGATGCCGTGAAGGCACTGCGCGAGCAGAGGAAGATTGGCGCCGAGCAGGCTCAGGCGGCGGTTGAGGAGGTCGCTCAAGATGGATTCCTTCACGCGTCAGTCGCCCCACTATGGGGGTAGAGGTGACGGTCTACAAGGGTAGGTAAAAAGGAACTGGCGTTGTCGCCTGATTACGCGTTCCGGCAGTGCCCCGGCACTATCGAAAATACCCTCGAAAAATACCGTAGATACCCGTTGGTGAGCTAGCGGCGGAAGAAGGTTCCCCATGCGTCGCCGACGTGCCTGTCGCGTGCGGGCACGTCGGCGTCGAGGGTCACTTCTTCTTCAGTTGCCGGGCATTGGCGAACAGCGACGCCATGGCGTTGTTGGCCGGTGCCGGGGTGGCGGTCTCACGCGGGCGCGGCGCCTGCTGCGGGCGATTGCCGGCACTGCCGCGGTTGCCGCCGCGCGGGCCGTCGACCTTCTCGCCCGGGGTGTCGCCCATGCGCATCGACAGGCCCACGCGCTTGCGCGGGATGTCCACTTCCATGACCTTGACCTTGACCACGTCGCCGGCCTTGACCGCTTCGCGCGGGTCCTTGACGAACTTCTCCGACAGCGCCGAGATGTGTACCAGGCCGTCCTGGTGCACGCCGATGTCGACGAAGGCGCCGAAGTTGGTGACGTTGGTCACCACGCCTTCGAGGATCATGCCCGGTTGCAGGTCCTTGAGGTCTTCGACGCCGTCCTGGAAGGTCGCGGTCTTGAACTCCGGGCGCGGGTCGCGGCCGGGCTTGTCCAGTTCCTGGAGGATGTCGGTGACGGTCGGCAGGCCGAAGGTTTCGTCGGTGAAACGCTTGGGGTCCAGGCGCTTGAGGAAGCCGCTGTCGCCGATCAGCGAGCGGATGTCGCGGTCGGTGTTGGCGGCGATGCGCTGCACCAGCGGGTAGGCCTCCGGGTGCACCGCCGAGGCGTCGAGCGGGTTGTCGCCGTTCATCACGCGCAGGAAGCCTGCGGCCTGCTCGAAGGTCTTCTCGCCCAGGCGGCTGACCTTCTTCAGCGCTGCGCGGGTGGCGAACGGGCCGTTGGCGTCGCGGTGGGCGACGATGTTCTGCGCCAGGGTGGCGTTGAGCCCGGAGATGCGCGTGAGCAGCGCCACCGAGGCGGTGTTGACGTCCACGCCCACGGCGTTCACGCAGTCTTCGACCACCGCGTCCAGGCCGCGCGCCAGTTTGAGTTGCGACACATCGTGCTGGTACTGGCCGACGCCGATGGATTTGGGGTCGATCTTCACCAGCTCGGCCAGCGGGTCCTGCAAGCGGCGGGCGATGGACACCGCGCCACGGATCGACACGTCCAGGTCGGGGAATTCGCGGGCGGCCAGTTCCGAGGCCGAATACACCGAGGCGCCGGCCTCGGAGACCATGACCTTGGTCATTTTCAGGGCCGGGTAAAGCTTGATCAGATCGGCCGCCAGCTTGTCGGTCTCGCGGCTGGCGGTGCCGTTGCCGATGGCCAGCAGTTCCACCGAGTGCTTGGCGCACAGCGCGGCCAGCACGGCGAGGGTGCGGTCCCAGTCGTTGCGCGGCGCGTGCGGGTAGACGGTGGCGGTGTCGAGCAGCTTGCCGGTGGCATCGACCACGGCCACCTTGCAGCCGGTGCGCAGGCCAGGGTCCAGGCCCAGGGTGGTGCGCGGGCCGGCGGGGGCGGCCAGCAGCAGGTCGTGCAGGTTGTGGGCGAAGACGTTGATCGCCTCGCTCTCGGCCTTCTCGCGCAGCTCGCCGAACAGGTCGGTTTCCAGGCTGGTGTAGAGCTTGACCTTCCAGGTCCAGCGCACCACTTCGGCCAGCCATTTGTCGGCCGGGCGGCCCTGCTGCGCGATGCCCACGTGCTGGCCGATCATCAGCTCGCACGGGTGCAGCGTGCCGGGCAGTTCCTCGCCGACTTTGAGCGCCGCGCCCAGCACGCCTTCGTTGCGCCCGCGGAAGATCGCCAGGGCGCGGTGCGAGGGGACGTTGCGCAGCACTTCGTCGTGGGCGAAGTAGTCGCGGAACTTGGCGCCTTCCTCTTCCTTGCCGGGCACCAGGCGGGCGCTGAGCACCGCTTCCTGCTTTAGGAAGGTACGCAGCTTCTCGAGCAGCGCGGCGTCCTCGGCGAAGCGCTCCATGAGGATGTACTTGGCGCCTTCCAGCGCGGCCTTGACGTCGGCCACGCCTTTGTCGGCGTCGACGAAGCGCGCCGCTTCGCTTTCCGGCGCGCGTTGCGGGTCGTCGAAGAGGGTGTCGGCCAGCTCGCCGAGGCCGGCTTCCAGGGCGATCTGGCCCTTGGTGCGGCGCTTTTGCTTGTAGGGCAGGTAGAGGTCTTCGAGGCGCGTCTTGGTGTCGGCCAGGTTGATGTCGCGGGCCAGCTCCGGGGTCAGCTTACCTTGCTCCTGGATGCTGGACAGGATGCTGGCACGGCGCTCGTCGAGTTCGCGCAGGTAGCGCAGGCGTTCGTCGAGGTGGCGCAACTGGGTGTCGTCGAGGCTGCCGGTGACTTCTTTGCGGTAACGGGCGATGAAGGGCACCGTCGAGCCTTCGTCCAACAGGGCCACGGCCGCCTCGACCTGTTGTGGGCGAACGCCCAGTTCCTCGGCGATACGGCTGTTGATGCTGTCCATGAAAACCACCTGACAATGTGTGAATACTGAAGGCTGCGGAAGGCGCCCGGCGCCGGCCACCGCGATGAAAGCGGCGCATTATACCCATCGCGTCCGGCGTGCGGTGATAGCCTCAGGCCAGCGCCGGAGGCAGGGAAGTGGCACCTTGGGAAAAATCTGTTAACAATGCACCGAACACGCGCCTTTAACGGCTACGCCATAATGCGCACCGACATCAGAGGAGCTATTCATGAGTGGCACTGCGAACAACGTTGAAGGCGAGAAGATTCTCATCGTCGATGACGATCCCGGGTTGAGCAGCCTGCTCGAGCGTTTCTTCACCAGCAAGGGCTATCGCGTGCGCGCGGTGCCCAACGTCGAGCACATGGACCGCTTGCTGGCGCGCGAAGTCTTCAACCTGGTGGTGCTCGACCTCATGCTTCCCGGCGAAGACGGCCTGTCGGCCTGCCGTCGTCTGCGTGCCTCTAACAACCAGATCCCGATCATCATGCTCACCGCCAAGGGCGACGAACTGAGCCGCATCAAGGGTCTGGAGCTGGGCGCCGACGACTACCTGGCCAAACCGTTCAACCCCGACGAACTGGTCGCCCGGGTCAAAGCCGTGCTGCGCCGGCAGTCGCCCAGTGTACCGGGCGCGCCGGGCAGCGAAGACGAAACCGTCACCTTCGGCGACTACGAGCTGTCGCTGGCCACCCGCGAGCTCAAGCGCGGCGACGAAACCCACATGCTCACCACGGGCGAATTCGCCGTGCTCAAGGCGCTGGTCATGCACGCCCGCGAGCCGCTGACCCGCGACAAGCTGATGAACCTGGCCCGTGGCCGCGAATGGGATGCGCTGGAGCGCTCCATCGACGTGCAGATCTCGCGCCTGCGCCGCATGATCGAGCCCGACCCGTCCAAGCCGCGCTACATCCAGACCGTCTGGGGCGTGGGTTATGTCTTCGTGCCGGACGGCAACGCCGGCAAATGAAGCGCCGCCGGCAGGGCGACGGTCCAGCAGCAGGGCGATCCCCAGGGGTCGCCCTGCTTGCGTCTGTATCCATCCTGCCATTTCGTCGAGCGCGTCTCGGCCTTGCCCCACAGTAGTCGTGCCGATGAAAACGCCCCTCTGGTTTCCGCAAAGCTTCTTCTCCCGCACCCTCTGGCTGGTGCTGATCGTCGTGCTGTTCTCCAAGGCACTGACATTGGTGTACCTGCTGATGAACGAAGACGTGCTGGTCGACCGCCAGTACAGCCATGGCGTGGCCCTGACCCTGCGCGCGTATTGGGCGGCGGACGAAGAGAACCGCGACCGCATCGCCGAAGCGGCCGGGCTGATCCGCGTGACCGGCGCCGGGGTGCCCGAGGGCGAGCAGCACTGGCCGTACAGCGAGATCTACCAGCGCCAGATGCAGGCCGAGCTGGGCGAGGACACCGAGGTGCGGCTGCGCATCCACGCACCGCCCGCGCTGTGGGTCAACGCGCCGAGCCTGGGGCCGGGCTGGCTCAAGGTGCCGTTGTACCCGCACCCGCTACGCGGGCAGAAGATCTGGAACGTGCTGGGCTGGTTCCTGGCCATCGGCCTGCTGTCCACGGCGTCGGCGTGGATCTTCGTGCGTCAGCTCAACCAACCGCTCAAGCGCCTGGTGTTCGCCGCCCGGCAGCTGGGCCAGGGGCGCAGCGTGCGCCTGCCGATCAGCGATACGCCCAGCGAAATGGCCGAGGTCTATCGCTCGTTCAACCAGATGGCCGAAGACGTCGAACAGGCCGGGCGCGAGCGCGAGCTGATGCTGGCCGGGGTCTCCCACGACCTGCGCACACCCTTGACGCGGTTGCGGCTGTCGTTGTCGCTGATGGGCTCGGAGGGCGATCTGGCCGACGACATGGTGCGCGACATCGAAGACATGGACGCCATCCTCGACCAGTTTCTGGCCTTCATCCGCGATGGCCGCGACGAGCCGGTCGAAGAACTCGACCTCAACGACCTGATCCACGACGTGGTCGACCCCTACAACCAACCCGAAGAGCGGGTGCGCCTGTGCCTGGAGCCGATTCCGCCGTTTCCGCTGCGGCGGATATCGCTCAAGCGCATGCTCGACAACCTGATCGGCAATGCCCTGCACCATGCCGGGCAGGGCGTGGAGGTCGCGGCCTATGTGTCCGGCGACCACAGCGCGCCCTATGTGGTGCTGAGCGTGCTCGACCGCGGCACCGGCATCGACGAATCGGAGCTGCAAAGCATCTTCAACCCGTTCATCCGTGGCGACCGGGCGCGGGGCGGCAAGGGCACCGGCCTGGGGCTGGCCATCGTCAAACGGATCGCCGCGCAGCACGGCGGCAATGTCGAACTGCGCAACCGCTCGGGCGGCGGTATCGAAGCGCGGGTGCGCTTGCCCCTGGGGTTGATGCTTCCGCGCAACGCCGTCTGACCCACTGCCGAAATGAAAAGGCCCGATACGTATCGGGCCTTGTCGTTTTCAGCCTTTACCCTTGGTACGGGTCTGGTTGGGCCCGCCGTTCTTTTCCAGATGCTCGATGATCATGCCGGCCACGTCCTTGCTGGTGGTGACCTCGATGCCTTCCAGGCCGGGCGAGGAGTTGACCTCCATGACCAGCGGGCCATGGTTGGAGCGCAGGATGTCGACCCCGGCCACGCTCAAGCCCATGACCTTGGCCGCGCGAATGGCCGTCATGCGCTCTTCGGGAGTGATCTTGATCAGGCTGGCGACACCGCCACGGTGCAGGTTCGAGCGAAACTCCCCGGGCTTGGCCTGACGCTTCATCGAAGCGATGACCTTGTCGCCCACCACGAAGCAGCGGATGTCGGCGCCACCGGCTTCCTTGATGTACTCCTGGACCATGATGTTCTGCTTCAGGCCCATGAAGGCTTCGATCACCGATTCGGCGGCCTTGGTGGTTTCGCACAGCACCACACCGATGCCTTGGGTGCCTTCGAGCACCTTGATCACCAGCGGCGCGCCATTGACCATCTGGATCAGGTCGGGAATGTCGTCGGGCGAGTGGGCGAAGCCTGTGACCGGCAGGCCGATGCCGCGACGCGACAGCAGTTGCAGCGAGCGCAGCTTGTCGCGCGAGCGGGCGATGGCCACTGATTCGTTCAGCGGGTAGACCCCCATCATCTCGAACTGGCGCAACACCGCGCAGCCGTAGAACGTCACCGACGCGCCGATGCGCGGGATGACTGCATCGAAGCCTTCCAGGGGCTTGCCCCGGTAGTGGATCTGCGGCTTATGGCTGGCGATGTTCATGTACGCGCGGAGCGTATCGATGACCACCATCTCATGGCCACGCTGGGTGCCAGCCTCGACCAGACGGCGGGTGGAATACAGACGCGGATTGCGCGAAAGCACGGCGATCTTCATGCGACACCTGTGGCGGGGAAAGTAGCGGCCGGATAGGCCGGTTTGTCCTGAACGTATTTCAATCCTGGGTTCACTACCAATTGACCGTGGACGAGAGCTTTCGAGCCAATCAAAAGTCGATATCGCATACTTTTGCGGCAGGTCAGGGTGAATTCCACGTCCCAGACCCGATCGCCCAGCGCCAAGGTGGTACGGATGACGTAGCGCGTCTGCGTGTGGCCGTTGGAGCTTCTGACCCGTTTGATCGACACCAGCGGTGCTTCGCAGGGCAGATGCCGCTGCCGGGTCAGCGTGCCCAGGTGGGCAATGAAGCGCACCCACGGCTGGCCGTCGCGCTCGAACGGCTCGATCTCGGTGGCATGCAGGCTGGAGGTGCTGGCGCCGGTGTCGATCTTGGCCCGTAGGCCGGCGACGCCCAGGCCCGGCAGGGCGACCCACTCGCGCAGGCCGATCACACTCAGATGGTCAAATGTCTTCACGAAACATGCCCTGCGGATAAGGTGGTGCACTGTAAGCACCGCACGGACTTTTTGCATCCGCAAGTGAAGGTAGTACAGTTCTTCGAACGAAAGAATTCGAGGGAAAAAGATGACGAACAAGGCCGAAGACGACGACAAGGTCCGCCTCGACAAATGGCTCTGGGCCGCACGCTTCTACAAAACCCGCGCCCTGGCCAAGGCCGCCATCGAGAGCGGCAAGGTGCACTGCCGCGGCGAGCGCTGCAAGCCGGGCAAGGAGCCCCGTGTGGGCGACCAGTTCGTGTTGCGCATGGGCTTCGACGAAAAGACCGTGGTGGTCAAGGCGCTGTCTACGGTGCGCCGTGGCGCGCCCGAGGCGCAGACGCTGTACGAGGAGACCGAAGAGAGCATCCGCCAGCGCGAGAAAGCTGCCGAATTGCGCAAGGCCGGCGCCGTGGGCATGACCACCGATGGGCGGCCGAACAAGAAGCAGCGGCGGCAGATCCACCAGTTGCACGGCCATTTCGACTGACGCGCGCCGCTCTCGACGGGCAGCGGCGGGCCAGGCGGGACGGCGCTGCAGCAGCGTCCCGCCTGCGCGTCTCAGACGCGGTTGACGATACTCATGCCCTTGATCAGCGGCAGCTTCTGCAAGCCGCGGAACAGCGGCGCCGTCCAGCGCACCAGGGCTGCGCTCGCTTTGGCGGCGAACGGGGTGAAGCAGCTCCAGCCCAGGGCCAGCACGGCCATCAACAGGCCGCCGATGTAGTCGTCCTGGCCCCAATGGGCACCGGCGACCAGGCGCGGCAGCATGAACAGCAGCGCCAAGGCCCAGATCGCCACATGCTGCAGCGAACGGCGGGCGAACAGGCTCATGAACAGTGCCCAGATCAGCAGCACCGAGGCATGGTCGCCGGGGAAGCTCTTGCTCGAACGGTCCTTCAGCTCCCAGGATTTTTCCAGGTTCGGGTAGTAGTCGCTCAGGTGCACGGCGCTGTCGAACTGCATCGACGGGCTGGCGTGTTGCCAACCCATGGCGTCGACCCACTTGGAAAACAGGGCGCGAATCACCACTAACAGGAGCAGGGTGACCAGAAAGCCGAAGAAGGCTTCGCGTACCTGGAAAGCCCTGAACACCCAATCACCGCGGATCAGCAGCGCCAGCATGATCAGGCCCACGACGATGTCGAAGGGGCGCAGGCTGCCGACGGTCCAGATCAGGCGCCAGGTGGTGTTGCTCGCCAGTGGTGCGTTGAGCGTGTGGAACAGCCACTCGTCGAAAGTCAGGCAAAGGATCTGGCCAAACGGCCACAACCAGAAACACAGTAAGGCGATGGGCAGCGCGGTGCAGGCTGCCAATGGGCCCCAACGCCACCTGGCTTGGAACAGTGGTTGATTGTCCATAAGATACCTTCTAATCAGCAGCAAAAAATAAGAGCGCTTGTGACAGCGCTCGGTAGCGGGATTTCCTCCGCTTCACAATATTTTGACATTATTTTCAGATACCCGAACTGCGGAATTTATGAGCGATATGCCCGACACCGATTTCACCCAGCGTTTCCTTTTCGACGACCGCGACATTCGCGGCGAATGGGTATCGCTCGACGACAGCTACGCCCAGGTGCTGGCCCGTCATGCCTATCCTGCGCCGGTCGCGGCCTTGCTCGGCGAACTGATGGCGGCCACGGCCCTGCTCATCGGCGCCTTGAAGTTCGACGGCCTGCTGATCCTGCAGGCGCGCTCTTCGGGCCCGATTCCCCTGTTGATGGTCGAGTGCTCGAGCGCGCACGAAATCCGCGGGGTCGCCCGCTACGAGGCCGAGCAGATCCCGGCGCAGGCGTCCCTGGCCGAGCTGATGCCCGACGGCCACCTCACGTTGACCATCGACCCGATCAAGGGCCAGCGCTATCAGGGCACGGTCGACCTCGACGGCGCCGACATCGCCGAATGCTTCACCAACTACTTCCTGCAATCGCAGCAGCTCAACACCCGCTTCTGGCTCGACGCCAGCCAGGGCAAGGCCCGTGGCCTGTTGCTGCAGCAACTGCCGGTGGATCGTCAGCCCGATGACGAAGAGCGCGAGGAAAGCTGGCAGCACGTTCTGGCCCTGGCCAGCACGCTCAAGGCCGAGGAGTGGGCCGAGAGCAACGAAACCCTGCTGCACCGGCTGTTCCACGAAGACGCCGTGCGCCTGTTCGACGGGCAGTCGCTGCGCTTCCATTGCAGCTGCTCGCGCGAACGTTCCGGCAATGCGCTGGCGAGCCTGGGCGAGGCCGACGCATTGGCCTTGGTCGAAGAGTGCGGTGGGCAGGTAGAGGTCGACTGCCAGTTCTGCAACGAGCGTTATGTCTTCGACATCAGCGACGTGGAACAGCTGTTCCACGGTGGTGGCACCGAGACGCCCTCAGAAACTCGCCACTGAAACGTTTAAGCCCAAGACATTCTCCTGTCGAATTGCGCTAAACCCCCGTTCTGACAGGAGGGGTCTACTTTTTTTGGGCGTTTCTGGCATAATCCGGCCACTTTTTTCCACTGTAGTAGTTATTTACAGACGACTACAAAAACGTTCGGAGCACTCGGCCTCGGGCCGGATGAGGAAGCCTCATGACGCAAGCCAACAACACCGTGCACACCGACCTCAGCGTCGATGAACTGGTAAAAGAAGCGCTGTCCCGCGGTGAAGGCGTGCTGGCCGATACAGGCGCGCTGGTTGTGGAAACCGGCCACCGTACTGGCCGCTCGCCGGCTGATCGTTTCATCGTCGAAGAGCCCTCCACGCAAGAAGCGATTGCCTGGGGCCCGATCAACCGCAAGTTCCCGGCCGACAAGTTCGACGCCCTGTGGGACCGCGTGCAGGCCTTCAACGACGCCCAGGACCACTTCGTTTCCTACGTCCACGTAGGGGCCTCCGCCGAGCACTACCTGCCGGTCAAGATGACCACGCAAACCGCCTGGCAGAACCTGTTCGGCCGTTGCCTGTTCATCAACCCGCAGCAGTACAACCCGGCCGGTCGCGACGAGTGGCAAGTGCTCAACGTCGCCAACTTCGAGTGCGTACCCGAGCGTGACGGCACCCACTCCGACGGTTGCGTGATCATCAACTTCGCGCAGAAAAAAGTCCTCATCGCCGGCATGCGCTACGCCGGCGAAATGAAGAAAGCCATGTTCTCGGTGCAGAACTTCCTGCTGCCGGCCGCCGACGTGCTGCCCATGCACTGCGCCGCCAACATCGGCGAAGACGGCGACGTGACGCTGTTCTTCGGCCTGTCCGGCACCGGCAAGACCACCCTGTCGGCCGACGAAAGCCGTTACCTGATCGGTGACGACGAGCACGGCTGGGGCGAGGGCGTGGTGTTCAACATGGAAGGCGGTTGCTATGCCAAGTGCATCGACCTCTCCGAGCAGAACGAGCCGGTCATCTGGAAAGCCATCAAGCACGGCGCGGTACTGGAAAACGTCGTCATCGACGAGGCCAAGCACGCCGACTACACCGACGTCAGCCTGACCCAGAACAGCCGCGCGGCCTACCCGCTGGAGCACGTGGCCAAGCGTTCGGAACAGAACCTCGGCGGCGAGCCCAACGCGGTGATCTTCCTGACCTGCGACCTGACCGGCGTACTGCCGCCCGTGTCGATCCTCAACAACGAGCAGGCGGCCTACCACTTCCTGTCCGGCTACACCGCGCTGGTCGGTTCCACCGAAATGGGTTCGGGTAGCGGCATCAAGTCGACCTTCTCCACCTGCTTCGGCGCGCCGTTCTTCCCGCGTCCGGCTGGCGAGTACGCCGAGCTGCTGATCAAGCGCATCAACGGCTTCGGCTCGAAGGTCTATCTGGTCAACACCGGCTGGACCGGCGGTGGCTACGGTGTGGGCAAGCGTTTCAACATCCCCACCACCCGCGCGGTGATCGCTGCGATCCAGAGCGGGGCGCTGATCGGTGCCGAAACCGAGCACGTCGCCACCATCAACCTCGATGTGCCCAAGGCCGTTCCGGGCGTCGATACCCAGCTGCTCAACCCACGCAACACCTGGGCTGATCAAGCGGCCTACGACGAGGCCGCCAAAGGCCTGGCCAAGCTGTTCGTCGAGAACTTCAAGAAGTTCGACGTCTCCGACGCCATCGTCGCGGCAGGCCCTCAGCTGTAAGGCGCGCCAGCGATGGAAAAGAGCCGCCCCTCGGGGCGGCTTTTTCATGCCCTATCGAGACCTCCCGATTGGAGGTAAGCTTTTTCGCATAGATATTATGGTTATTAATAAATAGCCCATTATTCCTTTAAGTATATAAAAGCAGCTTTATACTCCCCCGAAATCGACACATTTCAGGGAGCTTCCCCATGCGCAACGAAACGATCCGCTACTTGATCGTGCCGGGCTGGCAAGGATCGCCAGACGACCATTGGCAAAGCCACTGGCAGCGCACCTTGCCCAACAGCAGCCGAGTCGAGCAGGCCGATTGGATCACGCCGCAGCGCGACGATTGGGTCGCCGCGCTGGAGCAAGCCATCCTCGCCGACGCTTCGCCGGTGATTCTGGTGGCCCACAGCCTAGGCTGCGTCACCGTGGCCCATTGGGCCGCCCAGGCCGATGCGCGGCTGTTGCAACAGGTGCGCGGCGCTTTGCTGGTAGCGCCGGCCGACGTCGAGCGCGCCGGTTGCGCGCCGGCATTGCGCAATTTCGCGCCGATTCCGTTGCAGCGCCTGCCGTTCGCCACCCAGGTGGTGAGCGCCGACAACGACGCGGCGGTCAGCGTGCCACGCGCCGTGTTCCTGGCCCAGGCCTGGGGCGCGGAGATGGGGCTGTTGCCCGGCGCCGGGCACATCAACGTCAAGTCCGGCCATGAGCGCTGGGAGCAAGGCTTCGCCTTTCTTTACCGTCTTCAGGGCCGCGCCGAGCAACACCTGTTGCGCCGCGCCTGAGCGACGCCGCCACCTTTCGCATCGCCGCAGGCGCCGTGTACGGAGCGTCTGCCTGGAGCACCTCCATGAGTCTGCAACATACGTTCGGCCAGCCGCTGCTGACCTTTCCCGAACTCGATAAAAGCCCGCTGAGCATCCGCGCCAAGGCGCTGGTGTTCGTCGATGCCCGCTCCCAGCAGCTGCGTGAGCAGCTCGAACGTCTGGCGCCGCTGCCCGTACCGGTGCTGATCCGTGGCGAGACCGGCACCGGCAAGGAGCTGCTGGCAAGGCATGTGCATCGGGCCAGCGACCGCAGCGGCCTGTTCGTGTCGGTCAACTGCGCTGCGATCAGCCCCACCTATGCCGATGCCGAGTTGTTCGGCTACCGCGCCGGCAGCCAGGGCGGCACCGCCAGTGGACGCGCCGGCTGGTTCGGCTCGGCCAACGGCGGCACCCTGTACCTGGACGAAATCGCCGACCTGCCCCTGGCCATCCAGGGCAAGCTGCTGGCCGCCCTGGAAAACCGCGAAGTGACACGGGTCGGTGCGCAGCAGCCGCAGGCGGTGGACGTACGCCTGGTGGCGGCCTCGAGTATCGAACTGGCCGGCGCCGTACGCGCGGGCCGTTTCAACGAAGGCCTGTACCGTTATCTGCACGAAGGCGAACTGGTGCTGCCGGCCCTGCGCGAGCGGGTGGGCGACATTCTGCCGTTGGCCGAGTATTTCGTCGGCATCTATAGCGCACGGCTGGACCGGCCCTTGCCGCTGCTCAGCGAAGCGGCGCAACTGGCACTCGAAGCCCACGACTGGCCCGGCAACACCCGCGAGTTGGAAAACGTCATCCATTTCGCCTTGCTGACCAGCGGCGACGATGAAATCCAAGCTCAAGACCTGGGTCTGACCCCGCACGATCCGATCACGGCGTTGGCCACGGATGCCGCGCAGATCGCGCGCAGCCGTGAGCCGCAGACCCTGGCGCGCCTACGCGAAACCCTGGCCCAGGCCCTGGCGGCGCTGGGCTGAGGCAATGGCAGGGTGGGCTAGAACCTGGCCTTGAGCCAGCGGTTATAACGCTGTGCTTTTTTGGCATAAAGCACTCGTTGAAATAGATTGTGAAGGCATAAGCAATCCCGGTATCTTCCGCTTCACGCCGGCCGCAGCTTGGGGTCGGTATCCGACTCCGCCATCGCCGATGGTCATCGAATCCTTGAGGAACGCTATGAAGAAGACCCTGTTGACCACGGCCCTGGCCGCTGCTCTTTCGTTCGCGGGCCTGGCCAGTGCCGCCGAGAAACTGGTGGTCGCCGCCACGCCGATCCCGCATGCCGAGATCCTCGAGCTGATCAAGCCGACCCTGGCCAAAGAGGGTGTGGACCTGGAGATCAAGGTCTTCACCGACTACGTGCAGCCCAACGTGCAGGTCGACCAGAAGCGTCTGGACGCCAACTACTTCCAGACCCTGCCTTACCTCAACAGCTTCAACGAAGGCAAGGGCACGCACCTGGAAACCGTGGTCGGCGTACACGTCGAGCCCTTCGGCGGCTACTCGAAGAAGGTCAAGAGCCTGGACGAGCTGAAGCAGGGCGCTACCGTCGCCATCCCCAACGAGGGCAGCAACAGCGGTCGCGCCTTGTTGCTGTTGCAGAAGGCCGGTCTGATCACCCTGAAAGACCCGACCAACGCCCTGGCGACGCCCAAGGACATCGCCGAGAACAAGAAGGGTCTCAAGTTCCGCGAACTGGAATCGGCCATGCTGCCGCGCGTGCTGGACCAGGTCGACCTGGACATGATCAACACCAACTACGCGCTGGAAGCGGGTCTGAACCCGGCCAAGGACGCCCTGGTCATCGAAGGCAGTGATTCGCCTTACGTCAACTTCCTGGTAGCGCGCCCCGACAACAAGGACAGCGACGCCATCCAGAAGCTGGCCAAGGCGCTGACCAGCCCGGAAGTGAAGGCCTTCATCGAGAAGAAATACCAAGGCGCAGTACTGCCGGCGTTCTAATTCGCCGCTTCGAACCTGCTCCGGACAACGCCGACGCTTTTGCGTCGGCGTTTTCGTTTCTGGCGGTTCGAGTGGCTTGCAGGCGTAGTGAAACCAGGCATCAAAGGGCTTGAACCCAATGGCGGAGAAGGAGCGCCGAGGAGCAATTCCAGCGATGGGTTCAGGAGATATAGATATGCAATAAAGATATTTAGAAAAAAATTCTTATGCCTTTAGAGTCTACCTGCGGCGCCCACCGGCCCGCTCCCAAGATTATCTGCGACGCCGAGCCACCCTCGCGTCGCCCCTGGAATATCTACGATGCCGTACCCCGTCCAACGTGTGTCGAGACGCCTGCCATGACGTTCGATACCGCCTTCATGCTGAGCACCTTGCCAGCCTTCTTCAGCGCCGTCGGCGTCACCTTGCAGGTAGGGCTGATCGCCATCTGCACCTCGTTGCTGGTGGCCGTGCTCAATGCGGCGATCCTGGTACTGCGTACACCGTACCTGGGGCGTCTGGTCAAAGGCTATGTGGAACTGGCGCGTAACACGCCGCTGCTCATCCAACTGTTCTTCGTCTATTTCGCCTTGCCCAGCCTGGGCGTGAAGGTGTCGGGCTTCACCGCGGCGATCGTCACCATGACCTTCATGGGCGGCGCCTACCTCACCGAGGTGCTGCGCGCCGGGGTCGAGGCGGTGCCGCGCGCGCAGCTCGAATCCGGCCGTTCGATCGGCTTGTCCGAAGGCCAGTTGCTGCGCCACGTGATCCTGCCCCAAGCAGGCATCCTGAGCCTGCCGGCGCTGTTCGCCAACTTCGTCTTCCTGCTCAAGGAAACCACCGTGGTGTCGGCAGTGGCGGTGCCGGAAATCCTCTACACGACCAAGAACTACATCGCCCTGTACTACAAGACCTACGAAATGCTCACGGTGCTGACGCTGTTGTGCCTGCTGCTGTTCCTGCCCCTGTCGCTGCTGCTGCGCCACGTCGAAAGGAGGCTGCAACATGGCCAGTTCGGCAATTGAGTTGCTGCTGGTGTCCCTGCCGCAACTGGCCAGGGGCGCGGCGCAGACCTTGGCCATTTCGGCCTTAGGCATCGTCTTCGCGACCTTGGGCGGCGTGCTGTACGGCGTGTTGTCGACACTGGGCAAGCGTTGGCTGAACCTCGTCTTGCAGGTGTACCTGGAGCTGTTTCGCGCCATTCCGGTGCTGGTCTGGTTGTACCTGGTGTTCTTCGGCTTGCCAATCTTCTTCGCCTTGAGCATTCCGAGCTTCTGGTGCGCGGTGCTGGTGCTGGGGCTGTGGGGCGCCAGCGAAATCGGCGAGGTGGTGCGCGGCGCATTGACCTCGCTGCCGCGCGGCCAGCGCGAGGCGGGTTTGTCCATCGGGCTGTCGGGGCCGCAGCTGTACGGTTTCGTGCTGCTGCCCCAGGCGCTCAAGCGCATGACCCCGCCGACCATCAACATCTACACGCGCATCGTCAAGACCAGTTCCCTGGCCGTACTGATCGGCGTGGTCGAGGTCATCAAGGCCGGCCAGCAGATCATCGAGCGCACCTACGAATCGGTGCTGATCTACGGCGTGCTGTTTCTGTTCTTCTTCTTCGTCTGCTATCCGCTTTCCGCCGCCTCGCGCGCGTTGGAACGGCGCTGGGCCCACTCATGAGCGCATTGATCGAATTCCAGGGTTTCAACAAGTTCTTCGGCGAGCACCAAGTGCTCAAGGACGTCGACCTGCAGGTACAGGCCGGCGAAGTGGTGGTGATTCTCGGCCCCAGCGGCTGCGGCAAGAGCACCTTGCTGCGTTGCCTCAATGGCCTGGAGGAGGCTCACAGCGGCAGCCTGCGCCTCGACGGCCAGGAGCTACTGCATCCCGGCACCGATTGGCGCCAGGTGCGCCAGCGGGTGGGCATGGTGTTCCAGAGCTACCACCTGTTCGGCCACATGAGCGTGATCGACAACCTGTTGCTCGGCCCGCTCAAGGTGCAGCAGCGCCCACGTGCCGAGGCCCTGGCGCAGGCCGAAGCGCTGCTGGCGCGGGTCGGCCTGCTGGACAAGCGCGACGCTTTTCCCCGGCAGCTATCGGGTGGCCAGCAGCAGCGCATCGCCATCGTCCGCTCGTTGTGCATGAACCCGCAGGTGATGTTGTTCGACGAGGTCACCGCCGCCCTGGACCCGGAGATGGTCAAGGAAGTGCTGCAGGTGATCCAGGGCCTGGCCCGCGACGGCATGACCCTGCTCATCGTCACCCATGAAATGGCCTTCGCCCGCGCGGTGGCCGACCGCATTCTGTTCATGGAGGCCGGCAGGATCCTTGAACACAGCGACCCCGAGAGCTTCTTCAGCCAACCGCGAACCGCACGCGCGCAGCAGTTCCTGGACAAATTCTCCTTTGTCGAAAGCCTGCCGAAGACACCACACAAGGAACTGTCATGAAAACTGCCCCCTTCAGCAAACTGCTGCTCTCGCTGCTCGGCCTGGCCCTGCTGGCCGGCTGCGACAAACCGGCATCAAGCGACACTGCGGCGGCGGCCAAACCGGCTGCCTCGACCCGCTACCTGGAGACCATCAAGGCCCGCGACAAGCTGGTCGTCGGGGTCTTCACCGACAAGCCGCCGTTCGGCTTCGTCGATGAAAAGGGCCGTTACGTAGGCTTCGACACCGACATCGGCCGGCGTCTGGCCAAGGACCTGCTCGGCGACGAGAACAAGGTCGAGTTCGTGGCCGTGGAGCCGGCCAGCCGCATCCCGTTCCTGCAAAGCGACAAGGTCGACCTGATCCTGGCCAACATGACCGTCACCCCGGAACGCAAGGAAGCGGTGGACTTCACCAACCCCAACCTGCGTGTGGCGGTGCAGGCCCTGGTCGCCGACGGCAGCCCGGTGAAATCCCTGGACGACCTGGCCGACAAGACCACCATCGTCACCACCGGCACTACGGCCGATATCTGGCTGACCAAAAACCATCCCGATTGGAAACTGCTCAAGTTCGAGAAGAACAGCGAGTCGCTGCAGGCCCTGGCCAACGGCCGTGGCGATGCCTATGCCCAGGACAACCTGATCCTGTTCAGCTGGGCCAAGCAGAACCCAGGCTATCGCGTGCTGCCGCAATTGCTGGGCGAAGAAGCGCCGATCGCTCCGGCGGTGAAAAAGGGCAATACGGAGCTGCGCGACTGGGTCAACGCCGAGCTGGCCAAGCTGGGTGAGGAGAAATTCCTGCTCAAGCTGTACGACCAGTACGTGCGCAAGGAATTGAGCGACGACACCAAGCCTGAAAGCGTGATCGTCGAAGGGGGTAAGTGGCAGGGGTGATGAGGGCTGAAGGATAGTGTGTTGCTGCGGTTGGGCCGGCTACGCCGGCCATCGCGGCTAAAGCCGCTCCCACAGGGGTGTGAGCTGCACCCCAAAGGTGGAACGGGTGTCCAGTATTTAGGGTGCAGCTCACTGGACTGTAGGAGCGCTGGGCCGGCTACGCCGGCCATCGCGGCTAATCGGAGCGCCGAACCGGCCGCTACTACGGGGCTGGCTGACCGTCGCGGTTGATCGAAGCGCCGAGCCGGCCGTTTTCACTAGGTTAAAACTGTGGGAGCGGCTTTAGCCGCGATGGCCGGCATAGCCGGCCCTACCCAGGCCTACACCGATTCAGCGTCTTTCCGGCAGCAACCGCAACGTGCTCTGCGCCGGTATCACTCCCATCCGCACCCTGCGATAGCGCCCCTGCACATAGTCCTCGGCTTGGTCGGCATAGTGGCTGTCGAACGGCACGCCGCTCTGGCCCACCGGGTTGATGCTCAAAGCCTGGCCGGCATCGGCGAAGTCGATCAGGCGTCGCGTCGACGGGCCGTAGTTCACCGGCCAGGGCGCCGGGCCCAGCTTGGCCGAGAGGTTGTTCGGCACTTCATGGCTGCCGGGCGCGGCGAAGGGCCCCACATCGAACAGCAGGTTCAACGGCTTCTGCTGCCCCAAGGGGTGGCGGTGGGTGAGGGTGTGCGCTTTGCCCCATTGCCAGCCGTTCGGGTCGCTGCCGTACAGCTCGCCCAGATGCGCCAGGCTGCGCTGCCAGGCCAGGCGCACGATGGCGGTGCGGTCGGTGGCCTGGGCGCTGCCGCGCGAGGCCCACCAGGGCGAGTCGGCGTCGGCGGCCAGGCGCGGCAGTGCGGCGTCGATGGCACGGGTGCTGACCAGCATGTCGAACCAAGTGTCGCCCAGCTCGTCGTGCAGGGCGGCGTAGGCCAGCTCGTAGAGGAACTGGGTGAACAGCGTGGCGCTGGTCGAGTCGAGCGGGTAGTCGCCCGTCCAGCCCGCCAGCTGTTCGACCAGCTCGCGTTGCTCGACGCCTTCGGCCACCTGGCGCAGGGTGCCGAGCAGCGGCGCCAGGGTGCGCGGGCCGTAGTCGGTGGCGGTTTGCAGCTGTAGCGCCTGGCTGTTGTGCACGTCCCAGGCCATGTGCGGGTCGGCGAGCTGGCGCTGCAATTGCCGGCCGCGGTCGGGCAGGTTGTAGTAGCCAGGGATCGGCTGGGCGGCGGCGGGTTGCGCGTTGGCCGAAACGATGTAGCCCGCCTCGGGGTTCTCCTGCTGCGGGTTGGCGCTGAATGGCTGGAAACCGAGCTTGTCGGTCTGGGCGCTGCTGCCGTCGAGGATGAACGTCGGGTTCACGCCCGGCGGGCGCACCGGCAACCGCGCCGCGGCCCACCAGCCGATGTCGCCGCGGGCGTTGGCCCACACCAGGTTCAGCCCCGGCGCGTGGATCTGCGCGGCGGCCACGCGCATCTTGTCCAGACTGTCGGCGCGGTTGACCTGATAGAAGGCTTCGAGAATGGGGTTCTCGGTTTCCAGAAAGGCCCACCACAGGGCGATGGGCGCAGCGCCTGCGGCATCGCCCAGCACGTCGTTGACGATGGGGCCGTGGGGCGAGCGACGCAGGTCGAGGGTGACCGCTGCCTGGCCTTTGACCGCGATCCGCTGCTGGGTGTGTCGCAGCGCCTGCCAGCGGCCGTCGACCCACACCTGATCGGGATCGGTGGGGTGCGGCTTTTCGGCGATCAGGTCGACGTCGTCGTTCTGGAACATGGTCAGGCTCCAGCCGAAGTCGCGGTTGTGGCCGAGCAGGGCGAAGGGGTTCAACGCCTGGAAGTGGCCATGGAGGTTGAAGCCCGGTGCCGACAGCTCGGCCTCGTACCACACCGACGGCACGGCGAAACCGATATGCGGATCGCCCGCCAGCAGCGGGTAGCCGCTGCGAGTGTGGCTGCCGGCCACGGCCCAGGCGTTGCTGCCTTCGAACTGGGCGATGCCCGCCTCGCCCAGCGCCTGCCGGCTGAGCCGGGCCAGGCCTTCGAGGCTGCGCCAGTCCTGGGCTGCCAGTGTGGGCGGCACGGCTCCGTCAGGCTGCCAGTCGAGGTCGAAGATCGCCAGGTACTCGGCGCCGAGCCGATCGCGCACGTAGGTCAGCGCAGGCTCGGTGCGGAAGGCGGCGGCGAAGCTGTAGGCCAGGTAGCCGGCCACGCTCAGAGTATCTTCGGCGGTGAAAGGACGCTCGGCGATGCCCAGCAGGTCGAACTCCACGGGCCTTGGATGGCTGGCCTGCCAGGCGTTGACACCGTCCAGGTAGCGCTCCAGCGCTTGCCACGACGGCGATTGGTGGTCGGCACGCTCGACCATGCGCGCGGCCTGCTCGCGAATGCGCAGGCTGCGGAACAGGCGGTCGGTGGGCAGCAGCGCGCTGCCCAGCACCTCGGCCAGCTCGCCACGGGCCAGGCGCCGCACCATTTCCATCTGGAACAGGCGGTCTTGGGCGTGCACGTAGCCCAAGGCGCGGTACAGATCGGCTTCGCTGTCGGCTTGGATGTGCGGCACGCCACGCTCGTCGTAGCGCACGCTGACCGGCGCTTGCAGGCCGGCGAGGGCCTGTTCGCCGCTGCGCTGCGGTTGTTTGCTGTGCAGGTACCAGACACCGGCGGCGATCAGGATCGAAGTCGCGCCCAAGGCGCCGATGAGCAAACGACGTTTCACAGTGCGGCCTCGCGGTCCGACCAGGGGCAGTAGCAGCCCACGGCCAAGGTGTTGGTGGCCCTCACCGAGCGCCCGGCGCGCAGGGCGGTGAGGATGGGTTCGATGAAACTGTTGCCCGAGGTGCAGACGGCGCCTTCGCTGTACGGCCCAACGTACACCAAGGCGCCTTGGCGGTCCCAGATGGCTACGGCCGGACTGGCCGGCAGAGTCGTGCTGCCCGGCAGCCCAGGCAACTCGCGCAGAGTCTTCAGGGACGCTGGCAACCGACCTCGGCTGCCGGGCTTGCGTACCGCATAGAAGGCGACTTCGTCACCCGCGAAACGCTCCAGCAGCTCGGCCAGGTGTTGCTGGTTGCCGACGTTGCAGGGGCAGGCCGGGTCCCAGAAGTGCACCACGCGGATGGGGCCGGGGCCGGCCAGGTCGGCGGGCAGGCGCAGCGCCTCGCCCGAAAACAGCGTGGCGCGGTCGTCGAAGCTGCGCAGGTAGCGGGCCTGGAACTGGGCATAGGCCAGCCAGGCGACGACGGCGCAGGCCAGGATCGGCAAGGCGATCCACAAGGTGGAGCGAGGGCGACTGGGCATGATCGATCCATGGACGCCGCGCACGCTGCGGGCGATGAAGGGGCGCCCAGCTTGCCACGGCGCGAGCATGGGCTGAATATCGCAGGTCAATACTCGTTTGTCGTGGATTCGCCCGATGCCTGCCACTTTCCATCCCGATCAACTGCGCGCGCGCCTGGTGCCGC
The DNA here is from genome assembly GCF_002434265.1 of Pseudomonas sp. UBA6562. Taxonomy (GTDB): domain Bacteria; phylum Pseudomonadota; class Gammaproteobacteria; order Pseudomonadales; family Pseudomonadaceae; genus Aquipseudomonas. The sequence continues at coordinate 636,263 of NZ_DJJS01000006.1, read as the reverse complement.
TGGCCGAGCGCGCCGCGCTGGACGAGCCGGCCCTCAGCTATCAGCGCTTCTACGGCCTGACGCTGCCGGGCGCGCAGCATTTGGGCACCTTCGAAGTGGCCGGTTTCCAGGTGGTCGGCCAGGTGTGGCTGCCCGTGGCGCCGGTGGCCACGCTGTTCATGCTGCACGGCTTCTACGACCACATGGGCCTGTACCGCCACCTGATCGAGTGGGCGCTGGGCCGCGGCTATGCGGTGATCAGCTGCGACCTGCCCGGCCATGGCCTGTCCAGCGGCGCGCGGGCCAGCATCGACGACTTCGCGGTGTACCAGCAGGTACTCGAGGCGCTGTTCGTGCAGGCCCAAGCCCTGGACCTGCCGCGGCCCTGGCACCTGTGCGGGCAGAGTACCGGGGGCGCCATCGTGGTCGACCACCTGTTGCACTGTGCGGGGCAGAGCCCGGTCGACGGCCAGGCGATGCTGCTCGCGCCGCTGGTGCGCCCACGGGCGTGGGGCTGGTCGAAGCTCAGTTACCAGGTGATGCGGCATTTCGTCGACGGCATCGAGCGGCGCTTCACCGACAACAGTTCCGACCCAGATTTTCTACCTTTCCTGCGCACCGACTCGTTGCAGCCGCGGCGCCTGCCCACGGCCTGGGTAGGGGCGCTGGCCTCGTGGATCACGCGCATCGAGGCGGCCCCGGCGAGCGATCGCACGGTGCTGATCGTGCAGGGCCAGCAGGACGGGACGGTGGACTGGACGCACAACCTGCGGGTGCTGCAAGGCAAGTTCAGCGGGCCGCAAATTCTCATGCTGCCCGAGGCGCGCCACCACTTGGTGAACGAGCTGCCGACGGTCCGCCAGCGCTATTTCGAGTTTCTCGGCCAGCACCTGGGCTGATCGGATGCCTTCGCAAAGCGCCTAGCGCAGGTCGACGCCGTTCTGGCCGACCGCCAGCCCTGCACGCACCGCCGCCACCGCAGCCTGATAATAGGCCTGGCCTTCCGGCGACTCGGCGAAGGTAGCGAATTCTTCCAGTTCGGTGTCGGACAGTTCGCGGTAAACGTAAAGCAAGGTGTTGTTGAGGTCCGCGCCGATCTGCTGCATCAGGCGCTGGCGCTGGCCGTCGAGCATGCCCTGGGCCTGACCGCCGCCGAGCAGACCGGGGAGCATCGAGCTCAGGCTGTCGGCGGCCACACCGGCGATCGCCAGGCTGACTTCCGCCCCGGCTTCGCGGGCCGGCAGGGCCTGGGCCAGATGGCCGATCAGCAGCAGACGGTCGTCGCTGGCCTGGATCTTCGGCAGGCCTTGGGCGTTCTTCGCCAGTTGGTCCTTGCGCGTGGCCAACAGCTCGGCGGCGACGATCTTGCGGCCCAGCGGCGACTGGAAGAACGTCAGGGCCGGGGAGGGGTCGGACAAGGTCGCGCGCAACTGCGCCAGGGCGCGACGGTCGATGGCCTCGGCCTGGAAGCGCTGGTTGCTGTTGTCGACCAGAGCCTGGAACACCGCCGGTGGCAGGCTGCTGCGGTAGCGTTGCTGGGCGGCGCTCAGGGCATCGGTGAAATGCGCGCGCTGGTCGGACCAGCCGGCGACCTTGTACAGCTGATCGAGGTTGTCGGCCCAGACAGGCAGCGCGCAGATCATCAGCACAAGCAGGGAAAACGGACGGCGCATTCAAGACTCCTGTCGGCAGTGCGCCATTGTCCGTGGCAGGGGCGCGGTTTGTCGAGATGCCCGACGCGCCCGTCGGCTCGGCGGCATGCCGATACCGCCCGCGACGGTGCTGTGCGGCGGCCGGGCTTGGGGCTATGATGCCGGCCATGACCCTACCTCTCGAACACCCGATGTCATCGACCATCGTCGACGACCTGGCCCAGCGTGGCTGGTCGCGGCAGACCCTGTTCCTGCCCGCCGAACTGACCCGCGCCTTGGCCGCCGATTGCCTGCGCCGTTCGGCCCAAGGCGAACTGAGCCCGGCGGCCATCGGCCGGGGCGATGCCCAGACCGTGCGCGAGGCCGTGCGCGGCGACCAGACGCAATGGCTCGAACCGGGCGAGACCCAGGCCTGCGACCGTTACCTGGCGGTCATGGACAGCCTGCGCCTGGACCTCAATCGCGGCCTGTTCCTGGGCTTGGAAGATTTCGAGTGCCACTTCGCCCTGTACCCGCCCGGTGCCTTCTACCGTCGTCACCTGGACCGCTTCCGCGACGACGACCGGCGCACGGTTTCGACGGTGCTCTACCTCAACGAGGCCTGGCAGCCCGGCGATGGCGGCGAGCTGCGACTGTTCCTCGGCGAACGGGACGTGCTCGACGTCGCGCCGGTGGCAGGTTCCCTGGTGGTGTTCCTGTCGGGCGAAGTCCCCCACGAAGTGTTGGCGACCCAACGCGAGCGGCTGTCGCTCACCGGCTGGTTCCGCCGCCGTGGCAACGAGCCGTTCTGACATGGGCCGTCCGCCGCTCGGAAAAGTCCTGGTCAGCGCTTGCCTGCTAGGCCGGCCGGTACGCTACGACGGCCGAGCCAGCGGCCATCCCGACCTGTTGCAGCGCTGGGAGGCCGAAGGCCGTGTGGTGCCGTTGTGCCCGGAAGTGGCTGGTGGGTTGCCGACGCCACGGCCGGCGGCGGAAATTGCGGGCGGTCAGGGTGGGCAGGTGCTCGATGGCCAGACGCGGGTGCTGACCCAGGCGGCCGACGACCTGACCGCCGCGTTCCTGACCGGTGCCCAGCGGGCGTTGGCCCTGGTGCGCGAGCACGGCATCACCCTGGCCGTGCTCAAGGCCGGCAGCCCGTCGTGCGGCAATCGCCTGACCTACGACGGCAGCTTCAGCGGGGTGAAGGTGTCGGGGGAGGGCGTCACGGCAGCGCTGCTGCGCCGCGAGGGGGTGCGGGTGTTCAGCGAATTGCAGCTGGAAGAAGCGGCTGAAGCGCTGTTGGCGCCGGCCGCCGAGGTCAGCGAGGCTCAGCGTCCGTAGACGGCGCTGCCGCAGCTGGCGTTTCGGGTGCTTTCGCCGCTTCGGAGGACGTGTTCGGGGTCTCGGGTGTCTGCGCTGCCTCGGAGGGCGCATCCGCAATCGCGGGCGTCTGCGCCGCTTCCGAGGACGCAGCCGGGGCCTTGGATGCGTTCGCCGCTTCGGCGGCCATGGCCCCAGGCTTGAGCCACTTGGTTTCCAGTTCGCCCAGCCGGCCACTCTTGTCCAGCCGTTGCAGCGCGTTGTTCACCGCGCTTTCGAAGGCGGGGTTGTCCCTCTGGAACGGGACCACCCGCGAGGCCGCGCCGTAGGATTGGCTGCTGCCGACAGCGGCCGTGGCAGGCAGCGGTTGTTCGTCCAGGGCGATGTCGTACAGACCGCTCTCGACCCCTTCCAACAGCCCATCGGCCGGCGCCTCGAGGAAGGTGGCGCGCAGGTCCAGTTCAGCGGCCAGGGCCTGGCCGAACTCGACATCGAAGCCGGTCAGGTGCTCGCCGTCCTTGAAGACGTAGGGTGCGTGCTCGGCTTGCACCGCGATACGCAGTTCGCCCCGGTCGTTGACTTCGTCCAGCAGCTCGGCCTGGGCCAACGGACTGATCAGTACTGCGAGCAGTACGCCTAGGGATGAACGCATGGGGAGTTCCTTACTGTCGTGTGAGGGTAGCGCCGGGCATTGTGCACAGCGTGGCCGGCCCGGTCGAGCGCAGCCTATGACAGTGGAGGTGGGGTTAGGTTTGCCTGGCGGCGGAGTTTTTGCCGCTGTATGGGCGCGGTCGGTCTTGCCGGCGGTAGCCGCTGCGCTTCGCACGTCGCGCACTGCCCGACGTCCGATGGCGGCATGGGTTCGCGTCGCGACCCGCAACGGCTGAACCGGAGTTCCGGTCCAGCCGCTCTGGCAAGGCGTTAGAACAATACGCGCGAGCGGATCGTGCCTTTGACGTGCTGCAGCTTCTCTTGCGCCAGGTCCGAGTATTCGGCGTCGACGTCGATGACCACGTAGCCGACCTTGTCGTCGGTCTGCAGGAACTGGCCGGAGATGTTGATGCCGTTTTCCGCGAACAGGCTGTTGATCTCGCTGAGCACGCCCGGAATGTTGCGGTGGATGTGCAGCAGACGGTGCTTGCCCGGGTGGGCCGGCAGGGCCACTTCGGGGAAGTTGACCGACGACACGGAGGTGCCGTTGTCGCTGTACTTGACCAGCTTCTCCGCCACTTCCAGACCGATGTTGGCCTGGGCCTCGGCGGTCGAACCACCGATGTGCGGAGTGAGGATGACATTGTCCAGACCGCGCAGCGGGCTTTCGAACTCTTCGTCGTTGGAGCGCGGTTCGACCGGGAACACGTCGATGGCGGCGCCGATCAGGTGCTTGTCCTTGATCGCGGCGGCCAGGTGGTCGAGCTCGACCACGGTGCCGCGGGCGGCGTTGATCAGGATCGCGCCCTTCTTCATGGCCCGGATTTCCTTCTCGCCGATCATCCACTGGGTGGACGGCAGCTCAGGCACGTGCAGGGACACGATGTCGGCCAGGCCCAGCAGTTCATTCAGCGAACCCACCTGGGTGGCGTTGCCCAATGGCAGCTTGGTCAGCGGATCGTAGAAGTAGACCTGCATGCCTAGGCTTTCGGCCAGCACCGACAACTGGGTGCCGATTGAGCCGTAGCCGACGATGCCCAGCTTCTTGCCGCGGATCTCGAACGAGTTGGCCGCGCTCTTGATCCAGCCGCCACGGTGGCAGGAGGCGTTTTTCTCGGGAATGCCGCGCAGCAGCAGGATGGCCTCGGCCAGCACCAGCTCGGCCACCGAACGGGTGTTGGAGTAGGGCGCGTTGAACACCGCGATGCCGCGCTCGCGGGCGGCATTGAGGTCGACCTGGTTGGTGCCGATGCAGAAGCAGCCTACCGCGACCAGTTTCTTCGCACAGTCGAAGATCTCTTCGGTCAGTTGCGTGCGCGAGCGAATACCGATGAAGTGGGCGTCCGCGATCTTTTCCTTGAGTTCGGCTTCAGGCAGCGAACCGGTGAGGTACTCGATGTTGGAATAACCAGCGGCCTTCAGTACGTCGACGGCGTTCTGGTGCACACCTTCCAGCAGAAGGAACCTGATCTTGCTCTTTTCCAAAGAGGTCTTGCTCATGTGCGTGAACCTGTATCCCGGAGAAAAAATGGCGAGCGTTGCGGCGGCGCGGCGACGGGGCCCTTCAGGCGGTGCCTAGCACGGACAACGGGGGCCAGATGCTACCATACGCGACACGCTAGGAACTGAACGCGCCACATGAAGCGTGCTCAGGGTGACCATGAATAGTTCGAGTGATCCGCCATGACCGATGCCGCAGCCCTCACGGAACTGACCGCCCTGGTCGCTCCCGCCCACGTGCTCACCGACCCTGCCTCGCTACAGGCCTATGGCAAGGACTGGACCCACCATTACGCCCCCGCGCCCAGCGCCGTGGTGCTGCCCAGAACCGTCGAACAGGTGCAGGCCATCGTGCGCTGGGCCAACCGCCATCGGGTGGCGTTGGTGCCCTCGGGCGGGCGCACCGGCCTGTCGGCGGCTGCCGTGGCGGCCCGGGGCGAAGTGGTGGTGGCCTTCGACCAGATGAACCGGATCCTCGCCTTCGATGGCGTGGACCGCAGCGTGGTGTGCCAGCCCGGCGTCGTCACCCAGCAGTTGCAGCGCTTCGCCGAAGAGCAGGGGCTGTATTACCCGGTGGATTTCGCCTCGTCCGGCTCCAGCCAGCTGGGCGGCAACATCGGCACCAATGCCGGCGGCATCAAGGTGATCCGCTACGGCATGACGCGCAATTGGGTCGCCGGCCTGAAGGTGGTCACCGGCACGGGCGAACTGCTGGACCTGAACAAAGGCCTGGTGAAGAACGCCACCGGCTACGACCTGCGCCACCTGTTCATCGGTGCAGAGGGCACGCTGGGGTTCGTGGTCGAAGCGACCATGCGCCTGGAACGCGCGCCGCGCAACCTCACGGCCATGGTCCTGGGCACGCCGGACTTCGATTCCATCATGCCGGTGCTGCACGCCTTCCAAGGCCAACTCGACCTCACCGCGTTCGAGTTCTTTTCCGACAAAGGCCTGGCGCACATTCTTGCCCGTGGCGACGTACCGGCGCCGTTCGCCAGCAGTTGCCCCTTCTATGCCCTGCTGGAGTTCGAGGCCAGCACCGAGGCAGTGTCCGAACAGGCGCTGGCCACCTTCGAGCACTGCGTGGAGCAGGGTTGGGTGCTCGACGGGGTGATGAGCCAGAGCGAAACCCAGCTGCGCAACCTGTGGAAGCTGCGCGAGTACCTGTCGGAAACCATCTCGCATTTCACGCCCTACAAGAACGACGTCTCGGTGACGGTGGCCAAGGTGCCGGCCTTCCTGCGCGAGATCGACGCCGTGGTCGCGCAGCACTACCCCGATCTGGAAGTGGTCTGGTACGGGCACATCGGCGACGGCAACCTGCACCTGAACATCCTCAAGCCTGCGGCCATGGACAAGGACGCGTTCTTCGCCCGCTGCGCCAAGGTCAACCAGTGGGTGTTCGAGATCGTCGAACGCTTCCAGGGCTCGATTTCCGCCGAGCACGGCGTGGGCATGACCAAACGCGACTACCTGCACTACAGCCGTTCCCCCGAGGAGATCGCCTGCATGAAGGCCATCAAGGCGGTATTCGACCCGAACGGCATTCTGAATCCGGGTAAGATCTTCGCTCCCGAATGACAATCAGCAAACGGAGTCGGCCATGAGTTACCAGCATCAGTACGTAGACGGCACGCGCAGCCACTTTCCCCTGGGCAAGGTGGTGTGCGTGGGGCGCAATTACGCCGAGCACGCCAAGGAGCTGAACAACCCGATTCCCAGCGAACCATTGCTGTTCATCAAACCGGGCAGTTGCGTGGTGCCGGCCGAGGGCGGTTTCAAGATTCCCGAAGGCCGTGGCTCGGTGCATTACGAGGCGGAAATCGCCGTGCTGCTGGGTAAGCCTCTGTCGGCCGGGGCCAGCCCCGAGCAGGTACTCGATGCCATTTCCGGCTTCGCGCCGGCCCTCGACCTGACCTTGCGCGACCTGCAAGGCACGCTCAAGGACAAGGGCCTGCCCTGGGAACTGGCCAAGTGCTTCGACGGCGCCTGCGTGCTGCCGCCTTTCGTCTCGCCGGGCACCTTCGCCGACGTCAACGATATCCCGATCCGCCTGACCATCAACGGCGAAGTGCGCCAGGACGGCAACAGCGCCATGATGCTCAACCCCATCGTGGCGATCATCCAGCACATGGCCGCGCAGTTTTCCCTGCAAGCGGGCGACGTGATCCTGACCGGTACGCCGGCCGGTGTCGGGCCGTTCGAGTCGGGCGACGAGCTGGTACTGGAACTGCCGGGCGTCAGCCGCTTCGAAACCCGCGTGCTGTAAGCCGAGAGCGCTTTACCCTTTTTTCACAATCGTTGTGGATAATCGCCGAGTCCTTTCCCAGGCGCTCCATGGCAGTGCGGGGGCCGTCGTACGGCCTTCGCGTTCGCAGGAGTGCGCACGTTTCAGGTGATTGCAGCCATGCCCAGCGCTTCCTCCCTTCCGCATGCCCCGTCCCAACCCAGCCGCGCCCCCTGGCGCCGTTGGCCGTTCTGGCTGGCGGTGACGGTCGTGCTCGGCGCCGGCCTGGCCGTGGCCATGCACTGGGACGACCGCGCCCTGCTATGGATGCAGGAGAGCCTGCAAAGCTCGGCCGAGCGTCAGGAGAGCGTATGGTTGCCCGACTACGTGGCCGACATCGACGCCAAGGTGCTCGAGGGCATTGGCGACGACGAAGCTTCGGACCTGGCCTTCAATCCCACCACGCGCACGCTGTTTTCGGTGATGGGCAAGCACCCGTTCCTGGTCGAGCTCAGCCTCGACGGCGACGTGCTGCGCAAGATCCCCCTGCTTGGTTGGAGCAACCCCGAAGGCGTGGCGGTGATGGAAAACGGCCAGCTCGCCATCGTCGACGAGCGCCAGCACGACCTGGTGCTGGTCAAGGTCGATGCGCAGACCCGCGAGCTCGACCGTGCCAATTTCCCCGCCTACGACCTCGGCGTCTCGCCCGAGGGCAACAAAGGCTTCGAAGCCGTCGCCTGGGACGCCCAGCGCAAGCGCCTGGTGATCGGCGAGGAACGCCCGCCGCAGCTGTACGCCTGGGACACCGACGGGCACGGCCCATTGCGCGGGGCCAAATACCCATTGCCCAGCGACCAGCTGGATTTGCGCAACCTGTCGGCGGTCGGGGTGGACCCGCGTACGCAGCATCTGCTGGCCCTGTCGGCCGACTCGCACATGCTGCTGGAGCTGGACGAAGAGGGCGAGCAGGTCAGTTTCATGACCTTGCTGGGCGGCTTCAACGGCTTGGCGTCGCACATCCCGCGTGCCGAGGGCGTGGCGATGGACGACGAGGGCACGCTGTACATGGTCAGCGAACCGGATCTGTTCTACCGCTTCAAGAAGAACTGATCGCTTTTGTTGAGTTTTCCTACGCAATACTTAAGCCCTGCTTCAGCTGTTCGTGATTAGATTCGTCACCTTTTCCGTCGAGTCGTCGTTCATGCGTCGTTTTTTCTGTTTGCCTGTGCTGTTGTCGGTCGTCGGGCTGTGCCTGCTGCTGGGGTTGGGCGCGGCCGCCCAGGAGTTCCGCCTGTTCGAGCGTGGCTGGTTCAACGTCAAGACCTGGTGGCAGCCGGCCCCGGAAGGCATCGCCCTGCAGCGCTACCGCGCCACGGTCCAGGCGCAGCCCATCGAAGGTCTGGAAGACGACGTCTCGGCGTTGACCTACGACCCCGAGCGCAAGACCCTCTTCACCGTCACCAATGCCCGCTCCGAGCTCATCGAATTGTCGCTCGACGGCCGCATCCTGCGGCGCGTGGCATTGGTCGGCTTCGGCGACCCGGAAGCGGTCGAGTACGTCGGCCCCGACCGTTTCGTCATCACCGACGAGCGCCAGCAGCGGCTGATCCTGGTGCATCTGGACGCGCACACCACCACGCTCGACGCCGCCAACGCCGAACAACTGACCCTGGGCATCGGCCTCAACGGCAATAAAGGTTTCGAAGGCCTGGCCTACGATTCGCTGGGCAAGCGCCTGTTCGTGGCCAAGGAACGCGACCCGATGGTGATCTACGAGGTGCGCGGCTTCCCCAACCAGAACCCTGAGCAGCCTTACGCGGTGCACGTGGTGCAGGACCGCGAGCGCGATTCGCGGCTGTTCGTGCGCGACCTGTCGAGCTTGCAGTTCGACGAGCGCAGCGGCCACTTGTTGGCGCTGTCGGACGAGTCGCGTCTGGTGCTGGAGCTGAGCGTCGAAGGAAAGCCGCTCAGCACGCTGTCGCTGCGCAAGGGCTATAACGGCTTGAAACGCACCGTGCCGCAGGCAGAAGGCCTGGCGATGGATGCGGCGGGGACGATCTACCTGGTCAGCGAGCCCAACCTGTTCTACGTGTTCGAGCCGCAGGCGGACTGAGCGCGGCTCGAAACGTCGGGCTTACTCGGCCTTGAGGGTCTGCACGCCGTGCTCGGTGCCGAGCAGCAGCACATCGGCCGGGCGGGCAGCGAACAGGCCGTTGGTGACGACGCCGACGATGGCGTTGATCTGGGTTTCCAGCAGGCGCGGGTCGGTGATCTCGAAGTTGTGCACATCGAGGATCAGGTTGCCGTTGTCGGTCACCACGCCTTCGCGGTAGACCGGGTCGCCGCCCAGCTTGACCAGCTCGCGCGCCACATGGCTGCGAGCCATGGGAATGACTTCGACCGGCAGCGGGAAGGCGCCCAGTACCGGCACCAGCTTGCTGGCGTCGGCAATGCAGACGAAGGTGCGCGCCACAGCGGCGACGATCTTCTCGCGGGTCAGGGCCGCGCCACCGCCCTTGATCAGGTTCAGGTGCCGGTCGCTCTCGTCGGCGCCGTCGACGTAGAACTCCAGGGCATCGACGCTGTTGAGCTCGTACACCGGGATGCCATGGTTCTTCAGGCGCACGGCGGTGGCTTCGGAGCTGGCCACGGCGCCGTCGAAGGCGGTCTTGTGCTGAGCCAGGGCATCGATGAAGAAGTTGGCCGTGGAACCGGTGCCGACACCGACTACGCTGCGCGCGTCCAGTTTGGGCAGGATGAGGTCGACGGCGGCCTGGGCGACGGCCTGTTTGAGTTGGTCCTGGGTCATGCGGGCTCCGTGAGGGGCGGGGGTGGGTTCGAAGGCCGGCAGTATAACGACTTGCCGACCGTTGCTGTGGTCGCCCGACAGGACGCTGCGGTAGACTCCTAGGCCCCGCCCCGCCGACCAGTGTGCTTCCCCGATGCTCGAACAGTACGTCAAGAAGATCCTCACCTCGCGCGTCTACGACGTTGCGGTCGAAACCCCGCTGCACAGCGCCGGGCAGCTCAGCCGCCGCTTGGGCAACCAGATTCTGCTCAAGCGCGAAGACTTGCAGCCGGTGTTCTCCTTCAAGATTCGCGGCGCCTACAACAAGCTGGCGCAGCTGGCCCCCGAAGAACTGGCGCGTGGCGTGGTCACAGCTTCGGCCGGCAACCATGCCCAAGGCCTGGCCCTGGCGGCGCGCGAGCTGGGCATCAAAGCCACCATCGTCATGCCCAAGACCACCCCGGAGATCAAGATCGAAGGCGTGCGCTCGCGCGGCGGCAAAGTCGTGCTGCACGGCGACTCGTTTCCCGAGGCGCTGGCCTTCTCGCTGAAACTGGTCGAAGAAAAGGGCTTCGTCTACATCCATCCCTACGACGACCCGCACACCATCGCCGGGCAGGGCACCGTGGCCATGGAAATCCTGCGCCAACACCCGGGCCGGCTCGATGCGATCTTCGTGCCGGTCGGCGGCGGCGGGCTGATCGCCGGCATCGCCGCGTACGTGAAGTACCTGCGCCCGGAGATCAAGATCATTGGCGTCGAGCCGGACGACTCCAACTGCCTGCAAGCGGCCATGGCCGCCGGCGAGCGCGTGGTGCTGCCGCAGGTGGGGCTGTTCGCCGACGGCGTGGCAGTGGCGCAGATCGGCCAACACACCTTCGACATCTGCCGGCTGCACGTCGACGAAGTGCTGACGGTGAGCACCGACGAGATCTGTGCGGCGATCAAGGACATCTACGACGATACCCGCTCGATCACCGAACCCGCCGGCGCCTTGGGCGTGGCAGGGATCAAGAAGTACGTCGAGACCATGGGCCTCACCGGCCACACCTTCGTGGCCATCGATTCGGGCGCCAACGTCAACTTCGACCGCTTGCGCCACGTGGCCGAACGCGCCGAGCTGGGCGAGAAGCGCGAGGCGATCATCGCCGTCACCATTCCCGAACGGCCGGGCAGCTTCAGGGCGTTCTGCGAGGCGGTCGGCAAACGCCAGATCACCGAGTTCAACTACCGCAAGCACACCGCGGACGAGGCGCACATCTTCGTCGGCGTGCAGACCCATCCCGACACCGACCCCCGTGCGGCGCTGGTTCAGCACCTGCGCGACCAGGGCTTCCCGGTCACCGACCTGACCGACAACGAACTGGCCAAGCTGCACATCCGCCATATGGTCGGCGGGCATTCGGCCAAGGCCCACGATGAAATCGTGCTGCGCTTCGAATTCCCCGAGCGGCCGGGCGCGCTGTTCAACTTCCTCACCAAACTGGGCGGGCGCTGGAACATTTCCATGTTCCACTACCGCAACCATGGCGCGGCCGACGGCCGGGTGGTCGCCGGCCTGCAGGTGCCCGAAGACGAGCGCCACCTGGTGCCTGCGGCGCTGGCCAAGATCGGCTACCCGTACTGGGACGAGACCGACAACCCGGCCTACCGGCTGTTCCTGGGCTAGAGGGCGGGCTTGCCATGGAGCACCTGAGCACGATCAAGGCCCTGCACTTGCTGGCCGCGCTGCTGACCCTGGGCATCGCCTTGGGCCTGGCGGTGTGGGCCTGGCGCGTCCCTGTGCCGGCACCCGCCCCGGCACTGCGCAGGCCGCAGTGGTGGGCAGGCTTGGGGATGGGGCTGTGCCTGCTCAGCCTGCCGGTCAGCGGCTGGTGGCTGGTGCACTTGATCGGCTGGCCACTGGGGCAGACCTGGTTGCTGGCTTCCAGCGTGCTCTATGGCCTGGCCCTGGTCGCCTTGGCCTGGCTCGTGCTGCGTCTGCGCCGCGTCCAAGCCCGCCGGTCGCGCCTGACCGTGGCGCTGGCCGTCTTCGGCGGCGCCTGCCTATTGGGCATCGCCGCACTGATGGGCATCAAGCCGCTCTGAGGCGTTGTCATCGGGCGTTCATCGTCAGGGGCTATAGATGTACCGCAGCCCCGCTCGACGGGTTGCCGCCCGACGCGCGCAAGCCGGCGCACAGGCCTCCAATCGCTTGCCATCGAGCTTGCCGCAGATAAGCGCAGCGGGCGCGTTGCTGCGCTCGCAAGCTTTGTGGAACAATGCGGCGACATGCGTTTTCGAGGTTGCGGCCGTGATCGACCCGGATGGTTTTCGTCCCAATGTCGGGATCATTCTTACGAATGATGTCGGACAGGTGTTATGGGCTCGGCGGATCAACCAGGATGCCTGGCAATTTCCTCAGGGCGGCATCAACCCTGACGAAACGCCGGAAGATGCCCTGTACCGCGAGCTGAATGAAGAAGTCGGCCTGGACCGTGATGACGTGGAAATCCTTGCCTGCACGCGCGGCTGGCTGCGTTATCGTCTACCGCAACGTCTGGTGCGGACCCACAGCCAACCGCTGTGCATCGGCCAGAAGCAGAAATGGTTCCTGCTGCGCTTGGTCACCAACGAGCAGCGGGTGCGCATGGACCTGACCGGAAAACCGGAGTTCGACGGCTGGCGCTGGGTCAGCTACTGGTATCCGCTGGGCCAGGTGGTGACATTCAAGCGCGAGGTCTACCGCCGCGCGTTAAAAGAGCTTGCCCCGCGCTTGCTGATGCGCGACTGACCACGGAGTCCGACCCCGAGCCATGCTCAATACGCTGCGCAAGATCGTCCAGGAAGTGAACTCCGCCAAAGATCTCAAGACGGCGCTGGGTATCATCGTCTTGCGCGTCAAGGAAGCCATGGCCAGCCAGGTCTGCTCGGTGTACCTGCTCGACCCGGATAGCAACCGTTTCGTGCTGATGGCCACCGAGGGCCTGAACAAGCGCTCCATCGGCAAGGTCAGCATGGCGCCCAACGAGGGCCTGGTCGGCCTGGTCGGCACCCGCGAGGAGCCGCTCAACCTCGAAGACGCCGCCGCACATCCGCGCTACCGCTATTTCGCCGAAACCGGCGAAGAGCGTTTCGCCTCCTTCCTCGGTACGCCGATCATCCACCATCGCCGGGTGGTCGGCGTGCTGGTCATCCAGCAGAAGGAGCGCCGCCAGTTCGACGAGGGCGAAGAGGCCTTCCTGGTCACCATGAGCGCGCAACTGGCCGGGGTCATCGCCCATGCCGAGGCCACCGGTTCGATCCGCGGCCTGGGGCGCCAGGGCAAGGGCATCCAGGAAGCGCGCTTCGTCGGCGTGCCGGGCTCGCCCGGTGCCGCGGTCGGCCGCGCTGTGGTGATGCTGCCGCCAGCGGACCTGGACGTCGTGCCGGACAAAACCGTCGAAGACATCGACGCCGAGCTGGCCCTGTTCAGCAACGCGCTCGAAGGTGTGCGCGCCGACATGCGCAAGCTCTCGGCCAAGCTCGCCACCCAGTTGCGCCCCGAAGAGCGGGCGCTGTTCGACGTGTACCTGATGATGCTCGAAGACGCCGCCCTCGGCGGCGAAGTGGTCGCCGTCATCAAGTCAGGGCAGTGGGCCCAGGGCGCGCTGCGCCAGGTGGTCACCGAGCACGTCAACCGCTTCGAACTGATGGACGACGACTACCTGCGCGAGCGCGCCTCCGACGTCAAGGACCTCGGTCGACGCCTGCTGGCCTATCTGCAGGAGGCGCGTTCGCTGTCGCTGGTGTACGCCGACAACACCATCCTGGTCAGCGAGGAGCTGACCCCGGCCATGCTCGGCGAGGTGCCCGAGGGCAAGCTGGTCGGGCTGGTGTCGGTGCTGGGCTCGGGCAACTCCCATGTGGCGATCCTGGCGCGGGCCATGGGCATCCCAACGGTCATGGGCCTGGTCGACCTGCCGTACTCGAAGGTCGACGGCATCGAGCTGATCGTCGACGGCTACAAGGGCGAAGTCTTCACCAACCCCAGCGAAGTGCTGCGCAAGCAGTACAGCGAGGTGGTGGAGGAGGAGCGGCAACTGGCCCAGGGCCTCGACGCCCTGCGCGAACTGCCCTGCGTGACCCCTGACGGCCACCGCATGCCGCTGTGGGTCAACACCGGCCTGCTGGCCGACGTGGCCCGCGCCCAGCAGCGCGGCGCCGAAGGGGTGGGGCTGTACCGCACCGAAGTGCCGTTCATGATCAACCAGCGCTTCCCCAGCGAGAAGGAGCAACTGGCGATCTACCGCGAGCAGCTGCAGGCCTTCCACCCGCTGCCGGTGACCATGCGCACCCTCGACATCGGCGGTGACAAGGCGCTGTCGTACTTCCCCATCAAGGAAGAGAACCCCTTCCTCGGCTGGCGCGGCATCCGCGTCACCCTCGACCACCCGGAAATCTTCCTGGTGCAGACCCGCGCCATGCTCAAGGCCAGCGAAGGCCTGAACAACCTGCGCATCCTGCTGCCGATGATCTCCGGCATCCACGAGCTGGAAGAGGCGCTGCACCTTATCCACAGGGCTTGGGGCGAGGTGCGCGACGAAGGCACCGACGTGCCGATGCCGCCGGTAGGCGTGATGGTCGAGATTCCGGCCGCCGTGTACCAGACCCGCGAGCTGGCGCGCCAGGTCGATTTCCTCTCGGTCGGTTCCAACGATCTGACCCAGTACCTGCTGGCGGTGGACCGCAACAACCCGCGCGTCGCCGACCTCTACGACTACCTGCACCCGGCGGTGTTGCAGGCCTTGCAGACGGTGGTGCGCGACGCCCACGGCGAAGGCCGCCCGGTGAGCATCTGCGGCGAGATGGCGGGCGACCCGGCGGCGGCCATCCTGCTCATGGCCATGGGCTTCGACAGCCTGTCGATGAACGCCACCAACCTGCCCAAGGTGAAGTGGATGCTGCGCCAGGTCAGCCTGGAAAAGGCCCGCGAACTGCTGGCCGACGCCATGAGCCACGACAACCCGCAGCTGACCCACAGCGCCTTGCAACTGGCGCTGAAGAACCTGGGCCTGTCACGCATGATCGGGCCGGGGGCGAAGACGCCGCTGTAGGCGCCCCCTATCGATCGCCGGTCAGAAGGTTGGGCGCAGGCTAATGCCGGTCAAACAAGCAGTCGGGGCCGCTGGGCCGCCCCAACAGAGTGTGGGAGCGGCTTCAGCCGCGATGGGCTGCAAAGCAGCCCCAATCAACGCTGCCTCGGTTTAACTGATAGGCACCGTGACGCAGAGCGTCTTAGTCGCTGCGCCCAGCCAAACTCAAGCCCCCGCCCAGCTCCAATACGACATCCCCCAAATGCCCGCCACAAGGCCCGAAACTGCGCTCGACCATGCGCCGGTTGCCCTGCGCGTCGACGATCAGCACGGTGCTGGCGCGGGTGCCGTAATGCGCGCTGGCGATGAACACGCTCGACAGCAGGCGCTCGGTGTCCAACCCCACGCCCGTTTCCGGCAATTCCCCGTCGCTCGCCACCCGCGCGTCCGCCAGCAGCGCCAGTAGTTGCGCCGGGTCGGGGGCGTGCAGTTGAGCGCGTAAACGTTCGCGCGCTTTGGTCAGCTTGGGCCAGGGCGTGTCCAGGCGCGCGTTGGACAGGCCATATACGCCCGGTTCCAATAGTTGCGGCTGCGCCTGCTGCGCGTTGAGGTAGCCCAGATGCTGCCCATCGCCCAGTAGCAGGTTGAACCCCGCATATTCACGGTGCTGTTCGGCCGACCGCGCCAGGGCGTTGGGCACCGGGTCATGGCCACGCAGAAAGCCCGCCACCAGTTCGCCCCGCGAGCGCAGCCCGGGAGGCTGGTCAGGGTCGCGGATGTTGGTCAGCGCGGCGAAGCGGCCACCGGGCCCCACGCCCAGCCAACTGCCGCCGGCTTGCAGGTCGCGCCCGGCGTACACCCCCGGCGCGTCGCGCCAGGCGGCCAGCGGTTGGGTAGGGCGGGCGTAGAATTCGTCGCGGTTGGCCGCCACGATCAACGGTAGGGCATGGCCCGGCCGCCAGGCGAATACGATCAGGCACATGGGTCGCCTCCAGGGTTTGCGCCACTCTACCCAGCCTGCCGCCCGCCGACCATCTCGCACGCCGACACATTTCCCCCCAGGCTGGAGCGGCAGGCCCGCCTTCCGCTACCATGCCGCACTGACTCAACCCAGGGAACGCCGTTTGGCGTTCGTACTCTACGTGCTGTGCTGTCCAGTGGCGGCCTTGCCGCCATGCCGAGCCTTCGTCGGCGTCGGCTTTCCGATTTGAATCAAGAGGAATCACCATGCTGCCTTACCCGCAGATCGACCCCGTGGCCCTGGCCATCGGGCCGCTGAAAATCCACTGGTACGGCTTGATGTACCTGGTGGGCATCGGCGGCGCCTGGCTACTGGCCGCGAGCCGACTGAACCGCTTCGACCCCACCTGGAGCCGCGAAAAGCTTTCCGACCTGGTGTTCTGGCTGTCGATGGGCGTGATCGTCGGTGGGCGGCTCGGCTATGTGCTGTTCTACGACCTGGAAGCCTACATTGCCAATCCGCTGTTGATCTTCGAGGTGTGGAAGGGCGGCATGTCGTTCCACGGTGGTTTCATCGGCGTGATGCTCGCCGCGCTGTGGTTCGGCAAACGGCACAACAAGTCGTTCTTCGAACTGATGGACTTCGTCGCGCCCATGGTGCCGATCGGTCTGGGCGCCGGGCGCATCGGCAACTTCATCAACGCCGAGCTGTGGGGCAAACCCAGCGACGTGCCATGGGCCATGGTCTTCCCGCCCTACAGCGACCCGGCGCAATTGCCGCGCCACCCTTCGCAGCTGTACCAGTTCGCCCTCGAAGGCGTGGCGCTGTTCGCCATCCTCTGGCTGTATTCGCGCAAGCCGCGCCCGACCATGGCCGTCTCCGGCATGTTCGCGCTGTTCTACGGCATCTTCCGCTTCATCGTCGAATTCGTGCGCGTGCCCGACGCCCAGCTCGGCTACCTCGCATTCGGTTGGCTGACCATGGGTCAGGTGCTGTGCGTGCCGATGATCGTCGGCGGCCTGGGGCTGATCTGGTGGGCGTATAATCGCCAGCCCACGGCAACGGCCGTCAAATGATTCCCGCGGCCGGGGCCATGTCTCGGCCGCCTTGTTACAGGTAAGCCATGAAACAGTACCTAGACCTGGTGCGTGACGTCATCGACAACGGCACGCTGCAGGAAAACCGCACCGGCACCCGCACCATCAGCCGCCCCGGCGCCATGCTGCGCTTCGATCTGCAGCAAGGTTTCCCCGCCATCACCACCCGCCGCCTGGCCTTCAAATCGGCCATCGGCGAGATGGTCGGCTTTCTGCGCGGCGTGAAGAACGCCGGTCAGTTCCGCGACCTGGGCTGCAAGGTCTGGGACCAGAACGCCAACGAGAACGCGCAATGGTTGGCCAATCCGTTCCGTCAGGGCGAAGACGACCTTGGGGAGATCTACGGCGTGCAATGGCGGCAATGGCCGGGTTACAAGCGCATCGCGCTGGGCAACCCCGAGGCCATCGCCATGGCCGAGCAGCAAGGCTACCGCCGGATCGCCCAGGACGAAGAAGACGGCCAGGCGTTCGTCATCCTCTACAAGGCCATCGACCAGGTGCGCCAATGCCTGGACACCATCGTCAACGACCCCGGCAGCCGGCGCATTCTGTTCCACGGCTGGAACTGCGCGCAGCTCGACGAGATGGCTCTGCCGCCATGCCACCTGCTGTACCAGTTCCACCCGGACGTGGCGAAGCGCGAGCTCTCGCTGACCTTGTACATCCGCTCGAACGATCTGGGCCTGGGCACACCCTTCAACCTCACCGAAGGCGCGGCGCTGCTGTCGCTGTTCGGTCGCCTGACCGGTTACACGCCGCGCTGGTTCACCTATTTCATCGGCGATGCGCACGTCTATGAAAACCACCTGGACATGCTCAACGAGCAGTTCACCCGCGAACCGCTGCCGGCCCCGACGCTACGCATCAGCGACCGCGTGCCGGCGTTCGCCGAGACGGGCAAGTACGAGCCTGAGTGGCTGGAGAAGATCGAGCCGAGCGACTTCACCCTCGAAGGCTACGAGCACCATCCGCCGCTGACGGCGCCGATGGCGGTCTGACCCATACCCTGTACCTCAGTCAGGAGCGCCCCCGTCGGCGCTCCGACGAGTCCCAAAGGGCGCTGACCCGATAGCTTTTCGCTCTTCCCACGACGCCCCATGGCATACGTTGCAGCGCAGACAGCCACCTTACCCGAGGTCGTTGATCCGGCCCTCAATGCCCATGGCTACGGCCCACATGGGAAGGCTCCCCCTCCGGCGCCGTCACCGCGCCGGTGACCTCCAAGCGCTGCAGGATCGCGCATTCCGCCCCTTGCTCGCGACAGCGCTGGCGCAGTTCCACCAACTGCCGCTGTAGCGCCTGCAACCCATCGATGCGCGCCTGCACATGCTCGATGTGCTCGTCGATCAGCGCATTGACGCTGCCGCACTGGCCCTCGGGGCTGTCACGCAGGTTCAGCAGGCTGCGGATTTCGTCGAGGGTCATGTCCAGGGTGCGGCAGTTGCGGATGAAGGTCAGGCGCTCGGCGTGGGCCTGGGTGTATTGCCGGTAGTTGCCTTCGCTGCGCGCGGGTTCGGGGAGCAGACGCTCGCGCTCGTAGTAGCGGATGGTTTCGACCGCGCACTCGGTCAGCTTGGCCAGTTCACCGATCTTCATCGTCATTCTCCAGGAAAGCTTGACCCTATAGTGGCTACAGGGTGTTCACTTGGCAACAAGCGCCCTCGAGGACCCTTGAATGAACCTGCCCACCCAGCCCCAGCATCGCCACGATCACGATCACGATCACGATCACGATCACGATCACGATCACGATCACGATCACGATCACGATCACGAGCATGCCGAATCCAACCATGGCCATGCCCACCAAGCAGACACCTGCTGCAGTGCCCAGCCAGCCCCCGCCCAGGTTCGCTTCACCGAGCGCGCCAGCAGCGACGCCCAGCTCAGCCGTTTCCGCATCGAAGCCATGGACTGCCCCACCGAACAGACCCTGATCCAGGACAAGCTCGCCAAGCTGCCCGGCGTCGAACAACTGGAGTTCAACCTGATCAACCGCATCCTCGGCGTGCGCCACACCCTGGCCGGAACGGCCGCCATCGAGAGCGTCATCGCCAGCCTGGGCATGCACGCCGAACCCCTGGCGGACAGCGACGACAGCGCCGCCGTGAGCCCGGCGTCGCGCACCCGCTGGTGGCCGCTGGCGCTGTCGGGCATAGCGGCCCTGGCGGCGGAGCTGGTGCACTTCAGCGGTGCCGGTCCCGAATGGTTGGTGGCACTGCTGGCGTTGGCGGCGATCCTCGGCTGTGGTCTGGGCACTTACAAGAAGGGCTGGATCGCCCTGAAGAACCGCAACCTGAACATCAACGCGCTGATGAGCATCGCCGTCACCGGCGCGGTGCTGATCGGGCAATGGCCGGAAGCGGCCATGGTCATGGTGCTGTTCAGCGTCGCCGAGCTGATCGAGGCGCGCTCGCTGGACCGCGCGCGCAACGCCATCGGCGGTTTGATGCAACTGAGCCCCGACCGCGCTACGGTGCAGCAGGCCGACGGCCAATGGCGCGAGGTGGACGTGCGTGAGGTGGCGCTCGAGGCGCGGGTGCGGGTCAAGCCCGGCGAGCGCATCGGCCTGGACGGCCAGGTGCTCAGCGGTCAGTCGAGCGTCGACCAGGCGCCGATCACCGGCGAAAGCCTGCCGGTGGAGAAGGGCGTGGGCGATGCGCTGTTCGCCGGCACCATCAACCAGGCCGGCGCGCTGGAGTACCGGGTCACGGCACTGGCTGGGCAGTCGACCCTGGCGCGCATCATCAAGGCGGTCGAGCAGGCCCAGGGCAGCCGTGCGCCGACCCAGCGCTTCGTCGACCGCTTCTCGCGGGTATACACCCCGGTGGTGTTTGCCTTGGCGCTGGCAATCGCCGTGCTGCCGCCGCTGTTCACCGGCGCGGCCTGGTTCGACTGGGTCTACCGCGCGCTGGTGCTGTTGGTGGTGGCCTGCCCGTGCGCCCTGGTGATCTCCACCCCGGTGACCATCGTCAGCGGCCTGGCCGCGGCGGCGCGCAAGGGCATCCTGATCAAGGGCGGGGTCTACCTCGAAGGCGGGCGCACGCTCGATGTGCTGGCGCTGGACAAGACCGGAACGCTGACCCATGGCAAGCCGGTGCAGACCGACTTCCAAGTGCTCGACCCGGCCTTCGAACACCAGGCCCAGGCACTCGCGGCCAGTCTCGGCGCACGTTCCGACCACCCGGTGTCGCGCGCCATCGCCCAGTTCGGCGCGCAGCAGGGCCTGGCCGTGCAGGACGTGGCGCAGTTCGAAGCCTTGGGCGGGCGCGGTGTACGCGGCGAGATCGGCGGCCGGCGCTACCACCTGGGCAACCATCGCCTGGTGGAAGAGCTGGGCCTGTGCTCGCCGGCGCTGGAGGCGACCCTCGACGGCCTGGAGCGCCAGGGCAAGACCGTGGTGCTGCTGCTCGACGAGCGCGGCCCGCTGGCCCTGTTCGCCGTGGCCGACACGGTCAAGCCCAGCAGCCGCGAGGCGATCGCCGAGCTGCATGCGCTGGGCATCAAGACCCTCATGCTGACCGGCGACAACCCGCACACCGCCGAGGCCATCGCCGCCCAGGTGGGCATCGACCGTGCCGAGGGCAACCTGCTGCCGGAAGACAAATTGAAGGCCATCGAAGGGCTGTACGCCCAAGGGCATCGCGTCGGTATGGTCGGCGACGGCATCAACGATGCCCCGGCCCTGGCCCGCGCCGAAATCGGCTTCGCCATGGCCGCGGCGGGCAGCGACAGCGCCATCGAAACCGCCGACGTGGCGCTGATGGACGACGACCTGCGCAAGATTCCGGCGTTCGTGCGGCTGTCGCGCCAGGCCCGTGCGATCCTGGTGCAGAACATCGTCCTGGCCCTGGGCATCAAGGCGATCTTCCTGGCGATCACCTTCGCCGGGCTGGCGACCTTGTGGATGGCGGTGTTCGCCGACATGGGCGTGAGTTTGCTGGTGGTGTTCAACGGCTTGCGCTTGTTGCGCAAGTAGGCGCGCGGGCCTGCGCGGTCACAGACCCTGCAACAGGGTGTGGTAATCGTCCACCGCAGCGAATTCCTGGGTGTCGCGCACCGCCGCTTTGCTGTCGGGCCTGAGCACCGCCAGCAGGTGCGCCACGCCGAAGCGCCGCGCGCTGCGCAGGATTGCCAGGGTGTCGTCGATGAACAGGCTGCGCGCCGGGTCGAAATTCAAATCGGCGCGCAGCGCGTCCCAGAACTGCGGGCTTTCCTTGGGGAAGCCATAGTCGTGGGAGCTGATCAGCCGCTCGAAATACGGCGCCAGCTCGACCCGCTCCAGTTTCAACGACAGCGAATCGCGGTGCGCGTTGGTGATCAGCACCACGCGCTTGCCGGCGTCGCGGATCGCCGTCAGGAACGCCGGAGCATCGGGGCGCAGGGCGATCAGCTCGGCCAGTTCCTGCTTCAGCTCGCGGATCGGCAGCTTCAGTTCGCGGCTCCAGAAGTCCAGGCAGTACCAGTTCAAGGTGCCGGCATTGCGCTCGAACAACGGTTGCAGCTCCAGTTCGGCCATCGCCCGGCTCACCCCGTGCAGCTCGGCATAGCGTTGCGGCAGGTGCTGCAACCAGAAGTGGTTGTCGTAGTGCAGGTCGAGCAGGGTGCCGTCCATGTCGAGCAGCACGGTGTCGATGTCGGACCAGGGAAGAAGTGCCATGGGAAACTCTCGTAGGGTAGGCCAGCCACGGTATAGTAACCCGTTCATGTCAAGGAGCCTCCCATGCGCCAGAAACCCACCGTCCTGAGCCGCGAGATCGTCGCCAGCAGCCGCCTGTTCCGTGTCGAATCCGTAGAGTTGCGTTTCAGCAACGGCGTCGAGCGCACATATGAGCGCTTGGTCGGCAGCGGCACCGGCCGTGGCGCGGTGATGATCGTGGCCATGCTCGACGCCGAGCGGGCGCTGCTGGTGGAGGAGTACTGCGGCGGCACCGACGCCTACGAGCTGTCGCTGCCCAAGGGCCTGATCGAGCCGGGCGAAGACGTGCTGGCCGCCGCCAATCGCGAGCTCAAGGAAGAGGCCGGCTACGGTGCCCGCGAGCTGGAACACCTCACCGAGCTGTCGCTGTCGCCGGGCTACATGAGCCAGAAGATCCAGGTGGTGCTGGCCACCGACCTCTTCGAGGAGCGGCTGGAGGGCGACGAGCCCGAGCCGATGCGCGTCGACACCGTCAACCTGCGCGAGCTGTCCGCACTCGCCGTCCACCCGCAGTTCTCCGAAGGCCGCGCCCTGGCGGCGCTGTACCTGGTGCGTGACCTGCTCACCCAACGAGGGCTGTTCAGCGCATGAACGATACCCAACTGATGCACAAAGTCGTGGTGCTGGCCCGCGTGGCCGGCGAGGCGATCCTACCTTTCTGGCGCACCGAGGTGGCGGTCAGCGCCAAGGCCGACGATTCGCCGGTGACCGCGGCGGACCTCGCCGCCCACCACGTCATCCTCGACGGCCTCAAGGCCTTGGCGCCGGACATTCCGGTGCTGTCGGAGGAAGACTGCGGCATCGCTTTGGAAGAGCGCGCGCGTTGGCAGCGCTGGTGGCTGGTCGATCCGTTGGACGGCACCAAGGAATTCATCGCCGGCAGCGAAGAGTTCACCGTCAACATCGCGTTGATCGAGCGCGGCGAAGTGGTGTTCGGCGTGGTCGCGATGCCCACCAGCGGCCGGTGCTATTTCGGCGGCCAGGCCTTCGGCGCCTGGCGCGCCGAGGCCGGTGAGCAAGCGCAGCCCATCGCCGTGCGTAGCATGCCGGACGTGGGCGAGCGCTTCACCGTGGTCGCCAGCCGCCGCCACAGCAGCCCGCAGCAGCAGATCCTGCTCGATGGCTTGTCCGAAGCGGTCGGCAAGCTGACCTTGGCCAACATCGGCAGCTCGCTGAAATTCTGCCTGCTGGCCGAAGGCAGCGCCGATTGCTACCCGCGCCTGGCGCCCACTTCGCAGTGGGACACAGCGGCAGCGCAGGGCGTGGTGGAAGGGGCCGGCGGCGTGGTGCTGGGGCTGGAGGGCCTGCCCTTGACCTACCCCGCACGCGAATCGCTACTCAACCCGTTCTTCCTGGCCTTGCCGGCGGCGGCGGGTTGGCGCGAGGCGCTGGTCAGGTTGGCGTCGACGGTATGAGGGGCGCCGGCCTGTCGTTGCGGCCAGGCGCGCTACTTCGCAACGCCGGCCCAACGGCGCCCCTCATCCGACCTGCACAGGCCGTGGCTCGGTTCGGCCTCAACGGTGCAGCACATACTGCCCGGTGAAGTTCACCGCCGCCGCTTCGCTGCCGGCATTGGCGACGCTGGTGTGCAGCGTCAGCCGCGCCCGTCCACGGCGTCGGTACATCGCCAGAAAGCGCTGCCACGAAGCCTCGTCCGGCGCCTCGCAGCGGGCCACCGCTGCTGTGGTCACCGGCAAGGGGTAGTCGATCTGCCCTTGCTGGATGACGATGTGCCCATCGTCGATGCCCGCTTCGCGCAGCTTCAGGTGCAACCACCCCCAGCCCACCAGCACCGCCGCGCAATACAGGCTGCCGCCGAACATGGTGTGCTTGTGGTTGACGTTGGCCGCCAGCGGCAGCCGCAAGCGCAGGGCGCCGGCCTGCCAGTCGAGCACCTCCAGGCCCATCTCGCGGGTCAGCGGAATGTCGTGGTGCAGCACCTGCTGCAAGTCGTGCGCGGGCTGGCTCATGGGCGCGGCTCCTCGTGGTCGTCGTGGCCACTGCTGCCTTCGAAGCTCAAGCCGTGTTTGCGCAGCTTGTCGTGCAAGGTCTTGCGCGGCATGCCCAAGGCTTCGGCCAGGCTGCGCATGGAGCTGTGCGGCTGGCCCAGTTCGGCGGCGATCAGCGAGCGCTCGAACTGCTCGACCTGCTCGCTGAGCGGGCCGCTGCGCAGCACCGGGGCGGCGCTGGCGGGCGCGGCGGGCGGATTGTCCAGGGCCAGCTCCAGGCCCAGGGCGAAGCGCTCGGCGGCGTTCTGCAACTCGCGCACGTTGCCTGGCCAGTCGTGGCGCAGCAGCATCGCCCGTTGTGCCGGTTGCAGGCTGTGGGCGGGCAGGCCGTGGCGCTGGCTGGCGGCGTCGGCGAAGTGCTGAAACAGCAGCAGGATGTCGTCGCCGCGCTCGCGCAGGGGCGCGATGCGCAGCGACGCCACGTTCAGCCGGTAGTACAGGTCGGCGCGGAAACGGCCCTGGTCGGCGGCTTGGCGCAAGTCTTCCTTGGTCGCGGCGACGATGCGGATGTCCAGCGGGATCAACTGGTTGCCGCCCAGGCGCTCGACCACCCGTTCCTGCAACAGGCGCAGCAGCT
The DNA here is from genome assembly GCF_002434265.1 of Pseudomonas sp. UBA6562. Classification (GTDB taxonomy): domain Bacteria; phylum Pseudomonadota; class Gammaproteobacteria; order Pseudomonadales; family Pseudomonadaceae; genus Aquipseudomonas. Next base: position 611,770 of record NZ_DJJS01000006.1, on the reverse strand, counting down.
TGACCTGCACGTCCAGGCTCATGCTCTCGATCTCGTCGAGGAACAGCGTGCCGCCATTGGCGAACTCGAACTTGCCGATGCGCCGTTTCTGCGCGCCGGTGAAGGCGCCCGGCTCATGGCCGAACAGCTCGCTCTCGACCACCGACTCGGCCAGGGCGCCGGCGTTGATCGCCACGAACGGCCCGTCGCGCCGGCTCGACAGGTCGTGCAGCGCGCGCGCCACCACCTCCTTGCCCGCGCCGGTCTCGCCGAGGATCAGCACGTCGGCGCGGGTGCCGGCCAGGGCGCCGATCTGCTCGTGCAGGCGCAGCATGGTCGGCGACTGCCCGAGCAGGCGCGTCGCCAGGCGCTGGCGGTCGCTCAGAGCCAGGCGCAGGCTGCGGTTGTCGAGCACCAGGCGGCGCAGGGCCAGGGCGCGGCGCACGCTGTCGAGCAGGGCGTCGCTGGCGAAGGGCTTTTCCAGAAAGTCGTAGGCCCCGGCGCGCATGGCCTGCACCGCCAGCGGCACGTCGCCGTGGCCGGTGATCAGCAGCACCGGCAGCTCCGGGTCGCTGGCGTGCAGCTGTTCCAGCAGTTGCAGGCCATCGATGCCCGGCATGCGGATGTCGCTGACCACCACCCCCGGCCAGTCGGCGGCGATGCGCTCGGCCAGGCCTTGGGCATCGCTCAGCGCGGTGACCTTGAGCCCGGCCAGGTCCAGGGTCTGGCTCAGGGCCTGGCGCAGGTGAGGGTCGTCGTCGACCAGGATCACCTGGGTCTGGCTGTCGATCGGGTCGGTCATGCCGAAGGGTCCTCCGAAGATTGCAGGTTCACGCCCGCCGGGGCCACGCGCAGGCGCAGGGTCAGCAGCGCGCCGCCCTCGGGGTGGTTGGCCAGCAGCAGCTCGCCGCCCAGGGTGCGCATCAGGCTGTCGCAGATCGCCAGGCCCAGGCCTAGGCCCTGGGTGCGGGTCTTGGTGGTGAAGAAGGGTTCGCGCGCGTGGGCCAGAGCCTGGCTGCTGAAGCCCGGGCCGTTGTCGCGGATCAGCAGGTGGACGTGCTCTTCGCGGGTTTCGGCACTCAGCCACAGCGTGCGCGGGTTGGCCTTTTCGGTGAGCGCGTCCAGCGCGTTGGCCAGCAGGTTGCCCAGCACCTGGCGCAGGCGCGTTTCCCCGGCCTGCACCCACAGCGTGGCGTCGGGCAGGTCGCGCACCAGTTCCACCGCCATCGCCCGACGGCGCTTGGCCAGCAGCGCCAGGGCATCGTCCAGGGCCGGTTGCAGGGCCACGCTTTCCGGCGCGTGGCGGTCGCGCCGGGCGAAGGCGCGCAGGTGGGCGATGATCGAGGCCATGCGCCCGGTCAGTTCGCCGATCAGCTTGAGGTTGCCGCGCGCATCTTCGGTGCGTTGGTGGTCGAGCAGCACTTCGGCATTTTCGGCATAGCTGCGGATCGCCGCCAGCGGCTGGTTGAGCTCGTGGCTGATGCTCGCCGACATGGTGCCGAGCACCGACAGCTTGCCGGCCTGGACCAGTTCGTCCTGGGCCTGCACCAGCTCCTGCTGGGCGTTCTCGCGCTCCAGCACCGCGCTCTTGAGCCGGGTGTTGAGCCCTTCGAGGGCGGCGGTACGTTCGATCACGCGCTTTTCCAGCTCCTGCCGGGCGTGTGCTTCGAAGCCGATGCGGTCGATGTAGTGGCGCCGCCGCTGCATCACCAGCCCGGCCAGCAGCATCAGCACCAGCAAGGTTGCGGCACCGATGGCCATCACCGTCTGCACCGAGCGGTCGACCAATTGCTGCGGCGCCAGGATGCTGACCTGCCAGCCGGTCTCGCGGATGTCGCGGGTCTGGCTGATCCAGGTGCCGGGGCCGAGCACCAGCGGCTGCGGTGCCTGGGTCGGGTAGGGCTGGATGGCGACGATGGCCTGCCGCTCGGCCTCGCTCAAGGGGCGCGTGGCGCGGAAGCGCCAGTCCGGACGCGAGGTCAGCACCACCACGCCGTTCTGGTCGGTCAGCAGCAGTTGTTCGGGTGTGCGGCCCCACAGGGTTTCGGTGTGGTCCAGATCGACCTTGACCACCAGCACGCCGGCCACCCGGCCGTGTTCACGCACGGCAGCGGCGAAGAAATAGCCACGCTTGGCCGAGGTGGTGCCCTGGCCGAAGAAGCGCCCGAGTTTGCCCTGCATGGCTTCGATGAAATACGGGCGGAAGGCGAAGTTGCGGCCCACGAAGGTGTCGCGCTTGTCCCAGTTGGAAGCGGCCAGGGTGTTGCCGCTGACGTCCATCAGGTACATCACCTCGGCGCCGGTCTGCTGGGCGATCTCCTTGAGCAGGCGGTTGGCGTTGGTCACCGATTCGAGGCGGAAGGGGTCGTCGAGCACCCCGCGCAGCGCCGGCAGTTCGCTGAGGATCTGCGGCAGGGTTTCGTAGCGGTGCAGGGTGCCGAGCAGGTTGGCGACGTAGAGGTCGAGGGTCTGGCGGTTCTGCGAGGCGAGCTGGTCCTGGTAGTAGCGCTCGGCCAAGTGGTGCAGGGGCCACAGCAGCGGCGCCAGGCACAGGGCCAGCAGGGCCAGGCTGCGCCAGCGTGGGCGACGGGGAGGGGTAGAGGTGGAAATCATCGCCAGGTTTGCCAGTCAGAGAGGCGGCCATTATGCGCCACTTCGTTGCGCACCTCGAACCTCGCCTGGCGCGGCGGTGGTATCGCTGCTGGCGGTACGCAGGCCAGGGAAGAGGGTGTTCGTCGACCGAATGGAGCGAATGCTGGAGGAAACCGCTCTAGCCCACTAGATACGACATCACTACCGCTCGATAAAAATCGGACATGGCTCCGGACCCACTCATCAGTAATCGATATGCCAGCTTTAAAAGCGGATATTTATCGACTATAAAGTGGCTCACTTCACTCATCGTTCCGGGGCCTAGGCGCCGGCATTGCAGAGGTCACCCATGAAAACCCGCACCACAACGCCGCGCGCCGATGGTTTCCACATGCCTGCCGAGTGGGCGCCGCAAACCCAGGTCTGGATGGTCTGGCCTGAGCGCCCCGACAACTGGCGTCTGGGCGGCAAGCCGGCGCAGGCCGCCCACGTCACCCTGGCCAAGGCCATCGCCCGCTTCGAGCCGGTGACCGTGGCCGTGTCGGCCGCGCAGTACCGCAATGCCCAGCGCCAGCTCGACCTGCCCAACATCCGTGTGGTGGAAATGAGCAGCGACGACGCCTGGGTGCGTGACTCCGGCCCGACCTTCGTCATCGACGACCACGGCGAAGTGCGCGGTGTGGACTGGGATTTCAACGCTTGGGGCGGCTTCGACGGCGGCCTCTACGCGCCGTGGAACCGCGATTCGGAACTGGCCACCAAGGTGCTGGAAATGGAGCGCTGCCAGCGCTACCACACCGAAGGCTTCGTGCTCGAAGGCGGCTCGATCCACGTCGACGGCGAAGGGACGCTGATCACCACCGAAGAGTGCCTGCTCAACCGCAACCGCAACCCGCACCTGACCCGCGAGCAGATCGAAGCGGTGCTCGCCGAACAGTTGGCGGTGGAACGGGTGATCTGGCTGCCCGACGGCCTGTACAACGACGAAACCGACGGCCATGTGGACAACTTCTGCTGCTACGTACGCCCCGGCGAGGTGCTGCTGGCCTGGACCGACGATCCCGAGAATCCCAACTACCCACGTTGCCAGGCCGCCCTGCAGGTGCTGGAGGACAGCCGCGACGCCAAGGGCCGGCCGTTCATCGTGCACAAGATGCCGATTCCGGGGCCGCTGTTCGCCACCGAGGAAGAGTGCGCCGGGGTCGATCACGTGGTCGGCAGCCAGGAGCGCGATCCGTCGGTGCGACTGGCCGGCTCCTACGTGAACTTCCTGATCGTCAACGGCGGCATCATCGCCCCACGCTTCGACGACCCGGCCGATGACGAGGCGCTGGAGATCCTCACCGCGCTGTTCCCGGACCACGAAGTGGTGATGATTCCGGGGCGTGAGTTGCTGCTGGGCGGCGGCAACATCCACTGCCTGACGCAGCAGCAGCCGGCGCCGGTGAAGCGCTGAGCCGCTAGCCGTTTCGCCACCTGCAACGCCGGCTGCCCGTAGCGATGGGTCGCCGGCGTTGTGCTTTCCACGTTTACGCCGCGAAAACGCCTACCGCAGGCAGGGCGGTTTCACCTGCACTACTGTCGCTGCCCGAGGACGCCGCTGTGCGGATCATCGGCGGGTGAATGCGAGCGTCGCTCCCTAAATCCTGCATCTTGTTCCGAATATTCCTACCCCGCCCTCAGAATCTTCAGCTTGAGAAAAATCACCCTTTCCAAGCGTTTTCCCATTCAAATCCACTGCCCGCATAACGCTATCTGGTTATAAAGTTATGCTTTTCACGATTTTTTGACATTCCCGACAACCCTGGCCTAGGATGCCACCCCTCATGGATGGCCGAGTCGGTCCAGCCTGTCGTTCGTTGCGCTGTCACGCTTTCGCGCAGGTCTCGATGCCGGCCTGCCTGGCGCAGCCTGTCTTGAGTTCGTGATTAAGGAAAAACACCATGTTCAACACCCGGATCAGCCTTCTCGCCCTGGCCCTGTTCGGCGCCACCCAGGCCCAGGCCAACGACCAGGCCAACAGCGCCGGCTTCGTCGAAGACAGCCACGCCAAGGTGCTGCTGCGCAACGCCTACATCAACCGCGACAAGAAGCACGGCAGCTCCGACCAGGCCGAGTGGGGCCAGGCGTTCATCGGTACCTTCTCCTCCGGGTTCACCCAAGGCACCGTCGGCGTCGGCGTCGATGCGTTCGGCCTGTATGCGCTGCGCCTGGACGGCGGCCGCGGCCGCAACGGCGGCGCCGGCATCGATTTCTTCAAGCCCAGCGAAGACGGCTCGGGCCGCTCGCCGCACAACCTGGCGCGCGGTGGCGCCGCGGTGAAGTTCCGCGTTTCCAACACCGTGCTCAAGTACGGCGACCAGATGCCGTCGCTGCCGGTGCTGCAACACGACGACGCCCGCCTGCTGCCGGAAAGCTTCACCGGCACGCTGATCACTTCCAAGGAAATCGAAGGCCTGGAAGTCAACGCCGGCCACTTCACCCAGGAAGCGCGCAAGAGCATGGAAGGCCGTGACAGCGGTGGCCTGAAGTCGATCGACGTGCTCGGCGGCACCTACCACTTCAACGATCGCCTGACCGGTTCGCTGTACACCTCGCAAGTCGAAGACGTGCTGCGCAAGCACTACCTGGGCCTGAACTACGTGCACCCCCTGGCCGACGACCAGTCCCTGACCCTGGACTTCAACGGCTACAAGAGCGACATCAACAACCGCTACGTCAACGCCGCCGGCCTGACCGGCGACCGCAACACCATCTGGAGCCTGGCCGCCACCTGGGCCTTCGGCCCGCACGCCCTGACCCTGGCGCACCAGCGCAGCACCGGCAGCACCGGCTACAACTACGGCTGGTACCAGAACCGCGGCGGCGTCGGCGACGGCGGCTCGAGCATCTACCTGGCCAACTCCTACTGGTCGGACTTCAACGCCGAAGACGAGCGCTCCTGGCAGGTGGCCTACGACCTGAACTTCGCCGAGCTGGGCGTCCCCGGCCTGACCTACAAAGTGGCCTACGTGCGTGGCGACAACATCAACACCCACGGCTTCGGCGAAGGCAAGGAGCGCGAAATCTTCAACCAGGTGCGCTACGTGGTCCAGGAAGGCCCGGCCAAGGACCTCTCGGTGAAACTGCGCAGCTCGATCCTGCGTACGTCCGAGAGCGTGCGCCAGAACGGCTACAACGACGACGGCAACGAAGTGCGCGTGTTCGTCGAGTATCCGATCAGCATTTTCTGATAGGCATCTAGGCGATACGTGAACAGCCCCGGTATAGACCGGGGCTGTTTCGTTTCAAGCGCAGAGCAGGCGCTCAGGTGAACTGAATGAAGAAGTAGCCGCCTTCATCGCCTTGCTTGCCCCTTCGAGCCTGCTTGTCGAGGTAGACATAACCGATGCCTTCGGCGAAAAGCCCCTCGTGCTCGGGGCTCCAGGCAACGATGTCGGCCTCCAGGAGCTGCATGAGAAACACATGGCGGGCCGAGCCATGGATCGGGTCTTGCAGCCATGACGGCCGCCCCAGCGGCTTGCTCAGTTCGATGCCGCTGTCTTCGTCCTCGAGTTCCTCGTCCACTTCCTCTTCGCTCATCGCTTGGAAATTGATGAACTTACGGGGCAACAAGGGCGTGCCCGGCGTCGGCCACAACGCTCGTTCGCTCAGCGTGTGCAGGACCACACGGGCATAACCGCTTTTACAGGCGGTCCCAAGCTCACTGTTCTGATTGACCGTGTAGTGGCGCTGCGTGGCCCGGTTGAAATGGCCCGCCTGTTGGCGGACGACGATGAAGACGGTCAATGCCATGCCTTCGGGAACGAACTTGACGGGTAGGAAACGCTCGGTGAGGGTCATCAGTGGCGTCATCGGTTCGCCGGAGTCAGGCGCTTTTGGCCATAGCGCACTATCCTCCAGAAACGCACCGCCGCCGACCTGGCCCAACCCCTCGTCGTGATCGGAAAAGATGATCTTGTTGTCGCTCATGGTCAGTAACACCCTTTGCTTTTGGCGAACGATTTTGCGTAGCGCCTGGCGGTTCTCAGTTGCTGGATGGTCATTTTGTTTTTCTGGACCATGGAGTTATAGATGGCTTGGGACATCAGCCGAATTTCCAGTTTGCCCCTGCGCAGCATTTGATTGGGTTTCAGGCCCATCTGTTTGCGTAGGGCATTTTCTTCCAAGTGGACGGCGTCGTGGTTCTTGGGGCTAAGGGCGATGGAGGGGTTGCCGCGCATACGGCGGTTGGGCTTGGCCAGCCCCTTGTCCTGCAAGAACTTATTACGCAGCACCTCATGCGCCTCGCGGCCATCGTTCCTGTGCGCCTTGGCCCCATACCCCGCCGTCTCCCCCTCGTTGAGCAACCCCCATGGATCGATCCAGGTGAAGGGGTTCGGCGCATACGCATACAGGTTCAGCCCACCCGCCAGGCCGATCGGATCGGGCTGCGTGAACCTGCCCACATCCGGATCGTAGTAGCGGAACAGGTTGTAATGCAGCCCGCTTTCCCGATCCAGGTACTGCCCCTGGAAGCGCAGGTTCTGCTCGTCGGCGAAGCCCACCGCGCAATGTTCTTCGCGGGTACGGCCCCAGGTGGCGTAGCTGGCGCGCCATTGCTGCTCGCCCTGGTCGTCGGTGAGTTGCTCGGGCAGACCGTTGAGGTCGGTGTGGTAGTGGCGCAGGCGTTGGTGGGCGCCCGAGCCATCGATGCGTGCCAAAGGCGCGTGACCGTCGTCGACGTACAGGTACAGCGTGAAATGGCCGTTGCGCCGCTCGGCGATCAGCCGCAGCCCGTCCCAGACGAAGTCGGTGTGCCCGAGCACCAGCCCATCGAGGGTCGTTTCGGTCTTGGCGATGCGCCGGCCCATGGGGTCGTAGCGCAGGTGCAGCAGCCGCTCGCGGCCCGGTTGCAGGGTGCGTATGCGAATCAGCCGATGTTCGGCGTCGTACTCGAAGTGCTGGGTGCCGTACTGGCGGCTGCGCTTTTCCCTGAGCCGGCCGAAGCCATCGTAGCGGTAGCCTTTGTCTTCGAAGGTCAGCAGGCGATCGTCCTGCACCCGGCCCGCGCCCGGTTGCGCAGGGTCGAGCAGGTTGCCGGCCGGATCGTAACGCAGGTGTTCGGCGCGGCCTCGGCGGGTCTCTTCGCAGGCGACGATACGGCCGGTGGCATCGTGGTTGAGGGTTTTCCAAGCGTCGCCGGCGCCCTCGCGGGTGTAGCGCGAGGCCAGATTGTCCAGCAGGTCGTAGGCCCAGCGCTGTTCGGCCACCGGCAGGCGCTGCACCGGCTGCCCGGCGGTGCGCCGTAGCCGTGCGCGCAGGCGGCCTGCGCTGTCGTACTCGCTGTGGGTGGCCAGGCCACCCTGGGTACGCAGCGTTTCGCGGTGCAAGCGGTCGCGCTCGAAGTCGCTGACCAGCCTGCCGTCGACGTTCACCTGGTGCAGGTGCCCGCTGCCGTAGTACAGCCGATTGATCCAGCGCCCGTCCGACAGCCCGGTGCGGGCCAGGTTGCCCACCGCGTCGTATTCGTGAACGAGGGTGCCGGAGGCGGCCTGCTCTTCGAGTACCCGGCCCAGGGCGTCGTAGCTGAACGCCAACGGCTGGCTGACGCCATGCTTGTCGGTGAAGCGCAGGCGCAACAGGTTGTCGAGGGGGTCGTAGGTGTATTCGGTACAGCCATCGGATGTGGTGCGCGCCAACAATCGGCCTGCGGCATCGAAACGCATCTCGTGCACGATGGGCGCGTCGGGGCTGCCGGGGGCGGGCAGGAAGTCGACGCGCACCAGGTTGTCTTGCAGGTCGTAGGCGTAGCGCCGGCAACTGGCGTCGAGGTTGTGCTCGGCGATCAACCGATCGGCGGCGTCCCACTCGAAGCGATAGGCCTGGCCGTTTTCGTTGCGGGTGGCGATCAGGCGACCGTAGTCGTCGTAGCGATGCTCCACGCGATGCCCGAACGCATCGCGCGAGGTCAGCAACTGCCCACGGCGGTCATAGGTGTTGGCGGTGACGTGCCCGGCGGGGTCGACGTAGCGCAGCCGATGGTCGGCCGCATCGTGCTGGTACTGCTCGATGCGCCCATCCGCTTGGGTGATCTGCAACAGCCGGCCCGAGGGGTCGTGCTGGTAGAGGGTCGTTTCGCCGAGGGCATTGGTGATGCTCAGCAAGTGCCCGTTGGCGTCGTGGCGCAGCCGCGTGGCATGGCCGGAGCAATCGGTCTGGCGCAGCAGCAGGCCGCGCAGGTCCCATTCCAGGGTCTGCCGCGCGCCCAGGGCATCGGTGATCTGGGTGACGCAGCCTTGGGCGTCGAAGCGGTACAGCGTCTTGCCGCCCAGTGGGTCGGTGTGCGCGATGCAGTTGCCGCGCTGGTCGTAGGCGAAGCGCTGGACGTTGCCGGCCGCATCGGTCTGCGTGCGCGGCAACGACCAGTGTTCCAGCCAGGTCGTGGCGTCGCTGCGCCCGAGCGGGTCGAGACGTTCGAGCAGGTTGCCCGCCGCGTCGTAGGCGAAACGCCACGTACCTTCGCCCGGGTCGATGGCGCCGAGCAACTGGCGCTCTTCGTCCCATTCGAAGCGCCAGCACTGGCCGAGCGCGTTGGTGTGCGAGGTGATCTGGTACTGCGCGTTCCAGGTGTGCACGCTGGTGCGTTGCAGGCCGTCGGTGACCCTGGTGGTGCCGGCCTGCGTGTCGTACTCGATCCGGTAGCTGTCGCCAGCATCGGTCCAGTGCCGCACCACTCGCGCACCGTCGCCACACGGTACCCATTCGTAGAAGCAGCGCAGGCCGCTGCGGGTGCGGTGTTCGCTCAGGCGTTGCGCGGCGTCGTAGGCGAACGTGCGCAGCACCTGGCCTTGGCCATCGACCACCTGGGCCAGGTTGCCGGTCTGGTCGTAGGCGTAGCCGACCAACTGCCGCGGCACCTGCGAGGCCACGCACTCGACCACCTCCGCGACCCGGCGTGGCCATTGCGCGCTGTAGTGCAACCGCACGCAGACGGTGTCGAAGCGGTCGCGCAGTTGGCTCAGGCGCTGTTGGTCGTCGTAGTCGAGGTGGATGCGGTTGTCGTTGCGGTCGCCCATCTGGCTCAGGCGCAGGACGTTCGGCTGGCCGGGCGTGGGCTGGAACAGCTGGTACAGGCCGTCGCGGCTTTCGGTCAGCACGTCGCCGCTGACGTCGCGCCGCACGCTCAGGCCTTCGCCGGCGCTGAACACCGCTTCGCCCGGCGCGATGGCGCCCATGTCGACCACACGGCCCTGTTCGTCGTGCAGGGTCAGCAGCTCGTTCCCGTCCGCGTCGTGGGCGATGACGATGCCGACTTCATAGGCCGTGCTCCAGCCTTTGCCGAACAGGGTGTCCGCACGCTCGTCCAGGCTGTTGTACAGGCGCTGCCAGTCGATGGGCATCAGCGCTTGCACGCTGAAGTCCAGGTCGTCGTCGCCACACAGCACCTTGGCCCCGGTGGCGGCGTGCACCGGATTGGGCGAAGCGCTCATGGCGCGGGTCAGCGCGCCGCTGACCTGCCCGGTGACGTAACTGGTCGCGCCGCCGATCACCATGCAACCGAAGCGGCTGAAGAACTTGCTCCCGCGCCCGCGCAGCAGCATCAACGCCGACACCGCCAACCCCACCCCCGGCGTCTTGCCGCTGCGGATCTCGCGCACCACGATCGGCTCACCGCCGATGCGCACGTTGTCCGAGACCAGCCCGCCGTCCGCCACCACCGCCTCGCAGGTGCTGCGGTCGCCGCTGCGCACGGCGGGGTGGCCGTTGATCATGACCTTGCTCGAACCTTCGGCCAGGTATTGCGGCGGCATGGGCGGGTGCTTGCTGCACAGGACCTTGTCGTCGTTGGCTTCCTGGGTGTTGGGCGCGGGGCTGGCGACGGTGGGGCGCCACAGCTGCGAGAAGAACCCCTTGGCCATGTCGAGGAAGGTTTCTTCCTCTGCGTTGGCCTGGGCCTGGTCGGCGACCTGCTCGTTCTCCAGCGGCGCGAGCGGCGCCAGCACGATGCCGGCGGCGCGCGCGGCGGGCTTGCCGTTGATGTGGGTGTCGCGCGAGCCGGTGGCGATGGTGGCCTGGACAGTCGGCGGGGACAGGGCATTGCCGATGCCCTCGCACAATCGACTGAGCCCGGTGTCGGCGCCGGTCTTGGCCATCGCCACACCGACCACCACGCCCACCACCGCGCCGAGCACGAAACAGCCCAGCCCGCCGGTGGCCACGGTCAGGCCGAAGGCGGCGGCCACGGCGGCGGTGGCCAGAGCGCCGATGGCGGCGGTGGCGGCGATCTCCAGGACGCCGCCGACGATATCGGCCAGCATCGAAGTGTGCAGCAGCGCATCGCCTTCGCGGGCGGCCCAGAATGCGTCAGACATCGGCGCGGCCCGTCAGCCCAGGTTGTCGAAGTCGAGCGAACCCTTGACCTGCGCCCACTGCGCGGCCTCGGCGTCGCCCAACGGCTGGGCCTTGACGTAGCTCAAGGCGAACAGCTTGCGCGTGCCGGGCAGCAGCAGGGCCAGCTGGTATTGGTAGACCTTGTCCGCGCCTTTGCTGAACTGGCTGCTCAGTTCCAGGGCGTCGATGTCCTGGGCCTGGCCAACCTTGATCGCGGTGACGGGCTGCAAACGCAGGTCCTTGACCTGTTGCTGCAGGCGCTGCAGCTGGCCTTCGAAATTGCTTTGCAGGGTTTCGCCTTCGCCCAACAGGCTGCGGCTGACGATCAACGACGTGCCCAGGGCGTCGAAACGCAGGATGTTGATGCTGGTGTCATGGCACGCGGCATCGGGCAAGGCGAAGCGGAATTCGTTGAGGCGGTAGGTCATGGGGGGTCTCGTCACTGGCCGCTGTCGGGGAACAAGCTTTTGACTGCGGCTTCGATGTCTTTCTGGACGCCCTGGCCTTCGGCGCTGGTCTGCGCCTCGCCGCCGAGGTTGAGGTCCAGGGTGCCGCCGGTATTGATCTCGGCGTCCTGCTTGGCGTGGAAGCTGAACTGCTCGCAACTGATGTTGATCTGCCCGCTGGCGTTGAGCTCGATGACGCTCTTGCCGCACACCAGGCGCAGCACGTTGCCGACTTCCAGCAGGTAGCTGACGCCGACGCTGTCGGACTTGCTCGCACCGACCAGCGTCACGTCGTCGAAGCGCACCGCGCGCAGACGGCTGGCGCCGATGGTGATCTGCTCCATCTGGCCCACCGACTGGGTGCGGTTGGCGCCCACCGACAGGGTTTCGTTCTGCTCCACCACGCTGTCCATGTTGCGTTCGGCGTGCACGTAGAGCTGCTCTTCGCCCTTTTTGTCTTCCATGCGGATTTCGTTGAAGTTGGCCGGCGAGCCGCCTTTGCTCGAACGGCTCTTCATGCCGCTCTGGGTGGCGCTGCCGGGCAGGTCGTAGGGCACGGTCTGCTCGGCGTTGTACACCCGGCCGGTGACGATCGGCCGGTCGGGGTCGCCTTCGAGGAAGCTGACGATCACTTCCTGGCCGATGCGCGGAATCTGCATCGAACCCCAGTTCTTGCCGGCCCAAGCCTGCGAGACGCGAATCCAGCACGAACTGTTCTCGTTCGACTGGTCGTGGCGGTCCCAATAGAAATGCACCTTGATCCGCCCGTACTGGTCGGTCCAGATCTCTTCGCCGGCCGGCCCCACCACGATCGCCGTCTGTGGCCCGCGCACCTGCGGCCGGTGGGTGCTGGCCAGAGGGCGGAAGCTCTGCTGCGCGTCGATGCAGCTGAGGTTGCTGTGGAACTGCGCGCTGCCATTGCCGCCCCCGGTCTCCAGACGTTCCTGGAGCACGTGGTAGCGCGCGGCCAGGATCAGGTATTCGCGGTTCTGGTCGGCGCGGGTGAAACCGCTGAGGTTGAACAGGTGGCCGCTGCCCAGGCCGCGGGCGTTGCCGCTGAGCTCGACCCGTTCGTGCTGGGTCTGCAAGGCCTCCAGGCGCGTGCGTGCGTAGTGCTCGCCGTGCTCGGCCTGTTCGTATTCGCCGGGGTAGTCGAACAGCGGGTAGTCGCCGGCTTCGTGGGGCCGCGGCATGGCCGACCGCACGTTGATGCGCGCGCTGGGGCGCTGGAAGTCGTAGTCGTTCAGCTCCAGCGAACCCGACTGGACTTCCTGGGCCAGGTACCAGTCGTTGATGTGGTCGCGCTCGCGGTGCTGGCCGTCGGGCGGGAAGAACGGCACCGTTTCATAGCCCGGCACGCGTTGGTGGGCGCCGTAGGCGTCGGCCAGCACCAGCACGTGGCGGTCCTGTTCGTGGCGGAAGAAGTAATAGATGCCTTCTTCTTCGAGCAGGCGGCTGACGAAGTCGAAGCTGGTCTCGCGGTACTGCACGCAGTACTCGCGCTCGCGGTAGCTGCGGCTCAGTTGCTCTTCGAAGTCCGAGAAGCCGAGGTCGCGAAACACCTGTTTGACGATGGCCGGGGCGCTCTGCTTCTGGAAGATGCGGCAGTCGCTGGTGCGCGTGAGCAGCCACAGCCAGGGGCGCAGGGTAACGCGGTAGCTGGCGAACTGCCCGCGGTCGACCGACTGGCTGCAACGCGCCACCAGGCCATGGAAGTAGCGCTGCGCGCCCACGCCCAGCTGCACGCTCAGGCACATGGGCTTGCCGAGCAGTTGGTTGAGGTCGATGGCCGGGTCGTCGCTGGTCAGTTGCAGCTCGAACTCGAACAGCCGGCCCAGCTCTTCGCTGCCGGTCATCTCGGCGAGGATCAGCGCATCGGGCCCCAGGGGGCTGGTGACCTGCGCCAGGCGGGTGATTTGCGTGAACAGCATGTCAGTTCCTGTCAGGCGGCACGGAAGTCATAGCGCGCGGCACTCATAGTGCACGGAAATCGTAGTGCAGCGCGTTGTCGCGGCAGCCGATGTGCACGCTGCCCAGCGGCTGGCCGTCGAGCAGGCGCGTGAGGAATTCGCGGCTCATGTCCGGCAGCAGGCCATTGGTGAGGATGGCGTCGATCATCCGTCCGCCGCTCTCGGTTTCGGTGCAGCGCGAGACGATCAAGTCGACCACGGCCTCGTCGTAGCTGAGCGCCACCTTGTGCGTGTGCTCGACCCGTGCGCGGATGCGTTCGAGCTGCAGGCGGGTGATGGCCTTGAGCATGGCGTCGCTGAGCGGGTAGTAGGGGATGGTCACCAGGCGGCCGAGCAAGGCGGGCGGGAAGATCTCCAGCAGCGGGCCGCGCAGCTGGCGCGCCACGCTGTCGGGGTCGGGCAAGGCGGCCGGGTCCTTGCACAGCTGGGCGAGCAAATCGGTGCCGGCGTTGGTGGTGAGCAGAATCAGCGTGTTGCGGAAATCGATCTGGCGGCCTTCGCCGTCTTCCATCACGCCTTTGTCGAACACTTGGAAGAACAGCTCGTGCACGTCGGGATGGGCCTTTTCCACCTCGTCGAGCAGCACCACGCTGTAAGGGCGCCGACGTACCGCTTCGGTCAGCACCCCGCCCTGGCCGTAACCCACGTAGCCGGGTGGCGCGCCCTTGAGGGTGGAAACGGTGTGCGGTTCCTGGAATTCGCTCATGTTGATGGTGATCAGGTTCTGCTCGCCGCCGTACAGGGCTTCGGCCAGGGCCAGGGCGGTTTCGGTCTTGCCCACGCCGGAGGTGCCGGCGAGCATGAACACGCCGATGGGCTTGTTGGGGTTGTCGAGCCCGGCGCGCGAAGTCTGGATGCGTTTGGCGATCATTTGCAGGGCATGGTCCTGGCCGATGATGCGCTGGGCCAAGTGGCGGTCGAGGTTGAGCACGGTCTCGATCTCGTTGCGCGCCATGCGCCCCACCGGGATGCCGGTCCAGTCGGCCACCACCGAGGCCACGGCCTGGTAGTCGACGGTGGGCAGGATCAGCGGCGTTTCGCCTTGCAGCGCGCTCAGGCGCCGTTGCAGGTCGGTCAAGGTGTCGCGCAGGGCGTCGTCGGCCTGCTCGACCTCGCCGCAGCGCTCGCGCAGTTGGGCGCGGGTGGCGAGCAGCTGCTCGACCAGGGCTTTCTCGTCGGCCCAGCGCTGTTCCAGCTGCTGCAGACGCGTTCGCTCATCGGCCAGGGCCTGCTCGGTGTGCACCTGACGCTGGCCGATGGCGACGCCGATGCTGTGTTCACGAGCGATGATCTGCAACTCCACCTGCAAGGCTTCGATGCGCCGGCGGCTGTCGTCGACCTCGGCCGGCACGGCATGCAGGCTGATGGCCACGCGGGCGCAGGCGGTGTCGAGCAGGCTGACCGACTTGTCGGGCAACTGGCGCGCCGGAATGTAGCGGTGCGACAGCTTGACCGCCGCCTCAAGCGCCTCGTCGAGGATCTGCACCTGGTGGTGCCGCTCCATGGTCGAGGCCACGCCGCGCATCATCAGCAAGGCCTTGGCTTCGCTCGGCTCGGCCACTTGCACCACCTGGAAACGGCGGGTCAGGGCCGGATCCTTCTCGATGTGCTGCTTGTACTCGGCCCAGGTGGTGGCGGCCACCGTGCGCAGGCTGCCGCGCGCCAAGGCCGGCTTGAGCAGGTTGGCGGCATCGCCCGTGCCGGCCGCGCCGCCGGCGCCGACCAGGGTGTGGGCTTCGTCGATGAACAGGATGATCGGCTTGGGCGAAGCCTGCACATCCTCGATCACCTGGCGCAGGCGCTGTTCGAACTCGCCCTTCATGCTGGCCCCGGCCTGCAACAGGCCTACATCCAGGCTGCGCAGCTCGACGTCCTTGAGCGCCGGCGGCACGTCCCCGGCGACGATGCGCAGGGCGAAACCTTCCACCACGGCGGTCTTGCCCACGCCGGCCTCGCCGGTGAGGATCGGATTGTTCTGCCGGCGGCGCATGAGGATGTCGACCAGCTGGCGGATTTCTTCGTCGCGCCCGACGATGGGGTCGAGCTTGCCGCTGCGCGCCTGCTCGGTCAGATCGACCGTGTAGCGCTGCAAGGCTTCCCGCTTGCCCAGGGCGGCCGGCGCCACGGCGCCGCTGGCTTCGCCCGGCGCACCGGCGCTGAAGCCGTCGCTGGCGGCCAGGTGGTTTTCCGGCGAGTCGCCCACGTATTCGGCGAAGCGCTCGCTCAGGGCCTCGACCTTGAGCTTGGCGAACTCGCCGGAAAGGCCCAGCAGGGCATTGCGCAGGCTGGGCGTCTTCAGCACGCCGAGCAGCAGGTAGCCGCTGCGCACCTGGCTTTCGCCGAACATCAGGCTGCCGTACACCCAGCCGCGCTCGACCGCTTCTTCGACCTGCGAAGACAGGTCGGTGATCGAGGTAGAACCGCGCGGCAGGCGGTCCAGGGCGGCGGTGAGGTCGGCGGCCAGGCGCGCAGGCGCCAGGTCGAACTGGCGGATCAGCCGGTGCAGGTCGCTGTCTTGCAATTGCAGCAGCTGGTGCAGCCAATGCACCAATTCCACATAGGGGTTGCCGCGCAGTTTGCAGAATACCGTGGCGGCCTCGATGGCCTTGTAGGCGAGCGGGTTGAGTTTGCCGAACAGCGCGGCGCGACTGATTTCACCCATGGTGTGGACTCCTTGTGTCGGGGGCAGGCAGCGTGGCGTAGTGGTGGGCGAGCTTGAGGTCGCTGGCGTCGCGGCGGACCTCGCCGAGCCAGGTGTCGAAACCCAGGCGCCGACCGCTGCCCAATCGCAGTGCCGGCACCTGTTCGCGTTGCAGGGTCAGTTCGACGTCCCAGTCCAGTTCCTGGCCGACGTATTCGGCGACCCAGGCCACCAGCTCGACGAAGGCCTGGCCGCCGGGCAGCAGCGCGTGGTACTGGGCCAGGGTCAGCGGGCCGAGGCACAGGCGGAACTTGTGCTGGCGGTCCCACACGTGGCGGCCCAGGCACAGGTCGGTGCCCAGGCGGCTGGCGCGCACGCCGAGCTGGCTGCGTTCGGGCAGCGCCAGCCACTGGCCGACGTATTCTTCCAGGCGCACCGGTACGCCGAAGTAGTTCGACAGGATGCCGCACAGGCCGTCGGGGTAGCGCGTCTGCGCGGCCAGGTGCCCGGAATAGTGCAGCTTGGCGGTGTCCGGCAGCGGGCCCTGGCCTTGCAGCGCAGGTTGGCCGCGACCGCTGAGGGCGGCCAGACGCGTGGCCCAATAGTCGTCTTCGGGGCGGTCGTGGCTGACGGTCGGCCGGGCCTCGGCCCAGGCGCGGTAGAACAGGCTCAGCAGGCGGTGGTGGAACACGTCCATGAAAGCCTTGCTGGTGGCGTCGGCATGGTTGCGCTGGCGCTCGCGGGCGTATTCGGTGAGGTGCAGCGGCAGCGGGCCGTTGGGGCCGCCGAGGCCGAAGAAGAACTGTTCCAGGCGCGCCGGCGCATGTTCGCCGGCCGGCGTCACCGCCGCCAGGGTGGCCGGGGCGAAGGCGCAGTCCAGGCGCTGCCCGAGGCGCACCGGCTCGTCGGCCAGGCGCCGCGAATGGCCGAAGCGCGGCAGGTGGCGGTGCTCGCTCTCCAAACGGCGCAGGGCCTGGAAGAAATCGTACTGCCAGGGCTCGGCCTGCATGGCCTCCAGCGTGCCCGCCGCGTCGGCACGCTCGGTTTGGCCGCTCACAGGGTGGGCCTGCGGCCGGGCTTTGCCGTCCAGCGCATGATCTCGCCGCGCTCGGTGGTGCGCAGCACGGTTTCGGTGAAGCTGTTGATCGACACGTAGCGGGTCAGGAAACGCTCGAACACCGCGCCCAGCAGGAACACGCCGGTGCCGCGGAAGGCGTTCTCGTCGAAGGTCAGGGTGATTTCCAGGCCGCGGCCGAAGACGATCGGCCCGGGCATCGGCAGGCGCCGTGTGCAGGGCGTGCAGCTCACCTCGCGCAGGCCTTCGATCTGCAATTGCAGCGCGCTGTCCTGGCTGTCGCCGTACAGGCGCAGCAGTTCGCGCAGCGCCGCCGCGCCCTGGCCTTGCTCGGTCAGCGACAGGTAGTTGAGCGACAGCTGGCTGATCAGGCGCCAGGCGCGGTTGTCGTGGGCATGGCTGGCGCGCGGCCGGCTGGGCCCGGCCAGGCAGCGGACGGCGCTGACCGGCGCGCTGTCGGCCAGGCTGAAGTCGCTGCGCGCATCGCCCACGGCCATGAACAGCGGCAGGTCGCGGTTGCTGCACAGCGCGCTCAGGCCCAGTTGGCGCAGGTCGTGCCGGTAGGGCGCCTGCTGGCCATCGACCAGGCTGATGAAGGTTTCGCTGCCCACGTAGCTGGAGCGCGTGCCGTTGCGCCGCTGCTCGCTCGACAGCACCCGCGGCTCGCGGCGCACCACGTAATAGGCTTGGTCGCGGCCGTAGCGCGACGGGTCGCGTACGGCATAGAAGGGCAGGAACGGTTGCTGCGGGCCGGTGCCGTGGCCGGTGACCTCTTGCAGGGAATGGATCTCGAAGTCCACCGGCCGGGTACGGTCGGCGACCACGTGGTGCTCGTTGACCTTGTCGCTCAGGTGGATGCGGTCCAGGCGCCGCGGGAACAGGTTGATCGCCGGGGTGCAGAAGGGCACGAACTGCTGGCTGCCGACGCCGCTTTCCAGGCTGGCGTCGAAGCGCTCGAACAGCACCAGCACTTCCAGCTCATGGCCGTCGCAGCGCTGCACGGCAGGGCCCAGGCCGGCGAAGTCGACGAACAGGAAGCGCTGCGGCAGGGCGAAGTATTCCTGCAACAGCCGGTAGCCCTGGAACGCCTGCGGCACCACCGGCAGCGCCGCTTCGCGGTCGTCGAAGCCGCACGGGCGCAGGGCCTGCTGCGGGTCGAGGCGCTCCACCCACTCGGCGCCCGGCTGGCGCACGAACACCGCGCAGGCGTTGCCCAGCAGTTGCTCGTAGAGGCGGTAGGGGGTCTCGTCGTTGCCGTGCAGGTACAGCGGCAAATGCGTGAGCGGCAGGCTGGCGAACGGCATTTCGGCGCCGCTGCGCAGGGTCAGGCGCAGGCCGGCGCGGGCCGTGGGCGCGCTGCTGGCCAGGCGGCCGAGCACCGCGCCCGGGTTGCCGAAGTACTGCGCGCGGGCCACTTCCAGTGGCCACAGGGTGACGTCCTGGGTGCTGCGAAATTCGCACGGGGTCTGCGAGTCGCGGCCCAGGTTGGCGCGCAGGGTGCTGCCGCGTGGCAACGGGAAACCTTCGCCGAGCGAGCCTTCGTTGGGGTCGGTCTGCAACTGCACCACGGTCATCGACGGGGTCGGGGCCAGGTAGTGCGGGTAGGCGATTTCCAGCAGGTTGTGGGTGAAGGTCGGGTACTCGGCGTCGAGCTTGAGCTGCACCCGCGCTGTGAGGTAGGCGAAGCCTTCGAGCAACCGCTCCACATAAGGGTCGGCGCAGTCGATGCCCGACAGGGTCAGGCGCCCGGCGATCTTGGGGTATTCCTTGGCGAACTCCGCCGCGCCCTCGCGGATGTGCTGCAACTCCTGGTTGTACAGCTCCAGCAGACGTGGATTCATGCGCGCCTCCTGCGCAGCAGCGGCGCCACCCGGACCTGCCCTGACTCCAGGTCGAGGTCGGTCTGCAACAGCAAAGGCAAGGCGGCGGGTTGCGCCCACAGGTCGCCTTCGATTTCGAAGCTCAGGGCGTTGGCGTTCATCTCGCCGGGCGCGGCCTGGGCGCGCACGCGCAGGGTATTGGCGAGGATGCGCGGTTCGTAGGTGACGATGGCCTGGTGGATGATCTGCTCCAGCAGGCCGATGTCGATGTTCGAGGCACTGTTGCCGGCCAGCGCCGGCAGGCCGTAGTTGAGCACCGAAGCGCCTGCGGGCGTGCCGAGGGTAGCGTCGGCGTCGAGCAGGGCGGTGGTGTTGAGCAGCCAGGTCAGGTCGCGCAGCACCGAAGCCTTGAGCTGCTGCAGCGACAGCACGCGCTTGTCGGGGGCTTCCTGCGGGTTGCCGGGGTCGTCGTCGGTCAGACGGTCGAGCAGCGAGGGTTGCAGGCGGTCGCGCGCGGCGAGGTCGGTGAGCACGGAGGGGGTCCTTTGGCGGGGCGGCGGTGTGCGTGGGGCCCTTCGCGGGTGGATCGGGGCGCCGGCCGCCCGTGCCTACGCAGGCAGGGCGAGCGGCGAACCGGAAGGTCAGATCTTCACGTTCTGGCGTACGTTCCAGCCGTACTTGATCGCGCCGCCGTCTTTGCTGCCATCGGCTTTCTGCGGCTGGTAGTCGACCGTGACCTTGGCGAAGTTCAGGCTGATGTTCTCGGTCAGACGATCGTCGCCGCCCGAACCACCGGTGCTCAGCGAGCTGATCAGCACTTCTTCGAGGTTGATGATCAGGTACTCGACCTGGCTTTCGCCGCCTGCCTTGCGCACGGTCAGCTTGACCTTGTCGATGTGCTTGCCGCTGGAGCAGTGCGCCATCAGGTTGGGGCTGGACTTGTCGACGTACTTGGTCAGCGACAGGTCCTGGATGTTCACCTTGCCGGCACCGCCGCCGCCGCCCAGGTGCATGTTGCCGGACTGGGCCATGCCCCAGTGCCAGTTCAGCACGTCGATCTCGTCCTTGTGGGTCTTGTCCATGGACTCGCCCTTGATGTCACCGATCTTGATGAAAATGTCTACTGCCATGATCTCTCCAGCGTTTCGTCTCGGGGTGCGTTAGGCCGGCACGGGTTCGTCCGCGCCGGCCGGGGGAATGCCTCAGGCGCCCTTGGCCGAAGGCAGCTTCGATACCAGGCGCAGCGACACGGTCAGCCCTTCGAGCTGGTAGTGCGGGCGCAGGTAGAAGCGCGAGTTGTAGTAACCGGGGTTGTTCTCGACTTCCTCGACCACGACCTCGGCGGCGGCCAGCGGGTGCTGGGCCTTGGTGGTTTCGGTGGAGTGCGCCGGATCGCCGTCGACATAGTTGAGGATCCAGTCCTGCAACCAGCGCTGCATCTCGTCCTTTTCCTTGAACGAGCCGACCTTGTCGCGAACGATGCACTTGAGGTAGTGGGCGAAGCGGCAGGTGGCGAACAGGTACGGCAGGCGCGCCGCCAGGTTGGCGTTGGCGGTGGCGTCGGCATCGTCGTATTCGGCGGGCTTTTGCAGCGACTGCGCACCGATGAACGCGGCGAAGTCGGTGTTTTTCTTGTGCAGCAGCGGCATGAAGCCGTTCTTCGCCAGCTCTGCCTCGCGACGGTCGGAAATGGCGATTTCGGTCGGGCACTTCATGTCCACGCCACCGTCGTCGGTGGGGAAGGTGTGCGCCGGCAGGCCCTGCACTTCACCACCCGATTCCACGCCGCGGATGCGCGAGCACCAGCCGTAGTGCTTGAACGAACGGTTGATGTTCACGGCCATGGCGTAGGCGGCGTTGGCCCAGGTGTACTTGCTGCTGTCGGCGCCGTCGGTGTCTTCCTCGAAGTCGAAGGCCTCCACCGGATCGGTCTTGGCGCCGTAGGGCAGACGGGCGAGGAAACGCGGCATGGTTAGGCCGATGTAACGGGCGTCTTCCGATTCGCGCAGCGAACGCCAGCCGGCGTATTCGGGGGTGGTGAAGATCTTGCTGAGGTCGCGCGGGTTGGACAGCTCCTGCCACGAGCCCATGCCCAGCACGGTCGGCGCGGCGGCCGAGATGAACGGCGCGTGCATCGAGGCGCAGACCTTGGCCATCTCGCCGAGCAGTTCGACGTCGGGCGGCGACTGGTCGAAGTAGTAGTCGCCCACCAGGCAGCCATAGGGCTCGCCGCCGAACTGGCCGTACTCTTCCTCGTAGAGCTTCTTGAACACCGGGCTCTGGTCCCAGGCGGTGCCCTTGAATTTCTTCAGGGTGCGGTGCAGGTCTTTCTTCGATACGTTGAGCACGCGGATCTTCAGCTGCTCGTCGCTCTCGGTGTTGTTGACCAGGTAGTGCAGGCCGCGCCAGGCGCTTTCCAGCTGCTGGAAGTCGGGGTGATGGATGACCTGGTTGACCTGGGCGGTGAGCTTGGCGTCGATGGCGGCGATGATCTGCTCGATCGAACCGATGGCATCGTCCGAGACCAGGTTGGTCTGCGCCAGGGCCTGTTCGGCGAGGGTGCGCACGGCGCTCTCGACGGCTTCCTTGGCGCGTTCGGTCTTGGGTTTGAACTCCTGCAGCAGCAGGGCGGCGAAGTCGCTGGTCTGTTCGGTGCTGGCCGGCTGGGCCTGGTTGTCGCGCTGGGCGTCGTTCATGGCGGGGCTCCTCAGGCCTTGGGCTCGGTGTCAGCGGGCTTGGGCGCGCTGGCCAGGGCCTGCAGCAGGGCAGGGTCCTTGATGGCTTTGAGAATGATGTCTTCGGCGCCGGTCTTGCCGTCCATGTAGG
Organism: Pseudomonas sp. UBA6562; assembly: GCF_002434265.1. Lineage (GTDB taxonomy): Bacteria > Pseudomonadota > Gammaproteobacteria > Pseudomonadales > Pseudomonadaceae > Aquipseudomonas. The sequence continues at coordinate 590,048 of NZ_DJJS01000006.1, read as the reverse complement.
TCAGCAGGTTGGCCAGTTGGGTGCGTGCCTCGAGCAGCTGGTTCAGCGCGTCGACCTTGCGCGCCACGGCGGCGGGGCTGAAGTCGTCCATGCTCTCGAAGGTCAGGTCCAGGCTCAGGTTGCCTTCGCCGGTCAGCGCGTTGGGCACGTTGAAGGCGACCCGGGGCTGCATGGCCTTGAGGCGCGCGTCGAAGTTGTCGACGTCGATCTCCAGGAACTTGCGTTCCTCGATCGCCGGCAGCGGCTCGGCCGGCTTGCCAGCGAGGTCGGCCAGCACGCCCATGACGAACGGCAGCTGGACCTTCTTCTCGGCGCCGTACAGTTCGACGTCGTATTCGATCTGCACCCGCGGCGCACGGTTGCGCGCGATGAACTTCTGGGAGCTGTCTTTCGCCACGTTGTTCCTCCTGGTCGCCTTCGAGGCGGTGTGGTGTGGGTGCGGGCGTTACGCAATGGGATTGGCGGGTATTAGTCGGGCTCTGGGCCACGAAGGTTCTCGAACTGCGACAGGCCATCGGGAATCAGGTCGCGCACGATGGTGGCGAAATCGGCGTCCACCAGGTTCTGCGCGCGGCGCAACAGCACCGGCAGCGGGCTCGAGGGTTCGTGGCGGGCGTAGTACTGCAGCAACTTGTCGAGGCTGGCGCGCACGTCCTGGCGGCTGTTGATCTCGCCGGCGCGGGCGGCGGGGCGGGCAGCGACCGCGCCGGCTGGGGCATCGGCGCCAGGCGCGTCGGCCGCTTGGGCGTCGGCCGGGGCGTGGTCGGGGCCGGTGGCGTCGAGGTTGGCGTAGTCGAGCAGCACCTGGCGGCCTTGGCGCAGCAACTGGCTGAGCGGGGTGAGGTCGACGCCGCTGGCCGAACCCACCTGCTCGTTGACCCCTCGCTCGATGGCCTCGCAGGCGTTCAGGGCCGTGTCCAGGGCTTCGTGGGTCTGCGCCAGCAGGGCCGGGTCGGTGTCGCGCAGGGCGGCGCTCAGCTCTTCGACGCTCAGGGGCGCTTGCGCGCCGGCCTGGAAGCCGGCGGCCTGCACGGCGCCACGCAAGCTGACCTGGCCGAAGGTGCGCGAACGGGCCAGCACGGCGTCGCGCAGCAGGCTCAGGGTGTTGTCGCTGGTCAGGCCGGCCAACGCATTGATGCGCACGGTGGGGTCGTTGCCGTCGTCGGCATCGAGCTGCGGGTGCAGGTGCAGCCAGTAGTCGGCGAGCAGCGCGCGGATCAGTTCCAGACTGGCGGCCAGGCCCGGCACGCCGTGCAGGGCCAGGCGCGCTTGGGTCAGGAAGTGGGTGATGCGCAGGTCTTTGCTGCGTTCGAGCAGCGCCTGGCAGGCCTGCTCGATCTGACGCCAGTCGGGCGGTTCGGCAGGCTGCACGGCATCGCCCATGACGCGTTCGGGGCGGCCTTGCGCATCCCGTTCGAGCTGAAGGAATTGTGCGTCGTATTCGAGGTCTGTTCCGCACGGGAAGTCATCGGAAACAGGCGCCAAGAGCTGCGAGTTATTCACCGAAGAACGCCGTCCTTGTCAGTTCGTGATGAAGGTTTGTTGAAGCGCCAGGCTGTTTTGTGAGCGAATGCACAAACCTGTTAATTAAAAATTGGGTGATATCACAGTGATATCATTGAGCGATTACGAAGTTGCGCATTTATGGTTTATTTCGTAAATGCTGTCAAGGTAAGCTAGCGCGGCCCGACGCCGCGTTAAAAGCTCGGAAATACTTGTAACAGGCATCACAGAACACGCTGGATAATCACTTTCGAGACCTGTACGAAACGGCATAAGTTGTCGTTTTGTAAAACGTTCAATGTCTTGATCGAGTATTCATGCGGCTCCGAGGCCAAGGCGCAAGCGGGCGCGGGCGACGATCGAACCATACGCAGGAGGCGCGATGGCACTTTGCCTTACCATCACCAGTTACCACAAAATAACCCCGGGGCAAGCCTCGGAGTTTACGGTGGGTGAGGGTGCGATCACCATCGGCAGAAATGCAGAGAACGATTGGGTTTTGCCCGACCCGGAGCGTTTAGTGTCCTCGCGGCATTGCACCATTCAGTACCGCGACGGGCGTTATTACTTGACCGACAACAGCACCAACGGCAGCGAGCTGGTAAACGCCGGCGTCAAATTGCGACGCGGAAACAGCGAGCCGTTGCAGCACGGTGAAGTTATTCGTATCGGTGATTACGAGATACAGGCCAGAATCGATTCAGCCCCGGCCGGGGCGCTGCCCGGGCAGGCCGAGCCGGCGAGTTTCGAGGCCCTCATGGCCAACCAGGTCAGTGCGGCTGCGGCGCCCGCCGCCGCGTTCGCGCCAGGCGCCCGCAGCCACCAGACCTTGCCCGACCTGTTCGATTTCCTTGGACCTTCCAGCGTGCCTGCGCCCAGCCAGCCCGACCACGTGCCGGCCCAACAGCACGATTTCCGGCCGCCCACGCCGATTCCTGCACCTGCACCTGCACCTGCACCTGCACCTGCACCTGCACCTGCACCTGCACAGATTGCCGAGCCGCCGGCACCTGTCGCCCCCGCGCCAGGCCCGCTTGGTTTGATTCCGGCAGACTGGGATGCGCTGGCGCCTGCCGCCGCGCCCGTCATACCCGTAACCGCGCCCGATATTGCACCAGCGCCCATGCCCGAAATCGCGCCGCCCGACGTCGCCACGCCGCCCGCATCGGGCGCCGCTGCCCCCGCGCCGTGGACGGCACCGATGCCACAGCCGCCGTCCTTCCCTGAAGCGCCGCCCGAACCAGCGCCGGTCGATGTGTTGAGTCCACAGCCACAGCCACAGCCACAGCCAGAGCCAGAGCCAGAGCCAGAGCCAGCGCCAGCGCCGGTCGCCGTGTCGCACCCACAGCCGGCTTCCGTACCGGCCGCGCCGGCCACCGCCCATCCTGACGACCTGCTCACCGCCTTCCTGCGCGGCGCAGGCATCGAGCACCTGCGCATCGACGCCGCCCAGGCCCAGGCGCAGATGGAAGCGCTGGGCCGCAGCTACCGGCTGATGGTCGAAGGCCTGATCGACGTGCTGCGCGCGCGCAGCAGCCTGAAAGGCGAGTTCCGCCTGCAACAGACCAGCATCGCCCCGGTGCAGAACAACCCGCTGAAGTTCGCCCCCAACGCCGACGAAGCGCTGCTGTTGCTACTGCGCCACGGCAATGCCGCGTTCATGGCCCCGGACCAGGCGGTGCGCGACAGTTTCGACGACCTGCGCGCCCACCAATTGGCGGTCATGGCCGGCATGCAGGCGGCCATCGAGCATCTGTTGGCGCGCTTCGAGCCCGGCCAGCTGGAGGCACGCCTGGCCCCGGCCTCGGGCCTGGCCAAAGTGTTCGGTGGCTCGCGCCAGGCCCACTGCTGGCAGCAGTTCACCGCGCTGTACGGGCAGATGTCCCGTGAAGCCGAAGACGATTTCCACGATTTGTTCGGTCGCGAATTCAGTCGCGCCTACGAAGCCCATGCCACTCGCCCAGCGCGCGATTGAACGAGCCTGCCGATCAGGATGATCCCCACCCCGTGACCACCACCAAGATGCACCTCACCCGCTGGGCCGCCATTGCGGCCCTGTCGCTGCTCGCCGCGTGCAGCAAGGACGCCCCGCCCGCCGAGGTGGCGGCGCCCGCCGCGCCTGAGGTGAGCCTGTACTTCAGCGCCGCCGCCGGGCTCAACCCCGGCGCTGGCGGCGAAGCGGCCCCGGTGCGCGTGCGTCTGTTCGAGCTGAAGAACGCCGCCGCCTTCGAGCGCGCCGACTATTTCGCCCTGGCCGAACGCGCCCAGGCCACCCTCGGCGCCGACCTCCTCGACCAGGACGAAGTGCTGCTGCGTCCCGGCCAGCAACTGCACCTGCACCGCCCGCTGGACCCGGCCACGCGTCAGGTCGGGCTGGTGGTGGGCTACCGCGAGATCGACCGCGCCCAATGGCGCAGCGTCTTGCCCGTGCCGCCGCGCGACTATCAGATCAGCCTCGATGTGCGCGCCGTGCGCAGCGCCGAAGCCGCCCCCCAACCTGCGCCTGCCCGTTAGGCCATCGGAGCTCTCATGTCCTGGAACAATCGTGTCGTCTGGTCGGAAGGCATGTTCGTCACCACCCAGCATTTCCAGCAGCAGGACCGCTACCTGGAGAACCTCGTCGATGCCCGCAGCCGGCCCTTGCAGGCGGCGGCCTGGGGCTTTTCCGAGCTGCTCGTCGACCAGGGCCTGCTGAGCCAGGGCAAGCTGGCCATCCTCAGCGCCCGCGGCCTGCTGCCCGATGGCACGCCCTTCGACATCCCCCGCGACGACCTGCCGCCGCCGCCCCTGGAGATTCCCGAAGACCTGCGCGACGGCGTGGTGTACCTGGGCCTGGCGCTCAAGCGCGCCGGCGCGCGCGACACCGTCGAGGCCGGCGAGCCGGTGGAAGGCGCGCGTTACGTCAGCCGTGTCAGCGAAGTGCGCGACGACAACGCGCCGTTCGAGAATCGCGCCGCCCTGGCCCTGGGCAGCCGCGCCCTGCGCCTGCTGCGCGAGGAAGACGGCCTGAGCGACCACGCCGCGCTCGGCGTGGTGCGCATCCGCGAACGCCGCGCCGACCGTGCCCTGGTGCTCGACGAGCGCTACATCCCGCCGTTGCTCGACGTGGCCGCCAACGCCCAGTTGTCGGGCTTTCGCAGCGAGCTGCTGGGCTTGCTGCACCAGCGCGGCGAGGCCCTGGCCGGCCGCGTGGTGGCCTCGGCCAATGGCGGCGCCTCGGAAATTGCCGACTTCATGCTGCTGCAACTGGTCAACCGCGCCCAACCGCTGCTCGAGCACCTCAACCAGTTGAGCCCGGTGCACCCGGAGCGGCTGTATAGCGAACTGCTGGCGCTGGCCGGCGAGTTCGCCACCTTCACCCGCGATGCGCGGCGCCCGGACAGCTTCCCGATGTACCAGCACGACGACCTGCTGGCCACCTTCACGCCGGTCATGACCGCGCTGCGCGAAGCCCTGTCGATGCTGATCGACAGCAAGGCCGTGGCCATCCCCATCGTCGAGAAGGCCTACGGCATCCACGTGGCGATGCTGGCCGACCGCAGCCTGCTCGACAGCGCCAGCTTCATTCTCGTGGTGCGTGCCGACGTGCCCAGCGAAACCCTGCGCAGCCGCTTCGGCCAGCAGAGCAAGATCGGTGCGGTGGAAAGCATCCGCGACCTGGTCAACCTGCAACTGCCGGGCATCGGCCTGCTGCCGCTGCCAGTGGCGCCGCGGCAGATTCCGTTCCATGCCGGCTCCACCTACTTCGAACTCGACCGCGGCAGCGAACACTGGCAGATGCTGCAGAACAGCGGCGGCTTCGCCTTCTATGTGGCAGGCGATTTCCCTGGTTTGAGCCTGGCCTTCTGGGCCATCCGAGGATAAGCACCGATGCAGCCCGACGAGCCGAGCGGCAACGACCGCACACAGTTCATGCCGCGCCCCGGTGGCCGCACGCCGCAACCGGCCAGTGCCGCGCCGGCCGCGCCTCTGAGCATGCCCGGCGAACCCCTGGCGCCCGGCCAGGGCCAAGGCCTCAACCCGCTGGAGCAGGCGGCCGGCCCGCTGCTGAGCCTGCTCACGCGGCTGCGCAACACCCTGGCCCATCCGGCCCCGGCCAGCCTGCGCGCGCAGTTGCTGGCCTACCTGCGCGAGTTCGAAGCCCGCGCCGAAGCGGCCGGGGTGCCGCGCAACGAAGTGCTGCTGGCGCGCTATGCGCTGTGCACCGCGCTCGACGAAGCGGTGCTGAGCACGCCGTGGGGCAGCGGCAGCGACTGGGGCAAGCAGAGCCTGCTGATCACCGTACACAACGAGGCCTGGGGCGGCGAAAAGGTGTTCCAGTTGCTCGAACACTGCCTGCAAAGCCCACGCGAGCGACTCAACCTGCTCGAATTGCTCTACCTGTGCACCAGCCTCGGCTTCGAAGGCCGTTATCGGGTCATGCCCGGTGGCCGCGCCCAGCTCGACGCCCTGCGCGAGCGCACCGCCGCGGCGATCCGCGGTGCCCGCGGCGAGGCCGAGCGCGAGCTGTCGCCGCATTGGCGCGGCGTGGTGGCCAAGCGCGACCGGCTGGCGCAGTTCGTGCCGGCCTGGGTCGCCCTGGCCGTCGCCCTGGCCGTGCTGCTGTTGGCGCTGCTCGGTCTGCGCCTGATGCTGGCCTCCGACGCAGAGCCGGTGTTCCGTGGCATCCACGCCTTGGGCGAGATTCCGGTGCAGGCCATGGACCGCCCGGTGACTCAGCCCAAGCCGATCGAACGGCCGCGCCTGGCGGGCTTCCTGGCCGAGGACATCAAGGCTGGACGGGTGGCCGTGGAAGACGCGGTCGACCGCTCGGTGGTGACCCTCCGTGGCGACGAACTCTTCGCCAGCGCCAGCGCCAGCATCAAAGGCGACTACCAGGCCTTGCTGACACGCATCGCCGCTGCGGTGGACAAGGTCAAAGGCGACGTGCGCATCACCGGGCACAGCGACAACCAGCCCATCGCCACACTGCGCTTCCCATCCAACTGGGCACTGTCCCAGGCCCGCGCCGAAGAGGTGCGGGCCATGCTCGCCGCGCGCACCGGGCAGCCCGAACGCTTCACCGCGAAGGGTTTGAGCGACACCGAACCTTTGGCCTCCAACGCTACCGCGCAAGGGCGGGCGAAGAACCGCCGGGTCGAAATCACTGTTCTGGCGGAGGGTGTGGAGTGAAGGCGTTGCTTGGATTCGTGGTGCGTTGGATCGTGCCCCTGTTGGGCCTGGTGGCGCTGAGCCTGATCATCTGGTTCGTCGGCCCGCTGTTCGATGTGCTGGCCAGCCCTGCGGCGCGCTGGACGCTGATCGGCCTGCTGTTCGCCGTCTGGCTGGCCTGGCGCGTCTACGCCCTCGTCAAGGCCCGGCGGCAGGCGGCCAAGGTATTGCAGAGCCTGGCCGCCGAGACCCCGCCGGACCCTGCCAGCGTGGCCACCGCCCAAGAGCTGAGTAGCCTGCGCCAGCGCATGGACGAGGCCCTGGCGCTGCTGAAGAAAGCGCGTCTGGGCGGCGACGAGCGGCGCAACCTGTACGAGCTGCCGTGGTACGTGATCATCGGCCCACCTGGCTCGGGCAAGACCACCGCGTTGGTCAATTCCGGGCTGCATTTTCCCCTCGCTGCGCAACTGGGCGAAGGCGCCATTCGCGGCGTGGGCGGCACCCGCAACTGCGACTGGTGGTTCACCGACCAGGCCGTGCTGCTCGACACCGCCGGGCGCTACACCACCCAGGACAGCCATGCCCAGGTCGACAAGGCGGCCTGGCTGGGCTTTCTCGACCTGCTGCGCCAGCAGCGCTCGCGCCGGCCCATCGACGGCGCGTTCATCGCCATCAGCCTGGCCGACCTGCTGTTGGCCAGCGAGGCCGAGCGCGCCGCCCATGCCGCGGCGATCCGCGCCCGCATTCAGGAGCTGTACGAACGGCTGGGCGTGCGTTTCCCCATCTACCTGATGCTGACCAAGCTCGACCTGGTGCCCGGCTTCATGGAGTTCTTCGACAACCTGGGCAAGGAAGAGCGCGCCCAGGTCTGGGGCATGACCTTCGCCCTCGACGACGACGGGCAGGGCGAAGGCCCGCTGGGGCAGTTCGCCGGCGAGTTCGCCTTGCTCGAACAGCGCCTCAACCAGCGCCTGGTCGAGCGCTTGCAGCAGGAGCGCGACCCCAGCCGACGCGACCTGGTGTACGGCTTCGCCCAGCAGTTCGCGGCCTTGCGCGGCAGCCTGGAAAGCTTCCTCGACGGCGTGTTCAAACCCAACGCCTTCGAAACCCGCGCGCTGTTGCGCGGCGTGTACTTCACCAGCGGCACCCAGGAAGGCAGCCCCATCGACCGGCTGATCGGCAGCATGGCGCAGAGCATGGGCCTGGACCGCGCGCAACTGGCGCGCCAGAGCGGCAGCGGACGCAGCTATTTCATCCAGCGCCTGTTCAGCGACGTCGCCTTCGCCGAGCGCGGCCTGGCCGGCAGCAACCCCAAAGTCGAGCGCAGACGGCGTTGGCTGACCCGTGGCGCGCTGGCCCTGAGCGTGCTGCTGGTGTTGGTGGTCGGCACTTTGTGGGCCTTGAGCTACCGCGCCAACCAGGCCTACATCGCCCAGGTCGAACAGCGCCTGCAACCGGTGGGGCAGAGCGTGCAGGCCCTGAGCCCGGCGCAGCGCAGCGTGCTCGACGTGTTGCCGCTGCTCAACGCCGTGCGACACCTGGCCGACGATCCGCCGGCCTGGGCCGAAGGGCTGGGCCTGTACCAGGGCGACATGCTCGAAAGCGAGTCGGCCAGCGTCTACCGCAAGCTGCTGATCGCGGTGTTCGCGCCGCGTCTGGTGACGCGCATCGAAGAGCAGCTGTATGGCGCGCAGTCGTCCGACTACCTCTACGAAGGCCTCAAGGCCTACCTGATGCTCGCCGACGGCGACCACTACGACGCCGACTTCATCAAGGCCTGGGTGCTGCTGGACTGGGAGCGCGCCTTGCCGCGCGACCTGGCCCCCGAGCAACGCCAGGACCTGCAACGGCACCTCGACGCGCTGTTCGAGCGGCGTCCGCCCAATGCCCGGCTCGACCAGCACCTGATCGACGACGTGCGTCGGCAGTTGCAGCAATTGCCGGTGGCCCAGCGCGTATACGACCGGGTCAAGCGCCAGCCGTTGCCGCCTGGGGTGAGCGATGTGCGCCTGAGCGAAGCGGCCGGGCGCGATGCCGCCCTGGTGCTGCGGCGCAAGAGCGGCAAGCCCTTGGGTGAGCCGCTGCCTGGACTGTTCACGGTCAAGGGCTACCGCCAGGCGTTTCTCGCCGCCAGCCTGGCGCAGAGCGCCACCTTGGCCGAAGAGCGCTGGGTGCTGGGCCGCGAGATCAACGACGCCGGCGATGCCAAACGCCTGGCCGACGACGTGCGCCAACTGTATTTCCAGGACTACATCCGCCAGTGGGACGCCCTGCTGGCCGACCTCGACGTGGTGCCGGTGACCAGCGTCGGGCAGGCCGCCGACGTGCTGCGCGTGCTCTCCGGCCCGGCCTCGCCGCTGAAGAAGCTGTTGCAGACGGTGGCCGTGGAAACCAACCTGCAACAGCCCGACACCCTCGACCACGCCAAGGCCAAGGTCGAACAGGCCGGGGTCGATCAGTTGCGCCAGCGCCTCGGCGGGCTGCTCGGCGAGGCACCGGCTGCCGATGCGGCCACCCAGGTGGCGCCCCGCGATCCGGTCACCGAACACTTCGCGCCGCTGGCGGCACTGGTCGAGGGCGGCGAAGGCGGGGCGGTGCCCATCGACGGTCTGCTCACCGACCTCAACGCCTTGTACGTGCAGGTCAGCGCCATGGTCGGCGCCAGCGGCGACGCGCTGCTGGGCGAGGCCAAGAACCAGGCCCAGGCTGCGGCGCAGCGCGTCTCGCTGGGCGCGGCGCGGCAGCCGCAAGTGGTCCAGGACATGGTCGGCTCGGTGGTCGGCTCGACCAACGCGGTGGTCATGGGCGGCGTGCGCAACCAGCTCAACGCGGCCTGGAAGAGCGAGGTGGTCAACGTCTACCGGCAGTCGCTGGGCGGCCGTTATCCGCTGGCGCCCGGCAGCAGCCAGGACGCGACCCTGGAAGACTTCGGCCTGTTCTTCGGGGTCGGCGGGGTGATGGACAACTACTTCCGCAAATACCTGCAACCCTACGTCAACACCAGCACCTCGCCGTGGAGCTGGCAGCCGGGTGCGGCGCAGAAGCTGGGCATCAACGCCAACGTGCTGGGCACCTTCCAGCGTGCGGCGAACATCCGCGACGCGTTCTTCCGCAACACCGGCAGCACCCAGCCGCTGGTGCGCTTCGAGCTCAAGCCGGTGGCCATGGACGCGTCCATCACCCAGTTCCTGCTCGACCTCGACGGCCAGCAGGTCAGCTACGACCACGGCCCTAGCCGGCCGGTCGCGGTGCAATGGCCGAACAACAACGGTATCGGTGTGGTGCGCCTGTCGATCACGCCGCCTGCGGCCAGCGGCCGCTCGGGCAAGACCCTGGAGGGGCCATGGGCCTGGTTCCGCTTGCTGGAGCAGTCCGACCTGGTCGGCGCCGGCTCCCCGGAGCGCTTCAACCTGCGCTTGCGGGTCGACGGCCTGAGTGTGTCCTACGAGCTGCGTGCGAGCAGCGCCTTCAACCCGTTCCGCGCTCGTGTGCTGAACGGCTTCAGCCTGCCGGAGCGTTTGTGAGCGAAGTCGGTTTCTACGGCAAGCTGGCCTGCCGCGGCGATTTCGTCAGCCGCGGCCTGAGTGCGAGCTTCATCGAGCCCTGGGACCAGTGGTTGGCCGCGGGGCTACAGACCTGCCGCCGCCAGTTGGGCGAAGCCTGGCTGGAGGCCTACTTGGTCAGCCCCTTGTGGCGTTTCGCCCTGGCGCCTGGCGTGTGTGGGCCGCAGGCGATGGTGGGCGTGGTGATGCCGAGCATCGACCGAGTAGGACGCTACTTTCCCCTGACCGTGGCGCAATCGCTGGCGCCGCAGGCCTCGTTGGCCGCCGTGGTCGGAGGCCATGACGACTGGTTCGAGCGGGCCGAGGCCCTGTTGCTCGCCAGCCTCGAAGCCGACGCGGGCTTCGAAGCCTTCCTCGCGGCGGTGGATGCCCTGGGCGGGTTCGACGTGCCGGCGCGCATCGCCGCGCAGACGGTACCGGGCGGCCTCGAACGGCTGCCGGCCGAGTGGCCGCAGGCGCGCACCCTGGCCCTGGCCGACGCCGCCTGTGTCGGCATGAGCCTGTGGTGGGGGCAGGGCTCGGCGCGCATCGCGCCGGGGTTGATGCGTTGCGCGGGGTTGCCGCGCAGCGAAGATTTCGCCGGGTTCATCCTGGGTAAAGAGGCAGCGTGCACATGACCGCCCTGCAGTACACCGCGGCCAGCTACAGCCACACCGGCATGGTTCGCCAGATCAACGAAGACGCCTGTCTGGAGCTGACCGCCGAAGGCCTGTGGGCCGTGGCCGACGGCATGGGCGGGCATGCGGCGGGCGACTACGTCAGCAGCCTGACCGTCGACAGCCTGCGCCACCTGCCCGCCGGGCACGACCTGGGCGCGCGCGCCCAGGCGCTGCGCGACAGCCTGGCCCAGGTCAACCGCGCGGTACGCGCCGAAACCCTGCGCCGCGGCGTGCGCATGATGGGCAGCACTGTGGTGGTGCTGAGCGTGCAAGGCGACCAGGGCGTGGCCTTGTGGGCCGGCGACAGCCGCCTGTACCGCCTGCGCGATGGCCGCTTGCAGCGCCTGACCCACGACCACAGCTACGTGCAGGAATTGCAGGACAGCGGCCTGCTGAGCGAGGCCGAGGCCCGCGAGCACCCGCGCGGCAACATCATCACCCGTGCCATCGGCGTGCAGGAGCGGTTGGAGTTGCAGAGCGTGGAGTTGCACATCGAGCGCGACGACACCTACCTGCTGTGCAGCGACGGCCTGACCCGCACCGCCGAAGACGACGAGATCGCCGGCGTGCTCGGCCACCCCGATCCTTACCAGGTGGTACGCAGCCTGGTGCACCTGGGCCTGACCCGCGGCGCGCCCGACAACATCACCGCCATCGTGATCAAGGCAGGCACCGGCCGATGACCCCCGACATGCACATCCCCGGCTTCGACATCGAGGGCGAGATCGGCCAAGGCGCCATGGCCAGCGTGTACCTGGCGACCCAGCGTTCCTTGCAGCGCAAGGTCGCGCTCAAGGTCATGGCGGCGAGCCTCGCCCAGGACCCGACCTTCTGCGAGCGCTTCCTGCGCGAGGGCCGCACCCTGGCGCGCCTGTCCCACCCGCACATCGCCACCATCCACGACATCGGCAACGTCGGCGACCTGTACTACATGGCCATGGAGTTCCTGCCCAACGGCACGCTCAAGGAGCGTCTGGACGCCGGCCTGGCCCCCGAAGAAGGGCTGCTGTACGTGCGCCAGATCGCCCAGGCGCTGGGCTATGCCCACAGCGAAGGGCTGGTGCACCGCGACGTCAAGCCGGCCAACATCCTGTTCCGCGCCGATGGCACGGCGGTGCTGTCGGACTTCGGTATCGCCAAGTCGCTCGACGACCGTACCCAGTTCACCCAGGCCGGCTTCGCCGTCGGCACGCCGAGCTACATGAGCCCCGAGCAGGCCCGGGGCCTGGACATCGACGGCCGCGCCGACCTCTATGCGTTGGGGGTGGTGCTCTACGAACTGCTGGCCGGCGAGCTGCCCTATGCCGGCGTGGACGCCTTGTCCACCGCGCTGGCGCACCTGACCGAGCCGCTGCCCGAGCTGCCCGTGCGCCATGGCCGTTACCAGCCGATCCTCAGCCGCCTGCTGGCCAAGGCGCCCGACGAACGCTTCAGCGACGCCGCCGCCCTGCTGGCGGCGCTCGACCGCCTGCCGGTGCAGGACGACGGCGCCACGGTGTTCCGCCCGCTGACCGCCCACGAAGCGCTGGCGCCATTGACGCCGGAAGGCCTGGCGCCGCAGGTGGCGGCAGCTTCGGCGGGTATGGCCGCGAACCCGGCCCGGGCCGATGCGGCTGCGCCGGTGACGCCCGCATACAGCCTGGACAAGCCGGCCGCGGCCACGCCGCCTGGGCCGGCCGCCAACGCGCCGGCCACGCACAAGCCCGCATCCCTCGCGTCCGAGGTGGGCAAGCCCAGTCCGTCCGGCTGGCGCACCCCTCCGCCGCCCGGCGCCGCACCTGCCAGCCCCGCGCCCAAGCCTGCGCGCAAGGCGCTGCTGGGGCTGGCCATCGCCGCCGCGCTGGGCCTGGCCGCCGGCGGCTACTGGCTGCTGCGCGACACGTCCGAACCCGCGCCACGAGCCGACGCCCAGCCCGCCCAGAGCACCGTCGCGCCCTTGGCCGACGCCAATGCCGAAGGCGACCGCCCCTTGCTGATGCCCGGCAAGAAAACCCTGTTCCAGCGCGTGCTGAGCAAGCCCGACGCGCGCCTGGTCGATGCGCCCGGTGCCCGCGACGGTAGCGCCGTGCCAGCGTTTTCCGTGCTGTACGTCTACCAGCGCAAGACCGTCGACGGCCAGCCCTGGGTGCAGGTGGGCGCGGCCAGCGACGGGCAGCGCGAAGGCTGGATCGCCGCCGACCGGCTGAGCGACTGGAAGCAGAGCCTGGTGCTGACCTTCACCGAGCGCTCCGGGCGCGCGCCGTCGCTGTTCCTGCGCCAGGCCGACGACGTGCAGCGCCTGCTCGACGCGCCGGAGCAGGCCAAAGCCGTGCTGGCCAAGGCGCAAAGCACGCCCGAGCAAGTGCCCGAGGTCATGGCCCTGGAGCCTGTGGCCAGCGCGGTGGCGGCCAGCCAGTTCTACCTGATGCCGATCTTCGACTTCCGCGAGAGCTTCGACGCCAACGGCCAGCCCGTGCAACTGCTCAACATCGCCTCCATCGACCCCGGCAGCGCCGCCAGCGACACGCGTCAAGCCGCGCCAGCTGCCATGACGAACGCTGCCGGCGCCACACCGGCCGGCGACAACGCCTTCCGCACCGGCATCGTCCTGGTGGTCGACACCTCGGTGTCGATGCAGCCCTACATCGACCGGGTCCGCCAGGTGGTCAGCGAACTGCAAGGGCAACTGGCCGCCCGTGGCGAGCTGGACAACGTCAGCTTCGGCCTGGTGGGCTTTCGCAACAGCGTCGAGCGCACACCGGGCCTGGAATACCTGAGCAAGACCCTGGTCAGCCTGGAGCAGGGCCGCGACCCGGCGCGCTTCCTGCGCGCGGCCAGTGCGGTCAAGGCCACCACGGTGTCCAGCCAGGCCTTCAACGAAGACGCCTTCGCCGGCGTCATGCAGGCCGTCGAGGGCATGGACTGGTCCGGCTACGGCGGACGCATCGTGCTGCTGGTCAGCGACGCCGGAGCGCTGCGCAAGAACGACCCGTTCAGCAGCACGCACATGAACGAAGCCGAAGTGCGCCAGGCGGCGCTGAGCAAGCAGATCAAGGTCTATGCCCTGCACCTGCGTACTCCGGCCGGCGCCAACAACCATGCCAGCGCGGAAACCCAGTACCGGGTGCTGACCGCCGACGCCAACCCGCAGATCGGCGACCTCTACGTGTCGGTGCCTGGGGGCGACGTGACGCAGTTCGGCGAGCGCGTGCGCGAGATCGGCTCGACCTTCGCCGAGCTGGCCCACCAGGTGCGCGAGCGCCAGGCGCAGGCCGCGCCGCAACTGGGTGCCGCGCCGAGCCTGGCGGCCAAGACCCAGGCCATCGGCTATGCCATGCACATGGATTTTCTCGGCCGCCAGCACGCCAGCCAGGCGCCGCAACTGGTCAGCGCCTGGACCGCCGACCGCGACCTGAGCAACCCGGCGCTACCGGCCCTGCAAGTGTGCGTGATGCTGACCAAGCTGCAGCTCAACGACCTGCAGCAGTCGCTCAAGCTGATCGTCGACGCCGCGCGCAAGACGCGCAGCTCGCCCGGCGACTTCTTCAACGAGATCGCCAGCGCCAGCGCTTACATGAGCCGCGACCCCGGCGCCCTGAAAAAAGGCGCCAACCTGGCCGCCAGCGGCGTGCTGGGCGAGTACCTGGAGGGCCTGCCGTACCGCAGCAAGTCGTTGAGCATGACCCAGGAGCTGTGGCTGTCGCTGTCGGTGGCCGAACAGGAAGACTTCATCGACGAGCTCGATTCGAAGATCCGCCTGTACGAGACCTTCCACAACGACCTCGGCAACTGGGTCCGTTTCGGTAACGCGGCACCGGGCGATGCCCTGTATCGCGTGCCGCTGTCGACCTTGCCATGATCGTCGTGCGCCAGTTGGGCAAGCGCCGCGGCGACGGCGAGCAACGCTTCACCTTGCAGGTCGAGCGGTTGCACCTGAGCGCAGGCCAGGCGCTGGCCATAGTCGGCCCCAGTGGCTGCGGCAAGAGCACTTTGCTCGACCTGCTGGCCCTGACCCTGGCGCCCGACACGGCGGCCACCTTCGACTTCACCCCGGCAGGCGCCGCGCACGACGTGGCGGCGCACTGGCGGCAGGGCCGGCGCGACCGGCTGACGCAGTTGCGCAGCCGCCACATCGGCTACGTGCTGCAAGCGGGCGGGCTGCTCGGGTTTCTCGATGTGCGCGGCAACATCGCGCTGCCGCGGCGCCTGTCGGGACTGCCTGCCGACGGCGGCGTCGAGCGGCTGGCCCAGGACCTGGACATCCACGGGCTGCTGGGGCGCTACCCCGACACGTTGTCGGTTGGGCAGCGCCAGCGCGTCGGCTGCGCCCGCGCCTTGGCCCACGGGCCACAGCTGCTGCTGGCCGACGAGCCGACCGCAGCGCTGGACCCGGTCAACGCCCAGCGCGTCATGCACCTGTTGCTGCGCCAGGTGCGTGCGCAGGGCATCGCCTGCGTGGTCGCCAGCCACGACGAAGCCTTGATGCGCGAAGCGGGGCTGACGGTGGTGCGCATCGGCTGCCAGCGCGATGCCGACGGCGGCGTCACCGCGCGCCTGGAGCCGGTGCCATGAGGCGCTTGGGGCTGATCGCCGGCCTGGCCTGGCAGGACTACCGCCGCGAAGCGCGGCTGTCGGCCTGCCAGGTGCTGGCCCTGGTGGCGGTGGTCGCGCCGCTGCTGGTGCTGTTCGGGCTCAAGTTCGGCCTGGTCGGCAGCCTCACCGAACGTTTGCAGCGCGAGCCGTCGGTGCGCGAAATCATCCCCTTGGGCGGTGGCCGCTTCGACGCCGAGTTCATCGCCCGGCTCGCCGAGCGCCGCGAAGTGGCCTTCGCCATCGTGCGCACCCGGCAGATCGCCGCCACCGCCGATTTGCTGGTGCCGGGGGCCAAGCGCGGAGTAACCGCCGAAATGCTGCCCACCGCCAAGGGCGATCCACTGTTGCAGGGCCTGGCCGCGCCCACCGAGCTGCACCAAGTGGTGCTCAGCTTCACCGCCGCGCAAACCCTGGGTGCCCAGGCCGGTACCGCCCTGCGCGCCAGTTTCGGCCGCCAGCGCAACGGCGAGGTACAGTGGCAGGCGCTGACCTTGCAGGTGCAGGCGGTGCTGCCCTTGAGCGCCTTCGAGCGCGACGCGCTGTTCGCGCCTCTGGCGCTGCTCGAAGCGGTCGAAGACTACCGCGACGGGCGCGCCGTGCCGGCCCTCGGCTGGCCGGGGCAGGAGCAGGACGCCGATGCGCCGCGGGTGTACCCGGCGTTTCGTCTGTATGCGCGCCAGCTCGACGACGTCGAGCCGCTGCGCCAGTGGTTCGCCGCCCGGCAGTTGCTGGTCTCGACCCAGGCCGCGCAGATCGCCCAGGTGCAGTCGCTCAGCCGTAACCTCGACCTGGTGTTCTGGCTGGTGGCCGCCTTGGCCGTGGCCGGTGCCGTGGCGGCGGTGGCGGCCGGCGCGGTGGCGGCGGTGCAGCGCAAGCGCCGTGAGCTGGCGGTGCTGCGTTTGCTGGGCCTGGGCACCGCGGCCCTGCTGCTGTTCGTGGTGGCGCAGGCGCTGTACAGCGGCCTGCTGGCGGCGGGCGTGGCGGCGCTGCTGTACGCCCTGGCCGAGCGCGGTTTAAACCATCTGTTCGTGCAGGCGCCGGGCGAATACGCCAGCCGCCTGTTGCCTGTGCATTACGCCATCGCCCTGGCCGCCGTGCTCGGCGCCAGCGCCTGCGCCGCGGCCTTGGGCGGCTGGCGCGTGGCGCGTATCGACCCTTCGCAAGGAATCCGAGATGTCTGAATGCCGTTTGCGGGCCATGGCCCTGCTGCTCACCGCCTTGGGTTTGGGCGCCTGCTCGCCGGGCGACGAGGCCCAAGCGCCGAAGGTCAAGGCTGCGGCCGCCACGCCGTCGGCCTCGGCGGCAACGCCTGGCGCCGCATCGCCGGCGGCGCCGGCCGTGGACGGCGAAAAGCTCGACAACCCCAAGCCCCTGGCCGACGACATCAGCCTGCCGCTGCCGTGTGGCGGGCAAATGGTGTTCCGTCACGTCTACGTATTGGCCGAAGGCACCCTGGACGACCGTGAGGTCAACCTGGGCTACCCGTTCAGCGAAGGCGAGCCTGGCTACAAACAGTCGTTCATTTCCGGCTACCGGCGCGACTTCATCAACGGCCAGTTCAGCCTCGACGACCTGGCGCCGCAGTGGCGCAAGCGCATCGGCGCCAGCTTGCCGAGCCTGGAGGCCGGCAGCCCGCTCAAGCCGATGATGTACTTCATCGGCAAGTACGAAGTGACCGCCCGCCAGTACGCCCAGGTCATGGGCCAGGCGCAGTCGCTGGCCAGCGGCGCGCCGGCCCCGGCCTGCGAGGCCGACGGCGGCATGGCCGGGCGCCTGCCCAAGGTCGATCTGTCGCGCTTCGAGGCCGAGCGTTTCTCGGCGGTCTACAGCGCCTGGCTGCTCAAGCACCACCGCGACCTGCTGCCGGTCAGCGGTCGCGGGCAGAACGCCGAGGAGGGCGGCATCGGCTTCGTCCGCCTGCCCACCGAAGTGGAGTGGGAGTTCGCCGCCCGCGGCGGTTCGGCGGTCAGCCGCCAGGACCTGGAAGGGCGGCTGTTCCCGCGCAGGCTCGAAGGCAGCGACAGCGACGGACCGCTGGCCGACTGGGCGGTGTTCAACCAGGTGGCCGGTGGTAGCGGCCAGGCCGCGCGGCTGATGCCGATCGGCACGCGCCAGCCCAACCCGCTGGGGCTGTTCGACGTCATCGGCAACGCCGCCGAAATGGTCCAGGAGTCGTTCCAGCTGGTGCATGCCGGGCGTCGCCAAGGCGCCTATGGCGGTTTTGTGGTCAAGGGCGGCAATTACCTCGAAGGCGAGGGCACGCTGTTCACCGGCATGCGCCGCGAGTACCCGCTGTTCGCCGCCGACGGCAGCGAGCAGCACAACGCCACCACCGGTTTCCGCGTCGCCATCGGTGCGCTGTCGGCGCCGCGCTCGCGCTACCCGGAGCTGTTCGAGCAGTGGCAGAAGGAGGGCCGGCTGGCCAACCTGACCGACGACATCCAGGCCGCCGACGATCCCACCCAGCGTCTGGACAGCATCATCGCCACCACCACCGACCCGCGCTTGCAGGCCGAGCTGGGCGTGGTCAACGAAGAGCTCAAACGCACCGTGTCGCTGATCGCCCGCCAGCGCGAGGACGCCGCCGGCAACCTGATCCAGTCGGCTGCCCTGGTGGCCGAAACCATCAACAACTACAACATCCGCCTGAGCAACATGCGCAAGAGCCAGGCCGATGCCCAGGCCGCCGGCGACCAGCCCACCGCACGCATGTTCGGCCTGGCCATGAGCAACGGGCAGACGGCACTCAACGGCGCCGTCGCGATCTACATCGACAACCTGGCCAGCGGCACACGCTACACCGATGCCGTGATCCAGGCGCAGTTCCAGCGGGTCAAGGCGGAGTTGGCCCGCAACCCGGTGCTGGGCAAGAGCCTGACCGCGCGCGCGACGCTGTTCGTCAAGCACGTGGGCGAGTATCGGCAGAACCGCCGCGCAGACCCGGCGACGGTGCTCAAGGAGCTGTTGGCGTCGGCCACCCGCTGACGTGCAGGGACCGTGTCATTGAAAGGAACACCGGTCGGCATGAGGCTGACCGGGCATCTAAAAACCCAAGAGAGAACTGACCATGCTTTTCACCCGTAACCCGCTGTTCAACGTCACTCACGCCCGCAGCGCACTGCTGCTGGCTGCTGGCTTCAGCACCGTGTTGTTGTCGGGCTGCGCCACGTCGGCCGCCGACAAGGTCGGCGCCACCACCAAGGTCGAGTACTACCCCAGCTGCTACGAGCCGGTGCAGCACCTGCGCTCCACCGATGGCGACATGACCAAGTCGGTCGCCACCGGCGCCATGCTCGGTGCCGTCGGCGGTGCCCTGGCCGGCGCGTTGACCGACAAGGACAACCGTGGCCGCAATGCCGCCATCGGCGCCGCCGGTGGCGCGTTGGCCGGTGGCGCGGCGGGTTACTACACCGAGCGTCAGAAGCAGATCAGCGACGACAAGCAGCGCATCGCTTCGTACGCCGTGGACATCGACAAGAGCAGCGCCGACCTGGACCGCACCAGCGCCTACGCCCAGGCTTCGCAAACCTGCTACCAGCGCGAGTTCACCAACCTGATCCAGGGCCGCAAGGCCAACCGCATCGACGCCGCCGAAGGCCGCAAGCGCCTGGCCGAGATCGTCTCGGGCCTGCAGGAGTCGAACAACCTGCTGGCAGCCGTCAATGGCCGGGTCGGCGAAGACCTGAACAACTACACCCAGGCCTACGAGCAGGACCTCAAGCAGGTCGGCGTGCAGCGCACCGACGTGGCCCAGGTCGCCAAGACCAACAAGGCCACCACAGCCAAGGCCAAGGCCGTGCCGAAAGAGGCGGTGAATACCGAGAAGACCCTGCAGCAGGCCAGCACCAAGAAAGCCCAGGCCACCGCCGTGGCCAAGGCCGGCCAGAGCAAGGTCGAAGGCATGTGCCGCAGCGCCGACGTCGGCGACTGGGCTCCGGTGCCTTGCCCGAACGTGTAAGGGCGGATGCGCCGCGCCGCTTTCTGGCGGCGCACATCCTGCGGTGGGGGCGGATCGGTCCGTCCCCATCGGGCCTATGGTCGGCGCATGGCGCTGATCTGAACCCTTGCAAGGACATCCTGTGTGGAAAGCCTGCTACCTGACTCGATGAATCCCTACTCGCGATTCGGCGCACGTCAGCGTGTCGAGTCGCTGATAAATCTGCCAAAACTGTTTGCCGCCATCGATGCCGACCCAGCCATCGTCGGTGCGGGCGTCGTCTATATCGATGCCGAGTTCAACATCGTCACCCTGCGCGAATTCCGACCGATCTGCAGCATTCGTCCCAAGCGAGTGATTCTGCGTGAGATCAAGAAGTACCAGACGCCCGATCAGTACACCGAGCAATTGCAGAACAACGCTCGGGAGTCAAAGGTCATCAAAGAGGCGGTGAACACCTCACTGGCCTGTGCTGGCGCGGTATTGGGCTGGATCGTCGTGGTCAGCGGTAGCATCGCCGCGCCCTTTTCCGCGGGTGCCAGCCTGGTACTTACCTATATCGGTACCGCTGCAGCCGCCGCCAGTACTGTGCAATGTATTGTCGGTGGTGTACGCACTGTGCGTGAGGTCACCGATCCTGCCGCCAACGACAAATTGGACGGCGAGGCATGGTACCAGTCGGTGTCGCTGGTGCTCGATGGCGTGTCACTGCTTGGCGTCGGCGCTTCGACGTTAACGACCATCAAGTATTTGAGGGTGTTGAAGGCCCAAACGGGTCGTAGTTGGTATGAACTGGGCAAGACCTTGAGCCGGCAGCAACGTAAAGCGCTCACCGACGAGCTTTTATCCCTCAAGTACCCTGAACTTACTGCTAAGCAATTGAAGCTGGCGCAAGCCGCTGGCACTTTGACCAAGCGCTATACCCCCACGCAAGTCAGCCATGCTACTCAAACGATGATCAAAGACTCGGTAAGCGCGTTGTTTGGGTTTGTCGGCAATAGTCAAATACAGAGTGTGGTAGTGGGTCTCTATGAGGAAATGGAATGAAGGTTACTGAGCTTTCTACATTCATGAGGCGGTACTTTCCTACATTTCTGGCGGGTTATTTCTCCGCACTATTCGGGATGGCCATCGTCACGGCGTTGTGGGGGAGCATGTATCGGCGCAGCGTACCTAGTGTTGATCAATACGACGTGATTCTAGGTGCGGTATGGGCACTGGTCTGGTGTCTAGGCCACTTTGTAGTGGTGCGCGGCTACAGTTGGGGCATGTGGGTGAACTGGACGGCCGTGGGCCTAGGTCTGCTACTAGGCCTAAGCATGCTGGGCTCAGGCCGGTTCCTCGTATTGTTGGGCGTCGGCCTGGTGCTACAGCTGGTTTCGCTGCTGATCTTCAACAGCCGCCGCCACCGCGAGATGCGTGCCCGCTTGATCGAAATAGGCATCGAGCGGCGCCGCTCTTAGCCGTGCTCAGCCCCCACGACTCAACTCGCCCAACCGCCCCGATATCGACTGCATGCCCTTGCCCAGTTCGCGCAACGCATTGGCATCCCGCGCGCCCTGCTCGCTGGACGCATGGATGCGCACGGCAAGCTCGTTGATCTCATGGGTCACATGGCTCTGTTCCTGGGCCGCCACGGCGATCTGCTGCGCGCGCTGGACGATGTCGTCGAAGCTTTTGACCGTCGTCCCCAAGGTGGACGCCACACCGACCGCCTGCTGCACCGACGATCGCGTGCGTTCGGCACCGTTCTGCATCGTGGCCACCGCCGAGCTGGATGCCTGACGCAGTTGGGCGATCATCTCCTGGATTTCGTTGGCAGAGGTCTGCGTGCGGCCGGCCAGGGTTCTGACTTCGTCGGCCACGACGGCGAAGCCGCGCCCTTGCTCGCCGGCACGTGCCGCTTCGATGGCCGCGTTGAGGGCCAGCAGGTTGGTCTGCTGCGAGATGGACTTGATGACTTCCAGCACGCTGCCGACCCGCTCGATGTCCGCACCCAGTTGCGTGATGGCGTCGGCCGCCCCGGAGATGTCGGTGGCCAGGCCGCCGATGAACTCGCGGTTGGCGTTGACCTGGTTCTGGCTGTGCTGCGCCTCGCCCAACGAGCGCTGGGCCGTGTCGGAGCAGTCGGAGGTGTTGTGCGCGACCTCGTTGGCACTGGCCGACATTTCGGTGATGGCCGCCGCCAGCAGGGTGTTGTCCTGCCGTTGCGCTTCCGCGCGCTCGGCCAGGCCGTGCGACAGCTGCGCCAGATCGTCGGCCTGGCGCTCCAGGGAAACGGCTTCTTCGGCGATACGGTGCAGCATGTCGCGCAGCGAGCCGGCGTAACGATTGACCGAACCGCGCAGTGCCCCGATTTCGTCGGCGCGCAGGATCTCCAGGCTTGCCCCGGCCTGGCCGCCCTGGCCCAAGGTGTCGATCTGTCGGGTGGTTTCTTCGAGCTGCACCAACAGCCGTTTGCCGGCCAGCCAGGCGAGGCCGAGCAGGATGCCCATCAGCGGCAACAGGAACAGCAGAATCTGCCCGGTCAGCTGGTTCGCCAAGCCCACGACACGGGCTTCGGGTGTCACCAGGCCGATCCGCCAGCCCGTGCCGTCCATCGTCGCCAGCGTGACGTAGGTCGCCGTTTCCAATCGCGCGTCGTAGTCGAGCTTGAAGGTCGAGAGGGCCGGCGACTGGCCGGCCAGGCGCTCGGCCACGGGTTTGAGCCAGGCTTGCTCCTGGCTCAAGGCGGCGACGCTCAGCAGCCCCTTGCCGGCTTTGGCATCGGGAAAGAACAGCACGTTGCCCGAGGCGTCGACCGCGAACGCATAGCCGTCGGTGATGCCGCCTTTTTCCTTGAGGAAGGTCGCCAGGCCATCGAGCTTCAGGTCGATGGTGGCGACGCCTGCGAAGGCGGCGCCGTTGCGGTAGGGGACGCTGCAGGTGGTCATCGCCACGCCGCTCACCGCGTCCTGGTAGGCATCCGACCAGACGCAACGACCGGGCGCCGTGGCTTTGACCCCGGTGTACCAGGACTCCGCCTGATAGGGCGGCGTACCGGCATTGTTGTACTCGTCGGAAAAGATCAGCTCGTTGCCGGCGTTGCGCGACCAGAAGAAGCTGCGCCGTTCGGTACCCGCTTCGAAGGCGTTGGGCTCCGGCCAGATGCCGCCGCCGGCGATGGCCGCATTGCCTTGGCTGTCGATGATGCCCGGCAGGTTGCTTTGGAAAAGGGCTGCGTCGTGGGGCAGGGTCTGGGCCAGCAGCGCCATGGCCGAGGCGGTGCCTTCAATGCGGCTCAGCGGCAGCGCCAACTCGTTGGTCAGGGCCTTGGCCGACTGCTCGGCCGCCTCGGTTCCGGCCGCCAGCAATCGGGGTTTGCCGCCCAGGGTAATCACGGTGAAGATCGCGACTGCGGTGAGGGCCAGCAGGGCCAGGATGGCCAACGTCATGCGCTGCGAGATACGGACAGGAATCAAGGTCATCGTGAGGCCCCGAAAGTGGCGGTTGGCTAATGGGCTATCGGCGGGGCCTGAAGGGACTTGAACAGGGGTGTCGCGTTTGGATAAGTGCAGTGGCGCGTGTGGTTGCCCGCTACGCTGCCGGCAACCACACACTGACCCGCAACCCACCCCCCGCGCGGTTGTCCACCCGCAAGCCACCGCCATGGCTGCCCGCAATCCGCTGCACGATGCTCAGGCCCAGGCCGTAACCGCCCAAGGCCTGGCTGCGCGAGGCTTCGCCGCGCACGAAAGGGTCGGCGATGGTCGCCAGCAGCTCGGGCGCGATGCCTGGCCCTCGGTCCTCGACATGGACGTACACCGCCCCGGCATCGCGCTCGAGCCGCACCGACACGTGGCGGGCGTAGCGCAAGGCATTGCCCAGCAGGTTCTGCAGGCAGCGTTGCAGCATCAGCACGTCGGCCCGCACCGGGCCGGCCTGGCCATGGACGGGGAGGGGTTCCGCGTCGCTGGCCAGCTCCGCGCACTGCCGTGCGACCAGGCGGTCCAGGTCGACGTCCTGCCACTGCAATCGCTCACCGGCGTGCAGGTAATCGAGCACCTGCTGGATCATGTCGTCCATCTGCGCGATGTTGTGCTGCAAGCGCGCCTTGTCGGTGCCCTCGGGCAGCCGCTCCAGGCGCAGGCGCATGCGCGTCAGGGGCGTGCGCAGGTCGTGGGAGACGGCGGCGAGAAAATAGGCCTTGTCGTTGACCAGGGCGATCAGCCGTTGCTGCATGACGTTGAACGCGTGCGCCGCCTGGCGCACCTCCTGCGGCCCATCCAGCGGCAGCGGCGCCTGCTTCAGGTCGTCGCCCAGCCCGCGTGCGGCCTCGGCCAGGCGGCGCAGCGGGCGCAGGCACAGACGCACCGCCACCAGGCACACCAGCAGCACCGCGACGATGCGCAGGGCATACACCCGCAGCACGTAGTCGCTGATCAGCACCCAGGCCGACTCACCGCTCCAGCCCTGCATCTCCTGACCGTCGATGGTCAGCCAATGGCCGTCGGCCAAGGGGACGGCGAACTGGATATGCGCCTGCGCGGTGCGCAGCCCGAACAGGCTGCGCCACACCAGCGGCTGGCCCAACTCGTCGGTCAGTCGCACCTTGAGCAGCCGTGCGTGCTGGCTGTGCCCCAGCTCGACGCGCAAGGCCTGGTGCAGCAGTAGTTCGATGCGCCGTCGCCCACGGCGCTCGTCCACCGGCACTTCGGGCGGCGCTTCGGTGCAGCGCAGACGGTAGCCGCGCGGCACCTGGATCGGGTCGGCATGGCACTGCGCCTGGGCGATCAGCGGCGCGCTGCGCGCGGCCATCAGCCGGACCGGCGCCTCCAGCACCTGGGCGAAGCGCACGTCGAACCAGATGCTGCTGGACATCAACTGCACCAGCAGCGTGCCGCTGACCATGATCAGCAGCAGTTGGCCGAACAGCGTACCCGGCCACAGCCGGCGCAGTCGGCGCACCTCAGGTGCCTGCGCCGCTGCGCTCTAGGCTGAGCAGGTAGCCTTCGTTGCGGATGGTGAGGATCTGCGCCGCCGCCCCCGGCGCCTTGCGCAAGTACTGGCGCAGACGGCTGACGCACATGTCCACCGAACGGTCGTCGGGCAAGTGGTCGCGGCCGAAGGCGCTGCGCGTCAGGTGGTCGCGCGAGACCACGCGGTTGTTCGCCTCGAGCAGTTCGCACAGCACCCGGTAGTCGGAGCGCGGCAGGCTCAGCGCCTCGCCGTCGGGGCAGGTCAGCACGCGCTTGACCGGGTCGAGGCTGAAGCCGGCGAAGGCCTGCACCTGGGTCGCCGTTTCCGGGGCCTGCGCTTCCAGACGTTGCGGGCGGCGCAGTACGGCCTTGATGCGGGCGATCAGCTCGCGCGGCTCGAAGGGCTTGCCGAGGTAGTCGTCGGCGCCCACCTCCAGGCCGATGATGCGGTCGAACGCGCTGCCCTTGGCCGACAGCATGATCACCGCCAGGCCCGGCTGGGCCTGCAACTGCCGACACAGGCTAAGGCCATCCTCGCCGGGCAGCATCACATCGAGCACCACCAGGCGCACGGGGTGCGCGGCCAGGTGCTGGCGCATCTCGTCGCCGTTGGCGGCGGCGAGCACCTGGTAGCCGGCGTCGCTGAGGTAGTCGCACAGCAGTTCGCGGATCTCGTCGTCGTCGTCGACGACCAGCAATGTCGTAGCCATCAAGTCAGTCCCTGTGTGTGGAGCAGCGCCTGGCGCTGCCCGTTACGTTCGATTACATGCGCGTACAAAGCGGATATGGAGCGGGCAGGGCAGGTGCCTAGAATCGCAGCCAAAATTATCTGCGAATAAGACGCTTTCCCAAATGACAGTCAAGAGCATCATGAACCCGACGAACGCTTCCCGCACGCATGGCAAGCGCCTGACACCGCTCGCCCTGGCCGTCGCCTTCGGCATTTGCGGCACCGCCCAGGCCGGCGAGCCCGCCGTGCTGGAACTCGACGCCACCACCATCGACGACAGCGCCCTGCGCGCCGACCCCAGCGGGCAGCTAGGGTACACCGTCGAGAGCACCCGTAGTGCCACCGGCCTCAGCTTGACCCCCCGGCAGACGCCGCAATCGGTCACCACCATCACCCGCCAGCAGATGCAGGACCGCGACATCCACAGCATCGAGCAGGCCCTGGAAACCACACCGGGCGTCAGCGTCAGCAAGATGGAAGTGGGCGGGCGCACCGAGTTCCGCGCGCGGGGTTATGGCGTCACCAATTGGAAGGTCGACGGCCTGCAGTTTCCTGGCGGCACCGACTTCAGCGGTGGCGGTGCGGCGCTGAACACCGACCTGTACGAGCGCATCGACATCGTGCGCGGCGCCAACGGCCTGCTCGGCGGCACCGGCGACCCCTCGGCCACGGTCGACCTGATCCGCAAGGCACCGACCCGCACCTTCGGCGGCAGCGCCTACGCCACCTATGGCAGCTGGGACCGCCGCCGCCTGGGCGCCGACCTCAACCTGCCGCTGTCCGAAGACGGCCGTTTGCGTTCGCGGTTCGTGGTCACCCAGCAAGAGGCCAATTCGTTCCGCGACAACCAGTCCGAGCGCTCACGCGCAGCGCTGGCCAACTTCGCCTTCGACCTCGACGACGCCACCACCTTGGGTGCGGGCTTCCAGTACGAGTACAGCAAGACGGTGGGCAGCGGTTGGGGGGCGAACATTCCGATCTGGTACGGCGACGGCCGCAAGACCGACCTGCCGCGCAGCACCAACCTGGTGCCCAGCTGGAGCTATGGCGAAGTCGATACGCGTACCGCCTTCGCTTCCTTGCAGCATCGCTTCGACAACGACTGGACCCTCGACCTCAAAGGCTCGCAGAGCACCATCGATGCGGTGGGGCAGCGCGGCCTGGCCAAGGTCAACTCGACCGGGCGCGGCATGTACGGCGGCTACTGGAACCAGGACGGCAGCGGCGCGGTGCTCAATGGCTTGTACAGCTCGACCGACACCACCCAGCAGAGCGCGCAGGTCGACCTGTCCGGGCCGTTCCAGTTGCTGGGCCGCAGCCACCAGGCCATGTTCGGCTATAGCGACAGCCGCACCGTGGCCTGGACGCCGCAGTACGAGTGCAACCTGATCAGCGACGCCGGGGTCGGCCGCACCACCCCTGGCTGCATGTACCGCGCGAACAACGGCCCGGCGATCGGCAACTGGCACGACGGCGTGGACGACGACTTCGCCCTGCTGGTATCCAGAACTGGCCTGCACAGCAAGACCACCACACGCCTGCAAGGCCTCTACGCCGCCACGCGCCTGAGCATCACCGAGCCGCTGTCGGTGATCGTCGGCGCGCGCACCAGCGACTATTCGGCGACCACCCGCGACGTCAACGGCGGGCGCAGCAGCCAGCGCAACAGCGGCGTGGTCACGCCTTACCTGGGCGCGGTCTACGACCTGGACGACACCTATTCGCTGTACGCCAGCTACACCGACATCTTCACCCCGCAAAGCCAGGAAACCGCCAGTGGCGGCAGGGTCGAGCCGATCCGTGGGCAGAGCTACGAAACCGGCGTCAAAGGGGCGTGGTTCGACGGGCGTCTGAATGCGTCCGCCGCCTACTTCCTGACCAAACAGGAAAACAAGGCCGTGATGGACGGCGACCTGACCACGCCGACCAACGCGCAGGCGTACAAGGCCGGCACCGGCCAGGAAACCGACGGTATCGACCTGGAACTGGCGGGCTCGCTGACGCCGGACTGGAACGTCTACGCCGGCTACACCTACCTGCATTTCCGCCGCGTCGACAGCGACGGTCGGCAAGACCCGTCGCACCTGTTCAAGGCATCGACCACCTACCGCTTGCCAGGCCCGTTGCAGCGTCTGACCCTGGGCGCCGGCGTCACCGCGCAGAGCAACATCCGCGCGCTGTCTTCGCCGGCGGGGCAGCCGGTCGATGGCGTCAGCCGTGGTAGCACGGACGTGAACTGGTCGGGCTATGCGATCTGGAATGCGCTGGCCAAGTACCAGGTCACCGACGACACCAGCGTCAGCCTCAACGCCAACAACCTGTTCGACAAACACTACTACAGCCGTTACGGCTTCTACGCCGGCGCCATCTACGGCGATCCGCGCAGCCTGTCGTTGACGGTGAACACCGCGTTCTGACGCAAACGAAAATGGCCCGCAGAAGCGGGCCATTTTCTTGTTTGCGTAGACTCAGCGCTTGGCGACCCGCAGGTCCTGGCTGTTGAGCGGCTCTTTTGGCAGAACGCGCTTGGCGACGACGTAATGCTGCTGCCAGTAAGGCTTCTTCAGGGTGTCGATGCTCACCTTCTTGCCACGGCGCGGGGCGTGGATGAAACGATCATTGCCCAGGTAGATGGCCACATGGTTGACGCGGCGGCTCTTGATGTTGAAGAAGATCAGGTCGCCGGGCTTGAGGTCGCTTTTCGCCACTTTCACGCCATGCCCTTGGGCCATGGCGCTGGAGGTGCGTGGCAGGTCGACGTTGGCCACGTCGTTGAAGGCGTATTGCACCAGACCGCTGCAATCGAAGCCCTTCTTCGGGCTGCTACCGCCCCAGCGATAGGGCGTGCCGATGACGTTGACGGCGCGGCTGAGCACGGCGCTGCTTTGCTTGGGCGCGAGGGCGGCGGTGGTCAGGCCCTGTGCTTTGCCGCTGACCGGGCGGGCACGAAAGGCGGTGACATGCTTGACCTGAGGACGTTTGACCGCAGCGCTTGCGCTGTGCACGGTTTGCCCGGTGAAGCCGTTGGGAAGACGTTGCTCACGGTTGGTGGCGTGGGCGGCCAGGGGTAATAACAGACAGAGGGTCAGCCATGTCTTGAAAAGAGTTGGCATAGATGAAGCTCATATGAAAAGTTGTATTGATTGGCGCGCAACTTTATAACAGCTTTTTCCTCCAACCTGACCCCGTTGGTCGAATCGGGCACTACCGTCTGTCGGTCATCCCGAAAAAAGTCACAACTTTTTTTAGAAAATTTTTTGCATAAGCGGCGAGGTTCAACGAATGAATGGTTATGGAAATGGGCAGCCGGCCCACGATACCCACAGCAAAGTGCTGGGTTATCTGCTGTGGATCTTCGGTTTTCTGGGTTCGCACCGCTTCTATTACGGCAAACCGGTCACGGGTGTGATCTGGTTCTTCACCTTCGGGCTGCTGGGCATCGGCTGGCTGATCGACCTGTTCCTGATTCCGTCGATGGACCGCGAGGCCGACCAGCGCTTCGTGCCGGGGCGGGTGGATTACAGCGTGGCCTGGTTGCTGCTGACCTTCCTGGGCTTCTTCGGCGTGCACCGTTTGTACCAAGGCAAATGGATCACGGCGCTGATCTACCTGTGCACCGGCGGTCTGTTCCTGCTGGGCGTGCTGTACGATTTCCTGACGCTGAACCGACAGATTTCCGAGCTCAACGCCCGCCGCGGCTAAAGCGGCCAGGTAGAAAAAAGGCCTTGTCTGCGTGTGCGGACAAGGCCTTTTTCGTTACTGGCGGATCTGCCTTTGCTGCAACAGCAAGTTGCTGAAGCCGGCGCCGCCCAACTGCTTCTGCGCCACGGTCAGTTGCTCGCGGTTGCTGAACGGGCCGACCAGCACGCGGTACCAGGTCTCTTCCTTGACCGTGCCCGACTCCACCTTCACCGCCTGGCCGAGCAGGATGATCTGCGCGCGCACCTTGTCGGCATCGGCCTGCTTGCGGAACGAGCCAGCCTGCAGGAAGTACTGGGTGGTCGCGGCCGGCTTGAGCACGGGCGGGGCGGGCGGTGGCGTCTGCCCCGACAGCGCGGCCTGGGCGCGGGCGGTGTCGATCTTCGCCGCTTCGGTCGGCGTCACCGGGGTGACCGGTTGCGCCGGCACCGGCGGGGTCTTCTCCGGCACCGCTTCGGGCGGGACGATCACTTCCGACTCGGGCAGCAGGGTATAGAAGTCGTACTTGGGCTTGACCGGTTGCTGCGGCGACGGCGCGGTCTGATTGGCTTCGGCGGTCTTGCTCGGCTTCTGCTGCTCGGGCTTGGCGCGCTGGATGTCGCCCGAGCCCGGCTCGAGCTTCATCAGGAATACTACGAAGGCGCCTATCGACAGACCGACCGCCAGCCAGATCCAACCTGGGATCGGCTTCTTGCTCGGCGCTTGCTGGCGGCTGGCGCCGCGCTTGGGGGCGGGTTTCTTCTTGGCAGCCAAGTTACATGCGCTCCAGGGTTTCCAGGCCAAGCAGTTCGAGGCCCTGTTTGAGGGTGCGACCGGTCAGGGCGGCCAGGCGCAGGCGGCTTTGCTGTTGCTCGGCGGTGTCGGCCGAGAGGATCGGGCAGTTTTCGTAGAAGCTGGAGAACAGCCCGGCGATGTCGTACAGGTAGCTGCACAGCACGTGCGGCGTGCCTTTGTCGGCCACGCTGTTGAGCACTTCGCCGAACTGCGCCAGACGTGCGGCCAGCTCCTGCTCGTGCGGCGCTTGCAGGACGATGGTGCCGGTGACTTCTTCGAAGCCCTTGCCCAGCTTGCGGAACACGCTGGCCACGCGGGTGTAGGCGTACAGCAGGTAAGGCGCGGTGTTGCCGTCGAAGTTGAGCATCAATTCGAAGTTGAAGCTGTAGTCGCTGGTGCGGTGCTTGGACAGGTCGGCGTATTTCACCGCGCCGATGCCCACCACCTCGCCGATGCGGCGCAGTTCGTCTTCGGGCAGCGTCGGGTTCTTGTCCTTGACCAACGCGTAGGCGCGCTCCTTGGCTTCGTTGAGCAGGTCGATGAGCTTGACCGTACCGCCGTCGCGGGTCTTGAACGGCCGGCCGTCGGCGCCGTTCATGGTGCCGAAGCCCATGTGCTCCATGCGCATCGGGTGGCCGACGAAGCCTGCGCGGCGCGCCACTTCGAACACCTGGTTGAAGTGCAGCGCCTGGCGTTGGTCGACGAAGTACAGCGCACGGTCGGCCTTGAGCACGTTGCTGCGGTAGCGCACGGCGGCCAGGTCCGTGGTGGCGTACAGGTAGCCGCCGTCGGCCTTCTGCACGATCACCGGCAGCGGGTCGCCTTCGGCGTTCTTGAATTCGTCGAGGAACACGCACTGCGCGCCCTGGTTCTCCACCAGCAGGCCGCTGTGCCTGAGGTCGGCGACCACGTTGGCGAGGTCGTCGTTGTAGGCGCTTTCGCCCATGACGTCGGCCATGCTCAGCTTGACGTTGAGCAGCTCGTAGGTCTTCTGGCAGTGCGACAGCGAGATGTCCTTGAAGCGGGTCCACAGCGCCAGGCAATCGGCGTCGCCGGCTTGCAGCTTGACCACCAGGCTGCGCGCGCGGGTGGCGAAGGCTTCCGATTCGTCGAAGCGTTTCTTGGCGGCACGGTAGAAGTTTTCCAGGTCCGACAGCTCGTCGCTGGTGATCGGGTTTTCTTCCAGGTAGGCCAACAGCATGCCGAACTGCGTGCCCCAGTCGCCGACGTGGTTCTGGCGGATCACCCGGTCGCCGAGAAACTCGAGGATGCGCGCCACGCTGTCGCCGATGATGGTCGAGCGCAGGTGGCCGACGTGCATTTCCTTGGCCAGGTTCGGTGCCGAGAGGTCGACCACCACTTTTTCCGCAGGGCCGCTCTTGCGCACGCCCAGGTGCGCGTCGGCCAGCGCGGCGTCCAGGCGGTTGGCCAAGGCGGCGGTGTTCTGGAAGAAGTTGAGAAAGCCCGGGCCGGCGATTTCGACCTTGCTGACGTCGTCGCTGGCCGGCAGCGCCTGGATCAGCTTTTCCGCCAGGTCGCGCGGCTTCAGGCCCGCAGGCTTGGCCAGCATCATGGCGATGTTGCTGGCGAAGTCGCCGTGGGTCTTGTCGCGGGCGTTTTCCACCTGGATCGCCGGCGACAACCCTTCAGGCAGCACACCGTCGGTGACGAGTTGGGTGAGGGCTTGCTGGAGCAGCTGGCGGATGGTGTCTTTCATCGGGATCTCTTTTCGACCGCAAGCGCGGCGGGGCGCTTGGAGGCGCAGGTGGAAAAACTGCGCATTATCCGTGGCTCGGCGCGGGTTGCCAACCTCTGCCGGGCAACCGCTCGGCGGGGTCAGTACAAGTCGACCGGGTCGACGTCCAGCGACCAGCGCACCTGGCGCCCGCTAGGCAGTTGTTCGATCTGTGCCAGCCAAGCGCTGAGCAGGCGGTGCAAGGCCGCGCGGCTGGCGGCCTGTACCAGCAGTTGTGCGCGGAAACGCCCGGCTCGGCGTTCCATCGGCGCCGGCACCGGGCCGAGCAGCTCCAGGCCCGGTTGCGGGTATTGCGCCAGCCAGGCTTCGGCGGCGCTGCAAGCCTGGTCGAGGAAGCCCTCGGCCTGGCCGGGCTTGTGCGCTTCGGCGCGCAGCAGGGCCAGGTGCGAGAACGGCGGCAGACCGGCGGCACGGCGCTCGCTCATGGCCTGCTCGGCAAAAGCGAAATAGCCCTGTTCGGTGAGCTGTACCAGCAGCGGGTGTTCGGCCAGGTGGGTCTGGATGATCACCTTGCCCGGCTCTTCGGCGCGCCCGGCGCGGCCGGCCACTTGCAGGATCAGTTGCGCCATGTGTTCGCTGGCGCGGAAATCGCCGGAGAACAGCCCACCGTCGGCGTTGAGCACGGCCACTAAGGTGACGCGCGGAAAGTGGTGCCCCTTGGCCAGCATCTGGGTGCCGACCAGGATGCTCGGCTGGCCGCGGCCGATGGTGGTGAACAGGGCCTGCATGGCGTCCTTGCGGGCGGTGCTGTCGCGGTCGACGCGCAGCACCGGGAAGTCCGGGAACAGCACCTTCAGGCGCTCTTCGGCGCGCTCGGTGCCGGCGCCGATGGGGCGCAGGTCGACATGGTCGCACTGCGGGCACTGGTGCGGCAGGCGCTCTTCGTGGCCGCAGTGGTGGCAGCGCAGCATGGCCGAGCGCTGGTGCACGGTCATGCGCGCGTCGCAACGCGGGCAGCCCGACAGCCAGCCGCAGTCGTGGCACAGCAGGGTCGGGGCGAAGCCGCGTCGGTTGAGGAACACCAGTACCTGCTGGCCGGCTTCCAGGGTTTGCCGGATGGCCTGTTGCAGCGGCCCGCTGATGCCGCTGTCCAGTGGCAGGCTGCGCACGTCCAGACGCAACAGGCGTGGCTGCTTGGCGCCGCCGGCGCGCTGCTGCATGCGCAGCAGGCCGTAGCGGCCGGTGTGGGCGTTGTGCAGGCTCTCCAGCGACGGGGTGGCCGAGCCGAGCAGGATCGGCACCTGTTCCTGGTGCGCGCGCACCACCGCCAGGTCGCGGGCGTGGTAGCGCAGGCCTTCCTGCTGTTTATAGGAGCCGTCGTGCTCTTCGTCGATGATGATCAGCCCAGGGTTCTTCATCGGCGTGAACAGCGCCGAACGCGTGCCGATGATGATGTCGGCCTCGCCGTCGCGCGCCGCCAGCCAGGCATCGAGCCGCTCGCGGTCGTTGACCGCCGAGTGCAGCAGGGCGATGCGCGCGTTGAAGCGCTGTTCGAAGCGCGCCAGGGTCTGCGGCCCCAGGTTGATCTCCGGGATCAGCACCAGGGCCTGCTTGCCGGCCTCAAGGGTTTCGCGGATCAGTTGCAGGTAGACCTCGGTCTTGCCGCTGCCGGTCACCCCGGCCAGGAGAAACGCATGGAAGGCGCCGAAGCCCGAACGTACGGCATCGAAGGCGGCCTGCTGCTCGGGGTTGAGCGCCAGTTCCGGTTGCGCCAGCCAGTGTTCGTGGCGCGGGGCCGGGCCTTGGCGGCGCACTTCCACTTCGACCAGGGCCTTGGCCAGCAGCAAGTCGAGGCTGTCCTTGTTCAGTTTGAGCTTGCTCAGCAGGCCATGGGCCACGCCGTGCGGGTGCTGGGCGAGGGTTTGCAGGGCTTCGCGCTGGCGTGGTGCGCGGGCGATGCGCGGGTCGTCGAGGCTGGCGCCGGGCGCGGCATGCCAGAAGCGCTCCTGGCGCGCCTGTGCCGCCTCGCCCTGGCGCAGCAGGTTGGGCAAGGCCCAGTTGAAGGTGTCGCCCAGACTGTGCTGGTAATACTGGGCGGTCCACAGGCACAGCCGGAAGAACGCCGGTGGTAGCGGCGACACCTCGTCGAGCAGGGCGCTGGCCGGTTTGAGCTTGTCGGCCGGCACCTCGGTGCGGTCGGTGACCTCGACCAGCACGCCGATCATCTCGCGTCGCCCGAACGGCACGCGTACGCGCATGCCGGGGGCGAGGGGCTGCTTGGCCATGCGCGGCGGCGCTTGGTAGTCGAACAGGCGGCGCAGCGGCGAGGGCAGGGCGATGCGCAGGATGACGTCGGACACGCGGGAGGTCTCTGGGAGGGGGTGTAACAGAATGCAGCGAGCCTATCAGACGACCGCCGGTGCAAGCGACAACTTGCGCTCATCCGCCGCTCTGGTATTATTCCCCGCCTAATTACGTGCGGTATTCAACAATGGTGTTGGGTGGCGGCACGCAGCTCGAGGAAATGACGATGAAAGAAAATATCCATCCGAATTACGAAGCAGTTGCAGTCACTTGCAGCTGCGGTGCGAAGTTCGAAACCCGTTCGACCCTGGCCAAGCCTCTGTCGATCGACGTTTGCTCGTTGTGCC
Organism: Pseudomonas sp. UBA6562; assembly: GCF_002434265.1. Classification (GTDB taxonomy): domain Bacteria; phylum Pseudomonadota; class Gammaproteobacteria; order Pseudomonadales; family Pseudomonadaceae; genus Aquipseudomonas. The sequence continues at coordinate 556,155 of NZ_DJJS01000006.1, read as the reverse complement.
ACCCGTTCTACACCGGTAAGCAGAAAGTGCTGGACACCGGTGGTCGCGTACAGAAGTTCGCAGATCGCTTCGGCATGTTCGGTGCCAAGAAGTAAGACTGCGTATGGCGAAGCCTTCGGGATTCGCGTCGTGGCAGAAAAAGGCGTCCCTGGTGGGCGCCTTTTTTGTGGGCGCGTTTTGGCAGTGTGCGGCGCTGGCGCTGTGTCCGAGCCCCATTGCGGCTGCGACGTACAAGGTCGCGCAGGTCGTCGATGGCGACACGTTGCGCCTGGGCAACGGCCGCAGCGTGCGTCTGATCGGCATCAACGCCCCGGAGCTGGGCCATGCCGGGCGCGCCAGCGAACCTTATGCCGAAGCTGCCAGGCGTCGCTTGGCGGCGCTGGTCGAGGCCAACGGTGGAGTGGTGGGGCTGGTGCGCGGGGCCGAAGCCCGTGACCGCTATGGTCGACTGTTGGCCCATGCCTACGGGCGCGATGGCGACAATCTGCAAGCGCGGCTGCTGCGCGAGGGCTTGGGCTACCACACGGCCATCGCCCCCAATGGCCGTTTCGCCACCTGCCTGGCACAAGCCGAACAGGCCGCGCGCCGCGCTCGTCTCGGCCTGTGGCAGGGCAGCCCGGTGCTGCCGGCGCGGTCGCTGCGGCGTTCGGGCTTCGCCCTGGTCAAAGGCCGGGTGACGCAGGTGCGGCGCAGCAACGGCGCGGTCTCGCTGCTGCTCGACGACACCCTGCGCGTGCGCCTTCCCGCCCGTCTGCTGCGCAGCGCACCGCGCGGCCTTATGGATAACCTCGAGGGGCGCACGTTGGAAGTGCGTGGCTGGATCACCCGCACGCGGCAGGCACCGGGCACGGCATCGGGCAAGCTCCGCTGGCAGGTGCTGGTCAGCAATTGGAACATGCTCGAACGTGCGCCTGGCTAGAAAGTTGTAGACACTGATTCGCTAAATTGTACACACTCCCCGGCTCGTCCACCGTGGGGCCTAGCGCAAAGTCGTAGATCGAGGGCCTTGACAGTCGTGACCGGGCAGTCTTGTCGCTCCCAGGCACATTGCGTATCCTCGGCGGCCCGTCAGAACAGTTAACAGCGGAATGCCTACAATGTCAGATCTTAAAACCGCCGCTCTCGAATACCATGCCCAGCCCCGTCCGGGAAAACTGAGCGTCGAGCTCACCAAGCCCACCGCCACCGCCCGCGACCTGGCGCTGGCCTACAGCCCAGGTGTGGCTGAACCGGTACGCGAAATCGGCCGTGACCCGGAGCTTGCCTACAAGTACACCGGCAAAGGCAATCTGGTCGCCGTGATCTCCGATGGCACCGCCATTCTCGGCCTGGGCGACCTCGGCCCGCTGGCGTCCAAGCCGGTCATGGAAGGCAAGGGTGTTCTGTTCAAGCGTTTTGCCGGGATCGATGTGTTCGACATCGAAGTCGAGTCGGAAAGCCCGCAGGCCTTCATCGACACCGTCCGTCGCATCTCCATCACCTTCGGCGGCATCAACCTCGAAGACATCAAAGCCCCCGAGTGCTTCGAGATCGAGAAGACCCTGATCGAGCAGTGCGACATTCCGGTCTTCCACGACGACCAGCACGGCACTGCCATCGTCACCGCAGCCGGCATGATCAACGCCCTGGAAATCGCGGGCAAAACCCTCGAAGAAGCGCAGATCGTCTGCCTGGGTGCCGGCGCCGCCGCCATCTCCTGCATGAAGCTGCTGATCAGCATGGGCGCCAAGGTCGAAAACATCTTCATGATCGACCGCAGCGGCGTGATCCATGCCGGCCGTAGCGACCTGAACCAGTACAAGGCGCAGTTCGCCCACCCGACCGACAAGCGCACCCTGGCCGATGCCCTGCAAGGCGCCGATGTCTTCGTCGGCCTGTCCGGCCCGAACCTGCTCAGTGCCGAAGGCCTGAAGTCGATGGCGGCCAACCCGATCGTGTTCGCCTGCTCGAACCCCGATCCGGAAATCAAGCCGGAGCTGGCCCATGAAACCCGCAGCGACGTGATCATGGCCACCGGTCGTTCCGACTACCCGAACCAGGTCAACAACGTCCTGGGCTTCCCCTTCATCTTCCGTGGTGCCCTGGACGTTCGCGCCAAGCGCATCAACGAAGACATGAAGATCGCCGCCGCCATCGCCCTGAAGGACCTGGCCAAGCAGCCCGTACCGAAGGAAGTCTGCGATGCCTATGGCGTCGACGCCCTGGAGTTCGGCCGTGAGTACATCATTCCCAAGCCGATGGACCCACGCCTGATCACCCTGGTGTCCGATGCCGTGGCCAAGGCCGCCATCGAATCGGGTGTCGCGACCCTGCCGTATCCGAAGCACTACCCGCTCAAGAGCGTGGACGACGTGTTCAACGGCTGATCCTGCGGCAAGAAAAAACCGGCTCCCATGGGCCGGTTTTTTTGTGCCTGGAAAAGCGCCCTGGAGCGGGCGCCAGGCGGTGCCTGCCTCTAGAACAGGTCCATCGGCGTCGCTTCGTCAGCCGGCAGCGGGCTACCGGGCGCAGCGCCGTTGCCCAGTTCGTCGCCATTGGGCGGCGAGTCTTCGGCCTTGAACAGCTCGTAGTAGGCGTTGGGCGTGCCGGCCGAGGCGGCGCGGCCGCTGACCGGGTCGACGCGCAGGCTCATGATGCCAGGCGGCTCGGCCGGGGCATGGCTGGGCTTGTCCTTGAGCGCGGCGCCCATGAACTTCATCCAGATCGGCAGCGCCGCCGTACCGCCGTATTCGCGGCGGCCCAGGCTTTCGGGTTGGTCGAAACCGACCCAGACGGTGGTCATGTAGTCGGCGTTGTAACCGGAGAACCAGGCGTCCTTGGACTCGTTGGTGGTACCGGTCTTGCCCGCCAGGTCCGTGCGGCCCAGCGCCAGCGCGCGGCGACCGGTGCCGCGCTTGATGACGTCCTGCAGCATGCTGGTGAGGATGTAGGTGGTACGGGCATCGACGATGCGCTCGGCCACGGCCGGCGCTCCGGGCGCGGCGATGGCGGCTGCGCCTTCGCCCGTGGCGGTGGGCGCTTCGCCCGGCAGGCCGGTGGTATCGATCGGCTGCTCCGGCGCGGCGATGCCGGCCTGGTCCTCGGCGCCTTGTGGCACCCGCGGCGGGTTGGCGGTGAACAGCGTCTCGCCGCTGCGGCTGTCGATACGCTCGATCAGGTACGGGCTGATCTTGTAGCCGCCGTTGGCGAAGGTGCTCCAGCCGGTGGCGATTTCCAGCGGCGTCAGCGTGGCGGTGCCCAGGGCCAGCGACAGGTTGCGCGGCAGGTCCTGCTTGTTGAAGCCGAAGCGGGCGATGTAGTCGATGGTGCGGTCCACGCCCATGGCTTGCAGCAGGCGGATCGATACCAGGTTGCGCGACTTGTACAGGGCCTCGCGCATCCGGATCGGGCCGAGGAAGGTGTTGGTGTCGTTCTTCGGACGCCAGACCTTGTCGACCGATTCGTCGACGAACACGATCGGCGCGTCGTTGACCAGGCTGGCGGCGGTGTAGCCGCTGTCCAGCGCCGCGCTATAGACGAACGGTTTGAAGCTCGAGCCGGGCTGGCGCTTGGCCTGGGTGGCGCGGTTGTAGTTGCTCTGCTCGAAGGAGAAGCCGCCCACCAGCGCGCGGATGGCGCCGCTGGTCGGGTCGAGCGACACCAGCGCGCTCTGCACCACGGGCACCTGACTGAATTTCAAGCTGCCATCGGTGAGGCGCTGCACGCGCACCAGGTCGCCGACCTGGGCGACGTCGGCCGGCGATTGCGGTGCGCGGCCCTGGGCATTGGTATTGATGTAGGGGCGCGCCCACTTCAGCGTGTCCCAGGCGATGTGTTCGTCGCGGCCGGCGCGGGTCATGACGGTCAGGCCGGTCTTCTCGACCTGGGTGACGATGGCCGCTTCCAGGCCGCCCAGGGTGCGCTGCTTGCCCAGTTCGGTCAGCCACTCGCTGCGGCTCTTGCCGGGGAAGCGTGCGGCCGGGCCGCGGTAGCCATGGCGTTCGTCGTATTCGGAGAGGCCGTCGAGCACGGCGCGGCTGGCCATGTCCTGCATGTCGCTGGAGACGCTGGTGGTGACGCGGAAACCTTCGGTGTAGGCGTCGCTGCCATAGCGGCCGACCATTTCGGCTCGGGCCATCTCGGCGATGTACGGCGCGTACACCTCAGGCGTCGGCACGTGGTAGCTGGCGTTGAGCGGCTCGGCCAGCGCGTTCTGGTAGCTGGTCTGGTCGATCTTGCCCAGGCGGTACATGCGCCCCAGGATCCAGTCGCGGCGCTCTTTGGCGCGTACCGGATTGGCCAGCGGGTTGAAGCGCGACGGCGCCTTGGGCAGGCCGGCGATCATGGCCATCTGCGCCAGGCTGACGTCGCGGATCGATTTGCCGTAGTAGACCTGCGCGGCAGCGTCGATGCCGTAGGCGCGGTTGCCCAGGTAGATCTTGTTGACGTACAGCTCGAGGATCTCGTCCTTGGTCAGCTCGCGCTCGATCTGCAGGGCCAGGAGGATCTCGTTGGTCTTGCGCGAGAAGCTGCGCTCGCTGGTGAGGAAGAAGTTCTTCGCCACCTGCATGGTGATGGTGCTGCCGCCGGTCTGGATGTGCCCGGATTTGAGCAGCTGGGTGGCGGCGCGCATGAGGCTGGCCGGGTCGACGCCATAGTGGTTGAGGAAATTGTCGTCCTCAGCTGACAGAAGCGCCTGGATGAACTGTGGGGGAATTTCCGCAAAACGGATCGGAGAGCGCCGCATTTCGCCGAATTCGGCAATCAGCTTGTCGTCGCTGCTGTACACCCTCAGGGGTATCTGCAACTGGATGCTTCTCAGCGATTCGACCGACGGGAGGTTGGGACTAAGATACAGAAACGCGCCGCTCAGGCCGAGCACGAGCGAACAGGTCACTGCAACGAAAGACCACCAGCAGAACTTCAACAGGCGTATCAAGGCTTTGGGGTGTCCAGGTTGAGGGATGGATTGCGCGCACCGGCGGACAGGAAAAAACGCCGCGCATTATAAGCATTTTTCGCTTGACCGGGTGACCGCCCGGGCGGTCTGCGGGTCAAGCCGTGCCGCATCATCGGCCCCGGTGGATGGGCGCCGCACCGACTATAAAAGGAAACAGCAATGCTTGGACGCATAGGCAGGGATGCCAGTTCACCCTTGGCGGTACAAATCGCCCCGGATTCCATACGAATCCTGCAATTGAGCCGCCGTCACGGCCGGCCCAGAGTCAGTGCCTGGGCGCTCGAACCTTTTGATCGACCGGCTCCGGCCGTTGGCGCCGAGCAATGCCTCGCGGCCCTTGAGGCGCCACTGCGGCGGGCGGTGCAACGCTGCGCCAGCCGGCAGCGCAAGGTGGCCATGGCGCTGTCGGCGGGGCAGGTGATGTGCAAGCGCTGCGTTCTGCCCGCCGGTCTGCAGGATGACGCCCTCGAGCGGCAACTGCTGGCCCAGGCCGAGCAATTGTTTCCCGTACCGCTGGACGACCTGGCGTTGGACTTCCAGGTGCTTGGGCCGGCCGCTACGCCCGGCGAGCTGGACGTGCTGGTCGCGGCCTGCCGGCAAAGCGTGCTGGACCCGTTCGAGCAGCTGTGCGCATCGACCGGCCTGCAGGTGGTGGCCATGGAAATCGACAGCCTGGCGTTGCGCCGCCTGATGCCCGCGCCGGGCGGGGCGCTCCTGGCGCTGGAAAGGGGCAGCGTCGTCCTGCACAGCTGGCCGGAGGCTGCGGCGCCCGTGCATCGGTATCTGCTCCAAGCGCCGTTCGACCCGGACGACAGGGCCTGGAGCGCACACCTGGGACGCGTGCTGGGTGGCGATACACAGCGCCTGTACCTGACCGGTGCGCTGGCTTCGGGCGATCTTGCCAAGCGACTGGCGGGTGAGCTGGCAATGCCGTGCGAACCGCTCGCGCCCCCACAAGGCCTCGACCTGGGCGTGGATGTGGACGAAGCCCAAGTGAGGTGCATGGCATTGCCCTACGGCTTGGCGCTGGGAGGTCTGCGGTGAGCGTGCGCTTGAACCTCATGCCGTGGCGTGACCGCCGACGTGCGGCGGCGGTGCGGCGTTTCCAGGCGTCGTTGCTGGGCAGCGCTGTGGCGGCGCTGGCGTTGGTGTTGGTGGTCGATCAGTTAGCCCAGGCACGCCTGCGCGAACAGCTATCGGCCAACCTGGCCCTGCGTTCGCAGGTGGAGGCCGCCGAGCAGCCGTTGCGCCAGCTCGACGAGGTGCTGGAAGCGCGCACGCAGATCGAGCGGCGGCATGCCGCGCTGGTTCGGCTCAGGGCAGGCCAGCAGGCGGTGCCCGGTGTGCTGGCCGCGCTAGAGCAAGCGGCGCCAGTCGGCCTACAAGTGAGCGGGCTGCGCGTGCAGGAGGGCCAGTTGACCTTGACCGGGCTGGCGGCCAATGCAGCGCTGGTCGCGCGGCTGGCGCGCGACATGCAACGGCTGGCAGTGCTGCGCGATGTCGAAGTCAGGCACATCCGCAGCAGTGCCGAGGGCGATCGTTTCGAGCTGGTGGCCAGGCTGCCGCTGCACGGCTCATGAAGGCGGCACTGCCAGTGGACTGGCCCGCGCTGGCGACGCTGCACGGAGCGCTGCGGGCCGGCCTGATGATCGGGTTGATGCTGTCGATCGCGCTAGGCGGCTATTGGGCGCGCCTGTACGGCTTGCAAGTCGCCATCGACCAGGCACAGATCGAGGCCGACGAACTGGGCCAGCGCCAGGCACAGATCGGCATCCGCCTACAACACTTGGCTCAGGAACGGCAACGCCTCGAGCAGGCCCAGGCGCACTTGCGGGACGTACGCTGGCGGCTGGCGGCGGGCGAGGAGGTTGGCGATCTGGTCGAGCGCCTGACCCTGGCCGCGCACGAGCATGGGTTGCTGTTCGAGCGGATCGGCGTCACGCCCCAGCCACCTGCCGACGAGTACCGCCGCGCCTTGCTGCAATTGCGTGTGCGCGGCGCCTATCCCGCGCTACGCACTTGGTTGGATGACTGGCTGGCGCAGAAGCGCGTGCTGCGCGTGCGCACGCTGGAGTTGACCCAGGCGGCACCGGCGGGTCGACAAGTCGAGGCGCAGTTCGAGGTGGAGCTTTTCGACCCCGGTGAGGACCTCCCCGTGCCACGCTCGGTGGCCCATGAACCGGCGCGCGGCGTCGCGCAAACGGCCGCACGCGACCTGTTCGCGCCTTGGCCTGCCCAGCAGCCGGGCCTCGACCTCGCCCACGTGCCGCTGGAGCAGATCGAAATGGTCGGCAGCCTGCTGCAGGGCGGGCGGCGCCATGCGCTGCTGGCCTCGGCGGGGCGGTTGTACCGGGTGGGTCTCGGCGATCGCCTGGGCCGGCACGAGGGCAGGGTGGTGGCGCTGGAGGAGCGGCATGTGCGGGTGCGCAAGCGGCTGTATGTGGGCGACACCTGGCAGGAGCGCAGCAGGACGCTGTCGCTTCGTAACGTTGCAGCGCGAGGAAAGGACGATGTCGAAGACAAGGATGGGATGGGTGCTGGCCTGGTTGCTGGCGATCACTAGTGTGCAGGCGAGCAGCGCCGACGACGAGCGACTGACGCTGAACTTCCAGGACATCGAGGTGCGTTCGGTGCTGCAGGTTCTGGCCGAACACGCCGGCGTCAATCTGGTGGCCAGCGACAGTGTGCAGGGGCGCATCACCCTGCGCCTGGAGCAGGTGCAGTGGGATCAGGCGCTGGACCTGGTGCTGCGCAGCAAGGGTTTGAGCCGACGCCTGGAAGGCAACGTGCTGCTGGTGGCGCCCACTGCGGAACTGATCGAGCAGACCAAGGAGACGCGCCTGGGGCAAGTGCTGGAGGCGCAGGTGCAACCCATGCAGCGCGAACTGCTGCCGATTCGCCACGCCAACGCCGCAGACCTCGCCGACCTGCTGCTGACGACCCTGGCGAGCGAGCCTGAGGCGGCCGGTGCCGGCAGCCTGAACGTCGATGCGCGCACCAACACGCTGATCCTCCATCAACCTGTCGAGCGCATGGAGGCGTTGCGTTCGCTGATCGCGCGGCTCGACGTGCCGGTGCGGCAGGTCATGATCGAGGCGCGCATCGTCGAGGTCAGCGTGGACCATGAACAGGGGCTCGGCGTGCGCTGGGGCGGCGGTTTGTACAAAGCCGATGTGCGGCCCGGCAAGGAACTGTTCGTCGACCTGGGTGTGCAGCGGCCGGCGGCGGTGCTGGGCGTGGGTTTGCTGCGCAGCGACATTCTGCTCGATCTGGAGTTGAGCGCCATGGAGAGGAACGGCACCGCCGAGATCATCTCGCAACCCAAGGTGTTCACCGCCGACAAGGAAACGGCGCGCATCCTCAAGGGCACAGAGGTGCCTTACCAGGAGACCAGCAAGAGCGGTGCGACTTCCACTTCGTTTCGCGAGGCTTCGCTGTCGTTGGAAGTCACGCCGCAGATCACGCCCGACGGCAGCGTCATCATGACCGTGCGGGTGACCAAGGACGAACCGGATTTCGTCAACGCCTTGAACAACGTACCGCCGATCCGTAAGAACGAAGTCAATGCCAAAGTTCGTGTGGCCGATGGCGATACGGTCGTGATTGGCGGTGTATATTCGACCTCGCAAAACAAAACGGTCGACAAGGTGCCATTTCTCGGCGATCTGCCGTATGTTGGGCGGCTGTTTCGACGCGATGCATTACAAGAGAAAAAATCCGAGCTGCTGGTCTTTCTGACTCCGCGTATCATGGGAGACCAGGCGATTGCTGTGAGTCGTTGATCCTGTGCGAAATATGATACTTGTAGGCCCCATGGGCGCTGGAAAGAGCACCATCGGACGCTTGTTGGCCAAAGAATTGCGCCTGTTGTTCAAAGATTCCGATAAGGAAATCGAATTGCGCACAGGTGCCAATATTCCGTGGATCTTCGACAAGGAAGGCGAACCGGGTTTTCGCGATCGCGAGCAGGCCATGATCTGCGAACTCTGCGAACTCGAAGGCGTGGTGCTGGCCACTGGCGGTGGCGTGGTGATGCGCGATGCCAACCGCGCCGCATTGCGCAAGGGCGGCCGGGTCATCTATCTGCATGCTTCGGTCGAGCAGCAGGTCGGGCGCACCGCCCGTGACCGCAACCGGCCGCTGCTGCGCACCAGCAATCCCGAAGCCACGCTGCGCAGCCTGCTCGAGCTGCGCGACCCGCTTTACCGCGAGATCGCGGACGTTATCGTGGAAACCGATGAACGGCCACCGCGCATGGTCGTGCTCGACATCCTCGAGCGCCTTGAAAAGTTGCCGCCCCGGTAAGCCGGGTCTATGCTCGGCGGCCACTGCCAGGACGGGTCAAACGCTATCGCGCGAGTCGCCTGGGCGATACCGCGCACTACAACTTGTGGGGATACATGCAGACATTGAAGGTCGACCTGGGCGAGCGTAGCTACCCGATCTATATTGGCGAGGGTCTGCTGGACCAGTCCGAACTGCTCGCGCCGCACATCGCCGGACGGCAAGTGGCGATCGTCACCAACGACACCGTCGCGCCGCTGTATCTGCAACGCCTCACCCAGACACTGGGCGCCTACAAGGTCTTGCCGGTGGTGCTGCCCGACGGCGAAGCGCACAAAAACTGGGAAACCCTGCAACTGATCTTCGATGCCCTGCTCACCGCGCGGCACGACCGTCGGACCACGGTCGTGGCCCTGGGCGGCGGCGTGATCGGCGACATGGCCGGCTTCGCAGCGGCGTGCTATCAGCGCGGCGTCGACTTCATCCAGGTGCCCACGACCTTGCTGTCCCAGGTCGACTCGTCGGTCGGCGGCAAGACCGGCATCAACCACCCGCTGGGCAAGAACATGGTGGGCGCCTTCTACCAGCCCAACGCCGTGCTGATCGACACCACCAGCCTCAAGACCCTGCCCGCGCGCGAGTTGTCCGCCGGCCTGGCCGAGGTCATCAAGTACGGCCTGATCTGCGACGAACCCTTCCTCACCTGGCTCGAACGGCACATGCCGGCCCTGCGCGACCTCGACCCGCTCGCGCTGACCGAAGCCATCGGCCGCTCCTGCGCAGCCAAGGCAGCGGTAGTGGGCGCCGACGAACGCGAGTCGGGCGTGCGCGCCACGCTCAATCTCGGCCACACCTTCGGCCACGCCATCGAAACCCATATGGGCTACGGTGTGTGGCTGCATGGCGAAGCCGTGGCGGCCGGGACGGTCATGGCGCTGGAGATGTCCATGCGCCTGGGCTGGATCGAGCGCGCCGAGCGCGACCGCGGCATCCGCCTGATGCAGGCTGCCGGGCTGCCGGTGGTGCCCCCTTCGGAAATGACCCCTGCCGATTTCATGCAACACATGGCGGTCGACAAAAAGGTGCTGGATGGACGTCTGCGCTTGGTACTGCTGCGCCGCATGGGCGAAGCCGTAGTGACCGACGACTATCCGACAGAGATTCTCCAGGCCACCCTGGCGGCGGATTACCGCGCCATCGTGTCCCAGCTTTGAGGTTGTGACAGCGCAATGACCAGTTTGCATGCCGACGAGGCCTTCCTCGACCATTACCAGTTGAGCCACGATCCCTTCGCACCGCGGGTTCCAGGCTTCAAGTTCTTCCCAGCCCAGCGCAAGCCGGTGCTGGGCCAACTGCACCACCTGGCCCGTTACAGCCACCTGCTGCTGGTGGTCACCGGCCCCCTGGGCAGTGGCAAGACCCTGCTGCGCCAGGCGCTGGTCGCCAGCACCAACAAACAGTCGGTGCAGAGCGTGGTGGTCTCCGCCCGCGGCGCGGCGGATGCCGCCAGCGTATTGGGGCAGGTGGCGCAATCGCTCAATGTGGCCAAGGTCGAAGTCCAGGCCATCCTGTCCAAGGTCGTGCAATTGGCGCAGACCGGCCAGGAAGTCTATCTGCTGGTGGACGATGCGGAACAACTCGACGAGTCGGCACTCCAAGCGTTGCTGGAGTTGGCCGCCGGTGTCTCTCAAGGTCGTCCCCACGTGTTTCTGTTCGCCGAGCCGTCGCTGATCGCGCGCCTCGACGAATTCAGTGCCGAGGAAGAACGCTTCCATGTCATCGAGCTGGAGCCGTACAGCGAAGACGAGACCCGCGAATACCTGGAGCAGCGTCTGGAAGGCGCAGGCCGAGGTATCGACGTGTTCACCCGTGAACAGTTGGCCGATATCCATGAAAACTCGGACGGCTGGCCTGGCGCTATCAACCAGGTCGCCCGCGATACCTTGATCGAAGCCATGATCGCCAGCCGCACTGCGGTGAAGCGACCAACCATGGGGTTCACTATGCCGAAGAAACATGTCCTGGCGCTGTCCGCCGTCGTCGTGGTTGCGGTCGCCGCCGCAGTCCTGATGCCGAAGAAGGGCGACAAGCCGACCGAAGAACCGGTCGCCCAGAGCCAGCAGCAAGATGCAGCGGGCAACCCATCCATCGAATTTTCCGGCACCACCAAGCCGCTGCCGCTGGGCGGCCAGCAGCCGGTCATGCGCGAACCCTTGGCCGAAGCCGCCGGCATGGGCGACGGCGAAGAAGGTGGGCCTGCCAGCGACACTACGCTGCAGCCGTCCAATCCGCCGACGGTCACCACCACCGCGCCACCCCAGGGCATGGCCGCCGGGCCGGCGCCAACGCCAGCCCAACCTGTGACCACCGCACCTGCGCCCAAGCCGGTCGTGACCCAGCCGGCCCAGACCGCTCAGGCCACCAAGCCTGCCACCCCAGCCGCCAAGCCGGCGCAGCCATCGGCACCGGTACAAGTCGCCAAGGCCGCGCCTGTCGCCAAACCCGCCGAGAAGCCTGCCGCGGCCACCGGTGGCAATGGTAATAGCAGCTGGTACAGCGGCCAGAAGGCCGGCAACTACGTCGTGCAGATTCTGGGCACCAGCTCCGAAGCCTCGGCGCAGGCGTTCGTCAAGGCCCAGGGCGGCGAGTACCGCTACTTCAAGAAAACCTTGCAGGGCAAGCCGCTGTACGTGGTCACCTACGGCAACTTCGCCAACCGCGACGCCGCCGTTGCCGCTATCAAGAACTTGCCAGACAAGGTCCAGGCTGGTAAACCTTGGCCTCGTTCCGTCGCCAGCGTCCAACAAGAGCTGGCCTCGGCCCGCTGATCCTTCCGGGCGGCTCCACCCCGCCGCCCAGTTGCTGAGCGACGCCTGAATCCTCCAAGCCTGCTGCATGCACATGCGGCAGGCTTTTCCGTCCCAGACTGCCGGCCACAAGCCTCCACGCAGCTCCCGACTGAAGCGTTTCAGGCCTTGCCGTGCCCGACCCGGGCTATTCGAGCAAAAACATTCAAATTAGCGACATAAATTTTCAATGAAGAGTCATGAAAATTTGTGGGCGTTACTGTCGCTGTGCAACAATGGATTTCAATGACCCCACGAAAAAAGCTGGCAATCGACCAGAGTGGCGGCCAAGTGATTGTTCTAAGAAGAGTTTAGCCTTCGTCGAGAGGCGAACCTGGTGAGAAAGTGTCTATGAAAACAGGTCTGTACCGCCCCGAAGAATTCAAGGACAACTGTGGTTTTGGCCTGATCGCCCATATGACGGGCGAGCCCAGCCACCACCTGCTGCAAACCGCCATGCAAGCCTTGACTTGCATGACCCACCGCGGCGGCATCAACGCCGACGGCAAGACCGGCGACGGTTGCGGCCTGCTGATGCAGAAGCCCGACCAGTTCCTGCGGGCCATGGCCCAGCAGCATTTCGCGGTCGAACTGCCCAAGCAATATGCCGTGGGCATGGTGTTCTTCAACCAAGACCCAGTCAAAGCCCAAGCCGCGCGCGCCAACATGGACCGCGAGATCCAGGCGGCCGGCCTGCAATTGGTCGGCTGGCGCAAAGTCCCCATCGACACCCGCGTATTGGGTCGTCTGGCCCTGGAGCGTCTGCCGCAGATCGAGCAGGTGTTCATCGGTGGCGAAGGGCTGAGCGATCAGGATTTCGCCATCAAGCTGTTCAGCGCCCGTCGTCGCTCGTCGGTGGCCAACGCCCACGACAGCGACCACTACATCTGCAGCTTTTCGCACAAGACCATCATCTATAAAGGCCTGATGATGCCGCGCGACCTCGCGGCCTTCTATCCAGACCTCGGCGACGAGCGCCTGCAAACCGCCATCTGCGTGTTCCACCAGCGCTTCTCCACCAACACCCTGCCGAAATGGCCGCTGGCCCAGCCGTTCCGCTTCCTGGCGCACAACGGCGAGATCAACACCATCACCGGCAACCGCAACTGGGCCATGGCCCGGCGCACCAAGTTCGCCAACGACCTGATCCCCGACCTCGAAGAACTCGGCCCGCTGGTCAACCGCGTGGGGTCGGACTCCTCCAGCATGGACAACATGCTCGAACTGATGGTCACCGGCGGCATCGACCTGTTCCGCGGCGTGCGCATGCTGGTGCCGCCGGCCTGGCAGAACGTCGAGACCATGGACGCCGACCTGCGCGCCTTCTACGAATACAACTCCATGCACATGGAGCCGTGGGACGGCCCGGCCGGCATCGTCATGACCGAAGGCCGCCATGCGGTGTGCCTGCTCGACCGCAACGGTCTGCGCCCGGCGCGTTGGGTCACCACCAAGAACGGCTACATCACCATCGCTTCGGAAATCGGCGTGTGGGGCTACCAGCCCGAAGACGTCGTCGCCAAGGGCCGCGTAGGCCCAGGGCAGATCTTCGCCGTCGACACCGAAACCGGGCAGATCCTCGACACCGACGCGATCGACAACCGCTTGAAGTCGCGCCACCCCTACAAGCGCTGGCTGCGCCAGCACGCCACGCGCATCCAGGGGACCCTGGAAGGCGACGAGGGCGTGGCCAGCTACGACGCCGACCAGCTCAAGCAGTACATGAAGATGTTCCAGGTCACCTTCGAGGAGCGTGACCAGGTGCTGCGCCCGCTCGGCGAGCAGGGCCAGGAGGCGGTCGGCTCGATGGGCGACGACACGCCCATGGCCGTGCTGTCGCAGCGCGTGCGCTCGCCCTACGACTTCTTCCGCCAGCAGTTCGCCCAGGTCACCAACCCGCCGATCGACCCGCTACGCGAAGCGATCGTCATGTCCTTGGAAATCTGTCTGGGCGCCGAGCGCAACATCTTCCAGGAATCCCCCGAGCACGCCTCGCGGGTGATCCTCAGCTCGCCGGTCATCTCGCCCGCCAAGTGGCGCACGCTGATGACGCTCGAACGCGAGGGCTTCGAGCGCCAGCACATCGACCTCAACTACGACGCCAGCCTCGGCCTTGAAGCGGCCGTGCGCAACATCGCCGACCAGGCCGAAGAAGCGGCGCGCGGCGGCAAGACCCAGCTGGTGCTGAGCGACCGTCTGATCGCCCAGGGCCGTCTGCCGGTGCATGCCGCCCTGGCCGTCGGCGCGGTGCACCACCGTCTGACCGAAAAAGGCCTGCGCTGCGACAGCAACATCCTCGTGGAAACCGCCACCGCCCGCGACCCGCACCACTTTGCCGTGCTGCTGGGCTTCGGTGCCTCGGCCGTGTACCCGTACCTGGCCTATGAAGTGCTCGCCGACCTGATCCGCACCGGCGAGGTGCTGGGCGATCTGGACGAAGTGTTCAAGTACTACCGCAAGGGCATCTCCAAGGGCTTGCTGAAGATCCTGTCGAAGATGGGCATTTCCACCGTCGGTTCCTACCGCGGTGCCCAGCTGTTCGAGGCCATCGGCCTGTCGAGCGAAGTGGTCGACCTGAGCTTCAAGGGCGTGCCGAGCCGTATCCAGGGCGCGCGCTTCGTCGACCTGGAAAACGACCAGAAACTGCTGGCCGCCGAAGCCTGGAGCGCACGCAAGCCGATCCAGCAGGGCGGTTTGCTCAAGTTCGTGCACGGCGGCGAATACCACGCCTACAACCCCGACGTGGTCAACACCCTGCAAGCGGCCGTGCAGCAGGGCGACTTCGCCCGCTTCAAGGAATACACCGCGCTGGTCGACAAGCGCCCGGTGTCGATGATCCGCGACCTGCTCAAGGTCAAGGTCGCCGAACAGGCGCTGGACCTGGCCGAGGTCGAGCCGCTGGAAGCCATCCTCAAGCGCTTCGACTCGGCGGGCATCTCGCTCGGTGCGCTGTCGCCCGAGGCCCACGAAGCCCTGGCCGAAGCCATGAACCGCCTGGGCGCGCGCTCCAACTCCGGTGAGGGCGGCGAAGACCCGTCGCGCTACGGCACCGTGCGCAGCTCGAAGATCAAGCAGGTGGCCACCGGCCGCTTCGGCGTCACCCCCGAGTACCTGGTCAACGCCGAAGTGCTGCAGATCAAGGTGGCGCAGGGCGCCAAACCGGGCGAAGGCGGGCAACTGCCGGGCGGCAAGGTCAACGGCCTGATCGCCAAACTGCGCTACGCCGTGCCCGGCGTGACGCTGATCTCGCCGCCGCCGCACCACGACATCTATTCGATCGAAGACCTGTCGCAGCTGATCTACGACCTCAAGCAGGTCAACCCGCAGGCGCTGGTGTCGGTCAAGCTGGTCGCCGAAGCCGGCGTGGGCACCATCGCCGCCGGCGTGGCCAAGGCCTATGCCGACCTGATCACCATCTCCGGCTACGACGGCGGCACCGGCGCATCGCCCTTGACCTCGATCAAGTACGCCGGCGCGCCCTGGGAACTGGGCCTGGCCGAAACCCACCAGACCCTGCGCGGCAACGACCTGCGCGGCAAGGTGCGGGTGCAGACCGACGGCGGCCTGAAGACCGGCCTGGACGTGATCAAGGCGGCCATCCTCGGCGCCGAGAGCTTCGGCTTCGGCACCGCGCCGATGATCGCCCTGGGCTGCAAATACCTGCGCATCTGCCACCTGAACAACTGCGCCACCGGCGTGGCCACGCAGAACGAGAAGCTGCGCAAGGACCACTACATCGGCACCGTCGACATGGTGATCAACTTCTTCACCTTCGTCGCCGAAGAGACCCGCGAATGGCTGGCCAAGCTGGGCGTGCGCAGCCTGGGCGAGCTGATCGGTCGTACCGACCTGCTCGACGTGCTGCCGGGCGACACCGAACGCCAGCAGTATCTGGACCTCACGCCGTTGCTGGGCAGTTCGCACATTCCGGCCGACAAGCCGCAGTTCTGCGAAGTCGACCGCAACCCGCCGTTCGACAAGGGCGAGCTGGCCGAACGCATGGTCGACATGGCCCTGCCGGCCATCCGCGACCAGGCCGGCGGCGAGTTCGCCCTCGACATCTGCAACTGCGACCGCTCCATCGGCGCCCGTATCTCGGGCGAGATTGCCAAGCTGTACGGCAACCAGGGCATGGCGGCCAAACCCGTGACCTTCCGCTTCAAAGGCACGGCCGGGCAGAGCTTCGGCGTCTGGAACGCCGGCGGCCTGGACATGCGCCTGGAAGGCGACGCCAACGACTACGTGGGCAAGGGCATGACCGGCGGCAAGCTGACCATCGTGCCGCCTGCGGGCAGCCCGTTCGAGACGCAACACAGCGCCATCGTCGGCAACACCTGCCTGTATGGCGCCACCGGCGGCAAGCTGTTCGCCGCCGGCACCGCGGGCGAGCGTTTCGCAGTGCGCAACTCCGGTGCCCACACCGTGGTCGAGGGCACGGGCGACCATTGCTGCGAATACATGACCGGCGGTTTCGTCTGCGTGCTGGGCAAGACCGGTTACAACTTCGGATCCGGCATGACGGGCGGTTTCGCCTACGTGCTCGACATGGACAATTCCTTCGTCGACAAGCTGAACCATGAACTGGTGGAAATCCAGCGCATCAGTGGCGAAGCGATGGAGGCCTACCGCACCCATCTGGCGCGTGTCCTTGCCGAATACGTGGAAGAAACCGGTAGCGAGTGGGGGCGCGAGCTCTCCGAGAACCTGGACGACTACGTGCGGCGCTTCTGGTTGGTCAAGCCCAAGGCGGCCAACCTCAAGCAACTGCTGTCCAGCACCCGCGCCAACCCGCAGTAAGAGCAGCTGCACGTGGCGCCCCCAAGCCGCTATCAGAAGCGGCACGGGGTGCGCCCGGCTTACGTGATCGTCTTGCAGCTTGCAGCGTGTAGCGCGCAACTGCCGTGAAGAGGTTTTGAAAAATGGCTGAACGTCTGAGTAACGACTTCCAGTTCATCGAAGTAGGGCGCAAGGATCCGAAGAAGAAGCTGCTGCGCCAGCGCAAGAAAGAGTTCGTGGAGATCTACGAACCGTTCAAGCCGCAGCAGTCGGTCGAACAGGCCCACCGCTGCCTGGGCTGCGGCAACCCGTATTGCGAGTGGAAGTGCCCGGTGCACAACTTCATTCCCAACTGGCTGAAGTTGGTGTCGGAGGGCAACATCCTCGCGGCCGCCGAACTCTCGCACCAGACCAACACCCTGCCCGAAGTCTGTGGCCGCGTGTGCCCTCAAGACCGTCTGTGCGAAGGGGCCTGTACCCTGAACGACGGCTTCGGCGCGGTGACCATCGGCTCGGTCGAGAAGTACATCACCGACACCGCATTCGCCATGGGCTGGCGCCCGGACATGTCCCAGGTCAAGCCGACCGGCAAGCGCGTGGCCATCATCGGTGCCGGCCCGGCCGGCCTGGGCTGCGCCGACGTGCTGGTGCGCGCCGGTGTGACCCCGGTGGTGTTCGACAAGAACCCCGAGATCGGCGGCCTGCTGACCTTCGGCATTCCGGAGTTCAAGCTGGAAAAGAGCGTGCTGAGCAACCGCCGCGAAGTGTTCACCGGCATGGGCATCGAATTCCGCCTCAACACCGAGGTGGGCCGCGACGTCACCCTCGAACAGTTGCTGGCCGAGTACGACGCGGTGTTCATGGGCATGGGCACCTACACCTACATGAAAGGCGGTTTCCCCGGTGAAGACCTGCCAGGTGTGCACGACGCGCTGGACTTCCTCATCGCCAACGTCAATCGCAACCTCGGTTTCGAGAAGTCGCCGCAAGACTTCGTCGACATGCAGGGCAAGACCGTGGTCGTGCTCGGCGGCGGCGACACGGCGATGGACTGCAACCGCACCTCGATCCGTCAGGGTGCGAGCAGCGTCACCTGCGCCTACCGCCGCGACGAGGCGAACATGCCCGGCTCGCGCAAAGAGGTGAAGAACGCCAAGGAAGAGGGGGTGAAATTCCTCTACAACCGCCAGCCGATCGCCATCGTCGGCGAAGACAAGGTCGAAGGCGTCAAAGTGGTCGAAACCCGTCTGGGCGAGCCCGACGCCCGTGGCCGTCGCAGCCCCGAGCCGATCCCTGGTTCCGAGCAGATCCTGCCGGCCGATGCCGTGGTCATCGCCTTCGGTTTCCGCCCAAGCCCCGCGCCCTGGTTCGAGCAGTTCGAGATCCAGACCGACAGCCAAGGCCGTGTGGTCGCGCCCGAGCAGGGCCGCTTCAAGCACCAGACCAGCAACCCGAAGATCTTCGCCGGCGGCGACATGGTGCGCGGCTCGGACCTGGTGGTCACAGCCATCTTCGAAGGCCGCACCGCCGCCGAAGGGATTCTGGATTACCTGGAGGTCTGATGCGGCTCGTGCGGGAGCGCCCGGTTCGGCGCTCCTGCCTCCTGCCACCCCTTGATCCAGCGCACCCAACAGACGAAACCCCCCGTCCCATCCGTGCCTTTTGCGTTGGCGTCTGACAAGATGCCCACACTCTGTTTTCGGATGCCGACATGACTCCCCTGAAGAACGATCGTTTCCTGCGCGCCCTGCTCAAGCAACCCGTGGACGTCACCCCTGTCTGGATGATGCGCCAGGCCGGTCGCTACCTACCCGAATACCGTGCCAGCCGCGCCAAGGCCGGTGATTTCATGAGCCTGTGCATGAACCCGCAGTTCGCCTGCGAAGTCACCCTGCAGCCGCTGGAGCGCTACCCGCTCGACGCCGCGATCCTCTTTTCCGACATCCTCACCATCCCCGACGCCATGGGCCTGGGCCTGTACTTCGAAACCGGCGAAGGCCCGCGCTTCAAGAAGGTCGTGCGTACCCTGGCCGACATCGAAGCGCTGCCGGTGCCCGACGCGCAGAAAGACTTGGGCTATGTGATGGACGCAGTCAGCACCATCCGCCGCGAGCTCGACGGCCGCGTGCCGCTGATCGGCTTCTCCGGCAGCCCCTGGACCCTGGCCACCTACATGGTCGAAGGCGGCTCGTCGAAGGACTTCCGCAAGATCAAGGCCATGGCCTATGACACGCCGGAGGCGCTGCACCTGCTGCTCGACAAGCTCGCCCAGTCGGTCACCGCGTACCTCAACGGGCAGATCCTGGCCGGCGCGCAAGCCGTGCAGATCTTCGATACCTGGGGCGGCAACCTGTCTTCGGCGGCGTACCAGGAGTTCTCCCTGGCCTACATGCGCAAGATCGTCAGCGGCCTGATCCGCGAACACGACGGGCGCAAGGTACCGGTGATCCTGTTCACCAAGAACGGCGGCCTGTGGCTGGAAAGCATCGCCGACGCCGGTGCCGATGCCCTGGGCCTGGACTGGACCTGCGACATCGGCGAAGCGCGGCGCCGGGTCGGTGGCCAGGTGGCCTTGCAAGGCAACATGGACCCGACCGTGCTGTACGCCAACCCTGCCGCGATCCGCAAGGAAGTGGCGCGCATCCTGGCCAGCTACGGCCAGGGCAGCGGCCATGTGTTCAACCTCGGCCATGGCATCACGCCGGAAGTCGATCCGGCCCATGCCGGCGTGTTCATCGAAGCGGTGCACGAGCTGTCGGCCCAGTACCACGGCTGAAGCTCGCCACTATGCGCGCCTTGCCAGTCTGCAATGGGCTGGCAAGGGGTTTTCACCAGCTGGCGAACAATCCCTCCTGCGAAGTTATTTTCCCCTACGGCCCACATCGACCACTCCTCATAAGCTGCCGCGCCATTGGCCCACGCGCCCTGTGCCGTGTTGGCGCCGTTCGACGGCGCAGCTCACAGCGTGCGCACCGTTTACGAGGAATTGGCATGAGCGCAAGCGAGATGGAGCGTTACAGCTGGGAGCAGGTGCTGCTGCATTGGATATCGGCGGCCGTCATCCTTTGGGTATTGGTCAGCGGTTTCTATGTGGCCTATGCCGAAGTCGATGAAGCCATCCGTACGTGGGTGGGCTGGGTGAATGTGTCGGCTACCACCCTGTATATCCCGATCTTCGTACTGCGCTGTGTGGTACGCGCGTTCAAGCCAGTCCCCGCCAGCATCGATCGGAACCCCTTGGGCCGCCTGGCGGCCCATGTCGCGCACCAAGCGCTTTATTGGCTGACAGCGGTGGTTCTGCTATCGGGCGTATTGATGATGGACCACGCCATCGATGTGTTTGGCTGGTGGCAGATTCCAGGGCCAGCGTTCGACGCCGTTTGGCACGCACGCTGGTTCACGCTGCATATCGCCAGTTGTTTCGCCCTGGCGGCCGTCGTGCTGTTGCACATCGCCGCCGTGTGCCTGCACCAATGGCGCGGGCACGCCATCGTGCGCCGCATGTGGCTATGACGCTCAGCTTTTGGGTGGCAGGCGGCTCAGGTGGACGGCGATGCCCAGCGCGACCGCCAGCAGGCTGCCGATGAACAGGCCGATACCGTTCCAGCCATAGTGGTGCCAGAACACCCCGCCCACCGTACCCGCCACACTGGAGCCGGCGTAATAGCTGAACAGATACAGCGACGACGCCTGCCCTTTGGCCCGTAGCGCCCGGCGGCCGATCCAGCTGCTGGCCACCGAGTGCGCGCCGAAGAAGCCGAAGGTGAAGATCAGCATGCCGACCACGATCAGCGTCAACGGCGCCATCATGGTCAACGCCATGCCCGCCGCCATCACCAGGATGCTGGCCCAGAACACCTTGCGCCGGCCCAGCTTGTCGGCCAGCGCACCGACCTGCGCGGAGCTGTAGATGCCCGACAGATACACCACCGACAGCAAGCCCACCAGCGCCTGATTCATGTGGTACGGCCCCGCCAGCAGGCGGTAGCCGATGTAGTTGAACAGCGTGACGAAAGCGCCCATCAGCAGGAAGGCTTCGAGGAACAGCCAAGGCAGGCCGGCGTCCTTGAAGTGCAGCACGAAGCCGTCGAGCAGGGTGCGCGGCTTGAGCGACTGGGCGCGGAAGTTGCGCGATTCGGGCAGCACCCGCCAGAACACCAGCGCCGCCACTAGGGCCAGGCCGCCCATCACCAACAAGGCGGTGTGCCAGCTGACGAAGTCGATCAGCACCCCGGTGATCAGCCGGCCGCTCATGCCGCCGATGGCGTTACCACCGATGTACAGCCCCATGGCCAGGCCGATGTGTTGCGGCGCGATTTCTTCGCTGAGGTAGGTCATCGCCACGGCCGCCAGCCCGCTGAGCGACAGGCCCACCAACGCGCGGGTGGCGAGCACCGTTTCCCAGGTCGGCATGACGGCGCTGGCCAAGGTCGCCAGCGCCGCGCACAGCAGGGCGAAGACCATCACCGGCTTGCGCCCGACGCGGTCGGAAATGGGGCCGGTGATCAGCAGGCCGATGGCCAGCGTCGCGGTGGAAATCGACAGCACCAGGCTGCTCTGCGCCGCGTTGATGGCGAACTCGTGCGACAGCAACGGCATCATCGGCTGCACGCAATACAGCAGCGCGAACGTCGCGAAACCGCCGCTGAACAGCGCCAGCACGGTGCGCATGAAAGCGGGGGTACCTTTTTCGATCCACAACGAAGGGTGCGGCTCGGCCTGGGCAACTGCGGGGCGGGTGGATAGGGGCGCGACAGCGGGTTTCACGGAACGGGGACCTCAAGTAGCGATGGCTGCCAATGCAGTAGGAAAAAGCATATAGCTGGCTAATGATTACTTCCAATATATTGTTCGACCTATTTAAGAGCTTTAGCGACCTATTCGGAGGGCGAGCATGGAACTGCGTCATCTACGTTATTTCATCGCCGTGGCCGAGGAACTGCACTTTGGCCGCGCCGCACAGCAACTGGGCATTTCCCAACCGCCGCTGAGCCAGCAGATCCAGGCATTGGAGCAGGAGCTGGGCGCACGCCTGTTCGAGCGTACCAACCGCCGCGTCGAGCTGAGCGAAGCCGGGCGCTTGTTTCTCGAAGAAGCGCGGCAAGTGTTGGCTCAGGTGGAGAAAGCGGCCGACGTCGCCCGCCGCGCGCAGTTGGGCGAGCTGGGCGAAATGAAGATCGGCTTCACCTCTTCGGCGCCGTTCACGTCGAAGATTCCCAAGGCGCTGCATGCCTTTCGCCAGCGCTTCCCTGCCGTGCACCTGAACCTCAAGGAGCTGAGCAGCCGCGACGTGGCGGCAGGGGTGTTCGACGAATCCATCGAAGTAGGCCTGATGCGGCCGATGCCGCTGCCCGAAGGGCTGGTCGCCACCGAGCTGCTGCGCGAACCCCTGGTGGCGGTGATCAACGCGTCCCATCCCCTGGCGGCCGGCAGCGAGGCTGGGCTGTACATGGCGCAATTGGCCGACGAGCCGTTCGTGTTCTTCCCGCGCAGCTACGGCAGCGGCCTGCATGCGCAGTTGCTGAGCCTGGCGCGCAGTGCCGGCTTCAGCCCGCATTTCGCCCAGGAAGCTGGAGAGGCGATGACCATCATCGGCCTGGTTTCGGCGGGGTTGGGGGTGTCGGTGCTGCCGGCGTCGTTCCAGCGCATGCGCATCGAGGGCGTGGTGTACCGCACCTTGCTGGACGAAGCGGCGGTCACCGCCGTGTGGCTGGTGCAGCGCGAGCGAGGCGGCTCGGCGATGGCCAAGGCGTTCGCCGAGCTGCTGCAGGAGGGCTTGGGCACGCCGTGAGGGCGCGCCCGGGCAGGGTCAGACGTGGCTGAGCTGGGCCCGCTCTTCGCTGGCCAGCACCTGCGTGTCGGTCTGCTTGAGCAATTGGCTGGTGACCATGCCTGCGGTCATCGAACCGTTGACGTTGAGCGCAGTGCGGCCCATGTCGATCAGCGGTTCCACCGAGATCAGCAGCGCCACCAGTTCTACCGGCAGCCCCATGGCCGGCAGCACGATCAGCGCCGCGAAGGTCGCGCCGCCGCCCACACCGGCCACGCCGACCGAGCTCAGGGTGACGATGGCCACCAGGGTCGCGATCCATAGCGGGTCGAAGGGGTCGATGCCCACGGTGGGGGCGACCATCACCGCCAGCATGGCCGGGTACAGCCCGGCGCAACCGTTCTGGCCCAGGGTGGCGCCGAACGAGGCGCTGAAGCTGGCGATCGACTGCGGCACGCCCAGGCGCAGGGTTTGCGCCTCGATGTTCAGCGGAATGCTGGCGGCGCTGGAGCGGCTGGTGAAGGCGAAGGTCAGCACTGGCCAGACCTTGCGCAGGAAGCGCAGCGGGCTGACGCCGGTGGCGGCGAGGATCACACCGTGCACCACGAACATCAGCCCCAGGCCCAGGTACGACACCAGCACGAAGCTGCCCAGTTTGAGGATGTCTTCCAGGTTGGAGCTGGCCACCACTTTGGCCATCAACGCCAGCACACCATAGGGCGTGAGCTTCATCACCAGGCGCACCAGACGCATCACCCAGGCTTGCAGGGTATCGATGGCCGACAGCGCCCGGCCGCCTTTCTCGGCGTCGTCGCGAATCAGCTGCAAGGCGGCCATGCCGACGAACACGGCGAAGATCACCACGCTGATGATCGAGGTCGGTTTGGCCCGCGCCAGGTCGCCCACCGGGTTGCTGGGGATGAACGAGAGCAGCAGTTGCGGGATGTTGAGGTCGGCGACCTTGCCGGCATAGTCGCTGTGGATGGCTTGCAGCCGCGCGCTTTCCTGCACACCCGCGATCAGGCCGTCGGCGGTGAGGCCGAACAGGTTGGTCAACACGATGCCGATCAGGGCGGCGATGGCCGTGGTGATCAGCAGCGTGCCGATGCTCAGCACGCTGATCCGGCCCAGGGACGAGGCATTGTGCAGGCGCGCCACGGCGCTGAGGATCGAGGCGAAGATCAGCGGCATGACGATCATCTGCAACAGGCCCACATAGCCGTTGCCGACCAGGTCGAGCCAGCCGATGGTGGCCTTGAGCACGGGGTGGCCGGCGCCATAGAGGGTGTGCAGCACCAGCCCGAACAGCACGCCGAGCACCAGGCCCAGCAACACTTTTTTCGCCAGGCTCCAGTCGGTGCGGCGGGTCTGCGCGAGACCCAGCAGCAGCGCGAGGAACGCCAGCAGGTTGAGAGACAGCGGAAGATTCATTGGGGCTCCAGTTCGAGCGAGACGTGGCCGACGCTGGCATGAGCGAAGGCAATCGCGAATGCTAACAGGCTGAAAACACAGGAATTTATACCCAAATGTTATTTCGATAGTCGTTTTGGAAATAACGACACGCCTGATGCGTCCGCGACAACTGTGGCGATGCGATCCTCGTTCGTCACACAAGCGGTCTAGTCTTTAGCGCCCATGCCTCTGGAGCGCCTCACGATGCCTGTTTCGAACTACCTGATCGGCGGTCTTGCCCTGATGCTCAGCGCCAGTACCTGGGCGGCGACCGAACTCAAGCACTGGCCGGTCGAGGCCGCCAAGCAATTGGACGCGATGATCGCCGCCAACGCCAACAAAGGTAACTACGCGGTCTTCGACATGGACAACACCAGCTACCGCTACGACCTCGAAGAGGCGCTACTGCCGTTCATGGAGAACAAGGGGCTGCTGACCCGCGACAAGCTCGACCCTTCGCTCAAGCCCATCGCCTTCAAGGACAGCGCCGAGCACAAGGAGAGCCTGTTCAGCTACTACTACCGGCTGTGCGAGATCGACGACATGGTCTGCTACCCGTGGGTCGCGCAGGTGTTCTCCGGTTTCACCCTCAAGGCGCTGAAGGTGCAGGTCGACGAGTTGATGGCCTCGGGCAAGCCGATTCCCACTACCTACTTCGAAGGCGATCAGGTCAAATCCATGGACGTACAGCCGCCCAAGGTCTTCGTCGGGCAGGCCGAGCTGTACAACAAGTTGATGGAGAACGGCATCGACGTCTATGTGGTCAGTGCTGCCAGCGAAGAGCTGGTACGCATGGTCGCCTCCGATCCGCAGTACGGCTACAACGTCAAACCGCAGAACGTCATCGGCGTCAGCCTGCTGCTCAAGGACCGCGCCTCCGGCAGCCTGACCACCGCGCGCAAGCAGATCGCCGCCGGCCACTACGATGCCCAGGCCAACCAAGACCTGGAACTGACCCCTTACCTGTGGACGCCGGCCACCTGGATGGCCGGCAAACAGGCCGCCATCCTCACTTACATCGATCAGTGGAAGCGCCCGGTACTGGTCGGTGGCGACACGCCCTCGAGCGATGGCTACATGCTGTTCCACGGGGTGGACGTGAGCAAAGGCGGCGTCCACCTGTGGATAAACCGCAAGGCCAAGTACCTGGACCAGCTCAACGGCATGATCGCCAAGAACGCTGCGGCCCAGGCCAAGGAGGGGCTGCCGGTGACGGCCGACAAGAATTGGGTGGTGGTGACGCCGGAGGAGATTCAGTAGGCGCCCGGCCCGGACTGTTTTCCAAGGCACAAAAAACCGGCGCACCAGGCGCCGGTTATTGCGCATGCCAGCCGAACCTCACAGCCCGTCGAGCATCGCCTTGTTGCGCACCGCGCCCTTGTCGGCGCTGGTCGCCAGCAGGGCGTAGGCCTTCAGCGCCGTGGTCACCTTGCGCGGACGCACTTCCACCGGCTTCCAGCCTTTCTTGTCCTGCTCGATGCGGCGGTGCGACAGCTCTTCGTCGCTGACCAGCAGGTTGATCGAGCGGTTGGGGATGTCGATCAGCACCTTGTCGCCATCGCGCACCAGGCCGATCGCGCCACCGGCGGCGGCTTCCGGGGAAGCGTGGCCGATGGACAGGCCCGAGGTGCCGCCCGAGAAGCGGCCGTCGGTGAGCAGGGCGCAGGCTTTGCCCAGGCCCTTGGACTTCAGGTACGACGTCGGGTAGAGCATTTCCTGCATGCCCGGGCCGCCTTTCGGGCCTTCGTAACGGATGATGACGATGTCACCGGCCTGCACTTCGTCGGCGAGGATGCCACGCACGGCGCTGTCCTGGCTCTCGAAGATCTTGGCGTTGCCTTCGAACACGTGGATCGACTCGTCGACACCGGCGGTCTTCACCACGCAGCCGTCCTGGGCGATGTTGCCGTACAGCACGGCCAGGCCGCCTTCCTTGGAGTAGGCGTGCTCGAAGCTGCGGATGCAGCCGTTCTCGCGGTCGTCGTCCAGGGTCTCCCAACGGGTCGACTGGCTGAATGCGGTTTGCGTCGGGATGCCCGCCGGGCCTGCCCTGAAGAAGGTGTGCACGGCCTCGTCGTCGGTCTGGGTGATGTCCCACTGGGCGATGGCGTCGGCCATGCTCAGGCTGTGTACGGTCGGCAGGTCGGTGTGCAGCAGGCCGCCACGGGCCAGCGAACCGAGGATGCTGAAGATGCCGCCGGCGCGGTGCACGTCTTCCATGTGGTACTTCTGGATGTTCGGCGCCACCTTGCACAGCTGCGGCACGGTGCGCGACAGGCGATCGATGTCGCGCAGGTCGAATTCGACTTCGCCTTCCTGGGCTGCGGCCAGCAGGTGGAGGATGGTGTTGGTCGAGCCGCCCATGGCGATGTCGAGCATCATGGCGTTCTCGAACGCCTTGAAGTTGGCGATGCTGCGCGGCAGGACCGACGCGTCGTTCTCGCCGTAGTAGCGCTTGCACAACTGCACGATGGTGCGCCCGGCGGTGAGGAACAGCTGCTCGCGGTCCGAGTGGGTGGCGAGCGTCGAGCCGTTGCCGGGCAGGGCCAGGCCCAGGGCTTCGGTCAGGCAGTTCATCGAGTTGGCGGTGAACATGCCCGAGCAGGAACCGCAGGTCGGGCAGGCGCTACGTTCGTACTCGGCGACCTTTTCGTCGGAGGCCGAGGAATCGGCGGCGATGACCATGGCGTCGACCAGGTCCAGGCCGTGGCTGGCCAGTTTGGTCTTGCCGGCTTCCATCGGGCCGCCGGAGACGAAGATCACCGGGATGTTCAGGCGCAGCGCGGCCATCAGCATGCCGGGCGTGATCTTGTCGCAGTTGGAGATGCAGACGATGGCGTCGGCGCAGTGCGCATTGACCATGTATTCCACCGCGTCGGCGATGATCTCGCGGCTGGGCAGCGAATAGAGCATGCCGTCGTGGCCCATGGCGATGCCGTCGTCGACCGCGATAGTGTTGAATTCCTTGGCCACGCCACCGGCGCGCTCGATCTCGCGGGCGACCAACTGGCCCATGTCCTTGAGGTGCACATGCCCCGGAACGAACTGGGTGAAGGAGTTGGCGATGGCGATGATCGGCTTCTTGAAATCGTCGTCTTTCATGCCGGTGGCGCGCCACAGGGCACGGGCGCCGGCCATGTTGCGGCCGTGGGTGGAAGTCTTGGAACGATAATCAGGCATGAAGCACTCCTGGCGGCTTGATCAGGTCACGTAAAGGGGAAGTGAGCTTCTCTTGTCCATTGCGCCGAAAGTCGGTTGCCATTGGCACGGATGAGGTCGACGACAGCACGGGATCGCCGCGTGCTCGACCAGAGCTCATAAACCCGCCGGGGGATGACTGGCGATGAATAGGGCCGATTCTACACCGCTGGCGCAGGGAGGGAACGGCGAGTTGGACCGCTGGCCGCGGTGGTGCCTTGGCGCCTTGGGTCAGGGATTGGGCGGCCGTCCTGTAGGACGCTTCCGAAACTGCACGAATTGGCAAGCTAGGGGCTGACTTCGACCCTACCCCTTCCTATGATTGCCGCGCCGTATGTGCGGCTCGACGAGAAACACCCCCAATGGACCTTCCCAGTTTCGGTTCCCCCGGAATCTGTCATCTGGCACTGAGCGCGCCGTCGCCAGGGCTACCGCAGGCTTGAGCCCGGCTGGGTGAGGTCCGCAGGTGCCTGGACGGCGCCTGGAGACTTTCATGCACTACGATATGTCCGCTACCCCTTCTCCCAACGATCTGCGCCAAGCCGCCCAAGCCCGCCGCGACCAGTTCCTGCAACTGGGCCATTACCGTGAAGGTACTGCCGGCGCGCTCATGACGAGCCAGTACTCGAGTCTCGACCATGGGCTGTACGCCAGCCAGGCCATCGACATGTTGCGCCGCGAGGCCGCCGATGCCGAAACCATCTATCAGTCCTATGTCCTGGACGCTGCCCGCAATCTGCTCGGCACCGTGTCCCTGCGCGAGTTGATCCTGGCTCTGCCGGACTGCCCCGTGGAGCGGATCATGACGCGCGAAGTGCTCAGCGTGAGCGTTTCCACGCCACAGGAGGAAGTGGCGCGGTTGATCCGCGCGCACGACTTGCTGGCGGTACCGGTGCTCGACGAAGCCGGGCGTCTGGTGGGGATCATCACCTGCGACGAAGCGATGGACGTGGTGGTCGACGCCGCCACCGAAGATTTCCACAAGGGCGCATCCATCACCAACCACATCGGCAACCTCAAGGACGCCACCCTTGGCCTGCTGTACCGCAAGCGAGTGCTGTGGCTGGTGTTGCTGGTTTTCGGCAACCTGTTCTCCGGCGCCGGGATCGCGGCATTCGAAGACACCATCGCAGCGCACATCGCACTGGTGTTCTTCCTGCCGCTGCTGGTCGATAGCGGCGGCAACGCCGGTGCGCAGTCCGCTACCTTGATGGTTCGCGGCCTGGCGACGGGGGAAGTGGTATTGCGCGACTGGCTGCAGTTGCTCGGGCGCGAATGCGGGGTCGCCTTGGCACTGGGCGCTACGATGGCCGTGGCGGTGGCCGGGCTCGGCATCCTGCGCGGCGGTGCGGATATCGCATTGATCGTCGCCAGCAGCATGGTGGTGATCGTGCTGATGGGTAGCCTGATCGGCATGAGCCTGCCGTTCCTGCTCAGCCGACTCAAGCTCGACCCTGCCACTGCGAGCGGTCCATTGGTCACATCGATCGCCGATGCAGTGGGGGTGCTGGTGTATTTCGGGATTGCGTCGCAGGTTCTGGAGATTTAGGAGGAAGAGGCCGCAGCGACCACCGTCGGGGGTGGTCGCAAGCGTCGCTCCTCAGCTGTTGGGCAACAACCGGCAAGTAATGCTCTTGATGTAACGCGTCTCCGGAATCGCCGGGTGCACCGGGTGGTCCGGCCCCTGACCGCCGCGTTCGAGCAGTTGCAGGTTGCGGTCCAGGTGGCGGGCGCTGGTCAGCAGGATGCCGTTGAGGTCGTCTTCGGGCAGGTGCATCGAGCACGAGGCGCTGACCAGGATGCCGTCCTTGTTCAGCAGGCGCATGGCCTGCTCGTTCAGGCGGCGGTAGGCGCCTTCGCCGTTCTTCAGGTCTTTCTTGCGTTTGATGAAGGCGGGCGGGTCGGCGACGATCACGTCGAAGCGCTCTTCGGCGGCCTTGAGCTCCTTGAGGGCTTCGAACACGTCGCCTTCGATGCAGGTCAGCTTCTCGCCGATGCCGTTCAGGGCCGCGTTGCGCTCCACACCGTCCAGGGCGAAGCCCGAAGCATCGACGCAGAACACTTCACTGGCGCCGAACACGCCGGCCTGCACGCCCCAGCCGCCGATGTAGCTGAACAGGTCGAGCACGCGCTTGCCGGCGACGTAGGGCGCCAGGCGCGCGCGGTTCATGCGGTGGTCGTAGAACCAGCCGGTCTTCTGCCCTTCGCGCACCGGGGCTTCGAACTTGACGCCGTTCTCTTCCAAGGCGACCCAGTCCGGCACTTCGCCGTAGACGGTCTCGACGTAGCGCTGCAAGCCTTCGGCGTCGCGCGCGGCCGAATCGTTCTTGAACAGGATGCCGCTGGGCTTGAGCACCTGCACCAGCGCGGCGATCACTTCGTCCTTGTGCGCTTCCATGGTCGCCGAAGCCAGTTGCACCACGAGGATGTCGAAGAAGCGGTCCACCACCAGGCCCGGCAGCAGATCTGAATCGCCATATACCAAACGGTAGCAGGGCTTGTCGAACAGCCGCTCGCGCAACGACAGCGCCACGTTGAGGCGGTGCACCAGCAGCGACTTGTCCAGCGCCAGCTTGGCGTCGCGCGACAGCAGGCGGGCGCAGATGAGGTTGTTGGGGCTCACCGCCACCACGCCCAGGGGCTTGCCGCTGGCCGTTTCGAGGATGGCCTGCTGGCCGGCGCTCAGGCCTTGCAGCGGGGTGGCGGCAACGTCGATCTCGTTGCTGTAAACCCACAGGTGGCCGGCGCGCAGGCGGCGGTCGGCGTTGGCTTTGAGGCGAAGGCTGGGCAGGGACATGACGTCGCTCCGGGAAAAAAGAGCGGGAGTATAGCCTGTCGGCCGGACGAGGTGCTGCCCTGAGGCCGGGTCGTGACAAATGGTTAATCCAGCGAAGTTCGTACTCAACCGGCTTTGCCAACAGGTAGAATCGACGCATCTTTCCGAGTATCCCTCCATGTCCCACGAACTCACCCCCGAGCAGATCCAGCAAGCCTTGCAAGGCATCAGCATTCCCCCGCAACCGCAGATCCTGGTCGACCTGCAGTTCGAGCAGTACATGCCGGACCCGGACCTGGGCACCATCGCCCGTCTCATCGCTCAAGATCCGGGGCTTTCCGGGGCCTTGCTCAAACTGGTCAACTCCACGCAGTTCGGCCTGAGCAACAAGATCGGCTCGATCCAGAAGGCGGTGAACCTGCTCGGCAGCCGCTCGATCATCAACCTGATCAACGCCCAGTCGATCAAGGGCGAGATGAGCGACGAAACCATCGTCACCCTCAACCGTTTCTGGGACACCGCCCAGGACGTGGCCAACACCTGCCTGACCCTGGCCAAGCGCACCGGCATCCAGGCGGTCGATGAAGCCTATGCCCTGGGCCTGTTCCACGATTGCGGCGTGCCGCTGATGCTCAAGCGCTTTCCCAACTACATGGACGTGCTGGTCGAGGCCTATGCCGAGGCCAACGAGGGCTGGCGCGTGGTGGACACGGAAAACCGTGCGCTCAACACCAACCATTCGGTGGTCGGCTACTACACTGCACGTTCCTGGCGCCTGCCCGAGCACCTGAGCATGGCCATCGCCAACCACCACAATGCCCTGGCGGTGTTCAGCGACGAGTCGTCGCACAATGCCCAGCCGCAGTTGAAGAATCTGCTGGCGGTCCTCAAGATGGCCGAACACATCTGCGCCTCGTACCGCGTGCTGGGCGACCAGACCGTCGACCATGAGTGGAACGCCATCGCGCCGCTGGTGCTGGACTACATCGGGCTGTCGGAATACGACTTCGACAGCCTCAAACAGAACCTCCGAGAGTCGAGCGGGCACTGATTCATGCCGGAACTGCCAGAAGTCGAAACCACTCGGCGCGGGATTGCGCCATTTCTCGAAGGCCAGCGTGTCAGCCGCGTGGTGGTGCGCGACCGCCGCCTGCGTTGGCCGATCCCCGAAGACCTGGACACGCGGCTGTCCGGGCAACGCATCGTCACCGTGCAGCGCCGCGCCAAATACCTGTTGATCAATGCCGAGGTCGGCACCTTGATCAGCCACCTGGGCATGTCGGGCAACCTGCGGCTGGTCGAGGGCGGCTCGCCGGTAGGCAAGCACGAGCATGTGGACATCGAGCTGGAGTCGGGGCTGATCCTGCGCTACACCGACCCGCGGCGTTTCGGCGCCATGCTCTGGAGCCTGGATCCGCACAACCACGAACTGCTGCTGCGCCTAGGGCCGGAGCCGTTGACCGACCTGTTCGACGGCGAACGGCTGTACCAGCTCTCGCGCGGCCGTTCGATGGCGGTCAAGCCGTTCATCATGGACAACGCCGTGGTGGTGGGGGTCGGCAACATCTATGCGAGCGAGGCGCTGTTCGCGGCGGGCATCGACCCGCGGCGCGAGGCGGGCGGGGTTTCACGGGCGCGATACTTGAAGCTGGCCGAAGAGATCAAGCGCATCCTGGCCGCCGCCATCGAGCGCGGCGGCACCACGCTGCGCGATTTCATCGGCGGCGATGGGCAGCCGGGGTACTTCCAGCAGGAGCTGTTCGTCTACGGGCGGGGCGGCGAACTGTGCAAGGTCTGCGGCACGACCCTGCGCGAGGTCAAGCTGGGGCAGCGCGCGAGCGTGTACTGCCTGCGCTGCCAGCGCTGAGCGCGACATCGGCCTGACCTAGAACTTGCCGGTGATCTGGCGGTACTTGGCCATCAGCTGTTCTTCGGTTTCCGGGTGGGCTTCATCCAGCGGGATGCAGTCGACCGGGCAGACCTGCTGGCACTGCGGCTCGTCGTAATGGCCCACGCACTGGGTGCACAGGTTGGGGTCGATCACGTAGATCTCTTCGCCTTGGGAGATCGCCGCGTTCGGGCACTCGGGTTCGCAGACGTCGCAGTTGATGCAATCGTCGGTGATGATCAGGGACATGGGGACTCCGACCGGGGGCATCGCGCCCGGACCTGTAGCTAACTGAGCAAGGGCGCAATTGTGCCGTATTCGCGCCCGCAGTGCACGCGGGCGCGTCGAGCGGCGCGGTAGGTCAGCGCTTGAAGCGCTCGGTCAGCGCGTCGGCCACCGCCGGGTGCACGAACTTGGTGATGTCGCCGCCCAGCGCGGCGATCTCCCGGACCAGCGTCGAGGAGATGAACGAATAACGCTCGGAGGGGGTGAGGAACAGGCTTTCCACATCCGGAGCCAATTGCCGGTTCATGTTCGCCAGCTGGAATTCGTATTCGAAGTCCGACACGGCGCGCAGCCCGCGCAGCAGCACGTTGGCGCCCTGTTCCTTGGCGAACGCCGCCAGCAGCGTGGAGAAACCGAGCACAGTGACGTTGGGCAAGTGGCCGGTTACCTCCTGGGCCAACGCCACGCGTTGCTCCAGCGGGAACAGGGGGTTCTTCTTCGGGCTGGCCGCCACGGCAATGATCACGTGGTCGAACAGCCGTGAAGCGCGCTCGACCAGATCGCCATGGCCCTTGGTAATCGGGTCGAAAGTACCCGGGTACAACACTCGGTTCATCGCTTGATCCTGGCAGGAGTGCGTTAGGGAGTCGGATGGTAGCGCAGCGACTGCGCCCGGCCAAGTCGCGTGGAGCAACGATGGCACTGTAGACCGTGCGGTCATTGCCTGGCGGCGCGCCAGCCGGCCGAAGCGCGCGCCCGCACGCAGGTCGGACAGGCGCGCCTCGGGGCTCTGTGCGGGTACCCAGCGCCCGTCGGATGACCGTAAGATGACAACGGCCCACGTCCATCCCGTCATCGATAAGGAGTTAGTCATGCCGCTTGCGCAATTGATCACCCCGCAGCAGTTGGCCGAGCGTCTGGAGACGCCGGGGGTGGTGATCCTCGACTGCCGTTTCGCCCTGGACGATGCCGACTACGGGCAGCGCAGCTACGCCGAAGGGCATATCGCCGGCGCACAGTTCGCCGACCTGGAGCGCGATCTGAGCGGGTCAGTGAGCAAGGGCCGTACCGGGCGCCATCCGCTGCCCGACCCCGCTCGGCTGTCGGCCCGTCTGCGCGAGTGGGGCATCGATGTCGACAGCGAGGTGGTGCTGTACGACGACGGACCGGGGCTGTTCGCGGCGCGGGCCTGGTGGTTGCTGGCCTGGCTGGGCAAGCGCGACGGTGTGGCGCTGCTCGATGGCGGCCTCAAAGCGTGGCATGCCGCGCACCTGCCGCTGAGCCTCGATCCGCCGGCCAAGCGCGAGGGCACGTTCGTCGGCGAGCCCGACCCAAGCCTGGTGATCGACGCCGAGCACTTGCTCAGACGCCTGCGCAGCCCCGACCTGACCCTGATCGACGCCCGCGCGCTGCCGCGTTTTCGGGGCGAGGTCGAGCCCATCGACCCGGTCGCTGGGCACATTCCCGGCGCCCAGTGCCAGGCCTTCAACGACAACCTCGACGCCGAGGGGCGCTTCCTGCCCGTGGAGCAGCTGCGTGCGCGCTTCGCCAAGGCTCTGGCGCAGCGCCCGGCCGAGCAGTTGGTGGCCTACTGCGGCTCTGGGGTGTCGGCCTGCCACAACCTGTTCGCCCTGGCCCTGGCTGGCTATCCGCTGGGCCGCCTGTACGCCGGTTCCTGGAGCGAATGGATCACCGATCCGCAGCGTGCCATCGCTACGGGCGACTGACCCGAGACGCTACTGGAGCGGATGCTCGAACGCCTCCAGCAGCCACTGCGGGATGCGCCGCTCCAGGTAGTAGCTGGGCTTGCGCAGGCTGCCCTCGACGAACCCCACATGCCCGCCGCGCCGATGCAGTTCGAACTGCGTCAGCGGCGGCAGCGCCTGGGGATCGGGCAGGCTGTGGGTGAACACGAAGGGGTCGTCGCTAGACTGGATGATCAAGGTCGGCGTGCGATTGTCCGCTAAGTAGAAGCCGCTGGACGCGCGTCGGTAGTAGTCGTGGGCATCGCGAAAGCCGTTGAGCGGCGCGGTGACCTTGCCGTCGAATTCCCAAAAAGTTTTGAGATTGCGCAGCGAACCCAAGCCGTCGAGGGTCCGCACCGCATCGTGATGGCCGCCTGCGCGCAGGTGACGCTGCTTGTTCTGCACATAGGCGAGCATCTCGCGCATGAAGTGCGCCTGGTACACCTTGGAGAACCCCTGGCCCATGCGGTCGGCACATTGGTCGAGGCGAAACGGCACCGACACCGCCACGGCGGCCTGCAACTGGCTGGCGCTGCCGCTTTCGCCCAGGTATTTGAGCAGCACGTTGCCGCCCAGGGAATACCCCACCGCATACAGCGGCGCCAGCGGGCGCTTGGCATGCAGCAGGGCAATGATCTCGGCCAGGTCTTCGCTGGCGCCGGAGTGGTAGCTGCGCGGCAACAGGTTCGGTTCGCCCGAGCAGCCGCGCCAGTTCACCGCCACGCTGGCCCAGCCTTGGTCGCCGAGCGCCACTTGCAGGCCTTTGACGTAAGGCGAATCGGACGAGCCGGTCAGACCGTGCAATACCAGCACCAGCGGCGCTTCGGCCTGGTGCGGGCCGTACCAGTCGAGGTCGATGAAGTCGCCATCGGCCAGCCACAGCCGCTCGCGCTCCCGCGGCAGGGGCGCGAGCTTGCGCCACAGCGGGCCCCAGAGGGTTTGCAGGTGCGGGTTGGACAGGCCGGTGGCGGGGCGGAAGGCGGCGGTGCGGGTGGGCATGTCGAAAGGCTCCAGGTAAGCCTGCGCAGCTTGCCACGAAACACCGCCTTTGCGTGCCGCTAGGCGTCGTCCAGATCCGGCAACCGCTGTTGCGCCGCCCGCGGTCCGATGCTGAAGAAGCTCATGCGCCGTGTGTCGATCCAGCGCCGTAGCGCAGGCGCCACCTGTTGCGGTGTGACCGCAGCCAGCCGGTCGAGGTGCTCGGCCAGATAGTCGGCGGGCAAGCCCCACTGGCCATGCTCGGTCAGCCAGGCGGCGCGTTGGTCGTTGCGTGCTGCCTTGAGCAGTAGCTGCACGACGCGCAGGTTGAGCACGCGCAGCAGCTCCGCCGAACTCGGGCCTTGCTCGAGCAGGCAGTCGATCAACTCCAGTACCAGGCGCCGCGAGGCTTCGGCGTATTCGGCAGCGACGTCCCATTCCACTTTCAGCATGCCGCCTGCGCGCCACAGGGTAGGCGTGGCGCGGATGCTGTAAGTGAGGCTGCGGCGTGTACGCAGCTCGCCCATCAGGCGCGAGTCGAGACTCGAACCCAGGACGTCACACCCGAGCAGGACAGCTTCATAGTCGGCATCGTCCGGCCGCAACAGTAAGGGCATGGCGAGCACCGCCTGGGTGCTGCCGACGCCCGCCCATTCGCGGCGGGTCGCTTCGTAGGTTTGCGGCGGTGCTGGCGGCAACGCGGCCCAGTGCTGGGGCAGGGCATCACTCAAGGTCTGCGCCAATGCCTGGGCCTGGTCGGGGGAAAGGTTGCCGACCAGGGCGATCTCGACGTTGTTGGCGCTGTAGGCACGACTGTAGAAGGCGTGCAGGTCTTGCGCGGCGAGTGCCTGAACCCCAGCGGTGGTGCCGTGGACGTGCGCTGCATAAGGATGGTCGGCAAAAACGTGAGTCATTACCGCTCGTTGCATCACGCTGGCTGGATTACCGTCGAGCTGGCTCAGGTGGGCGAGCAGACGCGCCTTGATCTTGTCCAGCGCCGGCGCCGTGAAGTGCGGGCGGCCGAGCAGGGTGGTCAGCAGGTGTACGGCAGGCTCACGTACCGCTGCGGTAGCCAGGCAACGCAATGACAGCGTGGCATGGTCGAGATGCACCTCCCGGTTGAACTGGGCGCCCAGCTCCTCCAGTGCGGTGGCCAGGCCTTGGGCGTCGTAGTCGCCGGCGCCCTGATCGAGCATGTACAAGGTGGCTGCGGCCAGGCCAGGCGAATCGCCGTCCAGGCGGCTGCCTGCGTCAAAGCGCAGCACTACGTCGAGAATGTCCAGCTCGCGGGCCTCGACGAAGCTGACCCTGCTGCCGTGGGCGGTTTGCCAACGACGCACGATGCGTTCCAGTGCAGGCAATTGCGCAAGGTCGATACGCTGGGCCGAGGCCAACGTGCCGAAGTCGAGCGGGTCGTCGGTTGGCGCGGCTGGGCAGGACGATGCCTGCTTCGTTGCGGGGGAGGGCTGATCGGTATTCATTGGGCCGTGGCCTCCGGCTGCGAGTAGGTCAAGGTCAGGTGGTCGCGATTCAGGTAGTGCCGGGCCACGCGTTGCAGGTCTTGGACGCTGACGGCTTCGAGGCTCTGACGCGCACGCATCAGGGATGCCAGGCTGGCGCCGCCGAGCACATGGCGGCCCACGTCGTAGGCGCGCTGTTGCAACGAGTCATGGCTAAACACCTGTTCAGCCGACAGTTGGGTTTTGGCGCGTTGCAGCTCGGCAGGCGACACGAGTTGGTCGCTCAAGCCTTCGATGAGGGCCAACACACGCTCGCTGGCGTGCTGGACGGTTTGATCGGGGCTGACCAAGGCGCGCAGGGTCAGCAGGGTGTCGCCGCGCATGTTCAAGTCGAACTCGCTATACACCCCGCGCAGCAGCGGTCGCTCGCGTACCAGCGCCGCATACAGCCGCGAACTGGTGCCTGTGCTCAGCACCGCCAGCGCCACTTGCAGCGCGTGCACGTCCTGCGCCGAGGCCGCGCTGCCCAGGCTGGGTACGTTGAAGCTCAACGCCAAGCCGGGGCGCAGGCCCGGGAGGCGTACGGTCTGACTGCGTTCGCCCAGCGCGGCGGAATGCCGGAAGGGCAGTGCGCGTTCCAGCGACGCCTTCGGCAGAGGTGCAAAGTGACGTTCGACCAGCTCGCGCAGCGCCGCCAATTGCAGATCGCCCGCCACTACCAGCGTGGCGTTGTTGGGATGGTAATGGCGCGCATACCACGCCTTGACGCTGTCCAGAGTCAGCGATTGGAGGTCGTCGAGCACATCGTGATGTGAACGCGCGTAGGGGCTGGCACCGTGGGCCAAGTGCAGGTGCTGCTTGTTGGCCTGTTCGTCGAGCACGCTGTCCACGCGCAGGCGGTATTCGTTTATCAGGGTCGTGCGCACGCCTGCGAAGGCCTGCGCGCTCAGGTGGGCGTTGACCATGATGTCCGCCTGCGCTTCGAG
The DNA here is from genome assembly GCF_002434265.1 of Pseudomonas sp. UBA6562. GTDB lineage: Bacteria > Pseudomonadota > Gammaproteobacteria > Pseudomonadales > Pseudomonadaceae > Aquipseudomonas. The sequence goes on along the minus strand of NZ_DJJS01000006.1, from coordinate 518,832 downwards.
GACGATTTCCAGGCGGTTTACCGGCACCGTGGCCAGGTACAGCGTGGCATCGTCCAGGGTGAAGGCACGGGGGGCGGCGCCGAGGCGCGCCAGCACGCGGCTGTACTGGCCTTGGGGGAGTTTTTCGCTGCCCTCGAACACTAGGTGCTCCAGCGCGTGGGACAACCCCGCCTGGCCGAGCGGCTCGTCACTGCCTCCGACGTGGTACCACAGTTGAGCGGTGACCAAAGGCGCGCGGTGGTCTTCCAGCAGAATGACGGTGAAGCCGTTGTCGAGGGTGAACTGCTGGAGGGGTGGGGCGGTAGCGGGCTGTAAGGGCAGCTTGGAGGTTGGTGAAATAGGCATGGGCCGAAGTGCTCCTTGAGCGGATTCAAGGCGGAGCAGCTTCGGTCATGCGCTGGAGGCGGTAGCGTTAATTAAGTCAGTACAGGGCAGGCTTTGCTCGATCGCCTGCCGCTTCAACGCAGGATCGAGGGCTACCCGATTCTGCGCTGGAGGCTCAACCGCGTTGCCAGAGCGCGTAATGCACCTGGCCGGTCTTCTTCTCGCGGTGCAGACGCCAGCTAGCCGGCATCTGCAAGGTGGACGGCGCGGCCTCGCTCTCGGTGTAGATCCACGCCTGTTCGCGCAACCACTGCTGGCTCTCCAGCAGTTCGCAGGTGTTGGCCAGCAAGTCCTGATGGAAGGGCGGGTCGAGGAACACCACGTCGAACTGCTGCTTGGCCGGGCCTTGCAGGTAGCGCAGGGCGTCGGTCTGCAGGATCTGCCCGCACGGGCAGCGCAGCAGTTCGAGGTTATCCTTGAGGTTGGCGATGGCGGCGGGGTTGCTGTCCAGGGCCACTGCGTTTTCGGCGCCGCGCGACAGCGCTTCGAGCACCAGCGCGCCGCTACCGGTGAAAGCGTCCAGCACGCGGGCGCCTTCTATGTGCGGCGCCAACCAGTTGAACAGGGTTTCGCGCACCCGGTCGGGGGTGGGGCGCAAGCCCTCGCCGTCGGGCACGGCGAGGCGGCGGCTGCGCCACTCGCCGGCGATGATGCGTAGCTGGCCCGAGCCTTTGCTGGCAGCGGCCGGCCGGGAGGGGGGAGTGGTTCGTGCCATCAATGCTCCGGTACGCCCAGGGGCTGGTCGGCGGGTTTTTCGGTGGGCGGCGGCAGGGGCTTCTGCGGCACTTTCGGGCCGATGGTGACGATCACCAGCTTGTCGGCCGACAGGTGCTTGTTCATCGCCGCCTTGACTTGTTCGACGGTAAGGGCCTGGGACTGCTGCATGAAATCTTCCAGCCAGGTCAGTGGCAGGTTGTAGAAGCCGATCGCGCCCAGTTGGCCGACGATGCTGGCATTGCTGGCGGTGGACAGTGGGAAGCTGCCGGCCAGTTCACGCTTGGCGTCGTCGAGCTCTTTCTGCGTAGGGCCGGTTTTGAGGTAGTCGCCGAGCAGGTCCTGCACCAGCTTGAGCGTGCCTTCGCTGAGTTCGGCGCGGGTCTGCAGGTCGATGGTGAACGGGCCGCGCACCTGCATGGGGGTGAAGGAGGAATACACGCCGTAGGTCAGGCCGCGCTTTTCCCTGACTTCGGTCATCAATCGGGTGCCGAACGCACCGCCGCCGAAGATCTGGTTGCCCATCGACAGCGCGGCCCAGTCCGGATCCTTACGGTCGATCCCCAGCCCGGCCAGCATCAGGTGGGTCTGTTTGGACGGGAAGTCGATGTGCTGCACGCTCGCCTTAGGCTCGCTCGGCTGGGCCGGGGCCGGCAGCGCTGGGCCTTTGGGCAGGTTGGCCGACACCTGGGCGGCGATGGCTTCGGCTTCTCTGCGGCTGAGGTCGCCGACCAGCGCGATCACCGCATTGCCCGCGGTATAGGCCTTGGCGTGGAAGTCGCGCAATTGCGCTTGGGTGATGCCGGGGATGCTTTCGGCCGTACCTTCGCTGGGCGTGCCGTAGGGGTGGCTGCCATACAGTTTGCTGGACAGGACTTTGCTGGCGATCTTTCCGGGATTCTGCTTTTCGTATTCGAAGCCGGCCAGAAACTGATTCTTGACCCGTTGCAGGGAGTCTTCGGGGAAGGTCGGCTTGCCCACCACGTCGGCGAACAGCGCCAGGGCCGGAGTGCGCTTGTCGCTGGCGCTCAGGCTGCGCAGGCTGGCCGCAGCCATGTCGCGGTACGAGCCGCCGCTGAAGTCGGCACCGAGATCTTCAAAGCCTTCGGCGATGGCGGTGACGTCCTTGCCCTTCACGCCTTCGTTGAGCATGGCGTTGGTCAGCGCCGCCAGACCCTGGGTGCCGGCGTCCTGGCTGCTGCCTGCGGCGAAGGTCACGCGCAGGTCGAACATTGGCAGCTCGCGGGCTTCGACGAACAGTACGCGCGCGCCTTCGGCGGTTTTCCAGTCCTGCACGTTCAGTTTGCGACCATTGGGCGCCTTGCCGTTGAGCTCGGCGAGCGATTGCAGGGCGGGTTGGGCGGGTTGGGCGCTGTCGGCGGCCCGAGCCGGATTGGCCAGCACGGCGGACACGGCCAGGGCCAGGGCGATCAGGCCGGCACCGATAGAGGTGTGGCGCGGTGCGCTGCGATCACTCATGAGCGGACTCCTCAGGCAGTACGTGGGCGACGCTCAGGCGTTCGCGGGTGAAATAGGTGCGGGCGGCTTCCTGGATGTCCTTGGGCGTCACGCGTTCGAGGGCGGACAGTTCGCTGTCGATGAGCTTCCAGGACAAACCGACCGTTTCCAGTTGACCGATGATGCTGGCCTGGCTGCTGATGGAATCGCGATCGTAGACCAGGCCGGCGATGACCTGAGCGCGGACGCGCTCGAGCTCCTGGGCGCTGGGCGGTTTGTTCTTGAGGTCGTCGAGCTGCTCCCAAAGACCTTTTTCGAGATCGGCAAGGGTTTTCTGCTTTTGCACGTTGGGCGTCGCCGAAATGAAAAACAGGCTGTCGCCACGGGTGAAGGCGTCGTAGCCGCTCGACGCGCCGGCCGCCAGTTCCTGGCCGCGCTCCAGGCGCGATGGCAAGCGGGCGCTGTAGCCGCCGTCGAGCAGGGCCGAAATCAGGCGCAGGGCATGCACGCTGCGGGCGTCTTCGGCAGTGGCCAGGCCCGGCACATTGAAACCGAAGATCAGGCTCGGCAGTTTTGTGGCGACATGCACGGTGAGCTGGCGTTGGCCCGGTGCGGCCAGTTCCAGCGGTAGCTTGGCCGGCGGCACGGCGCGCTTGGGTATGGCGCCGAAGTACTTCTGCGATAGGGCCTTGACCTCGTCGACGGTAACGTCGCCCACCACTACCAGCGTGGCGTTGTTCGGCGCATACCAGGATTCGTACCAGTGGCGCAGCTCTTCGACCTTCATGCGTTCCAGGTCGGCCATCCAGCCAATGGTCGGCGTGTGGTAACCGCTGGCGGGGTAGGCCATGGCGTTGAAAAGCTCGACGGCCTTGGCGCTGGGATTGTCGTCAGTGCGCAGGCGCCGCTCTTCCTTGATGACCTCGATTTCCTTGGCGAACTCGTTGGCCGGCAGGCGCAGGCTGGACATGCGGTCGGCTTCGAGTTCAAACGCGACCGGCAGGCGGTCGCGGGCTAGAACCTGGTAATACGCGGTGTAGTCGTCGCTGGTGAAGGCGTTCTCTTCGGCGCCGAGGTCGCGCAGGATGCGCGAGCCCTCGCCGGGGCCGACCTTGGCGCTGCCTTTGAACATCATGTGCTCGAGGGCGTGGGACAGGCCGGTCTGGCCTGGCGTCTCGTAACTGGAGCCGACCTTGTACCAGATCTGCGAGACCACCACCGGCGCGCGATGGTCTTCACGCACGACTACTTTCAGGCCGTTGTCGAGGGTGAATTCATGGGTGGCTTGAGTGTCGGCGGCCAGGGCGGTGAACGGCAAGCAAAGGGTGCCGAGCAGCAGGCCGGCAGCGCGGCGGGCTAGAGCATTCATAGGGGGTTCAACCTGTTCGGCGGCCCGCTAGGGTTTAGCGTCGGCGGGCCTGGAGGTGCTAGGATACTGATCCGGTCGCCTGGCGACCATGCCTGTCGCCGTTCTGGCCTGTGGGCCTTTAAGACAAAACGTTGCGCATGAACCAGTCGGATCGAAGATAGTCTGTTCTGCGTCTATTGAATTCCTGATGCGCCATCGCTGGCGCATCGCTGCCTTGAGATAGCCGTCTCCATGTTTGGTTCCAACGACGACAAGAAAGCGCCGGCCGAGGCTGGTCAGAAGAAAGGCCTGTTCAGCTGGTTCCGCAAGAAGCCGCAGGCACCTGCCGCCGACGAACCCAGCGCCGTCGAGCCGCCAGCCGATGAGGCCGTAGCGGTCGAAGGCGCGCCGGCCCCGGTCGTGCCCGAGCCGCAGGTCGCGCCAGGCGTCGAGGCGCCTGCCAACCATCTGGTGTTGCCGGTGGCCGAAGAGCCTGTGGCCCTGGTGCCTGACTTGGAGCCTGCTGCGCCGCCTGTGATTCCCGAGCGTGAAGACACGCCTTCGCTCGCACCGACTCCAGCGCCTGTTGTGACGCCAGCGCCAGCGCCTGCACCGGCTCCGACTCCAGCGCCTGAACCGACGCCTGCACCGACGCCTGCACCGGCTCCGACTCCAGCGCCTGCACCGACGCCTGCACCGGCTCCGACTCCAGCGCCTGCACCGATGCCTGCACCGGCTCCGACTCCAGCGCCTGCACCGACGCCTGCACCGGCTCCGACCCCAGCACCGGCGCCAACCCCCGCTCCAACGCCTGCGCCCTCCGAAACCGCCCTTCCTGTCGAGCCGCCCGCCCCGGCACTGGACACCCCCGCCGCCGAGCCCTCCAAACCCGGCTTCTTCGCCCGCCTCAAGCAAGGCCTGACCAAGACCAGCGCCAGCATCGGCGAAGGCATGGCCAGCCTGTTCCTGGGCAAGAAGGTCATCGACGACGAACTGCTCGAAGAAATCGAAACCCGTCTGCTCACCGCCGACGTCGGCGTCGAAGCCACCTCGGTGATCGTGCGCAACCTCACGCAGAAAGTCGCGCGCAAGCAGCTGACCGACGCCGACGCCCTGTACAAGTCGCTGCAGGAAGAACTGGCCGCCATGCTGCGCCCGGTCGAGCAGCCGCTGACCGTGACCTCGCAGAGCAAGCCTTACGTGATCCTGGTGGTCGGCGTGAACGGCGCCGGCAAGACCACCACCATCGGCAAACTGGCCAAGAAACTGCAGCTCGAAGGCAAGAAAGTCATGCTGGCGGCCGGCGACACCTTCCGCGCCGCCGCGGTCGAGCAGTTGCAGGTGTGGGGCGAGCGCAACAACATTCCGGTGATCGCCCAGCACACCGGTGCCGACTCCGCGTCGGTGATCTTCGACGCCGTGCAGGCCGCCAAGGCCCGTGGCGCCGACGTGTTGATCGCCGACACCGCCGGCCGGCTGCACACCAAAGACAACCTGATGGAAGAGTTGAAGAAGGTCCGCCGGGTCATCGGCAAGCTCGACGCCGAAGCGCCCCATGAGGTGCTGCTGGTGCTCGATGCCGGCACTGGGCAGAACGCCATCAGCCAGGCCAAGTACTTCCACCAGAGCGTGGAACTGACCGGCCTGGCCCTGACCAAGCTCGATGGCACTGCCAAAGGTGGGGTGATCTTCGCCCTGGCCAAGCAGTTCAACCTGCCGATCCGCTTCATCGGCGTCGGCGAAGGCATCGACGACCTGCGTACCTTCGAGGCCGAACCCTTCGTCAAGGCGCTGTTCGCCGAACGGGATGCTCCATGATTCGCTTCGAACAGGTCGCCAAGCGCTACCCCAACGGCCACATCGGCCTGCACGAGTTGAGTTTCCGGGCGCGCCGGGGCGAATTCCTGTTCGTCACCGGCCACTCCGGCGCCGGCAAGAGCACCTTGCTGCGCCTGCTGCTGGCGATGGAGCGGCCCACCAGCGGCAAGCTGCTGCTCGCCGGGCAGGACCTGGGGCAGATCAGCAACGCGCAGATTCCGTTCCTGCGCCGGCAGATCGGCGTGGTGTTCCAGAACCACCAGCTGTTGTTCGACCGCACCGTGTTCAACAACATCGCCTTGCCGCTGCAGATCCTCGGCCTGTCCAAGCCCGAGATCGCCAAACGCGTCGATTCGGCGCTGGAGCGCGTGTCGCTGTCCGACAAGGGCGAGCTGTTCCCGGCCGACCTGTCCACCGGTCAGCAGCAACGGGTCGGCATCGCTCGCGCCATCGTGCACCAGCCTGCGCTGCTGCTGGCCGACGAACCCACCGGCAACCTCGACCCGCGTTTGGCTGCGGAGATCATGGGCGTATTCGAAGACATCAATCGCCTCGGCACCACGGTGCTGATCGCCAGTCACGACCTGGCCCTGATCGCGCGCATGCGCCACCGCATGCTGACCCTGCAACGCGGCCGATTGATCGGCGACGGGGAGGCCGGCCAATGAGCAGCACATCCACGCGTAAAGTATCCGAACGCGTCGCGCCTAAAGGCGCCGAGGCACCGAAGAAAAAGCCTGGCCAGCACGACGACGACGGCCCGGACCTGCGCACCCTCATGCGTGCCTGGGGCGAAAGCCACCGTGCGAGCCTGGCCGACAGCCTGCGCCGCCTGGCCAAGCAGCCGATCGGCAGCTTCTTCACCTGTCTGGTGATGGCGGTGGCGCTGAGCATGCCCATGGGCCTGTCGCTGCTGCTCAAGAACGTCGAAGTGCTCGGCGGTTCCTGGCAACGCGCGGCGCAGATTTCCCTGTACTTGAAGATGGACGCCAGCAGCGCGGACGGCGAAACCCTGCGCGGTCAGATCGCCGACATGCCGGGCGTGGCCCAGGCGCAGTACATCAGCCGCGATCAGGCACTGGAAGAGTTCAAGCACCAGTCAGGCCTGGGCGAAGCGATCCGCGAACTGCCGGAAAACCCACTGCCCGGTGTGGTGGTAGTGACCCCGGAGGAAGTCGACAAGCCGACCCTCGAAGCCTTGCGCCAGCGCCTTTCGGAGCTGCCACGGGTCGAAGTGGCGCAGCTGGATCTACTCTGGGTCGAGCGCCTGGCGGCGATCCTCAAGCTGGGCGACCGCTTCGTGTTCGGCATGGCGGTGATGCTGATTTCGGCTTTGCTGTTAGTAATTGGTAACACTATTCGTCTACATATCGAGAACCGCCGTACCGAGATCGAGGTGATCAAGCTGGTGGGCGGTACCGACAGCTACGTGCGCCGGCCTTTCCTGTACATGGGCGCGCTCTATGGCCTGGGTGCCGGCCTGCTGGCGTGGGGCATCCTCGCCTTCGGCCTGAACTGGCTGAACGAGGCCGTGGTAGGGCTTTCGGGCTTGTACGGCAGCGATTTCGGCCTCGCAGGTGTACCAGGGTCGGATGGACTCTCACTCTTGATCGGTGCTGTACTGTTGGGGTATATCGGTGCGTGGATCGCCGTGGCTCGCCATCTGAACGAGCTGGCGCCACGCTAGTCGCCATCATGGTAGTAACAATCGCCAACGTTGCATTTCGTTCATCTTGGAACTCGAACCTGGATTTACGGGTCAATGTAGGCAGTGCTCACGAGGCACAATTTCGAAAGCTGGAGGTTCTTGAATGACCACATCGTTGCAACCTGCGTATGCCTTGGTACCGGGTGCGAACCTGGAAGCCTATGTGCACACGGTCAACAGCATCCCGCTGCTGACGGTCGAGCAGGAGCGTGATCTGGGCGAGCGTCTCTATTACCAACAGGATGTCGAGGCCGCCCGCCAGATGGTGATGGCCCACCTGCGTTTCGTTGTCCATATCGCCCGCAGCTATGCCGGTTACGGTCTGGCCCAGGCGGATCTGATCCAGGAAGGCAACGTCGGCCTGATGAAGGCGGTCAAGCGCTTTAACCCGGAAATGGGTGTGCGCCTGGTCTCGTTCGCCGTGCACTGGATCAAAGCCGAGATCCACGAGTTCATCCTGCGCAACTGGCGCATCGTCAAGGTGGCGACCACCAAGGCGCAGCGCAAGCTGTTCTTCAACCTGCGCAGCCAGAAGAAGCGCTTGGCGTGGCTGAACAACGACGAAGTGCATCGCGTCGCCGAAAGCCTGGGCGTGGAGCCGCGCGAAGTGCGCGAAATGGAAAGCCGTCTGAGCGGCCACGACATGGCCTTCGACCCGGCCGCCGAGGCCGACGACGACAGCGCTTTCCAGTCGCCTGCGCATTACCTGGAAGACCACCGCTACGACCCGGCTCGTCAGATGGAAGACGCCGACTGGAGCGACAATGCGTCGAGCAACCTGCACCAGGCACTGAGTGGCCTGGACGACCGTAGCCGCGACATCCTCTACCAGCGTTGGCTGGCAGAAGAAAAGGCTACGCTGCACGAGCTGGCCGACAAGTACAGCGTCTCGGCCGAGCGCATTCGCCAGTTGGAGAAGAACGCGATGAACAAGGTCAAGGCTCTGATCGCCGCCTGATCCACGTTCCACGCTCGCAAAAAAGCCGCTGCCCGCAAGGGCTGCGGCTTTTTCGTGTGTGGGTATCTAGGCTTTCAAGCAATGCCTAGAAACGTTCGCCCGCTTCCAGACGCTTGAGGTACTCGTCGCCGCCCAACTGGCTCATCTGCCGGTTGATCCAGCTGGCACGGCCCGCCACATAGGCGCTGGGGCGACCGGCGCTCCAGCGGATCGGGCTGGGCAGCACCGCCGCCAGCTGGGCCGCCTGCTGGCGCGTCAAGCGGCTGGCATCGACGCCGAAGTGGTAACGCGCTGCCGCCTGGGCGCCAAACACGCCCGGCCCCCATTCGGCGCTGTTGAGGTACACCTCGAGGATGCGCTCCTTGGACCACAACAGCTCCATCCACCCGGTGAACCAAGCCTCCAGGCCCTTGCGCAGCCAGCTGCGGCCCGGCCAGAGAAACAGATTCTTGGCCACCTGCTGGGTCAGGGTACTGGCGCCACGCACGCTGCCACCGCGCTCGTTGTGGCTGATGGCGGCCTGGATGGCCGACACGTCGAAGCCCCAGTGGCTGGCGAACTTCTGGTCTTCGCCAGCGATGACCGCCACTTTCAAGTCGTCTGAGATCGCTTCCCAGGGTTGCCAGTCGCGCTGCAGGTCGATGGCCTCGCCACCGAACCACGACTGCACCTTGCGCTCGACCATCAGCGCCGTGCCCGGTGGCGGCACCCAACGAAACAGCAGCACCAGCAGGACGCTGCCGACGGCACACCACAACAGGACCCGCGCGAGGCGGCGGATGATCGATGACAACATGAGGATGGCTTGGCCCGACCGAGGGAAGCGGCCATTATACAGACCCCTTCGCAGGAGTCGTCCCATGCTTCGCAGCTTCCTCATGCTCGCCGCTTTCTTCGGCTTCACCGGTGTCGCCTTGGGCGCCTTCGCCGCCCATGGTCTGAAGAATCGCCTGAGCGCCGAGTACCTGGCCATCTTCCACACCGGGGTCACGTACCAGTTGGTGCACGCGCTGGCCTTGCTCGCGCTGGCCGTGCTCGCCGTGCATCTGCCCGGTCGCCTGGTGGGCTGGGCCGGTGGGCTGTTCGCGATGGGCATCGTGCTGTTCTCCGGCAGCCTCTACGCGCTGACCCTGAGCGGCATCGGCAAGCTGGGCATCGTCACTCCCATCGGCGGCGCGTGCTTCCTGGCCGGCTGGCTGTGCCTGGGCCTTGCGGCCTGGCGCCTGGGCTGACCGAGCGGTCGCCATTGGGCCGAATGCAGGCCATCAGGCTTGGGTAAAAACCCTGTCAGGGGCTAGAATGCGGGCCCCCAAAGCACAACGGTGGCCGTGCGCATGCGCATTCAACTGAACGGTGAACCTTACGAATTGCCCTCCGGCGAGAGCGTGGCGGCCTTGCTGGCCCGGCTCGAGCTGACCGGGCGCCGCGTCGCGGTGGAGCTGAACCAGGACATCGTGCCGCGCAGCCAGCACGATGGCACGCTGCTCGTCGAAGGCGACCAGGTCGAGGTGGTCCACGCCATCGGCGGCGGCTAGCCGCAGCCTGCGTTCCCTTCGCAAGCCCCGCAACCTTTACCCGAGGAGTCCCGATGAGCAACGTTCGCACTGACAAGCCCTTCACCCTGGCCGGCCGTACCTTCGCCTCGCGCCTGCTGGTGGGCACCGGCAAATACCGCGACCTGGACGAAACCCGCCAGGCCATCGAAGCCTCGGGCGCCGAAATCGTCACCGTTGCCGTGCGCCGCACCAACATCGGCCAGAACCCCGGCGAGCCGAACCTGCTCGACGTATTGCCGCCGGACCGCTACACCATCCTGCCGAACACCGCCGGTTGCTACGACGCGGTCGAAGCCGTGCGCACTTGCCGCCTGGCCCGTGAGCTGCTCGACGGCCACAACCTGGTCAAGCTCGAAGTGCTGGCCGACCAGAAGACCCTGTTCCCCAACGTGATCGAAACCCTCAAGGCCGCCGAAGTGCTGGTCAAGGACGGTTTCGACGTGATGGTCTACACCAGCGATGACCCGATCATCGCCCGCCAGTTGGCCGAAGCCGGCTGCATCGCCGTCATGCCGCTGGCCGGCCTGATCGGTACGGGCCTGGGCATCTGCAACCCCTACAACCTGCAGATCATCCTCGAAGAATCCAAAGTGCCCGTGCTGGTCGACGCCGGCGTGGGCACCGCCTCGGATGCCACCATCGCCATGGAAATGGGCTGCGAAGCGGTGCTGATGAACTCGGCCATCGCCCACGCGCAACAGCCGGTGATGATGGCCGAGGCCATGAAGCACGCCATCGTCGCCGGTCGCCTGGCCTACCTCGCCGGGCGCATGCCGAAAAAACTCTATGCCAGCGCCTCGTCGCCGCTGGATGGTCTGATCAAGTAAGAGCCCCTGATGACTGAATCGCAAGAAACGCCGATCCCCGCCGACGGCGAACAACGCCCGCACCGCCGCATCAAGAGTTTCGTAATGCGCGCCGGGCGCATGACCGAAGGCCAGCAACGCGGCCTCGACATCGGCGGCCCGCAGTTCGTCCTGCCGCTGGCCGATGCGCCGGTGGACTACGACCAGGTGTTCGGCCGCAGTGCGCCGCGCACCTTGGAAATCGGCTTCGGCATGGGGCACTCCTTGCTGGAGATGGCCGCCGCTGCGCCCGAGCAGGATTTCATCGGCGTCGAAGTGCACCGTCCGGGTGTGGGCGCGCTGCTCAACGGCGTGCTCACCGAAGGCCTGAAGAACCTGCGGGTCTACGACTGCGACGCCATCGAGGTGCTCAACCGCTGCGTGGCCGACAACAGCCTCGACCGCCTGATGCTGTTCTTCCCCGACCCCTGGCACAAGGCGCGCCACCACAAGCGCCGCATCGTGCAGCTGGAATTCGCCGAACTGGTGCGCAGCAAGTTGAAGCCCGGTGGGATTTTCCACATGGCCACTGACTGGCAGCCCTACGCCGAGTACATGCTCGAAGTGATGAGCGCCGCGCCCGGCTACCGCAACCAGGCGGCCGACGGTGCTTACGTGCCGCGCCCGGAAGAACGCCCGATCACCAAGTTCGAACGCCGCGGCGAGCGGCTGGGGCATGGGGTGTGGGATTTGAAGTTCGAGAAGCTGGCTTGATGTGATGGCGAGGCGGCCGATCCAAGGCCGCTTCGCGCCCCATCGCGGCTAATCGGAGCGCCGAACCGGCCGCCCCCACAAGTTCGGCTGCGACTAAAACTGCTTCTACAGCAATCGCAGTTGCGCCTGCTTCCACTGTGGGAGCGGCTTTAGCCGCGATGGCCGGCCAAGCCGGCCCATGTCCGTTACCGCGTGCTACAAATGCTGCGCGGCAGTTGTGCAAAGCGCGCTTCGCAGCCCTATAGGCATACTGGAGCGGCAGCCCAAGATCTAAAGGCCAACCCTCAACCCCGCCGATCCGCCACGATCCCCACCAACGCCAACACCACCAACAACACCGGCGCCAGCGCGTAGTTGTTGAACTGGCTCAATCCCTTCATCACCCAGGGCGTCGCATAGATCAGCGCAGCGCCGCTGCCGATCATCACCAGCAGGGCCATGGCCGGTACGCGCAAGGCGCCCGCCACGCTGCCCAGGCGCTGTTCGGCCCAGGCCTTGATGTCGGTGCCGAACAGCACCAGCAGGCAACCGACGAACGCCAGCGAAATCTCGGAGAGATTGCCGCGGCTCCAGCGGGAAACGGTCGCGAGCAGGTCAAGTACCATGTCCATGGATCAGCCTCAGGTCAGGAAGTATTGCAGCAGGTCGTTGAGGAACAGTTGGCCGCGCGCCGTGGCGGCCAGTCGATCCGGTTCGACCCGTAAAAGGCCCTTTTGTTCGGCATTGCGGCGGGCGTCGGCCAACTGCGCCAGGGGCTGTCCGGTACGGCGGGTGAACAGGTCGGCTTCCACGCCTTGGGTCAGGCGCAGGGCGTTGATCAGGAACTCGAACGGCAGCTCGTCGATGGGCAAGGCCTTTTCCCCGGCCTTGTATGGCTTTTCGGGGTTGAGGTAGTCCTTCGGCAGGCGCGTCTTCCAGGTGCGCACGATGCGCCCGTCGGCCAGCGACAGCTTGCCGTGGGCGCCGGCGCCGATGCCGATGAAGTCGCCGAAGCGCCAGTAGTTGAGGTTGTGCCGCGCCGGTTTGCCGGGCTGGGCATAGGCCGACACCTCGTACTGGGCGAAACCCTGGCTGGCGAGCAGCGCCTGGCCGGCTTCCTGGATGTCCCAGAGGATGTCGTCTTCGGGCAGCTCCGGCGGCTGGTTCCAGAACACCGTGTTGGGCTCGACAGTGAGCTGGTACCACGACAGGTGCGTCGGCCCCAGGTCGATGGCCTGGCGCAGGTCGCCCAAGGCGTCGTCCAGCGACTGCTCGGGCAGGCCATGCATGAGGTCGAGGTTGAAGTTGTCGAAGCCCGCCGCCCGCGCCATGCCGGCCGCACGCACCGCTTCGTCGCCATTGTGGATGCGCCCCAGGCGCTCGAGTTTTTCCGGCTGGAAGCTCTGCACGCCGATCGACAGGCGATTGATGCCCTGTTGCCGGTAGGCCTTGAACTTGTCCTGCTCGAAGGTGCCGGGGTTGGCCTCCAGGGTGATCTCGATGTCGGCGGCGAAGGGAATGCGCTGCTCCACGCCGCGCAGCAGGCGGCCCAAGGCGGCTGCGCTGAACAGGCTCGGCGTCCCGCCGCCGAAGAAGATCGAGCTGATCGCCCGGCCTTGTACGGCGGGCAGCTCCTGGTCGAGGTCGGCCAGCAGCGCATCGACATAGGCCGCTTCCGGTATCTCGGGCCCGGCCTGGTGCGAATTGAAGTCGCAATACGGGCATTTGCGCACGCACCACGGGATGTGGATGTACAGCGCCAGCGGCGGAGGTTCCGGCAGTGCGATGCGCGCCGCTGCGGGATAGAGCAAAGACGCGGACGGCTGCTCGGTCATGCCAGGCCCAGACGCTGACGCAGCAAGGCCATGGCGCGGGCGCGGTGGCTCAACTGGTTCTTTTCCAAGGGTGCCAGCTCGGCGCTGGAGCAGTCGCGCTCGGGCACCCAGAACAGCGGATCGTAGCCGAAGCCGTGCTCGCCACTGGCGGCGGTGAGAATGCGCCCGTGCCACAAGCCTTCGCAGAGGATCGGCAGCGGGTCGTCGGCATGGCGCACCAACGCCAGCACACAGACGAACTGCGCGCCGCGCTGCTCGGCCGGTACGTCCTTCAGCGCATCGAGCAGCTTGGCGTTGTTCGCCGCATCGCCCTGACCGTCGGCGTAGCGTGCCGAGTAGATGCCCGGCGCACCGCCGAGGAAGTCCACCGCCAGCCCGGAGTCGTCGGCCAACGCTGGCAAACCGGAAATGCGTGCCGCATTGCGCGCCTTGAGGATGGCGTTCTCGACGAACGACAGCCCGGTTTCCTCGGGTTCGACCTGGCTGAACTCGCCGATCGAGCGCAACCGCACCGATTCGCCGAGCATGGCCTGGAGTTCTTTGAGTTTGCCGGCGTTGTGGCTGGCCAATACGAGCTGCTGGAGATTCATCATTCGCCTGGGAATACGTCCTGGTTGAAGCTGAGGGAGTGGCTGACGCCGCCGGTTTCGATATCGAGGTCGAAGACCATGCGCTGCGCCTGCTCGACCTTGAACTGGGCCACGTAGGAGATCGCACCCTGGCTGCTGGTCTGGCGGAACGACAACGGGCTGCTGCGCCCGGTGAGGTCTTTCACCGTGCCGCTGACCACCGCCATGCCGGGTTTGTCGGCCTTGAGCACGGCCACGGTCAGCACACCGAGCTGCTTGCTGCGGGTCAGGCCCGTGTCGGCGGCCACCTGCGCTTGCAGCATGCTCGAAGAAAAAGCGTTGTAGAACACCGTCACGTCACCGAACGCCTGCTTGCGCTCGGGGCGGGCGGCCTCGGCGGCGAACAGGGGGGCGGTCAGGCACAGGCTGAGCAGGAATACGGCTAGACGACGCATGGGTCAGTCACTCCAGTGGGAAGCGCGCGGTGAGGGGGAAACCGCCACCGCGTCTCGATCAGACGGCGACCCGATGGGCGTCCAGGCCGGGGCCGCTGACACGGTAGATACCGATTTCCCCAAGCAGGTTAGGCCAGATCCTACCCCCCAAGCCATTGCGATGCAGCCGGTCGACCGCCAGACGGTCGATGACCTTGGCATCGCGCTCCAGGCACAGCGCCTCGAAGTCGGCGAAGGTGCAGAAGTGGATGTTGGGCGTGTTGTACCAGGTATAGGGCATGAAGTCCGACACCGGCATGCGGCCCTTGGTGGCCAGGTACCAGCGGCAGCGCCAGTGGCCGAAGTTGGGGAAGGTGATGATGCACTGGCGGCCCACGCGCAGCATCTCTTCGAGGATGCGGTCGGGGTACTCCACGGCCTGCAAGGCCTGGGTCATGACCACCACATCGAAGCTGTTGCTGGCGAAGTTGCCCAGGCCCTTGTCCAGGTCCTGCTCGATGACGTTGACGCCCTTGGCCACGCACGCGGCGATGTTGTCGGCGTCGATTTCCAGGCCGTAGCCGTGCACCTGCTTGCGGTCGCGCAGCGAGGCCAGCAGTTCGCCGTTGCCGCAGCCCAGGTCGAGCACGCGGCTGCCGGCGGGGATCCAGTCGTGGATGATTTCCAGGTCGGCTCTCATGCGGTCCTCAGATGACGATGCGGTTCATGTAGTTGGCAAACCCCTGCATGTAGCGCGGTGTGGGGATGAGGAAGGCATCGTGGCCATAGGGCGAGTCGATTTCCAGGTAGCAGACGTTCTTGCGCGCGGCCATCAGCGCATCGACCATTTCCCGCGAACGGGCCGGGGAGAAGCGCCAGTCGGTGGTGAACGACATGATGCAGAACTCGGACTTGACCCCGGCCAGGGTCGCGGCCAGGTCGCCGTGGTGGTCGGCGGCCGGGTCGAAGTAGTCCAATGCCTTGGTCATCAGCAGGTAGGTGTTGGCGTCGAAGCGGCCGGAGAACTCTTCGCCCTGGTAGCGCAGGTAGCTCTCGACCTGGAACTCGACGCTGTGGAAGTCGTAGTTGAGCTTGTCGCTCTTGAGTTCGCGGCCGAATTTCTCGCCCATCGAATCGTCCGACAGGTAGGTGATGTGGCCGACCATGCGTGCCAGCATCAGGCCGCGCTTGGGGATCACGCCTTGGTCCTGGAACGAGCCGCCATGGAATTCCGGGTCGGTGAGGATGGCCTGGCGCGCCACTTCGTTGAAGGCGATGTTCTGCGCCGACAGCTTGGGCGCCGAGGCGATGTCGACGCAGTGGCGGATGCGCTCGGGGTAGGTGATGGTCCATTGCAGCGCCTGCATGCCGCCCAGGCTGCCGCCGACCACCGCCGCCCATTGCGCGACGCCCAGGCGATCGGCCAGGCGCGCCTGGCTGTGCACCCAATCCTGCACTGTGAGCACCGGGAAATCGGCGCCGTAGGGCTTGCCGGTGAGCGGATTCAAACTGCTGGGGCCGGTGCTGCCATTGCAGCCGCCGAGGTTGTTCAGGCTGACCACGAAGAAGCGGTTGGTGTCGATCGGCTTGCCGGGGCCGATGCAGCTGTCCCACCAGCCCGGCTTGCGGTCGCTGGCGCTGTGGTAGCCCGCCGCGTGGTGATGGCCGGACAGGGCATGGCAGATCAGCACCGCGTTGCTCGCGTTGGCATTGAGCGTGCCGTAGGTTTCGTAGATCAGTTCGTACGCGGCCAGGGAGCGGCCACAGGCCAGCGGCAACGGCTCATCGAATCGGGCAACCTGCGGGGTTACCAGACCGACGGAGTCTTCGGGAAAGGCAATGGACATCGACCCTGCTCACGCGTGAATGAGGCGTAAGTCTAAAGAGCGCCACCCCCAGCGGCAAGCCGCCGGGGGCTGCGAGGGTCAGATCATGCGGAACAGTTCCTGCGGCATGCCGATCTGGGCGGCCAGCGGCGGCAGCACGAACGATTGGAGCACCTGGATCGCCAGGAAGGCGAAGATCGGCGAGATGTCCAGGCCGCCGAGGTTGGGTACGATGCGGCGGAAGGGCGCCAGTACCGGCTCGGCGATCTGGTAGGCCAGTTCGGCCGCCGGGTTGTGGCTGTTCGGCGCGATCCACGAGACGATCACCATGACGATCATCGCCACCCAGAAGATCTTCAGGAACAGCGAGGCCACGCCCAGCAGCGCCCACAGGAACAGCTGCAGGACGTTGCCGAATGTGCCGTAGGTGACCATCAGCACGAAGGCCATCAGCAGCGCCTGCAACACCACCGCCAGCAGCAGCGACGAGGTGTCGAGGCCGCCGATGCTGGGGATGATGCGGCGGATGGGCTTGAGCAGCGGCTGGGTGGCGCGCACCGCGAACTGGCTCAGCGGGTTGTAGAAGTTGGCCTTGACCAGTTGCAGCACGAAGCGCAGCAGGACGATCACCAGGTACAGGCTGACCAGGGTTTGCACCACGAAGATCGCGGCGCCGGACAGTGCATTCATCGACAGCTCCTCATTTGCCCAGTTGTTCGGCCAGTTCCGCGGAGCGCTGCGCCGCAGCCTCCAGGGCCTTGTCGACCAACGCTTGGAAACCATTGTTCTGGAAAGCGTCGATCGCCGCCGCCGTGGTGCCGCCGGGGGAGGTGACGCGACGGCGCAGCTCGGCGGCATCGTGCTCGCTGGCCGCTGCCATGTGCGCGGCGCCCAGGGCGGTTTGCAGCGTCAGTTGCGAGGCCGCTTCGCGGCTCAGGCCGAGCTTCTCGCCGGCGGCGGTCATGGCTTCGATCATCAGGAAGAAGTACGCCGGGCCGCTGCCGGACACCGCCGTCACGGCATCGATCTGCTGCTCCTGCTCCACCCACAGCACGGTGCCGACGGCCGACAGCAGGGTTTGCGCCTGATCGCGTTGTTCGGCCGACACCTCTGCCGTGGCGTACAGGCCGCTGGCGCCCTTGCGCAGCAGCGACGGCGTGTTGGGCATGCAGCGCACCACCGGCACCTCGCCCAGCCAGGCTTGCAGGCTGGCGCAGGTGATGCCGGCGGCGATGGAGACGACCAGCTGGTGCTTGCCCAGCGCCGGGGCCAGGGCTTGGCACACGGCTTTCATGACCTGTGGCTTGACCGCCAGCACGACCACGTCGGCGTCGGCCACGGCCTGGGCGTTGTCTTCGAAGACCTCGATGCCATGCTCGGCCTGGAGGCGGGTACGGGTTTCGGCACCGGGGTCGCTGGCGCGGATCTGCGCGGCGTCCAGGCCTTGGGCGCGCAGACCGCCGATGAGGCTGGCGGCCATGTTGCCGGCGCCGATGAAGGCGATACGTGTCTTGCTCATGTCAGGTCCTTGCGGGAAAGGGTGAGTGAAGCATGGATTCAGACGGGCCCATAGTCGCGGGCGCCGAACAGGGCGGTGCCGATGCGGACCCAGGTCGCTCCCTGGGCGATGGCCGCTTCCAGGTCGTGGCTCATGCCCATGGACAGCGTGTCCAGGGCCGGGTCGAGCCGTTCGAGCAGTTCGCGCAACTGGGCGAATGCCTGTTCCTGGGCGGCACGGTCTTCGGTGGGTTCGGGAATCGCCATCAGGCCGCGCAGGCGCACACCGGGCAAGGCCTTCACCGCTTCGGCCAGCGCCGGCAGCTCGTGCGGGCTGCAACCGGACTTGCTGGCTTCGCCGCTGACGTTGACCTGCAGACAGATGTTCAACGGCTCGCGGCCGGCGGGGCGTTGCTCCGACAGGCGCTGGGCGATCTTCAAGCGGTCCACGGCATGTACCCAATCGAAATGTTCCGCGATGGCGCGGGTCTTGTTCGATTGGATGGGGCCGATGAAGTGCCAGGTCAAGGGCAGGTCGGCCAATTCGGCCTGTTTGCCGAGCGCTTCCTGCAAATAGTTCTCGCCGATGTCGCAGGCGCCGGCGGCATGCAGCTCGCGGATGGCGCTGGCCGGTTTGGTCTTGCTCACCGCCAGCAGCTTCACGCTGGCAGGGTCGCGCCCGGCCGCTTGGGCGGCGTCGCGGATGCGCGCTTCGAGGGCATTCAGGTTGTCTGCTAGGGTGGACATGGTTCAACGCCGGCGGCTCGAGGGTCGACGCATTCTACCTGCTCTGTTGCCATTGGGGAGTCTCATGGACGTGACTGCACACTTGGCCGAAGCCGCCCGCGCGGGCGCCTCCGACCTGCACCTGGCGGCGGGCCAACCCCCGCTGCTGCGCATCGACGGCGAGTTGCAACGCCTCGACCTGCCCGCGCTGGGCAGCAATGATTTGTATCAAAGCATCGACCCCTGGCTCGGCGAAGCGCAGCGGCGCCAGTGGCGCGAGGGCGACGAACTCGATCTAGCGCTGGACCTGCCGGACGGACGCCGCGCTCGCCTCAACCTGTTCCGCCAGGCCCACGGCCCCGCCGCCAGCCTGCGGCTGATCGCCAGTACCATCCCCAGCCTCGATCAGCTCGATCTGCACGCGGTCTATCAGACCGTGTCCACGCTGGGCGACGGTCTGGTGATCGTCGGCGGCCCCACCGGCAGCGGCAAGTCCAGCACCCTCGCCGCACTGATCGACCAGCTCAACCGCGAACGCCCGCTGCACATCCTTACCCTCGAAGACCCTATCGAGATCGTCCACACCAGTCAGCGCAGCCTGATCAACCAGCGCGAAGTGGGCCGCCACAGCGCTGGCTTCACCCAGGCATTGCGCAGCGCCCTGCGCCAGGACCCGGACGTGATCATGCTTGGCGAGCTGCGCGACCTGGAATCGATCCGTCTGGCCCTGCGCGCCGCCGAAACCGGGCACCTGGTGCTGGCCACGGTACATACGCGCTCGGCGGTGAGCAGTATCGAACGTTTGGTGGAGGTGTTCGCGGCGGAGGAAAAGGCGCTGGTGCGCGCCATGCTGGCCGACTCGCTGCGGATGGTGGTGGCGCAGGTGCTGGTCAAGCGCAAGGGCGGTGGGCGTGTGGCGGCAAGGGAGGTGCTGATCGGTACGCCGGCGGTGCGCAATCTGATTCGCGAAGGGCGGCTTGCGCAGGTGCAGTCGGCGATGCAGATGGGGGCAGGGGTGGGGATGGTGACGATGGAGGGGGCGATGGCGCGGTTGCGCGAGCGGGGCGAGATATGAGGTGATCGTTGCCGAGGCTCGACATTCCAATCTCAGAGGAGCGGCGCAAACCGATGGCCACCACAGCGTTTCGTGCAACCACCGTGGAGCACTACGAAGAAGATGGGGTGCAGGTGCTGGCACTGGGGGACGACCCGGCAGCGCCTGAACGGTTTCTGATCATCGCCCGGCTGGACGAAGACGAGCATGCCACGGTCGACGACGGCATTGGGTTGCAAACCAGCGAGTCGGACTACGAAGCGGCCCATGCGATCAGCGCCGTTAAGCTTGTGGGAAACCGCTTGCAAGTGCAGGTGAAGGAGGCGTTTGTGGCGCACTTCGGCGCTTCGACGATCGAGGCGGACATAGCCGGCGACGCCGAGACGGTGGCGACGCACCTGGCCGTTGTCAGACAAGCGCTTGAGGTGATTTTCGAGGGCAGTGCGGTACTGCCGAGCGTCGATGGAGCGCGGGTCTGAGTGGAAAGGGGTCGACGCTTGGCGTTCGGCCATGGAAAGGTCATGCAGCGAGCGACAGGGGCGAGACACATGCTAAAGACGAACCACCGTCACACACTTGGCGAAATCATCGAGGGCGTCAAACAAGACCCGGATCTGGGCGACGATTTCTGCCTCTACGGGGAAGATCAGGACGAACTCGACCTGCACGGCGTCTACCTGATCGCCGATTACCCCGACGTGGTCGATGATCAGGAAGTGTACCCCGAGCCAGTCCAGGTGGCGGGTCTGAATTATCTGTATTCCGGGCAGCAGTTCGCCGATGTGGTCATGGTGCTGATGGCGCAAAAGCCGGCGGCTGAGCACGGCGACTATGTGCGTGCGCTGAATTTCTACATGGACAACGACACGTTTCTCGACGAGTGATGGGGTGAGCGCGCGCGGCCCACGCCTTGCGCCCTACGCTCGCAATGGGCCGCACGGCAGCCCTAAAGGCCTTTGCGTAGCTGAGAAGGTGACAGCGGCCATCGACGTGGCCACTACGCGAGCCCTTCAGAAAACTTGCCTTCCGATGCGTCTTATCAGTACCCGAGCACTCCATATCCAGCCCATGGGCATTGGGGCGTCCCTCCTGATCGGAATAGAACCTGAACCCATGATTCGCCAATTCTTCGCACTGCTAGGCACCTACCTGCTCGCCGCCACCACGCTCTGCCACGCCACCCCCGTCATCCTCGACGGCACCGAGCAATGGCAGATGCAAAGCGCCGCCGGCCGCGACTACCGCATCATGGTCAGCCTGCCCGAAGGCGAGGTGCCCTACACCGGCGGCTACCCGGTGATCTACCTGCTCGACGGCAACGCCTACTTTCCCGCCTTCCACGCCGCCAAACGCGCGCAGCCCAAATTGCGCGGCGCCATCCTAGTCGCCATCGGCTACCCGAGCGACACGCCGCTGGACTTCACCCGCCGGGCCTTCGACCTGACGCCGCCCGCGCCGCCCGAGCGCAACACCCCACCCCAGGGCGGCCAGGACCTGTTCCTCGACTTCATCGAGCAACGGCTCATGCCCAAAGTGGCCGAGCGCTTCAAGGTCGACCCCGACCAGCGCAGCCTGGTCGGGCATTCGTTCGGCGGCATGTTCGGCCTCTACACGCTGTTCACCCGGCCCACGCTGTTCCAGCACGTGGTGGCGGTGAGTCCCAGCCTGTGGTGGCGCGACCAACACCTGCTGGCGCCCGAGCGGGCCTTCACCCAACGCGCGCTCGCCGGGCAACTCGCGCTGACCCATACCAGCCTGAGCATCGTCATGGGCGAACGCGATTCGGTGCAGATGGTCGACGATGCCCGTGCCTTGTCCGTGCGTTTGCAGGCGTTGTCCGGCACGGGCCTGCGTACGGGCTTTCGTATCGAAGCCGGTGAAGACCACACTTCGGTGCCGTTTCGCATCCCGAATCAGGTGCTCGGCGAGTTGATGGGCAACCGGCGTTATTGAGCGGTTCGTCAGCCGTCGGAAGAGGGCGGCTGACCCCTCCGAACACAAGCGCAAATGATTCTCTTTTGTGATACTTTCCTGCGCCTGCTTCCCTGCCTCCCAAGGTCGCTTTCATGTCCGGCTCAGATCTCAAGGCGTTGTACCTCGCCCACCGTGGCGAGATTCAGGATTACCTGGACCGCCGCCTGCGCTGCAAGGAAACCGCCGCCGACCTGACCCAGGACACCTTCATCCGCCTGTCCGAGCAGATGACCCGCACCCCGATCGGCAACTTCCGGGCCTACCTGTTCTCCGCCGCGCGCAACCTGTTCATCGACCACACCCGGCGCCAGGCCCACCGCAAGGGCAAGCCGCTGGACGAGCCCACCGTGGCTGCCTTCGAACCGGCCACCCCGACCCTCGAACAGGCCGCCATCGCCCATCAGCAATTGGCTGCGCTGAATGCCGTGATCGAAAGCATGCCGGCTCCGTGTCGCGAAGTATTTCTGTTGGTGCGTGTGGAAGGCCTTACCTACGCCGAAATCAGCCAACGCTTGGGCATCCCCGCACAAACCGCCTACAGCCGTATGGTCCGTGCGCTGGACCTGCTCAAGAGCGGCATGCCCGAATGAGTAAGGTGTTCGCCCAAGCGGCAGGCGCACACGGCCGCCCTGCATTACACTCTGCCGCCCGAGACCACCGCAGCCCATCGCCAGCCCTATGAGCGCCGAACCACCCCAGGCCCCGCCGCCGCATGCCGATGACGTCAGCCATCAGGCGAGCCGCTGGTTCGCCCTGATCCAGGGCGGCGCGGCCACCGACGCCGAGCGCGCGCGCCTGGCCGCCTGGCTCGACGCCGACCCCCGGCACCGCGCGGCCTACGCTCGACTTGAACAGCTATGGGCAGCGACCGCGCAGCTGCACCCACCTGTGCCCAAGGCTGCCACGCCACTGTCGCGCCGGCGCTTCGTCGGCCTGGGCATCGCCGCCAGCGCGGTAGCGGTCACCGCTTCGACCTCGGCCTGGTGGTTCAGCGGCATGGGCTCGCCGTTCGCCGACGTGCGCAGCGGTGTGGGCGAGCGGCGCAGCGTCGCGCTGCCCGACGGCTCGACGGTGGAGCTGGCTGGCAACACCGCGCTGAACCTGGATTTTTCGTCCGGCAAACGGTCGGTGGAGTTGCTGCAAGGCGAAGCCTATTTCAACGTGCAACCCCGTGCCGGCAGCGAATTCGCGGTCAGTACGCCTTACGGCCAAGTGCTGACGACCGATGGCGAGTTCTGCCTGTCATGCGACAGCACTTCGGCGCTGCTGGCCGTCAGCCGCAAGACGGCCAGCGTAGTCACTGCCAACCAGCGCACCGATCTGGACGAAGGGCTGTCCTTGCGGTTCACCCGCCACCACGCCGGCCCCATCCAGCACGCCGAG
Organism: Pseudomonas sp. UBA6562; assembly: GCF_002434265.1. Lineage (GTDB taxonomy): Bacteria > Pseudomonadota > Gammaproteobacteria > Pseudomonadales > Pseudomonadaceae > Aquipseudomonas. The sequence continues at coordinate 496,052 of NZ_DJJS01000006.1, read as the reverse complement.
CTGGAGCAGGTGCTCGCCTGGCGCAGCGGGCGCCTGGTGTTCTTCGACAAGCCGCTGGCCAGTGTGGTCGAGCAACTGCAACGCTGGCGCCCGGGTCGCATCTTCGTCATGGACGAACGGCTCGCCGCACGCCGGGTGAGCCTGATCCTCAACCTCGACAAGCCCGAGCAACTGCTCGACGCCATGACCACGGCGCTGTCGATCCGCGCCCAGCGCTACACCGACCTGATCACCCTGATCTACCCCGCCTGATCGTTCACGCAGAAATAATTCACCACGCCTCCAGAAATCCCGCGCGCTCGTGCGTCTTCGCCTGACTGATTGGTATTCGCATCCCGCGCCTTTTCCGAGGAACACCCGCAATGGCCCTGCACCCCACCCCTGTCTTGAAAACCGATGGCCGCTGGCAACGCAGCGCCCTGAGCACCGCATTGGCGTGCAGCCTGCTCGTAAGCACATTGCAGGCTCAGGGGGCGACGGCGCCGGCCACCACCACCGCGATGCAAAAGCTCGCGCTGGACATCCCGGCGCAGCCGCTGCGCCAGGCGCTGTTGCAGTTCAGCCAGCAGTCGGGCCAGAACGTCATGCTCGACGGCGACCTCGACGCCGCCCTGCGCAGCCCGCGGGTGGTGGGCCAGTACTCGGCCGAAGAGGCCTTGGGCCAGTTGCTGCGCGGCAGCGGCTACAACTTCGCGCGCACCGACGCGGTCACCCTGTACCTGGTGCCGGCTCAAGCCTCGGGCGCAGGCACCGAAGTCATGCTGGCGCCCACGCAAATCCAGCAACAACTGAGCGGCAGCATCGTCCCCGTACGCAGCTACCGTGGCGAAGCTGCCTCCAGTACCACGCGCCTGGGCCTGACCGACAAGCAAACCCCGCAGGCCATCACCGTAGTGACCCGCGAGCAGATCGACGACTTCAAGCTCAACAGCGTCAAGGACGCCCTGCGCAACGCGCCCTCGGTCACCGTCGAGCAGTTCGAGACCGACCGCACCGCCTTCACCTCGCGCGGCTTCAAGATCGAGAACTTCGAGTTCGACGGCATGAGCCTGCCGTTCTCCGGCGGCGTGCTGGTCGGCGACCAGGACCTGACCGAGTTCGAACAGGTCGACGTGCTGCACGGCGCCAACGGCCTGATGAGCGGCACCGGCGACCCCTCGGCCACCGTCAACCTGGTACGCAAACGCCCCACCGACACCTTCCAGGCCCGCGTCGACTCGAGCATCGGCTCGTGGGACAACCGCCGCCTGGCGCTCGACCTGTCCGGCCCGCTGACCGAGAGCGGCAACGTGCGCGGGCGCTTCGTCACCTCCCACGACAAAGGCAATTCCTACCTCGACCAGTACGGCCACGAAGTCAACGTCGCCGCCGGCCTGCTGGCCTTCGACCTGACCGACGCCGACACCCTGACCGTGGGTTTCACCCAGCAGAACAGCTACTCCAACGGCAGCACCTGGGGCGCCTTGCCCATCGCCGACTACGCCGGCAACCGCATCCACTACAGCAGCCGCAGTTCCAGCGTCGGCCAGCCCTGGACCTACTGGGACGTGCACACCCAGCGCGCCTTCGCCGAGCTGACCCACGCGTTCGACAACGGCTGGAACAGCACGCTGACCCTGACCGGCATGAAGCAGGATTCCGACACCAAGATGCTGTACGCCATCCCGGCGACCGCCGACAGCGTCTATGCCTACGTCAACCGCACCACCAGCAAGGAACACCAGGTGACCGGCGAGGCGAAGCTGTCCGGGCCGTTCGCGCTCCTCGGGCGCGAACACGAGCTGACCCTGGGCGCCAACTACGGCCGCACCCACCACGACGAGCGCGGCCATTACTTCAGCCAGGCGGGCTCTATTTCGGCCACCCTCGCCGACGTCCTGGCCGGCAACGTCGTGCAGCCGCCCTTCACCTACACCGACGACATCAACACTCAGCTGTTCACCGACCGGCAAAAGAGCCTGTTCGCCGGCGCCCGCTTCAGCCTGGCCGACGACCTGCACTGGATCGCCGGCGCGCGCATGCTCAGCGCCGACGGCGACGGCGCAGGCTACGGCTCGCCCCACGACACCCGCGTGCATGGCAAGGTCACGCCCTACACCGGCCTGGTCTACGACCTGACCCCGCAGTGGAGCCTGTACACCAGCTGGACCAAGATCTTCAAACCGCAGTACGTGCGCAGCACCAGCGGCGGCGTGGTCGAGCCGCTCGACGGTAAGAGCCTGGAAGTGGGGGTGAAGGGCCTGCTGCTGGACGAGCGCCTGACGCTGACGGCGGCGGCGTTCAAGACCGAGCAGGACAACGTCGCCGAGCTGACGGGGGAATTCGTCGGTGGGCAGTACCTGTACCGCGGCACCAACTTCAAGAGCCGTGGTGTGGAGCTGGGGGCGTCGGGTGAAGTGCTGACGGGGTTGGACCTGTCGGGTGGGTATACCTATGTCGATATCGAGAACGACGACGGGGACCATGCGCGCAAGTACATTCCCACCCATTCGCTGCGTGGGAGTTTGACGTACCGGCTGCCGATGCTGCCCAAGGCCAAGGTGGGGACGCGGGTGCAGTGGCAGAGTGGGACGGAGCTGGACACCAACAGCCGGGTGAGCCAGGAGGCGTATGCGTTGGTGGATGTGATGGCGAGTTATGAGGTGGACGAGCATTGGACGTTGGGGTTGAACGTGAACAATGTGACGGATCGGAAGTATCTGCTTTCGTTGTATCAGTCGGCGGGGTCTACCAATTACGGGGCGCCGCGGAATTTGATGGCGACGGTGAGTTGGAAGTATTGAGGTATTTGCCAGGTTGAGGATGGTTGCCGCAGGCAGGGGGTGCGGCGACCGGAAGTCCGGAAAGGCGATTTCAAGTGCGTCTGAACGGAAGAGCGTGCAATCAGGATATGCCCAGCAGTGGGAAATCGAAGGCTTTGTTCTTGATGATTTTCTTGCAGAATTTCAGCCGCTGTCTTAACGCGTCGTTCAACAGCGACGGGTTGCAGGTAGTCGCGCAATGAATGAATACGGCCGGGTAGGCGTAGTCGGTAGGTGAGGCGATGACATCACTGATGGTACGTTCGCTAGGCAATACACAACCGACCAACCAAGGGATGTAATGCGTTTCGAGCGCATGCCGAATGGCCTCGCACGTTTCGCTGGCGTGCTCAGGGCGGGGGACGTCGACCTTGCCGTAAATGTCGAAGCCGGGTTTCTTGTCCTGCCTGCCCGAGGTGGTGAACGACAGGACCGCGTCACAGAACAGGTTGCTTCTGTAGGGCGCCTCGATCTTCGACATGGCTTCATGAAGGGGGCCGCCGACCACTCGCCCGAGCAGGGTGAAGGCGTGGGCCTTGGTGAGGTACTGAAAGTCCAACTCCGCGACGAGCTTCTTTTCGAAGCGCAGTTTCAGGCCTCGTTTGACTGCGGTAATGGCCAGGTGATCGCACTCGATCTTCTTGAGCTCCTGCTGCAAGGTTTCTTCAAAATGAATGCGGTGTGCCTTGTTCACGCGTCCTCCCGTATCGAAGCGTAGGGGCGGCCGGTTCGCTGCTTCGCTCGGCCGCGAAGGTCTGCAACCCGCCATCCAGATAAACCCTCTAATGTGTCCTTCAACGAGCTAATTCAGCCTTCACACGCGCTTTCTTGGCCGCACCCTCTCTGATGGCTTTGGTCTTGCCATGCTCGGCCAACAACGCCAACGCCTGCCCGTTCACCTCGGGGTGTTCAAGTATGTACGCCTGTATAAGCTTGGAGCCGCCTTCGATCATCGCCGAGACGATGTGCATATCGTCACGATGCCGATCGAAACGCATCATCTGCGCTTCCAGCCGATAATGGTCCTCCGCCGTTTGCTGCGAGGTGTCCTGGGCAAAGATCTGCACATGAAGCTCGTCGTGTTCGGCGATGCACACGAACAGGAACAGACTCTGCGAAAACGTCAGGTATTGGCGGGTGGTTGGCGTTTCCGGCAAATAAACCTGTGTGAGGAAATGATAAAGCTGCCCGTCATGGCATGGGATGCTGGCATCCGATGCCTTCCACTTGGGTGGCCTGCGCAAGAAGCGGATGTCTTTCTTCTTGAGCATGTCGACGCATGCACGGCCCCCGCTTTCATCTTCGCGGCTGTACATCACGCTTTGGTGCTGGGCGAGCGCATGAGCCATGACTTCTGTGCCGTTTTCCGGCTTTTCGATGACGAGAAATTCGATGCGCTCCAACTCGCCGTATTGCGGGTGGACTTCGCCCGTCTTTACGCCGGCACCGAACAAATAGAGTTCGCGGGCAGTATGGCTCCCCAGCACCTCGGCTTCTGATCGAGTCAGCGCGATCCGTTCGATGAATACGGCTTGCCGGCCTTTGATCGACGGCCAGGGGATGTCCAGTTGCGGGTCTTTGCCTTGCAGGTTCATGGGGTTCAAGTCCGTTCGCTCGGTGGTGCTCATAAAATGCCGGTCTCCCAGTCTTCCGCCCAACCCCACACGCGTTTCTTCTTCGTGTCCACGCGCCAGACACCGCCTTTTTTGACCAGGCTGAACAACGTTTCGTAACGCACCGGCGCGTCGGGCGCTTGGCGGGTCATGAGTAGCGTGCGGCGAGGTAAGGGCTCGATGCTGATGAGCATGTCTTCGGGTGCGTAAGTAGGGGGAAAACCGAAGCTGCCCAAGCGGCCGTAGGTGCGCGGTTTGGGGGTGCAGAAACGTTCGAAGATTCGGTTTTGGCTGTCTTGTATGGCTGACCAGTCCAATGGATTGTCGTCGGTCTGGCTTTTGCTGAGTTCATACCAGCCCGTTTCCCAGCGGTGCATGGCTAGTAGAAAACCGCGCAGTACGCTGGCAGGGTCTGTGTCATCGATATCCGACAGGTCAGGTGAGACGCTGGGCCAGGGTAAGTAAGACTCTTCGGGCATGACCGGTGCCACTGCTCCGTGTTCCAGCAAGAGAGCTACCACAGATGCATGGCCCCGCTCTTGCGCGATCGACAGTGCATTGCGCCCGTCACCCGTTTGCAGGTGCACCTTTGCGCCGGCTGACAATAATGCGGCCACGATCATGTCATGGCCACCGGATGCGGCGTCCATCAAGGGTGTTCGACCGGCTATGGAAGTTGTCAGATCTACGGATGTACCGGCTTCCAGCAAAAAGTGGACGAGGGGTGTATGGCCTTCGCTAGCGGCCCAGCCGAGGACGGTGTAACCCATCACATCGTCGGTGGCGTCGCGGTCTGCGCCGTTTTCGATTAGGACTTTCACCGCTTCGGTGTGCCCTTTGATGGCGGCTTCGATTAGGGCGGTGCGGCCGGTGGCTTTGTCGGTGAAGTCGATGTGGGTGCCATTGGCCAGTAGGGTTTGTAGTTGAGGGGTTTGGCCGGAGGCTGCGGCTTTGAGGAGGGCTTTGCTCATGAGGTCCGTCTCCTTATGGTGCTGCTGTCTTGGCAAGGGGTCGATGGAGCTGTAAATCACTCAGGTTGTAGGCGCTGGATAGCGGACAAGACGTATTTACCAGGTAGAGAACGTGTTTAGCAGACACGGTACCGAATTGGAGGGACTGCGGTTAGTGATTGATTACATTTACTGCTTCGATACCTACCTACCTCCGATGATTCATGCTGGTGGTTATGGTGTTGACAGTACATCTTTTGGTGGGTACGGTAACCACTAGCGGCAGCGCAGAGGAAGTCAACATTGAATAGCCGTGAGCTCATAGCAAAAATTATGGCTGACGGGTGGTATGAGGTGAGAGCAAAAGGTAGCCATCACCATTTCAAGCACCCGACAAAAAAAGGACTGGTAACGGTTCCGCACCCAAAGAAGGATCTGCTTCTCAAAACAGTTAATAGTATTTTGAAACAGGCCCAGCTTTGAGAAAACGTCTTTTGGTTACATCAGACTACTCGCGCTAGGTGGTCAAATGCGATAACGCTGATTTCAACGTTAGATGTTCGTACAGCGTCCGAGGAGGACATGCCAATGCTCTACCCAATTGCGATTCATCAAGGTGACGAGCAACACGCTTGGGGTGTTGAAGTTCCAGATATTCCTGGCTGCTTCTCGGCTGGTGAAGATCTCGACGATGCCATGGCCATGGCTAAAGAAGCGATGGAGGGTCACTTGGAGTTGTTGGCCGAGGAAGGAGCGGTGATTCCTACAGCCTCTAAAGTGACTGTGCATTCGGCCAAGCCTGATTATGCAGGCTGTATTTGGGCCGTTGTCGATATTGATATAACTAAGTATCTGGGTAAGGCTGAGAAATTAAATATCACCCTGCCTGGCTATTTGCTCAATCGAATCGATGAGTACGTAAAGTATCATCCTGAGCAGAAAAGCCGCTCTGGTTTTCTAGCCTCGGCTGCGCTTAGGGTTTTGCAAGGGGCTTGAGGTCTAGGCTCTGTACGGAATCTGAGAAATCTAGTCATTGCCCCACAGCCTCAAGGATTTTGTAGATTCCTCAGCCATCAATGGAAAGGAATCCTGTGATGGCGAAGCGGTACGAAATTTCGGGCGAGGCCTGGGATATGGTCTCCGATCTTTTCACCGAAACATGTAGGCGTGGCCGGCCTCGGGCTTGTGATCGGCTGATGCTCGATGGCGTGCTGTGGGTACTTTGCTCCGGCGCTGCCTGGCGTGACATGCCGGAGCGTTTCGGCCCGCGGTCAATCGTGTACCAACGGTTCCGCGGTTGGCGAAATCATATGCTCAAGCGTTTGCACCTAAAGCTGAATGAGCAAGGTTTGATCGACTTGCAGACCTGGATGATTGACTCAACCCCACTGCGCGCCATTCGTGCCTCATCAGACGCTCGGAAAAAAAGGGGGCTGACGAGCCTGCCGATCACGCTCTAGGCCGCAGCCGCGGTGGCCTGACGACCAAGATCTATATGCTCTGTGACGCCAATGGAGTTCAGTTGCATTGTCTTCTTTCTGGCGGTTAAGCCAGCTATGCGCAGCCGCTGCTAGAAAGCGTCAGCATTCCTTCAGCTCAGCGCGGATGCCCTCGCAAGCGCTGCAAGTGCCTACTAACCGACAAGGGCTATGACGCAGAGGCTTTGCGCCAATACTGCGACCGCTGCCGTATACAGTCTGTTATTCCGAAGCACGCAATGAAACGCAAGCCTAAGCCCGGCTTGCCCAGGCTATTAGACCGGCCCAAGTACCGACAGCGCTACATTATTGGGCGTATGTTCGGCTGGCTGCAAGAAACCGCCGGCTCGTGACGCGCTTCGATAAGCTCGCAAAAAGTTATGCAGCAATGGTCTTACTGGCTTGCTCCATGAGTTGTCTACGTTGCCTGATTTCGTACAGTGCCTAGGTGGAATCTATGTTGTTGGCAAGCTGTTGCTTGATCTCGAAGCGCTTGCAGCGTGCGTCGCTCAGTCCGATTGCCGGATAGCTGCCCGAGGCAGTTAGGCCTTCGAAGCCATCGAGGCCATCGAGGCCATCGAGTTTCACTTACCTAAGCCGCTAGCCTTTGCGGCCGTTAGGTTGTACAAGCAGATAAAAACCGTCGCCGTCGAAAAGCTTGTACCCGCGCGCGCTAGGCTTTGCCGTAAGGCAGGCGATATCTGTGAGCAGGACAGTGCTGTGGGCCATAACAGCAGTCTCCGATATCGAAACGGATCTCTACCCTCGAACCACCCTCATTAGCGCTGGCTAGCCTCGAAATTCAACAAGGGGCCAAAACGAAAAAACCCGCCAGAAGGCGGGTTTTCCGTGGTTTCCAGAGATTTTTAAAGCCTTCTCTGAAACCTTATATGGTGCCGGCACCAGGAATCGAACCCGGGACCTACTGATTACAAGTCAGTTGCTCTACCAGCTGAGCTATACCGGCAATGGGGCGTCATTATAGCCATCGCGGGGCGGGTGTAAACCACTTCCTCGCATTCCGGCGAAATTAACCTAACCCCGCGTTAGAAAAGGAGAATTTTCTTACCAGCCGCGGTGCAGCGTAGTAGGGCTTGGCTCGGGTTGGGCCGGGTTGAAGAAGAGCTTGTTGTTGTCGCAGCCGCGCTTGCGGCAGGGCTCGAAGCCTTGCGGAAGGCCGCGTTTGTCGCCTAGCTGCATGGTAGGCACGGGCCAGTCGGCCGAGGTGCCGGGGTTGTGAGGCGCCGGGGCAGCGCAGGCGGTGAGCAGAAGGGCGAAGAGGGGGAGCGCGAGGGCTTTGAGAGTAGTCACGGTGGCGATTCTTCGAACGATAGCGGGAATGACGGCGATTTTACGGTGTTTTGTCCGGTCTTTGCAGGCCGTCGCGACATTTTGTGGGTGCAATCGTTTCTTTTATATTCAGATTATTTCAACCAATCTTTAGGCCTTTTCGACGTATCACCTGACCTGGTTATTCACAAGGGGTGTGCCAAAGTTACGCACATCACGTACCGTTGGTCGCAGGCGATCGATGCTGCTCAAGTGTCTGATTTTACTGATCTAAAGCCGGAATTTTGGCTAACGGGTCACTCGATAAATCGATGTGTGCAATAGCTCCGCCATTTTTCATCACAAGCTTTTGCACAGACTTATCCACAGGATTTGTTGTTTCTAACGCTCAGCAAGCACCATTAGGTTTCTTGGAGTCAGGTCGTACTCACAGAAATCTCCTACCCGCACGCGATAGTGGTTCTGCTCCATAAACAACGCTCGATCCAGCACCAGCCACAGCTCCAGCGGCCGTCGGAACAGGTTGCGCACCCGCTCCAGATTGCGCACTTGGGCCAGGCGCTGCCAGCCGGCGGCTTCCAAGGCCGTCCAATCGACGCCGCCCGTAAGCGCCACCCCCTTGAGCGCGGCTAAATCCTGGCAGTACTCGGCGAAAGGCTTGTGCAGCCATTCGACCGGCAACGAAGGTGTCGGCAGGTACTCGTCGACGCCACGCTGCTCGCGCTGCAACAGGTCGAACGCCAAGCGCCGGCTCATGGACGCATCTCGCTGCCGTCGTACGCGCGCGCTGGCGGTGACGGCTTCGCTGAGGGGCAGGGCGAGGTCGTCGAGGCTCAGGGCCAATGGGCTGGCTTGTGCGGGCGCGGAGATCGGCTGGTAGCGCTGGCCGGCGATGCGGTTGTAGCAGCACGGTGCGATGGCGATCTGTGGGCAACCGCGTTCGCTGGCCAGGTGCAGCAAGCGTATGTGCAGGTCGCCGCAGGCGTGTAGGGCGACCACGCTGGCCTCGTCGGAAAGTTGTGCTGCGCAGTCGGGGGCCATGACGTCTTGCTGGCGGTGCTCGGCCGGCAATCGGTGGTGAGTGCTCAGTGCGAGGCCGGCCTCTACCAAGGCGGGGTCGTATTCCAGGCAGGTGAGGCGTTGGCCGGGTTGCAGCAGGCGGCGGCCGAGGTGGCCTTTGCCGGCGCACCAGTCGATCCAGTGGGTTGGCGTGGTGCGGTAGTCGAGGCGGCGGCCGAAGGCCTCGATCTGCTGCCATTTGCGGCCGGGGACGTTGACGTCGAGGCGGGGGATGGCGGGAGGGAGGCCGATGTCGGGGAGGTCGGGGGTGTGGGAGAGGTGGCGGGCTTCGTCGGCCCATTGGGGGAATGGGGTGGGTGGTTGTGAAGCGGCCGGGTCAGTCTCGGCGGCTTCGGCCTGTGCGAGGGTGCAGTGGCGCAGGTGGTTGGCCAACGTTGGATGGTCGGCTTCCCAAGGGAGTTGCAGGTGGTGGAAGGGGCGGGGGCGCCATAGTGCTTGGTGGCGTACCAGGAAGCGGTCCAGGGCCTGGAAGCGGGTGAGGAGTTGGGGGCCTTGGAGGGTTTGGGGGTTGGTCATGGAGTGTCTGGAAAGGGCGAGGGTGGTGTGCGATAGCTTACCTGCGATGGGCGACAGTGCGGTTCCGACGGACCAATCGCGGTACAAGCGGGGGCAGAAGGTGATAACAGGGTTGGGGCCGCTTTGCGGCCCATCGCGGCTGAAGCCGCTCCCACAGGGCTCACTTCCCAGGGGTCGTGCGTTGTGCCTCAAGAGTGGGACGGTGATCAGCGTTTGGGGAGCCACTCATGGGGGCTTGTGAGTCGCCTGCCGAGGTTAAGGGCAGGGGACCCACGCAGACTATAGGCCAAGCGCAGACCAGCTCACCGCCCCTGACACGCATCCACCCGCAACCACCGCTCCAGCACCTTGAACCCTTGCACCAGCACGAACGAGATCACCAGGTAGAACACCCCCGCCGCAAAGAAGATCTCCACCGGCAGATACGTCCGCGCGATGATCGTGCGCGCCATGCCGGTCAGCTCCAGCAGGGTCACCGTACTGGCCAGCGCGCTGGCCTTGAGCATCAGGATCACTTCGTTGCTGTACGCCGGCAGGCCGATCCGTGCCGCGCGTGGCAGCAGGATGTAGTACATGGCCTTGGCCTTGGACATGCCCAGCGCCCGCGCCGCTTCCACCTCGCCACGGGGGATGGCCTGCAAGGCCCCGCGCAGGATCTCGGCGATGTAGGCGGCGGTGTGCAGGGTCATGGTCAGCACGGTGCACCAGAACGGATCGCGCAGGTACGGCCACAAGGCGCTGTGGCGCACGGCGTCGAACTGCGCAAGGCCGTAGTAGACCAGGAACAGCTGCACCAGCAGCGGCGTGCCGCGGAAGAAGAAGATGTAGCCGTAGGGCAGGGCGCGCAGCCAGGGTTTGTGCGAAGCGCGGGCGATGCCCATGGGGATCGCCAGGATCAACCCGGCCACCACCGCGATGGCCACCAGCTCCAGGGTCAGCAACGCGCCGTCGGCCAGGCGCGGCAGGTACTTGATGATCACATCCCAGTTCATTGCCCGGCCCTCATGAAGCCGCGAGCGGCGCGTTTTTCCAGGAAGTGCATGCCGGTCATGGCCACCACGGTCAGGGCCAGGTACATGCAGGCGGCGACCATGTAGAAGGTGAACGGCTCCTTGGTCACGGTCACGCCGATCTGCGCGTGGCGCATGATCTCTTCCAGGCCGATCACCGACACCAGCGCGGTGTCCTTCATCAGGATCATGAACAGGTTGCCCAGCCCCGGCAGGGCGATACGCCACATCTGCGGCAGGATGATGCGCGAGAGGATGCGCCCGCGCGACAGGCCCAGGGCCAGGCCCGCTTCGCGGTGGCCCTTGGGGATGGCCAGGATGGCACCGCGGAACACTTCCGTGGCGTAGGCGCCGAAGCACAGCCCCAGGGCGATCACGCCGGCGGCGAAGGCGCTCAGCTCCAGATCGGGCATGTTCAGGGCTTCGCCCAGACGGCTGACCAGGTTGACGGTGCCGAAGTAGATCAGCAGCACCCAGAGCAGTTCGGGTACGCCGCGGACCAGGGTCGAGTAGGCGCCGCCCAGCCATTGCAGGGGCTTGGCGGGGGAAGTCTTGGCCAGGGCGCCGAGCAGGCCGAGCACCAGGCCCAGCAGCAGCGCGCAAAGCGCGAGTTTTACGGTCATCAGCATGCCAGCCAGCAGGGCCGGGCCGAATCCGTGCAAGTCGATATTCATGGGCAGGTGCTTTCCAGATACCCGCGCGCCCTCAGGCGCGCAGGTCGGGGAGGATCATTCGATGCTGAACGGGAAGTACTTGTCGTTGATCTTCTTGTAGGTGCCGTCGGCCTTGATTTCCTTCAGCGCGGCGTTCAGGTCGTTGCGCAGGCGGTCGTCGCCCTTGCGCACGGCGATGCCGATCTTGTCGCTTTCTTCCACCGGCTCGCCCTTGAACTCGAAGCCTTGGCCTTCCTTGCCCTTGAGCCACTCGTACTGCACGTACTTGTCGGCCAGGATGCCGTCGATGCGCCCGGCGACCAGGTCGAGGTAGGCGTTCTCCTGGGTGTCGTACAGTTTCACTTCGACGTCGCTGCCGTAGTGGTCTTCGAGCCATGTGCCGGCCAGGGTGGCGCGCTGGGTGCCGATCACCTTGCCCTTGAGCGAGGCTTTGTCGGTCTTGAAGTCGACGCCTTTGGGGGCGATGAACTGCAGCTTGTTGGAGTAGTAGGGGTCGGTGAAGTCGACGGCCACCTTGCGCTCGTCGGTGATCGACAGCGACGACACCAGGAAGTCGAACTTCTTGGCGTTCAGGGCCGGGATGATGCCGTCCCAGTCGGAGGTGACGACCGAGCACTCGACCTTCATCTTGGCGCACAGGGCGTCGCCGATGTCCTTGTCGAAGCCCACCACGTTGCCGCTGGCGTCCTTGTTGTTGAACGGCGGGTAGGCCGCTTCGATACCCATGCGCAGTTTTTCCGCGGCCATGGCGTTGGCGGAGAAGACCAGCGTGGCGGCAGCGGCCAGGAGGAATTTCTTGTAGGTCTGCATGTGTTGCTCCGTTAGCGGTGGCTGGACATGAATTGCTTGCAACGCGCCGAGGTCGGGTTCTCGAAGACCTGCTGCGGCGATCCTTGCTCTTCTACCAGGCCGTGGTGCAGGAAGACGACTTCACTGGACACCTGGCGGGCGAAATTCATTTCGTGGGTCACCAGCAGCATGGTGCGGCCTTCGTCGGCCAATGCGCGAATGACACTAAGCACTTCCTGGACCATTTCCGGATCGAGCGCCGAAGTCGGCTCGTCGAACAGGATGACCTTGGGCTTCATGGCCAGGGTGCGGGCGATCGCGGCGCGTTGCTGCTGGCCGCCGGAGAGCTGCGCGGGGTAGCTGTGGCGTTTGTCGTAGATGCCGACCTTGTTCAGCAGCGCTTCGGCTGCTTCCACCGCCTCGGCCTTGCTCTGGCCGAGCACGCGGCGCGGGGCTTCGGTGATGTTGTCGAGCACCGACATGTGCGGCCACAGGTTGAAGTTCTGGAAGACGAAGCCGATCTCGCTGCGCAGGCGGTTGATCTGGCGGTTGTCGGCGGCGATCAGGTCGCCGTTCTTGGCGGCCTTGAGCTTGAGCGATTCGCCGGCCAGGAGGATCTCACCCTGGTGCGGGTGCTCCAGCAGGTTGATGCAGCGCAGCAGCGTCGACTTGCCGGAGCCGGACGAGCCGAGAATCGAGATGACGTCGCCGTCGCGGGCGGTCAAGGAGATGCCTTTGAGAATCTCCTGGTCGCCGTAGCGTTTGTGCAGGTTGCGGATTTCCAGCGCGGGCGTGGCCTGAGCCATGTGCGGTCCTCATGTGTTCGGGTGCAGTCCCAGCTGTTTGGCGGCCTTCCGGGCCTGCGCAACGCTAGCATGTGGCGCTGTGACAGCCAACCAGGGTGCGGGGGACGAAGCGCGTCGGCGCGGCAGTGTGTCGCATCGTTGCAGCGGACTGTCGCGAGGATGACCGCACGCACAGTGCCGGCGCCTCGACCTCGACGGAAAAAAGGCGCGATGTTGCCAGTTTTGGTCAGGCCTGGGAAGCGCTTTGATACCGGGTGGTACCTATACCCGATCGTAGAGGCTCGGAGGGTTGCAACCTGCGGTTGCTCCCCTGTGCTGCCTTTAGGTGCGGCGGTGTTACCAAGGGGCACCTTTGGTGCAGTTGTAAGTGGGTATTTCTGTAATCCCAACGGTTTGCGTGGATTTGAGGGGCTTTCGGTCATTGCATGGCCGAAGCCCGGTAAACCGAGGGTGGCCGCAGGTTCCACGATGTCGCAGGCGTACGAATGCATGCGTTGGCCCGCTTATTGCCCCTTGCACCTCAACCGAACACGGCTGCGCCTAAATCGCACAGAACGCCTCGCGTTCTCCAGGTTCGGGTTGGTCCACTCCTTACAAAGGTAGTTTTATGAGCGGTAAGCACAATTCCAACGACCTCGCTCAGGGGCTCAAACCACGGCATGTGACCATGCTGTCGATCGCCGGCGTGATCGGCGCTGGTCTGTTCGTCGGCTCCGGCCACGCCATCGCAGCGGCAGGCCCTGCGGTGCTGCTGTCCTACGCGGCGGCCGGCACGCTGGTCATTCTGGTCATGCGCATGCTCGGCGAGATGGCCATCGCCTCGCCCGACACCGGGTCGTTCTCGACCTACGCCGACCGCTCCATCGGCCGCTGGGCCGGTTTCACCATCGGCTGGCTGTACTGGTGGTTCTGGGTGCTGGTGATTCCCCTGGAAGCCAACGCCGCGGCGGCGATCCTGCACGCCTGGTTCCCGGCCGTCGAGCTGTGGGTGTTCTCGCTGCTGATCACCCTGGCCCTGACCGGCACCAACCTGTTCAGCGTGAAGAACTACGGCGAGTTCGAGTTCTGGTTCGCCCTGCTCAAGGTGCTGGCGATCATCGCCTTCATCGTCGTCGGCTGCGTGGCCATGTTCGGCCTGGTGCCGGACAGCCAGGTCAGCGGCGTCAGCCATCTGTTCGACACCCAGGGCTTCATGCCCAACGGCCTGGGCGCGGTGCTCGCGGCCATGCTGACCACCATGTTCTCGTTCATGGGTACCGAGATCGTCACCATCGCGGCGGCCGAATCGAAAGACCCGGCCAAGCAGATCACCCGCGCCACCAACTCGGTGATCTGGCGGATCTGCCTGTTCTACCTGGTGTCGATCTTCCTGGTCGTGGCCCTGGTGCCGTGGAACGACCCGGCGCTCGCCGAGACCGGTTCCTACCAGACCGTACTCAGCCGCATCGGTGTGCCGAACGCCAAGTTGATCGTCGACATCGTGGTGCTGATCGCCGTGACCAGCTGCCTGAACTCGGCGCTGTACACCTCCTCGCGCATGCTCTTCTCGCTGAGCAAGCGCGGCGACGCCCCGGCCATCGCGCAACGCACCACCCGTGCCGGTACGCCGCACTGGGCCGTGCTGTTGTCGACCGCCGCGGCCTTCCTGACCGTGTTCGCCAACTTCGTGGCGCCGGCGCAGGTGTTCGAGTTCCTGCTGGCCAGCTCCGGGGCCATCGCCTTGCTGGTGTACCTGGTGATCGCCGTGTCGCAACTGCGCATGCGTAGCCAGCGCGAAGCGCGTGGTGAGCGGATCGAGTTCAAGATGTGGCTGTTCCCCGGCCTGACCTGGCTGACCATCGCGTTCATCGTCGCGGTGCTGGTGGTGATGGCGCTGCGCGAGGACCACCGTGCCGAGATCATCGCCACGGCCTTGCTGAGCATCGGTGTGGTAGCGACCGGGTTGTTGTTGCACCGCAAGCGCGGGGTGGCGGGCAAGGTGGCGATGGAGCGCTGATTCGCCAGCATGTGAAAACGTAGAAACTGCAAAGGCCGCGTCCCGTGAGGGGCGCGGCCTTTTCGTTGGGCGGCCCTGGCGGCCTTAACCGAACTGCTTCTGCTGTTGCTGCAAGCGCGCCACCCCTTCCGAGGCCTCCACATATGCCGCCTGGAATTCGTCGCTCTCCAGCCAGGCCATGGTGGTGTCGGCGTCGGTGCCGTCGAGCCAGTCGCGGTAAGCGGTGAAGACCATGACGATGTAGTCGGTAGCGTGTTCTTCCTTGTGGCCCTTGAGCACCAGCGCCAGCAATGGGTCGACCAGGAACACCGAGATCATCGGCACCAGGCCGTCCTGCTGGGCAGCCTTCATCTTCTCGAACAGCGCGTCGTAGCTGCCCGAATCCATGGCCTTGGTGTACACCTGCTCGACGCTGGCGCTGTCGCCGCTGCTGGCCTTGACCGCCTGGCCGCTGCGCACCATGCGGTTCTGCTTGGCCTTGCTGGCGGCGCGCTTGGCGCGTTTCTGTTGTTTGCTGGAGGTGGCCATCGGGCGAATCCTTAAGGGGGGCGGGCGTGAGGGCGCGTATTGAAGCGCAGCGCCTGCGCGGATTCAACCTGCCGTCGTCGGTGCCTCGTCCTCTTCGAAGCCCCGCGAGGCGCGGCCGACCAAGAGCGGGTCGGGTGCGTGGGCCACACTGAGGTCTTTGTCGGGATAGTCCAGCGAGTGCAGGAAGTGGCGGATGCAGTTGATCCGCGCGCGCTTCTTGTCGTCGGACTTGACCACCGTCCACGGCGCATCGGCGGTGTCGGTATGGAAGAACATGGCCTGCTTGGCGGCGGTGTAGTCGTCCCACTTGTCCAGCGACTTGATGTCGATGGGCGAGAGCTTCCAGTGCTTGAGCGGGTCGTCGCGGCGCGAGATGAAGCGGCGCAGCTGCTCTTCGCGGTTGACCGAGAACCAGTACTTGAACATCAGCACGCCGCTGTTGCACAGCATGCGTTCCAGTTCGGGGGCCTGGCGCATGAACTCCAGGTATTGCGGCGGGGTGCAGAAGTCCATCACCCGTTCGACGCCGGCGCGGTTGTACCAGGAGCGGTCGAAGAACACCATTTCCCCGGCCGTGGGCAGGTGCTGGATATAGCGCTGGAAATACCACTGGCCCTTTTCCTGGCCGGAGGGCTTCTCCAGCGCCACGATCCGTGCGCCACGCGGGTTGAGGTGTTCCATGAAGCGCTTGATGGTGCCGCCTTTGCCCGCCGCGTCACGGCCCTCGAACAGGATCACCACCCGCTGCCCGGTTTCCTTGACCCAGTTCTGTACCTTGAGCAGTTCGATCTGCAGGGCGTGCTTGGCTTTCTCGTACTCGGCGCGGCGCAGGCGGGTGCGGTAGGGGTAGTTGGCGGGCAGGCGGGCGGAGCTGCTGTCTTCGTTGCTGCCTTTGCGCGCCGTGGCGACTTCCAGGGCGGTGGGCTGCTGGCTGACCTGGACGATGGTGGCGTCGGGTTTGCGCTGGCGTGGGCGGCGCGTGCGCGGTGTGGCGGGGAGGGGGGATTGGCTGGGGGTGGCTTCATCGCTCATGTAGGGTCCTCGTACGGGCAGGGTGGACCTGACAGTCTAGGGACGTGCGATTGATGGCCATATGACATCGATCAAGAAAATCGAGACAACAAAAAACCCGCACTGGGCGGGTTTCTTGTGTCGCTTCGAGTGACGTTGGAACCACCGGAAGCTGAAGGTGGTGCCCAGAGACGGAGTCGAACCGCCGACACGAGGATTTTCAATCCTCTGCTCTACCGACTGAGCTATCTGGGCGACGGGGCGAATTAAAAAGGTTTTCAGAGGAGGCGTCAACGACTTTTTGAAAATTTTTTAAATTAATTCCGTCGCTTACGGTTTTTCCGCTCACTCGCTTGGCGGTACGTAGCCTTCGGCCTGGGCGTATTCTTCGCCGGCGAAGAACTTGTCCATTTCCGTCTGGAGGAATTTGCGGTCCTCGCCGTTCATCATGTTCAGGCGCTTCTCGTTGATCAGCATGGTCTGGTGCTTCTGCCAGTCTTCCCAGGCCTGCCGGGAGATGTGCTCGAAGATGTCCTGGCCCTTGGCGCCGGGGAAAGGTGGGCGATCCAGGCCGGGCAGTTCCTGCTTGAGCTTGCGGCACGTCACGGTGCGAGTCATGGGGCGTCTCCTGCAGCCAGTCGGTCGGCTGCGCGTTTGAGCAAAGTCTTGACCGGGGCGGCGAGGCCCAGGCGCGGCGGGGTGGCGAGGTTATACCAGAGCCAGTCGGGCTCGGCCACGTGGCCCACGGCCTGCTCCACCTCGATCAGCCAAGGCTCGATGGCCAGCTGGAAGTGGCTGAAGGTATGGGTCAGGCCGGGCAGGGCGTGGCGTTGGCGCAGGTCCAGGCCGTGCTGGTAGGCGAGGTCGTCGAGCTGGGCCAGGTCGTCCAGCTCCGGCAGGCTCCACAGCCCGCCCCACAGCCCGGTGGACGGGCGGCGGTAGAGCAGGATGGCGCCTTCGGCGTTGGCCAGCAGCGGCATCACTGTGCGGCGCTGCGGCAGCGTCTTGCGCGGCTTGGGTTCGGGGTAATGGGTCTCCAGGCCCAGCAGGTGCGCTTCGCAACCCTGTTGCAACGGGCAGATCAGGCAGCTGGGGCGGCTGCGGGTACACAGCGTGGCGCCCAGGTCCATCATCGCCTGGGTGTAGTCGTTGACCCGGGTCATGGGCGTGAAGCGCTCGGCGGCGGCCCACAGCGCGTTGGCCACCTTGGGTTCGCCGGGGTAGCCGCCCTGCGCAATGTAGCGTGCCAGCACGCGCTTGACGTTGCCGTCGAGGATCGGCGCGCGCATGTTCATGCTGATGCTGGCGATGGCACCCGCCGTGGAGCGGCCGATGCCCGGCAGCGCGGTCAGCTGCTCGACGCTGCGCGGAAACTCGCCGCCATGCTCGGCCATGACGATCTTCGCCGCCTTCTGCAGATTGCGCGCGCGGGTGTAGTAGCCCAGCCCCGTCCACAGGTGCAGCACTTCGTCTTCCGGCGCTTCGGCCAGCGCCTGCACGGTGGGCAGTGCCTGCATGAAGCGGTCGAAGTAGTTGAGCACGGTGCTGACCTGGGTCTGCTGCAACATGATTTCCGACACCCACACCCGATACGGGTTGATGCCCTGTTGCCAGGGCAGGTCGTGCCGGCCGTGACGGTCGAACCAGTCCAGCACGGCGCTGGAGAACTGCGCAGGGGTCATCGCTTGAACAGCCCCTTGAGCGCGTCTTTGAGTTCAGGGCTCACTTTGTCTCCCAGTTTTTCGTCGAGTTTTTCGTCCAGCTTGTCCTTGAGGCGGTTGCCGGCCAGTTGCGCGGCGACCTTGCCCAGGCCTTCCTGGTCCAGGCGGCAGGCCTTGGCGCCGAGCTCCAGCGGGCCGCGGCAGCGCAGCGGCAGTTCCACGCCCACGAAGCGTTCGTTGACCTGGCAGGCCGGGTCGGGCATGGCACGCTGGTCGCCTTCGACGAGCACGCCGACGCGGTAGTCCATGCCCAGCACGCGCAGGTCGACGTCGCCGTGGCCGTTCAGGGTCAGGCCGGGTACGGCGACTTTCAGGTCGGGGTTGCTGGCCACGCCATTGCGCAGCACCAGGCTGCCGCGCAGGGTGTTGAACGGCGTGTCCTTGCCGCGCGGCTCACCGCTCAGTTGCTTGCGGTTGAGGGTGGCGATGCCCTGGCACAGCTGCTGCTCGATGTTGGCGTCGACCAGCACACCGTTGTCGATGTTGAAGCGGGTGTTGCCGTTGAGGGTGTCGATCAGCGCCTTCTGGCTGTTGCCGCTGGCGGTGAGGTCGCTCGACAGGGTCAGCAGGCCCTTGAGCGGCGGGGTCTTGTCCGGGTGCTGGGCCTTGATGAAGTGCTCGACCGGCACGCGGGTGATCTGCGTATCGAAGCCGATCTGCGGCACGGCCGGGCGCACGTCGACGTTGCCGTGGGCCAGGAAGGTGCCGTTGTAGAGGTTGCCGCTCAGGTTCTGCACGGTCAGCAGGCCGCCTTGGCCGCTGGCCTTGAGCTGCGCCTGGGTGATCGGCAGGGTGTTCAGGGTCAGGGCACCGAAGGCCAGGTCCGCTTGCAGGTCCAGAGCGCGCAGGCGATCAACCGGCAGCAGCTTGTCGGTGCTCCAGGCCACCTGAGTCGGCGCGTCGGGCAACGGCGTAGTGCCAGCACCGGCGACGGCGCCGGCTTCCTGCTGCTGCACCTGGGCGTCGCGCGCGGCCTTGGCGCCCTTGGCCTGGTCGCTCTTGGCCGGCAGGTAGCGGTCGGCGTCGAAGCGGTCGGCCTTGAGGTTCACGCGCAGGGCCTGGCGGGAGAAGTCTTCCACGGCCACCTGGCCGCTGAAGGTGCTGTCGTCCAGCTTCACGTTCAGGTCGCTCAGCGTCAGGCTGGTAGGGCTGCCTTGCACACGGGTGACCACCTCCAGCTTGCCGAACGCGCTGGGGTCGGTGCTGGCGGGCAGCGGGTGGCCGATGCCGTCGAGGAAGGTGCGCAGGTCGAACTGGGCGATGGACAACCCGCCGCTGACCTGCGGCGTAGTGTTCAAGTCGCGGGCGCTCAATTCGCCGAGGGCACGCAGTTGGTTGGCCGATACTTTCAAGCCGGTCCATTCGGCGACGTTTGCCGCCAGATCGACCAGCACCTGGCCTTGGGCGACGAAAGCCAGGGTCTTGCCCGACAACGGCTCGCCCGAGGTCTCGCCCGACAGGCGCAGGTCGTCGAGGTTGTAGCGCTTGGCCTTGCGGTCGAAGCGCAGGTCGCCGGTCAGCTCGCTGCGCACCTTGAGATTGGGCTGGCCGATGGTGAAGAAGCCACTGGCCTTGAGCGGAATGGTCGCACCCTGGTGCACCGCGCCGGTGCTCAGCTGGATGCTCTCGGCACTGACCGTTTGCCCGCTCTTGGCGTCGGTGTACTGCACGCGCGCGTTGTTCACCGTGAGGCTGTCGATGTCGAGCTTGACCTGGCGGTCGTTGCTCGGCTCGCCGGATTCGGTCGGGGCCGGGGTGGGCGCCGGGGCGCCGTCGCCGCCGGCCGTGGGCAGCGGCTTGCCGATGTCTTCCCAGTTGCCGTGGCCGTCGGCGTCGCGGCTCAAGGTCAGGTTCAGGCCCTCCACGCGTACGTCGCTCATCTGCACTTCTTTGGTCAGCAGCGGCAACACACGCACCGACAGGCCGAGCATCTGCAGGTCGGCGAAGGGCGTGGTCGGGGCGTTCAGGGTGGCGATGCTGGCGTCGTGCAGCTCCAGGCCCAGCCAGGGGAACAGGCTCCAGCCGATGTCGCCGTTGAGCGTCAGCTCCACATGCGCCTTGTCCCGGGCCAGTTGGCGGATTTCGTCTTTATAGTCGTTGGGATCGAAAAGGTGGGTCAGGGCAAAACCCAGCGCCACGATGATCAGCAGCAACCCGAGCAGCCCCAATCCCAGGATTTTGCCGAACGCTTTCATGGGCAAGTCCTTGTAGTTCAGTGTGTGAAAAGTGAAGCGGCAGAGTATAGCGCCGTGGCAAGCGTCTTCGGGCATCGGGTGCAGCCGGCGACCCGTTCGATGGACAGCAGCGGCGCAACCGACGTGCGGTTTTCACGACCCAGACCTGACGAGGGGTGCATGTTCGTCCGCTGGATCGATAAACGACGATGGCAAGGTGATTCCACCGCAGCCGTTAACTGCTACCCTTGCCACGCGTTCGCAGCGAATGCGGCGAGATGTCGCAGACGTTGCCCTAAAAGGCCGGTGCCGCCTTGCATGCAAGCACCCAGAGCCGGGCATTCAATCGACGAACGCAGCCCACTTACGAAAGGAACGACCTATGTCTCGCAGCACCACTGCAGGAGCCCCGGCGCACGCGCCGAGCTTCCTGTCCAAGGAGCGGATCATCGCCCGGCCCGGTTTCAACCGCTGGCTGGTCCCACCGGCCGCGCTGGCCATCCACCTGTGCATCGGCATGGCCTACGGCTTCTCGGTGTTCTGGCTGCCGTTGTCGCAGTCGCTGGGGATCACCGCGCCGATCGCCTGCTCGCCAGACATGGGCTTCATCGCCAAACTGTTCACCAACGAGTGCGACTGGCCGATCTCGATGCTCAGCTGGATCTACACCCTGTTCTTCGTCTTCCTCGGTTGCTCGGCGGCCGTGCTCGGCGGCTGGCTTGAACATGCCGGTCCGCGTAAAGCCGGCCTGGTTTCGGCGCTGTGCTGGTGCGGCGGCATGCTGATCTCGGCGATCGGCGTGAAAACCCACCAACTCTGGCTGATGTGGCTGGGTTCGGGCGTGATCGGCGGTATCGGTCTGGGCCTGGGCTACATCTCTCCGGTCTCGACCCTGATCAAGTGGTTCCCGGACAAGCGCGGCATGGCCACCGGCATGGCGATCATGGGCTTCGGCGGCGGCGCGATGGTCGGCGCACCCCTGGCCACGGCGCTGATGGGCCACTTCGGCAATGCGCAAGAGGTAGGCGTCTGGCAGAGCTTCATGGTCATGGCGGCGATCTACTTCGTGTTCATGACCGCCGGCGCGCTGACCTACCGCGTGCCGCCGACCGGCTGGAAACCCGAAGGTTGGGTGCCGCCAGCCAAGAAAGCCGGCAACGGCATGGTCACCGACCGCCACGTGCACGTCAGCGTGGCCTGGAAGACCCCGCAGTTCGTCCTGGTGTGGCTGGTGCTGTGCCTGAACGTCTCGGCCGGTATCGGCATCCTCGGCATGGCCTCGCCGCTGTTGCAGGAAGTGTTTGCCGGCAAGCTGCTGGGCAACGGCCTGAGCTTCAGCGAGCTGAACGCCGCGCAACTGGCGCAGATCGCCGCCATCGCCGCCGGCTTCACCGGGCTGCTGAGCCTGTTCAACATCGGCGGGCGCTTCTTCTGGGCGTCGTTCTCCGACTACATCGGGCGCAAGAACACCTATTTCGCCTTCTTCGCCTTGGGCGTCGCGCTCTACAGCCTGGTGCCGAACATGGGCCACCTGGGCAACGTGGCGCTGTTCGTCGCGGCGTTCTGCATCATCCTGTCGATGTACGGCGGCGGTTTCTCCACGGTGCCGGCGTACCTGGCCGACCTGTTCGGCACGCAGATGGTCGGCGCCATCCACGGTCGCCTGCTCACCGCCTGGGCCGCAGCCGGCGTGCTGGGGCCGGTGCTGATCACCTACCTGCGCGAGTCGCAGCTGGCGGCGGGCGTCGCGCGGGCGGCCGCCTACGACATGACCCTGTACATCCTCGCCGGCCTGCTGGTGCTGGGCTTCGTCTGCAACGCGCTGATCCGCCCGGTCAACGAGAAGTACTTCATGACCGACGCAGAGCTGGCCGCCGAGCGCGCCCTGAGCCACGACAAGGGCGCCGACGGCGCGCAGTCGCTGGAATGGCGCGCCGCGCCGGGCAGCGCGCCGCTGGTGGCGCTGGCCTGGGCCGTGGTGGTGATTCCGCTGGCCTGGGGCGTGTGGATCACCCTGCAGAAAACCGCCGTCCTGTTCCATTGACCTGTCGGAGCGGCCGCTCGGCCGCTCCACACGGCGCCTTCGGGCTATGGCCGTCGTAGACGGCCTGTTCAATCCGTGCCGGGCGGCCGAGCCGCCCAGGCACAGCCTGCTTACTTTCGCCTTGCCATATGTCATCCGCGTTTCAAGCCGGCGCGTTCTGCGCCTATACTGTGGCCCTTTTCGCCCAATGATTCTGCGGAGCTGGTGATGGTTGAACGTATGGCGTCCGTCGAGCGCAACACCCTGGAAACCCAGGTCAAGGCCTCGATCAACCTGGATGGCACGGGTACGGCCCGATTCGATATCGGCGTGCCTTTCCTTGAACACATGCTCGACCAGATCGCCCGGCACGGGCTGATCGACCTGGACATCGCGTGCAAGGGCGACCTGCACATCGACGACCACCATACCGTCGAAGACGTCGGCATCACCCTCGGCCAGGCCTTCGCCAAAGCCGTCGGCGACAAGAAGGGCATCCGCCGCTATGGCCATGCCTACGTGCCGCTCGACGAAGCGCTGTCGCGCGTGGTCATCGACTTCTCCGGCCGTCCCGGCCTGCAGATGCATATCCCCTACACCCGCGCCAGCGTGGGCGGCTTCGACGTCGATCTGTTCCAGGAATTCTTCCAGGGCTTCGTCAACCACGCCCAGGTGACCCTGCACATCGACAACCTGCGCGGGCACAACACCCACCACCAGATCGAAACCGTGTTCAAGGCCTTCGGCCGCGCGCTGCGCATGGCCGTGGAGCAGGACGAGCGCATGGCCGGGCAGATGCCCTCGACCAAAGGGTGCCTGTAAATGCAGACGGTAGCGGTAATCGACTACGGCATGGGCAACCTGCACTCGGTGGCCAAGGCCCTGGAGCACGTGGGCGCCGGCAAGGTGCTGGTCACCAGTGACGCCGATGTGATCCGCGAAGCCGACCGCGTGGTGTTTCCGGGCGTCGGTGCGATCCGCGACTGCATGGCCGAGATCCGCCGCCTGGGCTTCGACAGCCTGGTGCGCGAAGTCAGCCAGGACCGCCCGTTTCTCGGCATCTGCGTCGGCATGCAGGCCTTGCTCGACCGCAGCGAGGAAAACCACGGCGTGGACTGCATCGGCCTGTTCCCCGGCCAGGTGCGCTTCTTCGGCAAGGGCCTGGAAGAGCAGGGCGAGCACCTGAAGGTGCCGCACATGGGCTGGAACGAAGTCAGCCAGGCCAACGCCCACCCGCTGTGGCACGACATTCCCGAGCGTGCGCGCTTCTATTTCGTGCACAGCTACTACATAGAAGCCGGCAAGCCCGGGCAGGTGGTCGGCCGCGGCCACTATGGCGTCGACTTCGCCGCCGCCCTGGCCGAGGGTTCGCGCTTCGCCGTGCAGTTCCACCCCGAGAAGAGCCATACCCATGGCCTGCAACTGCTGCAGAACTTCGTCGCCTGGGACGGACGCTGGTAGATGGCGGCCTCGCGCAACAAGGCCCCCGCACTGACCCTCGCGCCCGAAGAGGAACGCGAGGCGCTCGACACCCTCAAGCGCTTTCTCGAAGACCGCTTCGAGCTGCAGCTGGGTTCGTTCGAGGTGGCCGAGGTGCTCGAGGTGTTCGCCAAGGACATCGCACCGCATTACTACAACCGGGCTGTCGCCGACATCCAGCTGCACCTCAAGGAGCGCTTCGAAAGCATCGAAAGCGACCTGTGGGCACTGGAAAAACGTTGAGCGCCGTGCGCTTGGCGTGAACGCCCGACCACCGATTTGATAGACAACGCGCACGCTTGCGGCTTGCCGCGACGTGCCGCTCGAAAGGACCGCACATGCTGATCATCCCCGCTATCGATTTGAAGGACGGTGCCTGCGTGCGCCTGCGCCAGGGCCGTATGGAAGATTCCACGGTGTTTTCCGACGACCCGGTGAGCATGGCCGCCAAGTGGGTCGACGGCGGTTGCCGGCGCCTGCACCTGGTCGACCTCAACGGCGCCTTCGAAGGCCAGCCGGTCAACGGTGAAGTGGTCACCGCCATCGCCAAGCGCTACCCGCACCTGCCGATCCAGATCGGCGGCGGCATCCGCTCGCTGGAAACCATCGAACACTACGTCAAGGCCGGCGTCAGCTACGTGATCATCGGCACCAAGGCGGTCAAGCAGCCCGAGTTCGTCACCGAAGCGTGCAAGGCTTTCCCCGGCAAGGTCATCGTCGGCCTGGACGCCAAGGACGGCTTCGTCGCCACCGACGGCTGGGCCGAAGTCAGCAGCGTGCAGGTGATCGACCTGGCCAAGCGCTTCGAGGCCGATGGCGTGTCGGCGATCGTCTACACCGACATCGCCAAGGACGGCATGATGCAGGGCTGCAACGTGCCCTTCACCAAGGCCTTGGCCGAAGCCACGCGCATTCCGGTGATCGCCTCGGGCGGCATCCACAACCTGGGCGACATCGAGGCCCTGCTGCAGGCCAAAGCGCCCGGCATCGTCGGCGCCATCACCGGCCGGGCGATCTACGAAGGCACTCTGGACGTCGCCGAGGCCCAGGCCTTCTGCGACGCCTATAAAGGCTGAGGAGCGAACCATGGCACTGGCCAAGCGCATCATCCCTTGCCTGGACGTGGACAACGGCCGGGTGGTCAAGGGCGTCAAGTTCGAGAACATCCGCGACGCCGGCGACCCGGTGGAAATCGCCCGCCGCTACAACGAGCAGGGCGCCGACGAAATCACCTTCCTCGACATCACCGCCAGCGTCGATGGCCGTGACACCACGCTGCACACCGTCGAACGCATGGCCAGCCAGGTGTTCATCCCGCTGACCGTGGGCGGCGGCGTGCGCAGCGTGCAGGACATCCGCAACCTGCTCAACGCCGGTGCCGACAAGGTTTCGATCAACACGGCGGCGGTGTTCAACCCCGAGTTCGTCGGCGAAGCCGCCGAGCGCTTCGGTTCGCAGTGCATCGTGGTGGCCATCGACGCGAAGAAGGTTTCCGCACCGGGCGAGACGCCGCGCTGGGAAATCTTCACCCACGGCGGGCGCAAGCCGACCGGCTTGGACGCCGTGGAGTGGGCGAAGAAGATGGAAAGCCTGGGGGCGGGGGAGATCCTGCTGACCAGCATGGACCAGGACGGCATGAAGAGCGGCTTCGACCTGGGCGTGACCCGCGCCATCAGCGACGCGCTGGGTATCCCGGTGATCGCCTCGGGCGGCGTCGGCAACCTGCAGCACCTGGCCGACGGCATCACCGAAGGCCACGCCAGCGCGGTGCTGGCGGCGAGCATCTTCCACTTCGGCGAATACACCGTACCGGAAGCCAAGGCCTACATGGCCGCACGCGGCATCGTCGTACGCTGAACCTAAGCCTGTGGGAGCGGCTTTTAGCCGCGATGGGCCGCAACGCGGCCCTAATTCAGGCGCCGCGCAACCCCTGATAGGTCGGTGTTGGGGCCAATGGGCCGCAATGCGGCCCTGACGCGGGCCTCACCCGTGGTTCTTGCCGAGCAGGGCATGGTATAGCTCGGTGTCCCCCAGAATCCCCACTACCTGGTCGTTCTCCTGCAACACCAGCTTGTTGCCGGTGTGGTAGCGGATCTGCAACGCCTCGCGCATGCCGATATCGGCGTGCACCAGGGTCGGCCGGCGGCCCAGCGCTTCGACCGCCTGCCCCGGCGCCCAATGCTGCATGTCCAGGCCGTTCTGGCCCTGGCGCGCACGCTGCAGCGAACCGCCTTCGCCGAGGTCGAGCCAGGCATCGTCGCCTGGGTCCAGGCATACCGAACCGTTGATGCGCTTGCATTGGTCGAGGGTGCGCATCAAGCTGCGTCCGCACAGTACGTTGAGCGGGTTGGTGTGGGCGACGAAGGTCCGTACGTACTCGTCGGCCGGGTTGAGCACGATCTCTTCGGGCTTGCTGTACTGGATGATCCGCCCGTCTTTCATGATGGCGATGCGTGTGCCGAGCTTGAGCGCCTCGTCCAGGTCATGGCTGACGAACACGATGGTCTTGTTCAGCTTGCGCTGCAGCTCCAGCAGCTCGTCTTGCAGCCCCTGGCGGATCAGCGGGTCGAGCGCCGAGAAGGGCTCGTCCATCAGCAGAATGTCGGCATCCATGGCCAGCGCCCGGGCCAGGCCCACGCGCTGCTGCATGCCGCCCGAAAGCTCGTCGGGGCGTTTGTTGCGCCACTGCGTCAAGCCCACCAGTTCGATCTTGTCGTCCACCAGCTTGCGCCGCTCCTTTTCGGGGCGGCCCTGCATTTCCAGGCCGAAGCTGATGTTTTCGCGCACGGTCAGCCAGGGCATCAGGGCGAACTTCTGAAACACCATGGCGATGCGCTTGGTGCGCATCATCTTCAGTTCGGCCGCCGAACAGTGGGCGATGTCGATGTGGTTGCCTTCGTGCTCGACGAACAGCTTGCCGCGGCTCACGGTATTAAGGCCGTTAATGCAGCGCAACAGGCTCGACTTGCCCGAGCCGGACAGGCCCATCAGCACACAGATCTCGCCCTTGTTGATGTCCAGGTTGGCCTTTTCCACACCGACCACCAAGCCCGTCTGCTTGAGGATCTGTTCGCGGGTCTTGCCTTCGTCGAGCAGGCTCAGGGCTTCGCGCGGCTTGTTGGTGAAGATGACGTCGACATCTTCGAATCGGATGATGCTCATGCTTCACTCCTTGCCGGCAGCTCGGGTTGCTTGCAGATACGGTCGAGCATGATCGCCAGAAGGACGATCGCCAGGCCTGCTTCGAAGCCCAGGGAAATATCGGCGGTGTTCAAGGCGTTGACCACCGGTTTGCCCAGGCCATCAGCGCCGACCAGGGCGGCGATCACCACCATCGACAGCGACAGCATGATGCACTGCGTCACGCCGGCGGCGATGCTCGGCATGGCGTGCGGCAGTTCGATGCGGGTCAGCAGTTGGCGGCGCGAGCAGCCGAAGGCCTTGCCGGCGTCCATCAGCTCTTGCGGTACGTCGCAGATGCCCAGGTAGGTGAGGCGGATGGGCGCGGCGATGGCGAACACCACCGTCGAGATCAGGCCGGGCACCACGCCCAGGCCGAACAGGGTCAGGGTCGGGATCAGGTAGACGAAGGTGGGCACGGTCTGCATCAGATCGAGCACCGGGCGCATGGCGGTGTAGAACATCGGCTTGTGCGCGGCGAGGATGCCCAGCGGCACGCCGATGGCCACGCAGACCACGGTGGCGAAGGTGACTTGCGCGAGGGTTTCCATGGTTTCCTGCCAGTACCCCAGGTTGAGGATCAGCAGAAACGACAGGGCGACGAAGAGGGTCAGGCCGATACGGCGCTGGATCAGGTGCGCCAGCGCCGCGAACAGGGCGATGAGCACCAGCGGGTTGAACCAGGTCAGGGCGTTGGTGACCCCGAAAATCATGAACTCCAGGCCCTTGGCGATGGCGTCGAAATAGTTGGCGCCGACTTGCGTCAGCCACTCGACGAACGACGCCATGTACTGGCCTAGCGGTATTTTCTGATCGATGAGCATGATAGCGAGCTTCCACCTGCAAAGATTGAAATCAGTCCGGGGCGGGCACGGTCCCACCCCGCGGTAGTGCCTGGCGGCCGGGGCGGCCGCCTGCTATTGCGTGGGTCGTTACTGCGTGAGTTTGGCCTTGGCCGCCTCCAGCCCCGGTTTGCCATCGACGGCCGTCACCCCGGCCAGCCAGGTGTCGAGCACATCCGGATTGTTCTTCAGCCAGGCCTTGGCGGCCGCGTCGGCTTTCATCTTGTCGTCCAGGACATTGCCCATCAGGGTGCTTTCCATCGGCAGGGTGAACGCCAGGTTCTTCAGCAACTGGCCAACGTTGCTGCATTCCTGCGCGTAGCCCTTGCGCGTATTGGTGTAGACGGTCGCCTTGCCGTAGTCGGGGCCGAAGAATTCGTCGCCGCCGGTGAGGTACTGCATCTTGAAGCGGTTGTTCATGGGGTGCGGTTCCCAGCCGAGGAACACCACGTCCTCGCCGCGTTTGCCGGCACGGTCGACGGCCGCGAGCATGGCCGCCTCGCTCGACTGCACGACCTTGAAGCCGGCGTCTTTGAGGCCGAAGGCGTTCTTGTCGATCATGCTCTGGATGGTGCGGTTGCCGTCGTTGCCTGGCTCGATCCCGTAGATCTTGCCGTCGAGTTCGTTCTTGAACTTGGCGATGTCGGAGAAATCCTTCAGGCCCTTGTCGTACAGCGCCTGCGGGACGGCGAGGGTGTACTTGGCGTTTTCCAGGTTGGCGCGCACGGTGTCGACGGTGCCGGCCTCGCGGTAGGGCTTGATGTCGTTCTCCATGGTCGGCATCCAGTTGCCGAGGAAGACGTCCAGGTCCTTGCCCTTGGCCAGCGACTTGTAGGTGATGGGGACGGAGATCATGGTGGTCTTGGTCTGGTAGCCAAGGGCTTGGAGCACGGCACTGGTCACCGCAGTGGTCACGGTGATGTCGGTCCATCCGACGTCCGAGAAGCGCACCGTGTGGCACTGCTCGGGTTCGGCGGCCTGGGCCAGCAGCGGTGCGCACAGCACGGCGGCCAGCAACAGCGAGGGTGAGGCTTTCATGGGTGGACTCCTGTAGTTTTTTCTTCGGGTTCGCGTGGATCGCCGCGCCTTCTGTCGGGCGCCGGTCGTCCGGGCCTGCCGGGTGCAGGGTGCGGGGCCGTGCAATACGAGTCGGTTTCGATAATCCACCAGCGCTGGGCATTCGCCTACTGCCAGGGTCGCAACCAGTGCAGCATAGGTCGCATCCAGTACGCGCAATGTCGCTTAGAGATTTTTCCACCGCCGCAGCGGTTGTTTTGCGTCGCCGAGCGCCTTGAAAGCGGCCGTTTCAGGCCTGTGCGGGGTGCGCCGCAGAGGGCGCTGGCGGACAAAACTACGTCCGTTGCAGACGGCGAGCGGGTGGGTAAAAGCTTGATGATGCACGCCTCTCCAGTAGCCCCCGCCGAGCCTGACGGGTGCGCCGCGCCGCGCATGACGCGCACAGACAAGCCCATCAAGAGGTGATCCGACAATGGCCATCAGCGTGTTCGACCTGTTCAAGATCGGTGTCGGGCCTTCCAGCTCCCACACCGTCGGCCCCATGCGCGCCGGCGCCCTGTTCGTGCAGGGGCTGCGCGAGCGGCACCAGTTGGCACAGGTACGGCGCATCGAAGTGCGCCTGTACGGTTCGCTGTCGGCCACAGGCGTAGGGCACGGCACCGACAACGCCACGCTGATGGGCTTGATGGGCGAATGGCCCGACCAGATCGACCCCACCCAGATCGGCCCGCGCATCGCCGCGCTGCGCGAAACCCACACCTTGCAGCTGGACGGGCGTCTGCCGATCGGGTTCGTCTGGGCGCGCGACATGCTGCTGCTCGACGAGAACCTGCCGTACCACCCCAACGCCATGACCCTGGTCGCCTACGACGAGCAGGGCGAGTTGCACCAGGACACCTACTACTCGGTCGGCGGCGGCTTCGTGGTCGATGCCGCCCAGGCCGCCAGCGGTGTGCTCGACGCCGACCAGACCGTGCTGCCCTACGACTTCAACAGCGCCGCCGAGCTGCTGGCGCTGTGCAAGCAAAACGACATGCGCGTGTCGCAATTGATGATGGCCAACGAGCTGACCTGGCGCAGCGAAGCCGACATCCGCGCGGGCCTGCTCAAACTCTGGCACGCCATGCAGGAATGCGTGAGCAACGGCCTGAAGTACGAAGGCACGCTGCCCGGCGGCCTCAACGTGCGCCGCCGCGCCGCCAAGCTGCACCGCAACCTGCAGGAAATCGGCAAGCCCAACGTCATCGGCTCGACCATGAGCGCCATGGAGTGGGTCAACCTGTTCGCCCTGGCGGTCAACGAAGAGAACGCCGCCGGCGGGCGCATGGTCACCGCGCCCACCAATGGTGCGGCCGGCATCATTCCGGCGGTGCTGCACTACTACGTGCGCTTCTCCGATGTGGTCGACGAAAGCAACGTGGTGGATTACCTGTTGGCCGCAGCGGCGGTGGGCATCCTGTGCAAGAAGAACGCTTCGATCTCCGGCGCCGAAGTGGGCTGCCAGGGCGAAGTCGGCTCGGCCTGCGCCATGGCCGCAGCAGGCTTGGCCGACATCCTCGGCGGCACCCCGGCGCAGGTGGAGAACGCTGCGGAAATCGCTCTCGAACACAACCTCGGCCTGACCTGCGACCCGGTCGGCGGCCTGGTCCAGGTGCCGTGCATCGAGCGCAACGCCATCGCGGCGGTCAAGGCGATCAACGCCGTGCAGATGGCCTTGCGCGGCGACGGCGAGCACTTCATTTCCCTCGACCAGGTGATCCGCACCATGCGCGACACCGGTGCCGACATGCACGACAAGTACAAAGAAACCTCTCGCGGCGGCCTGGCCGTCAGCGCCATCGAGTGCTGATGCCCGGTAACGGGTCCGCACCCCTGTGAATTGCCCCTTTTTGGCACATATCCGGCACGCGCCGAGCGGTGTTCGTTACCGCGCTCGACACGTGTGCCGGTGACAGTCGGGATGTCGTTTCTGGACACGTCTGCCGGCAGTGATACCGAAATGCTCAGTGCCTATAAGCAAACGCGCTAACTCAGTGCTTTCCGATTTCCTACAAGCTCTTAGGAAAGCACCTAATCCACTGACTTGGAGGTCGTTTTTCGACTTTGTTGAACGCTCGACCAATTCAGGCATGCCAATTGCGTTGTAATTGGCAAAAGCTCCGCCAACGAATCGGGGCCATTACAAGAACCAGTGCTCGCCTGAAGCACACCCCTGCATTTGTGTGAGGAGAAATCACGATGACATCGTCCACCTCCGGGCCTCAATCCCAGAACCGCACAACGCCGCAATCCATCGGGTTCCTCCTGTTGGACAACTTCACCCTCATTTCCCTGGCCTCGGCGGTCGAGCCGCTGCGCATGGCCAACCAGCTGTCGGGTCGCGAGCTGTACCGCTGGCACACCCTGACCCTCGACGGCGGACAGGTATGGGCCAGCGACGGCCTGCAGATCACCCCGGACGCGGCCATGCACGCCGCGCCGACCATGGACACCGTGATCGTTTGCGGCGGGGTGGGCATCCAGCGCACCGTGACCCGCGAACACGTGACCTGGCTGCAGGCCCAGGCCCGCCAGTCGCGCCGTCTGGGCGCGGTGTGCACCGGCAGTTGGGCGCTGGCCTGCGCCGGCCTGCTCGACGGCTTCGATTGCAGCGTGCACTGGGAGTGTCTGGCCTCGATGCAAGAAGCCTTCCCGAGGGTGAACATGAGCACGCGCCTGTTCACCCTCGACCGTAACCGCTTCACCAGCTCCGGCGGCACCGCACCGCTGGACATGATGCTGCACCTGATCAGCCGCGACCACGGCCGCGAACTGTCGGCGGCGATCTCGGAGATGTTCGTCTACGAGCGCATCCGCAACGAACAGGACCACCAGCGCGTGCCGCTCAAGCACATGCTCGGCACCAACCAGCCGAAGTTGCAGGAAATCGTCGCGCTGATGGAAGCCAACCTGGAAGAGCCGATCGACCTCGACGAACTGGCCGTATACGTCGCCGTCTCGCGCCGTCAGCTCGAACGCCTGTTCCAGAAGTACCTGCACTGTTCGCCGTCGCGCTACTACCTCAAGCTGCGCCTGATCCGCGCGCGGCAGCTGCTCAAGCAGACGCCGATGTCGATCATCGAGGTGGCGTCGGTGTGCGGCTTCGTCTCCACGCCGCACTTCTCCAAGTGCTACCGCGAATACTTCGGCATTCCGCCGCGCGACGAGCGGGTCGGCTCCAACACCACCCAGCAGGTGGCGATGATGCCGATTCCGCAGGCCATGGTGCTGTCGCCGCACAGCGGCCCGATGGCGGCCCTGAGCCAGGCGCGCAACGAATCGACCTTCGCCAGCGTTCGTCTGTAGACCCTGGAGGCCCGGCTGCGGCGCTCGCTGCGGGCGCCGGGCCAAACGTCGTCGTTCAGGCCTGTTGCGGCTTGAACTGCGCCAGCGCAGGCAACAGTTGCTTGTCGATGGCCTGGCGCACGGCCGGCAGGATCGTCGCGCTGCCGGTGTACATCTCCTCGACCATGCTCTTGAGCGACCTGGCGTTGGGGGCGTTCAGCCCACGCACCGCCGCGTCGCAGGCCTGCTCGGCGCTGGCGCCGGCCGGCACGTCGAAGCCGCGTGCCCGGAGGAAGCCTGCCAGGTCGTCCTGATCGATCAAGTCCGCATGCATCATGGTCGTGGTTCCTTGTTATGGGGTTCGCGACCGATTCTGGGTCGGGTGCGGCAGGCTAGCAAGGGCTGCGGCGGTGCATGGCCGCTTTGGCTAAGCACAGGTCGTTTCCGGCTAAATCGAGCGCCCTGCAAATCGGCCACACTGAACCCATTCACAGTCCCCGGCAGGTTTGGTCACCCGCCTTCACGCACAGTGGATGCTCGCGCTTGGCCCCGGATGCTCACGGCTTTCCGGGGCCGTTTTTTTTGCGCGGCACTGCGTTGGACGATGCTGCGCAGGGCCGGCCGGCCCAGCCCCGCGCAGCCGCCGCCCGCTGCCCGTCGTCCCGGGCGATGGCCACGCTCAGCGTGAAAGGCTCAACGCCCGGGCGCGCCATTGGAGCGCGGCTTGCTCAGGCTGCTGCTCCGCCAGCGCGCGCAGGGCTTGAAGGCTGCGCTCGCCGAACGGCGCCGATTTCGGCCCGGCCAGGTCCACGTGCAGCAGCATCTGTTCACTGGCTGCCAGCGTTTCGTCGAAACCCTCGCGGTGCAGCGTGTGGTAGACCAGCAGGCGCTTGTGGTCGAACTCGACGAGGTGGGTCTGCACCCAGACCTGCGCGCCGAGCTTGACCTCGTGCAGGTAATTGACGTGCGCCTCCAACGTGAACAGCGAATGGCCGTTTTGCCCTCGGCTGTCGGCATCCAGGCCGATACGCTCCATCAGCGCATCGGTGGCGTAGCTGAAGATCAGCAGGTAATAGGCGTCGCGCAAGTGGCCGTTGTAGTCGACCCAGTCTTCGTGGATGGCGGTGCGGTAGGTGATCGCTGCGCTCATGTCGCCTTCCTCACTCGTCGAAGGCCAGGCCGTGCTTGGCCTTGCTGGTTTTCACGGCGTCCAGCACGGCCAACAGGGTGTCGTCGCGGTAGCGTTCCAGCGCGGCGATGCTGCGCTCGCCCAGTTGCGCCGAGGTGCCGTCGACCACGTCGTCGATCAGGCGCTCGGTGAGCTCAGGCGCCGGCAGGTAGGTCCAGGGCAACTGCAAGGCCGGGCCGAACTGCTGCATGAAGTGGCGCATCCCGGCATCGCCGCCGGCCAGGGTGTAGGTCAGGAAGGTGCCCATGAACGACCAGCGCAAGCCGGCGCCGAAGCGGATCGCGTCGTCGATCTCGCCCGTGCTGGCCACGCCGTCGTTGACCAGGTGCAAGGCCTCGCGCCAGAGCGCTTCGAGCAGGCGGTCGGCGATGAAGCCGGGCACTTCTTTGCGGACGTGTAGCGGGCGCATGCCGAGTGCGGTGTAGACCGTCTTGGCGGCTTCGATGGCTTCGGGTGCGGTGTGCCGGCCGCCGACCACTTCCACCAGCGGCAGCAGGTATACCGGGTTGAACGGGTGGCCGACCACGCAGCGCTCGGGGTGGGTGGCCGATTCGTAGAACTCGCTGGGCAACAACCCCGAAGTGCTGGAGGCGATGATCGCGTCGGGTTTGGCCGCGGCGCTGATGCGGGCGTGCAGGTCGAGCTTGAGCTCCAGGCGTTCGGGAGCGCTTTCCTGGATGAAGTCGGCGTCGCGTACGCAGGCTTCGACGGTGTCCACGAAGGTCAATCGGCTTTGTGCGGCGCCGGGGGCCAGACCTTGTTTCTCCAGCGCCGGCCAGGCGTTGGCGATGCGCTGGCGCAAGGCTCGTTCGGCGCCAGGGGCCGGGTCCCAGGCCACGACGTCCAGGCCGTGGGCCAGCGCGCGGGCAACCCAGCCGCTGCCGATGACCCCGCTACCCAGGGCGGCGAAGGTGTTGATCGTGGAAATGAAAGGCATGGCGAATCCTCTAGCGAAGCGGTAGCAGGGACGAGCGCTGGCCGAACGGGCGCAGGCCCGCTCGTGCGGCAGGTTCGTCGGTCAATGGGGGCGAGTAGCGTTCAGCGGCGCTTGAGGCGCATCTTTTCCCGGCCTTCGGCAGGGCTGAGCACGCGGGCGCCCAGGCGCGAGACGATCTCTACGGCGCGCTCGACCAGCTGGCCGTTGCTGGCCAATACGCCGCGGTCCAGGTACAGGTTGTCTTCCAAACCCACCCGCACGTTGCCGCCGAGCAGCACGGCCTGGGCCGCCATCGGCATCTGCATGCGGCCGATGCCGAAGCCTGCCCAGGTGGCGCCGGCCGGCAGGTTGTCGACCATCGCCTTCATGGTCGCGGTGTCGGCCGGCGCGCCCCAGGGGATGCCCAGGCACAGCTGGAACAGCGGGTCGTCGAGCAGGCCTTCCTTGATCATCTGCTTGGCGAACCACAGGTGGCCGGTGTCGAAGATCTCCAGCTCGGCCTTGACCCCCAATTCCGTGATCCGCTTGGCGCCGGCGCGCAGCTGCGCGGGGGTGGAGACGTAGATCGAGTTGCCGTCGCCGAAGTTGAGGGTGCCGCAGTCGAGGGTGCAGATGTCCGGCAGCAGCGCCTCCACATGGGCCAGGCGCTCCAGCGGGCCGATCAGGTCGGTGCCGCTGCCGAAGTCCATGGGCGATTCGCCCGGGCCGATTTCCAGATCGCCACCCATGCCGGCGGTAAGGTTGACGATGATGTCCACGTCGGCTTCGCGGATGCGTTCCATGACCTCGCGGTACAGCGCCACGTCGC
The DNA here is from genome assembly GCF_002434265.1 of Pseudomonas sp. UBA6562. GTDB lineage: Bacteria > Pseudomonadota > Gammaproteobacteria > Pseudomonadales > Pseudomonadaceae > Aquipseudomonas. The sequence continues at coordinate 460,816 of NZ_DJJS01000006.1, read as the reverse complement.
GGCTGAAGCGGCCGGTGTGCGGGTCACGCACGTGGCAGTGCACCACGGTGGCGCCGGCCTTGGCCGCTTCCACGGCGGCGGCGGCGATCTGTTGCGGAGTGACGGGCACCAGGTGGCTCTTGCTCGCGGTGTCGCCAGCGCCGGTGAGGGCGCAGGTGATGATGATGTCGTGGTTCATGGGGCGGGTTCCTTGGCGCGGTCGGGCGCGTGTCCGGGGAAGGTGGTCGTGGTTCGTTCGGGTGCGTTGCCGAAGGTGGCCGTAGTGCGGCTGTGGGTTTCAATCTGCCATCGGTGACGTACCTCAAAACCTTGTAGGAGCGGCCGGTTCGGCGCTCCGATTGGCCGCGATGGCCGGCAACGCCGGCCCCCTCGACCACTGCGATCCATCTGAAGAAATGCACTGCTTGAACTGGGCCGGCGTTGCCGGCCATCGCGGCTAAAGCCGCTCCCACAGGTGGGGCGTTGCTGGCTGTTGGGTGCGATCCCGGGAGCGGCGAGCTACAGCGCCGGTTTGCCGTCGAAGGTGGTGACGCCTTCTAGCCAGCGGGTCTTGTCCTGCGGGTGGTCCTTGAGCCACTGGCGGGCCGAGTCGAGCGCGTTCTTGCGGTCGAGCAGCGGCTGCATCATGCGGCTCTCGTCTTCGGCGCTGAAGGTCAGGTTGCTCAGCAGGCGGTAGGCGTTGGGGCAGCGCTCGGCGTAGTCCGGCGCGGTGACGGTCCACACCGTGGCGCGGCCCTCGTCAGGCCCCATGGCGCCTTCGCTGTCGGCCAGGTAGACCATGCCGCCCTTGACGTTGACGTTCATCGGGTGCGGCTTCCAGCCGAAGAACACCACCGCCTCCTGGCGCCGAATCGCACGGTCCACTGCCGCGAGCATGCCGGCCTCGCTGGACTCGACCAGGGTGAAGCCGCCCAGGCCGAACTGGTCCTTGTCGATCATCGCCTTGATCTGCGTGTTGGCCCCCGAGCCTGGCTCGATGCCGTAGAGCTTGCCGCCCAGCTCCTGCTTGAACTTCTGGATGTCGGCGAAGCGCTTCAGGCCCTTGTCGGCCAGGTACTGCGGCACGGCGAGGGTGGCGCGGGCATCGTCGAGGTTGGGTTTGTCGAGCACCTTCACCTGGCCGGCATCGACGAAGGGCGTGATGGTCTTGGTCATGATCGGGTTCCAGTAGCCCAGGAACAGGTCCAGGCGCTGGTCGCGGATGCCGGCGAAGATGATCTGTTGCGAAGCGCTGGTCTGCTTGGTGCGGTAGCCCAGGTCGTCGAGCAGCACCTGGGCCATGGCGCTGGTGGCGATGACGTCGGTCCAGTTGACCACGCCCAGGCGCACGTCCTTGCAGACGGCGGGCTCGGCGGCGTACAGCGGGGCGGACAGCAGGCTGGCCAGGGCGAAGGGTAGCGAAAGGCGGCGGATCGAGCGGTGCATGGTGGCTCTCCATCGGCAGGGCATTTTTGTGCGGCCGGTCTCTACGGACCGTGAATACACGCTACGCTGGCGACTCGCCGGGCAAGCGCACGTTGGCGACGAGGATTTGCACTGTGGCGACCACTTGCGTTTTAGGTGTCGCCCGGATGGGTCTTCGGACTACGCTGGCAGGGCGCCGGGCGAGCGCTCGCTGGCGACCAGGATTTGCACCGTAGCGGCTACCTGCGTTCTCGATGTCGCCCGAAGGGCTCTTCGAACGCAGCGGCGCTACGGCAGCGCACGGCCCTTACAAACGTGGCCAGGGATTCCAACGCGCGGCGGCGCCCCTCCATCGACACACCCCAGAGGCCGAGATGCCCGACACCATCGACTTGCTGCTATTGCCGGGCTTCTCGGCCATGGGCTTCATCAGCGCCATCGAACCGCTGCGCGTGGCCAATCGCTTTCGCCAGGATCTGTACCGCTGGCGTGTGCTGAGCCTGGACGGTAGCGCCGTGCAGGCCAGCAACGGCATGTCGGTGAATGCCGACCAAGCCTTGGAGGAAGGCGAAGCCGGGCGTCTGCTATTGGTGGTGGCCGGCTTCGAGCCGCTGCGCAGTTTCGGTCCGGCGTTGCAGCACGCCTTGCGCAAGCGCGAGCACGCCGGGGTGACGTTGGGTGGTATCGACACCGGCGCGATGGTGCTTGCCGAAGCCGGGTTGCTGGACGGTTATCGGGCCACGGTGCACTGGGAAGCGCTGGAGGCTTTCCGCGAACGCTATCCCACCACGCAAGCCACCCAGGAACTGTTCGAAATCGACCGCCGGCGCATCACCTGTGCCGGCGGTACGGCGTCCATCGACCTGATGCTCGACCTGATCGCCCAGGCCCACGGCAGCGAGCTGGCGGTACAGGTGTCGGAGCAGTTCGTGCTGGGGCGCATCCGCCCCCGACAAGACCACCAGCGCATGGAGATCGCCGTGCGCTATGGCCTGCGCAACAAGAAGCTGGTGCAGGCCATCGGCGCCATGGAAAAACATCTGGAAACGCCGCTCGACACCTTGGCCCTGGCCCAGGCGGCGGGTGTCACCCGGCGTCAGCTCGAACGCCTGTTCCGCCTGCACTTGGCGCAGACCCCGAGCGGCTTCTATCTGGCGCTACGCCTGGACAAGGCGCGGCAGCTGCTGCGCCAGAGCGACTTGAGCGTGACCCAGGTGGGCTTGGCGTGCGGGTTCGAGCTGGGGTCGTATTTCACCCGCTGCTATAAACGGCGCTTCGGCCATTGCCCGCGCGAAGCACGGCGGGGTGAGTGACGGGTGGAGAAAGGGGCGCTGGGGTGGTAATCGAGGGGTAGTGAGTTGCTGGGCCAGGGCGACATCGTTGCCCGCCGCGGCTGATCGAAGCGCGAGTCGGCTATTCCGACAGGCGCCCCATGAGCAATTTTGGAGTTATAGGCAATCGTCTCAGGCGACCGTCGTATAGGAGCGGTGGTTCGGCATTCCGATCCAGCCGCGATGCGCGGCAGCGCGGCCCTGTCTCGGGCACCGCCAAGCACCTGACGGAAAGCGATCGCAGCCATTGACACTGCTGCGCAGGCTATCTCACTGCTGAACCAGCGACTGCAAATATTCGGAACGGTCGTCGCTGCGCTGCGCCAGGCAGGTGTTCCACGCCGCTTCGAAGGCCTTGCTGCCCGGCTTCTCGGCGTAGGTCTCGACCTTGCAGTCGGCGTCGCGCAGTTGTGTCCACAAGGTCTGCGCCGCTTGCAGGCGGGCGGTCAGCTCATGGGCCTGCGCGGTTTGCCCGGCAGCCTGCTCGTCGACGCGTGCGAGCAACTCGTCGAACGCCGCCTTCAATTCACGCTCGGCTGTCTGCCGGTTGAAGGCGGCGCAGGCCTGGGCCTGCTGCTCGGTGTCGACGGTGTCGCACGGCGTGCTGTCTTCCTCGCCGGCCTGGGCACCCATCATCACGCCCATCAGGACCAGCCATGCCATCGCTTTCATCGGGTTTCTCCAGGTCCATCGGTGAGCGGTCGGACGATTCTCGCAGAGGGTCGGCAAGGCCGGTAGACGGCGCGGCCAATCTTCATCGAAAACGACCTCCGGCGGCGTTATCGAGACTGGCTCTCATCGCCGCAGCCCGCGCCAGAGCGCTCTTCGTCGGGCCTTGACGCTTTCGGCAAACCCCCTGTCGTTTTTGTATCGGGGCGTCGCAAGTGACAGGCATATGCTGCCCCCAAAGCGCCGGCACAAGCCTTGGCGCCAACATTCGATAAAAGGGGACAGCCTGATGAGCCCAGCCGAACTTCACGCCGACAGCATCGTCATCGACGGCCTGATCATCGCCAAGTGGGATCGCGAACTGTTCGAAGACATGCGCAAAGGCGGCCTGACCGCCGCCAACTGCACGGTATCGGTTTGGGAAGGCTTCAAGGCGACCGTCGACAGCATCGCCGCCAGCCAGAAACTCATCCGCGAGAACAGCGACCTGGTGATGCCGGTGCGCACCACCGCCGACATCCGCAAGGCCAAGGAACAGGGCAAGACCGGCATCCTCTTCGGCTTCCAGAATGCCCATGCCTTCGAAGACCAGATCGCCTACGTGGAGATCTTCAAGCAGCTGGGCGTGGGCATCGTGCAGATGTGCTACAACACCCAGAACCTGGTCGGCACCGGCTGCTACGAGCGCGATGGCGGGCTGTCGGGCTTCGGTCGCGAGATCGTCGCCGAGATGAACCGCGTCGGCATCATGTGCGACCTGTCCCATGTCGGTTCCAAGACCAGCGAGGAAGTCATCCTCGAATCCAAGAAGCCGGTCTGCTATTCGCACTGCCTGCCGTCGGGGCTCAAGGAGCACCCGCGCAACAAGTCCGACGCAGAGCTGAAGTTCATCGCCGACCACGGCGGTTTCGTCGGCGTGACCATGTTCGCGCCCTTCCTGGCCAAAGGCATCGACTCGACCATCGACGACTACGCCGAGGCCATCGAGTACACCATGAACATCGTCGGCGAAGACGCCATCGGCATTGGCACCGACTTCACCCAGGGCCATGGCAAGGAATTCTTCGAATACCTGACCCACGACAAAGGCTACGCCCGCCGCCTGACCAGCTTCGGCAAGATCATCAACCCGCTGGGCATCCGTACCGTGGGCGAGTTCCCCAACCTGACCGAAACCCTGCTCAAGCGCGGCCATTCCGAACGTGTGGTGCGCAAGATCATGGGCGAAAACTGGGTCAACGTGCTCAAGGACGTGTGGGGCGAGTGAGGCACCTCCGGGGCTGCGCAGCGGCCCCGATCCAGCCACCTCGACATCCCCCTCCGAACCCTCCCCGACAACGATTCGAAACAAGAGCCACTGCGGCTTTTGCCTCCCAATAAAAATTTCTGGAGTTGAGTTTCCATGGCCAAGATCGCCCCGCAATTGCCAATCGAAGTCGACAGCGAGACCGGTGTCTGGACCAGCGACGCCTTGCCGATGCTGTACGTGCCGCGGCATTTCTTCGTCAACAACCACATGGGCATCGAAGAAGTCCTGGGCGCCGAGAAGTACGCCGAAATCCTCTACAAGGCCGGCTACAAGTCCGCCTGGCACTGGTGCGAGAAAGAAGCCGAATGCCACGGCCTGGAAGGCGAGGCGGTGTTCGAGCACTACATGAAGCGTTTGAGCCAGCGCGGTTGGGGCCTGTTCGAGATCCAGTCCATCGACCTCGACAAAGGCACCTGCGAAGTCAAGCTCAAGCACTCGGCGTTCGTGTACGTGTACGGCAAGTGCGGCCGCCAGGTCGACTACATGTTCACCGGCTGGTTCGCCGGCGCCATGGACCAGATCCTCGCTGCCCGTGGCAGCAACATCCGCACCGTGGCCGAACAGGTCTATGGCGGATCCGAAGAAGGCCACGAAGATGGCCTGTTCGTTACAAAGCCGTTGTAAGCCGGAGAAACCGTCATGGCCTTCGAAGCAATGTTCCAGCCGATCCAGATCGGCAAACTGACCATCCGTAACCGCGTGCTCAGCACCGCCCACGCCGAGGTGTACGCCACCGACGGCGGGATGACCACCGACCGTTACGTCAAGTATTACGAAGAGAAGGCCAAGGGCGGCATCGGCATGGCGATCTGCGGCGGCTCGTCCGTCGTGGCCATCGACAGCCCGCAGGAATGGTGGGCCTCGGTCAACCTCTCGACCGACCGCATCATCCCGCACTTCCAGAACCTCGCCGACGCCATGCACAAGCATGGCGCCAAGATCATGATCCAGATTACCCACATGGGCCGTCGCTCGCGCTGGGACGGCTTCAACTGGCCGACCCTGATGTCGCCCTCCGGCGTGCGCGAGCCGGTGCACCGTGCCACCTGCAAGACCATCGAGCCGGAAGAGATCTGGCGGGTGATCGGCAACTACGCCCAGGCCGCGCGCCGGGCCAAGGAAGGCGGCCTGGACGGCGTCGAACTGTCGGCCGTGCACCAGCACATGATCGACCAGTTCTGGAGCCCGCGGGTCAACAAGCGCACCGACGAGTGGGGCGGCAGCTTCGAAGGCCGCATGAAGTTCGGCATGGAAGTGCTCAAGGCCGTACGTGCCGAGGTCGGCGACGACTTCTGCGTGGGCATGCGCATCTGCGGTGACGAGTTCCACCCCGACGGCCTCAGCCACGAAGACATGAAGCAGATCGCCGCGTATTACGACGCCACCGGCATGGTCGACTTCTTCGGCGTGATCGGCTCGGGTTGCGACACCCACAACACCCTGGCCAACGTCATCCCCAACATGAGCTACCCGCCGGAGCCGTTCCTGCACCTGGCGGCCGGCATCAAGGAAGTGGTCAAGGTTCCGGTGCTGCACGCGCAGAACATCAAGGACCCGAACCAGGCCCAGCGCATCCTCGAAGGCGGCTACGTCGACATGGTCGGCATGACCCGCGCGCACATGGCCGACCCGCACCTGATCGCCAAGATCAAGATGGGCCAGGTGGACCAGATCAAGCAGTGTGTCGGTGCCAACTACTGCATCGACCGTCAGTACCAGGGTCTGGACGTGCTGTGCATCCAGAACGCCGCGACCTCCCGTGAATACCTGGGCGTGCCGCACATCATCGAGAAGAGCACCGGCGCCAAGCGCAAGGTGGTGGTGGTCGGTTGCGGCCCTGCCGGCATGGAAGCCGCCCGTGTGGCGGCCGAGCGCGGCCACGACGTGACCGTGTTCGAGAAGAAGGAACAGATCGGCGGGCAGATCATCACCGCCTCGAAAGCACCGCAGCGCGACCAGATCGCCGGCATCACCCGCTGGTACCAGCTAGAGTTCGCCCGCCTGAAGATCGACCTGCGCCTGGGCACGGCCGCCGACGTGGCGACCATCCAGGACCTGCGCCCGGACATCATCGTGCTGGCCAACGGCGGCCATCCGTTCGTCGAGCAGAACGAGCACTGGGGCGCCGCCGAAGGCTTGGTGGTGAGCAGCTGGGACGTGCTCGACGGCAAGGTCGCGCCGGGCAAGAACGTGCTGGTCTACGACACCATCTGCGAGTTCACCGGCATGTCGGTGGCCGACTTCATCGCCGACAAGGGCAGCCAGGTCGAGATCGTCACCGACGACATCAAGCCGGGCGTGGCCATGGGCGGTACGACCTTCCCGACCTACTACCGCAGCATGTACCCCAAGGAAGTGATCATGACCGGCGACATGATGCTGGAAAAGGTCTACCGCGAGGGCGACAAGCTGGTGGCAGTACTGGAGAACGAGTACACCGGCGCCCGCGAGGAGCGGGTGGTGGACCAGGTGGTGATCGAGAACGGCGTGCGTCCCGACGAGCAGTTGTACTACGCGCTCAAGGAAGGTTCGCGCAACAAGGGCCAGATCGACGTCGAAGCCCTGTTCGCGATCCAGCCGCAGCCGATCCTCAGCCAGCCGGGCGAGGGCTACCTGCTGTATCGCATCGGCGACTGCGTGGCCCAGCGTAACGTGCATGCGGCGATCTACGACGCGCTGCGCCTGTGCAAGGACTTCTGATCGGGCCTGCTCGAAAGCCGCCGTCGCTGGCGGCCCTGGCCCTTATGGAAACCCGCACGAGCACCGCCTTCCCAGGTGGGCTGGTTCCCGTATGGACCTGCATGAACGCCGCCATCATTGGCGGGACTGGCCCCCTGTAGGAGCGGCTTGAGCCGCGAAGGCGTCAGCACTGAAAACGGTGTTGTCTGATCTGGCGCTTTCGCGGCTCAAGCCGCTCCCACAGGGTCCGCGCCGCGCTTGATAGCGGCGCAAGAATCCAGCTGTTGTGGGAGCCTCCCATGTTGAATACCCTGATACCCATCCTGCTGTTCGCGGCGCTCGCCCTGGCCGTGCTCGGCGCCGTGCGCCGGGTGCGCATGTGGCGCCGCGGCAGGCCTTCGCCGGTCAACCTGATCGGCGGCCTGCTGGCCATGCCGCGCCGCTACTTGGTCGACCTGCACCATGTGGTCGGGCGCGACAAGTACATCTCCAACACCCACGTCGCCACCGCCGGCGGCTTCGTGCTCTCGGCGGCGTTGGCGATCCTGGTGCATGGCTTCGGCCTGCAGAGCAGGATCCTCGGCTACGCGCTGCTGGTGGCCACGCTTGTCATGTTCACCGGTGCCGTCTTCGTCTACCGCCGCCGCATCGACCCGCCCGCGCGCCTGTCCAAAGGCCCGTGGATGCGCCTGCCGAAGAGCCTGCTGGTGTTCGCCGCGAGCTTCTTCATCGCCACGCTGCCGGTCGCGGGCATCCTGCCGGCCAACACCGGCGGCTGGATCATGGTCGCCGTGCTCGGCCTGGGCGTGCTGTGGGGCGTGTCGGAACTGTTCTTCGGCATGACCTGGGGCGGGCCGATGAAGCATGCCTTCGCCGGTGCCCTGCACCTGGCCTGGCACCGCCGTAGCGAGCGCTTCGGCGGTGGCCGTTCGACCGGTCTGAAGCCGCTCGACCTGGAAGACCCGAACGCGCTCCTGGGTGTGGAAAAACCGGCCGATTTCACCTGGAACCAACTGCTGGGCTTCGACGCCTGCGTGCAGTGCGGCAAGTGCGAGGCCATGTGTCCGGCCTTCGCCGCCGGCCAGCCGCTGAACCCGAAAAAACTCATCCAGGACATGGTCGTGGGCCTGGCCGGCGGCACCGACGCGAAGTTCGCTGGCAGCCCGTATCCGGGCAAACCCATCGGCGAGCACGGCGGCCACCCGCACCAGCCGATCGTCAACGGCCTGGTCGATGCCGAAACGCTGTGGTCGTGTACCACTTGCCGCGCCTGTGTCGAGGAATGCCCGATGATGATCGAGCACGTCGATGCCATCGTCGACATGCGCCGCCACCTGACCCTGGAAAAAGGCGCCACGCCGAACAAGGGCGCCGAGGTGCTGGACAATCTGATCGCCACCGACAACCCCGGCGGTTTCAACCCCGGTGGGCGGATGAACTGGGCGGCCGATCTCAACCTGACGCTGCTGGCCGACGTGCAGAGCACCGAGGTGCTGTTTTGGGTCGGCGACGGCGCCTTCGACATGCGCAACCAGCGCACCCTGCGCGCCTTCGTCAAGGTGCTCAAGGCCTCGGGCGTGGACTTCGCCGTACTCGGCCTGGAGGAGCGCGACAGTGGCGACGTGGCCCGCCGCCTGGGCGACGAAGCCACGTTCCAGCTGCTGGCCAAGCGCAACATCCAGACCCTGGACAAGTACCGCTTCAAGCGTATCGTCACCTGCGACCCGCACAGCTTCCACGTGCTGAAGAACGAATACGGCGCGCTGGGCGGCGAGTACCAGGTACAGCACCACAGCACCTACATCGCCGAACTGATCGCGCAGAACAAGCTCAACCTCGGCCAGCACAAGGGTGGCAGCGTCACCTATCACGATCCGTGCTACCTGGGCCGCTACAACGGCGAGTACGAAGCCCCGCGCGAGGTGCTCAGAGCGCTGGGCATCGAAGTGCGCGAGATGGAGCGTTCGGGCTTCCGCTCGCGCTGCTGCGGCGGTGGCGGCGGCGCGCCGATCACCGACATCCCCGGCAAGCAGCGGATTCCCGACATGCGCATGGACGACATCCGCAGCACCGAAGCCGAAGTGGTCGCCGTGGGTTGCCCGCAGTGCACGGCCATGCTCGAAGGGGTGGTCGAGCCACGCCCCCTGATCAAGGACCTGGCGGAGCTGGTGGCCGACGTGCTGCTGGAAGAACCTGCCGCCGCGGCCAAGCCGCAAGCGGCCAAACGCGAACCTGCGGAGGTGCATTGATGAGCGACCTCATCCGCCGCGACCCACGTGCCGAGTGGATCGCCCGTAACCGTCTGCATCCGCTGCACGCGGCGATGCAGACGCAACAGACCTCGTGGATGGGCCCCAACGGCCTGATGCGCAAGAACACCCACGCCATCGCCGCCGGTTTCATGGGGCCCAACGGCCTCAAGCGCATCGACCGCAGTGGCGCCCAGCAGGGCACAGCCACCGGGGGCCGGCGCAGCGCCGCCGCCGAGGTGCAACTGCCGCTGCATCAGGTGCTCGAACCCGCCTTCTACATCGCCGTGGTGCCGGACATGGTCGGCGGCCGCCTCGGCCCGCACGACCGCGACCTGCTGGGCCTGGCCCACAGCCTGGCCGGCCGGGACGGCGCGGTGCTGGCCATCGTCTTCGGCGAACACAAGGAAAGCGCTTTCGACACTGCCGGTGTGGACCGCCTGCTGGTGCTCGACGGCGATGCCTACAAGGGCTATGCCCCCGAACAACTGGTACAGGGCCTGCGCGCCGTGGACACGCAATTCGCGCCGCGCCACTGGCTGCTGCCCGACACCCGCAACGGCGGCGGCGAGCTGGGTCGGCGCCTGGCCGCGGCCATGGGCGAGCGCCCGGCCACCCGCGTGTGGCAGGTCAAGGACGGCGAATGCATCGGCCGTGCCGGTGCCGGCCAGCAAGACCTGCAACGCGGCATCGCACGGATCATCCTGGCCTCGTCGGAATGCTCGGATCCGGTCAGCGACACCCGCCACGAAGCCTTGCCGGTCGAGCTGTCGGCTTCGGTGGCGCGCAGCCTGTCGCGCATCGAAGACCTGGGCTCGGTGGCCGTGGACCCGGCCGCCATCGCAATGGCCGAAGCCGAGTTCATCGTCTCGGGCGGCAGCGGCATCAAGGACTGGGACCTGTACCACCGTGCCACCGCCGTGCTCGGTGCCACCGAAGGCGCTTCGCGGGTGGCGGTGGACGATGGCTTCATGCCGCGCAACCGCCAGGTCGGTGCGACCGGCACTTGGGTCACGGCACGGGTCTATGTGGCGGTCGGCATTTCCGGCGCCGTCCAGCACCTGCAGGGCATCGCGGCCTGCGACAAGGTGGTGGCGGTGAACATGGACCCGGCCTGCGACATGATCAAACGCGCCGACCTGTCGATCATTGGCGACAGCACGGCGATTCTCCAGGCACTGATCGAGGCGGTGGAACACTTCCGCAGCGGCGGCCAGCGCGACGCGGCTTGAGGGCATGAGCATGGGTACGAAAGTCATCAGCCTGGTTTCCATCGGCGCGCATCCCGGCTCAGGGCGCACGCGCCGCGCCGATCAGGATGCGCGCGCGGTAGAGCTGGGCCTGCAACTGGCCGGCGAGCATCTGCAAGTGGTGCACGCCGGCGATCCTCACGAAGAAGCCCTGCGCGCCTACCTGGGCATGGGGCTGGACCACCTCGATGTGCTGGAGCAGCCGGCCGGCGCCGATGTCGTCGGCGTGCTCGGCGATTATCTGCGCGATGCCGGCGCTCAACTGGTGCTGACCGGTAGCCAGGCGGAAACCGGCGAAGGCTCCGGGATGCTGCCGTTCCTGCTGGCCGAGACGCTGGGCTGGCCGTTGATCGTGGGCCTGGCGGCCGTCGAATCCATCGACAACGGTACCGCCTTGGTGCTGCAAGCCTTGCCACGCGGGCAGCGGCGTCGCTTGAAGGTGCGCTTGCCATTGCTGGCGACCGTCGACAACGCCGCACCGACGCCACGGCAGAGCGCTTTCGGCCCGGCGCGCCGTGGTGTGCTAGCGGCGCGGGAGGTGGAGGTGGTCGAAGACGACCTGCTCGCCGACGCGCAACTGCAACCGGCTCGCCCACGGCCCAAGCGTCTGAAGGTGATCAAGGCCAAGAGCGGCGCGGACCGGATGAAAGCGGCCACGGCCAAGGCCAGCGGAGGCAGCGGCAAGGTCTTGAAAGGCGTGACGGCGCAGGAAGGGGCCGAGGCGATTCTGAAGTTGCTGGTGGAGGAGGGGGTGTTGCGCTAATCGACCAACTTGCCAAGGGTCAATCATCGCGCCGGCCTGGAGGCCCGCTTTTGGCTGTCAGTTTTACCAGTATCTTAAGTACGTGGTCCTGGTCTAACGTCATTGCGACTTAGAGACAGGTAGACAAACGTGAAACGAGCCATTTCATCGCTGACAGGACAAACGCCCACACGTTTGGCGCCTTCCTCATCCGGGCGGGCGTATACGCCGTATGGCTATCGTCCGTCTAGTGACAGCTCGCTGACCGCTTTCGCAGGTGAGCGTTGTGACGCGATCACCGAGGGTTACCACTTGGGGCAGGGCCATAGGCTGTATCTGCCTCGACTGAAGCGGCTCAATTGTCCCGATAGCTTAAGCCCCTTCGGCAAGGGTGGCATCAACGCTTATGCCTATTGCGCTGGCGATCCTGTGAATCGCAGCGACCCCGCTGGCAGATTTCCTATTAATGCGAACTTTTTGACTTCGATCGAGCTAACCCGGGCTTCTACAGTCGCGGCTTATGCCGCAGCGACCATGGTGGCCTTAGGGACTCGGATCAAAAGCCGTTCGGCTGTTTGGGGCACTCGACAGCTATTAGCCGAAGCAGGGTTGGCGATAACAGGCGTGGGTATCCTGTTCAGCGGCTCGTCGCGGCTGGAACCCTTAGCACTTGGCTTGCTGACTCTGGGCAACGCGACGTCCCTAGCCAAGTCGGCAATCACGCTCGTGTCGGCTGTGCGTCGAGGGGCGCGCGAGTTCGTCAGCGCGGCTCGGCACAATATAGGTGCGGTGTTCGCCAACCGCGGATTGTCGCCCGATGTGCAACTCAACTCAGTCACTGTTTTATCTTTAAGCACTTTGTCTTCATCCTCGGTATCGCCGAGAACGGAACACCGTACGAATCAGGTTAACCCAGCCAACATCATCCGAGGCGTGTCCTTACCAAGGTCTACCTCCAATCCCGAACTTTCGTCGCACTCATGAACATTTCCAACCGCTCCTACGGCTACGCGGCTTATGGAACGGGCTCTGCGTACAACGGCACCGCCTTGGCCTACTGCGGTGAGTACCGTGACCGAGTAAGTGGTCAGTACCTGCTCGGTCATGGCCGGCGCGTCTACAACTCATCGCTCATGCGCTTCCACAGCCCGGACTCGCTGAGCCCATTTGGCCAGGGCGGCCTCAACCCCTACGCGTACTGTATGGGGGACCCCATCAACCATGTGGATCGCACAGGGGCCAACCCTGTCAGGGTTTCGCTCATCGCGCTGAGTTTTCTGGACAGTGGCCTCAACGTCCTCGATGGCTTCGTCAGCACACTCAAGACTGTCGTGACGTCGCGTATCCAGGGAGTGCCTCCACGTTTGTCCGCGCAGGCGAAAAACTACTTCAAGTTCAACAAGGGAGTTTTGAAGGCCGCAGCTTCGGCGATGGCATGGTACGAGCAGGACGGCTTCTTGCCGCTGGCCATCAAGGGCAGCGAAATTACCCAAGCGAACGCTAGAGGCTTCAGTATTTTCGAGCGTCTGTTGAATCTGAAAGAGGATGGCCAAGTCGTCTGGGCCTATCTTCGGGACAATCCCGGGCAGATCGGAGGCGTCGTGAAAGACGCGGCAGGCATCGTGACCGGTATAACGCCCTTGAAAACCGCCGTCGCGAACGCTCTGCGGTCCATTCGCCAACCGCGCGAAGTGGATATGGAGAGTACATCGAATCCAATGCGGAACCTGGCAGCCAACCCAGGCTCGAACGCCTTTCCAAACAGTCGGCAACGACGTCGCATGTCCATCTAGACAGCTGTGCTTGAATGCATGGGCCGACAGCGTTGAGCGGTGCGACAGCGCGTGCGACGGCCCAGGCCGCTCCACGCGCTGCCGGTTGCATCACTGTGCGTTGATTTCCTTCAGATAAGGCGCAGGCTCGGCCCCCAGGTTGTTCAATACCCGCTGGCTGTACCAATCGATGAAGTTCACCACGCCGAACTCGTAGGTCTTGGAATACGGCCCAGGCTGGTAGGCGGTGGAATTGATCCCGCGCTGGTTCTCTTCGGCCAGGCGACGGTCCTGGTCGTTGGTGGCGTCCCACACCTTACGCATGTTGGCCGGGTCGTAATCGACGCCTTCCACGGCGTCCTTGTGCACCAGCCACTTGGTGGTGACCATCGATTCCTGGGCGCTGATCGGCCACACGGTGAAGACGATCATGTGGTCGCCCATGCAGTGGTTCCAGGCGTGCGGCAGGTGCAAGATGCGCATCGAACCCATGTCCGGGTTCTGGATGCGGCCCATCAGCTTCTTGCACGCCGCCTTGCCGTCCATGGTCATCGATACGGTGCCCTTGAGCAGCGGCATGCGCACGATGCGGTTACGCAGGCCGTGGCTCTTGTGCAGGTACGGGATCTTTTCGGCTTCCCAGGCGGCCGAGCAGGCGGCGACCTGGTCCTTGAACTCCTGGCTGGCGCGCGGATCGTTGGTGTCGTCGAACTCCAGCAGGGTTTGCAGCAGCTCCGGGTGCGAGCCGTTGCAGTGGTAGCACTCGCGGTTGTTTTCCAGCACCAGCTTCCAGTTGGCCTTCTCGAACAGTTGGGTCTGCACCGCGACCTTGGTGTTCTCCATGTCGTACGGTTCCATGTAGTGGTCCAGGGTGGCCAGGAACTCGTCGATGGCGGGCGGGTTCTCCGCCAGGCTGATGAAGATGTAACCGCCGGCGGTCTTCACGTTGACCGGCTTGAGGCCGTATTCCTTCATGTCGAAGTCCACGCCCATCTCGGTGCCGGCGAACAGCAGGCGACCGTCGAGCTCGTAGGTCCACTGGTGGTACGGGCACACCAGCTTGGCCACCTTGCCCTTGTCGTGTACGCACAGGCGCGAACCGCGGTGGCGGCAGACGTTGTGGAAGGCGTGCACCTTACCTTCGGTGCCGCGCACCACGATGATCGGGTTCTTGCCGATCTCGAGGGTCAGGTAGTTGCCCTTCGCCGGAATTTCGCAGGTCATGCCGGCGATCAGCCACTCCTTGTGGAAGATCTCCTGCATGTCGATCTGGAACAGACGCTCGTCGGTGTAGAAAGGCTGGGGCAGCGAATAGGTACGCTCGCGGTTCTGCAGCATCTCGGCGGTGGCCTTGCGTGCAGGTTCGAGTGGATCGCCCAGGCTCAGGGTTGCGGTGACGTCCATCATGTGGTTCCTCATGGCCTGATACGGCCGGCGAAAGGTGGCTAATCGTTGTGGTGCTGCGGTGCCGTCGGCCCGGCTGTCATTCGTGTCGAAGCAGCCGGTGCATTTGCGGTGGAGTGTGCGATTACTGTAGGCGCGAACCGTATCCATGGGCGACATGGCCCAATCTGATTCCGACGCGCCAAGCCTTGTCTTACGGGGCTGGTCGCGATAAGCACGCCGATGTCGCAGATAGGAAAGTGCGACCCTCCGGGCTTGAGCATCATCGCAACCATAAAAAGGCCGGTAGTCGGCCGCTGGAGATGATCATGTCCGAAACCTTCCTCAATCCGGTCACCACGCAGACTTGGGTCAACGGTCGCCACACCGTGCGCTGCGTCAAGGTCATCCAAGAGACGTGGGACGTGCGCACGTTCTGCTTCATGGCCGACGCGCCGATCATGTTCTTCTTCAAGCCCGGACAGTTCGTCACCCTGGAACTGGAGATCGACGGCAAGCAGGTGATGCGTTCCTACACCATCTCCAGTTCGCCCTCGGTGCCCTACAGTTTCTCCATCACCGTCAAACGTGTGCCGGGCGGGCATGTCTCCAACCACCTGCACGACACCTTGCACGAAGGTCAGGAGCTGGCCGTGCACGGCCCGGTGGGGCTGTTCAACGCCATCGACTTCCCGGCCAACAAGGTGCTGTACCTCTCCGGCGGCGTCGGTATCACCCCGGTGATGTCCATGGCGCGCTGGTTCTACGACACCAACGCCAACGTCGACATGGTCTTCGTGCACAGCGCGCGTACGCCCAAGGACATCATCTACCACCGCGAACTCGAACAGATGGCTTCGCGCATCCCCAACTTCGGGCTGCACATCATCTGCGAGAAGCACGGCTTGGGCGAGCCGTGGGCCGGCTACCGCGGCTACCTGAACCAGCGCCTGCTGGAGCTGATGGCGCCCGACTATATGGAGCGCGAAGTGTTCTGCTGCGGTCCGACGCCGTACATGAACGCGGTCAAGCGCATGCTCGAAGGCGTCGGCTTCGACATGAGCCGCTACCACGAGGAATCCTTCGGTGCCACGCCGGCCGAAGACAAGGCCAATGCCGTCGAGAACGCCGAGCAGGCCGCCGATGCGCCGGAAGTGGACGAATCCGACCTCAACCTGGTGGAGTTCATCGGCAGCGAGAAGAGCATTCGCATAGCCCCCGGCGAAACCGTGCATGCGGCGGCGGCGAAAGTCGGCCTGATGATCCCCAAGGCCTGCGGTATGGGCATCTGCGGCACCTGCAAGGTGCTCAAGCTGGGCGGCGAGGTGGAGATGGAGCACAACGGCGGCATCACCGAGGACGATGAGGCCGAGGGCTACATCCTGTCGTGTTGCAGCGTGCCCAAGGGCGATGTGCGCATTGACTATTGAGCGCAGCGGCAAGGCGCAGACAGAAGCAGGCCCACGACGGGCCTGTTTTCGTTGCGGCCTGGCAAGCAGGGCAAGGCATTCGGATCGACGGCAGGTTTTTCGGGAACATGTCGCGCGCTGTCGGGTCAATGGGCCGCTTGAGCCCGTCGTACCGATATTAATTGGCGGGGGCGCGCAGTTTTCTTTATCGTGAGCGCCCTCTGCAACAACCCCGAGATAGAGCCATGTTGGAAGCCTCCCTTAATCAGATCGAGCAACTGGTCAACGACCTGCTGCACAAGAACACCCAACTGACCGAGCAGAACGCCGCGCTCGGCCAGGAACTGGCCCAGGCCAAGGAAGAGAACGAAACCCTGCAGCTGTCGCTGATGGAGCAGGAAGAGAAGCAGGGCGCCACCACCTCGCGCCTGCAAGCGTTGCTCGAGCGCGCAGGTGCCGGCACCGTCGGCGCATGAGCTACTACTCGCGTCAGGAACAGCCGGTCAATGTCGTGTCGATTCTGGGCGTCGACTATTCGATCAAAGCGCCGGAAGGCCAGGAAGACACCCTCAGCCAGGCGGCGCGCATGCTCAATGCAGCCTTGAGCGACACCAAGCGCCAGTACCCGACGTTGATCGGCGACAAGCTGCTGGTCCTGGCGGCGTTGAACCTATGCTCGCGGCAGATCGAGTTGCAGGACGAGCACCAGCAAGCCCTGGCGCGTGCCCAGGCGAAGGTGGAGGCTACGGTCGAAGCGATTGCCAAGACTATTGGCGATTCTACGCGCCCCTCCGTATGACCTCCGCCGTGATCGCAGGCGGGCGTTGCCCTCCCTGCGCCGAGAGAATGTTTTCGTAGACGTAGTTCCAGGCCCAATCGCTGGCATGGGTTATGATTTCCCGGGCCGGGTTGACTAATGTCACCTCGCCGGCCGCATACAGTAGCGAGGGTGCGGTCGGCACAAGTCCCGAGAAACCTTCGGTGCGAACGGTCGAAATCAATGCTACGCCTCCTTCGGCTATGAAAAAAACAGAACCGCTCAGCCCGAAGTTGTCGACCACGCCAACGCGGCCTGCTGCTTCGGGTGACAAGAACAACTCGATGAAGTCGGCGAAAGTAGGGTGGAGGAGTGCGTGGAAACCAAGGATTCGGCGTAACCGATGCGCAGCTGGGAAACTTGCACCTGGCTGATCGCGCTGCAATTGCGTGTACTCGGCCGCCATTCCGGCGAAAGCCATGGCAGCGCCCGTCAGCGAACCAACGGCATTCCCCAGCCGTGCAAAGTAATGTTTGACAAGTTCGCCAGAAGATTGCATGGCCATCGTCTGAGGCCACGGCAGCCGACCCGAAGGATCGACCCGGTTGACGGGATCGTTCGCGCAGTAGGCATACGCATTGATGCCGCCTGCCCCCATGGGGCTGAGCGTATCCGGAGATCTGAAACGCATCAGGACCGGGTCGTAGGCACGGTGGCCGTTGCCCAGCAGGTAGCTGCCGCTCGCGCTGTCCAAATGCTGGCCTGCGAAGGCCATGTGCGCGTGGCCCATCGAAGCGTGATACCCAAACGGCGTGAATGCTCTCCGCCCGCAAGGAGCGGCCGAGCGCATGCGTGATGAGCGGGGAGGGGGGAGTGGCACGGCAAGACACCGGTTCAAGGGGACGGCCCTCGACGCTAGCTGCCAGTCGCATGCGTGCGCAACTGACAGTTTTGCCAGGCCGCGCGTCAGCCCGCGACGATCGCGCGGATGTCTGCCGCCAACTCCCGCACGCGTTCCTCCCGCGTATCCCACGAGCACATGAAGCGCGCGCCGCCGCTGCCGATGAAGGTATAGAAGCGCCAGCCGCGTTCGCGCAGCCGTTCCAGCGCCGCTTCTGGCATTTGCAGGAACACGCCGTTGGCCTCCACCGGGAACATCAGCTCCACACCCGGCAGGTCGCTCACCAGCGAGGCGAGCAGCTGCGCGCACTGGTTGGCGTGGGTGCCATGGCGCAGCCAGGCGCCGTCTTCCAGGATGCCCACCCAAGGCGCGGATAGGTAACGCATCTTCGAGGCCAGCTGCCCGGCCTGCTTGCAGCGGTAGTCGAAGTCCCGCGCCAGGTCGTGGTCGAAGAACAGGATCGCTTCGCCCACCGCCATACCGTTCTTGGTGCCGCCGAAGCACAGCACGTCGACCCCAGCCTTCCAAGTCAGCTCGGCCGGCGAATGGCCGAGGAAGGCGCAGGCGTTGGTGAAGCGTGCGCCGTCCATGTGCAGGTGCAGGCCCAGCTCTTTGCAGGTGGCGCTGATCGCCGCCAGTTCGTCGGGGCGGTAGACGGTGCCCACTTCGGTGGCCTGGGTGAGGGTCACCACGCGTGGTTTGGGGTAGTGGATGTCCTGGCGCTTGAGGGCGACTTCGCGGATCGCCTCGGGCGTCAGCTTGCCGGCCACGGTGCGTGCGGTGAGCAGCTTGGAGCCGTTGGAGAAGAACTCCGGTGCGCCGCATTCGTCGGTCTCGACGTGGGCGGTTTCCGAGCAGATCACGCTGTGGAAGCTCTGGCACAACGAGGCCAGGGCCAACGAGTTGGCGGCGGTGCCGTTGAAGGCGAAGAACACTTCGCAGTCGGTTTCGAACAGGCGGCGGAAGTGGTCGGCGGCCTGTTGCGTCCACTGGTCGTCGCCGTAGGCGCGTTCGTGGCCCTGGTTGGCCCGGTCCATGGCGGCCCAGGCTTCGGGGCAGATACCGGAATAGTTGTCGCTGGCGAATTGTTGGCTGTTGTCTGGCATGGCCTTGTCCTGTGAGCGAGGCAGCCAGCACTCTAAACCATCCATAGCGCGTGCACGCGCGGCCCCTTCAAAAAAGGTTCCGCTCGGCAATGTCGTAAACGCGCCATTGCAAGGCGTGCGCAGGCATCTGATTCCCCCCGCCCGGCCCTACCATCGCCACAAAGGGTCATTGAACCCAGAAGACAAAAAACGATCGCTGCCGGGAGATACACGATGTTCAGCAAGCAAGACCAGATCCAGGGTTACGACGATGCGCTGCTGGCGGCGATGGATGCCGAGGAGCAGCGTCAGGAAGACCACATCGAGCTGATCGCCTCGGAAAACTACACCAGCAAACGTGTGATGCAGGCCCAGGGCAGCGGTCTGACCAACAAGTACGCCGAAGGCTACCCGGGCAAGCGCTACTACGGCGGTTGCGAGCACGTCGACAAGGTCGAGGCGCTGGCCATCGAGCGCGCCAAGCAGCTGTTCGGCGCCGACTACGCCAACGTCCAGCCGCATTCGGGTTCCTCGGCAAACAGCGCCGTGTACCTGGCCCTGCTGCAGGCCGGCGACACCATCCTGGGCATGAGCCTGGCCCACGGCGGCCACCTGACCCACGGCGCCAAGGTTTCGTCCTCGGGCAAGCTGTACAACGCCGTGCAGTACGGCATCGACACCGCCACCGGCCTGATCGACTACGACGAAGTCGAGCGCCTGGCCGTCGAGCACAAGCCGAAGATGATCGTCGCCGGCTTCTCGGCCTATTCGAAAACCCTCGACTTCCCGCGCTTCCGCGCCATCGCCGACAAAGTCGGTGCGCTGCTGTTCGTCGACATGGCCCACGTCGCCGGCTTGGTCGCCGCAGGCCTGTACCCCAACCCGATTCCGTTCGCCGACGTGGTCACCACCACCACCCACAAGACCCTGCGCGGTCCGCGCGGTGGCCTGATCCTGGCCAAGGCCAACGAAGCGATCGAGAAGAAGCTCAACGCCGCCGTGTTCCCCGGCGCCCAGGGCGGCCCGCTGATGCACGTCATCGCCGGCAAGGCGGTGTGTTTCAAGGAAGCGCTGGAGCCAGGCTTTAAAGCCTACCAGCAGCAAGTGATCGACAACGCCCAGGCCATGGCCAAAGTGTTCATCGACCGCGGCTACGACGTGGTCTCCGGCGGCACCGACAACCACCTGTTCCTGGTCAGCCTGATCCGTCAGGGCCTGACCGGCAAAGACGCCGACGCTGCCCTGGGCCGCGCCCACATCACCGTCAACAAGAACGCCGTACCCAACGATCCGCAATCGCCGTTCGTGACCTCGGGCCTGCGCATCGGCACCCCGGCGGTCACCACCCGTGGCTTCAAGGTCGACGAATGCGTGCGCCTGGCCGGCTGGATCTGCGACATCCTCGACCACCTGGGTGACGCAGACATCGAAGCCGACGTGGCCAAGCGCGTCTCCGACCTGTGCGCCGATTACCCGGTTTACCGCTGAGGGAGCAAGACACCATGAAACGTTACTCAGGCTTCGGCCTCTTCAAGCACTCCCTCAGCCACCACGAAAACTGGCAGCGCATGTGGCGCACGCCGACCCCTAAAAAGGTCTACGACGTGGTCATCGTCGGCGGTGGCGGGCACGGCCTGGCAACCGCCTATTACCTGGCCAAGGAACACGGCATCACCAACGTCGCGGTGATCGAGAAGGGCTACCTGGGCGGCGGCAACACCGCCCGTAACACTACCATCGTGCGCTCCAACTACCTCTGGGACGAATCGGCCAAGCTCTACGAACACGCCATGAAGCTGTGGGAAGGGCTGTCGCAGGACATCAACTACAACGTGATGTTCTCCCAGCGCGGCGTCTACAACCTGTGCCACACCCTGCAGGACATCCGCGATTCCGAGCGCCGGGTCAACGCCAACCGTCTCAACGGCGTGGACGGCGAGTTGCTCAATACCGAACAGGTGGCGGCCGAGATCCCGTACCTGGACTGCTCGAAGAACACCCGTTACCCGATCCTCGGCGCGACCATCCAGCGCCGTGGCGGCGTAGCCCGTCACGACGCCGTGGCCTGGGGCTATGCCCGTGCCGCCGACGCCTTGGGCGTCGACCTGATCCAGCAGACCGAAGTGATCGGCTTCCGCAAGGAAAACGGCGCGGTGATCGGCGTGGAGACCAACAAAGGCTTCATCGGCGCCAAGCGCGTCGGCGTGGTCACCGCCGGTAACTCCGGGCACATGGCCAAACTGGCCGGCTTCCGTCTGCCGCTCGAATCGCACCCGCTGCAGGCGCTGGTTTCCGAGCCGATCAAGCCCATCATCGACAGCGTGATCATGTCCAACGCCGTGCACGGCTACATCAGCCAGTCCGACAAGGGCGACCTGGTGATCGGCGCCGGCATCGACAGCTGGGTCGGTTACGGCCAGCGCGGGTCGTATCCGGTGATCGAACACACCATGCAGGCGATCGTGGAGATGTTCCCCATCCTCTCGCGCGTGCGCATGAACCGGCAGTGGGGCGGCATCGTCGACACCTGCCCGGACGCCTGCCCGATCATCTCCAAGACCCCGGTCAAGAACCTGTTCTTCAACTGCGGTTGGGGCACCGGCGGCTTCAAGGCCACGCCCGGCTCGGGCAACGTCTTCGCCGCGAGCCTGGCCAAAGGCGAGATGCACCCGCTGGCCAAGCCGTTCTCCATCGACCGTTTCTACAACGGTGCGCTGATCGACGAACACGGCGCTGCGGCCGTCGCCCACTAATTCGGAGACAACCTTCATGTTGCACATTTTCTGTCCCCATTGCGGCGAGCTGCGCTCCGAGGAAGAGTTCCACCCGGCCGGCCAGGCGCACCTCGCCCGTCCGCTCGACCCCAACGCCTGCACCGACGAGGAGTGGGGCACCTACATGTTCTTCCGCGACAACTTCCGCGGCATCCACCATGAACTGTGGGACCACGTCGCGGGCTGTCGCCAGTACTTCAACATGACCCGCGACACCGAGACCTACGAGATCCTGGAAACCTACAAGATCGGCGAACAGCCCAAGGTGACCGCGCGCGAACACACACCCGCGAAATCGGCGGCCGTCAACGAACGGGGAGAAAACGCATGAGCCAGACCTATCGCCTCTCCAGCGGTGGCCGCGTCGACCGCAGCAAGGTGCTGAACTTCACCTTCAACGGCAAGAGCTACCAGGGCTACGCCGGCGACAGCCTGGCCGCCGCGCTGCTGGCCAACGGCGTCGACATCGTCGGCCGCAGCTTCAAGTACTCGCGTCCGCGCGGCATCATCGCCGCCGGCACCGAAGAGCCGAACGCCATCCTGCAGCTGGGTTCGAGCGAAGCCACCCAGGTGCCCAACGTGCGCGCCACGCAACAGGCGCTGTATTCGGGCCTGGTCGCCACCAGCACCAACGGCTGGCCGAACGTCAACAACGACATGATGGGCATTCTGGGCAAGGTCGGCGGCAGCATGATGCCGCCGGGCTTCTACTACAAAACCTTCATGTACCCCAAATCCTTCTGGATGACCTACGAGAAGTACATCCGCAAGGCCGCGGGCCTGGGCCGCTCGCCATTGCAGAACGACCCGGACAGCTACGACTACATGAACCAGCATTGCGACGTGCTGATCGTCGGCGCCGGCCCGGCTGGCCTGGCCGCCGCCCTGGCCGCCGCACGCAGCGGTGCGCGGGTGATCCTCGCCGACGAACAGGAAGAGTTCGGCGGCAGCCTGCTCGACAGCCGCGAGACCCTCGACGGCAAGCCTGCCAGCGAGTGGGTCGCCAGCGTCGTCGCCGAGCTGCAAGGCCTGCCCGACGTGACCCTGCTGCCACGCGCCACGGTCAACGGCTACCACGACCACAACTTCCTGACCATCCACGAGCGCCTGACCGACCACCTCGGCGACCGCGCGCCGATCGGCCAGGTGCGCCAGCGCGTCCACCGCGTGCGCGCCAAGCGTGTGGTGCTCGCCACCGGCGCCCACGAGCGTCCGCTGGTCTACGGCAACAACGACGTGCCGGGCAACATGCTCGCCGGCGCCATCTCGGTCTACGTGCGCCGTTACGGCGTGGCGCCCGGCCGCAAGCTGGTGCTGTCGACCACCAACGACTACGCCTACCGCGCCGCGCTGGATTGGCACGACGCCGGCCTGCACGTGGTGGCCATCGCCGACGCGCGCCATAACCCACGCGGTTCGCTGGTCGAGGAAGCGCGCGCCAAAGGCATCCGCATCCTCACCTCCAGCGCCATCATCGAAGCCAAGGGCACCAAGCACGTCACCGGTGCGCGCGTCGCCGCCATCGACGTGGCGGGCTACAAAGTGACCAGCCCCGGCGAATGGCTCGAATGCGACCTGATCGGCACCTCCGGCGGCTACAGCCCGGTGGTCCACCTGGCTTCGCACCTGGGCGGCCGCCCGGTGTGGCGTGAAGACATCCTCGGCTTCGTGCCGGGCGACGCCCCGCAAAAACGCGTGTGCGTCGGTGGCATCAACGGCGTGTACCCGCTGGGCGACGCCCTGGCCGACGGTTTCGAAGGCGGCGTGCGCGCTGCGAGCGAAGCCGGTTTCCAGCCCACCACCGGCAGCCTGCCGAACACCGTGACGCGTACCGAAGAAGCCGGCGTGGCACTGTTCCAGGTGCCGCACGACAAGACCACTGCCCGTGCGCCCAAGCAGTTCGTCGACCAGCAGAACGACGTCACCGCCGCCGCCATCGAGCTGGCCACCCGCGAGGGCTTCGAATCGGTCGAACACGTCAAGCGCTACACGGCGCTGGGCTTCGGCACCGACCAGGGCAAGCTGGGCAACGTCAACGGCCTGGCCATCGCCGCCCGTTCGATCGGCGTGACCATCCCGCAGATGGGCACTACCATGTTCCGCCCCAACTACACGCCGGTGACCTTCGGCGCTGTGGCCGGCCGCCACTGCGGGCACATCTTCGAGCCGGTGCGCTTCACCGCGCTGCACGCTTGGCACGTGAAGAACAACGCCGAGTTCGAAGACGTCGGCCAATGGAAACGTCCGTGGTACTTCCCCAAGCCGGGCGAAGACCTGCACCGCGCCGTGGAGCGCGAGTGCAAGGCCGTGCGCGCCAGCGTGGGTCTGCTCGACGCCTCGACCCTGGGCAAGATCGACATCCAGGGCCCGGACGCCCGCGAGTTCCTCAACCGCGTGTACACCAACGCCTGGACCAAGCTCGACGTGGGCAAGGCCCGTTATGGCCTGATGTGCAAGGAAGACGGCATGGTCTTCGACGACGGCGTCACCGCCTGCGTCGCCGACAACCACTTCATCATGACCACCACCACCGGCGGCGCCGCCCGTGTGCTGCAATGGCTGGAGCTGTACCACCAGACCGAATGGCCGGACCTGAAGGTGTACTTCACCTCCGTGACCGACCACTGGGCCACCATGACCCTGTCCGGCCCCAACAGCCGCAAGCTGCTGGCCGAACTGACCGACATCGACCTGGACAAGGACGCCTTCCCGTTCATGACCTGGAAGGAAGGCAACGTCGGCGGCGTGCCGGCGCGCGTGTTCCGCATCTCGTTCACCGGCGAGCTGTCGTACGAAGTCAACGTGCAGGCCAACTACGCCATGGGCGTGCTGGAGCAGATCGTCGAGGCGGGCAAGAAGTACAACCTGACCCCGTACGGCACCGAGACCATGCACGTGCTGCGCGCCGAGAAGGGCTTCATCATCGTCGGTCAGGACACCGACGGCTCGATGAACCCGGACGACCTCAACATGAGCTGGTGCGTGGGCCGCAACAAGCCGTTCCCCTGGATCGGCCTGCGCGGCATGAACCGCGAGGACTGCCTGCGCGAAGACCGCAAGCAGCTGGTGGGCCTCAAGCCGGTGGACCCGAAGGTCTGGCTGCCCGAAGGCGCCCAGCTGGTCAACGACCCGAACCAGCCGATTCCGATGGACATGGTCGGCCACGTGACCTCCAGCTATGCGTTCAACTCCCTGGGCTATTCGTTCGCCATGGGTGTGGTCAAGGGCGGTCTCAAGCGCATGGGCGAGCGGGTCTACTCCCCGCAGGCCGATGGCAGTGTGATCGAGGCGGAAATCGTGTCTTCGGTGTTCTTCGATCCGAAGGGTGAACAGCAGAACGTCTAAGCCCCGGACCGCAGGTTGTGCGGACCTGACACCCCCTGTAGGAGCAGCCGGCCGGCCGCTCCTACAGGGAACAGGTATGTCCCGACGCCCGCATCGCAAGCGCACCCCAGAATTCAAGGCAGGTAACCCATGAGCGCCATCAACGTTTTCGAGCAAAACCCCAGCGGCTCCGCCAAGGCCGAGTCGCCGCTGCACCACGCCGACCTGCGCAGCCTGGTCGGCAAGGGCCGGCAGAACGCCGGCGTGACCCTGCGTGAACGCAAGTTCCTCGGTCACCTGACCCTTCGCGGCGACGGCCATGACGCCGCCTTCGCCAGCGCCGTACAGACGGCCGTCGGCCTCGAGCTGCCCGGCCCCTTGAAAGTGGTCTCCAGCGGCGACACGTCGCTGCAATGGATGGGCCCGGACGAGTGGCTGCTGATCGTGCCGCAAGGCGAGGAAGTGGCCTTCGAGCAGAAACTGCGCGACGCCGCCGCCGGCCTGCACATCCAGGTGGTCAACGTCAGCGGCGGGCAGAGCCTGCTGGAACTGCACGGCCCGAACGTGCGCGACGTGTTGAAGAAATCGACCAGCTACGACGTGCACCCGAGCAACTTCCCGGTCGGCAAGGGCGTAGGCACCGTGTTCGCCAAGTCGCAGCTGGTGATCCGCCGCACCGGCGAGGAAAGCTGGGAACTGGTGATCCGCCGCAGCTTCGCCGACTACTGGTGGATGTGGCTGCAAGACGCCTCGTCCGAGTACGGTCTGGCCATCGAAGCCTAGGGGGAACGCGCATGAGTCGGGCACCGGACACCTGGATCCTCACCGCCGATTGCCCGAGCATGCTCGGCACCGTCGATGTGGTTACGCGTCACCTGTTCGAGCAGCGTTGCTACGTGACCGAGCACCATTCCTTCGACGATCGGCTGTCGGGGCGCTTCTTCATCCGTGTCGAATTCCGCCAGCCGGACGACTTCGACGAAGCGGCGTTCCGCGCAGGCCTGGCCGAGCGCAGCGAAGGTTTTGGCATGGCCTTCGAGCTGACGGCGCCCGACCACCGCCCCAAGGTGGTGATCATGGTGTCCAAGGCCGATCACTGCCTGAACGACCTGCTCTATCGCCAGCGCATCGGTCAACTGGGCATGGACATCGTCGCGGTGGTGTCCAACCACCCCGACCTCGAGCATCTGGCGCAGTGGCACAAGATTCCCTACCACCACTTCGCCCTCGACCCCAAGGACAAACCCGGGCAAGAGCGCAAGGTGCTGCAGGTGATCGAGGACACCGGTGCCGAGTTGGTGGTGCTTGCGCGCTACATGCAGGTGCTGTCGCCCGAGCTGTGCCGGCGGCTGGACGGTTGGGCGATCAACATCCACCACTCGTTGCTGCCCGGTTTCAAGGGCGCCAAGCCGTACCACCAGGCCTACAACAAAGGGGTGAAGATGGTCGGCGCCACGGCGCACTACATCAACAACGACCTGGATGAAGGGCCGATCATCACCCAGGGCGTGGAGGTGGTGGACCACACGCACTACCCCGAAGACCTGATCGCCAAAGGCCGCGACATCGAATGCCAGACTCTGGCTCGGGCGGTGGGGTATCACATCGAGCGGCGGGTGTTCTTGAATGCCAATCGGACGGTGGTGCTGTAGCAGCCACGCACCGTTCAGCCGCGATGGACGGCTTCACCAGGCAGCCATATCACCCCTGTGGCAGCGGCCGGTCCGGCACTCGGTTCAGCCGCGATGGACGGCGCAGCCGGCCCAATCCAGGCAACCGTTGTCGACCCGTTTCCAACCAAGCGAAGCCCTTGCGCTCGCGGTTCAACGCCTCAGGGCTGATCACGTCGCCGGGCTGGCTGTACTTGCACCATCGGCCTCCCCCCACTGACGTGAAAAGACATCCCTCTGTCGTTTCCAGTCAGGGCCACCCCCTCCGACAAGACCACAATCAATCACAGTTCAAAGGGCTGCCTGGCCCTGTCGTTCCCGCAACACATGCCGTCCACGATGGCCGGCGCTACCCAACGCGACATAAGTACAAATCAAGCGAGGTATGAGCATGTCTGGTAACCGCGGAGTGGTGTACATCGAGCCTGGCAAGGTCGAAGTACGGACGATCGAGTACCCCAAGATGCAAGATCCCCGTGGCAGGAAGATCAACCACGGCGTAATCCTCAAGGTGGTCTCCACCAACATCTGCGGTTCCGACCAGCACATGGTGCGCGGCCGTACGACCGCGCAGCTCGGCCTGGTGCTGGGCCACGAAATCACCGGTGAGGTGATCGAGAAGGGCAGCGATGTCGAGCGCCTGCAGATCGGCGACCTGGTGTCGGTGCCGTTCAACGTCGCCTGCGGCCGCTGCCGCTCGTGCAAGGAACAGCACACCGGCGTCTGCCTGACCGTCAACCCGGCCCGTCCGGGTGGTGCCTACGGTTACGTCGACATGGGCGACTGGACCGGTGGCCAGGCCGAGTACGTGCTGGTGCCCTATGCCGACTTCAACCTGCTGAAGCTGCCGAACCGCGACAAGGCCATGGAGAAGATCCGTGACCTGACCTGCCTGTCCGACATTCTGCCGACCGGCTACCACGGCGCGGTCACTGCAGGTGTCGGCCCAGGCAGCACCGTTTATGTCGCAGGTGCCGGCCCGGTCGGCTTGGCTGCTGCCGCCTCGGCCCGCCTGTTGGGTGCCGCCTGCGTGATCGTCGGCGACCTCAACCCATTGCGCCTGGCCCACGCCAAGTCGCAAGGCTTCGAAGTGGTCGACCTGTCCAAGGACACCCCACTGCACGAGCAGATCGTCGACATCCTCGGCGAGCCGGAAGTGGACTGCGCGGTCGATGCCGTCGGCTTCGAAGCCCGTGGCCACGGCCATGAAGGCGCCAAGCACGAAGCGCCGGCCACGGTGCTCAACTCGCTGATGCAGGTGACTCGCGTGGCCGGCCAGATCGGTATCCCAGGCCTTTACGTGACCGAAGACCCAGGTGCAGTGGATGCTGCGGCCAAGCAAGGTTCCTTGAGCGTACGCTTCGGTCTGGGCTGGGCGAAGTCGCACAGCTTCCACACCGGCCAGACCCCGACCATGAAGTACAACCGCCAGCTGATGCAGGCGATCATGTGGGACCGCATCAACATCGCTGAAGTGGTGGGGGTGGAGGTGATCAGCCTGGACAAAGCGCCGGAGGGGTATGGCGAGTTCGATAAGGGTGTGCCGAAGAAGTTTGTGATCGATCCGCATAAGACGTTCAGTGCGGCGTGATGTGAGCCATTGAACGAAGCCCCTAGTGTAAGGGGCTTCTTTTTCCATGAACGCCAGGAAAGTCGTAAACAGGGTAGGTGCAACAGGGCGTCCCATTGCGACAGCTTGGAGTTCAGGTTAGCAGCAGGCGGTGACGAGCTTTGGGGTGTTGGAGCAAGTTTTGACGGCGACACGCCTTGGCCCTGAAGTGACAAGGAAGCCTAGGGTCGGTTATTGGCGAACGCTTCCAATCTCGCTAAATAGGTTTGTGTGTCGAGTACCCTGTTTCGACGGAATCCATTTGCCACGCCGTGAGGTTTTCCAGTGCCTTGCAGGACCAATAGGTTTCGTTATTCAGTTTTTTGTATTCCGGGCCTCCAGGCTGAGTGCAACACTCAGCTATCGAGTCAAGCATAGACGCTGATGATAGTAAGAGGTCTTCACCCTGAATCTCATCGTCCGAGCAGGTCACGTATCTGGTCTCGTCTGAATGCCATGTCACTGCGTTGTTGCAGGTACTTGGGCGGGACATACATGTTTTTGGTCTCCAAACTATTGATGACACGGTCAAGTTTTTCGTAATCTTCCGTCAGTTTCTTCAGCTTGCCTTCATAAGCCGCTTGCTGAGTGGGTGGTAACGAATGCTGTTGTTCGATTCGACCTTTGAAGGCTTCGTATTTAGGAGGGGCATCAGGTTGTACGAGATCGAGGCGAGAGTCGACAGTAAACGATATAGACTTGGTATGACCAGGTGGTAGGGTTTTTGAATAGCTCGGAAGTTTTCCGCGATTATAGCTTGGGGGTGATCCTGCGCCAGAAAAAGCTTGGGGGTGAGATTGGTAGGGGGGCGGCGCATCGCGTCTGTTTGGCGCTTTGACATAGGCTGGGGCGTCCAGACGGATCAATATTTTAGAGCGCGTCGTGAGCGGTGGGTGCGACTGCCTGTTTTGTAGGTTGATCCGCACCCCAGCCCTACCAGAGGGATCCACGCTGTTGATCGGATCATTATTACAGTAGCTATACGGGTTGAGACCGCCATCCGCAAACGGGCTTAAGCTGTCCGGTGATACAAAACGCATCAAAATAGGGGAGAAGCCTCGGTGGCCTGCTCCCAAATGATAAAGCGCTGACAGCGAATCAAAGCGTTCGCTAGTAAATGCAGGTCGCTCAAATGGACAGTAGCCATAGGGGTTATAGACTTTAAAGCGATTGAGATGTGGCATGTGAGCCTCAAGAAGGGATGGGCGGAAATCCATGTTCAAGCGTGCCGATATCAAGAGTGGTGATTTGCCGTTGTATTTTCATGATGTCGTCTACCTGCACCGGCGCGTGCTCCGCCCATCCGGCTTGTATTGGCTAGGCTGCTCCTTGAAATGGAATTTCAGGTAGCAGGCCTATGAGGCTTCAGCTGTGGCGTGACTCAAGGTGTCTGCTATGGCCGTGCAGAAGATAATGCATGGTTTGTCTCGGTGGATACTGGTAAAACTGCTAGGTGTAAAAATATGTTTGAGCGTACAGGTCATCCAAATCGCCTGCGCGGAGTGCCCGCTGCACTATGCCCTGGCAGTTTCGATCTGAAGTTCCGCCCTCGCAGGATCTCACAATGAACTTAGCGGAACACGCCATGCAACCTGTCTAGTCGCTCATCCTTTTGCGCCCACAACTGATTCACCCACCCCTGCACCGTCTGCCGAAACGCCGGATCATTCTCGTAATCCCCTTCCCATAAGGCCGGGTCCAACTCACGTACTTGGATGTCAACGATCACCCGGTCGATGCTGCCATTGAGCAAATCCCAAAATCCCGGCGCCTTGTTTCCCGGATAGACGATGGTCACATCGAGCAAGGCGTCGAGCTGCTCACCCATTGCCGCCAATACGAACGCAATGCCGCCCGCTCTAGGCTTGAGCAGGTGGCGATAGGGGGACTGCTGGTGTGCATGCTTTGCCTGAGTGAAGCGGGTACCTTCGAGGTAGTTAACGACGTTGACCGGCTGCCGTTTGTACAGCTCGCAGGCTTTTTTGGTGATTTCCAGATCTTTGCCCTTTAATTCTGGGTGCTTCTCTAAAAACGCCTTGCTGTACCGCTTCATGAACGGATAGTCCAACCCCCACCAAGCCAACCCCAACAACGGCACCCAGATCAGCTCTTTCTTGAGGAAGAACTTGAAAAACGGCGTACGCCGATTCAGCGCTTCCATCAGCGCCGGAATGTCCACCCAACTCTGGTGATTGCTGATGGTCAGGTACGACGTATCGCGCCGCAGGTTTTCCGCGCCGCGGATGTCCCACTGGGTCGGCACGCAGGCGGCGAAGATGCGCTTGTCGATTTCGGCCCAGGTCTCGGCCACCCACATCACGCCAGCAGAGGCGTAATCGCGATAGCGGCCCTTGAGCACCAGCTTGATCAACGCGCAGACCAGCAGCGGTACGATCATCACAACGGTGTTGAGCAGCAGCAGAAGGGCGACACAGGTGCCGGTCAGCAGGCGACGCATAAGTGAACCTTGTTGTAGGAAAGTGGCAGGGCGCAATGATAAGCAGCAGCATGCCATCCGCCAAATGTGCAGAGACGGTTATCGCCCGTAAATGTTTCAGACTATGTTTTTGCCAAGGACGCGCCGAACCTCTAAGGTCTCGGCACTCTAAGCCTGCAACCCCTTCAAGGAAGCCTGCCCCGTGAAACCACTGCTCGCCCTGTTGTCGCTGATGGCCCTGCCAGCGTTCGCTGCCGACCCCACCCTGTACGGCCGCTACGAGAACATCACCGTGTCGGACATCGGCCAGACCTTCCAGGCCAAGATGGACACCGGCGCCTACACCGCGTCCCTGTCGGCCAAAGACATCGAGCGTTTCACCCGCGATGGCGAGCAATGGGTGCGCTTCCGTCTGGCCACCGAGGATGCCGACGGCAAGGTCTACGAGCACAAGGTCGCGCGCATCAGCAAGATCAAAAACCGCACAGAAGAGGACAGCGAAGGCGATTCGCCCGAGACGTCGAGCCGCCCGGTCGTCGACCTGGAGCTGTGCCTGGGCGAGGTGAAGCGCACGGTGGAGGTCAACCTGGTCGACCGCAGCAGCTTCAACTACCCGCTGCTGATCGGCGCCAAGGCGCTGCGCGAGTTCAAAGCGGCGATCAACCCGGCCGAGAAATACACGGCGGGCAAGCCAAGCTGCTGACCCTACCGAGCTGCACGTGCCGGCGGATTCGTGGTAAAGCATGCGATCTGCTGCGACGTGCAGCGCCCCCGATAGACACCTGACATGCCCCACATCCTCATCGTCGAAGACGAAGCCGCCATCGCCGACACCCTCATCTACGCCCTGCAGGCCGACGGCCACAGCACCGAGTGGGTGACCCTGGGCAGCGCCGCCGTCGAGCGCCAGCGCGCGCAGCCGGCGGACCTGATCATCCTCGACATCGGCCTGCCCGACATCACCGGCTTCGACACCTGCCGGCAACTGCGCCGCTTCACCGAGGTGCCGGTGATGTTTCTCACCGCCCGTAACGACGAGATCGACCGCGTGGTGGGCCTGGAGATCGGTGCCGACGACTACGTGGTCAAGCCCTTCAGCCCGCGCGAGGTGGCAGCGCGGGTGCGGGCCATCCTCAAGCGCATGGCGCCGCGGGCAGATGCCGCCATCGAAACGACCAAGACTGCGCCGCTGCACCTCGACACCCTGCGCATGCAGATCAGTTACCACGGCCAGCCCCTGGCCCTGACCCGCCACGAGTTTCGTCTGCTGCAATGCCTGATCGAGCAGCCGCAGCGGGTGTTCAGCCGCGAGCGGTTGCTCGATGCACTGGGCGTCGCCGCCGATGTGGGGTACGAGCGCACCATCGACAGCCACATCAAGAGCCTGCGCGCCAAGCTGCGCCAGGTGGCCGAAGCCGGCGAAGCGATCCAGACCCATCGCGGCCTGGGCTACAGCTACAACCCGGAGCAGGCCTGAATGCGCCTGGGGATACGCATCTTCCTGGTGTATTTCCTGTTCGTCGGGCTGGCCGGTTACTTTCTGCTCAGCACCGTGCGCGAGCAGATTCGTCCGGTGGTGCGGCAGTCGTCGGAAGAGACCCTGGTCGACACCGCCAACCTGCTGGCCGAAATCCTCCACGACGACCTCAAGGCCGGCACCCTGGCCCAGGGTCGTTTGCCCGAAGTGCTCAAGGCCTATGGCCTGCGCAGTCCCGACGCGCAGATCTGGGGGCTGGGCAAGCATCAGGTCAGCCACCGCATCTACGTCACCGACGCCCACGGCGTGGTGCTGCTCGACTCCAGCGGCGAGGCAGTGGGCAAGGACTATTCGCGCTGGAACGACGTGTACCTGACCCTGCGCGGGCAGTACGGGGCGCGCTCCACGCGCAGTGACGAGCGCGACGAAAGCAGTTCGGTAATGCATGTGGCCGCGCCCATTGTCGACGAAGGGCAGATCATCGGCGTGGTCACCGTGGCCAAGCCCAACAGTTCGCTGCAACCCTACATCGACCGCTCCGAGCGCCACCTTTTCACCCTGGGGCTGGCGTTGATCGTACTGGGGTTGCTGGTCGGTGCGGCGCTGTCATGGTGGCTGGCACGCTCGCTGCGCAGGCTCACCCACTATGCGCAGACCGTCAGCGCCGGCGAACGCGCCGAGCTGCCGTACTACAAGGGCGGCGAGCTGGCGCAACTGGCCCACGCCGTGGAGCGCATGCGCACCGAACTCGAAGGCAAGGCCTATGTGGAGCGTTACGTCCACACCCTGACCCACGAGCTGAAAAGCCCGCTGGCGGCGATCCGCGGCGCGGCCGAGCTGTTGCAGGGCGACATGCCGCCAGCGCAGCGCGCCCGTTTCGCCAGCAACATCGAGGGCGAGAGCGAGCGTTTGCAGCAGATGATCGAGCGCTTGCTGGACCTGGCCCGGGTCGAGCAGATGCAGCGCCTGGAAGACGAGCAGCAGGTGGCCTTGGGCGAGGTGCTCGACGAACTGCTGTTGGCCCATGCGCCGCGTATCGCCATGGCGGGCGTGCAGGTGCGTCAGCAGGTGCCGGTCGACGCACGGGTATGGGGCGATGGCTTCCTGCTGCGCCAGGCGCTCAGCAATCTGCTGGACAACGCCTTGGACTTCACACCCCCAGGCGGCAGATTGGTGTTCGAACTCAGCCGCGACGGCCAACGCGCCGCCTTGAGCCTGTTCAACCAAGGGCCGGCCATTCCCGACTACGCCCTGGGCCGCGTCAGCGAGCGCTTCTACTCCTTGCCGCGCCCGGCCAGCGGGCGCAAGAGCACTGGCCTGGGGTTGAATTTCGTGGCCGAAGTGATGCAACTGCACGGCGGCGAGCTGCGGGTCGAGAACGTCGTCGAGGGGGTACGGGTAAGTCTGTGCCTGCCGCTGCGCCGGGTGAGCTGAAGCGCTGGCGCGCACAATCTCCACGTAGTCTCCACACACGCTGCGCAAAGGCTCCATACGGGCGAGGCATGCTGCGCTCATCGCCCCCACAGAGCCATTGCCATGACCAGGACCCTAGGATTCAAACTCGGCACCATTGCCTTGCTGATGTTGTTGCTGCTGATCCCGCTGTTGATGATCGGCGGTCTGATCGGCGAGCGGCAGGACCAACGCGACAACGTCTTGCGCGACATCGCCCAGAGCGCCAGCTTCGAACAGCAGGTCGCCGGGCCCATGATCGTGGTGCCCTACCGCAAGCTCGAACGGCGCTGGGTGGAGAAGGACGGCCAGCGCGTGCCCGACGTACAGACCGTCAGCGGCCAGTTGTACGTGTTGCCGGAAACCTTCGACAGCACGTTGAAGGTCGACACCGAGCTGCGTTCGCGCGGCATCTATCAAGCGCGGCTGTTCCATGCCAAGGGCACGCTCAGCGGCCGCTTCAAGCTGCCGGCCAACTGGGGTGTGGAAGGGGACCGCGACGACTATCGTTTCGACACGCCGTTCCTGGTGGTCGGTATCAGCGACATCCGTGGCATCGCCAACCTGCCCGTGCTGCGCGTAGGCGAGCGAAGCGTGCCGTTCGAGGCCGGTACGGGGCTGGACTGGTTGCAGGGCGGTATCCACGCGCCGTTGCCGACGGTGGATGTCGAGCGCGGCGCAGAGTTCGACTACGCCCTGGACCTGGCGCTGCAAGGCACCGGCCAGTTGCAGGTGGTGCCGGTCGGGCGCAGCAGCACGGTCGCCATGCAGGCCGATTGGCCGCATCCGAGCTTCATCGGCAGTTACCTGCCCAACCGCCGCGAGGTGGGCGCCGACGGCTTCACCGCCCAATGGCAGACCTCGTTCTTCGCCACCAACCTGGAAGACGTGCTGCGCCGCTGCACCGCGCAACAGGAATGCGCCGGCTTCGAAGGCCGCACCTTCGGTGTGAGCTTCATCGACCCGGTGGACCAGTACATGAAGAGCGAGCGGGCAATCAAATATGCGGTGCTGTTCATTGGCCTGACCTTTGCCGCCTTCTTCCTCTTCGAAGTGCTCAAGCAACTGAGCGTGCACCCGATGCAGTACGCGCTGGTTGGGGTGGCGCTGGCGTTCTTCTACCTGCTGTTGCTGTCGTTGTCCGAGCACCTGGGCTTCACTGCCGCCTATGGCTTGTCGGCCAGCGGCTGCGTGCTGTTGATCGGTTTCTACCTGAGCCATGTGCTGCACAGCCTGTGGCGCGGGGTGGGCTTCGCGGCGGGGCTGGCTCTGCTGTATGCGCTGCTGTACGGGCTGCTGGGCGCGGAAGACTACGCGCTGCTGATGGGCTCGCTGCTGTGCTTCGCGCTGCTGGGCGTGTTCATGGTGCTGACCCGACGGCTGGACTGGTCGCGGGTGGGGAGGGCGGCGTGAGGGAGGACAAGGCGGTGGGGCGGTGGTTGGCGGTGAGGATAGCGGCGTTGCTGGCTCCAAGGCGGCTTTGCCGGCCATCGCGGCTAATCGGAGCGCCGAACCGGCCGCTCCTACAGATGAGCTGCGTGGGAGCGCCGAATTGGCTGCTGGTCTGTGAACATTTGTAGGCGCGGCCGCTTCTATTGGGGCACGGTGGCCAGCATCGAAGGCCGCTGGGCGACCTCGGCGTACCAGGCGGCCAGCCCCGGTTGCCGTTCGCGCCAGCCGAACGCAGGTTGGCGCAGGTCGAGGTAGCCCAGGGCGCACGCCAGGCCGATGGCGGCCAGGTCGAAGCCGGAGGCGAGTTCTGCGAGGTGCTCGCGCTCGAAGTTGTCCAGGCTGCGGCGGATCTTCTCGCTTTGCGCGTCGAGCCAACCGTCCCAGCGCTTGTCTTCGGGGCGTACAGCCACTTCATAACGACTCGACACCGCAGCGTCGAGAATGGCGTCGGCTTGCGACGCCAAGGTCAGGCGCCGCCAGCGCGCCGAGCCCTCGCGGGGCAAAAGCGGCTGGCCGACGTGTTGCTGGTCGAGGTATTCGCAGATCACCCGGCTGTCGTGCAGCACCGTGCCGTCGGCCAGGCGCAGGGCCGGGATCTTGCCGATGGGGTTGCCCTGTTCGAGCTGCGGGTCGCCCTGCACGGGGCTGATGTTCACCCCGTGCAGGGTCACGCGGCCGAGCTGACCAGTCTCGTGCAGCACCACCATGACCTTGCGCACGAAGGGCGAGAGCGGCGAATGGAACAGCGTCATGCCGGCCATGGCTCAGTTGCCTTGCAGGCTGGGCGGCAGGCACACGCCGGTGCCGCCGATGCCGCAGTAGCCTTGCGGGTTCTTGGCCAGGTACTGCTGGTGGTAGGCCTCGGCGAAGTAGACGGTCGGCGCCTGGTCGATTTCGGTGGTGATGGCGCCGAAGCCGGCCTTGTCCAGTTCGGCCTGATACGCCGCCTTGCTGGCCTGGGCCTGCTCCAGTTGCTCGGGGCTGGTGCAGAAGATCGCCGAGCGGTACTGGGTGCCGACATCGTTGCCCTGGCGCATGCCCTGGGTCGGGTTGTGCAGCTCCCAGAACATCGCCAGCAGTTCGCGGTAGCTGACCTTGGCCTTGTCGAACACCACCAGCACCACTTCGGTGTGGCCGGTCAGGCCCGAGCAGACTTCTTCGTAGGTGGGGTTGGGGGTGATGCCGCCGGCATAGCCGACCACGGTGCTGACCACGCCTTCACGCTGCCAGAAGCGCCGCTCGGCGCCCCAGAAGCAGCCCAGGCCGAAGATGGCGAAGTCGACATCCTCGAAGAAGGGGCCGAGCAGCGGGGTGTCTTCGAAGACGAAGTGCTTCTCGGGCAGCGCCATCGGCGTTTCGCGCCCTGGCAGGGCTTGCTCGGCGGTGGGCAGGACGTTTTTGTTCACCAGGATTTCCGAACGCAGGACCATGGATGTACCTCTGGAAAGTTGTGCTGGGAGGAAAGGCTCGTCGGCCGCAGCGCAGCGGCGGGCGGCTGTGCTGCCGAAAAGCGTTTGCGTGAGTGTGCCCGAGTCGATGGGCCGCTGTCAGGTCATCGGACCGCGCGGGTAGCGTTTGAGGCGCGCTTCGAGCTCGCGGCCGGGGATCGGCCGGTCGAACAGGTAACCCTGGCCGACGTCGCAGCGGTGCCGGCGCAGGAAGGCCAGTTGCTCGGGGGTCTCGATGCCTTCGGCGACCACTTTGAGCTTGAGGTTGTGGGCCATGGCGATCACCGCCGAGGTGATTTCCATGTCGTCCTGGTTGCCCGGAATGTCGTTGATGAAGCTGCGATCGATCTTGAGGATGTCGATGGGAAACTTCTTCAGGTAGCTGAGCGAGGAGTAGCCGGTGCCGAAGTCGTCCATGGCCAGAGTCAGGCCCAGCTGCTTGAGCTCGTCGAGCTGGCGGCGGGTGTCTTCGGTGGCTTCGAGCAGCAGGCCTTCGGTCAGCTCCAGTTCCAGCAACTGCGCCGGCACCGCTTCCTGTTCGAGGATGCTGGCGACCGAAGCGACCAGTTCCGGGTCGGAGAACTGCTTGGGCGACAGGTTGATCGCCACCTGCAAGGCGCCCAGGCCTGCGCCTTGCAAATGGCGCGTCAGGCGGCAGGCTTCGCGCAGCACCCATTTGCCGATGGGGATGATCAACCCGGTCTCTTCGGCCACGCTGATGAACTGGTCGGGGCGGATCATGCCACGCTCCGGGTGGTTCCAGCGCAGCAGCGCCTCCAGCCCCAGCAGGCGCCCGCTGCGCAGGCACAGCTTGGGCTGGTAGAACACCTCCAGCTCGTTCTGCGCCAGGGCGCGGCGCAGGTTGTTCTCGACGAACAGCTTGTAGCTGGCCTCGGCGTTCAGCACCTCGGTGAACACCTGCAACTGGTGCTTGCCGGCCGCCTTGGCCTTGTGCAGGGCCAGGCCCGCGTTCTTCATCAGGGTCTGCGGGTCGCTGCCGTGCAAGGGCGCGCAGGCCAGGCCCACGGACGCGGTGATGTTGATCAGCTGGTTGTCGACGAACATTGGCTTGTCGAGGGTGTGCAGCAGGCGCTGGGCCAGGTTCTGCCCGTCGGCGATGCTGGTGTCGTCGAGCAGCACGGCGAACTCGTTGCTGGCCAGGCGCGCCAGGCTGCTGGCGCCGTCGAGGCTGTTGCGCAGGCGCCGTGCCAGGCTCACCAGCAGCTTGTCGCCGGTGTGGTGGCCAAGGCTGTCGTTGATGCGCTTGAAGTTGTCGATGTCCACCAGCAACAGGCAGATGGGGCTGGCGTCCTCACGCGACAGACGCTGGTCCAGGCTGCGGATGAAGGCCGCACGGTTGCCCAGGCTGGTGAGGTTGTCGGTATAGGCCAGGCGCTCGATGCGCTGCTGCGCCAGCTTGCTCTCGGTGATGTCTTCGTAGATGCCGATGTAGTGGGTCAGCTCGCGGTGGTCGCCATACACCTTGGAGATCGACAGTTGACCCCAATAGGGCTCCAGGCTCTTGCGCCGGCTTCTGAACTCGCCCTGCCAGCTGTTGCCCAGCTCCAGGCTCGATGGCGAGGCGAAGAGGATCTCGTTGAGGTTCTCCAGGGCCGGCAGCTCGCTGACATGGCGCCCCTGCACCTCTTCGGTGGTGTACTGGGTGATGGCGGTGAAGCTGGGGTTGACGTACTCCACCACGCCCTCGCGATTGACCAGCAGGAAGGCGCTGGCGCTCTGCTCCACGGCGCGCTGGAACAGGTGCAGGGCATTGGCGGCGGTGCGCCGGTTATGGTTGGTGATGACCTGCGCGAACTGGTCGGCCAACTCCCCGGCAAAGGCGATTTCGTCGGCCTGCCAGACCCTGGGCTTGCCGGTCTGCTCCAGGCACAGCACGCCGACCACCTGGCCGTCGACGCGAATGCTGGCGTCGAGCATGGCGTTGTTGTCGCTGTACAGCGTATCGACCAGATCGCGGGTGCGCGGGTCGTGGCTGGCATTGTGCGCGTCGATGGCGCGGCTGGTGTGCAGGGCGTCGAGGTAGTCGGGGAAGCGGCTGGCGTCGATGGGTGCCAGCACGCGGTGCTGCGCTTCGGCCTGGTGCCAGGCGCTGATCGGCTCCAGGCGTTGCTCGTTGAGGTACCAGATGCTCGCCGAATCGACCTGGTAGATCTCGCAGGCGCTGCGGGTGATCAGCTCGGCCGCCTCCAGCTGGGAGTTGCCGACGCTGTAGCGCTGGCGTGCCAGGCGCAGGATGAGGTCTTGCTGGGCACGCACCCGGTCGAGCTGTTCGAGCTGTTCCTGTTGCGCCCGCTGGTTCAGTTGCAGGGCCAATTGTAGACGGTTGTTGCGCGTTTCCAGCGCCTGCGCGTCGAGGTCGGCATCGTCTTGCAGGTCGTCGAGCACGGTCAGGTAGCCGCGCAACAGCTGGCGGTTGCGTTGCTTGAACGCTTCGCCCACCTCCAGCACGCGCAACGGCCCCGGCTGGCCGTGCAGGGTGTAGCGCACGCGGTAGTAGGCGCGGCTGCCCAGTTGCAACTGGATTTCATCGTGCAGGCGATAGCGGGCTTCGGGTTCCATGAAGCTGGCGAAGGGCGAGCCGATCATGCTGCCAAGTTCGCCATCGACCAGGCCCAGCAGACGTTCGCAGGCGGGGTCCAGATAGAGCATGGCCCAGTTCGCTTCGTTGAGCCGTTCGAAACGCAGCATGCCCAGCCGCGAGGGCACGGGCAGTGGCGTGACGACCTCGGCCACCATACGGCTGGCGGCATCGGGTTGGCTTTTCATCGAAGACTCACTTCAGGAGGGTACGCCTTGGCGGCAGGGCATGTGGCAAGGTTGCATCATAGTGCCATGAGCTGGCAAGCAGCCAGGTGTCGCTTGGCGTGCTGTCTGTCGGCATGTGGTACGCCATTGCCTAGAGGAGGCGGCCGACAAAAAAATCCCCGCCAAGAGGCGGGGTTGAGGTACGAGCGTGGCAGCTCGATGAAGCGATTCGGGCGGCTGTCGGGCAAGTCCCGGCAGCCGCCCTGTTGCAGCGTTACAGCAGCAGCGTGCGGATGTCGGTCAGCACGTCGCCCAGACGCTTGGTGAAACGCGCGGCGGCGGCGCCGTTGATCACGCGGTGGTCGTAGGACAGCGACAGCGGCAGCATCAGCTTGGGCTGGAAGGCCTTGCCATCCCAGACCGGCTGCATGGTGGCCTTGGACACGCCGAGGATCGCCACTTCGGGTGCGTTGACGATCGGCGTGAAGCCGGTGCCGCCAATGTGCCCAAGGCTGGAGATGGTGAAGCACGCACCCTGCATGTCGTCGGCCGACAGCTTCTTGGTGCGGGCTTTCTCGGCCAGGGCCGCAGCCTCGGCAGCCAATTGCAGCAGGCTCTTCTGGTCGACGTTCTTGATCACGGGGACCAGCAGGCCATCCGGGGTGTCCACGGCGAAACCGACGTTGACGTACTTCTTGCGGATGATCGCTTTGCCGCTTGGCGCCAGCGAGCTGTTGAAGTCCGGCATTTCCTTGAGCAGGAAGGCGCAGGCCTTGAGCAGCAGCGGCAGCACGGTGAGCTTGACGCCGGCTTTCTCGGCGACGGCTTTCTGCGCCACGCGGAAGGCTTCCAGCTCGGTGATGTCGGCCGAGTCGAACTGGGTCACGTGCGGCACGTTCAGCCAGCTGCGGTGCAGGTTGGCGGCGCCGACCTGCATCAGGCGGGTGAGGGCGACTTCTTCGACTTCACCGAACTTGCTGAAGTCCACGGCCGGAATCGGCGGAATGCCCGCGCCACCGGTAGCGCCGGCAGCAGCGGCCGGTGCTTCCTTGGCCTTCTGCATCATGGCCTTGACGTAGACCTGCACGTCTTCCTTGAGGATGCGACCGTGCGGGCCGCTGGCGCTGACCGCGCCCAGGTCGACACCGAACTCGCGGGCCAGCTGGCGCACGGCGGGGCCGGCGTGGACCTTGGCGTTGCTGCCGGCCGCAGGCGCGGTGGCGGCTGGCGCTTCAGCGGCAGGGGCCTTAGCCTCGGCGGCGCTGTCGGCCTTGGCTGGAGCCTCGGCCTTGGCCGGTTCGCTGGCAGCTTTTTCAGGCGCGGCGGCAGGGGCTGCGCCGGCCACTTCCAGCTTGAGGATCAGGTCGCCGGTACCGACTTCGTCGTCCAGCTTGCAGATCACTTCCTTGACCACACCAGCAGCAGGCGACGGAATCTCCATGGAGGCCTTGTCGGACTCCAGGGTGATCAGCGACTGGTCGGCTTCGACGGTGTCGCCGGCCTTGACCAGCACTTCGATGATCTTGGCCTTGCCCGACGAGCCGATGTCCGGCACGTGGATGTCCTGCACGCTCGCCGCAGC
Source organism: Pseudomonas sp. UBA6562 (assembly GCF_002434265.1). Classification (GTDB taxonomy): domain Bacteria; phylum Pseudomonadota; class Gammaproteobacteria; order Pseudomonadales; family Pseudomonadaceae; genus Aquipseudomonas. The sequence continues at coordinate 419,885 of NZ_DJJS01000006.1, read as the reverse complement.
CGGGGCTGCCGCTTGGGCAGGCGCGGCTTGCTCGGCCGGTTTGTCGGCAGGCTTTTCAGCGGCGGCCGGTTTTTCTTCGGCGGCAGGTGCCTCGGGCGCCGAATCGGCGCCCTCGGCTTCCAGCACCAGCAGTTCGTCGCCTTCTTTCAGGCGATCGCCCAGCTTGACCTTCAGTTCCTTGACCACACCGGCCTTGGGCGCGGGGATCTCCATGGAGGCCTTGTCGGACTCCAGGGTCAGCAGGCTCTGGTCGGCCTCGATGCGGTCGCCGACCTTGACGAACAGCTCGATGATTTCACCTTCACCGCTGCCGATGTCAGGTACGCGAATGAGTTCGCTCACTTATAGATACTCCTCAGCAGTCCAGTGGGTTGCGCTTGTCCGGGTCGATGCCGAACTTGGTGATGGCATCGGCCACCACTTTGGGTTCGATCTCGCCACGGTCAGCCAGGGCTTCCAGGGCAGCCAGCACCACGAAGTGGCGGTCGACTTCGAAGAAGTGACGCAGCTTCTTGCGGCTGTCGCTGCGACCGAAGCCATCGGTACCCAGGACCTTGAACTCCTTGCTCGGCACCCACTGGCGGATCTGCTCGGCAAAGATCTTCATGTAGTCGGTGGACGCCACCACCGGGCCTTTGCGGCCGCTCAGGCACTGCTCGACGTAGGTCTGCTGTGGCTTCTGGCCAGGCTTGAGGCGGTTGGCGCGTTCCACGGCCAGGCCGTCGCGGCGCAGTTCGTTGAAGCTGGTGACGCTCCACACGTCGGCGCCGACGTTGTAGTCCTCGCGCAGGATCTTCGCCGCTTCGCGGACTTCGCGCAGGATGGTGCCCGAACCCATCAGCTGCACGTGGTGCGCGGCTTCGCGGGTGTCTTCCTCGAGCAGGTACATGCCCTTGACGATGCCTTCCTCGGCGCCGGCCGGCATGGCAGGCTGCTGGTACGACTCGTTCATCACGGTGATGTAGTAGAAGATGTCCTGTTGCTCTTCGGTCATCTTCTTCATGCCGTCCTGGATGATCACCGCCAGCTCGTAGCCGTAGGTCGGATCGTAGGTGCGGCAGTTCGGGATGGTCCCGGCCAGCAGGTGGCTGTGACCGTCTTCGTGCTGCAGGCCTTCACCGTTCAGGGTGGTACGGCCGGCGGTGCCGCCGATCAGGAAGCCCCGGGTGCGGCTGTCGCCGGCGGCCCAGGCCAGGTCGCCGATACGCTGGAAGCCGAACATCGAATAGAAGATGTAGAACGGCAGCATCGGCTGGTTGTGGTTCGAGTACGAGGTACCGGCGGCGATGAACGACGACATGGCGCCGGCTTCGTTGATGCCTTCCTCGAGGATCTGGCCCTTCTTGTCCTCGCGGTAGAACATCACCTGGTCTTTGTCGACGGGCTCGTAGAGCTGGCCGACCGACGAGTAGATGCCCAGCTGGCGGAACATGCCTTCCATACCGAAGGTACGGGCTTCGTCCGGGATGATCGGTACGATGCGCGGGCCGATTTCCTTATCCTTGACCAGCTGCGCCAGGATGCGCACGAAGGCCATGGTGGTGGAGATTTCACGGTCGCCCGAACCGTCCAGGATGGCCTTGAGGGTATCCAGGGACGGGGTCGGGACGCTGAAGCTCTTGGCGCGGCGCTGTGGCACGCTGCCGCCCAGGGCCTGGCGGCGCTTGGCCAGGTACTTGGCTTCGGCGCTGTCGGGCTCGGGTTTGAAGAACGGCAGGTTTTCCAGCTCTTCGTCCTTGACCGGAATGTCGAAGCGGTCGCGGAAGTGGCGCAGGCTGTCGACGTCGACCTTCTTGGTGTTGTGCGCGGTGTTCTTCGCTTCGCCGGCACCGGTGCCATAACCCTTGATGGTCTTGGCCAGGATGACGGTCGGCTGTTCCTTGTGGTTCACCGCCTGGTGGTAGGCCGCGTAAACCTTGTACGGGTCGTGGCCGCCACGGTTGAGCTTCCAGATCTCGTCGTCGGACAGGTGCTCGACCATGGCCTTGAGTTCTGGCGAATTGAAGAAGTGCTCACGCACGAAGGCGCCGTCTTTGGCCTTGTAGTTCTGGTACTCGCCGTCGATGACTTCGTCCATGCGGCGCTGCAGGATACCGTCGGTGTCCTTGGCCAGCAGTGGGTCCCAGAAGCGGCCCCACACGACTTTGTTGACGTTCCAGCCACCGCCGCGGAACACGCCTTCGAGTTCCTGGATGATCTTGCCGTTGCCGCGAACCGGGCCGTCGAGGCGCTGCAGGTTGCAGTTGATGACGAAGATCAGGTTGTCCAGCTTCTCGCGGCCGGCCAGGGAGATCGCGCCCAGGGATTCGGGCTCGTCGCACTCGCCGTCGCCCATGAAGCACCAGACCTTCTGCTTGCCGGCCGGGATGTAGCCGCGCGCTTCCAGGTACTTCATGAAGCGTGCCTGGTAGATGGCCTGGATCGGGCCCAGACCCATCGACACGGTCGGGAACTGCCAGAAGTCCGGCATCAACCAGGGGTGCGGGTAGGACGACAGACCGTTGCCATCGACTTCCTGGCGGAAGTTGTTCATCTGGTCTTCGCTGATGCGGCCTTCCAGGAAGGCGCGGGCGTAGACGCCAGGCGAGGCGTGGCCTTGGTAGAAGATCAGGTCGCCGCCGTGCTCTTCGGTCGGGGCCTGGAAGAAGTAGTTGAAGCCGATGTCGTACAGCGTCGCGCTGGAGGCGAAGCTCGAGATGTGTCCGCCCAGGTCCGAGTCTTTCAGGTTGGTGCGCACGACCATGGCCAGCGCATTCCAGCGAACCAGCGAGCGAATGCGGCGTTCCATGAACAGGTCGCCAGGCATGCGTGCTTCGTGGGTCACGGGAATGGTGTTGCGGTACGGCGTGGTGATGGCATACGGCAGCTGCGAGCCACTACGGGTGGCCAGCTCGCCCATACGGGTCATCAGGTAATGAGCGCGGTCTTCGCCTTCTTTGTCGAGGACCGACTCCAGGGCATCCAGCCATTCCTGGGTTTCGATTGGATCGAGGTCTTGCATGGCTTGCTCCAGGGCGGAAAGGCAACCAGAATCGGGAGCCTGAGTTTGCGACTGGCCTTATGGGCAGACGTCGTGAATTCTTGGATTGCCGGGGGTCTGATCCGGCGGCGTGTAGTTTTACTACAAATGCATTTTGATTTCATGCTTTTGCAGCGCAGGGGTAGTAGCGAAACTACAGATAAGCGACATTCGGTCGCACTTTGGCTTGTAGGAAAAATCGTTTCTGTGCGTGAAAAATACGAGACCATTGGCGGTTTATTGATGATTGATGCCGCTATTCAGGGTTTTTAAGCTATTTAAAACTTTTGTATACAATTTCTTCCGTCAAGCCTTCTTCACGGCTGCCGACGTCCCTCCGCCAAACGCCGATCAAGGATAGCCCATGCGCCAGCCTTTGCCGCCCGATCTGCCCGCTGCCTTCCAACCGGTCGTCGCCCGCAATCGACAAGCCTTGCACGATGCCGTCGCCAGCCACCCGGCACTCGATCCCACGACCTGGAGCGCCGTGCAGCGTGGGCAGTTCGAGCAGGTCACGGCGGCCAGCGACTTCGTCATGGAGCAGGTGCTGCGCGAGCCGGCCGTCTTCTGCGAGTTGCTAGGCAGCGGCGAGTTGGAGCGGCCGCTGGCGCCGGGCGAGTTGTGCGCGCGCATCGCGGCGACGGCCGCTGCCGCTGCCAGCGAAGAGGCGCTGGCGCGGCAGTTGCGCCGCGAGCGCAACCGCCAGCAGGTGCGCATCGTCTGGCGCGACCTGACCCGCCAGGCCGAGCTCAAGGAAACCTGCCGCGATTTGTCGGACCTGGCCGACGCGTGCATCGACCAGGCCTACCAATGGCTCTACCCACGCCACTGCCAGCAATTCGGCACGCCTGTCGGTGCACGCAGCGGCGAGGCCCAGCACATGGTGGTGCTGGGCATGGGCAAACTGGGCGCGGTGGAGCTGAACCTGTCGTCGGACATCGACCTGATCTTCGCCTTCCCCGAAGGCGGCGAAACCCAGGGCATGAAGCGCGCGCTGGACAACCAGGAATTCTTCACCCGTCTGGGCCAGCGCCTGATCAAGGCGCTCGACCCGGTCACGGTCGACGGCTTCGTGTTCCGCGTCGACATGCGCCTGCGCCCCTACGGCTCCTCCGGCGCCCTGGTGCTCAGCTTCAACGCGCTGGAACACTACTACCAGGACCAGGGCCGCGACTGGGAGCGCTACGCCATGATCAAGGCCCGCGTGGTGGCCGGCGACCAGACGGCCGGCGCGCAGTTGCAGGCCATGCTGCGACCGTTCGTGTACCGCCGCTACCTGGACTTCTCGGCCATCGAAGCGCTGCGCACCATGAAGCAGTTGATCCAGCAGGAGGTGCGGCGCAAGGGCATGGCCGACAACATCAAGCTGGGCGCCGGCGGCATCCGCGAAGTGGAATTCATCGCCCAGGCGTTCCAGCTGATCCACGGCGGGCGCGACCTGAGCCTGCAACAGCGGCCGTTGCTCAAAGTGCTGGCGACGTTGGAAGGGCAGGGCTACCTGCCGCCGGCGGTGGTCGCCGAGCTGCGCGACGGCTATGCCTTCCTGCGCTACACCGAGCACGCCATCCAGGCCATCGCCGACCGCCAGACGCAGATGCTGCCCGACGATGCCCTGGACCGCGCGCGCGTGGCCTACATGCTCGGCTTCGCCGACTGGGACGGTTTCCATGCGCAATTGATGCAGTGGCGCGAGCGTATCGACTGGCATTTCCGCCAGGTCATCGCCGACCCGGACGAGGACGAAACCGAGGGCGAGCTGGTGGTGGGCGGCGAGTGGTCGCCGTTGTGGGAACAGGCCCAGGACGAAGAGGCGGCCTGTCGACAATTGCAGGAAGCCGGCCTGCGCAACCCCGCCGAAGCCCTGCGCCGGCTCACCGCCTTGCGCGCCAGCCCGTCGCTGCGTTCGATGCAGCGCATCGGCCGCGAGCGTCTGGACGCCTTCATTCCGCGCCTGCTGGCCCAGGCGGTCGAACACGACCACCCGGACCTGGTGCTGGAGCGGGTGCTGCCCCTGGTCGAGGCGGTGGCGCGGCGCTCGGCCTACCTGGTGCTGCTCACGGAAAACCCCGGCGCCCTGCGCCGCCTGTTGACGCTGTGCGCGGCCAGCCCGTGGATCGCCGAGCAGATCACCCGCTTCCCGCTGCTGCTCGACGAATTGCTCAACGAAGACCGGCTGTTCAGCCCGCCGCTGGCCCCGGAGCTGGGCTCGGAACTGCGCGAGCGGCTGATGCGCATTCCCGAGGACGACCTGGAGCAGCAGATGGAAGCGCTGCGCCATTTCAAACTGGCCCACAGCCTGCGCGTGGCGGCCTCGGAGATCACCGGCAACCTGCCGCTGATGAAGGTCAGCGATTACCTGACCTGGTTGGCCGAGGCGATCCTCGATCAGGTGCTGGCCTTGGCCTGGCGGCATACGGTCGCCCGACATGGCCAGCCCAGGCGCAGCGACGGCAGCCTGTGCGACCCGGCGTTCATCATCGTCGGTTACGGCAAGGTCGGCGGCATCGAATTGGGCCATGGCTCGGACCTGGACCTGGTGTTCATCCACGACGGCGACCCGCATGCCGAGACCGACGGCGACAAACCCATCGACGGCGCACAGTTCTTCACCCGTCTGGGCCAGCGCATCATCCATCTGCTGACCACGCAGACCAACTCCGGGCAGCTCTACGACGTCGACATGCGCCTGCGCCCCTCGGGCGCGGCCGGCCTGTTGGTCAGCTCGTTGGGCGCGTTCGAGCGCTACCAGCGCAACGAAGCCTGGACCTGGGAGCACCAGGCCCTGGTACGGGCGCGGGTGCTGGTGGGTTGCAAGCAGGTGGCCGAGGCTTTCGAGGCCGTGCGCGCCGGTGTCTTGGGGCAGGCGCGCGACATCGCCACCTTGCGCACCGCCGTCAGCGACATGCGCGCCAAGATGCGCGCCAGCCTGGGCAGCAAGGGCACCGCGGCCGGTACCGCGGCCAACGCCTATGAACCAGGCTTGCCGTTCGACTTGAAGCAGGACGCCGGGGGCATCGTCGACATCGAGTTCATGGTGCAGTACGCCGCCCTGGCCTGGTCCCACGACCATCCGGCGCTGTTGCGCTGGACCGACAACATCCGCCTGCTCGAAGAGCTGGAGCAGGCCGGACTGATGCCCGCAGGCGACGCCGCGTTGTTGCGCGAGGCATACAAGACGTTCCGCTCGGCCTCGCACCGCCAGGCGTTGCAGAAGCAGGCCGGCGTGGTGGACGCGAGCCAGTTCGCCGAGGAGCGCCGCGAGGTACGGCGGATCTGGGGGGCGTTGGGGTTGGAGTGACGATGGGGACCGTGCTGGGCAGCGCTGCGTATCACTGTGGCGTATCCGCGATCGACTGCGCGGCGGCGACATATCCGTCATCCGGGTGTGTTGCGCCGAGTGGGTGGTACACTGTGCGCCACACAGCCTGAATATAAAGAAAGAAGACCGGCGCCTAGCCGCCGTGCCATCCGTGGCGCGGCATGTCCGCCGACTTCTCCAAGGGCCGGCATCCCAAGTGCCGGCCCTTTCGAGTTCTGGAAAACGCATGAGAATACTGATCATTGGGCCTAGCTGGGTCGGCGACATGGTGATGGCGCAGACGCTGTTCCAGGTTCTGAAACAGCGTCACCCCGACTGCGTCATCGACGTGCTGGCCCCCGACTGGAGCCGGCCGCTGCTCGAGCGCATGCCCGAAGTGCGCCAGGCCTTGAGCTTTCCACTCGGCCACGGCGCGCTGGAGCTGGGCACCCGCAGGCGCATCGGCAAGTCGCTCAAGGGCCAATACGACCAGGCCATCCTGCTGCCCAACTCGCTCAAATCGGCCCTGGTGCCGTTCTTTGCCGGGATTCCCACCCGCACCGGCTGGCGTGGCGAAATGCGCTGGGGCCTGCTCAACGACGTGCGCACGCTCGACAAGGCACGCTACCCGCTGATGATCGAGCGTTTCATGGCCCTGGCCTACGCGCCGGGCGCCGAGCTGCCGCAGCCTTACCCCAAGCCCGCCTTGCGCATCGAAACGGCCAGCCGCGACGCTGCCCTGGCCAAGTTCGGTCTAGCCCTGGACCGTCCGGTGCTGGCGCTGTGTCCCGGTGCGGAGTTCGGCGAGTCCAAGCGCTGGCCGACCGAGCACTACGCCGAGGTCGCCGAGGCCCTGGTGCGCCAAGGCTGGCAGGTCTGGCTGTTCGGCTCGAAGAAGGACCATCCGGTCGGCGAAGCGATCCGCGAGCGGCTGATCCCCGGCCTGCGCGAAGAGTCGGTGAACCTGGCCGGCGAAACCTCCCTGGCCGAGGCCATCGACCTGATGTCGTGCGCCGACGCGGTGGTGTCCAACGATTCGGGCCTGATGCACGTCGCCGCCGCCCTCGACCGCCCCTTGGTGGCGGTCTACGGCTCGACCTCGCCAGGCTTCACACCGCCTCTGGCCGACCAGGTGGAAGTGGTGCGCCTGGGGCTGGAGTGCAGCCCCTGCTTCGACCGTACCTGTCGTTTCGGCCACTACAACTGCCTGCGCCTGCTCGAACCCCAGGCCGTGATCGCGGCCCTGCAACGCCTCGACGGCGCACAGCCGATCAACCTGCTGGCCGAGGTCGACTAAGTGCGGGTACTGATCGTCAAGACGTCGTCGCTCGGCGATGTGATCCATACCCTGCCGGCCCTCACCGACGCCGCGCAGGCCATTCCCGGCATCCGCTTCGACTGGGTGGTCGAGGAGGGCTTCGCCGAGATTCCGACCTGGCACCCGGCGGTCGATCGAGTGATTCCGGTGGCCATCCGCCGTTGGCGCAAGAGCCTCTGGCAAACGCTCAAGAGCGGCGAGTTCAAAGCGTTCAGGCAGCGCCTGCGCGAGCACACCTACGACTTGGTGATCGACGCCCAGGGCCTGCTCAAGTCGGCCTGGCTGACGCGCCTGGTCAAGGCCCCGGTGGCCGGGCTGGACCGCTATTCGGCGCGCGAAGGGCTGTCGAGCCGCTTCTACGACCGGCGCCTGTCGGTCGCGGTCGGCCAACATGCCGTCGAACGCACGCGGCAACTGTTCGCCATGGCCCTGGCCTACGACCTGCCCGAAGGCCTGGGCGACTACGGCCTGGACCTGGCCCGTCTGCAACTGCCGCCCGCCGCGCCCTACGTAGTGTTCCTGCATGGCACCACCTGGGCCACCAAGCATTGGCCGGAGGCCTACTGGCGCGAGCTGGCCGAGCGCATGGGGCGGCGCAAGCTGCAAGTCTGCCTGCCGTGGGGCAACGAGGCCGAGAAGGCCCGCGCCGAACGCATCGCCCAGGGCTTGAGCCACTGCCAGGTGCTGCCGCGCCTGAACCTGGTCGGCGTGGCCCGCGTGCTGGCCGCGGCCAAGGCCTGCGTGGCGGTCGATACCGGGCTTGGGCATCTGGCCGCGGCACTGGACGTGCCGACCATTTCCCTGTTCGGCCCGACCAACCCCGGCTTGACCGGCGCCTACGGCCGCTCCCAAGTGCACCAGGCCAGCGATTTCCCCTGCGCCCCGTGCCTGCAAAAGAAGTGCACCTACAAACCGAGCGCCGAAGACCTGCGCCGGTTCGATCTCAAACGCGAGTGGCCCCTGTGCTTCACTCGCCTGAATCCCGAGCATGTGGCGAGCCGCCTGAGCGCGCTGCTGCTGGCTGAGGATGTTCGTTGATGCAACTGGCTTTCGTGCTCTACAAATACTTTCCCTTCGGCGGCCTGCAGCGCGACTTCATGCGCATCGCCCTGGAGTGCCAGCAACGCGGGCACCAGATCCGCGTCTACACCCTGATCTGGGAAGGCGACATCCCCCCTGGCTTCGAAGTGCTGGTGGCGCCGGTCAAGGCGCTGTTCAACCACCGCCGCAACGAGAAGCTCAGCGCGTGGATGGCGGCCGACTTGGCGAGGCGCCCGGTCGACCGCCTGATCGGCTTCAACAAGATGCCGGGCCTGGACGTGTACTACGCCGCCGACGGCTGCTTCGAAGACAAGGCCCAGACCCTGCGCGGCAACCTGTACCGTCGCTGGGGCCGCTATAAGCATTTCGCCGACTACGAGCGGGCAGTGTTCGTCCGCGAGTCCAAGACCCAGGTGCTGATGATCTCCGAGGTGCAGCAGCCGCTGTTCGTCAAGCACTACGGCACCCCGGCCGAACGCTTCCACCTGCTGCCGCCAGGCATCTCCCAGGACCGCCGCGCACCGGCCAACGCCCAAGACATCCGGGCTGGCCTGCGCCAGGAGTTCGACGTCGGCGCCGACGAACTGCTGCTGGTGCAGATCGGCTCGGGCTTCAAGACCAAGGGCGTGGACCGCAGCCTCAAGGCGCTGGCCGCCTTGCCCGGCGACTTGCGCAAGCGCACGCGGCTGCTGGTCATCGGGCAGGACGACCCCAAGGTGTTCCAGCTGCAAAGCGCCGCCCTGGGCCTGGGCGAGCAGGTGCAGTTCCTCAAGGGCCGCAGCGACATCCCGCGTTTTCTGCTCGGCGCCGACCTGTTGATCCACCCCGCCTACAACGAAAACACCGGCACCGTGCTGCTCGAAGCTCTGGTGGCCGGCTTGCCGGTGCTGGTGTCGAAGGTGTGTGGCTATGCCCATTACATCGAAGAAGCCGACTGCGGCCTGGTGCTCGACGAGCCTTTCGCCCAGGCGCAGCTCGACGACTACCTGGCACGCATGCTCCAGGCGCCCGACCGGCGCGCCGCCTGGTCGCGCAACGGCCTGGCCTTCGCCGACAGCGCCGACCTCTACAGCATGCCGCAGCATGCCGCCGACGTGATCCTCGCGGAGCCCCGCCCATGAAGCTGATTCTGGCTGAGCCATTCAAGCAACTGTGGGCCGGGCGCGACCCGTTCGAGGCCGTCGAGGGGTTGCAGGGCGAGGTGTACCGCGAGCTCGAAGGGCGCCGCACGCTGCGTACCGAAGTCGACGGCGCTGGTTACTTCGTCAAGATCCACCGCGGCATCGGCTGGGGCGAGGTGTTCAAGAACCTGTTCAGCGCCAAGCTGCCGGTGCTTGGCGCCGGCCAGGAATGGCGCGCCATCGAGCGCCTGCACCAGGCCGGCGTGCCGACCATGACCGCCGTGGCCTACGGCGAGCGCGGCAGCAATCCGGCACACCAGCATTCGTTCATCGTCACCGAAGAACTGGCGCCGACCGTCAGCCTGGAAGACTTCAGCCTGGACTGGCGCCAGCAGCCACCGGCGCCGGCCCTCAAGCACGCGCTGATCGCCGAGGTGGCGCGCATGACCGGCACCATGCACCGCGCCGGGGTCAACCACCGCGACTGCTACATCTGCCACTTCCTGCTGCACACCGACCGGCCCATCGCCCCGGGCACGCTGAAGCTGTCGCTGATCGACCTGCACCGCGCGCAGACGCGCACGCGCATCAGCCGCCGCTGGCGCGACAAGGACCTGGCCGCGCTGTACTTCTCGGCGCTGGACATCGGCCTGACCCCGCGCGACGAGCTGCGCTTCCTGCGCGGCTACTTCCAGCGCCCGCTGCGCCAGATACTGCGCGACGAGGCCGCCTTGCTCGCCTACCTGCAACGCAAGGCGCACAAGCTCTACGCGCGCAAGCAGCGTTACGGGGATGCACTCTGATGGCCGGCTGGACCTTGGAGCCGGGTTATCGACACCTGGCTGCGGACTTCGGCAGCCTGGAGGCGGTGTTCGCCCTGCAAGGCGAGCGCCTGACCCGCGACCCGCTCAGTGAAGTGGTGCGCGTCGAGCGTGACGGCGTCAACTACTACGTCAAGCGCTACACCGGCGCCGGCAAGGGCCTGCGCCGCTACCTGGGCCGCCCGCGGATCAAGGCCGAGTGGCAGAACCTCAAGCAGTTCGCCAAGTGGGGCATCCCCACCGCCGAAGTGGTCGCCTGGGGCCTGGAGCGCAAGGGCCTGGCCTTTGGCCGTGGCGCGATGATCACCCGCGAGCTGCCGCGCACCGAAGACCTCTCGGTGCTGGCCGAGCGCAACGATCCGCGCCTGGCCGACCGCGCCTGGGTGGCGCACCTGTGCCGGCAGGTGGCCCGCCACACGCGGGTGATGCACGACCACCACTTCACCCACAACGACCTCAAGTGGCGCAACCTGCTGGTCGACGATCAGGGCACGGTGTTCTTCATCGATTGCCCGACCGGCGACTTCTGGCGTGGCTTCATGCTGCGCCATCGGGTGATCAAGGACCTGGCCTGCCTGGACAAGGTGGCCAAGTACCACCTCTCGGCGACCCAGCGCCTGCGCTTCTACCTGCACTACCGCGGCCATGCGCGGCTCAATAGCAAAGACAAACGGCGCATCGCCCAGGTGCTGAGCTTTTTCGAGGGAAGGGAATGACCGATTACCTGGCCAGCGAGGACGTCGCCTTGTTGCAGCGTCACGGCCTGAACGATTTCGAAGCGTTGTGGAGCTTGCAGCTCGAGGCCGTCGACGAACCCAATACCGGACGTGGCGGCTGGAGCAGCGTCTATCGCCTGGAGCTGGAGGGCAAGGGCTACTACCTCAAGCGCCAGGCCGACTACCTGACCCGCACCCTGCACGCACCCTTCGGCGAGCCGACCTTCAGCCGCGAGTTTCGCAACATCCGCCGTTATCAGACGCTCGGCATCCCGGCGTTGCAGGCGGTGTTCTACGGCCAGCGCAAAGATCGTGAGGCGCATCGGGCGATGCTGCTGACCCGCGCCCTGGACGACTGGCGCGACCTGGACGGCCTGCTGGCGCAGTGGCCCGAATTGGGCGACGCGCAGCGCGACGGCATCCTGCGAGCCTGCGGCCAGTTGGCGCGCACCCTGCACGGTGCCGGGCAAGTGCATGGCTGCTTCTACCCCAAGCACATCTTCTTGCGCGAACGGCGCAGCGGCTGGCAGGCGCAGTTGATCGACCTGGAGAAGACCCGGCCGCTGTTGTTCGGCCGCCGCGACCGCCTCAAGGACCTCGAGCCGCTGATGCGCCGCGCCCGCGTCTGGAACGAAGGCGAGTTGCGCCTGCTGCTGGCCGCCTACCTCGACCAACCCGCCGACAGCGCGGTGGTGGGCGACTGGCAACAGCATCTGCTGCGCCGGCACCGTGAAAAGGGAGCGCGCTGATGCAATTGGCCGAACTCAAACAGGCCGGGCGCAACCCGAGCCTGCCGCTGACCTTGACCCTGGCCGATGCCGCCGGGCCTGCCGACCTGCAATTGCTCAGCCTGCTGCGCGTGTTGCCGGGCCAGCGTTACGTGGGCGCGGCCCTGTGGCGCGGCACGCCAGTGCTGGCCAAGCTGCTGGTCGGTGGCAACGCGGCGCGGCATTTCCAGCGCGAGCTCGAAGGCGTGCGTCTGCTGGCCGCGCAAGGCCTGACCACGCCGACCCTGCTCGCCGACGGTCTGGTCGAAGGCCAGGGCGGCTGGCTGCTGTTCGAATTTCTCGGCCAGGCGCAAAGCCTGGACGATGCCTGGCAGCAGGTGGCGACCCAGCCCGCATTGAGCGACGGCCAACAGCAGGTGATCGGCGAGGCCCTGGCGGCCGTGGCGCGCATGCATGCGGTAGGCCTGTGGCAAGACGACCTGCACCTGGACAACCTGCTGCGCCAAGGTGAGCGCCTGTACCTGATCGACGGCGCCGGCATCAAGGCCGAAACCCCAGGTAAGCCCCTATCGCGCCAGCGCGTGCTGGAAAACCTCGGGGTGTTCTTCGCCCAGTTGCCCAAGCGTCTGGAGCCGTTCCTCGAAGAGCTGCTGGTGCATTACCTGCTGGCCAACGCCGAACATGCGCTGCCGCTCGAGGCGTTGCAGAAACAAGTCGACAAGGTGCGCGCCTGGCGGCAGAAGGATTACCTGGACAAGGCCGGCCGCGAATGCAGCCTGTTCAGCGTCGAGCGCAGCCTGTCGAAGTTGCAGGCGATTCGCCGCAGCGAAGTGGACGCCCTGTCGCCGGTGCTGGAGCAGGCCGACTCGCTGATCGACCAGGGCCACCTGTACAAGACCGGCGGCGCCGCCAGCGTGGCGCGCGTCGAGGTGGGCGGCCGGGCGCTGGTGATTAAGCGCTACAACATCAAGAACACCGCACACTGGTTCAAGCGCTTCTGGCGCCCCAGCCGGGCCTGGCATTCCTGGATCGAAGGCCAGCGCCTGGCCTTCCTCGACATCGCCACCCCGCGCCCGCTGGCGGTGCTGGAGCGGCGCGTGCTGGGCCTGCGTGGCCGCGCCTACCTGATCACCGACTACGTCGACGGCCCGGACCTGACCGAGTGCTTCGCGCCCTATGTGGACGACGGCCAGGCGCCGCAGGCGCAGGTCGATGCGCTGGTCAGCCTGATGCGACAGCTGATCCGCGAACGCATCAGCCATGGCGATTTCAAGGGACACAACCTGTTCTGGGTCGACGGGCAATGGTCGCTGATCGACCTCGACGCCATGTGCCAGCATGCCACCCAGCGCAGCTTCGCCGCCGCCTACGCCCGCGACCGGGCGCGCCTGCTGCGCAATTGGCCGAGCGGCAGCGCCTTGCATCAGCGCCTGGACGCGCTGCTCCCGCGCCTGACCGAGTAAGCGGCCGGTAGCGCCAGCCAATCGCTGCTGCGCCCGGCCTGACGCACCCGGATGCGCCACTGCCCGTCGCGCCAGCGCAGGATCGCCCAGGCCGTAGCGGGACCATTCGGCTGGTTCGGAATCAGCAGGTGGTAGTGATGGTCGAGCAAGTGCGCACGCAGCGGTAACGCCTGTTCCCCCGCCAGTAGATACAGCTGCCCCTCGTATTGGAACAGGCCGTCCCCACCAGGGGGCTCGACGCCCATCGGCCGTTCCGGCAATCGGCACTCGGTCAACAGCGTCTCCAGATCGGGCAAGCCGTCGTACCACAGCACAGGCGAATCCACGACCCACTCGCCATCCGCGCGCCGTTTGACCGGTACCTTGATGTACGCGTCGGGCATACGCGGGTCGAGCACTCGCCAGCGGTAGCCATCGAACGCGACCTGATAGTTCACGCCGGCCGCGTCCTTGATGTAGTACAGCGACAAGCCCGCATAAGGCGACGGCTGCTCGTAGATGCCTTCCTTGTGAATGCCGTCGACCCGGTAACGCAGCTTGTCGGTGTCGATGTTGATGGCTGCGGCGGGCGGCAGCTTCAATGGTGGGGTCGGGGGAATGGCGCGAATGGCCCGACGCATCACGGTGGTGCCGCCGATGTTGTTGATCGCATCGTTGATGTGGGTGAAGGATTCGACCAGGTGTTTGAGCACGCCGACGCGGTCGTCTTCCTTGAACGCCGTATTGGCGTCGATCACCGACAGTATCGAACGCGCCAGTGCCACCGGCACCAAAGTGCGCGCTGGGATCACCAGGCTGATCAGGTCGAGCAGGATCGACAGCGCATGCAAGGTCAGCTCGCCCAACAGTTCGAGCTTGGTGTTGGTGCTGGCATCGACGCGCGCCAGAGTGGCGTTGACTTCGGCCAGATAGCGGGCGCTCTGGAAGTCGTCGTCGATTTCCGGGCGTTGCGCGATGGCGCCCAGGCCGCCCTTGGTCAGCCAGCGTTCGACCTGCTCGGGGTCGAGCAGCGGCAGACGTTCCTTGACGTATTTGCGTAGTGCGGGCTTGCTGCGCAGCGTCCGGAGCAGGTGGCGGGTGTTGCGAAATTCCCGCCAGGCGCGTCTATCTGGCGCATCCGGGGTGTACGCCAGGAAGCGCGAGAAGCCAGCCCCGTCGGGCGTGACAAGCATGACATCGTGCAGGGTATGCCCGCCCAGCAGTAGCTGGCGCACGCTCAGACGCTGCACGGGCAATTGCTGGCGCGCTTGGGCGTGCGGGTGGTCCAGCACCAGCGTCGCCCACGCGAAACCGCGCTCGAACGGATCTTCCAGCAGGTGCCCGGCGTGGTGCGCCTTGGCCAGCTCCGCACGCATGCGCGCGCGGCTGATGTCGATGTAGCGATCCCTGCGCCACTGCGCCTGCGTCGAGGTCAGCAGGTGGGTACGCAGGTATTGGCTATAGCTCTCGCCGACGTTCAGTTCGCGCACCATGGCACGGATCTGAATGGGGGTGATGCCGGACACAGTGTGGTCGTCCGCGTCGTGCACCCTGGCGGTGAGCCAGTAGTCGATGTCGAGCAGGCTGACATTGATCAGGGCCAGTTCGTCGAGGCGGTAGGTGCGGCGCACCAGCTCGACGCTATCGCCCACTTGCGGACGGCTGGCGGCAGGAATCCAGGCGGTGGTGATGCCCGGGTGCAGCACCGGGCCCTTCTGCCTGGCCAGGGTCACGCTGACGTACACATGGAGCGGGTCGAGATCCAATTGGTGGCGCTGGCGCAAGGTACTGCGCAGACGGTCGCGGGTCCAGGCCAGCAAACTGTTGCGCTCGAGGAACTGCTCGGGGTTGAGGATGCCTGGAGCCGATGCCTGGTCGATGGCGACCACCAGCTCCTGCACGGTCTGCATGATGTGGGTCAGACCCTGGGCCGACGCATGGCGCAGCCAGGCCGGCGAGTTGCGTTCCAGGAGCAGACCATAGCGAGTTTGCAGGCCCGAGCGGCTGTCGATCCAGGGCACGACATCGGCGGCCGTTTGTAGGTCTTTGGCCAGGACCGACAGATCTGCCAGCGACCGTCGCGCGGCGTTTTCCCAGAGGGCGATGAGGGCGGTGCGTTGCCCGTCGATCAAGTCCTGAACCTGGGCCTGGACCAAGTCGTCGTTGAACCACTCATAGCGCAGGCGCTCGGCATTGCAGGCCCGCTCGCGATCCTCGTCGCTGTGCAGATGGCGCAGGAGCGGACGGCTCTGTTGCGGGTCGTCGAGCCGTTCGCACAGCTCGACGTGCAGTTCGGCCAGGCTGTCGAAGGCCTCGATGCCATGGGGCAGGCTGCAGAGCAGGGCGTATTCGCCGGGTTGGCGAGGATCGGGCATGCCGCCTTCGGGGCCGCCCTCGACGATCACGAAAGCGCCGCGCAAGGGGCAGCGCCAATGCGGCGTGGTGATGCTCAGCACCGGCCGGTACACCTGCGGACGCTGCGCCGCCGGCAGATGCTGGCGTTGCGAGGGCAGGGGCAGGTTCACGCAGCAGGCCATCAGCTCGGCATGGTTGGAACCCAGCGTGTGGTCGCCTTCGCGCATAGCGATTTGCGCCAGCAGTTGTCGCCGCAGAATCTCGCCCAACTGGGCTTGGCGGCTGCTCGCAGACGATGTGCCGGAGAGCCAGTAGTCGGCCAGGTCGGCGAAGTAGCGTTGGCGCGCGTTCAGCAGCGGCAAGGTCGGGTCGGGTGGCGGCGGCGGGGTGAGCAGAGCGCTCAAAGGCAGATCGAAGGATTTGAAGTGTTCCAGGCTCATGGGGTGGCTCCGCTTTGGATGAGCGGGTCACGCTGGCGCTTTTGCGACGGTTGGGTGCGGTAATGGGGTCTGTAGGTGGGGTGGGTACTCGCCGCAGCAGCCAATCATCGCGTCGCCTGACGAAGGTTGCGCGCGAGCTGGTTGTGGTCGATCACCAGTGGCGCTGACTGCCCTCACAAGCCCTGGTGGTGGGCCTTGCGTCGACGCCAGGCGTGCAAGCGCTGGAGCAGCGCCTGAGGGCTGTCGAGCTGTTGGCGACGCGCCTGGCTGAACAGGATCAGGGTCAGTTCGGCCGTCACCTGGGCGTCGGCGCTGGCGTGGTGACGCTCGGCCACTTCCAGCCCGAAGTGCGCGACCCAGGCGTCCAGCCCGGCTTCGCGCATGGCCACGTCGGGATTGAGCATCGGCGCCAGGTCGGCCACATCGACGAAGGGCGATTGCAGCCGGTGGCCCAGGCTGTGCTTCAAGGCGCGCGTCAGCATGTGCTGGTCGAAGGGGGCATGGAAGGCCAGCACTGGGCTGTCGCCGATGAATTCGAGCAGTTCCACGAAGGCCGTGGCCGGGTCGCAGCCGGCGGCCAGGGCGCTGGGCCCCAGGCCATGGATGAGCACGCTGGCGGTGGTCTTCTGCTCGGGGCGGTGCAGGGTGCGTTCGAATTGCTGGCTGAAGTCTATGGCGCCCTCGTCGATGGCCACCGCGCCGATCGACAGCACCTGGTCGCGGTTCAGGTTCAGGCCGCTGGTTTCCAAGTCGAGCACCACCCAACGCTGTTCGCGCAGGCTGCAAGTGCGCCAGGGCGTGGGCTGCGGCAAGCGTGCCAGGCGCGTTTTCAGGGCCTCCTGAACGAGGGGCGTGGCCGGCCGCAGCCAGGCGAACGGGTTCATAGCTGATACCGCAGCGCCAGGCTGCTTTGCAGACGCTGCGCTTGGCGCAGGGATTCGCGCAGGATGCGCCGGTCGAGGTGGTTGAGGCTGTCCGGGTCGAGGCGGTTGCTGTAGGGCTGGTTGTCGCGGCTCTGGCGTTGGTGCTGTTGCATGCGGGTCTGCTGGATGAAGTGGTAGGCCTCTTCGAAGGCGGCGGCGTCCAAGGCGTCGATGACCTCGCGCTGGGCCAGTTGGCGCAGGCGCTCGAGGGTGTTGTTGGCGCCGATGCCATGGGCCAGGGCCAGCAACCGTGCGCCGTCGACGAAGGGTGTGAGGCCCTGCACCTTGAGGTCGAGGGTGGCGGTCTTGTCGTTGCCCTGGCGGGTCAGCACGAAGTCGCGCAGCCGGCCCACGGGCGGGCGCTGGCGCAGGGCGTTTTCGGCCAGCATGCGCTGGAACAGGCGATTGTCCGCGACCTGAGCGAGGATGCCCTGACGCAGTTGCTCGCAGCCCTGCTCGTCGCCCCACACCGCGCGCAGGTCGAAGTAGATGGTCGAGCCCAGCAGGTGTTCCGGGCTGGCCTCGCGCACGAACCCGGCGAAGCGTCGTGCCCACTCTGTACGCGACAGGCACAGTTCCGGGTTGCCGGCCATCACATTGCCGGGGCACAGGCTGAAGCCGCAGCGCGCCAGCTGCTGGTTGATCAGCCGTGCCAGCGGCAACAGGCGGAGGCGTACGGCCTCGGCCTCGCTCGCATCGGCCGCTTCGAAGAGGATGCCGTTGTCCTGGTCGGTGTACAGCGTCTGTTCGCGCCGTCCCTCGCTGCCGAAGCACAGCCAGGTGAAGGGCACGCCGGGGTCGCCCTGTTCGGCCAGGGTCAGCTCGATCACCCGGCACACGGTGTGGTCGTTGAGCAGGGTCACGATCTGGGTGATCTGCGTCGAGGACGCGCCATGGGCCAGCATGCGCTCGACCAGTTGGCCGATCTCGCCACGCAGCGCGATCAGGGTCTCCAGCCGTGGGGCATGGCGGATGGTGCGCGCCAGGTGCACCAGGTCGACCCGCTGTAGGGAGAACAGGTCGCGCTCGGAGACCACGCCGCACAGGCGCCCGTGGTCGACCAGGCAGACGTGGGCGATGTGCCGCTCGGTCATCGCCAGCGCCGCGTCGAAGGCGCTGGCCTGGGCACTGAGGCAGAACGGCGCGGCGGTCATGTAGCGGGCGATGGGCGCGTCCAGCTCGGCGTTGGCCTCGGCCACCACCTGGCGCAAGTCGCGCAGGGTGAAGATGCCACAGGGGGTACGCTGCCCATCGACGATGACGATGCTGCCTACCTGTTGCTCGTGCATCTGCCGCACGGCCTCGCGCACCGGCGTGTCGGCGGCGCACATCACGGGATGACGCATGGCCAGCTCGGCCAGGGGCGTATTCAGCGAATATTGCGTGCCCAGGGTCTGCGCCGCGCGTTGGCGCACCTGCTGGTTGATCTGGTCGAGCAGGCTGCTGACCCCACGTAAAGCGAAATCGCGGAACGCCTCCGACAGCGAGAACACGCGGACGAACGCCGCCTTGTGCAGTTGCAGGCAGAAGGTGTCCTCGCCGGCCAGGTGCTCGGTGCGCGTGGCGCGCTCGCCGAGCAGGGCGGCGAGCGGAAAGCATTCGCCGGCGGTGATCTCGAAGGTGGGTGTGGTGTCGGCGCCCCGCGCGTGCTGGCGTTCGCCGACCACACGGCCTTGCTTGACGATGAAGAAATGCGTCACCGGGCCATCGGCAGGCTTGACGATGGTTTCGCCGCTTGCGTAAAAGCGCAGCTGGCACTGTTCCACCAGGTAGGCCAGGTGGCCGTGTTCCATCTGGTTGAAGGGTGGGAAGCGTTGCAGGAATTGCAGCATGCCCAGGATGTTCTGGCGCACGGCGGTCTTGCCCGCTTGATCGAAGGCGTCCTGTTGGCTCATGGCATCGGTCGCAGGGTGAGACGGCGCACTTGGCACAATCCTTGTTATTGCTTGTTGCTGTAAGGCCCATGGTCGGACGATGTGGGCAAGCTTTACATTGGACGTAAGTCTATGCCTGCCATATAAGGCCGCGCAGCGCCGCATTGCCTGCTGCGGCGCGCTGGCCGAGGGCTATCAAGGCTTGCTGCTGTACTGACCTGCACGCAAACCATCGTCGATCACCTGCAAGGTGTGAAGGGACGCATAACCCAGCCATAGACCTGCAGTCGTGATGTGGCGCAAACATCGCTGCCTTGTGCGTCAAATTTCCGACGAAAGGCAGTCGGTTATAGCTATGACTGCGGTCTTAACTGTTTTGAAGGGATTTTTTTGACGAGATGAGCATGGCTGAGCAAGACGACATCCTGAGCGACGCCGAGCGCCGTGCGCTGGCCGATGTCAGCGCGCCGGCGGGCCCGGCTCCTTCCGTGTTGGTCGTGGACGACAACGCGATCAACCGCGAAGCGCTGGCGGCGTACCTGAGAAGTCGTGGCTGGGAATGCAGCGTGGCCGACAGCGTGCAGCAGGCGCGTGCGGCTTTGAGGATGCGGCCTTCGATCGGCCTGATGATCACCGACCTGCGCATGCAGCCCGAAGACGGCCTGGCGCTGATCCGTCACGTGCGGGCGTCGGAGCGGGCGGAGTTGCCGATCATCGTGGTGTCGGGCGACACCGATGTGCAGGAAGCGGTCAAGGCGATGCACTTGGGTGTGCTCGATGTGCTGCTCAAACCGGTCGACCTGACCCGTTTGCTGGAATTGGTGAGCAAAGAGCTGAGCCTGTAGGCGCGCCTTCGCGCACCCACAGGCCGGCGCGGCGGCTTACAGCCCGTTACGCGCCTTGAACTCCCGACGACGACGATGCAGCACCGGCTCGGTGTAGCCGTTGGGCTGCTTGGCGCCTTCGACCACCAGTTCCACCGCCGCCTGGAAGGCGATGTTGCTGTCGAAGTCGTCGGCCAGTGGGCGGTACAGCGCATCGCCCGCGTTCTGCCGATCGACCACGGCGGCCATACGCTTGAGGCTCTCCATCACCTGCTCCTGGCTGACCACGCCATGGCGCAGCCAGTTGGCCAGCAGCTGACTGGAGATCCGCAGCGTGGCGCGGTCTTCCATCAGGCCGACATCGTTGATGTCCGGCACTTTCGAACAGCCCACGCCCTGGTCGATCCAGCGCACCACGTAGCCGAGAATGCCCTGGGCATTGTTGTCCAGCTCGTTGCGGATTTCTTCGGCCGACCATTGCGTGTCGCCGGCCAGCGGAATGCGCAGGATGTCGTCGACCGACGCCGGGGTGCGCTTGGCCAGTTCGGCCTGACGCGCCTGCACGTCGACCTTGTGGTAGTGCAGCGCGTGCAGGGTGGCAGCGGTGGGCGACGGCACCCAGGCGGTATTGGCGCCGGCCAGGGGGTGGGCGATCTTCTGTTCGAGCATGGCCGCCATCAGGTCCGGCATGGCCCACATGCCCTTGCCGATCTGCGCACGGCCTTGCAGACCGGTGGCCAGGCCCACGTCGACGTTGTTGTCTTCGTAGGCGGCGATCCACGGTTGGTTCTTCATCACGCCCTTGCGCACCACGGCGCCGGCTTCCATGGAGGTGTGGATTTCGTCGCCGGTACGGTCGAGGAAACCGGTGTTGATGAACACCACACGCTCGGCTGCGGCCTTGATGCAGGCCTTGAGGTTGACCGTGGTGCGGCGTTCCTCGTCCATGATGCCGACCTTCAGGGTGTTGGCCGGCAGGCCCAGCAACTGCTCAACGCGGGCGAAGATCTCGGCGGCGAAGGCGACTTCTTCAGGGCCGTGCATCTTCGGTTTGACGATGTACACGCTGCCGCTGCGGGTGTTCTTGCGCTGGGTGTTGCCGTTGAGGTTGTGCACCGCGGCCAGTACGGTGAATAGCGCGTCCTGGATGCCTTCGGGCACCTCGTTGCCCTGGGCGTCGAGGATGGCCGGATTGGTCATCAGGTGGCCGACGTTGCGCACGAACAGCAGCGAGCGGCCGTGCAGGGTGACGGTGCCGCCGTTGGGCGCGCTGTACTCGCGGTCCGGGTTCATGGTGCGGGTGAAGGTCTTGCCGCCTTTGCTGACGTTCTCCGCCAGATCGCCCTTCATCAGGCCCAGCCAGTTGCGGTAGACCAGCACCTTGTCGTCGGCATCGACGGCGGCGACCGAGTCTTCGCAGTCCATGATGGTGGTCAGCGCCGACTCCATGAGGATGTCCTTCACGCCGGCGGCATCGGTGCTGCCGACCGGGGTGCTGGCGTCGATCTGGATTTCGAAGTGCAGGCCGTTGTGCTTGAGCAGGATCGCGGTGGGCGCGGCGGCGTCGCCGTGCAGGCCGAGCAGTTGCTCGGGGTTGCGCAGGCCGCTGCTGCCGCCTTTGAGGGCGACCACCAGCTGGCCGGCTTCGATGCGATAGGCCGTGGCGTCGGCGTGCGAGCCGTTTTCCAGCGGCGCGGCTTCATCGAGGAAGGCGCGGCCGAAGGCGATGACCTTGTCGCCGCGGACCTTGTTGTAGCCCTGGCCCTTTTCCGCGCCGCCTTCGTCGTCGATGGCGTCGGTGCCGTACAGCGCGTCGTACAGCGAGCCCCAGCGGGCATTGGCGGCGTTGAGGGCGAAGCGGGCGTTCATCACCGGCACCACCAGCTGTGGGCCGGCCATGTGGGCGATTTCTTCGTCGACGTTTTGCGTGGTGGCTTGGAAGTCGTCCGCTTGTGGCAGCAGGTAGCCGATGTCCTGAAGGAAGCGTTTGTAGGCAGCGGCGTCGTGGGCCTGGCCTTGACGTTCCTGGTGCCAGGCGTCGATACGGGCTTGCAGCTCGTCGCGCTTGGCCAGCAGGGCTTTGTTCTTTGGAGCGAGGTCGTTGATGATCTTTTGCGCACCGTCCCAGAACTGCTCGGCGACGATACCGGTCCCGGGAATGGCCTCGTCGTTGACGAAGTCATACAGGACCTTGGCGACCTGAAGGCCACCGACTCGAACGTGTTCAGTCATTGCTTGCCTCACTCTGCTCAGCGATATCGCTCATCGTAAAAAGCCTGTAAGCGCTTGCTCCGGCTCGCGTCCGTACATGCCCGGCAGGCGGCGGGGCGAGGGCTGGAGGTTGGGCACAGGCACCTCGGCAGACCACCGGACGACGTCTTGTAGTCCAGTTCGGCGCATACTACATGAAGCCGTACGCGAGTGAACATGCGACCAAGAACGCCGTTCTGCACCCCTCGGGCTGCAACAGGTCACGCTAGGAAAACGCATGTTCGCAAAAAATGAGTGAATTGTTCCAGATAAATATAAAAACGGTACACGATTTTAGGTGCAGCTCGCTCTGCGGCAGGTTGTCGCGTAGCGCCTATACTCCGGCCTCTATCGCTATGCCCATTCACCGTGCGGGCTTGCCGCACCGCTTGCAGGAGCACGCCGTGGACACTCTCGTACTGACCGTGATCGCCCCCGACCACCCGGGGCTGGTCGAGCGCATCGCCCAGTGCATCGCCGACCAGCAAGGCAATTGGCTCGACAGCCGCTTGTCGCGCATGGCCGGGCAGTTCGCCGGCATCCTGCGCGTAGCGGTGCCCAGCGACCGCCACGACGCGTTGGTGCAGGCACTGGAAGGTTTGCAGGGGCAGGGCATTCGGGTGCAGGTGGCTCGCAGCGGCAGCGATCCGCTGGCCGGCGGCACGCCGATCGCCCTGGAGCTGGTCGGCAACGACCGACCGGGCATCGTGCGCGACATCACCCGGGTGCTGGCCGAATTGGGCGTCAATGTGGAGCGCCTGAGCACCCAGGTGCAGCCCGCGCCGATGAGCAACGAGCCGCTGTTCAAGGCCGAGGCCTCGCTGGCCTTGCCGCCGATGCTCGCCCTCGAACGCTTGCAGCAGCGTCTGGAAAGCCTGGCCGACGACCTGATGGTGGAGTTGCACCTGCGTGCGGAGGGTTGAGCGCGGGAACCTGGCTTATACACAGGCAGGTTATGCAGTTTTCGCGGGGATGAGCCTGTGCATAACCTTGGGAGATGTTTCTGCAGGCCAGCATGTATGTGGCCTGCAGGGTTTCGATCATTTATTGATCAGCGTTTGCGCAGGTTCAGCCAGATATCGACGCTGTACAGCGCCAATCCTGCCCAGATGAACATAAAGGCCACCAATGTGCTGGGGCTCAGGTGTTCGTCAAACAGCCAGACCGCTTGCAGCAGTACCAAGGTCGGCGCCAGGTACTGCAAAAAGCCCAGCGTGGTGTAGGGCAAGTGCCGTGCCGCCGCGTTGAAACACACCAAGGGCACCAGCGTCACGGGCCCGGCCGCCATCAACCACAGCGCTTCGGAGGTGGTGTAGAAGCCCGGCTCCGCACTGACGGCGTTCGGGTGCAGCAACAGCCAGCCGAGCGCCACTGGCACCAGCATCCAGGTTTCCACCACCAGGCCCGGTAGCGCCGCGACCGGCGCCTTCTTGCGGATCAGCCCGTAGAAACCGAAGGTCAGCGCCAGCACCAGCGACACCCACGGCAGGCTGCCGACCTGCCACACCTGCTGCGCCACGCCCGCCAGCGCCAGGCCCACGGCCAGCCATTGCAGGCGGCGCAGACGCTCGCCCAGCAGCAGCATGCCCAGCAGCACGTTGACCAAGGGGTTGATGTAGTAGCCCAGGCTGGCTTCGAGCATGCGCCCGCTATTCACCGCCCACACGTAGGTCAGCCAGTTAAGCGCGATCAGGCTGCCGCTCAGGGCCAGGATTGCCAGGCGCTGCGGGTGCTGGCGCAGCTCGCGCCACCAACCCGGATGCTTCCAGAGCATCAGCAACACGCCACCGAACAGCGCCGACCACAGCACGCGATGAACGATGATTTCCAGTGCCGGCACGCTCTGGATGGCTTTGAAGTACAGCGGGAACAGGCCCCAGATGATGTAGGCGGTCAGGCCCAGGAAATACCCGCGTCGCAGGTTTGCAGCGTGCATGGTGGATCCTTGCAGAGATTGGGTGCAAAACGCCGACGTATTGTAGACGGTTTGTGGGTCGGTCCGGAGCATTGCCTGACAGCGATGCGGCAGGTCGGCTTGCCGGTGTGCCATTCCTCGGCGTGGCGGCAAGGACGCCTGAACGGACGGGGCATCGAGGTCGGGCCCGTTCGGCGTCCGTGGCGCGACCCGCCGTGTGTTCAAGGCTTGGGCGCAGGCTTCAGAACAGCTTCAGCGGCGCCTCGTCCAACGCCGCGCATTGCTCGCGCAATGCCAGGATCTGGTCGCCCCAGTAACGCGGCTGGCCGAACCAGGGGAAGCTGCGCGGGAAGGCCGGGTCGTCCCAGCGCTTGGCCAGCCAGGCGCTGTAGTGCAACTGGCGCAGGGCGCGCAGCGGCTCGATCAGGGCCAGTTGGCGCGGGTCGAAGTCGTGGAACTCGTTGTAGCCGTCGATCAGTTCGGCCAACTGCCCCAGGCGCTCTTCACGGTCGCCGGCGAGCATCATCCACAGGTCCTGCACCGCCGGCCCCATGCGGCAGTCGTCCAGGTCGACGACGTGGTAGGCCTCGTCGCGGTGCATGAGGTTGCCGGGGTGGCAATCGCCGTGCAGACGGATAACCTGATGGGGCGTGCGGGCGTAGACGGCTTCCACGCGTTGCAACAGGTCGCGCGCCACCGATTCGAAGGCCGGCAACAGTTCCTTGGGCACGTGGTTGCCGTCGAGCAGGGTGCGCAGCGAAGCGTGGCCAAAGCCCTCGACGCTCAAGGCTTCACGGTGCTCGAAAGGGCGCGTGGCGCCGACCGCATGCAGCCGCCCGAGCAGTTGGCCGAGGCGGTAGAGCTGGTCGAGGTTGCCCGGTTCCGGCGCATGCCCGCCGCGGCGTGGGAACAGGCTGAAGCGAAAGCCTTGGTGCTCGAACAGGGTGCGCCCTTCGTGCCGCATCGGCGCCACTACCGGTACCTCGCACTCGGCCAGTTCCGCCGTGAACTGGTGCTCCTCGAGGATGGCGGCGTCGCTCCAGCGGTCTGGGCGGTAGAACTTGGCGATCAAGGGTTGCGCTTCGTCGATGCCGACCTGATAGACGCGGTTTTCATAGCTGTTCAGGGCCAGCACCCGGGCATCGCTGAGAAACCCCAGGCTTTCCACAGCGTCCAGGACCAGGTCGGGGGTCAGTGCATCGAAGGGGTGGGACATGGTGGGCTCCTGAACTGAACGGCGGGGCGCCATGGTAACGCTTCTGCGCTATGCAAGGGCGGACGGCGCGTCTGGCTACGCTGGAGTACCGATCAGCACATAGGAAGGGTGGAACTGCGCCCGTACGGTTCGGCCCACCTCGATGGCCTGCGCGCTCAGCCACTCGGCCTCGGCCAGCGCGCACAGCGTCTGCCCATTGCCCAGCGCCAGGCGCACCTCGGCGCTGCCGTCGTCCTCCACCTGCACCTGTTCGACCTCGGTCTGCAAACAGTTGCAGCCCGGCTCGGCGGTTTCGTCTTCGGCCAGCAGGCGCACCCAGCCGGCCTTGAGCAGGGCCACCGTCGTGCGCCCCAGGGCCAGCGCCAAGCGCTCGGTGCTGTCGGGGGTGATCAGCGCGTCGATCTCCACCCCGCCGCCCAGTGCCAGGCTGACCCGGTCGTGGCGCCCTTCGCGGCGCAACCCGCTGACCCGACCTTGCAACTGGTTGCGGGCGCTGGTGCGCAGCATCAGGCGGCCCAGCAGGTCGAGGTCGTCGCCGCTGTCGGCCGCTTGCAGAAACTGCGCCTGCAACCTCTGCAGGCGTTGGTACAGGCCCAGCACCCGCGCCCCTTCGCTGGACAGGCGCGCGCCGCCGCCGCCACGCCCGCCGGTGCTACGTTCGACCAACGGCTGGCTGGCCAGGTTGTTGAGCTCGTCGATGGCGTCCCATGCCGCCTTGTAACTGACGCCGGCCGCCTTGGCGGCGCGGGTGATCGAACCCTGTTCGGCGATGTGCTGCAGCAGGGCGATGCGTTGCGGACGGCGGGCGATGTGCTGGGTCAGCGAAGGTGGCAGGGACATGGCGGGGCCTGGCGGGACGAAGGCAGGAGCGGCGACGGTGCCTCCGCCGTTCGGGCAAGTCAAGTTCGGCTGCGGCCAGGAGGGCTATGACATGGTGGAAGACGATAGGGCCGGCCGATCGCGCCACATAGGCCTTCAAGCTCGGGCAGGCTGCGGCGTGCGCGCCAGGCAATAGACATCGACGCGGCTGGCCCCGGCCTGGCGAAGCAGGGTCGCCACGGCCTGGGCAGTAGCGCCGGTGGTGAGCACGTCGTCGACCAACGCCAAGTGCAGGCTGGCCGGCGCCGCCTGTGGCGTCAAGGCGAAGGCGCCGCGCAGGTTGCGCCGGCGCGCTTGGGCGTCGAGCCCTTGTTGCGCGGCCGTTTCCCGCGCGCGCAGCAACCAGCCTTGCTCGCAGGGCACGCGCAGTTGCCGCGACAACCAGCGTGCCAACATCGCCGCCTGATTGAAGCCGCGCTGGCGCAGGCGGCGCTTGGCTAAAGGAATCGGTAGCAGCAGGTCAGGACGTGGCAGGCCGTCGCTGTAGCGGTGGCTCAGTGCCTGGGCCAGCGAATCCACCATCATGCGGCCCAACGGCCACTGGCGCTGGTGCTTGAAGCGGCTGATCAAGGTGTCGAGGGGAAAGGCGTACTGCCAGGGTGCGACCACGTTGTCGAAGGCCGTCGGCGCCAAGGTACAGCGCAGGCAAGTCAGCCCCGGCCCCGGCAAGGGCAGGGCGCAATGGCTGCAAGCTTGGGTCAGCCAAGGCAGGTCGGTTTCGCAGGCGTGGCACAACGGTCGCGGCTGCACGGCCTGCGCGTTGCATAACAGACAAATCTGGTTGTTATTTAAACACTTGTTGACCAATCGTTTTGCGTTGAGTTGACAGTTCATAGGCCATCCATGACTATGCGCGCTATCCGTGAGGCGCCGCCGTTCCGCCGTGTGGCGGCGCCAGCAACACCCTAGACAAGGAAACGCCGATGAGCGCGCGCACAACTGTAACCACCCGTCACGACTGGTCCCTGGCCGAGGTCAAGGCGCTGTTCCAGCAACCGTTCAACGACCTGTTGTTCCAGGCGCAGACCGTGCATCGCGCGCATTTCGACCCCAACCAAGTGCAGGTCTCCACGCTGCTGTCG
Source organism: Pseudomonas sp. UBA6562 (assembly GCF_002434265.1). Lineage (GTDB taxonomy): Bacteria > Pseudomonadota > Gammaproteobacteria > Pseudomonadales > Pseudomonadaceae > Aquipseudomonas. The sequence goes on along the minus strand of NZ_DJJS01000006.1, from coordinate 392,623 downwards.
ATCAAGACCGGCGCCTGCCCGGAAGACTGCAAGTACTGCCCGCAGTCCGGCCACTACAACACCGGGCTGGAAAAGCAGAAGCTGATGGAAGTGCAGAAGGTGCTCGAAGAGGCGGCGCGGGCCAAGGCCATCGGCTCGACGCGCTTCTGCATGGGCGCGGCCTGGAAGCATCCTTCGGCCAAGGACATGCCCTACGTGTTGCAGATGGTCAAAGGCGTCAAGGCCCTGGGCCTGGAAACCTGCATGACCCTCGGCAAACTCGACCAGGAGCAGACCGCCGCCCTGGCCCAGGCTGGCTTGGACTACTACAACCACAACCTCGACACCTCGCCCGAGTTCTACACCAGCATCATCACCACCCGCACCTACGGCGAGCGTCTGCAAACCCTGGCCTACGTGCGCGACGCGGGCATGAAGATCTGCTCCGGCGGCATCCTCGGCATGGGCGAGTCGCTGGACGATCGCGCGGGCCTGTTGATCCAGCTCGCCAACCTGCCCGAGCACCCCGAATCGGTGCCGATCAACATGCTGGTGAAAGTGGCCGGCACGCCCCTGGCCGACGAGCAGGACGTCGACCCGTTCGACTTCATCCGCATGCTCGCCGTGGCCCGCCTGCTGATGCCCAAGTCCCACGTGCGCCTGTCGGCCGGTCGCGAGCAGATGAACGAGCAGATGCAGGCCCTGGCCTTCATGGCTGGCGCCAACTCGATCTTCTACGGCGAAAAGCTGCTCACCACCGGCAACCCCCAGGCCGACAAGGACATGCAGCTGTTCGCCCGCTTGGGGATCAAGCCCGAAGCCCGCGAAGAGCACGGCGACGAGGTGCACCAGGCGGCCATCGAGCAAGCGCTGGTCGAGCAGCGCAGCAGCGAACTGTTCTACGACGCAGCGTCGGCCTGAGCATGGCGTTCGACCTCACGGCGCGCCTGGCCCAACGGCGCGCCGCGGACCTCTATCGCCAGCGCCCGCTGCTGCAAAGCCCGCAAGGGCCTGAGGTGGTGGTCGACGGCCAGCCGCTGTTGGCCTTCTGCAACAACGACTACCTGGGCCTGGCCAACCACCCCGAGGTGATCGCGGCCTGGCGTGCCGGTGCCGAACGCTGGGGCGTGGGCGGCGGCGCCTCGCACCTGGTGATCGGCCACAGCGCGCCGCACCACGCCCTCGAAGAGGCGCTGGCCGACCTCACCGGACGGCCGCGGGCCCTGCTGTTTTCCACCGGCTACATGGCCAACCTGGCGGCCATCACGGCCTTGGTCGGGCAGGGCGACAGCGTCCTGCAAGACCGCCTCAACCACGCCTCGCTGCTCGACGGCGGGCTGCTCAGCGGCGCCCGCTTCGGCCGTTACCTGCACAACGACCCCGCCAGCCTGGGCAAGCGCCTGGACAAGGCCGTGGGCGATGCGCTGGTGGTCACCGACGGCGTGTTCAGCATGGACGGCGATGTCGCCGACCTGCCGGCGTTGGCCGCGGTGGCCAAGGCGCGCGGGGCCTGGCTGATGGTCGACGACGCCCATGGGCTCGGCACCCTGGGCCGGCAAGGCGGCGGCGTGGTGGAGCACTTTGGCCTGGGGGTGGACCAGGTGCCGGTGCTGGTCGGCACCCTGGGCAAGGCCTGCGGCACGGCCGGGGCGTTCGTCGCCGGGAGTGAAGAACTGATCGAAGCGCTGGTGCAGTTCGCCCGTCCGTACATCTACACCACCAGCCAGCCGCCGGCGCTGGCCTGCGCCACGCTCAAGAGCCTGGAACTGCTGCGTCGCGAGACCTGGCGCCGCGAGCACCTGGCGGCGTTGATCGCGCAGTTCCGTCAAGGTGCCCAGGCCATCGGCCTGCAACTGATGGACAGCCATACGCCGATCCAGCCGATCCTGGTCGGCGACAGCGCGCGGGCCCTGGAACTGTCGCGGCGCCTGCGCGCGCGCGGTGTGCTGGTCACCGCCATTCGCCCGCCCACGGTGCCGGTCGGAGGCGCGCGGTTGCGCGTCACCTTGAGTGCGGCCCACAGCGCGGCGCAGGTGCAGCTATTGTTGGAGGTATTGGCGCAGTGCCATCCAACGCGGGAGGCTGACCATGCGTGACCGACTGATGCTTCTACCGGGCTGGGGGCTGGGCACCGCCTCCCTGGAACCCTTGGCGGCGAGCTTGCGCGGGCAAGACCCGCGCCTGCACGTCGAATTGGTGCCACTGCCGGAGCTGGCCGAAAGCGAGCCCGACGCCTGGATCGAGTACCTCGACAAACGCCTGCCCAAAGACGTCTGGCTCGGCGGCTGGTCGCTCGGCGGCATGCTCGCCAGCGTATTGGCGGCGCGGCGCGACGAGCACTGCTGCGGGCTGCTGACCCTGGCCAGCAACCCCAGCTTCGTCGCCCGCGGCGACTGGCGCCACGGCATGGCCCCCGACACCTTCGGCACCTTTCTCGACGGTTGCCAGCACCACCCCCAGGTGACCCTCAAACGCTTCCGCACGCTGTGCAGCGATGGCGCTCTGCAGCCGCGCACGCTGCTGCGCCAGTTGGGCGTCGGCGTGCCGGACACCGACCCGCTGTACCTGGCCAATGGCCTGAAGGTGCTGGAACTGCTCGACACGCGCCTGGCCTTGCAGGCGTACAGCGGGCCGCAACTGCACCTGTTTGCCGGCAGCGACGCGCTGGTGCCGGCCGAGGCGGCCCAGGCGCTCAGCGAGCTGCTGCCGGATGTCGAGGTGGGCCTGGTGGAAGACAGTTCCCATGCCTTCCTGCTGGAGTATCCAGAAGCGCTGGCCGAGGGCATCAAGAGTTTCCTGCATGAGAGTGGCGATGACTGACCTATCCCAGCCGCACCTGCCCGGCCAACTGCCGGACAAACGCCAGGTGGCGGCTTCGTTTTCCAAGGCGGCGAGCACCTACGACAGCGTCGCGGCGCTGCAACGGGCGGTCGGGCTCGACCTGCTCGCGCGCTTGCCGGGCGATATTGCAGTCGACCGCTGGCTCGACCTGGGCAGCGGCACCGGCTGCTTCAGCCGGGCCTTGGCCGAGCGCTACCCAGCCGCCAACGGCATCGCCGTGGATTTGGCCGAGGGCATGCTGCGCCACGCCCAGGCCCTGGGCGGCGCCCGTCACCATGTGGCCGGCGATGCCGAGCGCCTGCCGCTGCGCGACGCTTGCGTCGATCTGTTGTTCAGCAGCCTGGCGGTGCAGTGGTGCAGCCAGTTTTCCAGTGTGCTGAGCGAGGCGGCACGGGTGTTGCGCCCAGGCGGCGTGCTGGCGTTCAGCAGCCTGTGCGTGGGCACCCTGGAGGAGCTGCGCGCCAGCTGGGAGGCGGTAGACGGCAGCGTGCACGTCAACCGCTTCCGGCATTTCGCCGATTACCAGCGGCTGACCGCCGCCAGTGGTTTGCAGGTGCTCGACCTGCAACGCCAACCCCATGTGTTGCATTACTCCGAGCTGCGCAGCCTCACCCATGAGCTCAAAGCCCTGGGCGCACACAACCTCAATCCAGGGCGACCTGCGGGCCTGACCGGGCGCGCCCGCCTGCAAAGTCTGCTACAAGCTTATGAAGGCTGGCGCGACGAGCGGGGACTGCCCGCCACCTATCAAGTAGTCTACGGCGTGCTGCGCAAACCCGACGAGTAAGGACACTGACATGCATCCCGCCTACTTCATCGCCGGTACCGATACCGACATCGGCAAGACCACCATCGCCGCCGGGCTGTTGCAGGCTGCGCGGGCCGGTGGCCTGACTACCCTGGGCGCCAAGCCGGTGGCCTCCGGCTGCGAACGCACCGCCGCCGGCTTGCGTAATGCCGATGCCCTGGCGCTGATCGAGCAGAGCACGCTGCGGCTGCCCTACGAGCAGGTCAATCCGTTCGCTTTCGAGCCGGCCATCGCGCCGCACCTGGCAGCGCTGGAAGCCGGGATGACGCTGGAGGTCGAAACCCTCGCCACGGCGATGCGCCACGTGCTGGCGCAGGGCGCCGATTTCACCCTGGTCGAGGGCGCCGGCGGTTGGCGGGTGCCGCTGTCGGCGCAGGCCTCGCTGTCGGACCTGGCCGTGGCCCTGCAACTGCCGGTGATCCTGGTGGTGGGTGTGCGTCTGGGCTGCATCAACCATGCGCTGCTCAGCGCCGAAGCGATCGCCCGGGACGGCCTGCACCTGGCCGGTTGGGTCGCCAATGTCATCGATCCGCAGACCTCGCGCCTCGAAGAAAACCTCGCCAGCCTGGCCGACCGCCTGGGCGCGCCGTGCCTGGGGCGGGTGCCGAGGTTGCAGCAGGCCAGTGCCAAGGCGGTGGCCGGCCATCTGCACCTGCACCTGTTGGCCTGAACCTGGACAAGATCGACCCTGTCTATGATGTGGCACTGGGCCATTAGGGATTTGTACGGGTGTTTTTGCCGCCACACTGCTTTAATGGTTCGTGTTCGTCCATCCAGCGTCATGGAGTCCTGACATGGAAATCACTGGCAATTCCGCGTTCTACGCAGGGCTGGGTGCCATCCAGGCCGGGCAGAACCGTTTCGACCAGGCTGCCAGCCAAGTGGCCAACCTCAGCGCCGAGCGCGCTGCGACCAGCCAGTCGAGCGACTACCAGGCCGAGCGCCTGCGCAGTGTCGACCGTAGCCAACAGATGGACCTGCCCACCGCAACGGTGGAGCAGGCGCTCGCGGCGCAGCAGATCGAGCTGGGTGCCAAAGTGGCCAAGGCTTCCGACGAAATGCTCGGCCGTCTGATCGATACCTGGGCGTAGGCCGCCTCCCAAACCCCCTAGCCCAACCCAGGGCTCTGGCGTGCACAACGCGCCAGAGCCCTGCGGCTTGGTGCGTCCAAGAGATGGCATATTCGTCATCATCGGCGGCGTAAATGGCACCGGTGTGCCACCTTGACAAGCTTTCCCTCTAAACGTAAGTTTCAAACACTTGTTTGACCGAGAGCCCGCCGGCTTTCTTCGGTACTGAACGCATAACTAGAGGTCGATCGCCATGCCTGATTACAAAGCCCCCTTGCGTGATATCCGCTTCGTGCGCGACGAGCTGCTGGGTTACGCAGCGCACTATCAAAGCCTGCCAGGCTGCGAAGACGCCACGCCCGACATGGTCGATGCGATCCTCGAAGAAGGTGCGAAGTTCTGTGAGCAGGTACTGGCGCCACTGAATCAGGTGGGCGACCGCGAAGGCTGCACCTGGAGCGAGAGCGGGGTGAAAACCCCTACCGGCTTCAAAGAGGCCTACCAGCAGTTCGTCGAAGGCGGCTGGCCGAGCCTGGCCCACGACCTGGCCCACGGTGGCCAGGGCCTGCCCGAGTCCCTGGGGCTGGCGGTCAGCGAGATGGTCGGTGAGGCCAACTGGTCCTGGGGCATGTACCCCGGCCTGTCCCACGGCGCGATGAACACCTTGTCGGCCCACGGCACCCCCGAGCAGCAGCACACCTACCTGAGCAAGCTGGTCACCGGCGAATGGACCGGCACCATGTGCCTGACCGAAGCCCACTGCGGCACCGACCTGGGCATGCTGCGCACCAAGGCCGAACCTCAGGCCGACGGCAGCTACAAGATCAGCGGCACCAAGATCTTCATCTCCGCTGGCGAACACGACATGGCCGAGAACATCGTGCACATCGTGCTCGCGCGCCTTCCCGACGCGCCGGCCGGCACCAAGGGCATTTCGCTGTTCATCGTGCCCAAGCACCTGCCAAACGCCGAAGGCGGCGTCGGCGAGCGCAACGCCGTGCAGTGCGGTTCGCTCGAGCACAAGATGGGCATCCACGGCAACGCCACCTGCGTGATGAACTTCGACGGCGCCACCGGCTACCTGATCGGCCCGGCCAACAAAGGCCTGAACTGCATGTTCACCTTCATGAACACCGCACGCCTGGGCACCGCCCTGCAAGGCCTGGCCCACGCCGAAGTGGCGTTCCAGGGCGGTTTGAAATACGCCCGCGACCGCCTGCAGATGCGCGCCCTGACCGGCCCCAAAGCGCCCGAAAAAGCCGCCGACCCGATCATCGTGCACCCTGATGTGCGGCGCATGCTGCTGACCATGAAAGCCTTCGCCGAAGGCACTCGGGCGATGGTCTACTTCACTGCCAAGCAGGTCGACATCCTCAAGTACAGCCAGGACGAAGAGGCGCGCAAGAAAGCCGATGCATTGCTGGCCTTCATGACCCCGATCGCCAAGGCCTTCATGACCGAGGTGGGCTTCGAAGCCGCCAACCATGGCGTGCAGATCTACGGCGGCCACGGCTTCATCGCCGAGTGGGGCATGGAACAGAACGTGCGCGACAGCCGTATCTCCATGCTCTACGAGGGCACCACCGGCATCCAGGCCCTCGACCTGCTCGGGCGCAAGGTGCTGATGACCCAGGGCGAGGCGCTCAAGGGCTTCACGCGCATCGTGCACAAGTTCTGCCAGGCCCAGGAGGGCAACGAAGCGGTCAAGGAGTTCGTCGAGCCGCTGGCCGCGCTGAACAAGGAGTGGGGCGAGCTGACCATGAAGATCGGCATGGCCGCCATGAAGGACCGCGAAGAAGTCGGCGCCGCGTCGGTGGACTACGTCATGTACTCGGGCTACGCGTGCCTGGCCTATTTCTGGGCCGACATGGCCCGCGTGGCGGCCGAGAAGCTTGCGGCCGGCACCAGCGAAGAGGCGTTCTACACCGCCAAGCTGCAGACCGCGCGCTTCTACTACCAGCGCATCCTGCCGCGCACCCGCACCCATGTTGCCGCCATCCTGTCCGGCGCCGGCAACCTGATGGCGATGGACGAAGAGGCCTTCGGCCTGTCGATCTAAGCGGTCGGTCGAGTCGAACCAGGCGCCTGCCCATGTGGCAGGCGTTTTTTTGAGCGAAGATGCGCTATGACCATAACTGTCTTGCCAGTCTGTTTTCGTCCCGATCGGTCGCTTTTTTCTTGAGTTAGACTCTATTCCATTCCCGCGCAACGGCCCCTTGCCGCTGCCGCCCCTACAGCGAGAGGTTGTCATGGCTGACTACAAAGCGCCCGTGCGCGATATGCAGTTCGTCCTCAACGAAGTGTTCCGTGCCGCCGAGCAATGGGCCGAACTGCCGGCCCTGGCCGAGCTGGTCGATGCCGATACGGCCATGGCCGTGCTGGAAGAGGCGGGCAAGGTGGCTGCGCGCAGCATCGCGCCGTTGAGCCGCGCCGCCGACGAAGAAGGCTGCCATTGGGACAACGGCGCCGTGCGCACGCCGGCAGGCTTCATCGACGCCTACAACACCTATGCCGAAGGTGGCTGGGTGGGGGTCGGCGGCGACCCGGCCTTCGGCGGCATGGGCATGCCCAAGGCCATCTCGGCCCAGGTCGAGGAAATGGTCAACGCCGCCAGCCTGTCGTTCGGCCTGTACCCCATGCTCACCGCCGGGGCCTGCCTGTCGATCCATGCCCATGCCAGCGAAGCGCTCAAGCAGGCCTATCTGCCGAATATGTACGCCGGTGTCTGGGCCGGCTCGATGTGCCTCACCGAACCCCATGCCGGCACCGACCTGGGGTTGATTCGCACCCGCGCCGAACCCCAGGCCGATGGCAGCTTCAAGGTCAGCGGCACGAAGATCTTCATCACCGGCGGCGAGCACGACCTTACCGAGAACGTCATCCACCTGGTGCTGGCCAAGCTGCCCGATGCGCCGGCCGGTCCCAAGGGCATTTCGCTGCTGCTGGTGCCCAAGTTCATGGTCGATGCCGACGGCAGCCTGGGCGCGCGCAACGCGGTGAGCTGCGGCTCGATCGAGCACAAGATGGGCATCCAGGCTTCGGCCACCTGCGTGATGAACTTCGACGGCGCCACGGGTTACCTGGTGGGCGAGGCCAACAAAGGCCTGGCAGCCATGTTCACCATGATGAACTACGAACGTCTGGGCGTCGGCATCCAGGGCCTGGCCTCGGCCGAGCGCTCGTACCAGAACGCCGTCGACTACGCCCGCGAACGCCTGCAAAGCCGTTCGCCGAGCGGTGCGCAAGCCAAGGACAAACTGGCCGACCCGATCATCGTGCACCCCGACGTGCGGCGCATGCTGCTGACCATGAAGGCCCTGATCGAAGGCGGTCGGGCGTTCTCCACCTACGTGGCCATGCAGCTCGACAGCGCCAAATACAGCGCCGACCCCGAACAGGTCAAACGCAGCGAAGCGCTGGTGGCCTTGCTCACGCCGGTGGCCAAGGCCTTCCTCACCGACCTGGGCCTGGAGTGTACGGTGCATGGCCAGCAGGTGTTCGGCGGCCATGGCTACATCCGCGAATGGGGTCAGGAGCAGCTGGTGCGCGACGTGCGCATCACGCAGATCTACGAAGGCACCAACGGTATCCAGGCGCTGGACTTGATGGGGCGCAAGGTGGTCGGCAGCGGTGGGGCGCTGTACCGGGTGTTTTCCGAGGAGGTGAAAGCCTTCGTCGAAACCCACGGCGCCGAACTGGGCGAGTTCACCCAACCGCTGGCCACTGCGCTGCAGCGCTTGGACGACTTGACCGCCTGGGTGCTGCAACGGGCCAAGAACGACCCTAACGAAATCGGTGCCGCGTCGGTGGAGTACCTGCACGCCTTCGGCTACGTAGCCTATGCCTATATGTGGGCACGTATGGCCGGCGCCGCGCAGCAAGGCACGGGCGACGAGGCGTTCTATGCCGCCAAACTGGGCACGGCGCGCTTCTATTTCGCCCGTTTGCTGCCGCGGATGGATTCGTTGGTGGCGTCGGTCAAGGCCGGCAGCGAGTCGCTGTATCTGCTCGAGGCCGAGCAGTTCTGAGCAGGAAGGACGCTACGCCAGCGTAGCGTCAGATGCGAAAGGCTGTTGTTTGTAAGCCTTTTCCTACATAACGCGGTGACTTTTCGCCACTATGTTCAGATTCGTTCCAGGCGTAATCTTTATCACATGGACGTAGCGCAGGAAGCGCAAAGGACAGAACAAGGACTACGAAGGATTGCTCGCCAGGATCGCGAGTCGAAATGGATGTCAGGGAAACAGTCTGAAAGCCCCGCCTAGGCGGGGTTTTCTCTGTGCGCGCGATTTGTCTTTGGGCACAGGGCGGAACCTCTGCCAAGCGCCGCGAGTCTGTGTTGAAACCCCCTTCACGGAGCATTTCGCATGGACCTGATCCGCATCATCTTCGCCATCCTCCTGCCCCCGCTGGGCGTGTTCCTGCAAGTGGGCTTCGGCGGCGCGTTCTGGCTGAACATCCTGTTGACCTTGCTCGGTTACATTCCAGGCATCATCCACGCGGTGTACATCATCGCCAAGCGTTGAGGCCGAGCGCCCGGCCCTGATCCAGGGCGGCGGGCGTCCTTATTGCGCCAGGACCCGGCAGTAGAACGCCCATTCCGCTTCCAGCGCATGGGCCAGGTGCCGGGCCTGGCGGAAGCCGTGCCGTTCCCCAGCATAGAAATGCCCTTCGGCTTCGATGCCATTGGCCTTAAGCGCTGCCAGCATGGCGCGGGTCTGCTCCGGCACCACCACTGCGTCCAGCTCCCCTTGGAAGAAGATCACCGGCACTTCGATGTCGGCCGCGTGCAGCAGCGGCGTGCGCTGCCGGTAGCGCTCGACATCCCGCTTGGGATCGCCGATCAGCCAGTCCAGGTAATCGCCCTCGAACTTGTGCGTCGCCTTGGCCAGCGCCTGCGGATCGCTGACGCCGTACAGGCTGGCACCGGCGCGGAACACCGAGCGGAACGCCAACGCGCACAGGGTGGTATAGCCCCCCGCGCTGCCGCCACGGATGAACGCCTTGTTCTGGTCGATCAAGCCACGTTCGGCCAGATGCGCGACGGCGGCGCAGGCATCTTCAACATCGCTCTCGCCCCATTGCAGGTGCAGGGCCTGGCGGTAGGCACGGCCATAGCCGGTGCTGCCGCGATAGTTGAGGTCGGCCACGGCGAAACCGCGTTGGGTCCAGTACTGGATGCGCGGGTCGAGCGCCGGGTGGCAGGCCGAGGTCGGTCCGCCGTGGACGAACACCAGCAAGGGCGAGGGGCCTTCGCCGTTCAACGCCGGATAGAAAAAGCCATGGGCGGTCGCCTCGCCGCTGGGGTAGCTGATCGGCTGCGGCGGACTGATGCGCGCGGCCGCCAGGCTGCTGGCGCCACCGGCCAGTACCTGTACGGCGCCGTCGACGCGGGCGATGCGCAGCACGGCAGGCAATTGGCTGGGCGAGGCGGCCACGGCGTAGACCGCTTCGGCGTCGGCGGCCAGGCAGCGGAAGCGGCTGTAGCCTTCGGCCAGCCGCTGCGGTGCGTGACCTGCGCGTTGGATGCCCAGCCGGCCGAAACCCTTGTCGAACCAGGCGGCGAGAAAACCTTCTCCCTCCAGCGGCAGCCAAGTGCAGGCGCCCAACTGCCACGGCGCGCCTGCGTGGTCGGCGGGCAGGGCCTGCACCGCTTGCCACTGGCCGTCGATCTCGCCCCAGGGTTGCCAGAAGCCGTTCAGGTCGCTGAGCGCCCACAACCGGCCCGCACCGTCGAAGCGCGGTTGTTGCAAGGATTGTTCGGCGCCCAGATCGGGCGAAACGGGACTGGGCGTCAGCCCGTCGCTGTACGCCGGATTCGCGTCGAGCGACAAACCGTCCTGACCAGCGGCGGGGCAGCCCGGCTGTGGTCCGCCCCCTGCCACGCAGACTGCTGGCGCCCACGTGCCATCGGCACTGCGTGAGCGGCTCAACAGGCGCGTGCGCGTCCAGGGCTGTTCGGGGCGGTCCCATTCGATCCAGGCCAGGCGCTGGCCGTCTTCGCTCAAGGTCGGCGCCGCGTAGAAGTCGGCGCCTTCGACCAGCACCTGGCGCTGCCCGTCGGCGAAGCGCACCAGACGGTGGCGCACCGGCGAGCCCGCGCTTTCCTCCACGGCCAGCACCGTGCCGTCGTGCCAGTGCAGGTCGCCGTAGCGGCGCTCCGGCTCGTGGCTCAACGGCTGCGGCGCGCTGCCGTCCAGGCGCTGGGTATACACCTGTTGGTCGCTTTCGTTGACGAACACCACACCGTCGTCGCTCAAGCAAAAGCTGCCGCCGCCGTACTCATAGACCCGGCTGCGCACGCTGAAGCCGTCCGGCGTCAGGCAGTGCGCCTGATGCCGCTGCCAGTGCCACAGCCGGCAGGCGCCGTCGGCCGGCCGGAACTCGTTCCACACCAAGCCTGCCGGCCCGCACTTGAGGTCGGCGAAGTCGGTGCCGGCAGCCACCGCATCGGCGGCGCTGAACTCAGCCACGGGCGATCACCTGCGAGTTGCGTTCGTTACGGAAGGTCAGCTGTTCGATGGTCAATGCACTGTGCTCCGATTCTTCGCGGGCCTTGAGGATGATGCCGTGGTCCGGCGACTTGGCGCAGACCGGGTCGGCCTTGCTGGCGTCGCCGGTGAGCATGAAGGCCTGACAGCGGCAGCCGCCGAAGTCCTTTTCCTTCTCGTCGCAACTGCGGCACGGCTCGGGCATCCAGTCGAAGCCGCGAAAGCGGTTGAAGCCGAACGAGTCGTACCAGATGTGCTGCAAGTCATGGTCGCGTACGTTGGGGAACTGCACCGGCAACTGCCGCGCGCCGTGGCAGGGCAGGGCCGTGCCGTCGGGGGTGACGGTCAGGAACACGCTGCCCCAGCCGTTCATGCACGCTTTGGGACGTTCTTCATAATAGTCGGGGGTGACGAAGATCAGCTTGCACGGATGGCCCTGGGCCTTGAGCCGCGCGCGGTACTCGTTGGTGATGCGCTCGGCGCGCTGCAACTGTTCGCGGGTCGGCAGCAGCCCCAGGCGGTTGAGCTCGGCCCAGCCGTAGAACTGGCAGGTGGCGAGCTCGACGAAGTCGGCTTCCAGCGCCAGGCACAGCTCGATGATGCGGTCGATGCGGTCGATGTTGTGCTTGTGCGTGACGAAGTTGAGCACCATCGGGTAACCGTGGGCCTTGACCGCGCGGGCCATCTCCAGCTTTTGCGCGAAGGCCTTGCGCGAACCGGCCAGCAAATTGTTCACCTGCTCGTCGCTGGCTTGAAAGCTGATCTGGATATGGTCGAGGCCAGCGTCCTTGAACGCGGCGATCTTGCTCTCGGTAAGGCCGATGCCCGAGGTGATCAGGTTGGTGTAGAAGCCCAACCGGCGCGCTTCGCGGATCAGCTCGGCCAGGTCCTGGCGCACCAGCGGCTCGCCACCGGAAAAGCCGATCTGTGCGGCGCCCATCTCCCGCGCCTCGGCCATGACCTTGAACCACTGCGCGGTACTCAGCTCCTCGCCCTGGCGGGCGAAGTCCAGCGGGTTGGAGCAGTAGGGGCACTGCAACGGGCAGCGGTAGGTCAGCTCGGCGAGCAGCCACAGGGGCAGACCGACCTCGGCCTTGCCGGCCGCGTCAGGCGAGGACGATCCAGTGTTCGGCACGGGCCACCTCCATGAACTGTTCGATGTCCTCGGCCACTTCCGGGACATCGGCGAACTGCTGCTGGAGCTGGGCGATGATGCTGGCGACGTCGCGCTGGCCGTCGATCAGCCCGCCGATCAGCGCAGCGCTCTCGTTGAGCTTGATCATGCCCTCGGGGTAGAGCAGCACGTGACCCTTCTGCGCCGGCTCGTACTGGAAACGGTATCCGGGGCGCCAGGTGGGGATCAGGGTGCGGTCCAGGCTCATAGTGAAATTCCTTTATGCCAGACCCGATCCCGGGTCACGGAGTGGTAAGGCGGACGGTGCAGCTCATAGGCCATGCTCATGGCATCGAGCATGCTCCAGAGGATGTCCAGCTTGAACTGCAGGATCTCCAGCATGCGCTGCTGGCCGTCCCAGGTGGTGTAGTGCTGCAAGGTGATCGCCAGGCCGTGCTCGACGTCGCGCCGGGCCTGGCCCAGGCGGGTGCGGAAATAGGCGTAGCCGGCCGGGTCGATCCAGGGATAGTGCTGCGGCCAGCTGTCCAGGCGCGATTGATGGATCTGCGGGGCGAACAGCTCGGTCAGCGAACTGCTGGCCGCTTCCTGCCAACTGGCGCGGCGGGCGAAGTTGACGTAGGCGTCGACCGCGAAGCGCACGCCGGGCAACACCAGCTCCTGGGAGCGCAACTGGTCGGGGTCCAGGCCCACGGCCTGGCCCAGGCGCAACCAGGCTTCGATGCCGCCGTCTTCACCGGGGGCACCGTCGTGGTCGAGCAGGCGCTGGATCCATTCGCGGCGGACCTCGCGGTCCGGGCAGTTGGCCAGGATCGCCGCATCCTTCATCGGGATGTTGACCTGATAGTAGAAGCGGTTGGCCACCCAACCCTGGATCTGCTCGCGGCTGGCGCGGCCTTCGTACATCGCCACGTGGTAGGGGTGGTGGATGTGGTAGTAGGCGCCTTTGGCGCGCAAGGCCTGCTCGAACTCGGCAGGGGACAGCGGCGTACGCTCGCTCATCGAAGCTCCGGCAATGGCTGTCACAACGCGATGCTCATGCCGTCGAAGGCCACTTCCACGCCGCGGCGCAGCACTTCGGCACGTTCGGGGGAGTCTTCGTCGAGGATCGGGTTGGTGTTGTTGATGTGGATGAGCACCTTGCGTTGGCGCTGGAAACCGTCCAGCACGTCGAGCATGCCGCCCGGGCCGTTCTGCGCCAGATGGCCCATCTCGCGGCCGGTGCGGGTGCCGACGCCGCGGCGCTGCATCTCGTCGTCTTCCCACAGGGTGCCGTCGACCAGCAGGCAGTCGGCGCCGTGCATCATCTCCAGCAGCGCGTCGTCGACCTGGCCCAGGCCCGGCGCGTAGAACAGCTTGCCGCCGGTGCGCAGATCCTCCACCAGCAGGCCCAGGTTGTCGCCGGGGTGCGGGTCGAAGCGGTGTGGCGAATAGGGCGGCGCGGCGCTGCGCAGGGGGAAGGGCGTGAAGCGCAGGTTCGGGCAGGCGGGGATGACGAAACGGCGGTCGAGTTCGATGCGGTTCCAGTCCAGGCCGCCGTTCCAGTGGCTCAACATGGTGAACAGCGGAAAACCGGTGGTCAGGTCCTGGTGGACCATGTCGGTGCACCACACCGCGTGCGGGCAGCCTTCGCGCAGGCTGAGCAGGCCGGTGGTGTGGTCGATCTGGCTGTCGAGCAGGACGATCGCGTCGATGCCGCTGTCGCGCAGGGCACGGGCCGGCTGCATGGGCGCGAAGGCCTGCAACTGGGCGCGGATGTCGGGGGAAGCGTTGCACAGGATCCAGTGCTCGCCGTCGTCGGACAGGGCTATGGACGATTGGCTGCGCGCCGTGGCCTTGAGCGTGCCGTCGCGGTAGCCCTTGCAGTTGACGCAGTTGCAGTTCCATTGCGGAAAGCCGCCGCCAGCGGCGGAGCCGAGGATCTGGATGTACATGACTACTCCTAGGCAAAAACGAAAACGCCCCGGCAGGCCGAGGCGTCGAACCGCATGACGGCTCAGCGGTTGGCGAAGTACATGGTCACTTCGAAACCGATGCGCAGGTCAGTGTAGGCAGGTTTGGTCCACATGGGCGTACTCCTTGGAAAGGGGGCGGCGAGGTGTCGCCAGTCATTGGGTGGCTATTGGAGCGCGAGGTTCCCACAACCTTGAGGCAGATATCCTACAAGAAATGTCTGTTCCAAACGGTTAATTATTGGATAAGGCCTCTTGCAGCCTAGGTAACAATCGGTCGCAGCCAGCTAGGGTCGGGGGCTGGGCGGTTCGCCAGGCACAGCCAGGGGGCGGCGGGATCGAGCAGGGCGGCCAGCAGGGCGTCGAGGTCGGCCTGCTCCAGGTCGCCGATGGCTGCCCGTAGCCGCCCAAGATCGCTGGCTTCGCCTGACAAGTAAGCCTGCCAGGCGTGGTGGGCGAGGTCTTCGGGTGGCATGTGGTTGGGTTCGAATTGCGCCACGAGGTCTTGGCGAGCCGCCGGGGTCAGCGTCACGCCAGCCTTCAGCACTGCTTGCAGGTGCGCAAGAATGTGCCGGACCTCAGTCTGGGGCGACTGCACGCCGAACAACAGCCCGGCCACGCCCTCGACCTGACGAAAGGCACTGAACACCGCATAGCCCAGCTGCAATTCGACGCGCAGGCGCTGGTACACCGACCCTTGCAGCAGATGGCCGAGCAGGCGCGCGGCGGGTTGCTGCACGGGGTCGACCGGGCAGAACAGCAACAGTGCGGGTTCGCCGCTGGCCGCGAGCGATGGCGACCAGCGGCGGTGTTGGCTGGGCGGGGGCCAGGTTTGGACCGTCGGCTGGCCAGGCACGGCATGCAGCGCATGGTTGAGCGCGCGCAGCCCGTCGCGATCGAAGCCGGTGGCCTGGCCTTGCCAGCGCGCGGCGCTCCATAGCGTTTCGAGCGCGGTCACGCTGGGCGGTGCGTCGTCGTTCGGCGGTAGTGATACTCCGCCGACTGCTTGGGGCAACTGCGCGAGCAGGGCGCGGATCGGCATCGGCGGCAGCGTGTCTTCGGGAGTTGTCTGCCAAGCGTCGGCGGCGGGCTGGCGCAAGGCTGACAATGCCAAGGCCGTGGTGCGGACCACGGCAGCGGGCGGGCCGCTGCACGCCAGGTCCAGGCAAGGGCCTACACCGTCGAAGCGCAGAGCGACTGCGGCACGCTCGGCGCGGGCTTGCAAGGGCGCCAGTGCCCGTTGCAGAACGCCTTTCAGGGCGGGCGCCGGTTCGGGCAAGCGCCAGCGCAGACGCAGGCTGGCGAAATGGGGCTGGGCGGGGAGGGTGGGGTCGATGTGCAGTGCTGCGTTCGAAGCTGTACCCGCCGGCGGCGTGCTAGTCGCTTGGATGCTAGCTACCGGGGTGCCTGCCCCTGCGGGGCCCGTCACCGCAGAGCCGGCCACCCACCTATCGTCCAACGGGAAGGCGACTGCCGCGACCCCGGTCGCCTCGGGCAAAGTGTCGAGCAGCAAGGGTTCGGGGGGCGGCAGTTGCCAGTGCTCCTGATAATGGCCGGGCAGGGCATGGAGCAGGCGCGCCAGCGCCGTGAAGCCGTCGGCATCCAGACCGGCGAACGGCAGGCCGCCGCTGTCGCTGCGGGCCCATTGCAGAGCGCCGGCGGTCAGGCCTTTGCGCGCCTGCAGCGCGCCGAACTGCGCGTCGAGCTGGGCGGGCTCGACTTCGCGCAACCAGGCCAGCCAGTCGCGCAACGCGCCTTGCACTTGGTTGGCGGTTGCGTCCGGATACGCATCGATTTGCACATGCCAGAGCGCCTGTCCGGCAAAGGCGTACAGCGGTTGAACCTGGCAGCCGCGCAGCCAGCGCCGCTGTTGCAAGGTGGCCAGCCAGCCGCCGAGGTGCGGCTCGTTCAGGTGGCTGCACAATAGCGCCACGGCCTGCTCGGCGCCTGGGCCAAGCCCTTCGTGGGCCAACAGCAGGCCCTGGGCGAGGGGCGTCGGTGTCGGCAAAGGCCGGTCGAGCAACGCCGGTGGTGCGGCCTGATCGTAGGCCGGGCCTGGCGCGAACAGGCTGCCGAACCGCTCGGCCAACGCTTGCAATGCGTCCAGCGGCTGCGGGCCGCACAGGCTCAAGGTCATCTGTGCGCCGCGATAGAAGCGCTGGTGGAACTGCCGCAAGGCCTGCTGGAAGGCCGGCGCCCGAACGTTCAGGGTATAGCGGTTGCCGGCGTGGAAACCGCGCAGCGGATGGCGCGGCGACAGTGCTTGTAACAAGGCGAACTGGCGCTGCGCCTGCGCATCGCGCGACCAGGCGATGAATTCGGCATGGATCACCTCGCGCTCGGCCTGTTGCCGCGCCACGCCCAGCTCGGGCTCGGCGAGCATCTGGCACAAGCGCTCCAATGCCCCGGCAAAGGCCGGACAGGGCACTTCGAAAAAGAAATCGGTGGTGCGCTCGCGCGTGGTGGCGTTGACCTGTCCACCCACACCCTGGACGAAGCGCATCAGACCGTCGGGTAATGGAAAGCGCGCGGTGCCGAGAAACAGCAGGTGTTCGAGCAGGTGCGCCAGACCTGGCCAACGCCCCGGTGCGTCGTGGCTGCCGGCGCGCACCCGTAGCGCCGCCGCGGCACGGGTGAGATGCGGCGCATGGCGCAGGGTCACGCGCAGGCCGTTGGGCAGGTGCAGGTGGCGGGTGGTGTCGGGCATGCGGCCTCCTGGGCGAGAGCCACATGCTAGCGCATCGGCTTTACGGCGCCGATGAATTCACAAAGACCGCGCAGCCTCAGTGCTCTTCGCCGTCCTCCTCTTCGCCACCGGCGACGTTCATTTCCAGTTCCTTGATCTTGCGGGTCAGGGTGTTGCGCCCCCAGCCCAGCAGCTGCGCGGCGTCGCGGCGCCGGCCGGCGGTGTGCTTGAGGGCGGTCTCGATCATGATCCGCTCGAAGCTGGGCACGGCGCTGTCCAGCAGGCTGGTCTGGCCACGGGTCAGGGCTTGGTCGGCCCACTGGCGCAGCGCCTGCTCCCAGTTGGTCACAGGCGATGCGTCCTGCGGCAGGTTGAGCAGCTCGGGCGGGAGGTCGCCGATCAGCACTTCGCGGCTCGACGCCATGACGGTGATCCAGCGGCAGGTGTTCTCCATCTGCCGCACGTTGCCCGGCCATGGCAGGTTGCTCATGAAGGCCTCGGTTTCAGGCTTGAGCAGCTTGGGTTCGACGGCCAGCTCCTGGGCCGCGCGGGCGAGGAAGTGGCGGGCCAGGGCCGGAATGTCTTCGCGGCGGTCGGCCAGGCGCGGAATGTGGATGCGGATCACGTTCAGGCGGTGGAACAGGTCTTCGCGGAATTTGCCGGCTTGCACCAACGATTCCAGGTTCTGGTGGGTGGCGGCGATGATGCGCACATCGACCTTGACCGGCACATGGCCGCCGACGCGATAGAACTCGCCGTCGGCCAGCACCCGCAGCAGGCGGGTCTGGGTGTCGGCCGGCATGTCGCCGATCTCGTCGAGGAACAAGGTGCCGCCATCGGCCTGCTCGAAGCGGCCGCGGCGCAGGTTGGCCGCGCCGGTGAAGGCGCCTTTCTCGTGGCCGAACAGCTCCGACTCCATCAGGTCCTTGGGGATCGCCGCCATGTTCAGCGCGATGAACGGCGAGGCCGCGCGCGGACTGTGGCGGTGCAGGGCATGCGCCACCAGTTCCTTGCCGGTGCCGGACTCGCCGTTGATCAGCACGGTGATGTTGGAGTGGCTCAAGCGGCCGATGGCGCGGAACACCTCCTGCATGGCCGGTGCCTCGCCGATGATCTCGGGGGTACGGGTCAGCGGTTGCGGCGCGGCCAGACCTTGCTGTTCCTGGGCGTGCTGGTTGGCGCGCTGGACCAGAGCCACGGCTTCGTCGACGTCGAACGGCTTGGGCAGGTACTCGAAGGCACCGCCCTGGTACGAGGCCACGGCGCTTTCCAGGTCGGAATGGGCGGTCATGATGATCACCGGCAGACGCGGGTGCTGCTCGCGGATCTGCGCCAACAGATCGAGGCCGCTGGTGCCCGGCATGCGGATGTCGGAAATGATCACGTCCGGTTGCTGCCGGGCCAGACGGCCCATCACACCTTCGGCGCTGTCGAAGCTCTGGGTGGCCATGCCGGCCTGTTGCAGGGCTTTTTCCAGGACCCAGCGGATGGAGCGGTCATCGTCGACGATCCAGACGGTTTCACTTCGGCTCATGAGGCGGTGGCTCCTTGTTCCAGCGGCAGGAATATCGAAAAGGTGGTGTGGCCGGGATGGCTCTCGCATTCGATCAGGCCCTGGTGCTGGCTGATGATGTTCTGCGTGATGGCCAGGCCCAGCCCGGTGCCGTCCGGGCGCCCACTGACCATAGGGTAGAAGAGGGTGTCTTGCAGTTCGGCGGGGATGCCCGGGCCGTTGTCGGTGATCTCGACCCGCGCCACCAGACGGTGGCGCACATGGCCGATGGTGAACTGGCGCATGGCGCGGCTGCGCAGGCTGATGCGGCCCAGGCGCAGTTCGTTCTTGTGGCCGATGGCCTGCATGGCATTGCGCATGATGTTGAGCACCGCCTGGATCATCTGCTCGCGGTCGATCAGCACATCGGGCAGGCTCGGGTCGTAGTCGCGCACCAAGGTGATGCCACCTTGGCTTTCGGCGTCGATCAGGCTGCACACGCGTTCCAGCACCTCGTGGATGTTGGTCATCGACAATGAGGGCAATTTGTTCGAGCCGAGCATGCGGTCGACCAGGTTGCGCAGGCGGTCGGCCTCTTCGATGATCACGTCGGTGTAGTCGCGCAGGCCGTCTTCGGGCAGCTCGCGGGCCAGCAACTGCGCCGCGCCACGGATGCCGCCCAGGGGGTTCTTGATCTCGTGGGCCAGGCCGCGCACCAGCATCTTGGTGGTTTCCTGCTTGCTCAGCTGGGCCTCTTCCTTGGTGATGCGCAGCAAGCGGTCGCGCGGGTGCACTTCGAGCAGCAGCAGGGTGGTGCCCTGGTGCAGGATGGGCGTCACGGCATAGTCGACGGTGATGCTCTGGCCATTGAGCGAGGTCAGCAGCGCTTCGCGCTTGGTGAACGGGTGCGCGTGCTCGACCGCCTGGCGCAGGGCGCTGAGGGCTTCGGCGGATTCGGTGAACAGCTCGCTGATGAATTGCCCGTGGCTGCGCTGACCGCTGACGGCCAGCAGCATTTCGGCCGCCGGGTTCATGTACTCCAGGCGCAATTCGGCATCGAGCAGCAGCGTGGCGGTGGTCAGGTTGTCCAGCAACAGTCGGTGCTGCGCGTCGCTGATGGTCATGGCAAGGGTGACCTCTATTACCGCAGTGCGGGCGCATTGGGCGCGTGATGCCCCGATCGGGCCAAGGTGAGAGCGCAGAGGCTCGGCATGTAGCTGCAAAATGCAAGAAACAAACCAAGGCTCTGAAAAGAAGCGGTACTTTCTGAGTCAAGCCCTGAAAACGGGCGATTCGAACCGGGAATCAGGCGGTCGATGCGGCAAGATGGACCGTCTGCCCCGGTCATGCACCCTAGGATGCACCAATGTAGGGCGTATTGTCAGGCAGGGTCGCAGAGCCTGCCCGCTGCGCGTTGCAGGGCCAGTTGATGCAGTGCGGTGCCCGCACGTTCGGCCAGCGCATCGGCGACCACTCGCTTGCAGTCGCCCGGCCGTTGCCGATCGAAGCGTTGCAGGCCGGCGAGCAGTTGATGCTGCAGGTTGTCGAGCTGCGGACGCAGGGCGTTCTTGAGGTCCAGGCGCGGCGTGTCGGGCGCCCGTTGCTCGCGTTCCCAGCGGTTGAGCAGGGCATACTGCACCAGCTTGCCGGCTTCCATCTGGTCGGCGAAGAAGCCCGCCGCCCGCTGTTCGTCGAGGGCGTGGTCGGCGGCCGCTTCGCGGACCTGGGCCAGGATCTGCTGCTCGCGCGGTAGGTCTTGCACGGGCAGGTTCTGGTCCCATTTGAGCAGGGCTACGCCGTCGGCCAGGGCCAAGCGGCGCTCGATGGTGTCGAGCAGGATGTCCAATGGTGTCTTGGTTTTGGTCGAAGAGGCACAGCCGGATAGGCTGAGGGCCAGGAGCAAGGTGAGGGTGATGAAACGCATGAAAGGCTTCCTCGAGTGGGGGGCATCGAGTGTGCCTTGTTCTTCCAGAGCGCCTTTGTAGGAGCCTTCCCATATGCGTGACAGCTGAAACAACAACGGCCTTCCGAAGAAGGCCGTTGTGGATGAACGTGTCGACGCCAGGCGTCTAACGCATCAAACGCTGTAGTACAGGTCGTATTCCAGCGGGTGGACGAAGGTGCGGACCTTGATCTCTTCTTCGGACTTCAGCTCGATGTAGGCATCGATGAAGTCGTCGGAGAACACGCCGCCCTTGGTCAGGAACGCACGGCCCTTGTCCAGCTCTTCCAGGGCTTCTTTCAAGCTGCCGCAGACCTGTGGGATTTCCTTGGCCTCTTCGGGCGGCAGGTCGTACAGGTTCTTGTCGGCGGCGTCGCCTGGGTGGATCTTGTTCTGGATGCCGTCCAGACCGGCCATCAGCAGCGCAGCGAAGCACAGGTACGGGTTGGCCGCTGGGTCCGGGAAGCGCGCTTCGATACGGCGGGCTTTGGGGCTCGACACGTAGGGAATGCGGATCGAAGCGGAACGGTTGCGGGCCGAGTAAGCCAGCATCACTGGGGCTTCGAAGCCTGGCACCAGACGCTTGTAGGAGTTGGTGGCCGGGTTGGTGAAGCCGTTCAGGGCCTTACCGTGCTTGATGATGCCGCCGATGAAGTACAGGGCGATGTCGGACAGGCCGGCATAGCCTTCGCCGGAGAAGGTGTTCTTGCCGTCTTTGGAGATCGACATGTGCACGTGCATGCCCGAGCCGTTGTCGCCGTACAGCGGTTTAGGCATGAAGGTGGCGGTCTTGCCGTAGGCGTCGGCCACGTTGTGCACGCAGTACTTCAGGGTCTGGACTTCGTCGGCCTTGGTGACCAGGGTGTTGAACTTCACACCGATTTCGTTCTGGCCGGCAGTGGCCACTTCGTGGTGGTGCACTTCGATGACCAGGCCCATCTCTTCCATGGCGTTGCACATGGCGGTACGGATTTCGTGGTCGTGGTCGCATGGCGGAACCGGGAAGTAGCCGCCTTTGACGGCAGGGCGGTGGCCCTTGTTGCCGCCTTCGACGTCCTGGTCGGTCATCCACGAGCCTTGCTCGGAGTAGATCTTGAACATCGAGCCGGAGATGTCCGACTTGAACTTGACCTGGTCGAAGATGAAGAACTCCGGCTCCGGGCCAACGAACACGGTGTCGCCGATGCCGGTGGTCTTGAGGTATTCCTCGGCGCGCTTGGCGATGGCGCGTGGGTCGCGGTCGTAGCCCTGCATGGTGGACGGCTCGATCACGTCGCAGACCAAGATCAGGGTCGGCTCTTCGGTGAACGGGTCCAGCACGGCGGAGGTGTCGTCCGGCAGCAGGATCATGTCGGAGGCTTCGATGCCTTTCCAGCCTTCGATGGAGGAGCCGTCGAACATCTTGCCAGCTTCGAAGAAGTCGTCTTCCAGCGCGTCGCGAGCCGGCATGGTGACGTGATGCTGTTTGCCTTTGGTGTCCGTGAAACGCAGATCAATCCATTTGACGTCATGATCTTTGATGAGTTGAACCGACTTCGACATGCTGTCCTCCGGTGGGTCTGGAACGCGGTTGGCCGCGACCTGGAAAAGGGTGTTGCCGGGCACGGATAGTCGGCCAAGCTTACCTGCCTCACAAGGGAGCAATTTGCATGCCAGTGCCCGAAAATGGCGAGGGTGGGATAAAAGGCGGCGGATTGAGGCATTAGGGAGCGGATAAAGAGTGGCTTATGCACCCCTTCGAGGCACAAATCGCGCCCATTGCACCAATAAAGTGCATGTACAGCGGCTTCAGCTGCGATGGCCGCAAAGCGGCCCTGATCCAAGCACTATGGGAAATCCCCCTGTCGAATAGAGTTGAGGCCATAGGGGGCCGCCATGCCGCCCATCGCGACTGAAGTCGCTCCTACAGGTCACCTCGTTTGCATAGGGTTCTGTTACTTCCTTCGAGTGCTCTCGCTTGCACAGGGTCGTCCCATCGTGCCGTGTGAAAACAGATTTTGTGCAAAAAATGCTCAAACATCGGAACATTTCCGATATAATCCGCGCCCCTCATTTTTCGGTGAGCCCATCGCGCGCTGTGACCATGAAACTGATCGTCAAAGTCTTCCCAGAAATCACCATCAAGAGCCGGCCGGTGCGCATGCGCTTCATCCGCCAGCTCGCGAAGAACATCCGCGCCGTGCTCAAGGACCTCGATCCCCAGCTGGTGGTGGAGGGTGTCTGGGACAATCTCGAAGTGGTCACCCGCCTCGAGGACGAGAAGGTCCTGCGTGAAATGATCGAGCGCCTGAGCTGCACGCCGGGCATCGCCCATTGCCTGCGCATCGAGGAATACCCGCTGGGCGACTTCGACGACATCGTCGCCAAGTGCCGCGCGCATTTCGGCCACCTGCTGGCCGGCAAGCGCTTCGCCGTGCGCTGCAAGCGCGGTGGGCACCATGACTTCAGCTCCATGGACGTCGATCGCTACGTCGGCAGCCAACTGCGCCAGCAGTGCGGCGCCGCCGGCATCGACCTGAAGAACCCCGAAGTGCTGGTGCGCATCGAAATTCGCAACCAGCGCCTGTACATCATCCACGGCCAGCACCAGGGCATGGGCGGCTACCCGCTGGGCGCCCTGGAGCAGACCCTGGTGCTGATGTCCGGTGGCTTCGACTCTACCGTGGCCGCCTACCAGATGATGCGCCGCGGCCTGGTCACGCACTTCTGCTTCTTCAACCTCGGTGGCCGCGCCCACGAACTGGGCGTGATGGAAGTCGCGCATTTCCTGTGGAAGAAGTACGGCAGCAGCCAGCGCGTGCTGTTCATCAGCGTGCCGTTCGAGGAAGTGGTCGGGGAGATCCTCGGCAAGGTCGACGACCGTTACATGGGCGTGACCTTGAAGCGCATGATGCTGCGCGCCTCGAGCCGCATCGCCGACCGCCTGGAGATCGATGCGCTGGTCACCGGCGAGGCGATTTCCCAGGTCTCGAGCCAGACCCTGCCCAACCTCTCGGTGATCGACCAGGCCACCGACAAGCTAGTGCTGCGCCCGCTGCTGGCCAGCCACAAGCAGGACATCATCGACACCGCCTACCAGATCGGCACCGCCGACTTCGCCCGGCACATGCCCGAGTACTGCGGCGTGATCTCGGTGAACCCGACCACCCGCGCCAAACCGGACCGGGTCGTCCACGAAGAACAGCATTTCGACATGGCCGTGCTCGACAGCGCGCTGGAGCGGGCCCGCTTCGTCTCGATCGACAACGTCATCGACGAGCTGGGCAAGGACATCGAGATCGAGGAAGTGGCCCAGGTATTGCCTGGCCAGATCGTCATCGACATCCGCCATCCCGACGCCCTGGAAGACCAGCCGCTGGAAATCGACGGCATCGAGGTGCAGGCCATGCCGTTCTACGCAATCAACAGTCGCTTCAAGCAGCTCGACGAGACCCGTCAGTACCTGCTCTATTGCGACAAGGGTGTGATGAGCCGTTTGCACGCACACCACCTGCTCAGTGAGGGACATGCCAATGTGCGTGTTTATCGTCCGGCATAAGACCCCAGGGCTGTATGGCGGCAGCATCCGCCATCGCCCTCCCGACCAACGGGCCCACTGAGTCATATCGCTTCATATTTGGCCGCTAAGCTGGCGGCAACCGAATCCTCTGCTCGAGATGCTTTTGTGATCGAAAATCTGCGTAACATCGCCATCATTGCCCACGTCGACCATGGTAAGACCACCCTGGTAGACAAACTCCTGCGTCAGTCCGGCACCCTGGAGCGCGGCGAGCTCAACGACGAGCGCGTCATGGACTCCAACGACCAGGAAAAAGAGCGCGGCATCACCATTCTGGCGAAGAACACCGCCATCAACTGGAACGGCTACCACATCAACATCGTCGACACCCCCGGCCACGCCGACTTCGGTGGCGAGGTGGAGCGTGTGATGTCGATGGTGGACTCCGTGCTGCTGCTGGTCGACGCGCAAGACGGCCCTATGCCGCAAACCCGCTTCGTGACCAAGAAGGCCTTCGAAGCCGGCCTCAAGCCGATCGTCGTGATCAACAAGGTCGACCGTCCGGGCGCGCGTCCTGACTGGGTGCTGGACCAGATCTTCGACCTGTTCGACAACCTCGGCGCCACTGACGAGCAGTTGGACTTCCAGGTCGTCTACGCCTCGGCCCTGAACGGCATCGCCGGTCTGGACCACACCGCCATGGCCGAAGACATGACCCCGCTGTACCAAGCGGTCGTCGACCACGTTCCAGCGCCAAATGTCGACCGTGACGGCGCGTTCCAGATGCAAATCTCCGCCCTGGACTACAACAGCTTCCTCGGCGTCATCGGCGTCGGCCGCATCGCCCGTGGCCGCATCAAGCCGAACACCCCGGTGGTCGCCATCGATGCCAGCGGCAAGAAGCGCAACGGCCGTATCCTCAAGCTGATGGGCCACCACGGTCTGCACCGTGTGGACGTCGAAGAAGCCCAGGCCGGCGACATCGTCTGCATCAGCGGCTTCGACGAGCTGTTCATCTCCGACACCCTGTGCGACCCGACTGCCGTTGAGGCCATGAAGCCGCTGACCGTCGACGAGCCGACCGTTTCCATGACCTTCCAGGTCAACGATTCGCCGTTCTGCGGTAAGGAAGGCAAGTTCGTCACCAGCCGCAACATCAAGGACCGTCTGGACAAGGAACTGCTCTACAACGTGGCCCTGCGCGTTGAAGAAACCGATTCCCCAGACAAGTTCAAGGTCTCGGGCCGTGGCGAGCTGCACCTGTCGGTACTGATCGAAACCATGCGCCGCGAAGGCTTCGAGCTGGCCCTGGGCCGTCCTGAAGTGATCATCCGTGAAGTGGATGGCGTGAAGCAGGAACCGTTCGAAAACGTCACCATCGACATCCCTGAAGAATCCCAGGGCAAGGTCATGGAAGAGATGGGTCTGCGTAAAGGCGACCTGACCAACATGGTCCCGGATGGCAAGGGCCGTGTGCGCCTGGAATACAACATCCCGGCTCGCGGTCTGATCGGTTTCCGTAACCAGTTCCTGACCCTGACCAACGGTGCGGGCATCCTGACGTCGATCTTCGATCGCTACGACACTGTGAAGTCCGGCCACATGTCCGGCCGTCAGAACGGCGTACTGGTTTCGGTCGAAACCGGCAAGGCACTGACCTACTCGCTGGAAACCCTGCAAGCGCGCGGCAAGCTGTTCGTCGAGCACGGCCAGGAAATCTACGGCGGCCAGATCATCGGTCAGAACAGCCGCGACAACGACCTGGGCGTCAACCCGACCAAGGGCAAGAAGCTCGACAACATGCGCGCTTCGGGTAAAGACGAAGTCATCGCCCTGGTGCCGCCGGTCCGCTTCACCCTGGAGCAGGCGCTGGAATACATCCAGGAAGACGAGCTGTGCGAAGTCACGCCCAAGTCGATCCGTCTTCGCAAGAAGATCCTCGACGAAAGCGAGCGTACCCGCGCTGCGAAGAAAGCCAAGAACTAAGTGAGTTCTGGCTGAATGAAAACGCCCCCGGTCGAAAGGCCGGGGGCGTTTTTGTTTGTCCGGGTTTTGCCGCTCGCCTCAGGCGGCGCAGCGGCGACCGGATGCGCCCGTCCTCAGCGCACCTGCGCTTTGGGCTTGTACGCACAATACCCCGGCCGCGGCCCCACCCGCGGGTGGTTGCGGCACGTATCCGGGCGCTTGTCGTAGATGGTGCACAAGCGGCTCTTGCGGTCCAGATACAGGCAATCGTCGTTGCTCATGCGGGTCAGGGTGAAGATGCCGGACTTCTGGTTGAAGCGCTCGACGATGCCATCTTTCTGCAACCGTTTGGCGATAGCCTTGGGCGGCTCGCTCTTTTCGAACTCGTCGACCACGCCGATGCGCACCAGGTCGTTGATCTTCACTTCCACGGGTAGGGTGCAGCAGGTCGAGTGGCAGCCACCGCACATGTGGCTGGTGTAGCGCTGCCAGGTTTCCAGGCGGTCGACTTCGGCGGCGGCAATCAGGGTGCTTTTCATTGGGTCAGGGCGTACAGGTAGGCGGATCGGGGTCCAGGGCGCGCGATCATACCGGAGTTGCTCAAAATGTGAACAACCTTTCGCCCGAATGGCCTCAAGCCATCAACCCGGACGAACCGTCGGCGGCGCTCTGGGTCGAAGCGTCTAGTCTCATCACTCTTCCTTTCTCGAAGCCTCCGTCAATCTTTCCGAGGATGTCGTATGCCCCAGGAACCCCAGGACCGCGCAACACGTGACGCCGAGGTGGCCGAATTCCGCGCTGCCGTACTGGCCAAACTGACCTATTCGGTCGGCAAGGACCCCGAGCACGCCTTCGAGCACGACTGGTTCGAAGCCGTGGCACTGGCCGCCCGCGACCACATGGTCGAGCATTGGATGGACCACACCCGGCGCGCCTACCGGCGCAACCAGAAGCGGGTGTATTACCTTTCCCTGGAATTCCTCATCGGCCGGCTGCTCTACGACAGCCTGAGCAACCTCGGCCTGCTCGACATCGCCCGCGAGGCCATGGCCGGGCTGGACGTGGACCTGGAGCGCATCCGCCTGCTCGAACCCGACGCGGCGCTGGGCAACGGTGGCCTGGGCCGCTTGGCGGCCTGCTTCATGGAAAGCATGTCCACGTTGGGCATCGCCGCCCACGGTTACGGCATCCGCTACGAACACGGCCTGTTCCGCCAGGCCATCGTCGACGGCTGGCAGCAGGAACAGACCGAGAACTGGCTGGATTTCGGCAACCCCTGGGAGTTCGAACGCCCTGAGGTGATCTACCCGATCAGCTTCGGCGGTGGGGTGGAAACCCTGACCGACGACAACGGCGAGCAGCGCCAGGTCTGGACGCCGGGCGAAACCGTGCGCGCCGTGGCCTACGACACGCCCGTGGTGGGCTGGCGCGGGTCGAGCGTCAACACCCTGCGCCTGTGGCGCGCCCGCGCCCTCGAAGAGCTGCACCTGGAGCGCTTCAACGCCGGCGACCACCTGGGCGCCGTGGCCGAAGTGGCCCGCGCCGAAAGCATCTCGCGCGTGCTGTACCCGGCCGACAGCACCGAGGCCGGCCAGGAACTGCGCCTGCGTCAGGAATACTTCTTCGTCTGCGCCTCCCTGCAAGACCTGCTGCGCCGGCACCTGAACATGCACGACAGCCTGCTCAACCTGCCCGATTCCGCAGCGATCCAGCTCAACGACACGCACCCGTCCATCGCCGTGGCCGAGCTGATGCGCCTGCTGGTCGACCAGCACGAAATCCCGTGGGACAAAGCCTGGGAAATCACTGTCGGCACCCTGGCCTACACCAACCACACCCTGCTGCCCGAAGCCCTGGAAACCTGGCCCGTGGCACTGATGGAGCGCATGCTGCCGCGGCACATGCAGATCATCTACCTGATCAACGCCCACCACATCGATTCGCTGCGTGCCCAAGGGCAGCACGATTTCGACGTGTTGCGCGCGGTGTCGCTGATCGAAGAAGACAACGGCCGGCGCGTGCGCATGGGCAACCTGGCGTTCCTCGGTTCGCACAGCGTCAACGGCGTGTCGGCGTTGCACAGCCAGTTGATGAAAAGCACGGTGTTCGCGCAACTGCACAAGCTCTACCCGGACCGTATCAACAACAAGACCAACGGCATCACCTTCCGCCGCTGGCTGTACCAGGCCAACCCGCAGCTCACCGAGATGCTGGTCGACACCCTTGGCCCGGAGCTGCTGGACGATCCGCAAACGCACCTGCCCAAGCTCGCGCCCAAGGCCGACGACCAGGCCTTCCGTGCCCGCTTCGCCGCCCAGCGTCTGCACAGCAAGAACGCCCTGGCCAGCATCATCCAGGAACGTGTCGGCGTCACCGTCAGCCCTGAGGCGCTGTTCGACGTGCAGGTCAAGCGCATCCACGAGTACAAGCGGCAACTGCTCAACCTGTTGCACACCGTGGCGCTGTACCAGGCCATCCGCGCCGAGCCGAGCGGCGACTGGGCGCCGCGGGTGAAGATCTTCTCGGGCAAGGCGGCGGCCAGCTACCACCAGGCCAAGCTGATCATCAAACTGACCAACGACATCGCCCGGGTGGTGAACAACGACCCGACCGTGCGCGGCCTGCTGAAAGTGGTGTTCTTGCCCAACTACAACGTCAGCCTGGCCGAAAGCATCATTCCGGCGGCGGACCTGTCGGAGCAGATCTCCACCGCCGGCTACGAGGCGTCGGGCACCAGCAACATGAAGTTCGGCCTCAACGGCGCGCTGACCATCGGCACCCTGGACGGCGCCAACGTCGAGATGTGCGAGCACGTCGGCGCCGAGAACATGTTCATCTTCGGCCTGACCGCGCAGCAGGTGCAGGCGCGCAAACGTGACAACGACTTCGGTGCCGGCGCCGCGCTCAGCGCATCGCCCCGGCTCAACGAGGTGTTCCAGGCGATCCGCAGCGGCGTGTTCTCGCCCGACGACCCTTCGCGCTACGCCGGTTTCATGGACGCCTTGCTCGACTACGACCGTTTCCTGGTCTGCGCCGACTTCGATGCCTATTGGGACGCCCAACGCCGCGTCGACGCGCTCTGGAACACGCCCGAAGACTGGTGGCGCATGGCGGTGCTCAACACTGCGCACATGGGCTGGTTCTCGTCCGACCGCACCATCGGCGAATACGCCAGCGAAATCTGGAAGGCGCTGGACTGAACCGTTTCACCCTCGCAGCCCCGTGCCGTGGGGGTGGATGAACTCCCTCCGCGAAGCGCCGTCTGATCGCCCAGGCGCGTCGCTTTGCTCGCTAGCGTGCCGCTCTCCCTGTAAACTGCGGGGGTTTTTCTCCCCCAATCCCGTCGGAGCCATACATGTCTCGCGTTACCCTGAGTCGCTATTTGATTGAGCAGACCCGCAGCAACAACACTCCTGCCGATCTGCGCTTCCTGATCGAAGTGGTGGCGCGTGCGTGCAAGGAAATCAGCCATCACGTCTCCAAAGGTGCTTTGGGCGGTGTGCTGGGCAGCATGGGCACCGAAAACGTGCAGGGCGAGGTGCAGAAGAAGCTCGATGTCATCTCCAACGACATCCTGCTCGAAGCCAACGAATGGGGCGGCCACCTGGCCGGCATGGCGTCCGAGGAAATGGACAACGCCTACCAGATCCCGGGCCGCTACCCCAAAGGCGCCTACCTGCTGGTCTTCGACCCGCTCGACGGCTCTTCGAACATCGACGTGAACGTCTCGGTCGGCACCATCTTCTCGGTGCTGCGTTGCCCGAACGAATACCTCAGCCAGAACGAAACCCTCAACGAAAACGCCTTCCTCCAGCCGGGCACCGAGCAGGTGGCCGCCGGTTACGCCATCTACGGCCCGCAGACCATGCTGGTGCTGACCCTGGGCAACGGCGTCAAGGGCTTCACCCTGGACCGCGAGCTGGGCAGCTTTGTGCTCACCCACGAAGACATCAAGGTGCCGGAAACCACCGCCGAGTTCGCCATCAACATGTCCAATCAGCGCCACTGGGAAGCCCCGGTCACGCGCTATGTGGGCGAGCTGCTGGCCGGCGAGACCGGCCCGCTGAAGAAGAACTACAACATGCGCTGGATCGCCTCCATGGTGGCCGACGTGCACCGCATCCTGACCCGTGGTGGCCTGTTCATGTACCCGCGCGACTCGCGCGAGCCGAGCAAGCCGGGCAAGCTGCGCCTGATGTACGAAGCCAACCCGATGTCGTTCATCATCGAGCAGGCCGGCGGCGCCTCCACCAACGGCTACGAGCGCATCCTCGACATCAAGCCCGAGAGCCTGCACCAGCGCGTTTCGGTCATCCTCGGCTCGAAGCAAGAGGTCGAGCGCGTCACGGCCTACCACAAGGAATAAGTCATGCTCGCACCTTGGCAGCCGTTGCTGGAATGGTGGTTCGGTTGGGGCACCACGGCCCAGGCCGTGGCGGATGAGAAAAGCCTGCTGTGGTTCGGCAAGCAGCACGACGAAGAAGCCGGCGCGTTGTTCGGGCCGCTGATGGAGCAGGCGCTCGAAGGCGGCTTGGACGAATGGCAGCAAAGCCCGCAAGGCTGGCTGGGCCTGATCCTGTTGCTCGACCAGTTGCCGCGCATGCTGTACCGCGACACCGCCCGCGCCTTCGACGGCGACCGGCGTGCCCAGGTGGTGGCGATGCAGGGGCTGCAAAAGCAGCTCGACTATCAGTTGCTGCCCATCCAGCGCGTGTTCGTGCTGCTGGTGCTGCAACACGCCGAGGTGCTCGACTGGCAGAACCTCAGCGTCGAGCGTTACCAGACGCTGCTCGACGAACAGCCCGAGGCCAACCGCAAGCTGTTCGAAGGCTTTCTCGATTACGCCCAGCAGCACCAGCGGGTGATCGAGCGGTTCGGGCGTTTTCCGCACCGCAACCTGCAGCTCGACCGGCCCAGCACCGACGAGGAGATGGATTTCCTGCTCGAGCCAGGTTCGCGTTTCTAAGGCGTCACGTTAGCCAAGCGTCACCCCAGGCCAGGCCGCCTCTTTCGATGCGGCCTGGTCTTTTGCTTTGCGCCTTCTGGCCATGGCGACCGGTGGCGTCTGCGGATCGGTCGGCGCTTAGGGAACCGGATCGACTTTTCGCCCTCCAAGCACTCCGCAGGTTTCCAGCCTGAGCCCTTGTCCAGGAGTTGCCCCGTCATGTCGTTTCGTCGTTTCGCCTTGCTGACCCTCTGCGTGGTCTTGACCGCCTGCAGCAAGATCAACCAGGAAAACTATGCCCGGCTCCAGGCCGGCATGAGCAAGGCCGCCGTCGAGCAGTTGCTGGGCGCGCCTACCGAATGCTCGGGCGCCTTGGGCATGTCCAGTTGTACCTGGGGCGACGAAAGAAGCTTCATCAGCGTGCAGTACGCCGCCGACAAGGTGGTGATGTATTCGGGGCAGGGCCTCAAATGAGGGCGTTCGCAGCGTTGGCTGCCGTCTGCTGCCTGGCCGTGCTCGGCGGCTGCGCCAGTACGGCCAGCGACCCGCTCGCGCCCAAGACGGCGGGCAATGTCAGCCTCAAGCGTTACCAGGGCACCTGGTACGAGCTGGCGCGCCTGCCCCTGGCCCATCAGGACGCCTGCGCCCAGTCCGAGGCGCACTACAACCTCAAGCCCGACGGCAGCTTCGACGTGCTCAACCGTTGCCGCACCCTAGGCGACGAATGGCTACGGGCGCAGGGGCATGCCAACGTGCAGGCCAGCGGCCACACCGACAAGCTGTGGGTCGAGTTCGACAACAGCCTGAGCCGTCTGCTGCCGGGCGTGACCCGGGCCGATTACTGGATCCTCTACGTCGACGAACGCTACCGCACGGCCATCGTCGGCAGCCCCGACCGCAAACACCTGTGGATCCTGTCGCGCGCCCAGCACCTCTCGGCCTGGGAACGCGAGAGCCTGCTGGCCAAGGCACGCCAGCAGGGGTATGACACCACCCGCCTGATCTGGCGCATGGCCGACCGCAACATCGCCAGGATGCATTGATCGGTACCATGCGCCACGGTGCCCCACGCGCAGCCTTGCACCAGGGCCGCGCTCAGGGCCGATCTGGATTGGCGGCGATGGTCAGGTCACGGATCAGTCTCTGTACGCGCATCTTCTTTTCCCGTTCCAGGGCGGCAGTGGCCTTGAGGAGTTCCTCCAGGGAGAGATCCTTTCTTTCCTCCAGCGCCCTGACCTGGTCACGGAACTCCTGCTCGATGGCGGCGAAGGCGTGCGCATGCTCTTGGCGCAGCCGTTCCACCCACTGGCTGTTGCCGGCCGCATAGCGCAGGAAATCCTCGCCTCGCTCGGCGCGCTGCACGCTGCCCATGACCCTGGTCAGCTCATCGCCTTGCAAATGCGCCCACGGGGCGTAGAGCATGGCGTCCTTCGGTACGCCCAGGTCCAGGTCGCGGTTGAGGCCGCTGCGATAGATCAGGCGCACTTCGGCCTCATCGCGGCGCTCGGCATTGGCCAAACCGAGGCGTTCCAGCTCGTGCAGGCGAAACAGCCGTCGCAACTCGTTGTACAACTGCTCCGTGGTATCGGCACCTCGACTGCCCAGGTGCTGGCTGGAAATCAGCAGCTCGATGTTCTGGAATACCAGCAATACGCCATCGTGGCAGGTCTGGTTGCCGGTGTCGGGCTGCAACAGCGCTTCTTCGGCAATGGCGTTGATCAGCTGGCGGTCATGTGGGTCTACCAGTGCCTGCACCAGGACCTTGCGTACCCGCTCGGCGAAAGCGGGCCGGGTTTGGCCGTCGCGGTAGGGCGCCGCCTGTCTCAGGCGACCTACCAGGCTCAGCAGGTTTCGCGCGTCGTCCATGCCGCTCAAGGTATGCCAGGCGTCTTGCAGGGCTTCGTTTTGCAGGTCGTTGCCAAGCAGCCAATCTTCCAGGCGGGGCGCGTCGGCGGCGGGGTCCAGAAGGGGGTTGTGCAAGTGGCCGTTGACCGAGCCTTCGTCGGAAGAACCCACCCTCAAGAGATGCTCGGGAATGTCCATGGCGAAGGTGTAGCTGTGCTGACTGGTGGACGAGGTTCGCGCGCGCAGGATCGAGTCGTCCGTCAGTGGGTTGCCGAACAGCGAGATCGAGGAGATGGGGAAATGGTTGTCCAGGTTGCTCAGCACGTGTTCGGGCAAGGTGGTCAGATGGTTGTCGCTCAAGTCGAGCATTTCCAGCGGCAGCAGGCTGTCCACCCACTCCGGCCATTGCTCCAGTTGCAAGTTGTTCAGGTCGAGCCGCTGCAGACTGCGCAACGACGCCGGCACCTGCTCTATATCGCCCAGGCGATTGCCCGATAGGTCCAGGCACGAGAGCTTGGTGAGCGGTGCCAGTTGGTCGAACAGCGCCTGGTCGATGACCACCTCGCTGTCGCGCACGGTCAGCTCGCTCAGCTCGGGCAGGTGCGCCACCGCGCTGAGCAGGTCGGCCGGTGCCGCCACGTATTCGTCCAGGGTCAGGCGGGTGAGGTGGGGAAAGCGGTTGAGCCAATGGCGCAATTGCTCGGTCGAGCCGCTGACGCGGCTCAGGATCAGGGTCCGTACGCTGTCGCAGAAAAAATCTGGCAACTGCGGGGGCAAGTGCGCGAGGTCGATGCTGTCCAGGCGCAATGGCGCGTGGCTCAAGCCTTGCTCGATGTCATGCCAGAAACGGTTGATGGCGCTGCTGATGCGCTGACGGCTGAGCATCAGCTCCGTGCTCACCGTGTTGCGCGAACTGGAAGCCGACGCCCAGTCATCCAGTGCTCCACGCAACTGCTGGCGTCGCTGGTGCAGATGGCTCAGGCGCGACTGCAGCTCGGGCGCCAGGTCGATGTGGAAATGGGTGGCGCGCCCGTCTTCGTTCATCAGCACCCGCTGCAGATGGCTGCTGTCGATGGGGTTGCCCTGCAAAGAAATATGCGGGTGCTGGTTCGGTGGCAGTTCGTTTTCCAGGAGAAAGGCCGGCAGCGAACGGATCTGGTTGCCGCGTAGCGAGAGTTCGCCGACCTGGGTGAGGGTCTGCTGGTCGAGCCCCTCGGGCCAATGATCCAGGTTCATCTGGTCCAGACCCAGGTAATCGAGGGTCAACCCGGAGAATTCGGGTGGGTAGACGGGCGACAGACGATTGCCGCTCAGGTTCAGGCGACGCAAGTGTGGCAGCTGTCGCAGGCTGTCGATGTCGCTGCTGCTAAGGCTGATGGACTGGTGCGTCAGGCTCAAGACTTCCAGCTCGGGCAGGTTGGCTGCGATCAGCGGCAGACTCAACAGAAAGGCCGAAGGTCCGGCATCGACCGATGGCGTGCGGCGGATGTCGAGCACGCGCAGGGCGGGGAACTGGCGCACCAGGTGGGCCAACTGTTGCTCGTGCTGGTGCCAGCCGGCGAAGGTTGCCGGGCGCGAGTCGACCAGTTCCAGATGGCGCACGGTCGAGGTATAGGCGCTGGGCAGGTGGAGAGGGAAGTCCGCCAAGTCGATGCTTGTCAGTCGCAGCGGCAAGGTCGGCCCATCGATTGGAGCCAGCATGCTGTCATACCAGTGCTGACGGATGTGCGCCAACTGTTGCTCCAGGTCTGGCGGTGCCTGGTCGGGGTTGTGCCGGGCCGCCTGTCGCCATTGTTCGAACCGGTCGTCGAGGGTGTTGCGTTGCACCAGCAGTTCCTGCAACCGGGCCAGGATATCGGCGCGGTTGAGGCCGCGTTCTTCGAGCGTGGAGATGATCTGGCGAATGGAGTGGGTGTTGGCCACTCCCTCGTTGAGCTGGCGGATCAGGTCGACCAAGGCGCGTCGCGACGGGCCTACGCCTGGCGGCATGGTGTGGCCCAACGGATAGCCTAGGCGCCCATCTGCCAAGCGCATGGGCGAGCGGTAGCCGGGGCGCGCCGGGCGCATGCCCAGTACCTTGCGCAGGTCTTCGCGTGGCAGCTCGGGCCCTTGCTGCAGGCGCTGCCTGAGCGCTGTCGGGGCATCGCCGGTGGGCAGGCCCAGCGCCTCGCGCTGGATAGGGTGCAGGCCCTCGTACAGTGCCGCTTCGAGGCTGGGGTGCAGAGGTTCAGGCTCGTCGAGCAGGCGATAGCCATCGGTGCTGGCGATCAACGTCAGGCGCCGAGGCGCATCGTCGGCGCCCACACGCTCGATGGGAATTGCGGCATGGTCGCTGATCAGTTCGACCGACAGATCGATCGGCCAGTCGGGCCACCGCGCCAGGCTGTGCAGTGCCAGCCGGTCGCTGTCAGGGTTGCGTACGCTGTCCAGGTACAGCCCTTCGTAGGCTCGGGCCAGGCGTACCTGCTGCTGATAGGCGCGCAGCTCTTCGCCCAGACGCGCAGGGACGCGGTTGTCGTTGAGCCTCTGGCGCTCATCGGCGTTGGCCTGGCCCAGCACTTCCTCGCAAACGGCGCTGGGCAGATCTGGGTAGAGGCGTTGCAGCAAGGCGACGCCCGGTGTCTGGCTGGCGCTGCGCGCGCGGTAGCGTTCGGCGAACAGGCGCAGGCGGGTCTGGCGGTCGGTCTCTGATTGGGTAAGGCGAAGGTCCCGGTCGAGTTCGAAGCGCAGCAGGGTATCGCGCAGCAGGCCCGGCAATGGGCGCTGTTCGCTCAGCACGCCGCGCAGTGCGGTCTCGGAGAGATCGCTGACGCTGAGGATGCGCGCGGCGGTCTGCTCGTCGAAGCGGGCCGCCGATGCGCCGAGCCGACGAAATAGGTCATGGCCCTGCCATTGCTGCGGACGGTCGAGCGGGTGCAGCCACGTACCGTTGCCGTTATGCCGCAACTGCGGTTCGTGGCTTCTGGCCTTGGTGGGGTGGGCCAAGCGGTACTGGCCGGTAGCCGCGTCCTGCTTGACGCAGTACAGGCGGTCCTCGAAGGCCAGCCAGGTTTTGTCCTGATAATGGTAGAGACCGTCCGCGCCAGGCTGCAGGTCGGCCGGCAGCACCGCATCGTGGGCGAAAGGGCGCAGGTCGGGACGCCACAGCACGGTAGCGCCGTCGCTGCGTTCGACCGGCTCGAGGTCTTCGATGAACGCGGGAGCGGGCAGCGCCTCCTGCGTCAGTGCGGGATGACCGATTTCGGCACCTGCCGCGCCCAGCACCGCAGCCTGCGCCACGTTTTCCAGCACGTCCATCAGGTAGTCGAACGCTTGTTCCTGCTCGTTCTGCGCCCAACTCTCCAAGCCTTCGTACACTTCATAGCTCAATTGCACCACGCTCAGGCCGAGCATCAGCGGGCCCAGCCCCGGCACGGTGAAGGCGAGCAGGCCGACGGTCTGCAGGGCCAGGTTGGTGAAATAGGCCTGGCGCCTGGCTGCGCTCTTGCGATCCTCCAGCGCGGTAGGCACGGCGTGGAACAGGGCGTCGTCCT
This sequence comes from Pseudomonas sp. UBA6562, assembly GCF_002434265.1. Lineage (GTDB taxonomy): Bacteria > Pseudomonadota > Gammaproteobacteria > Pseudomonadales > Pseudomonadaceae > Aquipseudomonas. The sequence continues at coordinate 356,443 of NZ_DJJS01000006.1, read as the reverse complement.
GGAGGCGCTGGCGCTTCTGCCACGCCAGTTCGGTCAGGAACGCGTGTTGAAACGGTTGTAGCCTTACCTCCACCCAGGCTTGCTCATCGATCACCGGCTGATAAACGCCCGCTTCGGCGTTCCAAGTCAGCGGCTTCAGGGTCTGTTCCAGCTTTTGCAGGAATGCTTGGGTTCGCTCGGCGGGGAGCAGGCGCAGCAAGGCGGACTTGTCCATGCGCAGCAACTGTTCGCGCAGATAGGTCTGCATGGCGAACACCGATTCATGTGCCTTGAGCGCAACGTCCGCGCCGGGCAGGTAGGTGACCAACAGGTCTTTGTAGGGCACGAAACCGAGTTCGTAGTGCATCTGGTCGCTCGGATAGCGCACGGCCCCGATGACCAAAGCGTCGAGCAGAGGCGTGGAGAACAATTGCAGAATATTGCATCGCACCGGGCTTTCCTGGTACTCGGCCTGGTCGTGTTCGGCCAGGTCGAGCAGGCTCCGGTGCTGCTCCGGGTCGATATGGCCCTGGAGCAGCGCCAGGTGCACCTGCTGTCGCCAGGTGGCGCGCTCCACCTGCTCGAACGGATCGTCCCCCTGCACGACCGGTGCGCACGCCGCTTCGACCAGACTTTGGTAGCCACCGCCCAGGTCCAGTTCGCGGCACAGCGCCGCAAAGGCGTGCGGCGTCAGCGCCACCGTCTGGCCCGTTGCCGTGAGCCCGATGAACTCATCGCTGTCGAGAACCACCGCCTTGAGCGCACCCTCGTCCATGCCACCGGGCTGCGCTTCACTGGCTTCGAAGTTCTGCAACGCGCAGTGCAGCAACGATTGCGTGGCCAGTTTGAGGGCACGTTGACCGGCGACGAGGGGGTCGCCGTCCAGGCTCAGTTTGTAGGCCACTGCCTTGGCGGCGTTGAGCAGATAGGTCTTGCCCACGTCCAGCGTCAGGCCGAAGCGCTCGGCGAGGGCGTGGCTCAGGCGTTCGCGTGCATGGCGCTCGAGGTTCGGCAGCGCGGCCAGGCGGTCGCGCAGTGCGGTCTGTGCGGCGCGCCCTTCGGCATGGTCGGCCATCAACGCAGCGGTGATGGTCGGCTGGGTCAGACAGGCCTGCTCGAACCAGGGCTGGCGCTGGCGCCCGGCCTGGCGCATGTGGGCCAAGGTGGCGGGCGATGCCTGCCGCATCCAGTCGGGCTGGACGTTGACGGCCAGTTGCTGGGCATAGGGCAGAGCATCGTGCAGGGCGGAAGGTGTGGCTGGGGTTGGGGGGGTCATGGCGGAGCCTCCGTAACGGGAGGCGCAATGCTATTTTTCGTGTCGTCGCGCGGGCAGTAGCATGATCTGCCCGAAGGCGATCACGGTGTGATCCTCAAAGCCGCGATTCGGGTTTATGATTGCCGCCGGATGGCCTACGCGGTATACGAAACATCGCCATACTCGGCCATACTGCATGAAGCCGCGAGCCCGGCCCAAGGCCTGTCCGAAGCGCTGCAAGGCACCGCTCTGTGGCCGACGGCTTCATCCGCTTACCCTGTTCGGCCCTGGCATAGACAGGTTCGTACCCAGCCCGATTCCCACACGGAGTGCGCAATGCAGACCCTGTACCCGCAGATCAAACCCTACGCCCGGCACGATCTGGCCGTGGATGCGCCGCACGTGCTGTACGTCGATGAAAGCGGCTCGCCCGAAGGCCTGCCGGTGCTATTCATCCACGGCGGGCCGGGGTCGGGCTGCGATGCCCAGAGCCGCTGCTACTTCGACCCCAACCTGTACCGCATCGTCACCTTCGATCAGCGCGGCTGCGGGCGCTCCACGCCGCACGCCAGCATCGAGAACAACACCACCTGGGACCTGGTCGCCGATATGGAGCGCATCCGCGAGCACCTGGGCATCGACAAATGGGTGCTGTTCGGCGGCTCATGGGGCTCGACCCTGGCCCTGGCCTATGCCCAGACCCATCCCGAGCGCGTGCACGGGTTGATCCTGCGCGGCATCTTCCTGTGCCGCCCGCAGGAGATCCAGTGGTTCTACCAGGCCGGTGCCAGCCGTCTGTTCCCCGACTACTGGCAGGACTACGTGGCGCCGATCCCGGCCGAGGAACGCAACGACCTGGTCAAGGCCTTCCACAAGCGCCTGACCGGCAGCGACCAGATCGCCCAGATGCATGCCGCCAAAGCCTGGTCGACCTGGGAAGGGCGCACCGCCACCCTGCGACCCAACCCGCTGGTGGTCGACCGCTTCGCCGAACCGCAGCGGGCACTGTCGATCGCGCGCATCGAATGCCACTACTTCATGCACGACGCCTTCCTCGAACCCGACCAACTGATCCGTGATGTGCCGAAGATCGCCCACCTGCCGGCGGTGATCGTGCATGGCCGCTACGACGTGATCTGTCCGCTGGACAACGCCTGGGCCTTGCACCAGGCCTGGCCGAACAGCGAGTTGAAGGTCATCCGCGACGCCGGCCACGCCGCGTCCGAACCGGGCATCACCGACGCCTTGGTGCGCGCCGCCGACCAGATGGCTCGGCGCTTGCTCGACCTGCCCTTGGAAGAAGCATGAAGGGCCTGCTGCAACGGGTGCGTTCGGCCCGCGTCGAGGTGGCGGGGGAGGTGGTCGGTGCCATCGACCAGGGCTTGCTGGTGCTGGTGGCGGTAGAGCCGCACGACACCCACGAGCACGCCGACAAACTGCTGCACAAGCTGCTCAACTACCGGGTGTTCAGCGATGCCCAGGGCAAGATGAACCAGTCGCTCAAGGACGTGGCCGGCGGCCTGCTGCTGGTCTCGCAGTTCACCCTGGCCGCCGACACCCGCAGCGGCCTGCGCCCGAGCTTCTCCAGCGCCGCGCCGCCGGCTTTGGGCGCGGAGCTGTTCGACTACCTGGTGCAGCAGGCGCAGGGTCGACACGAAGGTGTGGCGACCGGGCGATTTGGTGCGGACATGCAGGTTCATCTGGTCAACGATGGCCCGGTGACGTTCATGTTACAAATCTGATCGGAAAAAACCCCTTGTTTATAGGAAAACACGGGGTTTCCTACGATAAATAGTTCTGCTGGCCTGATGCGTTGTAACGCGGCCTGCTAGATAATCGCGCGCTGTAAGAATCCGCGTCCGCGGGTTCGTTTGACTTTGACTCGAGTGCTGTCTGGAATCCGTCTGGGGAATCATTGCGCCCTTACGGGGTCCGAACAGTGCTCGCCAACCCGGCAATTGTCGCTGGCCGTTGGTTTCATGATCTGTTTTCGGCGAGGGTTGCTCGTGATCGTAAGTCCCTGTGGTTCACCCAGAATTTCCAGCAAACGGTTGCGCCAGGTCGTCATGGCCGGTGCCGCTTTGGTCGGCCTGATGAGCGCCGGCCAGCTGTGGGCCTTCAACCTGGACGACGTAGCGTCCAAGGCCAAGGACCTGGCCGGTCAGAAGTACGAAGCACCGAAGAGCAATCTGCCGGCGGTGTTCCGCGACATGAAGTTCGCTGACTACCAGAAGATCCGCTTCCTTCAGGAAAAGGCCGAGTGGAGCGCGGACAAGACCCCCTTCAAGCTGTCGTTCTACCACCAGGGCATGCACTTCGACACGCCGGTGAAAATCAACGAAGTCACCGCCAGCACGGTTGAGGAAATCAAGTACGACCCGAGCCGCTTCGACTTCGGTGACGTGCAGCACGACGCCAAGAGCACGGAAAACCTCGGCTACGCCGGTTTCCGCGTGCTGTACCCGATCAACCAGGCCGACAAGCAGGACGAAATCATGACCCTGCTCGGGGCCAGCTACTTCCGCGTGGTCGGCAAGGGCCAGGCGTATGGCCTGTCGGCCCGTGGCCTGGCCATCGACACCGCACTGCCGTCGGGCGAAGAATTCCCGCGCTTCACCGAGTTCTGGGTCGAGAAGCCCAAACCGACCGACAAGCACCTGGTTATCTACGCGCTGCTCGACTCGCCGCGTTCCACCGGCGCCTACAAGCTGACCCTGCGTCCGGGCACCGACACCGTGGTCGACGTCAAATCCCGCGTGTTCCTGCGTGACCAGGTCACCCGCCTGGGCATCGCGCCACTGACCAGCATGTACCTGTTCGGCCCCAACCAGCCGTCCAAAGTGCTCAACTACCGCCCGGCCCTGCACGACTCCGAAGGCCTGGCGATCCATGGCGGCAACGGCGAGTGGCTGTGGCGCCCGCTGAACAACCCCAAGCACCTGGCCGTCAGCAACTTCAGCGTGGAGAATCCGCGCGGCTTCGGTCTGATGCAGCGTCACCGCGACTTCAAGGACTACGAAGACCTCGACGACAACTACCACAAGCGTCCTAGCGCCTGGATCGAACCGGTAGGCGATTGGGGCAAAGGCACCGTCGATCTGGTCGAGATCCCCACCGCCGACGAAACCAACGACAACATCGTCGCCTACTGGAGCCCGGAAAAACGTCCTGAGCCCGGTACTTCGATCGACCACGACTATCGCCTGCACTTCACCATGGACGAGCCCAAGTTCCAGGCTCAGGACCTGGGCCGGGTCGAGCAGACCATGCGTTCGACCGGCGACGTCAAGCAGTCCAACCTGATCCGCCAGCCCGACGGCAGCGTCGCGTTCCTGGTCGATTTCGCCGGTCCCACCTTGGCGGCCTTGTCTGAAGACAGCGGCGTGCGCAGCCAGGTCAGCGTCGGCGACAACGCCGAAGTGGCCGAGAACAACCTGCGCTACAACCCTGAAACCAAGGGCTGGCGCCTGACGCTGCGCCTGAAGGTCAAAGACCCGAACAAGTCCACCGAAATGCGCGCGGCGCTGGTACGTGACGTGCCGGTCGAAGCGCCCAAGCCGGCCAAGGACACCAAGCCGGCCAAAGCCACTGGCAAGCACGTCAAGGCTGCCGAGCAACACGCGGCCGCCGAACAGCCTGCCGCCGATGCCGCCGCTCAAGAAGCACCGGCCACCACCGAGAAGGTGTTGACCGAGACCTGGACCTATCAGTTGCCTGCCGATGAGTAACCCGAACGCAACACCGGTACCGCTGAGCGAGTACCTGGCGCACCTGCCGTTGAACGATGAGCAGCGGGCCGAACTGGCCGGCTGCACCTCCTTCAGCGAGCTGCATCAGCGCCTCGCCGAGCAGCCTCTGGCCGAACCTGGCGAAGCCGCCCAGGCCTCGGTCGCCGCGCGCCTGACGGCGGGCAGTGCAGCCGAACTGGAAGACGCCGAGATGCTCGGCGTCGACGCCAATGGCCGCTTGAGCCTGAAGATCGCGCCGCCCATCCAGCGCACGCGGGTACTGCCCGAGCCCTGGCGCACCAACATCCTGGTACGCATCTGGCGGCGCATGACCGGTCGCACCAACGCCCCGCAGCCGCCCAAGCGCGAGCTGCCGGTGGCGCGCTGGCGCACGGTCGGCTCGATCCGCCGCTACATCCTGCTGACGCTGATGATCGGCCAGACGCTGGTCGCCGGCTGGTACATGAAAGGCATCCTGCCTTACCAGGGCTGGTCGTTCGTCGATCTCGACGAGATCACCTCGCAGCCGATCTGGGACACCATCGTCCAGGTCTGGCCGTATGCCTTGCAGACCTCCATCCTGATCCTGTTCGGCATCCTCTTCTGCTGGGTGTCGGCGGGCTTCTGGACGGCGCTGATGGGCTTCCTGGAGCTGCTCACCGGGCGCGACAAGTACAAGATCTCCGGCAGCAGCGCCGGCAACGAGCCGATCGGCGCCGAGGCACGCACCGCCATCGTCATGCCGATCTGCAACGAAGACGTGCCACGGGTGTTCGCCGGTCTGCGCGCCACCTTCGAATCGGTGGCTGCTACCGGCAACCTTGACCGCTTCGATTTCTTCGTACTCAGCGACACCAACGACACCGACATCGCCGTGGCCGAACAGAAGGCCTGGCTGGAAGTCTGCCGCGAGGCCAAAGGCTTCGGGCACATCTTCTATCGCCGCCGTCGCCGCCGGGTCAAACGCAAGAGCGGTAACCTCGACGACTTCTGCCGTCGCTGGGGCGGCGCCTACAAGTACATGGTGGTGCTTGACGCCGACAGCGTAATGAGCGGCGATTGCCTGACCAGCCTGGTGCGCCTGATGGAGGCCAACCCGGACGCTGGCATCATCCAGTCGGCGCCGCGTGCCTCGGGCATGGACACGCTGTACGCGCGCATGCAGCAGTTCGCCACCCGCGTCTACGGCCCGCTGTTCACCGCCGGTCTGCACTTCTGGCAGTTGGGCGAATCGCACTACTGGGGGCACAACGCGATCATTCGCATGAAGCCCTTCATCGAGCACTGCGCCCTGGCGCCGTTGCCGGGCAAGGGTGCCTTCGCCGGTGCGATCCTGTCCCACGACTTCGTCGAAGCCGCGCTGATGCGCCGCGCCGGCTGGGGCGTGTGGATCGCCTACGACCTGCCGGGCAGCTACGAAGAACTGCCGCCGAACCTGCTCGACGAGCTCAAGCGCGACCGGCGTTGGTGCCACGGCAACCTGATGAACTTCCGCCTGTTCCTGGTCAAGGGCATGCACCCGGTACACCGTGCGGTGTTCCTCACCGGCGTGATGTCGTACCTGTCGGCGCCGCTGTGGTTCTTCTTCCTGGTGTTGTCCACCGCCTTGCTGGCGACCAACACGTTGATGGAGCCGCAGTACTTCCTCGAACCCTTCCAGCTCTATCCGCTGTGGCCGCAATGGCACCCGGAGAAAGCCATCGCGCTGTTCTCCACCACCGTGGTGCTGCTGTTCCTGCCCAAGCTGCTCAGCGTCATCCTGATCTGGGCCAAGGGCTCGGTGGGCTTCGGTGGGCGGATCAAGGTCACCTTGTCCATGCTGATGGAGATGCTGTTCTCCATGCTGCTGGCGCCGGTGCGGATGATCTTCCACACGCGCTTCGTGCTGGCCGCGTTCCTCGGCTGGGCCGCGACCTGGAACTCGCCGCAGCGTGACGACGACTCCACCCCTTGGAGCGAAGCGATACGTCGGCATGGTCCACAAACCCTGCTGGGCTTCGCCTGGGCCGGGCTGGTGGCGTGGCTGAACCCGAGCTTCCTGTGGTGGCTGGCGCCGATCGTCGGTTCCCTGGTGCTGTCGATCCCGGTGTCGGTGATCTCCAGCCGTACCAACCTGGGTCTGAAGGCCAAGGACGAGAAGCTGTTCCTGATCCCCGAGGAATACGCCACGCCTGCCGAACTGCTGGCCACCGACCAGTACGCCCACGAAAACCGTTGGCACGCGTTGCGTGACGGCTTCGTGCGCGCTGTGGTCGACCCACGCCAGAACGCCTTGGCCTGTGCCATGGGCACGGCGCGTCACGGGCAGTCGGCCGCCATCGAACGACTGCGCGGCGAGCGCATCGCCAAGGCGCTGGAGGCCGGGCCCAAAGGCACCGACCTGGCGACCCGCCTGGCCTTGCTCAGCGACCCGGTCGCCCTGTCGCGCCTGCACGAGCGGGTCTGGGCCGAGCAGAACGCGGCTTGGATCGACGCCTGGCGCAGCTCGGTCGCCAGCGACCCGCACGCGCTGCCTTCGCAAGCGCAAGCCGGCCTGGTCGGCGCCTGATCCACAGCGGTCGTACCCAACGCCTGGGGCCTGCACATGCAGGCCCCAGGCGTTTTTGCATGCGGGCCGGCGAAAGCGGCCGCCCATCGCAGCCAAACACGCGTGCCGGCCGGCGGCTCTTGCAGTGACTTGCAGGCCCGCCATGCGTTAGCATCGCTGTCCGTCGCGCCGCGCGGGTTTACGGCCGCGCCAACAATAAGACTCGCTTCTTTTCTCGCTGGGGAACCTGGTAATGATCAAGCACTATCTTTCGCGCCTGCTCGTGGGCGTCACGGCGCTGGCCGCAGTGGCCTGTGCGCAGGCCGGCGCCATCGACGACGCGGTCAAGCGCGGCACGTTGCGGGTGGGCATGGACCCGACCTACATGCCGTTCGAGATGACCAACAAGCGCGGCGAGATCATCGGCTTCGAAGTCGATATCCTCAAGGCCATGGCCAAGTCCATGGGCGTCAAACTGGAAACCGTCTCCACGGCCTACGATGGCATCATTCCAGCGCTGATCACCGGCAAGTTCGACATGATCGGCAGCGGCATGACCCTGACCCAGGAACGCAACCTGCGCCTGAACTTCAGCGAACCCTTCATCGTGGTGGGCCAGACTCTGCTGATCCGCAAGGAGCTGCAAGGCGAGATCAAGTCCTACAAAGACCTCAACAGCGACAAGTACCGCCTGACCTCCAAGCTCGGCACCACCGGCGAAATGATCGCCAAGAAGCTGATCGGCAAGGCCCAGTACCACGGTTACGACAACGAACAGGAAGCGGTCATGGACGTGGTCAACGGCAAGGCCGATGCCTTCGTCTACGACGCGCCGTACAACGTGGTCGCGGTGGAAAAGGCCGGCGCCGGCAAGCTGCTGTTCCTCGAAGAACCCTTCACCTTCGAACCGCTGGCCTTCGGCCTGAAGAAAGGTGACTACGACAGCATCAACTTCATCAACAACTTCCTGCACCAGATCAAGCACGACGGCACCTACGATCGGATCCACGACAAGTGGTTCAAGAACAAGGACTGGCTGAAGGAAATGGAATAAGCGCCGCGCGCTGGCGGCAGGCAATCTGCGGCGCGTCACCCACAGAGGCGAATTGCCCCCTGTGGGTGCGTGCCACTCGCCGCTAACCGCCGAGCCCCGCTCGGCGTCTCGTTTTTTGGAGCACCTTTTTGATCAAACATAAAAAAGCCCAGTGGCCCTGGCATGGGCTCACTGCGCTCGTGCTGGTGGGTCTGGCGATCAGCCTGTACCTGGCCACCTCGATGATGTCCTACGAATGGCGCTGGAACCGGGTGCCGCAGTATTTCGCCTACCAGGCCGAAGAAACCCAACGCGCTACCGGTTTCGGCACCGTGCAGGACATCGCCGTGTCCGGCAGCCAGGCCACACTGACGGTGAAGACCGAAGACGGCGAGGTGCAGCACGTGCAGGTGCAGGCCGACAGTGTGCTGCTCAGCCGCGGCGACGACGTGGCCGAGGGCGATGCCTTGGGCGTGACCCGCCACTGGGCGGCCGGCCCCTTGGCCTGGGGCCTGTGGACCACCCTGTGGCTGTCGGTGGTGTCCGGGGCGTTCGGTCTGGTGATCGGCCTGTTCGCCGGGCTGTGCCGTTTGTCGAACAACCCGACCCTGCGCGACCTGTCGACGGTGTACGTGGAGCTGGTGCGCGGCACGCCGCTGCTGGTGCAGATCTTCATCTTCTATTTCTTCATCGGCACGGTGCTGAACCTGTCCCGCGAGTTCGCCGGAGTCGCTGCGCTGGCACTGTTCACCGGCGCCTACGTGGCTGAGATCGTGCGTGCCGGCGTGCAGTCGATCGCCCGCGGGCAGAACGAAGCGGCGCGCTCGCTGGGTCTGAACGCCAGCCAGTCGATGCGCCACGTGATCCTGCCCCAGGCGTTCAAGCGCGTGTTGCCGCCGCTGGCGGGGCAGTTCATCAGCCTGGTCAAGGACACCTCCCTGGTGTCGGTGATCGCCATCACCGAGCTGACCAAGAGCGGGCGCGAGGCCATCACCACCTCGTTCTCCACTTTCGAGATCTGGTTCTGCGTGGCCGGTCTGTACCTGCTGATCAACCTGCCGCTGTCGCACCTGGCCAGCCGGCTCGAGCGGAGGCTTGCGCAAAGTGATTGAAGTCCGTGACCTGCTGAAAGTGTTCGATACCCGCGGCCAGGTGGTACGCGCGGTCGACAACGTCACCACCCAGGTGAGCAAGGGCGAAGTGGTGGTGGTGCTGGGCCCGTCGGGCTCGGGCAAGTCGACCTTCCTGCGCTGCCTCAACGGCCTGGAGAGCTTCGACGCCGGCCATGTGGCCATCAACGGCGTGCAGCTCGACGACCCGAAGACCGACATCAACGCCTACCGCCGCGAGGTGGGCATGGTGTTCCAGCATTTCAACCTGTTCCCGCACATGACCGTGCTGGAAAACCTCTGCCTGGCGCAGAAGGTGGTGCGCAAGCGCAGCAAGGTCGAGCGCGAGGACCGGGCCCGCGCCTTGTTGCTCAAGGTCGGCATCAGCGAGAAGGCCAACGAGTATCCCTCACGCCTTTCGGGCGGCCAGCAGCAGCGGGTGGCCATCGCTCGCGCCCTGGCCATGGACCCGAAGGTGATGCTGTTCGACGAGCCGACCTCGGCGCTCGACCCGGAGATGGTCGGCGAAGTGCTGGACGTGATGAAGACCCTGGCCCTGGAAGGCATGACCATGGTCTGCGTGACCCACGAGATGGGCTTCGCCCGCGAAGTGGCCGACCGCGTGCTGTTCTTCGACCACGGCCGCCTGCTGGAAGATGCCGCGCCCAACGCTTTCTTCGACGCCCCGAAGGATCCGCGCGCGCAGAGCTTCCTGCGCCAGGTGCTGTGATCGACCCGAACGCCGGCCCAGACCGGTCGGCGTTCGAAAACAAAGCCCATAGAGCATCGCCCATCGTCCACGCCCTCCACGCGTGCGGTTCCGCCGTCAATTCGGCAAGCCTTCGCCGACCCACCTCGGCGCTCACAAGCTGAACTTGCCGACCATCGCCCGCAACTGCTGACCGAGCATCTCCAACGCGCCGCTGGCCGCAGCGGTCTGCTCGCTGGTGGCGCTGGTGCGGTCGGCGCCTTCGCGCACGCCCATCACGCTGCGGTTGATCTGCTCGGCCACCACGCTCTGCTCTTCGCTCGCGGTAGCGATCTGCTGGTTCATGCCCTGGATGCTCGACACCGTTTCGGTGATCTGCCCCAGAGCCTCGCCCGTCCGGCGGCTGAGGGCCACGCTCTGCTCGGTCAGGCGTTTGCTGTGGTCGAGCAGGTGGGTGACGTTCTCGGTGCCGCTGTGCAGGCTGGCGATCAGTTGGCCGATTTCCTCGGTCGATTGCTGGGTGCGCTGGGCCAGGCCGCGCACCTCGTCGGCGACCACGGCGAAACCGCGCCCGGCCTCGCCGGCGCGCGCGGCTTCGATGGCGGCGTTGAGGGCCAGGAGGTTGGTCTGCTGCGACACGGCGGTGATGACCTCGAGGATGCTGCCGATGCGCTGGCTCTCGTCGGCCAAGTGGCGCATGGCCGCCAGGCAGGCGTCCATGTGCCCGGCCAACTCCTCGATCTGCGCGATCGACTGCGTGACCACCTGATCCCCGGCCTGCGCCTGCTGGTCCGCACGGCTCGCCGCCAGCGCCGCCTGCTCGGCGTTCTGCGCCACTTCGTGCACGGTGGCGCTCATCTGGTTCATGGCCGTGGCCACCTGTTCGGTTTCCTCGCGCTGTTGGCTGGCCTGCAACTGCGTGGCTTCGCTGACGGTGGCCAATTCGTGCACGGCCCGCGACAACTGCTCGACGCCGCCCTCAAGCCCACCGATCAGCTCGCGCAGGCCGCCGGTCATGTCGCCCATGCTGTGCTGCAAGCGGCCCAGCTCGTCGCTGCGCGGGCCGCTGTGCAGCGGCGCCAAGTCGCCTTGGGCGATGCGTCCGGCCTGGGCCAGGGCCACATCGAGAGGGCGGGTGATCTGCAAGCTGATGATCCATGCCGCCAGCAGCCCGATGGCCAGCGCCAGCACGGCGATCACTGTCATCAGGCTGCGCGCGGCCACCGCCTCCTGGTCGCGCAACTGCGTCTGCAGCTCGCCCATGCTCCTGTTGTAGTCCATCAACTGGATGCCCAGGGTTTCCAGGTTGTTGTGGACGCGCTCCACATCGATGGCCTTGCGGGCGTAGGCCAACAAGGCGGCGCGATAGGCTTCGATGGCGGCGGGCAGGGTGGCCGCGTTGGGCAGCTCCAGATGGGTCTGGGCCAAGGCCGCCTCGATCTGCTGCATCTGCGTGACGGCACTGGTCAGAGCCGCTTGGCCGACATGCTCGAAGGTGTCCAGTGGGTCGCTTAGGTAGGCGGCGGCCAGGCTCTGCTCGTTGGCCACTTCCAGATGGCGGGCCAGCCCGTCGATCAGGTTGGTGGCTTGCTCCAAGGCGCTGGGGGCGCTGGACTCGCCCAATAACGTCATCAGGCGTTCGCGCAAGGTATCGAGCCTGGCGGCCAGGCGGTCGGCCTGCTGCGCCTGGTCCTTCTGCAGTTGCTGGCGCTCGGCGACGTGCTGTTGCAGGGTGGCGAAGGCGCTGTGGTAAGCCTGCAGATCCCGTTGCTTATCGGCGATCAGGCGCTGCACTTCGGGGTCGTGGTAGCGCCGTTGCATGTCTTCGGCCAGCGCATCGAGACGCCCCAAGGTGCTGTCGATCTGTTTGCGGCTGACCTCGTCGGCGAGCACCCGGTAGGTGATGCGTTCGCTGCGCAGGTCCTTGCTGTAGTCGCTGAAATGACCGATCTGGATGAGCTTTTCCGAGCTTTCGATGGCGTCGTCCAAGGCCAGCCAGCCGCTGAGGGTGGTGACCAGGGTGAACAGCAGCACCGTGGCGAAGCCCAGGGCGAGCTTGACGCGCACGCTGAGGTTGCCGAGAAATCTGTCCAGTAGTCCTAACATGAGCGCTTCTCCAGGGATGGGTCAGAAGACGCCAGCGATCGGACGTGGCGTCGAGTCTTACTCATCGGCGGGATGCGCGTCAGACTGGACCTGCAAATGCTGTGGGAAATTTCCACTTAGCTTGTAGGAAGCAGGACTGCCTAACGCAGCCCTGCCCCTGTGCGGTCTACAAGCGGAAGCGCGCCACCAACCCCTGCAAATGCGTGCCCAGCCGCGCCAATTCCACGCTGGAACTGGCGGTCTGCTCGCTGGCCGCTGCCGTCTGGTCGGAAATGTCGCGCACGTTCATCACGCTGCGGTTGATCTCTTCGGCCACCGCGCTCTGCTCCTCGGCGGCCGTGGCGATCTGCTGGTTCATCGCCTGGATCGACGATACGGTGCGGGTGATGGTGCCCAGCGCGCCGCCGGCGCGACGGGTCAGCTCGACGCTGCTGTCGGTCAGGCCGCGGCTGGCGTCCATCACGTCGGCCACGCGCTGGGTGCCCTGTTGCAGGTTAGCGATCAGCTCTTCGATCTCTTCGGTGGACTGCTGGGTGCGCTGCGCCAGGCTGCGTACCTCGTCGGCGACCACGGCGAAGCCGCGTCCGGCCTCACCGGCGCGGGCGGCTTCGATGGCGGCATTGAGCGCCAGCAGGTTGGTTTGCTGGGCCACCGACTTGATCACGTCGAGCACGCTGCCGATCTTGTCGCTTTCCTGCTTGAGCTCGCCCATGGCCTCGCTGGAGTTGTTCACTTCATGGGCCAAGCGCTCGATCTGCGCGACGGCTTCGCCAACCACCCGATCACCCTCGCGGGCCTGCTGGTCGGCCATCAACGCCGCCTCCGAGGCCTGCTCGGCATTGCGCGCCACTTCCTGCACGGTGGCGGCCATCTCGTTCATGGCGGTGGCCACCTGGTCGGTCTCGACTTTCTGGCCGTTGACCCCGGCGCTGGTCTGGCCGGTGACCGCCGACAGCTGTTCGGCGGCGCTGGCGATCTGCGTGACGCTGTCGCCGATGCCGCCGATCAATTGCCGCAGGCCTTGGGTCATGTGCTGCATGCTGGCCTGCAACTGGCCCAATTCGTCGCGCCGGGTGACCTGCGCTTGCAGGCTCAGATCGCCATTGGCCACGCGCTCGGCGGCGCTCAGGGTCTCGCGCAGCGGCACGGTGATCTGCCGGGTGATGATCCACGCGGCAATGATGCCCAGCACCACCGCCACCAGTGTGCTGAGGGCCAACAGCAGACGCGCTTGCTGGGCATCCTGGTCGCGCACCTGGGTTTGGGTTTCGGTGAGCTGCCGACTGTTGTCGAACATCACCTGACCTTGGTCGGCCATGCGTTGCAGCGCCTCTTCGCTGGCACTCTGCGCACTGGCCACCTGGTTCACCGCGGCGCGGTAGGTGGCCAGGGCCTGGCCGGCGGCTTGCAAGTCCGCTGCATAGCCGGCGGGCAGGCGCGTGGCAACCTCGCTCAGCACCGCCGAAGCCTTGTCGATGGCCACCAGCGCGGTCTGCTGGCGCTCGGCCTCGCCGCTGTAGGTGTAGCCACGCACTTCGAAGCGGGCGCGTTGCAGCTCCTGACCGGCCAGGACGGCGCTGGCGTATTGGCCGATGTCGCCGGCCTGCTGCAAGCGCTGTTCGAGGGTGGCGAGCAGGGCAGCGGCCTGGTCGGCGCTGTCGCCCAACACGGCACGGCTGCTTTCGCGGCGTTGGGCGGCTTGTTTGAGCTGATCGAAGGCTTGCCGGTACTCGACGACGGCGGCACGTTGGCGCTCGACCCGTTGCAGGTCGGCCGGCTGGGCCAGACGTTCGGACACCCCTTGCAGGCGTTGTTCGAGCTGGTCGAGGGTGGCGTCCATCTGCGTGATGGCGTCCGGGTTGCCTTTGCGTTGGTACTGCTGGCGGGCGATGCGCAGGTCCTGGGTCAGTTGCAGGACTTCGGAAATGTTGCCCAACTTGTCGCCCCGCTCGATGACGTTGCGCAGGCCCATCCAGCCGGTGGCGGCGGCGACCAGGGTCAATAACAGGACCAGGCCGAAGCCCATGGCGAGTTTACGGTTGACGCTGATGTTGCCTAACAGTTGGCTTAAACGTTGATTCATGGCCGATTACCCCTTGTTTATTGGCTGCCGGACGTCCATTGCGGGCTGTCAGGTTCATCGGCCTTGGGGGCATAAACTTTATAGGCACACGGCTTGTAGTGGCTTAGAACAGGCGCGAAAGCAGCGCGGTGACCGCCGTTTCGACCCGCAGGATACGTGCGCCCAGCTGCACGGGCTGCAAGCCTGCCCGGCCGAGCAAGTCGACCTCGTAGGGGATCCAGCCGCCCTCGGGGCCGATCGCCAAGGTCACCGGTTGCTCCACACCGCGCGGGCAGGCCGGGTAATCGCCCGGATGGCCGACCAGACCCAGGGTGCCTTGGGCAATGGCCGGCAGGCGGTCTTCGACGAAGGGCTTGAAGCGCTTTTCGATGATCACCTCGGGCAGCACCGTGTCGCGTGCCTGCTCCAGGCCCAGGATCAGGTTGTCGCGGATGCTCGACGGTTGCAGGAAGGGCGTCTGCCAGAAGCTTTTCTCGACCTTGTAGCTGTTGAGCAGAATCAGCCGCGGCACGCCCAGGGTGGCGACGGTCTGCAACAGGCGGCGCATCATCTTCGGCCGCGGCACGGCCAGCACCAGGGTCAGCGGCAGCTTGGCCGGCGGCGGCTGGTCGAAGCCGACCTGCAGCTCCGCTTCGCGGGCTTCCAGACGCAGCAGGGTGGCGCTGCCCATCAGGCCACCGATACGGCCCACGCGCAGGATATCGCCCACGCAGGCGCGGTGGATCTCTTGCAGGTGGGTCAGGCGCCGGTCGCTCAGCAGCACGCGGTCGGGCGCGACGAAGTCGGCCTCTTCCAGCAGTAACAGGTTCATGGTTGTTTCGCAGGCGGCTGTGGCGCGTCGGCATCACCCTCAGCGGCTACCCGGCGCTTGCGCACCAGGGTGGCGAACAGCACGCCGATCTCGAACAGCAGCCACATCGGCACGGCCAGCAGCGTCTGCGAGAAGATGTCGGGCGGGGTCAGGATCATGCCGACCACGAAACAGCCGATGATCACGTAGGGGCGGATCCCCTTCAGGTACTTCACGTCGACCACGCCGATCCACACCAGCAGCACCACGGCCACTGGAATTTCGAAGGCCGCGCCGAAGGCGAAGAACAGGGTCATGACGAAATCGAGGTAGTTGGCGATGTCGGTCATCATCGACACGCCTTCGGGGGTGGCGGCGGCGAAGAAGCCGAAGATCAGCGGGAACACCAGGAAGTAGGCGAAGGCCATGCCGGCATAGAACAGGAAGATGCTGGAGACCAGCAGGGGAATGGCAATGCGCCTTTCATGGCGGTACAGCCCCGGCGCGATGAACCCCCACACCTGCTGGAGGATGAACGGCATGGCCACGAACAGCGAGACGATCATGGTCAGCTTGAACGGCGTCAGGAACGGCGAGGCCACGTCGGTGGCGATCATCGTGGCGTTGGCCGGCAAGTGGTCGCGCAGCGGCGCCGAGACCAGGGTGTAGATCTGCTGGGCGAAGGAGAACAGACCGATGAAGATCGCGAAGATCACGCCCACGCAGCGCAGCAGGCGGGTACGCAGTTCGGTCAGGTGCGAGACCAGCGGCATGGGCTGGTCGTGGTCCGGGATTTCGCTCATGGGGCTCGTGGTGGCTGTGGCTGGTCGGAGGGCATGGGTGGCGTGGCCGGTGACGCGGGCGCGGGGGGTGTCGGCGCGGCGGTCGAGGTGTCAGGCGCGTGCGAGGCTGCGGCTGCGGGCGGCACGAAGGGCACGCTCTGGTTCGGTGCTGCCGGAGCCGTGGCATCGGCCGGCATCGCAGGCGGTGCGTCGGCAGGCTCGGCCGGTTTGGCCGGGGAAGCCTTGGGGTCGAGGATGCGCCGGGCTTCCTGCTCCATCGACAGAATGTGCTCGTTGTGCAACTGACGGCGGATGTCGTCGGCGCCGATTTCGCGTTCCACTTCCATTTTGATGCTGTTGAAGCTGCGTTTCAGACGGCCGATCCACAGCCCTGCGGTGCGCGCCGCGCCCGGCAGGCGCTCGGGGCCGAGCACCAGCAGAGCCACCAGGCCCACCAGCAGGAGTTCGCCAAAACTGATGCCGAACATGGCTCAGTCTTTCCTCAAAGGGTCTTGAACGGGGGTGGCCTGGCCCTCGAAGGTCTGGCCTGGGGGCAACGGCATGTGGGGCTGGGCCGGTTGGGCGGGTGCTGCCTGGGGCTGCGCAGGGGCTGGCGGGATGGGGCTGGCGTGCGGTTGAGCCGGTGCAGGCTGGGTCGGTGCCGCCTGGGGCTGCGCAGGGGCTGGCTGGGCAGGCGCTACCGGGGTGGGCACCGAGTACGGTTGAGCCGGGGCCGGCGCGGCTGGAACCGCCTGGGGCTGGGCTGGCGCCGATTGAACCGGCGCCACCTGTGGCTGGACCGGTGCAGGCTTCACGGGTTGCGCGGTGTGCACCGGCGCGGTGGGCTCGGCGGGCTTGTGCTCTTCGTCGCTCATGGCTTTGCGAAAGCCCTTGATCGATTCACCCAGGTCGCCGCCGAAGTTCTTCAGCTTCTTGGTGCCGAAGACCAGGACCACCACGATCAGCAGGACGATCCAATGTTTCCAGTCGAAAATACCCATTGCGTACTCCAGGAACAAACGTATCGGTTGTGTCGCGAGAGGCGCATCCGCCCCCTCGCGCTCGCATTCAGACCCGCATGGGCCAGGCCGTTGCCGGTATCAGGCCGACGGCTGGCGCGCGGCCTTTTCCTCGTGCCCGGACAAGCCGAAGCGCCGCTCCAGTTCGTCGAGCACCGCCTGCGGATGCTGGCCCAGCGCGCTGAGCATGACCAGGCTGTGGAACCACAGGTCGGCGGTTTCGTAGATGACGTCGCTGCAATCGTGGCTTATGGCGGCGTCCTTGGCGGCGATGATGGTTTCCACCGACTCTTCGCCGAGCTTTTCCAGGATCTTGTTCAGGCCCTTGTGGTGCAGGCTGGCCACGTAGGAGCTGTCGGGGGCCGCGTGCTTGCGGGCCTCGAGGACTTCGGCCAGGCGGGTGAGGGTGTCGCTCATGTCAGTGTCCTGCGTGGTAGATGGCGTGCGGGTCTTTGAGCACCGGATCGACGATGTGCCATTGGCCGTTTTCGTAGACGCGGTAGAAGCAGCTCTGCCGACCGGTATGGCAGGCGATCTCGCCCAGTTGCTCGACCATCAGGATGATCACGTCGGCATCGCAGTCCAGGCGCATCTCATGCAGTTTCTGCACATGCCCGGATTCCTCGCCCTTGCGCCACAGCTTGCCACGCGAGCGCGACCAGTAGATGGCACGCTGCTCGGCGGCAGTCAGGGCCAGAGCTTCGCGGTTCATCCAGGCCATCATCAGCACGCGCCCGGTCTTGTGGTCCTGGGCGATGGCCGGTACCAGCCCGTCGCTGTTCCAGTTGATCTCGTTCAACCAGTCTTTCATCTCTCACTCCAGAACAGGCCCCAGGGAGACGAGGGGGCCTTGTGCATCGGTCGCGGCGTGTGGGGCGCTCGGGCCGCGACCGCCATCGCGGACAGACCGGAGCACCGCCTTGGCCGCTCCTACAGGCGGGCTAGTGTGCCAGCCGTCGCGGCCTCTGGCTATCGACGCACGATCAGGTACAACCCCGCCGCGAGCATCAGGTACGCCGGCCACACGGCCGGGGCGGTCAGGCTGGCCGCCCCGGCGGCCAGGGTCGCGCCGCCGCCGAGCAGGCCGGCGCCGAGCAGACGCAGGGCCCAGTGGTCGCCGCGGTTGCGCTGGTCGGGCAGGCGCGGGTCCTTGCGGTGCGGCTGCGACAGGCGCTCCAGCAGGTCGCGGGTCATGCCGGCGAGGTGCGGCAGCTGTTCGACCTGGCTGTAGACGTTGCTGAGCACCGCCTTGGGGCTCATACGCTGGCGCATCCAGCGCTCCAGGTACGGCTTGGCGGTGGTCCACAGGTCGAGTTCGGGGTGCAACTGACGGCCCAGGCCTTCGATGTTGAGCAGGGTCTTTTGCAGCAGCACCAGTTGCGGCTGCACTTCCATGTTGAAGCGTCGTGCGGTCTGGAACAGGCGCATCAGTACCTGGCCGAAGGAAATGTCCTTGAGCGGCTTTTCGAAGATCGGCTCGCACACGGTGCGGATCGCCGCCTCGAATTCGTTGACCTTGGTGTGCGCCGGCACCCAGCCCGAATCGATGTGCAACTGCGCCACGCGGCGGTAGTCGCGTTTGAAGAAGGCGATGAGGTTGCGCGCCAGGTAGTCCTGGTCTTCGTCGGTGAGGCTGCCGACGATGCCGCAGTCGATGGCGATGTATTGCGGGCTCCAGGGGCGCACGGTACTGACGAAGATGTTGCCCGGGTGCATGTCGGCATGGAAGAAGCTGTCGCGGAACACCTGGGTGAAGAACACTTCCACACCGCGTTCGGCCAACAGCTTCATGTCGGTGCCCTGGTCGGCCAGGGTCGCCATGTCGGTGACCGGCACGCCATAGATACGCTCCATCACCAGCACCTTGGGCCGGCAGTAGTCCCAGTACACCTGGGGCACGTACATCAGGTCGGAGCCTTCGAAGTTGCGTCGCAACTGGCTGGAGTTGGCGGCTTCGCGCAGCAGGTCGAGCTCGTCGTAGATGGTCTTCTCGTAGTCGCCGACCACGTCTACCGGGTGCAGGCGACGGGCGTCGGCCGACAGCCGCTCGGCGGCCTTGGCGATCAGGAACAGCCAGGCCAGGTCCTGGGCGATCACCGTTTGCAGGCCGGGGCGCACCACCTTGACCACCACTTCCTCGCCCGTCTTGAGCTTGGCCGCGTGCACCTGGGCCACCGAGGCCGAGGCCAGCGGCTCGACGTCGAAGCGGCTGAACACCTGCTCGATGCGCGCGCCCAGCTGGCTTTCGATCAGCTCCACGGCGCGCTTGGGGTCGAACGGCGGCACGCGGTCCTGCAGCAGCATCAGTTCGTCGGCGACATCGGTGGGCAGCAAGTCGCGGCGGGTCGAGAGCAACTGCCCGAACTTGATGAAGATCGGCCCCAGGTCCTGCAGCGCCATGCGCAGGCGCGCACCGCGAGAAACCTCGGCGGGCTTGCGCGGCAGCCAGCGCCAGGGCATCAGCAGGCGCAGGCTCATCAGCCACCAGGGCAGGGGCATGGCGAACAGCAGGTCATCGAGGCGGTAGCGAATCACCACGCGCTGGATGCGAAACAGACGGCGGACGGCGAGCAGCTTCATGCGTTATCGCTGGTATCAAGGGGGCGGGAAAGGCGGCGGATGCGCGCCTCGAGTCGTTCGATGTCGAGCTTCAGCGCATCGAGTTCGCTGAAAGCCGCTTCGGCTTCGCGCTGGCCCACCAGGGTGCGCGATTCTTCGGCCAGGTATTCGGAGAGGTTCTGGCCGAAACGCGCCAGGCCCTGGCGCGTCCAGCCCGCGCGCTGGCGCAGGTGCCCGGCCAGCAGCGAGGTGGCCACCGGGCCGAGCCAGCGCGACAGCTCGTACTCCCAGTCCAGCTCCAGGTCTTGCAGCACGCCGAACAGGTCGAGCAGGGCGGCGCTGTCGCCGTGCAGCTCGACCTCGGGGCTGTGCAGGACGGCGGTCTTGTTGCGGCTCAGGGCCAACCGCGCCAGGCTGCTGGCCGGTGCGCGCAAGGTGCAATGCACGTCGCCCTCCCAATGGCCGGCGAGCATCAGGCCGTCTTCGTCGGGCAGTACGAACACCCGCAGCGCAGGTTGGCGGCAGTCGATGGCGATGACCTTGCCTTCAAGCGCAGCCAGGCGCGGCAGGGCCGTGCTGTCCATGCGCAGCACGCGGTTCAGGCCATGCTCGACGCTGGCGAGCACCCCGGCCAGCAGCATCAGGGCTTGATCCCCCGGTGCACGGCCACGATGCCGCTGGTCATGTTGTGGTAGGTGACGCGGTCGAAGCCGGCCTCGACCATCATGCCCTTGAGGGTTTCCTGGTCGGGGTGCATGCGGATCGATTCGGCGAGATACCGGTAGCTTTCCGAGTCGTTGGTGATCAGCTTGCCGGCCAGCGGCATGAAGGCGAAGGAGTAGGCGTCGTAGGCCTTGGACATCAGCTTGTTGGTGGGCTTGGAGAATTCCAGCACCAGCAGGCGACCGCCGGGTTTGAGCACGCGCAGCATCGAGCGGATGGCGGCGTCCTTGTGGGTGACGTTGCGCAGGCCGAAGGCGATGGTCACGCAGTCGAAGTGGTTGTCCGGGAACGGCAGCTTCTCGGCGTCGGCCTGGACGAACTCGATGTTGCCCGCCACACCGCGGTCGAGCAGGCGGTCGCGACCGACCTTGAGCATCGACTCGTTGATGTCGGCCAGCACCACCTGGCCGGTGGGGCCGACCAGGCGCGAGAACTTGGCGGCCAAGTCGCCGGTGCCGCCGGCGATGTCCAGCACCCGGTTGCCGCTGCGCACGCCCGACAGCTCGATGGTGAAGCGCTTCCACAAGCGGTGCATGCCGCCGGAGAGCACGTCGTTCATCAGGTCGTACTTGGCCGCGACGGAGTGGAAGACCTCGGCGACCTTCTTGGCCTTCTGGCTTTCCGGAACGTCGCTGTAACCGAAATGGGTGGTGGGTTCGGCGGCATCGCCTTTGCGCTGATCGTTCATATCGCTCACCGGGGAAAAATTACCGCCATTCTAGGGCGAACCGGCGGATTTGTCTTGGCGGGGTGTGCCCTCTGGCAGGGGCAGGCATAATGGCCAGCTTGTCTCAGCTTCAGGACCCCACGCATGACCCAGATCAGCGTCGAACGCAAACACAGCCTCGGCCGCGAAGCCGCCCGCGCCAAGGCCGAGGCCCTGGTGGAGAAACTCTCCAGCCAATACGACCTCAAGGCTAACTGGGACGGCGACCGCGTCGACATCGCGCGCAGCGGCGCCAAGGGCAGCGTGCACATCGGCGACGAGTCGATTCGGGTGGATTTGAAGCTGGGCATGATGCTGTCGATGATGAGCGGCACCATCGAGGGGGAGATCGAGCGGGCCTTGGACAAGGCGTTGGCGTGAGGGGCGGGTGCCTCAAAGCATCAGTTTGACCACCGATTCCACCGGGTCACGGCTTTTACCGGCCAGGCGCAGCTGCTCCAGATAGTCCTCCCACAGCGCCTCCTGGCGCAGGCACAACTGCTCCAGGTATTCCCAGGTGAACAGCCCGCTGTCGTGGCCATCGTCGAAGATCAGCTTCAGCGCGTACTGCCCGGCCGGTTCCAGGCCCGTGAGCCCCACGTTGACCTTGCCGAATTGCAGAATCGGCTTGCCATGACCCTGCACCTCGGCCGACGGCGAGTGCACCCGCAGGAACTCCGCCGGCAGGTGGTACACCTCGTCGGGGGCATAGGTCAGTGACAGGGTCTTGGAGGCTTTGTGCAGGTTGATGGCGGTAGGCAGGCGCGGCATGGCGGCGGTCTCTGGGGTAGCGGATGGCCAAGCTTCGGGCTTCGGCCGGGGAGATTCAAGCGGTCGTCTTGGGGCAAAGCCGCCATGCACTGTCGTTGCGGAGAAAAATGTGTAGGCCATGGCCGTAAGATTGGGCTCTGCAAAGAGTGCGAATCCGCCATTGGCCTAGGCGAGCCTTCGCTAGCCGCCGCAACAGTGTTGGAAACCAATTTGCCGACCGATGCCGTATGATCTGCACGGTATGACCCAATCGCAGGCACTCGCCGAACACTAAAAGGACTTCCATGCGCGCTTGCCCTCGTTTCACCGCCAAACACATCGGCATTTCGCTTTTTTCCTTAATTGCATGGCCCCTCGCCCTCACGTTCAGTGGCTCAGCAGTGGCTTCCGATTACGCGTGTGACGGGTTCGTTGGGAACTTCGCCGTCGGGTCCAGGGATGAAGCGACGTTGAAAATTGTGAAAGAAGGCGCTGGTTTTACAGCGATGTTCGAAGGTGACACCCCAGACGATTGGGAGCGCGTATCGCTGAAAATCGGAGTGCCCGAGGATAAAGAAGAGGAGATGCTCGCGGAAGGCGGGAGAATGCGTAAGCAGCTGACGTGCGCGTTATGGGCCGACGGCCTTTTTCTTTTTCAGCTCCGGCCAGGCAGTGCGGATAATCCGTCCGAAAGCGACAGCCGCAACTCTTCCCAGTACCCACGGAAGACCCCCTATCTGATGGTCGTGCGCGCCGGTCCGGCCGTTGGACAGGCCGGCCTTTACCGCGTGGCTGCGCAAGACTGATGGCCGTGAGGGCGGGGCTGCCGGTCCGCTGCTCGAGGGTCGCCGCGGCCATGGGAGTTGTTGCGTAACCGACCGCAAGCGTCGATGAGTCTCATTCCCACAGAAACAGCGCACACAACTTACTCGCCGCGATAAACACCAAGGGCCGCAAAAGCGGCCCTTGGCATCATTACGATACTTACAGGATGTAGCGCGACAGATCTTCGTTCTGCGCCAGATCGCCCAAGTGCGTGTCCACGTAGTCGGCATCGATACGGATCGGCGCCTCGGTGTGGCTGCTGGCCAGATCCCCAGCGCTGAACGACACTTCTTCGAGCAGACGTTCGAGCAGCGTGTGCAGACGACGCGCTCCGATGTTCTCGGTCTTCTCGTTCACCTGGTAAGCGATCTCGGCCAGACGCTTGATGCCCGAATCGACGAACTCGATGTTCAAGCCCTCGGTCTTGAGCAGCTCGCGGTACTGCTCGGTCAGCGACGCATGCGGCTCTTGCAGGATGCGTTCGAAGTCTTCCGGAGTCAGCGCCTTGAGCTCCACGCGGATCGGCAGACGGCCTTGCAGCTCGGGCACCAGGTCGCTCGGCTTGCTCAAGTGGAACGCGCCGGAGGCGATGAACAGGATGTGGTCGGTCTTGACCATGCCCAGTTTGGTGTTGACGGTGCAGCCTTCGATCAGCGGCAGCAGGTCGCGCTGCACGCCTTCGCGGGACACGTCGGCGCCGCCGACGTTACCGCGCTTGGCCACCTTGTCGATCTCGTCGATGAACACGATGCCGTGCTGCTCGACCGACTCCAGGGCCTTGGCCTTGAGCTCTTCCTCGTTGACCAGGCGGCCGGCCTCTTCGTCGCGCACCAGCTTGAGCGCTTCCTTGACCTTGAGTTTGCGCGACTTGCGCTTACCCTTGCCCATGTTGGCGAACAGGTTCTGCAACTGGCTGGTCATCTCTTCCATGCCCGGTGGCGCGGCGATGTCCACACCGGCCGACTCGGCCACTTCGATCTCGATGTCCTTGTCGTCCAGCTCGCCCTGACGCAGGCGCTTGCGGAACAGCTGGCGGGTGTTGGAATCGGTGCTGGTCTGTGCGGCTTCCTCGCTGAAGCTGGTGGCGCGCGCTTGGGGCAGCAGGGCATCGAGGATGCGGTCTTCGGCCGCATCTTCGGCGCGGTGGCGCACACGGACGATCTCCTGCTCGCGCAGCAGTTTCAGCGCGGCGTCGGCCAGATCGCGGATGATCGACTCGACGTCGCGGCCCACATAGCCGACCTCGGTGAACTTGGTGGCCTCGACCTTGATGAACGGGGCGTTGGCCAGCTTGGCCAGGCGCCGGGCGATTTCGGTCTTGCCGACGCCGGTGGGGCCGATCATGAGGATGTTCTTGGGCGTCACTTCCGCGCGCAGCTCGGCCGGCAGCTGCATGCGCCGCCAGCGGTTGCGCAGGGCGATGGCCACGGCGCGCTTGGCGTCGTCCTGGCCGATGATGTGGCGGTTGAGTTCGTGGACGATTTCGCGGGGGGTCATGGACATAAGAATGATGGTCCTCGTGCGCGGTGGTTCAGCGTGGAAAAGCCCAGCCGCCGGGGCTGGGCGCCAGAACAGCTGATCACTCGGCCAGGTCCTGCTCCTCGATGGTCAGGTTGTGGTTGGTGAACACGCAGATGTCGCCGGCGATGTTCAGGGCGGTCTCGGCGATCTCGCGAGCGCCCAATTCGGTCTTGTTCAGCAGCGCGCGGGCTGCCGCCTGGGCAAAGGCACCGCCCGAACCCATGGCGATCAGGCCGTCTTCGGGTTCGACCACGTCGCCGTTGCCGGTAATGATCAGCGAGGCGTCCTTGTTGGCCACGGCCAGCATGGCCTCCAGGCGGCTCAGGGTGCGGTCGGTACGCCATTCCTTGGCCAGCTCGACCGCAGCGCGGATCAGGTGGCCCTGGTGTTTCTCCAACTGGCCTTCGAAGCGCTCGAACAGCGTGAAGGCATCGGCGGTGGCACCCGCGAAGCCGGCGATCACCTGGCCGTGGTACAGGCGACGGACCTTCTTGGCGTTGCCTTTCATCACGGTATTGCCGAGCGACACCTGGCCGTCGCCAGCCATGACGACTTTACCGTGGCGGCGAACTGAAACGATGGTAGTCAAGGGGACGTCTCCATGCAGCGGGGGCGAAAATGCCTGATGGAAACTGATATGGGGATGGGGGGAAGGATTTCAACCGGCAGGAGCGGGTAAACCCGCTCCTATCGGATTCAAACCTCGTGGCAGATGCGCCCATCGACCAGGGTGTAACGCACCGCTCCCGGCAGACAGTGCCCGACGAATGGGCAGTTCTGCCCCTTCGAGAACCATTGCTCGCCCACCACCGTGGACGCCTGCGGATCGAACACCACGACATCCGCCGCACCACCGACCTTCAGCTCACCGGCCGGCAGACGCAGAGCTTGGGCGGGGCCGTGGCCGAGGCGGGCGAGCAGGGTCGGCAGGTCGAGCAAGCCGTCTGCGACCAGGGTCATGGCCAGCGGCAGCAACAGTTCGACGCTGCTGATGCCCGGCTCGGTGGCGCCGAACGGCGCCAGCTTGGCGTCGCGCTCGTGCGGCTGGTGGTGGCTGGAAATGGCCTGGATCACCCCGGCCTTCACCGCGGCGCGCAGGCCGTCACGGTCGGCGGCGGTGCGCAGCGGCGGCTGCACGTGGTAGAGGCTGGAGAAATCGCGCAGCGCCTGGTCGGTCAGAATCAGCTGGTACAGCGCCACGTCCGCCGTCACCGGCAGGCCGCGGGCCTGGGCCTGGGCGATCAGCTCGGCGCCGCGGGCGCTGGTGATCTGGCTGAAGTGGGCGCGCACGCCGGTCTGCTCGACCAGCAGCAGGTTGCGCGCCAGGGCCACGGTTTCGGCGGTCTCGGGGATGCCCGGCAGGCCGAGGAAACTGGCCATCGGGCCTTCGTGGGCCAGCCCGCCCTGGGCCAGGTCGCGGTCCTGGGAGTGGATGACGATGCTCAGGTCGAAGGTGGCGGCGTAGTCCAGGGCGCGGGCCAGGGTGCGGTTACTGGCCAGTTCGTTCAGACCGTTGCCGAAGGCCACGCAGCCGGTGTCGCGCAGGGCCACCAGTTCGGCCAGCTGCTCGCCTTCCAAACCACGGGTCAGGGCGCCGATGGGATAGACCTTGGCGTTGCCGGCGTCGCGTGCGCGGTCCAGCACCAGTTCGGCCACGGCCGAGGTGTCGAGCACCGGGCGCGTCTGCGGTGGGCAGCACAGGCTGGTCACGCCACCGGCGACGGCGGCGCGGGTTTCGCTGGCGATGCTGCCCTTGCGGCTGTAGCCCGGCTCGCGCAGGGCCACGCTGAGGTCGACCAGGCCTGGTGCGGCCACTAGGCCGCTGGCCTGCAAGGTGCGCTCAGGGGTGAAGCCAGCCGGCGCGGCGCCGAGGGCGAGGATGCGTCCCTGGTCGATGTGCAGGTCGCCGACCTGGTCCAGGCCGCTGCTCGGGTCGATCAGCCGGGCGCCAAGAATACTCAGGCTCACAGCGCGTTCTCCTGCTCGAATTGACGTTGCGTGTGCTGGCCGCTCATGGCCATCGACAGCACGGCCATGCGCACGGCGATGCCATAGGTGACCTGGTTGAGGATCACCGAATGGCTGCCGTCGGCCACCGCCGATTCGATCTCCACGCCGCGGTTGATCGGCCCGGGGTGCATGACGATGGCGTCGGGCTTGGCGCCGGCCAGGCGTGCGGTGGTCAGGCCGAACAGGCGGTAGAACTCGCCCTCGCTGGGCAACAGGCCGCCGGTCATGCGTTCGCGTTGCAGGCGCAGCATGATCACCACGTCGACGTCTTTGAGGCCTTCGCTGAGGTCGGTGTAGACCTTGACGCCGTACTGCTCGATGCCTATCGGGATCAGGGTTTTCGGGCCGACCACGCGGATGTCCGGGCAGCCCAGCGCCTTGAGCGCGAGCATGTCCGAGCGCGCCACGCGCGAGTGCAGGATGTCGCCGACGATGGCCACCGAGAGGTTTTCGAAGTTGCCCTTGTGGCGGCGGATGGTGAGCATGTCGAGCATGCCCTGGGTCGGGTGCGCGTGGCGGCCGTCGCCGCCGTTGATCACCGCCACGTGCGGGCAGACATGCTCGGCGATGAAGTGCGCGGCGCCGGAATCGGAGTGGCGCACTACGAACATGTCGGCGGCCATGGCTTCGAGGTTGCGCAGGGTGTCGAACAGCGTCTCGCCCTTGCTGGTCGAGGAGGTCGAGACGTTGAGGCTGATCACGTCGGCCGACAGGCGCTGGGCCGCCAGCTCGAAGGTGGTGCGGGTGCGCGTGGAGTTCTCGAAGAACACGTTGCACACGGTCTTGCCGCGCAGCAGCGGCACTTTCTTGACCGCGCGCGCACCGACTTCGAGGAACGAGTCGGCGGTGTCGAGGATTTCGGTCAACAGCTCGCGGGGCAGGCCGTCCAGCGAAAGGAAATGGCGCAGCTGGCCCTGGTCGTTGAGCTGCAGCGGGCGCTTGGCGTCGAGTGGCGTCATCGCGGGGACTCTCAAAGGGCGGATGCGGTGGTCAGGTTTTGCAGTTCGAGCACGAGCGGCTCGGGGCCGGTCAGTTTGACCCGCTGGTCGGCGGCCAGCGCCAAGGTGGCGCCGAGCACGTTGGGGCGGATCGGCAGCTCGCCGGCGTCCAGGTCGAGCAGGCAGACCAGGGTCACGCTGGCCGGGCGGCCGTAGTCGAACAGCTCATTGAGCGCGGCGCGGATGGTGCGGCCGCTCATCAGCACGTCGTCGACCAGCACCAGGTGCTGGCCTTCGATCTCGAACGGCAGCTCCGAAGGGCGCACCTGTGGGTGCAAGCCGTTCTGGCTGAAGTCGTCGCGGTAGAACGAGACGTCCAGGGTGCCCAACGGGCTGTCGTCGCCCAGTGCCGCTTGCAGAGCCTGGGCCACCCAGACGCCGCCACTGCGGATGCCGATGAAGCGCGGCTCACCGATCTGGCGACGGGCAAGGTGGGCGCCGAGGTCGAGGGCCATCTGCCGAATCAGCGCGGCAGGGTCGGGAAGGCTCATTGCGGACTCCTTGGAAGAGGCCGGACGCAGCCGGCCGTAAAGCGGTCAGGTGTTGGCTTCCAACCAGCCCTGCAAGAGCAGGGCGGCGGCGATGGCGTCGACCGGGTTGTCACGGAAACTGCCGCGCTGGCCGCCCCGGGCCTGGCGTTCGCCCTTGGCCTCGAAGGTGGTCAGGCGTTCGTCGTGGGTGTGCACCGGCAGATTGAAGCGGCCGTTGAGACGGCGGGCGAACTTTTCGGCGCGGGCGCTCATCTCGCTGGGGGTGCCGTCCATGTTCAACGGCAGGCCTACGACGATGGCGTCGGGCTTCCATTCGTCGACCAGCTTTTCCACCTGGGCCCAATCGGGCACGCCGTTCTGCGCCTTGAGGGTGCACAGCTCGCGGGCCTGACCGGTGATGACCTGGCCGACGGCAACGCCGATCTGCTTGGTGCCGTAATCGAAGCCCAACAGCAGGCGCAACTCGGCCATCAGGCGTGGCCCGCCTGGTTGGTGAGCAGGCTGAGGGTCACGCCCAGGCTGGTCGCGGCCACCTCCCGGCGCAACTCGCTGGGCGTGGCGAAGAGGATTTCGGGATCGAACGTGCAGTTGAGCCAGGCGTTGTCGGCCAGCTCCTCTTCCAGCTGGCCGGCTTCCCAACCGGCGTAGCCGAGGGTGATCAGGCTGCGCTGCGGGCCGGTGCCGGCGGCAATGGCGAACAGCACGTCTTGCGAAGTGGTCAGCGACAGGCCGGGCAGCTCGACCGTGGCCTGGTAGCTGCACTCGGGGCTGTGCAGCACGAAGCCGCGGTCGGTCTGCACCGGGCCGCCCAGGTAGATGGGGACGTGGGAGGTGCCGAGCGGCGGCTCCTCGTCCGGGCGCAGTTGCTCGAGAATGTCCGCCAGGCTCAGTTCCTGCGGGCGATTCACCACCAGACCCATCGCGCCATTGGCGTTGTGCTCGACGATGTAGGTCAGGGTCTGGGCAAAGTTCGGGTCGCTCATGTGCGGCATGGCGATCAGGAACTGATGCTTGAGGTAAGTCGGGGTGTGTTTTTTCATGGACGGTAGTGTGGCGCCAGGCAGCGAGGCTGACAAGCCAATCGCGGCCGCCATGGCGCTATCAGTTGCTTGAAAGTCTGTCGCCGCGGGCGAAGCGCCAGGTACGCACGATTTCCAATCGGTCGAATTCGGCCAGGTCGCCGGTGAACGGCGCGAACGGCGCCGACATGCGCACGATGCGCTGCGCCGCCTGGTCGAGCAGCGGTTGCCCGGACGATTCGAGCACCAGCACTTCGTGCAGCGAGCCGTCGCGGTTGATCGACACCATCAGGCGCAGGCTGCCGTACAGCTTCTGGCTGCGCGCCTGCTCGGGGTAGTTGAGGTTGCCGATGCGCTCGATCTTCTTGCGCCAGTCTTCCTTGTACCAGGCGCCCTTGTCGCGCGCGGTGGAGGCGGCGTTGAGGCGGTGGATGCGCGGGCGCTTGGCGTACAGCTGCTGCTCCTGCGACAGCTCCGCCTCCAGGCTGGCGATCTGGCTGGACAGCTGCGAGCTGTCGAATTCGGGCGCAGGCGCCGCCGGCTTGGGTTGCGGCTTGCTCGGCTTGGGCTGCGGCTCGACCTTCTGCGCCTTGGGCGCCTTGGTGCTGACCACGGCCTTGGCCGGCGCGGGCGGCACTTCGGGGCGCGCGGCCGGCGGCGGGGTGATCTTGTTGACCTTGCTGTCCTGGAACGGCGCCACTTCGGTGGTGGTGGGCAAGGCTTTCTTTTCCAGCGTGCCGCTGCCTTGCTGGTTGTCCTGGGCCAGGTAGTCGGCTTTTTCCGGGGCCTTCTCGCTCTTGAAGGTGGACAGGGTGAAGTCCATGGTGTGGCGGATCTGCTTGGGCGTGCTGACGCTGAAGCCCACCCCGAGGATCAGCGCGATGTGCAGCAGGGCCGCCAGGAACAGGGTGAAGCCCAGCCGGTCGACCGGGCGCACGCGCGGTTGCAGCAGATCGGAGGAAAGGTCGGCGGACAGCGTCATCGGGGGTCCAGAAGCGGTAGCGAGCCAGAAGCGGCAATTTTCAAGGGGTTCGGCGCGGGCTGCAAGTGCGCGTCATCCGGCGCCGGGCGAGGGCAGGCGCGTCGGCTATGAACTACGCGTCCAGCGCACGGGCGCTGGCGCGGACATGCGCGGCGGATCGGCGCGGGCTGCGCCAAGGGCAGGCCCGTGCCGAATGGCGCGTAGGAATCGCTTACAGCTTGCCGCCCGTCTCGAGCAGGCGCGCGATGGCGCCCATCAAGCGGCCGCCGATGTCGGTGTCGAACGCGGCGTCGATCTCGCGGATGCAGGTTGGGCTGGTGACGTTGATTTCGGTGAGGCAGTCGCCGATCACGTCCAGGCCGACGAACAGCAGGCCCTTTTCGCGCAGGGTCGGACCGACCTGGGCGGCGATCCAGCGGTCGCGCTCGGTCAGTGGCCGCGCTTCGCCACGGCCGCCGGCGGCCAGGTTGCCACGGGTTTCGCCGCTGGCCGGAATGCGCGCCAGGCAATAGGGCACCGGCTCGCCGTCGATCATCAGGATGCGCTTGTCGCCATCGACGATGGCCGGCAGATAGGCCTGCGCCATGATCTGCTGCTTGCCGTGCTGGGTCAGGGTTTCGAGGATCACCGAGAGGTTCGGGTCGCCCTGGCGGTGGCGGAACACCGAAGCGCCGCCCATGCCGTCGAGCGGCTTGAGGATCACGTCGCCGTGGGTCGCGGCGAACTGGCGCAGGATGTCGGCGCGGCGGCTGACCAGGGTCGGCGCGGTGCACTGCGGGAACAGCGTGGCGAAGAGCTTTTCGTTGCAGTCGCGCAGGCTCTGCGGGCGGTTGACCACCAGCACGCCGTCACGCTCGGCCTGCTCCAGCAGGTAGGTGCTGTAGACGAACTCCATGTCGAAGGGCGGGTCTTTGCGCATCAGCAGCACGTCGAGTTCGGCCAGCGGTGCGTCCTGCTCTTCGCCCAGCTCGAACCAGCGCGCCGGGTCGGCGAACACCTTCAGCGGGCGCATGCGGGCGCGGGCCTTGCCTTCGCCCTGATAGAGGTCGGCCTGCTCCATGTAGAACAGGCTCCAGCCCCGGGCCTGGGCGGCCAGCAGCATGGCCAGCGAACTGTCCTTCTTGTAGGAGATGGACGCGATGGGGTCCATGACAATCCCGAGGCGAACGCTCATGGGGTAGTTCCTCTTGGCGGCGCGCGGCCGCGACGGTTGGAAATGAAAAGGTTGGCAATGAAAAGTCGCTCAGGGTGGCCCCGCGCGCGCCCTCGGTCAAGGGGCGGGCAGATGGAACGGCCTCCTGGAGTGTGCTAAAAATGCCCCCCAGCATCACGTCGCAAGCGCCGAGCTCCGTGCAGGCCCCAAAGGCCTGTGCGACGCGCCCGGCCTTGCGCTCCCTTCGCGAGCCGCCACGGTAGTACAACGTTATGGAACAGCCCCTGAAGGTCATGGTGATCGACGATTCGCGCACGATCCGCCGTACCGCCCAGTTGTTGCTCGGCGAGGCCGGCTGCGAAGTGATCACCGCCAGCGACGGCTTCGATGCCCTGGCCAAGATCGTCGACCACCATCCGCAGATCATCTTCGTCGATGTGCTCATGCCGCGCCTGGACGGCTACCAGACCTGCGCGGTGATCAAGCAGAACAGCACCTTCAAGGACACCCCGGTGATCCTCCTGTCGTCGCGCGATGGCGTGTTCGACAAGGCCCGCGGCCGGGTGGTGGGCTCCGACCAGTTCCTTACCAAACCCTTCAGCAAGCAAGCGTTGCTCGACGCCATCCGCGCCCACGTGCCGGCGTTCGTCGAGCAGCCCCAACACGCCTCCTGAGGCCGCCGAGCATGGCGGCCTCGCCCTTTTCCGACGGGGACACAGCATGGCCCGAGTTCTGATTGTCGACGACTCGCCGACCGAGATGTACAAACTCACCGAATGGCTGGAGCAACACGGCCACGTGGTGTTCAAGGCCAACAACGGTGCCGATGGCGTGGCCCTGGCCCGCCAGGAAAAGCCCGATGCGGTGCTGATGGACATCGTCATGCCCGGCATGAACGGCTTCCAGGCCACCCGCCAATTGAGCAAAGACCCCGAAACCAGCGCCATCCCGGTGATCGTGGTCACCACCAAGGACCAGGAAACCGACCGCATCTGGGCCACCCGCCAGGGCGCCCGGGCCTTCCTCACCAAGCCGGTGGAAGAGGCGGCGCTGATCAGCGTCGTCGACGAAGTGCTGGGCGCTTGACCACCCGGCCCCAAGGCGCGTCGCTGACCGCCTTCGAGCTGCTGCTGGACATCGACCGGCGCTGCCGCCTGCTGGTGGCCGACCAGCCGTTCGACGACGCCCCCTTGCAGGACTGGAGCGGCATCGGCTTTCGCATCGCCGGCCAATGGTTCGTCGCGCCCATGGGCGAGGTGGCCGAGGTGTTGCGCGAGCCGCGCAGCAGCCGCGTGCCGGGCGTACGTCCCTGGGTGGTGGGGGTGGCCAACCTGCGCGGGCGCCTGCTGCCGGTGATGGACCTGTCGCACTTTCTGGGCCTGGGCCCGGTCGCGGCCGGCAAGCAGCGGCGGGTAATGGTGCTCGACCACGACGACCTGTTCGTCGGCCTGTTGGTCGACGAAGTGCTGGGCTTGCAGCACTTTCCCCTGGCCAGCCTGCAAGCGGCGCCCCCGCAGCCGCTGCTGCGCAGCGCCGCGCGTTTCGTCCAGGGGCACTTCCCCGGCGAGCGCACCTGGGCGATCTTCAGCCCATCCGCTCTGGCCCAGGCGCCAGGTTTCATCGACGTGGCGTTGTAGAGGATGCCTTCGTGAGCAAGTCCACCCCAGGCGTCAGTGCCCCCGCGATGACCCAGCGCAGCCGCAGCAGCCTGCAGATCACCGTACTGTTCGTGGTGCTGATCCTGTCGATCGTGCTGCTGTTCGCCAATTCCGCCTACCTCAACACCCAGTCGACCTACGACAAGCAGTACATCGGCCACGCCGGCGAGCTGCGCGTGCTGTCCCAGCGCATCGCCAAGAACGCCACCGAGGCGGCGGCGGGCAAGGCGTTGGCGTTCAAGCTGCTGTCCGATGCGCGCAACGATTTCGAACGGCGCTGGGGCTACCTGCGCCACGGCGACAGTGCCACCGGACTGCCCGCCGCGCCTGCGCGGGTGCATGAGGAAATGGCCGCCGTGCACCAGGACTGGGAAACCCTGCGGCACAACACCGACACCATCCTGGCCAGCGAGCAGACGGTCTTGTCGTTGCACCAGGTGGCCGCGACCCTGGCCGAGACCGTGCCGCAGTTGCAGGTCGAGTACGAAAAGGTGGTGGAAATCCTGCTCAAGCGCGACGCGCCCGCCAGCCAGGTGGCGGTGGCGCAGCGCCAGTTGCTGCTGGCCGAGCGCATCCTCGGGTCGGTCAACACGGTGCTGGCCGGCGATGCCACCACTGCCCAGGCCGCCGCCACCTTCGGCCGCGACGCCAATCGCTTCGGCCAGGTGCTGCAAGGCATGCTCGACGGCAACCCGGCGCTGCAGATCAGCCAGGTCGAAGACGCCGATGCGCGCGCGCGGCTGGCGGACATCGCCGAGCTGTTCCAGTTCGTCGCAGGCTCGGTGGACGAAATCATCGAGACTTCGCCGGAACTGCTGCGCGTCCGTGAGGCGGCGGGCAACATCTTCAGCGGTTCGCAGACCCTGCTCGACGAGGCCTCGCACCTGGCCAACGGTTTCGAGAACCTGGCCGCCAGCCGCCTGTTCAACACCGTGGGCGGTTATGGCCTGGTGCTCTTGGCCCTGGCCTCGATCATCCTCATCGGCTCGATCATGGTCCGCGCCACGCGCCGCCAGTTGCGCGAGACCGCGCAGAAGAACGAGCGCAACCAGCAGGCGATCATGCGCCTGCTCGACGAAATCGAAGAGCTGGCCGACGGCGACCTGACCGTCACCGTGTCGGTCACCGAAGACTTCACCGGGGCCATCGCCGACTCGATCAACTATTCGGTCGACCAATTGCGCGACCTGGTCGCCACCATCAACCACAGCGCCGAGCAGGTCGCCGCCGCCGTGCAGGACACGCAGAACACCTCGCGGCAACTGGTCAAGGCGTCCGAGCACCAGGCCGAGCAGATCACCGAGGCGTCGCTGGCGGTGGGCGACATGGTCGAATCCATCGACCGGGTCTCGGGCCACGCCTACGAATCGGCCAAGGTCGCCGAGCGTTCGGTGGCCATCGCCAACAAGGGCAACGAGGTGGTGAACAACACCATCGAAGGCATGAACAACATCCGCGAGCAGATCCAGGACACCGCCAAACGCATCAAGCGCCTGGGCGAATCGTCCCAGGAGATCGGCGACATCGTCAGCCTGATCGACGACATCGCCGAGCAGACCAACATCCTCGCCTTGAACGCCGCGATCCAGGCCTCGCTGGCCGGCGAAGCCGGGCGCGGTTTCGCTGTGGTGGCCGACGAAGTGCAGCGCCTGGCCGAGCGTTCCTCGTCGGCCACGCGGCAGATCGAAGCGCTGGTGCGCACCATCCAGGCCGACACCAACGAGGCGGTGATCTCCATGGAGCAGACCACCGCCGAAGTGGTGCGCGGCGCGCGCCTGGCGCAGGACGCCGGGGTGTCGCTGGCCGAGATCGAAGGCGTGTCGCAGACCCTGGCCGAGCTGATCCTGAGCATTTCCGACGCTGCGCAGTTGCAGACGTCTTCGGCGGGGCAGATTTCCCACACCATGGCCGTGATCCAGCAGATCACCGCACAGACCTCGGCCGGCTCCACCGCCACCGCCGACAGCATCCGCCACCTGGCGCGCATGGCCAGCGAAATGCGTCGGTCGGTGTCGGGCTTCAACCTGCCTGAACAGGCCGCACGCACATGAGGGGGCGCACATGGCGGCCACGCTGACCCTGCACCGGCACGACACCGTGGCGCTGGCCTGGACCAAGGGCGCGTTGCTCGAGTGCCTCGGCGACGCACGCCAAGCCTTGGAGCAGTTCGCCCGCGAGCCGGGCGAGGCGGCGTCTATGACGGCGTTCGACGAATGTTTGCAGCGCGTGCGCGGTTGCCTGGACATGCTCGAGTTGCGCGGCGCCGCGCACCTGGCCGAGGAGATGCAGCTGCTCGGCGCCGCCATGGCGCGCACTGGCAAGGGCACCGCCGCCGAGCCTTCGCGTGGCGAATGCCTGGGCGTGTTGTTCCGCGCCCTGGAGCAACTGCCCGCCTACCTGGAACGCCTGCGCGGCGCGCGCCACGACCTGCCGCTGGTGATGCTGCCGTTGCTCAACCAACTGCGGCACTGCCGCGGCCTCGAACCCCTGGCCCATGAAAATCCGCTGACCGGGGCCGGGGCGGGGCAGCGCTCGGCGGACCTGGCCGATCTCGACCTGTCGCTGGGCAATTGGCGCGAGCACCTGCAAGCGGGGCAGGGCCACGACGCGCTGCGCTCGGTGGTGATCGCCCTGTGCGACGACCTGATGCGCATCAAGGAACGGCTCGACCATTTCGTGCGCAGCGACCGCCACGACCGCAGTGCCCTCGACAGCGTGGTCACGGCGCTGCGGCAGATCGCCGACACCTTGGCCGTGCTGGGCTTCCAGCAACCGCGGCGGGTGATCGTCGACCAGGTGCTGGCGCTGCAAGGCGTCAGCGAACAGCGTCGGGAGGCCGACGATGCCTTGCTGATGGACGTGGCCGGTGCCCTGCTGTACGTCGAGGCCACGCTCAACGGCATGACCGGCCCACTGGAAGACGGCCCTGCCAGCCTGCCGGGTTCGGACGTGCTGGAAATCCGCCAGCAGGTGTTGGGCGAGTCGCTGTCGGTAGTGCAGCAGGTCAAAGAAACGATCGATGAGTGCCTGGCCACAGATTGGTCCTGGCAACGCCTGCAAGCCGTGCCGGGCCTGCTGCAACAGGTGCGCGGGGCGCTCTGCATGCTGATGCTCTACGACGCCGCTGCGGTCTTCGGCGCCTGCGCACGGTACGCACAGGGTTGGCTCGAACAGATGCCGCAGGCGCCGCAAGGGGCGGCGCTCGAGCAGTTCGCCGAGGCCCTGTGCGCGGCCGAATGTTATGTGCAGTGGCGCCTGGCCGACCCGCTGGCCGATACCGGGTCCTGGCTCGACCAGGCCTGCGCGCGGCTCGCGCAACTGGGCGTGGCCTGCCCGCGCGAAGTTGCGCCTGTCCCTGTCGCCTCCGCCGATGTCGGCGTCGACGACGAACTGCGCACGGTCTTTGTCGCAGAGGCCCACGAACTGTTGCAGACCTGCAAGCGCGAGTGGTTGCGCTGGTGCGCCGATCCTTCGGCACGCCAGGCCCTGGTCGAACTGCGCCGCGCCCTGCACGCGCTCAAGGGCAGCGGCCGCATGGTCCGGGCCGAGGCCTTGGCGGCGCTGGCCTGGGGCGGCGAGCACCTGCTCAACCGCGTACTGCAAGGGCGCATCGAGTTGGGCCACGAGCATCGGGCCGCCTTGCAGCAGGTATTCATGCGCTTGCCGGATGTGCTGGACGATGTCGCGGCCGGACACATGCCACCGCCGCGCGACGTCGAGGCCCTGGCGGCGCATCTGCATGCCCTGGCCGACCGCGCACCTGCCGCACCCAGCGAGGCGGACGGCCTCGATCCGCGTTTGCTGAGCATCTTCGCCGCGGAGGCGACCGGGCATTTGCAACAGCTCGACGCTTTCCTGCAAGCCGCCCAAGGCGCATCCAGCGCGGTCAGCGACGAACTGCAAAGGGCTTTGCATACGCTCAAGGGCAGCGCAGCCATGGCCGGTGTGTTGCCGGTGGCGGAGCTGGCCACGGCGCTGGACCGCCTGGTCCGCGAGCATCAGGCGCATGCCTGGGCCTTGCAGGCCGACGACCTCGCGCACTTGCAGGCGGCGAGCGGTTTGCTACACCAGGCCCTGGCGCGCGTGGAACATGCGCCGTTGCAACCCCTCACAGGCGCCACCGAACTGATCGAAACGCTCGGTCAGGCGCTCGACGCGCGCCTGGCCGATCCACCCGCACCGGCGAACGCTAGCCCCGCCCGCGATGCGCAGGCCACCGGGCAATGGCTCGGCGAGGCCATGGACCGCCTGCTCGAAGCCGAAACCCTGCTTGCCCGTTGGCAGGCGCAGCCGGCGCAGCGCGACGCCCTGGAGGCCTTGCTCGACGAGTTGACCGCCTTGGGCCATGCCGCGCACCTGGCCGATCTGGCCGCGCTGGACGAGGTCTGCGAAGCCTTGCTCGACCTGCTCGGCGCCGTCGAGGAAGGCAGCCTGGCACCGACGCCACGCCTGTTCGCGCTGGCCGAAGAGGGGCTTGCGGCGTCGATGGACATGCTCGACGAACTGGCCGCCGGCCAGGCCATCGCCCCACGCGCCGCCTTGCTCGCCGACCTGCGCGGCGCCCACGACGAAGCGCTCGACCCCGGCAGCCTCGGCGTGGTCGGCGCGCACGGCGTGCGCCCGCTGGCCCCCGTGCCGCCGCCCATCGATTCTGATCCCGAAACGTCGGCTTTGGACGACACCCCGGACGACGCCGCGCTGCTGGAAGTCTTCCTCGAAGAAAGCTCGGACATCGTCGAAAGCGCTGCCACCGCGCTGGCCCGCTGGCAGGCCGAGCCCCGCGACACCACCGAGGCCGAGAACCTGCTACGCGAGCTGCACACCCTCAAGGGCGGCGCGCGCATGGTGCAGATCGGCGCCATCGGCGACCTGGCCCACGAGCTGGAGTCGCTCTATCAACTGCTGGCCGCCGGGCGCCTGCCGCCGAGCCCGGCCTTGTTCAGCCTGTTGCAGAGCTGCCACGACCGTCTGGCACACATGCTCGACGCCGTGCGCCTGGGCCAGCCGCTGCAAGCGGCCACGGCGCTGATCGACTACATCCGCAATTTCTCCAGCGCCGCGCTCCACGACGGTGTGGCCGACGTGTCGGCCAGCGAAGCGGCGCCCACCGAGGTGCCGGTGGCCCCCCAGGAGCGCGCTGCGGGCGACATGGTCAAGGTCGATGCCGAACTGCTCGACGACTTGGGCAACCTGGCCGGCGAGCACGCCATCATCCGTGGGCGCATCGAACAGCAGGTCAACGATGCGCAGATCGCCCTCAACGAAATGGAGACTACGCTCGAGCGCATGCGCGACCAGCTGCTGCGCCTGGACAACGAGACGCAGAGCGGCCTGCTCGGTCGGCACACGGTCGAAGGCGACGCCTACGACGACTTCGACCCGCTGGAGATGGACCGCCATTCGCAATTGCAGCAACTGTCGCGGGCCTTGTTCGAATCGGCTTCGGACCTGCTCGACCTCAAGGACACCCTGGGCCAGCGCGCGCAGCTCACCCATGGCCTGCTGTTGCAGCAGGGGCGCATCAACAGCCAGTTGCAGGAAGGCCTGACCGCCACGCTGATGGTGCCCTTCGAGCGCCTGGTGCCGCGTTTGCAGCGCGTGGTGCGGCAGGTGGCCAGCGAGCTGGGCAAGCAGGTCGAGCTGGTGGTGGGCAACGCCGAGGGCGAGTTGGACCGCAGTGTGCTCGAACGCATGGTGGCGCCGCTGGAGCACATGTTGCGCAACGCCGTCGACCATGGTCTGGAAACCGGCGCGGCACGGCGCGCGGCAGGCAAGCCCGAGCAGGGCACCATCCACCTGAACCTGCTGCACGAAGGCGCCGACATCGTCATCGAGATGAGCGACGACGGTGCCGGCGTGCCCCTCGAAGCGGTGCGCAGGAAAGCCATCAAGCGCGGCCTGCTCGACCCCGAGGCAGCGCTCAGCGACCACGAAGTGTTGCAGTTCATCCTGCGGCCGGGGTTTTCCACCGCCGAGAAGATCACGCAGATTTCCGGGCGCGGGCTGGGCATGGACGTGGTGCACGAAGAGGTCAAGCAACTGGGCGGGGCCATGAGCATCGAGTCCAGCCCCGGCAAGGGTGCGCGCTTCCTGATTCGTCTGCCGTTCACCGTGTCGCTCAACCGCGCACTGATGGTGCACCTGGGCGAGGAGCAGTACGCCATCGGCCTGAACACCATCGAAGGGGTGGTGCGCGTGCCGCCGGCCGAGCTCGACGCCTGCTACCAGCTCGACCCGCCGCGCTACACCTATGCCGGCTTCAGCTACGACCTGCGCTACCTGGGCGAACTGCTGCAAGATGCCCCGCGCCCCAGCCTGCTGGGCCTGAGCGTGCCGCTGCCGGTGCTGCTGGTGCATTCGCAGGAGCGCTCGTTCGCCATCCAGGTCGATGGTCTGTCGCCCAGCCGCGAGATCGTGGTCAAGAGCCTCGGTCCGCAGTTCGCTGCCGTGCCGGGCCTGGCCGGGGCGACCTTGCTCGGCGACGGCCGGGTGGTGTTGATCCTCGACCTGCTCGGCCAGCTGCGCGGCCAGCAGCGACGCCGGGCGCGCCTGCCTTCGGCGGGCCGCATCGCCCCGCAACTGCCGGGGCCGGCGGCGCAGCGGCCGTTACTGGTGATGGTGGTGGACGATTCGGTGACCGTGCGCAAGGTCACCAGCCGCTTGCTGGAGCGCCACGGCATGAGCGTGCTCACGGCCAAGGATGGCGTCGATGCGATGGCGCAGTTGCGCGAGCATCAGCCCGACGTGTTGCTGCTGGACATCGAAATGCCACGCATGGACGGCTTCGAAGTGGCGACCCGCATTCGCCAGGACGAGCGCCTCAAGCACCTGCCGATCATCATGATCACCTCGCGCAGCGGGCAGAAGCACCGCGACCGGGCCATGGCCATCGGCGTCAACGAGTACCTGGGCAAGCCGTACCAGGAGTCGGTTCTGCTCAACAGCATCGCCCATTGGAGCGCGCCCCATGCTTGAACACATCGTCG
Organism: Pseudomonas sp. UBA6562; assembly: GCF_002434265.1. Lineage (GTDB taxonomy): Bacteria > Pseudomonadota > Gammaproteobacteria > Pseudomonadales > Pseudomonadaceae > Aquipseudomonas. Next base: position 316,942 of record NZ_DJJS01000006.1, on the reverse strand, counting down.
GCCAGCGCAGCCAGTTGACCGGACTGCTACTGCCCCTGGGCGACCGCACCCTGGTGCTGCCCAACGTGGCGGTCGCCGAACTGGTGGGCCAGCGCCGGCTCAGTTGCGAGCGCGGCGCCGTGGACTGGCACATGGGCTGGCTCGACTGGCGCCAGCACCGGCTGCCGCTGATCGGCTTCGAGGCCGCTTGCGGTGGGCACACGCCTTGCGGCGAGCGGGCGCGCATCGTGGTGCTCAATGCTCTGGGCGATACCGGCCTGCGTTACCTGGCGCTGCTGCTGCAAGGCATCCCGCGCTCGTGCAAGCTCGACAGCCAGCTCAATTACGTGGACGTGCCATTGGCCTCGTTGGAACTGGCCGCCGTCCAGGTGGCCGAACAGGTGGTGCGGGTGCCGGATCTGGCCGGTCTAGAGCGGCTGGTGCGGGATGCGCAGTTGTGATGGGTAGCCCTGTAGGCTGAGAGGGGCTACGGCGCAGTCCATCCAAGCACACACGCACACCTTGGAACACATCCAACCCAGGAGGCCTTCGCTCGATGTATCACGGTGAACGTTTCAACGCCTGGACCCACCTGGTCGGCGCCATGCTGGCCGCGTTGGGCGCGCTTTGGCTGATCATTGCCGCGGGATTGCAGGGCGACCCGTGGAAGATCGTCAGTTTCTCCATCTATGGCTTCACCCTGCTGTTGCTCTACAGCGTCTCGACCGTCTATCACAGCACCCGCGGCCGGGCGAAGGTGATCATGCGCAAGCTCGATCACTTGTCCATCTACCTGCTGATCGCCGGCAGCTACACGCCGTTCTGCCTGGTCAGCCTGCGCGGCCCCTGGGGCTGGAGCCTGTTCGGCGTGGTCTGGGGGCTGGCGCTGATCGGCATGCTGCAAGAGATCAAGCCGCGCTCCGAAGCGCGCGTGCTGTCGATCGTCATCTACGCCTTGATGGGCTGGATCGTGCTGGTGGCGGTCAAACCGCTGCTGGCGACCCTGGGCGCGGCGGGCTTCGCCTGGCTGGCAGCCGGTGGCGTGTTCTACACGGTGGGCATCATCTTCTTCGCCCTGGACCGACGCCTGCGCCATGGGCACGGCATCTGGCACCTGTTCGTCATCGCCGGCAGCCTGCTGCATTTCATCGCGGTGTTCTTCTACGTCCGTTGAAAGCCCGTCCGGCCTACGGCAGTGGCGCGCCGTAGGCCGCGAAGGCTGCGCCCGCGTCTAGAAGTCGCCCCACAACTGCTGCGCCACCGACAGCGCCACCACCGGTGCGGTCTCGGTGCGCAGCACCCGTGGGCCGAGGCGTGCGGCGTGGAAGCCGGCTTCGCTGGCCTGCGCCACTTCGGCATCGTTCAAGCCGCCTTCCGGCCCGATCAGAAACGCCAGGCGCGCAGGCTTGGGGTGGCTGGTCAGCGGCTCGGCCACAGGGTGCAGCACCAGCTTGAGGTCGGCGTCGACGTCGCCCAGCCATTCGGCCAGGGTGCGCGGCGGATGGATCAGCGGCAGGGTCGAGCGCCCGCACTGCTCGCAGGCGCTGATCGCCACCTGGCGCCAGTGGGCCAAACGCTTGTCGGCGCGCTCGTCCTTCAGGCGCACTTCGCAGCGTTCGCTGACGATGGGGGTGATCTCGTTGGCGCCCAGTTCCGTGGCCTTTTGGATCGCCCAGTCCATGCGCTCGCCGCGCGACAGGCCTTGGCCCAGGTGCACGTGCAAGGACGAGTCGGGCTGGCCGGGCAGGGCTTGGTCGAGGCTCACCCGCACGGTCTTCTTGCCGACTTCGAGCAGGTGGCCGAGAAACTCCTGGCCGCCGCCGTCGAACAGTTGCACGGCGTCGCCGGTGGCCATGCGCAGCACACGGCCGATGTAGTGGGCCTGGGCTTCGGGCAGGGTGTGCTCGCCGAGGGAGAGGGGGGCATCGATGAAGAAACGGGACAGGCGCATGTAGGGCTCGGATAAGAAAGGCTTGGACTGTGCTTGGCGCAGGCGGGCGGCGCTGGACTGGCCCGCCGCCGCGCCGCGCTTGGCGAGGCATTGTGGGCGCTACCGCTCACCGCCGCGAACGGCCGTCGCTGCGACGGCGTGTAGCGCAAGCATCAACCCGGATCACGGAAATCGGGATGGAAATCGGCCGGCACGGCCACGCTGACCTGCTCGCGGGTAGCGAGGTCGATGCCTTCGCTGGCCACTTCGGCGAGGAAGTCGATCTGCTCGGGGGTGATCACGTAGGGCGGCAGGAAATACACCACGCTGCCCAGTGGCCGCAGCAAGGCGCCGCGGCTCAAGGCGTGCTCGAACACCTTCAGGCCGCGGCGCTCCTGCCAGGGGTAGGCGGTTTTGCCCGGTCGGTCCTTGACCATCTCGATGGCCAGGGCCATGCCGGTCTGGCGGATCTCCCCGACGTGGGGGTGTTCGGATAGGTGCGCGGTAGCGCTGGCCATGCGGCTGGCCAAGGCCTTGTTGGCCTCGATCACATCGTCTTCGGCGAAGATGTCCAGGGTCGCCAAGGCGGCGGCGCAGGCCAGCGGGTTGCCGGTGTAGCTGTGCGAATGGAGGAAGGCGCGCAGGGTCGGGTAGTCGTCGTAGAAGGCCTGGTAGACCTTGTCGGTGGTCAGGCAGGCGGCCAGCGGCAGATAACCGCCGGTCAGGGCCTTGGACAGGCAGAGGAAGTCCGGGCGGATGCCGGCCTGCTCGCAGGCGAACATTGTGCCGGTACGGCCGAAGCCGACCGCGATCTCGTCGTGGATCAGGTGCACGTCGTAGCGGTCGCAAGCCTCGCGCAGCAGCTTGAGGTACACCGGATGGTACATGCGCATGCCGCCGGCGCCCTGGATCAACGGCTCGACGATCACTGCGCTGATGGTGTCGTGGTGTTCGGCCAGGGTCTGTTCCATGGCGGCGAACAGCGTACGCGAGTGTTCCTCCCAGCTCACGCCCTCGGGACGGTGGTAGCAGTCGGGGCTCGGCACCTTGAGGGTGTCGAGCAGCAGCGCCTTGTAGGTTTCGGTGAACAAGGGCACGTCGCCCACCGACATGGCGGCGATGGTCTCGCCGTGGTAGCTGTTGGTCAGGGTGACGAAGCGTTTCTTCTGCGGCCTGCCGACGTTGTGCCAGTAGTGGAAGCTCATCTTCAATGCCACTTCGATGCACGACGAACCGTTGTCGGCGTAGAACACCCGGTCCAGGCCGTCGGGCGTCAGCGCCACCAGGCGCTCGGAAAGCTCGATCACCGGTTGGTGGCTGAAGCCTGCGAGGATCACGTGCTCGAGCTGATCGACCTGGTCCTTGATGCGCTGGCCGATGCGCGGGTTGGCGTGGCCGAACACGTTGACCCACCAGGAACTGACCGCATCGAGGTAGCGTTTGCCTTCGAAGTCTTCCAGCCAGACGCCTTCGCCGCGCTTGATCGGGATCAGCGGCAGGTGCTCGTGATCTTTCATCTGGGTGCAGGGGTGCCACAGGACCTCGAGGTCACGTTGCATCCACTGTTGATTGAGCCCCATTGGCGGTTCTCCTGGCGGTATGGCGATGTGAGAGCGCGTAAGCCTAAGAGAACCGGGCGGTAGGAACAACCCATGTAAGTGATGCCAGGGTGCTAGCAGGGCAGCCGGGGCTCACGTATTCTAGGCGGCTCTTTGCGCGGGGCAGTCCGCTCCTGCGCGTCTTCACGTTTTTTTCTGATCTGGAGTCTGCCTCGATGGCTGCTGCTTGGGTGCGCGTGTGCGCGGTGATCATGATTGGCCTGTCCAGCGCCGCTGCGCAGGGGCAGGGCAAGGCTCCGACGGCCATCGTCGTCGGTGGCGGCCTGGCCGGCCTGACGGCGGCCTACGAGCTGCAGAACAAAGGCTGGCAGGTGACCTTGCTCGAAGCCAAGGCCAACCTGGGTGGGCGCTCGGGCCTGGCGACCAGCGAATGGATCGGTAGCGACAAGGTGCAGCCGCTGCTCAACCAGTACCTGCAACAGTTCAAACTGCAGACCCTGCCGGCTCCCGAATTCGTGCGTACGCCCGGCTACCTGATCGACGGCGACTACTTCACCGAAGCGGACCTTGCCCTCAAGCAACCGGCCACCGCCGAAGCGCTCAAGCGTTACGAAAAGACCGTCGACGACCTGGCGCGCTCGATCGACGATCCGCTCAATCCGGCGGCCAACAGCACGCTGTTCGCCCTCGACCAGATCAACGTCGCCAACTGGCTCGACCGCCTGCAACTGCCGACCACAGCGCGCCAGTTGATCAACCAGGAAATCCGCAGCCGCTACGACGAGCCGTCGCGCCTGTCGCTGCTCTACTTCGCCCAGCAGAACCGCGTGTACCGCGGCGTCGACGACCGCGATCGGCGTGCGGTGCGCCTGCCGGGTGGCAGCCCGGTGCTGGCCCAGGCCTTCGTCAAGCAGGTCAAGACCATCAAGACCGACGCGGCGGTGACGTCCATCGTGCAGGACAAGAACGGCGTGACGGTCAAAGCCGGCAACGTCGGCTACACGGCCGACTACCTGGTCATGGCCGTGCCGCTGCGCGCCCTGGCCAAGATCCAGATGACGCCTGCGCTGGACAACCAGCACATGGCTGCGATCAAAGGCACCAACTACGGCTGGCGCGACCAGATCATGCTCAAGTTCAAGCAGCCGGTGTGGGAAAGCCGTGCGCGCATGTCGGGTGAGATCTACAGCAACGCCGGTTTGGGCATGCTGTGGATCGAGCCTGCGCTCAAGGGCGGCGCCAACGTGGTGATCAACCTCTCGGGCGACAACGCGCGTCTGCTGCAAGCCTTCGGCGACAAGCAGATGGTCGACCAGGTGCTGATCCGCATGCACGCGTTCTACCCCAAGGCCCGTGGTGCGTTCAGCGGTTATGAGGTGCGTCGCTACAGCACCGATGCCAGCACGGGCGGCGCCTACCTGGCCTACGGGCCGGGGCAGATCAGCAAATACTGGCGGCTGTGGGAGCGGCCGGTGCAACGCGTAGCCTTCGCCGGCGAGCACACCGATGCGCTGTACCCCGGCACCCTGGAAGGCGCCTTGCGCAGCGGCCAGCGCGCCGCCAGCCAGGTGCAGGACCTGGCCGCAGGCAAGTCGTTCGAGCCGGTCAAGTCGGTGGCGGCTACGGCGGCGGCCGGTACTGCCAGTGCTGCCGGTGCGGCGGCGGCGAGCAAGCCGGGCTTCTTCGCCAACCTGTTCGGCAAGGGCGACAAGGCCGAGAAAGCGCAAGCGGCGCCAGAGGCCAAGGCCGAGCAAGGCAAGCCGGGCTTCTTCTCGCGGTTGTTCGGCGGTGCTGACAAGGCCCAGAACGCGCCGGCCAAGCCTGACGACAAAACCCCATCGGCCAGCGCCGAGCCGGCCAAGCCAGGGTTTTTCTCGCGCCTGTTCGGCCGCGGCGAGCCTGAAGCCAAGCCTGCGGCGGTCAGCCAACCGACGCCTGCCGCACCTGCGGTAGCGCCTGCTCCGGCACCGGCTGTGGCCCCTGTCCCGGCACCGGTCGCAGCGCCTACTCCGGCCAAACCTGCGGCCAAACCGGCGCTCAAACCTACGGCCAAGCCTGCTACGCACAAGCCGGCAGCCCACAAGAGCCCACCGGCCCACAAGCCTGCCAAGGCGGCACCGGCCAAAAAGCCGGCAGAGCCTGCGCAGAAGAAGCCAGCGGTCAAGCAGGATCAGGCTGGCGCCTGACGGCGGCTGCTCGGGACCCGTGCGGGTAGCCGGCGCTCCGGTTCACCCGCAGTGGGCAACGGCGCTGTCGCCATCCGGGCGAACCCATGTCGCCTTGCGAATCCGATCGCAACCTTTGGCCCGCTTCGCGGGCCATTGCGCATAAAGGGCGATGCCAGATCGCTGCTGCGCGACTGTCATGGATCACCTATTAAAAAACCATCCAGGGTTAACGTTTCCTTAATAGTGCTTGCAGACAATTACTATCGGTTTATTCGATATTTCAAAGCAGTTTTTTCTGCTTTTATTCGATACGTTAACGGGTAGTCTTGCCACAGCTTCCACGGGGAACGACAGCATCATGCAACTTCGCAATTCATCTTCTCGCTACGGTGCAGTCAGCATCGTATTGCACTGGGGCGTAGCGCTCACCGTCTTCAGCCTGTTCGGGCTGGGCTTGTGGATGGTCGGGTTGGACTACTACGACCCGTGGCGCAAGGCCGGCCCGGACCTGCATAAAAGCATCGGTCTGGTGCTGCTGGCGGTCATGGTCCTGCGGGTGTTGTGGCGCCTGCTCAGTCCACCCCCACCGGCGCTCGCCAGCCATGGTCGCTTCACGCGGATCGCGGCCCACTTGGGCCACCTGGGGTTGTACGCCGGGCTGTTCGCCGTGATGCTCGCCGGCTACCTGATCTCCACCGCCGATGGCGTGGGCATCCCGGTGTTCGGTCTGTTCGAAGTGCCGGCGTTGGTCAGCAACCTGCCCGACCAGGCCGATCTTGCCGGCGAAGTTCATTTCTACCTGGCCTGGGGGCTGGTGATTTTCGCCGGCCTGCATGGTCTGGCTGCACTCAAGCACCATTTCATCGACCGTGACGCCACTTTGCTGCGCATGCTCGGTCGCAAAGCCTGAAACACCCACTCAATCGCAACGGAAGGAATCAAAGGATGTTGAAAAAGACCTTTGCCGCACTGGCGCTCGGTACTGCCCTGTTCGCTGCCGGTCAGGCCATGGCCGCCGACTACAAGATCGACAAGGAAGGCCAGCACGCTTTCGTCGACTGGAAGATCAGCCACCTGGGCTACAGCTTCATCCACGGCACCTTCAAGGACTTTGACGGCAGCTTCACCTGGGACAGCGCCAAGCCCGAAGCCAGCAAGATCAACGTCGATCTGAAAACCGCCAGCCTGTGGTCCAACCACGCCGAGCGTGACAAGCACATCGCCAGCGCCGACTTCCTCGACGTGAAGAAATATCCGGACGCCAAGTTCGTCTCCACCGCCGTCAAATCGACCGGTGACAAGACCGCCGACGTGACCGGCGACCTGACCCTGCACGGCGTGACCAAACCGGTCACCTTCAAAGCCACCTTCAATGGCGAAGGTAAAGATCCATGGGGCGGCGAGCGTGCAGGCTTCAACGCCACCACCACGCTCAACCTGAGCGACTTCGGCATCAAGGGCCCAGGCCCGACTTCGCAGACCCTCGACCTGAACATCAGCCTCGAAGGCGTGAAGCAGAAGTAAGCGTGCCGGCCGTGGCGCCGCCAGGCGCTTGGTCTAGCGCTGAGGTGCTGGTCACGTCGCCGAGCGACTGAGCGGCCCCTGACACCCACGGGTGGAAACAAAAAATCCGCAGCCAGTGATGGCTGCGGATTTTTTTATGGGCTAACCGTAGAAAACGGCTGCACGGCGAACCCGATGACTCAGCGCGTGGCCACTGCGGCGAAGCACATGCCTGCAGTGGCCTCGCGCAGTGGCCTTCACGAACAGGCCAGTACGCGTGAACTCAGCGGTTACGCGTCAACAGCGCCGGGCGTTCGCCACGCGGACGGTTCGGCAGGTCGTCGAGCTGCTCGGGCGTCGGGTAGCGCTCCAGCTTGGACTCCTTGCGGATGATCACTGGCTGGTTCTGTGGCTCGCGCGGGTTGCGCACGGCAGGCTCCTGGCGAGGGCTGTCGTCGCGGCGAGTGCGGCCACCGCCGTCACGACGTGCTCCACCGGCGTTGGCGTTGTTGCGCGGACCTTTGTCGCCGCCGGTGCGTGGGCCGTTGTTGCGCGGTTGACCGGTACCTTGGCTGCGGCCCTGGCCCTGAGTCTGACCACCTGCCGCTGCGCCCGGGCGACGGTTGCGGCCCTGGTTCTTGGCGTTCTGGTAAGGGCTGACGTAGTCGGCGCGGTTGCCGAAGTTGTCCACGTCGTCATCGAGGAAGGCTTCCGGGTCACGGTTGCCGTTGTCAGACGGCTTGCTGGCCTGTGCCGATTGTTGCGTGCGCGGCTTCTGCTGCTCGCGCGGTTTGCGCGGCTGCTGGCCCTGGCGCTGCTCGCCGGACTTGGCCTTTTCCGCAGGCTTATCGGCGCTGGCTTGTCGCGTCTTGCCTTTGTCCTTGCCCTTGTCCTTGCGGCCGCCGCTGCCGGCATTGGCGCCGTCGCCACGGCTCTGGCCGTTGCGCCCGCCGCGTGCGTTGGGCTGGGCGCGCTCGCGCACTTCCGGCTTCTCGACTTCGATCTTGCTGGCGTCGAAGCCCATCCAATCGCCGTCGGCGATCTTCTGCCGGGTGACGCGCTCGATGCTCTTGAGCAGCTTCTCTTCGTCGGGCGCGACCAGCGAGATGGCCTCGCCCGAGCGCCCGGCACGACCGGTACGGCCGATGCGGTGCACGTAGTCTTCTTCGACGTTGGGCAGTTCGAAGTTGACCACGTGGGGCAACTGGTCGATGTCCAGGCCACGGGCGGCGATGTCGGTGGCGACCAGCACGCGTACGGTGTTGGCCTTGAAATCGGCCAGGGCTTTGGTGCGCGCGTTCTGGCTCTTGTTGCCATGGATCGCGGCGGCGGTCAGGCCGTGTTTTTCCAGGTACTCGGCCAGGCGGTTGGCGCCGTGCTTGGTACGGGTGAAGACCAGTACCTGTTCCCAGGCGCCGAGGGTGATCAAGTGCGCCAGCAAGGCGCGCTTATGGCCGGCCGGCAGGCGGTAGATGCGTTGTTCGATACGCTCGACGGTGGTGTTGGGCGGCGTGACCTCGATACGCTCGGGGTTGTGCAGCAGCTTGTCGGCCAGGTCGGTGATGTCTTTGGAGAAGGTCGCCGAGAACAGCAGGTTCTGGCGCTTGGACGGCAGACGCGCGAGGACTTTCTTGACGTCATGGATGAAGCCCATGTCGAGCATGCGGTCGGCTTCGTCGAGCACCAGGATTTCCACGTGGGACAAATCCACGCTGCCCTGGCCGGCCAAGTCGAGCAGTCGGCCCGGGCAGGCGACCAGCACGTCGACACCCTTGGCCATGGCCTGCACCTGGGGGTTCATACCGACACCGCCGAAGATGCAGGTACTGACCAGGCTCAGGTTGCGGGCGTACAGCTTGAAGCTGTCGTGGACCTGGGCAGCCAGTTCGCGGGTGGGCGTGAGCACCAGCACGCGCGGTTGACGCGGGCCGTGGCGCTGGGATTTGTCGGGATGGCCGGCGGGGAACAAACGCTCCAGGATCGGCAGCGCAAAACCACCGGTCTTGCCGGTACCGGTTTGGGCGGCGACCATCAGGTCGCGGCCTTGCAACGCGGCGGGAATGGCCCGCTGTTGCACGGGAGTGGGCTGGGTATAGCCCGCGGCCTCGATAGCGCGGACAAGTGCCTCGGAGAGACCGAGGGAAGCAAAGGACATGGGCAATCCTGTTCTCGTGTGGGCTGAGCCCGATGGGATGATCTGCCTGGCGCGACGGGCATCTGAGGAATGCGATCGCGTCCGGTCCAGCTGGGCATGTACTGCGCATCGTGCGGGCGGCGAAGACGCATGGAGCTGCGTTTTTACCGATCGGGATGCCTGCTACGAGGCCGAGCGTCCGGGCGTGAGCCTGGCGGGAAGGCTCGAGTATAACAGAGCAATCAGCGTGTGCTGACCCCCTGTTGCTCAACGGCAGTGGCAAGGCTCGGATTCTGCTCGCCATAACGGCTCATGATATGGGCGTAGGCCGGTTCGCGCTTGAACGCGCGCAGGGTTTGCGAGAACGCCTCGGCCAGGGCTTCACGGCCGGGCTTACGGGCCAGGCCCAGGTATTGCGGCATGTCGTTGATCACCATCGGCAAGGCTTCGATCTGCTGCTCCAGGCCCAGGCGTTGTAGCAAATAGCGGCCGACGTGGAGATCGGTCACCACGAGGTCCACCCGACCAAGCGCCAGCTTGCCTAGATTGGCGACATGGGTGGGCGCCGATTCCCGACGGAAGTTGGCTGCGGTTTCGAAGGCCGTACCGTAGTCATAGCCCGACGACGTGCCCACCGTGAGCCCGCTCAAGTCTTGCAGCGTAGTGACCGAGTGTGGGCGTGCCAGGGCTTGGAACAGCACGAATTCGACCTGCGACAACGGCTCTTCGGGGTACAGCATGAACGGTTCGCGGGAGGCCAGTTTGAACACGCCCAGAATACCGTCGGCCTGGCCCTGTTCGACCACGGCCAGGCAACGCTTCCACGGCATGAACCCCCACTCCACGTCGATGTGCAGACGCTTGAACACTTCGTTGGCCACCTCGTAGTGCAGGCCGCGAGGCTGGCCGTTTTCCTGATAGATGTAGGGCGCCCAGTCGTCGCTGACGATGCGCAGCCGTTCGGCCTGGGCCAACGGGCTCAGGCAGGTAAGCAGCAAGATGCCGAACAGGGTCAGGAAGATGCGCATGTCGGCAGACTACCTGGGTGCTTCATGGATGAACAGACGCGGGATCTGTGTGAGTGCCAGCGCTGTGAACGGGCCAGCAAATGCGCTCATCCCGCAGCGGCGCAGCCTTGGAAGCAGGGCATACCGCACTGGCGACCCAGGCATGCCGAGGCAGGTTTCGCTGGCTGCATGACCGCACGCGTCGCGGACGTGCGGGAACGGGAGGGCAGGGTGTGTGGGCGGTGGTGCCCCGCTGCACCTGTTCGCGATGGAGGCAGTCGAGGCACGAGCATTCTGCCTGTGCCTCCACTGCCCGCTAAACAGGTGCGAGCCGATGTTTTCAGCGCGGCAGGTTCAGGTTGTTCCAGATCGCCAGGCTCGGCTCGGCCTGGTTCAGCGTGTAGAAGTGCAGGCCCGGCGCGCCGCCGTCCAGCAGCTGCTCGCACATGCGTGTGATCACTTCTTCACCGAAAGCCTGGATGCTGGCGCTGTCGTCGCCATAGGCTTCCAACTGCTTGCGGATCCAGCGCGGCAGTTCGGCGCCGCAGGCGTCGGAGAAGCGCGCCAGCTTGCTGTAGTTGGTGATCGGCATGATGCCGGGCACCAGCGGAATGTCGACGCCCAGCTTCTGCACGCGCTCGACGAAGTGGAAGTAGCTGTCGGCGTTGAAGAAGTATTGGGTGATGGCGCTGTCGGCGCCGGCCTTGGCCTTGGTGGCGAAGTTCTTCAGGTCGGCTTCGAAGCTATGCGCCTGGGGATGCATCTCCGGATAGGCCGCCACTTCCAGGTGGAAGTGGTCGCCGGTTTCCTCACGGATGAACCGCACCAGGTCGCTGGCGTAGCGCAGATCGCCTGCGGCCATGCCCATGCCCGAAGGCAGGTCGCCACGCAGGGCGACGATGCGCTTGATGCCGGCCGCCTTGTATTCGGCGATCAGGGCGCGCAGCTCGGCCTTGGTGTCGCCCACGCACGACAAGTGCGGCGCGGCGGGCACTTGCACTTCGTTTTCCAGTTGCAGCACGGTGTTGAGCGTACGGTCGCGGGTGGAGCCACCGGCGCCATAGGTGCAGGAAAAGAAGTGCGGGTTGTACGTGGCCAATTGGCGGGCAACGGCCATCAGCTTGTCGTGGCCGGCTTCGGTCTTGGTCGGAAAGAATTCGAAACTGTAATTGCGGGGTTTGGACATCGGCTTTTTCCTGAGCAGCGAACCACGCGCTGCTAGTTGCAAGCTGCAAGTAAAAGCCAGGGCGACATGGGTCGGCCTGGCTGAACATCATTCCAATACTGCCTGTACAGCTGCAAGCGGGCGCACCCGAGGGTGCGCCTACCCGCAGTGGCCGCTTAGTAGCGGTAAGCCTCTGGCTTGAACGGACCTTCGACGGTCACGCCGATGTACTCGGCCTGCTGCGGGGTCAGCTGGGTGACCACGCCGCCGAAGCCGCGGACCATTTCCAGGGCCACTTCTTCGTCGAGTTTCTTCGGCAGCACTTCAACGGTCAGACGCTCGGCTTTCTTCGCGGCGTCCAGTTCGGCGTACTTCTGCTCGAACAGGAAGATCTGCGCCAGCACCTGGTTGGCGAATGAGCCGTCCATGATCCGGCTTGGGTGACCGGTAGCATTGCCCAGGTTCACCAGGCGGCCTTCGGCCAGCAGGATCAGATAGTCGTCGTTCTGCGCGTCGAAGCTGCCGGCGCCGGTGCGGTGGATCTTGTGCACCTGCGGCTTGACCTCTTCCCAGGCCCAGTGCTTGCGCATGAAGGCGGTGTCGATCTCGTTGTCGAAGTGGCCGATGTTGCACACTACGGCGCGCTTCTTCAGGGCCTTGAGCATGTTGGCGTCGCAGACGTTGACGTTACCGGTGGTGGTGACGATCAGGTCGATGCGGCCGAGCAGGTCACGGTTGATGCCGTCTTCGGTGCCGGTGTTGATGCCGTCCTTGAACGGCGAGACCACTTCGTAGCCGTCCATGCAGGCCTGCATGGCGCAGATCGGGTCGACTTCGGTGACCTTGACGATCATGCCTTCCTGACGCAGCGACTGCGCCGAGCCCTTGCCCACGTCACCGTAGCCGATGACCAGCGCCTGCTTACCCGACAGCAGGTGGTCGGTGCCGCGCTTGATGGCGTCGCTCAGGCTGTGACGGCAGCCGTACTTGTTGTCGTTCTTGCTCTTGGTGACCGAGTCGTTGACGTTGATCGCCGGGACTTTCAGTTCGCCCTTGGCCAGCATGTCGAGCAGACGATGCACGCCGGTGGTGGTCTCTTCGGTCACGCCGTGGATCTTTTCCAGCATGGCCGGGTATTTCTTGTGCAGGATTTCGGTCAGGTCACCGCCGTCGTCCAGCACCATGTTGGCGTCCCATGGCTGGCCGTCCTTGAGGATGGTCTGCTCGATGCACCACTCGTATTCTTCTTCGGTCTCGCCTTTCCAAGCGAACACCGGGATGCCGGCGGCAGCGATGGCGGCGGCGGCCTGGTCTTGGGTGGAGAAGATGTTGCACGACGACCAGCGCACTTCGGCGCCCAGCACGACCAGGGTTTCGATCAGCACAGCGGTCTGGATGGTCATGTGGATGCAGCCGATGATCTTCGCGCCCTTGAGCGGAAGTTCGCCCTGGTATTTACGGCGCAGGCCCATCAGCGCGGGCATTTCCGATTCGGCGATGATGACTTCCTTGCGACCCCAGTCGGCCAGGGAAATGTCGGCGACTTTGAAATCGGAAAAACCGGCAGGCGTGTTTACAGCGCTCATCAAGAGCCTCCATTCGTCATGTCGAATGGGCGCCGTTGTGCGTTAGGCGTCCGCGAACGCGGACAACGCCCCATCCGAGCCTGACAGGATCGACCTGCTGCAGCGCCCCTCGGACGGGTGGCGGGCATGGCCGCGCAGGGGGCGACCATGTGAAACGGCAGCGATTATAGCCGCGCGGGTGACAGAGCCCAAGGTTTTCTGTCGAATCGTTCGCGACCATGGTCCAAGACGCATGCACGGCCCCCGACCGCTCTGCCATCATGGCCCCATCCCGATCCCGCCCTTTCAGTCACGAGGAGCACCGATGAATTTCCACACTCGCAAATGGGTCAAGCCCGAAGACCTCAACCCCAACGGCACACTGTTCGGCGGCAGCCTGCTGCGCTGGATTGACGAAGAAGCGGCGATCTATGCCATCGTCCAGCTGGGCAACCAGCGCGTGGTGACCAAGTACATGTCGGAGATCAACTTCGTCAGCGCCTCGCGCAAGGGCGACATCATCGAACTGGGCATCACCGCTACGGAGTTCGGTCGGACGTCGATCACCTTGCGCTGTGAGGTGCGCAACAAGATCACGCGCAAAAGCATTTTGACGGTGGATCGCATGGTGTTCGTGAACCTGGGTGAGGATGGACTGCCGGCGGCGCATGGGCGGACGCAGATCAAGTATTTGCAGGATCAGTTTCCGGACAGTGCGGTGGAGTGAATCACAGGGCCGCTCAGGCGGCCCCTGATTTCTCGAGCATCTGGGATTGAGCTAGGATTTCAAATTCATCTACCCGCGCATGAAAAATTGAACTGGGCGTTTGTACCTCGCCTGTACAGCATCGGACCCTGTCCAAAAGCAGACACATAATTGTCGTTGCTGTGGAATATTAAGAATTGTGAGATAGACCGGTTCATGTGAGATCTCTTTTTAGACAGATCGAACTAAAGCGTAAAGACTAGTAAGCTGAGCAGGTACTGCATGTCTCAGATTTACGAAGAAAGGTGTATATCGATAGCTTAATGGAAGCGAGGAGGTTCTTGGCGACGCGTAGGATGTCCAGATTTTTGTGATTTCAAGGCCTTTCAGTAGAGAGGAACTTCAGGAAAATCCATCTCACAATTCAGGGTAAATCCGTTCATATAGTCCTATGTCGCTTGGGCAGTCTACCTCGCCCCATGGAGCATAAGTAGCGACTCCAGCGATGGGGAAGTTGACGTTGATCAGGGCGTTCAGCAAGGAGGTCATGTCGATTTCATCGCGTATTGCGGGCGGCAATAGGTTCAACTGTTCTTTAAGCGCGCGCCACCCCTTAGGTGTTATTTTAAAAATTCCCATGTACTGACCGTTCAAGCGCTCAAGATTCTTCGCACGTTTACCGATGACCCTAACGCGTCCATTCCTTATATAAAAATTTTCCAAATCGGCGAGCGGCTCATCGAAGCGCTGTCGCCATAGGTCTACTGCCGCAGGGTCATAGCCGACTACAATATCGCCGGGGTGCTGGATAAGGTCACTTACCAGACTACTTTCGTAGAAAATATCGCTATAGCTAATTATGCAAGGCTCCTGGCTTAGCCAGCTATCAGCGCATGTTAGCGAAGTCATTATGCCTGTCTGTGCCCAACGAACGTTTTGGAACGATTTGTCTGCAAAGCCTTCAAGCATTGCGCCTCTGTAGCCCACGACGATACCTATCTCGCTTACCTCAGTTCTGCGCAGGGCAGCGATCATGCGTTCCAATAGCGTTGCACCGTTGATAGGCACTAAGGCTTTGGGACATTCAGCGGTAAGCATTTGCAGTCGGCTTCCGCGTCCTGCTGCGAGGATAATGGCCTTCATGGAGCAACTCCGAATGATTGTAATACGCGCTGAATATCCAAAGCATGCGCCGCAGGTGAACGTTCTGGATGCCACATGATTCCGGTGTGGCGTAGCTGAGGGTGGCATACCGCCTCCACCACACCGTCGTCCGACATGGCGAGTACGTCATACCCACTAGGCACGTGGCGAAACCCGTAGTCGTGGAAAGAATTGACCTGTCGATGCTCCTCTGCCTCAACGATCATGTGTTTTCCCACATGATCTGAAACGCTTTCAAGTGTGCCGCCCGCACGTGTCAGCATGACCTGCATACCGCGACATACTCCAAGTACTGGTAGCAGCAGTTCACCTGCGAGATCGAGCAACGCCTGCTCGGTTGTATCGCGGTTATCCAGGGCGCCGGTCACTGCACTACAGTCGCCACCGCCAGTTAGTAGCAGCCCATGGGGACGCAGCTGCTTTACGAGAGCCGTGCTGATATCAGGATCATTCGGTAGATAGAGCGGTGTTAGGCCGCACTGAGTGAGGAATACTGACCAACGCTGGTCCAAGGCGTCGTGCCAGTCTCCGTGTCTTGTGTTTAAGTGTCTGAGCATGGTCAAGCCGATTAGGATCATGCAAGCACCTGAATGCGCCGTTCAGCGCAGTCGAGTCGCAGCCGTTTTGCTTTCGAAAGGATTTTGAAGCGAGCTTCGCCTACGCCAATGGCCGCTGGAATCGAAAATTCTCGGGCTCGAATAGCCATGTGCGAGTTTTCCCCGCCGTAGGCTGTGATGAATCCTGCGATACGGTGTGTAAATATCCAGTCAAAGCCTGGATCCGCGTGCTCAATCAGGACGATACAGTCTTTGATGCCAAACGCTGAATTTTCCGCGCGGACCTCCGCCACGTGCGCATCCCGGAGGCTTCGAGTGATAAAGTTTGGATGTGCTGCTTGCGCGTGATGGCTAAAGATGTCGTGCGGTTTGCTAAGAAGACTGGGCGTACGAATCAACTGTGTCTCCAGCCAACGCTGACGGTTGCTGACGATATGCTCGCGCAACATTGAATGACTAGGCCCGCTGTCACCATATATGAAATCCCTGATGCTGAGAAAACTCAGGTCATCGCGATCCAAACCTTGTAACTCTCCCCAGATGCACAAGGATCGCAAAACTTCAGACACCAAAGCGGAGTAAAGGTATTTAAGCTTTTCGCGCGAAGCAATGGCTAAACGGGAGAATGTCATAAATTGCTGGCCAGACACGGCCAAACCACAGCGTTCGAAGGCGTGTTGAATCACGTTGACTTGGCAAGAGAACGCTTCGATTTGAAGCGATGGCGTGGAAGGACGTTGCAATGGACATTGCCAGTCGAAATAATGCTCGGGGGCTTCGTCGTAACGAGGTACTCGGATATCATAAGTGCCTGGCCTGATATGGCCATGTGTTCTGAGAAAGTCATCTTTGTGCAAGCTTATGAAATCGCTTGCGAGTTCCTGCCCTGCCGTTCTTATATCACCGGTCATTAAGTCAAGGGCGTTGACAGGTATGACCCCCTGTGTTTCTAGAGATTTAATGATCGCAGTAGCTACAAAAGCCGCGCGCGCCGCGCCTGCAAATACTTCCGCAGCGACACTGGCCGCGGACAAAGCACTGCGCATATGTTGTAACGGATCATCTGGCATGCTTTGCATCGTGAGACTTCGCACGTATGCCGCAATGTTTTTTTGGCGGACCAGATCGGAGAAAAAGGGGCCATTGGTGGCTAGTATCAATTCCGTTAACTGGCATAGTCCAGTCAAGTAACCTGTACGCGATTTGACGTCAAGGGCTTCCAAGGCCGGTGCGTGTGTTACCCCGTTATCCGCTAAACACGGGGTGAAGCATGTCGGGATTATTGAAAACTCGATCTTGTCATGTAGGTGTGGGTGCTGGGCCAGAAAATGAGTCGAATGATTGACTACTTGCTCTACCACTGAAGGAGGTGCCGAAGCGGGTATTAAAGACTCAATACTGTGTCTGACGCAAATGTAAGGCGAGCCTCCAAACTGATGCATGAGCGGTTTGCGTCGAAGGTCACGATAGCCGTAACGGAACCGTGCGGACGCCCAATTGAGTTCAGTAATAAGTTCTTTATAAAGCGAGTAGGCCATTGGGCGTGGCTTTGTGCCAATCATTTCAGCGGGATTCCAATCTGGCATCATCCCGAAAAGTACAGGTCTGGAGGGACTGTCTTTAGTATGTTCGAGAAAGCTGTCTTCCAGATGAGCGGCCTCTTGATCAAGTAGGCTATTTAGTTTGATATCAGTAAGCTCATCTTTGGGTGGTGCGCACCTGGCGGTCATTGGCCTTACTTGAAACAAAAGAGGGCCATCAGGTGTGATTGCAAATTCCACATCCAAGGCAGGGTGGCAAGTCAACCTCTGGAGCTCTTCAAGCATACTGAGGAGGCCCCGCAATTCGTTGGGTTCAGAAGCTGATGTTCCGGCGAAGGCAATATAGGTGCGTACAGGGCGCCTGCCAGTGGTGACACTATCTGTAGCGGAACCTACGCTGTAATTTACGACGTGGTAAGGCAGGCCAGTCTCTGGATCGCGGGTCATGGCAACGCCGCTGGCCAGTACACCGCTCGCCATAGGCTGCACCAGCACTTCATCATGCTCTCGAACAATGCCATACGACTCGATCACTGCTTCGATTGCACCTACCAACGCCGGCTCTCCAAACACATCGAGTATCGATTCGTACAGACCCGCTCCGGAGGAACCATCGCGATCTTCAACTGAACAACTTGATCTTACGATCAGCGCCTTTTGACCGAAGACTCGCTGGCACTGCTTGATCACAGACAGGCGATCAGCCCGCCATTGCGCGACCGTCAGTTCAAATATTGGGAGTATCCGCCCTGTCTTTAGCAAAGGCGCTAGGCGCTTCAGCGTGGCGGCTTTGCCTGCAAAATTAAATGTGGATGACGTAGAAAGCTCCATTTCGCACATTGGACATTTCCTTTGATTAATGGCCAAGACTTTAGAAGAGTTGCAGGTGTTGGCTACTGTCGATGCAGTTCCGGACCGGTGTAGGTCGCCAGTTCGAGGCCATACAACAGGGATAACTCCTGAAGGAAGCAATTGCCCGCTGCCGCTGCGGCATAGGGGCATGTGTCTTCAATGATGACATGTCCAATGGTGCCTATATTGCCGCTGTAGCGCTGTACAGCCTGCCCTGGAAAAACGCGAGCTGTGCAAAATTGAATATCGTATTTGCGCAAGAGTGCTGAAAACTCGTTAGGGTCGTAGTGGGCTGAAATGAAGCCACCAAAGCGCGACGCGATGGTGACCACAGACCCTGCGCTTTTCAGTGCTGAGTCGTCGATCTTTATCTCTTCCCCAAGATGCAATCGAATCATTAATTCAAATGGATCGATACCCGTTAGCAGTCGATACATTTGCGGCGAAACGCTGCCCATCATGCGCGCATTGATCTCGACCAAACACGGCCCCGATTCATTGAGTAGCAGTTCGACATGATACAGTCCAAAATTTATTTTCAACGCATCAAAAACAGCCTGGACATAGAGTTTGATGAGGTTGCGCTGAGTCTCATCCAGTCCCGAGGGCATGGTTGAAGTCATTTCTAGGATTTCGTTATAGTCAGCGCGGAATCTAATAGTGGTGGCATAGCATGAGACTTTGCCCTCCTGAACGATGACTTCGGCCGAGTACAAGCTCCCGTCGATGTATTGTTCGATAAGATAGTCGCGACTAACCAGCCGATTGATCATGGGGTCGCTCATTGAGCGCGTCTGACGCAAGCAGTTTAAAAAAACATCGAAATCGCTACGGTGGTGGCAGATGGCGGAAAACTGTTTCGCAAAACCGCGAATTGGTTTCACCACAAACGGCAATGCCACCTGTGGAGCATCGCCTTCTATTAGTTGCTGTTCAGTGAGTACCTCAAAATTTGGAGAGCGTAGCCCATGAGTTTTCAACGTTTCACGTAGACAGTTCTTGAAAACGGCATTACACAGCGCGTCGTAGTCAGGGCAGGGTAGGCCGAGGCGCTGCGCTTCGCGTGCCACTGGCAAGATAGCTGCTTCGGAGGTAGTAACGAGTGCATCGATAGGCCACTGTAGGTGGAGTGTTGAGAGGCATTGACTGAACGCCTCGTCTTGCAGACTATCGACTCGAACATAATTGTCGACATGGTGTAGGTAAGACGCCAACAGAGTTGTATCGTCGCCAAGGGAAATGTTCAAAAATGATGCGTCGCGCTGGTGGATGAATGTGACGCGACAGTCCAGTTTTTTTGCGGCTTCTAAAGCCAGCAATCCACTGACCGTACTGTCGACAAAAACGATATGTCGCATGCGAACCTCGCATTTTAGGTGTGAATGATAAAGGCAGTAATTCCAAATGCTGAGACAAACATAAAGATTGTTGCGGTCGTGCTGTACTTCGGAAGTCTGAGGTTGGATACTTGAAGCAGTGCAGTCGTAGCGACGAGAGCTACAACATACTGTTGGGAGTGCTGTACCCCGGGTAAAATCAAAAGTGCCAGTGAAAATATAAATCCTGAATAGGTGGTTGGAAGACCCTGGTAGTGCTTAGAGTTATCCCTTCCCGGTAGACCAAATAGAGAAAGCCGTAGCACCGCTGTCATCACCAACGTACCTGCTAAAAAACCGCCAAGGGTGGAGGGTACGAGTTGGAATGTGATAAAAGCCGGCGCTATGCTGAAATTGAGCAAGTCAGCAAAGCTGTCTAAATTTTTACCAAAGTCTCGTGCTTGTTTATTAGTAGAAAAGTATTTTCGAGCTAAATGGCCATCGACCACATCCAGTATGGCGGCCAAGCAAATTAACATGGCGCTAAGTAATAATTCTTCTGTGTAGGCACAGTAGATCACGAGCGAAGCGAGAGAAGAGTTAAATAAAGTTGTTATATTGGGCACGTCTAAATGCTTAAGGAAAGGAAACGGGTGCGTGAAATTTTGCATCATTTATGCCTTCAGTAGGGGGTGTTAGATTGTGTGGTTACTTGGTTTTAATTAACCGATCTGCCCATTCGTAGGCTATTGCAAATAGAATGCTCGTGATAAATAGTCCGACCGCATCCGCAAGCAGTGAGCCCAAGAAAATACTTACTATCATGCCTAGATAAACGCCTGCATATTGTACTGATGCCATCAAGGGCATTGCGTGAGCGGGTGTGCAGCGCACCAAGTCAGCTTGCAGTTTGAAAAATGCCATCTCGAAGAAAAAGATGTAGAAAAAATAGGCTGCGTAGCTGGTTTCCAAATTTATAGCGCGGGCAGAGATGATCATGAAGAGGCTGCTGATGACGGGCATGGGGAGCTGTAAAAGCCGAAAGCCGCGCTTGTTCATTTGATAGAACAGCACTGCACCTACCAGCGCCGCAATGCTGTTGACGGCCTGCAATAGGCCGACATATGCTTCGCCCAGACCTAATACATGGGCTGGCAGCAGCACTCGGGAGACGTTGAAAAATCCTTGGAAAAGGCTCACGAAGAGTAAGAACCGTAGCAAGGTGAGTCGCACTGGCGGATAATCGTTCAGCGTAACTGCCAGCGCGCGTATAAGTTTTGGCGTAGCGCGAACAGCGCCTTCCGATTGAATCGAGGCGGGTAACATAATGGCTGCTAGCATGGCGGTAGCGAACAAGATCCCTGTTATTTTCAAGGCCAGGTCAGGCGTCATATCTGCCTTCAATAGCATCATGCTGAGTCCTGCGAGACCGCCGGCGATGAACTGTGCCGTCAATGTCAGTGGCACGGAACTGGCGATTTGCGAGCCCGGAAAGTAGCATTTGATTGCAACGATCCGGCCCACCCGCTGTAGTGCATCCAATGTGCCGATGATAATCGCCCCTCCCACAGCCACTCCTGTGTAATGCGGCAGCGTCTGATACGTGATCCATGCCGAAATCAACGACATCAGATTCGTAGTCCAGAGCAGCGTGCGCGGCGGCAACCAGTCCGACAGGCGATAGATCCACGCCACGAGGATGACCGGCAGGATCATCGGTGCGAAGAGTATCAGCTGAGAAAAAATCAGATTTGCCGTTTGAAGATACACGTAGTAGGAGAGGTAAATGTAGGTCAGTGTCGATGCTGAGATGGCGCACAAGTTGACGGCCCAAAGTAGCGCCATCTCTCGGTGCGAAGAGATGCATGTACTCACGGTGCTCTGCCTTTTCTTGTTTGAGTTATGCGGTTGAAAAAAGTTAGCGCTATTTAACCTTTTCGAGCAAGTAAGGGATTGAGTGGAATTTGCAACAAAAATTTTCAGCCTGTCTAGGGCGGTGGTTGTGAGCTTGTAATTAGTGGTTAGATGTGCCGTTCTAATATTTTTTCAGTCCATAGCGGAGTGGATGGAAGTGTGCAGTTGGATTAATGCCTTTCACTTTTTGTTTGTTCTTAGGCTTAGTTTGTAGGACGCTTCTGTAAGATGGTTCTTGCTTCAGGAGGCGTGATGTACAAGTTGCGGTTTATAGAATGCGATAAATGAAAGTGCGAATCAGCCCCGTTACATTCAGGCTCGCGGTATTGGCGCGGCCCCTCATTTTCCAGGCAACTCATGACCTGGACTTGAAAAATGGAAGCCGCCTACATTTCTTCGCGTCAGCAAAAGGCGGCGCTCGAGGAAGGCGGTGTCATTCTGGGTCCACTTCAGGCGCGGCCTGGAAAGTTAGCGCATTCCTGTCGTCTCGTAAGGCGTCTTTGCGTTAACGAGCGTAGTCGTCGAACCATTTCCGTATATGGCACACGGCTACGCCATCAGCGGATAGGCTAGGCGACGCTTTCGTTCTTGAAGTGATAAAATTCAGCGATTGCGCACAGGGGCTTTTCCAACTCAGGCGGTCCTGGTCAGGATTTCCTCTGCACAATAAGGTGAGTATCTAGCGGCACGGCCATGCCGAACGGCTGAGAAAGCTTCAAGAGCCTTTCACAATCTACACACCTGATCCGCTTTGGTTTTCTTGTGACGCCTATCGGCAGAGTCGCCCACTGCCAGGAGAGCTGATACTGATGAAGAGGCTGAACTTTTCAGGCTTTACAGATTAGTCAGCCCGACAAGTTGGCCTGCGACGATGTTGTTTTTGCGGCTTTCCTTAGCGCGACATCCCAAGCTCGGACGGCTGTCTCGTCAGGATATCGAGTCCGGCAACGACCTGTATCGCCATCGTGAAATACAGCTTTTGGCGAAACGCTCGTCCCCTCTGCCGTCGCCTTGAAATTAAAGAAGTGTGGTGAAAGCTCGCGACCGACAACTGGTCTGAAAAGACAGGCACCGCATGATGCGATGCCTGCATGTCATTGATAACAGTTCACGGCTGCTCACTCACCCGCCGCACCACCCCACCCACCGTCAACCCCTGAATCAGAATCGACGACAACACCACGATGTAAGTGATCGACAACAACAAATCCCGCTCATCGCCAGTCGGCAGCGACAGCGCCAGCGCCACCGAAACGCCGCCACGCAAACCGCCCCAGGTCAGCACGCGGATGGTGCCCTTGGGCACGCTGCGCCAGCGCCGCAGCAACAGGATCGCCGGGGCCACGGTCAGCAGGCGCGCGGCCAGTACCGCCACGGCCAGCACGGTGCCGGCTGCCAGGTGCAGCCAGTTGAACGGCAGCAGCAACAGCTCCAGGCCGATCAGGGCGAACAGCAGGGCGTTGAGCATGTCGTCGATCAGCTCCCAGAAGCCGTCCATGTAGCGGCGGGTCATGTCGTTCATGGCCAGGTTGCGGCCCAGGTTGCCGATGATCAGGCCCGCCACCACCATGGCGATGGGCGCCGAGACGTGCAGTTCGTAGCACATCACCGAGCCGCCGATGACCAGGGCCAGGGTCAGCATGACCTCCACCTGGTACTGCTCGATGCCTTTGATCATGCGGTAGGTGGCGTAACCGATCAGGCCGCCGAACAGCGCGCCACCGACCGCCTCACGCAGGAACAGCACGGCGGTGTCGGCCATGCTCGGCGTCTCACCTAGTTGCGCGATGCCCAGCAGCACGGTGAATACCACTACGGCGGTGCCGTCGTTGAACAGCGATTCGCCGACGATGGTGGTCTTCAGCGGCTTGGGCGCATTGGCCGTACGCAGCGCGCCGAGCACTGCGATGGGGTCGGTGGGCGAGATCAGCGCGCCGAACAGCAGGCAGTAGATCAGGCTGACGTGCCAGCCGAACAGCGCGAACACCCAGTGCGCCAGCAGGCCGATCACCACGGTGGCGATCAATACGCCGACGGTGGCCAGCAGGCCGATGGGCCAGCGATAGCTGCGCAGGTCGCCGAGGTTGACGTGCAAGGCGCCGGCGAACAGCAGGAACGACAACATCCAGTGCATCAGCAGATCGTTGAAGTCGATCTGGTTCATCAGGCCTTCGACGCGCGCTTCCAGGCCTGGAAAGCCCAGCAGGCTCAGGCCCTGGATCATCAGCGAGAAGAGCAAGGCAGTGACCATCACGCCGATGGCGGGCGGCAGGCCGATGAAACGGTAGTTGACGTAGGTGAGTAGGGTGGTCAAGCAGATAAACGCAGCAACGAGTTCAAGCATCCTGAATCCTGTGGCAATGGCTTCCAAGTCGAAACCCGAATGGTTCGGGGCAGTTATTTGATGGGCTGACCGGGCGGTCGGGCACATGCTCTGACCAGAAAACTGCATAACGTTCCTTTTGTGGCGCGCTGGAACCTCGTTTTCTGGTCACGAGCAGGGTAGGGTGCATGACGAAACATTCGCTTACCTTTCATCCCATGCTGGAGCCTCGAACGGTGTTGGCTACCTCGCTCGTCCTGCTCGCCGCGTTGCTGCACGCCACCTGGAACACCCTCATCAAGTTCAGCGGCGAGCGCTCGCTGGTGATCGCCTGCATGGACACGGTCGGCCTGCTGTTCGCCTTATGTGCCCTGCCTTGGGTCGAGATGCCGCCGGCCGGGATCTGGCCGTGGCTGGTCGCTTCGGCGCTGGCCGAGTTGCTGTATCGGGTTTTGCTGATCCAGGCCTATCGGGTAGGCGACCTGGGCCTTATCTACCCGCTGATGCGCGGGACGTCGCCGTTGGTGGTGCTGGTGTTGACGCTGCTGTTCGCCGGGGAGTCGCTGAGCGCCCAGCAGATCGTCGGCATCCTGCTGATTCCGTGCGGCATGGCCTGTCTGCTGTGGCAAGGCGGGGGCGGCGAACGTCTGCCCTGGTCGATGTTGCCGGTGGTGGCGCTGATCGGCCTGTGCATCGGTTGCTACACCTGGCTCGACGGGCAGGCGGTGCAGCGTTGGGGCCAGCCCTGGGACTACCTGGTGTGGCTGACGCTGTGCTGCTCGGTGCCCTTCCCGTTGCTGGCGGGCGTGGCGCGACGGCCGGCCTTCGTGCTGTTCTGGCGCACGCAGTGGCGCTTGGGGCTGGCGGTGGGGGTGTGCGTGCTGCTCAGTTATGCCCTGGTGCTGTTCGCCATGCACCTGGGGTCGATCGCCGAAGCGGCGGCCTTGCGCGAGCTGAGCGTGATCCTGGTGGTGCTGCTGGGCATGCGTTATCTCAAGGAACCCTTCGGCGGCCCGAGACTTCTGGCGTGCGGGCTGGTCTTAGCTGGCGTGCTGGTGATGAAACTCTGACCCATTCGACCTTGGAGGTCCTGCTATGACCGTCGCCCTGTGGTGCATCCTGTTCGCCATGTTGTTGCCGCCGCTCAGCGCCTTGGGCGCCAAAGTCGCCAGCGGCCGTTTCGGTTTTCGCGAAAACCACGACCCGCGCGCCTTCCTCGATACCCTGTCCGGCCTGCCGCGGCGGCTGCATTCGGCCCAGCAGAACGGTTTCGAAACCTTTCCGGCCTTCGCCGCCGCCGTACTGGTGGCCGATGTGGTGGGCAACGCCGAACAGGTGACCCAAGACGTGCTGGCGGTGCTCTACATCACCAGCCGGCTGCTGTTCATCATCTGCTACATGGCCGATTGGGCCGCGCTGCGTTCGTTGATGTACTTCGCCGGGCTGATGCTGATCGTCAGCTTCTTCGTGGTGTCGGTCTGAAATCAGGGCACCCTGGGCACGTCGGGTAGCGGCTGACCTTTGGGCCAGAGCATCCAGATCTGCCCTTGCTGCTTCATGTTGCCGGCCAGCTCGCCCGCTTGCGGCCCAGTGCCCCAGAACAGGTCGGCGCGCACTTCGCCGGTAATCGCTCCGCCGGTGTCCTGCGCGCCCACAGGGCGCACCACCGGGCTGCCGTCGGGGCGGGTGGTGGACAGCCACAGCAGGCTGCCCAGCGGGATCACCTTGCGGTCGATCGCTACGCTGTAGCCGGCGGTCAGCGGCACGTTGAGCGAACCGCGCGGGCCTTCGTTGCTGTCCGGGCGCGCACTGAAGAACACGTAGCTGGGGTTGCTCGCCAGCAGCTCCGGCACCCGCTGCGGATGCGCCTGGGCCCACGCGTGGATGGCACCCATGCTGACCTGGTCTTGGGTCAGCTCACCCTGCTCGATCAACCAGCGACCGATGGGGCGATAGGGATGGCCGTTCTGGTCGGCATAGCCCAGGCGCAGTTGCCGGCCATCGTCTAGTTGTACTCGGCCCGAGCCCTGGATTTGCAGGAACTGCAAGTCCATGGGGTCGGTCAGCCAGGCCAGCACGGGCGCCTTCGCGCCTTCGCGACCGATCACCTCGGCGGTGTCGTAGGGCTTGAGCACGCGCCCTTCGAGGCGGCCGCGCAGGCGCTTGCCCTTGAGTTCGGGGTACACCTCGGCCAGGTCGACCACGATCATGTCGTCGGGGATGCCGTAGACCGGCACCGAGGCCTCGGCGGTCTGTGTCAGGCTGCCGCGATAGACCGGCTCGTAATAGCCGGTGATCAGGCCGTTGGCTTGGTTCTGCGCCGAGCGCAGGCCGTAGACCTGCAAGCGCTCCTGAAGAAAACCACGTACCTGCTGCGGCTCGACCGGCACGGCCTGCGCGGCTTCGCAGGTCGCCGCCCAGACCGGATTGCGCGCGAGCTTTTCACAACCTTGGCGCCAGGCGGCGAAACCTGCCACGAGATCCGCGTCGCTAACGGCGGGCAGGTCCTTCCAGGTGGCGGGGGTGTAGGTGGCGATGGCGTGGGGCGCGGGTTTCTTGTCCTCGTCGCTGCCGTTGCAGCCTGCCAGCAGTGCCAGTGCTGCAAGGGCGCCGGCGAGGCGGCGTAGGGAATGGGTCATGGGGTTGGTGTCCTTGCGGGCGGGCGAGCGCTTGGCCCTGATGTTTGTAAGGGATTGGTCTTTGTCGCGCGGGCGCGGATACTGGCGGCCCTTTTACCTGCCCGAGGGCCGAGGATGTACAAGCGTTTCATCGCCATGCTGTGCGTCGCCGCCGTACTGTGTGGCTGCGAGCGGGCCGACCCGAACTCGCCCTTGAACCTGCGCAAAACGATTTTCAAGGACATGCTGCGCGTCAGCGAGCAGTTGGGCGGCATGCTGCGCGGCAGAGTAGCGTTCGACGAACACGACTTTGCCGAGGGCGCCACGCGTCTCGACGCCTTGGCTCGCCAGCCCTGGCAGCACTTTCCAATGCCCGGCGAGGGGGAGCGGAGCAACGCCAAGCCGGCCGTATGGCAACGCCAGGCGCGCTTCGAAGACCTGGCGAGGCAACTGGAGGCGGCGACGGCTTCATTGCATGGACAAAGCCAGCGTCGGCCCTTGCGTGCGAGCGAGTTGCAAGCCCCAATGGATGCGGTCGAACAGGCGTGCACGGCTTGCCATCGGGCGTTTCGCAACCACTGAAACCACGCCGAACGTTACGGAACGCGAAACTCAGCGCTCGAGCTGGTCGATGGCGTCTTGCAGTTCCTTCTTCGAGTCGGCGAGCTTTTCCTTGCGCTTGTTGATCTTGTCCGCGTCGCCCTTCTTCATGGCCTTGTCCAGGTCTTTGGTGCGTTGGGCCACTTCGTGGCGCGCATCGAGCACCTTCTGCTCGCGCTCTTTGCGCAGGCTGGCGTCGGTGCAGTGCTCGCTGTGTTCCTGCAGCGCTTTTTCGAGCCCGGCGACCTGGCTGGAATTGCCTTTGTCGCGTGCGATCTTCAACTGGTTCTCGATGGCGCTGCGCTTGGCGGCGCAACCGGTGAGGCCGGCATCGGGCTGTGCGGCCTGGGCGCCGGCGGCAGCCAGGAACAGGGTGGTGAACAGGGCGAGGGACGGCAGATGTTTCATGGAAAGCCTCCTAAGCGGGGCGCGGTAGCAAAAAGATGGGGGAAATCCTGCCTTGGTTTCGTGCTTTAAGAAAGCATTGATAACGCTTTGTAGTCATTTATCAGAATTTGCTTACGCGTTATGTGCCCTTTCACTATTGCGTCTCTGATACGGAAGGCGAGGCGAATCCAGGCAAGCGCAACTGCCCTAACCGCTCGGCCACCGCCTGCACCTCTTTGTGGGTGAAAAAGGCATGCAGCTGCTGGGCTTTGCGGGTGCCGACACCTGGCGTCTGCTGCCACTGGGCAATGTCGCGCCCAGCGAGGCTGGCCCAGTCCGGCGCCCAAACCAGCCCTTTGGCGGGCGGTGCACCCAGGGCGCGGACCCAGGCCGAAAAGCCGCGTGTGCGGGCGAGTTCGAAGCTGCGCAACAACCGTTCGGCACGCGCCTCACCGATGCCCGGCACTTGGCGCAAGTCGGCAAGGTCGAGGTCGAGCCAGTCGCCCAGGTGGGTCACCACCCCAGCCTGCACCAGTCGCCGCCAAGTGCCCGCGCCTACACCCGGCATGGCCAGCCCCTGCTTGCCACTGAGCCACGCCAGGCGGGCGACGAACTGCTCGTGGCAACTTTCGCTCGCGTGCCAGCAACTGAGCGCGTGGTACGTCACAGGGTCGGGCACAGGGAGCGTCTGGCGTATGCGGGTGCGGTGCACCACGTTCTCGAAGCGCGGGATGGTCAGCCCGGCCAGGCTGATCTGCACCTGATCGCCCGGACGCACGTCGAGCAGCTGCCAGCGCGCCAGCGAGCCGAGGCTGACCTGGGTGATGCGCTTGTCGTCGAGCTGCACCGGCCGCAGGTGCAGCAGCGGGGTGATGCGGCCACTGCGGCCGATCTTGAACTGCACGGCGCGCACCTCGGCCAGCACTTGGCGCAAGGGGTGCTTCCAGGCGGCAATCCAGTGCGGCGCCTGGGCCTGCCAGCGTGTGGCAGGTGGCCGTCGATCCTGGCGCAGCACCACGCCATCGGTGGCGAAGGGCAACGGCGTGCGATACCAGTGCCGACGCCACTGCGCAACTTGGTCGAAGCTACCCACCGCCTGGCTGAAGCGCTGCGTGTCGGCCAGGCCCAGTTCGGCCAAACGCGCATAGCGCGCCTGCTGGGTGTCCGGCCCTTCGGGCCAATCCCAAACGAACAGTGCGATGCGCTGCCCCTGCACAGGGTCCAGATGCTTGCGCGCCAGCAGCCCGGCTACCGTGCCACGGGCATTCAGGCTGCCTTGTTCGGCTTGCACATGGTCGTCCAGGCGCAGGTACAGCTCGCCATGCAGGATCAGGTCGATGGGTTCGCGCAGGCGCTGAGTGACCTGCCCGAGCGCCGGCAGGTGATGGCTCCAGTCGTGGCCGGAGGCGCCGTTGCCGCGGCTGATCAACTGCCGCAGCCGACCTGCGCGGTAGACCAGCGTCACCGCCACGCCATCCACCTTGGGCTGCACCCATAGCGAGGCTTTGCCGCTCAGCCAGCGCCGTACCTGCTGCGCGTCGGCCAGCTTGGCCAGCCCGGTATGCGGGATGGGGTGCGCCACCGGGCCGCCCGCCGTGGCCAGCGGGTCGGCCGTGTCGGGTAGGGCGAAGCACTGCCGTAGCCGATGCAGCCGCTGCCGGCTCTGGTCGTACACTTCGTCGTCGACCAGCGCGATGCCCAGGCGATGGTAATGGTCGTCCCAGCGGGCCAGGGTCTGGGCCAGGTCGGCGACTTCGCGGGTGGCCTGGGCGATGGGCCAGGTGGGGCAGTCCTGCGCGCGCACCGGCAGGCTACAAGCGCAGAGCAGCAGCGCGATCAGCATTCTCGACAGCATGGCCAGCGTCCTTGCGGCAATGGAGACGCGAACCAGCCTAGTCAGTTGCAAGCGCTGACATGGGAAGGGGATTGTCAGCGCGTATGTCACGAAAAAGCCCCTGCCGATCGCTCGGCAGGGGCTTTCTGGTCAGCCTGTAGGAAATTACAGGCCAGCGGCCGTGCGCAGTTGCTCGGCGCGGTCGGTGCGTTCCCAGGTGAAGGTGGTGAAGGTGTCGTCACCCACGGTCTTCTGCTGCGGCGTGCGGCCGAAGTGGCCGTAGGCGGCGGTCTCCTGGTACATCGGGTGGAGCAGGTCGAGCATGGTGGTGATGGCGTAGGGGCGCAGGTCGAAGCACTCGCGCACCAATTGCACGATGCGCGCGTCCGAGACCTTGCCGGTGCCGAAGGTGTTGATCGAGATCGACGTCGGCTGGGCGACGCCGATGGCGTAGGACACCTGGATCTCGCAACGCTCGGCCAGGCCTGCGGCGACGATGTTCTTGGCCACGTAGCGACCGGCGTAGGCGGCGGAACGGTCGACCTTGGACGGGTCCTTGCCGGAGAACGCGCCGCCGCCGTGGCGGGCCATGCCGCCGTAGGAGTCGACGATGATCTTGCGCCCGGTCAGGCCGCAGTCACCCACCGGGCCACCGATGATGAAGTTGCCGGTGGGGTTGATGTGGAACTGGGTGTCCTTGTGCAGCAGCTCGGCCGGCAAGGTGTGCTTGACGATCAGCTCCATGACGCCATCGCGCAGATCGTTGTAGGACACGTCCGGATTGTGCTGGGTCGACAGCACCACCGCGTCGATGCCGACCACTTTGCCGCCTTCGTAGCGGCAGGTGACCTGCGACTTGGCGTCCGGCCGCAGCCAAGGCAGCAGGCCCGACTTGCGCGCTTCGGCCTGGCGCTCGACCAGACGGTGCGAGAAGCAGATCGGCGCCGGCATCAGCACGTCGGTCTCGTTGCTGGCGTAGCCGAACATCAGGCCCTGGTCGCCCGCGCCCTGGTCTTCCGGCTTGGAGCGGTCGACGCCCTGGGCGATGTCCACCGACTGCTTGCCGATGATGTTCATCACCGCGCACGTGGCACCGTCGAAGCCGACGTCGGAGCTGTCGTAGCCGATGTCGATGATGACCTTGCGCACCAGGTCTTCCAGGTCGACCCAGGCCGAGGTGCTGACTTCACCGGCGATGATCGCCACACCGGTCTTGACCAGGGTTTCGCAGGCTACGCGAGCGTATTTGTCCTGGGTGATGATGGCATCGAGGATCGCGTCGGAAATCTGGTCGGCGATCTTGTCCGGATGCCCTTCGGACACGGACTCGGACGTGAAAAGGGAGTATTCGCTCATCTCGAAGGGTTCCTAGCGGTATCGATGAAGGGGTGGGTAGCGGCCCGCTGGAAATGGCGCACCTGGATCTGGAAGCCATTGCGCAGGCCGATATAGAGACTTTCGCCGGGGGTGAGCCCGGCGGCGCTGGCCCAAAGGGCCAGATCGTGTTGTTCGAAGCCCAGCCACAGGTCGCCGCAAGCGTCCTTGGCCCAGCGCTGGTCGTGGCTGCACAGTTCGGTGATCAGCAGGCTGCCGCCCGGGCTCACCCGCAAGGCCAACTGGCGCAGGGCCTGGGCGGGGTCGTCGAAGTGGTGCAGGACCATGTTCAGCACCACGCAGTCGGCCTCGGCCTGGGGCGCGTCGAGGGCGTCGGCCAGTTGCAGGGTGACGTTGTCCAGCCGTTCGCGCAGGCACACCTGGCGCGCCAGTTCGAGCATGGTCGGGCTGTTGTCCAAGGCAGTGACCTGGGCGAAGCGCCGTGCCAGGTCGGGCAGGAAGCCGCCGTCGCCGGGGCCGACTTCCAGGGCGGTGGCCTGCGGGCCGAAGCTGAGCTGGTCGAGCAGCGCCAAGAGGCTTTCGCGGTATTGCGGCAGGCCGGCGATAAGGTCTTGCTGGGCCCGAAACTTCTCTTCCACACGCAGGAAGAAGTCTTGGCTGGTCGCCGCGCGGCGTCGTTGCACCTGCACGATGCGCGCCTGCACCTCGGCGGCCAAGGGCAACTGATCGACTTCTTCGAGCAGCGCGGCATGAACGCGCCCGCCCAAGCGCAGCGCGTCGGGCAAGGCGCGGCGGTAGAAGATGGCGTTGCCTTCGCGGCGCGTGGCCACCAGCCCGGCCTGGGCCAGCACCTTGAGGTGGTGGCTCATGCCCGATTGGCCGATGTCGAAGATCTGCGCCAGTTCCAGCACGCCGAAGGAGTCGCTGGCCAATGCCCGCAGCACGTTCAGGCGCAGGCCGTCGCCACTGGCCTTGCACAGGGCGGCCAGGTCATCGCTGCGATACGTGGGGAAGGATTGCGCGGGTAGGTTCATGGAGCGGGAGTCTAGTCAGGGTGGACGAGGCTCGCAACTGCAATATCAAAAAGTTTTGATATTGCACCTGGCGAAGGCTTCGAGCAGCCAATGTCAGGCGTCTCGTGGGGCTCGCCTGGTGCGTGGAGGGGCCTATACGCCCGCAGGACAAGGAAATTTTCCCCTCCTGACCATCCGTCATTGCCGTGAGCACTGCCTGTGGGCGAAAATGCCCGACTCTTTTCCGTGTTACCTCTTTCGAAGCCCTTAGGAGACCATCGATGACCAGCCGTCGTTATCGTGCCAATGCCATCCGCGCCCTCAGCATGGATGCCGTGCAAAAGGCCAACAGCGGCCACCCCGGTGCCCCCATGGGGATGGCGGATATCGCCGAAGTGCTGTGGCGTGACTACCTCAAGCACAACCCGAGCAACCCCAAGTTCGCCGATCGTGACCGCTTCGTGCTGTCCAACGGCCACGGCTCGATGCTCATCTACTCCCTGCTGCACCTGACCGGTTACGACCTGTCCATCGACGACCTGAAGAACTTCCGCCAACTGCACAGCCGCACCCCGGGCCACCCCGAGTTCGGCTACACCCCAGGCGTGGAAACCACCACCGGCCCTCTGGGCCAAGGGTTCGCCAACGCCGTGGGCTTCGCTCTGGCCGAGAAGATCATGGCCGCGCAGTTCAACCAGGACGGCCACGCCATCGTCGACCACAACACCTACGTGTTCATGGGCGACGGCTGCATGATGGAAGGCATTTCCCACGAAGTCGCCTCGCTCGCCGGCACCCTGGGCCTGAACAAGCTGATCGCCTTCTACGACGACAACGGCATCTCCATCGACGGTGAGGTGCACGGCTGGTTCACCGACGACACCCCTGCGCGTTTCGAAGCCTACGGCTGGCAGGTGATCCGCAAGGTCGACGGCCACGACGCCGACGAAATCAAGATGGCGATCGAAACCGCGCGCAAGAGCGACAAGCCGACCCTGATCTGCTGCAAGACCATCATCGGCTTCGGTTCGCCAGGCAAGGCAGGCAAGGAATCGTCCCACGGCGCGCCGCTGGGCGACGACGAGATCATCCTGTCGCGCAAGGGCCTGAACTGGGACTACGGCGACTTCGAGGTCCCGCAGTACATCTACGACGAATGGAGCGCCAAGGAAGCCGGGGCCCAGGCCGAAGCCGAGTGGAACCAGCGTTTCGATGCCTATGCCCAGGCCTTCCCTGAGCTGGCGGCCGAATTCAAGCGCCGCACCAGTGGCGAGCTGCCGGCAGATTTCGCCGCCAAGGCCCAGGCCTATGTGGAAGAAGTCGCCGCCAAGGGCGAAACCATCGCCAGCCGCAAGGCCAGCCAGAACACCCTCAACGCCTTCGGCCCGCTGTTGCCGGAACTGCTGGGCGGCTCGGCCGACCTCGCCGGCTCCAACCTGACCCTGTGGAAAGGTTGCAAGGGCGTGGAAGCCGGCGATGCCAGCGGCAACTACGTGTACTACGGCGTGCGCGAGTTCGGCATGACCGCGATCATGAACGGTCTGGCCCTGCACGGCGGCCTGGTGCCGTACGGCGCGACCTTCCTGATGTTCATGGAATACGCACGCAACGCGGTGCGCATGTCGGCGCTGATGAAGCAGCGCGCCATCCACGTCTACACCCACGACTCCATCGGTTTGGGCGAAGACGGCCCGACCCACCAGCCGATCGAGCAGTTGGCCAGCCTGCGCACCACTCCCAACCTGAACACCTGGCGCCCGGCAGACGCCGTGGAATCGGCGGTGTGCTGGAAGGAAGCCCTGCTGCGCAACGACGGCCCGTCGGCGCTGATCTTCTCGCGGCAGAACCTGCAGCATCAGGATCGCAGCCCCGAGCAGATCGCCCAGATCAGCCGCGGCGGCTACATCCTGCGCGACTGCCAAGGCGAGCCCGAGCTGATCCTCATCGCCACAGGTTCCGAAGTGGGCCTGGCGACGGACGCCGCCGCCAAGCTGACCGAGCAAGGCCGCAAGGTCCGTGTGGTGTCGATGCCGAGCACCAGCGTGTTCGACGCCCAGGACGCTGCCTACCGTCAGTCGGTGTTGCCGGTGGAAGTCAGCGCACGGATCGCCATCGAAGCGGCGCATGCGGACTTCTGGTACAAGTACGTCGGCCTGGAAGGGCGCATCATCGGCATGACCACCTACGGTGAGTCGGCGCCGGCGGGCGAGCTGTTCAAGGAGTTTGGCTTCACCGTGGAGAACGTGGTCGAGACGGCGCAGGAGCTGTTGGAGGACTGAGGTCGGTGTTGGCGATCGGTTGCCTTGGCCATCAGCCGAGGCGGCCTTCTGGAAGATCGCTGGGGCTGACACAGGGCCGCTCCGCGGCCCATCGCCGCTAAAGCCGCTCCTACATGGAACGCGTGCATTTCCGGATGACACAACGCGCGCTGTAGGAGCGGCCGGTTCGGCGCTCCGATCAGCCGCGATGGCCGGCATAGCCGGCCCAAGCCAAGCGACGCGGAGCACCTGTGAGACGGCACTGGCGACAGTCTCCAGGCCGTGCCAGACGACCCCAACCACGTTCCATGCTTGCGATACCGCTTCACCCACACTCTGCCCCACGAGCCCCGAATGCCCCACTCGCGTCCCTACAAAGTTGCACTCAACGGTTACGGCCGCATCGGCCGCTGCGTCCTGCGCGCCTTGGTCGAGCGCGGTGCGCGGGCGGGCTTCGAGATCGTGGCGCTCAACGACCTGGCCGATCAGGCCAGCATCGAATACCTCACGCGCTTCGATTCCACCCACGGGCGATTTCCCGGTGAGGTCAGGGTCGAAGGCGACTGTCTGCACATCAATGGCGACTGCGTAAAAGTCCTGCGCAGCGCCACTCCCGAAGGCGTCGATTGGGCGGCCCTGGGCATCGATCTGGTGTTGGAGTGCTCCGGCGTCTACACCTCGCGCGCCGACGGCCAACGCTTTCTCGACGCCGGCGCGCCACGGGTGCTGTTCTCCCAGCCCATGGCCAGCGAGGCCGACGTCGACGCCACGGTGGTCTACGGCATCAACCAGCAGTGCCTGACGGGCGCCGAGCGGCTGGTGTCCAACGCGTCGTGCACCACCAACTGCGGCGTGCCGCTGCTGCGTGTGCTCGACCGGGCCTTCGGCATCGAGTACGTGCAGATCACCAACATCCACTCGGCGATGAACGACCAGCCGGTGATCGACGCCTACCACCACGAAGACCTGCGCCGCACCCGTTCGGCCTTCCAGTCGGTCATTCCGGTGTCCACGGGCTTGGCCCGCGGCATCGAACGGCTGCTTCCGGAACTTGCCGGACGAATCCAGGCCAAAGCGGTACGCGTGCCCACGGTCAACGTGTCGTGCCTGGACATCACCCTGCACACCGCGCGCGACACCAACGCCGCCGAGGTCAACCGGGTGTTGCGCGAGGCCGCGCTGAGCGGCCCGTTGCACGGCCTGCTGGCCTACACCGAGTTGCCGCACGCCAGTTGCGATTTCAACCATGACCCGCATTCGGCCATCGTCGATGCCAGCCAGACCCGCGTCTCAGGCACCCGCCTGGTGAACCTGCTGGCCTGGTTCGACAACGAATGGGGGTTCGCCAACCGTATGCTCGACGTCGCCGACCACTATCTGCGCGTCGTCCACCCATCTGCACCCCACAGCCCTGAAGGACCGCATTGATGACCGTGTTGAAGATGACCGACCTCGACCTGCAAGGTAAGCGCGTACTGATCCGCGAAGACCTCAACGTCCCGGTGAAGGATGGCGTGGTGGCCAGCGATGCGCGCATCCAGGCTGCGCTGCCGACCATCAAGCTGGCGCTGGAAAAAGGCGCGGCGGTAATGGTCTGCTCGCACCTGGGGCGCCCGAACGAAGGCGAGTTCTCGGCTGAGAACAGCCTGCAGCCGGTGGCCGACTACCTGAGCAAGGCCCTGGGCCGCGACGTACCGCTGGTCAAGGACTACCTCGACGGCGTCGAGGTCGCGCCCGGCGAGCTGGTGCTGTTCGAGAACGTGCGCTTCAACAAGGGCGAGAAGAAGAACGCCGACGAGCTGGCGCAGCGCTACGCCGCGCTGTGCGACGTGTTCGTCATGGACGCCTTCGGTACGGCCCACCGCGCCGAAGGCTCGACCCATGGGGTAGCGAAGTTCGCCAAGGTCGCCGCAGCGGGTCCGCTGCTGGCTGCCGAGCTGGACGCCCTGGGCAAGGCCCTCAAGGCCCCGGCCCAGCCGATGGCCGCCATCGTCGCCGGCTCCAAGGTATCGACCAAGCTCGACGTGCTCAATAGCCTGAGCGCCGTGTGCGAGCTGCTGATCGTCGGTGGCGGCATCGCCAACACCTTCCTCGCCGCCGCCGGCCATCCGGTGGGCAAGTCGCTGTACGAGCCCGACCTGGTCGACACCGCCAAGGCCATCGCAGCCAAGGTCAACGTGCCGCTGCCGGTCGATGTGGTGGTGGCCAAGGCGTTCGCCGAAAGCGCCGAAGCCACGGTCAAGGCCATCGCCGACGTCAGCGCCGACGACATGATTCTGGACATCGGACCAAAGACCGCCGCCCACTTCGCCGACCTGCTCAAGTCGTCCAAGACCATCCTGTGGAACGGTCCGGTCGGCGTGTTCGAGTTCGACCAGTTCGGCAACGGCACCCAGGTGCTGGCCAAGGCCATCGCGGCCAGCGACGCCTTCTCCATCGCCGGCGGCGGCGACACCCTGGCGGCGATCGACAAGTACGAGGTCGGCGGCGATATCTCCTACATTTCCACCGGTGGCGGTGCCTTCCTCGAATTCGTCGAGGGCAAGGTGTTGCCGGCGGTGGCCATTCTGGAAGAGCGGGCCAAGGCCTGATAGCGCCGGCGCCTGGCAAAGGGAGCGACCCGATGGTCAAGCAATTGCCTGTGATGCTCATGGCCGTTCTGCTCGGTGCGTGCGCCAGCGGTCCGGCACCCGAGGCCGATTCGCCGCAGGCGCCCAAAGGCGGCTGCTATCAGTCGCAATGGCAGGCCGAGACGGTACCGGTGATCAGCAAGCGCCTGGGGCAGGAAGGGCTGGAAAAATACGACGACGAGCACCAACGCCAGGCGCCGGGGTGCCCATGAGGCACTCGGGCGGCACGGGGCGAAGGGGCCGGGAGAGAACGATGAAAGCGCTGATGGCCGTGTTGGCCTTGTCGGCACTGGGCGGTTGCTCGATGCTCAAGACCTCGCCCCCTGCGGTGGCGGACGTTTGGACGCGCTGGGTCTGCGACAGCCAGACCGAAGTGCTCTGGCGCTACACCGACGCCTCGCGCGAGGCCGTCGATGTGCGCCTGGGCAGCCGCGGCTACCACCTGCTGGCCGAGCCGAGCGGTTCCGGCGCGCTGTACAGCGACGGTGTGCTGGCCTTCCATACCCAGGGCGAAGAAGGCTTGGTGTACTGGGTGGCGACCGACGATTTGATAGGGCGGGGCTGCAAGGCACCGTGAATGGCCGGGCTGGCTCACTGCGCGCGGCCCATACAACATGAACAGCAACCGCCCTAGGCACTAGCGGCAGGCTTGCACGACACAACGACGCTTTTCTGGAGAGAAATACAAAATGGCACTAATCAGCATGCGCCAGATGTTGGACCACGCCGCCGAATTCGGCTACGGCGTTCCAGCGTTCAACGTCAACAACCTCGAGCAGATGCGCGCGATCATGGAAGCGG
Organism: Pseudomonas sp. UBA6562; assembly: GCF_002434265.1. Taxonomy (GTDB): domain Bacteria; phylum Pseudomonadota; class Gammaproteobacteria; order Pseudomonadales; family Pseudomonadaceae; genus Aquipseudomonas. The sequence continues at coordinate 280,083 of NZ_DJJS01000006.1, read as the reverse complement.
CCGACAAGACCGATTCCCCGGTCATCGTCCAGGCCTCGGCCGGCGCCCGCAAGTACGCCGGCGCTCCGTTCCTGCGCCACCTGATCCTGGCCGCCATCGAAGAATTCCCGCACATCCCGGTGTGCATGCACCAGGACCACGGCACCAGCCCCGACGTCTGCCAGCGTTCGATCCAACTGGGCTTCAGCTCGGTGATGATGGACGGCTCGCTCAAGGAAGACGGCAAGACCCCGTCGGACTACGACTACAACGTGCGCGTCACCCAGCAGACCGTGGCGTTCGCCCACGCCTGCGGCGTCTCGGTGGAAGGCGAGCTGGGCTGCCTGGGCAGCCTGGAAACCGGCCAGGCCGGTGAAGAGGACGGCATCGGCGCCGAAGGCACCCTGGACCACAGCCAGATGCTGACCGACCCGGAAGAAGCCGCCGACTTCGTCAGCAAGACCCAGGTCGACGCCCTGGCTATCGCCATCGGCACCAGCCACGGCGCCTACAAGTTCACCAAGCCGCCAACCGGCGACATTCTGGCCATCGACCGCATCAAGGAAATCCACAAGCGCATTCCCAACACCCACCTGGTGATGCACGGCTCGTCCTCGGTGCCGCAAGAGTGGCTGAAGATCATCAACCAGTACGGCGGCGACATCAAAGAGACCTACGGCGTACCGGTCGAAGAAATCGTCGAAGGCATCAAGTACGGCGTGCGCAAGGTCAACATCGACACCGACCTGCGCCTGGCCTCCACCGGCGCCATCCGTCGCCACATGGCCGAGCACCCGAGCGAATTCGACCCACGCAAGTTCTTCGCCGAGACCGTCAAAGCCATGCGCGACGTGTGCATCGCCCGCTACGAAGCCTTCGGCACTGCCGGCCAGGCCTCGAAGATCAAGCCGATCACCTTGGAAGGCATGTTCCAGCGCTACGCCAAAGGCGAGTTGGCCGCTAAGGTCAACTGATCTGCCCAGGCGTCAGAAAAAACCCGCAGCGATGCGGGTTTTTTCATGCGTGGGAAAATCGATACCTTGCCTGGACTGGCCGTTAGTCGGCTACCCCCAGCCAACCATGGCTTAATGCTATTTCCTACATTGCGTACTGCCCCGCGCTGGCTAGAGTTGTAAGCGCAGACCCGTCGCACCGCAAGACAGGGCATAACAAGAGAAGCAGGATGGATGGCGCTCAAGCACAGTTGTCGGACGGCCGGCCCGTCCTCCTGGTGGTGGACGATTACCCGGAAAACCTCATCAGCATGCAGGCCTTGCTGGCGCGCGAGAACTGGCACGTCCTGACCGCCGATTCGGGCTTGCAAGCCTTGGAAACCTTGCTCGCCGAAGAGGTCGACCTGGTCATCCTCGACGTGCAGATGCCCGACATGGACGGTTACGAGGTGGCGCGCCTGATGCGCGGCAGCCAGCGCACACGGCAGACGCCGATCATTTTCCTCACGGCCAACGAACAGTCCGATGCCGCCGTGCTCAAGGGTTACCAGAGCGGGGCGCTCGACTACCTGTTCAAACCCTTCGACCCGCAGGTGCTCAAGCCCAAGGTCAAGGCGCTGCTCGAACAGCAGTGCAGCCGGCGCCTGCTTCAGCAGCTGAGTCGGGAACTGGAAGAAGCCAGGGCCTTCAACGCCTCGATCCTGCGCCATGCCGCCGAGGGCATTCTGGTGGTGGAGCACAGCGGCGCCATCAGCTTCGCCAATCCGGCCATCGCCGCCTTGTTGGAACAGCCCGTGGACAGGCTGCAAGGCACGCACCTGCTCGACCTGCTGCAACTGCCCTGCAACTGCGCCTGGCACGATTGCGACCTGTACGGTGCCTACGCCAACCGGCAAATATTGCGCGTCCCGGAGGCCTACCTGCGCACCGTCTCCGGGCAACTGCTGCCGGTGGCGCTGTCCTGCGCGCCGTTGCCGGTCGAGCAGGGCGCCATGGTGGTGACGGTGCTGGACATGTCGTTGGTGCGGCACTTGCACCAGCAGTTGGAGCACCAGGCGGTGACCGACCCGCTGACCGGGCTGCTCAACCGCCGCGGCTTCTATCAATGCGTCGAGACCGCCTTGCTGCGCCTGGAACGCCCGGACACCACGCAGGCGCTGCTGTACATGGACCTGGACGGTTTCAAGGGCATCAACGACGCCGTAGGCCATGAAGGCGGCGACAAGGTGCTGCACTGGGTGGCGCAGCAATTGCGCGACTGCCTGGGCAGCTCTGCCTTGCTGGCGCGCATGGGCGGCGACGAGTTCACCGCGCTGCTCGATGGCCTGCCGTATCCGGAAAAGGCGGCGCGCTTCGCCGAGCTGTTGATCGAACGGGTCTCGAGCTTCCAACAGATCGAGGGCGTAGAGGTCAAGCTGGGCATCAGCATCGGCATCGCCACCTACCCCGAGTGCGCGGCCCAGGTCGATGGCCTGGTGCAGGCCGCCGACCAGGCGATGTATGCCGCCAAGCGCGCGGGCCGGCAGCAGTACCGTTTCTACGACAGCGAACTCAATGGCCGTGCCCGCTCGCGCATGCTGCTCGAAGACAGCGTGCGCACCGCCATCGACCAGCAGGACTTCACCCTGGTCTACCAGCCTCAGGTGGCCTTCGCCGACGGTCGCCTGCGCGGCTTCGAAGCGCTGCTGCGCTGGCAGCATCCCAGCGTCGGCGACGTGCCGCCGGGGCTGTTCATTCCACTGCTCGAAGAGGTGCGGCTGATCAGCCGCCTGTCGAGCTGGATCTACCGCAAGGGCGCGGCGCAGCGTCGCGCGTGGCAGGGCCGTTTCGACCCTTCGCTGGTGCTGGGCATCAGCCTGAGCCGCACGCAGTTCTTCATGCCGGGGCTGGCCGACGAGCTGCAACGGGTGGTGGCGGACCATGGTCTGTCGGCCTCGCAGTTGGAAGTGGAGGTGGCCGAGAAGTCGCTGACGTACAACATCGACGAGGCCGCCAAGCAGGTGCAGCGCTTGCGCGAGCGCGGCGTGCGGGTGGCCCTGGACGACTTCGGCGCCGGCGACTGTTCGCTGCGCATGCTGCGCGAACTGCCGGTCGACACGCTCAAGCTCGACCGCCAGGTGGTGGCGCGCTTGCCCGAATCGGCGGTCGATGGCATCTGGGTGCGCGGTGTCATCGAACTGTGCGCACAGCTCGGCATCACCGTGATCGCCGAAGGCGTCGAGACCCTGGCGCAGGCCCGCTGGCTGCGCGACAACGGCTGTGCCTACGTGCAAGGCTTTCTGGTGGCGCGCCCCCTGACGGTGGACGACGCTGGCGGTTTTGCGCAGTTCGCGCCCTGCCCCTGGCAATGATTGGCTAGAATCGCCCATCCCTGTCGCCGAACCGCCGCCATGACCGTACTGCGCTACCTGCAAGCCTACCCACCACACCTGCAAGAGCAGGTGCGTCAGCTGATCGCCAGCGACCGCCTGGGTGCCTATCTCGAGCAGCGCTACGCCGAGCGCCATGCGGTGAACAGCGACAAGGCGCTGTACGCCTATGCGCAAGACCTCAAACAGCGCTACCTGCGCAACGCGCCGGCACCGGACAAGGTGCTGTTCGACAACCGCCTGGACCTCACCCACCGCGCCCTGGGTCTTAACACTGCGGTGTCGCGGGTGCAGGGCGGCAAACTCAAGGCCAAGAAGGAAATCCGCATCGCTTCGCTGTTCAAGGAGGCGGCGCCGCAATTCCTGCGCATGATCGTGGTCCACGAGCTGGCGCACTTGAAGGAGCGCGACCACAGCAAGGCCTTCTACCAGCTCTGCGAGCACATGGAGCCGGCCTACCATCAACTGGAATTCGACCTGCGCGTGTACCTGACCTATCGGGAACTGCCGGGGCCTCTGTAAAGGATCTAGCCGCATGCCGGTAAGCAAGACCAAGAGCAGTTTCTATCGACGGTTGTACGTGGCCTGGTTGATCGACAGCCAGACCGCCGCCAGCGTACCCGCGCTGGTCGAAGCCACGGGCATGCCGCGGCGCACCGCACAGGACACCATCGCCGCCTTGGCGGACCTGGACATCGTTTGCGAATTCGAGCAGGCCGAAGGCGAGCGCAACCATGCCGGGCAGTACCGCATCCGCGACTGGGGCGCGATCGACCGCAACTGGATCGCCGCGCACCTTCCCACCCTGCGCAGGGTGCTCGACTACCCCTGAGCGGCCTCGGCAGGTCCCACCTGCTTGATCAGGTGGCCGGCCAGGGTGCGCAACGGGCCCAGCTGGCGGCAGATCAGTGCCAGTTGGGTCTGCACCAAGCGCTGGTGTTCGTCGAGTTCTTCGGGCATCTGCTCCAGGGCGCTGGCCAGGGCGTCCTCGGCATCGCTGTGGATGGCCACCGGGGTGCGCGCCTCCAGGCCGCTGGCGATTTCTTCCAGGCTATTAGCCAGGGCCAGGCCGGCGCCGTCGATCAACTGTTCGTGCACTTCGGCGGGCAGCGCCGTTTCGCGGTGCGCACCCAGGCCCGAGAGGTAGCTGAGCAAGGTGTGCGACAGCACCAGGAAGCGGAAGCCGACATCGGCCTCCTTACGGAAATGCCCCGGCTCCATGAGCATGTTGGCCAGGGTGGTCGACAGCGCCGCGTCGGCATTGTGGGCATTGCGCCGGGCCAGGCGGTAAGCCAGGTCGTCGCGCTTGCCGTGGGCGTACTGCTGCATGATCTGGCGCAGGTAGGCGCTGGCGCAAGTCAAGGTGTTGGCCAGGACCTTGTTCAGGCGCCGGCCCTGCCAGTCGGGCAGGAACAGGAACACCGCGAGGATGGCGATCAGGCTGCCTACCAGGGTGTCGAACAGGCGCGGCAGGAACAGCCCGTAACCGTCGCCGATCTGGTTGAAGCAGAACAGCACCATCAGCGTGATGGCGGCCGTGGCCAGGGTGTAGCGGGTGGTGCGGTTGACGAAGAACACCACGCCTGCGACTACGGCGAACATCGACTGCACGAGGGGGCTGGGGAACAGATCGAACAGCGCCCAGCCCACGGTCAGGCCGATGGCCGTACCGAAGATGCGCTGCACCAGCTTGCGCCGCGTGGCGCCGTAGTTGGGTTGGCAGACGAACAGTGTGGTCAGCAGGATCCAGTAGCCCTGGCTGGGGTGGATCAGGTGCACCATGCCGTAGCCGATCGACAGTGCCAGGGGCAGGCGCAGGGCATGGCGGAACAGCAGGGAGGTCGGCGTGAGTTGGGTGCGCAAGCGCTTCCACACGTCCTTGAAGGTGCGTGGCGAACGGTCGAGCAGGCTGCTGTCGGTGGCATCGGCCAAAGCTTCGGGGTTGCTCGCTGCCGCCAGCAGGCGCTCCAGGGTGGCGAGGTTGGCGGCCAGGGCGCGCAGCGAACGCAGCAGGCCGCGCCAGGCCGGGTTGTTCTGTGCGCGCAGGAAGTCGAGCGAGGCGTGCAGGTCTTCCAGGGTTTCGGCGAAGTGGGTTTCGTATTCGAACGGCTGGCGCAGGCGGATCGAGTGGGCCAGGCGCTGGCAGGCCGAGCCTTGCTGGCGCAGCAGGCGCTGGCAGCGGAACATCACGTCGCTGTGGAAGAAGGTCTCGGCCAGGGCGTTGTAGGGGTAGTGCGAGGCGCTGACCCGCTCGTGGATGTCCTGGGCCAGGAAATACAGCTTCAGGTAGCGGCTGACCTTGGAGTTGGGCTGGGTGTTGCCGACCCGGTGCAGGATGATCTCCTTGGCTACGTTGAGCGCCGCCACCACCTTGCCGTTCTGCTGCGCCAGTTCCAGGCGCCGCGCCTCCAGGTCGAGGTGGCGCACCGGCTCGAACAGGTTGGCCTTGAGCTTCAGGTACTTGCCCAGTTCGAAGAACAGCCTGGCCAGGCTCTGCTGCACCGGCTGGTTGGAGAACAGCGCCTGCCACAGCACCGACAGCAGCCCATACCAGGTGGCGCCGGCCACCAGCAGCAGCGGCTCGTGCCAGAAGTCGGTGAGCTGGCCGCCGCGCTGGTCGACCGCGATCATGGTGTACACCGCCAGGATCAAAGTCGCCGAGGCGATGGCGCCGTAGCGCTCACCCAAGGCGCCGAGCATGGTCAGCGAGAAGGCCGACAGCGCCAGGGCCACAGCGAACAGCCAAGGGTACGGGAACAGCAGCTCCACTGAAAGCGCGGCGATGGCGAAACACACCAGGGTGACCAGCAGGGCCGTCAGGCGCCCGCGCCAGCCGTCGTCGGTCTCGGCCAAGGCGCTGGCGATGATGCCCAGGAACAGCGGGATCAGCAGGCTCATCTCGTTCTGGTACCAGCACCAGGCCATGCTGCCGGTCAGGGCGATGGTGACCCGCACGCTGTAGCTGAACTTGTCTTGGCCCCACAGGCGACGCAAGGATTGGCGCAATGAACTTGAAGGCATGATGGACCTGGGCCGGTGATCGGAAACGTGTCGTTCAGCAAGAACCGTTCCCGGCTGCCGAAGGCGGTTACTTTACCTCAAGTGAACCCCTCGCATGGCGCGCCCCGTATGGGCTGTGGCGTTGCCTGGGCCGGGCCGGCACGCCTGCGAATCGAAGCCATCGGACGATGGCTGCTGGCACATGGACAGCCCGCCGACACAATCGTGCGGCCCCTCGGCCCTGTGCGCGTTCGATCGAACAGGGGGCCTGGCCCCCAGGGCCGACGCCTAGACGAACTGCGCCGCCGCGTAGGCCGAAGCCCAAGCCCATTGGAAGTTGAAGCCGCCCAGGTGGCCGCTGACGTCCAGCACCTCGCCGATGAAATACAGCCCCGGGCTCTTGAGCGATTCCATGGTCTTGGACGACACCTCGCGGGTGTCCACGCCGCCCAGGGTGACCTCGGCCGTGCGGTAGCCCTCGGTGCCGGCCGGCACCAGCTGCCAGGCGCCCAACCGCTCGGCGATCTGCGCGAGCTCTGCCGGGGTGTACTGCTTGAGCGGACGCGATTCGAACCACTGCTCGGCCAGCAGCGTAGCCATCTTGCGGGTGAACACTTCGCCGAGCACGGTCTTCAGTTCGCTGTTGCCGCGCTCGCGCTGCACCTGTTGTAGCCAGTCCAGGGCATCGCGGTCGGGCAGCAGGTCGATCTCCAGCGTGTCGCCGGCCTGCCAGAACGACGACACCTGCAGCATCGCCGGGCCGCTCAGGCCGCGGTGGGTGAACAGCAGGTTCTCGCGGAACGACACGCCGTTGCAGCTGGCCGTGCAGTCCAGGGAGGTGCCCGACAATTCCGTGCACAGTGCCTTGAGTTGGGGCTCGGTGATGGTGAACGGCACCAGCCCGGCGCGGGTGGGCAGCAGTGCGTGGCCGAACTGCTTGGCCACCTGGTAGCCGAAGCCGGTGGCGCCCAGAGTGGGAATCGACAGCCCACCGGTGGCGATCACCAGCGACTGGCAGGCGAAGGGGCCGGCGCTGGTCTGCAGGCGGTAGCCGTTGTCGGTCTTGTCGATGCGTTCGATCTGCGTATGCATGCGCAGCTCGGCGCCGGCCTGGGCGCATTCGGCCAGCAGCAGGTCGAGGATGTCGCTGGCCTTGTGGTCGCAGAACAGTTGGCCGAGCTTCTTCTCGTGATAGGGCACGCCGTGCTTGCTCACCAGTTCGATGAAATCCCACTGGGTGTAGCGGGCCAGGGCCGACTTGCAGAAGTGCGCGTTGTGCGAGAGGAAGTTGCCCGGCTCGGTGTACAGGTTGGTGAAGTTGCAGCGCCCACCGCCGGACATGAGGATCTTCTTGCCCGGCTTGTTGGCGTGGTCGAGCACCAGCACCTGGCGCCCGCGGTGGGCGGCAAGCTGGGCGCACATGAGGCCGGCGGCGCCGGCACCGAGGACGATCACATCGGTGGTAGTCACGTTGGAAACCCTTTGGCCGCGCTTACAGAATGCGCACTTTCAGGGCACGGCCCTTGATCTTGCCGCTGTTGAGACGCTGCATCGCCGGCTTGGCCACGGCACGTTCCACGGCCACGTAGGCCTGGAAGTCGAAGATGGCGATCTTGCCGACCTGGGTGCCGGGAATGCCGGCATCGCCGGTCAGTGCGCCGAGGATGTCGCCTGGGCGCAGCTTGTCCTTGCGCCCGGCCGCGATGCACAGCGTGCTCATCACCGGCAGCAGCGGTTCGCCGCCCTTGTGCTTGAGGTTGTCGAGCTGTTCCCAGCGCAGCGGATGGCCTTGCAGCGCTTCGATGGCTTGCGCGCGATGGCCTTCGGCGGGCGCCACCAGGCTGATCGCCAGGCCTTTCTCACCGGCGCGCCCGGTACGGCCGACGCGGTGCACGTGGATCTCGGCGTCGCGCGCCAACTCCACGTTGACGACCATGTCCAGGCCGTCGATGTCCAGACCGCGGGCGGCCACGTCGGTCGCGACCAGCACCGAAATGCTGCGGTTGGCGAACATCGCCAGCACCTGGTCGCGGTCGCGCTGCTCCAGGTCGCCGTGCAGCGCCTGGGCGACGATGCCCTTGGCGGTGAGGTGGGCGACCACGTCTTCGCACTGCTGCTTGGTGAAGCAGAAGGCCACGCACGACTGCGGACGATAGTGGCCGAGCACGCGGGTCAGCGCCTCCAGGCGCTGCTCCGGGGCGATCTCGACGAAGCGCTGCTCGATCTGGCTGTCGCTGTGCTGGCTCTGCACCTTGACCTGCTGCGGCTGGCGCATGAAGTTGGCGGCCAGTTGCTCGATGCCGGCCGGGTAGGTGGCCGAGAACAGCAGGGTTTGGCGGCGCGATGGGGTCTTGCCGATGATCGCCGCGATGGCGTCGAAGAAGCCCATGTCGAGCATGCGGTCGGCTTCGTCGAGCACCAGGGTGTTGAGCCCGTTCAGTACCAGGGTGCCTTTGTCCAAGTGCTGCTGGATGCGCCCAGGCGTGCCGACGATGATATGCGCGCCGTGCTCCAGCGAGGCGATCTGCGGGCCGAGCGAGACGCCGCCGCACAGGGTCAGGATCTTGATGTTGTCTTCGGCGCGCGCCAGGCGGCGCAGCTCTTTGGCCACCTGGTCGGCCAGCTCGCGGGTCGGGCACAGCACCAGGGCCTGGCAGCCGAAGAAGCGCGGGTTGATCGGGTTGAGCAGGCCGATGCCGAAGGCGGCGGTCTTGCCGCTACCGGTCTTGGCCTGGGCGATCAGGTCGAGCCCGCGCAGGATCACCGGCAGGCTCTGCGCCTGGATCGGCGTCATGGCGGTGTAGCCCAGCGCCTCCAGGTTGGCCAGCATGGCGGTGGACAGCGGCAGTGTGGCGAAAGCGGTGGAGTCGGTGGTCACGGGGCGGGCCTGCGGTGCGAAGCGAAAAAAGTCGCACAGTCTACCAGCCCCGGTGCCTGGCGCCTAAGCCTCGATGTCCTGTTCCGGACGCCGTGCACGCCGTCCGTCCGTAGGCGACAACTGCAGGAAGATCGCCGCGGCCAGCATGGCCATCACGCCGATGGTCACGAAGGTCAGTTGGAAGGCCTCCAGCGTGGTTTCCACCGCATCGCCGCTGCCGGCTGCCGTGAAGCCGCCGAGCAGCGCGCCGGCACAGGCCACGCCCAGGCTCAGCGACAGTTGCGCCACCACCGACAACAGGCTGTTGCCGCTGCTGGCGCTGGCGTCGTCCAGGTCGATCAGCGTCACCGTGTTCATGGCCGTGAACTGCAACGAGTTGATCGCGCCCAGCACCCCCAGGTGCGCCAGCAGCAGCGGGTAGGGGGTTTCGGCATCGACCAGCGCCAGGCTGGCCAGGCCGATGCCGAGCAGCAGGGTGTTGCCGGTCAGGACCACGCGGTAGCCCAGGCGCTCGATCAGCGGACGTGCCACGCCCTTGGCGATCATGGCGGCTGCGGCCAGCGGAATCATGCTCATGCCGGCCTCCAACGGCGAGTAACCCAGCGCCACTTGCAGCAGCAAGGGCACCAGGAACGGCAGGGCGCCACTGCCCAGGCGCGCGAACAGGTTGCCGAGGATGCCGATGGCGAAGGTGCGCACACGGAACAGGCTGGGTGAGAACAGCGGTTCCGGGTCGCGCCCGGCGCGCAGCCAGTAGGCGGCCAGGCACGCCAGGCCGGCGAACAGCAGCAGCATCACCCGCAGGTGCGGCAGGTGCAGTTCGCCCAGGCCTTCCATGGCGATGGTGATCAGCACCATCGCCGCGCCGAACAGCAGAAAGCCTGGCCCGTCGAAGGTGGTGCGTTCGCTGCCGCGCAGGTCGGGGATCAGCTTCCACACCGCCCAGCACCCTAGCGCGCCGACCGGCAGGTTGAGCAGGAAGATCCAGTGCCAGCTGAGGATTTCCACCAGCCAGCCGCCCACCGTCGGCCCCAGCAGCGGGCCGAGCAGGGCAGGAATGGTGATGAAGCCCATGATCCGCACCAGTTCCGAGCGCGGATAGGCACGCAGCACCACCAGCCGCCCTACCGGCAGCATCAGCGCACCGCCCAAGCCCTGCACCACCCGTGCGCCGACCAGCATCGGCAAGGTGTTGGCGATGGCGCACAGCAAGGAGCCGACACTGAACAACAGGATGGCGCTGAAGAAGATGCGCTTGGTGCCGAAGCGGTCGGCGATCCAGCCCGAGGCCGGAATCAGCAGGGCCACGGTGAGCATGTAGGCGATGATCACGCCCTGCATGCGCAGCGGGTCTTCGTCCAGCGAGCGCGCCATGGACGGCAGCGCGGTGTTGAGGATGGTGCCGTCGAGCGACTGCATGAAGAAGGCGATGGCGATCACCCAGGGGCTCCAGCGGGCGGTGGTGGGGTCGAGCTGGATGCGGTCTGGCATGGCGTCCTCTATGGGTTGTGGGGGTTTCCATAAGTGAAGCGTGGCATCGTTCTGACGACGTCTGTTAGGCGATCTTGGCGGTTGAAGAGGTGAAAGCCGTCGCAGCCGTGGTTGCACCGCATTGCGTTGGACGACGCAGCTACTACCGTCTGCCCGCTAGGGGAAGGGTCGCCACCTCAAAGTCGATCAAGACGTGTCCCTATAGGAGCAGTGATGGCAGGCGCTGGTTCAGCCCCGATCCTACATCGGTAACCATCCATGCGTTTGTGAGGCAGATAGCAAAACGCCCGCTGCAGGGCAGCGGGCGTTCTTCATAGCGCAAGTGAGCGGGCGGTCGACGCTTTCGGTGTCGGCCGCCCTGTCATGACTCAACCAATCGTCATCAAGCTCGCATTGCCTCCAGCTGCGGCGGTATTGACGCTCACCGCGCGCTCGATCACCAAGCGCTCCAGCGCGATCTGCGTCTCACCCGACGACAACCCGTGCACGCCGACGATGGCGCCGCCGCGCTTGGCCACCTGTTCGCAGACTGCGCGCAGTTGGTCGCTGTCGCCGTGGTGCAGGACGGCGTCGAAGGCGACTTCGTCCTTGTGCCAGTCGGCTACCAGCTTGACCTTGGCTTGCACGTCCTTCGGTAGGCGGGCACGCAGGGCCTTGCCCGGCTCGCCGTCAAGCCATACGGCCGAGCTGCCGACCGCCAGGACTGCCGCCAGTTGGCTGAGCAGGTCCTGTTCGTTGTCGGCCAGGCACAGCACATGTTCGCGCGGCAGGATGGTGTAGCTGTTGCGCTCGCCGGTCGGGCCGGGGAGCAGGCGGGTCACGCCGCTCTGCGACTGCTGGGCGAACTGCTCGCAGACCTCCACCAATTCCGGCTGGTTGCCGCTGGCCCACGCCTTGAGGGCGTGCAGCGGCTTGAGCAGTTGCTGGCGCAGGGCGTCGTCGGCCTGGCCGGTGGCGTCGGTGCGCTCGAAGTGGCGGGCGACGGCGTCGGCCGGGCGGGTGGAGAGCAGGCGGTACAGGTACAGCGGGCCGCCGGCCTTGGGTCCGGTGCCCGACAGGCCTTCGCCGCCGAAGGGCTGCACACCGACCACGGCGCCGACGATGTTGCGGTTGACGTACAGGTTGCCGGCATTGACGTTGTCCACCACCTTGGCGATGGTTTCGTCGATACGGGTGTGCACGCCCAGGGTCAGGCCGTAGCCGGAGGCGTTGATCTGCTCGATCAGTGCATCGAGGTTGCGTCGGTTGTAGCGCACCACGTGCAGCACCGGGCCGAAGATTTCCCGTTGCAGTTCGTCGAGGCTGTCCAGCTCGATCAGCGTCGGCATCACGAAGGTGCCGCGCTTGCACTCGACGGCATCGGCGATGGCCACTTGGTACACCGAACGGCCTTTTTCGCGCATGCCTTGGATGTGCTTCTCGATGCCGGCCTTGGCTTCGGCGTCGATCACCGGGCCAATGTCCACCGACAGGCGCTCCGGGTTGCCTAGGCGGCTCTGCGCCATGGCGCCTTTGAGCATGTCGATCACACGGTCCGCGCAGTCCTCCTGCAGACACAGTACGCGCAGGGCCGAGCAGCGCTGGCCGGCGCTGTCAAAGGCCGAAGAGACCACATCGACCACCACCTGCTCGGTGAGCGCGGAGGAGTCGACGATCATCGCGTTCTGCCCGCCGGTTTCGGCGATCAGCGGAATCGGCCGGCCCTGGGCATCCAGGCGCCCGGCGATGTTGCGTTGCAGCAGGCGGGCGACTTCCGTGGAGCCGGTGAACATCACACCCTTGACCCGTTCATCGCCTACCAGGCGGGCGCCGACGGTTTCGCCACGGCCCGGCAGCAGTTGCAGCACGCCTTCGGGAATGCCGGCCTCAAGCAGCAAGCGCACGGCTTGCGCAGCAACCAGCGGGGTCTGTTCGGCAGGCTTGGCCAGCACCGGATTGCCGGCGGCGAGGGCTGCGGCGACCTGGCCGGAGAAGATCGCCAGCGGGAAGTTCCAGGGGCTGATGCAGACCACCGGGCCCAGCGGGCGGGTGTCGGCGTTGCTCAGGTCGGTACGCGCCTGCAGCGCGTAGTAGCGCAGGAAGTCCACGGCTTCGCGCACTTCGGCGATGGCGTTGGCGAAGGTCTTGCCGGCTTCGCGGGCGAGCAGGCCCATCAGCGGCTGGATGTCGGCTTCCATGGCGTCGGCGGCGCGTTCCAGGATCGCGGCGCGCTCGGCCGGTGGCGTGGCCTGCCAGATCGGTGCGGCGTTGATCGCGCACTGGATGGCATTGTCCACGTCGGCCACCGTGGCTTCCTGGACCTTGCCGACCACATCGCGGTGGTCGGACGGGTTGAGCACGTCGGCCGGTGCTTCCTGGCTGGCCTCGCAGCCCAGCATGGGCGCGGCTTGCCAGTCGTGGTGGGCGGTCGACAGCAGCGCACAGGAGAGCGACGCCAGACGGTGTTCGTTGGCCAAGTCGATGCCGGCCGAGTTGGCCCGTTCGCTGCCGTACAGGTCGCGCGGCTGCGGGATGCGCGGGTGCGGCAGGCCGATGCTGCCTTCCTGGGTGGCCATGCGCTCGATGCTGGCGACCGGATCGGCGACCAGTTCCTGGATCGAGATCGAGTGGTCGGCGATGCGGTTGACGAACGAGGTGTTGGCACCGTTTTCCAGCAGGCGGCGGACCAAGTAGGCCAGCAGCGTTTCGTGGGTGCCGACCGGGGCGTAGACGCGGCAAGGGCGGTTGAGCTTGCCGTCGGCGATCTTGCCCACCACTTGCTCGTACAACGGTTCGCCCATGCCGTGCAGGCATTGGAACTCGTACTGGCCAGGGTAGTAATTCTGACCGGCGATCTGATAGATGGCCGACAGGGTGTGGGCGTTGTGGGTGGCGAACTGCGGGTAGATCGCTTCCGGCACCGCCAGCAGTTTGCGGGCGCAGGCGACGAAGGACACGTCGGTGTAGACCTTGCGGGTATAGACCGGGTAGCCCTCCAGGCCCTCGACCTGGGCGCGCTTGACTTCGCTGTCCCAGTAGGCGCCCTTGACCAGGCGGATCATCAGGCGGTGGCGGCTGCGCTTGGCCAGGTCGATGACGTAGTCGATCACGTACGGGCAGCGCTTCTGATAGGCCTGGATGACGAAGCCGATGCCGTTCCAGCCTGCCAGTTGCGGTTCGAAGCACAGGCGCTCGAGCAGGTCGAGGGACAGCTCCAGACGGTCGGCTTCCTCGGCGTCGATGTTCAGGCCGATGTCGTATTGCTTGGCCAGCGCGGTCAGACCCAGCAGGCGCGGGTACAGCTCTTCCATGACGCGCTCGTACTGCGCGCGGCTGTAGCGCGGGTGCAGCGCCGAGAGCTTGATGGAGATGCCTGGGCCTTCATAGATGCCACGGCCATTGGACGCTTTGCCGATGGAGTGGATGGCCTGCTCGTAGGAGGCCAAGTATTTCTGCGCGTCGTGCTCGGTCAGTGCGGCTTCGCCGAGCATGTCGTAGGAATAGCGGAAGCCCTTGGACTCGAAGCGCGTGGCGTTGGCCAGGGCCTCGCCGATGGTTTCGCCGGTGACGAACTGCTCGCCCATCAGGCGCATGGCCATGTCGACGCCCTTGCGGATCATCGGCTCGCCGCTCTTGCCGATGATGCGGGTCAGCGAGGAGGTCAGGCCCGATTCGTTGTGGGTCGAGACCAGCTTGCCGGTCAACAGTAGGCCCCAGGTGGCGGCGTTGACGAACAGCGACGGGCTGTTGCCCAGGTGCGGCTGCCAGTTGCCGGTGCTGATCTTGTCGCGGATCAGGGCGTCGCGGGTGCCCTTGTCGGGGATGCGCAGCAGCGCTTCGGCCAGGCACATCAATGCCACGCCTTCCTGCGACGACAGCGAGAACTCCTGCAGCAGGCCCTGCACCACGCCGGCGCGACCGCTGGCGCTCTTCTGGTTGCGCAGCTTCTCGGCGATGCCGGCGGCCATTTTATTGGTCGCTTCGGCCTGGGTGCTGGTCAGGCGAGCCTGCTCCAGCAGCATGGGCACCATTTCCTGCTCGGGGCGGCGGTAGGCGGCGGTGATGGCCGAACGCAGCACCGATTGCGGCAGGATGCTTTCCGCGAACTCCAGGAAACACTGATGGCTATGCTCGGCCGGTGGCTCGCCGATGTCTTCGGCCAGTGCCGCGACATGGCCGTTGAGGTCTTGCAGGGTGGCGCCACCCTCGAGCTTTTCCAGGTAGTTGAAGATGGCCTGTTTGATCAACCAGTGCGGTGTGCGGTCGATGGACTGCGCAGCGCTCTTGAGTCGCTCACGGGTAGGGTCGTCGAGTTTGACCCCGAGGGTGGTGGTCGCCATTTCTTGTCCTCATTATTGCCACGGCGTGGCTTGTGCAGGCGGCAAGATTAGCGCCAAGGCCAAGCGAGGTGCAACCGGGTGCAACCCGAAATTTCAAGGGAAGAGGGTGCTATTCGTCCGACAGGTCGGCGGCATGCCTAAAAACGGCGGAAACATGTCGGTTTGCGGCCTATCTTCTGAAATTGTGCACGGATATGGGGCAGATCTCTTGAGTGATTTTCAGAAAAATCTGAAGGTGCAACTGTCAAGTGAAAAACGGTTGCGCCCGCTTCGAGTTGTCACCTAGGATTCGCGGCCTGGGTGCAACCGTGCCATTACGGTTCGCTGTTTCCATAACAACAAACACCAGGACACCACATGAGCAATCCACTCACTATCACGTTCGTGATCTACATCGCGGCGATGGTACTCATCGGCCTCGCGGCCTATCGCGCCACCAACAACCTTTCCGACTACATCCTCGGCGGTCGCAGCCTGGGCAGTGTGGTCACCGCCCTGTCGGCAGGCGCGTCGGACATGAGCGGCTGGCTGCTGATGGGCTTGCCGGGCGCGATCTACATGTCGGGCCTGTCGGAAATCTGGATCGCCATCGGCCTGACCGTCGGCGCCTACCTGAACTGGCTGTTCGTCGCCGGCCGTCTGCGCGTGCAGACCGAGTACAACGGCGATGCCCTGACCCTTCCGGACTATTTCTCCAGCCGTTTCGAAGACCGTAGCGGCGTGCTGCGGATCATTTCGGCGGTGGTGATCCTGGTGTTCTTCACCATCTATTGCGCCTCGGGCATCGTCGCCGGCGCGCGGCTGTTCGAAAGCACCTTCGGCATGCCGTACGAAACGGCGCTGTGGGCCGGCGCGGCAGCGACCATCGCCTACACCTTCCTGGGCGGCTTCCTGGCGGTCAGCTGGACCGACACCGTGCAGGCCTCGCTGATGATCTTCGCGCTGATCCTCACGCCGATCATCGTGCTGCTCTCCACCGGCGGCATCGACACCACCTTCCTGGCCATCGAAGCGCAGAACCCGGCCAACTTCGACCTGCTCAAGGGCGCTACCTTCGTCGGCATCGTCTCGCTGATGGGCTGGGGCCTGGGCTATTTCGGCCAGCCGCACATCCTGGCGCGCTTCATGGCGGCCGACTCGGTGAAATCCATCGCCAAGGCCCGCCGCATCTCCATGACCTGGATGATCCTGTGCCTGGCCGGCACCTGTGCCGTGGGCTTCTTCGGCATCGCCTACTTCTCGGCCCACCCCGAGGTGGCAGGCCCGGTCACGGAAAACCCGGAGCGGGTGTTCATCGAGCTGGCGAAGATCCTCTTCAACCCCTGGATCGCAGGCGTGTTGCTGTCGGCGATCCTGGCCGCGGTGATGAGCACCCTGAGCTGCCAGTTGCTGGTGTGCTCCAGTGCGCTGACTGAAGACTTCTACAAAGCCTTCCTGCGCAAGGGCGCTTCGCAACGTGAGCTGGTCTGGGTCGGTCGTGCGATGGTGCTGGCCGTGGCGCTGATTGCTATCGCCATGGCCGCGAATCCGGAAAACCGCGTGCTGGGTCTGGTGGCCTATGCCTGGGCAGGTTTCGGTGCCGCCTTCGGTCCGGTGGTGCTGATCTCGGTGCTGTGGAAGGGCATGACCCGCAACGGCGCTCTGGCCGGTATCGTACTCGGTGCGGTCACGGTCATCGTCTGGAAACAGATCGATCCGTGGGGTCTGTACGAAATTATCCCAGGCTTCCTGCTGGCCAGCATCGCCATCGTTCTGGTGAGCAAGATGGGTCGTCCGTCGAGCGGCATGCTGTCGCGCTTCGAAGCGGCCGATGCGGCGTACCACAACGGTAAGTGATGTGATGCAGGTGCCCGGCAGCACGCCGGGCATCGCTTGCGCGCAACGCCGGCTCGAGGGGAGCTGGCGTTGCGCGCAGTCGTTTTACAGGGTGAACGGCCGGCGGCTGGCTTCGAACTTGCCTTCTTCCCGGGATCGGATGACGGCAGAGTAAGAGCCGGGCGCGTAGCCGGTGGGGGTGACTGCCCATGCATCGCTGTCGGTGGATGGCACCACGATGGTTTCGGTGGTGCCGTCCGGACGTTCGAGCTCCAACTGGGCCGTGTATGGTGCGTTCGGGATGCCCAAGGCGCCGTGCAGGGTCGGTACGTTGGCGAGAACGTCGAAGTTGATCGTAGCTTTCATGGTCGTGCTCCGGGTAAGTGGAGCCATGACTATGCTCGACCTCGGCGTTCATTGAGATTCGGAACGTCTACCCTGGCACAAGGCCGTCGCCAACCCATCGATTCAATGGTCGCCAGGCCTGACGCCACCTGCGCGAAGCGGTAGACTTGCCGCCTTCGCAGGAGCCGCCATGAACTATCGTCACGCCTTCCACGCCGGCAACCACGCCGACGTCTTCAAACACATCGTGCTCACCCGCCTCATCGCCCTGATGTCGCGCAAGGAGCAGCCGTTCGCCTACCTCGACACCCATGCCGGCCTCGGCCTGTACGACCTGCATGGCGACCAGGCCAGCCGCACCGGCGAATACCTCGAAGGGGTCGCACGGCTGTGGGGTCGCGACGACCTGCCTGAAGTGGCGGCTGACTACCTGCGTGTGATCAAGCGTCTGAACCCCGAGGGCGAGCTGCGCTACTACCCAGGCTCCCCCGAGTTGGCCCGCCGGCTGATGCGTCAGCAGGACCGCGCCCTGCTCAACGAGAAGCACCCCGAAGACGGGCCGTTGCTCAAGGACAACATGAAGAAGGACCCGCGCGTGGTCGTGCACCTGGGCGAAGGCTGGCACGTACCGCGGGCCTTGCTGCCCGTGCAGGAAAAGCGCGCCATCATGCTCATCGACCCGCCCTTCGAACAGGCCGACGAGCTCAAGCGCTGCACCCTGGCCGTGAAAGAAGCCATCGCGCGCATGCGACAGACCGTGGCGGCCATCTGGTACCCGATCAAGGACCAGCGCGCGCTCACCCGTTTCTACCAGGACCTCACCAGCACCGGCGCGCCCAAGCTGCTGCGCGTCGAACTGTACGTGCACCATCAGGACAGCCCGCAGGGCCTGAACGGCTCGGGTTTGGCCATCGCCAACCCGCCTTGGGGTCTGGAGGAAGAGTTGCGCGAGCTGCTGCCCTGGCTGGCGCAAGAGCTCAAGCAGAGCGCCGGCAGCTGGCGCATGGACTGGCTGATCGCCGAATGATCCGCGGCCCGCGTGGCGCGTCTTCGTGCCTTTGCGACGAGGCGCTACATAGATACCGCCGCTAGGGCCAGCCTTCATTGTTTGCGTTATAATCCCGCGCTTTAGCCGCCGCCGGCCGTTGCCGCCCGTGGCGCACTTTTTACCGATTGAAGAGGCGAGTCCCTTGGCATTGACGATTCTTGGCCTGTCCGGCGCCCTTAGCCATGACCCTTCCGCGGCGTTGTACATCGACGGCAAGCTGGTCGCCGCCGCCGAAGAAGAGCGCTTCGTGCGTGACAAGCATGCGAAGAACCGCATGCCCTACGAGTCGGCGAAGTTCTGCCTGGAGCAAGCCGGCATCAAGCCGTCCGACGTCGATGTGGTGGCCATTCCCTTCGCCCCCATCAGCCTGTTCGGCAAAGCCCGCTGGCACTACGCCAAGCGCTATTGGTACGCCCCGGATCGCGCCCTGGATGCCATCCTCATGGGCAACCGGCGCTACAAGCGCTACCGCAAGAAGATCGTCTGGTGCCTGGAGCAACTGGGCTTCGATCCGAAGAAGATCAAGATCGAGCCAGTCGAGCACCACCTGGCGCACGCGTCCAGCGCCTACCACTGCTCGGGCTTCAAGGAAAAGACCGCGATCCTCGGCATCGACGGCAAGGGCGAATACGCCACCACCTTCTTCGGCTACGGCGAAAACGGCAAGATCCACAAGATCAAGGAGTTCTTCGACCCCGACTCGCTGGGCGGCCTGTATGGCGCGATCACCGAATTCCTGGGCTTCGAAATGCTCGACGGCGAGTTCAAGGTCATGGGCATGGCGCCCTATGGGGACGCCAGCAAATACGACTTCTCGCGCCTGGCCAGCTTCGAAAACGGCGAACTGGTGATCAATACCGAGTACGCCAACGTCATCGGCCTGCGCCGCCATAAAGAGAAGGGCAAGGGCTTCTACTTCTCGCCCAAGCTGATCGAATGGCTGGGCCCTAAGCGCGAAGGCGACATCGCCGACGAGCCGTACATCCACTATGCCGCCAGCATGCAGGCGTTGTTCGAGAAGCTGGCGTTGCAAATGATCGACCACTACCTGGGCGACACCCTGCGCGAAACCGGCAAGCTGGCCTTCGCCGGCGGCTGCGCGCTGAACGTCAAGCTGAACCAGAAGATCATCGCCCGGCCGGACGTCAAGGAGCTGTTCGTCCAGCCCGCGTCCGGCGATGCCGGCACCGCAGTGGGCGCCGCCGCCTACATATCACATGCCCGCGGCGTGCCGGTGGAGAAGATGGAGCACGTCTACCTCGGCCCTGCGTACTCCAACGAAGACGTCATCGCCGCCTGCGCGCGCCACCCGAGCGCGCCGAAGTGGCGCAAGATCGACGACATGCCTCAGCGCATCGCCAAGATCATGGTCGACGGCAACCCGGTGGCCTGGTTCCAGGGGCGCATGGAGTTCGGCCCACGGGCCTTGGGCGGCCGCTCCATCGTCGGTTGCCCGAGCGTGCCCGACGTGGCCAACCGCATCAACGAGCAGATCAAGTTCCGCGAACGCTGGAGACCCTTCTGCCCGTCGATGCTCGACACCGTCGCCCCACAAATGATCAAGATCGACCATCCGGCGCCGTTCATGACCTTCACCTTCGAAGTCGCCGAAGAATGGAAGACCCGCGTCCCGGAAGTGGTGCACGAAGACGGCACTTCGCGGGCCCAGGTGCTCAAGCGCGAATACAACCCGCGCTACTACGACATGATGAAGGCCCTCGAAGACCTGACCGGCAACGGCGTGTCGCTGAACACTTCGCTCAACCGCCGTGGCGAGCCGATGATCTGCTCGCCCACCGACGCGCTGAATATGTTCTATGGCTCTGATCTGCAGTACCTGATCATGGAGGACATCCTCGTGGTCAAAGAGGGCGCGAATGGATATGCAGAAGACTAACGTGCTGATCAGCGTCGTTATTCCTGCGTACAACTACGCCAAGGTCTTGCCCAGGGCGGTCACCTCCGTTCTGGCGCAACTGAACGTCGACTGTGACCTGATGGTCATCGACGACGGTTCTACGGACGACACGCCCGAGGTGCTGCACCAGCTGTCTGTGCAGCACCCCGGGCGTTTTCGCGTCGTGCGCAAGACCAATGGCGGCTTGTCCTCGGTGCGCAACCTGGGCATTGCCCAGACGCGCGGGCAGTACCTGATCTTTCTCGATGCCGACGACGAGCTGGCGCCCGGTGCGCTGGACGCATTGGGTCTGCACATCAAGGCCCACCCGTCCACGCGCATGGTCATCGGCGGGCACTGGTCGGTTTTTGAAAGTGGGGCGCGCACGCTACACACGGTCCGGCCCTTGCCGGTCTCGCCCTATGCTCGCGTTCGCGGCTACCTGATAGACAAGAGCATCTCGTTGTCCAACGGGGCCTGTGCCATGCACCGCGACGTCTTCGCGCCGGGCACCTATCCGGAACACCTGCGCAACGTCGAGGACATCCCGGTCTTCGCTCAGGTGTTGGCACGTTTCGAGTGCACGATCATCGATCATCCCCTGGCCTTGATCTACAAGCACCACGACAGCATGCGGCATGACCTCAAGCAAAGTCTGGCAGCTGGCATCGAGATGGTCGACGAGGTGTTCTCTCCCGCACGCCTGCCTGCATCGTTGCACAGCCTGCGCCGGGCATTCCTGACCCAGCGTTGCCTCTCGCTGTTTCGCGATTGCTACGGCGCCGGCGACTACGCGCGGGCCAGGCGCCTCTACTTGCAGGCCCTGCGTTACGACCTCTCGGCGCTCAGGCGCTGGTCATACACACGCAAAGCCCTCCGGTGCCTGTTCAAGTGACGATCGGCAAACGTGACGCGAGCGTGCAGGCTTTTTCAACGTTGCTGGGCACTTACCGTCGACTGTAGTGCCCAACCCCGCGGCATTCATATTCCAAGGCTCGACCATGCGCTCCGAACGCTCCTCCGTCCGTCCCGAATCTTCCGCGCTGCGCATGCTCGAGCGTTTCGACCCCGTATGGCTGGCTGGCTTGGGCAGCCTGGTGCTGTCGATCATCGCCATCCTCGGTGTGGTGACGGTCGGACGCGACGGAGCATTTTACTTGGACCTGGCGCGACAGGCCGGCGAGCATGACCTGGCTGGGGTGCAGTCGCGCTTCGACTGGCCCTGGTATCCACTGCTGCTGGCGGGGACCCATGCGCTGCTGCGCCTACCGCTGGAATACTGCGCCTACCTGTGGTCGATCCTGTTCGCAGCGGGCACGTGCGCGCTGATGGTCGATCTGGTTCGTCAACGTGCTCCTCAAGCCGCCTATTGGGCCTGCTGGATCGTGCTGGCGATGCCGGCGGTGAACCAGTTCCGCGGCGATATCATTCGTGAGTCCGGTTTCTGGTTCTTCTGCACCCTGGCGCTGTGGCTGGCCATGCGTTGGCAGGCGCGGGGCGGTTGGGGACTGGCGGCGTCCGTGTGGGTAGCGATCGGCCTGGGCAGCCTGTTTCGCCTGGAGGCGGTCCTGGTCGGCGGTTGCGTGCTGCTCTGGCAGTTGCCGGCACTATGGACGGCCGGGCAGCGACGCCGGTTCGCCCAGATCGCCTGGCTGCCGGCCCTGACAGTTATCGTGGGTGTCGCAGTATTGGCCGGGTGGGGCGCCCTCGACGCGCGTCGGTTGGACTACTACCTGGAGCTGGTCCGGCCTGCCGGCCTGTTCGGAGCCTTCACCCAGCTGAGCCATCAGTTCGCCGATTCGCTGACCAACAAGTATTCGGCCAACGAAGCGGGGCGGATCATCTTCATCGGCTTGAGCGGCGCGCTGCTGATCAAGTGCGTCAGCCTCATGGGGCCGGGCGCGTTGGCGTTTCTCGACCGACGCACTTGGGCCGCCTGCTCGCGCTACTGGCGCGAGTACCGGGTCCTGGCGCTCACGGCATCGCTGTATCTGGTGGTGCTCATGGTGTTCTTCATCCGTGCGCAGTTCATGAACAGCCGCTACTTGAGCCTGCTGGTGCTGTTGCTGGTGCCGTTGCTGGCGATGGCGCTGCATGCGTTCCACCGGGCGCACCCGCGTCTGGGCAAGCTGTTGGCGCTGGTCGGCGTGCTGGTCATGCTGGCGAACGTGATCTCGCTGGGCGCCCGCAAGACCCACTATGTCGAGGCAGGCCACTGGATCTCTGCGCATACGCCAGCGCAGGCGCCGATTTTCTACGAAGACGGCCGCATCGGCTATTACGCGGGGCGTGGTTACGAACTGAGCGACCTGACCCGTGAAGCCGCCATGGGGCCGGCGCTGGCAGGCAGCTACCGCTACTTCGTGATCGAGGCCGAGCGCGACGAGCCCTGGCTCGAAGCGTGGCTGCACGAGCACAGGCTGCAGGTGCTGGCCAGTTTCGCCAACCGCAAGGGCGACACCGTGCTGGTGCTAGGTCCTTAAGCGACGTGCGGCGTGTCGGCGAGCAGCGCCGCGATCCGCGTCAGCAAACGCTCGTAACCGGGGCTTTGCGGCAACGCCGCTGCGTAGCCGCGCAGAAACGCCTGTCCCTCATCGTGGCCGCGCAGCCAGGCACGGTCTTCGCGATAGCGCAGCATGTGCTGGAAGTTGCGCAGCCGCTTGCTTGGCCCGAGCGCCAGCCTGCGCTGGTTCAGGTCGGCGATGTCGATCAGGCCCAGCACATGGGCCGGGGTCAGGACCACGTTGCCCAAATGCAGCGAGCGAAAATACACGCCTTGGTCGTGCAACTGCGCAACGAAGGCGCCATAACGCTCACGCAAGGTGTCGTCGGCCACTCCCTGTTGGACCAACTGACGCAGGGTGGAACCTTGCAGCGGTGCGTAGTAGACGCCGTCGCGCTCGATGCTCTTGATCCGGTACACCGCCAGCACTTCGGGCGTCTCTATGCCCAGCGCGCTTAGCCGACGCGCATTGTCGGCGAAGCGCTGGGCATAGGGAAAAAGAGCGGCCGAGGTCAGCCAGCGCTTGCGCCGGAACAGCTTGAGAAAGCGTCCGTCCGGCATCTGCAGCACCTTGTCGCCGGAGCCATCGGCCTCGATCACGCGTGCGCCTTCACGCAGGGTCAGGTAGGCGGTGTGGTCCAGTGGCTGCATGACGTTTCCTCGACAAATTAGCCCGCCATGGTATCGCAGTTGCAAGGGCAGGGGAGGCCGACGACCTTCATTCGGACCCCGTTTTGGCTGTGATACCATTGCCGTTTTACGCCGTCATGTAATGGAAACCCATGAGTCGACCCGACCCTCAAGCGCAATCGACGCTCACGATCTACCTGCGCCTCCTGAGCTATGTCCGGCCCTATATTGGCCTGTTCCTCCTAAGCATCCTGGGCTTTCTGATCTTCGCTTCGACCCAGCCGATGCTGGCCTATATCCTCAAGTACTTCGTCGATGGCCTGGGCAACCCCGAAGCCCGGCTGTTCGCCGGTCATCCTTGGCTCCCCGAGCTACAGCTGCTGCAGGCCGTGCCGCTGATGATCGTGCTGATCGCCTTGATGCAGGGCGTCGGCTCCTACCTGGGCAACTTCTTCCTGGCGCGTGTTTCGCTCGGGCTGATCCACGACCTGCGCATGCTGCTGTTCAACAAGCTGCTCAAGCTGCCCACGTCCTACCTGGACAACAACAATTCGGGCCACCTGATCTCGCGCATCACCTTCAACGTCACCATGGTGACGGGGGCGGCCACCGATGCCATCAAGGTGGTGATCCGCGAAGGCATGACGGTCATTTTCCTGTTCGTTTCGCTGTTGTGGATGAACTGGAAACTGACGCTGGTGATGCTGGCCATCCTCCCGCTGATCGGGGTGATGGTGAACAGCACCAGCCGCAAGTTCCGCAAACAGAGCAAGAAGATCCAGGTGGCCATGGGCGACGTGACCCATGTGGCTTCCGAGACCATCCACGGTTTCCGCGTGGTGCGCAGCTTCGGCGGCGAGCAGTACGAAGAGCAGCGTTTCGCCAAGGCCAGCCAGAACAACACCGACAAGCAACTGAAGATGACCAAGACCGGCGCGGTCTACACGCCGACGCTGCAACTGGTCACCTACTCGGCCATGGCCGTGGTCATGTTCCTGGTGCTGTACCTGCGCGGCGACGCCTCGCCGGGCGATCTGGTCGCCTACATCACCATGGCCGGCCTGCTGCCCAAGCCCATCCGCCAGCTGTCGGAAGTCAGCTCGACCATTCAAAAAGGTGTGGCCGGCGCGGAAAGCATCTTCGAGCAGGTCGACGAACCGGCCGAGCGCGACGAAGGCCAGTTGGCGCCTGAGCAGGTGAGCGGCCGTCTGGAAGTGCGCGGCCTGAGCTTCACCTACCCCGGCACCGACAAGCAGGTGCTCGACGACATCAGCTTCGTGGCCGAGGCTGGCCAGATGGTCGCCCTGGTCGGTCGTTCGGGCAGCGGCAAGTCCACCCTGGCCAATCTGGTGCCGCGTTTCTACCAGCACAGCCAGGGGCAGATCCTGCTCGACGGCGAAGAGATCCAGCATTACCGGCTGCACAACCTGCGCCGGCACACGGCCCTGGTCACCCAGGCCGTGACGCTGTTCAACGACACGGTGGCCAACAACATCGCCTATGGCGACCTGGCCGGCACGCCGCTCGAACAGGTCAAGCGGGCCGCCGCCGCCGCTTACGCCGACGAGTTCATCGAGCGCATGCCCGAGGGCTACCAGACCCTGGTCGGCGAAAACGGGGTGTTGCTCTCCGGGGGCCAACGCCAGCGCCTGGCGATCGCCCGGGCACTGCTCAAGGATGCACCGCTGTTGATCCTCGACGAGGCGACCTCGGCCTTGGATACGGAGTCGGAGCGCCATATCCAGAGCGCCCTGGACGAGGTCATGAACAACCGTACCACCCTGGTGATCGCGCACCGCCTGAGCACCATCGAGAAGGCCGACCTGATCCTGGTCATGGACGAGGGACGTATCGTCGAACGCGGCACCCACACCGAACTGCTGGCGCGCAACGGCCATTACGCACGCCTGCACGCCAAACAGTTCGAGGATGGTCCGGACGCTGCACCTGCGCCGAGCGTCGAGCCGTGCTGAATCGGGTGCGCGCCTGGCGCGAGCGCGGTTGGTCGAACATCGATGCCCAGGCCTATGCCCAGGCATGGAGCCGCTGGGGCGGCAGCGTCGCGACCCACCCCCAGGTGGTGGAGCGTCTGGCCGACCTGGCCGGCATTCCGGTGCGCTACCTGGGCTGGGAAGTCGCCGGCGAGATCGTCGCCGCCGTGCCCTGCTGGGGGCGGCATCTGGCATTGTCAAAGGATGTCCTCAAGCGCCGTGGCCTGAAGGGGCTGTTCGACCTTGGCAACGCCGAGGTCATACTGCCCGCCAGCCCCGACGTACACGTGCCGTTGCGCCAACAGGCGCGCTACGTGTCGGCGCTCAACCAGGCGAGCTTTCCAACGCTCAGGCTGCAGCGCGAAGCGCTGGCCCTGGCCCGCGCTCCGGAGGACTACTCCAAGAAGTTTCGCTACAACCAACGTCGTGAACAACGCCTGCTGGAGGAGGCCGGCGGCATGCTGAAGCCGGTCCAGGCGTTCTCGCCGGCCGAACTGGCGGGCCACTATGCCGACCTGTTCCAGCGCCGCTGGAACTTCCCGGCGCCGGGGCTGGCGCACCTGGAAGAGGTGTTCACGCGGCTGCGCGAGTTCATGACCGGCGCGGTGGTTGAACTCGACGGCGCCCCGGTAGCCATCCAGGTGCTCTACAAGGTAGAGGCGCCCGCGTGGGTGTCGGTGGAGTACGTCAACGGCGGGGTAGACCCCCAGAGTCGGGATTTCAGCCCTGGCAGCGTGCTCAGCTATGTGAACACCCAGGCCGAATGGGACGCCGCTCGCGCGCTGGGCAAGTCGCTGCGCTATTCGTTCGGCCGTGCCGATCGTGAGTACAAGGAGCGGTGGTGCCATACCGCTCAGGTCTACCAGAGGACGTGACGGGTGAGTAACCGAAAGCAGGCCTTGCTCAAGGCGCACCGACGGGCCAAGCGGCTGACGCTGCTGGTCGCCGCCGCGCTGCTCGCCGTGGCCGGCGCCCTGCTGGGGCTCTGGGCCGTGCCCGTGCTCGCGGTGCTGGTCTGGGTCGCCCACGAAGCCTGGTTCGCCGACCACATGTTCTACCGCCCCAGCGATGACTACCACTATGCCTTCGACGCAGCGGACGGCGCGCGCCAGCCGGTGCGCACTACACCCCAAGTGCGGCTCGCTCAACCCTTGGCCGAGGGCGAGACGCTGGTGCTGGAGGTCACGCTAAAAGCCGGCTGGCTGGGCCGCCTGATCGACCCTAGCGTGCTGATCGGCGACGACCGCCAGACCTTCGAGCGGGGCGTGGCGGGCCGGCGCTACCTGAACCTGTCCGGCCAGCGTGCGGCGCTCGAAGCCGGGACCTTGACCCTACGCTCACGGTTCTGCCGCATCTCGGCCGACGGCGTGCTGCATGTGCAGCACAACCCCGACTATGCGCAACGCCGGGTGATGGTGCTCGCCCCCCATGCCGACGACGCCGAGCTGGCCAGCTTCGGGCTGTACAGCCGGGCGCGCGAAGCCTGCATCGTGACCCTCACCCAGGGCGAGATCGAAGCCCAGGCGTATCGCGCCCTGGGTCTTGACGCGGCAGGCGCCGCACGGCTCAAGGGCCGGCTGCGCACCTGGGACAGCCTGGCGATTCCGCTCTGGGGCGGCGTGCCGGCCGAGCGCTGTGTGCAACTGGGCTACTATTGCCTGCGCCTGTCGGCGATGGCCGAGGCGCCGAACAGCCCATTCGGTTCCCTGGAGTCCGGCGAATCCGACATTCGCTCGGCGCGTCTGGCCAACCCGCTGGCGCTACCAGGCGACGCCGATGGCCTGCCCACCTGGCACAACCTGGTCGCCGACCTGAAAGCGCTGCTGCAGCATTTTCAGCCTGAGGTCGTGGTGATGCCGCACCCCGAACTCGACCCGCACGCCGACCACCAGGCCACTACCCGTGCCCTCCGGCAGGCCATCGCCGAAGGCGACTGGAAACCCGAGGTCGCCTTGCTCTATGCCAACCACCTGCACGACAACGACCGCTGGCCCATGGGCGATGCCGGCACCGGGGTCGCGTTGCCGCCAGTGATCGAGGCGCCGGTGCGCGACGCGCCCTGGAGTCCCGTGCTGGATGCCCAGGCCCAGCTCGACAAGGCCATGGCCCTGCGCATGCAGCACGACCTGCAGGGGCGCCCGCCGTTGAAGAAGCGCCTGCGTCGTGCGATCCAGTGGCTGTTGGCCGGTCGCCGTTGGCCGGTGACCGGCGAGGACGAGTTCTTCCGCAAGGCCGTGCGCCGCCATGAACTGCTCTGGGTGCGGCGCCTGGACGAGTGAATCGGTCTGCTGCCCCGAGCGGCCTGCGTGGCCGTCCGGCAGCGCCTTCGTCGGTGCGCCATTGAGGCCGTAAAGCCAGCCTGTGCTACTATCGCCGCCCTGTTCCTTTCTGTCTGTGGGTTGTCCATGAAGTTAACCATGCCGCGTTTCGAATCGGCTCCCGTACTCGTGGTCGGCGATGTGATGCTCGACCGTTACTGGCATGGCGGTACTTCGCGCATCTCTCCAGAGGCACCCGTACCGGTGGTCAAGGTCGACCAGATCGAGGACCGTCCGGGCGGTGCGGCCAACGTCGCCCTGAACATCGCGGCACTCGGCGCACCGGCCCTGCTGGTCGGCGTCACCGGTCAGGACGAGGCGGCCGAGAGCCTGGCCAACAGCCTCGAAGCCGCCGGCGTCAAGGCCGCGCTGCAGCGCATCGAACACCAGCCGACCATCCTCAAGCTGCGGGTCATGAGTCGTCACCAGCAACTGCTGCGCATCGATTTCGAAGAAGCCTTCGACACCGACACCCAGGCCCTGCAACAGAGCGTCGAAGCGCTGCTCGACCAGGTCAAGGTGCTGGTGATCTCCGATTATGGCAAAGGCGCGCTGAAGAACCACCAGGCGCTGATCCAGGCTGCCGTGGCGCGGCGCATTCCGGTGCTGGCCGACCCAAAGGGCAAGGACTTTTCGATCTACCGCGGCGCCAGCCTGATCACCCCCAACCTGGCCGAGTTCGAAGCCATCGTCGGCCATTGCGTGGACGAAGCCGACTTGGTGGCCAAGGGCGCCAAGCTGATGAGCGAGCTTGAATTGGGTGCGCTGCTGGTCACCCGTGGCGAGCATGGCATGACCTTGTTGCGCCCCGAGCAAGCACCCCTGCACCTGCCGGCCCGCGCGCGCGAAGTGTTCGACGTGACCGGCGCGGGCGACACCGTGATCTCGACCCTGGCCGCCGCCATCGCCGCCGCCGAGGACCTGCCCTGCGCCGTCGGCCTGGCCAACCTGGCCGCCGGCATCGTGGTCGGCAAGCTCGGCACCGCCGCCATCAGTGCTCCGGAACTGCGCCGCGCCATTCAGCGCGAGGAGGGGTCGGAGCGTGGCGTGCTGAGCCTGGAACAACTGCTGCAGGCTATCGACGACGCACGCGCCCACAACGAACGCATCGTGTTCACCAATGGCTGCTTCGACATTCTGCACGCCGGGCACGTGACCTACCTCGAGCAGGCGCGGGCGCTGGGCGACCGCCTGATCGTCGCGGTCAACGACGACGCCTCGGTCAGCCGGCTCAAGGGCCCTGGTCGGCCGATCAACAGCGTCGATCGACGCATGGCGGTCCTGGCGGGACTGGGGGCGGTCGACTGGGTCATCAGCTTCTCCGAGTCGACACCCGAAAACCTGTTGGCCGAGGTACGTCCGGACGTGCTGGTCAAAGGCGGCGATTACGGCGTCGAGCAAGTGGTCGGTGCCGAAATCGTGCATGCCTACGGCGGGGCGGTGAAGGTGCTCGGCCTGGTGGAGAACAGCTCGACCACCTCCATCGTGGAAAAGATTCGCAGCCGGTGATTGCACCAACCGCAAGCCCACGGGCGTTTCACGAACAGCGATAGATGAACGTATGAAAGTCATGTTACTGGTCATGGATGAGCAGCGCGTCATCCTCGATCGCCTTTACGAGATCGTCCAACAGGCCTGCGAAGACTGCGTCATTCATCGGCTGAGCAAGCAGCAGCAGATGAACCTGGGGCCGTTTCTCGCATCGGTGCAATACCAGCGCTTCGACCGCATCGTGATCTTTTCGCGGGTCAAGCGCCTGGCCCCGCAGTGGGCGGTGTTGCGTTGCATTCCGGGGCTGGTGTTCCTGGAGCACGACGCCTACCAGAACTACATGCCCTCCAGTAAGTACCGCCACGTCTATTCGC
The DNA here is from genome assembly GCF_002434265.1 of Pseudomonas sp. UBA6562. Taxonomy (GTDB): domain Bacteria; phylum Pseudomonadota; class Gammaproteobacteria; order Pseudomonadales; family Pseudomonadaceae; genus Aquipseudomonas. The sequence goes on along the minus strand of NZ_DJJS01000006.1, from coordinate 250,682 downwards.
GCTTGTATCGGCGCTTGCCATGGTCACGCGCGTTGGTCTCGGGCGCGGTGGTGGCCAGGCGTATGCAGGCCGAAGGTCTGGACGCCGTGTTCGTCTCCAAGGGTTACGACGATCGAATGCTCGATAACCTGGGCCTGCCGCGTGACATCCCGGCCGGTTTTCTAGGTAGCCTGAAAAGCCGCGAGTACGGTCAGCGCAAGGCCATGCTCGAAACCCTGGCCGAGCGAACCGGCCTGCTGGTGACGCGTACCGGTTCGGGCGAGGAATACCTGCAGATGCTCAACCGCATCCAGGTCTTCGTCAGTGCCGACATCGGCATGGGCGAGTTCATGATCAAGAACTTCGAAGCCATGGCCTGTGGTTGCGTGCTGTTGGCCTGGAGCCAGGGCGAAGAAGATCGGCTGCTGGGCTTCGAGGATGGCCAAAACGTGGTGTTCTACCGCTCGTTGGAAGAGGCGATCGAAAAGCTGCAGTGGCTCCAGCAGCATCCGGCGCAGGCTGCCCGTATCGCTGCCAACGGCCAAGCGTTCGTCCGTCAGCACTATGGTTTCAGCCGCGTCGGGCAGGACTTGGCCGAGCAGATCGAAAAACCCATGCGGCCTTGGTCGCGGCCTTCGCTGTTGATCCGGGCCTGGGTGAAATGGCGCTTCGGCATGGACGTGGCGGAGTGAACGGATGACGCTCGAACGGACGGACATGCAGTTGGATGCACGGCCCGGCGGCGACCAGGATGTGTTCGCCTGCCTGTCCGACGAGCTCAAGGCTTGTCTGTCCCAGGCCGAGCGGGTGCTGTTGCTGGCCAACAACCCCGCCATCACCGCTGCCGACCTGCAGGCGTTGCAGCTTGGTGCGCGCGATGTGGTGGTCAGCTTCAATACCTGCCTCAAGGGCGATCTGCTGGACGCGCGCACTCATCAGGTGCTGGTGCATGGCTACAATGCGCCGGATCGTTACTTCTTCGGCCTGCCGATGCGCGCCGACCTGCCGAACTGGCTACGTGCCGACCGTGCGTGCCACTTCACCATACTGGTCGGCTGCACGACGCCGCTGTGCCCTTTGCCCGGCGTCAGCCTGTTCTACGAACGCATTCCCCTGCCACCGCTGTGGAACTACCCAACGACGCGGCCCGATGGCAAGCGCTTCGTCGGGCCGTCCACCGGCTTCAACGCACTGGTCGTACTGGACACGCTGCGTCGGCAGCCAGGGTTCGACTACGCGATGCTCACGCTGGGGTTCTCCAACGAAGCCGGCAAGCTCTGGAGCGGACATGCCTGGGCTTACGAACGCGCTTGGCTGCTCCAGGCCGACATCGCCGTGGTGGAGTTGAAGGCGCGGCGCAAGTGGTGGCAGCTATGGCGTCGTCGCTGAACCTCGACCGCCGCGTGCGCCCCCTTCGCCTTTCACCTGTCATAGAGGTAACCGTGTGTTGAAAGTCGCCGTCGCGTTCTTTGGTATTCCTCGCAACTCGGCCATCTGCTTCCCGTCCATCGAACAGAACGTGCTGGCGCAGATCCCGGCAGGTTGCACCGTCAAGACGTTCTATCACCTGTACCAGCTCGACGCGGTGCACAACGCCCGTTCCGGCGAGAGCGGCGCGCTGCTGCAGGACAACTATGCGCCCTTCGCGAGCATGACCGGGCGGCTGGACTCGACCGAGGGCGTACTGGAACAGTGGGATTTCGAGCGCATCAAGGCCCAGGGCGACACCTGGGGCGACAACCATGCCTCGCTGCGCAATCTGGTGTTCCAACTGCACTCGCTGCGCTGCGTGACGCAGATGGCGGGCGAGTTCGAGCCGGACTTCGTGGTGTTCGTGCGTCCGGACAATTTCTATCATTCGCCTCTGCCCAGCTATATCTTCGACCGGCCCGAAGCCAGGCGGCTGAACGCCTACATTCCGGACTGGCAATGGTGGGGCGGTCTCAACGACCGCTTCGCGGTCTGTGGGCGGGACATCTACCCGGCCTATGGCAACCGGGTCGAGGCGATCTTTCGCTTCTGCCAAGCCACAGGGCGCAAGCTGCATTCGGAACGGCTACTGAAGTTCGCGTTGCAGGAGGCCGGCGCACGCGTCTGCACGCTGCCCACCACGGCCTCGCGCGTGCGCATCCATGGCGAATTCGTGGACGAGTCGTTTTCGCCCAAGCGTGGCATGGGCAAGCGTGAAAATCGCTACTTCCATCTCTATGCGCGCTGGCGCACCTGGTGGGACAAGCGCCGGCGCTGAGCCTCGTTCAAGGCCGCAAAACGCTGCGCACCCGCCCCACCAATCTACGTGCCTTGCGTGCGAGTGTGCCCAGGCGGGTCGAGTCGCGAGACGGCTCCAGGCCCTGCTGGCGCAACCAGTCCTTCCAGCGGATGCGCTCTTCCCTCACGACCCAGCCCTGCTGCGCGGCGAAGCTTTCTGCCAGGTGCAGGCCACGGGTGCTGGCGCGCACCAGCTCGCCGCGGCGCAAGGTGTACAGCTCGGCCAGCGGCTGGCCGTCTTCGAGCGGGATGAGGTACAGGTCGGGTCGCTTGCGGTTGAGCCTGGCCACCAGCTGATCGCCGACCAGCCGTTCGTCGACATGGAACAGGCTCAGCGGTTTGGCCTCCCGGGGCACGTCCAGGCGCAGGTCGTAGACCAACTGCAACGAGGCGGTAGGCAGGTGCACATAGGCGCGTGGGCGCTCTTGCAGGGTCAGGTGGGCGCATTGCACCGGCAGGGCGGCGCCTGAAGCCGGGGTGAGCAGGAAGGACGGCGATTCGCGATAGTGCAAGGCCGCGGCATAGGGCGTCGGCAGCCAGGTGTCGTTGAAACGCCCACCCAACCAGCCTTCGGGCGTTTCCAGCAGGCACTCTTCGGCCACTTCCTGGATGGCGGTGTGCAGCGGCAGGTTCAGTTCGTGGGCCGGCACGTAACCGGAGATCAGCTTGAGCACCACATCGCCGCGGTCCTGGCGGCGCTGGCGGACCAGCACCCAGTAGTCGCGGTTCTGCCAGTTGAGGGTCAGGCGCACCGACACGCCGAGGTTGGCCAGGTCCACGCTGAAGCGCTCGGGGTCGGCCACCTCGACGGCCTTGCGCCGTTGCAGGAGCTGGCTGAAGTTGATCGGCATGCCCACGGCTTTGTAGCTCAGCCCCTCGGGGCTTGCCTCGACATGCAGGGGCAAGGTCTTGAAGTTGCTGGGGTTCTTGCGGATCAACGTTCTTGCCACGGGCCTCTCCTTACCTTCGCCCGTCTGGGCACGTCAGCGTGGGCCCAGGATGCGAGCCACGGTGGCCACGTTGTGGGCCAGGTGCAGCGGGTCGATGGTGCCGACGATCGCGCTGCCGACGCCTGGGTGGGCGAACAACAGTTCGAAACTGGCACGTACCGGATCGACACCTGGCGACAGGCAAACGTGCCCGCTGGCCAAGGCTTTTTTCACCAGAATCGCCTTGCCGTGTGCGGCAGCGTAGTCCAGCACCGGGCGTTCGCCCTGCTCGGCCAGGTTGTAGGTGACCATTGCGCAGTCGCCTTGCTCCAAGGCTTTCAGGCCACCGGCCACAGTTTTGCCGGACAGTCCGTAGCCGAGAATCTTGCCTTCCTGCTTGAGCGCCGCGAGGGTGGCGTACACCGCTTCGTGCTCCAGAATCGCCAGGTCGTTGCCGTCCGAGTGCACCAGCACCAACTCCAGGCGATCGGTTTCCAGGCGCTTGAGGCTGCGCTCGACCGAGCGGCGGGTGTGCGCGGCGCTGAAGTCGAAGTGCGACTGGCCGGCGTCGAATTCCTCGCCGACCTTGCTGACGATGACCCAATCGTCGCGCTGGCCGCGCAGCAGCGGGCCGAGGCGTTCCTCGCTGCGGCCGTAGGCCGGGGCGGTGTCGATCAGGTTGATGCCCAGCTCGCGGGCCTGGGCCAGCAGCCGGCGCGCCGCGTCGTCGTCGGGGATGGTGAAGCCGGTGGGGTACTTGACGCCCTGGTCGCGGCCCAGTTTGACCGTGCCCAGGCCCAGGGGCGAGACGCGCAGGCCGGTGCTGCCCAAGGGGCGGTGGTGGTCGTGCAGGGTCGGCAGGCTCATGGCAGCAGTTGCTCCCAGGCCGGCACGCCCGCTGCGGGGCGTGGCAGATCGGCAGGCACCTCATGCGCGCTCGGCGCGATGCCGTCGCGGCGCAGGCTGGCCAGCACGCGGTCGCTGAAGTCCGGCGCCAGGGCCAGCTTGGTCGGCCAGCCCACCAGCAGGCGCTGCTGCTCGGCGAGGAAGGCGTTGTCGGGGCGCACCAGGCCCGACTGGGCGGGCTCGGCGCGGTCCACGCGCAGGGTGGCCCAGCGCAGCGGCGCCTGGTCGACCCACGGCAGCAGGTGGGCGATTTCCTTCTGCGCCGCGGCGATCTGCGCCGCCGGCTCGCGGGCCACGCCTTCGGCTTCGGCCAGGTCGCCGCCCAGGTACCAGACCCACTGGCCGTCGGCGGCCGGGTGGCTGGTGACGGTGATGCGCGGTTTCGGACCGCCGCCCAGGCAGTGGGCGTAGAGCGGTTTGAGGTTGGGGCCTTTGACCATGACCATGTGCAGGGGGCGACGCTGCATGCTCGGCTGCTGCAGGCCCAGCTCGCGCAGCAGTTGCTCGCTGCCGGCACCGGCGCTGAGCACGATGCGCTGCGCCTTGATCGCGCGGTCGTCGACCTGCAGGCCGACCAGTTCGTCGCCTTCACGCAGCGGGCTGATCCGCTCGCCCGCCAGCAGGCTGTCGCCGGCCAGGTGCGCCAGGTTGCTCAGCAGGCTGGGCACGTCCACCACCAGCTCGGCCAGGCGGTACACCTTGCCTTTGAAGGCGCGGTCTTGCAGGGCGGGAGGCAGTTGCTCGCCCTTGACCTGATCGACCCGGCCGCGCACGGCCTTGCTGGCGAAGAAGCTGGTGAGGTTGCCGGCCAGGGTGCCGGGTGACCACAGGTAATGGGCTTCGGAGAGCAGGCGGGTGGCGCTCAGGTCCAGCTCGCCGGTGCCGGCCAGCGCCTCGCGCCAGCGCCGCGGCATGTCCGAGATGGCCTCGGACGCGCCGCTCAGCGCGCCGTGCAGGGCGTACTTGGTCCCGCCATGGATGATGCCCTGGGACTTGATGGTCTGCTCGCCGCCCAGCGTGGCGCGTTCCACCAACAGGGTCGAGTAGCCCAGCTGCCGCAGGCGGGCGTTGAGCCACAGGCCTGCGACTCCGGCGCCGACGATGAGGATGTCGGTGGACAAGGCGGTTGGCATGGAAGGCCCTCACAGTTAAGACAAGGCGCGCAGTATACAGCCCCGCTTGCGCCCGCGACCTTTTCCCGCCGGCTCAGTGCCCGGTGGTCTTGGAGAACACCTGGATCACCACCACGCCACCGACGATCATCGCCATGCCGAGCATGGCCGGCAGGTCGAGCTTCTGCCCGTAGATCACCAGCGCCGCGATGCTGATCAGCACGATGCCCAGCCCCGACCACACGGCATAGGCGATGCCCACCGGCACGGTGCGCACCACCAGGGTCAGCATCCAGAAGGCGATGCCGTAGCCGACCACCATCAGCAGCAGCGGCAAGGGGGTGCTCAGGCCTTTGACGGCTTTCATCGAAGCGGTGGCGATGACTTCGGCGCAAATGGCGATGGCGAGGCAGGTGTAGGCGTTCATGGGCGTTTCTCCGTGGGAAGCCGCCCATTCTAGAGTCAGGCCAGGTGCGGTAAAGTCATTACCTATCCGTTGAGGAGATAGGTCGATGAGTGAGCGCTGGAGCCTGGAACAGATGCGCACGTTTCTGCGGGTCGCACAGTTGCGCTCGTTTTCCGCCGTGGCGCGGGAGCAGGGCAGGGCGCAGTCGGCAGTGAGCAACGCCATCGCGCTGCTCGAAGCGGACCTGGGGGTGACCTTGTTCGAGCGCAGCAGCGGTCGACAACCCACGCTCACGGAAAACGGCCGCGCCCTGGTCGAGGACGCCCGCGAACTGCTGCGCCAGTGCGAGCACCTGCAAGGCCATGCCCTGGCCCTGATGCGTGGCCAGGAAGCGCTGTTGCGCGTGGCCCAGGACGAGGCCATGCCGTACCAGCCGGTGATCGACAGCCTGGACGAGCTGGCCACCCGCTTTCCCACCCTGGAAGTGCAATTGGCCAGCGGTGCCCAGGGCGATGTGGCGCGCAAGTTGGCCGAGCGCCAGGCGGACCTCGGGCTGTTCTTCCACCACGAACACATTCCCGCCTCGCTCGAACGGCGTGCCCTGGGCAGTGTGGAAATGGTCACGGTGTGCGCCGTCGGACACCCCTTGGCCGGGCAGAAGCGCGTCACCCGCCAACAGTTGGCCCGCCATCGGCAGTTGCTGGTCACGCCGCAGCGAAGTGGCTACCCCGGCGGAGAAGCGATCAGCCCGCAGGTGTGGCGCGCCGACAGCTTCTACGCCATGGCCGAGCTGCTGATGCGTGGCCTGGGCTGGGCCTGGTTGCCGCGCCATGTGGTGCAGTACCCCACGTACCAGGCGCAGATGGTCGAACTCGACAGCGAATGGTGGCCCCCGGCGCTGGTGGTGGAACTGGCCTGGCGCCGCGACCAGCCGCTGGGCCCGGCGGCGCAGTGGCTGGCCGAACGCTTCGCCAGGCATTTGCGTGCCATCGGCTAGACGATGCCGAAGGTAGGGTCGGGCTTCGACCCTATGGCGCCGGACGCTGCTCGACGATGGGCGGCTGCCGGCGCTGGGGGTGGAACTGGCCTAACGCCACGGCCCGCCGCTTCGCCAGGCGTTCGTGTGCCAGCGGCCGGGCGACGCCGAAGACAAGGGCCGAGCTTGGAGCGCATGGCGCTTGACGCTGCTCGACTCGGCACCGTCCTGCCTGCGCACGCGATCGGGTAGACTTCCCCACCATGAACAGAACCCTCTACACCCTGCTGTTTCACCTGGGCCTGCCGCTGCTCGCGCTGCGCCTGTACCTGCGCGCGCGCAAGGCTCCGGCGTATGCCGAGCGCGTCGGCGAGCGCTTCGCCCGTAACCTGCCGGCCATGGCGTCCGGCGGCATATGGGTGCATGCGGTGTCGGTCGGCGAGAGCATCGCCGCCGCGCCCATGGTCCGCGCGCTGCTGGAGGCCTACCCGGCTCTGCCGGTCACCCTGACCTGCATGACCCCGACCGGCTCCGAGCGCATCCGCGCGATGTTCGCCGACGAACCCCGCGTGCAGCACTGCTACCTGCCCTACGACTTGCCGTGGGCCGTGCGCGGCTTCCTCGACCGGGTGCGGCCGCGCCTGGGCATCGTCATGGAAACCGAGCTGTGGCCCAACCTCATCCACCAATGCGCCAAGCGCGGCATTCCCGTGGCGCTGGCCAATGCGCGGTTGTCCGAGCGCTCGGCCCGTGGCTATGCGCGTTTCGCCAAGCTGACCCGGCCCATGCTCGGCGAAATGAGCCTGATCGCCGTGCAGACCGAAACCGAGGCGCAGCGTTTCCGCGATCTGGGCGCGCGGCCCGAATGCGTGCGGGTCACCGGTTCGATCAAGTTCGACCTGAAGATCGACGAACAGCTCTTGCCGCGCGCCCAGGCGCTGCGCGCGCAATGGGGCGCCAGCCAGCGCCCGGTGTGGATCGCCGCCAGCACCCACGAGGGCGAGGATGCGTCGATCCTGGAGGCCCACCGGCGCGTGTTGCAGGCCCATGGCGACGCGCTGCTGATCCTGGTGCCGCGCCATCCCGAGCGCTTCGATGCAGTAGCGGCGCAGTGCCGCGAAGGTTTCACCAGCGTGCGCCGCTCCAGCGGCGAACCGGTGCTTGCGCAGACGCAGGTGCTGGTCGGCGACAGCATGGGCGAGTTGCTGTTTCTCTATGCGCTGGCCGACATCGCCTTCGTTGGTGGCAGCCTGGTCGAGCGCGGCGGGCACAACCCATTGGAGCCGGCGGCATTGCGCCTGCCGGTGCTGATGGGGCCGCACGTGTTCAACTTCCTGGAGATCGGCGCGATGTTGCGCGAAGCCGGGGCGCTGCAACAGGTCGAGGACGCCCAGGAACTGGCACAGGCGGTGCTGCGCCTGATCGAGTCGCCCCAAGAGGCTCGGCACATGGGCGAGGCGGGCAGGGCGGTGATGCAGGCCAATCAGGGGGCGTTGCGGCGGTTGCTGGAGGGGATTGCGGGGCTGATGCGTTAGGTTCGCAGGCAGGGGGCAGCGCCGGTACTGACTGTAGAGGCGCGCCTTGTTCCGCGCCTTGTGCGCATCAGCCGAAGCCTTGGCTGTGGAACGACCGCTGCGCTTGGGAAAGCCGCCCCTGCAGGCGGCGACCGCTCAAGACTTGCGTTCGAAGTTCTTCGCCGCTTCCCGCGCCAGGTCCGGCGGCAGGAAATCCCTGTCGGGGTTGTAGTCGGGCTTGAGGAAGCGCCCCAGGTCTTGCAAGTCTTGCGGGCTCAAGGTGCCGGCCGCCTGCTTGAGGCGCAGGTTGTCGAGGATGTAGTCGTAGCGGCTGTTGTTGTAGTCGCGCACCGAGTTGTACAGCTGACGCTGGGCGTCGAGCACATCGACGATGTTGCGCGTGCCCACCTCGAAGCCGATCTCGGTGGCCTGCACCGCGCTCTGGCTGGAGATGATCGACTGCTTGCGCGCCTGCACCTGCTCAACGTCGGTATTGACCGCGCGGTGCAGGTTGCGGGTGTTTTCCACCACCTGGCGGCGCAGGCTTTCGCGCTGCTGTTCGCTTTGGGTGAGGCGCTGGTAGGCCTCGCGCACCTGCGAGCTGACCAGCCCGCCGCTGTAGATCGGAATGTTCAGTTGCAGGCCGACCGTGGTCTGCTCGACGTCGCCCGCGTAACGCACGCCCGGTAGCGGCGAAGGGTTGCTGAAGCCCAGGCTGTCGTTGTCGCCCTTCTGGTAGCGCGCCACGGCGTCGACCGTCGGCGCATGCCCGGCCTTGCGCTGGCGCAGGGTTTCTTCGGCGGCTTCCACGGCATGGTTGGTGGCCAGCAGGTTGAGGTTCTGCCGGCCGGCGGTTTCGACCCAGGCCTTGGCGTCGTTGGGCACCGGCACCTGCACCGGCAGGGTGTGCACCACGCCCTGCAGCGCGCCGTATTCGCGGTTGGTCAGGGTCACCAGGGCCTGGAACGCGTCTTCGACCTGGCGCTGGGCGACGATGCGGTTGGCGCGGGCGGTGTCGTGGCTGGCCTGGGCCTGGAGCACGTCGGTCTTGTCCGACAGGCCCACCTCGAAGCGGCCGTTGGCCTGGTCGAGCTGGCGCTTGAACGCGGCTTCCTCGGCCTTGGTGGCGGCCAAGTTGTCCTGGGCGCGCAGCACGCTGAAGTAATTCTCCGCACTTTGCAGGATCAGGTTCTGTTCGTTGGCCGACAGCTCCAGCGCGGCCTGTTCGCTCACCGCGTGCGCGGCCTGCAACTGGAACCAGCGATCCGCACGGAAGATCGGCTGCGAGAGCGTGGCCGACCAGAGGTTGCCGCTGCGGTTGGTGGTGAGCGCCGGTTCGTCCAGCTGGGTGCGGGTGTTCATGGTTTCCGCACCGGCCGACAGGTTCGGCAGCAGACCGGCGCGCGCCTGGGGCACGATCTCGCGGCGGGCGCCGTAATCGGCGCGGGCGGCGGCGAGGTCGGCGTTGTTGCCGGCGGCCTGCTGGTAGACGCTGATCAGATCGGTCTTCACCGTCATCGGCACGTCCACTGCCCCGGCCGCAGCGTGGGAGGCACAAGACACGGCAAGCGCCAGTGAAAGTTTGCGCAGCATGGGGCGTTCCTTGAGTTTCTGAACCGTTGAAAAGTGAAAAATGCGCAGTGTAGTGCCGTGCGCCGGTCGCAACAATCGCCAGCATGCCTTCGGTCAGCGCGGTGCCGGCCCGCTTGGCTTTGGCGGCCGCTTGAGTCTAGACTGCACGCGTTCTTGTCGGGGTGCCTTGAATCGAAGGCTGAGATCGGATAGTTCCGGATCCCGTTGAACCTGATCAGGTTAGCGCCTGCGTAGGGAACAAGATTGCTCGCTTTCCCGGCGAGATCTTGTGTCGGATCCGGGATCGTCGCAGCTCAGACTCATTGCGCCCCCCATCCGACACTGCACTTGCCCACAAGTGCGTCCGCTTCTTTCAGGTTCTTCCCCGACATTCCGCCCGCAGGAAACCGTCTGGAGAAGCCGTGATGAGCAAACAACAAAATACCCTCCACCTCAGCGAATCAGCCCAGGTCGACCGGCAATCGGTGCAACCCTTCACCCGTTCGCGCAAGGTCTATGTCGAGGGTTCGCGCCCGGACATCCGCGTGCCGATGCGCGAGATCAGCCTGGACGACACCCCCACCGACTTCGGCGGCGAGCCCAACGCGCCGGTACTGGTCTACGACACCTCCGGCCCCTACACCGACCCCAACGTCACCATCGACGTGCGCAAGGGCCTGGGCGACGTGCGCTCGGCCTGGATCGACGACCGCGGCGACACCGAGCGCCTCGGCGGGCTGAGCTCGCACTTCGGCCGGCAGCGCCTGAACGACCCCGAACTGACCCGCCTGCGCTTCAACCACGTGCGCAACCCGCGCCGGGCCAAGGCCGGCGCCAACGTGTCGCAGATGCACTATGCGCGCAAAGGCATCGTCACCGCCGAGATGGAATACATCGCCATCCGCGAGAACATGAAGCTGCAAGAGGCGCGCGCCGCCGGCCTGCTCGACCAGCAGCACGCCGGGCACAGCTTCGGCGCCAGCATCCCCAAGGAGATCACCGCCGAGTTCGTGCGTGAGGAAGTGGCCCGCGGCCGCGCGATCATTCCCGCCAACATCAACCACACCGAACTCGAACCGATGATCATCGGCCGCAACTTCCTGGTGAAGATCAACGGCAATATCGGCAACAGCGCGCTGGGTTCGTCCATCGAAGAGGAAGTGGCCAAGCTGACCTGGGGCATCCGCTGGGGCTCGGACACGGTCATGGACCTGTCCACCGGCAAGCACATCCATGAAACCCGTGAGTGGATCATCCGCAACTCGCCGGTACCGATCGGCACGGTGCCGATCTACCAGGCGCTGGAAAAGGTCGGCGGTGTGGCCGAAGACCTGACCTGGGAGCTGTTCCGCGACACGCTGATCGAGCAGGCCGAGCAGGGCGTGGACTACTTCACCATCCATGCCGGCGTGCTGCTGCGCTACGTGCCGCTGACCGCCAAGCGCGTCACCGGCATCGTCAGCCGTGGCGGTTCGATCATGGCCAAGTGGTGCCTGGCCCATCACAAGGAGAACTTCCTCTACACCCATTTCGAAGACATCTGCGAAATCATGAAGGCCTACGACGTCAGCTTCTCGCTCGGCGACGGCCTGCGCCCTGGCTCGATCGCCGACGCCAACGACGCCGCGCAGTTCGGCGAGCTGGAAACCCTCGGCGAGCTGACCAAGATCGCCTGGAAGCACGACGTGCAGTGCATGATCGAAGGCCCGGGCCATGTGCCCATGCAGCTGATCAAGGAGAACATGGACAAGCAGCTCGAGTGCTGCGACGAGGCGCCGTTCTACACCCTCGGCCCGCTGACCACCGACATCGCGCCGGGCTACGACCACATCACCTCCGGCATCGGTGCGGCGATGATCGGCTGGTTCGGCTGCGCCATGCTCTGCTACGTCACGCCCAAGGAGCACCTGGGCCTGCCGAACAAGGACGACGTCAAGACCGGCATCATCACCTACAAGATCGCCGCCCACGCCGCTGACCTGGCCAAGGGGCATCCGGGTGCGCAGATCCGCGACAACGCGCTGTCCAAGGCACGCTTCGAATTCCGCTGGGAAGACCAGTTCAACCTCGGCCTGGACCCGGACACCGCACGGGCGTTCCACGACGAGACCTTGCCCAAGGAGTCGGCCAAGGTGGCGCACTTCTGCTCGATGTGCGGGCCGAAGTTCTGTTCGATGAAGATCACCCAGGAGGTGCGCGAGTACGCGGCCAACCTGCGCATCGACGCGGTGGACGTGTCGGTGGAAGAGGGCATGCGCGAGCAGGCCGAACGCTTCCGCCAGGAGGGTAGCCAGTTGTACCAGAAGGTCTGATCCAGTCCTCGGCATGCGCGGGGGGGCGAATCCCCCGCTTCGTGCGAAGGCGGCTGCCTCCTTCCTTACTTCACTCCTGCGCGAGCGCATCCATGACTCAGATCAGCGCGTTTTCCCCCGATCACCCCGTTCCCCTCAGCCAGCGCGTCCTCGGCGGCCGGGACCTGTTTTCGCTGTGGTTTTCCTTGGGCGTAGGCCTGATGGTGTTGCAGGTGGGCGCGCTGTTGGCGCCGGGCCTGGGGCTGGCTGGCGCCCTATTGGCGATCCTGGCCGGCAGCGCCGTGGGCGTGCTGTTGCTGGCGGCGGTGGCGGTGATCGGCTGCGACACCGGCCTGTCGGCCATGGCCACCTTGCGCCTGACCCTGGGACGCCACGGCGCACGCCTGCCGGCTGCGCTCAACCTGCTGCAACTGGTGGGCTGGGGCGCTTTCGAGATCATCGTCATGCGCGATGCCGCGAGCCTCTTGGCCACCCGCGCCTTCGGCGGCGCCAGCGGCTGGAGCAACCCCTTGCTGTGGACCCTGTGCTTCGGCGCCCTGGCCACCCTGCTCGCAGTCGGCGGGCCGCTGACTTTCGTGCGCAAGGTGCTGCGCCGCTGGGGCATCTGGCTGCTGCTTGGCGCCTGCCTGTGGCTGACCTGGAACCTGCTGGCCAAGGCGGATCTCGCGGCCTTGTGGGCGCGCCCTGGCGACGGCTCGCTGTCGCTGGCGGTGGGCCTGGACATCGTCGTTGCCATGCCGTTGTCGTGGTTGCCGCTGATCGCCGACTATTCGCGGTTCGGCCAGCATGCCGGCCGTGTGTTCGGCGGGACGGCGCTGGGCTTTTTCCTCGGCAATGCCTGGCTGATGAGCCTGGGCGTGGCCTACACCCTGGCGTTCGCGCCCAGTGGCGAGGTCGACGCGCTATTGCTGGCGCTCGCCGGCGCCGGGCTGGGCCTGCCGCTGCTGCTGATTCTGCTCGACGAGTCGGAGAACGCCTTCGCCGACATCCACTCGGCGGCCGTGTCCAGCGGCACGCTGGTGCGGGTGAAGGTCGAGCACCTGGCCTTGGCCATCGGCGTACTGTGCACGCTGATCGCCCTGCTGGCGCCCCTGGCGCAGTACCAGAACTTCCTACTGCTGATCGGTTCGGTGTTCGCGCCGCTGTTCGGCGTGGTGCTGGTGGACCATTTCGTCGTGCGCCGGCGCCTGGCGGCGCAGGTCGAGGCGATGAGCGTGAGGGCCCTGGTGGCCTGGGCGGCGGGTGTGGCGACCTACCACGGCATCGCCCACTGGGCACCGGAGGTGGGCGCCACGCTGCCAGCCTTGCTGCTGGCAGGTGGGCTGTATGCGCTGCTGGGCCTCAGCCGCGGCCGGGGAACAGCTCGGGTTTGAGCACGCCGTTCAGGCGCGGGTAGGGGATCTTCAGCTCGACGTGGCCCATGGAGTACGGGGCGATGGCATAGACCTCGTACTTCACGATCAAGGCGCCGTAGGTCAAGGCGATGTGCGGCGACTTGCGGAACGGCCAGGTCTTGATGAACTCCGGGTCCTTGTCCATCTCGACGCTCATCAGCCAGGCCTTGTGCGACTCGGCCACGGTTTTCCAGAACGTCTCTTCCTGGCCGGGCAGGAGCATGTCCTGCAAGGTCAGCACCTTGTCCTGCTGGCGCGAGTAGTTGATGAACGCGCGGCCCGGCATGCCGTGGGCACCGCCGCTGTCGAGGTAGCTGGACAGCTCGACGATCACCAACCCGTCATGCTGCTCGCGTACCTTGGCTTGCAGGTAGCTGCTGTTGCGCTGCTTGGCGGTGGCCAGGTACTGCTGCTCGTAGGCTTTGAGCGACGGCGCGGCCGTGCTGCGTTCGTTGTCTTCGGTCAGTTGCAGCAGGCGGCTTTCGACGATGCCATCGAGCTTGGGCAGTGCCGGGAACGACACGGTGTCGATGTTCACCAGCGGGCAGTCGCGCTCGCTGCAGCCGGGTTTGACGTGTTCCCAGGCCTCGCGCTTGACTTCGAGCGGCGCACGGTAGTTCGGCGCGAACACACTCTGGCAGGCGCCCAGCGCCAGGGCCAGCGCGGCCACGGCAGTCAGTTTGGCAAGCGTCATTTAGGTTCCTTGCAAGACGAGATGATCGGTCTTCGACCGTCGGCACGGCCTTCGGTTCGCCGCTACGCTAACAGAGTGGCGGGGGGCTTTGGCAACTGCGTCGAGCGCACGATAAGTGAGTGAAACACAGCGATGCGCAGAGTAGGATGGCGCGATGACGCCGTACGTTGTAAGAGGAAACACCATGTCCAACCCTTTGCATTCCGAACCCAAAGCCGTCGAGATCGTCCAGCGCGAACAGTGCTTCAAGGGCTTCTACCGCCTCGACAAGCTGCGCCTGCGCCATGAGCTGTTCGATGGCGGCATGAGCCGGGAGATCACCCGCGAGCTGTTCGTGCGCCACGATGCGGTGTGCGTACTGCCCTACGACCCGCAACGCGACGAAGTGGTGCTGATCGAGCAGTTCCGCGTCGGCGCCCTCGGCAAGTCGAGCAACCCCTGGCTGATCGAACTGGTCGCCGGCCTGATCGACAAGGACGAAGAGCCCGAGCAGGTCGCCCATCGCGAAGCCGAGGAAGAGGCCGGCCTGACCTTTTCCGCCCTGTGGCCGATGACCCGCTATTTCCCGTCCCCCGGTGGCAGCGACGAGTTCGTGCACCTGTTCCTCGGCCGCTGCAGCACCGAGCAGGCGGGTGGGGTGCATGGCTTGGAGGAAGAGGGCGAAGACATCCGCGTGCAGGTGTGGTCGTTCGAAGACGCGTTGCAAGCGGTGCGCGACGGTCGCATCGGCAATGCCGCGAGCATCATCGCCCTGCAATGGCTGGCGTTGAATCGCGCGGAAGTCCGGGGGATGTGGTCGTGAGCCCATCGCGTGAGCGCTACCGCGTCGACCTCGCCGGCTTGCAAGCCGCCTGCGAGGCCAACTACGCACGGCTCATGCGCCTGCTTCCGGAAATGCGCAGCACCCAGAGCGAGCGCCGCATCGGCATGACCCAGGGCGACCAGATGCTCGGCGTGCTGGCGTTGGAGGTGGTGCTGGCCTGCCCGTACACCACCACTCTGCGCGTGCGCCAGGAGCACAGCCTGCCCTGGCTGCCGGTGCCGCAGATGGACGTGCAGGTCTACCACGACGCGCGCATGGCCGAAGTGGTCAGCGCCGAGCATGCCCGGCGCCTGCGCAGCATCTATCCCTACCCCAACGACGCCATGCACCAGCCCGACGAGAAGGCCCAGCTCAACCTGTTCCTGGGTGAATGGCTCACCCACTGCCTGGCCTGGGGGCACGAGCTGGCAGTGGTTCGCTGAAATGTGAAGCCGGTCGGCTTTTGAGCGTTGCATACCCTGGCAGGGCGACGATAATTACGCTTCATCCGCACAAGGAGACGGTCGTTGCCCCCGTCCAGCCCCGCCGCCCCGTCACCCCTTCATGTGGTGCAACTGACCGACCCGCACCTGTTCGCCGATCCGGCCCGTGGCCTGCTGGGCGTCAACACCCGCGACAGCTTGCGCCATGTGGTGGCGCAGGTGCGCCGCGAACAACCGCGCATCGACCTGCTGCTGTGCACCGGCGACCTCACTCAAGACGCCAGCCCCACCGCCTACGAAGCCTTTGGCGCGCTGACCGATGGCCTGGCCGACAGCGTCCGCTGGCTGCCCGGCAACCATGACGCGCCACAGGTCATGGCACAGGTGGCGCCGCCCGGAGCGACCCAAGCGGTGACCGACCTCGGCGCCTGGCGCGTGATCATCCTCGATTCGGTGGTGGCCGGGTCGAACCATGGCTGGCTCGAAGACGAGCAGTTCGACGTGTTGCAACGGGCGCTGGACGGGGCAGATTCCCAGCATTGTCTGGTGTGCCTGCACCACCAGCCGGTGGACGTCGGCTGCGCCTGGATCGCCCCCATCGGCCTGCGCAACGGCGAGCGCCTGCTGGCGCTGCTGCAAGGCCATGCGCAGGTGCGCGGGCTGCTCTGGGGGCACATCCATCAACCTTGGGACGAACAGCGCGGCAGTCTGCGCCTGTTGGCCACGCCGTCCACCTGTATCCAGTTCGCCGCCGGCAGCGCGGATTTCGAGGTCAGCCGGGAAGCGCCGGGTTACCGCTGGCTGCGTCTGCACGCCGATGGGCGGATTGAAACCGGTGTGCAGCGTGCCGAGGATTTCATCGTCACCCTGGATTTCGATAGCCCCGGCTACTGACGCGCCAGCAGGCCTGCGGCGTAGGCCCGCACGCGTCGGCATCTGCGCCAAACGCCCGCAAACACGGTACAATGGGCGTTTCCCAGCGCCTGCCGAGCGGGCGCTGCATTGCAGATGCCGAGGGCACGATGTCGGGTTCGATCCTTTACATACACGGTCTCAACAGCTCGCCCCTGTCGCGCAAGGCCAGCCAGCTGACGGCGGCCATGGGCCACCTCGGGCTGCTCGACCGCTTGCGCGTCCCGGCCCTGCACCACCACCCGCGCCAGGCCCTGGTGCAACTCGAAGCCGACCTGGCCGAACTGGGCGGTGCGCCGCTGCTGGTCGGCAGCTCGCTCGGCGGCTACTACGCCACGTACCTGGCCGAGCGCCATGGCCTCAAGGCCCTGTTGATCAACCCGGCCGTCGCGCCGCACCGGCTGTTCGACGGCTATCTGGGCACCCAGCGCAACCTGTACAGCGACGAAACCTGGGAGCTGACCCTCGACCACGTGCAGGCGCTGGCCGAACTGGAAGTGCCGCCGCCGCAAGCGGCCGAGCGCATCCAGGTGTGGCTGCAGACCGGCGACGAAACCCTCGACTACCGCCATGCCGAGCGCTACTACCAGCATTGCGACCTGCGCATCGAAACCGGTGGCGACCACAGCTTCCAAGGCTTCGCCGCGCACCTGCCGGCGCTGCTGCGCCTGGCCGGCCTCGACGCCGAGCGCCTCGACGCGTTCGACGCCGCCGCCTTTTGATCTTTCCCGCATTCACCAGACTGACGACGAGAACCCATGGCCAATCCCAGCGCTAGCGCCTATAACGCAGACGCCATCGAAGTCCTCTCCGGCCTCGACCCGGTCCGCAAGCGGCCGGGCATGTACACCGACACCAGCCGGCCCAACCACCTGGCACAGGAAGTCATCGACAACAGCGTCGACGAAGCCCTGGCCGGCCATGCGCGCTCCATTCAAGTGGTGCTGCATGCCGACCATTCCCTGGAAGTCAGCGACGACGGCCGCGGCATGCCGGTGGACATCCACCCCGAAGAAGGCGTGTCCGGCGTCGAGCTGATCCTCACCAAGCTGCACGCCGGCGGCAAGTTCTCCAACAAGAACTACCAGTTCTCCGGGGGCCTGCACGGGGTCGGCATTTCGGTGGTCAACGCCCTGTCGAACCAGGTGCGCGTGCGCGTCAAACGCGACGGCAACGAATACCAGATGACCTTCGCCGACGGCTTCAAGGCCACGGAGCTTGCCGTCATCGGCACGGTCGGCAAGCGCAACACCGGCACCAGCGTGTACTTCAGCCCCGATCCGAAGTACTTCGATTCGGCGAAGTTCTCCATCAGCCGCCTCAAGCACGTGCTCAAGGCCAAGGCCGTGCTCTGCCCAGGGCTGTCGATCAGCTTCGAAGACAAAGGCACCGGCGAGAAGGTCGAGTGGCATTACCAGGACGGCCTGCGTTCCTACCTGGTCGATGCGGTCAGCGAATTCCAGCGCCTGCCCGACGAGCCGTTCTGCGGCGCGCTGGCCGGCAACAAGGAAGCGGTCGACTGGGCGCTGCTGTGGCTGCCCGAGGGCGGCGACAGCTTGCAGGAAAGCTACGTCAACCTGATCCCCACAGCGCAGGGCGGCACCCACGTCAACGGCCTGCGCCAGGGCCTGCTCGACGCCATGCGCGAGTTCTGCGAGTTCCGCAACCTGCTGCCGCGCGGCGTCAAGCTGGCTCCGGAAGACGTCTGGGAACGCATCGCCTTCGTCCTGTCGATGAAAATGCAGGACGCGCAGTTCTCCGGGCAGACCAAAGAGCGGCTGTCTTCCCGCGAGGCCGCGGCTTTCGTCTCCGGCGTGGTCAAGGATGCCTTCAGCCTGTGGCTCAACGCCCATCCCGAGTTGGGCCTGCAATTGGCGGAGCTGGCCATCAGCAACGCCGGCCGGCGCCTGAAGGCGAGCAAGAAGGTCGAGCGCAAGCGCGTGACCCAAGGCCCGGCCTTGCCCGGAAAGCTGGCCGACTGCGCCGGCCAGGACCCGATGCGCGCCGAGCTGTTCCTGGTCGAGGGCGACTCGGCCGGCGGTTCGGCCAAGCAGGCGCGGGACAAGGAATTCCAGGCCATCCTGCCGCTGCGCGGCAAGATTCTGAACACCTGGGAAGTCGACGGCGGCGAAGTCCTGGCCAGCCAGGAAGTGCACAACATCGCCGTGGCCATCGGTGTCGATCCCGGCGCCAGTGACCTGGCGCAACTGCGTTACGGCAAGATCTGCATCCTCGCCGACGCCGACTCCGACGGCCTGCACATCGCCACCTTGCTCTGCGCGCTGTTCGTCCAGCACTTCCGCCCGCTGGTGGATGCCGGGCACGTGTACGTGGCCATGCCGCCGCTGTACCGCATCGACCTGGGCAAGGAAATCTACTACGCCCTGGACGACGCCGAGCGCGACGGCATCCTCGACCGCCTGGTGGCCGAGAAGAAACGCGGCAAGCCGCAGGTCACCCGCTTCAAGGGCCTGGGCGAAATGAACCCGCCGCAGTTGCGCGAAACCACCATGGACCCCAACACCCGGCGCCTGGTGCAACTGACCCTGGACGACGTGGCGGCCACCTGCGAACTGATGGACAAGCTGCTGGCCAAGAAGCGTGCAGGCGACCGCAAGAGCTGGCTGGAAACCAAGGGCAACCTGGTCGAGGTCATGGTGTGATCCGTGGCTGGCTCGCCGTACTGCTGACGCTGTCGACGCCCGCCGTGCTGGCCGGCGACTGGCCCGAACTGAAGCTGGTCAGCGAACACCCCATCGAAGGCATGCGCGGCGGCAACCTGTCGGGGTTGGCGGCGTGCCGCGGAGCCTTGTGGGGAGTGTCCGACCGCGACGACGACCGCCTCTACCGTTTCGACACCATGCCTGCGGTGTGGGCTGCCGAAACGGTCGAGTTCGTCCCGCCACCCGTGCCGGAAAGCGGCCTGCCCTGGGGCCTGCAAGCGCGTAACCAGGCGGCGGCGCTGGTGCGTGGCGGTGCGCTGGACTACGAAGGCGTCACTTGCGACCAGGCCGGCAATCTGTACCTGGTCAGCGAGGCCCACGCCGCCGTGCTGCAATTGCCGCTGGAGGGCGAGCCGAACTGGCTGAAGATCGACCCGGCCATGGTGCGCCAGGCCCGCGCCAGTGGCATGCTGCTGCACTTCAATGCGCTGTTCGAAGGCGTGGCGATCAACCCCGCCGGCGATCGCCTGTGGCTGGCCGCCGAGCGCGAGCGCCGCGGCCTGGTGGCCATCGAACGTCGGCAATCGGTGTGGAATTGCGGCCACAGTTGCGTGCTGCTCAGCGAGGCCGGGATCGAACGGCAACCGGCGCAGATGCCGCACCCGCGCAAGCGTCCGCGCGATTTCTCGGACCTGGTCCACTATCAGGGCAAGCTGTTCACCCTGGAGCGCAACGCCTACCGCATCTGCCGCCGCGACACGGACAGCGGTGCGGTCGAGCGTTGCTGGTCGTTCGCCGCCGAGGCGTTGACCGACGCACGGCGCTACGACCAGCCCTTCGGCCTGGCCGAAGCCCTGGTGATCGACGACAAGGGTGCCTGGATCGGTCTGGACAACAACAACGCCCACCGCGCCGACGGCGAGCTCAGGCCCATCGTCTGGCGCTTCGAAGCGCCCGACGGTGGCTGGAGCGCCAAGCCATGAGCCAGCCGGCCGGCAAACGCGCGGGCAAGATCCTGATGCTGCTGGCCTGGGCGGCGGGGCTGTTCCTGGCCACGCGGTTCTTCGGGCAGTGGGAAGAGCGCCAGTACAACCCCAACACACAAGTGCAGTCCGAGCACGGCGCCGACTTCATCGAAGTACGGCTGCTGGGCAACGGCCAGGGCCATTTCGTCGCCGACGGCGCGATCAACGGCCAGGCCGTGCACTTCATGCTCGACACCGGCGCC
The DNA here is from genome assembly GCF_002434265.1 of Pseudomonas sp. UBA6562. GTDB lineage: Bacteria > Pseudomonadota > Gammaproteobacteria > Pseudomonadales > Pseudomonadaceae > Aquipseudomonas. The sequence goes on along the minus strand of NZ_DJJS01000006.1, from coordinate 230,572 downwards.
ACCGACGTCGCCATCCCCGAGGGGCTGGCGCGTCAGCTGGGCCTGGAGCGTGGCGCGCCGGTGACCCTGAGCACCGCCAACGGCCGCACCGAAGGCTACCGCACCCGGCTCGCCGAACTGGCGTTGGGCGACATCCGCCTGCGCGACCTGCGCGCCCTGGTGGTGCCGGGCCTGGACGGCGACCAGGTGCTGCTGGGCATGAGCGCTTTGCAACGACTTGAATTCACCCAGCGCGGCGGCACCATGCTGCTGCGCCAGAACTTGAAATGACGAGGCTCGCATGAGCGACTTACAAGACAGTCTCGACGGCGTCGAGCGCCGCTCGCTGGCCGACTTCACCGAACAGGCCTACCTCAACTACTCCATGTACGTGATCATGGACCGGGCCTTGCCGCACATCGGCGACGGCCTCAAGCCCGTGCAACGGCGCATCGTCTATGCCATGAGCGAGCTGGGCCTGGATGCCGACGCCAAGCACAAGAAATCGGCGCGTACCGTGGGCGACGTGCTCGGCAAGTTCCACCCCCATGGCGACTCGGCCTGCTACGAAGCCATGGTGCTGATGGCCCAGCCGTTCAGCTACCGCTACACCCTGGTCGACGGCCAGGGCAACTGGGGGGCGCCGGACGATCCGAAATCCTTCGCCGCCATGCGCTACACCGAAGCGCGCCTGTCGCGCTATTCCGAAGTGCTGCTCGACGAAGTCGGCCAGGGCACCGTGGACTGGGTGCCGAACTTCGACGGCACCTTGCAGGAACCGGCGGTGCTGCCGGCACGCCTGCCGAACATCCTGCTCAACGGCACCACCGGCATCGCCGTGGGCATGGCCACCGACGTGCCGCCGCACAACCTGCGTGAAGTCGCCACGGCCTGCGTGCGCCTGCTCGACGAGCCCAAGGCCACGGTCGAGCAGCTGTGCGAGCACATCCAGGGGCCGGACTACCCGACCGAAGCCGAAATCATCACGCCGCGCGCCGACCTGCTCAAACTCTACGAGAGCGGGCGCGGCTCGATCCGCATGCGCGCGGTGTACCGCGTCGAGGACGGCGACATCGTGGTCACCGCATTGCCGCACCAGGTCTCCGGGGCCAAGGTGATGGAGCAGATCGCGGCGCAGATGCAGGCCAAGAAGCTGCCGATGGTGGCCGACCTGCGCGACGAGTCGGACCACGAAAACCCCTGCCGACTGGTGATCATCCCGCGCTCGAACCGCGTGGACGCCGCCGAGCTGATGCAGCACCTGTTCGCCACCACCGACCTGGAAAGCAGCTACCGGGTCAACGTCAACATCATCGGCCTGGACGGGCGCCCGCAACTGAAGAACCTGCGCACGCTGTTGCAGGAGTGGCTGCAGTACCGCATCGGCACCGTGCGCCGGCGCTTGCAGTTCCGTCTGGACAAGGTCGAGCGGCGCCTGCACCTGCTCGACGGCTTGCTCACCGCCTTCCTCAACCTCGACGAAGTGATCCACATCATTCGTACCGAGGACCAGCCCAAGCAGGCGCTGATCGCCCGTTTCGGGCTGAGCGAAACCCAGGCCGACTACATCCTCGAGACGCGCCTGCGGCAGTTGGCGCGCCTGGAGGAAATGAAGATCCGTGGCGAGCAGGACGAACTGCTCAAGGAACAGGCCAAACTCAGCGGCCTGCTGGGCAGCGAGGCCAAGCTGCGCAAGCTGGTGCGCAGCGAACTGCTCAAGGATGCCGAGACCTACGGCGACGCGCGCCGCTCGCCCATCGTCGAGCGTGCCGAGGCCAAGGCCCTGTCGGAAAACGAGCTGATGCCGGCCGAGCCGGTCACCGTGGTGCTGTCTGAAAAAGGCTGGATCCGCTGCGCCAAGGGCCACGACATCGACGCCACGGGCTTGGCCTACAAGGCCGGCGACGGCTTCAAAGCCTCAGCGGCCGGGCGTTCCAATCAATTCGCCGTGCTCATCGATTCCACTGGGCGCAGTTATTCGCTGGCCGCCCATAGCCTGCCGTCGGCACGGGGCCAGGGCGAACCCCTGACCGGCCGCCTGACGCCGCCGCCGGGCGCGACCTTCGATTGCGTGCTGGTTCCCGACGACAGTGCGCTGTACGTGGTGGCCTCCGATGCCGGCTATGGCTTCGTGGTCAAAGGCGAAGACCTGCAAGCCAAGAACAAGGCGGGCAAAGGGCTGTTGAGCCTGCCCAACGGGTCCAAGGTCATGGCACCGCGCCCGGTGCTCGACCGTGCCAACGACTGGCTGGCCGCCGTGACCACCGAAGGCCGCCTGCTGGTGTTCAAGATCAGCGACCTGCCGCAATTGGGCAAGGGCAAGGGCAACAAGATCATCGGCGTGCCGGGCGAACGGGTGGCCAGCCGCGAAGAGTACGTCAGCGACCTGGCGGTGTTGGGCGAGGGTTCGACCCTGGTCCTGCAGGCCGGCAAACGCACCTTGTCGCTCAAGCCCGACGACCTCGAACACTACAAGGGCGAACGCGGCCGGCGCGGCAGCAAACTGCCGCGTGGCTTCCAGCGCGTCGATGGCCTGACGGTGGAACGGCCCGCCTGAGTGTGCGAGGCGCCGCGACTTTTAAGTGCTGGAGTCGCGGCGCCATTTCACGGATGATAGCGCCCCGCGGCGCCAGGGCCCCTGATGCGCCCAGAGGTTTACTCAAGTATCACTGCGGCCAGCTCAGTGCGGCCGCCTGGATGGGACGAATGAGATTTCCACGCCTTCCATTGACCTTGTTGATGACTGGCCTGCTGACCCTGGCCGGATGCAGCGTGCATCAGCCTATGGCGTTGTACCAGCTGGACAGCGGCCAGCCCGGGCAGCCGACCCAGGCTTCCGGCATGGCCGTGGTGGTGGGCCCGGTGTCGGTGGCCGACTACCTGCAACGTGAAACCTTCCTGCAACGCCAGGCCGATGGCAGCCTGAGCGCTGCGGTCGATGGGCGTTGGGCGGGCAGCCTGTCGTCGGACATCGACCAATTGCTGGTGCGCCAGCTGGCCTGGCGCCTGGACAGTCAGCGCGTGGTGCTGGCGCCCGCCGGCACCGGCTTTACGCCCGATGCGCAGGTGCTGCTGTCGATCACGCGGTTGGATTCGGGCAGCAAACAACCGGCCGTGCTCGACGCGCAGTGGCGCGTGCTGGATCGCCGTGGCCAGGTGCGCGACAACCGCATCGTGCATTTGGAACAGCCGCATGCAGGTAGCGAAAGCGCCCAAGTGCAGGCTCAGGGGCAGTTGCTGCAAAAACTGGCCGAGCAGCTGAGCACCGCCCTCAAGCCTCTGGCCAACCAGCCGGCGCTGGTCGAGGCGCCAGTGAAGAAGCCTGCCGCGCAAGTCAAGCGCGGGCCGGAAAAGTCGCGCATTCCCATGGTGTCGCCGGTGCGTACCCACATGGAAGTCTATCGCTTCTAAGCCGCGCTACCGCTTGATCGCATCCATAAAAAAGCCCGCATCGCTGCGGGCTTTTTCATGGATGGCCGACCGAGATCAGCTGCGGTGCTCATGCATGCGCGCCAGTTGACGTTCGAGCATCGACGGGTAGGGCTCGAGCAAGCGCTCCACGCAGCAGGCGCCTTCGGGGCTGGCGATGGGGCGGATGCGCGCACGTTGGCGGATCAGCGAATCGTCGCCGATCTGACGCTCGACCAGCAGCAGGTTGCGGCTGTGTTGCGACAGCGCCAGGGCATCCTGGGCCTTCTCGGCCATGAGCAGGTCGACCTGGTCTAGCCCGTAGAGATCGTCGTCCACCGTCAGACCCAGTTGCAGTTGCAGGGTGATGCCGCTGTCGGCCACCTCGATCTGCAAGGCGTGGCCCAGGGCACGTAGCAACTCGCCACAGCAGATGGCGTTGGTCAGGTAGTCGTCGCCGCACTGGCGGCTGTGGAACAGCAGCAGGGCGCTGCCGTCGTTGAGCGAGTGCAGCTCGCCTTCGTACAGCGAAACGGCCTGGTTCAGACACTCGCGGTAGCGCTCAAGCAGTTCGCCGAGACGGGTGCGCGGCAAGCGGCGCAGCTGCTCCTGCGAGCCCAGTTGCACGGCCAGCACGGCAGTGAACTGCGGCTCGCCGGGAGCCTCATGGAACGGCTGGACCACGGGCACGGGTTGTTCGTCGTCAAGCAGGCCGGCGAAGGCTTCGTCGTCGTCATCGTCGGCATGCACTTGGGTGCGCGCGCTCGGTTTGGGGATGGCGGCACGTTCGCGCAGGCTCAGCGGAGCGTCTTCGGCGGTCAGCGCGTCATCGTCTTCGTCGTCGTATTCGAACTCGGGTTCCAGCTCGGGCTCGGGCTCGGGCGGTGCCGGTGGCGCCAGGCGGGCATGCAACTGGCGGGCGAGGTCGCCGATTTCGTCGTGGCGCTCGGTGCCGGGGGTGAGGTGGTGCGGGTCGCGCAGCCAGACCCGCAACTGCAGCAGCGGGGTGCTGATGTAGCGGCCCAGGCGCAGGCTCAAGGTCAGCGCCAGGCACAGCAGGATGGCGGCCATGATGCCCATGCTCTGCAAGCTGATGAGCATCGGCTGCTGGAACTCGTTCATGTCCAGGCTGATGCGCAGCTGCCCGGCGGTGACGTCCTGGAAGGTGATCTTGCTCTGGTACAACCCTTCGGCTTCGCCCAGCAGGCCGTTGCGCGGACGCTCGCCGGCTTCGGCGAGGATGCGGTTGTCCACGCTGTAGATCGCGGCGTGGGCCACCAGCGGGTTCTTCACCAGGTTGCCCAGTAGCACGTTGAGGCTGAGGATGTCGTTGGCCACCAGCAGCTCGGTGGCCGAGGAGGCGGTCTGCAACGTCAGGCTCTGGCCGAGGGCGTCGGCCTGGTCGTGCATGGCCTGCTTGAATTGCAGGCCCATGACGCAGGCATAGATCACCAGCGCCAGCGCCACCATGAAAATGGTGTGGCTGGCGATGCGCAGAACCAAGGGAATGCGACGTTGGCGCAGGGCGCGAAAGAGCATCACGAAGAAGTTGTCGGGTTTGACGGGCGTGGGCCGGATCACAGCGCGGCTCTTTATGGCAAAAAGTGTGGGGCGGAGTATAGCGACACGTCATATGGCGGCAAAGTAGGCGATGTGCCCAGCGGTCACGGAAAATCGGTAGAATGCGCATTTTTCATCCTTTCGGAGCCAGGTCTTGCGCGAAATCGTCCTGATCAACATCACCGGTGAAGACCGACCCGGTCTCACTGCCGCCCTCACCGGCGTCCTGCTCCAGGGCGGTGTGAACATCCTCGACATCGGTCTTGCCGTCATGCACGGCACTTTGTCGTTCGGCATTCTGGTCGACCTGCCCGACAACGAAGTGGCCACCCACCTGTTGCAGAGCGTGCAGGCCAAGGCCCACGAACTGAACCTGCAGGCCCGCTACACGCCCATCTCCGAAGCCGATTACCAGCACTGGGCCGAAGGCCATGGCGATGCGCGGCACGTGGTCACGCTGCTCAGCCGGCAGATCACCCCCGCGCAGTTGCAGCGCGCCAGTGCGGTGATCTCCAAATATGGCATGACCATCGAGCGCATCGAGCGCCTGTCCGCGCGCATCGCCCTGGATGCGCCGGTCGACGGGAGCCGCTCGGCAGTGGAGATTTCCGTGCGCGGCGAGCCTTCCGACGTGCAGGCCCTGCGCGCCGAGTTCTTTGCCTTGTCGAGCGAGCTGGACGTCGACATCGCCTTCCAGAAGGACGACCTCTACCGGCGCAACCGTCGCCTGGCCGTGTTCGACATGGACTCGACGCTGATCGAGGCCGAAGTCATCGACGAATTGGCCAAGGCCGCCGGGGTCGGCGAGCAGGTCGCCGCCATCACCGAGCGGGCCATGCGTGGCGAGCTGGATTTCCGCGCCAGCTTCAAGGAGCGCATGGCGCTGCTCAAGGGCCTGGACGTGAGCGTGCTGGACCAGATCGGCGCCTCGCTGCGCCTGACCGAGGGTGCCGAAAACCTGTTCGCCGAACTCAAGCGCCTGGGCTACAAGACCGCCATCCTTTCCGGCGGCTTCAGCTACTTCGCCAAGCAGGTGCAGGCGCGCCTGGGCATCGACTATGTGTTCGCCAACGAACTGGACGTGGTCGATGGCAAACTGACCGGCGAAACCATCGAACCGATCGTCGATGCCCAGCGCAAGGCCGATCTGTTGCAGGAGCTGACCATCAAGGAGGGGCTGCAACTGGAGCAGACCATCGCCGTGGGCGACGGCGCCAACGACCTGCCGATGCTGGCGCTGGCCGGTTTGGGCGTGGCCTTCCGCGCCAAGCCGCTGGTGCGCCAGTCGGCCAAGCAGGCCATCTCCACCCTGGGGCTCGATGGCGTGTTGTATCTGCTCGGCTTGCGCGATCGCCAGACCCGCGTCTGACCCGCGCCACCCTCGAACGAAAACGCCCGGTACTGGATACCGGGCGTTTTCGTTGCTACGCAAAAAAGGAAGCGCAGCCCCGTAGGGCCACGCAGCGCATCAAGCCTGTTTCGGCATGGCCAGCAACTGGCCCATGCGTACGGCCGAACCCGCGCCGACATCGCCCCATTGCATCTGCTCGGGACCGAACAGCACCACCACCGTCGAACCCAGCTTGAAGCGACCCATTTCGGCGCCTTTCTCCAGGTGGATCGGCGCGCGGCTGGCTTCGTCGTAGCGCACGGTCTTCAGTTCGCGCTTGGGCGGCGTCACCAAACCGGCCCAGACCGTTTCCACAGACGCCACGATCATCGCGCCGACCAGCACCATGGCCATCGGCCCGCGCTCGGTGTCGAACAGGCACACCACGCGCTCGTTGCGGGCGAACAGCTCGGGGACGTTTTCCGCGGTGGTCTGGTTGACCGAGAACAGTTGGCCCGGCACGTAGACCATTTCGCGCAGGGTGCCGGCCAGCGGCATGTGCACGCGGTGGTAGTCCTTGGGCGAGAGGTACACCGTAGCGAACTCGCCGCCCATGAACGGCGCGGCCAGGGCCGGGTCGCCGCCGAGCAGTTCCTGGGCGCTGAAGCTGTGGCCCTTGGCCTGGAAGATGCGGCCGTGCTCGATCTGGCCCACCTGGCTGACGGCACCGTCGGCCGGGCAGAGGATGGCGCCGGGCGTGGGGTCGAGCGGGCGTGCTTCAGGCTTCAGGGCGCGGGTGAAGAAGGCGTTGAAGTGCTCGTAGGCGGTCAGGTCTTCGACCAGCGCCTGGGACATGTCGACCTGGTAGCGCTTGGCGAACCAGGCGGTGAAGGCGTTCTTGAACCAGCGCACGCGGCATTCGGCGACGCAGCCGGCCAGACGCGACAGCAGGTGGTGGGGCAGCAGGTACTGGCTGAGGATGAACAAGCGGGATTTCATTGGGTTTTCCTTAAACGTCTACAGGCGTGTCCGGGTGGTTGCCCCATTCGCTCCAGGAGCCGGCGTAGGCCTTGACCCTTGGATAGCCGAGGGCCTTGGCCACCAGATAAGTGAAGCCGGAACGGCGATGGCTCTGGCAGTGGGTGACCACTTCCTTGTCCGGGGTGATGCCGTGGGCGCGCAGCAGCTCGGCGACGTCGCGGCGGATGCGCAGGTGGTCGGCAGGGTCCATGGCTACGGTCCATTCCAGGTTGGTCGCCCCGGGAATGTGGCCGCCGCGGGCGGCGAGCACTTTGCGGCCGTCGAATTCCTCGGGCGCGCGCGCGTCCCAGATGGCGAGGTCCGCTGCGCCCAGGCGGCTTTGCAGGTATTCGCGGGTGGCGGTGGGTTCGGCGCGCAGCTGCAACGCCACGTCGCTGACGGCGTTGGCCGGCACTTCGGTCGACAGGGCGTCGGTGGGCCAGGCATGGATGCCGCCGTTGAGATAGTGGTAGCGGGTGTGGCCGATGACGTCGAGCAACCAGATGAAGCGGCCGGCCCAACTGCCGCCTTCTTCGTCGTACACCACGTACACCGCGTCTTCGCGGTGCCCGAGGTCGGCGAACAGCTTTTCCAGGGTGGCCTGACTCGGCAGCAAGCCCGGCGCCGGCGGTTGGCCAAGCTGCGTGCGCTTGCTGTCGACCCAGTGCGCACCAGGCACGTGCCCGGCGGCATAGCGGCTGGCGCTGGTCAGGTCGACCAGGATCAGCTCGGGTGCGTCCAGGCGCGGCAGCAGGTCGGCAACCTCGATCACCAGGGGCAAGCCGGAAAAGTCAGTCATCCAGGGTCTCCGAAAAATCAGGGGGCGATTGTAGCCCAGGTACAGGCGCGATACTCGATCGCGCGATGTGGGGCAGGGCCGGGAAGGTGTGCAGGCGCTGCGCGTGACGCCTCAGGCGCCGCGGTTGCCGAAGCTCGCCAGCGCGCGCTCGATGCAGGGCATGGTCTTGGCGAAGGCCTGCACGCCGACCTCGGACAAGGGGCGGGCGCCCTGGTCGGCCAGCACCAGCGCCACTACGTTGCCGTCGACCGCCAGCGAGCGCAACAGCAGGTGTTCGCTACGCAGCAACGGACGCAGCGGGGCAGGGAACAAGGGGGCGTACTGGCGATGGTTTTCCGGGGTCAGGCGCAGTTGCGCAGCCTGGCGCACCAGCCGTTCCAGCAGTTTGTTGCCGGTGGTGGGCAGGTTCACCGCCAGCATCTCCTTGGGCAGGCCGGCGATCTGCTGCACGCGCAGGCAATCGTTGGCGCGGTCGAACGCCAGCAGCATGACGCGGTTGAAGCCGCAGGCGACCAACGCATCGCGGGCCTGGGTGGCCAGGTGCACGGCATTGGTGAAGCGCGTGTTCTGCGCCAGCAGTTCGTTGCACAGGCTGCGCCAGTGCGCCAGTTCTTCGGCCGTAGGCGGCGGTGGCGTCAGCATGTCGGGGTGCGGGCGGCGTTGCTGCCAGGGCCAGAGCAGCGCCTCGGCCGGGTGGAACAGGCCCGGGCGCGCGTGCCGGCGGGCGCTGACCGCGGCCTGTTGGTGCACCTGGTTCTGCACGTCGTCCAGGCTGGTTTGCAGGTACAGCGCGGTGAGCAGTTGCCAGCGCAGCAGGTGCGGGTTGTCCCAGCCCACTTGCGCGGCCAGGGCCAGGTTGTTGGCCAGCAGCACTGTGTTGGCCGGCTGGTTGAACCAGCGGCGCAGACCGGGCTCTTCGTCCAGCCGGTGTTGCTGGACGAGGCTGTCCTGCTCGCGGGAGATGTTGATCGCCTGGGCCAGTTGCTCGCGTTCTTCGAGCAACAGGCGGTAGCCCTGGGTCACCCATTCGGGCAGCCGCCAATGCTCGGCCACCGCACGGCACAGGGCCATGATGCGTACGCCGAACAGTTCCTGCTCCACCTCGGCAGCGTCCTCGCCCTTGTGGATCACCCGTAGTTCCCAGTCGTCGAGCAGGGCGGGGAAGGTCAGGGCCAAGGGCCACAGGGGCGAGAGGAACAGCAGGCTGCCCCAGTGGATCTCCTGCCACAGTCGCGCCAGCCGGCTGGCGAACAGGCCGCTGGCCTGTTGGCTGGCATGCTGGCTGATCTGCACGAACTGGTTGAGCACCGGCGGCAGGTCGTCGCTTGGCACGGCGGGCAGCCGCGCCAGCAACTGCGCGCAGCGCGCCAGACCCAGGCGGTTGAGCGCCACTTCCAGGCTTTCGGCCGGTTCGGCCTGGCTGGCGTTGGCCGAATGGTTGGCCTCGCGCATCACCGACAGCACCAGTGCGGGGCTGCCCTGCAACAGTTCGGCGATGTCGCGCAGCGAGCGGCGGCTGTCGTTGATCGCCGACAGCACGCGGTCGTGGCTGTCTTTGGCCACCGGCAGGCGGACGCCGTCGAGCAGCTTGACCCACGCCTCTAACGTCGCTGGAACCTGACTCGGTACCCTGGTTTCACTTGGCATTTTGACATCAGTCCAAACTGGCTTTTCGCTAGGAGTGGCTATAGTCTGGCGCAGTTCTGCCGATAAGTAGAAGAAGAGTTTCAGAGCACCCCTCGCGGTCCTAGATCACCCACGTCAATACGTTGAATTTTATGGCAAAAATTATCGGCATCATCATCGTATTCGCCAGCGTGCTGGGCGGTTACGTGCTTTCCCACGGCAAGATCGCGGCGCTGATCCAGCCCTTCGAAGTGCTGATCATCGGCGGTGCCGCGTTGGGTGCGTTCATCCAGGCCAACCCCGGCCACATGACCATGCACGTCTTCAAGAAGTCGTTGAAGATGTTCAAGTCGCGCTTCAACCACGCTTTCTACCTGGAAATCCTCGGGCTGATCTACGAGATCCTCAACAAGAGCCGCCGCGAAGGCATGATGGCCATCGAGGCCGACATCGAAGACCCGGCCGCCAGCCCCATCTTCAGCAAATACCCGTCCATCGTCGGCGACGCGTCGATGATCGCCTTCATCTGCGACTACCTGCGCATCATGTCCACCGGCAACATGGCGCCGCACGAGCTCGAAGGCTTGTTCGACATGGAACTGTTGAACATGAAGGAAGAACTCGAACACCCCTCGCACGCAGTCACCGGCATCGCCGACGGCATGCCCGGTTTCGGCATCGTGGCCGCGGTACTGGGCATCGTGGTGACCATGGCCTCGCTGGGCGAAGGCGACCAGGCGGCCATCGGCATGCACGTGGGCGCGGCGCTGGTGGGGACCTTCTTCGGTATCCTCGCCGCCTACGGCTTCTTCGGTCCGCTGGCCAACTGCCTCAAGCACGACGCCAAGGAAGAGATCAACGTCTACGAGGCGATCAAGGCCTCGCTGGTGGCCTCGGCCTCGGGCATGCCGCCGACCCTGGCCGTGGAGTTCGGCCGCAAGGTGCTTTACCCGGGCCATCGCCCGAGCTTCTCGGAGCTGGAACAGTCGGTACGCGGTCGCTGAGTCATGGAGAACAACCAGCCCATCATCGTCAAGCGCGTCAAGCGCTTCGGCGACGGCCACCACGGCGGTGCCTGGAAGATCGCCTTCGCCGACTTCGCCACCGCCATGATGGCGTTCTTCCTGGTGCTGTGGCTGATGTCCACGGCCACCCCGGAGCAGAAGATCGCCATCGCCGGCTACTTCCAGGACCCGATCGGTTTCGCCGAAAGCGGCACGCCCTACGTCATCGACCTGGGCGGTTCGCCGGAAATGGCGCCGGACAAGACCATCAACCCCGAGCCGAAGATGGAGTCCACGCCGCCGCTCAACCCGCAGGTGAACAAGGACCAGATCGAGAGCATGGCCGAGCAGGTCGAGCGCGAGCGCCTCGAACTGCTGTTGCAGGAGTTGCAGAACAAGGTCAACGAGAACCCGGAGCTGCAGAAGTTCAAGGACCAGATCCTGTTCGAGATCACCCAGGACGGCCTGCGCATCCAGATCATGGACGCCGAGAACCGACCCATGTTCGACCTGGGCAGCGCGCGCTTGCAGCCGTATTTCGAAGACATCCTGCTGGCCATGGCCGACACCATCAAGGCGGTGCCGAACAAGATCAGCGTCAGCGGCCATACCGACGCCAAACCGTTCGTGGGCGGCGGCGGCTTCGGCAACTGGGAGCTGTCGGCCAACCGCGCCAACGCCGCGCGCCGCGCGCTGGTCGCCGGTGGTTACTCGGAGGATCAGGTGGCGCGGGTGGTGGGCTACGGTTCGTCGTCGTTGTTCGACCGCAAGGACCCGCTCAACCCGGTCAACCGGCGGATCGACATCGTGGTGCTGACCAAGAAGGCCCAGCGCGACATCGAGGGCGAGCAGGGCAGCCAGGCACCCGGCGACACCCCGCAAGGCACGCCGGCGCCCGGTGCCGCGGCCCCTGGCGCAGCACCGGCCGGCACCACGCCGGCGGGCGCTACGGCACCGCCCAGCGCCAGCCTCGATGGTGCGCAGCAGGCGCCCTTGCAACCGCGCGAGCTGCGCCAGAAGCTGAACATCTTCGAAGACGGCACGCTGCGCATGGAAGACAGCCAGGAGTAACCTGGCCGCCATCGACAGAGCGCTTGTCGTTTGTCGCGCCCAAAAGCACAACGCCCATGAACCGTGCCACGGTCATGGGCGTTGCGCGTTCAGCGGGCAGCGGTTGCCGAACTCAGTAGGTTTCCTGCGGCAAACTGGCGATGATCGAGCGGTAGCTGTTCATCCGTTGCTGCGAGATGCGCCCTTCCTCCAGCGCCTTGAGCAGTGCGCAGCCGGGCTCGCGGTCGTGCTTGCAGTCGCGGAAGCGGCAGGTGCCGAACAGGTCGCGGAACTCGATGAAGCCTTCCTCCACATCGACGTGGCTGACATGGCCCAGGCCGAATTCGCGGATGCCGGGGGAGTCGATCAGGTCGCCGCCATTGGGGAAGTGGTACAGGCGCGCGGTGGTAGTGGTGTGCGTGCCCTGGCCCGACCACTCCGACAAGTCGCCGACCCGGGTCTGCGCCAAGGGCAGCAGGCTGTTGACCAACGACGATTTGCCTACACCCGATTGGCCGACGAACACGCTGATATGCCCGTCGAGCAGGGCTTGCAGGCGCTGCATGCCGTCGCCCTGGTGCGCCGAGACTTCCAGCAGCGGGTAACCGAGGTCGCGGTACACCTGCAGCAAGGCGTTGAGCGCCGGGGCGTTGTGCTCGTCGATGAGGTCGGCCTTGTTCAACAGCAGCAGCGGGCGGATGCCGGCATGCTCAGCGGCCACCAGGTAGCGGTCGATGAGGTTGGGGTGCGGCTCGGGGGCCGGGGCGAAGACGATGACGATCAGATCGACGTTGGCCGCCACCGGCTTGAGCTGGCCGTGGTTGTTCGGCCGGCGCAGCTCGGTGGTGCGCGGCATCTGCGCGACGATCACGCCGATGCCCTGGTTGCCCGAGCGCCACACCACCCGGTCGCCGGTCACCAGCGCCGGCAGGTTGGCGCGCAGGTGGCAGCGGAACACTTCGCCGGCGTTGTCGCCCTCTTGCGCTTCGACCTCCACCTGCACACCGAAATGCGCGATGACCAGGCCCAACTGCTCGGGGCCCAGGTCGCCGCCTTCGAGTTCCTGCAATGCATGTTGCTCGCGTTTGGCGGCGCGCGCGGCGCGCTCGCCCTGGATCTTTTCGATGCGCCAGCTTTGCCGGCGATTGAGTTGGCGTTTGGCCATGAGGGTTCCGTTGTGGCGGCTTGGAGAAAACAGCGCGCAGTCTAGCACGGCGTGCCCTGCGCCGATTCGCTCGCTTCAGGCCGCACGCCGGCTAGGCTACTATGACTGGCTACCCGAGGAGCCTCTATGCCAAACCCACAGAACCTGATCTGGATCGACCTGGAAATGACCGGCCTGGATCCAGACAACGACGTCATCATCGAGATGGCCACCATCGTCACCGACAGCGATCTGAACACCCTGGCCGAAGGCCCGGTGATCGCCATCCACCACAGCGACGACGTGCTGGCGCGCATGGACGAATGGAACACCCGTACCCACGGCAATTCCGGTCTGACCCAGCGCGTGCGCGACAGCCGCATCAGCATGGCCGAGGCCGAAGCGCAGACCATCGCGTTCCTCGAACAGTGGGTGCCCAAGGGCAAGTCACCGATCTGCGGCAACAGCATCGGCCAGGACCGCCGCTTCCTCTATCGCCACATGCCGACGCTGGAAAGCTACTTCCATTACCGCAACCTCGACGTCTCCACCCTCAAGGAACTGGCGGCGCGCTGGGCGCCCCACGTGCGCGACAGCTTCCAGAAGGGCGGCACCCACCTGGCGCTGGACGACATCCGCGAATCGATCGCCGAGCTGCAGCACTACCGCGAGCATTTCATCAAGGTCTGAGCGGCGCGGGCAGCGATTGTCCCGCTGCCCCCTTCTGGTGCGCGGGCAGACTGGTTAGACTGCGCGCCTTTTGCCCACGGACCTGCGCCATGCTGCTGATGCTCTACCTCATCGCCATCACCGCCGAGGCCATGACCGGCGCGCTGTCGGCCGGTCGGCGCGGCATGGACTGGTTCGGCGTGGTGCTGATCGCCTGCGTCACCGCGCTCGGCGGCGGCTCGGTGCGCGACGTGCTGCTCGGGCACTACCCACTGACCTGGGTCAAGCACCCCGAATACCTGGTGCTGACCAGCCTGGCGGCGATCCTCACCATGTTCATCGCCCCGCTGATGCGCCGCCTGCGCACCCTGTTCCTGGTGCTCGATGCCTTGGGCCTGGTGGCCTTCACCCTGATCGGCTGCATGACCGCCCTGGAAATGGGCCAGGGCATGCTGGTGGCTTCGATCAGCGGGGTGATCACGGGCGTGTTCGGCGGCATCCTGCGCGACATCTTCTGCAACGACATCCCCCTGGTGTTTCGTCGGGAGCTGTACGCCAGCGTGTCGTTCGCCGCAGCCTGGTTCTACCTGGCGTGCGTGCACTTCCAGGTGCCGGCCGAGCAGTCCATGCTGCTGACCTTGTTCGGCGGCTTCCTGCTACGCCTGCTGGCGATCCGTTTCCATTGGGAAATGCCCAAATTCCACTACGACGATCAGCAGTAGACGCGGCGTTCACGCCTCGCTGCGCCGCCGGTGTTCGGCCAGCGCCCACTCGACGTGCTCCCTGACCAATGCCGAGGGGTACTCGCGGCGCGCGTTCAGCGCTTCGAGCACGGGGATGGTCGAAGGCGCGTTGCCCAGGCCCACCGCCAGGTTGCGCAACCAGCGCTCGTAGCCGGCGCGGCGTAGGGGCGAGCCTTCGGTGAGGCTGAGAAAGCGCGTTTCGTCCCACAGGAACAGCTCGGCCAGGTCGGCGTTGTCCAAGCCGTGGCGGGGCATGAAGTCGTTTTCCTGAGTGGTTTTGGCGAAGCGGTTCCACGGGCAGACGATCTGGCAGTCGTCGCAACCGAACACGCGATTGCCGATCAAGGGGCGCAGTTCCGCTGGAATGGCGCCTTTGAGTTCGATGGTCAGGTAGGAGATGCAGCGCCGCGCGTCGAGCACGTACGGGCCGACGAAGGCCTGGGTGGGGCACACTTCCAAACACGCGCTGCACCGTCCGCAGTGCTCGCTGGCCTGGGCGGCATCGACCGGCAACGGCAGGTCGACGAACAGCTCGGCGAGAAAGAAGTAGCTGCCGGCCTTGCGGTTGAGCAGCAGGGTGTTCTTGCCGATCCAGCCGAGCCCGGCTTCTTGGGCGAGGGCCTTTTCCAGCACCGGCGCGCTGTCGACGAAGGCGCGGTAGCCGAACGGGCCGATGGCCTGCTGGATGCGCTCGGCCAGGTGCTGCACGCGCTTGCGCACCAGCTTGTGGTAGTCGCGACCCAAGGCGTAGCGCGAGACGTAGGCTTTGTCGGGTTGGGCCAGCAATTGGGCCATGCGCGTGTCGCCGGGCAGGTAGTCCATGCGCAGCGAAACCACACGCAAGGTGCCGGGAATCAGTTCGGCAGGGTGCGAGCGCTTGCTGCCGTGGGCGGCCATGTAGTCCATTTCGCCGTGGTAGCCGGCGTCGAGCCAGCGCTCCAGGTGCTGTTCGTGCTCGCCAAGGTCTATGCCGGCGATGCCGACGTGGGCAAAACCGAGTTCGCGGCCCCAGTCTTTGATCGACTGGGTCAGTGTGGTGAGGTCGGGCAGGGAAGCGGACATGGATGGGTAAGGCAATACGGGCTCAGGTGCGTATAATTCTGCCAGACATCGGAGCCCTTGACCCTATGCCCCAGACCAAACACAGCCCCAACGCACCCCGCGTGCTGATCGGCGACGACCTTGCAGGCCCGGCGCCACGCCCGGCCGATGCCCACAAAGGCGATTTCGGCCACGTGCTGGTGGTCGGTGGCGACCTCGGCACCGGCGGCTCTGTGCTGCTCAGCGCCGAGGCCGCGCTGCGCTGTGGCGCCGGCCTGGTCAGCGTGGCCACGCGCCCGGAACATGTGCCGGCGAGCCTGGCGCGGCTGCCGGAAGCCATGTGCCTGGGCGTGCACTCGGCCAATCAACTGGTGGACGTGCTCGAGCGCGCCACAGTACTGGTGGTCGGTCCGGGCTTGGGCCAGGCCGCCTGGGGCCGCAGCCTGCTCTCGGTGGTGGCGCGCAGCGAGCAGATGCAGGTGTGGGATGCCGATGCGCTGAACCTGTTGGCGAGCCACCCGCTGGCCCTGCGGGCTGGCAGCATCCTCACGCCACACCCGGGCGAAGCCGCGCGGCTGTTAGGCATTTCCACTGAGGCCGTGCAGGCCGACCGGCCCTGGGCCGCCCGCACCTTGGCGCGCCGCCATTCCAGCATTTGCGTGCTCAAGGGCGCCGGCACCCTGATCGCCGCGCCAGGCGGGGAACTGGGGGTATGCGAACGTGGTCACTCTGCGATGGCCGGCGCCGGCTTCGGCGACGTGCTGACCGGCGTGCTGGCCGCGTTGCTGGCCCAGGGCCTGGACGCCTGGCAGGCGGCGTCGCTGGGTGTCTGGCTGCATGCCTGCGCGGGCGAACGGCTCGGCGGGCAGGGCAGGGGGCTGGCGGCCAGCGATGTGATACCGGTCATTCGAGAGTTGCTAGAGGAACATTCAACGTGTCAGGCATAACCCTTTTTCTTGCCGACGAGCCGGCCACTGTCGCCTTTGGCGCGCGCCTGGCCGCGGTCACGGGCGGCCACGGCAGCGTCTTTCTGGAGGGCGACCTGGGCGCCGGCAAAACCACCCTGTCCCGTGGGCTGATCCGCGGCCTGGGGCATACGGGGGCGGTGAAAAGCCCGACCTTCACCGTGGTCGAGCCGTACGAGATCGGCGCGCAGCGCGTCTACCATTTCGACCTGTACCGCCTGGCCGATCCCGAAGAGCTGGAGTTCATGGGCATCCGCGACTATTTCGCGGAAGAAGCCCTATGTCTGTTCGAATGGCCCGAAAAGGGTGCAGGCGTTTTGCCAAAGCCCGACCTGACCATTACCATGAGCGCCCAGGCGGGCGGACGCTCGCTGGTTCTGGCGCCACACAGCCCTCGTGGCCAAGCATGGTGTGCCGCTCTGGCCGCCGATAATCACAAGTGAGTGGGGTAGGTATGCGCATACGCGCACTGGCCGCCGTGGTTGGGCTGTTGCTCAGCACAGTGGCTTTGCAAGCGTTGGCCGTCACGCAGGTCAAGAGCATGCGCCTGTGGCGCGCGCCGGATAACACGCGGCTGGTCTTCGACCTGTCGGGCCCGGTGCAGCACAGCGTGTTCACCCTGAGCGCCCCGAACCGGCTGGTCATCGACATCAATGGCGCGACCCTCGGTGGCTCGCTGAACGCCGCCACCTCCAACACCCCGATCACCAGCGTGCGCTCGGCGCAGCGCACCCCGACCGACCTGCGCGTGGTCATCGACCTGAAAAAGGCCGTCACGCCCAAGAGCTTCACCTTGGCGCCCAACGCGCAGTACGGCAACCGTTTGGTGGTCGACCTGTACGACCAGGAAGCCGACGCCATCGCCGCCAGCACGCCGGCGCCTGCGCCGGTGACGAGCGTGATCCCGCCGGACAACACCCCAGCCGTGCCGGTCACCCCGGCGCGGCCGCAAATCAAGCTGCAGCCGGTGCCCAACGGCAAGCGCGACATCGTCGTGGCCATCGACGCCGGCCACGGCGGCGAAGACCCGGGCGCTTCCGGCTCGCGTGGCCAGCACGAGAAAGACATCGTGTTGCAGATCGCCAAGGAGTTGCAGCGCCAGATCAACAGCGAAAAAGGCTTCCGCGCCGAGCTGACCCGTACCGGCGACTACTTCATCCCGCTGCGCAAGCGCACCGAGATCGCCCGCAAGAAAGGCGCCGACCTGTTCGTCTCCATCCACGCCGACGCCGCGCCGTCCAAGGCCGCGTTCGGCGCCTCGGTGTTCGCCCTGTCCGACCGTGGCGCCACGTCCGAAACCGCACGCTGGCTGGCCGACACGGAAAACCGTTCCGACCTGATCGGCGGCGCGGGCAACGTCAGCCTGGACGACAAGGACCGCATGCTCGCAGGCGTGCTGCTCGACCTGTCGATGACCGCCACCCTCAGCTCCAGCCTCAACGTCGGGCAGAAGGTGCTGGGCAACATGGGCCGCATCACCTCGCTGCACAAGCAGCGCGTCGAGCAGGCCGGCTTCATGGTGCTCAAATCGCCAGACATCCCTTCGATCCTGGTGGAAACCGGCTTCATCTCCAATGCCAACGAAGCCAACAAGCTGGCCACGCCCAGCCATCAGCAGGCCCTGGCCCGCTCGATCCATACGGGGCTTCGGCAGTTCTTCCAGCAGAATCCGCCGCCAGGCACCTACATCGCCTGGCTGCGCGACAGCGGCAAGATCGCCCAGGGCCCGCGTGACCACACGGTGCGCCCTGGCGAGACCATGGCCATGATCGCCGTGCGCTATCAGGTCAGCGTGGCCAGCCTGCGCTCGACCAACGGCTTGCAGAGCGATGAGCTGAAAGTCGGCCAGCACCTGAACATTCCCGCCACTACGCTGGCGTCGCAATGATGGGCGGTGGAGCGCGCATCGAACTGCTCAGCCCGCGGCTGGCCAACCAGATCGCTGCGGGCGAGGTGGTCGAACGGCCCGCCTCGGTGGCCAAGGAGCTGTTGGAGAACAGCCTGGACTCCGGCGCGCGGCGCATCGACATCGAAGTGGAGCAGGGTGGCGTCAAACTGCTGCGCGTGCGCGACGATGGCGTCGGCATTTCCGCCGACGACTTGCCGCTAGCGCTGGCGCGCCATGCCACCAGCAAGATCCGCGAACTCGAAGACCTCGAAGGCGTGCTCAGCTTAGGCTTTCGCGGCGAAGCGCTGGCCTCGATCAGTTCCGTGTCGCGCCTGACCCTGACCTCGCGCACCGTCGACGCCAGCGAAGCCTGGCAGGTGGAAACCGAAGGCCGCGACATGGCGCCTCGGGTGCAACCGGCGGCGCATCCGGTCGGCACGTCGGTGGAAGTGCGCGACCTGTTCTTCAACACCCCGGCGCGGCGCAAGTTTCTCAAGACCGAGAAAACCGAGTTCGATCACTTGCAGGAAGTCATCCGGCGCCTGGCCCTGGCCCGTTTCGACGTGGGTTTCCATGTGCGCCACAACGGCAAGAGCGTGCTCAGCCTGCACGAGGCGTCGGACGAAGTCAGCCGCGCGCGGCGCGTGGGCGCCATTTGCGGGCCGGGTTTTCTGGAGCAGGCCCTGCCGGTGGACGTCGAGCGCAATGGCGTGCGCCTCTGGGGTTGGGTAGGGCTGCCGACCTTTTCCCGCAGCCAGGCCGACTTGCAGTACTTCTTCGTCAACGGCCGTGCCGTGCGCGACAAGCTGGTCGCCCATGCGGTACGCCAGGCCTATCGCGACGTGCTGTTCAACGGCCGGCATCCGACTTTCGTGCTGTTCCTCGAGCTCGAGCCGAGCGGCGTCGACGTCAACGTGCACCCGACCAAGCACGAAGTGCGTTTCCGCGAGGGGCGCATGGTGCACGATTTTCTCTACAGCACCCTCTATCGGGCGATTGCCGAGGTGCGTCCGGAAGACCAGCTGGCGGCGCCTGCTGCTGCCAGCGAAGGGGTACAGCCTACCGGGGTGCGCCCGACCGGATTGCAAGCCGGCGAGTTCGGCGGCCAGGGCGAGATGCGCCTGTCCGCCGCAACCCTGGAACAGCCCCAGGGGCAACCTTACGCCGCGCCCGCAGCGAACGGCGGTAGCGCAGGTGCGGGTTATGGCTACCAGTACACCCCGCGTGCGCCGCAGTCGATGCCGCTGGCCGAAGCCAAGGCGGTCTACCGCGAGTACTTCGCGCCCTTGACCAACGGCGCGCCCGCTACGGCGGCGCTGCCCGAACAGCAAGGCGACATTCCCCCGCTGGGCTTTGCCCTGGCGCAGCTCAAGGGCATCTACATCCTCGCCGAGAACGCCGTTGGCCTGGTGCTGGTGGACATGCACGCCGCCCATGAGCGGATCATGTACGAGCGCTTGAAGGTGGCCATGGCCAGCGAAGGGCTCAGCGGCCAGCCGCTGCTGGTGCCCGAATCCCTGGCCATGAGCCAGCGCGAGGCCGATTGCGCCGAAGAGCATGCGCAGTGGTTCCAGCGCCTGGGCTTCGAGCTGCAGCGCCTGGGCCCGGAAACCCTGGCCATCCGCCAGATTCCCGCGCTGCTCAAGCAGGCCGAGGCCAACCGGCTGGTGCAGGACGTGCTCGCCGACCTGATGGAATACGGCACCAGCGACCGCATCCAGGCGCACCTCAACGAGTTGCTCGGCACCATGGCCTGCCACGGCGCCATCCGCGCCAACCGCCGCCTGGCCCTGCCCGAAATGAACGCCCTGCTGCGCGACATGGAGACCACCGAGCGCAGCGGCCAATGCAACCACGGCCGGCCGACCTGGACCCAGATGGGTGTGGACGATCTGGATAAACTGTTCCTTCGCGGTCGATGACATGAGCGGCAACCCCCCTGCAATCTTCCTGATGGGCCCGACGGCGGCCGGCAAGACCGACCTGGCCATCGAACTCACCCGCCATCTGCCCTGCGAGCTGATCAGCGTCGATTCGGCGCTGGTCTATCGCGGCATGGACATCGGCACCGCCAAGCCCGACAAGGCGACTTTGGCCGCACATCCGCACCGGCTGATCGACATCCTCGACCCGGCGCAGAGCTATTCGGCGGCCGAGTTCCGGCGCGACGCCTTGCAGGCCATGGCCGAGATCAGCGCACGCGGCAACATCCCGCTGCTGGTCGGCGGCACCATGCTGTATTACAAGGCATTGCTCGACGGACTGGCGGACATGCCGGCCGCCGATGCCCAGGTGCGCGCCGAGCTCGAACACCTGGCACAGACCCAGGGCCTGGAGGCGCTGCACCGGCAGTTGGCCGAGGTCGATCCGGTGTCGGCCGCGCGCATCCACCCCAACGACCCGCAGCGCTTGATCCGGGCGCTGGAGGTGTACCGCGTCAGTGGCCTGAGCATGACCGCCCACCGCGCCCGTCAATTGGCTGAAAGTCGCGACGCAGACGCAGGCGCAGCCGGGCATTTACCCTATACTGTCGCCAGCTTGGCCATCGCGCCTACAGATCGTCACATTCTGCATCAGCGAATTGCGCTACGATTTTCTCAAATGCTGGAACAGGGCCTCGTCGGCGAGGTCCGAAAGCTGCGAGATCGAGCGGATCTGCACGCTGGTCTGCCGTCCATTCGGGCGGTGGGCTACCGTCAGGTCTGGGACCATCTCGATGGCAAACTGGATGAGAATGAGATGCAGGAACGCGGTATCATCGCCACGCGTCAATTGGCCAAGCGGCAGTTCACCTGGTTGCGCGGCTGGTCCGACGTACATTGGCTGGACAGTCTGGCCTGCGACAATCTGTCCCGCACCTTGAAATACCTGGGAAGCGTCTCCATATTGAGCTGAGTCCCCGCCTATTGCCGGCTATCCTTGCGAAGGTCGGCAGAATTCGTAGTTTTTCCAGAATTTCTATTATTGATCCTTACAGGAGTGCGGCATATGTCAAAAGGGCATTCGCTACAAGACCCTTACTTGAACACCTTGAGAAAAGAAAAGGTCCCGGTATCCATCTACCTCGTCAACGGGATCAAGCTGCAAGGCTCCATCGAATCCTTCGACCAGTTCGTGGTACTGCTGAAGAACACCGTCAGCCAGATGGTCTACAAGCACGCCATTTCCACTGTCGTCCCGGCCCGTCCGGTACGTCTGCCCAGCCCGTCCGATTCCGAGTCAGGTGACAGCGAACCAGGCAACGCCTGATAGGAGCCCGCATTGTTCTTTGAGCGCCACGGTGGTGGTGAACGGGCGTTGCTCGTTCACTTGGAAGGTCAGAACCCTGAGGCGCGCGAAGACCCGCAGGAGTTCCAGGAATTGGCGCTGTCGGCAGGCGCCGACATCGTCCAGCTGTCGACGGTGACGCGCCATCAGCCCACAGCCAAGTTCCTCATCGGCAGCGGCAAGGTCGAAGAGCTGCGCGACCTGGTCAAGGCCGAGCATGTCGACCTGGTCATCTTCAACCACACCCTCACCCCCAGTCAGGAGCGCAACCTCGAACGTGTGTTCGAGTGCCGCGTGCTCGACCGGACGGGGCTGATCCTCGACATCTTCGCCCAACGCGCCCGTACCCATGAAGGCAAGCTGCAGGTCGAACTGGCCCAGCTCGAGCACATGAGCACGCGCCTGGTGCGCGGCTGGACCCACCTCGAGCGGCAGAAGGGCGGCATCGGCATGCGCGGCCCGGGCGAGACCCAGCTGGAAACCGACCGTCGTCTGCTGCGCGTGCGTCTGCGCCAGATCAAATCGCGGTTGGAGAAGGTGCGCAGCCAGCGTGAGCAGGCCCGCCGCGGTCGGCGCCGCGCCGACATCCCTTCGGTGTCCCTGGTGGGCTACACCAACGCCGGCAAGTCGACGCTGTTCAACGCCCTGACTTCCTCGGACGTGTACGCCGCCGACCAGCTGTTCGCCACCCTCGACCCGACCCTGCGGCGCCTGGAGCTCAAGGACCTCGGTCCGATCGTGCTGGCCGACACCGTAGGCTTCATTCGGCACCTGCCGCACAAGCTGGTCGAAGCGTTCCGCGCAACGCTCGAGGAATCGAGCAACTCCGACCTGCTGCTGCACGTGATCGACGCCCATGAGCCCGAGCGCATGGAACAGATCGAACAGGTGCTGGAAGTGCTGGGCGAGATCGGGGCCGAAGGCTTGCCGATCCTCGAGGTGTATAACAAACTCGACCTGCTCGAAGAGGTCGAGCCGCAGATCCAGCGCAATGCCGACGGCAAGCCGGAGCGGGTCTGGGTATCGGCGCGCGATGGACGTGGCCTGGAACTGGTGGGCCAGGCGATCGCCGAGTTGCTGGGCGACGACCTGTTCGTCGGTACCTTGCGCCTTGGGCAGCAATTCGCCCGTTTGCGTGCGCAGTTCTTCTCAATGGGCGCCGTGCAGAGCGAGGCTCACGACGAAGACGGCAGCAGCCTCTTGAGCGTGCGTCTGCCCTGGGTGGAGCTCAATCGTTTGGTCACCCGAGACGGGCACGAGCCACAAGCGTTCGTTGCGCAACACACTTTGCAATAAATGCCCGAGGCAGTGTTCGGGCAGTGATATCAGGCATTCTGTAGCATTGGCCGGCGCGCCGTGGGCGCGTCTTTGCTTTATCAGATGGAGAGCGCTATGGCTTGGAATGAGCCGGGTGGCAACTCGAACAATCAAGATCCCTGGGGCGGTCGACGCGGTGGCGGCGGCGGCGGTGGCGACAAAAAGGGACCACCGGATCTCGACGAGGCCTTCCGCAAGCTGCAAGACAGCCTCAATGGCATGTTTGGCGGCAAGAAACGCAGTGGCGGTGGCGGTGGCGACCGCAACGCCGGCAAGGGTGGCGGCCTGGGCCTGTTGGGCATCGGCCTGGCCGTGCTGGCGGCCATCTGGCTGTACAGCGCGGTGTACGTGGTCGACGAGCAGGAGCAGGCCGTCGTGCTGCGCTTCGGCAAGTACCACGAAACCGTGGGGCCTGGCCTGAACATCTACTTCCCGCCGATCGATCGCAAGTACATGGAGAACGTCACGCGCGAGCGGGCCTACACCAAGCAGGGGCAGATGCTCACCGAAGACGAGAACATCGTCGAGGTGCCGCTGACCGTGCAGTACAAGATCTCCAACCTGCAGGACTTCGTGCTCAACGTCGACCAACCCGAGATCAGCCTTCAACATGCCACCGACAGCGCCTTGCGCCACGTGGTGGGCTCGACCTCCATGGACCAGGTGCTGACCGAAGGCCGTGAACAGATGGCCGTGGACATCCGCGAACGTTTGCAGCGTTTCCTCGACACCTACCGCACCGGCATCACCGTCACCCAGGTCAACGTACAGAGCGCGGCAGCCCCGCGCGAAGTGCAGGAAGCCTTCGACGACGTGATCCGCGCCCGCGAAGACGAGCAACGCGCCCGCAACCAGGCCGAATCCTACGCCAACGGCGTGGTGCCGGAGGCCCGTGGTCAGGCGCAGCGCATCATCGAGGACGCCAACGGCTACCGCGACGAAGTCATCGCCCGCGCCAAGGGTGAGGCTGACCGCTTCACCAAGCTGGTCGCCGAGTACAACAAGGCCCCCGACGTCACCCGTCAGCGCCTGTACCTGGAAACCATGCAAGAGGTCTACAGCAACACCAGCAAGGTCTTGATCTCGACCAAGGACGGGCAGAACAACCTGCTCTACCTGCCGCTGGACAAGATGGTCGAAGGCAGCCGCAACGCGCCTAGCACCTCGGCCAGTGCGTCGTCGTCGAACGACGCCGCTGCGGCCCGTGCCGCGCAGGACTCGCAATCGCAACAACAGGCGCCACGCACCAGGGAGAGCCGCTGATGAGCAATAAATCGCTGTTCGCCCTGATCGCCCTCGTGGTGGTCGTCATCGTCGGTTGGAACTGCTTCTACATCGTCGCGCAAACCGAGCGTGCGGTGATGCTGCAGTTCGGTCGCGTAGTCCAGGCCGATGTCCAGCCTGGCCTGCATGTGAAGGTGCCGTACGTCAACCAGGTGCGCAAGTTCGACGCCCGCCTGATGACTCTCGACGCCCCCACCCAGCGCTTCCTGACCCTCGAGAAGAAGGCCGTGATGGTCGACGCCTACGCCAAATGGCGGGTCAAGGATGCCGAGCGTTACTACACCGCCACCTCCGGTATGAAGCAGATCGCCGACGAGCGTCTTTCGCGTCGTCTGGAAAGTGGCCTGCGTGACCAGTTCGGTAAACGTACGCTGCATGAAGTGGTGTCCGGTGAACGTGACGCGCTGATGGCCGACATCACCGCCTCGCTGAACCGGATGGCCAACAAGGAGCTGGGTATCGAAGTCATCGACGTGCGCGTCAAGGCCATCGACCTGCCCAAGGAAGTCAACCGCAGCGTGTTCGACCGCATGAGCACCGAGCGTGAGCGTGAAGCCCGCGAGCACCGCGCCAAGGGTAACGAGCTGGCCGAAGGCATCCGTGCCGACGCCGATCGCCAACGCCGCGTGCTGCTGGCCGAAGCCTACCGCGAAGCGGAAGAAACCCGTGGTGATGGCGACGCCCAGTCGGCCGCCATCTACGCCAAGGCCTATGGCCAGAACGCCGATTTCTATGCGTTCTACCGTAGCCTGCAGGCTTACCGCGAAAGCTTCTCCAGCAAGAGCGACGTGCTGGTCCTGGACCCGAAGAACGAGTTCTTCCGCTACCTGGACAAGAGCAAGCCGTAAGCGATCCACCTCCGCCGGGCAGCTAAAACGCCCGGCGGGGTGCATCCCGAATGAAAAGGGGTGTATGATCGGGCAGCCGGGAAATTCCCGGCTTTTTTGCGTCTGCAAGGTCCATTCGCGTTACGCGCCGGGCCTGTTTCGTCAAGGCGCAACGTATTCACAGGGTCGTTGGTACGGTGGCAGCGCTGGGCTCAGTGCTGCCCGCTGTTGTGCGCCAACGCCTGCTTCAATCAAGGCTGCCCACGGGCAGACCGCCCGGACCAGAGGGGAAATGGCGTCATGGCAACGGTAGACCGCTGGCTTCTGCCAGAT
This sequence comes from Pseudomonas sp. UBA6562, assembly GCF_002434265.1. Classification (GTDB taxonomy): domain Bacteria; phylum Pseudomonadota; class Gammaproteobacteria; order Pseudomonadales; family Pseudomonadaceae; genus Aquipseudomonas. The sequence continues at coordinate 205,318 of NZ_DJJS01000006.1, read as the reverse complement.
GGCATCGAGGAAGTCCTGCCACCTGAAGCGGCGCGCATCGAAATCGCGCGCCGCCAGGTGTTGGACCTGTTCCAGAGCTGGGGTTACGAACTGGTCGTCACCCCCCATATCGAGTACCTGGAATCGCTGCTGACCGGCGCCGGCCAGGACCTGGATCAGCGCACCTTCAAGGTGGTCGATCCTCAGTCCGGTCGCCTGATGGGCTTCCGCGCCGACTTCACCCCGCAGGTGGCGCGCATCGATGCCCACACACTGCGCCGCGAAGGCCCCAGCCGCCTGTGCTATGCCGGCAGCGTGCTGCACGCCCAGCCACGCGCACTGTCCACCTCGCGCAGCCCGATCCAGTTGGGCGCCGAGCTGTACGGCGATGCCAGCCCGACCAGCGACGTCGAAGTCATCAGCCTGATGCTCGCCACGTTGCAACTGACCGACGTCGCCGATGTGCACATGGACCTCGGCCACGTCGGTATCTACCGCGGCCTGGCGCGTGCCGCCGGGTTGTCCGGCGCGGTCGAGCAGCAATTGTTCGATGCCCTGCAACGCAAGGCGGTCGATGAAGTGCACGTGCTGACCACCGGCCTGCCGCACGACCTGAGCGCCATGCTGCGCGCCCTCACCGAGCTGTGCGGCAGCCGCGAAGTGCTCAACGAAGCGCGCGTGCGCCTGGGCCGTGCCCCGGCCAGCGTACTGGCGGCGCTCGACGACCTGCTCGCCATCGCCGATCGTCTGGCCGCGCGCTACCCGGACCTGCCGCTGTACTTCGACCTCGGCGAATTGCGCGGCTACAACTACCACACCGGTGTGGTGTTCGCGCTGTTCGTGCCGGGCGTGGGCCAGTCCATCGCCCAAGGCGGTCGCTACGACGACATCGGCGCCGACTTCGGTCGCGCCCGTCCGGCCACGGGCTTTTCCACCGACCTCAAGACCCTGGTGACCTTGGGTCGCGCCGAGGTGCAGTTGCCCAGCGGTGGCATCTGGATGCCCGACAGCAACGACGCCGGGCTCTGGCAGCAGGTCTGCCAACTGCGTGGTCAGGGCCAGCGCGTGGTCCAGGCCCTGCCGGGCCAGCCGCTGAGCGCGGCGGTGGAGGCCGACTGCGATCGGCAATTGATTCAGCAAGACGGGCACTGGCAGGTACTGCCGCTCGCCCTTTAGTTTCTGCGTCGGCCGTAGCCGGCACCAAGTTTGCGAATGAGGACAAGTATCATGGGTAAGAATGTCGTCGTCCTGGGCACCCAGTGGGGTGATGAGGGCAAAGGCAAGATCGTCGATCTGCTGACCGAACACGCCGCTGCCGTAGTGCGCTACCAAGGCGGCCACAACGCAGGCCACACCCTGGTGATCGACGGTGAGAAGACCGTCCTGCACCTGATCCCTTCGGGCATCCTGCGCGAAGGCGTGCAGTGCCTGATCGGCAACGGTGTGGTGGTCGCACCCGACGCGCTGATGCGCGAAATCACCAAGCTCGAAGAAAAGGGCGTGCCGGTGCGCGAGCGTCTGCGCATCAGCCCGGCCGCGCCGCTGATCCTGGCCTACCACGTTGCCCTTGACCAGGCTCGCGAAAAAGCCCGTGGCGAAGCCAAGATCGGCACCACCGGCCGTGGCATCGGCCCAGCCTACGAAGACAAGGTCGCGCGCCGCGGCCTGCGCGTGGGCGACCTGTTCCACCGCGAGCGTTTCGCCGCCAAGCTCGGGGAACTGCTGGACTACCACAACTTCCAGCTGGTCAATTACTACAAAGAGCCGGCCATCGACTTCCAGCAGACCCTGGACGAGTGCATGGAATACGCCGAGCAGCTCAAGCCGATGATGCTCGACGTCACCGCCGAACTGCACAACCTGCGCCGTGCCGGCAAGGACATCATGTTCGAAGGCGCGCAGGGCTCGCTGCTCGACATCGACCACGGCACCTACCCCTACGTCACCAGCTCCAACACCACTGCCGGCGGCATCTCCACCGGCTCCGGCGTGGGCCCGATGTACATCGACTACATCCTCGGCATCACCAAGGCCTACACCACCCGCGTCGGCTCCGGTCCGTTCCCTACCGAGCTGTTCGACGACACCGGCGCCACCCTGGCCAAGCGCGGCCACGAGTTCGGCTCCACCACCGGCCGTGCCCGTCGTTGCGGCTGGTTCGATGCGGTCATCCTGCGTCGCGCCATCGACGTCAACAGCATCTCGGGCATCTGCCTGACCAAGCTGGACGTGCTGGACGGCCTGGAAACCATCAACATCTGCGTGGGCTACAAGAACGCCGAAGGCGCTGTGATCGAAGCGCCGACCGACGCCGACAGCTACATCGGCTTGCAGCCGGTGTACGAGACGCTGCCGGGCTGGAGCGAGTCGACCCTGGGCGTGAAGAGCCTCGACGGCCTGCCAGCCAATGCGCGTGCCTACATCACCCGCATCAAGGAACTGATCGGCGCGCCGATCGACATCATCTCCACCGGCCCGGACCGCAACGAAACCATCGTGCTGCGCCATCCGTTCGCCTGATCCGCCTCGGCTGATCGACCAGACGCCGCGCTCCCGAAAGGGGCGCGGCGTTTTCGTATCTGCCGGTAAATCCCGGGCCGACGAAGACCGAGGCGGCTTTTCAGACAAGCCTTAGACCTTCGCGTAAACGACGCCGTTAACGGCATAACCCTTGCTGTAAGAAATTTCTGTCGATGCCATCAAAATAGTGGCGCCAGAAACACGAGGGTTACGCCGTGTCTGCCATCCTTTCATTGTTACGAAGCCGCCTGTTGCGGCCTGTGTTTGTTGCTCTGGGTATCGCTTTGCTGGTTCAGGTGCTGGTCGCGGTGGTGCTGACCCGCAGCACCGTCACCTCGCTGGAGTCGGACCTGGAGAAGCGTTTCGGCGACGACAGCCGCGAGCTGGCCAACGAGCTGCAACAGGCCGGGCAGGAAGTGCGCTCGGGCCTGGACGGGTTGTCCGACAGCACCCGGCAGCGGCTGAGCGCCGGCTTGTCTGCCCGTTTGCAGAGCGAACAGCAGCAGTTGCGCACCACCTTGGAGAACAACCTCAAGGAGTCGGCCAACGACATGGCGCAATTGCTCGCCTCGGTGGCGCCGCGGGCGATCTGGGACAACGACGTACCGGTGCTGTCGGACTTCGCCCGGCGCGCGCAGCGCAACCCCAACGTGCTGTTCGTGATCTACGACGACGCCCAGGGCCAGCATCTGACCCGCTACCTCAACCGGCAGAACCCGATCAATCAGGCGTTGCTGGAAAAGGGCCAGGGCGAGCGCGCGCTGGACAAGGTGCTGGAGGCGGCGCGTCGCGACCCTGCGGTGTATTTCGTCGAGGCTTCGATCAACCCCAACGGCGTCGAGATCGGCAAGGTGCTGATGGGGGTGTCCACGGCCGCCATCGACAACGAACTCAAGGCCCTCGACCAGCGTTTCGCCGCCTTGATCGGCAGCGGCGGCCAACTGGTCGAAGAAAGCCTGGCCGGCGCGGCCTCGGACAGCGGCAACGTACTGCGCCAGCGTCTGGAAAAAGCCCAGGCCAGTGCCGCCGCCATGCAGGCCAGCACCGCCGAGTCGGTGCGCCAGGCCGCCAGCGAGTTGCGCTGGCGCATCGGCCTGACGCTCGCGGTGATTGGCTTGGGCGTGTTGTTGCTGGTGGCTGTGGTGCTGGGCCGTCGGGTGTTGAGCAAGGTGCGGTTGCTGATCGCCGCGCTCGACGACCTGGCCGCCGGCGAGGGCGACTTGACCCGTCGCGTGCCGCTCGACAGCCGCGACGAGCTGGGCGACATGGCCTCGGCGGTCAACCGTTTCATCGACAAACTGCAACCGATCGTGCGCGAGGCGGGCGCCGTCGCACAACGTACCGGTGTCGAGATCGATGCCATGGCCCAGCGCAATGCGGGTGCCGACACGGCCGCCGCGTTGCAGCGCGACGAGGTGGCCGCCAGCCTGCGCGACCTGTCGAGCATGGCCGACGAGGCCCAGGCGGAAAGCCAGGCCATGCAAGCGGCCTTGCAGCAGGTGGTGGACATTCGCCAGGCCACCGACGAGAACAGCCGCAGCTCCACGCAACTGGCCGGCCTGATCGAGAATCTGGCGGGGCAGGTGGACACCGGCTCCCAGGTGATCGAGCGCCTGGCCCAGCAGAGCCAGCAGATCGAAGTGGTGCTGACGGTGATCCATGGCATCGCCGAGCAAACCAACCTCCTGGCGCTGAACGCGGCCATCGAAGCCGCCCGTGCCGGCGAGACCGGGCGTGGCTTCGCCGTGGTGGCCGACGAGGTGCGTGCCCTGGCGAGCAAGACGCAGAGCTCCACAGGCGATATCCAGGCGCACATCGTTGCATTGCAGAAGGGTGCCAAGGAAGCCGTGGCCACCATTGGGCAGGCCGGCATCAAGGCCAGCGAAGGCCTGTTGGTGCTGCGTGAGAACGAGCGCCGCCAGCAATCGGTGCAGACAGCGGTGGAGCAGGTGCACGCCGCCATCGGCCTGGCCACCCGCGCGGCCGAACAACAGGCCAATGGTGCGCAAGCGGTGCGCGGACGGGTGGAGACCATCCATGCGCAGGCCGAGCGTTCGGCAGCGGTGGTGATGCAGACCACCGCCAGCAGCAAGGTGCTGGACGACCTGGCAGGCCAGTTGCGGGCCAGCCTCGGTCAGTTCAAGGCTTGAGGTGCGCAGGCGTTCGAGGCGGTCTGGCCGTCTCGAACGTTGCGAGGGAGGAGATTTGAACGCGTGGCGCTTAGCGTCGGACCATCAGGCCCTGTTCAGGTACATCCGTGTGGTCAGCAGGTACACCGGCAACCCCGACACCACGATCAACAACGCCGCATAAGGCGCCGCAGCGGCGAACTCGACGTTGGCGGTGTGCGCCCATACCTCGGTGGCCAGGGTGGTCATGCCCGTGGGGCTCAGGAGCAGGGTGGCGGTCAGCTCTTTCATGGCGTCGAGGAAGACCAGGGCGAAGGCGGCGGCCAGGGCCGGGAAGATGATCGGTAGGGTCACCCGGCAGAATGCGCTCAAGCTACTGGCACCCAAGGTGCGCGCGGCTTCCTCCAGGGTCGGCGAAGCCTTGTTCAACGCCGTGCGCACCGGCGCCTGGGCCAATGGTAGGAAGAGCAGGGCATAGGCCAGGATCAGCAGCGCCGTGGTCTGGTACAGCGCCGGCACGTAGTGCAGGGCAAAGAACACCAGGGTCAGCGCGATCACCAAGCCCGGCAGGGCATGCAGCAGGTACGGCAGGCGCTCGGCCCAGATCGCCAAGCGGCCTTTATAGCGCACCACCAGAAAACTGATCGGCAGTGCCAGCAGCACGCAGAACGCCGCGCCACCGAGCGACACCGACAGCGAGGTCAGCAGTGCCTTGCCGATCTCCGCCACTGGGAAGGCCGCGGAGGAGCCGATGCTCAGCCAATAGCCCAGCATCGCCAGCGGAATGCCGCTGCCAAGTACTGCCAGGCCGAGGCAAAACGACTGTGCCAGTGGCGTCCAACCCTTGAGCCGCACCGGCGCGGCGCGGCGCGCGACACCTTGGCCGATGCGCACGTGGCGCGCCTTGCCGCGTACCCGCAGTTCCAGCCAGAGCATGATCAGGCACAGCGCCAGCAACACGGCCGAGAGCATGGCGGCATTGGCGTTGCTGAATTCCAGTTCGAACTGCTGGTAGATCGCCGTGGTGAAGGTCTGCAGGCCAAGAATCGACAGCGCACCGAACTCCACCAGCATGTGCAGTGCGATCAACAGCGCACCACCCAGCATCGACGGCCACAATAGCGGCAGAGTGACCTTGAAGAACACGCCCCAGCGGCTGCAACCCAAGGTGCGCGCCGACTCCTCCAGCGAGGTGTCGACGTTGCGCAATGTGGCCGCCACGGGCAGGAAGATCAGCGGGTACTTGGACAGCGCCATCACGAAGATCGCCCCGCCCAGGCCTTCGAAATCGGCGCTCAGCGACACCCAGGTGAAACTGCTGACGAACGACGGCACCGCGAACGGCAGGCACAGCACCACGCCCCACAGGCGCCGGCCCGGCAGATCGCTACGTTCGAGCAGCCAGGCCAGGGCCATGCCGACCACGATGCATACTGCGGTGACGCCTGCCAGCAGCAGCAGGGTATTGCGCAGCAGCCCCCAGACGAAAGGCCGCCACAGCAGGTGCAGCGCCTCCTGCCAACCCGCTTCCCACGCCTTGATGGCTACGTACAGCAACGGCAACAGGCTCATCGCCACCAAGAACAGTACAGGCAGCACCACCCAGATCGAAGGGCGCTTGCGCCGCGGTACGTATCGCAGGGTGGCGCGGGTAGGCAGGGCGGCAGTCATCAGAGCAGACCGACCTCACGCTCGAGTTCCAGCGCTTCTTCGGCATTGCCCAGGTCCGCAGGGGTGATCTTCGGCGGGCGCAGGTCTTCGAACGGTTTCAGGCCACGGTCGGAGACCATGCCCTTGTGCAGCGGGTATTCGGCGGTGGTCTGGGTGATGACCCGCTGGCCTTCTTCGCTGGCCATCCAGTTCAACAATGCCTGGGCTTCCTTGGGATGCTTGCTGGCCTTGACCGCTGCCGCGCCGGAAATGGTCACCAGGCCGCCGGCGTCGCCGTCTTCGAGGTAATACAGCTTGGAATCGAGCTTGCCGCGCTCGCGCTCCAGGGCATACCAGTAGTAGTTGTTGACCAGCACGGCGGCGACTTCGCCTTTTTCCACGGCCTTTAGCGCGACCATGTTGTTGGTGTAGGTCTTGCCGAAGGCTTTGAGCCCGGTCAGCCACTCTTCGGCCGCTTCCCGGCCGTGCATCTTGAGGATGGCGACTGCCTGCTCCTGGAACGCACCGCTGGTGGGTACGAAGCCGACGCGGCCGTCCCACTCGGGGTTGGCGAAGTCCATCACCGACTTGGGCAGGTCTTTCTCGTCGATCTTCTTGGGGTTGAACACCACCACACGGGTACGCGCGGTCACACCCATCCAGGTGCCGTTGGCGGCGACGTATTCCTTGGGCAGCATGTCCAGCGTGGCGGGGTCGATCTTGGCCAACAGGCCCAACTCGCCCAGGTTGTTCAGGGGTGGGGATTCTTCGGTATAGATGATGTCGGCTGGCGAGCGGTCGCCTTCCTCGATGATCTGGCTGGCCAGCTGGTTGCTGCTGCCCTTGCGGATATCGATATGGATGCCGGTCTTGGCCTCGTAGGCCTTGGCGATGGCCTCGCCGATCTCCTTGTGCTGACCGTTGTACAGGGTCAAGGTCACCGGGTCGGCGGCCATGGCGGCTGGCGCGCCGATGGCCAGGCCCAGTACGGCAGCGGCCAGGGTACGCATCAGCGAATTCGAACGGATCGTCATGCGGGTCTTTCCTCGCTTACGGCAACATATTTGGAAACAATGGTAAACGAAATCGTTTCTCAAGTGGCCGCATGGAAGAAAATTCATTCGCGTCTGAAGAGGGTAGGCGATCGGGGGGTAGGCCTAGGCGCAGGCCAGTCTTCACTGGCTGGACGCCGCACGCGGGAGGGCAGGAATGACAAATCGCAGACAAGAAAAAACCCACTAGCAAGCTAGTGGGTTTTTATATGGTGCCCAGGAGAAGACTCGAACTTCCACGACCGTTAAGTCACTGATACCTGAAACCAGCGCGTCTACCAATTCCGCCACCTGGGCAAAGCTTTTCATCTACAGCGTACCGCGTGAATCTGTTGCTGACCGACAGACAAACCTGCTATCTATCGATTCGAATATTTGGTGCCCAGGAGAAGACTCGAACTTCCACGACCGTTAAGTCACTGATACCTGAAACCAGCGCGTCTACCAATTCCGCCACCTGGGCACACATGTCAAAATTATCTAGTGCTTTACAACACCGTACATCTCGACTACAACGTCGGCTGTCCGTCGTTGTGGTGCGCACTATACGGACGCTCCCGAACCCTGTAAACCCCCGCAGCGAAAAATATTTGAAATTTTCCAAGCCGTTGATTCCGCTGGCCTTCCTGGGCCCATACGTCAATCGGCAGGGGGTTGTCCAAGGCTGAGATTTCCAGTTTCAATACGCCTATGCCAAACTTCTTCTCTATATATACCAAGGTGAACCCCTTCTGATGGCCGATTGGCAATCCCTCGATCCCGAGGCCGCTCGCGAAGCGGACAAATACGATAACCCCATCCCCAGCCGCGAGCTGATCCTGCAGCGCCTGGCCGACCGCGGCGAGCCCGCGGCCCGCGAGCAGTTGGCTGAGGAGTTCGGCCTCGACGGGGAAGAGCAGATCGAAGCCCTGCGCCGCCGCCTGCGTGCCATGGAGCGTGACGGTCAGCTCATCTACACCCGCCGCGGCACCTATGCCCCGGTCGACAAGCTCGACCTGATCTGCGGCCGCGTGTCCGGCCACCGCGACGGCTTCGGCTTCCTGATCCCCGACGACGGCAGCGAAGACCTGTTCCTGAGCCCCTCGCAAATGCGTCTGGCCTTCGACGGCGACCGCGGCCTGGCTCGCGTCTCCGGCGTGGATCGCCGTGGCCGCCGTGAAGGCGTGCTGGTCGAGATCATCTCCCGCGCCCATGAAAGCGTGGTCGGCCGCTACTTCGAAGAAGGCGGCATCGGCTACGTGACCCCGGACAACCCGAAGATCCAGCAGGAAGTGCTGGTCACCGCCGGGCGCAACGGCGGGGCCAAGATCGGCCAGTTCGTCGAGATCAAGATCACCCACTGGCCCACCCCGCGCTTCCAGCCGCAGGGCGACGTGGTCGAGGTGATCGGCAACTACATGGCCCCCGGCATGGAAATCGACGTTGCCCTGCGCAGCTACGACATCCCCCATGTATGGCCGCAGGAAGTGACCAAGGAAGCGCGCAAGTTCCGCTCCGAGGTCGAAGAGAAGGACAAGGAGCGGCGCATCGATCTGCGCCACTTGCCGTTCGTCACCATCGACGGCGAAGACGCCCGCGACTTCGACGATGCCGTGTACTGCGAGCCTCTGGGCAAGCTGCGGCTGTTCTCCGGCGGCTGGCGCCTGTTCGTGGCCATCGCCGACGTGTCCAGCTATGTGCGCTTGGGCTCGGCGCTCGACACCGAAGCGCAGCAGCGCGGCAACTCCGTGTACTTCCCCGAGCGCGTGATCCCCATGCTGCCCGAGGAGCTGTCCAACGGCCTGTGCTCGCTGAACCCGCATGTCGACCGCTTGGCCATGGTCTGTGAAATGACCATGAACAAATCCGGGCAGATGGTCGATTACCAGTTCTACGAAGCGGTGATCCACTCCCACGCGCGCCTGACCTACAACAAGGTCAGCAGCATGCTCGAACATGCCCGCACCCGCGAGGGCAAGGCGCTGCGCAGCGAATACAGCGAAGTGCTGCCGGACCTCAAGCACCTGTACGCGCTGTACAAGGTACTGCTGGCGGCGCGCCATACCCGCGGCGCCATCGATTTCGAAACCCAAGAAACCCGCATCATCTTTGGCGATGATCGCAAGATCGACGAAATTCGTCCGACCGTGCGCAACGACGCCCACAAGATGATCGAGGAGTGCATGCTTGCGGCCAACGTCGCCACCGCCTCCTTCATGCAAAAGCACAACGTGCCGTCGCTGTACCGCGTGCACGACGGTCCGCCACCGGAGCGCCTGGAAAAGCTGCGCGCCTTCCTCGGCGAACTGGGCTTGTCGCTGCACAAGGGCAAAGACCCTTCGCCGAAGGACTACCAAGCGCTGCTGGCGAGCATTTCCGGTCGCCCGGACTTCCACCTGATCCAGACCGTGATGCTGCGCTCGCTGAGCCAGGCGGTGTACAGCGTCGAGAACAACGGCCACTTCGGCCTGAACTACGAAGCCTATACCCACTTCACCTCGCCGATCCGGCGCTACCCCGATTTGCTGGTGCACCGCGCCATCCGCAGCGTGATCCGCTCGCGGGTCGAGACGCCGCACGTCAAGCGCGCAGGCGCCGCCAGCATTCCCAAGGCGCGTATCTACCCGTACGACGAGCCTGCGCTGGAGCAGATGGGCGAGCAGTGCTCGATGACCGAGCGGCGCGCCGACGAAGCCACGCGCGACGTGGTCAACTGGCTCAAGTGCGAATACATGCGCGACCGCGTCGGCGAAACCTTCCCTGGCGTAATTACGGCAGTCACTGGTTTCGGCCTGTTCATCGAGCTGACCGACATCTACGTCGAAGGCCTGGTGCACATCAGTGCGCTGCCGGGCGACTACTACCACTTCGATCCGGTGCACCATCGTCTGTCGGGCGAACGTACCGGTCGCAGCTTCCGCCTGGGCGACACCATTGAAGTCAAGGTCATGCGCGTCGACCTCGAACAGCGCAAGATCGACTTCGAAATGTCCGAGGCCGCGGTCAATGCGCCGGTCGGGCGCAAGGGCAGCGGTTCGGCGAGCAAAGGCAGCAGCTCCGGCGCCAAGGCCAGCGAGCCTGCGGCGCCAACGGAAACCGCGCGCGCCAATCCCAAGCCGCGTAGCCGCAAGAGCGAAGCGTCCGACGCCTATTTCCCCAAAGATGCGGTCGAGCGCAACGCCGAAGTGCGTAAAAGTCGGGAAATGAAAAAAGCCTTGATGACCGATGCGCGTAGCGGCGGTGGCAAGTCCGATAAGTCATCGGGCAAGTCGGACAAGTTCGCCGGCAAGTCGTCGAGCAAGAGCGGCAGCGCTTCCAGCAGTAAGACCAAGCATCGCAAAGGCAATGGCGCCAAATCGAGTAGCGCACGCAAGGGCAAGAGCACCTCATGAGTCAGCTGGAAAAGATCTACGGCGTGCACGCGGTCCAGGCGCTGTTGCAACACCATCCCAAGCGGGTGAAGCAAATCTGGTTGTCCGAGGGGCGCAGTGAGCCGCGCCTGCAAAGCCTGCTGGCCCTGGCCGCGGAAAACCGCGTGGCGGTCGGCCAGGCCGAGCGCCGCGAGCTCGACGCTTGGGTCGAAGGGGTGCACCAGGGTGTGGTGGCCGATGTCAGCCCCAGCCAAGTCTGGGGCGAAGCCATGCTCGACGAACTGCTCGAGCGCACGGAAACCCCGCCGCTGATCCTGGTGCTCGACGGCGTCACCGATCCGCATAACCTCGGTGCCTGCCTGCGCACCGCCGACGCTGCCGGTGCCACGGCCGTGATCATCCCCAAAGACAAGTCGGCCACCCTCACCGGGGTGGTGCGCAAGGTGGCGTGCGGTGCCGCGGAAGTGATTCCGCTGGTGGCCGTGACCAACCTGGCGCGTACGCTGGAAAAGCTCCAGCAGCGCGGCTTGTGGGTAGTGGGTACGGCCGGCGAGGCCGAGCAGGAAATCTATCAGCAGGACCTCACCGGCCCGCTGGTGATGATCATGGGCGCCGAAGGCCGCGGCATGCGGCGGCTGACCCGCGAGCACTGCGATTTTCTGGTGAAGCTGCCGATGGGCGGCAGCGTCAGCAGCCTCAACGTGTCGGTGGCGACCGGGGTGTGCCTGTTCGAAGCCGTACGCCAGCGCCAGGGCAAGCGCTGACCAAGAGGGTCTTCGGGGTCTGTCGTGGCTAAGCCGGTGGTTCGGTTTGCCCACGACGTTCGGCGAAACCGGCCTGCCCTTGCTCATTGTTCAAATAATCGCCAATCACCTTGCTTGTGCCACCCGGCTTCTCTACAATTGCGCGCCTTGCCTTGCAGGCCGGTACACAAGTGCCTGCTCTTGTGGCAAGCCTCACTGTTTCATTCACTCCTTGTCTGACCAGCGCGCCTGGCAGGCTACTAACCCGTAAGGAGCATTCATGCGTCATTACGAAATCATCTTTCTGGTCCACCCGGATCAGAGCGAGCAAGTCGGCGGCATGGTCGAGCGCTACACCAAGCTGATCGAAGAAGACGGCGGCAAAATCCACCGTCTGGAAGATTGGGGCCGTCGTCAACTGGCCTACGCCATCAACAACGTTCACAAGGCTCACTACGTGATGCTGAACGTTGAGTGCACCGGCAAGGCCCTGGCCGAGCTGGAAGACAACTTCCGCTACAACGATGCCGTGATCCGTAACCTGGTCATCCGTCGCGACGAAGCCGTCACCGGCCCGTCCGAGATGCTCAAGGCCGAAGAGAACCGCAGCGAGCGCCGTGAGCGTCGCGACCGTCCTGAGTCTGCTGATGGCGCCGAAGGCGACGACAGCAACGACAGCGACAACAGCGATAACGCTGACGAGTAATCCACGGACTTTTTGAGGAGCCTATTACATGGCACGTTTCTTCCGTCGTCGTAAATTCTGCCGCTTCACCGCTGAAGACGTGAAAGAGATCGACTTCAAAGATCTCAACACCCTGAAAGCTTACGTATCCGAAACCGGCAAGATCGTTCCAAGCCGTATCACCGGTACCAAAGCTCGTTATCAGCGTCAGCTGGCCACCGCTATCAAGCGCGCCCGCTTCCTGGCCCTGCTGGCCTACACCGACAGCCACGGCCGCTGAGACCGGGTCATCGACAGGTAGCAAGGGATACGCATGCGGGCGTTAGCTGATTTCATCATGCGCGGTCGTGTGCAGGCCACGGTTGTCGTGGTCGGTTGTGCGGCATTGCCGCTGCTGTTCTGGTTGAGTGCCGCCGCTGCGAGCCTGGTGTTCCTGCGGCGCGGTTTCAAGGACGCTTCCTCGGTCATCGCCTGGGCATTGTTGCCCGCGCTGGCCTGGTGGGTCTTCGGCGATCCACGCATCTTGATGGTGCTGTTGGGAACGCTGGGGCTGGCGGCGCTGTTGCGCGCCGAGCGGCCTTGGAGTCGGGTGCTGTTGTTCAGTATCGCTCTAGGCCTGGTGTATGGCGTGATCCTGGGTTCGGTGTTCCGCGAACCGATCGAAGCTCTGGCGCAGGCGCTTGCGAAAGCCTTGCCCGAGATGCTCGACGGCCTCTACCAGAAGTTGTCGGTAGGGGAGCGCGCACAGCTCGAAGGCTACGTCGCACCGGTGCTGACCGGATTGATGGCGGCAGGGTTGCAAGTGATCAGTGTGTTGGCCCTGATGTTGGGTCGCTACTGGCAGGCTGCGTTGTACAACCCCGGTGGGTTCGGCCGCGAGTTTCAAGCGGTGCGCATCGACCGGGTGCCAGCACTGTTGCTGCTGGGGGGCATGCTGTTCGGGCCGAGTTTCGGTTCCGGTATAGCGCTGTTGACCCCGTTGTGCAGCGTGCCGCTCATGTTCGCGGGCATTGCCCTGCTGCATGGGCTGGTAGCGCAGAAGCGACTGTCCAAATTCTGGCTGGTCGGCTTGTACGTCACCCTGGTGCTGTTCATGCAACTGACGTATCCGTTGCTCGTGGTCCTGGCCATTGTCGATAGCCTGATTGATTTTCGTGGTATCAAGCCCCCTCCGCGGGACGACGCTGCGAACGGTGAAGGTTAAAAGTTAAGAGGTTTTACCAAATGGAACTCATCCTGCTGGAAAAAGTCGCTAACCTGGGCAACCTGGGCGACAAAGTTAAAGTCAAATCCGGTTACGGCCGTAACTTCCTGCTGCCGTTCGGCAAGGCTGTTAGCGCCACTGCCACCAACCTGGCCGCGTTCGAAGAACGCCGCGCCGAGCTGGAAAAAGCCGCTGCAGACCGTAAGAGCTCGGCTGAAAGCCGCGCTGCCCAACTGGCCGAGCTGGAAGTGACCATCACTGCCACCGCTGGCGACGAAGGCAAGCTGTTCGGTTCGATCGGTACCCACGACATCGCTGACGCCCTGACCGCCTCCGGCGTCGAAGTGGCCAAAGCCGAAGTGCGTCTGCCGAACGGCACCATCCGTCACGTCGGTGAATACGACGTTGCCGTGCACCTGCACAGCGACGTCGAAGCCACCGTTCGTGTGGTTGTGGTCGCTGCCTAAGCTGCGACGATCGGCTGGCTCCTTGTGAGCCTGGCCGGTTAACATCGGGCACGTTCCTGTTCTACAGGTCGTGCCCTTTGTCGTTTTCATCCCCCCAGATTCTTCGCGTGGCCATGAACGAGATCAGCACCCCCGAGCAACTCGACCTGCAAACCGCCGCCCTCAAGGTGCCGCCCCATTCCATTGAGGCCGAACAGGCCGTGCTCGGTGGTCTGTTGCTGGACAACAACGCCTGGGAGCGGGTACTGGACCAAGTCTCGGACGGCGATTTCTATCGGCATGACCACCGCCTGATCTTCCGTGCCGTGCACAAGCTGGTCGATCAGAACCAGCCGTTCGACGTGGTCACCTTGCACGAGCAGTTGGAAAAGGAAGGCGTGTCGTCGCAGATCGGCGGTCTGGCCTACCTGGCCGAGCTGGCCAAGAACACGCCGTCGGTGGCCAACATCAAGGCCTATGCCGCGATCATTCGCGAGCGCGCCACGCTGCGCCAACTGATCAGCATCAGCACCGACATCGCCGACAACGCCTTCAGCCCGCAAGGGCGCAACGCCGCGGAGATCCTCGACGACGCCGAACGGCAGATCTTCCAGATCGCCGAGGCGCGGCCCAAGACCGGCGGCCCGGTCGGCGTCAACGACCTGCTGACCAAGGCCATCGACCGTATCGACACGCTGTTCAACTCCGACAGCGACATCACCGGCATCTCCACCGGCTACACCGACCTGGACGGCAAGACCAGCGGCCTGCAGCCGTCCGACCTGATCATCGTCGCCGGCCGTCCGTCGATGGGTAAGACCACCTTCGCCATGAACCTGGTGGAAAACGCCGTGTTGCGCAGTGACAAGGCCGTGCTGGTGTTCTCCCTGGAAATGCCCGGCGAATCGCTGATCATGCGGATGCTCTCGTCGCTCGGCCGCATCGACCAGACCAAGGTGCGTTCCGGCCAGCTCGACGACGACGATTGGCCGCGGCTGACGTCCGCCGTGAACCTGCTCAACGACCGCAAGCTGTTCATCGACGACACCGCCGGCATCAGCCCCTCGGAAATGCGCGCGCGCACCCGGCGCCTGGCCCGCGAACACGGCGAGATCGGCCTGATCATGGTCGACTACCTGCAATTGATGCAGATCCCGGGGTCCTCGGGCGACAACCGCACTAACGAGATTTCCGAAATCTCTCGCTCGCTCAAGGCCCTGGCCAAGGAATTCAACTGCCCGGTGGTGGCCCTGTCGCAGCTCAACCGTTCCCTGGAGCAACGCCCGAACAAACGCCCCGTGAACTCCGACTTGCGCGAATCGGGCGCCATCGAGCAGGACGCCGATGTGATCATGTTCGTCTACCGCGACGAGGTGTACCACCCCGACACCGAGCACAAGGGCATTGCCGAGATCATCATCGGCAAGCAGCGTAACGGCCCCATCGGTTTCGTGCGGCTGGCGTTCATCGGCAAGTACACGCGCTTCGAGAACCTGGCGCCGGGTAGCTACAACTTCGACGACGACGAATGACCGCGTGCCAGCCACGTGCGGCGGCCTGGCGGGGCGAGGCGTAGCGCCCGAGGCTGTGTTTCGCCCCTTGAACATACCCATGGACTCTGCCGGCTGCCCTCTGGCCGGCACCTGCGATCATCCAGTAACAACCCCCTAAAATCCGACGACCCTGGTCGGATTTGCTCAAAATTTGTGCTATATTCCGCGCCCGCGATTTTCCCTGCTCCCCCAACCGGTGACTGACATGCACGCAGCCAAGCCACTCTACGACTATCCCAAGTACTGGGCCGAATGCTTCGGGCCAGCGCCATTCCTGCCCATGAGCAGGGAGGAGATGGATCAGCTCGGCTGGGATTCCTGCGACATCATCATCGTCACCGGCGATGCCTACGTGGACCACGCCTCGTTCGGCATGGCCATCATCGGCCGCCTGCTCGAAGCCCAAGGTTTCCGTGTGGGCATCATCGCCCAGCCCAACTGGCAGTCCAAAGACGACTTCATGAAGCTCGGCGAGCCGAACCTGTTCTTCGGCGTCGCGGCCGGCAACATGGACTCGATGATCAACCGCTACACGGCGGACAAGAAGATCCGTTCCGACGACGCCTACACCCCTGGCGGCCTGGCCGGCAAACGTCCGGACCGCGCCAGCCTGGTGTACAGCCAGCGCTGCAAGGAAGCCTACAAGCACGTGCCGATCGTACTCGGCGGCATCGAGGCGTCGCTGCGCCGCATCGCCCACTACGACTATTGGCAGGACAAGGTCCGCCACTCGATCCTGGTCGATGCCAGCGCCGACATCCTGCTGTACGGCAACGCCGAACGGGCCATCGTCGAAGTGGCCCAGCGCCTGTCCCAGGGCGAATCCATCGAGCGCATCACCGATGTGCGCGGCACCGCGTTCATCCGCCGCGACACGCCCCAGGGCTGGTACGAGATCGACTCCACGCGCATCGACCGCCCCGGCAAAGTCGACAAGATCATCAACCCCTACGTCAACACCCAAGACACTCAGGCCTGCGCCATCGAGCAGGCCAAGGGCGAGGTGGACGACCCGAACGAAGCCAAGGTGGTGCAGATCCTCGACAGCCCGGGCATGACCCGCGACAAGTCGGTGATCCGCCTGCCGTCGTTCGAGAAGGTGCGCAACGACCCGGTGCTGTACGCCCACGCCAACCGCGTGCTGCACCTGGAAACCAACCCCGGCAACGCCCGGGCATTGGTGCAGAAGCATGGCGAAGTGGATGTCTGGTTCAACCCGCCGCCCATTCCCATGACCACCGAAGAAATGGACTACGTGTTCGGCATGCCCTATGCGCGCATCCCGCACCCGGCGTACGGCAAGGAGCGCATTCCGGCCTACGAGATGATCCGCTTCTCGGTCAACATCATGCGTGGCTGCTTCGGCGGCTGCACCTTCTGCTCGATCACCGAGCACGAAGGCCGCATCATCCAGAACCGCTCGCACGAATCGATCCTGCACGAGATCGAGGAGATGCGCGACAAGGTGCCGGGCTTCACCGGCGTGGTCTCCGACCTCGGCGGGCCGACCGCGAACATGTACCGCATCGCCTGCAAGAGCCACGACATCGAGCGCCATTGCCGCAAGCCGTCGTGCGTGTTCCCCGGCATCTGCGAGAACCTCAACACCGACCACAGCTCGCTGATCGAGCTGTACCGCAAGGCCCGCGCCTTGCCGGGGGTGAAGAAGATCCTCATCGCCTCGGGCCTGCGCTACGACCTGGCGGTGGAATCGCCCGAATACGTGCGCGAGCTGGTCACCCACCACGTCGGCGGCTACCTGAAGATCGCGCCCGAGCACACCGAGCGCGGCCCGCTGGACAAGATGATGAAGCCGGGCATCGGCACCTACGACCGCTTCAAGCGCATGTTCGAGAAGTTCTCGAAAGAGGCGGGCAAGGAGCAGTACCTGATTCCGTACTTCATCGCCGCCCACCCGGGCACCACCGATGAAGACATGATGAACCTGGCGCTGTGGCTCAAGGGCAACGGTTTCCGTGCCGACCAGGTGCAGGCGTTCTACCCCTCGCCCATGGCCTCGGCCACGGCCATGTACCACTCGGGCAAGAACCCGCTGCGCAAGGTCACCTACAAGAGCGAAGGCGTGGAGATCGTCAAGAGCGACGAGCAGCGCCGGTTGCACAAGGCCTTCCTGCGCTACCACGACCCGAAAGGCTGGCCGATGCTGCGCGAGGCGCTCGAGCGCATGGGCCGTGCCGACCTGATCGGGCCGGGCAAGCACCAGTTGATTCCCCTGCATCAGCCGCAAAGCGACAGCTACCAGAGCGCGCGGCGCAAGAACTCCACGCCTGCCGGCAGCCATAAGGTGGGCAAGGAGCAGAAGATCTTGACCCAGCACACCGGCCTGCCGCCACGCGCCAGCGACGGCAGCCAGCCATGGGACAAGCGCGAGAAAGCCAAGGCCGAAGCCTTCGCCCGCAACCAGCAGGCGGCCAAGGAGCGCAAGGAAGCGGCCAAGGGCGGCAAGCCCGGCAAGGGCAAGAAGCCGCGCCAGCCGGTGATTCCACGCTGAGCAAACGACTCGGGGGCCGCTAAGGCCCCCGAGTCGTTTCTGCAGTTCAGATGGTCGGCGCGCAGGTCCGACCCTGTGTGGCAAAGGGCCGATCACTCCGGCCGGGCGAATTCGCAAAGTGCCGCGCCACTGGCGCCACAGGCATAAGCGGCGAGCATGCCGCGCATCAAGCTTCCAAGGGACATTGCAATTACTCCTAAATGAGCGGTTGTCCCATCGTCTATCAAGGGTGCATGATGCGCACTTAGATAAGTTGTATACAATCGATTGAACAATTCTACTGGCTGCCCCCTTGACGCTGCGCTTGATTCATATCAGCGCGGGCCACGGTGTAACCGGGCAGTCTCGCAACGAACACCCTGCCTAGGAGATTCAAGATGTTTGCCAAAGCCGTAGCGGTATCCCTGCTGACCCTCGCCAGCACCGGCGTATTCGCCGCCCAATGCTCGGTCACCGTCGACTCCACCGACCAGATGTCCTACGACACCAAGGAAATCACGGTCGACAAGAGCTGCAAGGAATTTACCGTCAAGCTGACCCACTCGGGCAACCTGCCGAAAAACGTGATGGGCCACAACCTGGTGATCAGCAAGACCGCCGACATGCAGGCCATCGCCACCGAAGGCATGAGCCAGGGCGAGGCCAACGACTACATCAAGGCCGACAACGCCGCGATCATCGCCCACACCAAGCTGATCGGCGCGCCGGAGAAGGAAACCGAGGTCAAGTTCGACGCCTCCAAACTCGAGGCCGGTGGCGACTACAGCTTCTTCTGCACCTTCCCCGGCCACATCGCCATGATGAAAGGCAAGGTGGTGGTCAAGTAAGTCTTGCTTCAGGAGCGGGCGATCGCCCGCTCCCCGCAACGCCTCACGGCGCGAACGGCAGTTCGCGCTTGTGCTGGGTCTTGCGGTACGTGGCGATGATGGTGTCCGAAACATCCTCGTCCACGTCTTCCCCGTGCAAAAACGCATCGATCTGCGCATAGGTGATGCCATGCGAGACTTCATCCGGCTTGCCGGGTGCCAGGTCTTCGAGGTCGGCGGTCGGCACTTTTTCCACCAGGTTCTCGGGCGCGCCCATGTGCCGCGCGAGGGTGCGTACCTGGTTCTTCACCAGCCCGCTCAAAGGTGCAAGGTCGCAGGCGCCGTCACCGAACTTGGTGAAGAAGCCCATCACCGCTTCGGCCGCATGGTCGGTGCCGATCACCAGCCCTGCGCGCGCGCCAGCGATGGTGTACTGGGCCAGCATGCGCATGCGCGCCTTGGCGTTGCCCATGACGAAGTCGACGTGTTCCTGGGTGCCGTCCTGCAGGGTGTGCACTTCGGCTTTCAAGGCCTTGACCGCAGGGGCGATGTCGACGGTATGCACTTCGTCCGGCTTGATAAAGGCCAGGCAGGCCTGGGCATCGTCTTCGTCGCGCTGCACGCCATAGGGCAGGCGCACGGCGATGAAGCGATAGGCGTCGTCCCGGCTGTCGGCACGCAATTCGTTGATGGCGCGTTGAGCGAGCAGGGCGGCGGTGAGCGAATCCACACCGCCACTGATGCCCAGCACCAGCGTCTTGAGGTGCGCGCTGAGCAGGCATTGCTTGATGAAGGCGACGCGATGAACGATCTCGCGATCAATGTGCTGCGCATCGGTGAAAGGCGGTTGGACGTTGAGTTTTTGAGCGATTTCTTGCTGGGTGGCGCGCATGGGTCACTCCTTGAGCGGAACGTTGAAGACATGACGCAGGTAAGAAACGAAATTGGCGTCGCGGCATTGGGTTTTGGCCGCTTCGTCGGAAATCTTGGCGACCGGTGAGCCGTTGCAGTCGGTCATTTTCAGCACGATGCTCATCGGCGCTACGCCGGGCAGGTCGCAGGTGAGGTTGGTGCCGATACCGAAACTGACATTGATGCGCCCGCGCAGTGCCCGAAAGATCTGCAACGCGCGCGGCAGGTCCAGGCCGTCGGAGAACACCAGGGTCTTGGTCATCGGGTCGATGCCCAGTTTCTGATAGTGCGCCACGGCTTTCTCGGCCCAGGCGATGGGGTCGCCGGAGTCGTGGCGCAGGCCGTCGAACAGCTTGGCGAAATACAGATCGAAGTCGCCGAGGAAGGCGTCGGTGGTGATGCAGTCGGTCAGCGCGATGCCGAGCAGGCCGCGGTACTCGCGCACCCAGCAGTCCAGGGCGGCGGCCTGGCTGTCGATCAGCCGCGGGCCGAGCTGCTGGTGCGCCATGATCCACTCGTGGGCCATGGTGCCCAAGGGCTTGAGGCCCAGCTTCCAGGCCAGGTCGACGTTGCTGGTGCCGACGAAGCGGGCCGGGAAGTCGTCGCGCAGCACCTTCACCACTTCGGCCTGCACCTGGCTGGAAAAGCGCCGGCGGGTGCCGAAGTCGGCCACCTGCAAGGCAGCCAGCTCTTCGGCGCTGGCGTTTCGTTGCAACCAGTCGAACTTGCGGTGCAGTTGCTCGCGCGCGGCGGACAAGGGCATGTCGGGGTGCAGGTGGCGGTTGCGCACTTCGCTGATGATCGCCAGCAGCGGCACCTCGAAGAGGATCACGTGCAGCCACGGACCGCGGATGCGCAGGCTCAGCTGGTCGTCGTCGATGCCGATGTGCAGGTAGCGCAGGTTGAAGCGGAACAGCCCGAGAAAGCGCAGGAAGTCGGGCTTGAGAAAGCTGATGCGTTCCAGAAAGCCCAACTGGCCCGGATCGAGGGTCAGGTCGGCGAGGGCTTCGACCTGGTGGCGGATCTCGCCGAGGTAGGGCCGCAGGTCTTCGCCGTTGCGGCAACGAAACTCCCACTCCACGTCGGCATCGGGGTAGTTGTGCAGGACAGCCTGCATCATCGTCAGTTTGTAGAAGTCGGTGTCGAGCAGGTTATGCACGATGCGCTTGGAAAATGCGCTCTCGTTCATCGAGGGGCTCCAGGTCGGCGGCGCTGGCTGAACGGCGCAAGCGCGGGGAAGCGGCCATTGTGCCAGTGTTTGCCGCCCAAGCGGCATTTCCTGGTGACACCGGTCTGGGCACACGCACCGCATTTCGCGTGGAAACAGTGCCCTGCGTAGCAATCGCGCACCGATGATGTGCAGTTCGGTGACGTCGTTTGTTACAGCGAAGTCGTTTGCAGGCAACGAGCGGGGTTGCACCGCGCAGGGGGCGTGGTGGCGCCCGATGCGCTGACGGGTGGCGCTTTGCCTTGTCTAGACGGTGGCGCTGCCAAGCCTCTCGTGACCGGCAGACCGCCGTAGAGCGTTGAAGGAGGGCACCTACGGCAAAGTCAGAGTGATGGCACGGCCCTTGCTCTGCGCAAAGGGTAGCGAAGTCCAAGTGCTGACCAATAAAAAAACCCTAGGAGCACCACCTCATGTCGCAGACGTTTTACAAGAAAGGTTTCCTGGCTATGGCCATCGCCATGGCCCTGGGTGTTTCTTCGTATGTACAAGCCGACGTCAAGATCGGTGTCGCAGGGCCGATGACCGGTGCCAACGCAGCGTTCGGCGAGCAATACATGAAAGGTGCGCAAGCGGCCGCCGACAAGATCAACGCCGCGGGCGGCGTCAACGGCGAGAAGATCGTGCTGGTCAAGGGCGACGACGCCTGCGAACCCAAGCAGGCCGTCTCGGTGGCCAACCGCCTGGTGGACCAGGACAAGGTGATCGGCGTGGTCGGGCACTTCTGTTCGTCCAATACCATTCCGGCCTCTGAGGTGTACGACGAAGCCGGCGTGATCGCCATCACGCCCGGTTCGACCAACCCGCAAGTCACCGAGCGCGGCCTGAGCGGCATGTTCCGCATGTGCGGACGTGACGACCAACAGGGCGTGGTCGCCGGCAACTACATCGTCGATGTGCTCAAGGGCAAGAAGGTGGTGGTGCTGCACGACAAGGACACCTACGGCCAGGGCCTGGCGGACGCGACCAAGGCGCAGCTGCAGAAGCGCGGCGTCGAGCCGGTCCTGTACGAGGGCCTGACCCGTGGCGAAAAAGACTTCAGCGCCGTGGTCACCAAGATCCGCTCCACCGGTGCCGACGTCGTCTACTTCGGCGGCCTGCACCCCGAAGCCGGGCCCCTGGTACGGCAGATGCGCGAGCAGGGCCTCAAGGACGTGAAGTTCATGTCCGACGACGGCATCGTCACCGACGAACTGGTCGCCACGGCAGGCGGCGCCCAGTACGTCGATGGCGTGTACATGACCTTCGGCGCCGATCCGCGCCTGCTGCCCGACAGCAAGGCGGTGGTCGACGAGTTCCGCAAGGGCGGCACCGAGCCTGAAGGCTACACCCTGTATGCCTACGCCTCGCTGCAAGCGCTGGCGGCCGCCTTCAACGGTGCCAAGTCGAACGAGGGCGAAGCCGCCGCCAAGTGGCTCAAGGCCAACCCGGTGCAGACCGTCATGGGCGAGAAGAAATGGGACCAGAAGGGCGACCTGACCGTCTCCGACTACGTGGTCTACCAGTGGGACAAAGACGGCAAGTACCACCAGCTGGACAAACAACAATAACCATGGCCGAGGCCTGGGCGCTCGCCCGGGCCATCGCCCCAGCGTCACCTGTCTCTACTCGGAGATACGTGCGCGGCCGGGGCGCGAGGGCCGTGTCGTCGCTGCCCCCGCGTGCCTGGCGCGCGTGCGATCTCACCTACGCGAGATTGCGTTTATGGATGGTATTTTCCTGCAGCAACTGGTCAATGGCCTGACCCTCGGGTCGGTCTATGGCTTGATCGCCATCGGCTACACAATGGTCTATGGCATCATCGGCATGATCAACTTCGCGCACGGCGAGGTGTACATGATTTCCGCGTACCTCGCGGCGATCAGCCTGGCATTGCTGGCTTATTTCGGTATCGAATCGTTCCCGCTGCTGATGTTGGGCACCTTGTTGTTCACCATCGTGGTCACCGGCGTGTACGGTTTCACCATCGAACGCATCGCCTATCGCCCACTGCGCAACTCTACCCGTCTGGCCCCATTGATCAGCGCCATCGGCATTTCGCTGATCCTGCAGAACTACGCGCAGATCAGCCAGGGCGCCCGCCAGCAAGGCGTGCCGACCCTGCTCGAAGGCGCGATGCGCGTTGAGGTGGGGACGGGCTTCGTGCAACTGACCTACACCAAGATCTTCATTCTCGTCGCCGCGTTCGCCGGCATGGCCCTGCTCACCTACGTGATCAAGTACACAAAACTGGGGCGCATGTGCCGCGCCACCCAGCAGGATCGCAAGATGGCGTCGATCCTGGGCATCAACACCGACCGGGTGATTTCCTACGTGTTCGTCATCGGCGCGGTGATGGCCGCCCTGGCCGGAGTGTTGATCACCCTCAACTACGGCACCTTCGACTTCTACGCAGGCTTCATCATCGGCATCAAGGCCTTCACCGCCGCGGTGCTCGGCGGCATCGGCTCGCTGCCCGGCGCGATGCTGGGCGGGATCATCCTCGGGGTTTCGGAGTCGCTGTTCGCCGGCTTGATCAACTCCGACTACAAGGATGTGTTCAGCTTCTCGCTGCTGGTCCTGATCCTCATCTTCCGACCCCAGGGCCTGCTGGGTCGTCCGCTCGTGGCCAAGGTGTGAACATGTCTTCTGCCCATACTGCTTCTCCCGCGCTGGACATCAAGAAAAGCCTGATCGAAACCCTGGTCGCCGGCCTGCTAGCCCTGATCGTGTTCGGCCCCGTAGTGGGCGTGGTGCTCGACGGCTACAGCTTCAACGCCGAACCCACCCGTGTCGCCTGGTTGGTGGGCGCGGTGATGGTCGGTCGCTTCCTGCTCAGCCTGTACCTGCAGACCGCCCCCGGCCAACGCCTGCTGCAAAGCTTCGAAAGCAATGGCTCCGGGGTGCACGTGCGGCCGGTGGACTACAAGTCGCGGCTGCGCTACATCATCCCGGCGCTGGTGGTGATCGCCATCGTGTTCCCGATCTTCGCCAACAAGTACCTGTTGACCGTGGTCATCCTCGGCTTGATCTACGTGCTGCTGGGCCTTGGCCTGAACATCGTGGTGGGCCTGGCCGGGCTGCTCGACCTGGGCTATGTGGCCTTCTACGCCATCGGCGCCTATGGCCTGGCGCTGGGCTACCAGTACCTGGGCCTGGGCTTCTGGAGCGTGCTGCCGCTGGCGGCCATCGCTGCGGCGCTGGCCGGGTGCATCCTCGGCTTTCCGGTGTTGCGCATGCACGGCGACTACCTGGCCATCGTCACCCTGGGTTTCGGCGAGATCATTCGCCTGGTGCTGAACAACTGGCTGTCCTTCACCGGCGGCCCGAACGGCATGCCGGCGCCGTCGCCGACCTTCCTCGGCCTCGAGTTCGGCCGCCGGGCCAAGGACGGCGGGGTGCCGTTCCATGAGTTCTTCGGCATCGACTACAACCCCAACCTGAAATTCCTGTTCATCTACATCGTGCTGTTCCTGGTGGTGCTGGCCGTGTTGTACATCAAGCACCGCCTGACCCGCATGCCGGTGGGCCGCGCCTGGGAAGCGCTGCGCGAAGACGAGATCGCCTGCCGCTCGATGGGCCTGAATCACGTGCTGGTCAAGCTCTCGGCCTTCACCCTGGGCGCCTCCACGGCGGGCCTGGCGGGGGTGTTCTTCGCTACCTACCAAGGCTTCGTCAACCCGTCGTCGTTCACCTTCTTCGAGTCGGCGCTGATCCTCGCCATCGTGGTGCTGGGCGGCATGGGCTCGACGGTGGGCGTAGTGATCGCGGCCTTCGTGCTGACCGTGGCGCCGGAACTGCTGCGCAGCTTCTCCGAGTACCGGGTGCTGCTGTTCGGCGTGTTGATGGTGTTGATGATGATCTGGCGCCCGCGCGGGCTGATTCGGATCAGCCGCGCCGGCGTGCCGGTACGCAAGGGGGTAGCGCCATGAGCGATGAAGTCATTCTGTCGGTCGAACACCTGATGATGCAGTTCGGTGGCATCAAGGCGCTCAGCGACGTCAACCTGAAGGTCAAACGCAACCAGATCTTCGCCCTCATCGGCCCCAACGGTGCCGGCAAGACCACCGTGTTCAACTGCCTGACCGGTTTCTACAAGGCCACCGGCGGACGCATCGAGCTGAACGTGCGCGGTGCGCGCACCGATGTGATCCAGCTGCTCGGCGAGCGTTTCCGCGCCGCCGACTTCGTTTCCCCGGCGCGCTTCGGCAGCCGGCTGTACTACAAGATGTTCGGCGGCACCCACCTGGTCAACCGGGCGGGGTTGGCGCGCACCTTCCAGAACATTCGCCTGTTCCGGGAGATGTCGGTGGTGGAAAACCTGCTGGTGGCCCAGCACATGTGGGTCAACCGCAACCTGCTGGCCGGCGTGCTCAACACCCCCGGCTACCGCAAGGCCGAGAGCGACGCGCTGGACCATGCGTTCTACTGGCTGGAGGTGGTCGACCTGGTGGATTGCGCCAACCGCCTCGCCGGCGAGCTGTCGTACGGGCAGCAGCGCCGTCTGGAGATCGCCCGGGCGATGTGCACGCGGCCCAAGATCATCTGCCTGGACGAGCCGGCCGCCGGCCTCAACCCGCAGGAAACCGAAGCCTTGAGCCGCATGATCCGTGTGCTGCGCGACCAGCACGACATCACCGTGGTGCTCATCGAGCACGACATGGGCATGGTCATGAGCATTTCCGACCACATCGTGGTGCTCGACCACGGCAACGTGATCGCCGAGGGCACGCCACAGGCCATCCGCGACAACCCGACGGTGATCGCCGCCTACCTGGGTGCCGACGAAGAGGAACTGGTATGACCGCACCCATTCTCGAACTGCGCGACCTGAACGTGTTCTACGGCCCGATCCAGGCGCTCAAGGGCGTATCCATGCACATTGCCCCGGGCGAAACGGTGAGCCTGATCGGCGCCAACGGGGCCGGCAAGTCGACCTTGCTGATGTCGATCTTCGGCCAACCGCGGGCGGCCTCCGGGCAGATCCTCTACGAAGGCACCGACATCACCCGCAAGAGCTCGCACTACATCGCCTCCAACGGCATCGCCCAATCCCCGGAAGGGCGCCGGGTGTTCCCCGACATGACCGTCGAGGAGAACCTGATGATGGGCACCATCCCCATCGGCGACAAGCACGCCGACGAGGACATGCAGCGCATGTACGAGCTGTTCCCGCGCCTCAAGGAACGCCGCTCGCAGCGCGCCATGACCATGTCCGGGGGCGAGCAACAGATGCTCGCCATCGCTCGGGCGCTGATGAGCCGGCCGCGCCTGCTGCTGCTCGACGAGCCTTCGTTGGGGCTGGCGCCGATCGTGGTCAAGCAGATCTTCTCGACCTTGCGCGAGCTGGCGCAGACCGGCATGACGATCTTTCTGGTGGAGCAGAACGCCAACCATGCGCTGAAGCTGTCGGACCGCGCCTATGTGATGGTCAACGGACAAATTCGCATGACCGGCACCGGCGCCGAATTGCTGGCCAACGATGAAGTGCGCAACGCCTACCTGGGAGGGCACTGATCGGCCTGTGCGGCCGAATGTGGACAACTTGTCGCACCCTGGCCCCACAACGCCCGTCCCAAGCGTTGTGGGGCTTTTTGCTCACAGGGTGGGAAGTGTCCACCGATTGTGTGGAACCGCCTGTGGAAAACATGGTGGCATGTCGCTGAAAGCCTTGGTGAATAAGGGTTGTGGGGATTTGTGCGTTTTTTGATCAGTATTGCTTTAGTCTGCTTGTGCGAGTGTTTTGATTCTCATATGGCTAGGCGCTGGATGCTGCTGGAGGTTGTGGATAAAGCTGTGCAAAAGCTTTGCGCAGAATGCCACAGACGGCATTTCTACAAGGCTGGAGCGGTGGACGGGATTGTCGTTGCACAAGCCCGTGCTAAGCCCGTGCGCACAATTGCCCCCAATCCGTGGGGAAAGCCTTGTGGATAACGTGCGTATAGCTGGCCCGGCGCCAGGCGGCACGTGGCTTTGCGCAGTTTGGTCAATTTATGTACAGGGCAGGCCTGGCTTGCCGTGCCACGGCCTGGCGGGGCATGCTGCGCGACCGTTGAATGCCCTGATAGGCCAAGGAGAACTCCCATGACAGCCACCGTATTCATCACTGGCGCCACCTCCGGTTTCGGCGAAGCGACCGCCCGGCGCTTCGCGGCGGCCGGTTGGAAACTGGTCCTCACCGGCCGGCGCAAGGACCGCCTCGACGCCCTGTGCGCCGAGTTGTCCACAAGCACTGAGGTGGTCGGCCTGGTGGTCGATGTGCGCGATCGCGACGCCATGCGGGCGGCCATCGACAGCCTGCCGCCGAGCTTCGACACCTTGCAGGGCCTGGTCAACAACGCCGGTCTCGCACTGGGCGCGGACGCCGCACAGAACTGCGACCTCGACGACTGGGAAACCATGGTCGACACCAACATCAAGGGCCTGATGTTCACCACGCGCCTGCTGCTACCGCGGTTGATCGCCCATGGGCGTGGCGCTTCGATCCTCAACGTCGGCTCGGTGGCCGGCAACTATCCCTATCCGGGCAGCCACGTCTACGGCGGCACCAAGGCCTTCGTCGGGCAGTTCTCGCTGAGCCTGCGCTGCGACCTGCGCGGCACCGGCGTGCGGGTCAGCAACCTGGAGCCCGGCCTGTGCGAAAGCGAGTTCTCGCTGGTGCGCTTCGGCGGCGACCAGTCGCGCTACGACGCCACCTATGCCGGCGCCGAAGCGATCCAACCGACCGACATCGCCGACACCATCTTCTGGGTGCTCAACCAGCCGGCGCACATCAACGTCAACAGCCTGGAAGTGATGCCGGTCAGTCAGGACTGGGCGGGCTTCGCCATCGATCGTGGAGCCAAGGGCTGATCCCAGTCGGTCGAAAGCATGCAGGAGCGCTACCTGCCGCTCCTGTCGCCTGACTGGCCACGCCTGGAACTGACGGCATGTGGAGCAGGGGCCATGGGTCGAACATTGCTCGCATGAGCCTCTGTTTGGTCGCCTAGGTCGTTTTATGCCCCTGCAGTTTTTTCGCCTGGCAAAGACAGTCGCTCCATGTCGCGGAAGTTATCGCGACTGGCCAAAGCCCCTCGGTTCTGCATGAGATCGTTGACCACGTCGGCGAGGATCGCGTCTTCACGAGTGGGCTTACCCTGCACATAGCGCAACAGGCTCTCTAGGTAGCCAAGCTTCGTCGCGTGAACTGCCTTGTTCTTTTCAATTTTGGCCTTGTCTCGCTGAGCAGTGCTACTAGCAATCTCGTCCTGCAGGTGTTGTTCCAGCGATTCGATCGTCATGGTGCTTGACTCCTGTGATGAGCCCCGACCATAACAATCGATTCAAGGCAAAGAAACTGGCAAAAATGTCAGGTCCCCCGGCCCTGCAACAGGCTGCGTTTCAACCGATCCGCCGCAAGCCTTCCAGCGCCGTCGCCAAGTGATAGGGGGTGGTGGAGGGCATGTCGTGGCGGCTCACTGCGCCGTCGGCATTGCGGCATTCGTGCCAACCGCCGGCATGCAGGAATTCGGCTTCCAGAGCAGTCAACTGGCGCAACAGACGATCGTTCGCTTCGGGTCGCAAGGTCAGCGCACGCAGGTATTCGGCCTTGGCCCAGATGCGTTGGGTGGCGTCGAGCACACGGCCCTCGGGCGTCAGCGTCGCGACGACTGCCGTGCCTTGCACGCCATGGCGCTCGGCATAGGCGAAGGCGCGGTCGATGGCCTGGTGCAAGCCACCGCCGCGTAACAAGGGCGAAGTGTCGAGCAGGAAGAACCATTCGAACTGGTGGCCGGGTTCGAACCAGTTGTCCACAGCGCCCAGCGGTTTCTCCAGCATCACGCCGCAGGCAGGGTCGATGAACTGGCGCTGCAGGGCGTCGCACAGTGTCAGCAGGGCGCGCTGCACGGCTGCATCGTCGCGCACGGCCAGCACTTGCAGGAAGGCCTCGGCCAGGTGCATCAGGGGGTTCTGCAAAGGGCCGCTGCCCAGGCCGCTCCAATCCTCGCCCAGGTTAGCTTCGTACAGGCCATCGTCACGGCGGAAACGCGTTTCGATCTGCCTGAGCACTTCCTCCACCACTGCCAGCACACGCGGTTCGCGCACCTGGCCCCAGTAATGCGCGCAGGCGAACAGGATGAAGGCGTGGGTGTAGAGGTCCTTGCACCGGTCCAGGGGCTGGCCTTGCGCGTCGATGCTGTAGAACCAGCCGCTGTGCCCGGTATCGACGAAGTGGCGTTGCAGCGAGTCGAACAACGCCGCCGCGCGCTGCGCCGCATCGGGCCGTTGCAGGCGGCTGCTGAACAGGTACAGCTGGCGTGCGCAGGCCATGGCCCGGTAGCGCTTGACCGGCTCGGGCCGATGGTCGGCGGCCAGCGCCTCGAAGGGCAACGCCAGTTCGGCGTTCCAGCCCGGACCTTGCCAGAGCGGCACGATGCGATCGTCGAAATGCTGGCGCACGCGCGCCAGGCGCTGGGCCAACGCGGGCGGTGGAGGCGGGGTATGGGGCATGGCGGTGCTCGTCACGATCAGGCAGGGCGCCATGGTAGCAGATGTGCTCGCCGGGCTCGGCGGGCGGCCGCAGGAGGGTCAGTCGAAGGCGTTGACGCTGTGCCAGTGCCGGGCGCCGATGAAGATCAGGCGCAGTTGCTGGGCGATCTTTTCCTGGGCGGTGAAGGGTTCGGGGCTGTCGGGGTCGGGGCTGTCGATCAGCTCGGGCAGGGTGGCGAACACGGTCTTGACCACCAGGTCGGCCATCATCGCCAAGCCCGCGCTGTCCAGGTGCTGCCAGCGCGGCATGCGCGCCAGGTCCGTTGCCAGGTCCGAACTGATGCCCTGGCGCAGGCGGGCGATGGCCTGGCGCACGGCCTGGGAACCGCCGTACTGCTCGCGGGCGAGGAACAGGAACTGGGTGCGGTGGGCATTGACCACATCGAGAAAGATACGCACTGACGCGTCGGTGATACCGCCCAGCTCGAATTCGTTGTGCCGTACACGGCGGATGGTGTCGCGAAAGGTGGCCTCGACCTCGGCGACCAGAGCCAGGCCCAGGGCGTCCATATCGGGGAAGTGGCGATAGAAGCCAGTCGGCACGATGCCGGCGCTGCGTGCCACCTCGCGCAAGCTGATGCCACCGAAACCGCGCCCGCTCTGCATCAGCGCGCAGGCGGCATCGAGCAGGGCCTGACGGGTCTGGAGCTTCTGTTCGGCGCGCGGCAGCATGGGCGACATTCTTGGGAAGTACGGCAGCGCACTCTAGTGAAAAGCGGGAAGGGTGGTCAATCCGCGTGGGGCGTCGAGGCTGCGGTCAGAGGAGGACTGGGGAGGGGAGGCCAGGGCCTGCGAGGTTCGTTCGATGCAGGACCTGGGGTGGGAACAGGAACGAGTGGAAGCGGGGCGCGCGAGCACCGGCCGACTCAACTCACATGGCCCCGTTCGATCAAGCGATCGGAGCCACCTTCGGCGATGCGGTCGTCGCGTTCGATCAGGCGATCGGAGCCGCCTTCGGCGATGCGGTTGTCGCGTTCGATCAGGCGATCGGAGCCACCTTCGGCGATGCGGTTGTCGCGTTTGATCAGGCGATCGGAGCCGCCTTCGGCGATGCGGTTGTCGCGTTCGATCAGGCGATCGGAGCCACCCTCGGCGACCGGTTGCAGCGGCTTGAGAATCACTGCGTCGCTGGGATGGGCCTGGGCAGTCGGGCCTTGCTCATGAGCGGGCAACGCATAGGCCTGGGCAGCGAGGGCAGAGAGTAACAGGGTCAGCAACAGTGGATGTTTCATGGCGATGCGCTCCTTGGGGGCGCTGGACAGTGGGGATGTAGGCCATGCTACGCGCGCTGCCGGGAGAGACCATTTCATCAGGCTGATGGTGAATATCATTCGTTTTCATGGTTCGGAAAACGCCTTTCCTATCAAACGGTTGGCCAGGAAAACCGCCCCTGCGCAGCGCATCGTGGAGGCTTGGGCCGAGCGCGTTAATCGCGCCATAACCCCCAAGTGCCCGGAAAATTCTTCGCTATGCTGCGGGAAGGGATTAAACCCAGGCGGTTTTCATCAGTCCCACTAAACATCAGCTCATCCCGCCTGTTGCATGGCCCGACGTCAGGAGAAACCCCCGCAATGACGCGCCCGCTTCGAGTCCTCGTCTGGACGCTCGCCACTCTCTTGACCCTGCTGGCGATTCTCGTCGTGGTCATCGCCACCTTCGATTGGAACCGCGCCAAGCCGCTGCTCAACGAAAAAGTGTCCGAGGCCCTGCATCGACCTTTCGCCATCAATGGCAACCTGGCCGTGCACTGGCGCCGTTCGCCCGAGGAAGGCGGCTGGCGCGCCTGGGTGCCGTGGCCGCACTTCACCGCCGAAGACATCACCCTGGGCAACCCCGACTGGCTCAAGGAGCCGCAGATGGTCGGCCTGGAGCGCGTCGACTTCCGCCTCGCGCCCTTGCCGTTGATCGCCCAGACCATCAGCATCCCGCGCATCGACCTGGTCAAACCTACTGCCAGCCTGACGCGCTTGGCCGATGGCCGCGCCAACTGGAATTTCGATTTCGGGCCCAAGGACGAGAACGCCGAGCCGTCGAAGTGGGTGATGGACATCGGTGCCATCGGCTTCGACGAAGGCAACGTCAGTTTCGATGACGAAACCCTGAAGGCCAGCGTCAAGGTGCGCATCGACCCATTGGGCAAACCCATTCCCTACAGCGATATCGTCGGCAAGGCCCGTGCCGAGAAAACCGGTGCCGCCCAGGACTACGCCTTCGGCTTCAAGGCCGAGGGCCGTTACAAAGGCCAGGCGGTCGCCGCCACCGGCAAGATCGGCGGCCTGCTGGCCTTGCAGGATGCCAAACAGCCGTTTCCGGTCCAGGTCGACGCACGTGCCGCCGACACCCGCGTACGGGTAGCCGGCACCCTGACCGACCCGCGCAACCTTGGCGCACTGGACCTGCGTCTGCGCCTGTCGGGCCAAAGCCTGGGCAACCTCTATCCGCTGACCGGCGTCACCCTGCCCGACACGCCGCCGTACTCCACCGACGGTCGCCTGCAAGCCAACCTGCACGATGCCAAGGGTGCCTCGTTCAAGTACCAGGATTTCAACGGCAAGATCGGCGACAGCGACATCCACGGCGACCTGGCCTACGTCGCCAGCCAGCCGCGCCCCAAACTGTCGGGCAAGCTGGTGTCCAACCAATTGCTGTTCAAGGACCTGGCACCTCTGATCGGTGCCGACTCCAACACCGAGCAGAAAAAGCGCGGCGGCGCCAGCAAGCAGCCAAGCGACAAGGTGCTGCCGGTCGAGGAGTTCCGCACCGAGCGCTGGCGTGCGATGGATGCCGACGTCGAGTTCAGCGGCAAGCGCATCGTGCAGGCCGAAGAACTGCCGTTCACCGACCTGGGCGCCCATGTGGTGCTCGACGACGGCCTGCTGCAACTCAAGCCCCTGCGCTTCGGGGTGGCCGGCGGCAACCTCAGGGCCAACATCCGCCTGAACGGGCGCGACACGCCCATGCAGGGCCATGTGCAGATGACCGCGCGCGGTTTCAAGCTCAAGCAGCTGTTCCCCACTTTCGCGCCTATGCAGACCAGTTTCGGCGAGCTGAACGGCGACGCCGACCTGACCGGCCGGGGCAACTCGGTGTCTGCCCTGCTGGGGACGGCCAACGGCGACCTGCGCATGCTGATCAACGATGGCGCGATCAGCCGTAGCCTGATGGAAATCGCCGGGCTGAACGTAGGCAACTACATCGTCGACAAGCTGTTCGGCGACGAAGACGTGAAGATCAACTGCGCCGCAGCCGATGTGGGCATCAAGGACGGATTGGGCAGTACCCGAGTGTTCGTCTTCGATACCGAGAACGCGATCATCTATGTCGAAGGCACGGCCAACTTCGCCACCGAGCGCCTGGACCTGAAGGTCACGCCCGAATCCAAAGGCTTCCGTCTGTTCTCGCTGCGTTCGCCACTGTACGTACGCGGTGCGTTCGCCAAGCCCAGTGCCGGCGTGCAAGCCGTACCGCTGGCCTTGCGCGGTGCTGGCATGATCGCCTTGGGCGTGGCGGCCGGGCCGGCTGCCGGCCTGTTGGCGCTGATCGCGCCGGGCGACAACGAAGACAACCAGTGCAAGCCGCTGTTGCAGCAGATGCGCTCGGGCAAGGCGCCGGCTGCGGTCAAGGGCAAGAAGTAAGTGGGGCGGTTAAGCAGGTCGCTGGGGCTTGGCTCCGGCGTTCTGCATCGCCGCTTGAATCAAGCACAGGTAGGGGCCGGCGCTGCCGGCCATCGCGGCTGAAGCCGCTCCCACATGAGCCCGCATGAACGACGAAAGTTACCCTCATACAAAACTTTAGGAGGGGGCGGTTCGGCGTTCCGATTAGCCGCGATGGGCTGCAACGCAGCCCCTGACCCAGGCAGCGCCGGATCTCCAAGCAAGCCCCAAGATTCCGAAATCCCGCATACAAAAAAGGGCCGCATTAGCGGCCCCAATCCAAGTAGAGCCGAGTCTCCAAGCAAACCCTACTTGTAGGAGCGGCCGGTTCGGCGCTCCGATCAGTCGCGATGGGCTGCAACGCAGCCCCAACCCAGGCAGCGCCGAATCTCCAAGCAAGCCCCCAAGATTCCGAATTTCCGCATACGAAAAAAGGCCGCATCAGCGGCCCTTTTAGGTACGACGTGGAAACACCCGACGCTTACAGCCCTTCGAGCAGATCCGCCATGTCGTCGGCGTGCTCTTCTTCCTGGGCCAGGATGTCTTCGAAGATACGGCGGGTGGTCGGATCCTTGTCGCCGATGTACTGAATGATTTCACGGTAGCTTTCGACGGCGATGCGCTCGGCCACCAGGTCTTCCAGCACCATCTCTTTCAACGTGGCGCCAGCGACGTATTGAGCGTGGGAGTTCTTGCTCAGGTTGTCGGGGTTGAAGTCCGGCTCGCCGCCCAGCTGCACGATGCGCTCGGCCAGTTTGTCGGCGTGCTCGGACTCTTGCTGGGCATGTTCGAGGAACTCGTCGGCAGCGACGGAAGCTTTGATGCCGCTGGCCATGAAGTAGTGGCGCTTGTAGCGCAGCACACACACCAGTTCGGTCGCCAGCGAGCCGTTCAGCAGACGGATGATCTCTTCACGGTCGGCTTTGTAGTCCTGGGTCACCGGACCGTCTTCGACGTTCTGGCGGGCGCGTTGGCGCAGGGTTTGCACATCGGTCAGTTCGGCGTGGCTCATGCGTATCTCCAAAAAGCTCAGGAATAGGTTTCAGGTGAGGGGGTGAGAGGTTCAGGCGCCAGGTGTGTTGCGGCGTTCCTCTTCGCGTTGTTTGCAGGTCTTGAAGCCCTTGGCATCGACATGCCCGGTGGCGTCAAAACGCACGTAATAGGGTTGCTGATTACCGTCGCGGTTGAGGATGTAGTCGTTGCAGGTGCCGCCGTTGGGCAGGTCCACCACGGTCGATGGGCTGCCGCCGATGGCGATGACCTTCTGCATGGTCATACCGTCTTCGACCTGTTTGACCAGCGGCTCGTGACGGAAGGTGACATGGTCCACCGGGTTTTGCGGATGGCTGCTGCAGGCGGCCAGGGAAGCGCCAACCAGGAGAAGTGCCAAAGTGTGTTTGTACATGGGTCCTGCTCCGTGATGAGGTCTATGTGTGTTTGGAACCGCACGGCGCGACGGGAGTTCGATCGAAATAGTGGCCCTTTGGTCAAACCCTTTAGATACCAAGCGTTTGGGGAAGGTGTTGCAAATCTTGTCTACACTCATTCTCAGCACGCGCATCCACGCGCGGCCTTCAGGAGACTCGCCATGAATCGGACATTCGCCCCCCAAGCCCTTGCCATCTCCGCGCTGATGCTGGCCATGCTCGCCAGCGCGCCCAGCAACGCGGCGACCCCGCAGCAGGAGAAAATGAAAACCTGCAACGCCGACGCCACGGCCCAGTCGCTCACGGGCGACATGCGCAAGGCCTTCATGAGCAAATGCCTCAAGGTCAAACCGGCCACCCAGCAGGAGAAGATGAAGACCTGCAACGCCGACGCCAGCGCGCAGACGCTCAAGGGCGATGAGCGCAAGGCCTACATGAGCGATTGCCTGAAGAAGAAGTGAATGTCCGGTCGCGGTTCCGGTACTGAATATCGGTAGGGCGCCATTCGGTGCGGCCGTAGACGCTAGCCGCCCTATACCTTCGACGCAGTGCCGACCGCAGCGCGAATTGGCGGTCGTCGGTGCGTACCGGTGCCACTGCCTCTGAAACGCGCACACGCCACACTCTCGCGCTTGGATCGCCGACAAGCTTTGCAGGCTTTGCGCAGGTGCCTCTCTGCAACATCGACCCAGTACGTGCGCGCACTCGTCGCACATGTCGCCAGACCCCGCCACATGACTTTCGCCCCAGCGTCCGGTGCTCACTATGTTTGCGGCCAGAACGCTGGCAGACTGCGGGTCTTTCCGATGTCTGCCGTCGAGGCTGTATGACCTTCACCCCCCGCCAGATCACCATCGCCAGTTGGCTCATCGTCTTCGCCGGGCTGTTGCTGGCACTCCCTTTGAAACTGCTTCCCAGCCTGCTCGCCGGACTGCTCGTCTACGAACTGGTCAACATGCTCACCCCGCGTCTGCAACCGTTGCTCCCCGGTCGGCGCGCGCGCTGGCTGTCGGTGGCGCTGCTCGGCACGCTGGTGGTGCTGACCCTGTCGCTGCTGATCGCCGGCGCCTTCAGTTTCCTCTTGCACGAAGCGGAGAACCCCGGCGCGTCGCTGGACAAGTTCATGGCCCTGGTGGACCGCGCACGTAGCCAGTTGCCGCCCTTCATCGACAGCTACCTGCCGGCCAGCGCGGCCGAGTTCAAGGTGGCCATCGGCGATTGGCTCAAAGGCCACCTGAGCGAGCTGCAACTGGTCGGCAAGGGCATGGCGCACATGTTCGTGACCCTGCTGATCGGCATGATCCTGGGCGCCATCGTGGCTTTGCAGAGGCTGCCCGACATTTCCCGACGCAAGCCCCTGGCCGCTGCCCTGTTCGAGCGCCTGAGCCTGCTGGTGCAGGCGTTTCGCAACATCGTCTTCGCGCAGATCAAGATTTCCCTGCTCAACACCGCCTTCACCGGCATCTTCCTCGCCGTGGTGCTGCCGCTGTTCGGCGTG
This sequence comes from Pseudomonas sp. UBA6562, assembly GCF_002434265.1. Lineage (GTDB taxonomy): Bacteria > Pseudomonadota > Gammaproteobacteria > Pseudomonadales > Pseudomonadaceae > Aquipseudomonas. The sequence goes on along the minus strand of NZ_DJJS01000006.1, from coordinate 169,466 downwards.
CACCTGCCGCTGACCAAGACGCTGATCGTGCTGACCTTCCTGCTCGGCCTGTTGCCGGTGATCGGCAACCTGATCTCCAACACGTTGATCACCATCGTCGGCCTGTCGCTGTCGATCTGGGTGGCGCTGGCGGCGTTGGGCTACCTGATCGTCATCCACAAGGTCGAGTACTTCCTCAACGCGCGCATCGTCGGCGGGCAGATTCGCGCCAAATCCTGGGAGCTGCTGCTGGCGATGCTGATCTGCGAAGCCGCGTTCGGCCTGCCGGGGGTGGTGGCCGGGCCGATCTACTACGCCTACCTCAAAAGCGAGTTGCGGCGCATCGAGCTGGTCTGAGCCGCAGGCGGGCGCTTGACTCAGCCAGCTCGGCCGGGTGGATCAGGCGGCGGGCACCAGGCCATAGGCGGCCAGTTGCTCGACGCTGCCGCGGTGCTCGACCAGGCGCGGGTCGTTCAACGGCAGGCGCTGGCCCAGCTCGCTTTCCAGGATTGCCTGGAGCTTGGCCCGATTGACCTTGCCGTCGGCTTCGACGGCCTGACGCAGTTTCTCCGGCGCCACCTGCGCGGTCTCGCCGTCTTTGTAATAGACCGCGCCCGTGGCGAAGTCGACGCCCAGGGCGATCAGGCCCGGAATCACATAGAACAGCAGGCCCACGGCATCCAGCGCCACGATGCCCGGATCGATTTTGCCGTCGATCTGGCCGCGCCGGTCCGGGTAGAACAGCGTGCCGCAAGCGGTCAACTGGGTCAGCAAGGTGGCGATCACAACACCACCGACGAAACGAGCACGAACGCGCATACACACCTCCAAATTCGAAAACCTTACCCCAGGCATAGGCCTTGGTTGGCCGTTATACTCGCTGGCCCGCCCGAGGACCACCATGATTTCGTTGCCCATCGACGCCGTACTGCCGGCACTGCGCCAAGCCCTCTCCGACCGCCACGAGGTGGTGCTCGAAGCGCCGCCCGGCGCTGGCAAGACCACCCGTGTGCCGCTGGCCCTGCTGCACGAGCCATGGCTGGCCGGGCAGAGCATCCTCATGCTCGAACCGCGCCGGCTGGCCGCCCGCGCCGCCGCCGAGCGCCTGGCCAGCGAACTGGGCGAACGGGTCGGGCAGACGGTCGGCTACCGCATCCGCCTCGACAGCAAGGTCGGCCCCGACACGCGCATCGAAGTGGTCACCGAGGGCATCCTCGCCCGCCGCCTGCAGGACGATCCGGCGCTCGAAGGCGTGGGGCTGGTGATCTTCGACGAATTCCACCTGCGCAACCTCGACGCCGACCTGGCCCTGGCGCTGACCCTCAACGGCCGCGAGATGCTGCGCGACGATCCGCCGCTCAAGGTGCTGCTGATGTCGGCCACCCTCGAAGGCGAGCGCTTGTCGCGCCTGCTCGACGACGCGCCCATCGTCACCAGCCAGGGCCGCATGTTCCCAGTGCAGACCCGCTGGGGCGCGCCGTTCCAGAGCGGCGAGTTCATCGAACCGCGCGCAGTCGCCACCTGTTTGCAGGCGTTGGACGAGCAGCCGGGCAGCGTGCTGGTGTTCCTGCCGGGCCAGGCCGAAATCCGCCGCGTCCACCAAGGGCTGGCCGAAGCCTTGGGCGAGCGCGCCGACATCCTGCTGTGCCCGCTGCACGGCGAACTGGACCTCGCCGCCCAGCGCGCTGCCATCGAACCGGCGCCCGCGGGCGTGCGCAAAGTGGTGCTGGCGACCAACATCGCCGAAACCAGCATCACCATCGAAGGCGTGCGCGTGGTGGTCGACGCCGGCCTGGAGCGGGTGCCGTGCTTCGACCCGCGCAGCGGCATGACCCGCCTGCTGACCCAGCGCATCGCCAAGGCCAGCGCCACCCAGCGCGCCGGCCGCGCCGGGCGCCTGGAGCCGGGGGTGTGCTACCGGCTGTGGTCCGAAGCGCAACACGAACAACTGGCCGCCTATGCCGCGCCGGAAATCCACCAGGCCGACCTCGCGGGGCTCGCCCTTCAGCTGGCGCGCTGGGGCGTGCGGCCCGACGACCTGCGCTGGCTCGACGCCCCCCCGGCCGCCGCCTTCGCCCAGGCCCGCGACCTGCTGCGGCGCCTCGGCGCGCTGAAGGCCGGCGGCGGCCTGACCCGCCATGGTCAGGACATGGCGCACCTGCCGGCCCACCCGCGCATCGCCCATCTACTGCTGCGCGGCCAGCATCTGGGCCTGAGCGCCCTGGCCTGCGACCTGGCCGCGCTGCTCGGCGAGCGCGACATCCAACGCGGCGCCGAGGGCGCGGACATCCACAGCCGCCTGGCCCTGCTCGGCGGCGAACAGCGCGCGCAACGCGGCGAGCAGGGCGGAGTGCAGCGCGCCCGGCAACTGGCGCGCCAGTACCGCAGCCAATTGCGCGGCACGCCTGGCACCCCAGTGCCCGACCCGCAGCACCCGCGCTGGGTCGGCGCGCTGCTGGCCTTCGCCTACCCCGACCGCATCGCCCAGCAACGCCGGCCCGGTGGCGGCGAGTACCGCCTGGCCAATGGCCGCGCCGCGCTGTTCGCCAACCCCGACGCGTTGATGAAACACCCTTGGCTGGTGATCGCTGACCTGGGTAGCCGGCAGGGGCAGCGTGAAGAGCGCATCTACCTGGCGGCCGATTTCGATCCGCAGTTGCTGGACGCTGTGTTGAGCGAGCAGGTCAGCCAGGTCGACGAGCTGGAGTGGGACGAGCGCGAAGGCGTGCTGCGCGCCGAGCGCCAGCGCAAGGTCGGCGAACTGGTGCTGTCGAGCGAGCCGCTGCGCGACCTCGACACCGCCACACGGGTGCAGGCGCTGATCAACTACGTGCGGCGCAAGGGCCTGGAGCTGTTGCCCTGGACCCCGGAACTGCGCCAGTGGCAGGCCCGCGTGGCGCTGCTGCGCAGCCTGGAGCCGGAAGAGGCACGCACCTGGCCGGACCTGAGCGACGCTGCCCTGCTGGCTACCCTGGAACACTGGCTGGCGCCTTACCTGGAGCGCGTCGGCCGGCTCAGCCATTTCGGCCAGCTCGACCTGTCCAGCATCCTGCGCAACCTGCTGCCCTGGCCCTTGCCGCAACAGCTCGACGCCCAGGCGCCACAGACCTTGCCGGTGCCTTCGGGCTCCAACATCCGCATCGATTACAGTGAGCAGCCGCCGGTACTGGCGGTGCGCTTGCAGGAACTGTTCGGCCTTGCCGACACCCCACGCATCGCCAACGGCCGCCAGGTACTCAAGCTGCACCTGCTGTCGCCGGCACGCCGACCGGTGCAGGTGACGCAGGACCTGGCCAACTTCTGGCGCACGACCTATGCCGAGGTGAAGAAGGATCTGAAGGGGCGGTATCCGAAGCATTACTGGCCGGACGATCCGTTGGTGGCGGAGGCGACGGCACGGGCGAAGCCGAGGAAGGGGTGACTAGGCTTGAGCTTTACCGAGGTCATTTGACGGCGTAAGTAGTCAAATCCCGCGACTCCCTTCCTCTCGACAGGTGTCTACGAAACGAGGGGCGATTCAGTGATGAGTCCTCATTGCCTCAAGACAGCGGTGTTAATAGCCTACGTAGGGCTATATCAAAGCTCAACAGGGTACAAGGTTACATTGTCCGTGCTTGTGAAAAAGCAAACGTGTCTACTTGTGCTTGGTGCAGAGCTTACATTGAGAAATATTACGTCGCCGCCTAGGGAGATCGTTAATATCCTGTCGCTTTCGTAAGTTAAAGCCTGAGCAACAAAAAATAGGGTGCTGCCCACCGTCTCGATGGCGGAGGTAGCCTCCAACGCATCCTGTATATTTATTCCCCACTCAAAATCGTCATCCACATCCCATTCAACGTCATAGCAAGCACCTATTACCGGCGATTCAACACCCCACTTAGCCCACCCTGTGCCGAGTGGACAGGAAAATTTCACTTGATTTCCCTCGGTGTCAATTATCTTTATGCGCGTCATTTTAATATCGAGATCCTTACAATAACGTTGTCCGTATGCATTGAATTATGTGGGGATTCAATGTCCCTGTTTCCTCATGGCCGCGATGCTGGGTGGGTGTCCTGTTGATCTGATGGGTGCTGTAGCGAATGCTTCTTCTGCCATCAGTTGATACTGTCCTGGTTTGATCTGGTAGTCCCGTTCCTGGATGGGTATTTGTATGTGGGGCGGCCAAGCAGGCGCTGCACGTTTTTGAAAGTGGCCAGGGGGCAAGCAGTAGTTACTGCTTGGTGACAGGCCTGGGATCTAGGGTTTGTCTGAACAGTCAGCCCGCAAGCACTTCTCGATGCAAGCCAGCGTGACCATGGCGTTGAAGCTACTCGTCAGCTTGTCGTATCGGGTGCAGATCCGACGTTTTTCCTTGAGCCAACTGAACGCGTTCGATCACGTTGCGCTTTTTAGACTGCGGCCTGTCGAACGGCCGGGGCAGGCCCGGTCGAGGTTTGCGATGCATATTGCGCAAAGGAATGATCGGCTGCATGCCATAGCCCTTCTAGCAACCAGAGTGGGTCATTTTAGCCAAAGCGACTTTTCAGACAAACCCTAGGTCGGTTCTGTGTCCGCGCCAACACTCGGCAACATCTAGCGTGTCACTGCTGGCTTACGTCTTCATGAGACAGACGCTCAGTCAGCTCCCTTAGGCAACCAACGGCCCTGACACGCGGTATGCATTTATCAAGGTATCGAACAGTGAGATGTCTGACCGACTCCTGGCAATGAGTTGAGCGCCGGCGACGGCTGCAAATATGGCGCATGCCCGTGTCTGCGCGTCTTGCGGACTGCACACTCCAGCGGTCGTAAGAAGCTTGGCTATCCAGGCGATATTGACGTCCGCAAACGCCTGAATTTCCTTGGTCATTTCGCTTGGAAGATTGTCAGTCTCGGCGCCCACGAAGCTGGCGAGGCAGAGGCGATTATCAGCTTCGAGCGATCGACGAAAAATCTCGGGAAAGCGACGCAGGGCGTCCATCGGGTTCGGGTCTTCTGCAGAGATCGTCTCCAGTGCCGCTGCGCCATCCTGCCAATAGCGCCTGGCAACCTCTACGCCCAGATCGGCTTTGCTGGGGAAGTGATAGTAGATGCTCGCCGCTTTGATCCCGACAGCTTTGGCAAGGTCGCGAAAGTTCAAGCCGTTGTAGCCCTGTGATTGGGCAATTTTGGTAGCGGCCAACAGGATGGTTTCTCGGGCATTGCTACTCATTGTGATGTCTTTGCCATGGGGACGATGTCTGGAGGATTTTGCAGCAATGCTATCTCAAAAGCCTACCGTTGGTTAGGTAGATGCCAACGCGGTGCCGTCAGGAACGCCATGGGGCAGCGATCCCGACGGTTGCGCAAAGCCGCACCAAACCGTTATTCGACAGGCGAATCCAGTTCCGGAATGCCACTGTTGCGATCTGCGTAGGCAGCCTGGAAGCTAGGACGTTTTTGCCAGCGCTTCCAGTAGGCGTCCAAGAACTCGAAACGCTCGTCCAGCGGGGTCGCGTTGACCGGGAACTTGGAAAAGGCGATGGCGGTGGCCAGGGTTATGTCAGAGAAAGTTGGAGCTTCCCCCCCCAGCAGCCATTCGCGTCCGTCGGCCAGATGACGGTTGACCAGCGCCGCATGGGTTAATGCTTCCTTGCGGCAATGCTCGCCCCAGGCCTCGTTTCTGGTCAGTTCGAGCTTGAACCCCAGCCCGGTGTGAAGCACATGAAATGCGGTGACGATGCGGTACAGGATGTGTACCCAAACTCGGTTGTCCCACATGTTATCGAGCCCTTGCTCCAGCGCGCTCTCGCCCATGATCTTGCGGCCGGGATGGAGTTGGTCGAGATAGCGAACGATGGCGGCAGTCTCAGAAATGAAGCTCCCATCTTCCAGTTGCAGCGTAGGCGTCTCGCCCCACGGATTCATATTCAGGTGACGCCAGCCACGCTGCTCGCCCTTCGGAGACATGTCGTAGATAGTCTCGTCGAACAGATGAGCGATGCCTTTTTCGTGCATGAACAGGCGCAGACGCTGTGGATTAGGGAAGGCCGACGGAGACGTGAAAAGCTGGAGTTTAGTGGTCATGGGGCATCCTCTTCAGGGGTGGGCTAGATATCTGGCTAACGTTAGTTAGGTTGACATTAGCTGTGGATCCCCGTCACGTCAACAGTCTGCCTAACGTTCGTTAGATTCTTTGGGTCGGCTCGAGGTCGATTGAGGGTTCAGAGGATTCGGTCAGGGCGACCAGCTTGGTAGACAGATGATGGAATTGAACGCAGCTTGCCCAGCCGCAGGTACGATGGAAGCCGAGAAAAGCGTGTAAACGGCAGGCCGGCGTCGTAGCTGGGTGGTGGAGCCGGCCCTGTCGACGAACCGTTACGCCGGCAACTGCGCCTCGCGCAACATGAACAACCGAAACAGCACCACCGTGCTGAACAACTGCAAGAACCCACCCACACTGTCGATCGCGATCATCACCCCAGCCTGCGCATCGGGAAACGCCATCAGCAGCAAGCCGTCGATCAACCACAGCGGCGCCAGCACCGAGAGCATGCAGATCAGGATCGTCAGCAAATGCCCGCTGGTCAGGTTGGCGCTGTCGCGCATCGCTTGCAGCACCGGCCGCCCGCGCAGCACCACGAGGAAATCGGCGAAAGCCAGTTTGAGCATGATCCACACGCCCGGCAGGATGAACAGCGTCAGCCCCGCCATGATCAGCAACGAGCCGAGCAGCACCAGCAGCGCCATCTGCGGCCACAGGTGCACGGCGCGGGCGAACAGGTTGCGCAGGGCGATTTCCTGACCCTGGCTGCGGGTGTCGAGGTAGAGGATCAGCCCGGCGGTGTACAGCGGGTAGAACAGCAGGCTCACCAGCATGCCGTAGCCGTAGCCGGCGTTTTCGCCCAACTGTTGCAGCACCAGGTGCGTGCACAGGGCTTCGAGAAACACCACCGGCAGGCACAGCTTGGCGATGCCGAGCAGGTGCAGGCGGAAGAAATACAGGGAATCGCGCAGAACGGTGAAGGGTTTCATCAGTCGATATCGCATGGCCGAAAGCAGGCGCCACTTTAGCCCACCGGGGCCGGCGGCTGAAGAAAGTTTCATCGGCCGGGCGATTGAACCGGTGGGCATTACCCCCCACCTTGAGCGGGTCCGACAGCCCACTCAGTTTCTGTGAGGTAGCCCAGATGAACAGTGAAGAACAACGCCTGATCGACGGTCTGTTCGACCGTCTGCGCCAGGCCGAAGCGGCCGCCGAGCCGCGCGACGCCCAGGCCCAGGCGCGTATCGAAGAGCACCTGCGCCGGCAACCGGCCGCCGCCTATTACATGGCCCAGGCGATCCTGGTCCAGGAAGCGGCGCTCAAGCGCTTGGACGAACAGAACAAGCAGCTCGAAGCCGACCTGCGCCAGGCCCGCGCGCAGTCCGGCCCAGCTAGCGAGAGTGGCAGTGGCGGCGGCGGTTTCCTGTCCAGCTTGTTCGGGGGCAGTACCAAACCTGGCAACCCTCCGGCGCAGTCCCGTCCCAACAGTCCGCCCGTGGGCGCTGGCGGCTGGCGCGAACCGGTGCCCGGCAGCGCCCCGGCGCAACCCTATGCCAACCCGGCCCCCGCCGGTAACGCCGCTCCGGCCCGTGGCGCTGCGGGCAGCTTCCTCGGCGGCGCCATGCAGACCGCCGCCGGCGTGGCCGGTGGAGTGCTGCTGGCGCAGGGCATCAGCAGCCTGTTCGGCCATGGCTCGCAGCCGCAGGACGTGGTCGAGGTGATCGAAGAGCAGCCCGCGCCGGCCAGCGATGGTGGCGGCTGGCAGGACTCGGGCGGCCAGCAGCAGGTGGCCGACCAAGGCGGCTACGACCAAGGCAACGACGGCTTTGCCGACGCCGACTACGGCAGCGACGACGGCGGCGGTTTCGCCGACGACGACTCGTTCATCTGACAGGTCTGGCATACTCCCTGGCCGTTTGCGGGCGCTTGGCGCCCGTTCGATTCGTGCCAAGGCTGCCCCACGAGCCGGTAAGGTCGGGCGACCCACAGCGCAAGCCGCCACAGGTCGCCCAGCCCCGGCGACCGCAGCCCCCGCCCCAGGAGCCCCCAGGTGAAGAAGATCGCGCTGTTCGCCGATGTGCAGAACCTCTACTACACCGTGCGCCAGGCCCACGGCTGCCACTTCAACTACGCCGCGCTCTGGGCCGAGCTCAGCCGCGAGGGCGAGATCGTCGAAGCGGTGGCCTACGCCATCGACCGCGGCGACGCCAAGCAGCAGCAGTTCCAGCAGATCCTGCGCAACCTGGGGTTCCAGGTCCGCCTCAAACCCTACATCCAGCGCAGCGACGGCTCGGCCAAGGGCGATTGGGACGTGGGCATCACGTTGGATGTGGTCGATGCCGCTAGCCGGGTCGACCAGGTGGTGCTGGCCTCGGGCGACGGCGACTTCGATTTGCTGCTGGACCGGGTGATCCAGCGGCATGGCGTGGAGGCGGTGGTGTATGGCGTGCCAGGGTTGACGGCGATGTCGTTGATTCGGGCCGCGAGCCGCTTTCAGCCGATCGAGGGACGGTTGTTGTTGCGGCATTGAACACGGCTTGGGCGTTCGATACGCAGTCGCTGGGTACCAGGGCAGCAGGTTGGCTGGCCGCAGACCGCTCAGCCGTCCTTGGCTTAGGCGCTGTACGGTTGAGCCAGTGCGTACCTCACCTTGCCGAATGATGAGTGTTGGCTTGGTCGCTCTTGAAACCTGCAACTGACAAGCAGCGATCCAAGCGCCAAGGTGTACGGGCCACTTCGTCGGCAATTGTTACTAAGAATTTCCCAGAGCAAGTCGTAGACTCGAACGCCCCGAATGGACTTCGAGCTGCCACCATGCCTGCCCCCCGTCGTTTCCCCTTGCTATTGATCGGCGCATTCCTCGCCCTGTACCTGGTCTGGGGCTCCACCTACCTGATGATCCGCATCGGCGTCGAATCCTGGCCGCCGCTGCTCATGGCCGGGGTGCGTTTCGTGGTCGCCGGGGCCTTGCTCTACGGGTTTCTGCGCTGGCGTGGGGTGGCCAATCCGACGTGGCCGCAGTGGCGGGCCGCGGGGGCCATCGGCTTTCTGCTGCTCAGTTGCGGCAACGGTGGCGTGACCTTGGCCGAGCATGCCGGCGTGGCCTCCGGGGTGGCGGCACTGGCGATCGCCACGGTGCCGCTGTTCACCTTGCTGTTCGGGCTGTGGTTCGGCCAGCGCAATTCGCGGTTGGAGTGGGCCGGTATCCTGCTGGGGCTGGTGGGCATCGGCCTGCTCAACCTCGGCTCCAACCTGCAAGCCAGCCCCCTGGGCGCGTTGCTGATCCTGTTCGCGGCCGCCGCCTGGGCCTTCGGCTCGGTGTGGAGCAAGCGCCTGCCGCTGCCGCAGGGGGCCATGGCCGCCGCCTGCGAAATGCTGCTGGGTGGCGCCATCCTGCTGGTCGGCAGTGTGCTGAGCGGCGAGCGCATGACGCACCTGCCCACTGCCGCCGGCTGGGGCGCGTTGGCCTATCTGGTGCTGTTCGGTTCGATCCTCGCCTTCAGCGCTTACATGTACCTGCTCAAGCACGTGCGCCCAGCCGCAGCCACCAGCTACGCCTACGTCAACCCGGCAGTCGCGGTGTTGCTGGGCATCCTCTTCGCCGGCGAGCGGATCGGCGCCGAGGAATGCCTGGCCATGGCGGTGATCATCGGCGCGGTGGTGCTGATCGGCGTACCGCAGTGGCGCAGGACGCCGCCGCCCGAGGCCGCACCGCTGGCCGGCAAAATGTGCAAGTAGGGCAGGGCGTTGCGGTAAACTCGCCGCCTTCGCTGAACCCCTGACGGTATTGCCATGACTTTCGCCACCCTCGGCCTGATCGAACCCTTGCTGCGTGTCTTGCAGGAACTGGGCTACACCACTCCCACCCCGGTCCAGGCCCAGGCCATTCCCGCCGTGCTGGCCGGCCGCGACCTGATGGCCGCGGCGCAGACCGGCACCGGCAAGACCGCAGGCTTCGGCCTGCCGGTCTTGCAACGCCTGACCCTGGAAGGGGAGAAGGTCGCCAGCAACAGCATCCGCGCCCTGGTGCTGGTGCCCACCCGCGAGCTGGCCGAGCAGGTGCACGAAAACCTGCGCGCCTACGCCGAGCACCTGCCGGTCAGCACCTACGCGGTGTACGGCGGGGTCAGCATCAACCCGCAGATGATGCGCCTGCGCCGTGGCGTCGACCTGCTGGTGGCCACCCCCGGCCGGCTGCTCGACCTGTTCCGGCAGAACGCAATCAAGTTCAACCAGGTGCAGACCCTGGTGCTCGACGAAGCCGACCGCATGCTCGACCTGGGCTTCGCCGAAGAGCTGCGTGCGGTGTACGCCGCCTTGCCGCGCAAGCGCCAGACGCTGCTGTTCTCCGCCACCTTCTCCGAACAGATCCGCTTGCTCGCCGGCCTGGCGCTGCACGACCCGCTGAGCATCGAAGTCAGCCCGCGCAACGCCACCGCCAGCACCGTCAAGCAGTGGCTGGTGACGGTCGACAAGAAGCGCAAGGCCGACCTGTTCTGCCACTTGCTGCGCAAGCAGGGTTGGGGGCAGGTGCTGGTGTTCGCCAAGACCCGCAACGGCGTCGACCAACTGGTCGAGCGCTTGCAGGCCGAGGGCCTCAAGGCAGACGGCATCCACGGCGACCGCCCACAGGCCACCCGTCAGCGCGCCCTGGACAGCTTCAAGCAGCGCGAGATCCAGGTGCTGGTCGCCACCGACGTGGCGGCACGCGGGCTGGACATCGACGACCTGCCGCTGGTGGTCAACCTCGACCTGCCGATCGTCGCCGAAGACTACGTGCACCGCATCGGCCGCACCGGCCGCGCGGGCAATACGGGCGAGGCCATCTCGCTGGTGTGTGCAGACGAAGTACAACTGCTGGCCGCCATCGAAACCCTGATCCGCCAGACTTTGCAGCGCCGCGACGAACCGGACTTCATCCCCGACCACCGCGTGCCGCAGACCGATGCCAGCGGCCAGGTGATCAAGAAGCCGAAAAAGCCCAAGAAGCCGAAAGAGGGCGCCGCCAAACGCGGCCTGGGCAAGTGGATGGACAGTGGCGCTGACGCCGCCCCCGACCTCAAGCCCGTACGCAAGGCGCCGAGTTTCAACGGTGGTCCACGCAAGAAGAAATGAGGCACGGACGCGAGCGACCCCCTTTCACCACGTAGTAAAGAGGACACCCCCATGAGGCGCACCCGCCTTGACCGTTTCTGCATCGGCCTGCTGGCCCTGTTGTTGTGGGTTGCCACGCCCGCCTGGTCGGCCACCGACGACCCCGCGCCAAGCCTGGCCGCCGTCGAGCAGCAGACGCTCGACGAGAACGCCAACCTCGACCAGCTCAATGCCCGGCTCGACCAGATCCGTCAGGGCGTGACCAGCAACGCCAACGACGACCTGCTCGCGCAATTGCGTCAGGCGGCCTTGCAGGTGCAGCGCCAAGCTGCCGACCTCGCCACCCAGCGCACCACCGACGTGCAGCGGGTGGTCGACCAGCTCAGCGTGGTCGGCCCGGCCCAGGCCGACGAGGCCGACAGCCTCAAGCAGCAGCGGCGCCAACTCACCGCCCAGCAGAAGTCGCTGCAAACCGAGCAGAAGCAGGCCACCGAGCTGGCCCAATCGGCCCGCGACCTCTCCACGCAGATCGTCAACCTGCGCCGCAGCCTGTTCAACTCGCAGATCAGCAGCCGCGCGGCCAGCCCGCTGAGCCCGGCGTTCTGGTCGACCCTGGTGCGCCCCACCGACGAAGACATGGCGCGCCTGGACGGCTTGCGCAGCGACGCCGCCGACGCCGTGGCCAGCGCCTTCAGCGCCGAGCACCGCTGGTTGTTCATTTCCAGCTTCCTGGCCGCCCTGGCGCTCTGGACGGTAGGTCGCGGCCTGCTCGAGCGTTTCCTGGGTTACTTGGTGGTGCGCTGGCTGCCCGAGGGTCGCCTGCGCCGCAGCGCCCTGGCCCTGGGCGTGGCCCTGGCCACCCTGAGCACCATCGGCGGCGCCGTGTCGCTGGTGCGCTGGGGGCTGGAAAGCAGTGCGGAACTGAGCAGCGACTTGGCCAGCGTCACCAACCACATCCTCACCCTGGTGGTGTTCAGCGCCTTCGTCGCCGGCCTCGGCCGCGCCATGCTGATGCTGCAACGCCCGTCCTGGCGCCTGCCACCGATCCCCGACCAGGTTGCCAGCGCCCTGGGCTGGTTCCCGCAGGTGCTGGCCCTGGCCTTGATGCTGCTGCTGACCGTGGAGCGCATCAACAGCGTGATCGGCACCAGCCTGGCGCTGACCCTGGCCACCAACGGCCTGACCGCGCTGGTGGTGTCGATCCTGTTCATCGCCGCCCTGGTCTGCTACCGCCGCACCCGTCGGCAGCACAACCTGCCGCGCCCGACGGGCCTGGCCGGGCTGATCCCGTTCGTGATGTCGGTGTGGGTAGCGGCGATGTTCGTCGCGCTGCTCACCGGTTTCCTCACCCTGTCGTACTTCCTCACCGCCAAGCTGCTGTGGATCAGCGTGGTCGCCACCTGCGCCTACCTGATGATCACGGTGTTCGGCGACCTCTGCGAAGCCTTGCTGTCGCCGCGCCAACCGGGCGGCCTGGCACTGGCCTCGGCCCTGGGCCTGCACCAGCGCCACCAAGCCCAGGCCAGCACCATCCTGGCCGGGGTCGGGCGCACGCTGATGCTGTTCGTCGCGGTGATGTTCGCCTTCCTGCCGTCGGGCACCAGCCCCGGCGAATTGCTGCTGAGCCTGGGCGACTGGGACGGCAACGGCGGCAAGGTGCTGGGCAACCTCAACCTGGTGCCGCAAGACATCTTCCTTGCGGTGGCGATCTTCTTCGCCGGCCTGTTCGCCATCCGCGTGCTCAAGCGCTGGCTGGGCGAGCGGCTGCTGCCTGACACCGAAATGGACGCCGGCATGCGCGCGTCCCTGGTGACGCTGGTGGGCTACATCGGCTTTCTGTTCCTCGCCTCGGTGGTGATGTCGACCCTGCACATCAACCTCACCAGCCTGACCTGGGTGGTCAGCGCGCTGTCGGTGGGTATCGGTTTCGGCTTGCAGCAGATCGTGCAGAACTTCATCTCCGGCTTGATCCTGCTCACCGAACGGCCGGTCAAGGTCGGCGACTGGGTGAGCCTGGCCGGGGTCGAGGGCGACATCCGCCGCATCAACGTGCGCGCCACCGAGATCCAGATGTCCGACCGCTCCACGGTGATCGTGCCCAACTCGCAGTTCATCTCGCAGAACGTGCGCAACGTGACCATGGCCAACGCCCTGGGCGTGGTCGGCATTACCCTGACCCTGCCGCTGGACACCGACGCCACCCGCGTGCGCGAACTGCTGCTGGCGGCCTACCAGGCCCACGAAGGCATCCTCGACGCCCCGGCGCCGTCGGTGACCTTCAAGGACATCACCGCCACCGGCATGGTCCTCGCGGCCAGCGGCTACGTGGCCGGCCCGCGACAGGTGGGTGGGGCGCGCAGCGATCTGCTGTTCAGCATTCTCAATACGTTGCGGGAGGAGGGCATTGCGCTGTCGTCGCCGCAGAGCATGGTGTTGTTGAAGAATGAGTCGCCGACGACGGAGCCCCAGGCGTAAGGCGTCTCAATACCCCAAGGATCGCGCGTCGGACTCTGCCCTATAAGATGTCCAACTGACCCGCGCGGAGCGGGCAAGCGGCCGCACCCGCCTGGCCGCTCAGCCACGGCCGGCAACTGGCAATATTGTCAGTTGCCGGCCGTTTGGAAACCGCCGACGCTGCAGGCTTTACATTCAGGAGGCTCGAGATGAAGCCTTTGACGCTGCAGTCCTACACTCCATATGGGTTTCAAGAAGCTGGAGCCCGCCGCGCGTCGGTAGTGAACTTCAATGGTCAACGTCTGGATCGTTGCACCGGTGTGTACTTGTTGGGCAATGGTTATCGAGGTTTCAGTCCTGCTTTGATGCGGTTCGTCGCGCCGGACAGCTGGAGCCCTTTTGGTGCGGGCGGAGTGAATAGTTACGCGTATTGCACCGGTAATCCTGTGACAGGTTTAGATCCAAGCGGGCATGCGGATTTGAGGCGTAATCCAGCAGCTTCAGCCCTGCTTGCCAAATCCAGACGTATCACCCGACCCCAACCCCAACCCCAACCCCAACCCCAACCCCAACCCCAAGCACGAACCCAACCCCAAGCACGAACCCAACCCATAGAGCGGAGACTACTAGTTGATCGGGGTCGAGCCTGGGCCGCAGCGATAGCCGAGTCCAACGCGCTAAACGTGACCGTAGGCCAAGCCTGGGCAACGGATAGAGTCCGAGCTGATTTATCACCAACCCTTAGAACTCCGTTGGCAAACGATACCGTTCGCGGTCGGTTCGATCCCTCAACCCCAGAAAACGGTGCAGTAACGGGTGCAATTCCTATTCCGACCAACGCCCGAGAGCAAGGACCGAGAGCAGACCTCGGTGCGATGAGTCACTTTATACGGGCACCTCGATAGGCTGTCGTATATACGACTGGGCACCCGGTTCGGAGCACAGTACGACTAGGTCAAGTGGTCGGCCTTCGGACGTGCCCGCGAAGTACGCGGTCTTCTTGGCCGGGATACGCCCAGATGATTCCGTTTCCGGGCCTCTTCTGACACCTAGGTAGTGGCGAATGTGGAACCTATGCTCGCCTCGACCAGCCACCTCAGGGTTTGACAGGGTATCGCCCCAGCGCATGCGTCAGTAATGCCTGGCCACTCCGTGCGGCATGGGCCGCGCCGATCAACAGGCCCAGCTCCGGCGCGCCAGCATTGGCCATACAGTATTCGTCGAGGGAAGCTTCGATGGCGTGCAGCAATTGCTCTGCGTAGGTGAGGGCGTCTTGTGGGCTGAGGTCGGCGTGGACGGCGAGGTAGGGGGTATGGATGATTTTGCTGGGTGGGTCGGGGACTGGTTTTTTCATGGCAAGGCTCCGTGTTCGCAGTGGTGTCTGCCAGACAGTTCCTCTCACAGAAATGGGTGGCAGCCGTTCGCAGGGTGAGAGACCGGCGAACATCGGAATTCCGGCCAGACCGAAGTCTGCCCACGAACGGCTGCCATGACAGCGCTCCGAAATTTCGCTGGGCTCTCACACCCGATCGTCAGGTAGACGACCCGGGGAAATTAGCCCCCTTGCCTCGGATCAACAACGTCGAAACGGCTGCAGCGTGTGTAGGATAAGTCGCTCTAGAGATCAAGCTGAAGCATTCGGTTAAATTTCGGAAATGTCCGACAGGCGCTATCGGCTGCGAATTGAAAGCCAGTGCCTGAAGAATTCCGAAACCCAGCCCTAATTCGTTATCTAAGGCCGACCTTCCTCCCCCACCCCCCGCCCCATCACATGCGCCAACAACGTCTGCCCCGTACGCGCAGCGCGCACGGCGCTGAGCACGTTGTGCATCTCCGGCGTATCGGCATTGGTCGTGCGGTATTCGTCGAGCGAGTCTTCGATGCCTTGCAGCAGTTGCTGGGCGTACGCGAGGGCATCTTCACAGGTGAGTCCGCTGTGGATGGAAAAGTGAGGGGCATTGATCAGAGTGGCAGGGGCAGCTTTTTTCATGGCAGGGTCCATCAGCTTGGCGATCAACTGTCAGGCAGCCCGCTACCGAAAAGTGTGCAGAGGGCCGCCAGCGGGACGAAGGCCGGTGAACGTTGCGAGCTGTCCAACGGGCACCTTGCATTCAATGCTTTGGTACGCCGAATGCCCACATTCCACCGCCTGGTGAATAAGCTGGGGAAATTATTCACTCTGTCCTACAGCTGAAAGTAGAAAAGCCTACAACTCTCGTAAGATAAATCCGCATCGCCCCGGCCGTCAGTGTCTGACAAGATCGGCAATAGCGCAGCTGCGTCGCTCCAAGCCTTGCACTGGACGCGTTGCATAGGTCAGCACCAGCAGCTTTCAAACGTCTGCCAGACCCGTGACCGTACAAGTAACCGATCAAGTAACCGACCAAGTAGCTGCCCGGTCGTGGCCCAACCCGTGCACCTAATCGCTCAGCCAACGAATCGCCCTACACCCGCAATCCCCACATCGCCCCCCATGACGCAAACAGACATGCCAATCACGCCATGTGACGCGAACGGACATCCGTCGTCGTAATCACGCACTCCCAAGGCGTTCTCGCATAAATTCCCACAGCCTCACGGGGCTTAAATGGGCACCGTCATCCGCCACGCGGCACCCCGATCCACGGGCTAGAACCTCAACAAAATCCCGTGCGTGCCCCGTTATCCACCCTCCGACCAAGGAGCCTCGTTCGCCTACGCCTGCCCGTCCTTTCCTGTGTCAGCAAAAAGAGAACAATATCAATGAACACCGTGGGATCTGATGGTAATGCCCTTGCGCAAGGGTTCAAGCCACGTCACGTAACGATGCTCTCCATCGCGGGCATCATCGGCGCCGGACTGTTCGTGGGTTCCGGCCACGCCATCGCGGCGGCCGGTCCGGCCACCATAATTTCTTACTTCGTGGCCGGGACCCTGGTGGTGCTGGTCATGCGCATGCTCGGCGAAATGGCCGTGGCCCACCCCGACACTGGCTCGTTCTCCACCTACGCCGACCAGGCCATCGGCCGCTGGGCCGGCTACACCATCGGCTGGCTGTACTGGTGGTTCTGGGTGCTGGTGATCCCTATCGAAGCCCTGGCCGCGGGGCATGTGCTCAACGCCTGGTTCCCGCACATCGACAGCTGGATCTTCGCCCTGGCCTCGGTGCTGCTGCTGGCCGGCACCAACCTGTTCAGCGTGGCGAAATACGGCGAGTTCGAGTTCTGGTTCGCCATCCTCAAGGTCACCGCCATCCTCTGCTTCATCGGCGTAGGCGCCGCCGCCCTCATGGGCTGGTTGCCCGAGCGCGAAGTCAGCGGCCTGAGCACCCTGGTGGCCGAACACGGCGGCTTCGCCCCCAACGGCTGGTCGGCGGTGATCGGCGCGTTCATCACCGTGATGTTCAGCTTCATCGGCACGGAAGCGGTGACCATCGCCGCCTCCGAGTCGAGCGACCCGTCGCGCAACATCGCCAAGGCCACCCGCTCGGTGATCTGGCGCATCAGCACTTTCTACATCCTGTCGATCTTCGTGATCATCTCGGTGGTGCCGTGGAACGATCCGCAGCTGGCGGTGGTGGGTTCCTACCAGCGCGCACTGGAGATCATGAATATCCCCAATGCCGCCTTCATGGTCGACCTGGTGGTGCTGGTGGCGGTCACCAGTTGCATGAACTCCTCGATCTACATCGCCTCGCGGATGATGTACTCGCTGGCCAAGCGCGGCGACGCGCCGGCGGTGCTCAAACGCACCAACAAGGTCGGCGTGCCCTATGCCGCCGTGTTCGGCAGCACCTTGATCGGCGCCGGTATCGCCGTGCTGAACTACTTCGCCCCCAAGGGCGTGTTCGAGTTTCTGCTGGCAAGTTCCGGGGCCATCGCGCTGCTGGTGTACCTGGTCATCGCCATCTCGCAACTGCGCATGCGCCGTCGCCTGGAGCGCGAGAACACCGAACTCAAGTTCCGCATGTGGCTGTTCCCCTACCTGACCTGGGGCGTGATCGTATTCATCAGCCTGGCCCTGGCGGTGATGATGTTCACCGAAGCGCACCGCGCCGAAGTCAGCGCCACCCTGGGCCTGGCGATCGTGATCTCGTTCCTCGGCATCGTCACCACGCGCGGCCATGCGCAGCCGGTGGGCGCCCGCTCGCTGGGCTGACCGCTCGCAGGCCTGGCGCGTGACGCGCCGGGCCGCTCGCTCAGGTTCGATCACGCCTTGCAACGACACGCGCCGCATCTGCGGCGCGTCGTCGTGTCCGCGCCTTCGAGGCCCACGGGAGGCCGCCCGAACGCGCGCGCCCGGCCCGACTGTCCGAGGCCTGCCACCCGCCGTCGGCACGGGCCCGCCCCCGCTAATTTTTCCTTTCCGGATTCGTTCTATAGGGACGACACGCCTGTGCGCCTCCCGCCCCCGAATCCGGACGCCTCGAAATGAATGCTGACCAATCCCTCAAGCTCGCCGGCCGTTTCATCGGTCTGCCCCTGGACAAGCGGCGTGCGTTTCTCGCCGCGCTGGCAAAGGAAGGGGTCGGTTTCCAGCAGTTGCCGATTCCGGCGGGCGTCGAGGCGCCGGACCGCCATGCCTTGTCGTTCGCCCAGCAGCGCATGTGGATGCTGTGGGCGCTGGAGCCGGACAGCGGCGCCTACAATCTGCCGGCCGCCGTGCGCCTCAAAGGGGCGCTGGGCCATGATGCGCTGGCCCAGGCCTTCGCTGCATTGGTCGAGCGCCATCAGACCCTGCGCACGGTGTTTCACCGCGATGCCGAGGGCCAGGTGCGCTGGGCCTTGTCGGACGCGCCGCTAGCGGTCGAGCGCCACAGCCTCGCGCACCTGCCCGAGGCCGAGCGCGAGGGGCAGGTGCTGGCGCTGGCCGAAAGCATGGCCGTGGAGCCGTTCGACCTCGCCCGTGGGCCGCTGCTGCGGGTACGCCTGCTGGCGCTGGCGAGCGACGAGCACGTGCTGCTGCTGACCTTGCACCACATCGTCGCCGACGGCTGGTCGATGGGCGTGCTGATCGACGAATTCATCCAGGCCTACGCTGCGGCCCTGAGCGGCCAAGCGCCGAACTGGGCGGACCTGCCGATCCAGTACGGCGACTATGGCCTGTGGCAGCGCCGTTGGCTGGAAGCGGGGGAAGGGCAGCGTCAGCTCGACTACTGGCTGGCCCAGTTGGGCGGCGAGCATCCGCCGCTGGCCCTGCCCACCGACCGCCCGCGCCCGGCGCAGCCCAGCCAGCGGGGGCGGCGTTGGGCCTTCACCGTCGAGCCGGCCCTGGCCGAGCAGCTGCGCGCCCTGGCCCGGCGCCAGGAGGTGAGCCTGTTCGTGGTGCTGCTGGCGGCCTTCAACCTGTTGCTGCACCGCTACAGTGGCCAGACCGACATCCGCATCGGCACGCCCATCGCCAACCGCCACCGCCGCGAAACCGAAGGGCTGATCGGATTCTTCGTCAACACCCAGGTGCTGCGCAGCCAAGTGGACGGCCAGTTGCAGGTCGACGACTTCCTGCGCCGCCTCAAGGGCGTGGTGCTCGACGCCCAGGCCCACCAAGACCTGCCGTTCGAACAGCTGGTCGAAGCGCTGCACCTGGAGCGCGACGCCAGCCGCACGCCGCTGTTCCAGGTGATGTACAACCACCAGCCGAATGTGGCCGACCTCGGCCGCTACACCCTGCCCGACGGCCTCAGGCTCGAACAGGTGCAGTGGCAGAGCCGCACCGCGCAGTTCGACCTGACCCTCGACACGTTCGAACAGCCGGGCGGCGAGCTGCATGCCGCGCTGACCTATGCCAGCGACCTGTTCGACGCCAGCACGGTCGAGCGCCTGGCCGAGCACTGGATCGCCTTGCTGCATGGGCTGGTGGGCGGCGAGCGACGGCGGCTGGCGGAGTTGCCGATGCTCGATGCGTCGGTTTGCGCCGCTCAGTTGCAGGCTTGGAATCCGGCACCGGCCGAGTACGCGGTGCCGCAATGCCTGCACGAGCGCATCGCGCAGCAGGCCCAGCTTCACAGCGCCGCCGTGGCCGTGACCT
The DNA here is from genome assembly GCF_002434265.1 of Pseudomonas sp. UBA6562. Taxonomy (GTDB): domain Bacteria; phylum Pseudomonadota; class Gammaproteobacteria; order Pseudomonadales; family Pseudomonadaceae; genus Aquipseudomonas. The sequence continues at coordinate 149,926 of NZ_DJJS01000006.1, read as the reverse complement.
GCGACGGGCAGCCTCTGACCTATGCTCAACTCGATGCGCGTGCCAATGCGCTGGCCCATACGCTGGTCGCGCGTGGCGTCGGCCCGGAAGTGCGCGTGGGCCTGGCGGCCGAACGCAGCGTGCAGATGCTGGTGGGGTTGCTGGCGATCCTCAAAGCGGGCGGCGCCTATGTGCCGCTCGATCCGGCGTACCCCCGCGAGCGCCTGGCTTACCTGATGCAAGACAGCGGCATCGCCTTGCTGCTGGCCCAATCGGATGTGCTGGAGCAGTTGCCGGTACCGGCGCAGCTTCCGGTGTTGTTGCTGGGCGAGGAAGGACAGCGTGAAGACGCTCCGCTCACTAGCGTTGGTCCAGACAACCTGGCCTACATCATCTACACCTCCGGCTCCACTGGGCAGCCTAAAGGCACCTTGCTGACCCACCGCAATGTGCAGCGCCTGTTCGCCGCCACCGAGCAGTGGTTCGCCTTCGACCGGCACGATGTCTGGACCCTGTTCCACTCCTACGGCTTCGATTTTTCCGTATGGGAAATCTTCGGCGCACTGCTTTACGGCGGTCGTCTGGTGGTAGTGCCGCATGACGTCAGCCGCTCGCCGCAGGCGTTTTACGAACTGCTCTGCGCCGAGCGCGTCACCGTGCTCAACCAGACTCCTTCGGCGTTCAAAGCGCTGATGCCCGTCGCCTGCGCCGGTAGTGAAACCCTGGCCCTGCGCCAGGTGATCTTCGGCGGCGAAGCGCTCGACGTGAAGAGCCTGCGCCCCTGGTTCGAGCGTTTCGGCGATACCCAGCCGCAGCTGGTGAACATGTACGGCATCACCGAAACCACCGTACACGTCACCTACCGCCCGCTGACGAAAGCGGACCTGGAGCAGGACGCCAGCAGCCCCATCGGCCAGCCGATCTCCGATCTGACCTGGTACCTGCTCGACGCCGACCTCAACCCCGTGCCCAAAGGCTGCATCGGCGAGCTGTACATCGGCGGCGCGGGCCTGGCCCGTGGCTACCTGAACCGTGGCGGCCTGAGCGCCACCCGCTTCATCCCCAACCCCTTCGCCGGCGAGAGCAGCCGCCTGTACCGCACCGGCGACCTGGCCCGCTATCGCGCCGACGGCGTGATCGAGTACAGCGGCCGCATCGACCATCAGGTGAAGGTCCGCGGCTTCCGCATCGAGCTGGGCGAGATCGAAGCGCGCCTGCTGGCCGACCCCGCCGTCGCCAGCGTGGTGGTGCTGCCCCACGGCAGCGACGAGTCGTTGCAGTTGGTCGCCTACGTCGTGCCCCACGACCCGGCCCTGGCGAACGCCGACCACGACGCCCAAGCCCAGGCCCGCGACCACCTGAAAGACGGCCTGCGCGGCGCGCTGCCCGAGTACATGGTGCCCACGCACCTGCTGTGGCTGCCCGCACTGCCCCTGACCACCAACGGCAAGCTCGACCGCGCCGCGCTGCCCGCGCCCGACGCCAGCCTGCTGCAACACCGTTACGTGGCCCCACAAGGCCACCTTGAACAGACCGTGGCCCAGGTCTGGGGCGAAGTGCTGCAACTGGCCGAAGTCGGCGCCGAAGACGACTTCTTCGCCCTCGGCGGGCACTCGTTGCTGGCCACGCAAGTGGTCTCGCGTCTGGGGCACGCCCTGGCCCAGGACGTGCCGCTCAAAGCCCTGTTCGAACACCCGACCCTGCGCGCCTTCGCCGCTTGCCTGACCCAGGCCGGCCCGCAGCGCGCACCCTTGCAGGCGGTTCCGCGCGACCGGCCATTGCCGGTGTCCTACGCCCAGGAACGCCAGTGGTACCTGTGGCAGCTCGACCCGCAGAGCAGCGCCTACCACATCCCCACCGCGCTGCGCCTGCACGGGCCGTTGGACGGCGTAGCGCTGCAACGGGCCTTCGACCTGCTGGTGGCCCGTCACGAAACCCTGCGCACCACCTTCCACCACGACGGCCAACGACTGCTGCAAGCGATCGCCGCACCCGCGCCGCTGCCACTGCATCACCAGACCTTGGACGCCGACAGCGACTGCGAAGCCTGGGTGCAGGCCTTCGCCCGCCAGCCGTTCGACCTGGGCCAAGGCCCGTTGCTACGTGTGGCTTTGCTGCGCATGAGTGAAGAAGAACACGTGCTGGCACTGGTGCAGCACCATATCGTCTCCGATGCCTGGTCGATGCAGCGCATGGTCGAAGAGCTGGTGCTCGGCTACCAGGCCTTCAGCCAGGGCCATGCCCCGCAACTGCCAGCCCTGCCGGTGCAGTACGCCGACTATGCAGTGTGGCAGCGCGCGCGTCTGGCGGACGGCGAAGGCGAGCGGCAACTGGCCTACTGGACGGCCCAGCTCGGCAACGACCATAGCGTGATCGAACTGCCTCTGGACCAAGCCCGTCCGGCCCAGGCCAGCGGCCGTGGCGCCACCTTGGCACTGACCCTCGACGCGCAACTGACCGCGCAGCTCCGCCACCTTGCGCACATGGCCGGCACCACGCTGTTCACGGTGCTGCTGGCGTCGTTGCAGGCGCTGCTGCACCGCTACAGCCGCCAAGAGCGCATTCGCATCGGCGTGCCCGTGGCCAACCGCCAGACCCTGGAGACCGAAGGCTTGCTGGGCTTCTTCGTCAACACCCAGGTGTTGCAGGCGCACTGTGAGCCGCAGATGCGCGTCATCGACCTGCTGTGCCAGGTGCGTCAGGCCACCCAGGAGGCCCAAGCGCACCAGGAGCTGCCGTTCGAGCAACTGGTCGAGGCCTTGCAGCCCGAACGCAACCACGGCCACCACCCGCTGTTCCAGGTGCTGTTCAACCACCAGGCCCAGGCCCGTCAAGGGGCGGCGCAACGCCAGGTCGGCGCGCTGCGCCTGGAAGCCTTGAGCCTGACCGGCAGCACCAGCCAGTTCGATCTGATGCTCGACACCTTCGAGGCCGGCGACGGTCTGGAGGCGCTGTTCACCTACGCCACCGACCTGTTCGCAATGGCCACGGTCGAGCGCCTGGCCGGGCATTGGCAGGCGCTGTTGCAAGGCATGGTCGCCGCGCCGGAACAGCGTCTAGCGGACCTGCCGTTGCTGGGCGAAGGGGAGCGCCAGGCGACCTTGCAGGCGTGGAATGGCGAATCGCAGCGCTACCCGGTCGACCGCTGCTTGCACGATGACATCGCGGCGCAGACTCGACTTCGGGGTGACGCGGTAGCCGTGACCTGCGACGGGCAACACCTGACCTATGGCGAACTCGACGCCCGCGCCAACGCGCTGGCCCATACGCTGGTCGCGCGTGGCGTCGGCCCGGAAGTGCGCGTGGGCCTGGCCGCCGAACGCAGCGTGCAGATGCTGGTGGGGTTGCTGGCGATCCTCAAAGCGGGCGGCGCCTATGTGCCGCTCGATCCGGCGTATCCTCGCGAGCGCCTGGCTTACCTGATGCAAGACAGCGACATCGCCTTACTGTTGGCCCAACCGGATGTGCTGGAGCAGTTGCCGGTACCGGCGCAGCTTCCGGTGTTGTTGCTGGGCGAGGAGGGGCAGCGCGAAGACGCCCCGGCCACCCACGTCGGCCCGGACAACCTGGCCTACATCATCTACACCTCCGGCTCCACCGGGCAGCCCAAGGGCACACTGCTGACCCACCGCAACGTGCAGCGCCTGTTCGCCGCCACCGAGCAATGGTTCGCCTTCGACCGACACGATGTCTGGACCCTGTTCCACTCCTATGGCTTCGATTTCTCGGTCTGGGAAATCTTCGGCGCACTGCTCTACGGCGGTCGTCTGGTGGTGGTGCCGCATGACGTCAGCCGCTCGCCGCAGGCGTTTTACGAACTGCTCTGCGCCGAGCGCGTCACCGTGCTCAACCAGACCCCTTCGGCGTTCAAAGCGCTGATGCCCGTCGCCTGCGCCGGTAGTGAAACCCTGGCCCTGCGCCAGGTGATCTTCGGCGGCGAAGCGCTCGACGTAAAAAGTCTGCGCCCTTGGTTAGGCTGTTTCGGCGACACCCAGCCGCAACTGGTGAACATGTACGGCATCACCGAAACCACCGTACACGTCACCTACCGCCCGCTGACGAAAGCGGACCTGGAGCAGGACGCCAACAGCCCCATCGGCCAACCGATCCCCGACCTGGCCTGGTACCTGCTCGACGCCGATCTCAATCCCGTGCCCAAAGGCTGCATCGGCGAGCTGTACATCGGCGGCGTGGGCCTGGCCCGTGGCTACCTGAATCGCGGCGGCCTGAGCGCCACCCGCTTCATCCCCAACCCCTTCGCCGGCGAAGGCGACCGCCTGTACCGCACCGGCGACCTGGCCCGCTATCGCGCCGACGGCGTGATCGAGTACAGCGGCCGCATCGACCACCAGGTGAAGGTCCGCGGCTTCCGCATCGAGCTGGGCGAGGTCGAAGCGCGCCTGCTGGCCGACCCCGCCGTCGCCAGCGTGGTGGTGCTGCCCTACGGCAGCGGCGAGTCGTTGCAGTTGGTCGCCTACGTCGTGCCCCACGACCCGGCCCTGGCGAACGCCGGCCACGACACCCAAGCCCAGGCCCGCGACCACCTGAAAAACGGCCTGCGCGGCGCGCTGCCCGAGTACATGGTGCCCACGCACCTGCTGTGGCTGCCCGCGCTCCCTCTGACCACCAACGGCAAGCTCGACCGCGCCGCGCTGCCTGCGCCCGACGCCAGCCTGCTGCAACAAGCCTACGTCGCCCCGCGCGACGACCTGGAACAACGCCTGGCGCTGATCTGGGCGGAGCTGCTGGAGGTGCCGCAGGTGGGCGTGAACGACGACTTCTTCGCCCTCGGCGGGCACTCCCTGCAAGTGGTGCGGCTGCTGTCGCGCATCCGCAGCGAGTTCGGCCTGGAGCTGAAGATCCGCGACTTCCACGGCCTGCGCACCCTCGGCGAACTGGCCGAGCACCTGCGGCACGACGCCTCGACCCAGGCCCGCGACAGCGAGCTGGATCAGATTTTCGGCGTGCTCGACGAACTGGAGATGGACAATGTCTGACAACGCCGCACGCAACCAGCAACTGGTCGAGCGCATCCGCGGGCTGAGTGCGGGCAAGCGCCGGCAACTGTTCGCCAAGCTGCACGAAATGGGCATCGACGTGGCCCGCCTGCCCATCGTCCCGGCGCTGGCGGACGAGGCCTTGCCATTGTCCTACGCGCAGCAGCGCCAGTGGTTCCTCTGGCAGCTGGAGCCGGACAACAGCGCCTATCACATCTTCAGCGCACTGCGCCTGCGCGGCACGCTCGACCGCGCACGCCTGCAAGCCGCCTTCGACGGGTTGCTGGCGCGCCACGCCAGCCTGCGCACGCGCTTCGTGGAACGCGATGGGCAAGTCGTCCAAGTGCTCGATGGGCCCGCCATGCAGACCATCGAAACGCTGACCCTGGATCGGGACGAACATCCCCTGACGCAGCGCCTGCAAGCCTGTGTGCAGGCCTTCGCGGCGCGGCCGTTCGACTTGCAGCACGGCCCGCTGCTGCGCGTCGGGCTGGCGCGGGTGGCCGACGATGAGCACCTGCTGGTGCTGGTGCTGCACCACATCGTCACCGACGGCTGGTCGATGACGCTGATGATCGAGGAACTGCTGGCCGCCTATGCCGATCCTGCGCAAGCCTGGCCGCCGCTGCCGGTCCAGTATGGCGATTTCGCCGCCTGGCAACGCCAGTGGATGGAATCGGGGGAGGGCGAGCGGCAACTGGCCTACTGGAAAACCCAGTTGGGCGACCCGCAACAGGTGCTCGAACTGCCCACCGACCAGCCGCGCCCGGCGAGCATGAGCTTTGCCGGCGGGCGTCTGCCGGTAGTCCTGCCCGCCGCCCTGACGCAAGGGCTGCGCACGCTGGCCAAGGCCCAAGGCGTGAGCCTGTTCGCTTTGCTGCTGAGCAGTTTCCAGACCCTGCTGCACCGCTACAGCGGCCAGGCGCAGATCCGCGTCGGCGTGCCGGTGGCCAACCGCAACCGCCTGGAGACCGAGCGTCTGATCGGCCTGTTCGTCAACACCCAGGTGATCGCCGCGCAGATCGACGGCGGCGAACCCTTCAGCACCCTGCTGCAACGTGTGGCGCAACAGGTGCGCGACGCCCAGGCCCACGAAGACCTGCCCTTCGAGCAACTGGTCGAAGCGCTGCAAGTGCCGCGCAGCCTGAGCCACAACCCGCTGTTCCAGGCCCTGCACACGCACCAGGACGGCGTACGCCAGGCCGGCAGCCTGAGCGTGCCGAACCTGACCGCCGAACCCTTGCACAGCGAGGGCGAGACCGCGCAACTGGACCTGACCCTGGAAACCCAGGACGACGGCCAGCAGCTCGGCGCTGCCCTGGTCTACGCCAGCGACCTGTTCGCCCGCACCAGCGTCGAGCGCATGGCCCGCCATTGGCTCAACCTGCTGCACGGCATCGTCGCCGAGCCGAACACTTCGGTCGCAACGCTGCCCCTGCTGGACGCCGCCGAACGCACGCAGATCGTCGAGCGATGGAACGCCACCGCCAACACTGACTACCCCCTGCACCTGCCGGTGCACCGGCTGATCGAGCGGCAAGCCCAGGCCACCCCCGACGCGCCGGCGCTGCGCTTCGGCGACTGCCACCTGAGCTACCGCGAGCTCGATCGCCGTGCCAACGGCCTGGCCCACCATCTGGCAGGGCTGGGCGTCGGCCCTGACGTGCTGGTCGGCATCGCCGTGGAGCGCAGCGTGGAGATGGTGGTAGGCCTCTTGGCGATTCTCAAGGCCGGCGGCGCCTACGTGCCGCTGGACCCGGAATACCCAGCCGAACGCCTGGCCTACATGGTCGACGACAGCCGCATCGCCTTGCTCCTGACCCAATCGCACCTGCACCTGCCGTGCCCCGCGCAGGTACCGCAACTGGCCTTGGACACCCTGGTGCTGCCGCTGGACGTGCAGCAAGGGCCGGACGTTACGGTCGACCCCGAGCACCTGGCCTACGTGATCTACACCTCCGGCTCGACCGGCAAGCCCAAGGGCGCCGGCAACCGCCACCGTGCGCTGACCAACCGCCTGTGCTGGATGCAGCAGGCCTACGGCCTGGGCGCCGAAGACCGGGTATTGCAGAAGACCCCGTTCAGCTTCGACGTGTCGGTGTGGGAGTTCTTCTGGCCGTTGATGACCGGCGCCTGCCTGGTAGTGGCCGGGCCGGGCGACCACCGCGATCCGCAGCGCCTGGTCGAGCTGATCCGCCAGCACGACGTCAGCACGCTGCATTTCGTGCCGTCGATGCTGCAGATGTTCCTGCTCGACGAAACGGTCGGCACCTGCCAGAGCCTGCGGCGCATCGTCTGCAGCGGCGAAGCGCTGCCCATCGACGCCCAGGAGCAGGTGTTGGCGCGGCTGCCCCAGGCGGCGCTGTACAACCTCTACGGCCCCACCGAAGCGGCCATCGACGTCACCCACTGGACCTGCCGCGACGAGGGCCGTGACGCCGTACCCATCGGCCAGCCGATCGCCAATCTGCACACCTACGTGCTCGACGCCGAGCTGCAACCGGTGCCGCCCGGCGTGGTCGGCGAGCTGTACCTGGGCGGCGAAGGCCTGGCCCGCGGCTACCACCGGCGCCCGGCGCTGACCGCCGAGCGCTTCGTCACCAGCCCCGTGGGCGATGGCGTGCGTCTGTACCGTACGGGCGACCTGGCCAGCCAGCGCGCCGACGGGGTGATCGAATACCGTGGGCGCATCGACCACCAGGTGAAGATCCGCGGCCTGCGCATCGAGCTGGGCGAAATCGAAGCGCGCCTCATGGAGCAGGACTCGGTGCGCGAAGCCGTGGTGCTGGCCATCGACGGCGCGCTGGTGGCCTACGTGGTGCCCGGTCAGTGGCCCCTCGCCGACGAAGCGGGCCAGCGCGACGCGCTGCGTGCGCCGTTGCGCCAGGCCTTGCCCGACTACATGGTGCCCGGCCAGGTGCTGTTCATCGAACGCATGCCGCTCAGCCCCAACGGCAAGCTCGAACGCAAGGCCCTGCCAACGCCCGATGCGCCGCAGGCGCAGGCCGCGTACGTGGCGCCGAGCAGTGACCTGGAGCAGCGCTTGGCCGCCATCTGGCAAGCGGTGCTCAAGCACGAGCGGGTGGGCCTGAACGACAATTTCTTCGAGCTGGGCGGCGACTCGATCGTCTCCATCCAGGTGGTCAGCCGTGCGCGCCAAGCCGGGATTCGGTTCAGCCCCAAGGACCTGTTCCAGCACCAGACCGTGCAGGCCCTGGCGGCGGTGGCGCAGCTCGGCGAAGCGGCCGAAGCCATCGACCAGCGGCCGGTGACCGGCTCTGCGCCTTTGCTGCCATTCCAGCAGTGGTTTTTCGACAACGTGCAGGCCGGGCCTGCGCACTGGAACCAGTCGGTGTTGCTGGCGCCTCGGCAGCCGTTGGACGCCCAGGCACTGGACACTGCGCTGCACACCCTGGTGCGCCACCACGATGCCTTGCGCCTGCGCTTCCACGGCGGCCATGCGCAATTCGCCGCCAGCGAGTCGGCGCCGCTGCTGTGGCAACGGGCGGTGCGCGACGATGCCGAGCAAACGGCCGTCGCCGAACGTGCCCAAGCCAGCCTGAACCTCGAACACGGGCCGCTGCTGCGCGCCGTGCTGATCGCGCGCGCCGACGGCCAGCAGCGTCTGTTGCTGGTGATCCACCATTTGGTGGTGGACGGCGTATCGTGGCGCATCCTGCTCGAAGACCTGCAAGCCGCCTACCGCCAGCGCGCCTTGCCGGCCAAGACCCACTCGGTGCAGGCCTGGGCCGAGCAGTTGCAAGCCGATGCCCAAACCCCGGCCCTGCACGCGCAGTTGCCCTACTGGCAGGCCCAGGCGGTGGACCTGGCGCTGCCGGCCGCGGCCCTCGACACACCCTTGCTGCAACGCGACGCCTGCCACGTGCAGACCCGCCTGGATGCCGTGCTGACCCAGCAACTGCTGCAACAGGCCCCGGCCGCCTACCGCACCCAGGTCAACGACCTGCTGCTGACCGCGCTGGCCCAGGTGGTCGGCCGTTGGAGCGACAGCGCCTCGATCAGCGTGCTGATGGAAGGCCATGGTCGCGAGCCGCTGTCGCGCGAGCTTGACCTGACCCGCAGCGTCGGCTGGTTCACCAGCCTGTACCCGGTCAAGCTGACCCCGGCCGCGACCCTGGGCGCGTCGCTGCGCCAGATCAAGGAGCAACTGCGCGCCGTCCCCAACAACGGCCTGGGCTACGGTGCCCTGCGCTACCTCGGTCAAGCCGAGGTGCGCCAGGTGCTGGCCGCGCAACCTGCGCCGCGCATCACCTTCAACTACCTGGGCCAGCTCGACGGCAGCTTCGACCAGCCCGACACGCTGTTCCAGCCGGTCGGCGAGCCGCGTGGGCAGGAGCAGGCCGATACGGCGCCGCTGGGCAACTGGCTGACCCTCAACGGCCAGGTGTACGGCGGCGAGCTGCTGATGGACTGGCAGTTCAGCGAGCGCCAGTTCGACCGCGCCACTCTGCAAGCCCTGGCCGACGACTACGGACAGGCGCTGGCCGCGCTGATCGCCCATTGCTGCGCGCAGGGTGCAGGCGCGCTGACCCCGTCGGACGTGCCGCTGGCCGGCCTCGACCCGGCCGCGCTCGACGACCTGGCGCTGGACCCGCGCCGCGTGCAAGACCTCTACCCGCTGTCGCCGATGCAGCAGGGCATGCTGTTCCACAGCCTCTACCAGCCGGGCGACGGCGCCTACATCAACCAGCTCGCGGTCGGCGTCGGCGGCGTGGAACCGGCGCGCCTGCGCGCGGCCTGGCAGGCGGCGATGGATGCCCACGACAGCCTGCGCAGCGCCTTCGTGCAAGGCCAGAAGCCGCTGCAAGTGGTCTACCGTCATGCCGCGCTGCCCTTCGTCGAGCACGACTGGCGCAACCGCGCCGCGCCCGATGCCGACCTCGCGGCGCTGGCGCAGCAGGTGCGCGACCAAGGCTTCGACCTGGCCCAGGCGCCGCTGCTCAGCGTGCACTTGGTGCGCCTCGACACTGAGCGCTACCACCTGATCTACACCTGCCATCACCTGTTGCTGGACGGCTGGAGCAACGCCCGACTGCTCGCCGAGGTGCTGCAACGTTATCGCGGCGAGCCGGTGGCCACCCACCCGGGCCGCTACCGCGACTACATCGCCTGGCTGGCGGGCCGCGATGCGGCGGCCACCGAGGCGTTCTGGCGCGAACAACTGCAAGGCCTGACGGCGCCCACGCGACTGGCCGACGCCTTGCCCAAGCCGGCTGGCGATACGGCATCGCCGAGCGGCCAGGGCGAATACCTGTGCGGCCTCGATAGCGCGGCCTGCGCATGTTTGAAAGCCCTGGCCAGTACTCACAAGGTCACCCTCAACACCGTGCTGCAGGCCGCCTGGGCACTGCTGCTGCAGCGCTACACCGGGCAAGCGAGCGTGGTGTTCGGCACCACGGTGTCGGGGCGTTCGGCGCCTTTGCCGGGCATCGAGGCGCAGGTAGGGTTGTTCATCAACACCTTGCCGCTGATTGTGCCGCTTTCCGGTGAGCAGTCGCCGGGCACGCTGTTCGCCCAGTTGCAGGCGCGCAACCTGGCGCTGCGCGAACACGAACACACGCCGCTGTTCGACGTCCAGCGCTGGGCCGGGCAGGGCGGCGACGGCCTGTTCGACACCTTGCTGGTGTTCGAGAACTACCCGGTGGCCGAAGCCCTGCAACGAGGCGCACCACAAGGTTTGCAGTTCGATGCGGTGGCGACCCGCGAGCGGACCAGCGTGCCGCTGACCCTGCTGGTGGGCGTCGAAACGGGCCTGAGCCTGCACCTGCAATACGACCGCCAGCACTTCGCGGCGGCGCAGGTGGAGCGCCTGGCCGGACACCTGCTCAACCTGCTGCGAGGCTTGGCCCAGGCGCCCGCCACGCTGGACGCGCTGAGCCTGTTGGGCGCCGAGGAACGCCGCCTGCTGCTCGACGACTGGAACCGCGATGCCGTGCCCGCCGTACCGGCGCAGAGCATCGCCGCGCTGTTCCAGGCCCAGGTCGAGCGCGACCCCGAGCACCTGGCGCTGATCGACGGCGACACCGCCTGGACCTACCGCGACCTCGACCTGCGCGCCAACCGTTTGGCCCGCCACCTGGCGAGCCTGGGCGTCGGCCCCGAAGTGCGCGTGGGCATCGCCTTGCCACGCACCGCCGAGCTGATCGTCGCTCTGCTCGCGGTGCTCAAGGCCGGTGGCGCCTACGTGCCGCTCGACCCGGACTACCCCGCCGAGCGCCTGGCCTACATGCTCGACGACAGCCGCGCCCAGGTGCTGATCGGCACCCAGGCCGGGCTCGACGGCTTAGCGCTGCCTGCGGGCATACAGGTGGTCGACATGGACACGGCCGACGCACTGCTGGCCGCCTATGCCAGCACGCCACCGGCCGTGACGCTCAGCCCCGACAACCTGGCCTACGTGATCTACACCTCTGGCTCCACCGGCCTGCCCAAGGGCGTGGCCATCACTCACCGCAACGTGCAGGCGCTGCTCGACTGGTCGCAGCGCACCTTCACCCAAGATGAGCTGCAGGGCGTGCTGGCGGCCACCTCGGTGTGCTTCGACCTGTCGGTGTGGGAGATCTTCGTCACCCTGGCCAGCGGCGGTTTCATCGTGCTGGCGCGCAACGCCCTGGCCTTGCCCGAACTGCCGGCCCGCGACCGCGTGAGGCTGATCAACAGCGTGCCCTCGGCTGCGGCGGCGCTGCTGCGTGCCGGGCAGATCCCGGCCGGTGTGCGGGTCGTCAACCTGGCCGGCGAGCCGCTCAAGCAGGGTCTGGTCGATGCGCTGTACCAACTGCCGGGCGTGGCGCGGGTCAACGACCTGTACGGCCCCTCCGAAGACACCACCTACTCGACCTGGACCCAGCGCCAGGCCGGTGGCGCCGCCAGCATCGGCCGGCCTCTGCCGGGCACCGGCGCGTACCTGCTCGACGCCCACCTGCACGCGGTGCCGGTCGGCGTCGGCGCCGAGCTGTACCTCTCCGGCGCCGGCCTGACCCGTGGCTACCTCGGCCGCCCGGCGCTGACCGCCGAGCGCTTCGTGCCGCACCCGTTCGGCACGCCGGGCGAACGCCTGTACCGCACCAGCGACCTGACCCGCTACCGCGACGACGGCGCGCTGGAATACCTCGGCCGCCTCGACCACCAGGTGAAGATCCGCGGCTTCCGCGTGGAGCTGGGGGAAATCGAAGCGTGCCTGCTGGCGCTGCCTGCCGTGCGCGAAGCGGCGGTGCTGGCCTGCGAGCTGCAAGGCGGCGTGCAGCTGGTCGCCTATGTGGCGCCTCTTGCGAGCGGCGAGGCGCCGGCGGCACAGGCGGCCTTCGGTACGGCGCTGAAGGCGCAACTGGCCGAGCGCTTGCCCGGCTACATGGTGCCGGCCTTCGTCGTGTGCCTGGCACAGTTGCCGTTGACGCCCAACGGCAAGCTCGACCGCAGCGCCTTGCCCGCACCGCAGGCGCCCGAACACGACGCCCAGCGCCCACCGCGCAACGCCTTCGAACGGCAAGTCGCGGTGGTATGGGCCGAGGTGCTCGACCTCGAGTCGGTCGGTCTGGACGCGCAGTTCTTCGAGCTGGGCGGCCATTCGCTGCTGGCCACGCAAGTGGTGGCGCGCCTGCAAGGGCTGCTGCCGATGCCGGTCGGCCTGCGCGACCTGTTCGAGCGACCGCGCCTGGAAGATTTCCTCGACCGCCTGCAAGCCTGTGACGGTCAACGCCAGGCGCCGCGCGCGGCCCTGGTGGCGGCGGGCGAGGGCGCCGCGCCGGTGCTGTCGCTGGCCCAGCGCCGGCTGTGGGTGGTCGAGCAGTTGTCCGGTGGCAGCGGTGCCTACGGCATGCCGTTGGCGCTGCGGGTCAAGGGTGCGTTGCAGGTGTCGTTGCTGGAACGGGCGCTCAATGAGGTGATCCGCCGCCACGAAGTGCTGCGCACCGCCTACGTGGCCGACGACGAAGGCGATCCCCAGGCTGTGGTGCTGCGCGATGCGCCCGTCGAACTGCCGCTGCGCGACCTGTCGCACCTGGGCCGCGCCGAGCGCGAGGCGCAGGTAGCCCAGGCGGTGCTCGACAACGCCCGCATCGCCATCGACCTGGCACGCGCGCCGCTGCTGCGCGGCCAAGTGCTGCGCCTGGGCGAGCGCGAGCATGTGCTGCTCTACGCCATGCACCACATCGTCTCCGATGGCTGGTCGATGTCGCTGCTGGTCAACGAACTGGTCGCCCTCTACGACCTGCTGCAAGCCGGTAAGCCCGCACGGTTGGCGCCGCTGCCGGTGCAGTACGGCGACTACGCGCGCTGGCAGCGGACGTTGGAGCGCGACGGCGTCTTGGCCGCGCAGGGCGACTACTGGCGTCAGGCCCTGGCCGGCCACAGCGGTGTGTCGGCCCTGCCCACCGACCACCCGCGTGGCGCACAGGCCTCCAACGCCGGTGCCGAACTGCACCTGCACCTCGACGGCGAACTGGTGCGCGGCCTGCAAGCCTTGGCCGGGCGAGCCGGGACCACGCTGTACAGCCTGTTGCTGGCCGCCTTCCAAGTGCTGCTGCACCGGGTGACGGCGAGCGACGATGTGCTGGTCGGCGCCGATGTCGCCGGACGTGCCCAGCCCGAACTGGAGCCGCTGATCGGCTTCTTCGTCAACATCCTGCCGCTGCGCTCGCGCTACGCCGCCACCCAGCGCTTCGGCGAACTCCTTGCGCAGACCCAGGCCACCACCCTGGCCGCCTTCGAGCACCAGGAGCTGCCCTTCGACATGATCGTCGAGGCCGCCGGCGTGGCCCGCCAGCTTGGCCTCAACCCCTTGGTGCAGGTGCTGTTCGTGATGAACAACCTGCCGGTGCGCGACCACAGCCTGGCCAGCCTGGACGTGGAGGTCGTGCCGGCCACCGGCAGCTATTCGAAATTCGACATGGCCCTGTTCCTCGACCGGGACGGCGACGGCCTGCGCGGCACCTGGCAGTACGCCAGCGAGCTGTTCGCCCGCGAGCGCGTCGCCCACCTGGCCAGGGACTGGACCGGCCTTTTGCAGCAGATCCTGCGCGAGCCGGACATCAGACTAGGAGACCTCACCATGAGCACGCCCCCCGCCGTTGCCACCGCCCCGGCCATGGCCGCGCCCAAGGCCGACAAGCTGGGCAAGTTCCTGAAGAAACCCAAGGCCGGCGTCGCGCAGCCCGGCGCGGCGGTGCGCGAATCGCTGCTGGCCGCGCCGCAGGTGTTCCCGCTGCTGATCGAGCCCAACGACCCGGGCCTGGACCTGGTGAGCTGGATCGAGGCCAACCGCGCCGAGGTGGAAGCCAAGCTCTCGCGCCACGCCGGGCTGCTGTTCCGCGGCTTCGCCATGCACGACATCCACGCCTTCGAAGCCTTCGCCGAGGCGGTGCAGCCCGGTTTGTACGGCCAGTACGGCGACCTGCCGAAGAAGGAGGGCGGCAAGAACACCTACCGCTCCACGCCGTACCCGGAAAACAAGATGATCCTGTTCCACAACGAGAGCTCGCACCAGGACACCTGGCCGCGCAAGCAGCTGTTCTTCTGCGAACAGCCTTCGCCGGTCGGCGGTGCCACGCCGGTGGTCGACTGCCGCCTGATATACCAGCGCCTGCCACAGGCACTGCGCGACACTTTCGAGCGCAAGGGCCTGCTGTACGTGCGCACCTTCGCCAGCAACCTCGACGTATCGTGGCAGCACTTCTTCAAGACCGACGACCGCGCCGCGGTCGAGGCGCGCTGCCAGGCCGCCGGCATCCAGTGGACCTGGTTCGACAACGACGAGCTGCAGATCCGCACGCCGTGCCCGGCGATCATTCGCCACCCGGTCACCGGTGAGAAGACCTTCTTCAACCAGGTGCAGCTGCACCACATCCACTGCCTGGACCCGGACGTGCGCGAAGACCTGCTGGCGCTGTTCGGCCCCGAGCGCATGCCGCGCCACGTGTACTACGGCGACGGCACGCCCATCGACGATGCCACCATGGCCCTGGTCGGCGAGCTGTACGAGGCCTGCGCAGTGCGCTTCGACTGGCGCAAGGGCGATGTGATCCTGCTCGACAACATGCTCGCCGCCCATGCCCGCGACCCCTTCGAAGGGCCGCGCAAGATCGTCGTGGCGATGGGCGAAATGATCGAACGACGTACCCTGGAAGCCGCCCCGCGCACCGCTTCCCTGACCCAAGAGGCTGACGCATGAGCGATTCCCACGTGCAACTTCGCGGCGCCGGCCTGGCGCTGCTCACCGAACAGCAACACTGGCGCGATGCGGCGGGCGCCCCTGTGCCCGCGCAGTGCATGCAGGTGCGCATCGACGGCGCGCCGGATGTGCCTGCCCTGCAAGCGGCCCTGGACGATGTGGCGCTGCGCCAGCCGGTGCTGGCTACGGCCGTCGCGGCGGTGCCGGGTTACCACGGTGTGCGCCAGTTTCCGGGTGCCCATGGCGGGCCGGTCGCGTTGCGGGTAGAGGCTTCGGCGCAGTCGCTCGAAGCCGCCGACGCGCAATGCCGGCAGTGGCTGGCCCAGGCCACGCCCGAGCAGGCGCCCTTGCGCGCATTGCTGCAACGCCTGGACGGCGAGACCTGGCGACTGACCTTGGCGCTGGCCAGGGGCTTGGCCGATGCCAGCAGCCTGACGTTGTTGTTCGAGCAGGTGCGCCAAGCGTACGTGCACGGCCCTGCCGGGGCTGACGAGGAGCTGGCGCAGTTCGAGCAGTACCTGGAATGGCGCGCCGAGGTGGTGCTCGACGAAGACGCCGGGCAGGCGGCGCAGTATTGGCAGGCGCACCTGGGCAGCCAGGCGGGGTTCCAGGCGGACTTGCCGTATCGGCGTGCAGGTGAGGTGGCCGGGCAGGC
Organism: Pseudomonas sp. UBA6562; assembly: GCF_002434265.1. Classification (GTDB taxonomy): domain Bacteria; phylum Pseudomonadota; class Gammaproteobacteria; order Pseudomonadales; family Pseudomonadaceae; genus Aquipseudomonas. The sequence continues at coordinate 134,109 of NZ_DJJS01000006.1, read as the reverse complement.
TGCCTCGGGTGCGGGGCGAGCGAGTGCCAGCGAGGCGGATGGCATCGGCTTGGCTGGTGTGGACGTGGCCGAGGAAGGCGGGGCTGTTTTGGTGGGTGTGAGTACCGGCGAGGCGAGCCGAGCTGGTTTGGCTGGTGTGAGCGTCGGCGAGTCAGGCGGGACCGGCTTGGCGGGTGTGAGTGTCGGCGGAGCGCAAGGCGCTGGGTCGGCTGGTGTGCATGGCGGCGAGCGGGATGGCGCTCACCAAGCGGTCGCCGCGCACCCGGTGTGGGCCATGAGCGGCCTGGCGTCGGTCGAGCAGGTCGAAGCCCCCTTGTCGCTTGAGCTACGCACCGGCCTGCAAGCCTTGGCCGAGCGTCACGGCACTGACCTCGACACCGCGTTGCAAGCCGCCTGGTGGCTGTTGCTGGCGCGCATCGGCGGACGCTCGGCCTTCATCGCCGGCTGGCGCCACGACAGCCGCGCCGACTACGACTTCTTCGAACACGGCCTGGGCCTGTTCGAGAAGACCCTGCCGCTGCAACTGGCGTTCGACCCTCAAGCCTCGTTCGAAACGGGCTTGGCGCAACTGGCCAGCGCGTTGACCCAACACCGCACCTGGCAGGAGTACTGCCCGGCGGCGACCCCGGCCACCCAGCCACATTGTGGCTTCGCAACAGGGCGTCTGCCCTCGCAGGACGGCGACTGGACCGCGCAGGTCCATGCCGAGCTGCCGCCCGGCTTCGAATTGCTGCTGCACGCGGGTCAGGATGCGAGCGGCACCGTGCAGCGACTGAGCCTGGTGTTCGACAGCCGCCGCTACGGCGCACAGGCCATGGCCGGCTTGCTGGTGCAATATCAGGTGCTGTTGGGCAGCCTACTGGCCGCGCCCTGCGCGCCAACCGCCGAGCTCAGCCTGCTGGGCGACGCCGAGCGGGAGCGCCTGCTGGCGTTCAACCCGGCGCCTTTCGCCCTCGATCCGGCCCTTAACCTGTCTGCGCGGATCGCGCACTGGCACGCCCACACCCCCGACGCCCCGGCGCTGGTCAGTGGCGATGCCACCTTGAGCTACGCCGAACTGCACCGCCGCGCCCAGCGCTTGGCTGCGGCCATGACGCAACGCGGCGTCACTGCCGGCCAGCGCGTCGGCCTGGCCCTGCCGCGCTCGGCGAACTGGCTGGTGGCGGCCCTGGCCACCTGGCAGGTAGGCGCGGCCTGGGTCGCGCTCGACCCGCAGTGGCCCGTCGCGCGCCTGGCGCAGCTGTTGCAAGAGGCGGGCGCGACGCTGTTGCTCGCCGAGCAGACGCTGGCGTTGGACGTCGCGCAGTTGGCGGTCGACGCATTCGAATTCGACGCGCCGGCTGCGTCCTTGACCGAACCTGCTGCCCTAAAGACCAATGACCTGGCCTATGTGCTGTTCACCTCCGGCTCAACCGGCACGCCCAAAGCCGTGGCCGTCGAGCATGGCGCGCTGGCCAACTATGTAGCCTCGGCCAGCGCGGCACTGGACCTGGCGCGCTGCCGCCGCTTCGTCTTCAGCGCCAGCGTGGTCGCCGACCTGGGCCACACCGCGCTGTTCGGCGCGCTGTACAACGGCGCGGCCCTGCACCTGGCCGATGACGCGACCATGCAAGACGGCCAGGCCTTCGCCCGCTTCGTCGAGGCGCAGGCCATCGACTGCCTGAAGATCGTGCCTTCGCACCTGGCGGCACTGCTCGACACCCCGGCCCCGCGCCTACCGGCGACGTTGGTACTGGGCGGCGAGGCGCTGCCGCCTGCAGTGGTCGAACGCCTGCTGCACCTGCGCCCGGACCTGCGCCTGTTCAATCACTACGGCCCGAGCGAGGCCACGGTCGGCGTGCTGGTGCATGCGATCGACGCACGCGATGCGCAAGCTGCCGCCGTGCCCCTGACCCAGGTGCTGGCCAACAACCAGGCCTGGGTGCTCGACAGCAACCAGCGACTGGTCGCCACCGGCGAACTGGGCGAGCTGTACCTGGCCGGCGCGCAATTGGCCCGCGGTTACCTGAACGCCGCCGAGCAGCAGGCCCAGGCCTTCCTCGACGCGCCGCAGGTGGCGGGCGGGCGCCTGTACCGCACCGGCGATCTGGCACGCTACCGCCCCGAGGGCGGTATCGTCCTGCAAGGCCGCGCCGACCAGCAGGTCAAGCTGCGCGGCTTCCGTGTGGAACTGGGCGAAATCCAGGCGCACCTGGCGGCGCTGGAAGGCGTCGGCGAAGCGGCCGTGGTGCTCGACGCCCAAGGCGAAGCGCAAGCCTTCGTCACCGCCGTGGGCCAAGCGCCAGGCGAGTGGAGCAGCCTGCTCAAGGCCGAGCTCGAACGGCGCCTGCCGGCCGTGATGGTGCCGCGCAGCGTGCAGGTGCTGGCACGCATGCCGCGCCTGGGCAATGGCAAGATCGACCGCCAGGCCCTGAGCGCAATGGACCTCGCTGCCGCGCAACAGGCCTACGTCGCCCCGCGCGATGCCCTGGAGCAGGTACTGGCCACGCGCATGGCACAGTTGCTGGGCAACGAGCGCCTGAGCGTGGAACAGGATTTCTTCGCCGCTGGCGGCCATTCGCTGCTGGTGATCAAGCTGGTGGCCGGCATCCGCAAGCTGCTGCAATGCGAAGTGCACCCCGGCGTGGTGTTCGACAACCCGAGCCCTGCGGCCCTGGCCCAGGCGCTGCGCTTGCAGGAGGTGGCGCCGGGGCAGTTGGAGAAACTGGCCCAGGCGCGTGTGCGGCTGGACGCCATGAGCCCCGAGGAGAAGGCGCGTTTGCTGGAGAAGGCGCAGTCGTTGGGTTGAACGGATGGGTTTGGTGGGCGGCTGATGTGTCCTGAGTGGGATTGTCGGTCGCCTAGCGCCAACCATGCCAGAGTCGACAGCAGACGTGGGCCCGATGGTTGTGGACGTTGCGGCGCTTGAGTCGCCTTGATTGGAAACCCCCACTGCAACTAGAGCGTTTCGCGGCTGCACGAGTCGCCAGAGCGGTCAGCCGCGATGGCTCTGCAAGCGGCCCTGGTTTTCAGGGCAACCCGATTGAACGCGGAACAGGCATCACTCGGGTTTGAAACCGGGTTTGCCGTTCTCGATCATCCAGTGTTTGATCTCGGCTAGCCAACCTTCGGGGGTGCAGTCGGCATCGGGCTCAGGGTAGAAGATCAAGTTTGTTCCAGCGGGGTGTTCAACAACTTTTTTAAATTGTCGTGCAAGCTGGTAAATATGGGTGCCATATTGATCCCCTTCCAAATGCTCACCTTCTTCGAAACCTTTCAGAAAGGAGAGGAATTCGGATTCTGTATAGTCTTCGATTCGATTTTTGAACATCATCTCATCGCGCCTTCTTTTTGCTGTGAATTTTGACGTGTTGTCTTGGGGTCATGATTCTCAGGTTGTCTATATCGTAAACGGCACCACCTTTGCTGATGGGTACGATGTGGTGAATCTCGAACACCATTCTTTCGCCAACCTGCTCTGTTGGGATTACAAACGGGGCGTTACCCTTCAGTAATAGACGTTGGTTAGCGAGCTTGAATTGTGGAGCTAGAATCGGATCTTCTGCGATCGCAGACCATATGAGATTTCTCGCTTTATCCCAATTCGACGCCTTCATTCCCCTCAACTTATCCGCAATCCTCGGTGGAATGGCCGCGCCTTCGGCAGTGCTGGCTGGCGCCAACCAGATCGGCCTGTCCGGCATGCCCTGGCCCATGAGAATACCCGGCTCCTTGCGCCGGTCATTGAACACAATGTAGAGCGGCGGTAAGCCTGCGTCCGCTGGGAAAATGATGATGTAGTCGTCGAGGCTGGCATCGGCCAGACCCGGAAACTCATCGATCCGCCCTTCCTGCGGAGTCGGGGGCGCACCTTCGTAGATAGGCGACTGGCCTTGTTCACCCGGTAGCGTCGTAGAGGAATCGCCCGGGGTGACCACAGGGGTCCAGAGCAGCGTGCGTCCAGACGTGCCTGGGGTGGTGACGCCATAGGCGTTGAGTGCGGCGTTGAACTCCGCCCGTAAGACGCGAACGCCTGCCGGCAACGATTGCCCGTCGCTGCGCAATACCAGCAATTCGGTCTGGTCGAGGGTCTTGCTCGTGCTGTGAAGACGGTAAGGCAGATCCACCAGCGTGGTGTTCTGTGCATTGGCCAGCAGATCGACCGAAGGGTTCGGCGCAAGGTCCGATAGTGGCATTTGCAGGTGGTGCCGCTCCGGTAGCTCGCCATTCCCTAGCTTCGGCGAATAGGCCAGTGCGGATACGCCTACCAACACACCCTGGCCTACACCGGCCAGCACGCTTATCGCCGAGCCGATGGCGCTACGCACCGCCGTTTGCAAAGCCGCTGACGTGAGTATGCCCTCGACCGTGATGATCGCCGCACCTGAAAGGGCATGTGCACCTTGAGACCGATAGATGGACTCCCCAAGGAGGTGGTCATCGATTCCCGGCTCAGGCTCAGGCTCCGGTCCGGTTTGGGGTCCGTTGGGCTGTTCAGGCGTTGGATCAGGTTGCGGCCCAGGCTCCGGTCCGGTTTGGGGTTCGCGAGGCTGCTCAGGTGTTGGTTCAGGTTGCGGCCCAGGCTCCAGTCCGGTTTGAGGTTCGCGAGGCTGTTCAGGTGTTGGCTCAAGGTGCGGCCCAGGCTCCGGTTCGGTCTGGGGTTCGTGGGGCTGTTGCGGCGTTGGCTCAGGCTGTGGCGCAGAGGGCTGTTCCGGCGTTGGCTCGGGTTGGGGTTCGGCAGGCTGATCGATTCTGGGTTCCGGGGCAGGCGCAGGAGCCGGCGGGGGCTCCATGGCTTTTGCTTCGGCCAGCGCCGCTTCGAGAGCAGGAAGCCGCTGCGCCAGGCGCTCGATTGTCATGCGCAACAGGCGCGCCTCATACGCGGCCGTATACGAGATGTTCCATTCGTGCAGAACATCCTCTGCCCTCACCGGTTCCTGACGGGGCCTGTACAGACGGCTCACGATGGCATCCGCCGATTTATCGATCGGGTCCTCACCGGGGAAGAAGCGCAGCGCGAGTTCGGTCTGCCTATTCAACTCGGTAGTCTTTTCGCTGATCAGCGTGTGGTGACGTGCAAGTTCCGCTGCTCGCTGCGCTGTCGCTGAGTCATTATCGGGCAGGATGCGTTGTCGCAGGATTTGCAGCTCGGATTCAATCGTGGCATCGAGGTTGTCAGTTGCGGTAGTAATCATGTTTTGCAAGTTGGCCTTCCTGTTCTGGAAGGGACGATAAGCTGCCGCGTTCCACCGGGCGCCACCCGGCTTGTTCTGTGGGTCGTGGCCTATTATTTCTTCAGCCGATGGCAACGAGCCGAAAGGGCCTTCCCGCGATGCCCAGACGCTTCCGATGATTTTGTCTCGTGACGCGGTGATGAATTGATTCTCAAGATGATAAACGTTCCCTGATTTAAGGCGCGGCAGCCGGGATAGCGCTGCCCCCTCGGTCACTGCATTGCGGGGTAATACGCCTCTCTTTGTGCTTTTGTGGGAGCGGCTTGAGCCGCGATGGCCGGCGCAGCCGGCCCCATGCAGGCGAAACGGCTCCCTTGGGAAATTGCGGGGGCCCTCTTCGCGTCACATACCGTCGCAGTGAATGCAAAATATTTTTAATTTCAGTTGGACCCCCGTCGTTTAGTGACCGAGCAGGTGCGACTTGAGTCGTCTACTTGTAGGAAATCGCTTTGCAAGGACTGCGAATTTCGACCAGCTGCCAAAAGAGCCGGCGGTCATCCAGATCACAACGTACGGAGTAGGTCAGATATGAAATCCGATCAGGTCAGGCTGGGGAGCCTCGGCCGCTGGGACCGCACCCAGTGGCGTTCTTGCGCATCGATCGTGGTGCTGGGGTTGGCGCTGGGCTTCGGCACGCCGGCCCAGGCCGAGGCGGCCCGGGTGGACATCCCCGCCAGCTCGCTCAACGACGCCCTCACCGCACTGGGCCGCCAGACCGGCTTGCAGTTGCTGTTCGAGCCAGGCTTGGTCAGCGGCAAGCGTTCGGCGGCGGTGTCCGGCACCATGGAGCCGACCCAGGCACTGGACCTGCTGCTGCGCAACGCGGGCCTGTCGTATCGGATCGAAAACAACACGGTGATCATCACCCCGGCCAGCGCGGCCTTGGACCTGGGCGAACCGGGCGCCATCGAGCTGGGCGCCACGAGCATTTCCGGGCAGGGCATGGGCGAGGCCACGGAGAACTCCGGGTCCTATACCACGGGCCTGGTGTCGGTCGGCTCGAAGACCCCGGTCAGTCTCAAGGACACGCCGCAGAGCGTGTCGATCGTCAGCAAGCAGCTGATCGACGACACCCGCAGCACCAGCCTGCCCGATGCGATGAAACGTGCGCCGGGCATCACCGTGCGCAACGCCAACTACAACACCCAGGCGTTCTATTCGCGCGGCTTCGGCATCGACAACGTGCAGATCGACGGCGCCGCGCCGATGGACATCGGCACCGGCGTGGGCACCTTCTACAGCGAGCGCCAGTACGACTTGGCCGGCTACGACCACATCGAAGTGCTGCGTGGGGCGACCGGCCTGCTGGGCGGCACCGGCGACCCGGGCGGCATCCTCAACCTGGTGCGCAAGCGCCCGATGGACCAGTACCAGCTCAAGTTCGAGACCTCGGCCGGCTCCTGGGACAACTACCGCAGCGAAGTCGACGTGACCGGGCCGCTGGCCTTCGACGGCAAGCTGCGCGGCCGCATGGTGGCCGCTTACACCGACCGCCACTACTTCCAGGATGTGCGCGCCACCGAGCGGCCGTTCCTCTACGGCATCCTCGAGGCGGACGTCACCGACGACACCATGCTGACCTTCGGCGGCAGCTTCGACAAACAGAAGGAAACCGGCACCGGTGACGGTCTGCCGCGCTACCCCGACGGCAGCGACGCGCACTTGCCGCGCCACACCTGGTACACCACCAAGCAAGGTTGGGCCGATAGCGCCACGCGCGAGTGGTTCGCCAAGGTCGACCACCACTTCAACGAAGACTGGAAGCTCAACGCCTCCTGGACCGACTCCTACAACTCGTCGAACACCGAGGGCGTCAACCCTTACGGCTGGATCGACCAGTCCAATGGCAGCCCCTACTGGTGGGGCAGCTACGTGCGCAGCTTCAGCAAGCAACAGGTGTTCGACATCAACCTGTCCGGGGCCTTCGAGGCCTTCGACCGCCGCCACGAACTGCTGGTCGGCGCCGACTGGCAGAAAGTGTCCAGCCGCTGGCGCGCGGCAGGCGGCATGGTCGGCAAAGGCGGCCTGATCGACATCTGGGACCCGCAATCCACGCCATTGACCAGCGACGAATCGAACCATTCGTTCTGGCGCGACTATTCGCCCAACGGGCGGGTGCAGTACGGCCTCTATTCGACGCTGCGCCTGCAACTGACCGACCCGCTCAAGCTGGTGATCGGTGCCCGTGCGCAGCGCTACAAGTTCGAGCAGGACTACGCCATGCGTGATTCGAGCGGCGTCGGCGATTGGGTCAAGGACCCAGGCGACTATGTGTTCGATCGTGTGCCGACCAAGGTCGTGCCGTTCGGCGGCCTGATCTACGCCCTGGACGATCAGTGGTCGACTTACCTCAGCTATGCCGAGGTCTTCAAACCGCAATCGTTGAAATACAAAGGCCCTGAAGACGCCAAATCGCCCATCGAGCCCATGGTCGGTAAGACCTACGAAACCGGCATCAAGGGCGAGCTGTTCGGCGGCCGCATGAACGTCAACGCTGCGCTGTTCTACATCCAGCGCGAAAACCAGGCAGAGCTGGACCCGGCCTATCAAGGGACGGGTGCGATGTACAGCGGCGCCTGCTGCTACCAGGCCCAGGACAAGGTCGTCAGCAAAGGCATCGACCTGGAAGCGACCGGCGAGATCATGCCCGGCTGGGAAGTGTTGGCGGGCTACACCTACAACCGGGTGGAGAACAGCACCGAAGAAACGCTCTACAGCAGCATCACGCCCAAGCACCTGTTCAAACTCTGGACCACTTACACCTTGCCGGACCAACTGTCCGACTGGCGTGTCGGTGGCGGTGTGAGGGCGCAGAGCGCCGCGTACGTGAACGGCACTTCCTACGACGTCGATCAGAACACGGGCAGCGTGCTCAACGAGCGCTCGTTCAAGTTCAACCAGGCCGGCCATGCCCTCTACGACGCGATGGTGGAGTACCGGGTCGACGACAACTGGAGCGTTGCCCTCAACGGCAACAACCTGTTCGACCGTCGCTACTACTCGGCGGTGTACAGCAGCCAGTACGGCAACTACTACGGCGAACCGCGCAACTTCATGCTGACCCTGCGCGGCACCTTCCGCTAAGCCCCTGCACAGCCCGCTCCGGCCTATCGGTCGGAGCGGCAGTCTCTCCCGACAAACAGTCTTCCAAGCGCCGGCATGAGCGCAAAGCCGCGTCACCTCGGGCGCAGTCCCTCCCGACAAACACTCTTCCGAACGCCTGCATGGGCGCAAAGCCGCGTCACCTTGACCGCACCCCTCCCAGACAACATTCCCCTGAGCGCCGGCATGAGCCGGCAGCCTGCGTTGCGCTTTGCGGGTATTGGTCGGGCCGCGCAGGTCGGGCCGCGCGGGACACGCCCTGTGGGCTAGACCCCGGTAGCCTGGATCCCATAGGCGAAGCAGCGGTTACAGCCGCCAGCGCGTAGAACCGGCATACCGCATCGGCCGTGGCAGGACCGCAACGCAGCCCCACCCCCAGCCCTTGCCGTCAGGGCAGCACCTCCTCGGACTGCGGCAAGCACCGCAGCACCCCCTCGATGAATGCCGGATGGCCGAGGATCGCGTAATGGTCGGCATCGATCACGCCATGCTGCCGGCTGTCGGCGAAGGCCGGATCGCGGCCAGGCGTCGCATCGCCCGCCCACCAGCAATGGCTGTTGGGCACGCATGGCGGCATCTGCGTCAGGCGCTCGGACAACGCCTTGAGCCGCATGCCGGTACGGAAGGTGCGGGCCAGCTCTTCGGAGCGCATGTCGCGCCATTCGCCTTCGGCTTCGTGCAGGCCTTGACGCGCCTGCTCGATGACCGCTTCCAGGCGCGCCAGGTCGTCGTCGGCGCTCACCTGCATCGCCGGCAACGCCTGCGGCGCCACGCCCAGAACCACCGACAGCAGCGCACGCAAGTCGTCCGAGCAATCGTCGTCGGCCGCCTGCGGCTGTGCCTGCGGCACGAAGCTGTCCACCAGCCCGGCGAATTCCACGCGTTGACCCTGGCCGATCAACTCGTGGGCCACCAGCGCCACCAGCGGCCCGCCCAGCGACCAGCCGAGCAGGCGATACGGCCCTTGCGGCTGCTTCTGGCGGATGTACTGGGCGTAGTCGATGGCCATGGCTTCGAGGGATTCGTCCTGCCACAGGTCGTCGAGCAGCATTCGGCACTGCAGCCCGTACAGGCTGCAACGCCCGTCCAGGCGGCGGGCCAGGGCCTCGTAGTCGAACACCGTGCCAAAGCCTGCGTGCAGGCAGAACAGCGGGGCACTGCCCGGCACCGCTGCGTTGAGCAGCAGCACCGGGTCCAGGCTGCGCTCGGGTGCCGCATAGCCCGACAGCTCGGCGATGGTCGGCTTGCCCATCAGGTCGCGCAGCTTCAGTTGCAGGCCTAGCTCCGGTTGGCTGCGCACCTTGGACAGCACCTTGAGCACGCGCAGCGAGTCGCCGCCGAGCTCGAAGAAGTTGTCGGTGACCCCCACCCGCTCAACCTCCAGCACCTCCTGCCAGATCTGCGCCAGGCCCGCTTCCAGTGCGCTGCGCGGGGCGACGAACTCGCGGCCTTCGAAGCGCGGCGCCGGCAGGGCCAGGCGGTCGACCTTGCCGTTGGGGTTGAGGGGCAGGCGCGGCAGCACCTGGATCTGCGCCGGCACCATGTAGTCGGGCAGTTCGGCGCGCAGCAGCTCGCGCAGGGTGTCCGCCAGGCGCGGCTCGGCGCTGGCCGCCACGTAGCCGATCAATTGCTTGCCGGTGTCGCTGCTGTGGGCGACCACCACCGCGTCCTGCACGCCGGCGCAGTCGCGCAGGCGCGCTTCGATTTCGCCCAGCTCGATGCGGAAGCCGCGAATCTTCACCTGGTTGTCCAGCCGCCCGAGGTAGTCGAACACCCCGTCGGCGCGCTGGCGCACCAGGTCGCCGGTGCGGTACAGGCGCCCGCCCTCGGCGAACGGGTCGGCCACGAAACGCTCGGCGCTCAGGCCCGGGCGCTGGTGGTAGCCGCGGGCCAGGCCCTGGCCGCCGATGTACAGCTCGCCGGCGACGCCTGCAGGCACCGGGTTCAAGGCCTCGTCCAGCACGTACAGGCTGCGCTCGCCCACGCGGCTGCCGATGGGCGCGTAGACCGCGTCGCAGGTAGCACTGGCCTCGACCTTCCACAGCAGCGGGGTGACCACTGTTTCGGTCGGGCCGTAGCCATTGGTCAACCATTGCGGTTTCAGGGCCTGCTTGACCAGTTCGAAGTTGGCCTCGGCCACCGCGTCGCCACCGAAGCAGTAGATCGACACCGGTGGCGGCGCCTGTTCCTGGCCGAGGGCGAACTCGCCGAGCTGTTGCAGGTACGCCGGGGGGAAGCAGGCAATGCTGATGCGCTGGGCGTGCAGCACCTGCCAGGTGTCTTCCGGTGTCCACAGGCGGTGGTCGCGCAGCACCAGTTGCCCGCCGTGGGCGAGGGTGGTCAGCCAGCGCTCCTGGGCGCCGTCGAAGGCGAAGGACATGAACAGCAGTTCGCGGGTCTGGCGGTCCATGCCGTAGCGCTGGGCGATGGCCTGGCAGTGCATGCGGATCGGCTCGTTGGCCACCGCCACACCCTTGGGCTTGCCGGTGGAGCCGGAGGTGTAGATCAGGTAGGCGAGGTTGTCGCCGTGCGCCCGTGCAGGCGGGCAGACGTCCGGCAGGGCGTCGAGGGCCAGGCGGTCGAGCGACAGCACCTCGACCGAGGAGGGGCAGGCCAGCCGTTCGACGACGCTGTCCTGGGTGAGCAGCAGGTCCATGCCGGAATCTTCGACGATCCAGTGCAGGCGCTCGCGTGGGTAGTCGATGTCCAGCGGCACATAGGCCGCACCGGTCTTCATCACCGCGTAGAAGGCGACGATCACCTCCACCGAACGCTCCAGGGCCACACCGATGCGCACCTCGGGCTTGGCGCCCAGACCGATCAGATGCTGGGCCAATTGGTTGGCCCGGCGTTCGAGCATCGTCCAGGTGAGGTCGTGCCCGGCGCAGGTCACCGCCACCTGTTCGCCGCCGGCCAGGGCATGGGCGCGGATCTGCTGCGCCAACAGCGGCTGCGGCGCGGCCTTCGCGCAGCGGTTGCGCTCGGCCAGCAGCGCCTGCCCGGCGGTGTCCAGCATGGGCAGTTCGCCCAGGCACGCCTGGGGCCTGTCGAGCATGGCCGCCAGCAGGCACTCGAAGCTTTCGACGATCAGCCGCACCGAGGCCTCGCTGAAACGCTCGCGCAGGTAGAGGAACTCGACGTTCAGGCGCGAACCCAGTTGCACCGCCAGGTCCATGGCGAAGTTGGTGACGTCGCGGCCTTCGCTCTGGCCGAAGCGCAACTGGCCGTCGCCGGCCTGTTGCAGGCGTTCGTCCACGGGGTAGTTCTCGAACACGACGATGCTGTCGAACAGCGCCTGTCCGGCGCTGCCGGCCCAGCGCTGCACGTCGGCCAGCGACGCGTGCTCGAAGTCGCGCACATCGACGTTGTAGGCCTGCAACGCGTGCAGCCATTGCGCCAACGGCTGCTCGGGGCTCGGCCGCTGGATCACCGGCAGGGTGTTGATGAACAGGCCGAGCATGTCGTTGGCGTGCGCCAGGCTGGCCGGCCGCCCGGCCACGGTGGCGCCGAAGCACACGCTGCGCTGGCCGGTGAAGCGTTGCAGCAGCAACACCCAAGTGGCCTGGATCAAGGTGTTGGGCGTGACCCGCAAACGTTGCGCCTGCTCGCGCAGGTGCTGGGTGCGCTCGGCGTCCCAGTCCAGATACAGCGCGCTGTGGCCGGGCGTCACGCCTGCGTCCACGGGGGGCAGGCTGCTGGCGAGCATGGTCGGGCTGTCCAGTTCGGCCAGGCGGGCGCGCCAGAACTGCTCCAGAGCATCCTGCGGCTGCGCCTGCAACCAGCGGATGTAGTCGCGATAGCGGCCGCGCACCGGGCTGGCCGGCTGGCCGTGGTAGGCCTCCAGCACCTCGCCCAGCAAGCGCGAGGTGCTCCAGCCGTCGACCAGGATGTGGTGGCTGGTCCAGATCAGTTGCAGCGGGTGGTCGTCGCGCTCGACCAGGGTCAGGCGCATCAGCGGCGCGTGCAGCAGGTCGAACGGCTGGCGTGCGTCGGCTTCCAGCAGACGCGCCAGGGCCTGTTCGCTGTCGCTGCGGCCGCGCCAGTCCAGGCGCGTGACCGGCAAGCGGGCCTGGCGCTGGACGATCTGCAGCGGCTGGGCCAGGTGCTGCGCGGCCCAGAAGCCGGTGCGCAGGATGTCGTGGCGGGCGATGACCTGCTCGAAGGCGGCCAGGAAGGGTTCGACCTGCAAGCCTTCGACCGGCACGCTCATCTGGTTGATGTACAGCCCGCCGTCGCCGGCTTCGAGCGAATGGAACAGCATGCCCTGCTGCATGGGCGAGAGCGGGTAGAGGTCGTCGACCTCTGCGACCGGCACCGGCAACTGCGAAAGACCCGCTTGGTCGAGCCCGGCCAGAGGGAAGTCGGAGGGGGTGAACCCGCGCGGGCCCTGGGCGCAGCAATGCTCGATCACGGCCAGCAGCTCGCGTTCGAAGGCGTGCGCCAGGCGCTCGATGGTGGTGGTCTCGAACATCTCGTGGCTGAAGGTGAAAGTCAGGCCCAGTTGGCCGTCGAACACCTGACCGTTGATGCTCAACCAGTTGTCCAGCGGTGCCTCCGGGCTCTGCTCGTCGCCGCTGCCTTCGCCCGATGGGCTGAACAGCGCGCCCTCGTCGCCATCGAAGCTGCCGTCGAACTGGCCCAGGTAATTGAAGGTGATGCGCGGCGTCGGCAGGGCGGCGAGCGCCTCGCGTTCGGCCAGGCTGCCCAGATGGCGCAGCACGCCGTGGCCGAGGCCGTTGTGCGGCACGTTGCGCAGCTGTTCCTTGACCGTCTGGATGGCCGTGCCCAGCGCATCGCCCGGCGTCAGCGCCAAGGGGTAGAGGCTGGTGAACCAACCCACGGTACGGGTCAGGTCGATGTCGTCAAACAGCGCTTCGCGCCCGTGGCCTTCGAGTTGGATCAAGACCTTGGGCTGCGCCGTCCACTGCGCCACCGTACGCGCCAGGGCAGTCAGCAGCAGGTCGTTGATCTGCGTGCGGTATGCGCTGCCGGCGTCTTGCAGCAGGCGGCGCGTGGCTTCGGCGGGCAGGCCGACGCGCACGTGGCGGGCCTGGCGGTTGAGCAAGCGACCCTGCGGGTGGTCGCAGGGCAGGTCCTGCGGGGCGTCGTGCAACTGCTGGCGCCAGTAGGCCAGCTCTGCGGCCAGGTGGCCCTCGTCGGCCCAGCGTTGCAAACGCTGGCTCCAATGCGCCAACGAATGGGTACGCGCCGGTAGGCGCGGGGCCTGGCCGTCGCGCAGCTGTCGGTAGGCCTGTTGCAGGTCGTCGAACAGGATGCGCCACGAGACGCCGTCCACCACCAGGTGGTGGACCACCAGCAGCAGCCGTTGGCTGCCGTCTTCGAGGCTCAGCAGCAGCGCACGCAGCAGCGGGCCGTGGGCCAAATCCAGGCTGCGTTGGGCTTGGTCGGCATGCTGGGCCAGGTCTTGCGCCGCAATGGCGCGTCGCTCCAGCACGGGCTGCTCGGACCATTCGGTTTGCAGTTCGGCAAGCTCGGTGTAGTGGCCTTGCCAGCGGCCGTCCGCCTGCTCGGCGAAGCGCAGGCGCAGGGCATCGTGCTGGCCCAGCACGGCGCGCAGGGCGCGTTCCAGCAGCGCCGCGTCGAGGGATTGGGCGGGACGCAGCAGCACCGACTGGTTCCAGTGGTGGCGCTCGACGACGACTTCCTCGAAGAATGCCTGCTGGATCGGCAGCAGGGTCAGCGCGCCGCTGGCGGGGGGCAGTTCGATCAGCGCCTGGGCGTCCTGCTCGCGGGCCACGTTGGCCAGTTCGCGGATGCTCTGGTGCAGGAACAGCTCGCGCGGGCTGAACTGGATGCCCGCCTGGCGCGCACGGCTGACCACCTGGATGGAGATGATCGAGTCGCCGCCCAGCTCGAAGAAGTTGTCGTCCAGGCCGATGCCCTGGCGTTTGAGCACGGCCTCCCAGATGCCGGCGATGCGCCGTTGCAGGTCGCTGCTCGGTGCTTCGCCCGGCGCTGGCTGGTCGCCGCGCTGCGGCGCGGGCAGCGCCTTGCGGTCGACCTTGCCGTTGGGGCTCAGCGGCAGTGCCGCGAGGAACACGAACAGGCTCGGCACCATGTAGTCGGGCAGGCCCTGGCGCAGCTCGGTCTTGATGTGTTCGCGCAGCGTGGCGCAGGCGTCTGCGGCAACGGGCGCGGGTACTACGTAGGCGACCAGCTGATGGACGTGGCCATGGCGCTGGGCGACCACCACGCAGTCACCGACCGCATCGAGCGCCAGCAGGCGGCTTTCGATTTCCCCCAGCTCCACCCGTAGGCCACGGATCTTCACCTGATGGTCGGTGCGGCCGACGTACTCGATGTTGCCGTCGGCGCGGTAGCGCACCAGGTCGCCGGTGCGGTACAGCCGGCCACCGCTGGCGAACGGATCGGGCAGGAAGCGCTCGGCGGTCAGCGCCGCGCGGCCGTGGTAGCCGCGGGCGAGCAACTCGCCGCCGATGGTCAGTTCGCCGACGACGCCGACCGGCGCCGGTTGCCCGTGCGGATCGAGGATGTACAAGGCGCGGCCTGGCAGCGGTGTGCCGATCGGCACGCTGCCGCTGCTGCCGGCCAGACCGCGCACCCGTGGGCTGCAATCGAAGGTCGAACAGGTAACGGTGGCTTCGGTCGGGCCATAGGTGTTGACCAACGCCACCGCCTGCAAGCCGGCTTCGGCCCAGGCGGCCAGGGTTTCGCCGGCCAGCGCCTCGCCGCCGGCGTGCACGCGGCGCAGCGGGGCCAGGTCGCAGGGGCCGGCCTGGGCGAATTCGCGGGCCAGCATGCTGACGTAGGCGGTGGTCAGGTCGGCCATGGTGATGCGCTGTTCGCGCACCTGGGCCAGGAAGGTGGGCGCGTCCCACAGCGTTTGCCCGCGCAGCACCAGGGTGGCGCCGCAGGTGAGGGTGCCGAACAGCTGCTCGACGAAGCCGTCGAAGTTGATCGTCGAGAACTGCAGCACGCGGTCGGCAGGGCCGATGTCGAAGAAACCCTGGGTGACCCGGCTGTGCCGGGTCAGCGAGCCGCGGTCGATGGCCACGCCCTTGGGCAGACCGGTGGAACCGGAGGTGAAGATCACATAGGCCAGGTTCGCAGGCACGGTGCTCGGCGCGGGGGCAGTGGCCGGCAGCGTCTGCCAGGCGCTCGGGTCGTCGAGCAGCAGGGTGTGGGTCTGCGCGGGCAGTTCCAAGGTGGCGAGCACGTCGGCCTGGGTCAGCAACAGGCCGATGCCGCTGGTCTGGATCATGTGCCGCAGGCGTTCGGCGGGGTAGGCCGGGTCGAGCGGCACATAGGCACCGCCCGCCTTGAGGATGGCCAGCACGCCGACCACCATGTCCAGCGAGCGCTGCACCGCGATGCCCACCAGCACTTCGGGGCCGACCCCTTGGGCGATCAGATGGTGGGCCAGGCGGTTGGCCCGGTCGTGCAGTTGCGCGTAGGACAGGCTCGCGCCGTCGAGCACCACCGCCGCTTTGTCGGGGACGAGCTGGGCCTGGCGGTCGATCAGGGCGATGACGTCCGGCTCGAGCGGTAAGGCGCTGCCCACCCCGCTCCAGTCGTGCAGCAGGCACTGGCGCTCGTCGGCGGGCAGCAACGACAGTTCGGCGATGCGTCGCTGCGGCGCCTGGGCGATGGCTTCGAGCAGCGCCGTCCAATGCCGCCCCATGCGCACCAGGGTGGCCGGCTCGAACAGGTCGGTGGCGTAGGTGAACACACACTCCAGGCCTTGCGCGGTTTCGCGGGTGTCCAGGCTCAGGTCGCATTGCGCCGAATGGTTTTCCCAGGCGATGGGCTGCACCTCGAGGTCGCTGGCGGCCGGCGTGGTGGCCGGGCGCGCGCTGTCGCTCTGGCTGTTGAACATCACCTGGAACAGCGGGTTGTAGGCCAGGTTGCGCTCCGGTTGCAGGGCCTCGACCAGTTGCTCGAACGGCAGATCCTGGTTGGCCTGGGCGTCGAGGGCGTGCTGGCGCACCTGGGCCAGGAGGGTGGTGAAGTCCGCCTGGGTATCGATCTGCGCCTTGAGCACCTGGGTGTTGACGAAGAAGCCGATCAGGCGCTCCACCTCCAGGCGATTGCGGTTGGCGATGGGCACGCCGACGCGGATGTCGGTTTTGCCGGTGTACAGGTGCAGCAGGGTCTGGAACGCCGCCAGTTGCAGCATGAAGGGCGTGGCGCCGTGGGCGCTGGCCAGGCGGGTGAGGCGCTGATACAGCGGGGCCTCGATGCGCAGCGCATGGCTGGCGCCGCGGGCGCTCTGCTCGGCCGGCCGCGGATGGTCGCCGGGCAGTTCCAGCACGTAGTCGTCCGGGCCCAGGTGCTGCAACCAATAGGCCAGTTGCCGCGCGCGCTCGCCGTCGCGCATGCGCTGGCGCTGCCAACTGGCGTAGTCCACGTACTGGATCGGCAGCGCTGGCAGGTTCGCCGGGACGCCTGCGCAGCCGGCGGCGTACAGCGCCACCAGCTCATCGACCATGACCTGCATCGACCAACCGTCGGAGACGATGTGGTGCTGAGTCACCAGCAGCACATGGTCGTCGGCGGCCACGCGCAGCAGGCCGACGCGCATCAGTGGCCCGCGGCGCAGGTCGAAGGGGCGTTGCGCTTCGGCCTGCACGTAGTCGCGCAGGCAGCGCTCGGGGTCTTCGCCGGCCGGCACCTGGGCGTTGGCGAACTGCACCGGCGCGGCCGCTTCGACGACCTGCAGCGCGCCGTGCTCGGTCTCGACCAGGCGCGTGCGCAGGCTTTCGTGGCGCTGCACCAGGGCGTCGAAGGCCGCTTGCAAGGCCGGCAGGTTCAGCGCACCGCGCAGGCGCAGCGCCTGCGGAATGTTGTAGGCGGCGCTGTGCGGTTCCAACTGCCAGAGGAACCACTGCCGTTCCTGGGCGAAGGACAATGGCAGCGCGGCGTCGCGGGCCACCGGTGCGATAGGCTCCAGCGCCTGCGGCGCCTCTTGCTCCAGCGCCGCGGCGAAAGCGCCCAGGGCGCTGTGTTCGAACAGCGTGCGCAGCGGCACGTCCAGGCCCAGGTCGCGGCGGGCGCGGCTGGTCACCTGGGTGGCCAGCAGGGAGTGGCCGCCGAGCTGGAAGAAGTCGTCGTCCAAGCCCACCCGTTCGACGTGCAGCACCTCTTGCCAGATCGCCGCCAGGGCCTGTTCCAGGGCGCTAAGGGGCGCGCGGTAGAGCGTTTGCGCCTGGCTCACGTCGACCGCCGGCAGGGCCTTGCGGTCCAGCTTGCCGTTGGTGGTCAGCGGCAGGCGGTCGAGTAGCAGCACGTGCGCCGGCACCATGTAGTCCGGCAGCGAGGCCTTCAAACGTTGCTTGAGCTCGGCAGGGTCGGGCTGTTCGCCCTCGGCCACCACGTAGGCGACCAACTGGTCGCCGCTCGGGCCCGGTTGCGCCAGCACCACCGCGTCGCGGATGCCGTCCAGCGCCTGCACACGGGCTTCGACTTCACCCAGCTCGATGCGGAAGCCGCGGATCTTCACTTGGTGGTCGATGCGGCCGATGTACTCGATCACGCCCTCGGCGCCGAAGCGCGCCAGGTCGCCGGTGCGGTACAGACGGCTGCCGTCGGCGTCGAAGGGGTTGGGCACGAAGCGCGTGGCGCTCAGGCCGGCGCGGTTCAGGTAACCGCGCGCCAGGCCCGCGCGGCCGACGTACAGCTCGCCGATGCAGTTGTGCGGCACGGGGTTGAGCTGGGCGTCGAGCAGGTACCACGACAGGTCCGGAATCGGCTCGCCGATGGGGCTCGACGTCGGGTTGCGCAGGTCGGCCAGCGACAGCGGGCGATAGGTCACGTGCACCGTGGTTTCGGTGATGCCGTACATGTTAACCAGGCGCGGCGCCTGGTCGCCGAAGCGTTCGAACCAGGGCGCGAGGCTGCCGATGTCCAGGGCTTCGCCGCCGAACACCACATGGCGCAGGTGCTGCGGCTGGGCATCGTCGGCAGCCGCGCAGGCCGCATGCATCAACTGGCGGAACGCCGAAGGCGTCTGGTTGAGCACGGTCACGCCTTCGTCGCGCAGCAGGGCGTGGAAGTCTTCCGGCGAGCGCGTCACGTCCTGCGGCACGATCACCAGACGGCCGCCGTAGAGCAAGGCGCCGAAGATCTCCCACACCGAGAAGTCGAAGGCGTAGGAGTGGAACAGGGTCCAGACATCCTGCGCGCCGAAGTCGAACCACTGCGCGGTGGCGTCGAACAGCCGCAGCACATTGCGGTGGGCGAGCAGCGTGCCTTTGGGCAAGCCGGTGGAGCCGGAGGTGTAGATGACGTAGGCGAGGTTGTCCGGCGACAGGGCGACGTCCGGGTTGTGCTCGGGCGCTTCGACGACTGCGCCCTCCAGCGCCAGGGTCGTCAGCCCGGCGGGCAGGGCCAAGCGCTCCAGCACCTCGGCCTGGCCCAGCAACAGCACCACGGCGCTGTCATCGAGGATGTGCGCCAAACGCTCGGCCGGCGAGTTGGGGTCGAGCGGCACATAGGCGCCCCCCGCCTTGAGGATGGCGAGCATCCCCACCAGCATCTCGAACGAGCGCTCGCAGGCCAGGCCCACCAGGCGATCCGGGCCGACACCTTGGCCGATCAGACGATGGGCCAGGCGGTTGGCGCGGCGGTTGAGCTGGTCGTAGCTCAAGTGTTCGCCGGCCAGGCTCAGGGCGATGGCGTCGGGGCGCAACGCCGCTTGGCGCTCGATCAGCCGATGCAGGCAGTGCTCGACCGGGAACGCCTGCGGCGCCGGATTCCATTGCGCCAGGGTGGCGCGTAAGCCATCGGCGCCGAGCAGGTCCAGCTCGCCGACTCGCTGCTGCGGGTCGCGCACGATGCTGCGCAGCAGGTTGTGCCACTGTGCGGCCAAGCGCTCGGCGTCGGCGGCATCGAACAGGTCGGTGGCGTAGATCAGCGCGGCGCGTATGCTTTCGTGGGAGTCGTAGGTGTTCAGGGCCAGGTCGAACTGCGCGGTCTGGCTGCTCCAGTCGAGGGGCTCGATGCGCAGGCCGTCGTGGGCGGCAGCGGGCGGGCGTGCCTCTGCGGGATCGGCCGCCAGGTGGTTGTAGACCACCTGGAACAAGGGGTTGTGGCTGAGGTTGCGCGCCAGGTGCAGGGCCTCGACCAGTTGCTCGAAGGGCAGGTCCTGGTGCGCCTGGGCGCCCAGCGCGCGTTGCTTGACCTGGGCCAGCAGGTCGGTGAAGGGCTGTTGCCCGTCGATGTCGGCGCGCAGCACCTGGGTGTTGACGAAGAAACCGATCAAGCCCTCGGTCTCGACCCGGTTGCGGTTGGCGACGGGCACGCCGACGCGGATGTCGGGCTGCCCCGAGCAGCGGTGCAGCAGGGTCTGGAACGACGCCAGCAAGAGCATGAACAGGGTCACGCCCTGCCGTTGCGCCAAAGCCTTGAGCGCCTGGGCCAGGTCGCCGTCCAGGTCCACCGTGAGCCGCTCGCCGCGGCCATCGCGCAGCGCCGGGCGGGCGCGGCTGGCGGGCAGTTGCAGCAAGGGTTGCTCGTCGCCCATCTGCTCCAGCCAATAGGCCAGTTGCGCGTCGCGGCCACCGGCTTCCATCCAGTGGCGCTGCCACAGCGCATAGTCGGCGTACTGGATCGGCAAGGGCGGCAGTGCCCCGGCACCGGCGTAACCGGCGATCAGCTCGCGCACCATCACTTGCATCGACCAGGCGTCGGAAACGATGTGGTGCTGCACCAGCAGCAACACGTGCTCGTCTTCGGCCAGGCGCAGCAGGCGCACGCGCAGCAACGCCTGGTTGGGCAGGTCGAACGGTTCGGCGATGGCGGCGGCGACGAAAGCCTGCAAACGGCTTTCCGGGCTGCCGGGGCCGAGCGGCAAAGGCATTTGTTCGATGACGATGCGCGCCTCGGGCTCGACCACCTGATGGCGTACCCCGTCGCTTTCCACGAAGCGTGTGCGCAGGCTCTCATGGCGCGCCAGCAGCGCGTCGAAGCTCGCCTGCAAGGCCTGCACGTCGAGCGCGCCGCGCAGGCGCAGGGCGGTCGGCAGGTTGTAGGCGGTGCTGGTCGGGTCCAGTTCCCAGAGGAACCACTGGCGCTCCTGGGCGAACGACAACGGCACCTGGGCAAACGCCTGGCGCGTGACCGGGATCGGCAGGCGGGCGACGTCGATGCCCTTGTTGAGCATCTGCTGGTACAGCGTCTTGCGCGGCGCGCTGGGCAGTTTGACGAAACGCTCGATCAGCTCGGACAGGGCTTTGCTTTGCATCATTGGGTCTCCAGCTCATCGAGCAGGTCGAACAGGTCGTTCAGTTCGGTTTCGGTGGTGGCGGCGGCGGGCGCCGGCAGGCGGCGGGCGAAGTCTTCCAGGCTGGCGCTTTCGAACAGCGCCGCCAGCGGCGCCTCGATGGCCAGTTCCAGCTGCACCCGCGAGGTCACCTGGGTGGCCAGCAGGGAGTTGCCGCCCAAGGCGAAGAAGTTGTCGTCCAGGCCTATGCGTTCGGTTTTCAATACGCTCTGCCAGATGGCCGCCAAGGCTCGCTCGAGGGCGCCGGTCGGGGAGCGGAAGCACTGCTCCGGGCCGCCGACGTCCAGGCGCGCCAGGGCCTTGCGGTCGAGCTTGCCGTTGGCGTTGCGCGGCATCTGTTCGAGCACTTGGTACAAAGCCGGGACCATGTAGGTCGGCAGGCGGGCCTTGAGGAAGTCGCGCAGCGCGTCCAGCGCGCCAGGGCCGGCGGCCTCCGGCGCATCGAGGGTGAGGAAGGCCACCAGGCGTTTGCCCAGGGCGTGCTCGGCGACGATCACCGCCGCTTCGCGGATGCCGTCGAACTGGCCGATCTGCGCTTCGATCTCGCCCAGTTCGATGCGGTAGCCGTTGACCTTGACCTGCTGGTCGACACGGCCCAGGTACTCCAGTGCACCGTCCTCTTTGCGCCGACGCGCCAGGTCGCCGGTCTTGTACAGGCGCTCGCCCGCTTGCAGGGCGAAGGGGTTGGGCACGAACACCGCCACGGTCTTGGCCGCGTCGGCGCAGTAGCCGCGGCCCACGCCGACGCCGGCCACGCACAGCTCGCCCACTGCGCCGTCGGGCACTGGGTCGAGGTAGGCGTCGAGCAGGTACAGGCGGTTGTTGTCGGTGGGGTAGCCGATGGGGATGTGGGTGCGCGTGGTGCTGGCCGCGTCGATGCGGAAGAAGGCCACGTCGTCCGAGCACTCGGCCGGACCATAGGCGTTGACCAGCGCAATGCGCGGGTAGCGCTGCAACCAGGCGGCGGCGGTTTCGGCCGGCAGCGCTTCGCCGGTCGGCAGCAGCCAGCGCAGCGCGGGCAGCTCGGCCTGCCGCTCTTCGAGCAGGGCCTGGATCAGTGCCGGGACGATTTCCAGCACACTGACGCCGCGCTCGCGCACCTGGCGCAGCAGTTCGCTGGGGTGGCGCGACACGGCATCGGGGAAGATGCGCACCTGGGCGCCGCACAGCAGCGCAGTGAGGAACTGCCACACGGAAATATCGAACGACTGCGAGGCGGTCTGGGCGATGACGTCGCGCTCGTCCAGTTGCAGGTACGGCAGCTTGCTCAGCTGGTTGTTGAGCATGCCGGCCTGCTCGACCATCACGCCCTTGGGTTGGCCGGTGGAGCCGGAGGTGAAGATCACGTAGGCCAGGCTGTTGGGCGCGCTGTACACGCCCGGGCGGGCGTCGCCGGCGCCGAGGGCTTCGAGTTCCTCCCAGACCAGCAGGCGCACCGGGTGGGCGACGCCTGCCAGCAACTGCTCGGCGCGGGTCTTTTGCCGGACGGTGCAGAGCAGGGCCGGGGCTCGGCTGCGGGCGAGGATGTCGGCCAGGCGCTCGTCGGGGTGGCTCGGGTCGAGCGGCAGGTAGCCGGCGCCGGCCTTGAAGGCGCCGACGATGCTCGCCAGCAATTCCAGGTTGCGGTCGGCCAGCAGTGCCACCGCCTGGTCCTGGCCGACGCCCTGGGCGAGCAGGGCCTGGCCGACGCGGTTGGCCTGGCGGTCGAGTTCGCGGTAGCTCCACTGCCGTTCGTCGCAGGCAGCGGCGATGGCGTCGCCACGGCGCTCGACCTGGGCTTCGAACAACTCGACGAAGGAGCGCTCGAGGGCATGCTCGGCGCCGCTGTGGTTGTGTCGCAGGGCGAAGGCGTGCGGGTCGCTCGGCGCTGGGCGAGTGACCTCGCGCAGCGGTCGTTGCAGTTGTTCGGGCAGGCGCTCCAGGTAGGCCTGGAACTGCGCCAACAGGGTGTCCATGGTGGCGCGGTCGAAGTAGCGGGTGTCGTAGGACAGGTGCAGGCCCAGCTGTTCGCCGGGGTAGACCACCACGGTGATGGGGTAGTTGGTATGGGTGCGCGACGACTCCGACACCACGCCCATGTCCCGCGCGTCGCTGCCCACCGAGGCGTCGAGCGGCGCGTTCTCGAACACGAACAGGCTGTCGAACAGCGCCTGGCCCGTGGGCAGTTCGCTGCAGGCCTGGATGCGCACCAGCGGCAGGTAGTCGTACTCGCGCAGCGACACGTTGCTGTCGAGGATGCCGTGCAGCCAGTCCAGGGTGGATACGGACTGCTCGGGGGTCGGCACCTGTACGCGCAGCGGCACGCTGTTGATGAACAGGCCGACGGTGTCCTGCATCTCGGGAATGTGCGCCGGGCGCCCGGACACGGTCACGCCGAAGACGATGTCCTGGGTGCGGCTGTAGTGGTGCAGGGTCAGCGCCCAGGCCGCCTGGACGAAGGTGTTGAGCGTCAGCCGGTGGCGGTTGGCGGCGTCCAGCAGGCGTGCGCTGTGCTCGCTGCCGAGCCAGGTGTAGTTGTCGTCGATGCGCGAGTGCGCCGCGCCGCTGACCTGGGGGCGGTCGGTGGGCAGCGGCGTGGTCTGCTCGAGGCCGGCCAGTTGTTCACGCCAGAAGGCTTCGGCGGCCTGTGGGTCCTGGGCTTGCAGCCATTCGATGAAGTGCCGGAAGCGGTACGGCGTGCGCAACTGGCTGGGGCGCCGTTCGCGGGCGGCGTGGTACAGCTCGAAGAAGTCGGCCATCAGCAGCGAGCGGCACCAGGCGTCGATGAGGATGTGGTGGTTGCTCATGACGAAGCGGTGGCTGTGGTCGGCGAGCTTGATCAGCTGGAAGCGGATCGGCGGCTCGCGGCCCAGGTCGAAGCCGGCTTCGCGCTCTTCGCGCAGCAACTCGAGGATGTGGGGTTCGGCCCGTTCCAGCGGCAGGTCGCTGAGGTCGAGCAGTTTGACCTTGACCTGCGTGTCGCGGTGGATCACCTGCAACAGCTCGCCGCCGGTGTTCCACAGGAACGAGGCGCGCACCGCTTCGTAGCGCTGCACCACCTGCTGCCAGGCCGCGTCGAACAGGGCGTAGTCCAGCGGTTCGCGAATGGTGTAGCACTCCTGCATGAAGTAGATGCCCGAGTGCTGCTCCAGCAGGGTGTGCACCAGCAGGCCTTCCTGCATGGGCGACAGCGGGAAGATGTCGTCGATGTTGCGCGCCGGCATCGGCAGCGCGTCGAGCTGCGCCTGGCTGAGCGGGGCGAGGGGGAAGTCCGACGGCGTCACGCCATGGTGCTCACCGTCGGCGCAATGGGCGATCACGGCGTGCAGTTCGGTCTGGCACAGCTGCGCCAGGGCCTCGATGTGCGCGGGTTCGAACATTGCTTGGCTGAAGGTCCATGCCAGGTTCAGGCGGCCGTCGAAGACCTGGCCGTTGACCGTCAGCCAGTTGCCCAGCGGGGCACTGGCGTGTTTCTCGTCGCCGACCGGGTCCGCGCAGGGGGCGAACAGCGCGGCAGTCTCGCCGCCGAAGCTGCCGTCGAACTGGCCCAGGTAGTTGAAGGTGATGCGCGGCGTCGGCAATGCGGCCAGGCTGGCTTGCGCCTCGGCGCTGCCCAGATAGCGCAACGCGCCGTAGCCCAGGCCGTTGTCCGGCACGCCGCGCAGTTGTTCCTTGATGGTCTTGATCGAGGCAGCGAGGTCCGCCTGGGGCGACAGGCGCATCGGGAACAGGCTGGTGAACCAGCCGATCGTGCGGGTCAGGTCGAGGTCGTCGAACAGCGCCTCGCGGCCATGGCCTTCGAGCTGCACCAGCACCTCGGGCAGGCCGCTCCAGCGCTGTACGGCGCGGGCCAGGGCGGTCAGCAGCAGGTCGTTGATGCGCGTGCGGTAGGCGGCGGGGGCCACTTGCAGCAGCTGGCGAGTGTGCGCCTGGCTCAGTTGCGTGCCCACCGTGCGCGCATCGCGGGCCAGCAGTGGGGTGTCGGCCTTGGCGCCGGGCAGGTCGGCGACGAGGCCGTCCAATTGGCTATGCCAGTAAGCCAGCTCCGCCTCGGCGGCCGGGCGCTGGGCGTGCTGGCGCAGACGCTCGCCCCATGCCTTGAAGGCGCTGGTCTTGGCCATTGGCCGTGGCGTCTGGTTGGCTTGCAACTGGTCGTACACCTGTTGCAGGTCGTCGAACAGGATGCGCCACGACACGCCGTCGACCACCAGGTGGTGGATCACCAACAGCAGGCGCTGGCCGCCGTCTGCGCGGGTCATGAGCACGGCGCGCAGCAGCGGCCCGTGGGCCAGGTCGAGGCTGCGCTGGGCGTCGTTGGCGAGCGCCAATTGCGCGGCGTCGTCGGCCACTTCGGCCTGCCACAACAGGTTGGCGTCGGCGGCGATGGCGGCGTGATGCGCTTGCCAGCCGTCGGCGCCTTGGGTGAAGCGCAGGCGCAGGGCGTCATGGTGCGCCACCAAAACATCCAGTGCCTGGGCGAGCAGGGCGGGGTCCAGCGCCGCGCCGGGCTCGAGCATCACCGATTGGTTCCACTGCGCCCGCTCGCGCAAGGCACTGGCGAAGAACGCCTGCTGGATCGGCAGCAAGGGCGCTACGCCCGTGACCGGCCCTTGGTCGAGCGCCTGGCGGTCGGTGGCGATGCTGGCCACCTGGGCCAGGGCCTGGATGGTCTGTTGCTTGAACAGGTCCTTGGGGGTGAAGTGGATGCCGGCCTGGCGTGCGCGGCTGACCACCTGGATCGACAGGATCGAATCGCCGCCCAGCTCGAAGAAGTTCTCGTCGATGCCGATCTGCTCGCGGTTCAGCGAGGCCTGCCAGAGGGCGGCGATGCGCTGTTCCAGCTCGCTGCGCGGCGCCAGGTAGCCGCGCGGGCTGCCTTGGCTGTCGAGGGCGGGCAGGGCCTGGCGGTCGAGCTTGCCGTTGCGGGTCAGCGGCAGGGCGTCGAGGAACAGGTAGTGGGCCGGGACCATGTAGTCGGGCAGCACCTGTTGCAGCGCTTGGCGCAGGGCTTGGGCCGACTGGGCTTGGGTCGGCGCCAGGTACGCCACCAGTTGCATGCCGTGGGCGCCGGGCTGGGCGAGCACCGCCGCTTCGGCGATGCCGGGCTGGCGCAGCAGGTGGCTTTCGATTTCGCCCAGCTCGATGCGCAGGCCGCGGACCTTCACCTGGTGGTCGATGCGGCTCAGGTAGTCCAGGCTCGCATCGGGGCGGCAGCGAGTCAGGTCGCCGGTGCGGTACAGGCGTTGTCCGGGCGCGCCGAAGGGGTCGGGCACGAAGCGCTCGGCGGTCAGCGCCGGACGCTGGTGGTAGCCACGGGCGAGGCCGGCGCCGCCCAGGTACAGCTCGCCTGGTGTGCCAAGCGGGCAGGGCTGCAACTGGCCGTCGAGCACCCAGGCCTGGGCGTTGTCGATAGGGCGGCCGATGGGGGCGATGGCGCCGTCGATGGCGCGTTCGATCGCTTGGTGGCAACTGTCGATGGTGGCCTCGGTGGGGCCGTACAGGTTGACCACCTGGCCGTCGAAGCGCGCGCGGATCTGCGCCACCAGCTCCGCGCCCAGGGCTTCGCCGCCCAGCAGCAACAGGCGCAGGCCGGCCAGTTGTGCGGGCTCGGCCTGGGGCAGCAGGGCTTGCAGCAGCGAAGGCGCCATCTGCAACACGCTGATGCCTTCGACCTGCACCTCCTGCCAAAGCAGCGACAGGTCCTGGCCCAGGGCGGGGCTGGCCAGTACCAGTTCGGCGCCCTGTTGCAGCGGCAACCAGAACTCCCACACCGAGGCGTCGAAGCTGAAGGCGGTCTTTTGCAGCACGCGGTCGTCGGCCTGCAGTTGCAGGGCGCCCTGCATCCAGGCCATGTGGTTGCTCAGCCCGCCGTGGCGCACCTGCACGCCCTTGGGCTGGCCGGTGGAGCCGGAGGTGTAGATGAGGTAGGCCAGGTGCTCGGGGTCGACGGGCCGTTGTGGCGCCTGGGCGCTGTAGGTGCCGAGGTCGGCCACGGCCACCGCCTGGACGCCCTCGGGCAGCGGGAAGTCGGCGGCTTGCTCGGGTTGCAGCAGCACCAGGGCCACGCCGCTGTCGCGCAGCATGTAGTCGAGGCGCTCGCGGGGGTAGCTTGGGTCCAGCGGCAGGTAGGCGCCACCGGCCTTGAGGATCGCCAGCAGGCCCACCACCAGTTCGACGCTGCGTTCCAGGGCCACGCCCACGCGCACTTCGGGGCCGACGCCCGCGGCGATCAGACGGTGCGCCAGCTGGTTGGCGCGGCGCTCCAGGTCGGCATAGCTGAGGGTAGCGCCCGCGCAGCGCACGGCAGTGCGTTCGGGGGTCAGTGCGGCCTGGGCGGCCACTTGCAGGTGCACGGCGGGCAGGGCGCTGTGGTCGTGCTGCGGGCCTTGGGCGGCGGCGCACATGGCATCGCGTTGCGCGGCGTCGAGCATGTCCAGCTCGCCCAGCGTGTGCTGCGGATCGCGCAGCAGGGCGTCGAGCAGGTTCGACCAATGGCCGGCCAGTGTGGCGATGCGCGCGGGCGTGAACAGCGTGGCGTCGTATTCCAGGCAGGCTTCGACGCTGCGGGCGCTGTAGGCGACGTCCAGCGACAGGTCGAACTTGGCCTCTTGCTGGCCCAGTGGCAGGAAGTCCAAGGCCAGGTCGGCGAAGCGCAAGGGGCCGTTGTCGGCACCGGCCACGCGCCAGTTGAACAGAGTCTGGAACAGCGGGTTGGCCTGGGTGCTGCGTTGCAGGTGCAGCTGTTCGAGGATCAGCTCCACCGGGTGGTCGGCGTATTCCAGGGTGGCCAAGGCGTGGCGGCGCAGGCCGTGCAGGAAGTCCAGCGCGGGCTGGCTCGGGTCCAGGCGCGCGCGGAAGATCTGGCTGCTGACGAAGTAGCCGACCAGCCCTTGGGTCTGCGCCTGGTTGCGGCTGGCGTTGGGCACGCCGACGGTGAAGTCGCTCTGCCCGGCGTGGCGGCCCAGCAGCAGTTGCCAGGCGCCGAGCAGCACGCCGAAGGGCGTCAGGCCCTGGGCCTGGCAGAAGGCGTTGAGGCGCTCGACCTGGGCAGGCGCCAGGTGCAGACGGTGGGTGGCGGCCAGGGGCGCGCGGCTGTCGTCGCGCGGGTGGTCGGTGGGCAGGTGCAGCGGCTCCAGGCTGTCGCCCAGGTAGCTTTGCCAATAGGCGGCGGCCTGGTCGTGGGCAGCGCTGCGGGGATAATCCTCGCGCTGCCAGCGGGCGTAGTCGGCGTACTGGATGGTCGGGCGTTGCAGGGCCTGGCCCTGGTAGGCGCGGGCCAGGTCCTGCATGAGGATCGGATTGGACCAGGCGTCGGAGACGATGTGGTGCATGTTCAGCAGCAGCACGTGGCGCTGCGCCGGCAGGGCGATCAGGGTGGCGCGGATCAGCGGCGCCTGGCCCAGGTCGAAGGGCGTGCCGGCTTCGTCGATCAGGCACCGGTGCAGGCGCGCTTGCCGGGTTTCATCGTCGAGGTCGCGCAGGTCCTGGCGCTGCAGGTGCAGGCGCGCGTGCGGGTCGACCACCTGCTGCGGCTGGCCGTCGACTTCGACGAAGCGCGTGCGCAGGATGTCGTGGCGTTCGATCACCTGCTGCAAGGCCGCTTGCAGCCGCTCGGCGTCCAGCGCGCCGTCGAGCTGCAAGGCGCGCGGCAGGTTGTAGGCCGAGCTTTGCGGGGCGAACTGCTGGAGGAACCAGAGACGCTGCTGGGCGAACGACACCGCTTGCGGCGCCTGCCCGGCCACCGCCGCGATGACCGGCGCAGGGCCTTGTTCGTCGGCCAGCAGAAGGGCCAGCAAGTCGTCGTCGGAAGGGGGAAGCTGTGCAGTGGTCATCGGGTTCGTCGCCGTCGGCAGAGGAATTGGGCAGTACCGAGGAAGACGAAGGACGGGCGGGGGTATTTATAGGCGGGGGGCGACCTGGATGGCCGGTCAGGCTCGGACGGCGTGCATGGCTGATGGATGGGGGCGCAGCCTTCGGGCCGGCTTCGCCGTCCATCGCGGCTAAAGCCGCTCCCACACATCGGAGCGCCGAACCGGCCGCTCCTTTAGGGCACTCCCGCAGGCCACTAGGTTTCCGGATAAAACCCACTGTGTGGGAGCGGCCGGTTCGGCGCTCCGATCAGCCGCGATGGCCGGCATCGCCGGCCTGATTCAGGCAGCGCGCATTTATAGCTGTCGGAGCGCCGACTTGGCCGTGCTTACAGCTCGCGGGCCACGCGGAAACCCAACCAGTCCCCACGCCGCTCGGTATGGCGGTAGTTGCGGTTGCCCGAGCGCGAGAAGATCGGCGCTTCGGTCCAGTCGTTGCCGCGGATCATGCGCACCACGCAGTCGCCCGCCGTCCAGGCGCTGCCGTCGCTCGGGGCGCCTTCGTAGGTGTCGTTCTGGCAGTCGGCGGTCCATTCGTAGACGTTGCCGTGGGCGTCGTAGATACCGAAGGCATTCGGTGCGTAGCTGCCGGCCGGGGCGATGTAGCTGAAGCCGTCTTCGGGGCCGTAGGTGTTGGCGTGCTGGGCGATGCTGTAGGGCTTGCCCGGGTCGCGCGGGAACGGCTGCGGGCCGGTGCTGCCGGCGCGTGCGGCGTATTCGCGTTCGGCTTCGCTGAGCAGGCGGTAGTGCTGGCCGGTCTTCTTCGACAGCCAGACGGCGTAGGCCTCGGCTTCGCGGTAGTCCATGCACACGGCCGGGTAGCGGGCGGCGTCGTGGCTTTTGTATTCCTTGGTTTCGCTGTAGCGCGGCACCCCGGCGATGCACTCGCGGCCGGGGCGGTCGTCGCCGCTGGGCATCGTGTAGCCCGTGTCGGCGAGGTAGGCCTGCCATTGGCCGTTGAGCACCTGGAAGCGGCTGACGGCGAAGGGCTTGGCGAAGGTCACCTGGTGCAGCGGGCCTTCGTCGTCTTCACGGCCCTGTTCGCCGTCGGGCGTGCCCATGGTGAAGCTGCCGGCCGGCAGCACGACCATGTCCGGGCAGCCGGGCTTGCAGTCGGTGAACACCTCGCCGGCTTTGGCGGGCGCTGCCTGCGACCAGGGCGCTAGGACGCAGAGCAACGCGCCGAGGGCGACGCGGGAGAAGGCGGTGCAGAGGGGCTGGGTCATGGCGCGAGGGGTTCCCGGAACGTGGAGGCGATGGGCGGCGCGGCAGCGGCTGGCTTCAGCTGGCTGCGATGACGCCTGTGGCATTAGCGTTGTCTGGGAGGACGAGTGGACAGCGGGGGGATTTAACGGGCAGGTGGGGCGCTGGGCGTTTCGCTCTCGAGCGGCGGTAGGCGACGCAGAGGGTTGATGGGCTGGTCTATGACGGGTGTTGGCGCAGTGCTGCCGGGGCTGGCCTATGACGGATATTGGCGCAGCGCTGCCGGGGCTGGCCTGCAACGGGTATTGGCGCAGTGTTGCCGAGGCTGGCCTGTGGCAGGCATTGGCGCAATGCTGCCAAGACCCGCCTTGGCGCTGACAGGGCCTTGGCCGCTACGCGGTACGCCGAAGCGGAGTCAAAGCCCGAGTTCCGACAACCCCGGGTGGTCGTCCGGACGACGCCCCAGCGGCCAGCGGAACTTGCGTTCGGCTTCGCCGATGGGCAGGTCGTTGATGCAGGCGAAGCGGCGGTGCATCAGACCGTTGGCGGCGAACTCCCAATTCTCGTTGCCATAGGAGCGGAACCAGTTGCCCGAGTCGTCATGCCATTCGTAGGCGTAGCGCACGGCGATGCGGTTGTCGGCGAAGGCCCAGAGTTCCTTGATCAGGCGGTAGTCGAGCTCCTTGCGCCACTTGCGGGTGAGGAAGGCTTTGGCTTCTTCGCGGTTGCTGACGAACTCGACGCGGTTGCGCCATTGGGTGTCGGGGGTGTAGGCCAGGGATACCTTTTCCGGGTCGCGGGAATTCCAGCCGTCTTCGGCGAGGCGGACTTTTTGCACGGCCGTCTCCAAGGTAAAGGGGGGCAGGGGTGGGCGGCTGTCGGTGGTCATGGCGGGCTCCGGGGACGAGGTGATCGATGGCGTGACGGATGACTGTGCCGTAGCGAACGACGTTCCGGTTTTTGCGATAGGCGGCAGAACTTCTTCCGCTCATGCATCGCGCAGAGCTTCGTGTGCCGTCGAAGCCTCGCCGGCCTGCCGCCGCGCTCGACGCCGCGCCACCTTGAGCATGACCAGCCCCGTGATGCCGGGCATGGGGAAGATCAGGATGGCCGTTTCCACCCAGCCCAGCGAGCCATCGGACAAAATCATGGCCAGTACGCCGCTGTTGAGGATCAAGCCCCAGATCAGTGCGACGACCACAGCGGTGACCACACGAGGGTCGGCGTGCGGCGCCGGTTTTTCGGCCATGGCTTCGGCGAACGCTTTCCAGCAACCGCGCAGGCCGTAGGCCGAGATGATCACGATGGGAATGGCTATCCCCGGCGCGCTGAACAGCAGAATGATCAGGAACGGCAAGCCGACCATGAACGACCAGGTGACCGGGACCAGCCCGACCAGGGCGCCGAGGCTCAGGTAGATGCGCAGTTTCTTCAAAGGGGTCATGGGCGACTTGTCTCCAGGCGTCGAGGTTCGGGCAGGGTGGGCGTTCGCATGGCTCAGGGGCTCTCGGGCGGGTCGGGCGTGGAATTGGCGTCCTCCAGGTCCTCCAGGTCCTCGATGACCTTGAGCACCTGCCCGTCCGCGGCCTGCACCACGGTGTGTCCACCGGCCACGACCTGCCCGCTGCGCGTGTCGCGAGCCTGCAGGTCGTTCGGCAGGTAGAACTCCAGCTCGCCAGCGCGGTGCATGAGCTGGGTCCCGGCCGAGTAGCACATGGGCCCGAACTCACCGGGCCGGTCGAGCACGCCGCTCCAGGCCTGCGGCTGCCCGTAGGGCCGCGTGCCTCGCATGCTCAACGAATGCAGGCGCAAGCCGAGCACATCGACCGATCGCTCTTCGTCGCGGGCGACCCACCACTGCGCGCCAGCGATCAAGGTCACCGGCCCTGGCCAAACGATACCGCCCAGGCGTGTACCTGCGGCCAGCACGCAACGGTCAAGTGTCCATTGGCTTGGCTTGAACCTGGCGCCTGTAGGCACGTGGAGCTCGACGATGCCTGGCTCGCATCGCCAGCCGTCCACCGTTTGGCCGCTTGAGGTATGAAGCTGCGCACGGGTGTCCGACAGCTTCAGGCTGTGCACGGACATGCCTTTGATAATGAGGGGGTCGGGCGCAAAAGACGCTTTGTCCAAGCTGTCCATACCCCAGGGGATGGGCAGGCCGGGGGGCGAGGGGATGGGTTCGATCCGCTCGAGGTGCGCCCGTGTGCCTGCCGGCAGCACCAGCTCACCGAGTACCGTTTCCCGCTCCAACCGCGGATTCTGCGCACGCCACGTTTGCCATTCTTCGCTGTGTGACAGGCTATAGGGCACGCTGGCGACCACCAGCAGCGCCAACAACGCCGCGAAGCGCCCGCTGCGGGCGAGGATGTAGCGGTTGCTGCGCGGGACCATCAGCGCCACCACCGCGGTGAGCATGAGCCAGAGGAAGATGGTGCTGGAGATAAAGGCCAGATAGCCGCGCAGCAGAAATTGAAGGTCGACGGACGTCATGGCCATCCTTGGGAGCCTCGAACAGGGGGGCGCAGGGTAAACCAACGCAGCGTCCGAGCCAAAGGTCGCCCTCGACCGTTCAAACGCCACCAAACCATCGAACCCAAGTTCGCCCTCGACCGTTCGAACGCCACCAAACCATCGAACCCAAGCTCGCTCTCGACCGTCCGAACACCACCAAACCATCGAACCCAAGTTCGCCCTCGACCGTCTGAACGCCACCAATCCATTTGATAAGGGCTGTATGTCAAAACGTTTCAGTGGGCTGTCGAACCTGAACTAACCCCCCCGCAGCGCAATCCTTCTCTATGCGCAGTCAGCACCCGCCAGATGGACCGGTTCCTTCGCACCGGCCGTCGTCCCCCTCGGATCGCCGAACGATAAGGAACCGCCGTGACCACGACCACCTACCCCGACTACCGGTGCCGACCCGGCCCGCTGCATTCGATCCTCCTGGGCGGCAGCGTGCCACTGTTCCTCGGCGCCTTGCTCAGCGACATCGCCTACAACAACACCTTCCAGATCCAATGGGCCAACTTCGCTTCCTGGCTGATCGCCGGCGGTCTGTTGTTCGCAGGCCTGGCGCTGCTGTTCGCGCTGGGCAACCTGGTCCGTGCCGAGCACAAGGGCGGCCGCCCGGTGCTGTACTTCATCCTGCTGCTGGTCACCTGGGTGCTGGGCCTGGTCAACGCTTTCGAGCACGCCAAGGACGCCTACGCCGTGATGCCGTCGGGCCTGATCCTGTCGGCCATCGTCGCCGTATTGATCCTGATCACCGCCTGGCTGGGCTTGAGCAATCTGCGCAGCGACCTGCGCACGGGAGACGCCCGATGAAAACCTTAGGCGCATTGACCACCCTCAGCGTGGCGCTGCTGCTCAGCGCCTGCGGCGGCGAAGCCGACAGCACCCTGGCCCGCGGCCCCGACCCGAAACTGCCGGAGCCGCAGCGCGGCCTGCTGCCGAGCATGAAGATTGCCGAACCCGAGGCCTGGGGCGAGCAGAAACCCACCGTGCCGGACGGCTTCAGCATCACCGCCATCGCCACCGACCTGAAGATTCCGCGCCAGACCCTGGTGTTGCCCAACGGCGATATCCTGGTGGCCGAAGGCCGTGGCGGCAACGCCGCCAAGCTCAAGCCCAAGGACGTGATCGCCGGCTACATCAAGGCCAAGGGCAACACCCAGGTCAAAGGCGGCAACCGCCTGACCCTGCTGCGCGACGCCGACGGCGACGGTACCTACGAGACCAAGACCGTCTTCGCCGAAAACCTCAATGCCCCTTACGGCCTGGCCTTCTTCGACGGCAACCTGTACGTCGCCAACCAGGACGCCGTGGTGCGCTTCGCCTACCAGGACGGCCAGACCCAGGCCAGCGGCGCACCGACCAAGCTGGTCGACCTGCCCTCGGCGATCAACCACCACTGGACCAAGTCCATGACCATCAGCCCCGACGGTCGCTACCTGTACGTCGGCATCGGCTCGAACAGCAACATCGGCGAGCGCGGCATGGAAGTGGAAATCGACCGCGCGATGATCTGGCAGATCGACGCCGCGACCGGCATGCACAAGCCTTACGCCACCGGCGTGCGCAACCCCACGGCGCTGAGCATCCAGCCCGAGACCGGCCAGCTGTGGGCGGTGGCCAACGAACGCGACGAACTGGGCCCGGACCTGGTGCCCGACTACCTGACCTCGATCCAGGAAGGCAAATTCTACGGCTGGCCGTACGCCTACTGGGGCCAGAACGCCGACAAGCGCGTGCAGCCGTTCAAGCAGGAAATGGTCGATATCGCCACCAAGCCGGACTACAGCCTGGGCTCGCACGTCGCGGCATTGGGTGTGGACTTCTCCATTCCCGAGATGGGCACGCAGTTCGCCAACGGTGCCTTCGTGGGTGAGCACGGCAGCTGGAACCGCGACAACCCGGTGGGCTACAAGGTGATCTTCGTGCCGTTCGCCGATGGGCGGCCGTCGGGCGAGCCGGTGGACTTCGCCACAGGGTTCCGCAGCGAAGACGGCAAGACCCGTGGTCGGCCGGTGGGCGTGACGGTGGATCCGAAAGGGGCACTGATCATTGCCGACGACTTGGCCAACACTGTGTGGCGCGTGACGCGCAACCGTTGAGCGAGAAGCCCCGGCGCAGGGTGACTGCGCCGGGGCTTGTGGCGGCTGTTAAGAAGCTGCTACAGCGCAAGCTTCGACCAATGCTTCCGCTCTCTTCCTTGAGCAATGTGTGACGGCAGCCGGCGCTTCGCGGCGCCCAAGCCCTGCGCGCGTCAAATGAGACGCCACCTATTTCGATCAGCGATGCCTACCGTCAGCAGCAACTTTCGACGCCGCCGATGCGGCAGCGAGATATGCCCTCAAGTATCGGAATTCGAATGCAACCGGCCCTCAATACGTCCCCTGGTTCCCGCCGGCCGGCAGTGCCATTGCAAGCACTTGCATACTTGCAAAGCCGCGACATAGTCACCGACCCTGATCTACAGGCGAGCATGGTAAGGACACTCCGAATGTGGTTCAAACCCCTTGCGTTAGGCGTTCTACTGTTGCCATTGGTGAGCGCGTGCGTTGCCAAGTCCTTCCAACCGCCTTCCAATGCATGAAGCGCGCAGGCTATACACGCGCCGATGGTCTCGACCTGTGTGCGTTGGCTAAGGGTCGTGAGCTGAAGGCTTGCGCTTCAGCCCATTGAAACGATGAAGATACTGATCCGATTGCGATGAGTTGCCCACACACAAGGAAGATCACTCCATGAAATATGCACTGTTCGCAACACTGTTCCTCGCCCTTGGCGGCTGCGTGACCCTGTCCGGCGTATACACCGTCACTGCCCAGGACGCCTCGGGCAAGCCGATCCCGAAACTCGGCAAGATCGTTGCCGAGGGCCGGCACATCTACACCGCGCGCAATGCCATGTGCAGCATCGCACCGGACGCCACGGTGATCATCCGTAACGCCGACACCGGTGAAGAGCTCAAGGGCGAGAGCCCTCACCGCTGCTGACTGCACTGACGAGGAGCGCTCATGAAAACACTACCGATCCTCGGTTTGGCCGTGGCCGTGAGTGGCTGCGGCAACCTCTCCAATATCCGCGCGTTTTCCACCGATTACGTAGAGCCCAGCGCCGGTGAGACCGCACGCCTGCGCGTAGTCACCAACGGCATGGTGCGCGGCATACCCGCTAGCGACTGTATCGACTGGCGTGTGCCCGGCGCCGGAGTGATGGCGGTGGCCAAGTCCGGATTCGCCGACCGCAACAATGGCCGCAGCCTGGGTATGCCCGTGGGCAGTTGGCGCCTGAATGAGCCGAGCCTGGCGAGTGCCGAACTCAAGGTGCCGGCGGGCAAACCCTTCATCCTGAATTTTCTGAGCGAGGGGTATGGCTCGGCAGGCCGGTCGCGCAATTGCCGACAGTCGTATCGCTTCGTGCCCAAGGCCGGCCAGGACTACGAGGCGATCTTCTACGAGGCCGGCGGGTGTGTGGTGGCGTTGCGGCGGTTGTATCAGGAGGGCTGGACAGAGACTGGACCTATGGAAAGGGCAGAGCTTTGTCGGATGACGGACGCGCTTTAACACCTCATGGCGGGCGAGGCGTTCGATGTGCCTCGCCTAGATACTCCAATGCCACGTCACCAGTCCATCGGACTGAACGCCCCTTCGCCTGCGCGGTTCTCAAATGGAACATCCAGTGAGTTTTGCAGGGGTTCGAGATGACGATCACCATCAACAGCTATACCACCGTGAAGAAACGCGAGCGCGTGCCGCACGACGTCTTCGCCCACTACTGGCGCGACGTGCACGGGCCGCTGTGCTCGCGGTTGCCGGGGTTGGGTCTGTACATCCAGCACCATTTCTCGCGCAACCAGGATGCGCATTTATGGCCGCTGGCTGACGGTGTGCGTGAGATTGCGGACTACGAACTCGATGGCGGCGTGGAGATCGGCTTCAAGTCCGCCGACCAGCAGGCACGCTTCAAGGAAGCCAGCCCGTTGCTGTTTTCGGACGAGCAAAACATGTTCGAAGAGACGCTGGCCTACGACCTCCCGCAAGGCTCGCTGATGGTGAAGAACCTGTTGGCGGACGAGCGGCTTAACGGGCTCGACCATGCCGACCGGATCCATGTGCATCTGAGCCCACGGCAGGGGTTGGAGGATTTGCAGGCGTACGTGCGCGACCAACTGGCGCCGGTGCTGGCGGCAGATGCTTCAGTGCTGAAAGTGCAATTGCACCTGTGCGCACCCTTCGAGAACGACGGCAACCATCCACCCGCGCCGAATGTGGCGCACACGGCAACGCCGGAACGGATGGAGCTGGTGGTGATGGAAGTGGCGTTTGGCAACCCGGTGGCGCGGCGGCGATTCTTCGACAGTGAGGCGTTCAAGAACACCTTGGCGGATCAGGCTCGGCATATACGGTCGCTGAAAGCGTTTGCCGTGAGTGGCGTGTACAAGTACGTGGTCGATGGCGAAATGACTACGGCCGGACTGCGCGGGAGCCGGGCGGCGGAGTTGATCGAGTATCTGGGGGCTGTCAATCAGCTGGAGAGTAAGGTGGAGGCGGTGTTCAAGAGCGTGGAGGCTGCGCAGTAAACCGACTTGACGCAACACAGGCTTGGCGCATTCCTGTTGGAGATGGGCTGGGTCTGCTTGCACCGCTTAAGGAGGAAGCAGGCTGTCAGTAGCAGGCTTTGCGCGAGTTGCCCCTGTCTTGCCTACCAGGGTGCTGACCTTGATTGAAGTTCCAGCACCCTGGGTGTCGAAAAGTAAGCGTTGCAAGCTCGCTTACGGAGTCTTGGTCACGGTAAGCACGACCGCAGCGATGCGCTCCGCGCAGGCGTAATTGTCCGACTCCAGCTCCTCTCCAAACACATCCGGATCGACCTCGCGATACGACCAGGTAAACCCTGGCTTGTCGACCAGAGGCTGGGCGCTTTCCAGGAACAGGTCGGTGCCGTCCACCCAAGGGGTGCCCGTGTAAAGAAGAAGGGTGCCACCCGGCGTCAACCGGTCCAGCGCTTGCTCGACGATACGCACGGCCAGTTCCGACCCCAGGCGATCGCCGCCATGGCGGTAGGCCCGCTTTTGCGTGTCCTGCATGTATGGCGGGTTGGCGACGATCAGGTCGAACTGGCCCGAAGCCCCGTTCAACAGGTCGCTGTAGCGAGGCGAAACGTTTTCGGTCTGCGCCAAGGCCGCGTTGACGGCCGTGAAGCGCAGCGCGGTCGGGTTGATGTCCAGCGCCTGTACCTGGGCTTCGGGTCTGGCGTGGGCGATCACGATGGCGCCCGCGCCGCTGCCGCAACCGATGTCCGCCGCAGTGCGTATGGGATGCGTCGAAGCGCCTAAGTGCGCTTCGATGGCCTGGGCGAAGCGGTAGGTGTCGGGGCCGAAGAAGACGGCATCGCGCGCAGTGGTGGGGAAGCCCGAGTGGACGAAGAGCAGCTCGCCCAGGCTTGAGTAGCGCACGGTACTGATCCAATGCCCGTCCTGAGCGCGGATGACCTCGCTTTCCCATAATGCCTCAGCTTCCACGCCAGGCAGCACATGCGCTTCGAACGGGCGGTTCCAGCCGAAGACATCCCGCACGTCACGCGCCTCACGGTTCTGCGCTCTTTCGTTGTTGCGCTGGTGGGTCAGCGGCGTGACGGTCATGAACCGGTAGTTGTCCGCCAGCAACTGGCGGCCCATCTGTAGCAAGGCCAGATCATGGGCCCGCTCTTCAGGCGCAGCAGCCTCATCCATAGCTGCCTGGGTATCGAGTGGGCTCATACCGCCAACGATCCTTCCGCAAGTTTACGGGCGTACACGCGAGTGGCACTCAGCCCCTCGGGCGTCGCATGGTGCGCGGGCGACAACAGGTCGATCAGCGCGTCCGTCGCCACCGTAGTGCGGGACGACGCAGCCGTGGACGCCGCATCAGCCGACAGGCGACGGCGGAACTGCGCACGGAAGGGGTTCTGCCGTCTGGCCGCGTGCTCGTCGAGCCAATCCCCGGCGATCCAGTCGCGCAACAGCTGCATTTCATAGCCGTTGAACACCCCGAACATCGGCGCGCCCGGCCCGTCCATCAACTGCCAGAAACGGCTGTCGGCCGGGTCCTGGTTGTGTTTGATCCAGCCCTTGTTCTCCAGCACCGTGAGGAATTCGCGGCAGCGCCCAGGCTCCGACAGCCACTCGTTGACCGTGCGCCCGTCGAGACGGCAGTAGTCGGAGTGCAGGTGCTGGCCGAAGGTACGCTTGCGCTCCAGCATGGCGACCACTTCCTGCTCCAGGTCGAAGCCGGAAATCACGGCTTTGGTGCCTTTGCCCAGTTCGTTGAGCAAATAACCGGCGCGCATTCTGGCGATGAAGTCCTCACGGGTATCGTCCGTGGGCAACAGGTCCAGCACAGTGTCCACCGCCTTGCGGGCATGGCCGGTACTGGCGTTGTCGATGGTGACGTGGAGGGTGAAGTAATAGGGGTCGATGCCCAGCTCGTTCAGCTCGAACGAAGAGATGAGCAAGTGCAGCGGCAATTGTTCGTAGCCCAGGTTGTAGCCGAGCAGTTCGGGCAGGTATTCGTCGCCCAGGTGGCCGAGCGCCAGCTGGATGGCGCCTTGCACGTACAGCGCCTCTTCGAGCAGTTCGGTCGGCGCGCAGTCGTGGTCGGCCAGCAACTTGCGGTAGAGCACGACATGGTTCAGGCCGGGATCGCCGTCGCCCAACTCTTCCAGGTAGGTGCGGATCAGGTTGTGGTAGCGCCAGTCGCCGGCGTGGGAGAGCGAGTTGTACAGCCAGGCGCCGTCGACCAGTTTGGTCGGGGCCACGTGTTGGAGGAAGTACAGGGCATGGGCCTTGCTGCCGAAGTATTGGCGGCCCTCGCCGGCATGCCGGCCCTTGAGGTACTCGCGGTAGGCGCAGGCGACAGCGTCGCCGTTGTCTTCGATCCAGGTCGGCAGGTCGTCGAGGTTTTCGGGTAGGCCTTCGACTTCGTCGCCGAGTTGTTTGGCTTGCGCCAGTTGGGCTTGCAGAAAACCGCGTACCGGCGTCAGGTCGGTGTCTTGCGGATGGCGTAACAGAGCGTGGTAAACCGAAACGGGGGTACAGGCTTCCGGCGGCGTGGTGGCAGTCAGGCGTGGGGCGAGATTTCGCAGGGAAGTCATACGGGGCCTACACGGTTTTATGGTTTCTAAGTGGGAGGTAGGCGTGGCGGGATAAATTCCATAGAGTTCGGTGTGGGCTGACCGGTGGTGGCGGGCCGTTCGAAAGCGCTGGCGGCCTTCGTGCTGACCAGCAGGTATGCTACCGGCACGCCGCAATCGGACGACCACGGACGACGGCTTCATTCATAAGGAAATCCATGCGCGCAAGAGTCCTGCTGTTGGCCCTGTCGCTGTCGTTGAGCGGTTGTTTCAGCACCTTGGGGCAT
The DNA here is from genome assembly GCF_002434265.1 of Pseudomonas sp. UBA6562. Classification (GTDB taxonomy): domain Bacteria; phylum Pseudomonadota; class Gammaproteobacteria; order Pseudomonadales; family Pseudomonadaceae; genus Aquipseudomonas. The sequence goes on along the minus strand of NZ_DJJS01000006.1, from coordinate 94,580 downwards.
TTGAGCGGGGACCGCTGCGTGTATCACGGCACGCGGTTGTCCTGGGTCTGGGCGACCGAACCCAGCCTGTCGGGTGGCTGGCCCTTTCTGATCGATACGCCTTTTTCGGCTGTGCTGGATACGGTGCTGCTGCCTTACGACCTGACCGCGTTCCTGCCGGAGGACATGGGCGGCGACCACGAGCCATGTGAGATCAGGCCATTGAGAATCATGTGACGGGTTACCAACCAGAGGGAACGACTTCTTCGTCGTTCGCTTAAAAATCCAGGCGACTATTCCCTGTCGCCAAAGCAACTCGCCATCGCCACAAACCGCCTCTTGTCCCGCGCACCCCGCCAGCAATTGCAGCAACAGCCGCCAAGACGCTGACATCTTTAGCCTCCCAAAAACCGGTGCCGATGGTTTCGCTCGGGCGAAATCCGGACGGCTGTGGACACTCCGAGCACACAGGCATCCGCCGGTCATGAATCGGACGGAAGGCACCTAGATTGTCTAAAGTTGTTACAAACAAGGCTGATAACCCTTTTGTCATCTCCACCCGCTACACCGTTCAAGGATCGAACTCATGACCCAGCGTCAGTCCAGCCGCATTGCCTCTCCCGGTGTTCCGCGTCTTAGTTGGTTTGCGTTCGTTCCTGTCGTTCCGGCCGTCATCTGGATACTCGTGCAATCGACCTCGACGGCCAACCTGCTGGCCTGCGCGGCACTGGCAGCGATCGGCCTGGGTGCCTGTGCCTGGAGCGCGGCCTCGCAGCGCAACGCACTGCAACGAGCGCTCGCACAGGCGCAAGCGGAGCAGTCGAGTGCGCATGCGGACGACGGCATGGCCGTCCGGGCACAGCTCGACGAAGTCCTGCTCGGCGCCATGCCCATCTGGGCCAAGCAGGTGGAAAGCTCGCGCCACCAGACCGAAGAAGCCATCGTCAGCCTGGCGGATCGCTTCACCGGGATCGCCACCCGCTTGCAGGAAACCGTACAGGCGTCGCAGCACGCGGCCGGCGAACTGGACGGGCAGGCCGCTGACGGCGCCCTCGAAGCGCTGGCGCGCAGCGACGGCGAATTGAGCCAGGTGATCGACTCGCTCAAGGCCACCCAGACCAGCCGCGACCAGACCCTGGCCCAGGTACGCAGCCTGACCGCCTATACCGGCGAACTGCGGACCATGGCCGCCGATGTGGCGGCGATTGCCGCACAGACCAACCTGCTGGCCCTCAACGCGGCCATCGAAGCGGCGCGTGCCGGCGAGGCCGGTCGCGGCTTCGCGGTGGTGGCCGATGCGGTGCGCAGCTTGTCGAGCAAGTCCAGCGAAACCGGCCAGCAGATGTCGGCCAAGGTCGACATCATCAACAACGCCATCACCCAACTGGTGCAGGCCGCCTCCAACAGCGCCGACCAGGACAGCCATTCGGTGAGCGAGTCCGAACACACCATCCAGGTGGTGCTCGCCCGCTTCCAGAGCATCACCGGGCGTTTGGCCGATTCCGCCGACCTGCTCAAGCAGGAAAGCCACGGTATCCGCGACGAGATGACCGAGGTGCTGGTCAACCTGCAGTTCCAGGACCGGGTCAGCCAGATACTCAGCCACGTGCGCGACAACATGCACGCCCTGCACGGGCATCTCGTGCAGGCCAACCAGGCCCCCGACCAGCCGCTGGCCATCGACGCCCGGCAATGGCTGGCGCGCATGGAAACCACCTACGCCACCGAGGAGCAACGGCGCCTCCACCATGGCGAGGCGGCGGTGCAACCCAATTCCCAAGACATCACTTTCTTCTAGGAGCCCAGCATGGCGAAGAATGTATTAGTGGTCGACGACTCCAGCAGCGTACGGCAGGTGGTCGGCATCGCGCTGAAAAGCGCCGGTTACGACGTGATCGAGGCCAGCGACGGCAAGGACGCCCTGAACAAGCTGACCGGGCAGAAGGTGCACCTGATCATCAGCGACGTGAACATGCCCAACATGGACGGCATCACCTTCGTCAAGGAGGTCAAGAAGCTGGCCAGCTACAAGTTCACGCCGATCATCATGCTGACCACCGAGTCCCAGGCCTCGAAGAAGGCCGAAGGCCAGGCCGCGGGCGCCAAGGCCTGGGTGGTCAAACCGTTCCAGCCGGCGCAGATGCTGGCGGCGGTCTCGAAACTGATCCTGCCCTGACACCCGGCGCCAGGGAGGCCGACATGCCGCTCACCCTCGAAACCCTCGACGGCACCACCCAGGTGGGCGTCGACGGCGAACTCACGATCTACACCGTCGCCGAACTGGCGGGCACCTTGCTGCCGCAGATCGGCGCCGCGCCGCGCCTGGCGCTGGACCTGTCCCAGGTCACGGAAATGGACGGCGCCGGCTTGCAGTGGCTGGCCGTCGTCCAGCGCGAAGCCGGCCTCGCCGGCAGCGCCTTGCAGGTGACCGGCCAGAGCCAGGCGGTCACGCAGGCGCTCCAACTGTGTCGCAGCGCCGCGCTGTAACCGGCACTGCTCCGTTCATCGCTCGACAAGGAAGGTCCAGGTGGGCATCAATCTCGATCAGGCATTGCAGACCTTCATCGTCGAGGCGCGCGAACTGTTGCAAGCCATGGAGCAATCCCTGCTGCAACTGGAAAGCGACCCCGACGACCAGGATGCCCTCGGCGCGATCTTCCGCGCCGCGCACACCATCAAAGGGTCCGCCGGGCTGTTCGGCCTCGGGTCGATCGTAGGCTTCACGCACATCGTCGAAGACGTGCTCGACCGCCTGCGCGAGGGCAGCGTGGCGGTGGACGCGGCCCTGATCGCGTTGCTGCTCAAGTGCGGCGACCACATGCTCGAACTGATCGACGTGGTCGCCAGCCGCGGCGAGGCGCCGAGCCCGGCCGCGCTGGCCCGCGACGAAGCCCTGCGCGAGGCGCTGAGCGCCTATCAGACGTTACGCACCGCCACTGCCGACGCCGCTCCCGCGGTACTGGCCGACGACGCGCAGGCCGACGTGCTCTGGCACATTTCCCTGCGTTTCGGCGTGGACGTGTTCCGCAATGGCATGGACCCGCTGTCGTTCCTGCGCTACCTCGAAACCCTGGGGCAGATGGTGCAGGTCACCACTTTGACTGACAGCATTCCCGCCCTGGAACACTGGGACCCGGAAAGCTGCTACCTGGGCTTCGAGATCGACCTGCGCTCGACGGCCAGCCAGGCCACGCTCGTTGAGGTGTTCGACTTCGTGCGCGACGACTGTGAGGTGCATATCCAGGCGGTCGACGAAACGCCCGACAGCGACGTGCCCAGCAACAGCGGCGTGGCCACCGGCAACGACCTGATCGTGGCGCATGCCGAGCAGGATTCGGCGCCTGCTCCGGCCCAGCGCCTGCCGGCCAACACCGAGGCGAAAACCCGCGACGGCAGCTACGTACGGGTCAACGCCGACAAGCTCGACGCGTTGATCAACCTGGTCGGCGAACTGGTGATCGCCAGCGCCGGCGCGAGCCTGCTGGCGCGCGCCTGCGACAACGACCCGCTGCAGGAAGCCACCTCGACGGTGTCGGGGCTGGTGGAGGACATCCTCGACGGCGCCCTGCACCTGCGCATGGTCCCCATCGGCGAGACCTTCAACCGCTTCCGCCGCGTGGTGCGCGACGTCAGCCAGGAACTGGGCAAGGACATCGAGCTGATCATCGACGGCGCGGACACCGAGCTGGACAAGACCGTGGTGGAGAAGATCGGCGACCCGCTGATGCACCTGCTGCGCAACGCCATGGACCACGGCATCGAAAGCGCCGAGGCGCGGCGTGCGGCGGGCAAACCGAGCAAGGGCCACCTGAGCCTCAACGCCTACCACGACTCCGGCAGCATCGTCATCGAAATCGCCGACGACGGCGCCGGCCTCGACCGCGAGCGCATCCTGGCCAAGGCCCAGGAGCGTGGGCTGGTGGCGAGCGGGGCGGTGCTCACCGACCAGGAGGTCTACAACCTGATCTTCGAAGCGGGGTTCTCCACCGCCGAGGCCGTCACCAACCTGTCCGGGCGCGGCGTGGGCATGGACGTGGTCAAGCGCAACATCACCCTGTTGCGCGGCACCGTCGACCTCGACAGCCGCCCCGGCCAGGGCACGTTGGTGCGCATCCGTCTGCCGCTGACCCTGGCGATCATCAATGGCTTCCTGGTCGGCATCGACCAGTCCACCTACGTGATTCCGCTGGACATGGTCCAGGAGTGCATCGAACTGGACGACCGCCAGCGCCAGTCCGGCCGCGACCAGGGCTACCTGGACCTGCGCGGCGAGGTGCTGCCCCTGGTGGACCTGCGCGACCACTTCGACCACGAAGGCCCGCCCGCGCGCCGGCAGAACGTGGTGGTGGTGCGCTACGCCGAGCACAAGGCCGGGCTGGTGGTCGACGACCTGCACGGCGAGTTCCAGACCGTGATCAAGCCCCTGGGCAAGCTGTTCGGCGCCCTGCGCGGCATCAGCGGCTCGACCATCCTCGGCAGCGGGGCGGTGGCCCTGATCCTGGACGTGCCGGCCCTGCTCAACCAACTCGTACAACTGGAAGCCCGCACGGCCCAGGCGCCTCAGTCGCCGACGCCTTCCGCCCGCTGACGTCTTTGCAACTCCATGGAGGTTCCCCGATGAAATGGTTCTACGATCTCAAGATTTCCACCAAGCTGATCAGCTCGTTTCTGGTGGTCCTGGCACTGACCGGGGCCATGGGCACCTTCGCCATCCTGCAGCTCGGTGCCGTCAACCATGCCGCTCAGGAGATCAAGAGCAATTGGATGCCCTCCATGCGGGCAGCGGCAGGCATGCGCTTTTTCGCCGCCACTTACCGGTTGAAGGAAAACCGCCACCTCAGCACCGAGATCGCCGAAGAAAAGACCCAGGCCGAACGTGAAGCCGAAGAGGCGCGCGAGCAGTTCGAAACCCGCATGCAGACCTACGAGCCGCTGGTGGCCAGCGACGAGGATCGGCAACTGCTGCTCAGCGTGAGAAGCGCCTGGGACGCCTACCTCGAGAGCAGCAAACAGGTGCTGGCGCTGTCCCGTCAGAACCAGGAAGCGCAGGCGCGCAGCTTGCTCCGGGGCGAATCCAAAGGGCACTTCGACGAGGTGACGGCACGCTTGCAGAAAATGGTCGAGCTCAACGATGCCGGTGCGAGTGCTGCGGGTGACAAGGGCTCGGCGCTGTACGAGCGTGCCCGCGTGTCGATCATCGCGGTGCTGGTCCTGGCATTGCTGATCGGCCTGGGCCTGGCGCTGTTCATCGCACGGATCATCTCCCGCCCCCTGCGCCAAGCCGCGAGCGCCGCCGAGCACCTGGCCGAAGGCAACCTCAACGCGCACATCGAGGCGGGTGGCAAGGACGAGACCGGCATGGTGCTCAACGCCATGCGCAACATGGTCGGCAAGCTGGCGCACATCATCGGTGAAGTGCGCAACGCCGCCGACAACCTCGCCAGCGCCTCCGAGCAGGTCAGCGCCACCGCGCAATCGATGAGCCAGGCCACCAGCGAGCAGGCCGCCAGCGTCGAGGAAACCAGCGCGTCGGTGGAGCAGATGAGCGCCAGCATCAACCAGAACACCGAAAACGCCAAGGTCACCGACGGCATGGCCAGCAAAGCCGCCAAGGAAGCCACCGAGGGCGGCGAATCGGTGCAGCAGACGGTGGTGGCGATGAAGAAGATCGCCCAGCGCATCAGCATCATCGACGACATCGCCTACCAGACCAACCTGCTCGCGCTCAACGCCGCCATCGAGGCCGCACGGGCCGGCGAGCACGGCAAGGGCTTCGCCGTGGTGGCCGCCGAAGTGCGCAAGCTGGCCGAACGCAGCCAGGTGGCCGCCCAGGAAATCGGCGAGCTGTCGTCGAGCAGCGTGGACATGGCCGAGAAGGCCGGCAGCCTGCTCGACGAAATGGTGCCGTCGATCAACAAGACCTCCGACCTGGTGCAGGAAATCAGCGCCGCGTCCGAAGAGCAGGCCGCCGGGGTCGCGCAGATCAACACGGCGATGACCCAGCTCAACCAGGTGACCCAGCAGAACGCCTCCAGCAGCGAGGAGCTGGCGGCCACCGCCGAAGAGATGAGCAGCCAGGCCGAGCAACTGCAACAGGCCATGAGTTTCTTCGTACTCGATGCAGCGTCCAAGCCTGCGCCTCAGAGCGGCGGCACGGACAGCCCCGGCAGCACGCCCAACCGCCAACCGCCACGCAGCAAACCCGTGCCGGCGCGCAAGGCGTTCGCCTACAACATGGCCAGTGCGCCGGACGAGTCGGATTTCACCCGTTTCTGATCCCACGATCGACGCGGGCCTACCAGGGAGAGCAGCGACATGGGCGCAGTAACGACGACGCGGCAGCGCGCAGTGGCGGTGGACGAGGACGGGCAGTACCTGACCTTCATGCTGGGCGGCGAAATGTTCGCCATCGGCATTCTGGGCATCAAGGAAATCATCGAATACGGCAGCCTGACCGTGGTGCCGATGATGCCCGCGTTCGTGCGCGGGGTGATCAACCTGCGCGGTGCCGTGGTGCCGGTGGTGGACCTGTCGGCGCGCTTCGGGCGGGCCCACTCGGCGATCACCCGGCGCTCCTGCGTGATCATCCTCGAAGCGAGCAGCGAAGACGGCCAGCCCCAGGACATCGGCCTGCTGGTCGATACGGTGTCTGCCGTGCAGGAGATCCCGGCCACACAGATCGAGCCGCCACCGAGCTTCGGTGCGCGCATCCGCGCCGACTTCATCAGCGGCATGGCCAAGGTCGACGGCAAATTCGTCATCGTGCTGGCGGCGGACAAGGTGCTGTCCATCGACGAGATGGCCAGCATCGCCGAGGCCGGCCAGGCGCCGGCCGCCGACCTCGACCCGCGCTGAGGCCCGACCATGCCCAACACCGTTGCCATCGACGACCGCGAGTTCGGCCAGTTCCAGAGCTGGCTGTACCGCGCGGCCGGCATCAACCTGTCGCCGGCCAAGAAAGCCCTGGTGGCCGGGCGCCTGTTCAAGCGCCTCAAGCACTACGAGCTGCAGAGCTATGGCGAGTACTTCAAGCTGATCATGCACGACCAGCGCAAGGGCGAACTGCAGGTCGCGCTGGATCTGCTGACTACCAACGAAACCTATTTCTTCCGCGAGCCCAAGCACTTCGACTTCCTGCGCCAACACGTGCTGCCCCAGGTCGCACCGGGCCGCACGTTCCGCGTGTGGAGCGCGGCCAGCTCCACCGGCGAGGAGCCCTACAGCCTGGCCATGACCCTGGCCGAAAGCCTGGGCAGCACGTCCTGGGAAGTGGTCGGCTCGGACATCAGCTCCCAGGTGCTGGCCAAGGCGCGCACCGGGCACTACTCGATGGAGCGCATCGAGACCTTGCCCAAGCCGTTGCTGGTCAAATACTGCCTCAAGGGCATCGGTCGCCAGGCCGGCACCGTGCTGATCGACAAGACCCTGCGCAACCGTGTCAATTTCGTCCAGGTCAACCTCAACGAAGCGCTGCCGGCGCTGGGCGAGTTCGAGGTGATCTTCCTGCGCAACGTGATGATCTATTTCGACCAGCCGACCAAGTGCCAAGTGGTCGCACGCCTGTTGCCGCTGCTCAAGCAAGGCGGTTACCTGATCATCAGCCACTCGGAAAGCCTGCACGGGGTCAACGACACCCTGAAGCTGGTGGCCCCCTCGATCTACCGCAAACCATGAAAAAGCCCATCGGTGCCACCGAAGTGGTCCTGGCCCCCGGCCAAGTCAGTTTTGCCACACGGCCGACGCGCCTGCGCACCTTGCTCGGCTCGTGCGTGGCGATCACCTTCTGGCACCCGCAGCGGCTGATCGGCGGCATGTGCCACTTCATGCTGCCGGGGCGCCCGCGCAAGCAGCAGCCCCTCGATGGCCGCTATGCCGACGAAGCCCTGGAACTGTTGCTGCGCCACGCGCAAGCCAATGGCACCCAGGCCCAGGACTATCAGGTCAAGCTGTTCGGCGGCGGCGAGATGTTCCCCGAGCTGCGCCGCCGCCTGCCGACGCAGGACGTGGCCGGTCTGAACATTCGCGCGGCGCTGGCCCTGACCGAGCGCCACCACCTGCACCTGACGGCCCAGGACATGGGCAGCACCGGCCACCGCACGATCCTGTTCGACCTGTGGAACGGCAACGTCTGGGTCCGGCACCAACCAATGGGAACCCTTCAAGAACATGCCTAGCAAAAAAATCAGTGTGCTGCTGGTCGACGATTCCGCCGTGGTGCGCCAGGTGCTGCAGGCGATTCTCGGCGACACGCCGGACATCCACGTCATGGGCGCGGCGTCCGACCCGCTGTTCGCCATGGACAAGCTGGCGCGGGAATGGCCGGATGTGATCGTGCTCGATGTGGAGATGCCGCGTATGGATGGCATCACCTTTCTGAAGAAGATCATGAGCGAGCGGCCGACGCCGGTGATCATCTGTTCGTCGTTGACGCAGAAGGGGGCGGAGACCTCCTTGCAGGCGTTGTCGGCGGGGGCGGTGGAGATCATCACCAAGCCTTCCACTGGGTTGAAGGGGTTTCTGCTCGAATCGGCGGCTGAGTTGGTGGCGGCGGTGCGGGCTGCTGCCAATGCCAATGTCAGGAACTTGGGCAAGCGGAGTGCGAGCCCTGTACCGGCGCCGGCTACCAAGCTGAGTGCGGATGCGATCCTGCCTGCGGGGACCGGCCAAGCCATGGCCCAGACCACCGAGCGTATCGTCGCCATCGGCACCTCCACCGGCGGCACCCAGGCGCTGGAAGCGGTGCTGACGGCGCTGCCGCGGGTGTGCCCAGGGATGGTGATCGTGCAGCACATGCCGGAGAAGTTCACCGCTTCGTTCGCCGAGCGGCTCAATAGCGTGTGCCAGATCGAGGTGCGCGAGGCACGTAACAATGATCGGATTTTGCCGGGGCTGGCGTTGATTGCGCCTGGGGGGAAGCATTTGATGGTTACGCGCAGTGGGGCGTATTACCACGCGCAGGTGATCGATGGGCCGTTGGTGAATCGGCATCGGCCCTCGGTGGATGTGTTGTTTCGGTCGGTGGCGCGGTTTGCGGGGCGGAATGCGACGGGGATCATCATGACAGGGATGGGGGACGATGGGGCGCGGGGGTTGAAGGAGATGCTCGAGGCGGGGGCGGCGACCGTTGCTCAGGATGAAGCCAGTTGCGTGGTGTTTGGGATGCCCAAGGAAGCCATCAAGCTCAATGCCGCTCAACGGATCATGGCGTTGGGGGAGATCCATCAGGCGATTTTGTATAAGTGAATCTAAGGCGCGCATGGCGCCTTTTGATGGGCCTGTGCGAAGGACGAAGGGGCAGGGCGGGCCCTATCGTCCTGCCTGACCGATCAAGCGGGATGTTCGCCCACCGCCAGACTCAACGCTCCATCGCGGTACACCACCTCTCGCCCTACCCACCCCGCATCCAACTGCGGCAACACCGCCGAAGGCTTGCGCAACTCTCGCAGCAACGTAGACCCATGGGACAACCGCCCGCCCATGCGCGCGACCACGGCCTTGGCCTGCTGGTACTGCGCATGGCGCCCAGGGTCCAGCGTCTCCTCGAACAGGATGTCCTGCCCCAGAATCCCGCGCACATGGCCGGGGTAGATCATGAAGCCCACCGCCTGTTCCAGCCCTTCGCTGCCGTCCTGCCAGAAGCTGCCGGCCCGGCTGCGCACGTCGGGGTGGGGCGCGAACCAGGCTTCACGCTCCGCCGGCGGCATCGCGTGATGCACGCGGAAGAAGATGCGCATGAGGTTGTCGCGATACCACTCGCGCACCTGCAAGTAGTAGCCGCGCAGCCCGATCAGGCCCATGCGGTGGGCCAAGGCCACGGGCCGAGGCCAGCGCGGCAGCGGTTGCAGCGGCAGGTCGACCAGGTCGGGGCGCGGCGTGCCGGGGTCGGTTTCCCATGGCAGACGGTGTGGGCTGTTGCTCAAATCGTCGTAGGCCGTGGCCGGGCGCCCCAGCAGGAAACCGCCGCTGCTGGCCAGGGCCGTGGCGATGCACAGATTGCCCTGCACCACGAACACGTAGAAACGGCTGAACCAGTCGGCCAGGCGCTGCCCGTCGGTGCCCTCGGCCTTGAGCTGCGCCAACTCCGCATCGAAGCGTTGCAGCCCCGGCTCCAAGGTCGCCAGGTGCCGGCGAGCGATGCGCTGCATGCGCCAGAACAGCGGCAGCGAGCGCAGCACCCGCCATGGTCGCCACGGCAAGGCCGGCGTCGCGCCGCCCACCTCGCCGGCATAGTTGGCGGCCGAGACGCCCCAGTCCGACAGACGCGCCAGAAACAGGTCGTTGTTGATGTAGGACGCCCCGCCGAATACGGCGGTGAACGGCTCGTTGTCCTGCAACACGCGGCTGTCCCAGCGCGCCATCACCGCCGGAATGCTCGCTGCCGCGCGGCGCTGGGCGTATTCGACGAAACGGCTGGGCTGCGGCGGCAGGATCTCGGCGATATTGGCGGCGGTCAGGTGACGGCGCCAGCCATGCTCGCTGATCGGGCGGTACTGCAACAGCCACAGCTGCTGCCCATCCCAGGCCCACTCGACGTCGCCGGGCACGTAGTGGAAGACCTTGAGCACGCCTTGCAGGAAAGCCCACAACGCCGCCGCATCCAGCCCATGCCGAGGCTCGAACGCGCCGCTTTCCCACGCAGGCCCCAAACGCGACAGCACCGCCCGTTCAGGCGTGGCCTGACCGTCGGCGAGCGACTCCAGATGCCCCTCCACCCATTCCACTTCCACGGCCAAATGCCGCACGAAGGCGATGCCCGACAGCAGCGGCGTGACGAAGCGCTGCACCACCACTTCCTCGACACCCGCCGTGCGCAGTTGCCGCACGCGTTCCGCGACCTCATGGCCCGGCACCCGCAGGTAGGTGGTGCTCAGGCCGGCATTGGCGGCGTCGGCCTGGTCCTCGCCGTAGCTGGAAGAGCGCACCGCCCAAGTGACCTGCGGGTGCTCGGCGAGCAGCGGCGGCAGGCGCGGGTCGTGCTCATGGTCGAGGGTCAGCGCCTGCGGCACCGGCTGCCCGGCCAGCTCCGCCAGGCGCAAACGCCCACCCTTGGTGTGCGCCACGAAACCCGGCGCACCCGACTCCACCCACGCGGCGAAGGCCTGCGGCGCGTCGATCCACGGGTAATGCCCCCAGCCCGGTTGCAGGCTGATGCGCAAATCGGCCCGCGCCAGAATCGCCGACCAGGCCGCCGCCTGGGCGATGCCGAGCATACGGTCCTGATCGCCCCACACCAGCTCGACCGGGTCGGTGACCCACTCCAGCAAGGTCAGCGCCGTGTCGGCGCGCAACTGGTCCCACGACGGCACGAACGCCCGGCACCGCGCATAGCCCGCGCCCATGCGCCGATACTGCGCCTCGCTCCAAGGCTGCCTGGAAAACTTGTGCGCGAACCACTGCGGCTTGTGGCTCAGCGACCAGTGGATGGCCTTGCGCAGCACCAGCGGCGACATCAGCGCCGGCAAACGCCGCTGCCAGAGAAACGCCCCCACCGGTGACAGCAGCACACTGCGCGCGAAGTGGCCGGGCCGACGCTGCAAGGCGTGCAGCACGATCAGCGCACTCACCCCCACGGCCACGATGGCCTGGCCAGGCTCGGTCATCTCCAGCAGAGCTTGGGCGTAGCCCGACAGGTCCGCGCACGGCGGCTGCGGATTGCTGCCGAAGCCCGGCAGTTCCAGGGCCTGCACGCGGTAATGCTCGAAGTGCGGCAGGGCATCGTCCCACCAGTCGGCCGCGCTGCCGTTTCCGGCCAATAGGTACAGCAAAGGCTTGCTCATCGAGGCTCCTCAGGCCAGGTCGCGCAACGCGCTGTCCAGGGTCGGATAGTGGAAGCGGTAACCCGCCTGCTGCAAGCGCGTGGGCAGCACGCGCTGACCGTCAAAGAACAGCTCGGCCATTTCGCCCGCCAACGCCCGCACCGGCGCCGCCGGCACATGCAGCCACACTGGGCGCTTGAGCCGGGCACCGGCCGCCTCGACGAACGCCGCCTGGCTGACCGGCTCGGGCGCCACCAGGTTGTAGGTGCCGTGCAGGGACGCATCCTCCATTGCCCGCGCCATCACCTGCAACACATCCTCCCGGTGCACCCAGCTCATCACCTGGCGACCGTCCCCCATGCGCCCACCCAAGCCCAGCCGCAGCGGCAGCAACAGCGCCGGCAACGCACCGCCAGGCCCGAACACCACACCCAAACGCAACACCACCTGCCGCACACCGAGCTCAGCAGCAGGCCGCGCCGCCGCTTCCCAGCTCGCGCACAGCTCGGCCATGAAACCACTGCCCATGCTCGCGCCTTCGTCCAACGGCTCGCTGCCGTCGCGCACCCCATAGAAGCCCACCGCCGACGCCTGAATCCACAAAGCCGGCCGATGCGTCGCCCCGCGCATCCACCCCAACAGCGCCTGCGTGGTCGCCACCCGGCTCGCCAGCAGCTTCGCCTTGCGCCGCGCCGACCACCGCGGCCCCGCGACCGGCATGCCCGCCAGGTTGATCACCACATCGAAGCGCTCGTCCAGCCCCAGCTTGCCCAGCGCACGCACACACCGCGCCCGCCCATCGAACTGATAGGCCGCCCGCAACGGATCGCGCGCCAGCACCGTCACGGTGTGCCCGGCATCGAGCAACTGATTGACCAGCGCTTCGCCAATGAACCCCGTGCCCCCCGTCACCAGCACCTGCCGATACGCCCCCATGACGAAGGGATTGGCCGGCAGCCCCTTGCGCTGCATGCGCAACGCCGCCAGCCCGTCGCGGACACCCGACACCGTCACGCCAATGGCGAACAGCGTCAGCAACCACCCCTGCCAATCCAGGTCGATCGGCACCAGCCCACTGGGCAACTGCGACCACGCCAGCAACTGCACCCCATACAACGCAAAGAACGCCCCCGCATTGATGGCCAGCACCGTGTGCATGATGCGCTCGATGGCCGGCAGCTTGCGGCTGCGGTCTTCGACGACGAAGTCCCACAAGGTCAGGCCGATTTCCAGCGTGAACAGCACCGCGATCACGATCGCCCACACACCCTGGAATGCCAGATGCGCGATGCCCAGGAACAGCACCCCGTAGAAGCACGAGCGCACGGCATGGATCGCCAGCTCCAGCCGCGCGCTGTGGCGCTGGGGCAGGGCGACGGTGAGTTCGTGGTGGTAGAGGGTATCCAGCGCACCGAGGAAACCTTGGCAGAGCAGCAGGGTGATGGCCCAGTGCAGGGCGGGGAGGTCGGCCACGTTCAAGTCCTTTTGTGAGTGGAGGTGGGGCGGTCATGGCGGTAGAGCCCTATCAGAGGGGGTAACAGGGCCAGTAGTGCCACGACGTCGACGATCAGGTGCGACCAGATGCCGGCTTGGAGGGAGATGAGGATGTCCTGGGGGGCCCAGAGGACGAGGCCGGCGATGAGCCAGGCCCAGGCGTGGTGGGAGCGGAAGCGGTTGCCCAGGTGGATGAGGGCGAGCATGTAGAGGGCGTAGCTTTGCAGGGTGGCGCCGAAGAGGGCTTGCCACCAGATTTGCTGGTTGCGGGCGAAGGTGGGGGCGGGGGTGGGCCAGAAGGCTTGTTCGATGGTGAGTTGGTAGGGGTCTAGGAGCGGGTTGTGGGCTGCCCAGGTGAGGAGTAGGCCTGCGAGGAGGTGGGTTAGGGCGGCGGTTTGGAGCCAGCGGATGTAGAGGTGGCGGGGTGGGGGGCGGTGGTTGGGGGTCATGGGGTGGTGTGGGTTTCGGGGGGTAGTGGATGTTGGGGGTGTTTTGGGTGCTGGGTTAATGGTACTGCGGTTGCAGGCGTGATTCTTATCGCCGGGTGGACGTTTACGGTAGTGGGGCTAGGGTTGGTAGGCTACGGAACAGGTGTGACTGAAGATTCTATTGTGAGCGGCGAAGGGTAGGTTTTCTAGTTATGGATGAGTCTGTTGATTACGAGCTGATGGATAGGATTGTTGTTTGTATCCAGGATACGGTGGGTTTTGGGAGGAGGGCGTTTGAGCGTTTTAGCTTGGCGACTGATGTTGCGAGGGATTTGGGGGTAGATGGGGACGATGCGAATGAGCTGATGGTGGAGTTTTTCGAGAGGTTCTCTATTGAGCTTAATGATTATGATCCTTATCGGTATTTTGTGGAGGAGGGGTTTAATATTTTCTTTTTCAGGCGCGCTAAGGATAGGCGGGGGAATATACCGTTGAGGGTGGGGATGTTGTATTTGGCGTTGAGGGAAAAGCGTTGGGATATGCAGGGTTTTGAAAGGGATGTGTTCAGTGATGCGCCGCTTTATGGACGTACAGAGGATATTCCTGTTGAGGGTTACAAGATAAAGAGTCGTTGATGTGCCTAGGCTCCGTACGAAATAAGGCTACGTAGACACCGCATGGAGCAAGCCAGCGAGACCATTGCTGCATAACTTTTTGCGAGCTTGTCGAAACGCGTTAAGAGCTGGCGATTCTCTTTCAGCCAGCCGAACATGCGCTCGATGACGTTGCGCTGTCGGTATTTGGGCTGGTCGAACAGCATGGACAAACCGGGCTTAGGCTTACGCTTAATCGAGCGCATCGGAATGACGGGCTGTATGCAGCAGCGGTCGCAATACTGGCGCAAGGAATCTGCGTCATAGCCTTTATCAGCTAACAGCCACTTGCAGCGTTTACGGGGCCGGCTGCGCTGGGTGGAAGGTATGCTGATGCCATCAAGCAGCGGCTGTGCATAGCTGGTATCACTGGCTTGACCGCCAGAAAGGAGGAAACGCAACGGTACTCCGTTGGCGTCGCAGAGCATGTGAATCTTGGTCGTCATACCACCACGACTGCGGCCTAGAGCATGATAGGCTCGTCAGATTCCTTTTTTTTGCACCTGACGAAGCCCGAGTGGCACGCACTGCGGTCGAGTCGATCATCCAGGTCTGCAGATCAATCAAACCTTGCTCGTTCTGCTTAAGGTGCAAGCGCTTGAGCATCCGATCAAATGCCCCGTTGTTTCGCCAGTCGCGGAACCGTTGATAGACGGTCGACCAAGGTCCGAAACGCTCTGGCATGTCACGCCAGGTGGCACCGGAGCAAAGTACCCAAAGCACGCCATTGAGCATCATCCGGTCACATACTCGAGGCCGCCCACGCCTACGTTCGATGAAAAGATCGGAGACTGCATCCCAAGTCTCATCCGAAATCTTGTACCGCTTCGCCATCACAGGACTCCTTTCAGTTGATGGTCGGGGAATGTACAAAATCCTTGGTGCCGAGGGGCAATAACTGGGTTTCTACGAATTTCGTACAGAGCCTAGAACCTTAATTTTCTCTGGTTTCAAAGAGCTAGAGGCCTTGTTGAGGGGATGTGGTTTGACACTTGAATCCTGTTGCATTTTTCTGAAAATTGATGGCTCAACCAGAAGCGATCTATGAGTTCCATTAATTGCATGATTGTAGTAGGAGAGGAAGGCGAGTCAGACGCTCACCTCGCTCAATTTATCATGAACAGCTCATCAATTAGCTTTCGGTTTCATTGCAGCGCTGCGGCAAAATCAAATAGATGTATTTATATTAAATGCATCACTACCGTATCCCACAAATACAGTCTATCCATTGCCTCAAATTCGAATCATTTCTTCGTATAATTTTTTTTGGGTGTGGCTATTTTGGGATTGACAAGTACGATAATATCGCCCAAAGGGAAGAAGAAAGACTCTGGCTCCACCTGGGCGATTGCCTGCTCCACAGACTCTCGAAGGATTATGACGAATTCTACGGCCGACGCTTTAGGGTTAATTGTCCGTTGACGCAAGAAGTTACCCCAATCGCACCAGACTGCTCGTGTGTCGTGATCTTCAGCCGCGGTATAGTGAGCATGATAACGTCCTAAAACTATAAGATGGATCGAAGGATCTTCATCAGATTTTATCGAAAGTCGCTCCTTCACTCCATTAAGGCCAACCGACGCTATCCAGTTAGATACAGCCAATACCCATCTGTTGCTGTCACGGACTAAACTACTTGCATTATTCCGTCTCAACTTTTCATCATTCATAAATGGCTGCTGCCATTTTAGCTGAAAAAAGATAAGGCTGTTGCAATTAGTATCATACGCAACGAAATCAATATCTGTGACCACCCTGCCATCTTGTTTTATATTGACGCCACCCGAGCATATCCATCGAGGATATATAAACTGATTCATAAGCTCAGAAATCCATCGCAGTTCGCGCCGGTTTGCCGCCTCGAACCATTCTTTTTCGTATCTCCTGTGCAACTCTTTCCAAAGGAATGGAAATGGATTGAGCTCTAGTCCGTACATTGGAAGAACTACGAAATCTCGACTTGTCCTGACAACAGGTGCGAGCGCTGGCACGCCACTATTCAAATGATAATTAGAATTGTCCGGACTTAGTGTTAAGTGGCCGAGTATTTCAGATACATCTTCTTGCGTTTTTTGAAGAAAATTAGCCACTCCCCTGACAAGGTCTTTGAGAAGCGCGCCGCCAGTAAAAAGATTTCTTATGCCTATCCTGGGATCGTCTGCGTTACGAAGTCCGGCATAACATAATCTTTGTTGCGACATCGCGGACAATGCTTCCAAGACTTCTATATACGCTGCATATGGGCGACCGCCAAATTGATCGTTGTCATCTAACATATCCCTAAATGAGATTCTCCGCAGATATAAGGCCGCCCACTCTCTAAAGTACTCATCAACGCCATCGAACGGTAGCTCTTCAGGGGACCTATTACTGCGTAAGTACTTAACTAAATCAGGCAGTACCTCCATGTGGCGTAACTCCAAGGCTTCTTCCTGTTGGCGATCCTGTACAACTGTCATGTCGCTGAGCCAGTTCAGTCCTTCTAAGCCAACCTGCTCGCGATAGGCAGTTGTATTATCGATCGATAGCAAGAGTAGCGTCTTTCCTCTCAACTTGCGCTGATCGATTTCAGCCTTTAGGGCACCCGAGCGCAACAAATTTAACTGCTTCTCAGCTATGGTAAGGTAGCCCATTCGCACCAGGAACTCGTCTGTTTGTTCGGCCGTTCTCGGGTTCGAGGCAAAAAGCTTAGGCACATCGGGTTTTAGCTTGGTAGGTAAAACTTTTTGCAGGGCGGCGTTAATCGCATGTTTGCGAATATTTTCCATCTGTCGCTCTGAATCCTTTAAATGCTGCAACTCTGGGATTAGTTCGCGACAGAATGTAAAGTCAATAGCGCGAAGAGTCTCAAATGTCAAAGCTTCTGAAGGTTTTTCATAACCGCTTAATAGGTATCGTTCATCTTCGATTGTTGTTTGGAGGAGATCTATTGGATTTTTCATGATTGTCTATGTGAGCGGGATTATAAATTAAGTCATCTTCGTTCAAAGAATAGGTGGGGAACAGGACTATTTCTAGGCTGTGTACGAAATTCGTAGAAATCTAGTTATCGCCCCCCATTCTTAGGGATTTTGTAAAGTCCTGGGTCATTAACGAAGGGAATCCTGTGACAGCAAAGCGGTACGCAATTTCGGACGAGGTCTGGGATGTGGTCTCCGATCTCTTCATTGAAACACGTACGCATGGCTGGCCTCGAGCGAGCGACCGGCTAATGCTCGATGACGCACTCTGGGTGCTTTGCTCCGAAGCGGCATGGCGTAACATGCCTGAACGTTCCGGCCCCTGGTCAACTTTGTCCCAACGGTTCGGGAACTGGCGAATCAACGGGGCACGTGATCGGATGCTCAAGCGCTTGCACCTGAGGCTGAACGAACAAGGTTTGATAGATTTACAGACTTGAATGATCGACTTAACCGCAATGCGCGCTACTCGAGCCTCGTCAGATGCTCGAAAACAGGAGTTTGACGAGCCTACCGATCACGCTTTAGGCCGCAGCCGCTGGGGCTTGACCAAAATCTACATGCTCTGCGACGTCAACGGAATACCGTCGCGCTTTCTTCTCTCTGGCGGTCAAGCCAGTGACATCAGCTACGTGCAGCCGCTGCGCGAGGGCGTTAGGCACTGTACGAAATAAGGCGCCGTAGACCCCGCATGGCGCAAGCCAGCGAGACCAGCGCTGCATAACTTTTTGCGAGCTTGTCGAAGCGTGTTACGAGTCGGCGATTTTCTTCCAGCCACCCGAACATGCACTCGATGACATTGCGTTGTCGATACTTGGGCCGGTCGAACAACCTGGGCAAACCTGGCTTAGGCTTGCGCTTCATCGAGCGCATCGGAATGACGGGCTGCATGCGGCAGCGGTCGCAGTACTGGCGCAAGGCCTCTACGTCATAGCCTTTGTCGGCTAGCAGCAACTTGCAGCGTTTACGAGGCCGCCTCCGCTGGGCGGAAGGTATGCTGACGCCATCGAGCAGCGGCTGCGTATAGCTATATCACTGGCTTGACCGCCAGAGAAGAGAAAGCGCAACGGTACCCGTTGGCGTCGCAGAGCATGTGGATTTTGGTCGTCAGACCACCGCGACTGCGGCCTAGAGCGTGATCGGCAGGCTCGTCAGATTCCTTTTTTTTCGAGCACCTGACGAGGCCCGAGTGGCACGCACTGCGGTCGAGTCGATCATCCAGGTCTGCAGATCAATCAAACCTTGCTCGTTCAGCTTCAGGTGCAAGCGCTTGAGCATCCGATCGAATGCCCCGTTGTTTCGCCCGTCCCGAAACTGTTGATCCACGGTCAACCAGGGGCCGAAACGCTCCGGCATGTCACGCCAGGCAGCACTGGAACAAAGTACCCAAAGCACGCCATAGAGCATCAGCCGGTCACTTACTCGAGGCCGACCACGCCTACGGGTTCCGATGAAAAGATCGGAGACCGCATCCCAGGCCTCGTCCGAAACTTCGTACCGATTCGCCAGCAGAGGGTTCCTTTCCGTTGATGGCCGGAGAATGTACAAATCCTTGGGGGCGAGGGGCAATCACTAGGTTTCTACGAATTTCATACAGAGCCTAGGAAAGCTAGCCGGGGCGGCGGTTGCAGCCAGTAGATGGAAAGGCGACAGAGTGGAGGTTTGGCGGTGCTATTCGCGTATCTGCTTGGCCCTACAGCCGACCACGTGATTTCTCAATGTTTCAAAAAATCAGACTTTTCGTCTTCTCTGTAGGACTTTTCCCAAAGATACTCCTTCCCTCGTAAAAGCGTTGTACTGGGCCAACACGCGCTCTAGTCTCGCCGAGTCGTTGCACCTCAACGACCGGTTTTGACAGACCGAGCATTGTTGGTCACGCGTCGCGCCTCTATGGCGGCTGTACGTGGGGCACCTCGTGTGCGCCGAGTGCCAACAATCTCGGTCTGTCAACCCGCGTATAGCTGCCACCCTTCCGTTTGACAGCGGAGGTGGCAGTTCAACCATTGTTGGAGAAAGAACATGCTCAAGATCGTTCCAGATCCACCGCTTCCCACACCTCTGAAATACCTCTATCGCCTAATACATATGCCCGTTCTAGCCCAAGAGCAAAGCGGGCGGATGGCCTTTTGCACAAAGCGGTTAGCGAAGCAGGGTCGCAGGACATTCAGGCGGCTAAGTGGAGCTTTGATAACGGCCCGATCAATCAGCGTTTATGGCCGTACTGGTAGTGTGTTGATGAGTGCTCGGTATCACTTTCGAATGGAGGAGGGGAATCGCCATGGGCGGTAAGTACACGAATCAGGATTCGCGTGTTACGCCCGGCATCGCGAAATGTTCGGAGGGCCAGCAGTCGCCCGACTTGTTTCGAGTCGCTCAAGGTATCCCCTTGGACTACGCGCTTGAGCAGGCATGCGTGATGATCGGGTGCGTACAAAGGCTGACCTATGTCGGCGTCATGGAGAAGGATGAAACGCTGGTTTGGGCTGCGCACCTGCTGTCTGGCATGGGGCAGGCGCTTGTTGCAGATGTGAGAATTGCTTTGAGCTATGCCGACGCATAACCGAAGCCTTCGCTGATCTTTGCGGCCGTTTTCGGAGGGGGGCTTTCACTACAATGTTGCCCCAAAAACTACTAGGCGAGTGAAGCCCCCAACAAATTCCTGAGCATGGGGGAGAGCTGTTTCCACGAGCTGAAACGGGAATTGACTCGGAAGGACTTGCGGGGTGCGAGCACAGGCTAAGCCCCGCAATGATCAAAACCTACATCACAGATGATGAGCCTTGCACCGGCTCAGAAGTACCTATCGCCTGCTGAAAATAAGCAGCTGTCTCAGGGTCGGTGCAGTAGAGGTAGCAACCTTTCATACCCCTCGTCATGAGCGTTCTGTAGGTGTTCTTGATGATTGCCTCTGTCTCGCGCTGCGCAAGCTCAGGATTCATCTTGCTTAGCTTTTTGTAGCCCTTGATAGATTTGTCGAAGCGATCTCGCTGTCCCGGATCGGTTACAACTCGCCCATTACGAACGATCAGGTCAGGACCAATAATCACCCCGATGTAATCGACCTCTAGCCCCTGGCAGGTGTGTATGCACCCCACTTGCTCGACTGATTGAGGTGCAACGATCCAAAGACTACCGTCCTGACTAAGATTCCACTGACGGCGGTAGTCCCCAATCACTATATCGTCGGCATAAGCGTCTTTCTTGCTGAGCCAAGGCCAGCAATAGCCTGCGACAACGCGCGCCTTGTTTGCCGAATTACGGGCTTTGATCGCATCGTGGAGCGCCTGCGGATCGTCGAAAATCTGAAACTCGTAGCTTTCAGGGTTCAGATGATCATTAGCCGTTTGCCGAATTTGCAGGGCATTATCCAACCAAGCCAAGTACCCGTCAGAGCCACTGCAGCGAAATTGAGAGGCGAGCGAATACTCTTCAATTACCGCACCTTTGGCCTGCGCGTACTGCCGAATCTTCGCTTTGCTACCGATGTCGGCTAGCGTGACTCGCTGCGCCTCATCGATGAAAAACACCGTGCATTTGGAGGAACCTATCAGTTCTTTAATCTGGTTCTCGCCCAAATTGCCATACAAACCGCTTTTTTCGTTCAGGCGATGAGCTTCATCCACGACCAACGCGTCAAACAGGTTCGGTTCAACATCAATGAACGAGCCGGAACCGGTAAACATGTGTGAGAACTTTGTTCGGGTGAGAGTGCCGATCAATTTGGTCTCATAGACTCGCCGAGGTGCAGCGTTTTTCGAGACATATTTGCCTACCAGACCCTTGGCGGTGAGTTTGACCAACAGGTTCAGGGCAAGCACCGTTTTGCCAGTGCCTGGTCCTCCCTCGATGATTAGCACCCTAGGCTGATCCGCCGAAGCTCCTTGGATAGCTGCCAGCGCTGCTTCGTAGACTTCTTTCTGGTCGTCGATTAGAACGAATTCAGGATTTCCTTTGAGCAAGCCGCTCAGGGCATCGGCTAGGGCCTTGGAAGGCCGAATTCTGCCATTGGCTAGCTCGTACAGGACTGCTTTGTCGTCGCCCGAGTGAATGTACTGTTGGATGAAGGATCGGAGCTTGACCAGCTCATCTTTGCCCTTTAGGAACAGAGGCGCTTTGTCGATGTAGGGCTGGTAGTGGGAGGAGTCAATCACGCCGTCGCGTGCGTAATTGTGCAGGTACGCGCAAGGCCGAAGTGTGATGCCTTGGGCATAAACCGCTTCGTTGAAGCCTTCCAGCAAGGAGGCGTAAGACCATGCCTGGTAGGACGGGTGGACGGTTTCGTTCATGCCTTTGCCAAGGGCTGTGACAACAATCGCATCCTTGTGGGACTGTTTTGAGCTGCTCCACTGCTTGAGCTCGACTAGGACGACATTCTTTTCGCCAGCGGGTCCGTGGCCGGTCAGGGTGAAGTCAATGCGCTTCGAGGACTGAGGGAGGTGCAATTCGATCGCCACGCCGCTATTAGCAGGTATGCCTGGCGCCCTGAGCGCTTTGGCCATGTAGCCCAATGAACCTTTCCAGGAAGCTAGCTCCGAAGGCCCAACGGTCTTGCCTGTTTTAGCGCTGTAGCGAGCGAGGATGACGTCTTCGATATCGTCATTATCTGTGTCGTAGAGGAATTGCTGCTGGGTTGCTTCGTAGACGATCACTCGGTCTTCCCTGAGTCCGATGTAGGAATGGTCCTATTTTTCGGTGGGTTGACGACAATGTCTAGTTTGTCGAGAGCGGTAGGGAGATATAGCTGACAATCCAGTTGTAGGGTCTGTGAATTCAAGCCAAAAAAAAGACGCCCTAAGGCGTCTTCTTCATCTCGGATTTGGTGGAGCCGGGGGGATTTGAACCCCCGTCCGCCAGTACTCCGCTGTCGGTACTACATGCTTAGCCATCTCAACTGAGTTAATCCGCAGCCGCCCGAGTGGCAGGGTGCTTTGGACGAGCTGGGTAAGTTTTAGTCGCTTTGCCCCCAACGTGCTACACGACGATCCTGTTCTGTATGACAGTCACTTCGGGTTTACAGGCATCCCCTGGTGACTGCTGGAGCCGAAGCTACCAGAAGCAACGGGTCAAGAGGACCGCTTAAGCGGCCAGCTTGAACTCCGCGCCGTAGTTTTCGTCATTGGCAACTATAGAAAGTTGCAACAGTGGATTTACGAGTTCTGTTACCAACTCGGCATGCACCTAGAGTTTCGCGACCGGCGTCGAATCCTAATCGGCCCCATACTCAGCTCTAGCTGACCGCACCTTTCGATGCGAAGGCGCAGTGTACGCCTTTATGCGGGCGACGTCGAATTTTCGTCGAGGCGCCCGCTCTAGCTCGCCCTTAGGCGCCGCCACCGCTGCCGGAAGCGCTGCCGCTGCCTTTTTCGGTTTTGTTCAGCTCGCTCAGGACCTTGGTGGAGATGGTGACGCATTTCTCCTTGTCGCCGTTGGTCTGGGCCATCTTCGCTTCTTTGACCTGGTCGCCGACCGTCATCTTGGTGGCTTCGGACGCGGTGGTCATGGTCTTCATGGTGTCGTCGATTTTCTGCAGGTTACCCGCACAAAGGTCTTCGGCGGCGAAGACCGGGGAGGCCAGCAGGGTGGCAGCCGCGAACAGGGCTGAAAGCGCAGTACCTTTCATGGATGTCTCCTTCTGAGGCCTCGGGAAGGTGGGCCTAATGCATGGACTGCGCCGCGATTGCAGGGGTTCCGTGTAAATGCTGGCGTATTCATGGCGAGGGTTGCGGCGGCTTGGGTTGGGTCACGCGGTCCACCAGGTAGACCAGGCTGTGGTAGTCGATGCCGCTGTAGGTGGACAGGCCGATTTCGCAGGTGCGGCTGGTGGAGATGCCTTCGTCGCAGTGCTGTACGGCGTCTTTCAGGCTGCGCAGGGCGTGGGCGTTGAGTTCGGGGGTGGTGAAGCCTTTGTCGCCAGCGAAGCCGCAGCAGTGGATGCCTTCGGGGATCACCACTTGGGTGCTGCAACGGCGGGCGAGGTCGATCAGGGCCTGGCTTTCGCCCAGGTGCTGGGTGCTGCAGGTGACGTGTACGGCGATGGGGGTGCTCTGCGGGGTGAAGGTCAGGCGCTCGAGCAGGTGGGTGCGGATGAAGCGCACCGGGTCGTAGAGGTCGAGGCGGGTGTCGGCCAGGTCCTGCATCAGGCGCAGGGTGCAGGGGCTGGTGTCGCAGTAGATCGGGTCGAGGCCGCCGCGGCTCGCTAGCAATAGGGCGGCGAGCAGTTCCTGGCGTTTGTGTTCGGCTTGCTCGGGGTAGCCTTTGGAGGCGAAGGGTTGGCCGCAGCACAGGCTGTCGGCCTGCTCGGGGAAGATCACCTGGTAGCCGGCTTTTTCCAGCAGGGCGCGGGTTTTTTCTATTAAAGGCGTTTGCTCGCGGTCGGCGTAGGCGGGGCCCATCACGCGGGACACGCAGGCGGCGAGGTACACCACGCGTGGGCGGTCGTCTTTTGGGCTGGGGGCGAAGCTGAGGGGGCGCAGGGGTTGCGGCATGGCGGGCGTCCACATGGGCAGTTTGCCCCGGCTGGCCTGGGTCAGACGCGCACTCAGGCGTTGCAGGCGCGGGGCGCCCAGCAGGCGGCGGGCGCCGTTGGCGGTGGCCAGGGTGAGGCGGGCGCCTTTCAGGGTGGTGGCGAAGTGCTCGGCCAGCCAGTGGGCGGTGGTGCCGTGCTGGGCGGCCTGGCTGCGTAGTTTCTTCACCAGTTCGCCGGTGTTGATGCCCACCGGGCAGCGTTGGGCGCACAGGCCGGTGGCGGCGCAGGTGTCGAGGCCCTGGTACTGGAAGTGGTCGAGCAGCTCGCGAGTGCTTTCGCCGGCGCGGCGGCGGGCCTGGATGTCGCGCCACATGACGATGCGCTGGCGCGGGCTGAGGGTCAGGCCCTTGGACGGGCAGACGGGTTCGCAGAAGCCGCACTCGATGCACTTGTCGACGATGTCGTCGGCGGCGGGCAGGGGTTTCAGATTCTTGAGGTGGATGTCGGGGTCTTCGCTGAGCACCACGTCGGGGTTGAGGATGCCGTTGGGGTCGAGCAGGCGCTTGAGCTGCCACATCAGTTGGTAGGCGTCGTGGCCCCATTCCAGCTCGACGAAGGGTGCCATGTTGCGGCCGGTGCCGTGTTCGGCCTTGAGCGAGCCGCCGAACTCCACGGCCACCAGTTGCGCGACGTCGTCCATGAAGGCCTGGTAGCGCGCCACTTCCGCCTGGCTGTTGAAGCCTTGGGTGAAGACGAAGTGCAGGTTGCCTTCCAGGGCGTGGCCGAAAATGATCGCTTCGTCGTAGCGGTGCTTGTCGAACAGCTGGATCAGGCGGTTCACGCCTTCGGCCAGTTGCTCCACGGGGAAGGTGACGTCTTCGATGATCACCGTGGTGCCGGTCTGACGCACGGCGCCGACGGCGGGGAAGGTGTCTTTGCGCATTTTCCACAGCTGGTTGTACACGGCCGGGTCTTCGCTGAAGTCGACCCGTTGTTCGACCGGGAAGTGGGCGATGGAAGCCATCACTTGCGTCAGTTGTTCGTGCAGCAGGCTCTGGCTGGCGGCGCGGGATTCGATCAGCAGGGCGCAGGCGCCGTCCGACAGGCCCGTGACCCACACCGGCATGCCGGGCATGGCCTGCACCGAGCGCAGGCTGCGGCGGTCGAGCAGTTCCACGGCCGAGACCGGTTGCTGTTTGAGCAGCGGCACGGCGCGGCAGCAGGTTTCGACGCTGGGGAACACCACCAGGGCGCTGGCCTTGTGCGGGTGGTCGGGCACGGTGTCGTAGGTGACGGCGCTGATGAAGCCCAAGGTGCCTTCGGAACCGACCAGCAGGTGTTGCAGGATGTCGAGCGGGGCGTCGTAGTCCACCAGGGCGTTGAGCGACAGGCCGGTGGTGTTCTTCAGGCGGTATTTGTGCCGGATGCGCGCGGCGAGTTCGGTGTTGGCGCGGGTTTCCTGGCCGAGGCGGGCGAGGGCGGCGAGCAGGTCGGCGTGGCTGCGCTCGAAGGCGGCGACGCTGGTTGGGTCTTCGCTGTCGAGGCTGGTGCCGTCGGCCAGCACCAGGCGCAGGCCGGCGAGGGTGTGGTAAGTGTTCTGCGCGGTGCCGCAACACATGCCGCTGGCGTTGTTGGCGACGATGCCGCCGATCTTGCAGGCGTTGATCGAGGCTGGGTCCGGGCCGATCTTGCGGCCGTAGGGGGCCAGCCAGGCGTTGGCCTGGGCGCCGATGACGCCGGGTTGCAGACGGATCTGCGCGCCGTCGTCGCGGATTTCGCGGGCGTTCCAGTGGTCGCCCAGGACGATCAGGACAGAGTCGGTGATGGCTTGGCCGGAGAGGCTGGTGCCGGCGGCGCGGAAGGTCACGGGGACGCGGTCGCGTTGGGCGAGTTTGAGCAGGGCGACGACTTCGGCTTCGGATTCGACGCGGATCACCAGTTGAGGGATGAGGCGGTAGAAGCTGGCGTCGGTGCCGAAGGCCAGGGTGGAGGTGGGGTCGTCGAAGCGGCGGTCGGCGGGGATGAGGGCGGTGGCGTCGCGGAGGAATGAGGTGGGGAGGGTCATGTCGGTTCCTTGGCGGGGTGCCACGTTTTTGGGTGGTTTCGAAAGGCCTGGATGCTGCGTTGGAAAGCAGTCGGGGCGATTTGTCTGGCGTTCGTTGGTGAAATCAGTAATTGCGGGTATGGGCCTGTGGGTTGCGATTCATCTCTAAAGATTGGCGGCGGGGCCGTTGGGCCGGCGGTGCCGGCCATCGCGGCTGAAGCCGCTCCTACAGGGGGAGCGAGTTGATCCCACAGGGGGTAGGCATCAGGTGTAGGTGGTTTGTACGAGGGAGTCGCGGGTGATGTCGGCGATCGACTTGGCGCCGGTCAGTACCATCGCCACGCGCATCTCTTTTTCGAACAGTTCCAGCAGGTTCTTTACGCTGGCTTCACCATGGGTGGCCAGGGCGTAGAGGAAGGCGCGGCCGATCAGCACGCTGTCGGCGCCGAGGGCGATCATGCGCACCACGTCGAGGCCGCTGCGGATGCCGGAGTCGGCGAGGATCTTGATCTGCCCCTTGACCGCGTCGGCGATGGCCGGCAAGGCGCGGGCGGTGGACAGCACGCCGTCGAGCTGGCGGCCGCCGTGGTTGGAGACGACGATGCCGTCGGCGCCGAATTTCACCGCATCGCGGGCGTCGTCGGGGTCGAGGATGCCCTTGATGATCATCGGGCCGTCCCAGAATTCACGGATCCATTCCAGGTCTTTCCACGAGATCGACGGGTCGAAGTTGTTGCCCAGCCAGCCGATGTAGTCGGCCAGGCCCGTGGGGTTGCCGCGGTAGGTGGAGATGTTGCCCAGGTCGTGGGGCTTGCCCATCACGCCGACGTCCCAAGCCCATTGCGGATGGGTCATGGCTTGCAGCATGCGCCGCAGCGGGCCGTTGCGTCCGCTCATGCCGGAGTGGGCGTCGCGGTAGCGGGCACCGGGCACGGGCATGTCGACGGTGAACACCAGGGTGCGCACGCCGGCGGCCTTGGCCCGCTCCAGGGCGTTGCGCATGAAGCCACGGTCCTTGAGTACGTAGAGCTGGAACCACATGGGCCGGTTGATGGCCGGCGCCACTTCTTCGATGGGGCACACCGACACGGTCGACATCGTGAAGGGAATGCCATGGGCGGCGGCGGCGCGCGCGGCCTGGACTTCGCCGCGGCGGGCGTACATGCCGGTGAGGCCGACCGGGGCGAGGGCGACCGGCATGCTCAGCGTTTCGCCGAACAGGTCGGTGGCCAGGCTCAGTTGCGACATGTCGTTGAGCACGCGCTGGCGCAGGGCGATGCTGGCCAGGTCTTCGACGTTGTGGCGCAGGGTGTACTCGGCGTAGGCGCCGCCGTCGGCGTAGTGGAACAGGAAGGGCGGCAGCTTGCGCTGGGCGGCGGCGCGGTAGTCGGTGGACGCGGAAATGATCATGGTGTCTCGCAGCGTGGGTGGAGGCGGTTGCCGGACGCGGGGTGGGCGTGCGGATTTCGCATCGATGCGTGTAGGAACAGCCCCTGGTTCCACGGGGCGATGTGAAACCTGGCTGCTGGATTCTGCGCCCATTGGCAGGTACAGGGGGTACGGTGCCGGGCACTGTATGAAAAGCTTTGGGGGTAGGTCATGCCGCGGCGACACCCGGCGCAATCCCTACGCAGGGCTCGGCGACTGCACCTGTTTTCGCCTTGTCTGGCCGATACTCCAAGACTTTTCATACACATCCAGTGCCCAGCCCGGTGGTGAACCAGCATTGATGGGGCGTGGCGCAGAGATGCTGGGCACAGCCCCTGCACAGGGGTCGGTGAACTGCATCTGTCTTCGTCTTGCCTGACCGGTGTCCCAAGACTTTCCATACAGCCCCAATCCTCAGCCTAGTGGTGAACCAGCATCCCGGTCAGCCAATAGGCCTGGACCAGAGTAATCACGCCAACGATGGTGGCGAAGAACAAGCTGTGTTTCACGGTGAAGCGGAACAGGTCCGACTCCTTGCCGACCAGGCCGGTGGCGGCGCAGGCCACGGCGATGGACTGCGGGGAAATCATCTTGCCGGTTACCCCGCCACTGGTGTTGGCCGCCACCAGCAGGGTGTCGCTGACGCCGATCTGGTGCGCGGTGGTGGCCTGCAACGAGCTGAACAGGGCGTTGGACGAGGTATCGGAGCCGGTCAGGAACACGCCCAGCCAGCCGAGGAACGGCGAGAAGAACGGGAACGCCGCGCCGGTGCCGGCCAGCACCAGGGCCATGGTCGAGGACATGCCGGAGTAATTGGTGACGAAGGCGAAGGCCAGCACCATGCCGATCGACAGGATCGGCCAGCGCAGCTCCCACAGGGTTTCCTTCAAAGTGGTCAGACCAGTTTTGCAACTGACCTTGAGCACCCACATGGAAATCAGCGCCGAGAGGAAGATGGCGGTGCCGGTGGCCGAGATCGGGTCGAACTTGAATACGGCCGGCATGGCCGTGGCAGTGGTGACGATGGGCGCGGTCTTGATGACCAGTTGATCCAGGTGCGGGATGGCGAAGTTGAACACGAAGTTGTACATCGCACCGCCCGGTGCGAAGGCGGCCTTGAAGGGCTTCAGTGTCCAGATAGTCACCAGCACGGTGAGGATCAGGAACGGCGACCAGGCCTTGAAGATTTCCCCGAGACTGTAAGGCGAAGGCTGGCTACCGCCGCCTTGGGCGAGTACGGCGCCGCCTTGGCTCTGGACCATCGAGCGCTTGGGCTGCCAGACCTTGAGGAACAGGGTCAGGGCGATCAGGCTGGCCAGGGCCGAGGTAATGTCGGGCAGCTCCGGGCCGATGAAGTTGGAGGTGAAGTACTGGGTCACGGCGAAGCTCAGGCCGGCCACCAGGGCAGCGGGCCAGGTTTCCTTCACGCCGCGCAGGCCGTCCATCATGAACACCAGCCAGAACGGCACGAACAGCGACAGCAGCGGCAGTTGGCGGCCGGTCATGGCGCCGATGTGGAAGGCGTCGATGCCGGTCACCTGGCCGGCGACGATGATCGGGATGCCCAGCGCGCCGAAGGCCACCGGGGCGGTGTTGGCGATCAGGCACAGGCCGGCGGCGTACAGCGGGTTGAAGCCCAGGCCCACCAGCAGCGCGGCGGTGATCGCCACGGGGGCGCCGAAGCCGGCCGCGCCTTCCAGGAAGGCGCCGAAGCAGAAGCCGATCAGCAGCACCTGCAGGCGCTGGTCGTCGGTGATCGACAGCACCGAGCTGCGGATCACTTCGAACTGGCCGCTCTTGACCGTGAGTTTGTACAGGAACACGGCGGCGACGATGATCCAGGCGATCGGCCACAGGCCGTAGAGGAAGCCATAGCCTGCGGCGGCCAGGGCCATATCGGCCGGCATGTTGAAGGCGAAGATGGCGATCAGGATCGACAGGCCGAGGGTGATGCTGCCGGCCACGTGACCCTTGAGACGAAACACCGCCAGGGCCAGGAAGAAGAACACGATGGGCACGACGGCGGCCAGGGCGGAGAGGCCGAGACTGCCCAGTGGGGCATAGAGTTGTTGCCAAGTTTGCATATGGGGAGACCCCTAATTGTTGTTAGTCAGCGTTGGCACTGGATAATTGGTAATACCAATTTACAATGGCTGATGGCTAGGTTAAAAGCCTTGTCTGGGGTGTGTCAATTTGTCTCGGTGCCAACTTTGGTCGAGGGTCGATGAGCGGTGCTGGGTACGGCGGCGGATTTCGTCGTCTGGGGCGTGTCGCGCTGGCCTGGATCGGCGAGAATAGAGCGCTTCGGGAGTCGCCCGAGGTTCGTGGAGAGCATGTGATGGTTTTTGATCAGGTCCGCCAGCGGCGGCTGTCCGACGGTATCGTCGAGCGCTTGGAGGGGATGATTCTCGAAGGCACCCTGACCTCGGGGCAGCGCTTGCCGGCCGAGCGTGCGCTGGCCGAGCAGTTCGGCGTGTCGCGGCCGTCGCTGCGTGAAGCCATTCAGAAGTTGGTGGCCAAGGGCTTGCTGGTCAGCCGCCAGGGCGGCGGCAACTATGTGGCCGAGGCCTTGGGTTCGACCTTCAGCGATCCGTTGCTGCAACTGCTCGAGCGCAACGGCGATGCCCAGCGCGACCTGCTGGAGTTTCGCCATACCCTGGAGGCCTCATGCGCGTTCTATGCGGCGCAGCGGGCGACCGAGCCGGACCGGGCGCGGCTGACGGCGGCGTTTGAGGCGTTGCAGGACTGCTACAGCCGGGCGGGCGACGTGAGCCGGGCCGAAGAAGGGGTGGCGGATGCGAGTTTCCACTTGGCGATTGCCGAAGCGAGCCACAACGCGGTGTTATTGCACACCATCCGCGGGCTGTTCGATCTGCTCAAGCGCAACGTGGTGACCAACATCGGCGGCATGTACCAGCAGCGTTCGGAAACGCGCGACATGCTCATCGGTCAGCACCGCGAGCTGTACAAGGCGATCATGGAAGGGCGTGCCGAGGATGCGCGGGAAGTGTCGAGCCGACACATTCTCTATGTGCAGGAAGTGTTGGCCGAAGCCCAGCAGGAGGCGCAGCGGGTGGCGCGGGCCGAGCGGCGCAGCGGGCATTGAGCGACCGCCCACCCTGGGGTGGGCGGGGGCAGGGTCAGAGGTCCTTGCCTTTGCTGCGCACGGCGCGCTGGATCTCGCGGTTGGAGTCGCGCTCGCGCAGGGTGTCGCGCTTGTCGAACTCCTTCTTGCCCTTGCCCAGGGCAATTTCGCACTTGATCAGGTGCTTGCTCCAGAACAGCGCCAGGGCCACGCAGGTGTAACCCTTCTGCGCCACGGCCGATTCCAGGCGTTCCAGCTCGCGCTTGTTCAGCAGCAGTTTGCGCGTGCGCATCGGGTCGGCGATGACGTGGGTGCTGGCGGTGGTCAGCGGCGTGATGTGGCTGCCGAACAACCAGGCTTCGCCATCCTTGAGCAGCACGTAGCTGTCTACCAGGTGCGCCTTGCCGGCGCGCAGACTTTTCACTTCCCAACCGGACAGGACCAATCCGGCCTCGAACTTGTGTTCGATGAAGTAATCGTGGCGCGCTTTCTTGTTCTGCGCGATGGTCCCTGTCGGATGTTTCTTTTGTTTAGCCATAGGGGCGGCATTATAGGGATTCGTTACGCTGGCGGCTACGGGATTTGGGTGTGCTTGAGCCTGTGGATTGAATGCCGGACAATGGGCCATCCTCGTCCTTGAACAGGACCAGTTTCCGATGCGCCACGAGGCGCTACCGCCCCGCTCTGGAAGTGATGCCTGGATGACTACCCATATTCAACGCTCCGCCCTGCTGCCGTACCCCGCGCAGATGCTGTACGACCTGGTCAACGATGTCGCCAGTTACCCGGAGTTTTTGCCGTGGTGCTCATCCACCACCGTGCTCGAAGCCAGCGAAACCCAGATGCGCGCCAAGCTCGAAGTGGCCAAGGGTGGCATCAGCCAGCACCTGGTCACACGCAATACGCTGGTGCCGGGCCAGTCGATCGAGATGAACCTCGAAGAAGGGCCGTTCAGCCAGTTGCACGGCGTCTGGACCTTCAAGCCCCTGGGCGAGAAGGCCTGCAAGATCAGCCTGGACCTGTCGTTCGACTACGCCGGTTCCCTGGTGCGCGCGACCTTGGGGCCGCTGTTCAACCAGGCCGCCAATACCCTGGTCGATGCGTTCTGCGAAAGGGCCAAACAGCTTGCGGGCTGATCAGGGCGCGCACTTGTCGAGCAGGCACAAAAAAGCCCGGGGTTGAATGCCCGGGCTTTTTTATTGCACACCTGTTATGGCGAAGTTTCCAGCGGGGCTGGAACGGGCACTGGCGTGGTTTCGATGCTGTCGATCTCGCGCTGGATGGACTCTTCGGTGGAACCTGGCGCTGCAGGTTTTTCAACCGGCTGCTGCACGGGCGCTTCGCCCGAACCTTCCTGCGGCACGACATTGGTGTCGCTGCCACCGCCGAGGATTTCCTGGTCGCGGCTGACGCCTGGCATGAAGTCGCCGGCGAGGTTGACCAACTGGTCGTTTTCGTTGAAGAAGATGCTCATGCGTTCTTGCTGGCGTTTACCGCCGCCAGGCTGAAGGCTATAGAGGTAATCCCAGCGATTGGTATTGAACGTGTCCTGCAGCAGGGGATTGCCCATGATAAACCGCACTTGCCGTCGGGTCATTCCCGGACGCAATTGGTCTATCATGTCCTGCGTGACGACATTGCCCTGCTGGATGTCGATTTTGTAAACCCCGGGAAACGAGCAACCGGCGAGTGCGAGCAGTCCCACAAGGGTGAGGCTGTTTAGCAAGAGCTTGGTGTTTTGCATCGGTGGGCGACTTCCACTATCTTGGCTGGACAACGTAAACCCCGATCATACCCGTATTAAGAGAAGCTGCGAAGCAGCATCGGCGAGAAAGCTGACCATGGTTGAAAATAGCGAACTACGCAAAGCCGGGCTCAAGGTGACCCTACCTCGAGTGAAGATTCTTCAGATGCTCGATTCTACCGAGCAACGTCACATGAGTGCCGAGGACGTCTACAAGGCGCTGATGGAGGCTGGCGAGGATGTCGGTCTGGCCACCGTGTATCGCGTTCTGACCCAGTTCGAAGCAGCAGGTCTGGTGGTTCGCCACAACTTCGACGGCGGCCATGCGGTATTCGAGCTGTCCGATGGTGGCCACCACGACCATATGGTCAACGTGGAAACCAGCGAAGTGATCGAGTTCATGGATGCCGAGATCGAACGCCGTCAGAAAGAGATCGTGGCCGAACATGGCTTCGAGCTGGTGGACCATAATTTGGTCCTGTATGTGCGCAAGAAGAAGTAACGGATTGCGGCACTGACGAAACAAGGCGACCCTCGGGTCGCCTTGTTCGTTTAGGGCTACTGAAAAGTAGTTTCAGCTTTTGCTGGTCACGACCATCTTGCGCGCATGGGCCAGGGATTCCTTGGTCAGGTCGATGCCGCCCAGCATCCGCGCCACTTCCTCGACCCGCTCGCGTTTGCCCAGGTGGGACACGGCGGTGTGGGTGGTATCGCTATTGCGCACCTTGTGCACGAACAGATGGTGGTGGCCTTGCGCGGCGACCTGCGGCAAGTGGGTTACGGTCAGCACCTGGCCGCGATCGCCCAGGCGGCGCAGCAACTGGCCGACGATTTCCGCGGTGGGGCCGCCGATGCCGACGTCGACTTCGTCGAACACCAGGGTCGGGATGCGCGAGGTTTGCGCCGTGATCACCTGGATCGCCAGGCTGATACGCGACAGCTCGCCACCCGAGGCGACCTTGGCCAGGGCCTTGAGCGGCTGGCCGGGGTTGGCGCTGACCAGCAGTTCGATCTGCTCCAGGCCGTAGGGCGACAGCTCCTGGCCGTCGAGCGGTTGCAACACGATCTGGAAGCGCCCGCCGGGCATGCCCAGGCGCTGGATTTCCTGCTCGACCGCCTGGGCGAGTTCCACTGCGGCCTTATTGCGCAGGGCGCTGAGGGCGCCGGCCTTCTCTTTATAGTGCTTGGCGTAGGCCGCCAGCTCGTCGGCCAACTGCTCCAGGGATTCGTCGCTGGCATTGAGGCCTTCGAGTTCCTCCAGCAGGCGCTGTTGCAACTGCGGCAGCTCGGTGGGATGCACGCGGTGTTTACGGGCGAGGGTATAGATGGTGTCGAGGCGTTCTTCGAGCGCTTGCAGGCGGGCAGGGTCGGCATCGAAGTTGTCGAGGAAACGGTTGAGTTCGCCGACCGCCTCTTCGATCTGGATCTGTGCGCTGGCCAGCAGGTTGACGGACTCGTTCAGTGCTTTGGGCGCATCGGCCACCGCACCGAGGCGGTTGAGGCTGCCGGTCAGGGCGCTGAGCACGTTGCCCGAGTCGTTCTCGCTGCACTGGTCGATGACCTGCCGGCAGATGCCGAACAACGCCTCGGCGTTGGTCAGGTTCTTGTGTTCCTGCTCGATGTGTTCGAGTTCGTTCTCGCCCAGGCCCAGGTTGTCGAGCTCTTCGAGTTGATAGCTGAGCAGTTGCTGGCGGGCGCGTTGCTCGTCGCCGGAATTGGACAGGCGTTCGAGCTCCAGGCGCGTCTGCTTCCAGCGCTGCGAGGCCAGTTGTACCTGACGCGCCAGGTCGACGGCGCCGGCGTACTCGTCCACCAGGCGGCGGTGGGTGTCGGCCTTGAGCAGGGACTGGTGCTCGTGCTGGCTGTGGATGTCGATCAGCAGCTCGCCCAGCGCTTTCAGGTCGCCCAGCGTGCAGGGCGTACCGTTGATGTAGCCACGGCTGCGGCCTTCGGCGGTGATGACCCGGCGCATGATGCACGGACCGTCGTTGTTCAGGTCGCGCTCGGCCAGCCAGGCGGCGGCTTCGGGGATGTCGACCAGGTCGAAGGTGGCGAGGATGTCCGCCTTGTCGGCGCCGGGGCGCACCACCCCGTTGTCGGTGCGGTCGCCCAGGGCGAGGCCGAGGGCGTCGAGCATGATGGATTTGCCGGCACCGGTCTCGCCAGTGATCACGGACATGCCGCGGGCAAGCTCGAGGTCGAGGTGTTCGACAATGGCGTAGTTGTGGATCGACAGGTGCACCAGCATGGGGGCCGCTCCCAAAGGTTCAGGTCTGGTTATTTATACAGTGTTCCTCCGTAGGCTGACAATGCCCCTGCGACGTAGGGCGATTTGCGGCTTGTCGAACACGGCGCCCCTTGAAGCTGGTTTTTCCAGCCCCATATAGCTTGTCAGACCCCGCGAGCCTGGCTCGCCGACCCTTTATCGCTCAGGAGAGATTCCATGGCTGACGAACAGTTGGATGAAAAAGACCTCAATACCGAAGACACCGGCGCCACCGACCTGGCTGCCCGTGTACAGACGCTCGAGGAGCAACTGGCCGCCGCTCAGGATCAATCGCTGCGCGCCAATGCCGACCTGCAGAACGTGCGCCGCCGCGCCGATCAGGATGTCGAGAAAGCACACAAATTCGCCGTGGAAAAATTCGCGGGCGACCTGCTGCCGGTGATCGACAGCCTGGAGCTGGCCCTGGCCCACTCCAACGCCGACGACGAGCACGTCAAGCAGATCCGCGAAGGCGTCGAGCTGACCCTGAAGATGTTCCAGGACACCCTCAAGCGCCACCACCTCGAAGCCGTCGATCCGCACGGCCAGCCGTTCAACGCCGAGCATCACCAGGCCATGGCCATGCAGGAAAGCGCCGACGTCGAGCCCAACAGCGTGGTCAACGTGTTCCAGAAGGGCTACCTGCTCAACGGCCGTCTGCTGCGCCCCGCGATGGTGGTGGTCAGCAAGGCGCCGAGCGCGCCGCAACCTTCTATCGATGAAAAGGCTTGAAATCCTTCCGGGCGTCCCCATCTAGGTGTCAAGCACTCAAGTATTTCCGCAGTTGGCCTAAGCCGCCGCTGTAACCTCATTCAAGTTTCGGGAGAATCACATGGGCAAGATCATCGGTATCGACCTGGGGACCACCAACTCGTGCGTCTCCATCCTCGAAAACGGTAACGTCAAGGTCATCGAAAACGTCGAAGGCGCGCGTACCACGCCGTCCATCGTCGCTTACGCCAACGACGGCGAAATCCTGGTCGGCCAGTCCGCCAAGCGTCAGGCCGTGACCAACCCGCACAACACCCTGTTCGCCGTCAAGCGTCTGATCGGCCGTCGCTTCGAAGAAGACGTCGTGCAGAAAGACATCAAGCTGGTCCCGTACAAGATCGTCAAGGCGAACAATGGTGACGCCTGGGTCGAAGCCGCTGGCAAGGAAATGGCTCCGCCGCAGATCAGCGCCGAAGTCCTGAAGAAGATGAAGAAAACCGCCGAAGACTACCTCGGCGAAGCGGTGACCGAAGCGGTCATCACCGTACCTGCGTACTTCAACGACAGCCAGCGTCAGGCCACCAAGGACGCCGGCCGCATCGCCGGTCTGGACGTCAAGCGCATCATCAACGAACCGACCGCTGCGGCCCTGGCCTACGGCATGGACAAGGCCAAGGGCGACCACACCGTGATCGTCTATGACCTGGGTGGCGGTACCTTCGACGTGTCGGTGATCGAGATCGCCGAAGTCGACGGCGAGCACCAGTTCGAAGTGTTGGCCACCAACGGCGACACCTTCCTGGGTGGCGAAGACTTCGACATGCGCCTGATCGACTACCTCGTCGACGAGTTCAAGAAAGAGTCCGGCATGGACCTGAAGAACGACCCTCTGGCCCTGCAGCGTCTGAAAGAAGCGGCAGAGAAAGCCAAGATCGAGCTGTCTTCGGCCCAGTCGACCGACGTCAACCTGCCGTACATCACCGCCGACGCTACCGGTCCGAAGCACCTGAACGTGAAGATCTCGCGTGCCAAGCTCGAATCGCTGGTCGAAGACCTGGTCAAGCGCACCATCGAGCCTTGCCGCATCGCGCTGAAAGATGCTGGCATCGACGCCAGCAAGATCGACGACGTGATCCTGGTCGGTGGCCAGACCCGTATGCCGATGGTGCAGAAGGCCGTAGCCGATTTCTTCGGCAAAGAAGCCCGTAAGGACGTCAACCCCGACGAAGCCGTCGCCATGGGTGCTGCCATCCAGGGCGCCGTACTGGCCGGTGACGTGAAGGACGTTCTGCTGCTCGACGTCAGCCCGCTGACCCTGGGTATCGAAACCATGGGCGGCGTGATGACCGCGCTGATCGAGAAGAACACCACCATCCCGACCAAGAAGTCGCAGGTGTTCTCGACTGCCGACGACAACCAGGGCGCCGTGACCATCCACGTCCTGCAAGGCGAGCGTAAGCAAGCGGCGCAGAACAAGTCGCTGGGCAAGTTCGACCTGGCCGACATTCCGCCAGCACCACGCGGTGTGCCGCAGATCGAAGTAACCTTCGACATCGACGCCAACGGCATCCTGCACGTCGGCGCGAAAGACAAGGCTACCGGCAAGGCACAGTCGATCGTGATCAAGGCCAACTCCGGTCTGTCGGACGAAGAAGTCGAGCGCATGGTGCGTGACGCCGAGGCCAATGCCGAGGAAGACCGCAAGTTCGAAGAGCTGGCCGCTGCCCGTAACCAGGGTGACGCGCTGGTCCACTCGACCCGCAAGATGGTCGCCGACGCGGGTGACAAAGTCACCGCCGACGAGAAAACCGCCATCGAAGCGGCCGTGGTCGCGCTGGAAGCTGCCGTGAAGGGTGACGACAAGGCTGCCATCGACGCCAAGGTCGAAGAGCTGTCCAAGGTATCCGCACCTGTCGCGCAGAAGATGTACGCCGAGCAGGCCGAACAGCCTCAAGGCGGCGCCCAGCAGGCCGAGCCCGAAGCCATGCACGACGACGTGGTCGACGCCGAGTTCGAAGAAGTCAAAGACAACAACAAGCAGTAAGTTCTGCGAGTTGTCGGCCAGCGACCCGCCTGTGGCGGTGAGCTGGTAGGATGTCGCCGCGCGGGGGCTTGCTCCCGCGTTGGCGTGTCTGGAATACGAGAATTTTTTACAGCATCCGTCGGCACTTCAGTGCGTGCGACGGGTGCCTGCTTGTGGCCTGGCGCGGTTCTGCGCGGCAATGTGCCAAACGCCCCCAAGAGTGCAAATGACTTATGGCAAAGCGTGATTATTACGAGGTCCTGGGTGTCGAGCGCGGCGCCAGTGAAGCGGACCTGAAAAAGTCCTACCGCCGTCTGGCGATGAAATTCCACCCCGACCGCAACCCGGGTGACAAAGACGCCGAGGACTCTTTCAAAGAGGCCAATGAGGCGTACGAAGTGCTGTCCGATGCCAGCAAGCGTGCCGCCTACGACCAGTACGGCCATGCCGGTGTCGAACAGGGTGCCGGTGGCGCGGGCTTCGGCGGTGCCAACTTCTCCGACATCTTCGGTGACGTGTTCAGCGATTTCTTCGGTGGCGGCGGCGGCCGTGGCGGGCGCGGTGGCGCGCAGCGCGGCAGCGACCTGCGCTATACCCTCGAATTGAACCTGGAAGAAGCCGTGCGCGGCACATCGGTCAACATCCGTGTGCCGACGCTGGTCAACTGCGCGCCGTGCGACGGCTCCGGTGCCAAGAAAGGCTCCACGCCGGCCACCTGCCCGACCTGTGGCGGTATCGGCCAGGTGCGCATGCAGCAAGGTTTCTTCTCGGTGCAGCAGACCTGCCCGCGCTGCCATGGCCAGGGCAAGATCATCACCGACCCGTGCGGCGCCTGCCAGGGCGAAGGCCGCGTCGAAGAGTACAAGACCCTCTCGGTCAAGGTGCCGCCAGGGGTCGATACCGGTGACCGCATCCGTTTGTCCGGCGAAGGCGAAGCCGGCGCCCAAGGCGGCCCGACTGGCGATCTGTACGTGGTCATCAGCGTACGCGAGCACGCCATCTTCCAGCGCGACGGCAAGCACCTGTACTGCGAAGTCCCGATCAGCTACACCGACGCGGCCCTGGGCGGCGAGCTGGAAGTGCCGACCCTCGACGGTCGAGTCAAGCTGCGTATCCCCGAAGGCACCCAGACCGGCAAGCAGTTCCGTCTGCGTGGCAAGGGCGTGGCGCCGGTACGTGGCGGCGGGGCGGGCGACTTGCTGTGCCGCGTCGCGGTGGAAACGCCGGTCAACCTGAGCCGTCGCCAGCGCGAGCTGCTCGAAGAGCTGCGCGATTCGCTCGAAGGCGACAGTTCCCATTCGCCCAAGGCCAGCGGTTGGTTCGAGGGTGTGAAGCGCTTCTTCGGCGACCTCTGACAAGGAGTGGGTATGCGACGTATTGCAGTGATGGGCGCCGCCGGGCGCATGGGCAAGGTGCTGGTCGAGGCCGTGCAGCAGCAGGCGCCGAAGGCTGGCCTGACGGCGGCGATCGATCGTCCCGACAGTACGCTGGTCAACGCCGATGCTGGTGAGCTGGCGGGGCTGGGGCGCATCGGCGTGACGATCTCCGACGACCTGGTCAAGGTCAGCGAAGAGTTCGACGTGCTGATCGACTTCACCCACCCCTCGGTGACCCTGAAGAACCTGGCCTTCTGCCGCAAGGCGGGCAAGGCCATGGTCATCGGCACCACCGGCTTCAGCGAGCAGGAAAAGCAACTGCTGGCCGAGGCGGGCAAGGACATTCCGATCGTCTTTGCGGCCAACTTCAGCGTGGGTGTGAACCTGTGCCTGAAGCTGCTCGACACCGCGGCCCGCGTGCTGGGCGACGATGTCGACATCGAGATTCTCGAGGCCCATCACCGGCACAAGGTCGATGCGCCGTCGGGCACTGCGCTGCGCATGGGCGAGGTGGTGGCCAAGGCTTTGGACCGCGACCTGCGCGAAGTGGCCGTCTATGGCCGCGAAGGGCAGACCGGCGCGCGTGATCCCAAGACCATCGGTTTCGCCACCGTGCGGGCGGGCGACGTGGTCGGCGACCACACCGTGCTGTTCGCCGCCGAAGGCGAACGCGTGGAGATCACCCACAAGGCCTCGAGCCGCATGACCTTCGCCAAGGGCGCGGTGCGTGCCGCGTTGTGGCTGGATGGCCGTGAAGCCGGTCTGTACGACATGCAGGACGTGCTCGACCTGCATTGAGTGGGCCTCGCGCCCGATCGGCACGCCCTGACGACTTTCGTGTGGGGCGTGTCGCTCACTTCACCGCAAGCCTAGGGCGTTAACCCACTAACGCATTTAAATGGCGCATCTGCGGTAGACCTAAAACCACTTTTTCTGTAAGCTACAGCTTTAGTGTGTCCACTAAAAGCGCGCAGGCAGAATGAACCAGTATCAGCATAGAAAGCGGGGTGACGTGTCCATACGTCATTCCGCTTTTTTGCAACCTGCGATCGCCCTTTCAGGTTTTATTTACGGGAGGTCTTCTTGACTAAGCCAGCCATACTCGCCCTTGCCGATGGCAGCATTTTTCGCGGTGAAGCCATTGGGGCCGACGGCCAGACCGTTGGTGAGGTGGTGTTCAACACCGCTATGACCGGCTACCAGGAAATTCTTACAGACCCGTCGTATGCCCAGCAGATCGTCACCCTGACCTACCCGCACATCGGCAACACCGGCACCACGCCGGAAGACGCCGAGTCGAACCGCGTGTGGTCGGCCGGCCTGGTCATCCGTGACCTGCCGCTGCTGGCCAGCAACTGGCGCAACAAGCAGTCGCTGCCGGACTACCTCAAGGCCAATGGCGTGGTCGCCATCGCCGGCATCGACACCCGTCGCCTGACGCGCCTGCTGCGTGAGAAGGGCGCCCAGAACGGCTGCATCCTGGCCGGCGACGACATCACCGAAGAAGCCGCCATCGCCGCCGCCCGCGCGTTTCCGGGCCTCAAGGGCATGGACCTGGCCAAGGTCGTGTCCACCACCGAGCGCTACGAGTGGCGCTCCAGTGTCTGGGAACTGAAAACCGACAGCCATGCCACGATCGAAGCCGACCAGCTGCCCTACCATGTGGTGGCCTTCGACTACGGCGTGAAGGTCAACATTCTGCGCATGCTGGTCGCACGCGGTTGCCGCGTCACCGTGGTGCCGGCACAAACCCCGGCCAGCGACGTGCTGGCCCTGAGCCCGGACGGCGTGTTCCTGTCCAACGGCCCGGGCGATCCGGAGCCTTGCGACTACGCGATCAAGGCGATCCAGGACGTGCTGGAAACCGACGTGCCGGTGTTCGGTATCTGCCTGGGCCACCAGCTGCTGGCCCTGGCCTCCGGCGCCAAGACCGTGAAGATGGACTTGGGCCACCACGGCGCCAACCACCCGGTCCAGGACCTGGACACCGGTGTGGTCATGATCACCAGCCAGAACCACGGTTTCGCCGTCGACGAAGCCACCTTGCCGAGCAATCTGCGCGCCATCCACAAGTCGCTGTTCGACGGTACCCTGCAGGGCATCGAGCGCACCGACAAGAGCGCGTTCAGCTTCCAGGGTCACCCTGAAGCGAGCCCAGGCCCGACCGACGTCGCGCCGCTGTTCGATCGTTTCATCGATGCCATGGCCAAGCGCCGCTGAGCCACCTGCTTGCAGGCCCCGGACCGGCCCACGCCGCGTCCGGACGCGCCTGACCAGAGTGTTGAAGACGGCTTGCCCACTGACCCGCGCAACTGAGTGACCACCATGCCAAAACGTACAGACATCAAAAGCATCCTGATTCTCGGCGCTGGCCCGATCGTGATCGGCCAGGCCTGCGAATTCGACTACTCCGGCGCCCAGGCTTGCAAAGCCCTGCGCGAGGAAGGTTTCCGCGTCATCCTGGTGAACTCCAACCCCGCCACCATCATGACCGACCCGTCCATGGCCGACGCCACCTACATCGAGCCGATCAAGTGGCAGTCGGTGGCCAAGATCATCGAAAAAGAACGCCCCGACGCCGTACTGCCGACCATGGGCGGCCAGACCGCACTGAACTGCGCCCTGGACCTGGAGCGCCACGGCGTGCTGGAAAAGTTCGGGGTCGAGATGATCGGCGCCAACGCCGACACCATCGACAAGGCCGAAGACCGCTCGCGCTTCGACAAGGCCATGAAGGACATTGGCCTGGAGTGCCCGCGCTCGGGTATCGCCCACAGCATGGAAGAGGCCAACGCGGTGCTCGAGAAGCTCGGCTTCCCATGCATCATCCGTCCGTCCTTCACCATGGGCGGCACTGGCGGCGGCATCGCCTACAACCGTGAGGAATTCGAAGAGATCTGCACCCGCGGTCTGGACCTGTCGCCGACCAAGGAACTGCTGATCGACGAATCGCTGATCGGCTGGAAGGAATACGAGATGGAGGTGGTCCGCGACAAGAAGGACAACTGCATCATCGTCTGCTCCATCGAGAACTTCGACCCGATGGGCGTGCACACCGGCGACTCGATCACCGTCGCCCCGGCGCAGACCCTGACCGACAAGGAATACCAGATCATGCGCAACGCCTCGCTGGCGGTGCTGCGTGAAATCGGTGTGGAAACCGGCGGCTCCAACGTGCAGTTCGGCATCTGCCCGGACACCGGGCGCATGGTCGTCATCGAGATGAACCCGCGCGTGTCGCGTTCCTCGGCGCTGGCCTCCAAGGCCACCGGCTTCCCGATCGCCAAGATCGCCGCCAAGCTGGCCGTCGGCTACACCCTCGACGAGCTGCAGAACGACATCACCGGCGGCCGCACCCCGGCGTCCTTCGAGCCGTCGATCGACTACGTGGTCACCAAGCTGCCACGCTTCGCCTTCGAGAAATTCCCCAAGGCCGACGCCCGCCTGACCACGCAGATGAAGTCGGTCGGCGAAGTCATGGCCATCGGCCGTACCTTCCAGGAATCCCTGCAGAAAGCCCTGCGCGGCCTGGAAGTCGGCGCCTGCGGTCTGGACCCGAAAGTCGACCTGACCAGCGCGGAAGCCGCCGGCATCCTCAAGCGCGAGCTGACCGTGCCAGGCGCCGAGCGCATCTGGTACGTGGCCGACGCCATGCGTTCGGGCATGACCTGCGACGAAATCTTCGCCCTGACCGGCATCGATCTGTGGTTCCTGGTGCAGATGGAAGACCTGATCAAGGAAGAAGAGAAGGTCAAGACCCTGGGCCTGTCGGCGATCGACAAGGACTACATGCTGCGCCTCAAGCGCAAGGGCTTCTCGGACCAGCGTCTGGCCAAGCTGCTGGGCATCACCGACAAGAACCTGCGTCGTCACCGCCACAAGCTGGAAGTGTTCCCGGTCTACAAGCGCGTCGACACCTGCGCCGCCGAGTTCGCCACCGACACCGCTTACCTGTACTCCACCTACGAGGAAGAGTGCGAGGCCAACCCGTCCACCCGCGACAAGATCATGATCCTGGGTGGCGGCCCCAACCGTATCGGCCAGGGCATCGAGTTCGACTACTGCTGCGTGCACGCGGCCCTGGCGCTGCGTGAAGACGGGTACGAGACCATCATGGTCAACTGCAACCCGGAAACCGTCTCCACCGACTACGACACCTCCGACCGCCTGTACTTCGAGCCGCTGACCCTGGAAGACGTGCTCGAAGTCTGCCGCGTCGAAAAGCCCAAGGGCGTGATCGTCCACTACGGCGGCCAGACCCCGCTGAAGCTGGCCCGCGCCCTGGAAGAGGCCGGCGTGCCGATCATCGGCACCAGCCCCGACTCGATCGACCGCGCCGAAGACCGCGAGCGCTTCCAGCAAATGGTGCAGCGCC
This sequence comes from Pseudomonas sp. UBA6562, assembly GCF_002434265.1. Classification (GTDB taxonomy): domain Bacteria; phylum Pseudomonadota; class Gammaproteobacteria; order Pseudomonadales; family Pseudomonadaceae; genus Aquipseudomonas. The sequence goes on along the minus strand of NZ_DJJS01000006.1, from coordinate 51,792 downwards.
TGAACCTGCTGCAGCCGCCGAACGCCACCGTGCGCAGCGAAGAAGAAGCCATCCGCGCGGCCGGCGACATCGGCTATCCGCTGGTGGTGCGTCCTTCCTACGTGCTGGGCGGTCGCGCCATGGAGATCGTCTACGAGCTGGACGAACTCAAGCGCTACCTGCGCGAAGCGGTACAGGTGTCCAACGACAGCCCGGTACTGCTCGACCACTTCCTCAACTGCGCCATCGAGATGGACGTGGATGCGGTCTGCGACGGCACCGACGTGGTGATCGGCGCGATCATGCAGCACATCGAACAGGCCGGCGTGCACTCCGGTGACTCGGCCTGCTCGCTGCCACCTTACTCGCTGAGCAAGGACGTACAGGACCAGGTGCGCGAACAGGTCGCCAAGATGGCCCTGGAACTGGGCGTCGTAGGCCTGATGAACGTGCAGCTGGCGTTGCAGGGCGACAAGATCTACGTGATCGAAGTCAACCCGCGCGCTTCGCGTACCGTGCCCTTCGTGTCCAAGTGCATCGGCACCTCGCTGGCGATGATCGCGGCCCGTGTCATGGCCGGCAAGTCGCTCAAGGAACTGGGCTTCACCCAGGAAATCATCCCCAACTTCTACAGCGTCAAGGAAGCCGTCTTCCCGTTCGCCAAGTTCCCAGGGGTTGACCCGATCCTCGGCCCTGAGATGAAATCCACCGGTGAAGTCATGGGTGTCGGCGACAGCTTCGGCGAAGCCTTCGCCAAGGCGCAGATGGGTGCCAGCGAAGTGCTGCCCACCGGCGGCACCGCGTTCATCAGCGTGCGCGACGACGACAAGCCGCAAGTGGCGGCCGTCGCCCGTGACCTGATCGCGCTGGGCTTCGAGGTCGTGGCCACCGTCGGCACCGCCAAGGTGATCGAAGAGGCCGGCTTGAAGGTCCGCCGTGTCAACAAGGTGACCGAGGGCCGTCCGCACGTGGTCGACATGATCAAGAACGACGAAGTGTCGCTGATCATCAACACCACCGAAGGCCGCCAATCGATCGCCGATTCCTACTCGATCCGTCGCAATGCGCTGCAGCACAAGATCTACTGCACGACCACCATTGCCGCGGGTGAAGCCATCTGTGAAGCGCTGAAATTCGGTCCGGAAAAGACCGTTCGCCGCTTGCAGGATCTGCACGCAGGGTTGAACGCATGAGCATTACCAAGTACCCGATGACTGTCCAGGGCGCTCGCGCCCTGGAAGAGGAGCACACGTTCCTGAGCAAGACCGAGCGCCCGCGCCTGAGCCAGGCGATCGGCGAAGCGCGCGAGCTGGGCGATCTCAAGGAAAACGCCGAATACCATGCCGCCCGTGAGGAGCAGGGCATGGTCGAGGCGCGTATTCGCGACATCGAAGGCCGCATGCAGAACGCGGTCATCATCGACGTGACCACGATTCCGCATTCCGGCAAGGTGATCTTCGGTACCACCGTAGAGCTGGCCAATACCGAAACCGACGATCGGGTGAAATACCAGATCGTCGGTGAGGACGAAGCCAACATCAAGCAGGGCAAGATTTCGGCCAGTGCGCCCATCGCGCGCGCCATCATCGGCAAGGACGAAGGCGACATCGTCGTCATCAAGACGCCCAGCGGCACGGTCGAGTACGAGATTGTCGAAGTCCAGCACATCTGATCGACGCCTGCGGGCGCCGTCGCTTGAAGGCATCCTCTGGCAACTGGCCCAGGTATTTTGGGTCGGTGGCCTGTGGGTGTTCCACGTAGGGCTGGTGCCCGCGCTCAAGGTGTCGGGGCTGGCACCCTTGCTGGTGCAGGACATCGCCGGGCAGATCGACCGCTGGTTGGTCGGCGTGGCATTGCTCGGGCTGCTGACCCAGCTGGCGGTGTTGGCGAAGGTGGAAGGTCTGGCGGCCTGGTGGCGACAGTTCCGCGGGCAGATGCTGTTGCTCGGGTTCGGCGCCTGTGTGGCGTACTACACGCTGCGCTACGGCATTTCCGTAGGCGAGCGCTGGCAGATGTTCTGTTTCCTGGTACTGGGCTTTTCCGGCATCGTGCTGGTGGCCCAGCCGGTACCGGTCAGGGCGCGTCGTCCGCGCCACTGATCGGGGCTACCGTTACTTGTAACGGTGGACGTTGGACAGCTGCTTGTTCGGCTGCGGATTCTTGCGGTAGACCAGCGCTTTCTTGCCGATGGTTTGCACCAGCTCGGCACGGCCGGCCTTGCACAGTGCTGCAATGGTGGCCGCCCGCTCTTCGCGATCTTCGGAACGGATTTCCACTTTGATCAGCTCGTGGTCGGCCAAAGCCCTTTCCAGCTCGGCTACCACACCCTCATTCAGGCCGTTGCCGGCGATGATCAGAACCGGCTTGAGGTCGTGACCAATGGATTTGAACTGCTTCTTCTGCTCGTTATTGAGCGGCATAATCTGACCCTTTTCGTCTGATTCTGTAAAATTGACCGGCATTTTACCCGAGGGCCCCTGGCTCGCCCAGTCAATCACCACGCATATCATCGAGGTGCCCCGTGGCGCAACGTTCCAAAAGCAGCCAAAACTGGCTGCGTGAGCATTTCAACGACCCCTTCGTCAAACAGGCGCAGAAGGACGGCTACCGTTCCCGGGCCAGCTACAAGCTGCTGGAGATCCAGGAAAAGGACCGTTTGATCCGCCCCGGCATGAGCGTCATCGACCTGGGTGCGGCGCCGGGTGGCTGGTCGCAGGTGACCAGTCGTCTGATTGGTGGGCAGGGTCGCCTGATCGCCTCGGACATCCTGGAGATGGACTCGATTCCCGATGTCACCTTCATCCACGGCGATTTCACCCATGACGCGGTGCTCGAACAGATCCTGCAAGCCGTCGGCGATTCGCACGTCGACCTTGTGATTTCGGATATGGCCCCAAACATGAGTGGTACGCCGGAAGTCGACATGCCGCGCGCCATGTTCCTGTGCGAGTTGGCACTGGACCTGGCCGGCCGGGTGTTGCGCCCGGGCGGCGACTTCCTGATCAAGATCTTCCAGGGTGAAGGCTTCGATGCGTACCTCAAAGACGTACGCAGCCGGTTCGACAAAGTGCAGATGCGCAAACCGTCGTCCTCCCGTGACCGTTCCCGCGAGCAATATCTGCTCGGCAAGGGCTTCAAGGGTTGAAGAGGAGGGCGTAGGCTCGTTAGGTAATAGTTATTTCCAATCGGCCCTTGCGTCAGCACTATCTGAACTTCGTGTAGTCTTCATTTCACAAAGGGTTACAGACGGCGCCTGCCAACGCGTGGGCGATGTAGTAAGTTAGGGCGCTGTATATCATGCGAGGCACGGCCGCGTCGTGCGCCGACCTCAGAGGGTAGCTAATTGAACGACATGGCAAAGAATCTGATCCTGTGGTTGATCATCGCAGCCGTCCTGGTGACGGTGATGAACAACTTCTCCAGCCCGAACGAGCCGCAGACCCTCAACTATTCCGACTTCATCCAGCAAGTCAAGGACGGTAAGGTCGAGCGCGTCACGGTCGACGGCGCCGTCATCAACGGTAAACGGTCCGATGGCGACACCTTCAAGACCATCCGTCCGGCCATTGCCGACAACGGCCTGATCGGCGACTTGGTCGACAACAACGTCGTCGTCGAAGGCAAGCAGCCCGAGCAGCAAAGCATCTGGACCCAACTGCTGGTGGCCAGCTTCCCGATCCTGGTGATCATCGCGGTGTTCATGTTCTTCATGCGCCAGATGCAGGGCGGCGCCGGCGGCAAGGGCGGGCCGATGAGCTTTGGCAAGAGCAAGGCGCGCCTGCTGTCCGAAGACCAGGTGAAAACCACTCTGTCCGACGTCGCCGGTTGCGACGAGGCCAAGGAAGAAGTGGGCGAGCTGGTCGAGTTCCTGCGCGATCCGGGCAAGTTCCAACGTCTGGGTGGTCGTATCCCCCGCGGCGTGCTGATGGTCGGCCCGCCCGGTACCGGTAAAACGTTGTTGGCCAAGGCCATCGCCGGCGAAGCCAAGGTGCCGTTCTTCACCATTTCCGGTTCCGACTTTGTGGAAATGTTCGTCGGCGTCGGCGCCAGCCGTGTCCGCGACATGTTCGAACAGGCCAAGAAGCATGCGCCGTGCATCATCTTCATCGACGAGATCGACGCCGTCGGCCGTCACCGTGGCGCTGGCATGGGCGGTGGTCACGACGAGCGTGAGCAGACCCTGAACCAGCTGCTGGTGGAAATGGACGGCTTCGAGATGAACGATGGCATCATCGTCATCGCCGCCACCAACCGTCCTGACGTGCTCGACCCCGCGCTGCTGCGTCCTGGTCGCTTCGACCGCCAGGTGGTGGTCGGGCTGCCGGACATCCGTGGTCGTGAGCAGATCCTCAAAGTCCACATGCGCAAAGTGCCGGCAGGCGACAATGTCAACCCGGCGGTCATCGCTCGCGGTACGCCCGGCTTCTCCGGTGCCGACCTCGCCAACCTGGTCAACGAAGCGTCGCTGTTCGCAGCCCGTTCCGGCAAGCGTCTGGTCGAGATGAAAGAGTTCGAGTTGGCCAAAGACAAGATCATGATGGGCGCCGAGCGCAAGACTATGGTCATGTCCGAGAAGGAAAAACGCAATACCGCTTATCACGAAGCGGGTCATGCGATCGTGGGTCGCATCGTTCCCGAGCACGATCCGGTCTACAAGGTTTCGATCATTCCGCGCGGTCGGGCCCTTGGCGTGACCATGTTCCTGCCCGAGGAAGATCGTTACAGCCTCTCCAAGCGCGCGCTGATCAGCCAGATCTGCTCGCTGTACGGTGGCCGTATCGCCGAAGAGATGACTCTTGGTTTCGACGGTGTCACCACCGGTGCGTCGAACGACATCATGCGTGCCAGCCAGATCGCACGGAACATGGTGACCAAGTGGGGCCTGTCGGAAAAACTTGGGCCGTTGATGTATGCAGAAGAAGAGGGCGAGGTCTTCCTGGGTCGTGGCGGCGGTTCGCAGCAGGCCAGCGTCTCCGGCGAAACGGCCAAGCTGATTGACTCGGAAGTGCGCAGCATCATCGACCAGTGCTACGCCACGGCGCAGCAGATTCTGACTGAAAACCGCGACAAGCTCGACGCCATGGCCGATGCGCTCATGAAGTACGAAACCATCGATGCCGAGCAGATCGACGACATCATGGCTGGTCGCGCACCGCGTGAGCCACGCGATTGGGACAACGACGCAGGCGATTCCGGTACGCCGGCTTCCCAGGGCGATCGCCCAGAGTCCCCGATTGGCGGTCCAGCCGCTCATCACTAAGGGCTTCTATGACTTTCCCGCAGTACTCCACCCGGTTGCCTTGCGGCAACCGGGTTTTGGACCTTTCCCGTACCCACGTCATGGGCATCCTCAACGTCACCCCCGATTCGTTCTCGGACGGGGGGCGTTTCGCGCAACGTGACCAGGCGCTGTTCCACGCACAAGCGATGGTCGAGGCCGGTGCCACGCTGATCGACATCGGCGGCGAATCGACCCGGCCGGGCGCCGATCCTGTGACGGTGGCGCAAGAGCTGGAACGTGTCGTGCCCATGGTCGAGGCCATTGCCAAACGCCTGGATGTGGTGATTTCCGTCGATACCTCGACACCCGAAGTCATGCTCGAATCGGCACGCGTAGGTGCAGGTTTGATCAACGACGTGCGTGCGCTCGAGCGCGAGGGCGCATTGGCCGCCGCAGCGGCGACCGGCCTGCCGGTGTGCCTGATGCATATGCGTGGCGAGCCGGGTACGATGCAGGACGCCCCTCACTACACCGATGTCACCGCAGAAGTGCGCGACTACCTGCAGCAGCGCATGGCGGTGTGTGGCGCGGCCGGCATCCCAGCAGAGCGGATCATCCTCGACCCTGGGTTCGGTTTCGCCAAGACGCTCGAGCACAACCTCAGCCTGTTCAAGCATCTGGAGGCGCTTCAGGAACTGCACCGCCCCTTGCTGGTCGGAGTGTCGCGCAAGAGTATGATCGGCCTGACCCTGCAGCGCCCGGTGGATGAGCGCCTGTACGGTGGCTTGGCGCTCGCGGCGCTCGCCATGACCAAAGGCACCAGCATTCTGCGTGTCCATGACGTGGCCGAAACCGTCGATGTCGTGCGAATGATCGCCGCGGTGCAGAACGCCGAATAGAACAATTGGAGTTTCATATGAGCAGAAAATATTTCGGCACCGACGGCATTCGTGGCCGCGTCGGGCAATTTCCCATTACCCCGGATTTCATGCTCAAGCTGGGGTGGGCGGCGGGCATGGCGTTCCGCAAGCTCGGCCATTGCCGCGTATTGGTCGGCAAGGACACGCGTATCTCAGGCTACATGTTCGAGTCTGCCCTGGAGGCCGGGCTGTCTGCAGCCGGTGCCGATGTCATGCTGTTGGGGCCGATGCCCACGCCTGCCATCGCCTACCTGACGCGCACCTTCCACGCCGAAGCGGGCATCGTTATCAGTGCTTCGCACAACCCGCATGACGACAACGGCATCAAGTTCTTTTCGGGCAAAGGCACCAAGCTGCCGGACGACATCGAGCTGATGATCGAAGAGCTGCTCGACCAGCCCATGACGGTGGTCGAGTCCACCAAACTTGGCAAGGTGTCGCGCATCAACGACGCCGCCGGGCGCTACATCGAGTTCTGCAAGGGCAGCGTGCCGACCGGCACCAGCTTCGAAGGGCTCAAGCTGGTGGTCGACTGCGCCCATGGCGCCACCTACAAAGTCGCGCCGAGCGTGTTCAAGGAGCTGGGCGCCGACGTCACCGTGCTGCATGCCCAGCCGGACGGTCTGAACATCAACGAAGGTTGCGGCTCCACGCACATTGAGTCGCTGCAAGCCGCTGTGCTGGTCGGCCATGCCGACCTGGGCATCGCTTTCGACGGTGATGGCGATCGCGTGCTGATGGTCGATCATACGGGTGCGATCGTCGATGGTGACGAGTTGTTGTTCGTCATTGCGCGCGATCTTCAGGCGCGTGGCAAATTGCAGGGCGGTGTGGTGGGCACGCTCATGAGCAACCTGGGTCTGGAGTTGGCGCTCAAGGACCTGGACATTCCCTTCGCCCGTGCCAAGGTCGGTGACCGCTATGTCATGGCTGAGCTGCTGGAGCGCGACTGGCAGTTGGGCGGCGAAAACTCGGGTCACGTGGTGTGCTGCAACCACACCACGACCGGCGATGCGATCATTGCCGCGCTGCAGGTGCTCATGGCCCTCAAGCGTCGTGGCGAAACCCTGGCCCAGGCGCGTCAAGGCGTGCGCAAGTGCCCGCAGGTGCTGATCAACGTGCGGTTCGCCGCCGGCCAGGACGATCCACTGGAAAACCCTGCCGTGCAACAGGCCAGTGCCGAGGCCACCGAGGCGATGGCCGGCCGTGGTCGCGTGCTGTTGCGCAAGTCCGGCACCGAGCCGTTGGTGCGCGTGATGGTCGAAGGCGATGACGAAATTCAGGTGCGCCGCCACGCCGAAGCCTTGGCCAAGCTCGTCGAACAAGTCTGTGCTTGAAAGACGCTTGCCAGGGCGTTTCTGGTTGGGTAATATCTGCGCCCACTTCGACCTGTGAGGTAAAGCATGCGCCGCCCCATGGTAGCTGGTAACTGGAAGATGCACGGTACCCGCGCCGGTGTCGCTGAACTGCTCGAAGGGCTACGGAAGTTGCCCCAGTCGGGTGAGGTCGAAGTTGCGGTATTTCCTTCTTCGTTGCACATCGGTCAAGTAATCGATGCGCTCCAGAGTGGTGGAATCGCCGTAGGTGCACAGAATTCTGCAATACAGCCCGAACAGGGCGCGTTGACTGGGGAAGTTGCTCCGAGTCAATTGGCTGAACTGGGTTGCAAGTTGGTGCTGGTAGGTCATTCGGAGCGTCGCCAGGTCATTGGCGAAAGCGAGAAAGTGCTTCAGCAGAAGTTTGCAGCCGCCCAGGCCTGCGGTTTGAAGCCAGTGCTCTGCATCGGGGAAACCCTTGAAGAGCGTGAGGCGGGCAAGACACTCGAAGTTGTCGAGCGTCAACTGAGCAGTATCATCGACACGTTCGGTGTTGCCGCTTTTGCCAATGCGGTGATCGCTTATGAGCCTGTTTGGGCCATCGGTACAGGCCTTACGGCCTCCCCGCAGCAAGCTCAGGATGTGCACGCGGCTATTCGCGCGCAGTTGGCGAAAGAAGATGCCGAAGTCGCAGCTCATGTCCAGCTGCTCTACGGCGGTAGCGTGAAAGCGTCCAATGCCGCCGAATTGTTCGGCATGCCGGATATCGATGGGGGGCTCGTTGGTGGAGCGTCCTTGAACGCAGACGAATTCGGTGCAATTTGTCGCGCCGCAGGAAACTGAAATGCTGGAAACAGTCGTAGTTGTTTTTCATCTGTTGGCCGCGCTGTCGGTAGTAGCGCTGGTGTTGATGCAACAGGGTAAAGGTGCCGAAGCCGGTGCTTCTTTCGGTGCGGGTGCTTCTAACACTGTATTCGGAAGTCAAGGTTCGGCAACGTTCCTAAGTAAATTGACCGGTATACTCGCTGCTACTTTCTTTCTGACCGCACTTGGGTTAGGATACTTCGCAAAGCAGCAGGCTCACCAGCTTTCCCAAGCCGGTTTGCCAGATCCAGCGGTTCTTGAAGTTAAAGAGCCAAAGCCTGCGGTCAATGACGATGTGCCTGTTCTGAAAGAGCAGAAGAGCGAAACCACCCAGCAAGGTGATGTACCTCCTCCGGCTGAAGAACAAAAGTAAAAGGTTACACAATGCAGTAAGCGTCACGGGTTTCAAATGTAGTATTGCCGAGGTGGTGGAATTGGTAGACACGCAACCTTGAGGTGGTTGTGCCCATAGGGTGTAGGGGTTCGAGTCCCCTTCTCGGTACCAATTGAAGCATGAGAGCCCGCTGTAGCGGGCTTTCTTGCAGGTGGAGGTCGGATTGACCCTGAGCAGGGTTCAGTCTTATACTTTTGCCCCAGCTTTGTCGCGGGGTGGAGCAGCTTGGTAGCTCGTCGGGCTCATAACCCGAAGGTCGTTGGTTCAAATCCAGCCCCCGCAACCAGCTTCAGCGAAGCCCCTTTTCAGGGGCTTTTTGCTAGCCGAACAGTTTCGACGCCGTTGTCCAATGGCGTCTCCAGGGATGGGCGTTTCGCCCATTTTTTATTTGCACAGCATGCACGAGGGGGTTCAGGTGTCGAGCAAGCTAGAACAGTTGCAGGCCTTGTTGGCCCCGGTTGTCGAGGGTCTGGGCTTTCAATGCTGGGGGATCGAATACATCTCCCAGGGCAAGCACACGGTGTTGCGTGTCTACATCGACAAGGAAGGCGGGATCATGGTGGAGGACTGCGAAGCCGTCAGCCGCCAGATCAGCGGTGTGCTTGATGTTGAAGATCCGATCAGCAGTGAGTACGCCCTTGAGGTGTCTTCGCCCGGTATGGATCGCCCGCTGTTCACGTTGGAACAGTTCGCCTCGCATGCCGGCGAACAAGTGAAGATCAAGCTGCGTACGCCTTTCGAAGGCCGTCGCAACTTCCAAGGCCTCCTCCGCGGCGTAGAGGACCAGGATGTGGTGGTCCAGGTGGACCAAAACGAATTCCTGTTGCCGATCGACTCGATCGACAAGGCCAATATTATTCCCAGTTTTGACTGAGACGTGCCGGGCCCGCTGGATCATACGGGTCCAATGGCTTGCGCAAGGCGAGGCGTACGATGAGCAAAGAAGTACTGCTGGTTGTTGAATCGGTATCCAACGAAAAGGGTGTACCCCCTGGTGTGATTTTCGAGGCGCTGGAAGTAGCGCTGGCGACCGCAACCAAGAAACGTTTTGAAGACGAAGTCGATCTGCGTGTGGAAATCAACCGCCACACCGGCAGCTACGAGACGTTCCGTCGCTGGACCGTGGTCGATGAAGACGCACTGGACGATCCGGCGATCGAAACCTGGCCGACCAAGGTCCACCTGACCCACCCCGAAGCTCAAGTCGGCGACGTGATCGAAGAAAAGATCGAGTCGATCGAGTTCGGTCGCATCGCGGCCCAGACCGCCAAGCAGGTCATCGTGCAGAAAGTGCGCGAAGCCGAACGTGCCCAGGTGGTCGACGCTTACCGCGAGCGGGTCAACGAGATCATCTCCGGCACCGTCAAGAAAGTCACCCGTGACAACATCATCGTCGACCTGGGCAACAATGCCGAAGCATTGCTGGCCCGTGAAGACATCATTCCCCGCGAAACCTTCCGCGTCGGTGTGCGTTTGCGCGCACTGCTCAAGGAGATTCGCAGTGAAAACCGCGGCCCGCAGCTGATCCTGTCGCGCACCGCGCCACAGATGCTGATCGAGCTGTTCCGCATCGAGGTCCCGGAAATCGCCGAAGGCCTCATCGAAGTCATGGCCGCTTCCCGGGATCCGGGATCGCGTGCCAAGATCGCCGTCCGCTCCAAGGACAAGCGCATCGACCCGCAAGGTGCCTGTATCGGCATGCGCGGTTCGCGTGTGCAAGCCGTGTCCGGCGAGTTGGGTGGCGAGCGTGTCGATATCGTCCTCTGGGACGATAACCCGGCACAATTTGTCATCAACGCCATGTCGCCGGCTGAAGTCGCGGCGATCATCGTTGATGAGGATGCCCATGCCATGGACATCGCCGTCGCCGAAGACAACCTCGCCCAGGCCATCGGTCGTGGCGGGCAGAACGTTCGCCTGGCCAGTCAGTTGACCGGCTGGACCCTGAACGTGATGACCGAGAAGGATATCCAGGCCAAGCAGCAAGCAGAAACTGGCGACATCCTGCGTAATTTCGTTGAAGAACTGGAAGTCGACGAGGAGCTGGCACAAGTGCTGGTCGACGAAGGCTTTACCAGCCTCGAAGAAATTGCCTACGTACCGTTGGAAGAAATGCTCAACATCGATGGCTTCGACGAGGAAATCGTCAACGAGCTTCGCGCTCGTGCCAAGGACCGTTTGTTGACCAAAGCCATCGCTACCGAAGAAAAACTGGCAGACGCCCAGCCGGCCGAAGACCTGCTCTCCCTCGAGGGCATGGATCCGGACCTGGCGGCGGAACTGGCGGTGCGCGGTGTGGTTAACCGCGAAGACCTGGCCGAGCAGTCGATTGACGACCTGCTCGACATCGACGGCATCGACCAAGAGCGTGCCGGCAAGTTGATCATGGCCGCCCGAGCCCACTGGTTCGAGTAATTAGGCGTGGCCTGAGGAGAGAAATGCATGACGCAAGTCACGGTGAAAGAACTGGCCCAAGAGGTCGAGGCACCGGTAGAGCGCCTGCTGCAGCAGATGCGTGAGGCGGGCCTACCGCACACCGACGCCGGTCAGGTAGTGACCGACAATGAGAAGCAGGTCCTGCTGACTCATTTGAAAAGCAGCCACAAAAGCAAGGCGCAGGAACCGCGCAAGATCACCTTGCAGCGCAAGACCACCAGCACCCTGCGTGTGGCCGGTAGCAAGAGCATCAGCGTAGAAGTACGCAAGAAGAAAGTATTCGTTCAGCGCAGCCCTGAAGAAATCCAGGCCGAGCAGAAGCGTGAGCTCGAAGAGCGCCGTGCGGCGGAAAACGCCGAGCGCGCCAAGAGCGAAGCGCAGAACCAGCAGCGCGCCGAAGAGCAGAACCGTCGTCAGGCCGCCGAGGCACCTGCCTCCGCACCTGCCGCCAAGCCTGCTGCTGCACCGGCAGCGCCAGCCGTGGCCAACGCGCCGGTGTCCGACGACGCCGCTGCACGTGCCGCCGAGCGCAAGAAGGACGAGACCCGTCGCAACGAGACGCGCACCCGTGAAGACGACCGCCGTGGTGGCGAGCGTCGTGGTGAAGCGCCGCGCGTGTCGATCAAAGTCAAGGTGAAGGAAAAGGAGAAGGCGCCGACCCCGCGCGCCGCTCCACGCACCACCGACGAAGAGAGCGATGGCGCGCGTCGCGGCCGTGGCGGCAAAGGCAAGCTGAAGAAGCGCAATCAGCATGGCTTCCAGAGCCCGACCGGTCCGCTCGTGCGTGACGTCACCATCGGTGAGACCATCACCGTGTCCGAACTTGCCCAGCAGATGTCGGTCAAGGGCGCGGAAGTCGTCAAGTTCATGTTCAAGATGGGCACTCCGGTGACCATCAACCAGGTGCTGGATCAGGAAACTGCCCAGCTGATCGCCGAAGAGCTGGGCCACAAGGTCACGCTGATCAGCGACAGCGCGCTGGAAGATTCCCTGGCCGAGTCGCTGAAGTTCGAAGGCGTGGTCGAATCCCGTGCGCCGGTCGTGACCGTCATGGGCCACGTCGACCACGGCAAGACCTCGCTGCTCGACTACATCCGTCGCGCCAAGGTCGCTGCGGGCGAGGCCGGTGGCATCACCCAGCACATCGGTGCCTACCACGTCGAAACCGACCGTGGCATGGTCACCTTCCTCGACACCCCGGGTCACGCCGCGTTTACCCAAATGCGTGCCCGTGGTGCCAAGGCGACCGACATCGTCATCCTGGTGGTGGCGGCCGACGACGGTGTCATGCCGCAGACCCGCGAAGCGGTGCAGCATGCCAAGGCGGCCGGCGTTCCGCTGGTGGTCGCGGTGAACAAGATCGACAAGCCGGGTGCCGACCTCGATCGCATTCGCAACGAGCTGTCCGTCGAAGGCGTGACCTCCGAGGACTGGGGTGGCGACACGCCTTTCGTCAAGGTTTCGGCCAAGATGGGCACCGGTGTCGACGAACTGCTCGAAGCCGTGTTGCTGCAAGCCGAGATCCTCGAGCTCAACGCCACGCCGACCGCGCCTGGTCGCGGTGTGGTGGTCGAATCGCGCCTGGACAAGGGCCGCGGCCCGGTCGCTACCATCCTGGTTCAGGACGGTACGCTGCGTCAGGGCGACATGGTCCTGTGCGGTTCCAACTATGGCCGCGTGCGTGCCATGCTCGACGAGAACGGCAAGCCTGTGAAGGAAGCCGGCCCGTCCATCCCGGTCGAGATTCTCGGCCTGGACGGCACTCCGGAAGCCGGTGACGAGCTGTCGGTAGTGGCTGACGAGAAGAAAGCCCGCGAAGTCGCCATGTTCCGCCAAGGCAAGTACCGCGAGGTCAAGCTGGCCCGTGCGCACGCCGGCAAGCTGGAGAACATCTTCGAGACCATGGGTCAGGAAGAGAAGAAGACCCTCAACATCGTGCTCAAGACCGATGTGCGTGGCTCGCTCGAGGCGCTGCAAGGCTCGCTCGGCGGCCTGGGCAACGACGAAGTGCAGGTGCGTGTGGTCGGTGGCGGCGTCGGTGGTATCACCGAGAGCGATGCCAACCTGGCGCTGGCCTCCAACGCTGTACTGTTCGGCTTCAACGTGCGTGCCGATGCCGGTGCGCGCAAGATCGTCGAGCAGGAAGGTCTGGACATGCGTTACTACAACGTGATCTACGACATCATCGAAGACGTCAAGAAAGCGTTGACCGGCATGCTCGGCAGCGATGTTCGCGAGAACATCCTGGGCGTCGCCGAAGTGCGCGACGTGTTCCGTTCGCCGAAGTTCGGCGCCATCGCTGGCTGCATGGTCATCGAAGGTATCGTCTATCGCAACCGTCCGATCCGCGTGCTGCGCGACGACGTGGTGATCTTCGAAGGCGAGCTGGAATCGCTGCGTCGCTTCAAGGACGATGCTGCCGAAGTGCGTAACGGCATGGAGTGCGGTATTGGCGTCAAGAGCTACAACGACGTCAAGGTCGGCGACAAGATCGAAGTGTTCGAGAAAGTCCAGGTGGCCCGTACCCTGTAAGGGTCGTGCCGGGCGCAGCCTCCGCGTGATCGCGGCAGGCAGCGCCTCACCAGGTAACGCCCGGTCAGGCTCGCGCCTCGCCGGGCGTTTGCCGCTTTAGATACAGGTAGCAAGAATGGCCAAAGAATATAGCCGTACCCAACGTATTGGCGATCAGATGCAGCGCGAGCTGGCCGAGCTGATCCGCCGTGAAGTCAAGGACCCGCGTGTCGGGCTGGTCACCATCACCGCCGTCGACGTCAGCCGCGACGTCGGTCACGCCAAGGTGTTCATCACCGTCATGGGCGACGATGACGACGGTACCGCCGTGGCTCAGAGCCTCAAGGCCCTGAACAGCGCCGCCAGTTTCCTGCGCCTCCACCTGGGCCGCGCGATGCAGTTGCGCAGCGTGCCGCAGTTGCACTTCCACTACGACGAGAGCGTCAGCCGTGGCGTCCATCTGTCGGCGTTGATCGAACGCGCCGTGGCCGAAGACCGTCTGCACCAGGCAGACGAACCGGACGTCGACAAGGAGTAAGCGGTGGCCCAGGTCAAACGTATTCGCCGTAACGTCAGCGGCATCATCCTGCTCGACAAGCCGCTGGGGTTCACCTCCAACGCGGCCCTGCAGAAAGTCCGTTGGTTGCTCAACGCGGAGAAGGCCGGCCATACCGGTAGCCTCGATCCGTTGGCCACCGGCGTATTGCCCCTGTGTTTCGGCGAAGCGACCAAGTTTTCGCAATACCTGCTCGATTCCGACAAGGGCTACGAGACGGTCATGCAGCTGGGGCAGACCACCAACACCGGCGACGCCGAAGGCGAGGTGTTGCAGACCCGCGAAGTGACCGTTGGTCGCGCCGACATCGAAGCGGCCCTGCCGGCGTTTCGGGGGCCGATCAGCCAGATACCGCCCATGTACTCGGCACTCAAGCGTGACGGGCAGCCGCTGTACAAGTTGGCGCGTGCCGGAGAGGTAGTGGAGCGCGAGCCGCGTTCTGTTACTATTACGCGCCTCGAACTGCTCGAGAGCGAAGGCAGCCGCGCGCGGCTGTCGGTGGGCTGCACCAAAGGCACTTATATTCGCACCCTGGTCGAAGACCTGGGCGAAGCCTTGGGTTGCGGCGCGTACGTCGCCGAGCTGCGTCGGACCCACGCCGGGCCGTTCGAATTGGCGCAGACCGTTACCCTCGAAGCGTTGGAGCAAGCTCACGCCGAAGGCGGCAACGAAGCGCTCGACCGCTTCCTGATGCCATCGGACAGCGGTCTTTTGCATTGGCCGCTGGTATGCTTGTCGGCCAATAGCGCGTTTTACTGGCTGCACGGTCAACCCGTGCGAGCACCCGAATCGCCGCAGTTCGGCATGGTTCGGGTACAGGACGACAGCGGTCGCTTCCTCGGTATCGGCGAAGTGAGCGAAGACGGGCGCATCGCGCCGCGTCGATTGATTCGGTCCGAGTGATTCGGTCGGATAGACTCGGTCGAAATGATTCGGCCAGACTGGCCGAAACCACAGGCCAGGGCCTCGGCCCGAACCTGTGGATGAAAGGGTGGCTGTTAATAGGCGCGGTCATGCCTTCTTTATTAATACGGGGTTTTCCCCCGGCCTATTGGAATCCGCTTGCGGGTTCCGTTCATCAGGAGAAGCCAAATGGCACTCAGCGTCGAAGAAAAAGCTCAGATCGTTGCCGACTATCAGCAAGCCGCCGGTGACACCGGTAGCCCGGAAGTGCAGGTTGCTCTGCTGACCGCCAACATCAACAAGCTGCAAGGCCACTTCAAGGCCAACGACAAAGACCACCACTCCCGTCGTGGTCTGATTCGTATGGTCAACCAGCGTCGTAAGCTGCTGGACTACCTGAAGGGCAAAGACACCACGCGTTACAGCACCCTGATCGGTCGTCTGGGCCTGCGTCGCTAATAGCGGCCTGGCCAGTGGTGTGCGGGGCGTGTCGCCATCTTTGGCAGTGCTGGACATCAGCATCGCCGTCGGATACGCCCGGCATCTCTTCGAGGTTGGCAGCCTGAGCCTGTCGTGCGGTTTTCCCGCGCGGCAGTCAGGCTCCCAGCCTCGTGTTGTATCTGGACGGTCAACGGGGCCGATTCCCTGTTCTGCCCAAGAATTCGCAAGAAACCAGTTCCCCCAGAGCCATTGAAAAGGTAGGAAACCGTGAACCCGGTAATCAAGAAATTCCAGTTCGGTCAGTCGACCGTTACGCTAGAAACCGGCCGCATTGCCCGTCAGGCAAGCGGCGCCGTGCTGGTCACCGTCGATAACGATGTCACCGTGCTGGTGACCGTGGTCGGTGCCAAGCAAGCCGATCCAGGCAAGGGCTTCTTCCCTCTGTCGGTGCACTACCAGGAAAAAACCTACGCTGCCGGCAAGATCCCTGGCGGCTTCTTCAAGCGCGAAGGCCGTCCTTCCGAGAAAGAGACCCTGACCTCGCGCCTGATCGACCGTCCGATCCGTCCGCTGTTCCCGGAAGGCTTCATGAACGAAGTGCAGGTCGTCTGCACCGTGGTCTCCACTAGCAAGAAGACCGATCCGGACATCGCTGCGATGATCGGCACCTCGGCCGCCCTGGCCATCTCCGGCATTCCGTTCGAAGGCCCGATCGGCGCTGCCCGTGTCGCGTTCCATGAAAGCACCGGCTACCTGCTCAACCCCACCTACGAGCAACTGGCCGCCTCGAGCCTGGACATGGTCGTCGCCGGTACCGCTGACGCCGTGCTGATGGTCGAATCCGAAGCCCAAGAGCTGACCGAAGACCAGATGTTGGGTGCAGTACTGTTCGCCCACGACGAATTCCAGTCGGTCATCAAGGCCGTCAAAGAGCTGGCCGCCGAAGCTGCCAAGCCGACCTGGGACTGGAAACCTGCCGTCGCCAACACCGAACTGTTCGACGCCATCCGTGCCGAGTTCGGCGCAGCCGTTTCCGAAGGCTACACCATCACCGTCAAGGCCGACCGCTATGCTCGTCTGGGCGAGCTGCGCGATCAGGCGATCGCCAAGTTCTCCGGCGAAGAAGGCCAGCCTTCGGCTGCCCAGGTCAAAGAGATCTTCGGCGAAATCGAATACCGCACCGTTCGCGAAAACATCGTCAACGGCAAGCCGCGTATCGACGGTCGTGACACCAAGACCGTGCGTCCGCTGAACATCGAAGTCGGTGTTCTGCCCAAGACCCACGGCTCGGCCCTGTTCACCCGTGGCGAGACCCAGGCCCTGGTCGTCGCGACCCTGGGTACCGCGCGTGACGCACAGCTGCTCGACACCCTCGAAGGCGAGAAGAAAGACCCCTTCATGCTGCACTACAACTTCCCACCGTTCTCGGTGGGCGAGTGTGGCCGCATGGGCGGTGCAGGCCGTCGCGAAATCGGTCACGGCCGTCTGGCCCGCCGTTCGGTCCAGGCCATGCTGCCGGGCGCCGACGTCTTCCCGTACACCATCCGCGTCGTCTCGGAAATCACCGAGTCCAACGGTTCCAGCTCCATGGCCTCGGTCTGCGGCGCTTCCCTGGCCCTGATGGACGCCGGTGTGCCGATGAAGGCACCGGTCGCCGGTATCGCCATGGGCCTGGTCAAGGAAGGTGAGAAGTTCGCCATCCTCACCGACATCCTCGGTGACGAAGACCACCTGGGCGACATGGACTTCAAAGTGGCCGGTACCGCCAAAGGCGTCACTGCGCTGCAGATGGACATCAAGATCAACGGCATCACCGAAGAGATCATGGAGATCGCCCTGGGCCAAGCCCTGGAAGCGCGCCTGAACATCCTCGGTCAGATGAACCAGATCATCGGCCAGTCGCGTACCGAACTGTCGGCCAACGCACCGACCATGATCGCGATGAAGATCGACACCGACAAGATCCGTGACGTCATCGGCAAAGGCGGCGCGACCATCCGCGCCATCTGCGAAGAGACCAAGGCGTCGATCGACATTGAAGACGATGGCTCGATCAAGATCTTCGGCGAAACCAAGGATGCGGCCGAAGCGGCACGTCAACGCGTACTGGGCATCACGGCCGAGGCCGAAATCGGCAAGATCTATGTCGGCAAGGTCGAGCGAATCGTCGACTTCGGTGCCTTCGTCAACATCCTGCCGGGCAAAGACGGTCTGGTGCACATCTCCATGCTCAGCAACGAGCGCGTAGAGAAAGTCACCGACGTGCTCAAGGAAGGCGAGGAAGTCGAAGTACTGGTACTGGACGTGGACAACCGCGGCCGTATCAAGCTGTCGATCAAAGATGTGGCGGCGGCGAAATCCTCCGGCGTGTAAGCGTGATCGTGCGGTAAATCGAAAGGGCCCCAGCGGGGCCCTTTCTTTTTGCCTGTCGTTTTTATTCGCGGACTTGCATCTTGCATGCAGGATTTGACGACGGCTTGCAAAATGCACGAACGTACCAATCCATAAAAATGCTAACTACTTGTTTTAATTGAGATTTATTAAATTTTGAACCTGGCACAGCCTCTGCAATCTATTTAGTTACCTGCAGCCGGAAACCACGGCGCAGACTTTTCGAAAAACAGGAGTGTCTTGTATGAAGAAGTTCGCTATCGCTGCCGCCGCTGCTACCGCTCTGACCCTGACCATGACCAACGCGGCTTTCGCTGCCCAGCAAACTTCCCAGGCCCCGCTGATGATGGCGGCCGGTGAAGTCACCAAGGCCAAGCAAGAAACCAGCGACACCTGGATCACCACCAAGGTCAAGGCTGACCTGCTGACCGAGAAAGGCATCCCAGGTTCGGACATCACCGTTGAAACCACCCACGGTGTAGTTGCATTGTCCACCAACGATGGCGTTACCCTGACCGAAGCCCAGAAAACCACCGCCGTTGCTATCACCAAGAAAATCAAAGGCGTGAAGAGCGTCACCACCGAAGCGCTGAAAACTCAGTAAGCTTCTGGTTTGGCCCGATGGATCGGGCCACATGAAAAACCCGGCACTCGTGCCGGGTTTTTTGCATCTCAGGGAATGGCCATACCCCTCATTCCACGTCCAAATGCAACGGCGTGACGACTCGGCCATCGCTCTGCGCTTGCCCCAGGGTCGTATCGACGAAGTACACCCGGTCGTCGCTCAGCCCACCTTTGTCGACCAGGTAGTCCTTGATGCTACTGGCTCGGTCCTGCCCGAGTTGGCGCTGGAGCGTGGCGCTTTCCGACCAGAACTTCAGCACGGCCTCGCGCAACTGCAGCGTACGCTGCTCACGGCTCAATCGTTCCCATTGCGGCGGCGGTTGCTGTTTTAGGCGCAGGCGATAGATGCCTTCGAGCATGGCGGGCTTGTCGTCTTCGCTGACGACCAGCATGGACGCATTGGCCGGCACCTTGTCACCGCGCCTTTGCAAGATCTTGTACCAAGTGGCCTGGTACTCGCGCTCCAGGCGTTGACGTGCCAAGAGCGGCCCGTCGCTGGATTGCGCACTGGTACCTTCTATCTCCAGACGCAGCTGCGGCCGCGCCTTGAGGCCAGCAGCCAGTTTGTCCAGCGCAGCGCGCGCATCGCCGGCCAGTTCGCTGGAGCCAGGCGCGAAGGCCACGGTACTGAGGTCTTGCGACTGTCCGCCGGCTACCAAGCTACCGATGAGCTTGAACGGCGACTGCACGGCGCGCAGGGCCAGGTTGCGCAGGGTCTGCCACACGATCGGCATCACGCTGAACTGCGGATTGTTGAGGTCGCCCGACACCGGCAGTTTCAGGGAGATCTTGCCATGGCTGTCCTTGAGCAGCGCTACGGCCAGGCGGATCGGCAGGTCGACCGCATCGGGGCTGTCGACCCGGTCGCCCAATTGCAATTGCTCGACTTCGACGGTGTTCTCCGCCTGCAGCCGACCCTGGGTGATGACGTAGTGCAAATCGAGGTTGAGCCGACCCTTGCGAATGCGGTAACCGGCGAATTTGCCGGAGTAGGGCGTCAATGTGGTCAGCTCGACGCGGCGGAAGCTGGCGGCGATGTCGAGGCTGTCCATCGGGTCGAAGGGGTTCAGCGCACCGTGGACGATCACCGGCGCGTAACGGTCCACCTTGCCCTGGATGTCCACGCTGGCAGGTAGGGAGCGACGATTGTCGATAGTGCCGACCATGCCGTTGAGTTGCTGCGCGGCGGTGGCGAAGTTCGGCGTCAGGGTGAGGTCGGCGAAATTGGCCGAACCGTCCTTGATGTCGATCCGACCGATCCGAATGCTCAGCGGCTTGTCGGCGGGTTTGGCCGGCTGCGCGGGCGTGGAGGCGGCCTGGGCGCCGGCAGGTTGGGGGATCAACAGGTCATCGATGTTGGTGGTGCGGTCTTCGTTGATGATGAAGCGCGCGTAGGGCTGCTGCAGCGTCAC
The DNA here is from genome assembly GCF_002434265.1 of Pseudomonas sp. UBA6562. Classification (GTDB taxonomy): domain Bacteria; phylum Pseudomonadota; class Gammaproteobacteria; order Pseudomonadales; family Pseudomonadaceae; genus Aquipseudomonas. The sequence continues at coordinate 31,824 of NZ_DJJS01000006.1, read as the reverse complement.
CTTGTCGATCGACAGCGCATCGCCGTGCACGTAACGAATACCGTCGGCATCGACCTGCTGCCATTTGACCAGGTCGCGGTTCTTGATCGTGTCGAGAGTGTGCAACTGGTCGACTTGCGCCTTGCCGCTGACGGTCAATGCCAAGGGATCGACGCTGGCCAGCTCGACCTTGAGCTGGCTGTCGAGCATGCCACTGCGCAGTTCCAGAAGGATGTAAGGGTTGATGTAAGCCTGGGCGATACGCAGGTCGATGTCCTGGGTGCTGACATCGAGGTTGGCACTGACCGGTGCCAGATTGACCTGGCCGGCCGCTTGCAGCTTGCCTTGCTTGCCGACGCCGGTGTCGAGCTTGAGCTCGAACGGCGAGCCGTTGAGGCTATCGTAGCCACGCATCGTCAGGTTGAGCGGGCCGACGTCCAGGGCTACCGGCTCTTTCTGCCGACGGTCCTGCAAGTGGATCAGCGCGTTGTGTGTCTGTACGTCTTTGAGCAGCACCTGCCACGGCTTAGCCGGCGCCGAAGCCTGGGTGCGGGCAGGCTCGGCCGTTGCAGGTACGTGCTTGCCCTTGGTCGAGGGCGCACTCGGCTGGCTGGCGAACAGCGCCTGCCAATCCAGCTGACCGTCGGGTTGGAGGGCGGCCCAGGTTTCCAGCTTTTCGCTACGGACCTTGCCCACGATGACGCGCTGCTTGGCCAGGTCGAGGGTGGCGTCGCTGACGTCGAGGCTGGCCAGGCGCGCCAGGGGTCGACCATCGGGCGCTTTGATGGCGAACGGCGCTATGCGCAGGGACGCCTTGTCGAGCAGCAGCTCGGTGCCTTTGGCGAAATTGAGGCGGTAATGCGTGTCGAGGCTCAGGACGCCGTCTTGCAGCACCAGGGGCAGGCTGTCGCGTATGTAGGGCCACCACAGCTTCATCTTGGCATCGGTGATCTTCAATGTGCCTTCGGAGGCGAAGGGCGCCAGGCCGAGGCTGCCTTGCCAGTCGATGCGCCCGCCGGCTGGGCTTTTCGCCACCAGCGTCATGTCGGCGCTGTCATCGGCCAGGGTGCTCAAGTTGTTCAGCTCGAGATTCATCGAGTCGTAGAGAAACTCGATCGGCTCGCTGGGGCGCAGGTCCTTGAAGTGCACGTAGCCTTCGCTGATCGCCAGGTTGCCAACGCGCAGCGGGAAGGGGTCGCTGGCCGGCTCGTCAGGCTTGGAAGGGCTGGGCGGGACGTTGAACAATTGCGCCAGGTTGAGGTGCCCGTCCTTGGCGAACACCACCTCACCGCGTGGCTTGTCCAGCGCTACGGCGTCCAGGTGCAGCATGCCGCGCCAGAGGCTGTCCAGTTGCAGGTTCGCGTACAGCCGCTCGAAGCCCAGCTGCGGTTTGCCGGGCTCGCCGATCTCCAACCCCCAGAGGGTCAGTTCGAAGCTGAAGGGATTGAACTCAATGCGTTGCAGGTGGGCAGGCGCGGTGGCGTACTGGGCCAGTTGCTGGTTGGCGATGCGCAGGGCGATGCCTGGCAGTACCAGAAAGCCCAACAGGCTGTAGAGGGCCACCAAGGCCAGCACGGTGCCAAAGGCGCGGGTCAATGCTCTGAGCATGCGGGGCATCATCAGGTCGCGGGCGGGAGTGGTTGGAGTATGGCATGGGGTAGCGGTTCCGCGGCAACTGCACAAAGACTTGCAATTCCCGTCGCGTTCGACGTGTGGAGTGCTTGCCGTGCGCTTCCCATTGGCGCAAAGCGGAGCGTCGGTCAGCCGCCAGGCCGGCTGTGGGAAACGAAAACGGGCGCCGAAGCGCCCGTACCGGTCCAGCCAACGACTTCAGCCGCGGTGACGGCTGCGGAAGTAGTTGATCAGGCCTTGGGTCGAACCATCTTCGGCGTGTTTCTCTTCGGCGCCGACAAGACGCTCGTAGACGCCCTTGCCCAGCTCCTTGCCCAGCTCGACGCCCCACTGGTCGAAAGCGTTGATGCCCCACACCACGCTCTGCACGAACACCTTGTGCTCGTACATCGCCACCAGCGCGCCAAGGCGGCGCGGGCTGATACGTTCGACCACCAAGGTATTGCTCGGACGGTTGCCCGGAATCACCTTGTGCGGCGCCAGCTTGTCGATGTCCGCTTCGTTCATGCCCTTGGCGCGCAACTCGGCTTCGGCTTCAGCGCGGGTCTTGCCCTGCATCAGCGCCTGGCTCTGCGACAGGCAGTTGGCGTACAGCCACTGGTGATGGTCGGCCACCGGGTTGAAGCTCACCACCGGCACGATGAAGTCGGCGGGAATCAGGTGGGTGCCTTGGTGCAGCAGCTGGTGGTAGGCGTGTTGACCGTTGCAGCCCACGCCGCCCCAGATCACCGGCCCGGTGCTGACCGGCACGGGCGAGCCGTCTTGCAGCACGCTCTTGCCGTTGGACTCCATGTCCAGCTGTTGCAAGTGCTTGGTGATGTTACGCAGGTAGTGGTCGTACGGCAGGATGGCGTGGCTGTCCGCGCCCCAGAAGTTGCCGTACCACACGCCCAGCAGGGCCAGCAGCACAGGCATGTTCTGCTCGAACGGCGCGCTCTGGAAATGCTGGTCCATGGTGTAGGCGCCGGACAGCAGCTCTTTGAAGTTGGCGGTGCCGATGGCCAGGGCGATCGGCAGGCCGATGGCCGACCACAGCGAATAGCGCCCGCCGACCCAATCCCACATCGGGAAGATGTTTTCTTCGCGGATGCCAAAGGCCATGGCCGCCTGCTTGTTGCTGGACACGGCGATGAAGTGGCGATAGAGCTCGGCTTCCGAGCCGCCCTGGGCCAGGTACCAAGTGCGCGCCGCAATGGCGTTCTTCAGGGTTTCCAGCGTGTTGAACGACTTGGACGAGACGATGAACAGCGTGGTTTCGGCGCGTAGCTTGGCCGAGAGTTCGTGGAACTCGCTGCCGTCGATGTTGGCCAGGTAATGGCAGCGCACGCCGCGCTGGGCGTAGGGCAGCAACGCTTCGGAGACCAGCTCCGGGCCCAGGAAGGAGCCGCCGATGCCGATATTGACTACGTCGGTGATCGGCTTTTCGGTATAGCCGCGCCACAGGCCGTCATGGATGCGCGTCACCAGCTCGGTCATCTGGTTGAGGACCTTGTGCACCTCGGGCATCACGTTGACGCCGTTGACGTCCAGCTTGTCGCCCACCGGACGGCGCAGGGCGGTGTGTAGCACCGGGCGACCTTCGGAGGTGTTGATGATCTCGCCGCTGAACATCGCCTTGATGGCATCGGCCAGACCGACCTGCTCGGCCAGCTCCACCAAATGGGTGCGGGTCTGCTCGGTGATCAGGTTTTTCGAGTAGTCGAGGAACAGGCCACAGCTGCTCAGGGAGAACTGGTCGAAGCGCTGTGGGTCGGCATTGAAGGCGTCACGCATGCTGAAGTCTTGCAGCGCTTCGCGATGCTGCTGGAGCGCCTGCCAGGCCGGCAGGGTCGTTACATCATGAGGAGTGCGGTAATACGCCATTGCGAATGAGTTCCTGGGTACAAGTTGCTGCGTTGGACAGTGGCTGTCCGCGGCAGTTGCGAGCCGTCGTGCAGTATAGGCAATCCTGATTCGATCGAGCGGGAAACGCAGCACAGGGCGTCTGCGCTGCCTACCAGTTCAGGCGCTGGGCTGCTCCAGATGTACGTAGAGGTTGTCGATCAGCCGTGTGTTCCCCAGGAAAGCGGCGACCAGAACGACCAGGTCGCGGTCGTCCAGTTGCGCTGGGCGCAGCGACAGCGCGTGGCGCACTTCCAGGTAATCGGTGCGCAAGCCCGCCGCCTCCAGCTGTGCCCGGCCTTCGTCCAGCAGGGCTTGATAGTCGCGGCGGCCGCGGCGCAGGCCTTCGGCGACCTGGGTGAGCGTGCGGTACACCGCTGGGGCGATCGCGCGCTGCGCCTCGCTGAGGTAGCCGTTGCGCGACGACAGGGCCAGGCCGTCCTCGGCGCGCACGGTCGGTTCGCCGAAGATCTGGATGGGCATGTTGAGGTCGCGGACCATGGCGCGAATCACGGCCAGTTGCTGGTAGTCCTTTTCACCGAAGACGGCGAGATCGGGCTGGACCATGTTGAACAGCTTGTTGACCACGGTGGCCACGCCCTCGAAGTGTCCCGGCCGGCTTGCGCCGCACAGGCCTTCGGACAGCTGCGCCACGCTGACGCGGGTCTGCGCGACGGTGCCTTCGGGGTACATTTCTTCCACGGTGGGGGCGAACAACAGGTTGCAACCGGCCTCCAGCAGGCGCGCCTGGTCGGCGACCAGGGTGCGTGGGTAGCTGGCCAGGTCTTCGTTGGCGCCGAACTGCAGCGGGTTGACGAAAATGCTGGCGACCACGAAATCGGCGCGTTGTGCGGCTTTGGTCACCAGCGCGGCATGGCCGCTGTGCAGATTGCCCATGGTCGGCACGAAACCGATGCGTTTGCCTTCCCCACGTGCGCGCGCCACGGCGGCGCGCAGCTCACGGACGGTCTTGACTGTATTCATGCGCTGAACCCATGTTCGCTGGCTGGGAAACTGACGTCCTTGACTGCCGCGACGTATGCGGCAAGGGCGCCTTGAATGTCTTGCTGGCCTACCATGAAGTTCTTCACGAAGCGCGCCACGCGCCCGCTCAGCGACAGGCCGAGCATGTCGTGCAGCACCAGGACCTGGCCGTCGGTGCCGCTGCCGGCGCCGATGCCGATCACCGGAATGCTCACCGCCTGGCTGATCTCGCTGGCCAGAGCGCTGGGCACGCATTCGAGCAGCAGCATCGCGGCACCGGCCCGTTCCAGCGCCTGGGCATCCCGGCGCAGCTGCTCGGCTTGGGCCTCCTGACGACCTTGCACCTTATAGCCGCCGAACACGTTGACCGCTTGCGGCGTCAACCCCAGGTGCGCGCACACGGGTACGCCGCGTTGGGCCAGCAGGGTGATGGTTTCGGCCAGCCACGCCGCGCCTTCGATCTTGACCATGTGCGCACCGGCCTGCATCAGCGTGGCGCTGTTGGCCAGGGCCTGCTCGCAGGTGGCATGGGCCATGAACGGCAGGTCGGCCAGAATCAGCGCCCCGGCGTTGCCGCGTTTGACGCAGGCGGTGTGGTAGGCCATGTCGGCGGTGGAGACCGGCAGGGTGCTGTCGTGCCCTTGCAGGACCATGCCCAGCGAGTCCCCCACCAGCAGCACCTCGACGCCTGCCTCGCTCGCCGCCTTGGCGAAGGTGGCGTCATAGCAGGTCAGCATGGTGATCTTTTCACCTTTGGCTTTCAGGCCGTTGAGGGTCGTCAGGGTCACAGCGGGCATGTCGAAAATCCTCGTTCAGGCCCTGAGGCGACGACTGCGGATGCAAGGGTCGCCGTTCGCTCAGGGCGCTACATCGTCGTTCGCGATGTTCATTGCCGGCCGTCTACGGCCAAAGACTGTTGGCACCGGGGTGCCGCGGGAGGCCTATAGTCGTGACGCGAGGGAGGGAAGTCAATCACCTGTTACCGGCCCGTTACAGGCAAGGTGTTACGCCTGTTACCGCTTGCGCACGCGACGTTTCTACAGGCGTTCGAGGCCGACGAAGGGGCAGGCGGCGAGACGCTGGGCGAGGGTGCTGCCGTCGGCGAGCAGGGTCTGCGCGGGCAGCAGTTCGGCGAGGGGATAGAGCACGAAGGGGCGCAGGTGCATCTGCACATGGGGCACTTGCAGGCGCGGCAGGTCGATGCGGCGTTCACCGAACAACAGGATGTCCAGGTCGAGGGTGCGCGGCCCCCAGCGCTCGGCGCGGACACGGCCTTGCTCGTTTTCCACCGCTTGCAGCGCATCGAGCAGCGCCAACGGCTCGAGTGCCGTGTCCAGGGCGGCCACGGCGTTGGTGTAGCGTGGCTGGCCGGGCAGCAGCGAGTCGCTGGCGTAGAAGGCCGACACGCCCGCTAGGCGTGTGTCTGGCAACTGTTCCAAGGCTTGCAACGCGCTACGCAGTTGGCCGGCCGGGTCGGCCAGGTTGCTGCCCAGACCAATGTAGGCGCGGGTGCTCACTCGAAGGCCTCGTCGTCGCCTTGTTTGCGCTTGCTGTTGCTGCGCTTGCGCTTGCGTGGAGCGGCCCCGTCTTCGCTGCGCCCGCCCAGCTCGCGGATCATCTCGCGGCGGGTGCCGTCGTGGGCTTCCTGATAATCCGTCCACCACTGGCCGAGGTCGTCGGTCTGCTCGCCTGCGCTTTCGCGCAGCAGCAGGAAGTCGTAGCCGGCGCGGAAGCGGGGGTTGTCCAGCAACTGGTCGGCACGCTTGCCGCTGCGCCGTGGCAGGCGTTCCTGCATGTCCCAGATTTCCCGGATCGGCAGGGTGAAGCGCTTGGGCACGGCGATGCGCTGGCACTGCTCGACGATCAACTCGTGGGCCGCGCCGTTCATGGCCGGAATCGGCGGCACGCCTTGGTTCTGCAGGAACAGCACGCGCGCGGGCAGGGCTGGCCAGAGCAAGGCCGCATAGAGGAAGGCCGGCGTCACCGGTTTGCCCTGGGCGACGCGCAAGTCGGTGTTGGCCAAGGCCTGGCTGATCAGCGTGTGGGTATAGCTTGGCCGGTCTTCCAACGCCTGGGCACTGGCTGGGAACAGCGGCTCGAACAGTTCGAGGTCGACCAGCATCTCGAAGACCATCGCGCCTTGCCCGGACAGGAACAGCTTGAGGCTTTCCTCGAACAGCCGCGCTGGCGGGATTTCACGCAGCAGGGGTGCCAGTTCGCGAATCGGCGCCACAGTGTGCTTTTCGATGCCGAAGTTGAGCTTGGCGGCGAAACGCACGGCGCGCAGCATGCGTACCGGGTCTTCCTGGTAACGGTGGGTCGGATCGCCGATCAGGCGCAGCAAGCGGTTGCGGATGTCGTGCACGCCGTTGGCGTAATCGAGAATGCGCTCGTTGACCGGATCGTAGTACAGGGCGTTGATGGTGAAGTCGCGGCGCTGCGCGTCTTCTTCCAAAGTGCCATAGACGTTGTCGCGCAGGATGCGGCCGCTGGCGTTGTGCGAAGAGCGGTGGCTGTCGGCCTGGTCTTCGTCGGAGTGGGGCGCACGGAAGGTGGCGACTTCGATGATCTCGCGGCCGAACTGGATATGCACCAGTTTGAAACGGCGCCCGATGATGCGCGCGTTACGGAACTCGGCGCGTACCTGCTCGGGTGTGGCGCTGGTGGCGACGTCGAAGTCCTTGGGCGTGATGCCCAGGAGCAGGTCGCGTACGCAACCGCCGACCAGGTAAGCCTGGTAGCCCGCGCTTTGCAGGCGCTCGACGATGCCGACCGCATGGCGGCTGAACTGGCTGCGTTGCAGCGAGTGCTGGCTCTTGTGGATCACCTCGGGTGTGGTGCGCACGTGATGTTGACCTGGTACCGGGGGGCGGAAAGACTGGAACAGCTTCTTCAGCATGGGATGCACTGTTTGAAGGAATGTTCGGCCAGCAATAGGGGAATGGCCGCATGATGGGCGGGGATTCTAGCATTTACTCGGAGAATGGTGTAGGCGGTGTGCTGAAGACACTGAAGGGGGAGAAACGACATGGGGAGCCTAAGCTCCCCATCAAGTCGTTGCGTACGCTCTTGTTGTTATTTTTACGGGCTTCTTGTTTTTGTCGAGTGCCCAGTCCACCCAGCTTGGCTGGTGAACGATCCCTATCGGAAGGGATTAAGAGCAAACGGATTGCTTTGATCGTTGAGCTGTACCGACCTAAAGGTCCAACCAGTTCAGGCGCTGCTTTTTAGTGCAGTTTTTGTTGTTCTCTGCCTGGTCATGGGGCAAGCCCCGGATACAACGCGTCTCCAAAAGAATCAGTTAGCTGCGCCTCCGCCGTGTTGTTCTTGTTATGCGTGAGCCGTTTCGTATTGTTTTTATTATGGGTTGCGGTGCTTGTTATTGTTCTTGTACCGAACATATTGCAGGCAGCGTGCCAACTTTGGTCAAGGCCCGTAGAACCTGGGTTTGAGGTGAGCCAGAACGGCTTGGTGACGGTTTGGAATAAGCATATTCGTTACCGTTCGCCTCGGAAGATGTTACGTCGTGTAAGGCGGGTAACAGGTTTTTGAGGGGGGTAGCAGGCGCGGCCTGTGCCGCACCTGAAAGACAATCACTGTTCGCTGGTGGCGCTGCTCTTGCGCCGCGGAATGCCCAGGCGCTGGCGCCGCTCCCACAGGCACTTGCGGCTCACGCCCAGTTTGCGGGCCAGTTCGGTCTCGGTCATGTGGTCCTGGTGCTCGAGCACGAAGTGGTGGAAGTAGTCTTCCAGCGACAGGTCTTCGCTAGGATCATGGCTGGCGTTACCGCTCACTGCCCCCGAAGACGGCAGTTGATCCAGCGGGTCGCCGTCTTCGAGGTCGGCCAGTTCGATGTCGATCCCCAGCAGCTCGGCAGAGATTTCCGGGCTTTCGCTCAAAATCACCGAGCGCTCCACGGCGTTTTCCAGTTCGCGCACGTTGCCCGGCCAACTGTAATGACGGATGGCTTGCTCGGCCTCGGCAGAGAACGTCAGGTCATCGCGGCCGATGCGCGCGCGTTGGCGGGCGAGGAAGGCGTGGGCGATCTCGTTGACGTCGCTGCCGCGCTCGCGCAGCGCCGGCAGTTTCAGCGCGATGACATGCAGCCGGTAGTACAGGTCTTCACGGAACTGGCCGGCCTTGGCCAGGCTTTTTAAGTCGCGGTGGGTCGCAGCGATCAGGCGCACGTCGACCTTCTGCGATTGCACCGAACCCACCCGGCGAATCTCGCCTTCCTGCAGGACGCGCAGCAGGCGCGCTTGCGCCTCCAGCGGCAGTTCGCCGATTTCGTCGAGGAACAGCGTGCCGCCGTCGGCCGCTTCGACCAGGCCGGCACGTCCCGCACTGGCGCCGGTGAAGGCGCCCTTTTCGTGGCCGAACAGCTCGGATTCGATCAGCGTTTCCGGAATGGCCGCACAGTTCACCGAGATCATGGGCGCCTTGGCGCGCCGCGAAAGGTTGTGCAGTGCCCGCGCAACCAGCTCCTTGCCGGTACCGGACTCACCCTGGATCAGCACATTGGAGTCGGTGGGCGCCACTTTGCGGATCTTGCCGAACAGGTCGAGCATCGGTGCACAGGCGCCGATGATGCCGATCTCGCCCGAGGCGTTGCCGGCAACGCTCTTGTCCGCCGCAGCCGATTTGCCCGTGCTGCGCGGTTCGGCCGATGCGCCGGCGGGGGCGACGGCTTTGGGGCGGTCGCGCAGGATACGCGCCACGGCCTGCAGCATTTCATCGTGGTCGAAGGGTTTGGCGATGTAGTCCACCGCACCCATCTTCATCGAGTCCACGGCCGAGCGCAGGCTGGCGTAACTGGTCATGATCAGCACCGGGGTGCCCTCGCCGAGCTTGATCAGCTCGGTGCCGGGCGCGCCCGGCAGGCGCAGGTCGCTGACGATCAGGTCGAACGTGGCGATGCTGAACTGCGCCTGGGCATCCTGTACCGAACCTGCCTCGCTCACTTGATACTGGTTCCTTTCGAGCAGGCGTCGCAAGGCCGAGCGGATGATGGTTTCGTCTTCGACGATCAGAATATGCGGCATGGATTCAATTCTCTCGACGGTCTCGAATGTCTGGGGACGTCGCTACGACATGCCGTGGCAGGGTAACGCGGATCCGGGTACCAAGTTGCCGTTCGGGGTCGGCAGGGCTGTCGATGGTGATTTGTCCATAATGCTCTTCCACAATCGAATAGACCAGCGCAAGGCCTAGCCCCGTGCCTTCACCGGGGTCCTTGGTGGTGAAGAAGGGTTCGAACAAGCGGTCCATGATGTTCTTGGGAATACCGCTGCCCTCGTCTTCGACGATCAGATCGACCATGTGTTCGTTCCCCTCGCTCAAGGCGCTGCGCACACGCACCGCACTGCCAGGCGGCGACGCGTCGCGGGCATTGGACAGCAGGTTGATCAGCACTTGCGCCAGGCGCTGCGGATCGCCCTCGACCCAATGTTCGGGGTCGCACAGGTTGAAGAACTGCACTTCGAAGTTGCGCCGGTTCAGGGCCAGCAGACCGATGGCGTCCTGCGCGACCTCGGCCAGGCACACCGGCTCTTCGCTGTTCTGCTGGCTGCCGCCGGCGTGGGCGAAGCTCATCAGCGACTGGACGATGCGCGACACCCGCTTGGTCTGCTCGAGAATCTGGCTCGACAGCTCGATGATCTCCCCGTCGCCCTCGCGCTCCTCGCGCAGGTTCTGCGCCAGGCAGGCGATGCCGGTGATCGGGTTGCCGATCTCGTGGGCCACCCCGGCGGCCAGGCGGCCGATGCTCGCCAGGCGTTCGGAGTGCACCAGCTTGTCTTCCAGCGCTTGGGTCTCGGTGAGGTCTTCGACCAACAGCACCAGACCGCTGTTGCCCGGCGCCAGCGGCTCGTCGATGGCCGCCTTGTGCAGGCTCAGCCAGCGCGGCTGGCCTTCGAGCGCCAGGCGATGCTTGTGCAGGTGCTCGTCGGGCAGGCTGACGAAATCCAGCAGCAGCCCGCGCCAGGGCTCGCCGATGGTGATCAGGCGCGAGCCGACCACGTGCTTGGCGGCGATGCCGGTCAGCTCTTCCATGGCCCGGTTCCACATGAGGATTTCCTGGTCCTTGGCCAGCGAGCACACGCCCATCGGCAGTTCCTGCAAGGTCTGCCGGTGGTAGCGGCGCAGCGCGTCGAGCTCGGCGGCCAGGCCCGTGAGGCGCGAGTGGTAGTCTTCCAGGCGGCTTTCGATGAAGTGGATGTCTTCTGTGACGTAGCTTTCGTTGCCCGACTTGTACGGCAGGAAGGTTTCGACCATGTCCTGGGCCACGCTCGGCCCCATCAGGCCCGACAGATTGGCCTCGATGCGGTCGCGCAGGCGCCGCAGGGCATAGGGGCGGCGTTCGTCGAAGGGCAGGTAGAGGTCGCGCAGGGCTTGCTCGACTTCCTTCTGCGCAGCTTTCGCGCCCAAAGGTTTGGCCAGTTGCGTGGCGAACTCCTGGGGCGAGGCGGCATGCAGTTCGCGCCGTTGCGGGCGGCGCACGTTGTCCACAGCGCAGGCCTCGGCTGCGCTGGCCTCTTCGCTGCTGGCGTTGGTGAACAGCGAAATCAGGGTGAACAGCAGCACGTTGGCGGCCAGCGAAGCGATGGCTGCCATGTGCCAGCTGGTGTCGTCGAGCACATAGATCATGTCCAGCAGCGGGATGTAGAAGCCCTGCACATTGCCCAGCAGCGGCAGCAGCATGGTCACCATCCACACCGCGATGCCCGCCAGCAGGCCGGCGATGAAGCCGCGTCGGTTGGCCGTGGGCCAGTACAGCACCGAGAGCACGCCGGGCAGGAACTGCAAGGTCGCGACGAAGGCGACGATGCCCAGATTGGCCAGGCTCTGGTGGTTGTTCTGGGTCAGGTAGAAGACGAAGCCCGCCGCGATGATGGCCACGATCAACGCCCGTCGCGTCCATTTCAGCCAGCGATAGATGTTGCCCTCGGCCGGTGGCTGATAAAGCGGCAATACCAAATGGTTGAGGGCCATGCCCGAGAGCGACAGGGTGGTGACGATGATCAGCCCGCTGGAGGCCGACAGCCCGCCGATGTAGGCCAGCAAGGCCAACGCCGAATTGTTGGCGGCGATGCCCAGGCCCAGGGTGAAGTATTCCGGGTTGGTGGTCGCGCCCAGGCGCAGGCCGGCCCAGAGGATCAGCGGTACGGCCAGGCTCATCAGCAACAGGAACAGCGGCAGGCCCCAGCTGGCGCTGACCAGCGAGCGCGGGTCGAGGTTTTCCGTGAAGGCCATGTGGTACATGTGCGGCATGACGATGGCCGAGGCGAAGAACACCAACAGCAACGTGCGCCATGGCCCTTCCTGGAGCGGGGTGTGCAAGGCGGCCAGGGCGGTCTGATTCTGCAACAGCCAGGTTTCCAGTTCGTGCGGCCCGCCGAACACGCCGTAGAGCGCATACAGGCCGATGCCGCCCAGGGCCAGCAGCTTGATCACCGATTCGAAGGCGATGGCGAACACCAGCCCTTCGTGCTTCTCGCGGGTGGCGATGTGGCGCGAGCCGAAGAAGATGGTGAACAGGCTGATCAGCACGCAGAACGCCAGGGCCACCCGCGCCTTGACCGGCTCGCCGGTGAGGATGTTGATCGAGTCGGCCACCGCCTGGATCTGCAAGGCCAGCAAGGGCAGCACGCCGATGAGCATGAAGATGGTGGTCAGCGCGCCGGCCCAGGTGCTGCGAAAGCGGAACGCCAGCAGGTCGGCCAGGGACGACAGTTGATAGGTGCGGGTGATCTTGAGGATCGGATACAGCAACACCGGCGCCAGCAGGAAGGCCCCGGACACGCCCAGGTAGCACGCCAGGAAGCCATAGCCATATTGGTAGGCCAGCCCCACCGAGCCGTAGAAGGCCCAGGCGCTGGCGTAGACGCCCAGCGACAGGGTGTAGGTGAGCGGGTGGCGGATGACCGCGCGCGGAATCAGGCCACGCTCGCTGATCCAGGCCACGCCGAACAGCACCAGCAGGTAGGCGGCGCTGATCAGGACCATCTGGGTCAGGCTAAAGCTCATCGGCATCTCGTTGGCTCTGCAGAATGAAGGTGACGACGATCAGGATCAGCCAGAGCAGGTAGGGCCGGTACCAGGCGCCGGTCGGGTCGATCCACCAGTCCATGATGGCGGGTGAGAACAGGTAGATCCCCACCACCAGGAGCAGGACCAAACGATAGATGTACATGCTGGCCTCGAAGAATGGGTGGCGCGCAGCGAACAGGGCGGCCGTGGACGGACGTCCCTGTCGTCGAGCAGGGGGCCTGAATCTATTGGGCTTCTACCGTTGGGGCAAGTGTTCTAGCGCAGATCGGCTTCGGCCAGGGTGGTTTGCTGGGGAATCGCCGCGACCTGCCAGCGCTGGCGCGCGATGGCCAAGACCTCGGCGGGGCTAGCGTGCGCCATGTCGGGGTCGGTGGCCTGGCCCAGCGCACGCAAGGCACGCAACAGCAAGGCCGTGGCCTGGTCGGCGTCGAGCGCAGGGGAACGGTAGGTCTTGCCCAGCTTGTGGCCGTCGGGTTGCACGATGAGCGGCACATGCAGATAGCGCGGTTGCGCGAAGCCGAGCAACTCCTGCAAGTACAGTTGCCGTGGCGTGTTGTCGAGCAGGTCGGCACCGCGCACCACGTCGGTCACGCCCTGCCAGGCATCGTCGAGCACCACCGCCAGTTGGTAGGCGTATAACCCGTCGCGACGCTGGATGATGAAATCGCCCAGCTCCCGCCCCAGGTGCTGGCTGAACTCGCCTTGCACACGGTCCTGGAAACGGTAGGTCAGCTCCGGCACCCGCAAGCGGATCGCCGCGCCTTCGCGTGCGTGGCCGGCGTTGCGACAAAAACCGGGGTAGATACCGTCGTACCCTTCGAGCTGTTTACGCGAGCAGGTGCAGGCGTAGGCCAGACCCAGGTTGAACAGGCGATCGACCACGGCTGCGTAAGCCGCGTGGCGTTGGCTCTGCACCACCACCTCGCCGTCCCATTCCAGGCCGTAGCGCTCCAGCGTCTGCAGGATGGCATCGCGCGCGCCGGGCATTTCGCGCGGCGGGTCGGTGTCTTCCATGCGCAGCAGCCAGCGGCCGCCGACCGCGCGCGCATCCAGCCAGGAGGCCAGTGCCGCGACCAGTGAGCCGAAGTGCAGGAAACCACTGGGGGTGGGGGCGAAGCGTCCGATGTAGCGAGTGTCTGTCATGGTCTGGCTGGGCATATGAACGAAACGGGGCGCATGATGCGCCCCGTTCAGGTGGATGAAGGATCAACCCTTGCCGTGGGTCTTTTCCTTCTTCTCGGCAATTTCCTTACAGTCGAAGCACAGGTCCGCAGTTGGGCGGGCTTCCAGACGGCGCAGGCCGATCTCGATGCCGCAGCTGTCGCACCAGCCGTATTCTTCGTCGGTAATCTTCTGCAGGGTTTTGTCGATTTTCTTGATTAACTTGCGCTCCCGGTCACGGTTGCGCAGCTCCAGGGCGAATTCCTCTTCCTGGCTAGCACGGTCGGCCGGGTCCGGGAAGTTGGCTGCTTCGTCCTTCATGTGGTCCACGGTGCGGTCGACGCTTTGCATCAACTCACCTTTCCAAGCGGTCAGCAACTTGGTGAAGTGCGTGCGCATGGGCTCGGCCATGTACTCCTCGCCCTTCGTTTCCTTATAAGGCTCGACACCGTACATGGTCTGACCGGTTTTTTGCTTTTCTACGGTGGACATGAATAGACCGCCTCTCACTCATCTGATCCAATGCGCAGGCTGCTCCTTATCCGACACCCGCCGGCCCTGCGACTGCGAGCCGCCGAACTTATCAGATAGATCGGGGGCGCGCTACCCTCCCGATCTGGCTATGGACAGCGCCGCGTTCGGCACGTTCGGTAGCAGGCCGCAAGAAAAGAATTCAGTTCAGTCATCAGCGAGAAACGCCATGACGCAACCCTACAGCGCACGCAGTCGCGCGATCGAACCCTTCCACGTCATGGCCCTGCTGGCGCGCGCCAACGAGCTGCAAGCGGCTGGCCACGACGTCATCCACCTGGAGATCGGCGAGCCCGACTTCACCACCGCCGCGCCCATCGTCGCCGCCGGCCAGGCGGCCCTTGCCGCGGGCCATACCCGCTACACGGCCGCCCGTGGCCTGCCGGCATTGCGCGAAGCGATCGCCGGTTTCTACGCCCAGCGCTACGGGCTGGACATCGACCCGCAGCGCATCCTCATCACCCCAGGCGGGTCGGGCGCTTTGCTACTGGCCAGCAGCCTGTTGGTGGACCCGGGCAAGCACTGGTTGCTGGCCGATCCGGGCTACCCGTGCAATCGCCACTTCCTGCGCCTGGTCGAAGGCGGCGCGCAGTTGGTGCCGGTCGGGCCCGAGGAAAACTACCAACTGACCGCCGACCTGGTCGAGCGCCATTGGAACCAGGACACGGTCGGTGCGCTGGTCGCCTCGCCGGCCAACCCCACCGGCACGGTGCTCGAGCGCGCCGAGCTGGCCGAACTGGCGCGTGCGGTGCAGGCGCGTCAGGGCCACCTGGTGGTGGACGAGATCTACCATGGCCTGACCTACGGCATGGACGCACCGAGCGTGCTGCAGGTCGACGACGGCGCCTTCGTGCTCAACAGTTTCTCCAAATATTTCGGCATGACCGGCTGGCGCCTGGGCTGGCTGGTGGCGCCGCCGGTCGCGGTGGCCGACCTGGAGAAACTGGCGCAGAACCTCTACATCAGCGCCCCGAGCATGGCCCAGCACGCCGCGCTGGCCTGCTTCGAACCGCAGACGCTGGCGATTCTGGAGGAGCGCCGCGAAGCCTTCGCCCGTCGCCGCGACTACCTGTTGCCGGCGCTGCGCGAGTTGGGCTTCGGCATTGCCGTCGAGCCTCAGGGCGCCTTCTACCTCTATGCCGATATCAGCGCGTTCGGCGGCGATGCCTTCGCGTTCTGCCGGCATTTCCTGGAAACCGAACACGTGGCCTTCACCCCCGGGCTGGATTTCGGTCGCCACCTGGCCGGGCACCATGTGCGCTTCGCCTACACCCAGAGCCTGCCGCGCCTGGAGCAGGCCGTCGAGCGCATCGCCCGCGGCCTGCGGAGCTGGCAAGGCTGATGCGCTTCCATCCCGAACTGGAAGAGGGCCGCCTGCTGCGGCGCTACAAGCGCTTCCTGGCCGACATCGAATTGGCCAGCGGCGAACAGCTGACCATCCACTGCCCCAACACCGGCTCGATGCTCAACTGCATGGTCGAAGGCGGGCAGGTGTGGTTCAGCCGTTCCAACGACCCCAAGCGCAAGCTGCCCGGTACCTGGGAGATCAGCGAAACGCCCCAGGGCCGTCTGGCCTGCATCAATACCGCGCGGGCCAATGCATTGGTCGAGGAAGCCTTGCGCGCGGGGCTGATCGCCGAGCTGGCCGGTTTCACCGCGTTGCGCCGGGAAGTGGCCTATGGCGAGGAGCGCAGCCGCATCGACTTTCGTCTGGAGTACCCGCACGGCGCCGCTTACGTCGAGGTCAAGAGCGTGACCCTGGGCTACCCGGGCTCAGCGGTCGCCGCGTTTCCCGATGCGGTGACCCAGCGCGGGGCCAAGCATCTGCGCGAACTGGCCGCCTTGGCGCGTCAGGGCGTGCGGGCGGTGCAGCTGTATTGCGTCAACCTTACCGGGATCGATGCAGTGCGCCCGGCCGAGGAGATCGACGCGGCCTATGCCCAAGCCCTGCGCGCGGCGGCGGCCGACGGCGTCGAGGTATTGGCGTACGGCACTCGGCTGGATGCCGGGGAAATCTTCATCGATCGGCGTTTGCCGGTGTTGTTGAGTCCATGAGCCACAGGCCCTGGGCGTCTTCGTGACAGGCCAGGGCTTCGAGCCATTCCCCTTCGCAAGGGCCGGCGACGCACTCGCCGCTTTCCACCCGAAACAACGCGCCATGGTGCGCGCATTCGATGAGCTGGCCGCTGGGGTCGAGCAGGCTCGCCTCCGGCGACCACTGCAACCCGATACCCCGATGGGGGCAGCGGTTGCGGTAGAGGTAGACGCGGCCTTGTCGCCGTACGCCGAACAGCGTCGCCTGGTCGAGGCTGAACGCGCGGCTGGTGCCTTCGGGCAGGGCATCGGAAGGGCAGAGAAAATCCATGGTGTCAGCCTTGTGGGAATGCGCGCGTCGCTTGACGCTTCAATGCGAGTAATTATCAAATGGCCGCCAGCGTCGTACCGGCTGCCCATGGTGCGTAGTTCCACCAGGCGTCACAAGGCGCGTGGCCTGCTTTAGCGAGGAATCCCGATGATGCGCAAGTCCCTCACCTTGGTCAGCCTGTGCGCCGGCCTGGCCTTCTCTTCCCTGGCCTTGGCCCAGGAGCTGCCGCAGCGCTGGGTCAGTGCCGGTGGCGCTCTGAGCGAATGGATCAGCGCATTGGGCGGCGAGGCGCACCTGGTCGGCGTCGACACCACCAGCCAGCACCCGCAAACGCTCAAGGCATTGCCAAGCATCGGCTATCAGCGGCAACTGTCCGCCGAAGGCATTCTCAGCCTGCGCCCCGACGTACTGGTCGGCACCGATGAGATGGGACCGCCGCCCGTGCTTGCGCAAGTGCGCAACGCCGGGGTGCGGGTCGAGCTGTTTTCCAGCGAACCGGGGCTCGCTGCGGTCGACGACAACCTCAAGCGGCTGGGCAGCCTCCTTGGCGCCGAACAGCAGGCCGCTACGCTGGCCGGCGACTACCGCCAGCAGATCGATGCCTTGACCGCCTCGATCAAAAACGCCCAGGCCAAGCAGGCCGCGCCCGGTGTGCTGTTGCTGGTCGGCCATGCCGGCGGCAAACCCTTGCTGGCAGGGCAGGGCACGTCGGGGGACTGGCTGCTCAAGCAGGCCGGCGCGCGTAATCTGGCCGACCATCAGGGCTACAAACCCCTGTCGCTGGAGGCGCTGGCGGCCCTGGATCCGGACGTGCTGGTGGTGTCCGACCGCGCGCTGGGCGGCGAAGCGGCCGTGCAGGCTTTGCTCAAGGAGAACCCAGGCCTGGCCGGCTCCCGAGCGGTGCGTGAACAGCGCGTGATCACCCTCGATCCCACCTTGTTGGTCGGTGGCTTGGGGCCACGGCTGCCCGCTGCACTGGAGCGTCTGGCCCAGGCGTTCTATCCCGCAGGCCAGGTCAGCCTGGCGCGATGAGGCGGCTGCTGGCACCGCGCACGTTGTTCATCGGGCTGGGCCTGGCTTGCCTGTTGGCCGTATGGCTGTCGCTGGCATTGGGGCCGGTCAACCTGCCCTTGGCCGACACCTGGCGCGCGGGGCTGCGGCTGCTGGGCGTGCCGCTCTCGGGCGAAGGGCTGGGGCAGGCCGAACTGATCCTGGGGCAGATCCGTCTGCCCCGCACGTTGCTGGGCTTGGCCGTCGGCGCGGTGCTGGCGCTGTCCGGGGTCGCCATGCAGGGGCTGTTTCGCAATCCGCTGGCCGATCCGGGCCTGGTCGGCGTCGCCAGCGGCGCGGCATTGGGCGCGGCGGTGGCGATCGTGGGCGGCAGTTGGCTGGGCGGCATCGATGAGGCGTTCGCGCCTTATCTGTTGTCGGTCTGCGCGTTTCTTGGCGGCCTGGGCGTAACCGCGCTGGTCTATCGCCTGGGCAGGCGCGACGGCCAGACCAGCGTGGCGACCATGCTGCTCGCCGGCATCGCCCTGACCGCCCTGGCCAGTTCGGCCGTGGGGCTGTTCACTTATCTAGCCGACGACGCCACGTTACGCACCTTGACCTTCTGGAACCTGGGCAGCCTCAACGGCGCCAGCTACCAGCGCCTGTGGCCACTGCTGTTGGTCACCGGCGGCGTGGCGCTGTGGCTGCCGCGCCGGGCACAGGCGCTCAATGCATTGCTGCTGGGCGAGTCCGAGGCGCGGCACCTGGGTGTCGATGTGGAAGGGCTCAAGCGCGAGTTGGTGTTCTGCACTGCATTGGGGGTAGGTGCGGCAGTGGCGGCGGCGGGCCTGATCGGTTTCATTGGCCTGGTGGTGCCGCACCTTGTGCGCCTGTTGGCCGGGCCGGACCACCGCGTGGTGCTGCCAGCGTCGCTGTTGGCAGGCGGCACGTTGTTGCTATTCGCCGATCTGATCGCGCGGCTGGCACTGGCCCCTGCCGAACTGCCCATCGGCATCGTCACGGCCTTCATCGGTGCGCCGTTCTTCTTGTTCCTGCTGATCCGAGGACGCGGCTGATGCTCGAAGTCGAAGCCTTGCACCTGCGCCGCGGCCACAAAGCGGTGCTGAGCGATATCGACCTGCAACTGCAACCTGGCCAGATAGTAGGCGTGCTCGGCCCCAACGGGGCGGGCAAGAGCAGTTTGCTGAGCGTGCTGTGCGGGGAACTGGCACCGAGTCAGGGGCGAGTACGCCTGGCGGGGCGTGCGCTGGACAGTTGGCGCGGGCAGGAGAGGGCACGTTGCCTGGCCGTATTGCCGCAAGTCTCGAGCCTGGGCTTTTCCTTCACGGTTCGGGAAGTGGTGGGGTTGGGCCGTCTGCCCCATGCCAGCGGCGAGCGGCAGGATGGCGAGATCGTCGAAGCCGCGCTGCGGGCGGCCGATGCCTGGCACCTGTGTGCGCGTAGCTATCTGCAGCTGTCGGGTGGCGAGCGTCAGCGCGTGCACCTGGCGCGGGTGCTGGCTCAACTATGGCCCGGAGCGACCGGTACCACCCTGTTGCTGGACGAGCCGACCTCGATGCTCGACCCGCTGCATCAACACACCACCTTGCAAACGGTGCGCGACGTCGCCGACCGCGGCGCGGCCGTGCTGGTGATTCTGCACGACCTGAACCTGGCCGCCCGCTACTGCGACCGCATTCTGCTGTTGCAGGAGGGGCGCTGCCACGCCTTGGACGTGCCGTCACGGGTGCTCACACCCCAGGCCTTGCAGGCGGTGTTCGGTATCGAAGTGCTGGTGCAAGCGCATCCCGAGCGGGGGCACCCCTTGGTCATCATGCGCTGAAGCGGCGAAAGGGGCTGACCCGCGTAGGGGCCGTTCCTGTCCGCAAGCCGTGAAAGGCGGACGGGAACGGCCCCCGATCTGGCTGCGGCAGGCGATGGACCAGATCGCCTGCCATCCTCATCGACATCGGCAAAAGCACCGATAAAAAAAGACCCGGCAAATTGCCGGGTCAAAAACCGTGATTAGCCTGATGAGGAGATAATCTGAGAGTCCGACCAAGGGCTTTCAGGTTATCCAACCAGTCTCGCGACCAGTTGTGATAATCATAACGATTCTCATTTCGTAGTCAATCCCCTGCACCGCATTTATCAAATTATTTTTTGGTTCAGCGGTTTGGCATTCAGTTGCTGTAGCAGCGCCTGTTTGCGTTCGCTTGGCAAATCGTTCCAGTGCATGTCGAGCAAGGCACCTTCGATGGCATACAAAAGTACTTTCGATGCACGAAACCCCCGCAGCTTCACCGCCCGGTAGGCGCTGACCGCGCCGAGGCGGCGTAGGTCGGAGAGGCTGTGGATGCCGACGGCGTGAAGCCATTGCGCGGAGGTCTTGCCCAGATTTTTAAGGTGCTGCAACTCATCGTTCATCAAGCCTCCTTGCGATGGCTGAACGGTGTCGTCTGAGGAAATCGTCAGCAGAACAGCAGATGAGTGTAGCGGGGTTTTGCCAATGCGCCTTTTTTGCCATACGAGGCCGTGATCCGGCCTCGCCTGGCAAGGTTTGGGCGATTACAGGCCTGGCAGGCGCTGGCGAATCTGCTCGATCAGCCCATCCATGGCACTGGCTTGGTGGGTGTCGACACGCTTGCTGAGCAAGGTTTCGTCTTGATCGAGCGGCTCGCGCCCTGCCTGTTGCGCCTTGACGACTTCCAGCGTGGCATCCGATGGGTCGCTCTGCTCGGATCGACGCTGCTCCAGCCAACTGAGGATCACCGCTTCGGGCGCATGGCAGTCGAGGATCAGGAACGGCACGCCGGTTTCGCTGGCCACATGGGCCGCTGCATGGCGCTGGTCCTGCTTGAGGTACGTGGCATCGAGCACCACGGGCAAACCTGCCTTGAGAATGGTTGCCGCCAATTGGTGCAGGCGCTGGTAGGTGGCGATACTGGCATCTTCGGCATAGATACCGCTGGCCAGTGCCTCAGCCTCGGCCGATTGCTCGCCGAACAGACGCTTGCGCTCCACGTCCGAACGGACGCGAATGGCGCCCAGGGCTTCAACCAGACGCATGGCCACATGGCTCTTGCCCACCGCCGAGACGCCGTGAGTGATCGCCAGCAGCGACGAAGGAATGGCGCTGTAGCTCTCGGCCAGGTTGGCGTAGTTGCGGTAGGTACGCAGGGTGGTGGCGCGCTGCACGCCGTCGGCGTCGGCAGACAGGCTGAACAGCGCGACCTTGGCCCGTACCAGCGCGCGGTAGGCTTTATAGAAGTTGAGCAGCTCCAGGCCTTGGTAGTCGCCGGTCAGTTCCAGATACTGGCTGATGAAACGCCGCGCCAGCCACTTCAGGCCGCGGTCTTCGAGGTCCATGGCCAGGAAGGCGATGTCGGCGTAGACATCGGTCATGCGGAAGGGCTCGTTGAACTCGATGCAGTCGAAGATCACGACCTTGCCATCGATCACCGTGGCGTTGCCCAGGTGGATGTCGCCGTGGCATTCGCGCACGAAGCCCTCGGCCTTGCGCTTGAGCATCAACGACTCCAGGCGCTGGTAGGTGCTCTGTGCCCAGGCTTGCAGGTTGTCCAACTGCTCCAGGTCGGCGCTGTCCTTGAGGAACGGGCGAATCTGCTCGAAGTTCTGCTCGACCGGCTCCATGACGTGGTGCGGCGAACCCAATGGTTTGGTGTCGGGCACGCGGGGCGCGTCGAGGTGGAACGCGGCGATCTGCCGGGCCAGTTGGTCGATGTGGTCAGCGGTCAGTTCGCCATTGGCCTGCAGGGCATTGAGCATGTTCGCCTGCGGAAACTGACGCATCTTCAACACGTACTCGAGCGCTTCGCCTTCGCCGCCGATGACCGGTGCTTCCACACTGCCGGTGATCGGCAGCACATCCAGGTACAGGCCTTCGGTCAGGCGCTGGTTGAGGTGCAACTCTTCGTTGCAAAAATGCCGGCGTTTATCCAGGTCGGTGAAGTCGAGAAAACCGAAGTTCATCGGCTTCTTGATCTTGTAGGCGTATTCGCCGGTCAGCAGGACCCAGGAGATGTGCGTCTCGATGAGTTGGAACCCGTCCACGGGATGGGGGTACAGGGCGCTGTTCTGCAGCGCGTCGATCAGGGCTTGGCTCACGAGCGATCCTTCGGAGGGTCAGGGAATTCGAAGGGGCCATTATGGTCAATGGTGCCTTCCCTGCAAACCGCCGGGATGCCTGCCCAGCCAAAGTAAAGTGCGTATAATCCGCCGCCATGACTCGATCCCGAAAGCCCCGTACCCCCAAGAAATCCAGCCCCGGACGCGGCCGCGTCCTGCTCGGCTGGGCCCTGAAGCTCAGCCTGGTAGGCCTGGTCGCGCTCGCCGGCTTCGCCGTGTACCTCGACGCCACCGTGCAGGAAAAATTCTCCGGCAAGCGCTGGACCATTCCGGCCAAGGTCTATGCCCGCCCGCTGGAGCTGTTCGTTGGCCAGAAGCTGAGCAAGAACGACTTCCTCACCGAACTCGACGCCCTGGGCTACCGGCGTGAAGCCGCCGCCAGCGGCCCGGGCGAAGCGTCGGTCAACGGCAACAACGTCGACCTGAACACCCGTGGCTTCCAGTTCTATGAAGGCATGGAGCCCGCGCAGTTCGTGCGTGTACGCTTTTCCGGCGACTACGTGGCGGGACTTGCCGGGGCCAACGGCAGCAAACTGGACGTGGTGCGCCTCGAACCGCTGATGATCGGCGGTATCTACCCGAAAAACCTCGAAGACCGCATCCTGATCAACATCGACCAAGTGCCGCCGTACCTGCTCGAAACCTTGATCGCCACCGAAGACCGCGACTTCTATAGCCACCATGGCGTATCGCCCAAGTCCATCGCCCGGGCGATGTGGGTCAACACCTCGTCGGGCGCGATGCGCCAAGGCGGCAGCACCCTGACCCAGCAGTTGGTGAAGAACTTCTTCCTGACCAACGAGCGCAGCCTGAGCCGCAAGCTCAACGAAGCCATGATGGCGGTGTTGCTGGAGCTGCATTACGACAAGCGCGAAATTCTCGAGGCTTATCTGAACGAAGTGTTCGTTGGCCAGGACGGCCAGCGCGCCGTGCACGGTTTCGGCTTGGCCAGCCAATTCTTCTTCAGCCAGCCATTGTCGGAACTCAAACTGCACCAGATCGCCTTGCTGGTCGGTATGGTCAAGGGGCCTTCGTACTACAACCCGCGTCGTTATCCGGAGCGCGCCTTGCAGCGGCGCAACCTGGTGCTCGACCTGCTGGCCCAACAGGGCGTGGCCAGCCAGGAAGCGGTCGACGCCGCGAAGCAGATGCCGCTGGGCGTGACCAAGCGCGGCAGCCTGGCCGACAGCTCCTTCCCGGCCTTCCTCGACCTGGTCAAGCGCCAGCTGCGTGAAGACTACCGCGACGAAGACTTGACCGAAGAAGGCCTGCGCATCTTCACCAGCTTCGACCCGATTCTGCAGATGAAGGCCGAAACGGCCATGACCGAGACCTTCAAGCGTCTGGCTGGGCGTAAGGGCTCCGATGAGGTCGAGTCGGCGATGGTGGTGAGCAACCCGGAAACCGGCGAAGTGCAGGCGCTGATCGGCAGTCGGCAGTCCGGCTTCGCCGGCTTCAACCGCGCCATCGATGCCGTGCGGCCGATCGGCTCGCTGGTCAAGCCGGCCGTCTACCTCACGGCGCTGGAAAAACCCGGCACCTTCACCCTGACCAGCCTGGTGCAGGACGAGGCCTTCTCGGTCAAAGGCGCCGACGGGCAGGTCTGGCGTCCGCAGAACTACGATCGTCGCTCCCACGGCACCATTTACCTGTACCAAGGGCTGGCGCACTCCTACAACTTGTCCACGGCCAAGATCGGTCTGCAAGTGGGCGTGCCGAATGTGATAAAGACCATCGGCCGTCTGGGCGTGAACGTGAACTGGGACGCCTTCCCGTCGATGCTGTTGGGCGCGGGCGGCATGTCGCCCATGCAGGTGGCGACGATGTACCAGACCATCGCCAACGGCGGCTTCAATACCCCGATGCGTGGTATCCGCAGCGTGCTGACCGCCGAAGGCGAGCCGCTCAAACGTTATCCCTTCCAGGTCCAGCAGACCTTCGACGGCGGCGCCATCTACCTGGTGCAGAACGCCATGCAGCGGGTGATGCGCGAAGGCACCGGCCGCTCGGTCTACAATGTGCTGCCCAACTCGCTGACCCTGGCGGGCAAGACCGGTACCAGCAACGATTCGCGCGACAGCTGGTTCTCAGGCTTCAGCCAGGACCTGCTGGCCGTGGTCTGGCTGGGCCGCGACGACAACGGCAAGACGCCGTTCACCGGCGCCACCGGTGCGTTGCAGGTCTGGACCAGCTTCATGCAAAAGGCCGACCCGTTGCCCTTGGACATGCCGCAACCGGACAACATCGTGCAGGCCTGGATCGATCCGAACACCGGGCAAGGGTCCGACCAGAGCTGTCCGGGCGCCGTGCAGATGCCGTATATTCGCGGCAGCGAGCCTGCGGCCGGTGCCGCCTGTGGTGGCGAGCAAGCGCCGGACGACTCGGTCATGGACTGGGTCAAGGGCTGGATGAATTGAGCACTAGAGCATGAGAGGGCGTGAATTGAACAAGTGGTGGTTTCCAGTCTTGACGGCCATTGCCGTGCTGCAGGGTTGCTCCAGCGTTCCGCGCGGCAACATTCCGGTCGTGGATTCGAGCTCTCGCGTGTCCAACAGCGAGCGCATCCAACAGCGAGCGCACACGGCGGCGACGCCCAACACCGGTACTGCGCAGGCGCAGTCGCTGCCGGAAGATTCCGGCGTGACGGTGATGATTCCCCAGGGCGCGGGCGCCTCGCCGATCCAGTCGTTCCCGGCCGGTAGCGGCGCGGCGCCGATCGAGGCCACGCCCATCGAAACGGCGCCCGTCAACGCAGCGCCTGTCACCAGCGACCCCAACCCTATCGCCGACGAGCCGTTCGACATCGCGTCGATGTCCGCACCGCAATCGGCGCCTGCCGCCAGTGCGCCGACCGGCATTCCGCGCAGCAACCGCGCTGCGGAACTGGCCGCCGACGAGCAGCTCGACGGCCCGGTGCTGGCATTGCTGACCACCGCGCAGCAACAGCAGGGCAGTGGCGACTTCAACGGCGCCTCCTCGAGCCTGGAGCGCGCCCAGCGCATCGCGCCGCGCGAGCCGCAGGTATTGTTCCGCCTGGCCCAGGTGCGTCTGAGCCAGGGCGATGCCGCACAAGCCGAGCAGTTGGCCCGCCGCGCCCTTACTTACGCCAACGGTCGCCCCAGCTTGCAAGCCGAGCTGTGGAACACCATCGCCCAGGCCCGTGAAAAACAGGGCGACAGCGCAGGCGCGGCGGCGGCAAGGCAGAAAGCCAAGGTCAACCTATGACCGTCGAGCAGCGTGTGCTGGACATCGCCGATCAGCTGTTGCTGATCGAGCGCGAGTTGCAGGTGCAGGGCTGGTGGGTGAACACTGCGCCCGATCCCAAGGCCCTGGCGAGCGTCGAGCCGTTCGCCGTCGACACCATGGCGTTCGAGCAATGGCTGCAATGGATTTTCCTACCGCGCATGACGCAGATCATCCAAGGCGGCCATCCGTTGCCCAACGCTTCCGGCATCCTGGTCATGGCCGAAACGGTGTTCGCCGACCGTCCCGAGCAAAGCCGCGAGCTGCGCCGACTGCTGGCAGCGTTCGATCGTTCGATAGGCGCTGACGCCTGATTTCTGCTCTTTTCACCCTCAGGGCCGCAATTTGTGGCCCTTTTTTATGGATAACTTTATTTTCCTGCTGTAACGATAGGAAAACGTGGTGGCAAATAATCGTACTGACAGATTATCCGCAATAATTTTTCTTGACTTGAAGCGGCAGAATCAGAAGAATCCAGTTTCCGCTTAAGGGGGACTGCCAGAAGCAGACCCGCCAAGCAGATCATGAGGCGCATACCCGCGCCGCCTGCTACACCCCGCAACGCGTTACCTCGCGCTGGGTGGGAACCCCCCGCAACACTCTGGGGCGATCCCAATACTTGCTCAGTCAGTGCTGACGTTTTCGCTCATGCTCTGCTTGGCAGTAAACCTATTAAGACCCGTCCATCGAGGGCGGTATTCTGGCGTTTTAGAGGTGAACATCGTGGAGCTCTTATCCGGCGCTGAAATGGTCGTCCGCTTTTTGCGCGACGAAGGCGTTAAGCACATCTACGGGTACCCTGGTGGTGCTCTCCTTCATGTTTACGATGCCCTGTTCAAGGAACCGGAAGTCGAACATATCCTGGTTCGCCACGAGCAGGCTGCGACCCACATGGCCGATGGCTATGCCCGTGCCACGGGCAAGGCCGGCGTCGTGCTGGTGACTTCCGGTCCTGGCGCGACCAACGCCATCACCGGTATCGCCACGGCCTACATGGACTCGATCCCGATGGTGATCCTGTCCGGTCAGGTGCCCAGCACCATGGTCGGCACCGACGCCTTCCAGGAAACCGACATGATCGGTATCTCGCGGCCCATCGTGAAGCACAGCTTCATGATCAAGCACGCCAGCGAGATCCCCGAGATCCTGAAAAAAGCCTTCTACCTGGCAGAGTCCGGCCGTCCCGGTCCGGTCGTGGTCGACATCCCGAAAGACATGACCAACCCGGCCGAGAAGTTCGAGTACGTCTACCCGAAGAAGGTCAAGCTGCGCTCCTACAGCCCAGCCGTACGTGGCCACTCCGGGCAGATCCGCAAAGCGGCCGAGATGCTCCTGGCCGCCAAACGGCCGGTGGTCTACGCCGGTGGCGGGGTGATTCTCGGCGGTGGCTCCGAAGCCCTGACCGCGATCGCCAAGTCGCTGAACCTGCCGGTCACCAACACTTTGATGGGCCTGGGCTGCTTCCCCGGCAGCGACGACCAGTTCGTCGGCATGCTCGGCATGCACGGCAGC
The DNA here is from genome assembly GCF_002434265.1 of Pseudomonas sp. UBA6562. Classification (GTDB taxonomy): domain Bacteria; phylum Pseudomonadota; class Gammaproteobacteria; order Pseudomonadales; family Pseudomonadaceae; genus Aquipseudomonas. Next base: position 5,348 of record NZ_DJJS01000006.1, on the reverse strand, counting down.
TACACCGCCAACATGGTCATGCACCATGCCGACGTGATCTTCGCCGTCGGTGCGCGCTTCGATGACCGCGTGATCAACGGCCCGGCCAAGTTCTGTCCGAACGCCAAGATCATCCACATCGACATCGATCCGGCGTCGATCTCCAAGCTGATCAAGGCCGACGTGCCGATCGTGGGCCCGGTCGACAGCGTGCTGACCGAAATGCAGGCGATCCTCAAGGAAATCGGCGAGCTGCCCGACAAAGCCGCAGCCGATGCCTGGTGGAAGCAGATCGACGAGTGGCGTGGCGACCAGGGTCTGTTCCCCTACGACAAGGGCGACGGCAACGTCATCAAGCCGCAGAAAGTCATCGAAACCCTGTGCGAAGTCACTCGGGGCGATGCCTACATCACCTCCGATGTCGGCCAGCACCAGATGTTCGCCGCGCAGTACTACCGTTTCAACAAACCCAACCGCTGGATCAACTCCGGCGGCCTGGGCACCATGGGCTTCGGCTTCCCGGCGGCAATGGGCATCAAGCTCAACTTCCCCGAGCAGGACGTGGCTTGCGTGACCGGCGAAGGCAGCATCCAGATGAACATCCAGGAGCTGTCCACCTGCATGCAGTACGGGCTGCCGGTGAAGATCGTCAACATGAACAACGGCGTATTGGGCATGGTGCGCCAGTGGCAGGACATGGCCTACAACGGTCGCCACTCGCACTCCTACGTCGAGTCGCTGCCCGACTTCATCAAGCTGGCCGAAGCCTATGGCCACGTCGGCATTCGCATCACCAAGCTCGAAGACCTCAAGCCCAAGTTGGAAGAGGCCTTCGCGATGAAGGATCGGCTGGTGTTCATCGACATCGCCATCGACCGCACCGAGCACGTCTATCCGATGCAGATCAAGGACGGTTCGATGCGCGACATGTGGCTGAGCAAGACGGAGCGTACCTGATATGCGGCACATCATTTCCCTGCTGCTGGAAAACGAACCCGGTGCCTTGTCTCGCGTGGTCGGCCTGTTTTCCCAGCGCAACTACAACATCGAAAGCCTGACCGTGGCGCCCACCGAAGACCCGAGCCTCTCGCGTCTGACGCTGACCACGGTCGGCCACGACGAAGTGATCGAGCAGATCACCAAGAACCTCAACAAGCTGGTCGAGGTGGTCAAGCTGGTCGACCTGTCGGAAAGCGCGCACATCGAGCGCGAGCTGATGCTGGTCAAGGTCAAGGCGACCGGGGCGCAGCGCGCCGAGATCAAGCGCACCACGGACATCTTCCGCGGGCAGATCGTCGACGTCACCGCCAGCGTCTACACCGTGCAGTTGAGCGGCACCAGCGACAAACTCGACAGCTTCATCCAGGCCATCGGTACGGCCTCGATTCTGGAAACCGTCCGTAGCGGCGTGACCGGTATCGCACGTGGCGACAAAGTCCTGAGCATCTGACTCAATACAATTAGCGATGGCCCTACAGGGGCCGAGATATAACCAGGGGTAAGTGCATGAAAGTTTTCTACGATAAAGACTGCGACCTTTCCATCGTTCAGGGTAAGAAAGTCGCCATCATCGGTTACGGTTCGCAAGGCCACGCCCAGGCCTGCAACCTGAAAGACTCCGGCGTCGACGTCACCGTCGGCCTGCGCAAAGGCTCGGCCACCGTCGCCAAGGCCGAAGCCCATGGCCTGAAAGTCGCCGACGTCGCCAGCGCCGTTGCGGCGGCCGACCTGGTCATGATCCTGACCCCGGACGAATTCCAGGGCGCCCTGTACAAGAACGAAATCGAGCCGAACATCAAGCAGGGCGCTACCCTGGCTTTCTCCCACGGTTTCTCGATCCATTACAACCAAGTCGTGCCGCGCGCCGACCTCGACGTGATCATGATCGCGCCGAAGGCCCCGGGCCACACCGTGCGTTCCGAGTTCGTCAAAGGCGGCGGCATTCCTGACCTGATCGCGATCTACCAGGACGCCTCGGGCAACGCCAAGAACGTCGCGCTGTCCTACGCCGCAGGCGTCGGTGGCGGCCGTACCGGCATCATCGAAACCACCTTCAAGGACGAGACCGAAACCGACTTGTTCGGCGAGCAGGCCGTGCTGTGTGGTGGTACCGTCGAGCTGGTCAAGGCCGGTTTCGAAACCTTGGTCGAAGCTGGCTACGCGCCGGAAATGGCCTACTTCGAGTGCCTGCACGAACTGAAGCTGATCGTCGACCTCATGTACGAAGGCGGCATCGCCAACATGAACTACTCGATCTCCAACAACGCCGAGTACGGCGAGTACGTGACCGGTCCTGAAGTCATCAACGACGAATCCCGCAAGGCCATGCGCAATGCGCTGAAGCGCATCCAGGACGGCGAGTACGCGAAGATGTTCATCAGCGAAGGCGCCACCAACTACCCATCGATGACCGCCAAGCGTCGCAACAACGCTGCGCACGGCATCGAAGTCATCGGCGAGCAACTGCGCTCGATGATGCCGTGGATTTCGGCGAACAAGATCGTCGACAAGGCCAAGAACTGAGTTCGGTCTCGACCACACGAAGAACGCGGCCTCGGCCGCGTTTTTTCGTTCTGGGGCCGGCATCTGGTATAAAGCTGACCGGTGGCGTGTGTGGCAGAACCGGTCATACGCGCCCGTGTCGAACGTTTTCCACCCTGTTGCAAGGTACTTTTACATGAGCGAACGTCCCGAAGAGCCGCATACGCCCTCCGACGCCGAAAGCCTGTTGCCTGTCGATGAGCATGTCGAAGAAGGGCACGATGCGGATGGGCACAAAGTGCGGCATCGCGGCATCTACCTGCTACCCAATCTGTTTACCACGGCCAACCTGTTCGCCGGGTTCTACTCGATCATCAGCTCCATCAACGCTCACGGCTACATGAGCGCCGGCAACCCGCGCGAGGCCAGCAACTACTTCGCCTTCGCCGCCATCGCGATTTTCGTGGCCATGGTCCTCGACGGCCTGGACGGCCGCGTCGCACGTATGACCAATACCCAGAGCGCCTTTGGCGCCGAATACGACTCGCTGTCGGACATGGTCGCCTTCGGCGTCGCCCCGGCGTTGCTGGCGTTCGTCTGGGCGCTTGGCGACATGGGCAAGGTCGGCTGGATGGTCGCCTTCATCTATGTGGCGGGTGCGGCACTGCGCCTGGCGCGTTTCAATACCCAGGTCGGCAAGGCCGACAAGCGCTACTTCATCGGGCTTGCCAGCCCGGCGGCGGCGGGTGTGGTGGCGGGCATCGTATGGGCCTTCAGCGACTACGGCATCCAGGGCTCGAAACTGTCGTTCCTGGTGGCGTTGATCGTCGCTGCGGCTGGCATGCTGATGGTCAGTAACATCAAGTACAACAGTTTCAAGGAACTGGATCTCAAAGGTCGTGTGCCCTTCGTGGCCATACTGGCTGTTGTCCTGGTGTTCGCGGTCGTATTCAGCGATCCGCCGCGAATCCTCCTCTTGATCTTCCTGGGTTATGCCGCATCCGGGCCTATCCAGTTCCTGCTGCGCAGTCGCCGTCGCAAACGCTAATAATCCGGCAGATGCAGGAATAAGCGTCAGGCTCCATAGTCTTACAGGTACATCCGCTACCTGTGCTATGGAGCCATCATGCTCATCAAGATTCGCAAGTCTTCCGACTGCACTGCGTCACAGATCACGCCCGAATCCCTCTACCTCTCGCGCCGCAGCGTGCTCGGCGGTTCGCTCGCCGGCCTAGCTGTGGCGGGACTGCCGCGCATCGGCGCTGCGAGCGAAGCCTCGCGTTATGCCGACGTCGAGTCCGGCAAGGCGCCTGCCTGGTTCACCGACAAGCTGGCCAGCACTCGCTGGGGAGCGATCACGGTCAAGGACGAGGCGATCACGCCTTATAAAGACGCCACTCATTACAACAACTTCTATGAGTTCGGGCCTGACAAGGGCGATCCGGCTGCCAACGCCGGTAGCCTCAAGACCGAACCCTGGAGCGTGGTGATCGATGGCGAAGTGGGCAAGCCTGGGCGCTATGCCCTGGAAGACCTGGTCAAGCCGAGTCAGTTCGAAGAGCGTGTCTATCGGCTGCGCTGTGTAGAAGCTTGGTCCATGGTCATTCCATGGCTGGGCTTTTCGCTGGCCGAGCTGCTCAAGCGCGTCGAACCAACCTCCAAAGCCCGCTTCGTTCGCTTCGAAACCCTTCAAGATCCCAAAAGCATGCCGGGACAGCGATCCGGGTTCGCCTTGATCGACTGGCCTTATGTCGAAGGCTTGCGCCTGGATGAAGCCATGAATCCCTTGGCGCTGTTGGCAGTAGGGATGTATGGCCGCGAACTTCCCAACCAGAACGGTGCGCCACTGCGCCTGGTGCTGCCTTGGAAATACGGTTTCAAAAGTATCAAGTCCATCGTGCGCATCAGTTTGGTGGAGCAACAGCCGCAAACCACGTGGCAAGGGCTTGCGCCGACCGAGTATGGCTTCTATGCCAACGTCAATCCGACCGTAGACCACCCCCGTTGGAGTCAGGCGCGTGAGCGACGGCTGCCGAGTGGGTTGTTCAGTCCGAACGTGCGCAGTACCGAGATGTTCAACGGCTATGCCGAGGAGGTGGCAGGGCTTTATCAAGGCATGGACTTACGGAAGAACTACTGATGCGTTATCCACTGTTTCGTTTGGCGATATTCATCCTGGGCGTGGCGTTTCCCGCCTGGTGGGTATACGAGGCGGCCGCCAACCTGCTGGGACCGGACCCAGGCAAGATCCTGGTGGACCGTCTTGGGTTGGGCGGGTTGATCTTCCTGCTGGTGTCGCTGGCCATGACGCCGTTGCAGCGTGTGACCACGTGGGCGGGGTGGATAGTAGCGCGCCGGCAGATCGGTTTATGGGCGTGCGCCTATATAGGGCTGCACCTATCGGCCTACCTGGTGTTCATCCTGGGGCTCGATTGGGGGCAGTTGACCGTCGAGCTCAGCAAGCGCCCCTACATCATTGTCGGTGCCTTGGCCTTCCTGGGGCTGCTGGTATTGGCGGCCACTTCCAACCGTTACAGTCAGCGCAGGTTGGGTGCGCGTTGGAAGAAACTGCACAAGCTGACGTACCCCGTGCTTGGGTTGGCGTTGCTGCACTTCCTCTGGATCGTGCGTTCGGACCTGACCGAGTGGGCTATCTATGCAGGCATCGGGGCGTTGCTGTTAGTGCTTCGGGTGCCGGCGATCGCCAAACGCCTGAAGAGAACCCGGGGCAGGGCGGCAAGCAGGGCAGTCTGAAAGTATTTTTAAATAAGCCCTTGACCCCTCGCCAGATCTCTTTATACAGCGCACCACTTACGGGGCAAACGGAACGTAACACTCATTGAGATTCCACGAGTTGACCGTTTTCCCAAGACTGGAAGCGCTTCGAT
>NZ_DJJS01000001.1 GCF_002434265.1 Pseudomonas sp. UBA6562 | reverse complement strand
CCTGCTGTCAACTGCCTTTTTGAAGATTTCGTCTGCTTGGCAAAGCCACTTCAGTTCCCACTTCAAACCCGCTTCGAAGTGCATCGCTGCGGGAGGCGAATAATACGTTATTCCAAAGCCGTGTCAACGCCTAAAGTAAAAAAAGGTGCTCCCCTCCCTTCATTCCAAGCAACTATTCAAATCCTCACCGATCTGTAGATAATCCCCTCCTTCGAGCACACCGGCATGAACGACGAGAACAACGACGAAAAGACCCCTGGCCTCTCTGCAGACGAGGAGCAGGAGGTCGACGAGCGCCAGCCCCCGCGCGCGGCCGTACTCCACGAAATGATCAGAGCGCAGGGCGATCATGAGCTGGAGCGCACCATCGCCGCTCTATGGTGGTCGGCACTCGCAGCGGGCCTGACCATGGGCCTATCGTTCATGGCCATGGGCTTGCTCTCTTCGCGACTTCCCGAAGGCGATGCGTCCCATGCCATTGCAAGCTTCGGTTACTGTGCAGGTTTTCTGGCCGTGATCATTGCGCGTCAACAGCTATTCACAGAAAACACCCTCACTGCCGTCCTGCCGGTCATGACCAAACCGACACTGAGCAACTTCGGCCGCTTGCTACGCCTTTGGGGCATCGTGCTATTAGGCAACCTCGTCGGTACCATTTTCGTGGCCTGGGTCATGCTCGAGCTGCCGATCTTCGACCATAAGACCGACATCGCCTTCCTGGAGATCGGTCGCAAGGTCATGGAAAACGACATTGGCCAGATGTTCGCCAAAGGCATCATCTCTGGCTGGATGATCGCAACCTTGGTCTGGATGATCCCGTCGGTGGAAAACGCCAAGATCTGGATCATCGTGCTGATCACCTACCTGATGGCATTGGGCGATTTCACCCACATCGTCGTAGGCACCGTGGAAGTCTCCTACCTGGTATGGGCAGGTGAAGAGACCTGGCAACGCTTCGCATTGGAATTCGCCTTACCCACGTTGGCCGGGAACATCGTAGGGGGTAGCTTGATCTTTGGCCTGATCAGTCATGCACAGGTACGCAGCGACACTGGCCAGGGCCTGTCGAAACTACTCAAGGACGAATCGCCTTCCGACGATAAGCAACGATCCGTAAAAAAGTGACCTAAAAGGCCGCTGCCCCACCTTTAACGGTGCAGCGGCCTCTATATAAGTAAGCCGCTACCCTTCCCTGCCCCCACCAACCATGATTTGGCCTGCAAGGTCAGTAGCTACAGCCTGTCGAATGTTCAACAATATTTGGGAACTTATGCGATAACGCGCACCTTCCCAAAGAATCGACGCCATCATGGACACCACCTCGGGCAAAGGCTTTTCCTTCGTCAAGCGCATCTACGTGCCTCGCATCCTCGGCAAGACCGTAGGAATGCTGGCCGTGACCGCTGCGCTGGCTCCGATCGCGCCGCCCATTTGGGTATGGGTACTGATGCTCGTCAACGGAGTGCTCTGGCCACATGTCGCATACCGTTGGGCCATGCGCTCCCATGCGCCTTATCACGCCGAGCAACGCAACTTGGTGATCGACTCGCTGATGGCCGGCTTCTGGGCGGCCGCCATGCAATTCAACCCTTTGCCGAGCCTGACCATCCTCTCGATGGTGACCATGAACAATGTCGCCGCCGGCGGGCGCACCCTGGTGCAGCGCGGCGCCTTGGCTCAAGCCAGCGGCATGCTGCTCGGCATGGCGCTACTGGGACCGCATTTGCAGTTGCACGCCACCGACCTGCAGGTCTATGCCAGCCTTCCCATGCTGACGCTGTACCCCATGGCCTTGGGCTGGGTGTCCTACCAGCTGGCCACGCACCTTGCCGAACACAAGAAACGCTTGAGCGACCTGAGCCGAACCGACAGCCTCACAGGCTTGTTCAACCACGGTTACTGGAAGGATCGACTGCGCCGCAAGTTTCTCATCTGCCAGCAACGCGATGGCATGGCGGTTGTCGCGTTGATCGATATCGATCATTTCAAGACGATCAACGACACCTATGGCCATGTGATAGGCGACCGCGTATTGCGCCATCTAAGCACCGAGCTCAAGCAGAGCTTGCGGGAAACCGACTTGGCCGGTCGCTACGGTGGTGACGAATTCTGTGTGATCTTCCCGAAAACGACTCAGGAACATGCCTGCCTGGCCATGGAGCGCCTACGCGAACGAGCGGCCAGTTACCAAAACCCCGAGCTGCCGGAACTACGCATCAGCCTGAGCATAGGCCTTTCCGCATTCCATGGTGACTTCGCCGACTCCGAACAGTGGCTGGAAGACGCCGATCGCGCGCTCTACAACGCCAAGCGCCAGGGACGCGATCGTGTCGATGTCGCCAAACCGGTCTTCACTGGGCTTCGACTGGCCTGGCCGGAGTGACCGCGACCCGCTCGGCAACGATCTCGGGCACGTCGCTGCGTTTGAGGTACAGCCGCAACGGCTCGCCAATATTCAGCCGATCGTCCACATGCTGTTCGAGCAGCAGGGTCAGCCGCGCGCGGCATAACGCTACGCGCTTTCCCCCCACCGGACGCCAGACGAACTCGCTGCAGGGCTGAAGGCTGTCCTGGGCTACGTCGAGGCCAAAAGCGTCTTCGGAAAACCTGACGATGTGCGTACCACGCTTGAGATGGAAGCCGACCAGTCCTTTGAGCTGGTCAGCCGCTGTGCAGATGTCGTGGGACGTGATGGACATGCCTAACCTCCTGGACTGCCAAGTGCCCGCTTGCGCCAAGCGGGGCGAACCTGAAACGCCAGGCAAAAAAATGGGCGACCGAAGTCGCCCTAAATGCCTTGCGTGCTCGTGTAACTGGAAGAATCAGCGCGGTTTGCGCTTGCTGGAATCCTTCCAGATGAAAATGCCTAGACCGACAAAGAACGCCACCATCAAACCGACCGTTACCACGCCTGCGACAACCACATTGTCGAGGAACATGCCGACCTCCATTCGTTTGCCGTCGTCCGATGGATGCAAGGTAACCCGTTGCGCAGGGCTGGGAATTGATCGAAGTCAATGGCGCCCAGGAGCGAGCGCGCGAAGGGGTGCGGAAATTGACGCAAGTCAGCGCTCAGCGCTTCTTGGACTTGCCTTTGCGCTTGGGCTTGCCGGCTTTGGCCAGCGGCATAACCTGCTCGAACGCCTGGCGCATCTCGTCCAGACGCTTGTCGTTGAGGTCGTGAATGCGCTTGGCGCGCTCGGCGCCGAAATTGATCAGGTTGTCTTGACTCATCACAGGCTCGACTGGGGGCAGAGAAGTGAATGATGCCGGGGCGTACCGGCGCTGACCAGCCCTCAGATCTCGATGTCCACCAGCAGGCCTTGGCGCACTGGCTCACCCATGGCTATCACCGGTACGGTGTTGTCAGCGTTGAGTTCATGGCCGGGCTCTGCGCTGTAGCGCTCGTCCGCATCTTGACCCTGCTGCCTTTGCTGTTGGCGCCTACGTTGCTCGTCTAGCAACAGCAAGGCTTGCTCCTGAGGGTCCTGACGCTGACGAAGATCGACGCCGGTATCGTCCGATGTGGTCTGTACCGGAACCACCGGTGGAATGTCCGGGGTCGGTTTGACCGGATCGAGCTGGGACGTAACGGGTACGGCGCTGAGTGGAATGATCGGGGGCAGCATGGCGGGTCTCCTTTATTAGCGTTGTATCGGCTCCATACCGATCGCCATGAGCGGCCATGGCGACATGGAGCGCGTACGACGACCAAAGGCAGAACACCCGCGAAACGCCACGCCTTTATTGAGTGTCGTCCTCAGGGTCGACGTCCGATGGCGCACTGACTTCACTCCACGGCCGCTTATAGACCTGCTGCCAGACGCTCTCCATGTGCTCGCGCAAGGCCTTGGGCGTACTCTTGAAAGAAGCGCCGTCTTCACGCTCGCCGCCGAAGGGTTCCTCACCTGCCGGGCTAATGAGCGATTGGCCGGTCAAAGCGTAGACCGACTGCCCTTCACGCAGTTCGATGGTGATGCCCTGCGGTTCGATGCCACCCCCACAATAGGCATGGCTGGCGATGGTCACTTCGGCGACACCGTTGTCGTCGAGGTCGGTCACGTCGCTGACGTCGGTATAGAAGTCGACGTCCAGGTCGAGCCCGGCGCAGGTGGTTTCCTGTTCGGTGTTCCAGCGCGGGGTGAAGGCTTTGTCGCCGGCGCGTTCATATAAGGTGGCCTTGAGCACGACACGGTCGACTTCCTGCTCGGTATCGGCGTCGGTGGCCTGCCCATCGACCCGGCTCAGCACCAATAAGCCTTCGCCCTGCTTATCGCGGAAATGCACGCTCTTGAGCGGTGCCTGTACGCCTAGCACTTCCAATTGATCGGTTGGAATGGGCGGCAGTATTTCGAAAGGTTTCCGCTCACAGCCCGATAGCAGCACAACGCCACCCATGGCCACACAAGCGTTCAACCAGCGGTACTTGGCAGGCATCTCGATCCTCGCTCCTCATGGCAAAGCAGTATTGTTCAATGAACGCACTAGACTGATTGGTCCGGCCGAACCTATCCGTTACCATAGGCGGCTTTTCATCGCGGGAGTTCAGCCAGTATGGCGCAGCAGTATCAACCCGGGCAACGTTGGATCAGCGACAGCGAAGCCGAGCTTGGCCTTGGCACCATTCTGGCGCAGGACGGCCGCCTGCTCACTGTGCTCTATCCGGCGACCGGCGAAACCCGGCAATACGCCGTGCGCAACGCGCCGTTGACACGGGTGCGCTTCTCGCCAGGTGACCAGATCACCCACTTCGATGGCTGGAAACTGACCGTACGCGAAGTCGACGACGTCGACGGCCTGATGGTCTATCACGGCCTGGACGCGCAGAACCAGCCACGCACGCTGCCCGAAACGCAGTTGTCGAACTTCATCCAGTTCCGCTTGGCCAGCGACCGTCTGTTCGCCGGGCAGATCGACCCCATGCCGTGGTTCTCGCTGCGCTACAACACGCTGCTGCACACCAGCAAGCAGATGCAGTCTTCGCTGTGGGGCCTGGGCGGCGTACGCGCTCAGCCTATCGCGCATCAGCTGCATATCGCCCGTGAAGTCGCCGACCGTATCGCGCCGCGCGTACTGCTGGCCGACGAGGTGGGCCTGGGCAAGACGATCGAAGCGGGCTTGGTGATCCATCGCCAACTGCTGTCAGGGCGCGCCAGCCGCGTGCTGATCCTGGTGCCGGAAAACCTCCAGCACCAGTGGCTGGTGGAAATGCGCCGTCGCTTCAACCTTGAAGTGGCCCTGTTCGACGCCGAACGCTTCATCGAAAGCGATGCCAGCAACCCGTTCGAAGATGCGCAACTGGCCCTGGTCGCGCTCGAGTGGCTGGTCGAGGATGAAAAGGCCCAGGACGCGCTGTTCGCGGCCGGCTGGGACTTGATGGTGGTCGACGAAGCGCACCACCTGGTCTGGCACGAAGAGCACGCCAGTCGCGAATACGCGCTGGTCGAGCAGTTGTCCCAAGTGATCGACGGCGTCCTGCTGCTCACTGCCACCCCAGAGCAGTTGGGTCAGGACAGCCACTTCGCGCGCTTGCGTCTGCTCGACCCGGATCGTTTCCACGACCTGACCGCGTTCCGCGCCGAGAGCGAGCACTACCGCCCCGTCGCCGAAGCCGTTCAGGCGCTGCTCGACGAAGGACGCCTATCCAGCCAGGCACACGACACCATCCGAAATTTCCTCGGTGCAGAAGGCGAAGCCCTGCTCACCGCCGTCAATGACGGCGACAGCCAGGCCAGTGCTCGTCTGATCCGCGAATTGCTTGACCGCCACGGCACCGGCCGCGTGCTGTTCCGCAACACCCGCGCCGCCATCCAGGGCTTCCCAGAGCGTCAGTTGCACGCCTATCCCCTGCCCAATCCCGAGCGCTATACCGAACTCGATGCCAGTGAGCGCGCCGAGCTGTATCCGGAGGTGGCCTTCCAGGCTCAGGGATTGGGCGACATCGAAGAAGTGCGCTGGTGGCAATTCGATCCGCGCGTGGACTGGCTGATCGACACTTTGAAGATGCTCAAGCGCACCAAGGTTCTGGTGATCTGCGCCCACGCCGAAACCGCGATGGACCTGGAAGACGCCCTGCGCGTGCGTTCAGGCATTCCTGCCACGGTTTTCCACGAAGGGATGAACATCCTCGAGCGCGACCGCGCCGCGGCTTACTTCGCCGATGAGGAGTTCGGCGCCCAGGTGCTGATCTGCTCGGAAATCGGTAGCGAAGGTCGCAACTTCCAGTTCGCCCATCACCTGGTGATGTTCGACCTGCCGGCGCACCCCGACCTGCTCGAGCAGCGCATCGGCCGTCTGGACCGGATCGGCCAGAAGCACACCATCGAGCTGCATGTGCCGTATTTGCAGGACAGCCCGCAAGAGCGCCTGTACCAGTGGTATCAGGATGGGCTCAATGCGTTTCTGGCCACCTGCCCGACCGGCAATGCCTTGCAGCATCAATTCGGCGCGCGCCTGCTGGCGCTCTTGGCCAGTGGCGACAGCCAGGCCTGGGACGCGCTGGTGGCCGACGCGCGCAACGAACGCGAGCGCCTGGAAGCCGACCTGCACAGTGGCCGCGACCGCTTGCTGGAGCTCAACTCCGGCGGGGCCGGCGAAGGCGAGGCATTGGTCGAGGCGATCCTCGAACAGGACGACCAGTTCGCCCTGCCGATCTACATGGAAACGCTGTTCGACGCCTTCGGCATCGACAGCGAGGACCACTCCGAGAACGCGCTGATCCTCAAGCCCAGCGAGAAAATGCTCGACGCCAGCTTCCCGCTCGGCGACGACGAGGGTGTGACCATCACCTACGACCGTGGCCAGGCGCTGTCGCGCGAGGACATGCAGTTCATCACCTGGGAACACCCCATGGTGCAGGGTGGCATGGACCTGGTCTTGTCGGGCTCGATGGGCAACACCTCGGTGGCGCTGATCAAGAACAAGGCACTCAAGCCCGGTACCGTATTGCTGGAGTTGTTGTACGTCAGCGAGGTGGTCGCGCCGCGCCATCTGCAGTTGGGTCGTTACCTGCCGCCAGCCGCTCTGCGCTGCCTGCTCGATGCCAATGGCAACGATTTGGCTTCCAAGGTCGCGTTCGAGACCCTCAACGAGCAGCTCGAAAGCGTGCCGCGCGCCAGCGCCAACAAGTTCGTCCAAGCCCAACGCGACGTGTTGTCCAAGCGTATCGCGGCGGGCGAAGAGAAGATCATGCCGGCCCACATCCAGCGGGTGGCCGACGCGCAGCGCCGCCTGGCGGCGGAAGCGGATGAAGAGCTGGCGCGCATGACCGCCCTCAAAACGGTCAACCCCAACGTTCGTGACACCGAACTCGATGCGCTGCGCAAGCTGCGTGAGGATGGGGTCGCCATGCTCGACAAAGCGGCCTTGCGCTTGGAAGCCATCCGCATTCTGGTCGCCGGCTGAGCTGATCCCTGCTGGGCCTATGCGCGCTACTACAAGCGCGTATAGGCCGACTCAGGATTTCTGGCGATACAGCTGCACCAGGGTGGCAGGGTCGTGATCCAGATGACCCTTGCCACCATGCAGCCGCATCAGTTGCGCCGCCAAGCCGCTCACTGGCGTCGCCGAGCCCTGTTCGTGGGAAAGCTTCACCGCGCCGTCCAGATCCTTGAGCAGAGTCCGCACGTGCCACTTGACCGGCGTGAAGCGATTTTCGGCCATTTGCGGCGCCAGGATCTGCAAAGGTTTGGAATCGGCAAAGCCACCAGCCAGGGCTTGCGCGAGCAAGCGCGCATCCACCCCTGAACGCTCGGCCAAGGCCACGGCTTCGGCAATCACCAGCGCATTGCAGGCCACGATCATCTGGTTGCAGGCCTTGGTCACCTGCCCCGCCCCCACCCCACCCATGTGTGTGACGCGCTCGCCTAAGGTCAGCAAAACGTCGCGCACCCGCCGCAGCGGTTCGGCTTCCCCCCCTACCATGATCGCCAGGGTGCCGGCCTGGGCGCCTTGCACGCCGCCCGACACGGGAGCGTCGACCCAGGCCATGGCGCAAGTGGCAGCGAGTTCCGCGGCCATCTCACGGGTTGCTGTCGGCTCGACACTCGAGAGGTCTACCAGCACTTGATGGGCGCGCCCGGCCGAAGCGAGGCCCTGCGCGCCGAACACCACCTCACGCACCGCCGCTACGTCCGCCAGGCAGGTCAGGACGATGTCGGCTTCCTGGCACAACTGCGCGGGCGTACTGGCAAGACGAGCACCGGCCGCCAGCAATGCATCGCACTTGCGAGGGCTGCGGTTCCATACCGTCAGCGGATAACCCGCTGCCAACAGGCGTTTGCACATGGGCAACCCCATCAGGCCGATGCCAGCAAAGCCCAATGAAGGTAATGCAGTAGTCATGGATACCCCCTCGAGATGATTCGCAAGTTATTACGCCCTGCGTAAGTTGTTACCTCAGTGTGCAAAGCGGCGACGCGTTGTTACCAACCTGCACCCTTGCCACGACCAGGATTGCCCTGAAATGGCGCCAAGCGCAAAGCCCTCGCACCAAAACAAATCACTTGTTGTTACGAGTCTTTTCCTGAATCAGAACGAAAGGCGATACCACCACTGCCCATATCTCTGGATCGCGGGTTTGCAGGCTGAGCGCCACCTCGCTCGACACGGCCGAAACAGTGCCATCAGAACGCCATTTGGCCACGTGTTCGCTATGGTTTTGCGCCATCGCGGCGGCGACTTCGATCAGATCGAGCTCGGGCGCGACCCAAATCAGGTCACCTTTGGCCCAGAAGCGCTCCAAGGCTTTCCATTCGATGATTGCCGTCTCGCCGAGCAATTTGGCATAGAGGGTGCTTGTGTGATCGGTCATGGGGCCCTTGCATTGAAAATGGCTGATGAAAAAAGGCCGCTATTTTTGCAGAAAACCCTGGTTTCAAACACGTAATTGATCGATTGGCCTCGAACGCGTATGTGTACCGGGCAACCAGCAGAGCCCAATGGCGCGTTTATATATCTTTGTATCGATCACGCGACACCCCCTGAATTCGAAGCGCTGTGCCGGCTTTTCAAGCGCTCGAACAGCGCTCTACACTGTACCGGTACAGTTCCGGAGCATGTTCCAGGGGAAGCAAGGCTTGCAGTGGCAGTCTCGCACCGCAATCCTCGCGCCGGTCTGTAGCCCTGGCCGCCAGGACTATAAAAATTACAACAGGATGAGTGGAGCACTATGATCAAGATTTCCAAGCTGTTCGCTGCAATGGTACTGGCCGGTGTGGCCAGCCATTCCTTCGCTGCCGATACCATCAAGATCGGTATCGCCGGGCCCAAGACCGGCCCTGTCACTCAGTACGGCGACATGCAGTTCGTAGGCGCCAAGCAGGCCATCAAGGACATCAATGCCAAGGGCGGCATCGATGGCAAGATGCTCGAAGCCAAGGAATACGACGATGCGTGCGATCCCAAGCAGGCCGTGGCCGTCGCCAACAAAGTGGTCAACGATGGCGTCAAGTTCGTGGTCGGCCACCTGTGCTCCAGCTCCACTCAACCTGCTTCGGACATCTACGAAGACGAAGGCGTGATCATGATCACCCCGGCCGCCACCAGCCCGGAAATCACCAGCCGCGGCTACAAGATGATCTTCCGCACCATCGGTCTGGACAGCGCCCAGGGCCCGGCCGCGGGCAACTACATCGCCGACCACGTCAAACCCAAGGTCGTTGCGGTGCTGCACGACAAGCAGCAGTACGGCGAGGGCATCGCCACTGCGGTCAAGCAGACCCTCGAAAGCAAAGGCACCAAGGTCGCCGTGTTCGAAGGCCTCAACGCCGGCGACAAGGATTTCTCCTCGGTCATCCAGAAGCTCAAGCAGAACAACGTCGACTTCGTCTACTACGGTGGTTACCACCCAGAGCTGGGCCTGATTCTGCGCCAGGCTCAGGAAAAAGGCTTGAAAGCCAAGTTCATGGGGCCTGAAGGCGTCGGCAACGACTCCATCTCGCAGATCGCCCAGAACGCTTCGGAAGGCCTGCTGGTGACCCTGCCGAAATCCTTCGACGCCGACCCAGAGAACAAGGCCATCGTCGACGCCATCAAGGCCGACAACAAAGACCCGAGCGGTCCGTTCGTGTTCCCGTCCTACTCGGCCGTGGAAGTGATCGCCGAAGGCATCAAGCAAGCCGGCAGCGCCGACACCGACAAAGTGGCCGCAGCCATCCACAAGGGCACCTTCAAGACGCCGACCGGCGAACTGTCCTTCGACGACAAAGGCGACCTGAAGGACTTCAAGTTCGTGGTCTACGAATGGCACTTCGGCAAGCCTAAAACCGAAGTGTCCCCTCAGTAACGGTCCGATCACTGGTTGACCCACAAGCCCACTGTGCGAGCAGTGGGCTTTGTTTTACGAGGTTCATGGGCCGATTGCCGCGATCCGGCAACCCCCCACCTGAAAATCTTAAAACCGTCACCCGCGGTTCCCTGGCCAAGCCCGTCTTCGTCGCCCAGGCCATGAAGCGTGCCGGGTTATCCCCCGCCAGCGAATGCACGTCAGGTTTTTAGGAGCGCTTCAATGCCCGAGCTCTATCACTTCTTCCAACAACTGGTTAACGGATTGACCATCGGCAGCACCTATGCCCTGATCGCCATCGGCTACACGATGGTGTACGGCATCATCGGCATGATCAACTTCGCCCACGGCGAGGTGTACATGATCGGTTCCTACGTGGCCTTCATCGCCCTGGCGGGGTTGGCCATGATGGGCATCGACTCGCTGCCGATCCTGATGACCGTCGCGTTCGTGGCGACCATCTTCGTCACCAGTGCCTATGGCTACAGCATCGAGCGGGTGGCCTATCGGCCGCTGCGCAACAGCAACCGCCTGATTCCGCTGATTTCAGCCATCGGCATGTCGATCTTCCTGCAGAACACCGTGCTGCTGTCGCAAGACTCCAAGGACAAATCCATCCCCAACCTGATTCCGGGAAGCTTCTCCTTCGGGCCGGGCGGTGCGGAAGAGGTCCTGGTCTCGTACATGCAGATCCTGGTGTTCGTCGTCACCCTGGTCGCCATGACTCTGCTGACCCTGTTCATCTCCCGCTCACGCCTGGGCCGCGCCTGCCGCGCCTGCGCCGAAGACCTGAAGATGGCCAACCTGCTGGGCATCAACACCAACAACATCATCGCCCTGACCTTCGTCATCGGTGCCGCGCTGGCAGCCGTCGCGGCGGTGCTGCTGAGCATGCAATACGGCGTGATCAACCCCAACGCAGGCTTCCTGGTCGGCCTCAAGGCATTCACCGCCGCGGTACTGGGCGGCATCGGCAGCATCCCGGGCGCCATGCTCGGTGGGCTGGTGCTTGGGGTGGCCGAAGCCTTCGGCGCCGACATTTTCGGTGACCAGTACAAGGACGTCGTGGCGTTCGGCCTGCTGGTCCTCGTCCTGCTGTTCCGGCCGACCGGCATTCTGGGCCGTCCGGAGGTTGAGAAAGTATGAACAAAAATCTTAAACAGGCGCTGTTCAGCGCCGTGCTGGTCTGGGCGGTGGCGTTTCCGGTGCTGGGGCTGAAGCTGAGCATCGACGGCATCCACCTGGTGGTGCACAGCCAAGGCGAGTTCACCCTGACGGTGATCGCCGTGTGCTCGGTGCTGATGTTCCTGCGCGTATTGTTCGACCGGCAATGGAGCGCGACCCTCGGCCAACGCTCAGGGCGCACGCTGGTACCCGCCTCGGTCAGCAACTTCCTGACCCTGCCCAAGACGCAACGCTGGATCATCCTCGGGCTGGTCGTGGCGGCGCTCGCCTGGCCGTTCTTCGGCTCGCGCGGGGCGGTGGACATCGCCACCCTGATCCTCATCTACGTGATGCTGGGCCTGGGCCTGAACATCGTGGTGGGCCTGGCGGGGCTTTTGGACCTGGGCTACGTGGGCTTCTACGCCGTCGGCGCCTACAGCTACGCGATGCTCTCGCACTACCTGGGCTGGGGCTTCTGGATCTGCCTGCCGATCGCCGGCCTGATGGCCGCGACCTTCGGTTTCCTGCTGGGCTTCCCCGTGCTGCGCCTACGCGGCGACTACCTGGCCATCGTGACCCTGGGATTCGGCGAGATCATCCGCCTGTTCCTGCGCAACCTCACCGACTGGACCGGCGGGCCGAACGGCATCAGCAACATCGAAAAGCCGACCTT
Source organism: Pseudomonas sp. UBA6562 (assembly GCF_002434265.1). Lineage (GTDB taxonomy): Bacteria > Pseudomonadota > Gammaproteobacteria > Pseudomonadales > Pseudomonadaceae > Aquipseudomonas. Next base: position 391,016 of record NZ_DJJS01000001.1, on the reverse strand, counting down.
CTTCGGCCTGACGTTCGAGCGCCGCGCCGCCGAAGGCATGCAGACGTTCCATGAGTATTTCGGCTTGCCGTACAACTCGATGAACAAGGTCATCTTCCTGTACCTGGTCGCCCTGGTACTGGCGCTGGTGGCTTTGTTCGTCATCAACCGGTTGCTGCGCATGCCCATCGGCCGCGCCTGGGAAGCGCTGCGTGAAGACGAGATCGCCTGCCGCGCCCTGGGTCTGAACCCGACCATCATCAAGCTCTCGGCCTTCACCCTGGGCGCGACCTTCGCAGGTTTCGCCGGCAGCTTCTTCGCCGCACGCCAAGGGCTGGTGACGCCGGAATCCTTCACCTTCATCGAATCGGCGATCATCCTCGCCATCGTGGTGCTGGGCGGCATGGGCTCGCAACTGGGCGTGATCCTCGCGGCCATCGTGATGATCCTGCTGCCCGAGCTGATGCGCGAGTTCAGCGAGTACCGGATGCTGATGTTCGGCGCCATGATGGTGCTGATGATGATCTGGCGCCCGCAAGGTCTGCTGCCAATGCAACGTCCCCACATGGAGCTGCGTCGATGAGCCGCGAAATTCTGAAGGTCAGCGGCTTGAGCATGCGCTTTGGCGGCTTGTTGGCGGTCAACGGCGTGGCCTTGACCGTCAAGGAAAAACAGGTAGTGGCGCTGATCGGCCCGAACGGGGCCGGCAAGACCACCGTCTTCAACTGCCTGACGGGCTTCTACAAGCCCAGCGGCGGCAGCATCCTGCTCGACGGCCAGCCGATCCAGGGCTTGCCCGGCCATCTTATCGCCCGCAAGGGCGTGGTGCGCACGTTCCAGAACGTACGCCTGTTCAAGGAGATGACCGCGCTGGAAAACCTGCTGATCGCCCAGCACCGTCACTTGAACACCAACTTCTTCGCCGGTCTGTTCAAGACGCCAGGCTTTCGCCGCAGCGAAAAGGAGGCCATGGAGCGCGCGGCCTATTGGCTGGACAAGGTCAACCTGACCGAATTCGCCAACCGCACCGCCGGCACCCTCGCCTACGGCCAGCAACGGCGCCTGGAAATCGCCCGCTGCATGATGACCCAGCCGCGCATCATCATGCTCGACGAGCCCGCTGCGGGCCTGAACCCGAAGGAAACCGAGGACCTGAAGGCGCTGATCGGCTATCTGCGCGAATCCCATGACCTGACCGTGCTGCTGATCGAGCACGACATGAAACTGGTGATGAGCATTTCCGACCACATCGTGGTGATCAATCAGGGCACGCCCTTGGCCGACGGCACGCCCGAAGCGATTCGCGACAATCCTGACGTGATCAAGGCCTACCTGGGGGAGGCGTAAATGCTCAAGTTCGAAAACGTTTCCACCTTCTACGGCAAGATCCAGGCGCTGCACAGCGTCAACGTCGAGATCAACCAGGGCGAGATCGTCACCCTGATCGGCGCCAACGGCGCGGGCAAGTCGACCCTGCTGATGACGTTGTGCGGGTCGCCTCAGGCCCACAGCGGCAGCATCAAGTACCTGGGTGAAGAGCTGGTGGGCCAGCCCTCCTCGCTGATCATGCGCAAGAGCATCGCCGTGGTGCCCGAAGGCCGCCGCGTGTTCGCCCGCCTGACGGTGGAAGAGAACCTGGCCATGGGCGGCTTCTTCACCAACAAGGGCGATTACCAGGAGCAGCTCGACAAGGTGCTGCACCTGTTCCCGCGGCTAAAGGAACGCTACGTGCAACGCGGCGGCACCATGTCGGGCGGGGAACAGCAGATGCTGGCCATCGGTCGGGCGTTGATGAGCAAGCCCAAGCTATTGCTGCTCGACGAACCCTCGCTGGGCCTGGCGCCGATCATCATCCAGCAGATCTTCGACATCATCGAACAGCTGCGCCGCGATGGTGTGACGGTATTCCTGGTCGAACAGAACGCCAACCAGGCGCTGAAAGTGGCCGATCGCGCCTATGTGCTGGAAAACGGCCATGTGGTGATGCAGGGCACGGGCGAGGCGCTGCTGGTGGACCCGAAAGTGCGCGACGCGTACCTGGGCGGTTGAACCAAGGGCCTTCGGGCCCTTTTTTCTGCCCACCCTTTTTGCCATGAATCCAGCGCCCCTTGAGCTCGACGTTCTGGCTCGGTAACGTGCCCCTCTTTTCGCCATAACGCTGGAGCTACCCATGCGCGCCACTTCCACGCTGTTGCTCGCCGCCTTGTTGCCGCTGTTCGCCGGCTGCCAGTTGCTGGCCGATCCCCCAAGCGACCCGAACGTCGGCGGTACCCGCCTGCAAGGCGAGCTGAGCGCCAGCGACGGCAAGCTGCTGTTCCAGCCGTGCAACGAGAGCCGTCGTTTCGTAGTCAACGACGCTGGCAACACTGGCCTGTTGCAGGAAGCCGACAACCTGGCGCCAGACGCCAAGACCCGGCTGTTCGCCGACTTGCGCGGTCGCCTGGGCGGTAGCCGTCAGGTCGACAGCCAGGGGCAGTTCGACGTGCAGCGCCTGTACCGCCTGGAGCCTGCGGGCGATGGCTGTATGGACCCTAATTTCAAGCAGTTGACCCTGCGCGCCGAGGGCCACTCCCCCGACTGGAACGTCAAGGCCAGTGGCCGCGGCATGATCGTCGAGCGCGCGGGCAAGGAGCCGCTGCCCTTGCCGTTCCTCGAAGAGGAAATTCCCGGCGGTGGCCTGAGCCTGACCAGCGAGGCCAATGGCCAACATGTGGAACTGTGGGCCGCCCCACAGCGCTGCGTCGACCCTTCCACCGGCGCCATTCGCCACCTGCGCACCGAGCTGCGCATCGACGGCCAGACCTTGCAGGGCTGCGGCTACTTCGGCGGCGCGCGGGACAACTGATCGGAAGGATGCGTTTACGCTGCCAGCGATGGCAGCGAAACCCTTATACTCCGCCGTTTGTTTAAAGCCGCCGGCCATCCCGGGCCGGGAGAGTGGACCTTGTCATGCTACGAATCAACGAACTGAAGCTGCCCCTGGATCATCCCGATGAAGCGCTGCGCGAAGCCATCGTGCAGCGCCTGGACATCGCCGATGAACAACTGCTCGGCTTCACGCTATTCAAGCGCAGCTACGATGCGCGCAAGAAGAACAGCGAGCTGCTGTTCATCTACACCATCGACCTGGAGACCAGCAACGAAGCCGAGCTGCTACGCAGGTTCGAGGACGACCGCAACGTCGGCCCGGCGCCGGAAGTGACCTACCAATACGTCGGCCATGCGCCCAGCGAGCTCGAGGAACGCCCCTTGGTCGTGGGATTCGGGCCTTGTGGCATTTTTGCTGCGCTGCTACTGGCGCAGATGGGCTTCAAGCCCATCGTGCTGGAGCGTGGCAAGGAAGTGCGCCAGCGCACCAAGGACACCTGGGGCCTGTGGCGCAAGAGCGAACTCAACCCCGAGTCCAACGTGCAGTTCGGCGAAGGCGGTGCGGGCACGTTCTCCGACGGCAAGCTGTACAGCCAGATCAAAGACCCCTTGCACCACGGCCGCAAGGTGCTGGAAGAGTTCGTCAAGGCCGGCGCGCCGGACGAGATTCTCTACATCAACAAGCCGCACATCGGCACCTTCCGTCTGACCGGCATGGTCGAGACCATGCGTCAGGAGATCATCGCCTTGGGCGGCGAAGTGCGCTTCGAGCAAAAAGTCAGCGACCTGCTGATCGAAGGCGACCAGCTGGCGGGCGTGGTGCTGGAAAGCGGCGAGCAGCTGCTGTCGCGGCATGTAGTTCTGGCCTTGGGCCATAGTGCCCGCGACACCTTCCGCATGCTGCACGCCAAGGGTGTGTTCATGGAGGCCAAGCCGTTCTCCGTGGGCTTTCGTATCGAGCACCCGCAGACGCTCATCGATAAGGCGCGCCTGGGCAAGTATGCCGGCCACCCGAAACTGGGCGCTGCGGATTACAAACTGGTCTACCACGCCAAGAATGGCCGTTCGGTCTACAGCTTCTGCATGTGCCCTGGCGGTACCGTAGTGGCTGCGACCAGCGAGCCAGGACGGGTCGTCACCAACGGAATGAGCCAGTACTCGCGTAACGAACGCAACGCCAACTCGGGGCTGGTGGTCGGTATCGATCCAGAGCGTGACTACCCAGGCGGACCATTGGCCGGCATCGAGTTGCAGGAACGCCTCGAAACACTGGCCTATGAGATGGGCGGTCGCAACTATCAGGCACCGGCGCAATTGGTCGGGGACTTCATCGCAGGCCGGCCGTCGACGGCGCTGGGCAGTGTCGAGCCGTCCTACAAACCCGGCGTCACCCTGGGCGATCTGGCGACGAGCCTGCCGGCCTTCGCCATCGAAGCGATCCGCGAGGCGTTACCGGCCTTCGAGCGACAGATCAAGGGCTATAGCCTGCACGACGCGGTATTGACCGGTCTGGAAACGCGCACCTCTTCGCCGCTGCGCATCACCCGCGGCCTGGATTTCCAGAGCGTCAACCTCAAGGGCCTGTTCCCGGCGGGTGAAGGGGCCGGTTATGCGGGGGGCATTCTTTCGGCAGGCGTCGACGGTATTCGCATCGCCGAGGCGGTGGCCACTGCAATGCTCGGTGCGCACCAGGCTTGATCCCGCTCGCCTGAATGGCTTGCGCTGTTTGGATCGAAACCATAAAAAAACCCGACAGGCTAGGCCTGTCGGGTTTTTTGTTGCCAGCGTGATCAGTGGGAAACGCGGCTGGTGCCATCGACCGTCATGATGCGAACGCGCTCGCCGACGCGAAACACTTCGTTCTGCTGCACCTGCTGCACGTAGGAGCGCATGCTGCCGTCGTCTTCACGCACGGTGATCTCGACCCCTTGGGTGCGGGTCAGGCCCTCTTCGGCTGCCGAGCCGGCCAGGCCACCTGCGACCGCACCGATCACAGCCGCCACCAAGCTGCCACGACCGCCACCGATGGCGCTGCCCGCCACACCGCCGACCACTGCGCCCGCGCCACCGCCGATCGGCGTTTTGGTGCCCTCGATCTTCACCGGACGCAGGGATTCGATGGTGCCCAGGCGTACGGTCTGCACGCGGCGGGCTTCGTCACGGGAGTAGCTGTCGCCGGTCAGGTTGGAAGCACAGCCTCCAAGCAACAGCGACGCGGTAGTGAAGGTCGCTACCAGCAAAGCGGATTTACGCATGGGTGGAATCTCCGTTGGTAAGGTGTTCATTAGACGCCGCGCGGTGACGGCTGTCACGGTCATGGCGAAGAAAAAAGCATGTCGTTCAGCCCGCGGACAGCTTGCACCGTTCACGACATGAATGCCTTATGGAGATGTGACAGAAAGGGGGCGCCGATTGTTGCATTGTGTGTGCAGCAACGGCGCCAGTCGGCTCAGGGCGCTAGACGCTCGCGTTGCCAATGCCCCTGGTCGAGACGGTAGTTCAGCCGGTCGTGCAGCCGGCTGGGGCGTCCCTGCCAGAACTCGATGCGATCAGGCACCAGGCGGTAACCGCCCCAGTGCTCGGGGCAATGGGGCTGGGTGTCGGAAAAGCGCGCTTCGGTTGCCTTGACCAAGGCTTGCAACGCTTCACGATCAGCGATCACCTGGCTCTGTGGCGAGGCCCAGGCGCCCAGGCGGCTGCCCAAAGGGCGAACCTGGTAGTAGGCGTCCGACTCTTGCGCCGAGACTTTTTCGACCCGGCCCTCGATCCGCACCTGACGCTCCAGCGCCGGCCAGAAGAAGGTAATGGCGGCGAAAGGCCGCGCAGCCAGTTGCTGGCCTTTTGCGCTGTCGTAGTTGGTGAAGAAGGTGAAGCCTCGGTCGTCCAACCCCTTGAGCAGCAACACCCGGCAATGCGGGCGACCGTCGGCGTCGACCGTGGCCAGGGTCATGGCGTTGGCTTCGACCGGCGCCTGCTCGGTCTGCACGGCGTCGGCGAACCATTGTTTAAAGAGGCTGAAGGGCTCGTCAGGGGCTTGGTCCTCGACCAAGCCATCCCGGGTGTAGTCACGGCGCATGTCGGCCAGAGACGAAGTCATTCCAGCGTTCCTCGCCGATCAGTTGGTCTTGGTGTTGGCCGCGACGCGTTTGTCATCGGTCTTGCTTTTGGCCGCAGCTTTGGCGGGTGCAGCCTTCTTGGCGGCGGGCTTGGCCGATGCCTTGGCTTTGGCCACGGGCTTTTTCGCAGCGGGTTTGGCCGCAGCCTTGGCAGCAGGTTTGGCTTTGGCCGGTGCCTTGGTGGCTGGCGCAGCGGCGACAACCGGTTTGACGTCTTGAGCAGCGACCATGGCCGCAGGGGCCTGGGCTGGGGTCTGGTATTTGGCCATCAGCGCCAGCATGGTGTTCTGCGGAGTCAGCAGCAGCTCGACGCGGCGGTTGAGGGCACGGCCTTGCGGGCTGTCGTTGGCCGCGCGCGGCATGACCGAGCCCATGCCCTTGAGGTTCAGGCGGTCACGCTGCAAGCCGCTGAGGCGGAAGATCGCCGACACCGAAGCCGCACGCTCCAGGCTCAGGCGTTGGTTGGCCACGGCGGCGCCGGTGCTGTCGGCATGGCCCAGGACCAGTACGGCGGTCTTGGGGTCGCCTTCGACCACCTTGGCTACGCGGGTGATCGGTGCCAGCGTGATCGGCAGCAGCATGTTCGGGCGGTCGGGGTTGTACGAGCCATCGACGGGAATGGTCACGGCCAGCACATCGTCGCGGCGCTCCAGCTCGAACGTGCTGTCTTTGAGCGCTTCGCGCAACTTGGGCTCGTATTGGTCGAGCCAAGCCTGGGTCGCTTTCTGGTCGATCTTCGGTACCGCAGCCACAGGCGCCTGGTCCTGTTTGCCCTCACCACCGAACGGCCACCACCAGCGGTTGCCCGAACCGCTCTTGCTGGCCGCCTTGGCATCGGCCTGGGCGACCTTTTCGGTGACGGCGTCCTTCACATCCTTGTCGGCGACCTGGTCCGAGCCGAACGGCCACCAGCTACGGCCGCTGTCGCTCGAGGCATTCTGTTGCGAGTGCTGAGCGCAGCCAGTCATGGCCAGGCACAGGGCGAGAGCTAAGGTTTTATGTGAGGACATCAGCGATACACCATGAATTGAAAAGGAATTTTGCCAGCGCACATCGAGCAGTGGCCCTCAGAATAGACAAAGCATTCGAGCAATACCGAACTACCCGATCAAAGGCATGTCCGCAGCACCTGCACCAGGCGCTGAGCCCTTGGGTCCATCAACACGTAGGGGCCCAAGGTATTGGTGACGAAGCCGAAAGCCACATCGTGTTCGGGATCGGCGAAGCCTACCGAGCCACCCGCGCCCGGGTGTCCGAAAGCGCGCGCGCCCAGGCCGAACGTGGCGTTGGCGACCTGCGGTTGGTCGAGCATGCAGCCCAGCCCGAAGCGCGTCTGCGTCAGCAACGTGCGGTCTTCGCCCAGGCTGTGCTCGCGGGTGAGTTCGTCGAGCAGTTCGGACTCGAGCAGGCTGCCGTCCAGCAAACCGGCGTAGAACCCCGCCAGGCTGCGCGCATTGCCATGGCCGTTGGCGGCCGGCTGCTGCATGCGCCGCCACTCGGGCTTGTTGGTGCTGGTCAGGATCGCCGGGGGGTTGGTGAAGGCGCGGGTCGAGAGCGCTTCCGGCTCGCGCAAGGTGACCTGTAGCAAGCGTTGGGCCGCTGCATCCCCGGCGTTGCCTTTGCCACGGGCGATGTGCGCCACGCGGTGGAACTCCTCGTCGGCCAGGCCGATGTGGAAATCGAGGCCCAGCGGCTTGGCGGTGCGAGCGACGATCGACTCGCCGGGGCCACGGCCGTCGACCCGGCGAATCAGCTCGCCGATCAGCCAGCCGTAGGTGATGGCGGCGTAGCCGTGCTCGGCTCCGGGGGTCCACCACGGGCGTTCGGCGGCCAGGGCATCGGTCATCGCCTGCCAGTCGTACAGCGACTCGGCCGGCAGCAATTGGCGAATGGCCGGCAGGCCGGCGCGGTGGCTGAGCAACTGGCGCAGGGTCACGCCTTCCTTGCCGGCCTGGGCGAACTCGGGCCAGTAGCGCGCTACCGGCGCATCGAGCGCCAACTTGCCCTCGCCCACCAGTTGCAGCGCGGTGACGGCGGTGAAGGTCTTGGTGCAGGAGAACAGGTTGGCGATGGTGTCGCTGTGCCAGGCCTGCTGCCCGTCGCGGTCGGCGGTGCCGGCCCATAGGTCCACTACCGTCTCGCCACCGACCTGCACGCACAACGCCGCGCCGCGCTCCTGGGGATCGTCGAAGACGGCGGCGAAGGCCTCGCGCAGCGCTTCGAATTGCAGTTCGTAATGCCCCTGGATCTGCACGGCCTGGTTCTCCCGACGGGTTGAAAAAGGCGTGCATTGTTTCAGCACTCGAAGCGTTTGCATACAGGCCAGCGGCAACGAATGCAGGGCAAGGCCGATGCCCCGGCCTTGAACCTGACAAAGGTCAAGGCGCGGGAGCGATCAGGCGCTTGGCCAGTTGTTGATCGAGCAGCAGGTTGCGCTTGCGCACTGCCTCGACGAAACCGCTCCAGGCCACATCGGTGATCGCGACCAGGCCCAGATGGCCGTTTTCACCATCGAGCAGACGCCCACTGGCGGGCTGGTCGAGGTACTGGAACCAGTGCGCGCCGACGATCGTCGGCTGTTCCAGGGCAGCGTCGAGGAAGGCGGCATAGGCAGCGCCGCGATCTTCCTCGCGCGGCAGCTCCAGCGGCCCCGGCCAGAACGGGCCACGGTCGCGCGAACCGAACTGGAATTCCGAGACCAGCAGCGGCTTGTCCAGCTCGGCCAACTGCGCGAAGTCGTAACCGTCCTGGGGTTTGAGGGTGTAGAAGTTGAAACTCAACACGTCGCAGAACTCGGCACAGGCCTTGACCGCCTCCGGCGAAGTGACGCCATAGCGGCCGCCCAGCAGCAAATGGTTGGGCGCGTGCCATTTCAGGGCATCGGAAATGGTCTTGAAGTAGGTCTGGGCGAAGACATCCTGGAAATGCTGGTAGTCGCGTTCGATTTCCGGGTGCTCGGGCGTCGGCAATGGCGCTTCGAAGCCTGGATCTTCCATCAATTCCCAGGCTTGCAGGTCGATGCCCCAGGCCTTGGACAGCCCCTGCTGGTTGCGGTACTTGTCGCGCAGTTGCTTGAGGAACGCACGCTTGGCCGGCACGTCGGTGGTCAGGCGCAAAGTGCCGAAGGCCAGGCCATAGCGAGCCTTGGCATCGGCGCCGGGCGCAGCCCAGGCCAGTTCGTTGTCGGCGAAGTAACCGATCAGCCAGGGGTCGTCGCGGTGATCGCGGGCGGCGATGGCCACGGCGCGCTCGGTGGCCATGGCGAAACGCGGGTCGAACGGGTCGGGCATGCGCCCCCACCAGTCCATGCCCGTGCTGATGCTGGCGTAGTCGCCGACGATGGCCAGCGGCAAGGTGTAGGGTACACGTTGGGCCTGGCCCAGGGCCGGATCGCTCCAGTTGCCCAGGGTGTTGAAGCCCCAGGCCAGCAAGCGATCGATGGCCTGGGTTTGCCACCGCTCGGCAGCCGCTTTCGGCGCAGGGCAATCGCTGCCCGGCTGGCCTTCAACCGGCGCAGGACAGGGCACCGCATGGCTGCGGTGGAGGTTGGCCGCATAGAAATCGTACCAACGGCCTTGTTTGAACCCTCGGCCTTGCGAGGAGGCATTGCCATCGTCGTTGTTGCCTTGTCCGTAGAACGCGGCGAGCGGTTCGCCTTCGGTCGGCAGGGCTTTGAACATGCCCTCGCGACCGGTGACGTACGTGCGCCCACCGTCGGCGGCCACGGCGTTGACGCCCAAGGAGAAGAAGCCGTGCCCATCTGGCGTCACCAGGTACCAGCGCCCATCGCGCTTTTCAGTGCGAAAAAAACCACTGGCCTCGAACGCGGGGCCTGCCAGCACGCCGCCATAAGGGTCGAGCTTGCGCCCCTCGCGTTCGGCCAACCAGCCCTTGAGCTGTTGCCGTTCTCGCTGCGCCGCAGCGTTGAGTTGTTCGTCGGTAGCGATCTTGTCGGGCCAGTTGGCGCGAGTCGACTGGCCATAGGTGTCGATCAGTTCGGCATAGGCGGCGCTGTAGGCCTGGTCGTCGTCCTGCAGGCCGACCTTTTCGATCAGCAGGCTTTGCGCGACGTTGGGCTTGGGAATGCTCAAGCTGACCGAACTGACCTGCTTGAGGTCGACTGCGCCGACACTGCTGGTGAATAACAGCCGCTGCCCCTGGTGGTTCCACGGCATCGGCGGCCCGGCGCGCATGCCTTGGCCGAGCGGAGAACGTGCGGTCAGGGGCACCAGCACCGTTTGCGCCGGCCCCGAGGGCAAATCGACACGGCTGGTCAGGCGCTGGCCGTCGCGGCTCTCGACCACCACGTCCACGCTCAAGGCCCAGTCCATGCCGCTTTGCAAACGCAGGGTGAGGAACTGCCCGCTCGACCAGTCCCAGTTGCCGCTCTGCGGTGCGAGCTGCAAGGTCGGGCGCTCGGCCGGGTTGAACACGACCCGCCTCAGCACTTCGCCTTGGGCGGTCTGCTCGGCGTTGTACTGCGGCAAGGCCGTGTCCTGCGTGTTCACATTGATGACCGAAGTGGGCCGAACGAAGCTGAACACCGCCTGCTGCCCAGCCCACAGGGGCGAGGCGAACATCAGGGCAAGCACGGCAGGCAGGCTGCGAGGGATCATGGGGCGGTGTCACTCCTTGTAGAGACCGGCCCTTATAGAGCTACAGGGCTCGCGACCGAATGGAAGGCAATAGGCCGACGCATCGTGCGCCGGCGATCAGCCGATTTCCCGCCGGAACGGCGGTAGCGCGTTGAGAATAGCCTTGCCGTAGCGCTGCGTGACCAGACGCCGGTCGAGCAAGGTGATGACGCCGCGGTCCTGCTCGGTGCGCAGCAACCGGCCACAGGCCTGGATCAGGCGCAACGAGGCATCGGGCACGGCGATCTCCATGAACGGGTTGCCGCCGCGGGCTTCGATCCACTCGGCCAGGGCCGCTTCGACCGGATCGTCCGGCACGGCGAAGGGAATCTTGGCGATGACCACGTGCTCGCAATAGGCGCCCGGCAAGTCGACGCCTTCGGCGAAGCTGGCCAGGCCGAACAGCACGCTGTGCTGGCCATCGTCGACGCGCGCCTTGTGCTTGTTCAGGGTTTCCTGCTTGGACAGGTTGCCCTGGATCAGCACCAGCTTGCGCCACTCGCGGTCCAGGCCGTCGAACACGTCCTGCATCTGCTTGCGCGAAGAGAACAGCACCAGCGCGCCGCGCGCGTCTTCGACGATGCCCGGCAGGTCGCGGATGATGGCCGCGGTATGCGCCGTGGCGTCGCGCGGGTCGGCGCGCAGGTCGGGCACGCGCAGCACGCCGGCGTCGCCGTGCACGAAGGGGCTGGGCACCACGCAGGTCATGGCGTCGCGCGGCAGCCCCGAGCGCATGCGGAAGCGGTCGAACTTGCCCAGTGCGGTCAAGGTGGCCGAGGTGACCAAGGCGCCGTAGGCCACGTTCCACAAATTGCGGCGCAGCATTTCGGCGGCCAGGATGGGGCTGGCATTGACCTCGATGTCGAACTGCGCACCGCTGTCGGCCAGCGACAGCCAACGCGCCATGGGCGGGCTGTCTTCGGGGTCTTCGGCGGTGAAGGCGGTCCACAGTTCCCAATTGCCCTGGGCGCGGGTCAGCAGGCTGCCGAACAGCGGGTACCACTCCTCGGCCTGGTGGCTGGGAATACCGATGCTGACTTCGGCGTCCATGCCTTCCTTGAGCAGGTCGGCCAGGCGGGTGAACAAATCGTTGAGCCGGGCGAAGCCTTTCTTCAGTTCGATGCCCGCCTCGCGGATGGCTTCGGGCACCACGCCGCCCTCGAAGCGGTAGCGCGGGCGCTCGCGCCCTTCGTTGTCTTCGCTGGGGCGGAAATCGGCGACCTGTTCGCACAGGGTGAACATGAACTGCTGTTGGGTACGGATTTCCCGCGCCAGCTCAGGCACCTGCTCAATCCATTTGCCCAGGTCGCCCGGCAGGGCTTGTTGGGCCAGCAGCTTGGTCAGGTTCTTGGCCGTCTGCTCCAGCCAGTCGGCGGTGGAGCGCAAGCGCGAGAAGTGGGCGAAGTGGCCGATGGCCTTGTCGGGCAGGTGGTGGCCTTCGTCGAACACATACATCGTGTCGCGCGGATCGGGCAGCACGGCGCCACCGCCCAGGGCCAAATCGGCCAGGACCATGTCGTGGTTGGTGACGATGACATCGACCTTGCCCATGCCTTCGCGCGCCTTGTAGAACACGCATTGCTGGAAGTTGGGGCAATGGCGGCCGGTGCACTGGCTGTGGTCGGTGGTCAGGCGCGCCCAGTCCTGGTCTTCGAGGGTTTCCGGCCAGCTGTCGCGGTCGCCGTCCCAGCGGTTGCCGGCCAGCTTCTCGATCATGCTGCTGAACAGCTTCTGGCTGCGCTCGTCGACCTCGATGTGGAAGCCCTCCTCCTCGAACAACTGCGCAGTGGCCGACTGCGCCTGGCCTTCCTGCAGGAGGATGTCGAGCTTGGACAGGCACAGGTAGCGGCCGCGGCCTTTGGCCAAGGCAAAGCTGAAGTTCAGGCCGCTGTTGCGCATCAGGTCGGGCAGGTCCTTGAAGACGATCTGCTCTTGCAGGGCGACCGTGGCGGTGGCGACCACCAGCCGCTTGCCCGCCGCCTTGGCGGCGGGAATGGCGGCCAGGCTGTAGGCCACGGTCTTGCCGGTACCGGTGCCGGCCTCGACCGCGACCACGGCCGGGTCGCCGCTGCGCCGGCCTTCTTCGTCCACCGCGATGTCGCCGAGCACCTTGGCGACCTCGGCGATCATCAAGCGCTGGCCATAGCGCGGCTTGAGGCTCTTGGCTTCGAGAAAACGCGAATAGGCGCCTTGGATGGTGGCTTTGAGTTCGTTGCTGATCATGGTCTGCGTGCCCGAGGGCTGGATATATTTTCAGTGCTTTACACGGGCCGGGTACTATACCCGGCAATTGTCCGTTACGCCCCATGGAGATCCACATGCTTGCCCTTGCCCTGCCCTACACACTGCATGTGCTTGCCGCGCTGATCTGGGTCGGCGGCATGTTCTTCGCCTGGCTGGTGCTGCGCCCGGCGCTGGCTGCGGCCCTGGACGGGCCAAGCCGACTGAAGGTCTGGGGGGAAGTTTTCCCACGCTTCTTCGGATGGGTCTGGGTGGCCATCGCGACCTTGGCGATCAGCGGTGTGGCCATGATCCATCAGCGCTTCACCGGTTTCGAAACGGCGCCGCGCTATGTGCAGTGGATGATCGGCGGGGGCATCGTGATGGTCGCGTTGTTCCTGCGCGTGCAGACACTTCTGTTACCGCAACTGCACACCGCCGTGCAGAAAGAAGACTGGGCCGAAGGCGCGCGCGTCATGGCCTCGATCCGACGGATGGTGGGCTGCAACCTGCTGCTCGGGCTGGCGGTGGTGGCCCTGGCCAGCGCGCGCTGGAGCCTGTGACTGAGCGCTCGGCCAAAGGGCTGCCAGGTCTAGGACCGGGACAAGGGCCGTGGAATGGACATGACGTGAAAGATGCCGGTCAAGAGGATTTGCAGACGGTCGAACCAACGGTGGCTGCGCTCGCGCAGGCTGCCATTGAAGGCGAGCATTTCCAGCACGTGCAGGCCGAACAGCAGCACGCCGGCAGCCTTGATCAACAACGCGAACGGCATGGCCTGGGGCAGCAACTGGTTGAACAGCACAACGCCCCAGAACAACACGGTCAGCGCTTTACCCAGCATCAGTACGGCTTTCATCCCGCTCTCCTCGATGACTCCCGATGGCTGCCCAGCATGCCGCAGATCGTCGTCCGGCACGATCCCGGTCATCGCCTGGCTCGAAGGGAGACCCGCGCACCTTTAGGTGGTACGCGGGCGCGGCCCACTCAACGCTCGATCTTGATTTCCGTGCGGCGGTTCATGGCACGGCCCTCGGCCGTGGCGTTGTCGGCCACCGGCTGGCTTTCCCCGGCACCGCTCACCGAGACGAAGCTTGCGCGGGGCACGCCGCTGCTGACCAGGTAATCGGTCACCGAATGGGCGCGGCGGTCGGACAGCTTTTTGTTGTAGCCATCGGCACCGACACTGTCGGTGTGCCCGGTCACGCTCAAGCGAGCGCTGGCCGCTTCCTGCTTGAGGCGGGTGGCGATGGTGTTGAGACGGTCCTTGTCGGCGGCGGTCAGGCGCGCCGAATCGAACTCGAAGTGCACGTCGCGGATCACGATCACTTCTTCTTTCTCGACCACGACGACTTCTTCGACCACCGGCGGCGGCGCTGGCGGCTGCAACGGGCAGCCCGTGGCGTCGACCTGCACCCCGCGCGGCGTGCCTGGGCACTTGTCGCGACTGTCCGGCACACCGTCGCCGTCTTCGTCGCCGTCGCCATGGGCCCAGCAATAGCCGGCCGCCAGGCCGCCACCGAGCAGCGCGCCCCAACCCGTCCAACTGGAACTCTCGATGGCGCCGAGGGCGGCACCGCCTACGCCCCCTACTGCGGCGCACTTGGGCCAATCGGTTTTCTGCAGGCCGGCGCAACCGGTCAACAGACCGGAAAGCAGCACCAGAGGTAACGCCGTACGGACTATGCTCATGCGTGGCTTCTCCCAGGGATAGGGCCGGCCTGGTGGTCGGCTCATCGCAGTAAAGACGCTGCCTTGCGGTACTGCCAGCGTTACGCCAGCATTGCACCCGGCGGCCTCTATGCCCACGGGCTGCAGAGGGCTAGTCTTGAGCGTCACAACGAGGAGCGGCAATGACCACGAGTTTTTCCGAACGCACTCCGCAACAAGCCCTGGCGGCCCTGCTCGAAAGGGTGCGCCCACAGCGCCTGCTCCTGGTCGGTAGTCAGTTCCCCGCATTGACGGCATTCACCCAGGCGCATCCGCAGTGCGTCATCGATGTCGCCGCCCCAGGCCCCTTGCCCGCCGCCATGGCGGGCCAGCGTTACGACTTGGCGATAATGGTCGAATGCCTGGAACACCTGCCCAAGCGCAGCGGCTTGGAACTGCTCGGCGGCATCCGCAATCTGAACGCCAGCAAAGTCGCGGTGCTGGCCGATCTGCACGCCTGCGGCTGGCAGGACACCGACTTCTTCGCCCTGGCCCTGTCGGCCAGCGAGCGGTTCCGCCGCGATCGGCAGCAGCTGTGCCTGTTCACCTATGATCTACGCGACTACAAGCACGTCCCGGACTGGCTCAACGCCCGGTTCTGGGCCAATCCGGAAAATTTTGGCAAGTACTGGTGGTGAATTCATGAGCGTTTCGGTCTGCCCTTGCGGCAGTGGCAACCTACTCGACGCCTGTTGCGGCCATTGGCATGCCGGCACGCCGGCGCCCGATGCCCAGGCCTTGATGCGCTCGCGCTACAGCGCCTATGTGCTGGGCCTGCTCGACTACCTGCACGACACCACCCTGCCCGCCCAGCGCGCTGGCCTGGACCGCGCCGCGATCGCCGCTTGGAGCGCCCAGAGCACATGGCTGGGGCTGGAGGTTCATGACGTGGAAGTGCTCGGCGGCCAACCGGAGCATGCCTTCGTCACGTTCACCGCACGCTGGCACGATGCCGAGGGCGACCATCAGCACCGCGAACGCTCGGCCTTCGTGCAACACGAGGGTCGCTGGTACTTCATCGACCCCACCGTAGCGCTCAAAGCCGGCCGCAACGATCCCTGCCCCTGCGCCAGCGGGCAAAAATTCAAGAAATGCTGCGCCAGCTACCTGGCAGGATGACCCATGACCCTTTCAAGCCGTCTGCTGGTTCTGAGTACGTTGCTAGGCCTGCTGACCGGCTGCGTGAGCTGGGGCGGCAACGAATGGCGCCAGCCGCAGGTGCACCTGGTGAAGGTGAAAACGGTCAAGGCCAGCCTGCACCAGCAGGAGTTCGTCCTGCGCCTGCGGGTCGACAACCCCAACGACAGCCGCCTGTTCATCCGCAGCATCGACTACACCGTCATGCTCAACGACATCCCGTTGGTGGTCGACCAGGCCAGCCTCTGGCGCAGCGTGGCAGGCGAGGATTCGCGCAGTTTCAACATCACCGTACGCACCAACCTATGGCGGCACATGAAACCCCTGGCGAAACTGATCCGCAGCAAGCAGCCGCTCGCCTATCGGCTCAAGGCCGACCTGCATACCGGCCTATTCTGGTTCACGGACCTGCATGTCTCGCGCAGTGGTGAGATACTGCACGGCGATTTTCTACCGGAGTGACCCGTAATGACCCAACAACCCCACGTTCATGGCCCCGACTGCGACCATGGTCACGATCATCACGATCACGACCACGGCCATGTGCACGGCCCGCACTGCAACCATGGCCACCAGGAGCCGGTGCGCAACGCCCTCAAGGACGTAGGCCGCAACGACCCCTGCCCATGCGGCAGCGAGAAGAAATACAAGAAGTGCCACGGCGCCTGATCGGCGTTCGGCCTTGAGGGTCGCTGGGATCAGCCCAGCGGCCATTCCACGGGCGGTAGCGCCTCGTAGCTGGGTTTGGCGAACAGGTAGCCCTGGAACAGCGAGATCCCCAGCGCTTTCAGCACCTTATATTCGTCGAGTTGCTCGACGCCTTCGGCGATCAGGCGAATGTTCAATTTCCGGCAGATGCCGACGATGCCTTCGACGATGGTGAAACGCGTCGAGTCCAGGTGAATGTTGCGTATCAGCTCCATGTCGAGTTTGACGATGTCCGGCTGGAATTCGGCCAGCAGCCCCAAGCCTGCGTAACCGGCGCCAAAATCGTCGATGGCGGTCTTGAACCCTTGCCGTTGGTATTCCAGCAGAATGTTCTTCAGGTGCGCACGGTCAGTGAGCTGCTCGCCCTCGGTGACCTCGAACAGAATGCGCTGGGTGGGAAAACCGACCCGACGCGCCGCTTCGAGCGTGGCACGGATGCACGCCGCCGGCTGATAGACCGCGTTGGGCAGGAAATTGATGCTCAGATAGCCTTGCAACTGCAACTTGGCGGCCAGTTCCACCGCCTTGATCCGGCAGTTCTGGTCGAAGGTGTAGCGGTTGTCTTCGTTGACCTGCCGCAGAATGCTGTACGCGCCACTGCCGTCGGTACCCCGCACCAATGCCTCATAACCGAACACACGCCGCTCGTCGGCATCGACGATCGGCTGGAACGCCATGCTGAAATCGAAGGGCAGCGGCGCCTGGTCGGCGCACCGGCTGCAGCCGACCGGGCGGGGTGAGTCGGTGGAGGTGGGTGGACGTGTCATGCTGTTTACCTCAGATGGCCTATTGCCGTCATGCTTCGACGCGCTCAATGCCCACAGGTTCTACGCCTGGCCGAATCATCTCCATGACTTTGCGGGCCATATCGCATGCCGCTGTCCGCAAAACCAGGCAGCGCCGCCTGTCCGACCTCGTCTGAGGGCGCAAAAAAGCCCGCCCCGCCGCTTGCTTACCGGACAGCCCGTCACTAACGTAGCGCCTTTCGCAAACCACCCTCGCCTTGCAGGAGCTCCCGCCATGGCCGCCGCCGCCTTCGCGCCCTTTCGCCCACGCCTTAGCGTCATCGCCACGCTGCTCGGCACGCTCGGCCTGGCCGGCTGCCAGATGGCCGCAGAACCGGGCAACGTGCCGCCCAGCGTTGGGGTGCAACCGCTCAAGGGCCTGGCCCAGGGCGCCTCGGTGCGCCGCAACGAGATGGGCGCGCCGCTGATCGAGAGCGGCAACTTCCACGATGCGCTGTTCAGCCTCGGCTACGTGCAGGGTGTGGACCGTATCGAACAGATGGTCACCCTGCGCTTACTGGCCCAAGGCCGCCTGGCCGAATTGGCCGGTGCCGATGCCCTGGACATCGACCGCCTCATGCGTGCGGCGAACCTGCGCCAGACCGCTGCCCAGCAATACGCCGATGCTTCCCCGCGCCTGCAGCGCTTCTTCGAGGTCTATGCCCGCGGCGTGAACGCCTACCTGTACCGCTACCGCGACAACCTGCCCGCGGGCCTCGCGCGCAACGGCTACCGCATCGAGTACTGGAAACCCGAAGACTCGGCGCTGATCTTCAGCCTTTATGCCTTCACCCAATCGGTGAACCTGCACGAGGAGCTGTCGGCCTTGACCCTGGCCCAGCACGTCGGCAGCGACAAGCTGGCCTGGCTGTTGCCGGTGGCCGCCGAC
This sequence comes from Pseudomonas sp. UBA6562, assembly GCF_002434265.1. GTDB lineage: Bacteria > Pseudomonadota > Gammaproteobacteria > Pseudomonadales > Pseudomonadaceae > Aquipseudomonas. The sequence continues at coordinate 372,970 of NZ_DJJS01000001.1, read as the reverse complement.
GAGCCGTTGGCCGAGGCCGAAGTCGACAAGCTCAAGGGCCTGGACCTCGCCCGCCAGCTACCGGGCTTGGCTGCCGTGGCGGCCGCCGCCAAACGCCTGGCCGATGCGCAACTGTTGGGCACCCCAGGCTCGACCAACCTTGCCCTCGGTCCGCAACGCAGCCGCAGCGGCAACAGCCTGCTGGCCAGCGACAGTCGCGCCGCCTGGGCACTGAGCCCGGTGCAACTGCACACCGGCAAGTACCAGGTCGCAGGCCTTGCGCTGCCGGGCCTGCCGCTGGTGCTGGCCGGCTACAACGGCAAGCTGGCCTGGAGCAGCAGCGCGGTGCTGGCCGACGACCAGGACCTGTACCTGGAGCAGGTCCGCCGCCAGGGCGACCGCCTGACCTACCTCGCCGACGGCAAATGGCTGGCGGCGCGGGCGCGCACCGAAACCTTCCTGGTCAAAGGCCAGCGCCCGGTGCGCGAGGTGCAATACGAAACCCGCCACGGCGTCCTGCTCGGCCAACCGGACAACGGTGGCCTGGCGTTGGCGCTGCACCTGCCCTCGCTCAAAGGCGATCGCAGCCTCGATGCGCTGTTCGACCTGACCCGCGCCACGTCGGTGGAAAAAGCCTTCGACAGCACCCGCGAGATCGGCGCCGCCGCGCTCAACTTCGTCTTCGCCGAACCACAGCACATCGGTTGGCAGGTCAGCGGTCGCTACCCGAACCGCCGCGAAGGCCAGGGCTTGCTGCCCTCGCCCGGCTGGGACGCGCGCTACGACTGGGACGGCTACGCCGACCCGATGCTGCACCCCTACGATCAAGACCCGACCAGCGGCTGGATCGGCCACGCCAACGAGCGCAGCCAGCCCAAGGGCTACGGCATGCAACTGTCGAGCAGCTGGTATTACCCGGAGCGCGCCGAGCGCCTGGCGCAGTTGGCTGGCAACGGTCGGCACGACAGTCGCAGCCTGACGGCGCTGCTCAACGATCAGGTCACGCCCATGGCCGACAAGCTCAAGCGCATGCTCCAAGCGCCTGGCATGGCGCAGCCGCTCAAGCAGGCCATCGACGCCCTGCCGGCCGCTGAGCGCGACCAGGCCCGCGAAGCGCTGGCGCGGCTCTTGGCCTTCGACGGCCGACTCAGTGCCGGCTCGGCGGATGCCGCGCTGTATGAGCTGTTCCTCCAAGCAGTGGCGCGACAGACCTTCCTCGACGAGCTTGGCCCCGAATCGGGCGCGGCCTGGCAGGCCTTCGCCGGCAACGCACGGCTGTCGTATTCGGCCCAGGCCGACCACCTGCTGGGCCGTGACGACAGCCCGTTCTGGGATGACCGCAGCACCGCGCAGCGCGAAGACAAGCCGACCATTCTGGCGCGCAGCCTGGCCGCCGCCATGCGCGACGGTATCCAGCGCCTGGGCGCCGACCGCCGCGCCTGGCAATGGGGAGCGCTGCACCAGTACCGCTGGCCTGCCCCAGCTTTGCCCGGTGCGACCGACGGGCCAGAACGCCCGCCCCTGGCCACTGGCGGTGACTTCAGCACCCTGGCGCTGACGCCTTATGCCTGGGGTAGCGACTTCGACACAGCGCTGCCAGCCTCGGCCCGCATGCTGGTCGACTTCGGTCAGGCCGAGCCGCTGCAACTGCTGACCAGCACCGGTGCGTCCGACGCCTTCGCCGGCAGAGGCCTCGACGCCTGGTTCAAGGGCCGTTACATGACCCTACCCCTGCAGCCGCAGCATTTCGAGCGCGCCTATGGCAAGCAGCGCCTGTCGCTGGTGCCCGGCAAGTAAGCGCCCGATTCGGTCGAACTTCCATCGCGGCGGTGCGCTCCCAACAGGAACATCCTGAGGGGCGCACCGCATGGACCTCGTCATCGCTCGACCCGAAGGGCTGTACTGCCCGCCGGGAGATTTCTACATCGACCCGTGGCGCCCGGTTTCCCGTGCGGTCATCACCCACGGTCACGGCGACCACTCGCGGCCCGGCAACGGCCACTACCTGACCGCGGCCCCCGGCGAAGGCGTACTGCGCAGCCGCCTTGGCCAGGACATCAACCTGCAGACCCTGCCCTATGGCGAGCGCCTGGTGCACAACGGCGTGACCCTGAGCCTGCACCCGGCCGGCCATGTACTGGGCTCGGCGCAGGTGCGCCTGGAATACCAAGGCGAGGTGTGGGTCGCCTCGGGCGACTACAAGGTCGAGCCCGACGGCACCTGCGACCCGTTCGAGCCGGTGCGCTGCCACACCTTCATCACCGAATCCACCTTCGGCCTGCCGATCTACCGCTGGCCCAGCCAGGCCGAGATCTTCGCCCAGGTCAACGAGTGGTGGCGCGGCAATGTCGAACAGGGCAAGGCCAGCGTGCTGTTCAGTTATGCCTTTGGCAAGGCCCAGCGCCTGCTGCACGGCATCGATGCGAGCATCGGGCCGATTCTGGTGCATGGCGCAGTGGAGCCGCTGAACCGGGTCTACCGCGAGGCCGGTATCGCCTTGCCCGACACCCGTTACGCAGGCGATGTCGCACGCAACGACCCGTTGCTGCGCAGCGCCCTGATCGTCGCGCCGCCATCGGCCGGCGGCAGCAGCTGGATGAAGCGCTTCGGCGACTACAGCGACGCCTTCGCCAGCGGCTGGATGCGCCTGCGCGGCACACGCCGCCGCCGCGGTGTGGACCGCGGCTTCGTGCTGTCCGACCACGCCGACTGGCCTGGGCTGCTGTGGGCCATCGAGCAGACCGAGGCGCAGCGGGTCATGGTCACCCATGGCTCGGTCAACATCCTGGTGCGTTACCTCTGCGAACAGGGTCTGGATGCGCGTGGCTTCGTCACCGAGTACGGCGAAGAAGACGACACCACAGCGGCGGAGCCACACCCATGAAGGCCTTCGCCGAGCTGTACCTGCGCCTGGACGCCACTACTTCCAGCAATGCCAAACTCCTGGCCCTGCGCGAATACTTCGCTGAAGCGCCGCCCGACGATGCCGCCTGGGCGGTGTACTTCCTGGCCGGCGGCAGGCCGCGGCAACTGGTGCCGACCCGCGTGCTACGCGAGCTGGCCACGCACCTTTCGGGCCTGCCGGACTGGCTGTTCGAAGAGAGCTACCAGGCCGTGGGCGACATGGCCGAGACCATTTCGCTGCTGCTGCCCGAATCCGAATACCTCAGCGACGAAGGCCTGGCCCATTGGGTCGAGGCCTACTTGCTGCCGTTGCGCGGGCAGACGCCTGAAGAACTGCACGAGCGCCTGCCCAACCTCTGGGCGCAGCTCGACCGGCCCAGCCTGATGCTGTGCCTGAAGCTGATCACCGGCAGTTTCCGCGTCGGCGTGTCCAAGCTGCTGGTCACCCGCGCCCTGGCGCAATTGGCCGAGCTGGACCCCAAACGCGTGGCCCAGCGCCTGGTGGGCTACACCGACCTCAGCCACCGGCCCACCGCCGAACGCTACCTCAAGCTGATCGCCGAAGAGTCCGACGCCGAGCACAGCGAGCGTGGCGGCCAGCCCTACCCCTTCTTTCTCGCGCATGCCTTGCAGGCGCCCACCGACCAGTTCGACGGGCTGCTCGGCGCACCCAGCGACTGGCAGATCGAATGGAAGTGGGACGGCATCCGCGCCCAAGTGGTCAAACGCGACGGCCAGCTATGGATCTGGTCGCGTGGCGAAGAGCTGGTCACCGAGCGCTTCCCGGAGCTGCACAGCCTGGGCGAAACCCTGCCCGACGGCGTGGTGCTGGACGGCGAGATCCTGGTATGGAAACCCGGCAGCACGGCCGAGGACGTCGCCGTGCAACCTTTCGCCCTGCTGCAACAGCGCCTGGGGCGCAAGACCTTGGGCAAGAAGCTGCTCACCGACGCGCCCGTGGTGTTGCAGGCCTACGACCTGCTCGAATGGCAAGGCGAGGACTGGCGCAGCCGCCCGCAGCACAAACGGCGCAGCCAGCTGGAACGCTTGGTCGACGAGCATCCGTTGGCCCCGGTGCTGCTCTCGCCCCTGATCCAGGGCAAGGACTGGGCCGACCTCGACCGTCAGCGCGAAGCGTCGCGGCGCCTGGGCGTCGAAGGCATGATGCTCAAGCAGCGCGAAGCCTTGTATGGGGTGGGCCGCACCAAGGACATGGGCGTGTGGTGGAAATGGAAGGTCGACCCGTTCAGCGTCGATGCCGTGCTGATCTATGCGCAGCGCGGCCACGGCCGGCGGGCCAGCCTGTACAGCGACTACACCTTCGCCGTGTGGGACGGCCCGCCCGGCACCCCGGGGCGCACCCTGGTGCCCTTCGCCAAAGCCTATTCGGGCTTGAGCGACGAAGAGATGCGCAAGGTCGATGCGATCGTGCGCAAGACCACGGTCGAGACCTTCGGTCCGGTGCGCAGCGTCACCCCGACTTTGGTATTCGAGCTGGGCTTCGAAGGCATCGCCCTGTCCAAGCGGCACAAGAGCGGCATCGCCGTGCGCTTCCCGCGCATGCTGCGTTGGCGCCAGGACAAGACCGTCGAACAGGCCGACGACCTGGCGATCCTGCAAGGGCTGCTGGCCTGAAGCGATAGCGGGCAGGCGCGGCGATCCTGTGCTTTCATTGGCAGGCGCCGCGCCGTTGCAGCGCCGCTTGCCCACTCGCACCGCATTTTCAGGACCCTCCATGCACCTCGTCAGCCACGACCTGCTTTCGCCCGTTCCCGGCGTCACCCGCCAACTGCACAGTTTCCACTTCGGCCCGCATGGGACCGGCAAGGTGTATATCCAGGCCGCGCTGCATGCCGACGAATTGCCGGGCATGCTGGTGGCATGGCACCTCAAGCGCCAGTTGCTGGTCCTGGAGCAGGCCGGGCGCCTGCGCCGCGAGATCGTGCTGGTGCCCATCGCCAACCCCATCGGTTTGGAGCAGGTATTGCTCGATGCGCCGCTCGGCCGTTTCGAACTGCACAGCGGCGAGAACTTCAACCGGCGCTTCGTCGACTTGGCCGACGAGGTCGGCGACCGTATCGAAGCCCAGCTTGGCGAGGACGCCGAACGCAACCAGGCGCTGATCCGCCGGCAACTCTGCGCCGCCCTGGCCGAGCACCGCGCCCACACGCCGCTGCAGTCGCTACGCCTGGCCTTGCAGCGTCTGGCCTGCGACGCCGAGCTGGTGCTCGACCTGCACTGCGATTTCGAGGCCGTCGAGCACCTCTACACCACGCCGGACGCCTGGCCGCAGATCGAACCGCTGGCACGCTACCTGGGCGCCGAAGCCAGCCTGTTGGCCACCGACTCGGGCGGGCAGTCGTTCGACGAATGCTTCAGCCTGGTCTGGTGGCAGTTGCAACAACGCTTCGCCAAGCGTTTCCCGATCCTGTTGGGCAGTCTGGCCGTCACGCTGGAGTTGCGGGGGCAGAGCGACGTCAGCCATGAGCTGGCCACACGGGATTGCCAGGCGATCCTGGACTTCCTCACTCACCGCCAAGCCATCGACGGCCTGGCGCCTGCCCTGCCTGCACTGCGTCGCCCCGCCACGCCCTTGGCCGCGGTGGAGCTGGTGGCGGCGGCCAGCGGCGGGCTGTTGGTATTCCACGCCCGCCCCGGACAGTGGCTGGAGGCCGGCGCCCTGATCGCCGAGGTCATAGACCCGCTCACCGACCAGGTGCAGCAGCTGCACAGCACACAGCCGGGCCTGCTCTACGCGCGCAGCGTGCGGCGTCTGGCCACCAGCGGCATGGTGGTCGCCCATATCGCCGGCGAGCAGGTCTGTCGCAGCGGTTACCTGCTGGGTAACTGAAGCGCCGGTAAAACCAACCGGGACGCCGTGCGGTCTGTTGCAGCACAGCCCCAGCCAGGATCGGCCGCGCATGCCTGCACCCTCTGACCCCGCCAGCTCATGGTTCGCCACCCGCGGCTGGACGCCCTTCGCTTTCCAACGCAAGGTCTGGGCGGCCGTCGGCCGGGGCGAGTCCGGCCTGCTGCACGCCAGCACCGGCGCCGGCAAGACCTACGCGGTATGGCTGGCCGCCGTCCGCGCCCTGGCCGGCAAACGCGGCGCCAGCGGCACGGTGCGCCAGCCCGCACCCTTGCAGGTACTGTGGATCACACCCATGCGCGCCTTGGCCGCCGACACCGCCAAGGCCTTGCAAGCGCCGCTCGAAGACCTGCAACTGAACTGGTCGGTGGGCGTGCGCAGCGGCGACACCCGCAGCGCCGAGCGCGCCCGGCAGGCACGCCGCCTGCCCACCGCACTGATCACTACGCCGGAAAGCCTTACCCTGTTGCTGACCCGTGCCCAGGCAGAGCAAGACTTCACCAGCCTGCGCATGGTGGTGGTCGACGAATGGCACGAATTGCTCGGCAGCAAGCGCGGGGTGCAGTTGCAACTGGCCCTGGCACGTCTGCGCCGCTGGCATCCGGGTTTGGTGGTGTGGGGCCTGTCGGCGACCCTGGGCAATCTGGACCATGCACTGGACGTCCTGCTGCCAGGCGGCGGCCAGTTGATCCAAGGGCGGCAGGACAAACGCATGGACGTCGACACCCTGCTACCGCCCGACATCGAACGCTTCCCCTGGGCCGGGCATATGGGCCTGAAGTTGCTGCGCCAGGTCATCGAACAGATCGAGGCCAGCAGCAATTGCCTGGTGTTCACCAACACCCGTGCGCAATCCGAGCTCTGGTACCAGGCCGTGCTCGATGCGCGGCCCGACTGGGCCGGGCTGATCGCGCTGCACCATGCGTCCTTGGCGCGCGACACCCGCGATTGGGTCGAGCGCAGCCTCAAGCAGGGCACGCTTAAGGCGGTGATCTGCACGTCGAGCCTGGACCTGGGCGTGGACTTCCTGCCGGTCGAGCGCGTATTGCAGATCGGCTCGACCAAAGGCATCGCACGCCTGGTGCAACGTGCCGGCCGCTCCGGTCACGCGCCGGGCCGGCCGTCGCGCATCACCCTGGTGCCGACCCACAGCCTGGAACTGGTGGAAGCCGCGGCCTGCCGTCAGGCCCTGGCGGCCGGTTACCTGGAAGGTCGACGCTCGCCCCGGCTGTGCATGGACGTGCTGGTGCAACACGTGGTGAGCATGGCGCTGGGCAGCGGTTTCGTCGCCCAAGAGCTGCTGGCCGAAGTGCGCAGCACCTGGGCTTTCCACGAGCTGCGCGACAGCCAATGGCAATGGGCGTTGAGCTTCGTCTGCCATGGCGGCGACTCGCTCAGCGCCTACCCCGATTACCAGCGTGTGGAACTGCACCCCGACGGCCGCTACCGCGTCGTCAGCGAGCGCCTGGCGCGGCGCCACCGCATGGGCATCGGCACCATCGTCAGCGACGCGACCCTGCAGCTCAAATACTGGAGCAAGGGCGGTGGCGGCAAGCACTTGGGCAGTGTCGAAGAATCCTTCATCTCGCGCCTGCGCCCTGGCGACACCCTGGTCTTCGCCGGCCGCGTGCTGGAATTGGTGCGGGTGGAAAACATGACCGCCTACGTGCGTCGCAGCACCGCGCGCAAGGCTGCCGTGGCGCGCTGGAGCGGTGGGCGCATGCCTTTGTCGGGCGAACTGGCGCAAGCCTTGGTGGCCCAGTTGGACGCCGCCGCCCATGGTCGCTACGACAGCCCGGAGATGCGCGCCGTGCGCCCCCTGTTGGCGGTGCAGGCCGGCTGGTCGGCGCTGCCCACTGCCGACACGCTGCTGGCCGAAACCCTCGACACGCGGCAGGGTTCGCACCTGTTCCTCTACCCCTTCGCCGGGCGCTTGGCCAACCTGGGCCTGGCCAACCTGATCGCCTGGCGCGTGAGCCAGACGCAGCCGCTGTCGATTTCCATCGCCGTCAACGACTACGGCTTCGAGCTGCTCAGCCCCAGCGCCGTGGATTGGGCTGCGCACTTGCCGGCGGCGCTGTCCACCGACAACCTGCTCGAAGACGTGACGGCCAGCCTCAACGCAGGTGAGATGGCCTTGCGGCGCTTTCGTGAGATCGCCCAGATCGCCGGGTTGGTCTTCGGCGGCTACCCGGCGGCGCAAAAGAGTACGCGCCAGATCCAGGCGTCCAGTGGCTTGTTCTATGAGGTGTTCCGCAAGCACGACGCGGACAACCTGCTTCTGGGCCAGGCCCGTGACGAGGTGTTGCGTGAGGAGCTGGAAATCGAGCGTTTGAACGAACAACTGCTGCGCATCACCGGGCTGCGCCTGGACCTGCATCGCCTGCAACGCCCCAGCCCTCTGGGTTTCGCACTGTTGGTCGAAGGGCTGCGCGACACCATGAGCAGCGAGAAACTGGCTGATCGCATCGCCCGGATGGTGGCAGATTTGGAGAAGGTAGCGGACCGTGGATAAACGGCTGTTGTCCAGCGGCGCCGTAGCGCCGGAGTCGATTGGCGAACACCGCGTGATCGAGCATTGTGGCGAGCCTTTGTGGCTACTGGCGGATAAGGCGATCTTCTGGCCGGCACAAAAGGCATTGCTGGTGGCCGACGTGCACATCGGCAAAGCCGCCAGCTATCGGGCGCTGCACCAGCCTGTGCCGCGGGGCACAACGCAAGCCACGCTGGACCGCCTGACGGCCTTGCTGGCGCACTACCCATGCGAGCGGTTGATCATTCTGGGCGACTTCCTGCATGCCCGCAGCGGTCGTTCGCCAGCTACCCTCGCGCGTTTGCAAGCCTGGCGCGAAGCGCATCCCGCGCTCGACATGGTGCTGGTGCGTGGCAACCACGACCGCCATGCGGGCGACCCGCCGAGCGAACTGGGCATCGATATAGTCGAAGAACCCTGGTTGCTTGGGCCCTTCGCTTTGCAACACGAGCCCGACCCGCACTTGGAACGGCCAGTGTTGGCCGGTCACGTGCATCCTGCGTTTGTCCTACGCGGGCGCGGCAGGCAGCGCTTGCGCCTGCCGTGTTTCGTAATCGACGAGCGCGTCAGCCTACTGCCAGCGTTCGGCGAGTTCACCGGGGGGTGGAACGTAGACCGCCAGCCAGGCACCCGATTGTTCGTCGCGGGCGCTGGACAGGTCTGGCCGGTCTGAACCCGATCAGGCAACAGGCGTGGGTGGCGGCTCGTCGGGTACGGTCGGCTCACCGGGTTCTTGCGGCTGAGGGAAATCGGGATCGGGCTGGCCAGGTATGCCACCGAGGTAATGCGGCATGGGCGGCACGGGCGGGTGGGCGAGGAGCGACCAGACAGGTGCGCCAATCTGGTTGGGTTGAAGTCCTGCCAGCTTGGCGCTGACGGCAGCGTGAAGTTTCATAGGCTTCTCCTGTCGAAGCGCTGCGGCGCGTTATGCGCCCGCAGCGTTACTGACTGTTTGGAGTGCCTATCTTGGAAACAATTCCCGCAGCTTGTCGGGCTCAGGTACGTGGCAATGTGACGCCACGCTGCCCCTGGTACTTGCCGCCACGGTCTTTGTAGGACACTTCGCATTCCTCATCCGATTCGAGGAAGAGCATTTGCGCCACGCCTTCGTTGGCGTAGATCTTCGCCGGCAGCGTGGTGGTGTTGGAGAATTCCAGGGTCACGTGCCCTTCCCATTCCGGCTCCAACGGCGTGACGTTGACGATGATGCCGCAACGCGCATAGGTGCTTTTGCCCAGGCAGATGGTCAGCACGTTGCGCGGGATGCGGAAGTATTCGACGGTACGCGCCAGGGCGAACGAGTTGGGCGGGATGATGCAAACGTCGCTCTTGATGTCGACGAAGCTGCCGGCATCGAAGTTTTTCGGATCGACGGTGGCCGAATTGATGTTGGTGAAGACCTTGAATTCGTCGGCGCAGCGCACGTCGTAGCCGTAGCTGGAAACGCCGAAGGAAATCACCCGGCTGTCTTCCTCGCCGCGCATCTGGCGCTCGACGAACGGCTCGATCATGCCGTGCTCCTGTGCCATGCGGCGAATCCACTTATCCGATTTGATGCTCATGGCGGGGTGTCCTGAAAATACGAAAGAAAACGAGAGGCGCATCTTACCGGTCCCGGCGCCAGGGTTAAAGTTCCCGGTCCAGGCCCCTTGTACGGCGCGGCTTGGGCCGTCGGTCGAGCTGAATCGATGCAATGCGCATCTAGACCATTGGCAGGCTGTGGAAAGTGGGTTAAGGTGTCGCCACTGTGCTGCACGTGACACCGAGAATCTCTAGTTTGATGCACGATTTCCATCGGCCCATCGCTGAATTTTCCTACTCTTTGCACTCAGTCCGGCCGGGGCGTTTCCTGTGCCGAAATCAACTTTGTCCAAGGAGACAGACACATGTCCAACCGTCAAAACGGTACTGTTAAGTGGTTCAACGATGAGAAAGGCTACGGCTTCATCACCCCGCAATCGGGCGATGACCTGTTCGTGCACTTCAAAGCCATCCAAGCTGACGGCTTCAAAACCCTGAAAGAAGGCCAAGCTGTTACTTTCGTCGCTACCCGCGGCCAGAAAGGCATGCAGGCTGAAGAAGTACAACTCGCCTAAGTCGAGTTCGCTTCCTCGCTTCGAAAAAACCCGCCTCGGCGGGTTTTTTTATGGGCGCGATACAGGCGACCCTTGCAGCGGCAGCGGTAGTGCCGCTGCAAGGGTTTGGATCAGTCGTCGCTGACGGTGATGTTCGGCATGGCCGGTGCGACGCTCGCCTGCCGGGCGATACGCGCGCCCACCGAACGTGCCAGCTCCTGGTACACCAGGGCTATCTGGCTGTCCGGCTCGGCGATGGCCGTGGGTTTGCCATTGTCGGCCTGCTCGCGGATCAGCATCGACAAAGGCAGCGAAGCCAACAGGTCGACATCGTAATGGCTGGCGAGCTTCTCACCGCCACCTTCGCCGAACAGGTGTTCGGCATGGCCGCAGTTCGAGCAGATGTGCACGGCCATGTTCTCGACCACGCCCAGCACCGGTATGTTGACCTTGCGGAACATCTCCACGCCCTTCTTGGCATCGAGCAAGGCCAGATCCTGGGGTGTGGTCACGATCACCGAGCCGGCCACCGGCACCTTCTGCGCCAAGGTCAGCTGGATGTCGCCCGTGCCCGGCGGCATGTCGATGACCAGGTAGTCGAGATCGTCCCAGGCGGTTTGCGTCACCAACTGCAATAGCGCGCCCGAGACCATCGGGCCACGCCAGACCATCGGCGTGTTCTCGTCGGTCAGGAACGCCATCGACATGACTTCGACGCCATGGGCCTTGATCGGCACGAACCATTTCTGCTCACGCACCTGGGGCCGCGTGCCCTCGGCGATGCCGAACATGATGCCTTGGCTGGGCCCGTAGATGTCGGCGTCTAGAATGCCTACCCGAGCGCCCTCGCGCGCCAAGGCCAACGCCAGGTTGGCCGCGGTCGTCGACTTGCCCACCCCACCCTTGCCGGAGGCCACGGCGATGATGTTCTTGACGTTGCTCATGCCCGGCACCTGGGCCTGGGCCTTGTGCGGCGCAATGACGCAATCGACGCTGACCGACGCCTGCTCGACACCCTCGATGTGTTCGAGGGCGGTGGACAGCACCTGCGCCCAGCCCTGGACGAACAGCCCAGCGGCGTACCCCAACTGCAGTCGCACGCCGACGCGGCCACCGTCGATGTCGATGGCCCTCACGCAACCGGCGCTGAGCGGATCTTGATTCAGATAGGGGTCGGTGTACTGGCGCAGTACATCTTCTACTGCGGCACGTGTGACGGCACTCATGGAGGCTCCCGCTGCAAGACAGTCAATGGATCGAGGGGGCTATGCTAACCCGTCAATCGTCAGCAGATGTGCACGCGGGGTGAAATATATCGCCTGGCACTTTATAGTGGCCGATCAACTTTTCGTCATTCAAAGCAGATAAGTAGCCGAGCCACCATGTCCGAGCCACGTCAGATCCTAGTCACCAGCGCCTTGCCATATGCCAACGGTTCGATCCACCTTGGCCATATGCTCGAGTACATCCAGACGGACATGTGGGTGCGCTTCCAGAAGATGCGCGGCAACCAGTGCATCTATGTCTGCGCCGACGACGCGCACGGTTCGGCCATCATGTTGCGCGCCGAGAAGGAAGGCATTACGCCCGAGCAACTGATCGCCAATGTCCAGGCCGAGCACAGTGGCGACTTCGCCGATTTTCTGGTCGATTTCGACAACTTCCATTCCACGCATTGCGAAGAGAACCGTGAACTTTCGGCCTGGGTCTATACCCGCCTGAAAAACGCCGGACACATCGCCACGCGCTCGGTCACGCAGTATTTCGACCCTGAAAAAGGCATGTTCCTCGCCGACCGGTTCATCAAGGGCACCTGCCCCAAATGCGCTGCCGACGACCAGTACGGCGACAACTGCGAAAAGTGCGGCGCCACTTATGCGCCTACCGAACTGAAAAACCCGAAGTCGGCCATTTCCGGCGCCACGCCCGAACTGCGCGACTCCCAACACTTCTTCTTCAAGCTGCCCGACTTCCAGTCGATGCTCGAGCAATGGACGCGCAGCGGCACCTTGCAGGATGCGGTCGCCAACAAGCTGTCCGAATGGCTCGATGCCGGCCTGCAGGAATGGGACATTTCCCGCGACGCGCCGTATTTCGGCTTCGAGATTCCAGGCGAGCCCGGCAAGTTCTTCTATGTCTGGCTGGATGCGCCGATCGGCTACATGGCCAGTTTCAAGAACCTCTGCGCGCGCCGCCCGGAGCTCGATTTCGATGCGTTCTGGGGCGCCGATTCCACGGCCGAGCTGTACCACTTCATCGGCAAGGACATCGTCAATTTCCACGCCCTGTTCTGGCCCGCCATGCTCGAAGGCGCCGGCCTGCGCAAGCCGACGGCGGTCAACGTGCACGGCTACCTGACGGTCAACGGGGCGAAGATGTCCAAATCGCGCGGCACCTTCATCAAGGCCCGCACCTACCTGGACCACCTGGCCCCCGAATACCTGCGTTATTACTACGCGGCCAAGCTGGGCCGCGGGGTGGACGACCTCGATTTGAACCTCGAAGACTTCGTGCAGAAGGTCAACTCCGACCTGGTGGGCAAGGTGGTCAACATCGCCAGCCGCTGTGCAGGCTTCATCCACAAGGGCAACGACGGCATGCTGGTGGCCGGCGATGCCGCACCGGCGCTGACCGAGGCGTTCGCCAACGCCACGGCGTCGATCACCGAGGCCTACGAACACCGCGATTTCGCCCGTGCCATGCGCGAAATCATGGCACTGGCCGACCGCGCCAATGCCTGGATCGCCGAGCAGGCACCTTGGGCGCTGGCCAAGCAGGAAGGCAAGCAGGCTGAAGTCCAAGCCATTTGTGCGCAGGGCATCAATCTGTTCCGCCAACTGGTGATCTTCCTCAAGCCGGTGTTGCCGCTGCTGGCCGCCGACGCTGAAGCCTTCCTCAATGTGCCGCCGCTGCGCTGGAACGATCTGGGCTCGCGCCTGGAAAACCACCAGCTCAATGTCTTCAAGCCCTTGATGAGCCGTATCGAGCCGACCAAGGTCGAGGCGATGGTCGCGGCCAGCCAGGAAGACCTGGCTGCCGCCAACGCCGAAGCCGCGACCGGCAACGGCGAGCTGAAGAAAGACCCGCTGGCCGCGCAGATCGAATTCGATACTTTCGATGCGGTAGACCTGCGCGTCGCGCTGATCGTCAAGGCCGAGGCGGTCGAAGGCGCCGACAAGCTATTGCGTCTGACCCTGGATATCGGTGACGAGCAACGTAACGTGTTTTCCGGGATCAAGTCCGCCTATCCGGACCCAAGCCAGCTCGAAGGCCGGCTGACCATGATGGTCGCCAATCTCAAACCGCGGAAAATGCGCTTCGGCGTGTCCGAAGGCATGGTCATGGCCGCAGGCCCTGGTGGCACGGAAATCTATCTGCTCAGCCCTGACAGCGGCGCCAAACCAGGCCAACGCATCAAGTGACTCTTGGCCGGTACTGGTCACGGCGCGAACGCCTGGCCAGTACCCTCATCGTTCAATACGACGTCCGCCGGCTTGCGCGCCCGACACGGACATCGCCACGCCATCGACGGAACCATGAACGCGACCAAACGCCTGGAAATCTTTCGCAGGCTGCATGAAGACAACCCCGAACCCAAAACCGAACTGGCCTACACCACGCCGTTCGAGTTGCTGATTGCCGTGATCCTGTCGGCGCAGTCGACCGATGTGGGCGTCAACAAGGCGACCGCTCGCCTTTACCCAGTCGCCAATACGCCTGAAGCGATCCACGCCTTGGGCGTAGAGGGCTTGAGCCAGTACATCAAGACCATTGGCTTGTACAACAGCAAGGCCAAGAACGTGATAGAGACCTGCCGCCTGCTGGTCGAACGGCATGGCAGTCAGGTGCCTGAAACCCGCGAGGCCTTGGAGGCGCTACCAGGCGTGGGTCGTAAAACGGCCAACGTGGTGCTGAACACGGCCTTTCGCCAGCCAGCCATGGCGGTGGACACGCATATTTTTCGGGTCAGCAACCGCACCGGTATTGCGCCGGGAAAGAACGTAGTGGAAGTTGAACAGAAGCTGGTCAAGTTCGTGCCCAAGGCCTATCTGCTCGATGCCCATCACTGGCTGATCCTGCACGGCCGCTACGTGTGCCAGGCGCGCAAGCCGCGTTGCGGTAGCTGTCGAATCGAGGACCTGTGCGAGTACAAGCACAAAAGCTCTGACGATTGAAGCAATAGAAACTACCTGCGCTGTTGATTGAAAAAATCTTTTTTACCGCACTCCGCATTCTCGCTATAAGGACGGCCATTGGCCCCTTATGCCGTGGAGTGATGGATGAGTACCGATAAAGACGACGACCTGCTCGATGACGACTTCACCGCCGAAGAGGAAGCGCCTGCTCCCATCGAGCAAGCGAAAATCAATCTGAGCAGACGCCGGACCATCGACAACCTGCTCGAAGAGCGGCGATTGCAGCGGCAGCTTACGGACTTCGACTACGACTTTTGACGGTCGTCGACCCTGCCCAGGCCGCCCTTGGCGTTTCGATCAGACCAGGCTATGGCGCTGGGCAAGCTCGATCAGATCGACCAACGAGCGAGCATTGAGCTTGAACAATAGGCGGCTCTTGTAGGTGCTTACCGTCTTGTTGCTGAGAAACATGCTGTCGGCAATCTCTTTGTTGGATCGGCCTTTAGCCAACTGTTGCAATACCATCATCTCGCGACTGGACAGTCGCTGGACCATCTCCGATTCGCTGCCGCCTCCGGGACTACGCGTAGTGTGAATGGCCTGGTTGGGGAAGTAGCTGTAACCCGACAAAACCGCCTTGATCGCGCTCAACAACTCCGTCAGTTCCTGTTGCTTGCAGACGTAGCCGGCAGCTCCTGCCTGCATGCAACGCATGGAGAAATGCCCAGGCGATTGCGAGGTCAGCACCAGCACCTTGCTCTCAGGGCTCAAGGCCTTCATTCGGGCGATGACCTCGAGCCCGTCGAGCTTGGGAATACCGATATCGAGAATGACGATGTCGGGCAGCAGGTCCCGGGTGAGTTGCAGCGCATCGACCCCATTGTCGGTTTCTGCGACGACGTCGTACCCATGCCGCTCCATCAACATGCGTACGGCCAGACGAATGACCGGGTGATCGTCCACGATCAGCACTTTGTTCATGCGATATCCATCTACTCGTTGTTGAATTAGAGAAGCGCAATAACGAGCAAGACTAACTCCAGGAATCCATGCTGTCCGGCCAGTAATGACCGCCAGGATCAGGCCTACAGCAAGTAAGGAAAATTCCTACATTTTGTTAGAAATTTAAACACTATTGGTTGGCACAACAGGCTTGTACAACGGCAAGACCCAAGGGTACCCAAATGTCGCGAAGGGTCTGCTTGACACGAACATAGGGAAGTCGCCCAGGTGTCAATCCGTGCCGGGCAAGCGTAGATAGCTTAAAAGCCCTTGCAGACACCGCCGCCATGAACAAGACAGATCCCATCAGCCCACTGTCCATCATCGCCATCTTCGCTGGAATCATCGAAGCCTCGGCGCTGGCGTCGCTGCCGTTCCTGAGCCGCGAAAGCCAATACATCTATACCTGGTTCCTGGTCGGATTCCCTTTCTTCCTGACCGTGCTGTTCTTCCTCACCCTCAACTTCAACTACCGCTCGCTGTGGAAACCTGCTCCCCGGCCCACTTCGCCTACAGTCGTCGCCATGGCGCCGGGCATCCTGTCCTTCGCGCCAGTCGAGCCGCCGTTGACCCTGGCGCTATCGGGCACCGACACCCAACGAGAAATCGAGCAGCGCTTACTCAAAGCCATGGTTCAGGAACTGGACCAGGAACGCGCCTGGGTCATCTATGATCTCGAAAAGCGCAGGCGTGTCTGCTTGGTACTTAGCCCGAACATGGTCCCGTCCGGCTATTGAGGTGAAGCGAAGGGCAAAAAAAACCCCAGCCATCGGCTGGGGTTCTTGCACAACAGCGACGACTCAGAGCAGCGAGCGACCCTTATTCGCGGCAATGCGCATGCGCAGGGCATTGAGCTTGATGAAGCCTGCGGCGTCGGCCTGATTGTAGGCGCCGCCGTCCTCTTCGAAGGTCGCGATGTTGGCATCGAACAGCGAGTCATCGGACTTGCGGCCGACCACGGTCACGTTGCCTTTGTACAGCTTGAGGCGCACGACACCGTTCACGTTCATCTGCGAGGCGTCGATCATCTGCTGCAGCATGACGCGCTCCGGGCTCCACCAGTAGCCGGTGTAGATCAGGCTGGCATACTTGGGCATCAGCTCGTCTTTGAGGTGGGCCACTTCACGGTCGAGGGTGATCGACTCGATGGCGCGGTGGGCGCGCAGCATGATGGTGCCGCCTGGGGTTTCGTAGCAACCACGGGACTTCATGCCCACGTAACGGTTCTCCACGATGTCCAGACGACCGATGCCGTTCGCGCCGCCGATCTTGTTGAGCTCGGCCAACACGGTGGCTGGGCTCTTCTCGACGCCGTCGATGGCGACGATGTCGCCATTGCGGTAGGTCAGTTCCAGGTAGGTGGCCTGGTCCGGCGCGTTCTCCGGAGAGACGCTCCAGCGCCACATGTCTTCTTCGTGCTCGGTCCAGGTGTCTTCCAGAACGCCGCCTTCATAAGAGATGTGCAGCAGGTTGGCGTCCATCGAGTACGGCGATTTCTTCTTGCCGTGGCGCTCGATCGGGATGGCGTGCTTCTCGGCGTAGTCCATCAGTTTTTCGCGCGAGAGCAGGTCCCATTCACGCCATGGGGCGATGACTTTGACGCCCGGTTTGAGCGCGTAGGCACCCAGCTCGAAGCGCACCTGGTCGTTGCCTTTGCCGGTGGCGCCGTGGGAAATGGCGTCGGCGCCGGTTTCGTTGGCGATTTCGATCAGGCGCTTGGCGATCAGCGGGCGAGCGATGGAAGTACCCAGCAGGTACTCGCCTTCGTATACGGTGTTGGCGCGGAACATCGGGAAGACGAAGTCGCGCACGAATTCTTCGCGAAGGTCGTCGATGTAGATTTCTTTGACGCCCATCGCCTGGGCCTTGGCGCGGGCCGGTTCGACCTCTTCGCCCTGCCCCAGGTCAGCGGTGAACGTCACCACTTCGCAGTCGTAGGTATCTTGCAGCCACTTGAGAATCACCGAAGTATCAAGGCCGCCGGAATACGCCAGTACGACCTTTTTTACGTCCGCCATGCCATCACTCCACGGGTTGTACGGAAAGCCTCGGATTCTACCGGCCTTGCGCGCAGATTTACAGGGGCGCGACAGCTTGTGACGGCAAAGCGACAGGACCTCAGGTGCCGGCTGCTTTCGCGGCACCCTGCACGGGGCCCTTGGCGGCGGCCGGCGCGGGGGCGGACGACGTAGTGGATGGGGTGCTGCCAGGCGTTACCGGTGCGCTGCCGCTTGCCGGCGCCTGTGCCGGATTCGGCGAAACGCTCTCTGCAGATTTGGCGGCAGGCTTGGCCGCAGGTGCGACACGATCGAGCTGAATGCTCACGCGGCGGTTGCGCGCGCGATTGGCGGCGCTGTTGTTCTTGGCCAGCGGATACCGCTCGCCATGGAAGCGCACCACGATCTGCTCCATGGGCACGCCCTGGCTCACCAGGTAGTCGGCCACCGCCAGCGCGCGTCGCCGTGAAGTGTCGCGGTTGGTCAGGCGGTTGCCGCTGTTGTCGGAGTGGCCGTCCAGCTCGATGTGGTTCACCGTCGGATCGGCCTTGAGGTAGGCGAGGATCAGGTCCAGGCGCGCACGGGCGGCGGCGTCCAGCTCGACGCCCGCGCCGGGGAAGCCGACCTGGGTCTGGCGCACCTGGTCGTAATTCATCGGCAGCAGCTTGCCAGCACAGGCCAGGTAATCTTCGAAGCCCTTGCTGAAGTTCACCGGCAAAACCCGCACTTCGATCGGTTGACCGCCCTCGCCCGAAGCCTTGCGTACCACCGCGCTGCGCCCGTCGAGCAACCCGCTGATCACGCGGCTGGCCTGGGCTTGGGTCGAGCTGAACAACACGCCACCGGCGCCCAGGCGCACGCTACCCAGGCCGATGTCGCCGCGCCCGGGCTGCCAGGGCGCGGCGGCGGCCGACAGCGTGGCGCTGCCAGTGCCGAGCAGGTGGCTGTCCGAGCGCAGGCCGAAGGTCGGCTGTTCGCCGGCGCGGCGGGTGAACTCACCGCTGCCGAACCCCTTGATGGGCTGGATCAGACGACATTCGAACTGATCGCCCTCGACCTTCCAGGCCGCGTCTTCAAGGCGGCTTTGCAAGGTCACGGCGCCCGCCGGCAAAGTAGCGAACAGGGTAAACAGGATCAGGTAACGCTGGCGCACGGGCGGCTCCATGAATCGTTGCGGCATACCTGCAGGCTATCGGACGCACCCGACAAAACTTGATAGTGGCCACCCGACCCTGGCTGCGCTGATGCTCGAACGGCGGTTTTCCGGTAGCATGGGCGCCCTGAGTTCGACCCGCCTGGAATCCTCAATGTCCGATCGCCTGACCCTCCTGCGCCCCGACGACTGGCACATCCACCTGCGCGACGGAGCGGTGCTGCAGCACACCGTCGCGGATGTGGCACGCACCTTCGCCCGCGCCATCATCATGCCCAACCTGGTGCCTCCGGTCCGCAGCGCCGACGAAGCAGGCGCCTACCGCGAGCGCATCCTCGCCGCGCGCCCGGCGGGCAGCCGCTTCGAACCGCTGATGGTGCTGTACCTCACCGACCGCACCCGTCGTGAGGACATCCTGGCAGCCAAGGCCAGCGGCATCGTCTATGCCGCCAAGCTCTACCCTGCCGGGGCGACGACCAATTCCGATTCGGGTGTGACCAGCATCGACAAGATCTTCCCCGCCATCGAAGCGCTGGCCGAGACCGGCCTGCCGCTGCTGGTGCACGGCGAAGTGACACGTCCCGAGATCGACGTGTTCGACCGTGAAAAGCGCTTCATCGACGAGCACATGCGGCGCCTGGTCGAGCGCTTCCCTGACTTGAAAGTGGTGTTCGAGCACATCACCACAGGCGATGCCGCGCAGTTCGTCAGCGAGGCGTCGGCCAACGTCGGGGCGACCATCACCCCGCAGCATCTGCTGTACAACCGCAACCACATGCTGGTTGGCGGCATCCGTCCGCACTTCTACTGCCTGCCGATCCTCAAGCGCAACACGCACCAGGTGGCGCTGCTCGATGCGGCCACCAGCGGCAGCGCGAAGTTCTTCCTGGGCACCGATTCGGCGCCCCATGCACGCCATGCCAAGGAAAACGCCTGCGGCTGCGCCGGATGCTATACCGCCTTCGCCGCCATCGAGCTGTATGCCGAGGCCTTCGAATCGCGCGGTGCGCTGGACAAGCTCGAAGGCTTCGCCAGCCTGCACGGCCCGGCCTTCTATGGCCTGCCGGCCAACACCGATCGCATCACCCTGGTACGCGAAGAATGGACGGCTCCGGCCAGCCTGCCCTTCGGCGAGCAGACCGTAGTTCCGCTGCGCGCAGGTGAAGCCCTGCGCTGGCGTTTGCTGGAGAATCAAGCGTGACCGACGAACATTACGAAGACGAGCAGGACGCAGCTGGCAGCCCAGGCTCGCGCCACCCGATGGCCGAGCGTTTCCGTGGCTACCTGCCCGTGGTGGTGGATGTGGAAACCGGCGGTTTCAACAGCGCCACCGACGCCCTGCTGGAAATCGCCGCCGTGACCATCGGCATGGACGATAAAGGGTTTCTGTTTCCCGAGCACACCTACTTCTATCGGGTAGAGCCGTTCGAAGGCGCCAACGTCGAACAGGCCGCGCTGGAATTCACCGGCATCAAGCTCGACCATCCGCTGCGCATGGCGGTCAACGAAGACGTGGCCCTGACCGACATCTTCCGCGGCATCCGCAAGGCGCTCAAAGCCAATGGTTGCAAGCGGGCGATCCTGGTCGGGCACAACAGCAGCTTCGACCTGGGCTTTCTCAACGCCGCCGTTGCGCGCAACGACCTGAAGCGCAATCCCTTCCACCCCTTCTCCAGCTTCGACACCGCCACATTGGCGGGCCTGGCGTACGGGCAGACCGTGCTGGCCCGTGCCTGCCAGAGCGCCGACATCGATTTCGATGGGCGCGAAGCGCATTCGGCGCGTTACGACACCGAGAAGACCGCTGAACTGTTCTGCGCCATCGTCAACCGCTGGAAAGACATGGGCGGCTGGCGCGACTTCAACGACTGATCCGTCGCTGAATCGCAACCATGAAAAAACCGGCCATCGCGGCCGGTTTTTTCGTACCTGGCGTAGCCTTACAGCTTGCCAGCGTTCTCGCTCAGGTAGGCAGCGACGCCTTCCGGCGAAGCGTTCATGCCTTTGTCGCCTTTTTTCCAGTTGGCCGGGCACACTTCGCCGTGCTCTTCGTGGAATTGCAGGGCATCGACCAGACGCAGCAGCTCATCCATGTTACGACCCAGCGGCAGGTCGTTGATGATCTGCGAACGGACCACACCGTTGGTGTCGATCAGGAACGCGCCACGGAAGGCTACGCCGCCTTCGGACTCGACGTCGTAGGCCTTGCAGATTTCGTGGGTCATGTCGGCGGCCAGGGTGTACTTGACCGGACCGATGCCGCCGTTGTTGACCGGGGTGTTACGCCAGGCGTTGTGGGTGAAGTGCGAGTCGATGGACACGCCGATCACTTCCACGCCGCGAGCGACGAAGTCAGGAATGCGGTTGTCCAGGGCGATCAGCTCGGACGGGCAGACGAAGGTGAAGTCCAACGGGTAGAAGAACACCAGGCCGTACTTGCCCTTGATGGCCGACGCCAGGTTGAAGCTGTCGACGATCTCGCCGCTGCCCAGCACGGCAGGAACGGTGAAGTCAGGGGCTTGCTTGCCTACGAGTACGCTCATTCTTTATCTCCTGATGGTGGAATGATGAAGGGCCGGAGGAACCTGTCCTCTGGCATCACACAAGGCCGACCATCATACACGCCTTGCAGGAACAGGCCGAATCTACCGCCGGTCGCGCGGCTGGAATCAAGCGCCTTGGCGTTTTGACAAGCATTATCATTACCATTAAGCTCCAAGCCATCGAATCACCCAGCGATGGTCAGCCCCATGTATGTGTGTCTTTGTGTCGGCGTCACCGATGGACAGATCCGCGAAGCGATCTACGAAGGATGCTGCAGTTACCGGGAAGTCCGCGAAGCCACGCAAGTGGGTACGCAGTGCGGTAAATGCGCCTGCTTGGCCAAACAGGTGGTTCGAGAAACCCTGACCGAATTGCAGGTCAGCCAGCAGACGACCCTCGCCTACCCGGTCGAATTCACTGCAGCGTGACACCCCCTTTTTCAGAAGCCGGACCTCAGGTCCGGCTTTTTTATGCCTGCAATTCAATAAGTTAGGCCACCAACGCGGTTCACAAACATTCTTATTCCTATTAATTTTCACTTAGTATTCAAATACTTAGGTTTGACAGCCTGCTTAGCCACGCTCAAACTTGCAGCATTGGCACACTTCCTATGGCAGGCATTCAGACATGAAAGGCGACATCAGCGTCATCCAGCATCTCAATAAGGTCCTCGGAAACGAGCTGGTCGCCATCAACCAGTACTTCCTGCATGCCCGCATGTACGAAGATTGGGGCCTCAATGCCATCGGCAAGCACGAATACAAAGGGTCGATCGACGCCATGAAACATGCCGACAAATTGATCAAGCGCATCCTGTTCCTGGAAGGCATTCCCAACGTGCAGGACCTGGGCAAGCTGCTGATCGGCGAGCATGCCAAGGAAATGATCGAGTGCGACCTGGTGCTCGAGCGGCGCGGGTTGGCCGAGCTCAAAGGTGCCATCGCACACTGCGAGACCTCGGGCGACTTCGGCAGCCGTGAAATGCTCGAAGACATTCTCGAATCCAAGGAGGAGCAGATCGACTGGCTGGAAACCCAGTTGGGCCTGATCGACAAGATCAGCATCGAGAACTACCTGCAGTCGCAGATGGGCGAAGAGTAAACGCCCACGCGCACCGCCAATGAAAAAAGCCCCGCTACTTCGACGAGTAGCGGGGCTTTTTCGTAGGACGAGCCCTTTGCACTGGAAGGCCGACTTGGCGCCGGCCCACAGGCTTCGACAGACTCAGGCCTCGGCGGACTTGGCCTTGGCAGCGGCGTCCTTGATCAGGGTTTGCAGCTCGCCGTTGTCGAACATTTCCATGACGATATCGCTGCCGCCGACCAGCTCACCGCTAACCCACAGTTGCGGGAAGGTCGGCCAGTTGGCGTACTTGGGCAGGTTGGCGCGGATTTCCGGGTTCTGCAGGATGTCGACGTAGGCGAACTTTTCACCACAGCCCATCACGGCTTGCGAAGCCTTCGCCGAAAAGCCGCATTGCGGGGCGTTGGGCGAGCCTTTCATATAAAGCAGAATGGTGTTGTTGGCGATCTGCTCTTTGATTGTTTCGATGATATCCATGAAGCACCTCTGCTGAACTTTCCGACAGATTCGTCGGCACGGTGCCGCATTGTATCGGAAAGCCGACGACCCTGCTCGGCCGGTCCGACACACGCCTTAACCAAAGGCGCAGCTGTGCGCCCCTTGGTTTCGAGCGACATTTAATTATAGTATTGCGTCCTCCCCTTTTTCTGTCCGCCCCGTGCGGCTTACGCCGCAGGTTTTGGCCGTTGTCGAAAAAAACGACGGCACGCCTGCCGAACGTTGCAATTAAGGTATTCAATCATGAGCGCTAGGCACTTTCTCTCCCTGATGGACTTCACCGCTGACGAATTGCTCGGCGTGGTCCGTCGCGGCATCGAGCTAAAAGACCTGCGTAACCGCGGCGTGGTGTTCGAGCCGCTGAAGAACCGCGTACTGGGGATGATCTTCGAAAAATCCTCGACGCGTACCCGAGTCTCGTTCGAGGCCGGCATGATCCAACTGGGCGGCCAGGCGATCTTCCTTTCGCCACGCGATACCCAACTCGGCCGCGGCGAGCCGATCGCCGACAGTGCCAAGGTGCTCTCGCGCATGGTCGATGCGATCATGATCCGTACCCATGCCCACACCACCCTCACCGAGTTCGTCGAGCACTCGCGGGTACCGGTGATCAACGGCTTGTCCGAAGAGTCGCATCCTTGCCAGTTGCTGGCCGACATGCAGACCTTCCTCGAGCACCGTGGCTCGATCCAGGGCAAGACCGTGGCCTGGGTGGGCGACGGTTTCAACATGTGCAACTCCTACATCGAAGCGGCCGTGCAGTTCGGTTTCCAGCTGCGCATCGCCTGCCCCGAAGGCTACGAACCCGATCCACGCTTCCTGGCCCTGGGTGGCGAGCAGGTGCAGATCGTGCGCGACCCCAAGGCAGCGGTCAGTGGTGCGCAACTGGTGACCACCGACGTCTGGACTTCGATGGGCCAGGAAGAGGAAACTGCACGTCGCCTGGCGCACTTCGCGCCGTACCAGGTCACCCGCGATCTGCTCGACCTGGCGGCACCCGATGCCCTGTTCATGCACTGCTTGCCCGCCCACCGTGGCGAGGAAATCAGCCACGACTTGCTCGACGACCCGCGTTCGGTCGCCTGGGACCAGGCTGAGAACCGCCTGCATGCGCAGAAGGCGCTCCTCGAATTCGTCATCGAACCGGCTTATCACCACGCATGAGTGCTCCCCTACTGCTGAACCTGCGCAACCTGGCCTGCGGCTACGGCGATCAACGCATCGTCCAAACGCTGAACCTGCACCTCAATGCCGGCGACATCGGTTGCCTGCTGGGCTCGTCCGGGTGTGGCAAAACCACTACCCTGCGCGCCATCGCCGGCTTCGAGCCGGTGCACGAGGGTGAAATCCAGCTGGCGGGCGAAGTGATCTCCCGCCCAGGTTTCACCCTGGCTCCGGAAAAACGCCGGATCGGCATGGTGTTCCAGGACTACGCCCTCTTCCCTCACCTGACCGTGGCGCAGAACATCGCCTTCGGCATCGGCAAGCACCCGCGGCAGCCGGCGGTGGTCGAGGAAATGCTCGACCTGGTCAAGCTGACGGGGCTAGGTGGGCGTTATCCGCATGAGCTTTCCGGCGGCCAGCAGCAACGCGTGGCCCTGGCCAGAGCGCTGGCGCCCGAGCCGCAGTTGCTGCTGCTCGACGAGCCGTTCTCCAACCTCGACGTGGAGCTGCGTCGGCGCCTGAGCCATGAAGTGCGCGACATCCTCAAGAGCCGCGGTACCAGTGCCATTCTGGTCACCCACGATCAGGAGGAGGCTTTCGCCGTCAGCGATCAGGTGGGAGTATTCAAGGAAGGCCGCCTGGAGCAATGGGACACGCCCTACAACCTCTATCACGAACCTCAGACGCCATTCGTCGCCAGCTTCGTCGGCCAGGGCTATTTCATTCGCGGCCAGATGAACAGCCACGAAGCGGTGGGCACCGAGCTGGGCGAGCTGCGCGGCAACCGCGCCTACCCCATGACTGCGGGCACGCCGGTGGATGTGCTGCTGCGTCCGGACGACATCGTGCATGCGCCGCAGAGTCCCCTGCGCGCTCAGGTGACGGGCAAGAGCTTTCTCGGTGCCTCGACGCTCTACCGCCTGCAACTGCCGACCGGCAGCCAGCTGGAAGCGATCTTCCCAAGCCATGACGATCACGCGCTGGGCGATGAGGTCGGCATCAGCGTAGCCGCCGATCACCTAGTGCTGTTCGCCGTGCCTGGCAGCGTCGCCGCGCAATTGCATCCCGCGCAGGCTGGCGTGCGGCGCCACAGCTAAGCGCCCAGGTCGTCCGCCTGTCCCTTCGTGGCGACAGGCGCATCTGTTCTCTCAAGCGCGACCGATTGGCGCAAAGCTGCCTTGGGTATGCTGCGCCAGAACTGCCGCCGACAGCTCCACTTCCAGACCGCGGCGCCCTGCGCTCACATGCACGGTCGGCACCTGTTGCGCCGAGGTGTCGATGAAGGTGCGCAGGCGCTTCTTCTGCCCCAGCGGACTAATCCCTCCCACCAGATACCCAGTGGCCCGCTGCGCCGCAGCAGGGTCGGCCATTTCGCATTTCTTGGCTCCGGCCGCTTGGGCCAACGCCTTCAGGTCCAAGGTGCCCACCACCGGCACGACCGCCACCAGCAGCTCGTGCTTTTCCGTGCAGGCCAGCAAGGTCTTGAATACCTGCCGAGGGTCGAGACCCAGCTTTTCCGCCGCCTCCAAACCATAGGACGCAGACTTGGGATCGTGCTCGTAACTGTGCACTCGGTGCTCGGCACGGGCTTTGTTCAGCAGGTCGAGGGCGGGGGTCATGCGCAGCTCCGATGGCCATTGGGGGAGGAAGCCCACTTTAAGGGATGGAACCAGTTGCAGCCAGTCAGGCGATGACGCTCGCAAGGTCACGTTCCCTGCGCTTGGTCAGAATGTGGCCGAACGTTCACTTTCGACCTTTGACATCCGCGTTTCTTGTCTATATTTTTTCGTTTTTGAATAGAAGGTGCACTTTCCTGGTGCGCATTTCTGCTTGCCCGCCCGCGTTTGGGTAGTTGCGAGCGTTGCTGTCAGCCATCACGGCGCATTACAACAAGAACGAGGTCCTACATGACGACTGCACTACGCCAGCCTACCCTGGCCGCTCAATGCTTGGCCGAGTTTCTCGGCACCGCACTTCTCATCTTCTTCGGTACAGGCTGCGTCGCCGCGCTCAAGGTCGCCGGCGCCAGCTTGGGCTTATGGGAAGTCAGCATCATCTGGGGGGTCGGCGTGAGCATGGCGATCTACCTCACCGCCGGTGTTTCGGGTGCGCATTTGAACCCTGCGGTCAGCGTCGCACTGACGGTGTTCGCCGACTTCGACAAGCGCAAGCTAGCGTTCTACATCCTCGCCCAAATCGCCGGCGCCTTCTGCGCGGCCGCGTTGGTATACACCTTGTACAGCGCGCTGTTTTTCGATTACGAAAATGCCCATGCCATCGTGCGCGGCAGCGAAGCCAGCCTGGAGCTGGCAGCGGTGTTTTCCACCTACCCCCACCCGTCGCTGTCGATCGGCGGTGCGTTCCTGGTGGAGGCGGTGATCACCGCGATCCTGATGGCAGTGATCATGGCCTTGACCGACGACAACAACGGCCTGCCCCGTGGCCCCATGGCGCCTCTGCTGATCGGCTTGCTGATCGCCGTGATCGGCAGCGCCATGGGCCCGTTGACCGGCTTCGCCATGAACCCGGCGCGCGACCTGGGCCCCAAGTTGATGACCTTCTTTGCCGGCTGGGGCGAGATCGCCTTCACCGGCGCACGCGACGTGCCCTATTTCCTGATCCCGATTTTCGCCCCCATCCTGGGCGCTTGCGTCGGTGCAGGGCTGTATCGCGTGCTGATCGCCCGCCATCTGCCGGTTGGGCTGCCCGCCCAGGCCGGCGATAATGCCCAGACCGAAACCCAGACTTCCTGAGGTCATGCCGGGTGGCCACACCCGCAAGACCGTCCCATATCTATTCCAGGCCAACGACCATGACCGACACCCAGGATAAGCAGTACATCATCGCCCTCGACCAGGGCACCACCAGCTCGCGCGCGATCATCTTCGACCGCGACGCCAACGTCGTCGGCACCGCTCAGCGCGAGTTCGTCCAGCACTATCCGCAAGCCGGCTGGGTCGAGCACGACCCGATGGAAATCTTCGCCACCCAGAGCGGCACCATGGTCGAAGCCCTGGCCCAGGCCGGCATCAGCCATGCCCAGGTGGCGGCCATCGGCATCACCAACCAACGGGAAACCACCGTGGTCTGGGACCGCGAAACCGGGCGTCCGGTGTACAACGCCATCGTCTGGCAATGCCGCCGCAGCACCGACATCTGCGCGCAGCTCAAGCGCGACGGCCACGAAGACTACATCCGCGAAGCCACGGGCCTGGTGATCGACCCCTACTTCTCCGGCTCCAAGCTCAAGTGGATCCTGGACAACGTCGAAGGCGTGCGCGAACGCGCCGAGCGCGGCGAGCTGATGTTCGGCACCATCGATACCTGGCTGATCTGGAAATTCACTGGCGGCAAGGTGCACGTCACCGACTACACCAACGCTTCGCGCACCTTGATGTTCAACATCCACACCTTGGAGTGGGATGCCAAGCTGCTGGAGATTCTCGGCATTCCCCGGCAGATGTTGCCCGAGGTGCGCGCTTCCTCCGAAGTCTATGGCCACACCAAGAGCGGCATCGCCATCGCCGGTATCGCTGGCGACCAGCAGTCGGCGCTGTTCGGCCAGATGTGCGTCGAGGCCGGCCAGACCAAGAACACCTACGGCACCGGCTGCTTCCTGTTGATGAACACCGGCAACAAGGCGGTCAAGTCGTCCCACGGCCTGTTGACCACCATCGCCTGCGGCCCTCGCGGCGAAGTGGCCTATGCCCTGGAAGGCGCTGTGTTCAATGGCGGTTCGACCGTGCAATGGCTGCGCGACGAGTTGAAGATCGTCAACGACGCGCTCGACACCGAATACTTCGCCAGTAAGGTCAAGGACAGCAACGGCGTGTACCTGGTGCCGGCCTTCACCGGCCTCGGTGCGCCCTACTGGGACCCTTACGCCCGCGGCGCACTGTTCGGCCTGACCCGTGGCGTGAAGGTCGACCACATCATTCGTGCGGCGCTGGAGTCGATCGCCTACCAGACCCGCGACGTGCTCGACGCCATGCAGCAGGACTGCGGCGAGCGCCTGTCCGAGCTGCGGGTGGACGGCGGTGCGGTGGCCAACAACTTCCTCATGCAGTTCCAGGCCGACATCCTCGGTACCTGCGTCGAGCGCCCGAAAATGCGCGAGACCACTGCCCTGGGCGCAGCCTACCTGGCGGGCCTGGCCTGCGGCTTCTGGAGCAGCCTGGACGAGTTGCGCAACAAGGCGGTGATCGAGCGCGAGTTCAGCCCGCAACTGGACACGGCGCAGAAGGAGAAACTCTACGCCGGCTGGAAAAAAGCCATCGCGCGCACCCGCGATTGGGAAGACCACGACGCCTGAGCCTGACCGTGCCGTCGCTCCGGAACCGCTCGAGGCGCCGGAGCAACGGCAAGCGCCGCCCCTGCGCTGGTCGCCAGACGCTTCCTACGGCATGATTGCAGGATTTTTCGGCTGCCCCAAAGGACCGCCCATGAACCTGCCCCCACGCCAACAACAAATCCTCGAGCTGGTCCGCGAACGCGGCTATGTCAGCATCGAGGAAATGGCGCAGTTGTTCGTCGTTACCCCGCAAACCATTCGCCGCGACATTAACCAACTGGCCGAGCAGACCCTGCTGCGTCGCTACCATGGCGGCGCGGCTCATGACTCGAGCATCGAGAACACGGCCTACACCATGCGCGCCGACCAGATGCGCGACGAGAAACAGCGCATCGCCGAGACCGTGGCGCGGCAGATCCCCGACCATGCCTCGCTGTTCATCAACATCGGCACCACCACCGAATCCATTGCCCGCGCCTTGCTCAACCACCATCACTTGAAGGTCATCACCAACAACCTGCACGTGGCCTCGATCCTGGGCGCCAAGGAAGACTTCGAAGTGCTGATGGCCGGCGGCACGGTCCGCCCGGATGGCGGCGTGGTGGGCCAGGCCAGCGTCGACTTCATCAGCCAGTTCAAAGTGGATTTCGCCGTGGTCGGCATCAGCGGGATCGACGAAGACGGTAGCTTGCTCGACTTCGACT
The DNA here is from genome assembly GCF_002434265.1 of Pseudomonas sp. UBA6562. Classification (GTDB taxonomy): domain Bacteria; phylum Pseudomonadota; class Gammaproteobacteria; order Pseudomonadales; family Pseudomonadaceae; genus Aquipseudomonas. Next base: position 344,038 of record NZ_DJJS01000001.1, on the reverse strand, counting down.
ACCAGGAAGTTCGGGTGTCCCAGGCCATCATCGCCAACGCACGGCAGGTGATCCTAGCTGCCGACTCGAGCAAGTTCGGCCGTAATGCCATGGTGCGCCTGGGCTCGATCAGCCTGGTGGATTGCCTAGTGACCGACCGTCAGCCCAGCGCTGCGCTAAGCCAGTTGCTGGCGCAGAACAAGGTCCGCCTAGACGTGGTCTAGCCCCCTGGGGTGCGGCAGCGGGTACACCCCCTTCATCAAAATGTTCGTTTATGTTCACTTAGCTGTCACGTCGTCGATTTATCGATACACGGGCTGGCAGACGACCCACACATGCGCTAGTATTTTCGCAAACGAACACAAATGTTCATTTTCGATGATTCGAGCACCCAGGAGACCGTTACCGTGTCCCAGCCAGCCCGCCCCACCTCTTCCCCTGCCGACTGCTACGACGTTGCCGTGATCGGTGGCGGCATCAACGGTGTCGGCATCGCCGCTGACGCGGCCGGGCGTGGTTTGAAAGTCTTTCTGTGCGAGAAGGACGATCTGGCGCAACACACCTCCTCGGCCAGCAGCAAGCTGATCCATGGCGGTTTGCGCTACCTGGAGCATTACGAATTCCGTCTGGTGCGCGAAGCGCTGGCAGAGCGTGAAGTGCTGTTGGCCAAGGCGCCCCACATCGTCAAACCGATGCGCTTCGTGCTGCCGCACCGCCCGCACCTGCGCCCTGCCTGGATGATCCGCGCCGGCCTGTTCCTGTATGACCACCTGGGCAAGCGCAAACGCCTGGGTGCCTCGCGCAGCCTGCGCTTCGGCCCGGGCTACCCGCTCAAGACGGCCATCACCCGCGGTTTCGAATACGCCGACTGCTGGGTGGACGACGCGCGCCTGGTAGCACTCAATGCCATGACCGCCCGCGAACACGGTGCCGACATCCGTACCCGTACCCGCTGCCTGAGCGCCCAGCGCGTCGGCGGTCTGTGGCAAGTGGAGCTGGAGCATGCAGACGGCCGCCGCGAATCGATCAAGGCACGTGCGCTGGTCAACGCTGCCGGGCCATGGGTCGCCAAGTTCATCAAGGACGACTTGCAGCTCACCGCCCCTTACGGCATCCGTTTGATCCAGGGCAGCCACCTGATCGTGCCGCGCTTGTACGAAGGCGAACAGGCCTACATCCTGCAGAACGAAGATCAACGCATCGTGTTCTGCATTCCTTACCTGGACCGCTTCACCCTGGTCGGCACCACCGACCGCGAGTACAGCGGCGATCCGGCCAAGGTGGCGATCACCGAGGCGGAAACCGACTACCTGTTGAACGTGGTCAATACCCATTTCAACCACCAGATCAGCCGTGGCGACATCAAGCACACCTTCTCGGGCGTACGCCCGCTGTGCAACGACGAGTCCGACAACCCGTCGGCGGTCACCCGCGACTACACCCTGGCGCTGTCGGACGAAGCCGGGCAGGCGCCGCTGCTGTCGGTCTTCGGCGGCAAGCTGACCACCTACCGCAAGCTGGCCGAGTCGGCCATGGTACGGCTCAAGCCGTTCTTCTCGCAGATGGGCGATAGCTGGACGGCCACCTCGCCCTTGCCCGGTGGCGAGCAGATGAGCAGCGTGTCGGCGTTGGTCGAAGCGCTACTGGCCAAGCATGCCTGGCTCCCGGCCGACATCGCTCAGCGTTGGGCGCAGACCTACGGTAGCCGTGCCTGGAAGTTGCTCGAAGGCGTGGCCGGGCCAGAGGGCCTGGGCCAACGCATCGGCGGTGGGCTGTTCGCCCGGGAAGTCGATTACCTGTGCGAGCACGAATGGGCCGTGGAGGCTGACGACATCCTCTGGCGCCGGTCCAAGCTGGGTCTGCTGACCACGCCTGCCGAGCAGCAGACGCTGCGCGATTATCTCGCCCAGCGCCATGGCGCCCCTGTCCAGGCTTTCGTCGCCGACGTCTACTCCCCTGCCCCGCTGACCATTGTGGGCGGCGTCGAGCCGGCAGTGCGGGCGTAGGCTTCGTCGGCCAAGGTTCGGATCAGCGCCTGTTCGGCGCTGTCCAGCTCTTCCTTCAACCGATTGCTCGACTCGACCCACTGTGCAGAGTCGAGCCCCTGTGCTTCGAGCGCCTCCAGCCGTTCGTAGAAGGGCGCGGTGAGGGCCTCGAAACGCTCGGCGTAGCGAGTGCGTACGAACTGCTGCCAGAACGGACGCTGCGCCAGCGATGCAGCCAGCGCCTCCGGCGTTTCCACCGCCAGCACCGCACTGGCCGCGCGACGCAGATCATTGCGGCTGACGTTGGCGAACTCACCGTAGTACATGCTGTCGGGTGTCGCCGGCAAGTCCAGTTCCTGCTTGAGTTTGACCCGGTAGAACAACCGGACTTCGATTTCGTCCAGATGCCTGACGCCGGCCTCACGCATGTACTCGATGTGCCTCGTACAGATTTCGTCCAGCACATCGAGACGGAACAGCGAACGCTGGAGTTTGAGCAGTCTGCTCTCCACTTCTGCCGCTGGGCCGTCGACCATCGCACGCTCGACCAGCACGCTCAGTTCCAGCTGGGACATGACGAGCAGCAAGCGGTCTTCGCAGGTCCGCTCCCCGGCCGCGGTTTCGAACAGACGCAGGCGCAAAGCCTCATGCTCATGCGCCGCTTCCAACATGTACCAGACGCGGCTTTGGTACTGGCCCGGTCGCTCTTCGAACTCGGTGGTGTCGGCGAAGTCCGCCAGGAAACGGAACAGGTCGTTCGAACCTTCCTGCGCATTCAGCTCGCTCCACAACTGCAAGCGGCGCGAGCGCTCGACCAGGCTGCTTGAGCCCATCCACCGCTCCAACACCGCATCGGTGATGGCGGCATGGACGCGCCGAAGGCTGCGCCGGCCGCTTGGGCCGTTGGCCCGGCTGAGTCGGTCATGGGCCTGGGCGCTTGCCGAATCCAGGGGATTGTCGTGCAGGCTGACGCGCTGCAGGTCGTGCCACAGGCCGAGCACGTGCTGGCGCAATTGCGTGATGCGGTTGTTGCGCAAATCCAGATGGGCGCGCCATGGCAACGTTTCGGCCAGGTCGGGTAACGTCTCCAAACCGGTCGCACGTAGGTTGAGGTGGTTCAAGCGCTGCAAGCTGGTTAAGCGAGGGGCCTGTCCCAGAGGATTGTGGCTGAGGCTAAGTATCTGCAGATACGTCAACTGTGACAGCCGCTGACTGCTTTGTTCGGTGATGACGATTCGATTGTGGGCCAGGTTCAGGATGCGCAATTGGGTCAGGTGTTCGAGCCCGGCCGGCACTTCGGTGAGCCGATTGTTGCGCAGGTCCAACTCCGTGATCTTGCTGAACCGGCGCAGGAAATCCTCGTCGATGCTGGCAAGCCCCATATCGCGCAGGATCAGCCGTCTGACATGGGAGAAATCCACCTCAGCCGGCAACGATGGCAAGCTGCCGACACGCTCGCCCTGGATGTCGAGGACGTATTCGTCCGCATAGTTGACCAGCTTGCGCCGCCAGCAACGGCGCAACTGGGTAGCCACGCGTCTGCGCCCGATGGAAGCGACCAGTCCGGCCTCGTCGCGCCAGCGTTGCAACGCCTGGTTGAGGCTGGAGAGGGTTCGCTCGAGTTGGGCGCAGTGTTGCCACAGGTCGGCGCGACTGTTGACCAACTCGAGAATGTAGACTTCCAGCTGGGTATCACTGAGCGTGGGGTAGATACGCCGCACACCGTGGCGAAGGGTCTCGCGACCTCCTGGCAGCCTACCGCTGAGCGGATAACCCAGGCGCCCATCGGCCAACCGCATCGGCGGCCGCAGGCCGATGCCCACAGGTGCCATGCCCAACACATCGGCACAGCGCTGGCGGTCGGCGCCGGCCTGTTCGGCCAACCATATGCGCAACTGCTCAGCGGTCGGCGCCGCATCGTCCAGCAGTCGCTCGTGTACGGGCTCGAGGCTCGACAGCAGCGCCTGCCACAGGCTGCCGGGGCCGTCGGCCGGAGGCGTAGGTCGCTCGGAATGTGTCAGGTAGCCATCGTCTGTGCGTACGATGATTCTGGGGGTCGCGCCGTGCTCCAGCACGGTCGAAGCGACGACGGGCCCCGCTTCGCTACCCTCGCGTATTTGCACCCCCGTATCGCTCGACCAGCGTGCCGAGCGCTCGAGCAACCCCAATGCCAGATGTTCGGTATCGGCATTGGCCGCCTGTTCGATGTGAAGACCCAGGCAAGCCCGATCCAGACGGGCATCGCGCACAGCCCAGCGCGCTTGTTCGGCGATACCCAGCGGGACCCGGCCGCTAGCATGCATGGCGTCGATCTGCGCACTGCTGGCGCGTTCCAAGAGTTCGGCGGCCTGGCGCTTCGACAGGCTGGGGAACGAACGGATCAACAGAGCCTCATCGGGCAACGCTGGCGGTTGCAGGCGTGCCCACTCGGCCTCGAAGGCTGCGCCGCGCAATGTCGGCGACCGCTCGTGCAGCATCATGCGCGCATGGGCATCGTGCAACCTGGCCGGCATCGGTGCGCCTTCGGTATGCAACCGTCGCAGTCGATCGGGCGTCAGGTCCATTACCTGCAGAAGCGCTTCGGCCTGCCAGTCTGGAACTTGGGCGAAAGGGCCGCCCATACGCCTGAACAGGTCGCCCGGCTTTGCCAGGACATGCACGGGGGGGTCGGTATGCAGCAAGCGCAGTTGCCCCGTCGTGCCCACGGCAGGCGTCAGCGCGTCGACGAACGCGACCCGTTTGAGGGTATTTACGGCAGCGTATCCGGCAGCGCCGGTGGCGGCTGCGACAGCGACCATCTCCACCACCGCGAACAGGTGGTCCAGCGCGCCCTGACGGTCGCCGATGCGCCAGTCTTCGTAGCCTTCGTATACCTGCGAAGCGATCTGCGCCGCAGAAACGACCAGCATGATTTCACCGAGGCCGGGCACGAACAGCGCGGCGAGGCTGAGCAGATCCAGACCCGCCCCGAGCGCGGCCTGCAGGCGCGCATGGCGGCTGGCCAGGTCTTCGTCGCCTGTGGGCACTGCGAGCACGCGGGCGTCGTCGAGCATCTTGCGGGTCTGCAGCCGCCGCAAGTGTTGAACCAGCGGCCTGTCGATGGCCAGGTTACGCCCGTCGAGTTGCGGCGCAGTGCCGAGCGGGGCGGCGTTCAGCGCGCCGACCAAAGCCTGCACGAATGCGGTGCGGTCGCGCTCGCCGATGAAGCGTGCGAAGAATCGTCGAAAGCGCGCGTTGCGCAACCGCCTGCCGAGCCAGCGATAGAGCGCCTCCCAGGACAGATGGCGGGTGACCGGAACCAAGGGGTCCTGCGCAATCCACAGAGTAATCGACTGCAGGGCCCCGCCTTCGGTCTCGCGATGCTCCACGGTGACCACACCCTGTATGGGCTTGCCCAGCAGATAAAGCTGCCGTGGCGTCGCTGCGCCCTGGGGTAGAACAACGTCTTGCAAGGGCATCCAGAGGGGCAGCATACGGTTGAAATCGGCTTCGTCGAGATCGCCCTCGAACCTGGCCAGGCGCATGGCCACTTCCATCTGCGCCTGAAGGTTGCCCTCCAGCAATTCCTCCACGGCCTTGCTCGCGGTCCCTGTAGGCGCGGTAGGCCTGTCCTTGGGCGAGAGCAACGCCGCCAGCAGTCGCTGGTACCGTCCGCCTAGATCGAGCTGGCGGCAACAGCGTGCGAACGCTTCGAAGCTCAGAGGCAATCGTTGCCCGTCGCTACCGACCAGCCAGGCCCGACGCGACAGGTCCGGTGCGAGCTCCTCTGCATGGAAATTGTGCAACGCAGCAGCCAGCAGGCTACGACGCGAGCGGTAGATGTGGCGGTTGGCCAGCAGCTTGGGCGACACGGCAGGCAGCTCGACCGTCTGTTCGATCTGCACGCTCATGGCGCGGACGTCGGCATTAGGCAGGCCAATGTGTCGCAGTGCCTGAACCAGTAGAGGCGTGGCAAAGACGTCGATCGATGGCAGTGCCTCGAAATGGCCGGCGACCTGCTCTGCCGACTGCTGCTCACGACGCATCGCCTGGTGCAGGGCACGGATCTGATCGACATCGGTGTGGATCAACCCTGCCGGCAAGCGGTCGGCGATCAGGCGATCGACTGAGTCGGCTGGAATGAAGTGAGTCTTCATGGTGCGTTTTCCTGTGCAGAAAACCGCAGAAGACCCGGTTCGCCAGACGCGATGGGACGACAGTGTTACCGCAGCACATCGGAGCGGATGCTGCATGGCGTAGTTTGTTCGGTATTCCGAATGCCCCGACCCGCTCTTAGTCGGAATACCGTACAAAAAGCCGTTGAAACATAGAAATTCACCCTTTCGACAGCCTAATCCCAGCAGGTTTGATCTTATTTCGCACCATTGGCACGACTCATGCTCTACACTTTGCAGCCGAATGCACTTGTATTCGTTGAAGCTAAAGAGTCCGCCAACGGCTCAATAAAAAAAACAAACACGTCGAGGAAAATTTGATGCGAATCGTTCGTCAATTGCTGGGCGCAGCCATCGCGGCTGCAGTCATCGCCTCTCCGGTCATGGCTGAAGAGCTGACTGGCACGCTGAAGAAGATCAAGGATTCCGGCACCATCACCCTGGGCCATCGCGACTCCTCCATTCCGTTTTCCTATCTGGCCGGCACTGCTGAACCCGTCGGCTACTCCCACGACATTCAACTCGCAGTGGTCGATGCGCTGAAGAAGCAACTGGGCACCGACATCAAGGTCAAGTACAACCTCGTCACCTCGCAGACCCGTATCCCACTGGTGCAGAACGGCACCGTCGACCTGGAATGCGGCTCCACCACCAACAATGTCGAGCGCCAACAGCAAGTCGACTTCTCGGTAGGCATCTTCGAAGTCGGCACTCGCTTGCTGACCAAGGTCAAAGACGGCCAACCTGCATACAAAGACTTCGCCGACCTGGCCGGCAAGAACGTCGTCACCACCGCTGGCACCACGTCCGAGCGCCTGCTCAAGGCGATGAACGCCGACAAGCAGATGAAGATGAACATCATTTCCGCCAAGGACCACGGCGAGTCCTTCAACATGCTCGAAGGCGGCCGTGCCGTGGCTTTCATGATGGACGACGCCCTGCTGGCCGGCGAAATGGCCAAGGCCAAAAAGCCTTCGGACTGGGTGATCACCGGCACGCCACAGTCTTATGAAATCTACGGCTGCATGGTCCGCAAGGGCGACCCAGCCTTCAAGAAAGCCGTCGATGACGCCATTGTCACCTACTTCAAAGCCGGCGAGGTCGAGAAGAGCTACGACAAGTGGTTCCAGCAGCCCATCCCGCCAAAAGGCTTGAACCTGCAGTTCCCGATGAGCGACGAGCTCAAGAAGCTGATTGCCGAGCCGACCGACAAAGCCGCCGACGACAAGAAAGCCTGACCCCTGTCCCAGGCCTGCAGCGCAGCGCGCGCACGATTTAACCCGGCAGGCCTTCCGTAAGTGTCTAACCTCTCATCCGAGGGCGCCCGCGCCCTCGGATGTTGGAAGGTGCCTGTGAAACAACCGTCTGAGGGGAAATCCCGATGAATTACAACTGGGACTGGGGCGTTTTCTTCAAGTCCACCGGCGTAGGCAGCGAAACCTACCTCGACTGGTACATCACCGGTCTAGGCTGGACCATCGCCATCGCCGTCTCCGCCTGGATCATCGCCCTGTTGCTGGGTTCGGTGCTCGGCGTCATGCGCACCGTGCCGAACCGCTTGGTATCGGGAATCGCCACCGCATACGTGGAACTGTTCCGTAACGTGCCACTGCTGGTACAACTGTTCATCTGGTACTTCCTGGTACCGGACCTGCTGCCCGAGGGGCTGCAGGAATGGTTCAAGCAAGACCTCAACCCCACTACCTCGGCGCTGATCAGCGTGATCGTCTGCCTGGGCCTGTTCACCGCCGCACGGGTCTGCGAGCAAGTGCGCACCGGTATCCAGGCATTGCCTCGGGGTCAGGAATCGGCGGCCCGCGCCATGGGCTTCAGCCTGCCGCAGATCTACAGCAACGTGCTGCTGCCGCAAGCGTTCCGCATCATCATTCCACCGCTCACCTCCGAATTCCTCAACGTGTTCAAGAACTCGTCGGTAGCGTCGCTGATCGGCTTGATGGAATTGTTGGCGCAAACCAAACAGACCGCGGAATTCTCCGCCAACCTGTTCGAAGCCTTCACCCTCGCCACGCTGATCTACTTCACCTTGAACATGGGCCTGATGCTGCTGATGCGCCTGGTCGAGAAAAAAGTGGCCGTGCCTGGCCTGATTTCCGTAGGAGGCAAGTAAATGGAACTGGATTTCAGCGAAATCATTCCTGCCCTGCCAGCCCTGTGGAATGGCATGTTGCTGACTCTGCAACTGATGGTGATGGGCGTCGTCGGAGGTATCGCACTGGGTACCGTACTGGCGTTGATGCGGCTGTCGTCGAGCAAGCTGCTGTCGCGTGTGGCGGGTGCCTACGTCAATTACTTCCGCTCCATTCCACTGCTGCTGGTCATCACCTGGTTCTACCTGGCGGTGCCGTTCGTGCTGCGCTGGATCACCGGGGAAGACACGCCGATCGGAGCGTTCACCTCCTGCGTCGTGGCCTTCATGATGTTCGAGGCGGCGTACTTCTGCGAAATCGTGCGCGCCGGCGTGCAGTCCATCTCCAAGGGCCAGATGGGCGCCGCCCAGGCGCTGGGCATGAGCTACGGCCAGACCATGCGCCTGATCATCCTGCCCCAGGCGTTCCGCAAGATGACGCCGCTGCTGCTGCAACAGAGCATCATCCTGTTCCAGGACACCTCGCTGGTCTACACCGTGGGCCTGATTGACTTCCTCAACGCCTCGCGCGCCAGCGGCGACATCATCGGTCGTTCCCATGAGTTCCTGCTGTTCGCCGGTGCCGTGTACTTCATCATCAGCTTCTCCGCTTCTTGGCTGGTCAAGCGTCTGCAAAAAAGGATCGCCGTATGATTTCCATCAAGAACGTCAACAAGTGGTACGGGGACTTCCAGGTACTGACCGACTGCAACACCGAAGTGAAGAAAGGTGAAGTGGTGGTGGTGTGCGGTCCGTCCGGTTCGGGCAAGTCGACCCTGATCAAGTGCGTCAACGCACTGGAGCCCTTCCAGAAAGGCGACATCGTGGTCGACGGCACGTCGATCGCCGATTCGAAGACCAACCTGCCCAAGCTGCGCTCGCGGGTGGGCATGGTGTTCCAGCACTTCGAGCTGTTCCCGCACCTGAGCATCACCGAAAACCTGACCATCGCCCAACGCAAGGTGCTGGGCCGCAGCGAAGCCGAAGCCACCAAGAAGGGCCTGGCCCTGCTCGACCGCGTCGGCCTCAGCGCCCATGCCAAGAAGCATCCAGGGCAGCTGTCCGGTGGTCAGCAGCAGCGCGTGGCCATCGCTCGTGCCCTGTCGATGGACCCGATCGTCATGCTGTTCGACGAACCGACCTCGGCGCTCGACCCGGAAATGGTCAACGAAGTGCTCGACGTGATGGTCGAGCTGGCCCACGAAGGCATGACCATGATGTGCGTCACCCACGAGATGGGCTTTGCCCGCAAGGTCGCCAACCGGGTGATCTTCATGGACAAGGGCCACATCATCGAGGACTGCCAGAAGGAAGCCTTCTTCGGCGACCCGAGCGCGCGCCACGAGCGGACCCAGCACTTCCTAAGCAAGATCCTGCAGCACTGAGTGCCAGCCAGCCCGCGCCGCCGCGAGCGGCGCAGGCTGGCGATGACAAGGCCACTGTGATGAAATGCACCCCCGCGCTCGTGCGCCTCAACCAGCCTGCCGTGAAATCCCGCCTGCTTCGCCAACTGCTCATCCCGCCTTTGATCATCCTGCTGATGCTCGGCTTCGGCGTGGTCGCCTACCTGATCAGCGAAAGCAACGGCATTCGCGTGCTGAGCGAAAACGGCGAGCGCCAGCTCGAGCTGCATGCGCGCACGGTGGAAAGCGAGATCAGCAAATACACCTACCTGCCCAGCCTGCTGGAGCTGGAAAACAGCGTCTCCCGTCTACTGACCGACCCCGACGCCACCGACCGACAATCGGTCAACGAATACCTCGAAGGCATGAAGCGCCGCAGCAACGGCCGGGCGATCTTCGTGCTCGACACCGAAGGCCGTGTGCAGGCGACCAGCAACTGGCGCGACGCCGACTCGTTCCTTGGCGAAGACCTGGCCTTCCGCCCCTATTTTCAGGATGCGGTGCGCGGCAAGCCCGGACGCTTCTACGGCATCGGCAGCACCACTGGCGAAGCCGGCTACTACCTCGCCCACGGCCTGGAGGAGCACGGCAAGATCATTGGCGTGGCGGTGGTGAAGGTGCGTCTGGACACGCTCGAGGAACGCTGGCAGCGGGCGCGCCTGGAAGCGTTCGTCAGCGACGAGAACGGCATCATCATCTTGTCCAGCGACCCGACGCGCCGCCTCAAGTCGCTGCAGCCGCTGACTCCGCAGGTTAAAGAGCGCTTGGCGCGCAGCCTGCAATACTACTGGTGGCCGATCAACGAACTGCAACCGCTGGACCGCGAGTCTCTGGGCGATGGCGTGGAAAAGCTCACCTTCCCGGTGAACAGCGAAACCGACCCAGGCGGCCCGGAGGCGGTGAGCTATCTGTCGCAAACCCGCCGCCTGGCCGATACCCCCTGGCACTTCACGCTGCTGACGCCCTTGCAGGACCTGCGCCGCGAATCGATGGTGCAAGGCGCGCTGGTGGCCTTCGCCTTCGCCCTGTTGACCATTCTCGGCATCGCCTGGAACGAGCGGCGCAAGGTCATCGCCACGCGGCTGGCTGCCCGTGAAGCGTTGCAGGAAGCCAACAACCAATTGGAGCGGCGCATCACCGAACGCACCGCCGACCTGCGCGCCAGCAACGAACGGCTCAAGGGGCAGATCCGCGAGCGCAGGCACGCCGAACAGACTTTGCGCCAGGCCCAGGACGAGCTCGTCCAGGCCGGCAAACTGGCGGCCATCGGTCAGATGTCCACCAGCATCGCCCACGAATTGAACCAGCCGCTGGCGGCGCTGCGTACGCTGTCGGGCAACACCGTGCGCTTCCTCGAACGCGGCGCCATGGACGTGGCCTCGACCAACCTGCGCACCATGAACGACCTGATCGATCGCATGGGTCGCATCACCGCCAGCCTGCGCTCCTTCGCCCGGCGTGGCGACGACAGCGGCCAGGCGTCCTTGTGCAAGGCGGTCGATGCCTGTCAGCAACTGCTGGCGGCGCGCCTCTCCAGCAGCGGCTTGCGGGTGCACCGCGACTTCGACGAGCAACGCCTGGCCATCGACCAGACGCGCCTGGAACAGATCCTCGCCAACCTGATCAGCAATGCGCTGGATGCCACCGCTGACCGGGAGCGTCCCACGCTATGGCTGGAAGGCGAGCTGCAAGGCGACAAGTACCGTTTGCAGGTGCGCGACAACGGCCATGGCATAGACGCCGAAACGCGCAAGCACTTGTTCGAGCCCTTCTTCACCACCAAACCGGGCGAGCATGGTCTGGGCCTGGGCCTGACCCTCTCGGCCAGCCTGGCCGCTGCTGCCAAAGGCAGCCTCAGCGTCGAACACCCGTCTGAGGGCGGCAGTGCCTTCGTGCTGTTGCTGCCCCTGGTCACCCCATCCACCGACACGGCCGAGCTCCCATGACCCAAGCCCCCCTTACCGTCCTGATCGTCGAGGACGATCCCCATGTGCTGCTCGGCTGCCAACAGGCGTTGGCCCTCGAAGACATCGCCTGCGAAGGCGTGGGCAGCGCGGAACTGGCACTCGAACGCATCGGTGAGGACTTCGCCGGTATCGTGGTCAGCGACATCCGCCTACCCGGCATCGACGGGCTGGAGCTGCTCGCCCGGCTCAAGGCCCGCGACCGCAGCCTGCCAGTGGTGTTGATCACCGGCCATGGCGACATCGACATGGCGGTCGGGGCCATGCGCAACGGCGCCTACGACTTCATGGAAAAGCCCTTCTCGCCCGAGCGTCTGGTCGATGTGGTGCGGCGCGCCCTGGAACAGCGCGGGCTGTCGCGCGAGGTGAGCGCGCTGCGCCGGCAATTGGCCGGGCAAGGTTCGCTGGAAGCGCGGATCATCGGCCGTTCGCCGGCCATGCAGCACTTGCGCGAGCTCATCAGCAACGTGGGCGACACCTCGGCCAACGTGCTCATCGAAGGCGAAACCGGCAGCGGCAAGGAGCTGGTGGCGCGCTGCCTGCACGAGTTCAGCCGGCGCCAGGGGCAGCCGTTCGTGGCGATCAACTGTGGCGGGTTGCCGGAAAACCTGTTCGAAAGCGAAATCTTCGGCCACGAGGCCAACGCCTTCACCGGCGCCGGCAAGCGCCGCATCGGCAAGATCGAACATGCCAACGGCGGCACCTTGTTCCTCGACGAGGTCGAGAGCATGCCGATCAACTTGCAGATCAAGCTGCTGCGGGTGTTGCAGGAGCGCACTTTGGAGCGACTCGGTTCGAACCAGAGCATCCCGGTGGACTGCCGGGTGATCGCGGCGACCAAATCCGACTTGCAGAGCCTGGGCCAGCGTGGCGAGTTTCGCAGCGACCTGTATTACCGGTTGAACGTGGTGACTTTAGAGCTGCCGCCGCTGCGCGAGCGCCGCGAAGACATCCTGCAACTGTTCGAGCATTTCCTCGAACAGGCAGCCTTGCGGTTCGACCGCCAGGCGCCGGAACTCGACAGCCAGACGTTGTCGCAGATCATGGCCCACGAATGGCTGGGCAACGTGCGCGAACTGCGCAACGTCGCCGAGCGTTTCGCCTTGGGCCTGCCAGCGTTCAAGAAGAGCGTGGCCGGTGCCAGCCAGGGCTTGGGGTTCGCCGAGGCGGTAGAAGCTTTCGAGCGCAACCTGCTCAGCGAGGCCCTGCTGCGTACCGGCGGCAACCTCAGCCAGGCCAGCCAGGAGCTGGGTATGGCCAAGACCACGCTGTTCGACAAAGTGAAGAAATACGGCTTGGGGTAAGGCTGGCCGCTTGCGTCAACGCAGCCAGCAAACCATCGCCCCCAACACAGCACCGGTCGACAGCTCCGGCAACATGAGGGAAACTCATCCGCCTTCTCGATGCCATCTCTCTTCACCCCGGAGCTGCAAGTGCTGGAAATCCGCCACCTGAAAACCCTTCACGCCCTGCGCGAGGCCGACAGCCTGGTGGAGGCCGCCGAACGCCTGCACCTGACCCAGTCGGCGCTGTCCCACCAGTTTAAGGAGCTGGAAGAGCGCCTGGGTTTGCCGCTGTTCGTACGCAAGAGCAAGCCGCTGCGCTTCACCAGCGCCGGCCTGCGCCTGTTGCAACTGGCCGACGCCACCTTGCCCCTGCTGCGCGGCGCCGAGCGTGACATCGCGCGCTTGGCAGGCGGCACGGCCGGGCGCTTGCACATGGCCATCGAGTGCCACAGTTGCTTCCAGTGGCTGATGCCGACCATCGACCAGTTCCGCGACTCGTGGCCGGAAGTGGAACTGGACCTGGCCTCGGGGTTCGCCTTCGCGCCCTTGCCGGCCCTGGCTCGTGGCGACCTCGACCTGGTGGTAACCTCCGACCCGCTGGACTTGGCCAACATCACCTACGTGCCGCTGTTCACCTACGAAGCCATGCTGGCGGTGGCCAACCAGCATCCGCTGGCCAGCAAGCCCTACGTGGTGCCCCAGGACCTGATCGACCAGACGCTGATCACCTACCCGGTCGAACGCGATCGCCTGGAAATCTTCACCCGCTTTCTCGAACCTGCCGACATCGAGCCTGCCGCAGTGCGCAACTCCGAACTGACCGTGATGATGATGCAACTGGTGGCCAGCGGCCGGGGCGTGTGCGGCATGCCGCATTGGGCGCTGCACGAATACAGCGACCGCGGTTATGTGAAGGGCAAGCGCCTGGGTGAGAAGGGCCTGTTCGCGACCTTGTACGCGGCGGTGCGCACCGACATGCTCGATGCGCCCTATATGCGCGACTTCCTGCTGACCGCGAAGGACACCTCCTTCGCCACCCTTGACGGCGTCAGCGCAGCGCGTTGAGACGCGCGCGGTACAGCGGCAGGATCTGCTCGGCGGTCAGCGGGGCCAGATCCACGGCAGGTGTGTCGTCGGCGGCCAACCACAGCACCTGCTCGATCTCGGCTGCAGGCATCACGGCTTGCATGGTGAGCACTTCGAACAGCTCGGCCTGCACCTGGCAGCCGGGTTCGTTGGCCGCTGGCGCACTGAAACTGCCCAGCGCCACGGCCTGCTCGGGGTCGATGCGCAAGCCCAGTTCTTCGAACAGCTCGCGGGCCAAGGCCTGCCGCGGTGTTTCACCGGCGTCGATCTTGCCGCCCGGCTGCATGAAGGCGTGGGTGCCGCGTTTGCGTACCAGCAGCGTGCGCCGGTGGGCGTCGATCAACAACGCCGCGGCAACGCGAATGACAGTGGACATGATGGAGCGACCTCGAACGATGGGCGGGCGAGCTTCCCATGCCCGCCCCCTTCCAGCAACGTCGAGGCGTTGATGTCACCCGCTGCGCTTGGCGGAAAACCCGGCGAAGCGCTTGTTGAAGCCGGCCACCCGGCCTTCGACGGTGGTCTTGCGCTGCTGGCCGGTGTAGACCGGGTGCGAGGCGCTGGAGACGTCCAGGGCCACGTAGGGGTAGGTCTGGCCATCGCTGTGCAGGTGGGTGCGGTCGGTGCCCACGGTGGAACCGATCAGAAAGTAGACGTCGGCGGCGGTGTCGTGGAACAGCACGTCGCGGTAGTGGGGATGGATGGCTGGTTTCATGGGAAGGGCCTCGGGTGATTTATTGATACAATATAACATATCACTCAAGAACTATTCTCGAAAACCTCGACCCGATGAACGATACGTCTCGCTTTGCTCGATGCCGTATGCGTACGAATAAGCGAAATGACGCAAAACCCGCGCAACCTCTGCGAGCCAACGACGGTCACAGTAAGTCGCGACAATCATTGACAAAATTTTCACATCAGCCGCTCACCGTCTAAGCTTCAGACCAGTACGATGAAACCACTCGGTCGGATCTTGAACTATGGGTAAACTGCGGCACACGGAATCTCCCCGAATGGAATCGCCCGATACCGAGCAGGCCCCTGCCACTGCGCCAAAGCCCCGCCGCTGGCGTCGGTTGTGGTGGTTGCTGCTGGCCTTGATCCTCCTGCTGGCCGTCGCTGTGGCGGGCAACGCCGTTTATGAGGAAGTCCAAACCTCCAAGCTGCAAGCGCGCACCTTCAGTCGCCTGGCCAGCACCCTCACCTATTCCTTGCAGCCAGGCCCGAGCGACGCGGTGGTCTATCCCGGCGAAGGCCCGTTCGACAAGCGCCTTGGCTACAGCAGCATCGGCGAATTCCTGCCGCGCCTGCTCAAGCGCGACTACGTGATCCAGGCGCAGACCCGCTTCTCCCCCGCCCTGCTCGACTATGTCGGCCACGGCCTGTTCGTGCCCTACGAAGAAAAGGGCCAGGCCGGGCTGTCGATCACTGATTGCCGCGGCGACATCCTCTACCAGTACAACTACCCGCAGCAGCTCTACCCCACCTTCGCCGACATTCCTCCGGTGATGGTCAAGAGCTTGCTGTTCATCGAGAACCGCGACCTGCTCGAGACCCGCAACCTGCAGAGCAACCCCGCCGTGGACTGGCCGCGCTTCGCCAAGGCCGCCTACAGCCAGATCGCCAAGTACCTGGCCCTGCCCGGTCAATCGGCCGGCGGCAGTACGCTGGCCACCCAGCTGGAAAAATACCGCCACTCGCCCGACGGGCTGACCGTGTCGGGCGCCGAAAAGCTGCGGCAGATGTTCTCGGCCAGCGTGCGCGCCTACCAAGGCGGGCCGGACACCACCCTGGCGCGCCAGCGCATCGTGCGCGACTATCTCAACAGCGTGCCGCTCTCGGCCGTGCCCGGCCACGGCGAGGTGCACGGTATGGCCGAGGGGCTGCGGGTCTGGTTCGGTGCCGACTTCGACCAAATCAACGCCGCGCTCAACGGCACCGCCGTCGATGCCAAGAGCTTGGCCGAGCGCGGGCTGGCGCTGCGCGAGGTGCTGTCGTTGATCATCGCCCAGCGTCGCCCCTCGCATTACCTGTCCAAAGGGCGGGTGGAGCTTGCCGAACTGGTCGATGCGCACCTGCGCGTACTGGCCGCCAACGGCATCGTCACGCCGCCGCTGGCCGACGCGGCGCTGGCCAGCAAGGCGATGTACCGCGACTGGGTCGCACAACCGACCATCGTGCCGATCGTCACCAACAAGGGCATCAGCCTGGCGCGCAATCGCCTGGCGGCGATGTTCAGCCGCCCGCTGTACGACCTCGACCGCCTCGACCTGTCCGCCACCAGCACGCTGCAGGCCGGCCTGCAAGTGCAGGTCAGCCAGTACCTGAAGAACCTCGCCGACCCGGCCTTCGCCGCGCAGATCGGCCTGATCGGCCACCGCTTGCTGACCGCCAGCACCACCGACCAGGTCAGCTATAGCTTCACGCTGTTCGAACGCACCGCCGACGGCTCGCGGGTACGGGTACAGACCGACAGCACCAACCAGCCCTTCGACATCAACGAAGGCAGCAAGCTGGAACTGGGCTCGACGGCCAAACTGCGGGTGCTCACCACCTACCTGGAAATCATCGCCGAGCTGCACGAGCGCTATGCCGGCAAGCCAGTGGCCGAACTGCGCAAGGTCGAGGTGGCGGATCTGGACCGCCTCAGCCGCTGGTCGCTCGATTGGCTGATGCAGCACAGCCGCGACCAGAACCTCGATGCCATGCTCGACGCCGCCTTGGAGCGCACGTATTCGGCCAGCACCGGCGAAGGCTTCTTCACCGGCGGCGGCATGCACCGGTTCAACAACTTCCGCCGTCAGGACGACGGCCGCAACCCCAGCCTCAAGGATGCGCTGCGCGAGTCGATCAACCTGCCCTTCATCCGCCTGATGCGCGACGTGGTGCGCTACGTCACCTACCAGCAGCCCTACAACCGCGAACCGCTGCTCAAGGACGATGCCGATCCACGGCGCCAGGAATACCTGGCGCGTTTCGCCGACCGCGAGGGCACCAACTACCTGCTGCGCTTCTGGAAGAAATACCAGCGCAAGACCTCGCAGCAACGCCTGGACACCTTCCTCGACAGCTTGCGCACCACACCGCAGCGGCTGGCGGCGGTGCACCGCTATCTGTTCCCCGAGGCGCGCCAGGAAACCTTCAACGCCTTCGTGCGCGCTCATAGCCAGGACAACAAGGCTGCGCTGGCCAAGCTCAACGACGGTCGCTTGGCCGAGATGTACGAAGCCTACGGCCCCGGCAAGTACGACTTGCCCGACCAAGGCTACATCGCCAAAGTGCACCCGCTCGACCTGTGGCTGCTCGGCTATCTGCTGAAGAACCCCGGCGCGAGCCAACGCGAGGCGATCAACGCCAGCCGCTTCGAGCGCCAGGAGGTTTACGGCTGGCTGTTCAAGAGCCGCCATCAGGGCGCGCGCGACAGCCGCATCCGCACTATGGTCGAAATCGAAGCCTTCCTCGACATCCATCAGCGTTGGAAGCGCGTGGGCTACCCGTTCGACCACCTGGTACCGTCGCTGGCCACTGCCATCGGCAGTTCCGGCGACCGCCCGGCAGCGTTGTCCGAGCTGGTCGGGATCATCCAGAACGATGGCGTGCGCTTGCCCACCCTGCGCATCGACACCCTGCACCTGGCCGCCGATACGCCTTATGAAACAAAGCTGGTCAGCGACCCGGACCGCGGCAAACGGATTCTGCCGGTCGAGGTGGCGCGGGCGCTCAAGGGGGCGATGTCGCAAGTGGTCGATGCCGGTACGGCGCGGCGCATCGCCGGTAGCTTCACGCGGCAGGACGGCACCGCGCTGGTCATGGGCGGCAAGACCGGCACTGGCGACAACCGCATCGAGAGCTTCGGCGCCGGCGGGCGCTTGATCGGCTCGCGTTCGCTCAATCGCACCGCCACATTCGTGTTCTTCCTCGGGGACAACCACTTCGGTACCTTGACCGCCTTCGTGCCAGGGCGCTCGGCCGAGGCCTTCACGTTCACCTCGGCGCTGCCGGTGCAAGTGCTCAAAGGCATGGCACCGATTCTGATGCCTTATCTTGAACCCAATGGCGAGACCCAATGCAAGGCGCCAGGATTCGTCGCAGCGGGAGCCCTACGCCCCGGGTCAACGGGGGCAAGTGAGCATCCATCGATTTAGTCGATGATAATCATGCGCATTTAGAGCTGACATAAAGATATATCTTGAGTAATATCTCAAGCTACTTCAGATGCTCAGGTTACCTAAATGCGCCATTCTTCTTCCCCAAACCCTTTCGAACGCCGAGGCGGCCGCGGCCCGCGGGTGTTCGCGGCGGGCGATCTGAAACTGTTGCTGCTGTCGTTGCTGGCCGAACAGCCCGGCCACGGCTACGACTTGATTCGCCAGATCGAGCAACTGTTCGATGCCAGCTACAGCCCAAGCCCCGGTGTCATCTACCCCACCTTGAATTTTCTCGAGGAAGCCGAGCTAGTGCGCGGCGAGGCGCAAGGCAGCAAGCGCCTGTACACCGTCACCGAGCAGGGCCGCGAACGCCTGCGCGAGCAGGCCGTGGCCCTGGAGGGCGTGCGCATGCGCATCGAAGTCAGCAAGCGCGCCTTGAATGGGCACGAGCGCCCCGAGCGCATTCATCAGGCCGTGGGCAACCTGCGCCATGCCCTGCACCTGCATAGCGGCCACTGGGGCGAAGAGGAAATCGAGCGCGTCAGCCGCCTGCTCAACGACGCCGCCAAGGCCATCGCCGGCGGTCCCCACCCCAAGCCTGAGGAGACGTCGCAATGACAGAAGTCATCTACCGCGTGAACCACACCCTCCATCGCCGCGCGCTACACGTGCTGCGGGTCACCGACCTGACCCCACGCATGCGCCGCGTCACCCTTGGCGGTGCGGCGCTCGAAGGCTTCGTCAGCCTGGGCAGCGACGACCACGTCAAGCTGCTGTTCGCCAACGACGCGGCGCAACAAGCGGCCCTCGACGCCGGCGAGCTGAGTGCGGAGCCCAGCGCTCGCCCGACGATGCGCGAATACACGCCCCGGCGCTTCGACCCGCAGGCCCTGGAGCTGGACATCGATTTCGTCCTGCACGGCGACGGCCCTGCCTCGACCTGGGCCGCGCAGGCTGCACCAGGCCAGACCCTGCACATCGCCGGGCCTCGGGCGTCACTGGTCGTCACCGATGCCTTCGACAGCTACCTGCTGATCGGCGACGAAACCGCCATCCCTGCCATCGCCCGGCGCCTGGAAGAACTGCCGGCCGGACGCCGCGCCTTGGTGCTGGTGCAGGTCGAAGACGCGCAAGAGCGGCAGCCGCTGGCCAGCCCGGCGGACGTCGAGGTGATCTGGGTGTTGCGCCATGAGCAGGACCTGGTCGAATGCGTGCGCGCCCTCCCCCTACCTGCCGGCAGCCTGTACAGCTGGGTAGCGCTGGAGAAGCGCCTGAGCCGCGAGGTCAAGGGGGTGCTGCTGGACAAAGGCGTCGACGAACAGGCGCTGAAGGCCGTGGCCTACTGGCGCGCCGACGATACGCCAGAAGAAGACTGAGCCTTTCAGCCTTGGGCTGGCGCGCGCGCACCGCGCCAACGGTCCAGGGCGATGAACAACAGGCCCGTGGCGCAGAAACCGACCAGCACGCCCAGGGCATTGAGCATCACCTGGAGATAGCCGAGGCGCGCCACGTCGATGAAGGGGTACGGGTAGACTCCGATCTCGAAACCGCGCCACAGCGCGAAGGCAAAGTACAGAGCCGGGTACAGGCTCCACAACGCCAGATGGCGCAGACGTAGCGAGCCCTTGGGCACCACCCGCCACCAGTACACGACGAACAGCAGCGGCATCACATCGTGCAGCAGCTCGTCGGCCAGCCACTGCCAACCCTCCGGGTGCCACAAGTGCCGCAGCAGCAGGCTGTAGGCCACCGCCACCACCACGATGCTCACCGCCACTCCCGTGCTCACCGCCGGTGACAGGAACCAGCGCCGCGTCGCGCCTACACGCCCCCAGGCGGCATAACTGAACACCGTGGCCACCAGGGTGTTGCTCAGTACGGTGAAATAACCGAACACGCTCACTAAGCCTCCTACCAGGCTCGCCTCGGCCTGCCAGCGCGCCAGCAGCACCAGCCAGACCTGCACGGCCAGGCCCGTCCAGCCCAGCACGGCGGCCAGCAGCAGCCAGGGATGGCGAGGCATCAGCGGCCGCGCTGCAGGTTCACGTAAAGCTGCTCGACCTTGGCGCGGGCCCAAGGCGTCTTGCGTAGGAAGGTCAGGCTCGACTTGATGCTCGGATCGCTCTTGAAACAGCGCACGTCGACCTGCTCGGCCAGGCCCTGCCATTGGTAATGGGCGACCAGCGCGGTGAGGATCTGTTCGAGCGTCTTGCCATGCAGGGCGTTGTGTTCGGGGATGCTCATGGAAGGCTCCGGAAGAAAAGGGGCGCACTGTACACCGGCGAGGCACGCCGTGGTGGATTCAGACCCCGGGCGCGCCGTGCGGTTTCCCAGGTAAGCGCCAAGACAACGAGCGAAACACAAACTGCTGGCCAAAGGGCGCGCCGTCATGCTGCAATAGAAACGTTATACTGTAACGATATGGCTATCTTTCAAGGACGCTCCCTCCCCATGCGCCGCTACTCCTCCACACTCTCACCTCTTGCCGCCGCCCTGTACCTGGCTTCGATGCCGAGCCACGCCGTGGAACTGCAACCCCAGGTCATCACCGCCAACCCATTGGGCAACGCACAACTGGCCGCTCCCAGCACCGTGCTCGAAGGCGATCAATTGTTCCAGCACCAGCATTCGAGCCTCGGCGAAACCCTCAACGGCCAGCCCGGCGTGGCCTCGACCTGGTTCGGCCCGGGCGCCAGCCGCCCGGTGATCCGCGGCCTGGACGGCGACCGCATCCGTATCCTGCGCAATGGCGTAGGCGCACTGGACGCCTCGTCGCTCTCCTACGACCACGCCGTACCGCTGGACCCCAACGTCGTCGAGCGCATCGAAATCGTCCGCGGCCCGGCCGCCCTGCTCTATGGCGGCAACGCCATCGGCGGCGTGGTCAACACCTTCGACAACCGCATCCCGGACACGCCCATCGATGGCATCCACGGCGCCGGCGAACTGCGTTATGGCGGCGCCGACACCACGCGCAGCCGCGCGGGCAAGCTCGAAGCCGGCGACGGCACCTTCGCCCTGCACCTGGATGCCAACAGCCGCCAGTTCAATGATTTGCGCATCCCTGGTTACGCGCGCAGCGGCAAAGTTCGCGAAGCGGACGAGCCAGGCAGCCACGGCCGCCTGGACAACAGCGACGGCCGTCAGGACGGTGGCGCCATCGGCGGTTCCTACCAGTGGGACCATGGCTACGGCGGGCTGTCGTACAGCCGCTACGACAGCAATTACGGCTCTGTCGCAGAGCCCGGCGTGCGCCTGGACATGCAGCAGGACCACTATGCGTTCGCGTCCGAGCTGCGCGACCTCGAAGGTCCCTTCAGCTCGGTGAAGCTCGATGCCGGCTACACCGACTACCAGCACCGCGAAATCGAAGAAGGCGAGGTGCACACCACGTTCAAGAACAAGGGCTACGAAGCACGGCTCGAAGCGCGTCACCAGCCGCTCGGGCCGGTCGAGGGGGTGGTCGGCGCGCAGGTCAGCCGTAACGAATTTTCCGCGTTGGGCGAAGAAGCCTTCGTGCCGCACACCGACACCGACAGCCTGGCGCTGTTCCTGCTCGAACAGTGGCAGGCCAGCGAGCGCCTCGACCTGAGCTTCGGCGCACGCCTGGAACACACCCGCGTCGACCCTGATGCCAAAGGCAACGAAACCTTCGCCAGCGCCGACGGCAGCCGGGCGTTCAATGCAGTGAGCCTGTCGTCGGGCGCGGTGTACCAGCTCGACCCGACCTGGGCGCTGGCCGCCAACCTCGGCTACACCGAGCGCGCACCGACGTTCTACGAGCTGTACGCCGACGGCGCCCACGTGGCCACCGGTGCCTATGAAGTGGGCGATGCCGCGCTGAATAAGGAAAAGGCCGTTTCCGGCGACCTGGCACTGCGTTTCGACAAGGGCACGCACAAAGGCAGCGTGGGCGTGTTCTACAGCCACTTTCGCAACTACATCGGCTTGATCGGCAGCGGCCACCTACGCGAAGGACACGATCACGGCCATGAAGACGAAGACGCCCATGACCACGACCACGACGAAGGCATCCCGGAGTACCTGTACCAAGGCGTGCGCGCACGCTTCTACGGCATCGAGGCGCAAGACCGCTGGCAACTGACGCAGAACCGCTACGGCAACTTCGCCCTGGAGCTGTCGGGCGACTACACCCGGGCGAAGAACCTCGACAGCGGCGAGCCGCTGCCGCGCATCGCGCCGCTGCGCCTGAACAGCGGCTTGGTGTGGTCGCTGGAGCGCTGGCAGGCGCGTCTCGACGTGCAGCATGCCGCCGCCCAGCGCCGCACCCCGGCCAACGAGACGCAGACCGGCGGCTACACCACCCTCGGCGCCAGCCTCGACTACCGTTTCGACGTCGGCCAAAGCCAGTGGACGGCCTTCGTGCGCGGCGAAAACCTGACCGACCAGACCGTGCGCTACGCCAGCTCCATCCTGCGCGACATCGCGCCGGCAGGCGGGCGCAGCGTGGAAGTCGGCCTGCGCACCACGTTCTGAGCCTTCCTTGGATGCACCCTGCGCGCTATGGAGGCGCGCAGGGTCAATGCAGTACCCCGCACTGTTGCACGCCAGGCAACAGTGCCCTGCGACATTTTGTCTTTTTTTCCGCAGCGTTCCTCTATATCCTCCCGGCTCGCTGAAACGCTTCAGCTTCCTGACTATCCGTGTTCCATCGTCGGTGCCCGCCACCCTCGGTGCCTTTGGCATTCGTTCTAACCATGACAAGACAGCTCTACCTCCCGAGTTTTCGGGCTCGGCCCTCGTTCGTATCTGCCGCCCTCACGCTTGCCCTGTCCAGCCTCGCGCCTAGCGTGCGTGCCGAAGAACACCCCGCGTTCAGCACCGATTCGCCCTGGATGCTCGGCGACTGGAACGGCACCCGCAGCCAGCTCAAGGCGCAAGGCTATGACTTCACCTTCGGCTACACCGGCGAGATGGGCAGCAACCTGCGTGGCGGCTACGACCATGACCGCACCGCGCGTTACAGCGACCAGTTCACCTTCGGCAGCCATCTGGACCTGCAGAAGATCCTCGGTTGGCACGCCACCGATCTGCAGTTCACCGTGACCGAACGCAGCGGCCAGAACATCAGCAACGACCGCCTTAACGACCCGCGCGTCGGTGGCTTCACCTCGGCCCAGGAAGTCTGGGGCCGCGGCCAGACCTGGCGGCTGACGCAACTGTGGCTGCGCCAGCAGTACCTGGACGGCGCCCTCGATTTGAAAGTCGGCCGCTTCGGCGAAGGCGAAGACTTCAACAGCTTTCCCTGCGATTTCCAGAACCTGGCGTTCTGCGGTTCGCAGGTCGGCAACTGGGTGGGTGGCATCTGGTACAACTGGCCGGTCAGCCAATGGGCGCTGCGCGCACGCTACAACCTGAGCGACACGCTGTTCGCCCAGATCGGGGTGTTCGAGCAGAACCCGTCGAACCTGGAAACCGGCAACGGCTTCAAGCTCAGCGGTAGTGGCACGCAAGGCGCGGTGATACCCATCGAACTGGTGTGGAGCCCGATGGTCAATGGCCTTAAAGGGGAGTATCGCGCCGGCTACTACTACAGCAGTGCCAACGCGAACGATGTGCTCAAGGACGAACACGGACAGCCCGCCGCACTCAGTGGCGCCGCCTACCGCAGCAGTGCCAGCAAGCATGGCCTGTGGTTGGGCGTGCAGCAGCAAGTGAGCGCGCAGGCCAGCGATTCGTCTCGCGGCCTGGCCCTGTTCGCCAATGCCACGCTGCACGACAAGAAAACCAATGCCATTGACCACTATGTGCAAGCCGGCCTGGTCTACAAAGGCCCCTTCGACGCCCGTGCCAAAGACGATATCGGCTTCGCCGTGGCCGCCGTCCACGTCAACCCGGCCTTTCGCAAGAACGCCCGCATGGCCAACCTGGCACGCGGCATCGACGACTACGCCAACCCTGGTTTTCTGCCTGTGCAGGACACCGAATACAGCGCCGAACTCTACTACGGCATCCACCTTGCCAACTGGCTCACCCTGCGCCCCAACCTGCAATACATCCGCCATCCCGGCGGTGTCGAACAGGTCGACGACGCACTGGTGGCCGGGCTGAAACTGCAGAGCAGCTTTTGAACACTTATCACTTTGACACGACGGAGAACCTGCAATGAGCACTGACGGTGCCAAACACGCCTCGCCCTGGCTACCACGGCTGATGGGCGTCCTGCTGTTGCTGATGGGCCTGGCGTTGGTTGCCGGGGGTGTTCGCCTGATTCAGGTGAACGGATCGCTGTATTACATCCTCGCCGGGGTCGGCTTCGCCCTGTCCGGCCTCCTGCTGCTGGCTCGCCGCCGCCTGGGCCTGGGCCTGTACGGTTTGGTACTGCTGGCCAGCACGGTCTGGGCGCTGAGCGAAGTGGGCCTGGACTGGTGGCAGCTGGTGCCGCGCCTGTCGCTGTGGTTCGCCCTCGGCGTGGTCCTGCTGCTGCCTTGGGCGCGTCGCCCGCTGGTAGGCTCGGCCGCGGGTGCCAACACCGCGCTGCTGACCGTCGCGGTGCTCGCGTCCGGTGCCTGCGCCGTCGCCAGCCAGTTCACCCACCCCGGCGAGATCGCCGGCGAACTGGGTCGCGACAGCAGCGAAATGGCCAGCGCCGCGCCGAACATGCCTGAAGGCGATTGGCAGGCCTACGGCCGTACCGAGTACGGCGACCGCTACTCGCCGCTGCGCCAGATCACCGCGCAGAACGTCAAGCACCTGGAAGAAGCCTGGCGCATCAGCACCGGCGACCTGCCGACCGGCGACGACCCGATCGAGCTGACCAACGAAAACACCCCGCTCAAGGCCAACGGCATGCTCTATGCCTGCACGCCGCACAGCAAGGTGCTGGCGCTGGACCCGGACACCGGCAAGGAGATCTGGCGCTTCGACCCGCAGATCACCAGCCCGAACAAGTCGTTCAAGGGCTTCGCCCATATGACCTGCCGCGGCGTGTCGTACTACGACGAAAACCGTTACGTCAGCCGTGACGGCAGCCCTGCGCCGCAGATTTCCGACGCCGGCAAGCAAGTCGCCCAGGCCTGCCCACGGCGCATCTACCTGCCGACCGCCGACGCCCGCCTGATCGCCCTCAATGCCGACACCGGCAAGGTCTGCGAAGGCTTCGCCAATCAAGGCGCCGTCGACCTGACCCGTGGCCTGGGCCCGTTCACCCCCGGTGGCTACTACTCCACTTCGCCCGTTTCGGTCACCCGCGACCTGGTGATCATCGGCGGCCACGTGACCGACAACGAGTCGACCAACGAGCCGTCCGGCGTGATCCGCGCCTATGACGTGCACGACGGCCGTCTGGTGTGGAACTGGGACAGCAACAAGCCCGAAGACACCGCGCCCCTGGCCGACGGCCAGATGTACACGCGCAACTCGGCCAACATGTGGTCCATCGCCAGCGTCGACGAAGGGCTGGGCATGGTCTACCTGCCGCTGGGCAACCAGACCCCCGACCAATGGGGCGCCGACCGTACCCCCGGTGCCGAGAAGTACAGCGCCGGCCTGGTCGCTCTGGACCTGGCCACCGGCAAGGTGCGCTGGAACTACCAGTTCACCCACCACGACCTGTGGGACATGGACGTCGGCAGCCAGCCGACCCTGACCCACCTCAAGACCGACGACGGCGTCAAGCCTGCGGTGATCGTGCCGACCAAACAGGGCAGCCTGTACGTGCTCGACCGCCGCGACGGTACGCCGATCGTGCCGATCCGCGAGATTCCGGTGCCGCAAGGCGCGGTCAAGGGCGACCATACCGCGCCCACCCAGGCCCGTTCCGACCTCAACCTGCTGGGCCCGGAACTGACCGAACAGGCCATGTGGGGTGCCACGCCGTTCGACCAGATGCTGTGCCGCATCCAGTTCCGCGAGCTGCGTTACGAAGGCCAGTACACCCCGCCGTCCGAGCAGGGCTCGCTGGTCTACCCAGGCAACGTCGGCGTGTTCAACTGGGGCGGCGTGTCGGTCGACCCGGTGCGCCAGCTGCTGTTCACCTCGCCGAACTACATGGCCTTCGTGTCGAAGATGGTGCCGCGCGAGCAAGTCGATGCCAACAGCAAGCGCGAGAGCGAAACCAGCGGCGTGCAGCCCAACACCGGCGCACCCTACGCGGTGACCATGCACCCGTTCCTGTCGCCGTTCGGCCTGCCGTGCCAGGCACCGGCCTGGGGCTATGTGGCGGCCATCGACCTGTTCACCCACAAAGTGGTGTGGAAGCACAAGAACGGCACCACCCGTGACAGCACCCCGGTGCCGATCGGCCTGCCGGTCGGCGTACCGAGCATGGGCGGTTCGATGGTCACCGCCGGTGGCGTGGGCTTCCTCAGCGGTACGCTGGACCAGTACCTGCGCGCTTATGACGTCAACAATGGCAAAGAGCTGTGGAAAGGCCGCCTGCCGGCTGGCGGTCAGGCCACGCCCATGACCTACACCGGCAAGGACGGCAAGCAGTACGTGCTGGTCACTGCGGGCGGGCATGGGTCGTTGGGGACCAAGATGGGCGATTACATCATCGCTTACAAGCTGGCCGACTAAACCTCGGCGCCCCGTTCGTGGGGCGCCTTCGCTTACGCAACGTGTCGGACATGCGGCGTAAGCAATCCCTGCTTTCAGCTGCGACGGTTCACTTATCGAACCAGAACCGTCGCCATGCTGCCACGCACGTCCCCGCCTTCGCCTGCTGTTCATTGAAACCAGTGCCTGCCTGCCCCATCTAAGCACCATTGCCCATAACGCAGGTGCCCCATGAGCGACCAGCAGGATCATCCGGATCACGACGAAAGCAGCGAAGTCGAGCATATCGAAGCCGACGCCGATGCAGGCCGCTACCTGGCCCTTCCCGGCCAGCAGCTACCGGACAAAGTCCACGTCATCCCCATCCACAACCGTCCGTTCTTCCCCGCCCAGGTGTTGCCGGTCATCGTCAACGAAGAGCCATGGGCCGAAACCCTCGACCTGGTCGCCAAGACGCCGCACCATTCCCTGGCGCTGTTCTTCATGGACACCCCGGCCGAAGACCACCGGCACTTCGACACCCAGGCGCTGCCCGAGTACGGCACCCTGGTCAAGGTGCACCATGCCACCCGGGAAAACGGCAAGCTGCAGTTCGTCGCCCAGGGCCTGACCCGTGTGCGCATCCGCACCTGGCTCAAGCACCACCGCCCGCCGTACCTTGTGGAAGTCGAGTACCCGCGGCAATTGTCCGAGCCCACCGACGAGGTCAAGGCCTACGGCATGGCCCTGATCAATGCGATCAAGGAACTGTTGCCGCTCAACCCGCTGTACAGCGAAGAGCTGAAGAACTACCTCAACCGCTTCAGCCCCAACGACCCTTCGCCGCTCACCGACTTCGCCGCCGCACTCACCTCCGCCACCGGCAGCCAGTTGCAGGAAGTGCTCGACTGCGTGCCCATGCTCAAGCGCATGGAAAAGGTCTTGCCGATGCTGCGCAAGGAAGTCGAAGTGGCGCGCTTGCAGAACGAAATCTCCGCCGAGGTCAACCGCCAGGTGGGTGAGCATCAGCGCCAGTTCTTCCTCAAGGAACAGCTCAAGGTCATCCAGCAGGAACTGGGCCTGAGCAAGGACGACCGCAGCGCCGACCTGGAACAGTTCGAACAGCGCCTGGACGGCAAGACCCTGCCCGAGCAGGCGAAAAAGCGCATCGACGAAGAGATGGGCAAGCTGGCCATCCTGGAAACCGGTTCGCCGGAATACGCCGTGACCCGCAACTACCTGGACTGGGCCAGCGCCCTGCCCTGGGGCGTGTACGGCAAGGACAAGCTCGACCTCAAGCACGCGCGCAAGGTCCTGGACCAGCACCACGCGGGCCTGGACGACATCAAGGAACGCATCCTCGAATTCCTCGCGGTCGGTGCCTGGAAAGGTGAGATCAGCGGCTCCATCGTGCTGCTGGTCGGCCCGCCTGGCGTGGGCAAGACCAGTATCGGCAAGTCCATCGCCCAATCCCTGGGCCGGCCGTTCTACCGCTTCAGCCTGGGCGGCATGCGCGACGAGGCCGAGATCAAGGGCCACCGCCGCACCTACATCGGCGCCCAGCCGGGCAAGCTGGTGCAGGCGCTCAAGGATGTGGAGGTGATGAACCCGGTGATCATGCTCGACGAGATCGACAAAATGGGCCAGAGCTACCAGGGCGACCCGGCGTCGGCGCTGCTGGAGACCCTGGACCCGGAGCAGAACGTCGATTTCCTCGATCACTACCTGGACCTGCGTCTGGACCTGTCCAAGGTGCTGTTCGTCTGCACCGCCAACACCCTCGACTCCATTCCCGGCCCGCTACTCGACCGCATGGAAGTCATCCGTCTGTCGGGCTATATCACCGAGGAAAAGCTGGCCATCGCCAAGCGCCATCTGTGGCCCAAGCAGTTGGCCAAGGCCGGTGTGGCCAAGACCAGCCTGAGCATCAGCGACAGCGCCTTGCGCCTGGTGATCGAAGGCTACGCCCGCGAAGCCGGCGTGCGGCAGCTGGAGAAGCAGCTGGGCAAGCTGGTGCGCAAGGCGGTGCTCAAGCTGCTGGAAAACCCCGAAGCCAAACTCAAGATCGGTCCTAAAGACCTGGAGCCTGCCTTGGGCGTGCCAGTGTTCCGCAGCGAACAGGTGCTGTCGGGCAAAGGCGTGATCACGGGCCTGGCCTGGACCAGCATGGGCGGCGCCACCCTGCCGATCGAAGCAACGCGCATCCACACCCTCAACCGCGGCTTCAAGCTGACCGGCAAACTGGGCGATGTGATGAAGGAATCGGCGGACATCGCCCTGAGCTACGTCAGCTCGAACCTCGAGCAGTTCGGCGGCGATCCGCGCTTCTTCGACGAAGCGTTCATCCACTTGCACGTGCCCGAAGGCGCCACGCCCAAGGACGGCCCGAGCGCGGGTGTGACCATGGCCAGTGCCTTGCTGTCGCTGGCCCGGGACCAGGCTCCGAAGAAAGGGGTGGCGATGACCGGCGAGCTGACCTTGACTGGGCAAGTGTTGCCCATTGGCGGGGTGCGCGAGAAGGTCATCGCGGCGCGCCGGCAGAAGATTTTCGAGTTGATTCTGCCGGAGGCCAATCGGGGCGATTTTCAGGAGTTGCCCGAGTATTTGCGCGAGGGTGTGACGGTGCACTTTGCGCGACATTATGCCGATGTTGCGAAGGTGCTATTCGGATGAAAAGAGAGCATGACACCCGAACGATTCGAGACCAACGTATGTTGATTCAGCATAGCGTGTAGAGGCGCAATGCGGACCGACTAGATCGATGCCAAAAGGCGGGCTCCGTCGCGAGACGACAGCCCTGCCGCCTTAGACGCTTCGCAACTAATTCGTCGACCCGGTGAGAGATCGGCGCGTCTTCAGGCGCTACCGGCAGGGTCAGCCTCGGTAAAAATGGATACCGATTTTTGACACGCGCTTGAAATGAAATTCCAGTAACGCATAAGATTTTTTAAGCTCGCGATTAAAAACGCTACATCATGGTTAGTTTGAAGACCTTTTACCTTCACCGCCGCTTCAGCCATGTGGGCATCGAGCCCCAGAAGAAACGTCTCGACATGCGCAAAGACCGCGAGGATGTTTCTAAAATTGAAATTCAACGCATTCAAAAACGCCGACAGCTTTAGCAGATCACCTTTGATCGGACTATGGATAGCTAACTGCTGCTCGGCATCGAGTTTCAACTGACGCGCTATGGCAATTTCCTTTCGAGCGTGTGTCGCGCGCTCGAGGCAGCTCAACGACACAGACACCTCCATTTCATTCGAAATTTCGAACATATCCCGGACAGCGGTGCTGTATATCTTTTCAGCTTGTGCGATTTTCTCTGCATAATTTTCTACCTGCAGCCATACTCCATCACCATGAAGGCTCTGTAGCGCTCCGCTGATCGCCCGCCGAATGTTTGCCGCTGATTGAATCAGATCATCATTGAGCGTTGAAAAAAATTTTTGCAACAAGCCCGCTTCATGCTCAAGCACGAACTGATAAACTGCGATTCGCTCTTTTATATCCTGTAGATCCTCAATAAAACCCGCGAGGCTCTCTTTATTCTTCTCCTCCAGAGAGGATGGCGGCGCCGCTAAAACGGCCTCCCACATTTCGTCCCCATCCAGCGCGCAGATTGCCTGGGCGGTTTGCGCAAGCTTTTCACTCCGGGTGTTTATGGTCTCCGATATTTCGGCAAAGTGGCTAGCCACACTTTTCATGTCTTTGATAATCACCGTGCCTTGCTCAGCATGTTCACGGACTTTTTCGAACAAAGCGCTCAACTTGGAGACTGCGAATTCCGGGTGCTCAATCGGGAGCTGGCCGAGCCAGGCGGCTGTCGCGGGAACCCCTTTGGGCAGGGAGTTCGAATAATCGATATATTGGTACAAAGCAATAATATGTTCTCGCTCGAAAAACACGTTAAGGCTGTCAAGGGATTGGTAAGCCTCCTGTTCGGAGGGTGCTGGTGTTGCCTTCATGATATCGCCTCATTAGTTGGCACTCAGCGTGGCCAGCCATCCGCATGTCCTTCAGCCCCACTCTTGAGAAACTACACACTGCCTGAGCGTGCAGCAACACAAGACGGTCTGATACTCATACAGTAGCGCTGTGCGGTTTGAAAGGGTCGGCGCATTGCCTCAGCGCCTGTATGCGCTAGGGCAATGCGCCGACTGATCGAATGGAGTGCGCTCATCCGCGACTGAAGGATGGCTTTATAGGCACGAGCGACATTCCATCAGCACTCAACGGCTCAAAAAAACACCGCGCTCTGTAAGGCGCGCTCGAACGCTAATATCTCACTGGTCTGCTTTTGAACCGCCTCCCAGACAACCGGCTCCTGCGTCAAAGCAGCGCTAATATTCGCCTGATATCGAATCAATATATTTTCCAGCTTACTGGCTTCAGCACGGACTGCCTGAATATTTCCTTTGAAAACAGGCAATTGTTTGAGCAATTCGACCTGGTCATTCAAAGCTCTTTTTTTATTATTAAGCTCGAACGAATCCTCAGTCTCTTTACTCAGCGTATCGCGTAACTTCAGGGCGTCATCGTACAAGCTTTTGAGCTTCAATCCGTCCGCCGTAACCTCGAGGCCTTTTCCAAGCGTCTGGATGACCGTATCAATCGCTTTTATGGACAGATTCAGTTTTGCCGCGGGATCAGCGAGCTCGGCCAAACTTGATATAGGCGGTGCAATCTCGGCAAATTTTTTGCCAAGGTTGGTTTTCTTCAAAGACTCGATGGCCTCCTCGATTTCGGCGATTTTTTTCTGCGTTTCTTCAGAAGCCTTTTGGGAGGCCTGAATAAGCGCAGCGTTTCTATCGATTTTTCCTTGCAGATCATTGAGCTGGAGCGACGCATCAAGCGTCGACAGCGATTGCAGAGTGCCGATCTGATCGTGGACAATACTCATTTGCTGGTCAAGCAAACTTGTCACATTCGAGACTTCTTTTAGCACAGCCGTTTTTACCGCTGCTCGGTCGCTACGCAGCAGGGTTTGTATGAGTCCATCCAAGGTAGATGAAGACAACTTGGCTTCCAATTTCTGGGCTGACCCGATCAGGCGCCGCCGGAAAGATTCCAGCCCTTCAACACAGCCTTTTATTTCATCTTCGAAATATGCGAAATCACTGAAGTTATGCTGGCGATAAAATTCCACCCCTTCTTTGAGGGCAGTCGCCATGGGCGCTACATTAAAACCATCATTCTGGCCTGGGAATGCTAGGATTTTATCAGACATAGTATACCTCTGGGGAATTATACGCTTGCTCGAAAATATCGTTCAACTGCTCTGACTTCTTTTCTATACGCACCCACTGCCTTACAAAACCCTGAAAGTAAGTTCGGAAAAGACCTATATCTTCCACGCTTTCGATGTCATCGAGCTTTCCTTTCGAATCCTCGAGGAAGGATTTTATGCCAAGCCATGCGGTGTGGAGCAACCCGGCCGACACGTCGGCATCCCTCAAGTGGAAAACCAACTCCAACAGATTCGTATTCAGCTCCTCAACCGCGCCGTCGATCTTATGAAACTTTGCCAATTCCAGACTCAGCTGGCGCCGCTCTGTCTGATGTTCATTTCGGGTTTTCCGAGTCTGCTCTGCCTGGACCCCAAAAAATATGCCCGATATAATGAAACCAATTACCCCGCCCGCTATACCTTTGAGCGCATCCTGCACTTGCTCTTCATATTGCTTTTGCAACACAGCGATTTTTTTGTCGAGGTCTGCGATTTTAGTTTTGATATCTTCAGTTTTTTGTTCTTTCTGGTAATTTCCAACTGCTGCCTGTTTAGCTTCGGCCTTTTTGATCAGCTCAGTGAATGCATTAGCGAACGTCTCAGTTTTCTTGACAACATCGTCCACTTTCACAAGGTAATCATCAGCCGCCTTCTGCATGATATCGATATAACGGGCGATGGATTTTACTCCTTTTCTCTGATCATCCGTCAACGGAGTCAGCGTAGTGCCGACCTCCGGCGCCGGCAGTTCCCGCCATGGATCCTCATCTTTGTTAGCGAGAATTAAAGCATCGCATTTTTTGATTAAGCTCGTACCACCGTCTATAATATCACCAGCTGCAATTTTCAGCTGAAATGTCAACGTTTTATTGTCCGTCACGATAGGCTGCCATTGAGCACCGTGGTCACGGACTTCTGAAAAGAACTTTGCCAAACTGACTGGCTGAAGTTCTGGCTGGGAAATAGTTGTATAGCCCAACCAAACCTCGACATCCTCTTTGGTAGAGGGCAGCCCCTTCGAGTATTCGTGGTATTTCTTGATACTTAAAATATGCTGTTTGGTGAGCGTGACGCCTCCCTCATTTTCGCCACCGCTATCGATCATTGCATCAAACAACTCGTTAGGCTCTTCAGAGGCTCTCTTCGCCACCTCTGCAAAATCAGGGTCCTTAAGCTTGCTTTCCGCACTCATGCCTTAACTCCTGCAAGGGCCGTTATTGGCCCGACAGGACCACGTTAATTGCAGCCTTCCTTCCATGTCAGCAGGCATAACTTCCCTGAAGGCATCAACCGCATAGTCGTGGAACGACCGTCGGCGATTGGTCACATAACGCGCTGCTATTCTTTCAAACGCTCGACTCCGGCACACGCAGTGTGGGATGGCAGTGGCGTGGATGACGCCCAACGTGGGCATGCACTTTGAGGATGAAAGATTATCGGTACACCAATATTGCTCTCCAGGCAGTTTCCACCCCGAACATGCTCAAGCGTAAGTGCGCGGCTGGAAGCGATTAGGGTCTACCGCAACGACATCGAGCGTGAGCGTTGGTCATACGGGGCTTGGGGGCTGCTCACCCCAGGCCCTTGCTCACCGCTAGTCGTGCAGGGCGCCTGCGTTCCGTGCCTCACCCTTCTAAATGCATTGCTTACAGCGGCTGGATACTTTCGCTAGAATGCCGTGCCTTTCGCCGACCCCCGCCTGAGCTTGCAGTGAATCAACCATCCGACCGTCTTTTCGCCCAACCGCTAGAACAAGTCCCCGACTTCGTCTTCAACGAAGACGTGGTGCAGGTCTTCCCCGACATGATCAAGCGTTCGGTGCCCGGCTACCCGACCATCGTCGAAAACCTTGGCGTGCTGGCTGCTCGTTTCGCCCAGCCGCACACCGCGCTGTACGACCTCGGCGCCTCGCTGGGTGCCGTCAGCCAGGCCTTGCGCCGGCATGTGCGCAGCGAGGGCTGCCGGGTGATTGCGGTGGACAATTCGGCGGCCATGGTCGACCGCTGCCGGCAATACCTGACCGCTCAGGATTCGATGTTCCAGGAACTGTTGCCGGTGCAGGTGCTGGAAGCCGACATCCTTGAGTTGCCCCTGGAACCCGCCTCGGTCGTAGCGATGAACTTCACCCTGCAATTCATCGCCCCGCAACGGCGTCTGGAATTGCTAACACGCATCCATCAAGCGTTGCTCCCGGGCGGTGCGTTGATCCTTTCGGAAAAGCTGCTGATGGCCGACCCGCAGGAGCAGGATCTGCTCAACGAGCTGCACCTGGATTTCAAACGGGCCAATGGCTATAGCGAGCTGGAAATCGCCCAAAAGCGCAGCGCTATCGAACACGTGATGAAACCCGACACCCTGCAAACCCACACCGAGCGTTTACGCGCCGCCGGCTTCTCCAAAGTCGTGCCTTGGTTCCAATGCCTCAATTTCGCTTCGTTGATAGCCCTGCCATGATCGATCTTTCCCCTCTCGTCCAGCGTCTGGCTGGCACGCCCCTACAGCGTTGGGCCAATGGCCTGCAAGCGCAGCTCGACGCCAAGCTGGACAAAGGCCATGGCGACCTCGAACGATGGCGCGGCGCCCTGGCGGCCTTGCCCGCCTTGCAAGCCGCCGACGTCGATCTCGGTAACGGCCTGCGCCTGGACGGCCCTTGCGACGAGGCCACCCGCGCGCAACTGCACGGTGCGCTGATGGGCTTGTCGCCCTGGCGCAAAGGCCCTTTCGAGCTGTTCGGCGTGCACGTCGACACCGAATGGCGTTCGGACTGGAAATGGGCACGCATCGCCCCGCACCTGGACCTGGCCGGCAAGCGGGTGCTGGATGTGGGCTGCGGCAACGGCTACTACCAGTGGCGCATGCTCGGCGCCGGTGCGCAGACGGTGGTCGGCGTCGATCCCAACTGGCTGTTCTTCTGCCAATTCCAGGCCATGCAGCGTTACCTGCCCGAGCATGCCGCCTGGCATCTGCCCTTCGCTCTGGAAGAGCTGCCCGCACAGCTCGAGGGGTTCGACACGGTGTTCTCCATGGGCGTGTTCTATCACCGCCGCTCGCCTATCGAGCACCTGCTGGCGCTCAAGGACTGCCTGGTCAAAGGCGGCGAATTGGTGCTGGAAACGTTGGTCGTCGAAGGCGACGAGCAGCAGATGCTGGTCCCCGAGGACCGCTACGCGCAGATGCGCAACGTCTGGTTCCTGCCGTCGGTGCCGGCCCTGGAGCGCCTACTGCGCCGGGCCGGCTTCAGCGACGTGCGCTGCGTGGACGTGAGCGTCACCAGCGTCGAAGAGCAGCGCAGCACCGACTGGATGCGTTACCAGTCCTTGAACGATTTCCTCGACCCAAACGACCACACCCGTACCGTCGAAGGCTTGCCGGCGCCACGCCGTGCGACTCTGCTGGCACGCAAGTAGCGCCCCTCACGCGGCGGGCGCCTTGAGGGTCTTCTTCGGGTAGATGTCGTAGCGGCTCGATTTGCCGTCGATGCTGTGGCTGGGCTTGGCCCCCTCGATGATCGGCGCCTTGCGCGGGCGCTTGACCACCACCCGGTGGGTGGCCAGGGCCAAAGCGGCGGCCAGGAGCGCCGGCGCATCTTGATCGTCGCCCACCAAGGGCCGGAACACACGCATCTCCTTCTTCACCAGCGCGCTCTTGTCGCGGTGCGGAAACATCGGGTCGAGGTAGATCACCTGCGGCGCTTCGCCCTGCCAGTCGCGCAGGTGCTCGATGGCGTTGCCGGTCAGCAGGCGCATGCGCTCCACGATAGGGGCGACTTCGGCGTCCAGCCGGGCCCGGGCCAAGCCGTCTTCGAGCAGGGCGGCGATCAGTGGCTGGCGTTCGATGAGGGTCATCTCGCAGCCCAGGCTGGCCAACACGAAAGCGTCCTTGCCCAAACCAGCAGTGGCGTCGAGCACACGCGGCCGGATGCCTTGAGCGACGCCGACGGCCTTGGCGATCATCTGCCCGCTGCCACCGCCGAACAGGCGCCGATGCGCGGCTTGCCCCTCGACGAAATCGACCCGTACCGCTCCCGGGGCGTCCGGCCCCAACTGCTGGATCTGCAAGCCGTCGCCGCCCACTTGTACGGCGAAGCCTGCCTGCTCGTCGTGCAACGGCAACCCCAGTCGCTGCGCCCAGGTCTCGGCTTGGACCTGAAACGGCGCGGCCAGGGCCTCGACGCGGATTGCTGTGCTGTGCTCTTGCTCGACCATGACCCACTACCCAAAAAATTAATGAAACCTCGGCCGTGGCCGATAGATGCTATATCGCCCATTGTGCCAGAGCGTCCCGCCCGCGACCGCCATGACTGACTCCCTTCCCATCGGCCTGACTTACCTGTCC
Organism: Pseudomonas sp. UBA6562; assembly: GCF_002434265.1. Lineage (GTDB taxonomy): Bacteria > Pseudomonadota > Gammaproteobacteria > Pseudomonadales > Pseudomonadaceae > Aquipseudomonas. The sequence continues at coordinate 307,826 of NZ_DJJS01000001.1, read as the reverse complement.
CCTGTCGGCCACTATGGCCAGCAGAACACCCAGGCCCTGGGCGGCGTCAGTCAGTTGTGGCAGGACTTCTTCGCCAGCGCCATGGCCGAGCAGCAGGCAGTGCCGGTCGATGCCTTTAGTGAGTCGCTGGTGCGGTACGATCCGAACAGCGGCGAGCCCTTGGGCGGCGCGCGCGCCCTGGAACTGATCGACGCACAGCGCGCCTGCACCGTGCAGGACCACACCGTCGAGCCACCCGAGCCGTTGTTCCTGCCCAAGGCCGAACTGGAAGCCGCGCTGCTGCCACCGGCACCCGAGCCTTTCGGCGCAGCCGAGCTGATCGCCCAGCAACGCGATCTGGACCTGAACAACAGCTGGCTGCGACCCGTCGTGATGAGCCAGGGTCAGGTCCTTGCCGAACCAGGGCCAGGCCCCTCGCCACGCCCCCTGCACCTGCCCATCGCCGAATTCGAACTGGACTTGCTGGAACCGGCCGCCGAGCCTTTCAGTAAATCGGCCTTGGCCGAACAGGAACAGGCACTGGCCTTCGACCTGCACTGGGCACGCCCCGTGGTGCTGAACAACGTGCGCGCCTACGCCTGATTCAGCGGCAGGCTTGCCACAGGCCCATGTCCAGATGGAAGTGGTTGGCGTGGGCGGCATTGTACTCAGGCCCCAGCACCGTGTTGAACGCCTTGCACGCCGCTCGCTGGACCTCGCGCAGGAACTGGGCGTCACGCCCCTCCTTCTTCCAATCTCGAGCCAGCACGATGCGCCGTCCGTCTTGCAGGCGGAAGCCGCTGATGTCCAGGGCGTTGGCAGTGGCGTGCTGGCTCAGGCGCCCCTGCTTGCGGTGATAGACATTGCGGCAGGCGAAGCTGCCGAGGTGGTCGACCTGCGCCACGGGCTGGCCATAGAGCCGTTGCGCGGTCGGTTGCAACCCGTTGCGTTCGAACAACGCGTAGGCCACGGCCAAAGGACAGGTGGCCAGAAAGCTGCTGCTCAGGCGCGCCTGCCCGGCCTCGATGCGCCAGACGTTGCGCAGCGGGCAGTTGGCGGTTTCGGGGCTGTCGTCTTGGGCGCGGTAGCGCAGCTGTGACGTTTCCAAGGCCTGGCGGCACAACGCCGGATCGTCGCGCAGGCGCGACAGCTTGTACGCGGTCAATGCGTTGGGCGGTTGCCGCACGTCCAGCACCGCCCACGGGTTCCAGGCGTCCGGGGGGCGCCAGCCCAGGTGCCAGGCTTGCCCGGCGGCCAGCAACAGGACGAACAGCACACTCCCAAATACGCGCATGAAGGGTCGCTCAAAGCAGGCCGAGTTGTTCGGCCTCGGGCGCTCGAGGAATCGTCGCCAGTGGCGCAAGCCCCGGCAGGCGTTCGCTCAGGCGTTCGTAGAAACGCATTGCCAAGGCCGCCGCCAGGTGGTTGTCGGCGGTGTGGAGGAACACGTAAGGGTGCTTGCCCTCTTCGATCCAACCCGCGACCTTGTCGATCCACGGCGTCATGAACGGCTCGTTCTCGGCCAACTGCGGATGGCCGATGAAGCGCACCTGCGGGTGGTCGGTGAAGGCCGCCGGTCGTAGCGGCACGCGCGGCTTCTTGGCCTGCGCTTCCAGCACCGAAGGCGCGGTGGACGTGCAACTGAACAGCGCCCTGGGATCGAGGCAGATACGCTCCACGCCCAACCCATGCAGCATGCGGTTCAGCTGTCGCTCTTCGGTGCCGCGGGCGAAGAACGCTTGATGGCGCACCTCCACTGCAACGGTCACGCCGATTTCGCGCAGGAAATGCTCCAGTTCGACCAGCCGGTGCGGCCCGAAGCTGGCCGGGAGTTGCAGCCAGTAGGGCGACACGCGTTGCCCCAACGGCGCCAACAGCCGTACGAAATCCGCAGCCGATTCCACGTTGTCGCGCAGGTCGCCTTCATGGCTGACTTCGCGGGGAAATTTGGCGGTGAAGCGAAAGTCTTCGGGCATGATCTGTGCCCAGCGTTCGAGGGTCTTGGGCGAAGGACGCGCATAGAAGGTGGTGTTGCCCTCCACGGCGTTGAAGACGTGGGCGTAGTGGCCAAGAAACTCGGCTGGCTTGGCGTCGTCCGGATAGAAATAGTCGCGCCAGGTGCTGTCGGCCCATGATGGGCAACCCAAATGGTAGGGCATGGCAGGCACGGTCATGGCTCAGATGTACAGGTCAAGCCCGAGCACATCCATGTCCCATTCGCTGCTGTAACCTGCGGTAGCCAGGTAGCTGGCCAGCGCGCTCGCGGTGCGCCGATCGCGGGCACGGGGAAAGATGAGATCTTGCTGACGAGCAGGCAGGCCGCCACGGCGCTGGCCCTTGGCCAGAGCAACCAGATCGGCCTCTTCGAAGGTATCGGCCTCTTCCACACTGTCGTCGGCCACGGGCGCCTTGCGCGGCGGCAAGCGCTTGACCGGGTAGGACTGTGGGGAAAAACCGTCGATACGCATAGCGGCAGACTCGGAGGCAGTAATGGCAATCTAACAGTAATTACGCGGATAGCGTTACTGCCTGACTGATAACTGGACCACAGGTAGTAGAGAAGGTTTAACACGACGGCCGGAAGCCGACGGGCGCCCCTCTTCACCCCTGGCTCACCGCGCCTTGGGCGTCGCCACGTTGTCGCGCAGGTAGACAGGTTGCGCCTGGTCGGCTGCGACCGCTTCGCCGCGTGCCCAAGCAAAACGGGCCAAGGCCAGAATGTCTTGTGCGGTGGGCAACAGCTGGGCGTCGGCCTGCTCGACGGTGGCGGCCAAGCGCTCGCCATAGCCCCAGCCGGTACCAGCACCGAACCATGTCGTATCGGCAGCCTGCGGCAACGCCACCTGTTCGGGCGGCAACACCGCCTCATGCCCCAACAAGCGCATCTCGCCTTGCTCGGCCCGATAGCAGCCCCAGTAGACCTCGTCCATCCGCGCATCGATGGCCGCCGCCACCTGCTGCACACCACGGGCGCGCAACGCACCCTGGGCCAACGCGGCCAGGTTGGAGACCGGCAGCACCGGCCGCTCGAGGGCGAAACCCAGGCCCTGGACCACGCCGATGGCGATCCGCACGCCGGTGAAAGCGCCCGGGCCACGGCCGAAGGCAATGGCATCCAGGGCGCTCAAGGGCAGGCCGGCTTCGGCCAGGATCTGCTTGATCATCGGTAGCAGCTTCTGCGCATGCTGGCGCGGAATGACCTCATGGTGGCTGGTGACCTCGCCCGCATGCAGCAGCGCGACGGAACAGGCTTCGGTGGCGGTATCCAGGGCCAGCAGGGTGGTCATCGAACGGGGTATCCAGGCAAGGGAAAAGGGGCAGCAGTATAAACGACAACGGCCCGCAAGCGGGCCGTGGCGAGACGCGAGGTGTGCTTAGCTCAACGCGGCCAGCACCTTGTCGGTGATCGCCTGGACCGAGCCCACACCTTCGATGTGGCTGCACTTGGGCTTGCCGTTCTGGGCGGACAGTGCCTGGTAGAACGCTACCAGCGGCTTGGTCTGGGTGTGGTAGACCGATAGGCGATTGCGCACGGTCTCTTCGAGGTCGTCCTCGCGCTGGATCAGGTCTTCGCCGGTGGCGTCGTCCTTGCCTTCGACTTTCGGCGGGTTGTACTGGATGTGGTAGGTGCGGCCCGAAGCCAGGTGCACGCGGCGGCCGGCCATGCGGCCAACGATTTCTTCGTCGTCGACGGCGATCTCGAGCACGTGGTCGATTTCGACACCCGCGTCGCGCATCGCTTCAGCCTGGGGAATGGTGCGCGGGAAGCCGTCGAACAGGCAGCCGTTGGCGCAGTCGGGCTGGGTCAGGCGTTCTTTCACCAGGTTGATGATCAGTTCGTCGGAAACCAGGTCGCCGGCGTCCATGACCTTCTTCAGTTCCAGGCCCAGTGGCGTGCCGGCCTTGACCGCAGCACGCAACATGTCGCCGGTGGAGATCTGTGGAATACCGAACTTTTCGGTGATGAACTTTGCCTGAGTACCTTTGCCGGCCCCGGGAGCTCCCAGCAGAATTACGCGCATCTCGTGCTCCTCATAATTTTTATGTAAATCAATGGATTCGGCTGAACGGGCCAACTCCGGAAAAACGGTCTCGACCGCAAAAGCGGTCAAAAGGCTGCTCAAGATACACAGCGCCCGGCAGCCAGACAAGCATCCCAAAGTGGCAGGAATACGCCCCTTGCGACCTTGGGTCGCAGGGGTTGCGACCGGCGCAACCCCTTGTTCCCTCCCTGCTCGGAGCACCCGTGTAGCACAGGTCGGGTGACTGCCGGGTCAGCTCAACCGGTGTTGCGCAAACCGGCGGCGATCCCCGCCACGGTGACCAGCAGCGCCTGTTCCAATGGGCTGTCCAGCGCCGCTTCGCGGCCTCGGGTGCGCGCCAGCAGCTCGGCTTGCAGCCGGTGCAGCGGGTCGAGGTAGGTGTTGCGCAGACGGATGAACTCCAGAGTCTCCGGGCTGTGGGCCAGTAGCACCGGCTGCCCGGTCAGGCCCAGCACCACCTGGCACGACTGCGACAATAGGTCGCGCAGATGAGCCCCCAGCGGCAACAGATGCGGTTGCACCAGACGTTGGTCGTAGGCTTCGGCGATTTGCGCATCGGCCTTGGCCAAGACCATCTCCAGCATGTCGATGCGGGTGCGGAAGAACGGCCATTGCTCGCGCATCTGCGCCAACAGCTCGCCCTGCCCGCGTGCCAATGCGTTGCTCAGCGCGGTTTCCCAACCAAGCCAGGCCGGCAACATCAGCCGCGTCTGGGTCCAGCCGAAAATCCACGGAATCGCACGCAGGCTCTCGATGCCTCCGGCGCGGCGCTTGGCCGGCCGGCTGCCCAGCGGCAGGCGACCCAGCTCCTGTTCGGGGGTCGACTGACGGAAGTATTCGACGAAGTCGGCATGTTCTCGCACTACCCCGCGGTAGGCCGCCACGCCGTCGGCCGCCAGCTGGTCCATGACCTCGCGCCAGGCCGGTTGCGGCAGCGGTGGCGGTAGCAAGGTCGCTTCCAGCACTGCGGCCAAGTAGAGGTTGAGGTTCTGCTCGGCGATGCCCGGCAGGCCAAACTTGAAGCGGATCATCTCGCCCTGTTCGGTGGTGCGGAAGCGTCCGGCCACCGAACCTGGCGGCTGCGACAGGATGGCCGCGTGCGCCGGGCCGCCGCCACGCCCTACCGTGCCGCCGCGACCGTGGAACAGGAGCAGCTCCACGCCATGCGCCTTGCAGATGTCCACCAGGCTTTCCTGGGCCCGGTACTGCGCCCAGGCTGCGGCTGTGGTGCCGGCGTCCTTGGCCGAGTCCGAGTAACCGATCATCACCTCCTGCGGGCCTTGCAGGCCGGCGCGGTAGCCCGGCAGTTGCAACAACTGCTCGATCACCGGCCCGGCGTGGTCCAGGTCGGCCAGGGTCTCGAACAGTGGCACCACGCGCATGGCACGGGTCAGCCCGGCTTCCTTGAGCAGCAGCTGCACGGCCAGCACATCGGACGCCGCGCCGGCCATGGAGATCACGTAGGAGCCGAGCGATGCCGCCGGTGCCGCCGCCACCTCACGGCAAGTCGCGAGCACTTCGGCAGTGTCGTCCTCGGCGCGGAAATGCGCCGGCAGCAAGGGCCGCGGATTGGCCAATTCGGTTTGCAGAAACTCTACGCGCTGGGTTTCGTCCCACTCGGCGTAGTCGCCCACGCCCAGGTAGCGGGTGATTTCGGCCAGCGCATCGCGGTGCCGCGCGGCGTCCTGGCGCACGTCCAGACGCACCAGGAACAGACCGAAGGTCACCGCCCGGCGCAAGCAGTCGAGCAGTGGGCCGTCGGCGATCACGCCCATGCCGCAGGCATGCAGCGAGTCGTGGCACAGACGCAGGGGCGCGATCAGGTCGTGGTTGTCGACCAGCACGTCGGCCGTGGCAGCGTGCGGGCCGCTCAACGAGGCCTGAGCCCAGGCGCGGGTGGCGCGCAGGCGTTCGCGCAATTGCTTGAGCAGGGCGCGGTACGGCTCGCGACTGTCACCGACCTGCTCGCGCAGCGCAGTGCTGGCGGCCTGCATGGACAGCTCGGCGGCCAGGGCGTCGATGTCGCGCAGGAAGAGGTCGGCGGCCATCCAGCGCGCCAGCAGCAGCACCTCACGGGTAATCGGCGCGGTGACGTTGGGGTTGCCGTCGCGGTCGCCGCCCATCCACGAGGCGAAGCGAATCGGCGCCGCGTCCAGCGCCAAGCGTTGGCCGGTGGCGGCGAGCAGCGCCTGGTCGACCTGGCGCAGGTGGTTGGGAATGGCCTGCCACAGCGAATGTTCGATGACGGCGAAGCCCCATTTGGCCTCGTCCACCGGGGTGGGCCGGCTGCGGCGTATCTCCTCGGTGTGCCAGGCCTCGGCGATCAGCCGTTGCAGGCGTGTGCGCACCTGCTGGCGCTCGGCGTCGGTGAGGTCGCGGTGGTCCTGCACGGCCAATTGCGCGGCGATGGCGTCGTATTTCTGGATCAGCGTGCGGCGCGCCACTTCGGTGGGGTGGGCGGTGAGCACCAGTTCGATGTCCAGCGTGCCCAACTGCGTGGCCAGCGCTTGAGGTTCATGGCCGGCGGCCTTGAGTCGTTCGAGCAGTTCGGGCAGCACCCGCGACTCGAAGGGTGTCGGCTGGTCGTCGCCACGGCGGTGGATCAGTTGGTACTGCTCGGCGATGTTGGCCAGGTTGAGGAACTGGTTGAACGCTCTCGCCACCGGCAACAGTTCGTCATCCTCGAGCGCATCGAGGGTCGCGCTCAATTGCTGGTCGGCGCCGCCGCGGTCGGCCTTGGCGCTGTGGCGGATGGCTTCGATCTTGCGCAAAAAATCGTCGCCGTGCTGCTGGCGAATCGTTTCACCCAGCAGTTCTCCCAACACATGGACATCTTCACGCAGGCGCACATCGATATCGGTCATCGGCCTTTCTCCGGTCCTGGAAACAGCTCGTGACCAAGAGTGCCCACGCGGGCTGCGCCAAGGCAAGCGCAACTAACCCGTGCCGGTGCCTCTCTGAAACAGTGTCATGCCCAAACCCTGGAGGTGATCATGAAAATCCGCGAATTGGCCCAGCATTGGGAACACACTGCCAAAGGCTCGCTGAGCCCGACCGGTCATGTCCTGCACCTGGATCCGGAAGCCGAAGCGCGCCTGGCCGCACTGGTGGAGATGTATCCCAAGCGTATGGCTCAAGAGCTTTTAGGCGAGTTGGTCGGCGCGGCCCTGGAAGAGCTGGAGGCAAGCTTTCCTTATGTGAAAGGCACGCAGGTGATCGCGACGGACGAAGAAGGCGATCCGCTGTATGAGGACGTGGGCGCCACGCCCCGGTTTCTGGCGCTGGCGCGTGAGCATTTGCACCGCCCTGATGAGCCAGAGCCCAGATAAGCGCGGTAATGGCTGCAGAGGTCGAGGGCGAGCGGAGACCGGACGGTGCCGGCTTGCAAAGAGCTCAGGCGGGCCTCGTATGGGGCCGCTTTGCGGCCCATCGCGGCTGAAGCCGCTCCTACAGTTGGGGCACCTGCCAGAGCCCTTTCCATAGTGGTTAGTTCCATGAAAAACGCCTGACCAATCAGTCAGCTAAAAAGATCGTTAGCGCACGAATTTATCGGAACTATTCAAAAAACGGCCCGGTCACACCCAGTAGCCATCACGGCAGAACCCTGTAAACACGGGCGTTGCGGCGCTCGATACGACCAGGGAAACAGCGATAGATCCGTCGGACATCGTCGTTATCAGGAGTGACCAATGGAGTTGACCACCATGAAGACCCGCATCGCAAAATCCTCTTCCTTCAACGTGCGCGGGCTCAAGCTGGCAGCACTGGCCCTGGGCAGCAGCCTGGTTCTGGCCGGTTGCGCTGGCAAGCCCCCGACCGAGCAGTATGCCGTGACCCAGTCGGCGGTGAACTCTGCGGTCAGCGCTGGCGGCACCGAGTTCGCGGCAGTGGAAATGAAAGCTGCCCAGGACAAGTTCAAGAAAGCCGAAATCGCCATGCACGACAAGAAGTACGAAGACGCCAAAGTCCTCGCCGAGCAGGCCGAATGGGACGCCCGCGTAGCCGAGCGCAAGGCTCAGGCCGCCAAAGCCCAGAAAGCCGTACAGGACGCTCGCCAAGGGGTCCAGGACGTACGTGAAGAAGGTCTGCGCGCCGCCGAATAAGCGTCGCCCCACCCTCTCCAGACTTCGTTAACGATCAAAGGAAGAACACAATGCGCAAACACGTCATGATCCCTGCCCTTCTGGCCCTGAGCGTCGGTCTTGCAGCTTGCTCGCACGATCCGAACCCTAACCTGGAATCGGCCCGCACCAACTTCTCGGCCCTGCAGAGCGATCCGCAGTCGAGCAAAGTCGCCGCCCTGGAAACCAAGGACGCGCAAGACTTCCTGAACAAGGCCGACAAAGCCTACCTGGACCGCGAAGACGACAAGAAAGTCGACCAGTTGGCCTACCTGACCAACCAGCGCGTCGAAGTCGCCAAGCAGACCATCGCCCTGCGCACCGCCGAAGGCGAGCTGAAAGGCGCTGCCGCCGAGCGCGCCAAAGCCCGTCTGGACGCCCGTGACGCACAGATCAAGAAACTGCAGAACGAGCTGAACGCCAAGCAGACCGACCGTGGCACCCTGGTGACCTTCGGCGACGTGCTGTTCGACTTCAACAAGGCCCAGCTCAAGCCTAGCGCCCTGCCGAACATCACCAAGCTGGCTCAGTTCCTGTCCGAGAACCCAGAACGCAAAGTGATCGTCGAAGGCTACACCGACAGCGTCGGCTCGCAGAGCTACAACCTGTCGCTGTCCGACCGCCGTGCCGGCGCCGTCAGCACTGCCCTGGTGCGTGCCGGTGTCGACCCATCGCGCATCGTCTCGCAAGGCTATGGCAAGGAATACCCGATCGCCGACAACTCCAGCAACTCGGGCCGTGCCCAGAACCGTCGCGTGGAAGTCACCATTTCCAACGACAATCAGCCAGTGAAAGCGCGTTCCACCATGCGCTAAGCCCTACGGCTGAAAATAAAAACCCTGCCTCGATGGCAGGGTTTTTTTATGCCTTCGCCGCACCGGCGAATGCGCAGGAACGCCAATCGGTTCAGGGTTGCGTAGGCGCTGCCGTGCAGCGCACTGCGCGCTTGCGATTGTCCACCAGCACCCCGGTCAGACCCTTCTGTTGGGTGTCGAACAGCACCAGCACGCCGTCGATGCACTGCGCCACCTGGTCGGCCGGGGCCAACGACACCTTGTAGTCCTCGCCGGGCAAGGTCTTGAGCATGGTGTAGTCCTGCAACAGCAAAGCGTCTTCGGGTTTGGCGAAATGCAGGTAGCCGTAGTACCACAGCGCACCGACCGTCACGGCGATGCTGCCGATCCCGGTGAGGATCAGTGGGATGGCGTTGCGTTCTTCACTCATTGCGGGCTCTTGGGTTCTGGGTAGTTGGGCACTTCGGCAAGGCGCCGCAGCCCGTTGAAGCGGTTGGGGTCGTCGAGGAAGCGCAGCATCACCTCACGCCAGTTGGGGTCGGCGAAAGTCTGCACATGGCCGCCACGGGTCAGTTGCAGCACCCGTGGCGGCGGCGCGTGCTGATACAGACGGATGCCGTTGTCCAGCGGCACGAGGTTGTCGTCGATGCTGTGGAAGAACAGCTTGGGCGGGCTGTCGAGCCGCTCGATGGAACGGATCGCGCTGTCGCCGTCGGGCACCAGCCAGGCCAGCGGCACTTGCAACGGCCAGGTCAGCCAGGACGTGCCGAGCGCATAGCGGCCGACGTCGCGGTAGCTGGCCGGCACGCCGTCGAACACCAGCGCACTGAAGCGCTGGCGCTGCTCGGGGTGGGCCGCCAGGTAATGGATGGCCATGGCGCCGCCCAGGCTCTGCCCCAGCAGGTAGCGCGGCTTGCCCTGCACCTCGGGCGCACGGTCGAGCCAGTCCAGTGCCGCAGCGATGTCCTGATACACGGCCGGCAGGCTCGGCGTGCCCTGCGACAGGCCGTAGCCGCGGTAGTCGACCATCAGCACCTGATAACCCTGCTCGGGCAGCCAGTAGCTGCCGCCCAGGTGGCCGGCCAGGTTGCCGCCGTTGCCATGCAAATGCAGCACCGTACCCTTGACCGCCACCCCGGCCTTGGCCGGCAGCCACCAGGCATGCAAGCGTACGCCGTCGGTGGTGGTCAGGGTCAGGTCGCGCCAGGCGATCTTCGCCCGTTCCGGAGTGAAGGGTTGGCCGGGTTCGGGGTAGAACAGCAGGCTGCTGCACCCGCTGACCAGCAACAGGGTCGAGGCCAGGGCCAGGGCGCGCAGGCGCTCAGAGAATGTTCGCGTAGTCGGCTTCAATGCGGTCGAGGCTCAGGTGGTTGAGGAAGTTGGAGAAGCACATCCAGGCCGCCAACGCGTTGATGTCGCGGAACTGCTCGGGTAGGTATTTGGGCGGCTCCACCAGGCCCTCTTCGACCAGTTGGCGCAAGGTGCGCATGTCTTCGAGGGTGGTCTTGCCGCAGAACAGCAAGGGAATCTGTTCGAGCTTGCCCTTCTTCACGGCCAACTGAATGTAGTTGTAAACCATGATGAAGCCCTTGAGGTAGGACAGGTCCTTGGTGAACGGCAGACCATTGGGCACCGACCCGCGGAACACACGGCTGGCGTTGCTGTAGCTCTGGCCGAGGTCGAAGCCCTGCTCGCGGAAGAAGGCGTACACCTGCATGAAGTCGGCGCCCTGCTCGACCATGTGGATGGCCCGGGTGCGGTTGGCCAGTTTGCGCAGGCGGCTGGGGTAGGAAGCGAAGGCGATCACTTCCATGAGGATCGCCAGGCCCTCCTGGGTCACGGTCGACGAGGGCGGACCTTTGGCCAGGAAGGTGCAGATCGGCTGGTTCAACCCGTTCAGGGTAGTGCCCACGTGCACCAGCCCTTCGTGCACTTCCAGGGCGCGCACGTCGCGGCTGTTGAACAGCGCGTCGGCGCGCACCTTGATGTAGTCGGCACCGGCGGCGGCGTCGGCGACGATACCGTCGGACTCGAACACGCGGATGGTGCTTTCCGCTTCGCCGAACACCTTGTTCAGACGCCGCTGGAGAATCTCCACCGCTTCCTTGGCGGTGAGGTTCTTGGGTTCGTCCTTCAAATCGCCGCGGCCATCGATGTTGTCCAGGTAGTCGGACAGCATCAGGCCCAGGTCGGCCAGGGTCGGGTCGCCGGCATGGAAAGCGTCGGAAGCCGCGCCGTACAGCTCTTGGGAAATCAGGCCGAAATCCTCGGTGCCGCGCGCTTCGAGCATGCGCACCACCATGCGGTACTCCTTGCACATGCGCCGCATGATCTGCCCGACCGGGTTGAACTGGCCCAGGCGCCGAGTGATGTCGCGCTCGATGCTCTGGAACTCGGCCTTGACCGCGTTGGAGTCGAAACCCAACGGCCGGTTCTGGTAATAGGCACGGTCCACTGCCGGCGGCACCGTGCCGTTGTGCTCGATGAACGCCTGCTTGATGCCGTCGTCCCACTTCACCGCATCGAGCACGCGGATCGGCGTCTGCGCCGCGACGATGCGGTCGGACAGCGCACGGATGGTCTGTTGGTACTCGTCCACGACGGACTCCTTGGAGGCGAACGCTTAAGGGCGGACGCGCTGGAAGCGTGCGGCTTCCACGAACACGTCGGAATTGGCCGGATCGTCCAGGTAGGACATCACTTGCGCCGCTGGGCTGTCGATGTGCAGGGCCGGACCGCTGGCATCGTCTTCGTCGCTGGGCGCCGCACTGCGACCGCTCAGCGCGTGCTGCTCGACCGCCTGGCGCAGTTGTTCGGGGTCGAGGCTGTAGAGCAGCAGTTGCTGCTCGGCGTTCAGTTCGAAGCCGCCGATGACGAAGCCCTGCCCCGCTGCCTCCGGCGCCGGACCCGAGACGTACCAGCGGTTGGCATGCTGCGCGACGCTGAAGCGATAGGTCCGCGCCGGCTTGCCCTTGGCCCGCGCCACAGCCTGGTAGGCGTTGCCCTTGGCTTGGCTGATGGTCAAGGTCAGCGGCTCGCCCCAGGCGTCCTTGCTGCGCCATTGCCCGAGCAGGGCCTTGGGCGCGGCCTGGGCGCCGGGCACGGGGTGTTCGAAGGTGTCCAGGCAGCCGCCCAACAGCAGCAACGACATCGCCAACAGCACGGGCCAGGGTTTCATCGGGCTCTCCTTGAAAGGGTCGGGGGCGCTCAACCAGCCGCCAGCACCAGGTGCAGGAAACGGCTGAGGATGGCCAGCATCTGCGCTTCGCTCTGGGTATCGGTCCGCTCGAGCAGCCCCCGATATTCCATCTGCTCGATGATGGCCGTCAACATCAGCGCGTCCTGCTCCGGCTGGGGCGAGCCGATCACCTGCAGCAACTGGTGCGCGCCGTGCAGCAGGATCTGCTCGTGGGCCCTGACCAGTTCGGCCAGGCGTGGGCACAGCAGCGCTTCCTGGCGGAAGGCCTGTTCGGCGATCAGGTAGTCGCGGCGGCCTTGCAACTGGCGCATCACGTAATCGACCGCCATGCGCGCCACCTCGTCGGCCAGCTGGGCACGGGCCGCCGCGCCGCCGTCGCCACGGGCGATCATCTCGCGCAGCAGGATTTCGGTGCTGGCCCAGCGGGTGGCCATGTAGTCGGCGCTGCGCGCGACGTACTGGGCGAAGGTATCGGTCAGCAGATCTTCGATGTCTTTGAAGTAATAGGTGGTGGCCGACAGCGGCACCTGCGCCTCGGCGGCCACGGCGCGGTGGCGCACGCCACGCACGCCGTCGCGCACGACGATGCGCATGGCCGCGTCGAGAATCTGCTGGCGGCGCTGTTCGCTGCCCTGGCGCACGGTCTTGCGCCCTTGGTACTGCACGCTTTCGGCAACGGCGCTGGCGATGCCGGCGGCACCTGGGTGGGGCATGGCGGGGGTCATTGAGCAATCTCCTGTAATGATGCCCGGCGCACCTACGACATACACAGGCAATAAAAAGCCGCCTCGAAAGGCGGCTGGTTCGTCAAGCCTGTGGGCGCATGTGCGGGAACAGGATGACGTCGCGGATCGACGGGGAATTGGTCAGCAGCATCACCAGACGGTCGATGCCGATGCCCTCGCCCGCCGTCGGCGGCATGCCGTACTCCAATGCGCGTACGAAGTCGGCGTCGAAGTGCATGGCTTCGTCGTCGCCGGCGTCCTTCTCGGCCACCTGGGCCAGGAAGCGTTCGGCCTGGTCTTCGGCATCGTTGAGCTCGGAGTAGGCGTTGGCGATTTCGCGGCCGCCGATGAACAGCTCGAAGCGGTCGGTGACGGCCGGGTTGTCGTCGTTGCGGCGCGCCAGGGGCGAGACCTCGAACGGGTACTCGGTGATGAAGTGCGGCTGCTCCAGCTTATGCTCGACCAGCTCTTCGAAAATCATCACCTGCAGCTTGCCCAGGCCTTCGTGGCCGAGGACCTTGGCACCGGCCTGTTTGGCGATCGTGCGGGCGCGCTCGACGTCTTGCAGGTCGGCGGCGGTGAGCTCGGGGTTGTACTTGAGGATCGAATCGAACACCGACAGGCGCACGAACGGCTCGCCGAAGTGGAACACCTTGTCGCCGTACGGCACGTCGGTGCTGCCCAGCACCTTGTGCGCCAACTCGCGGAACAGTTCCTCGGTCAGGTCCATGTTGTCGCGGTAGTCGGCGTAGGCCTGGTAGAACTCGAGCATGGTGAACTCGGGGTTGTGCCGGGTCGAGACGCCTTCGTTGCGGAAGTTGCGGTTGATCTCGAAAACCTTCTCGAAGCCGCCGACGACCAGGCGCTTCAGGTACAGCTCCGGCGCGATGCGCAGGAACATGGCCATGTCCAGGGCGTTATGGTGGGTTTCGAACGGCTTGGCCGCCGCGCCGCCGGGAATGGTCTGCAACATCGGTGTCTCGACTTCGAGGAAGTCGCGCTCGATGAGGAACTGGCGGATGTGCGAGATCACCTGCGAGCGTACGCGGAAGGTGTGGCGGGTGTCTTCGTTGACCATCAGGTCGACGTAGCGCTGGCGGTAGCGCTGCTCGGTGTCGGTCAGGCCGTGGTGCTTGTCCGGCAGCGGGCGCAGGGATTTGGTCAGCAGGCGCACGTCGGTCATCTCGACGTACAGGTCGCCTTTGCCGGAACGGGCCAGGGTGCCTTCGGCGCTGATGATGTCGCCCAGGTCCCAGGTCTTCACGGCGGCCAGGGTTTCGGCCGGCAGGGTCTTGCGGTTGACGTAGACCTGGATGCGCCCGGTCATGTCCTGGATCACCATGAACGAGCCACGGTTGAGCATGATGCGACCGGCGACCTTGACCGGAATCGCTGCGGCTTCCAAGGCTTCCTTGGTCTGGTCGGCGTACTGCTTCTGCAGGTCGTCGCAGTAGCTGTCGCGGCGGAAGTCGTTGGGGAAGGCCTGGCCCTTGGCGCGTTCGGCCGCCAGCTTTTCCTTGCGCAGGGCGATGAGGGCGTTTTCTTCCTGTTGCAGGTCTTGGGCTTCGGTCTTGAGGTCGCTCATTTCGTCATTCTTTCCATCAGGTGTTCGTGGCCCTCGCGGGTGAGGGATCGCCGGGTCGCCGGACCGCCTGGCCGGCACGCGGCGACGGTACCGGCCAGGGACTGGAGGCTTACAGGCCCTGCTTGAGGCTGGCTTCCAGGTACTGGTCGATGTCGCCGTCCAGCACCTTGTTGCAGTCGCTGCGCTCGACGCCGGTACGCAGGTCCTTGATGCGCGAGTCGTCCAGCACGTACGAGCGGATCTGGTGGCCCCAGCCGATGTCCGATTTGCTGTCTTCCAGCGCCTGGGACGCGGCGTTGCGCTTCTGCATCTCCAGTTCGTACAACTTGGCCCGCAGCATCTTCATGGCGGTGTCCTTGTTGGCGTGCTGGGAGCGTTCGTTCTGGCAGGCCACCACGGTGTTGGTCGGCACGTGGGTGATCCGCACCGCCGAGTCGGTGGTGTTGACGTGCTGGCCACCGGCACCGGAGGAGCGGTAGGTGTCGATGCGCAGGTCCGACGGGTTGATGTCGATCTCGACCTTGTCGTCGATCTCTGGGGACACGAACACCGCCGAGAACGAGGTATGGCGACGGGCGCCGGAGTCGAACGGGCTCTTGCGCACCAGACGGTGCACGCCGATCTCGGTGCGCAGCCAACCGAAGGCGTACTCGCCCTTGATGTGCACGGTGGCGCCCTTGATGCCGGCGACTTCGCCTTCGGACAGTTCGATGATGGTGGCGTCGAAGCCGCGCTTGTCGGCCCAGCGCAAGTACATGCGCAGCAGGATGTTGGCCCAGTCCTGCGCTTCGGTGCCGCCGGAACCGGCCTGGATGTCGACGTAGGCGTTGTTCATGTCCATCTCGCCGCTGAACATGCGGCGGAATTCGAGCTTGGCCAGCTCGGTCTCCAGGCCGTCCAGCTCGGCGACCACATCGGCGACCGCGCCTTCGTCGTCTTCCTCGACGGCCATGTCGAGCAGGTCCTTGCAGTCGGCCAGGCCGCCGGACATCTTGTCCAGGGTCTCGACCACCTGCATCAGCATGGCGCGCTCACGGCCCAGGGCCTGGGCGTACTCGGGCTTGTTCCAGACGTTGGGGTCTTCCAGCTCGCGATTGACTTCGATCAGGCGGTCATGCTTGTGATCGTAGTCAAAGATACCCCCGAATCGACTGGGACCGCTCGGTGAGGTCCTTGATGGTATTGAGGATCGGTTGGATTTCCATGGTCGGCGGGCTCTCGTACGGGATTCGGTGAAAAGCCGGAGAGTATAAACGACTCTGCCGGCTGGCGGCAGGCCATCCGGCACTCCCCCTCATCGGCTCCTTCCGTGCCTCAGGCCACCACGACGCGATTGCGGCCTTCGGCCTTGGCCTGGTAAAGCCCTTTGTCCGCCGCCGAAATCAATTGCCGGCAATGGCTGCCGATCTCCGGCGTCTGGGTGGCCAGGCCGATGCTCACGGTCAGCCGCGCGTCGGGCTGCGGCCGGGTGTGGGCGATGTCCAGGGCCAGCACGGTCTGGCGCAGTTTCTCGGCGACCAGGCGCGCGCCGCCGGGCGAGGTGTTGGGCAGCACCAGGGCGAACTCTTCGCCGCCGTAACGGGCCGGCAGGTCGCTGGGCCGCGAACAGGAACGGCGGATGGCGTCGGCCACCTGGCGCAGCGCCTCGTCGCCGGCCAGGTGGCCGAAGGTGTCGTTGAAGGCCTTGAAGTAGTCGACGTCGATCATCAGTAGCGACAACTGCTGCTGTTCGCGCATGGCGCGGCGCCATTCCAGCTCCAGGTACTCGTCGAAGTGGCGACGGTTCGACAATGCGGTCAGCCCGTCGGAGTTCATCAACCGTTGCAGCATCAGGTTGGTGTCGAGCAGTTGTTGCTGGCTCACGCGCAGGGCGCGGTAGGCCTCGTCGCGTTGCAGCAGGGTCATGTAGGAGCGCGAGTGGTAGCGGATGCGCGCCACCAGCTCGATGGTGTCGGGCAGCTTGACCAGGTAGTCGTTGGCGCCGGCGGCGAAGGCCGCACTTTTCACCAGCGGGTCTTCCTTGGTCGACAGGACGATGATCGGGATGTCCTGAGTGGCCGGGTTGTTGCGGTATTCGCGCACCAGGGTCAGGCCGTCGAGGCCCGGCATGATCAGGTCCTGCAGGATCACCGTGGGCTTGATGCGGATGGCCTGGGCCACTGCCTGGTGCGGGTCGGCGCAGAAGTGGAAGTCGATGTTGTCTTCCTGGGCCAGCCCGCGGCGTACCGCCTCGCCGATCATGGCCTGGTCGTCGACCAGCAGCACCATCGCCGAATTCTCGTCGGCCCCGTTGAAGCCCTCCAGCCGTAACTCACTCATGCCTGTTCACCTGGCCTGTACCGATGTCACGGCACGACTCAACTATCGTCATTTTGAAAAGATTTCCGTCAAGCGCCCGGCGATGCGTTCCAACGGGCGGATTTCCACAGCGGCACCGATCGCCGCTGCGGCTTTGGGCATGCCATACACAGCACTGCTCTGCTGGTCCTGGGCCAAGGTCAGGAAACCGTGCTCGCGCATCAGTTTCAGGCCTTGGGCACCGTCACGGCCCATGCCGGTGAGCAGCACCCCGACCGCATCGCCGCTCCAGTAGCGCGCCACGCTTTCGAAGAACACGTCGATCGACGGCCGGTAGATCTCGTTGACCGGCTCCGGCGTATAGGCCAGCGTGCCGTTCTGCAACAGCCGCAGGTGATGGTTGGTGCCGGCCAGCAGCACTTGCCCCGGCTGCGGCGTTTCGCCCTCCTGCGCCAGGCGCACCGGCAGGCCCGAGGCCCCGGCCAGCCAGTCGGCCATGCCGCTGGCGAACACCTGGTCGACGTGCTGGACCAACACGATGGCCGCCGTGAAGTTCTTCGGCAGCCCCTTGAGCAGCACCTCCAGCGCGGCCGGCCCGCCGGCCGACGAGCCGATCGCCACCAAAGTGCGGCGTTGCGCGTCCAGGCGCGGTGCGGTGGTGACCGTGCGGGCGGCAGTAGGCTTTTGCTGGCCGATCAGCCAACTGATGTTGAGGATCTTGCGCAACAAGGGCGCTGCGGCTTCGCGCGGATCGCCGGCGCCCAGCGCGGGCGTGTCCACCACATCCAGCGCGCCATGGCCCATGGCTTCGAACACGCGGTGCACGTTCTGCTTGCGGTCCACCGTGACGATGACGATGGCGCAGGGGGTCTGCGCCATGATCAGCCGCGTGGCCTCCACCCCATCCATGACCGGCATGATCAGGTCCATCAGCAGCAGGTCCGGCGTCTGTTCCAGGCAACGCGCGACCGCGTCGGCGCCGTTGCTGGCCACCCACACCACCTGGTGCGCCGGTTCCAGGGCAATGGCGCGGCGCAGGGCCTCCACGGCCATGGGCATGTCGTTGACGATGGCGATCTTCATCCCTGGGCTTCTCCAATGAGCTCGACCACCGCATCCAGCAGCGCATCATCATGGAAGCTGGCTTTGGCCAGGTAGTAGTCGGCACCAGCGTCCAGCCCGCGGCGACGGTCCTCTTCGCGGTCTTTGTACGACACCACCATCACGGGCAATGACTGCAACCGATTGTCGCGCCGCACCAGGGTCACCAGTTCGATGCCATCCATGCGCGGCATGTCGATGTCGGTGATCAGCAGGTCGAACGGGTCGCTGCGCAGCGCGTTCCAGCCATCCATGCCGTCCACCGCCACGGCCACCTCATACCCGCGGTTGCCGAGCAGCTTGCGCTGCAGCTCGCGCACGGTCAGCGAATCGTCGACCACCAGCACGCGCTTGCGTGCCTGGCCCGGCCCTTGCGCGCCGCGTTCGATGCGCTCCAGACGCCCGGTGGTGAGCAGCTTTTCCACCGAGCGCAAAAGGTCTTCGACATCGATGATCAGCACCACCGAGCCATCGTCGAGCAAGGCGCCGGAGGAAATGTCCTGGACCTTGCCCAAGCGCGGATCGAGCGGCATCACCACCAGCACCCGCTCGCCGACCAAGCGCTCGACGGCCACACCGTAAAGCTGGTCGTGCTCACGGATCACCACCACCCGCAGGCTGCTGCGCTCGCCTTGGGCAGGCGGCCGATTGAGCAACTGGCTGGCCGCGACCAGCCCAATGTGGCGGTCTTCGTGCCAGAAGTGCTGGCGGCCTTCGATCTGCACGATGGCCTCGGCCGGCACGTCGAGGGTGCGCTCGATGTGCACCAGCGGGAAGGCGTAGGCTTCGCCGCCGACCTCCACCACCAGGCTGCGCACCACCGACAGCGTCAGCGGCACCTCGATGTGGAAGCGACAGCCCTGCCCCGGCGTGTGGCTCAGGGCGATGGCGCCGCGCAGGTTGCGTACCATGTGCTGCACCGCATCCAGGCCGACGCCGCGACCCGACACCTCGGTGACCTGGTCGCGCAGGCTGAAGCCGGGCAGGAACAGGAAGCTGAGCAGTTCCTCCTCGCTCATCTGCGCCACGGTCTCGGCCGGCGACAGGGCACGGGCAACGATGCTGCGGCGCAGGCGTTCCAGGTCGATGCCGGCGCCGTCGTCGGTCAGCTCCAGCACCAGCAGACCGGCCTGATGCGAGGCGCGCAGGCGGATCTCCCCCGCTTCGGGCTTGCCGGCGCGCAGACGCTGCTCGGGCGCTTCGATGCCGTGGTCGACCGCGTTGCGCAGCAGATGGGTCAAGGGCGCATCGAGCTTCTCCAGCACTTCGCGATCGACCTGGGTCTTCTCGCCGTCGATCTGCAGTCTCACCTGCTTGCCCAGCGAGCGGCCCAGGTCGCGGACCATGCGGCCCTGGCCGGTGAGCACGTCGGCGAACGGGCGCATGCGACAGGCCAGCGCGGTGTCGTAGAGCAGTTGCGCGCGCTGGCTGGCCTGCCAGCCGAACTCGTCGAGGTCGGCGGCCTGCTGGGCGAGGATCTGCTGGGTTTCGACCAGCATGCTTTGGGTCTGCGCCAGCGCTTCGAGCACTTCGGGGCTTTGCCCGCCACTGTCGAGCTGCGCCTTGAGCCCGTCGAGGGCGCGCAGACCTTGGCCGTGCATGCGTTTGAGGCGCTGCAGGGTGGCCAGGTAGGGCTTGAGCCGCTGAGTTTCCACCAGCGACTTGCTCGACAGGTCGAGCAGGCTGTTGAGCCGGTCGGCAGTGACCCGCAATACGCGCTCGCCGCCCTCCCCCGCGCTACGTCGTGGTCCCGGCTCGACGCTGGGGTCGGCCGGTGCAGGCGCCGGTTCTGCCACAGTGGGCGTGGGCAGCGCAGGCGCAGGGGTCTGTGTGGGCGGTGCCAGGTGGCGGCCGGCAGCGGCCTGGGCCGTCGGGTCGAGCAGGCGGGCCATCTGTTCGAGGAACGGCGCGACCGCCGTCGCCGCCGCCATGTCGCCTGGGGTGGCGATACGCATCAGCAGGTCGGTGCCCTGCAACAAGGCGTCGATATGCTCGGGGCGCAGCAGCAGGCGCCCTTCCTGCGCCGCCACCAGGCAGTCCTCCATCACGTGGGCGACGCTGACCCCGGCGTCGATGCCGACGATTCGCGCTGCGCCCTTGAGCGAGTGTGCAGCGCGCATGCAGGCTTCGAGCTGGTCGGCCTGGGTCGGGCTACGCTCCAGGGCCATCAGGCCGGCGCTGAGCACTTGGGTCTGCGCCTCGGCTTCCAGGCCGAACAGTTCGAGCAACGAGGCATCGCGCATTTGCTCGGGGGTCATGACAGGCTCCGGTCGACGGCCGACAACAATTGGCGCTCATCGAGGATGCGCACGCTACGGCCCCGCCACTGCAGCACGGCCAGGGTGAATTCGGCGCCGTTGCGGTCGCTGTGCAGACGCGCCGGGTCGAGCCGATGGATGCCGTCCACCTCATCGACCGGCAACACCACCGGCCCACCTGCGGCCGAGAGGATGAGCATGCGCGGCAGGGTGCGCGTGGCGCGCTCCACGACAGGCGCAGGCGCCAGCCCTAGAAGCTGGGTGAGCGACAGGCACGGCACCAGCGCGCCCCGCACGTTGACCACGCCTTGCAAGGCCCGCGCGCGCTGGTGCGGCAAGGCATGCACGCGTTGGGTCGGGGCGATTTCGGCCAGGCACGCGGTGGCCAACGCCATCCACTCCTCGCCCAGGCGCAGCAGCAGCATCGAGCGGCCGCTGTCCTCTTCCACGGGGAGCGGTGCCTCCAGTTGCTCGTCGGCCATCAGCGCATAGCGGTCGAGCAAGCGCGTGGCCGCCTCGGCGTAGACCTCGCAATTGCGGCAGTGGATGTGCCGGGCGAGCAGCGGGCATTGCTTGTCGCCCTGCACGCCAATGCGGTTCCAGCAATCGTCGATGAGCTGGTCGGTCTGGGCGACTACGTTCAGGACATCGATCTCGCTCATGCGTCAGTCCTCCGGCCGGCGCGCGCGGCGCGCTCCTGCAAACGCCGCGCGCCGCTGTGGTCGCCTTGCGCCGCGAGCAGCGCGGCCAGGTGCACCAACGTATCGGTGTGCTGCGGTTCCAGGTACAGCGCCTTGCGGTAATGGGCCAGGGCCTGCGAGGTATCGCCCTCGGTGTCGCTGAGCAGGCCAAGCCAGTAATAGACCTGGGCCTTGGGCGCGAACTGGCGCAGGTACTGTTCGCAACTGACGCGGGCTTGACGGCTGTCGCCGGCATTGGCCTGCGCTGCGATGTGCGCCAGCAGGGCAGCTTCGTTCTGCGTTGGCGTGCTCGCGGTCGGCGCGCTGGGGTGGGCCAAGCGCGGCGTTGCCGCAACCTGCGCTCGGACCGAATCGGACCGAGCCGCGCTTGGTCGAGCCGTTTCGGAGAGGGTCGCGCCAGACCGGGTCGCGCCAGACCGAGCAGGCTGCGCAGGTAGTGCCTTTTGCAGCGACTGGGCCTGGCCGGGCACGGTGCGTGGTGGCGAACTTTGCGCGGCAGTGGGCGTCTGCTCGCGCACATAGGCGAAGGATTGGGCGATGCCCACCGGGCGCATGCCCAGACGCGCCAGCAGGCTGCCCTCGGCCGGGCCGATGAACAGCACGCCGTTGGCCGCCATCAGGCGCTTGAGCACCTCGAACACGCGTTGCTGGGTCGGCAGGTCGAAATAGATCAGCAGATTGCGGCAGAAGACGAAGTCGTACAGGGCCTCGCGCGATAACAGCGCCGGGTCGAGGACATTGCCCACTTGCAGGGTCACCTGACGCCGCACCCGCTCGTGCAACTGCTGACCCCCTTCGCGCTCATCGAAATGGCGAGCCTTGAAGGCCTGTTCGCCGCCGCGGAACGAGTTGCGTCCATACAGCGCCTGCTCGGCCTTGGCGATGGACAACGGGCTGATGTCCAGCGCATCGATGCTGAAACTGTCCGGCGCAAGACCGCCGTCGAGCAGGGCCATGGCGATGGAATAGGGTTCCTCGCCGGTCGAGCACGGCAGGCTGAGCAGCCGCAGGGCACGTTCGCGGCCTGGCTCGGCCAGGCGCTGGCGGGCCAGGCTCAATAGGGCCGAGAACGACTCGGCATAGCGGAAGAACCAGGTTTCGGGGACGATCACCGCCTCGATCAGCGCCTGTTGCTCTGCAGCCGACTGCTGCAGGTGCAGCCAGTAGTCGTCGAGATCCTGGGCCTGCACCGCCATGCAGCGCTGCTGCAGGGCCCGCTCGACCATGGCGGCGCCGACCGACTCGACGTCCAGGCCGATGCGTTGCTGCAGGAAACGGAAGAAACGGGTGTCGTTCATCGCCTGCCCTCGGCGCCGACGCGCGGGAACAGCAACTGGCGCACGGCGTCAGTCAACAGGTCGTTGACCTGGATGCGCTGCACCAGACCGCGACCGTCCTGGCGGACCGGCCCCAAGTAGGTGGCGTCGGGGTTGTCCAGGCCATAGGGTTGGAACTCGTCGGCATGGCAGCGCAAGGTGTCGCTGGCCTGTTCGAGGATCAGGCCCAGTTGCAGCTCGCGGCCATCGCCCGGCCGGTAATGCACGCGCACCAAGCGCGTGCTGGTGCGCTGCTGCGAAGGCGTGGCGAAGGTCAGTTGCGCCAGGTCGATCACCGGCACCAGCACGCCGCGGTGGGCGAACACCCCGGCCACCCAGGCCGGAGCCTGGGCGATGGGCTTGAGCGGGCGATGGTGCAGGACCTCGATCACTTCGCGCACGTCCAGGGCGAAGCGTTCGGCATTGAGCCGAAAGAGCAGGTACAGGTTGCCCTTGCCGGCGCGCACAGGCGCCACGCGATCATGCGGGTCGGTCATGGCGGTTCAGACTTTGAACCGCGACACGCCGCCGCGCAGGCCGGCGGCGACCTGGCTCAGCTCGTCGATGGCGAAGCTCGCCTGGCGCAGCGATTCCACGGTCTGCGTGCTGGCGTCGCTGAGCTGGGCCAGCGCCTGATTGATCTGCTCGGCGCCGGTGGCCTGGGCCTGCATGCCTTCGTTGACCATCAGCACGCGCGGCGCCAAGGCCTGCACCTGCTGGATGATCTGCGTCAGTTGCTCGCCGACCTGGGTCACTTCGAACATGCCGCGGCGCACTTCTTCGGAGAATTTATCCATGCCCATGACCCCGGCCGAGACCGCCGACTGGATCTCGCGCACCATCTGCTCGATGTCGTAGGTGGCCACGGCGGTCTGGTCGGCCAGGCGCCGCACTTCGGTGGCGACCACGGCGAAACCGCGACCGTACTCGCCGGCCTTTTCGGCTTCGATGGCAGCGTTGAGCGACAGCAGGTTGGTCTGGTCGGCGACCTTGACGATGGTCACCACCACTTGATTGATGTTGCCGGCCTTCTCGTTGAGGATGCCCAGCTTGGCGTTGACCAGCTCGGCCGCGCCCATCACCTGGTGCATGGTGTCTTCCATGCGCGCCACGCCCTGCTGCCCGGCGCCCGCCAGGCTCGAAGCCTGGTCGGCGGCGTTGGTCACTTCGCTCATGGTGCGCACCAGGTCGCGCGAGGTGGCGGCGATTTCCCGTGAGGTGGCGCCGATCTCGGTAGTGGTGGCCGCGGTTTCGGTGGCGGTGGCCTGCTGCTGCTTGGAAGTGGCGGCGATCTCGGTCACCGAGGTGGTCACCTGCACCGAAGAACGCTGGGCCTGGGCCACCAGGTTGGCGAGGGCCTCGGCCATCTCGTTGAAGCCGGTTTCGATGGCGCCGAACTCGTCGCGCCGGGCCAGGTTCAAGCGCATGCTCAAATCCCCCGAGCGCAGACGGTCGAGGGCCTGGACGATCTTGTGCATGGGATCGAAGATCGCGCGCATCAGCAACAGCCCGCAGATGCCGGCGGCCATGATCGCCAGCACCAGCGACACGCTCATGCTGAACTTGGCCGTGGCCACGGCATCGACGATGTCGCGCGAGGCGTCGTTGGCGCGGTCGCGGTTGCGCTCGATGACTTCGTTGAGGTGCTTGCGCCCTTCGGCCCAAGCCGGGCTGAGCACCTCGATGATCAGCCGCTCGGCCTCGGCGTAATTCTGCTGGCGGTAGGTCTGCAACACCTGCTCGATCAGCTCGACGTAGCGCTGCTGCATGACCACGAAGGCGTCGAAGCTGGCACGGTCGTCGGGCGTGCGGATGGTCTGTTGGTAGCTGGCCATCGATTGCTGCAAGCGCTGCTCGAAACTCTTGAACATCTCCACGTCGGCCGTGGTGATTTCACGATGACGCGACAACCCGACCAACTGCTGGCTGCTGACGTAGCTGTCGACCCAGGCGCTGCGGATCATCGAGCTGTAGTACACGCCCGGAATGCTGTCCGAACCCACCGCCTCCTCGCTGGACTCGATGGCCATCAGGCGCGAGTAGGCGGCCACGATCATCAGCAGCATGATGGCGATGATCACGGCGAAACTCGCCAGAATCCTTTGGCGCATGGTCCAGTTCTTCACATTCAGCCCTCGGCGACACTCTAGGAGTGGGAAAAATCGCCAGAGTATAGCCCAGCCTTCCTACACGTTTGCGGGATAGTTCTTACGGCTTACACCCCCTATTCCTTACGAAATCGGGCCAAGCCGTGATGTACAGCGGCATGCGCGGCAAGAACCTGATGGGCCGATCAAGATAAACCGCTATGGCAGGTAGCCAGTATTCTGCGCGCTGGCGTGCCGATACCTCAGCCGACACTCAGGCCATGCCCGCGATGGGCGGCAGAGCCGCCATCGGTGGAGTGCACTGTGGAGCCAAACGCCGATTAGCCAGCGAGCGAAGCATCGCAGTGATGGATGGCGGTGCAGAAGTGCTGAGCGCCACCCTCTCGCAGCCTCAGAACGGGTTGACCCAATACCTCGGCCGCTCCCCTGCCAACGCCTCGAGCAGATTGTCCACCGCGCAACGGGCCATCGCTTCACGGGTTTCATGGGTCGCCGAGCCGATGTGCGGCGTCGCCACCACGTTGCTCAGGCGCAACAGCGGCGAGTCGGCCGGCAGCGGTTCCTGCTCGAAGACATCCAACCCCGCGCCGCCGATGCGGCCGTCGCGCAGGGCCTCGATCAGCGCGGCTTCGTCGACCACGCGTCCGCGGGCGATGTTCACCAGGATCGCCCCAGGCTTCATCAGCGCCAGTTCCCGGGCGCCGATGAGGCCTTCGGTGCTGGCGCTCAAAGGTACGGTCAGGCAGACGAAGTCGGCTTCGCCCAGCAACGCGTCGAGGCTGCGATAGCGTGCCCCGTGGCGTGCCTCGGCGTCGGGCTTGCGATGGTTGCTGTGGTACAGCACGCGCATACCGAAGCCGGCAGCGGCCCGCCGCGCCAGGGCGTCGCCGATGCGGCCCATGCCGACGATGCCGAGGGTCTTGCCTTGCACGTCGGTGCCGAAATGCGCCGGCCCCAGGCTCTTGTGCCAATGGCCGTCGCGTACCCAGTTGGCCAGCTCGACCACGCGCCGCGCGCTGGCCAGGAGCAGCGCGAAGCCCGTGTCGGCGGTGGTTTCGGTGAGCACGTCCGGGGTGTGGGTGAGCATCACCCTGCGCCGTGTCAGGTCGGGGATGTCGTAGTTGTCCACGCCCACCGAGATGCTCGACACCACTTGCAGGTCTGGCGCCAAGTCCAGCAAGTCGCTGCCCAACGGCAGGCTGGCGCCGAGCAGGCCGTGGGCACCTGGCAAGACCTCGCGCAGGCGGGCCAGCCCATCGCTGGCGGTGAGGTCCACCTGGGTGACGGCGACGTGCTGTTGCAGCCGCTCGAGCAGCGCAGGGGACAGCGTTTTGTACACGACGATACGTTTGTTCATGTCAGTTCCTAATGGCTGGTCGCCAGCGGTGCGGCGCCCAAGGCGTCGCGCCTGGCGCTATGGGGCGGTTTGAAGGCGGCGGTCAGCACCACGGCGAGCAGCAGCGCCCCGGCCATGAACAGGTACGAACTGCCCGGCCCGCCGGTGATGCCGTTGAGGTAGCCCACCAGCCACGACCCGCCGAACGAGCCCAGCGCGCCCATGCTGTTGATCAGGGCCATGGCGCCGCCGGCGACGTTGCTCGGCAGGATCTCCGGCACGATGGCGAAGAACGGCCCGTAGGGCGCATACATGCACGCACCCGCGATGACCAGCAACGCGTACGACAGCCAGAAATGCTCGGTGCCCAATGCGTAGGATCCATAGAACGCCACGGCCGCGACCAGCAGCGGCGGCCAGACGAAACGCTTGCGCACTTGCAGGCGGTCTGAGGCCCAGGACACGCCGACCATCGCCAGCACGGCCGCGAGGTACGGCACCGAGGCCAGCCAGCCGGCTTCGACGATGTCGACCTGGGCGGCCTGCTTGAGGATCGACGGCAGCCACAGCACGAAGCCGTACACACCGATGCTCCAGCAGCAGTACTGCAGCGACAGGATGATCACCTGGGGGGAGCGGAAGGCCTCGCGGTAGTTCTTCACCGGCTTCAACCCCTGCTGCTCGTCGGCCAACGCCTGTGCCAAGCGGGCTTTGTCTTCCTCGCCGAGCCATTTCGCCTGGGCCGGCCGATCGTCCACCAGCCGCCACCAGACGAAGGCCCAGAGCACCGCCGGCAAGCCTTCGATGATGAACATCCAGCGCCAGTCCAGGTGCTTGATCAGGTAGCCGGACACCACCGACATCCACAGGATGGTCACCGGATTGCCGAGCATCAGGAAGGTGTTGGCCCGCGAGCGCTCGGCGCGGGTGAACCAGTGGCACAGGTACACCAGCATCGCTGGCATCACCACCGCTTCCACCACGCCGAGCAGGAAGCGGATGGCGATCAGCAGGTACACGTTGCTCACCATCCCGGTGAGGGTCGCCAGGCCACCCCAGAGGATCAGGCTGACGAAGATCAGCTTCTTGACGCTGCCTTTCTGCGCGTAGAGCGCACCGGGCACCTGGAAGAAGAAGTAGCCCAGGAAGAACAGCGCCCCCAGCAGCGAAGACAGCGCCGGGGTGATG
This sequence comes from Pseudomonas sp. UBA6562, assembly GCF_002434265.1. Lineage (GTDB taxonomy): Bacteria > Pseudomonadota > Gammaproteobacteria > Pseudomonadales > Pseudomonadaceae > Aquipseudomonas. Next base: position 281,074 of record NZ_DJJS01000001.1, on the reverse strand, counting down.
TGCAGGTCGTCGGCCATCCCTGAGGCCGCGGCGAAGCCATAGTTGGCGCGGTCCAGGTAGGCCAGGCTGTAGGTGATGAAGACGATGGGAATCAGGTACCACCAGCGCCGCGGCGCGAGTTTGTTCGAGTGCATGGAATTGCTCCTGAGCGAATTGTTGTTGTCTCAGCAGGCCGGCGAGCCGGCGATGTTCATCAAGCGCTGGCGCGCAACTCATGGGCGGCCAGTTCTTCGCGCAGCGGCAGGCCCTCCATGTCGCCCAAGCTTTGTACGGCGCGGCTGCCGCACCAGTTGCCGCGGGCCACGGCCTGCGCCAGGGGCAGGCCGTCGAGCAACGCACTGATCACGCCCACGGCGAAGGCGTCGCCAGCACCGACGGTGTCGATGACCTTGGCCACCGGCACCGGGGCGACCAGGCCATGGCCGGCGGCGTCACGGTAGTAGGCACCCTCTGGGCCCAGCTTGATCGCCACCCGTTGCACACCCTGGTCGAGGTAGAACGCGGCGATGTCGGCTGGGGTGGTCCAACCAGTCAGCACACGGCCTTCCTCGAGGCCCGGCAGCACCCAATGCGCCTTGATCGCCAGGGCGTTGATCTCGCGCACCATGGTCTGGCGGTCCGGCCACAGGGACGGCCGCAGGTTGGGGTCGAAGGAAACGCTCGCGCCCGCGGCCCGCATACGCTCGATCAACGCATGGGACAACTGCCGGCAACGCTCGGACAGGGCCGGAACGATGCCGGTGGCGTGCAGGTGGCGTGCTTGGGGCACGGCGACGTCCAGATCCTCGACCGACAATTTGCTCGCCGCCGATCCGGTACGGAAGTATTCGACCGCCGGGTCGCCGCCGTCGTCGCGACGGGCCTTGAGCTGGAAGCCGGTGGGATGGCAGGGATCGACCGCCACCTGGCTGCAGTCCAGGCCCTCGCGGCGCAGGCTGGCGAGCACGAAGCGGCCCAGCGCATCGTCGCCCACACGGCTGAGCCAGCGCACCCGCCAGCCCAGACGCGCCAAGCCGATCGCCACGTTACTGTCGGCGCCGGCGATACGCCGGCCGAAGGTCTCCACCTGGTCCAGGTCGCCCGTCTGCTGGGCCACGAACATCGCCATGGTTTCGCCGAAACACAGCACGTCATGCTCAGGCATGGCTCACCTCCGGGTGGGTGCCGAGCCTTGCCAGTGCGTTGGCGTGCAGCTGGGTCACGGCGGTGAGGTCGGCGCCAACCAGCGGATACTCCACGGCCCGCGGCACGCCCGGCGGAAAACACGCGAACAAGCGCTGCCAGTCCGACAGTTCGCTTGGCTGCGGCGGTACGGCGACCAGGCGACCATCGGCGTTGCGCGCCACCGCCTTGCAATGCACGTAGCGTACCCAGCCCCCCAGGTGACGCGCCGCATGCGCGGCCGATTCACCCTGCCATTGCCAGTTGCCGATATCGAACGTCATGCCCACCGGCAGTGCGGCCTGTTGCGCGCGCTGAAAGAAGCTCAGCAGCCCCTCGAGCCGACCGCCGTGCGCCGTCTGGTCGTTTTCCACCAACAGCAGCGGGTCGCCTGGCCTGAGCCAGGGCCCGAGCTCGGCGAGGTCGCATTCGGCGCGGAAATGGCCGAGGGACACCTTCAGGGCAACGGCGCCCAGCGCACGGGCCGTGGCCAGTGCCTGCGGCAACTGCGGATCGGGTCGACCATGACGCGTCCACAGCTCCAAAGGCGTGGAGTACAGGCATTCCAAGTCCCGGCTGGCGACTGCGGCTTTGAGCCTGGCGGTGTCGGGCGGTTCGGCGAAGAGCTCTTCGCGCAACTCGACGCGGTCGACGCCGGCGTCGGCCAGCACGTCGATGAAGGCGGCCTGACCACGCTTGCGCACCAGGTCGGCACCGTAGCTGGAAAGGCTGATGGAAACAGGATTGGGCTGCATTGTTATTGTCCTCGTCTGCTTCGGATGAAACCGGTTTCATTTTTAGCGCAGCGGCAGGCTGCGGTGTGTCATTGCAATCTCGTCAGGGGATAAGGGAGGTGGAGCCGCGCACGATCAACTGCGCTTTGAAATCCAAGCGCCGAGCCGACCCTTGACTGCCGCGCACACGTTCGAGCAGGCACTCGAACGCGGCCGCGCCGATACGCTCGGTAGGTTGGGCCAGGGCAGTGATGCCAGGGCCGACCAGCGGGCACCAGTCCAGCTCGTCGATGGCGATCAGGCCCAAACCGTTGCTCAATGCTCGCCCGACCGCCTGCAAGGCGCGGGTCACGGCCAGCGTAGCGACGCCATTGAAGGTCAGCAGCGCCTGGGGGCCGTGCCGGTCGCTGGCCAGACACTGTTCGAGTGCTTGCGGCAACTGGGCGTCGAGGCTCAGCACGCGACCGCGCATGCCGGCTCGTCGTTGCAGGGAGGCGGTGAACGCCTGCACGCGCTCATGCCGCGAACTGGTGCCGTCCAGTGGTTCGCCAACGGCAACGATGTCGCGGTAGCCCTGGGCCTGAAGGTGGTCCAGGGCCTGTTCGACGGCATCGTGGTTGTCCAGCCCGACCATGTCGACCTGCAGGTCCGCCAGTTGTCGATCCACCAGCACCATGGGCAGGCGGCGGTGCAGGTCGAGCAGTTGGCTGGGCTGGTGGCCGAGGGTGTTCACGATCAGGCCTTCGACGTTGTACGACTGCAACGCCTCCAGGTGGTGGCGTTCCTGTTCGTCGTCGCGGTTGGTGTTGCACAGCACAAGGCTGTAGCCGTGCTGGCGGCAGGCCGTTTCCACACCGCGGATCACCGCGACGGAATAGGGGTTGAGAATGTCGGCGACCAGCATGCCGATCAGGCGCGTCTGTCCGCGCTTGAGGCCACGGGCCATCTGGTTGGGGCGGTAGCCCAGGTGCTGGATCACCTCGTCCAGGCGCCGGGCGGTGGCCTCGGCCAGCAACTGCCGGTCGCCGCCGATGAAGCGCGACACGGTGGCTTTGGACACACCGGCGGCTTTGGCGACTTCGCTGATGGTGACCCGCGTGTGGGACGAGGGTGATCGAATGGTCATTGCGAGCCTTATTGGCGTTGTAATGGGCGAATGAAACCGGTTTCAATACATCAAATGTTCAGAGATTCGTCAATCTACCGTTGGTCGGAAGTTAAGCGGGCAGACGTGCAGGCGCGTGTCGGGTGCTCCCAACTCCGCGCCCTGGAAACTTCAACACTCGGACTTTTCGTTCCCTTTAAAAGAGTGCTGGCCTGCGAAGTCCGAAGGCAGGCGAGCGTGACGGTCGGGGTGCGCCCGTCGCAACACTCTCACTGCGCGCCGGCCAGATGCGCCTGGTTTTCCAGCTCTTGGCGCAAGGCCGGATCGAGGCGCAGTTGCCGGGCCAGCTCATCGAGGTAGGCGCGCTCCATGAAATTTTCCTGATCGACCATCATCAGGCTGGCGAGGAACATCTCGGCGGCCATTTCCGGAGTTTGTGCAGCTTGCGCCACTGCGGCCGGGTCGAGCGGCTTGGCCAGTTCGGTCTGGAGCCATTGGCGCACTTCGGCATCGCCGTCCAGACGACTGAATTCGCCTTCGATCAAGGCGCGTTCGCGATCGTCGACATGGCCATCGGCCTTGGCTGCCGCCACCAGTGCCTGGAGAATCGCCTGGCTGTGCCGTTCGGCTTGATCGGCAGGGACACGGTCGAGGGTTTGCGGCTCGCGCGGCGCAGTGTTGCCGGCAGTGGCTTGGCCGGTCTGACTGGCCTGGTTGGCCTGCCAGGCGCCATAGGCCTTGTAGGCCAGCATGCCGAGCGCGGCCAGGCCGCCGTAGCTGATGGCCTTGCCGCCCATCTTGCGGGTTTTCTTGCCGCCGAGCAGTGCGCCCAACGCACCGGCACCCAGAGCTTTGCCGCCGACACCCGAGAGCAGCCCGCCCAGTCCGGCGCCCATGCCGGCATTGGCACCGCCAGGCGTGCCGTTCGCCTTGCCGGCGTGTTGCTTGAGCAAGTCTTGGCCGGATTTGAGCAGTTGATCGAGCAAGCCGCGGGTATTCATGGCGTATCTCCGTAGACGGATGAGGTATGCCAGGTACGACTGATGCGCGCTGAGGGCGGTTCAGATGTCGGCGCTGAGCGGCGGGGAGATTTGCTTCGGAATGTTGCTCAGGACGGGGTCCGATAGGCGTAGTGTACAGGCGCCACACGTGATCCGAATTGCCGCCGCAGCACGCCGGTGCCGTACAGCAGGCTGTATCGGCTCCGAATTAGATTCGGTTGTCGCCACGGTACGCAACTCTAGGTTGTTGAGGTTGAGCCGGGCTTCAGATAAGCGCCGCAGCCTGTGGTTCCATGCGGCCAGGCAGTGTTGCCTCAAAGCACGAGCTCGAATTGCGACTGCGCTGTGATCGTGCATGCGCGCAGGCTGCATTGGTCCGAGCCGGCAACCTTGAGGCCAGGGCCGCAATGCGGCCCGTCGTCGATCAGTCTCGCAAATCGGATTCATGAATCGGGCTGGACCGGCTGGTCGCGCGCTGGTACTGCGCAGGCCAAGTCGCTTGGTGGCCACCCAGGTCGTCGTCGGCATGCAGCGGCCAGTACGGGTCGCGCAGCAGTTCGCGGGCCAGGAAGATCAGGTCGGCCTGGCCGGTACGCAGGATGTGCTCGGCTTGGGCAGGTTCGGTGATCATGCCCACCGTGCCGGTAGGGATCTCCGCTTCCTTGCGCACGGATTCGGCGAAACGGGTCTGGTAACCCGGGCCGGTGGGGATTTCGGCGTTGGCCGAAGTGCCACCGGAAGACACATCGATCAGATCGACGCCCATGGCCCGCAGACGCCGCGCCAGCTCCACGGTTTCCTCGGGGTTCCAGCCGTCTTCCACCCAGTCGGTGGCCGACACCCGCACGAACAGCGGCAATTCGGCCGGCCAGGCATCACGCATGGCTTGGGTGATCTCCAAGGTCAGGCGGATGCGGTTTTCGAACGAGCCGCCATAGTTGTCGCGGCGCTGGTTGCTCAGCGGCGAGAGGAACTGGTGCAACAGATAGCCGTGCGCGGCATGCACTTCGACCACCTTGAAGCCTGCGGTCAGCGCGCGGTGCGTGGCGGCGACGAAGGCTTGGACGATATCGGCGATCTCAGCCTCGCTCAGTTCACGCGGCGCGGCATGCTCGGGGTCGAAAGCGATCGGCGACGGGCCTACGGTCTGCCAGCCGCCCTCGCCTTCCGGCACGCTGCCATGCTCGCCGGTCCACGGCCGATGGGTACTGGCCTTGCGCCCGGCGTGGGCCAGCTGCAGGCCCGGCACGGCGCCTTGTGCGGTGATGAAGCGGGTGATGCGCTGCAACGGCGCGATCTGCTCGTCGTTCCACAATCCCAGATCGCCGGCCGTGATGCGGCCATCGGCGGTGACGGCGGTGGCTTCGGCGATCACCAGCCCGGCGCCACCGACGGCGCGGCTGCCCAGGTGCACCAGGTGCCAGTCGTTGGCCAGGCCGTCGGCCGACGAGTACTGGCACATGGGCGAGACGACGATGCGGTTGGGCAACGTCAGTTGACGCAGGGTGTAGGGCTCAAGCAACAGGCTCATGGACAGACCTCCCAGGGGCTCCAAGGTTATGCGGCGCAGGGGCGCGTCTGACGACTACCCCGCTACCGCTCTCAGAAACTAGACCCGCCCGGACAGGCCAATGGTTCCACCCGATTGCCTACCCCGCCGCCACGTGGCACGAGCTGTACACCAGGCCCTGTCAGCGCGCTTCGATGTGGGCGATCAGCAACTGCACGCTTTCGTTGCCGCGAAACTCGTTGACGTCCAGTTTGTAGGCCAGTTCCACCCAGCGCACGCCGGGGTTGGGCCACACCTCGCGGTCCACGCCGAAGGCGATGCCATCCAGACGCAGCGACCCGCACTCGCTCTTGAGCACCACCTTCAGGTGCCGCTCGCCGACGATGCGTTGCTCCACCAGCTCGAACACCCCATGGAACAGCGGCTCGGGAAAGTGCTGCCCCCAAGGCCCGGCATTGCGCAGGGCGCGGGCCAGTTCCAGGTGAAACTCCTCCACCGCCAGGGTGCCGTCGGACAACAGCCGCCCGGTCAGATCGTCTTCGACCAGTTGCCGTCGCACTTCCTCGTCGAAGGCCTGGGCGAAGGTGGCGAAATGTTCGGCCGGCAGAGTCAGCCCCGCGGCCATGGCATGGCCGCCGAACTTGCTGATCAGCGCCGGATGACGGGCCGCGACCGCATCCAGCGCATCGCGGATGTGGAAGCCCGGCACCGAGCGCGCCGAGCCTTTGTACAGACCGTCGCCGGCGTCGGCGAAGGCGATGGTCGGGCGGTGGTAGCGCTCTTTCAGACGCGAGGCGAGGATGCCGATCACGCCTTGGTGCCAGTCCGCGTCGAACAGGCACAGGCCGTAGGGCATGTCGTCCAGCGAGAGGTCCTTGAGCTGGGCCAGGGCTTCGCGCTGCATGCCCTGCTCGATGCTCTTGCGGTCCTGGTTCAGGCCGTCGAGCTCCTGGGCCATGGCCAGCGCCGTGGCCGGGTCTTCGCAGAGCAGGCATTCGATGCCCAGGCTCATGTCGTCCAGGCGGCCAGCGGCGTTCAGCCGTGGGCCGAGAATGAAGCCGAGGTCGGTGGACGTGAGCCGGCGATGATCGCGGCGCGCCACTTCCAGGATAGCCTTCAGACCGGGACGCGCCCGCCCTGCCCTGATCCGCTCCAAACCCTGGTGCACCAGGATGCGGTTGTTGGCATCGAGCGGCACCACGTCGGCGACGCTGCCCAGCGCCACCAGGTCGAGCAACTCGCCGATGTTCGGCTGCGGCTGGTGCTCGTAACGGCCCAGGCTGCGCAGGCGCGCGCGCAAAGCCATCAGCACATAGAAGATCACCCCGACGCCGGCCAGCGCCTTGCTGGGAAACTCGCAGCCCGGCTGGTTGGGGTTGACGATGGCGTCGGCCGCAGGCAACTGCGCGCCCGGCAAGTGGTGGTCGGTGACCAGCACAGTGAGGCCCGCCGCCTTGGCCGCCGCCACGCCCTCGACGCTGGAGATGCCGTTGTCCACGGTGATCAGCATCTGCGGCTGGCGTTGCAGGGCCACCTCGACGATTTCCGGGGTCAGGCCATAGCCGTATTCGAAACGGTTGGGCACCAGGTAATCGACGTGCGCAGCACCCAGCAGACGCAAGCCCAGCACCCCGACCGTGCTGGCAGTGGCGCCATCGGCATCGAAGTCGCCGACGATCAGCAGGCGCTGGCCCTGGTCGATGGCGGTCACCAGCAGGTCGACCGCAGCGTCGATGCCCTTGAGCTGCTGATACGGCAGCAGGCGTGCCAGGCTCTTGTCCAGCTCGGCCTCGCTCTGCACGCCGCGGGCGGCGTACAGGCGGGTCAGCAGGGGCGGAAGGTTGCCCAGCACAGGCAACGGCGAAGGCAGTGCTCGAGGTTCGATACGCATGGGGTCTTGGGTAATCCGTGGAAAGTCAGGTCAGCCGCGCTCACCGAGCAGCCATTGCAGCTGTACTTCGTGCTGGCCATGGTCGTCGGTGACGAACACCGTACCTTCGCTGATCATGACGTCCCACTTGATCGTGCGCGGCATGTCCTTGGCCAGGGTTTCCAGCACCTCCTGCGGCACGGCGGCGATGTTCAGGTTCTTCAGCGACTTCACCGCGCCGACCACTTTGGTCTCCCAGACGCGCAGGCTGCCATAGGCCAGCAGGCTAGTGCGCTCGGTACGGCGCGAGCACCAGGTCAGACGCTCGGCGTCGGGCTGGCCAACTTCGATCCAGTGCAGGATGCGATCGTCCAGGCTCTTTTCCCACAGCGCCGCCTCATCGACGTCTGACAGACCGCGACCGAACGACAGGTTTTCGTTGTACCAGAGCGCGTACGCCAGCAGACGCACGGCCATGCGCTCTTCGGTTTCCGAAGGGTGGCGGGCGATGGTCTGACGGACGTTTTCGTACACACCTCGGTCGAGGTCGGTCAGGTTCAGTTCGAATTTGTAGGTGGTTGACGGCTGGGCCATAGGAAGGGCTTCGTGCTCGATGTAAAAAAAGTCCGCCAGTCTACCCGATCGCGACCCCGAGCGGCGGACCGTCGACCCGACCGCGCTGGGCGGTACCGGCTGGTCGCCGCCTGTGATACAACCCCCCGCTCTGCCCCGCCGCCATGGAACCGCGCATGTCTACGCCCAGCAAACCGCTCGCCGGCCTCAAGGTCATCGAACTCGGCACCTTGATCGCCGGCCCCTTCGCTTCGCGCATCTGCGCCGAGTTCGGCGCCGAGGTGATCAAGGTCGAATCCCCCGACGGCGGTGACCCGCTGCGCAAATGGCGCAAGCTCTACGAGGGCACTTCGCTGTGGTGGTTCGTGCAGGCGCGCAACAAGCAGTCGCTGACCCTCAACCTCAAGCACGAGGCCGGGCGCGAAGTGCTCAAACGCCTGCTCGCCGAGGCCGACATCCTGATCGAGAACTTCCGCCCCGGCGTGCTGGAAAAGCTCGGCCTGGGCTGGGACGTGCTGCACGCGCTCAACCCGCGCCTGGTCATGGTGCGCCTGTCGGGCTTTGGCCAGACCGGGCCGATGAAAGACCAACCCGGTTTCGGCGCGGTCGGCGAATCCATGGGCGGGCTACGCTACATCACCGGCTTCGAGGACCGTCCGCCGGTGCGCACCGGCATTTCCATCGGTGATTCGATCGCCGCGCTATGGGGCGTGATCGGGGCGCTGATGGCCTTGCGTCACCGCGAGGTCAACGGCGGCAGTGGCCAGGTGGTGGACGTGGCGCTGTACGAAGCCATCTTCGCCATGATGGAAAGCATGGTGCCGGAGTTCGACGTGTTCGGCTTCATTCGCGAGCGCACCGGCAACATCATGCCGGGCATCACCCCCTCGTGTATCCACACCAGCGCCGATGGCCGCCACGTGCAGATCGGCGCCAACGGCGATGCCATCTTCAAACGCCTGATGCATGCACTGGGGCGCGTGGACCTGGCCGACGACCCGAGCCTGGCCAGCAACGATGGCCGCGACCTGCGCCGCGACGAGCTGTACGGGGTGATCGACCGCTGGGTCAACGGCCTGACACTGGATGAGGTGATGCGCGCGCTGAACGCGGCCGAGGTGCCGGCCAGCCGCATCTATTCGGCCGAAGACATGTTCGCCGACCCGCAATTCCTGGCCCGCGACATGCTTTTGCAAGCCACCCTACCGGACGGCAAGCCGTTCAAGATGCCGGGCATCGTGCCCAAGCTGTCGGAAACACCGGGTGGCGCCGAATGGGTAGGGCCGGCCTTGGGCGAACACACCGACAGCCTGCTGGCCGGACTTGGTTTGGACGCTGCCGCCATCGCCGTGCTGCGCCGCGACGGTACGATCTGAGCGCCGACGCCGAGCTTGAAACGCGGACAAAAGAAACCCCGGTCGCTGGGGAAAGACGACCGGGGTCGAAGCCAAAGCCAAGTTTGGGCTTTGCGTGGACGTCGGGCCGATACCGGAGCCAAGTACCGTACCGACGGCCATTGATAAATCTGACGGTGCGCTCAGGCGAAGGTTCCCTGCGGCACTTTGCATTGTTGCAACGCCGCGATCACGCAGGGCTGCAAGCGACCTTCCGCGATCTGCAAGTCGCGGTGCAGACCGTCGACCAGATCGATCAGCAAGCGCTGATCCTGCAATTGGTGCTGGCTGACGGTGCGGCTCAGCGTCTGCTGGCCTTGGCTGTTGAGGACGGTGAGCAAGCGCTGGCCGCTGGCATCTTCTGCGCCGAGCTGGGTGTGGTAAGGCGTCAAGGCATCGTTGAGCAGTCTGCAGATTCGTTCCATCCGGCGTACTCGCTTGTTGTGTTGGATACAAGGGTAGAGACCCGCAAGCGAAGCGGAAAGTTCGCGTACCGCGCGCTAGAGCGGCGCTGCCGGCGTTGGACGGAGGGGCTTGGCGATTTGGCGCGCATGGCGTAAGGCCCGGCTGAGCGCTGGGGTGGACAATGGCCAGTGCAGTTCCCCTACCACGCACAATCCCTGCTCACGCGCCAAACGCGCCAAATTGGCTTGCTTGGGCCGCGCTCGCCCTACGAACAGCAAGGCTGGGGCACGTGCCGTGCTGCGCAGGCGTTCGATCAGCTCCTTGGCCGGTTGTGCAGGCATGGCCTGATCGAGGATCAGCAAATCTGCAGGGGGGCCGGCACGCAACGACTGTGGGGCCAGCAAGGGGTCGTCGAGCAGGCGCACGCGGTAGATGCCTTGCGCATTGCAGGCCTGGTGCAGGGCGATTTGATGAAAGGGATGCTGCTGATGGATCAGGACGCTGAGCCGTTGCATGGATCGCTCCGCATGCCGCCTGCGCGGCGAGAAAGACGCGCCACTTTAGGAAAGCATCCGGGGGTAGATATATAGGAAATTACTTAATCGGCGATCGGAAGCGTCCCATACCCTAAGGTGGGGTATGGGACCTCTGGCGTCTGCGCAGCCCAGGAACCCGAGGCGCGACTGGCATCACCACCCGGAGCGCACTGCGCCCCAGTGTGGCAGTACCCGCTCCAAGGGTTGAAGCGGGTCGGATTACAGCGGCTTGCCGCGGTTGCCATGCTGACCGACGAAGGCCTGCACGGTCTTCAGATCGTTGGCCAACACCGTGCAACGCTCTTCCCGGCTGAACAGGTCGCTCAGGTGCGCCGGCAGCTCCAGGGCCTTGTCGACACCGGCCTGCTCCACCGCCTCGGGGAATTTCACCGGGTGCGCCGTGCCCAGCACCACCATCGGCGTGCTCAGGCTGCGACGGCATTCGCGTGCGGCATGCACGCCGATGGCGGTATGCGGGTCGAGCACTTCGCCGGTGCTGGCGAACACCGAAGCGATGGTTTCGCAGGTCTGCTCGTCGGTCACCGCCAGGGAATCGAACAGCTTGCGCGCTTCGGTCCAGCGGTCTTCTTCGACGCTGAACCCCCCGCCTTGGCGGAAGTTGCCCATCAGGTCGGCGATGGCGGCGCCGTTACGCCCGTGCAGGTCGAACAACAGACGCTCGAAGTTCGACGAGACCATGATGTCCATGGACGGCGACAAGGTGGCGTGCAGGGTTTCCTTGACGTACTGGTTGCCGCTCATGAAGCGGTGCAGGATGTCGTTGCGGTTGGTCGCGACCACCAGCTGGCTGATCGGCAGGCCCATGTTGCGCGCCAGGTAACCGGCGAAGATGTCGCCGAAATTGCCGGTCGGCACCGAGAACGCCACCGAACGTGCCGGGCCGCCCAGCTGCAAGGCCGCATGGAAGTAGTAGACGATCTGGGCCATGATCCGCGCCCAGTTGATCGAGTTGACCGCCACCAAGCGCGTGCCCTTGAGGAACGACTGGTCGGCGAAGCTGGCCTTGACCATCTCCTGGCAGTCGTCGAAGTTGCCCTCGATGGCGATGTTGTGGATGTTGTCGCCCAGGATGGTGGTCATCTGCCGGCGCTGCACTTCCGACACGCGCTGGTGCGGGTGCAGGATGAAGATGTCGACGTTGTCGCAACGGCGGCAACCTTCGATGGCGGCCGAGCCGGTGTCGCCGCTAGTGGCACCGACGATCACCACGCGCTCGTTGCGTTTGGCCAGCACATGGTCGAGCAAGCGCCCCAGCAATTGCAGGGCGAAGTCCTTGAATGCCAGGGTCGGGCCGTGGAACAGCTCCATCACCCACTCGTTGCCGTCGAGCTGGCGCAGCGGTGCGACCGCCGCGTGGGCGAAGGCGCCGTAGGTCTCTTCGAGGATCTTCTTGAAGTCGGCGTCGGCGATGCTGCCTTCGACGAACGGGCGCATCACCCGGAAGGCCAGCTCGTGGTACGGCAGACCGGCCCAGGAGGCGATCTCCTCCTGGGTGAAGCGCGGCAGGTTTTCCGGCACGTAGAGGCCGCCGTCGCTGGCGAGGCCGGCGAGCAGCACGTCTTCGAAGTTCAGGGCAGGCGCCTGGCCACGGGTACTGATATAGCGCATGGGTGCAAACCTTTGGTGGGTGGCTGGCGTATGACCGCAAGCGGCAAGGGGATCGGTGTCGCCCTGGTGCGCTGCGGTTGTCCGCTGCCACGGGTATTCACGGTATGAAGCCTGCGGGCGGCGCTGCTGTCTGTGCAGCTCGCAGCCCGAGGCCCGCCACTTAATTCAACTGTTCGACGCGAATGCGCACGACTTTGCCGACCACGTCCTGCAAGTCTTCGAGCGCGACGATGGCGTCGTCGATGCCTTTTTCGATCACACGGTGGGTCAGCAGGATCATCGGTACCAGGCCGTCCTGCTCCTCGGCTTCCTTCTGCATGATCGATTCTATGTTGATGCCACGCTCGGACAGGATGCTCGCCACTTGGGCCAACACGCCCGGATGGTCCTTGGCCTGGATGCGCAGGTAATAGGCGCTTTCGCAGGCCTCGATCGGCAGGATCGGGTGTGCCGACAGCGAATCGGGCTGGAAGGCCAGGTGCGGCACGCGGTTCTCCGGGTCGGAGGTCATGGCGCGGACCACGTCGACCAGGTCGGCCACCACCGACGAGGCAGTAGGCTCCATGCCGGCGCCGGCGCCGTAGTACAAGGTCGAGCCGGCGGCATCGCCGTTGACCATGACCGCGTTCATCACGCCATTGACGTTGGCGATCAGGCGGTCGCTGGGGATCAGGGTCGGGTGCACGCGCAACTCGATACCGGCCGCCGTGCTGCGCGCCACGCCCAGGTGCTTGATGCGGTAGCCCAGGGCTTCGGCGTAGTTCACGTCGGCCGTGGTCAGCTGGGTGATGCCTTCGGTGTAGGCCTTGTCGAATTGCAGCGGGATGCCGAAGGCGATGGACGCCAGGATGGTCAGCTTGTGCGCGGCATCGATGCCTTCGACGTCGAAGGTCGGGTCGGCTTCGGCGTAGCCCAGGGCTTGGGCTTCGGCGAGCACGTCGGGGAAGGCACGGCCTTTCTCGCGCATTTCGGTGAGGATGAAGTTGCCCGTGCCGTTGATGATGCCGGCCAGCCAGTTGATGCGGTTGGCCGACAGCCCTTCGCGGATGGCCTTGATCACCGGAATGCCACCGGCCACGGCCGCTTCGAAGGCGACGATCACGCCCTTCTCGCGGGCCTTGGCGAAGATTTCGTTGCCGTGCACGGCGATCAGCGCCTTGTTCGCGGTGACCACGTGCTTGCCGTTGTCGATGGCCTTGAGCACCAGGTCGCGGGCGATGGTGTAGCCACCGATCAGCTCGATGACGATGTCGATCTCGGGGTTGCTGGCGATCTCGAACACGTCCGCGGTAATGGGGGTACCGGTAATCTGGCAGTTCGGGTTGGGCGAGCGCATGGCAATCTGTGCCACTTCGATACCACGCCCGGCACGGCGGGCGATCTCCTCGGCGTTACGCTGAAGCACATTGAAGGTACCGCCACCGACGGTCCCCAACCCACAGATGCCTACTTTGACCGGTTTCACTGTGAACTCCCCATAGAACGGCCGGCGCCCTGCGCCGCCCGTGAAACGTGCCGTCGCCCCATAGCGACGGCGTGCTGAAATTATTTGGCCAAGGCCAGTTTGGCCAGTTGCGGCGCCGGCTGGTAGCCCGGAATCACCTGACCGCTTTCGAGGACGATGGCCGGCGTGCCGTTGACGCCGATCGACTGGCCCAGCTCGAACTGCTTGCTGACCGGGTTGGCGCACTTGGCGGCCTTGATGTCCTTGCCCTCGACCATCTTGTCCAGCGCCGCGCGGCGGTCGCTGGAGCACCAGACCGCCTGCAACTGCTTGTCGCCGTCCGAACCCATGCCCTGGCGCGGAAAGGCCAGGTAACGGACTTCGATGCCTTGGCGGTTGAGCTCGGGCACTTCGGCGTGCAGCTTGTGGCAGTACGGGCAGGTGGTGTCGGTGAAGACGGTAATGTGCGACTTGGTTTCGCCCTTGGCTGGATAGATCACCATCTCGCCAGTCGGAATGCCGTTGATGAGCTTGGCGACGCCCTGGCGCTCGGTCTTCTCGGTGAGGTTGACCGGCTTGCCGTCCTTGATCTGGTACAGGTAGCCCTGCATGACGAACTGCCCGTCGGGGCTGGCGTAGAGCACACGACCGCCTTGCAGCTTGACTTCGTACAGCCCGCCCACAGGGCTGGCGGCCACGCTTTCCACAGGCACGTCCAGTTCGAGGGTTTGCAAGGTCTTGCGGATGGCCTGTTCAGCGCCTGGGTTGCTGTCGGCAGCGGCCGGCGCAGCCGGGGCCGCAGCGACGAAAGTGCTGGCCAGCGCCAAGGCGGCAGCAGCGAAAATCCGGGTCATGCGCATGGATACTCCTGAGATCGGACGGGGCGTGCGGGTGTGGCCTGCGCACCTGGCGCGACGACCGAGCGGCCCCTGCTACAAAACCGGCCAAGCCTACCACACTGCGCCCGTGCTGGCTGTGGCTGCGGGCGCCGCTTGGCCGAACATGAATTTCGTTCACCCTCGAGGATGATGCTGGGCATGCAACTGCTGCAGGCGCGCTTTGGCCACATGGGTGTAGATCTGCGTGGTCGACAGGTCGCTGTGGCCTAGCAGCATCTGTACGACGCGCAGGTCCGCGCCATGGTTGAGCAGGTGCGTGGCGAAGGCGTGGCGCAGGGTGTGCGGCGACAGCGGCTTGTCGATGCCGGCCACCCGCGCATGGTGCTTGATGCGGTGCCAGAAGGTCTGCCGGGTCATCTGTTCGCCGCGCAGGCTGGGAAACATCACATCGCTCGGCCTGCCGTGGAGCAGTTCGGCGCGGCCGTCGCGCAGATAGCGCTCGACCCAGACGATGGCCTCTTCGCCCATGGGTACCAGCCGTTCCTTGCTGCCTTTGCCCATCACGCGCAGCACACCCTGGCGCAGGTTGACCTGATCGAGGGTCAGGCTCACCAGTTCGGTGACACGCAGGCCGCAGGCGTACAGCACTTCGAGCATGGCGCGGTCGCGCTGGCCGATGGCTTCGCCCAGGTCTGGCGCACGCAGCAGAGCCTCGACGTCAGCCTCGGACAGCGATTTGGGCAGCGGCCGGCCCAGCTGCGGCATCTCCACCAACAGCGTCGGGTCGACCCCGATGTGCTTCTCCCGCAGCAGGTAACGATAGAAACCGCGCAACCCGGAAATGAAGCGCGCGGTCGAGCGCGGCTTGTAACCCTGGTCGAGGCGCCAGGCCAGGTGGTCGAGGATCAACGGGCGGTCGGCATCGGGCAGCCGTACACTGCGCGCGTGCAGCCAACCGTTGTACAGGGTCAGGTCGCTGCGGTAGGACGCCCGGGTATTGTCTGACAGGCCTTTTTCGAGCCAGAGGGCGTCCAGGAATTGGTCGATCAGGGGGTGTTCGAGGGCGGACATGGCAAGGTGCTGGTTGGCGGATAGCCGATAAGTGTTTCACAGGGCGACCGCCTTGTCTGCCTTGCCGGTACGTGCGCGCGGTACGGAGCGTCACCCCAATGGGCCGATGGCGGCCTGACCGCTGGCAGCCCGCGGGAACCAAGCGGCTCATAGTAATAGGTGCCAGGCTGTGTCAATGCACCGAAGGTTCGTCGACGATCTGCACGTTGAGTGCATAGTGCCGACCCGCTTCGTCTATGCCGACTTCATAAGTGACGGCTTGACCCTCACGAAACTGCTGGCCGACTTCGGGTAGGAAGTAGACCTCTTGCGCTGCCGACTCGGTCGTTAAGTCTGGAACTGCGGGTGACAGGTTTGGCTCGACATATTTTCTGGACATGATGGCATCTCCATGCGACACGCCCTTGTTCGAGCGTGTCTCGGATGGGCAAAAGACAACATCGCTAAACCACTTGAACCTCTTCAGCCTGCATGCCTTTCTGCCCTTGGGTGGCTATGTAAGACACCTTCTGCCCATCCTTCAAACTTTTGAAGCCGGCCGACTGGATCGCTTTGAAGTGAACGAACAAGTCGGCGCTGCCATCCTCCGGCGTAATGAAACCAAAGCCTTTCTCATCATTGAACCACTTCACGGTTCCTTCTTTTCTGTTGCTCACGTCGCTCACCTTTATCGTTTGAAGATCGGATAGCTGACAGCGTCGATGCCAGGCATCGTCCAGCCGTATGCAATCCTGCGCTCGAAGCGACCAGGCAGCTACTGGCATTTTTATCAGCCCAATCACGCGGCTTTGGCAAGCGACGAGCAGATGTCGAACCTAGGGCAGCACGGGCATCGGCCGCTTGTCCTCGTCGATGGCGACGAAGCTGAACACGCCGTGGATCGCCCGCTCGCGGCCATCGAGGTACATGTTCTCGACGAACACATCGACCTGCACCTGCAGGCTGGTGTTACCCACCTTGACCACCGTGCCCACCAGCTCGACGATGGTGCCTGCCGGGATCGGGTGCTTGAAGTCGATGCGGTCGGTGGACACGGTCACCAGCGGCAAGCGACAGAAGCGCGTGGCGGCGATGAACGACACTTCGTCCATCCAGGCCAACGCGGTGCCGCCGAACAGGGTGTTGTGGTGGTTGGTGGTGTTGGGGAACACCGCTTTGGTCACGCGGGTGACCGACAGCTCGGTGCGGCGTTGGATTTCCTGCTCTCGGGGAGTGGTCATGGGCTATTCCATCTTGAGGTAAGCGGGTCAGTGTAATTGGGGCCGCTCAGCAGCCCCGATTGCTTAACTGACCGGCATTAGGCCATTGGCCGCGTTTTCGTGCGTCGGTCGTCTGGCAAATCGCGCCCACAAAAAAGCAGCCCTAGGGCTGCTTTCTCTTTCGCATGGCAACCTGGGTTGCCGGTCAAACTGCACTCAGGACAGTTTTTCCTTGATGCGAGCTGCTTTACCGGACAGGTCACGCAGGTAGTACAGCTTGGCTTTACGCACGTCACCACGACGTTTCACGGCCATGCTGTCGATCTGCGGGCTGTAGGTCTGGAAGGTACGCTCAACGCCGACGCCGCTGGAGATCTTGCGCACGGTGAAGGCGCTGTTCAGACCGCGGTTACGCTTGGCGATGACGACGCCTTCGAACGCCTGCAGACGGGAACGCTCGCCTTCCTTCACTTTGACCTGGACGACAATGGTGTCGCCCGGTGCGAAGGTTGGGATTTCCTTGCTCATCTGCTCGGCTTCGAGCTGCTGGATGATCTTGTTGGTCATGCTGTGCTCCTAAGATGGATAGCTTTATCCACCATCGATACGTTAACTATCGTTCCGCTCGCGGAGGTATTCCTCGAGCAGCTTTTTCTCTTCTCCAGAAAGTGAGCGACTTTCCAGAAGATCGGCGCGTCGTTCGAAGGTCCTACCTAAGGACTGCTTCAAGCGCCACTGCCGGATGTGTGCATGGTTGCCGCTGAGCAACACGTCGGGTACACGCTGATCCGCATACACCTCGGGTCGGGTGTAGTGCGGGCAATCGAGCAGGCCATCGGTGAAGGAGTCTTCCTCCGCCGAGCCTACATGCCCTAAAGCTCCGGGCAGCAGCCGTGTAACCGCATCGATCAGGACCATGGCTGGCAGCTCGCCACCAGACAGTACATAGTCGCCAATCGACCACTCTTCATCGACATGAGCTTCAATGAAACGCTCGTCGATGCCTTCGTAACGACCGGCGATCAGGATCAACGATTCCTGTTCTGCCAGGTCTTTGACCGCTTGCTGAGTCAGCGTGCGGCCTTGTGGCGAGAGGTAGATCACCTTCGCCGTTGCTCCGGTCGCCTGCTTGGCGTTGGCCAAGGCATCTTCCAGAGGCTTGATTTTCATCACCATTCCCGGACCACCCCCGAAAGGCCGATCGTCCACCGTGTGGTGGCGATCCGTGGTGTAGTCCCGCGGATTCCAGCAGGTCAGTCGCAACAAACCCTGCTTCACCGCGCGGCTGGTAATGCCGTACTCGGTAATGGCCGAAAACATCTCGGGGAACAACGTGATGACGTCTACGCGAAGGTTTCCCATCGTTTAGAAGTCCGCGTCCCACTCGACCCGCATCACACCGGCTTCGAGGTCGATGGCCAGCACACATTGCCGCGTATAGGGCAACAGGCGCTCGCGATCATCCAGGCTGCCCGCGCAAGGCTTGACCACTACTACATCGTTGGCGCCGGTTTCCAACAGGTGATCGACCTTGCCGAACAATTGCTCGTCTTGGTTGATGACGCTCAGACCGACCAACTGGTACCAGTAGTACTCGTCGTCGTTCAGGTTGGGCAAAAGGCTGCGCGAGATACAGATCTCGTAACCGCTCAGAAGACGTGCTTCGTCACGATCGTCTAGCCCTTTGAGTTTCGCGACCAAATCCTTTTTATTGGAACGGCAACTCACCAGCTCGACCTGCTTGACCGACTCTTCGCGCCGAAGCGTCCAGTGGCGGTAGTCCAACAGGTTTTCAATCGGATCGGTAAAGGAAAAGACCTTCACCTCGCCACGAACGCCGTGAACCGAAAAAATCTTGCCAACGACGATCAGGTCGTCAGCCTTTTCTGGCGTCGCGTTCATACGGTTCAGGCTGCAGCCTTGGCCGCTTCCTTCAGCAGCTGAGCGACACGCTCAGACGGCTGCGCGCCGACGCTCAACCAGTGAGCAACGCGATCTTCTTTCAGGGACAGGCGAACTTCCTGACCACGAGCGACAGGGTTGAAGAAACCAACCTGCTCGATGTGCGAGCCGTCACGCGGGTTGCGCGAGTCGGTTACGGTCAGTTGGTAGAATGGGCGCTTTTTGGAGCCGCCACGGGCAAGACGGATGGTTAGCATTGAACATCGTTCCTGTAGTCGGTGCTGCAAATCGTGATCCTTTCGGGCACACGGGCGCTCGAAAGGCCGCATATTCTCAGGGAATACACGGACATTTGCAAATGCCTTTTGCATCGAGCAAAGGCCTGCAAGACGATCTGCACGGTAAGCTGCCTGCCGGGGCGGGCAGCGATGACCCCGCCGAAACGGGGGTTCCGGGCCTGGCGGCGAACCACCAGCGCCCTGAATGGGTTACAGCTTCGGCATGCCACCACCGGGCATCATGCCGCCCAGGCCACGCATCATCTTGGCCATGCCACCTTTGGTGGAGAATTTCTTCATCATTTTCTGCATTTGCTTGTGCTGCTTGATCAAGCGGCCGACGTCCTGCACCTGGGTGCCGGAACCCAAGGCGATGCGGCGCTTGCGCGAGCCGCTGATCAGCTCGGGGTCGCGGCGCTCGGCCGGGGTCATGGAACTGATGATGGCATCCATCTGCTTGAACTGCTTCTCGGCGGCACCCTGGGCGTTGCCCATCTGCGACAGGTTGACCCCACCGATGCTCGGCAGCTTGTCCATCAGGCCGCCCAGGCCGCCCATGTTCTTCATCTGTTGCAGCTGGTCGCGGAAGTCTTCGAGGTCGAAGCCTTTGCCCTTCTTCAGCTTCTTGGCCAGCTTGTCGGCCTTGGCCTTGTCGATGGTCTGCTCGGCCTGCTCGATCAGGCTGAGCACATCGCCCATGCCGAGGATGCGCGAGGCGATACGATCGGGATGGAACGGTTCGAGCGCATCGCTCTTCTCGCCCATGCCGAGGAACTTGATCGGCTTGCCGGTGATGGCGCGCACCGACAACGCCGCACCGCCGCGGGCATCGCCGTCGACCTTGGTCAGCACCACGCCGGTCAGCGGCAGCGCTTCGCCGAAGGCCTTGGCGGTGTTGGCGGCGTCCTGGCCGGTCATGGCGTCGACCACGAACAGGGTTTCGACCGGCTTGACCGCAGCGTGCAGGGCCTTGATCTCGTCCATCATGTCGGCGTCTACGTGCAGACGGCCGGCGGTGTCGAGGATGACCACGTCGATGTATTTGAGCTTGGCCTCGCGGATCGCCGCTTCGGCGATGGCCACCGGCTTTTGCGACAGGTCCGAGGGGAAGAAGGTGACGCCCACTTCGTTGGCCAGGGTTTCCAACTGCTTGATCGCCGCCGGGCGATAGACGTCGGCCGAGACCACCATCACGCTCTTTTTCTTGCGTTCCTTGAGGTGGCGGGCCAGCTTGCCGGCGGTGGTGGTCTTGCCCGCGCCCTGCAGGCCGGCCATGAGCACCACGGCAGGCGGCGCGGCGTTGAGCGCCAGCTCTTCGTTGGCCGCGCCCATCAGGCTTTCGAGTTCGGCCTGGACGATCTTGACGAAGGCCTGGCCCGGCGTGAGGCTGCGCGAGACTTCGGTACCGACCGCGCGCTCCTTGACGCTGTTGACGAAATCCTTGACCACCGGCAAGGCCACGTCGGCCTCGAGCAACGCCATGCGCACTTCGCGCAGAGTGTCCTTGATGTTGTCTTCGGTCAGCTTGGCCTTGCCGGTAACATGGCGCAGCGTCTGTGACAGGCGGTCGGTCAGGTTTTCGAACATGGTGATCCTTTCAGGCCCAGTTAAAGCCGAGGGTGGTCAGGCGTCCGGGGGCAAGGTGGACATGCCCGAGGCGCAGCAAGCCGGCGATTATAGCGCAGACCTGGGATCGCGCACAGCGTGCAGCCGATAGACACGCACTTCGCTGACCCAGTACCGGTGAGGCATGCGCGGCACTGGCGCAGACTTCCTTGCCCGCTATCTTCTATGCCACACTCCGCTTCTTTCAGGGCTTGCCTCCCAGGACTTATGCTCTCTTCACCCAGCCTCATCCCCAATCTGCTCGCCGCTGGCCTGTATCTGCTCGCCACGTTCTATCAGGCCTCGCGCATCCGCCAGGGCACCCTGGCCGACAAACGCCTGCTGGGCCTGTTCGGCGTGCTGGCTGTGCTCGCTCAGAGCGGCGCGCTGTTCTTCCAGCTGATCACGCCCCTGGGCCTGAGCCTGGATTTCTTCAGTGCCGCCAGCCTGATCGCCGTGGCGGTGATCGCCCTGACCCTGCTCGCCTGCCTGAGCATCCCGGTGGAAAATCTGCTGGTGCTGCTGTTCCCGCTCGGCGCCGTCACTGCGCTGCTGTCGCAGTTCGCGCCAGCCGGCACCGTGCCGCTGATCAACGAAGAGCCGGGCATCCTGGCGCACATCCTGTTGTCGATCCTGGCCTACGGCCTGTTCACCATCGCCGTGTTCCAGTCGCTGCTGCTGTTGCTGCAGGACCACCAGCTCAAGCACAAGCATCCGTCCGGACTGATCCGCAACTTCCCGCCGTTGCAGACCATGGAAAGCCTGCTGTTCGGCTTCCTCTGGGCCGGCTGGATCCTGCTCAGCGCCTCGTTGCTCTCGGGCTGGTTGTTCCTCGACAACCTGTTCGCCCAGCACTTGGTGCACAAGACCCTACTCTCCTGCGTGGCCTGGGTCGTGTTCGGCGTGTTGCTGTGGGGCCGCACCCGCCTCGGCTGGCGGGGCCACAAGGCCATCCGCTGGACCCTGGCCGGTTTCTGCCTGCTGATGCTGGCCTACTTCGGCAGCAAGCTGGTACGTGAATTCATCCTGCATATCTGACGATCGCCCATGACCACCCTGCCGCCTGCCACCCTGTACGGCATGCTCGCCCTGGCGCTGCTCTGGTCAGCGCTGTTCACCGCCGTCGACGCTGCCCGGCGCGCGCCAAGCGCCAGTGCGGACAACCCGCGTCCGCCGCCTGCCCTGCCCGCGCAGGCGCTGGTGTTCGGCGCGTCCCTGGGCAAATGGCTGGTGCTCTGCCTGGCCTGCCTGCTCGGTTACCGCCAGGCCGGCGAACAAGGCTTCTGGCTGGCCGGGCTGGGTGCAGCCCTGGTGCTGCTGGTGGTGGCCGAATACCTGCCGCGACGCCTGGCGCGCCGTCACACCGCTGCCTGCCACAGCCTCGGCATGCACTTGCTCAAACCCCTCTTGGTGGTCATGCAACCCCTGGCCTGTGTGCTCGACGCGTGTGCCCGCCTGGTGCTGCTGCCATTCAAGCGGCCAGCGCAAGCCTTCGATGCGACGGGGCTTGCGCAAGACGACGTGCTCGAAGACGAGCCACTGCCAGCGCCCAAGCGCACGGGCCTGAGCGATAGCCTGCAAGCCCTGGCGCGGGTCACCGTGCAAGACATCCTGATTCCGCGCAACGAAGTCGACGGCATCAACCTGGACGATCCCATTGAGCTGATCGACGCTCAATTGCGCGCCAGCCGCCATACCCGCCTGCCGGTGTTCCACGCCGACATCAACCAGATCGAGGCCGTGCTCAACGTCAAGCTGGTCAAGCACCTGCTCGACGCCGGCCAGCTGTGCAAGGACAGCCTGCGGGCGGCGTGCCATGCCCCCTACTTCATCCCCGAGACCACACCCCTGCACTTGCAGTTGCTCAATTTCCACAAGCAGCAGCGGCGCATGGCGATCGTGGTCGACGAATACGGCGAGG
Source organism: Pseudomonas sp. UBA6562 (assembly GCF_002434265.1). GTDB lineage: Bacteria > Pseudomonadota > Gammaproteobacteria > Pseudomonadales > Pseudomonadaceae > Aquipseudomonas. The sequence goes on along the minus strand of NZ_DJJS01000001.1, from coordinate 258,897 downwards.
TGCTGGGCATCGTCACCCTGGAGGACCTGCTCGAAGAAGTGGTCGGTGAGTTCGAAAACGAGCAGACCCTCGAAAACCCGCACATCGCCCTGCAAGACGACGGCCGCTTCCTGATCGACGGGCCGACCCCACTGCGCGAGATCAACCGTTGCCTGGGCTGGCACCTGCCCTGCGACGGCGGCCCGAAGACCCTGAACGGGCTGATCACCGAAGCACTGGAAAGCATTCCGCAAAGCGCGGTGTGCCTGAAGATCGGCAAGCATCGCCTGGAGGTCTTCGAGACCGAGGACAATTGCGTCAGCAAGGCGCTGGTCTGGACCGCCGAGCGCTAGTTATACTCGGTCCACGCTTATCCAGCCCTGCCGTCCCGCCCGCTACCCGCACCCGGCGCCCCACGGCCAGCCCGCTTCGCTGACGCCCTCACGGTTCTGCTTCCATACCCCGAACAGCGCCCACCCGCCCCTACCCACTTGGGCTATCGTCAGTTCGGCGAGCACGACAACAACAATAAGCTCCGGCCTTCGCCCACCCGCGCCCGTCTTGCCTCATGACGACATGCCCGTGGGTAGATCCGCGTAGCGAATCCGACCGTCAGGGACCTATTCGATGACCATCAGCGACACCTCCGTCCGGCCGTCCGCGCCAGTCAACTCACCTGCCCGCGTGGCGACCGCCAGCTTCATCGGCACCGCCATCGAATTCTACGATTTCTACGTCTACGCCACCGCCGCAGCGCTGGTGATCGGGCCGATCTTCTTTCCCTCCGGATCCGGCACGGTGCAGATGCTGGCGGCCTTCCTCACATTCGGCATCGCCTTTCTGGCCCGCCCCCTGGGTTCGGCGCTGTTCGGCCATTTCGGCGACCGCATCGGGCGCAAGTCGACCCTGGTCGCCTCGCTGCTGCTGATGGGAGTGTCCACCACCCTGATCGGCGTACTGCCAGGCTACGACAGCATCGGCGTCTGGGCGCCGATCCTGCTCTGCCTGCTGCGCTTCGGCCAGGGCCTGGGCCTGGGCGGCGAATGGGGCGGCGCAGCCTTGCTGGCCACCGAGAACGCACCGGCGGGCAAGCGCGCCTGGTTCGGCATGTTCCCGCAGCTCGGTCCGTCGATCGGCTTTCTCGCCGCCAACGGCCTGTTCCTGACCCTGGCCCTGCTGCTGAGCGACGAGCAGTTCCGCGCCTGGGGCTGGCGCATCCCCTTCCTGCTCAGCGCCGCACTGGTGCTGGTAGGTCTGTACGTGCGCCTCAAGCTCGAAGAAAGCCCGGTGTTCGCCAAGGCCGTGGCGCGCCAGGAGCGGGTCAAACTGCCAGTGGTCGACCTGTTCGCCCACTATTGGCGCCCGACCCTGCTGGGCGCCGCCGCCATGGTGGTGTGCTACGCGCTGTTCTACATCTCGACGGTGTTCTCGCTGAGTTACGGCGTCACCACGCTGGGCTACAGCCGCGAAACCTTCCTCGGCCTGCTGTGCCTGGCCGTGGTGTTCATGGCCCTGGCAACGCCGTTGTCGGCCTGGCTCAGCGACCGCTACGGGCGCAAGCCGGTGCTGATCGTCGGCTGTCTATTGGCCGTGGCGTCGGGCTTCACCATGGAACCGCTGCTGACCTCGGGCTCGACCACGGGCGTGGCGCTGTTCCTGAGCCTGGAGCTGTTCCTGATGGGGGTGACCTTCGCGCCGATGGGGGCCTTGCTGCCCGAACTGTTCCCGACCCATGTGCGCTATACCGGCGCCTCGGCCGCCTACAACCTGGGCGGCATCGTCGGGGCTTCGGCGGCACCGTTCTTCGCGCAAAAGCTGGTGAGCATGGGCGGTTTGAGCTGGGTGGGCGGGTACGTGTCGGCAGCAGCGGTGCTTAGCCTGATCGCGGTGCTGTGCCTGAAGGAAACCCGCGACACCGAACTCTAGGCCGAACCGGCACGAGGCGTTGCACCTTGTGCCGGTGATTCGGACGGATTTCAGAACTCGACGCTGACCGCCTGCGCGGCGCGGCTCGCCTTGGCCCGCGCAGCCTCGATGGACTCGTCGCGCGCCAGACACACGCCCATGCGCCGCTGGCCGTCGATCTGCGGCTTGCCGAACAGGCGCAGGGCCGTGTCGGGTTCGCTCAGGGCAGCGCCCAGGTTGGCGAAAACGGTCTGGGTCGAGGTGCCCTGGGGCAGGATCACCGCCGAGGCCGACGGGCCGAACTGGCGCACCACCGGAATCGGCAGGCCGAGGATGGCCCGGGCGTGCAGGGCGAACTGCGACAGGTCTTGGGAAATCAGGGTCACCAGACCGGTGTCGTGCGGGCGCGGCGAGACTTCGCTGAACCACACCTGGTCGCCCTTGACGAACAGCTCCACACCGAACAGGCCACGCCCACCCAGGGCATCGGTCACCGTCTTGGCCACGTGCTGGGCGGCGGCCAGGGCCGTGGCGCTCATCGCCTGGGGCTGCCATGACTCTTGATAGTCGCCCTTTTCCTGACGATGGCCGACCGGTTCCAGGAAGGTGGTACCGCCCACATGGCGTACGGTCAGCAGGGTGATTTCGTAGTCGAAGTCGATGAAGCCTTCGACGATCACCCGCCCCCCGCCGGCACGGCCGCCTTCCTGGGCATAGGTCCAGGCGCTCTGCAGGTCGGCGTCGCTGCGCAGCAGGCTCTGGCCCTTGCCCGAAGAGCTCATCACCGGCTTGACCACGCACGGGTAGCCGACGTCGGCCACGCCCTTGGCGTAGTCTTCGTAGGTGTCGGCGAAGTGGTAGGGCGAGGTGGGCAGGTCCAGCTCTTCGGCGGCCAGGCGGCGAATGCCTTCGCGGTTCATGGTCAGCTGGGTGGCGCGGGCGGTGGGCACCACGTTGAAGCCTTCGCTCTCCAACTCCACCAGGGTGGCGGTGGCGATGGCTTCGATTTCCGGGACGATGTAGTGCGGCTTCTCCGCTTCGATCACCGCGCGCAATGCCACGCCGTCGAGCATGTTGACCACATGGCTGCGGTGCGCCACCTGCATGGCCGGGGCATCGGCATAGCGGTCGACGGCGATCACTTCCACGCCCAGGCGCTGCAGCTCGATCACCACTTCTTTGCCCAACTCGCCACAGCCACAGAGCAGTACACGGGTCGCGGTCGGCGACAAGGGGGTTCCGATACGGGTCATCACAGGTTCTCCAGGTGGATAGCGACGCTCGCCCAGGGGCGAACGCGGGATGCGAAAGTATGGATGTCGCTTACGACAAGGCCGCGCCACGCCGCGCGCGCCAGCTCATGGCCAGCCACACGGCGGTGACGCCCGCGAACTTGGAAGCCATGGCCGTGCCGATCACGGCGGGCGTCAGCGCACCGATCATGCCGAAGAAAATCAGGGTGTCGACCGGGATGCTCAGCGCCGAGCTCAACCACAGACGGTCACGCAGCGGGCGGCGGGTGATGCTGAAAACCAGCCAGTCGATCAGTTCGGAGATGAAGAACGCCGTGGCACTGGCCAAGGCGATGGCAGGCTCGGAGGTGACGTACGACAGCACCAGTGCCGCCAACATCGCCAGCAGCGCGCCATGGCCGTAGCGGGTCTGCACCATGTCGCGCAGGATGAACACCAAGCCACCCCAGGCGGACCAGATCACGTCCAGGTGCGGGGCGCTGGAGAAGGCGAAGTTGATCAGCACGACGCTGCCGATGTAAGCGATGAGAAAGAGCATGCACATAGACCTTCGGACAAGCCGCACAGGGTACTAAATTTCCCTGGGCAATGCAGCCGGCCCGGGTTGGGGTGGCGTTGCGCATCGACTGGCGACAAAGGGTGAAGCGAAGGCTGGGCAGCTCAGGAGAACACCAACCCCGCCGCGACCGCCCGCTCGTGACACATCATCAAGACCGCCCGCCGCTCGTCGTCGTCCATCTTCGACCAGCGGGCGATCTCCGCGACGCTGCGCTGGCACCCGGTGCACACGTCCCGCTCGTCCAACGCGCAGATGTTCACGCATGGCGAGGCCACCGGCCGCCCTACCCGCTCACTCATCGTCGGCCACCAACTCGGCGGCATAACGCTGGGCGTTGCTCACGTAATGCGCGGCGCTGGCTTCGAGCATCCGCTTCTGCGCGTCGGTCAACTCCCGCACCACCTTGCCGGGCGAGCCCATCACCAGCGAACCGTCGGGAATGTCCTTGCCTTCGGGGATCAGCGCGTTGGCGCCGATGATGCAATGCTTGCCGATGCGCGCGCCGTTGAGGATCACCGCATTGATGCCGACCAGGCTGTAGTCGCCGACCGTGCAGCCGTGCAGCATGGCCTTGTGGCCGATGGTCACGCCCTTGCCCAGGCTCAAAGGCGAGCCGGGATCGGTATGGATCACCGCGCCATCCTGCACGTTGCTGTCTTCGCCGATGTCGATCAGCTCGTTGTCGCCGCGCAGCACGGCGTTGAACCAGACGCTGGCGCGTGCTTGCAGGCGTACGTTGCCGATCAGCGTGGCGGTCGGTGCCGTCCAGCTGGTGGGATGGGCTTCGACCCGCAACGGGCCCAGGCGGTAATGCATAAGGATGTCCTCAGGTTGCACGGCTGGCGGGTGGTCCCGCTCAAATGGGGGTGAAGCGCGCAGGCGGCTCATGCAGGCTGATGCCGGCGTCGAACAGCAGGTTGACCAGTTCGACGATCATGATCGCCGACAGTCCCCAGATCTTGTAGCCGCCGTAACGATAGCTGGGCACGTACCAACTGCGACCCTGATAGTCGATGCGGTGGGTGTGCTCGCGCGGATCCTGGGCGAAGAAGGCCAGCGGCACGCTGAACACGGCGGCGATTTCAGCGTCGTTGGGCCGGTAGTCGACGTAGTCGGGGATCAGCCCGACGAATGGCGTCACCTTCAGGCCGTGCAGCGAGATCAGCGGGCTCAATGGACCGAGCACTTCCACCAGCCCGGGCGGCAGGCCGATTTCCTCTTCGGCTTCGCGCAACGCCGTGAAGACCAGGTCGGGGTCTTCCGGATCGCGACGGCCGCCGGGAAAGGCCACCTCCCCGCCATGGGTCGAAAGGCCTTGGGCGCGCAGGGTCAGGACCAGCTCGGGCGCCTCGCCGCGGGTGATGGGCAGCAACACCGCCGCTTCCGGGAAACGGCGGTCCGTCTTCACCACAGCGGGGGTATGGCTGCCCATTCGGCGAACAAGCTCGTCCAACATTTACGCACTCTCGGTTGCATGGCCTGCCCAGCATGATGCACCAAAAGCCGTCGCCCGCCCAAGCCCTGGCAAGGCCCGCTTGCCGAGCCTGCCTGCGGCGCGCCAAGATGACCGCACTTTCGAAAGACGGCCATCGACATGAATTTTTGCAGCGCCTGCGGCAACCCGGTGATCCAACGCATTCCCGAAGGCGACAGCCGTTTGCGCTTCGTGTGCCCGAACTGCCACACCATCCATTACCAGAACCCCAACATGGTCGCCGGCGTGCTGCCGACCTGGGGCAGCCAAGTGCTGCTGTGCCGTCGCGCCATCGAGCCGCGCCGCGGCTTCTGGACGCTGCCGGCCGGCTTCATGGAAAACGGCGAGACCCTCGAACAGGCCGCGCGCCGCGAAACCGAAGAAGAAGCCTGCGCGCGGGTCGGTGCGGCCAGCCTGTACCAGCTGTTCGACCTGCCGCACATCAACCAGGTGCACGTGTTCTTCCGCGCCGAACTGCAAGACCTGGATTTCGCCGTGGGCGTCGAGAGCCTGGAGGTGCGTCTGTTCGAAGAGCACGAGATCCCCTGGGACCACTTGGCGTTTCGTACCGTGGCGCGCACCTTGCAATGCTACTATCGCGACCGCATCGAGCAGCACTACCCCGTTGGCCATGAATACGTGCAGCCGATGAACCTCGCCTCTGCCAACCCTCTTTCCCGGGAATAACGTTTCATGCGTCGCTTGCTTGCCGTGCTCTGCCTGTGCCTGACTTCGACGGCCCAGGCCGCTTTCACCGAAGTCATCATTCGCAAACCGCTGACACCCGCCGCCGCGCCTGCGGTGACCACGGTGCGACCAGCCGCGGCGGTGGACAAGATCCTGGTGATCAAATCCGAGCGCCGTCTGCAACTGCTCAGCCGCGGCGAGCCGCTCAAGACCTACCGTATCTCCCTGGGCAAGCAACCCAAGGGCGCCAAGCTGCGCGAAGGCGACAAACGCACGCCCGAAGGCTTCTACTGGATCGACTGGCGCAAGAACAGCACCCGCTACAACCTGGCCATGCACGTCTCCTACCCCAACGTCGCCGATGCCGCGCGCGCCAAGCAGGAGGGTGTACCCCCCGGCGGCATGATCATGATCCACGGCACACCACTCGACGAGCAGTACCCGGAGTGGTATTTCCACACGCTGGACTGGACCGAAGGCTGCATCGCCATGCGCAACGCCGACATGCGCGAGGTCTGGAGCCTGGTCAAGGACGGCACCATGGTGGAAATTCGTCCGTGACCCTGCGGTCTCGTTTTGATCGTGAAGAAAACGCCTACAGACTTTGCACACCTGCCTGACACCCCATGTAGGTGAGATATGGCAGCGCGCCAGCGACCTGAGCTCATAGACTTTTGCGAACAAAAAGTACGAATACGTACGCCGTTTGCGGAATCGAGCGATGTTCAAAGCAACCCGTTTGTACGCAGAGTCAGGCTTGATTGCGCTGCTATTAGGTTTGACGGTCGCACCCGCGACCCGGGCCGAAGATCTCGCTACACGCCTACTGCGCGAACAACAGCAGACGTTGCAGACCGAACAGGAACGTCAGCGCCTCGAGCGCTGGCAACGCCGACACGCGCCTGCCGAAAACGACCCCGAGCCCCCCCCACACACCGATACCCAATGCTGGCACCTCAAAGGCGTTCGCCTGCACGGCAACCGGCGGCTCGATGAGCAAACGCTGCGCCAAACGCTGCAACCCTTGCTCACCGCCTGCATCGGCGTCGAAGGCATCAACCGGATACTGCGCGCCCTGACCCAGCGTTACGTGGCAGCCGGCTATCCGACCAGTCGACCGACGCTGTCCCGCCAGCCCGAAGACGGCGCGCCATTGGACATCCTCATCGACGAAGGCTTCGTCGAACGCATCGAATTGGCCGATTCCACCGCCGCATTATCGCTGCGCGGCGCCTTTCCCGGCGTGCTCGGCGAACCGCTGTACCTGCCCGACCTCGAACAGGGCCTGGACCAGCTCAACCGTCTGCGCGCCTTCGAATTCGGCCTCGATGTGCTGCCAGGCGAACTGCAGGGCGGCTCGCGCATACGCCTGCACAATCGACAGCCTGACAAGCGCTGGCATTTGGACGCCAAACTCGACAACCGCGGGACGGCACTCGGCGGCCGGCATCGACTCAATCTCACGTTCGGCCTGGACAGCCCGCTGGGGCTCAATGGCGACCTGCGCCTGTACGCGCAGCGGCTGGCGTTCCAGGCGCCGGGCCAGAGCCTGGCCTGGGGCGGCTCCTACAGCCTGCCGTACGGGGCCTGGACCTTCGCCGGCTTCGTGGCGCAGACCCGCCACGAAACGCCCATTCCACACACGCGTCTGCGCAGCAATGGCGACACCCAACTGCTGGGCCTGAATGTCGATCGGATGCTCTGGCGTGGGCAGCGCGGCTTGCTCAGCAGTGGCCTGCGCGTGTCGCACAAACGATTGCACAGCGACCTCAACGGCTGGCGCATCGACGTGCAGAGCCCGCAACTGTTGACCGCCGACCTTGGGGTGAACCTGCTCTGGCGCGGAACCGGCCTGTGGTATGCCTCGCTCGGCCTGGGCTACGGCCAAAGCGTCAGCGACGACCCCAAACGCCGCGGCGCCGCGCCACGCTTCAGCCAGTACCGCGCCAGCCTCCTGCACCGCCGGGCGCTGTCGGCCGACGCCAGCCTCAGCCTGCAAAGCCAGCTAGATGCCCAATACAGCCCCGACCCGCTGCCAGCCATCGAACAGTTCGCCCTCAACAGCGACACCGCCGTGCGCGGTTTTCGCGAGCGCAGTGTGGCCGCCGCCAGCGGCCTGAGCTGGCGCAACGAACTCAGCCAGACCTTCCCGCTTGCTCGATGGCCTGGCCTGGCGGCACGCCCCCATGTGGCCCTGGACATCGGCTGGGCCCGCCACCATCGCACCGCACATCTCCAGCGCCGCCAGGGCGAGGTCGATTCGCAGCGGCTGATCGGTGCGACCGTGGGCCTGGACCTGCAACTGTCCGGCAGGCAACAGCTTCGCCTGCAATACCAGCGCGCCTTGCACGCCAGCGACCTTCCCCACCATGCCCTGGAGCGCGGCTTCTGGTCCGTGGAGTGGCAACTGAACCTGTGATTCACCCACAAGAGAGCATCACCATGAATGAAGCCCGAGAATCCTTGAGCCGCCGCCCCGACCTACTGCGCTGGACCATCTTCCTGTGCCTGGCCAGCCCTGGGGTCGGCGTCGCCGCCGAGGCCCTGCAAGCCGTCGGCGGCCCCGGTGGCACACCGTTGATAGACCTGGGTCATGGCGTACCGGTAATCGACATCGTCGCGCCCAATGCCAACGGCCTGTCGCACAACCAATTCCTCGATTACAACGTCGGCCAGGCGGGGGTAGTGCTGAACAATTCGCTAAGCGAGGGGCAGTCGCAACTGGCCGGCGCCCTGGCCGGCAACGCGCAGTTCCAGGGCCAGGCTGCGTCCACCATCATCAATGAAGTGGTCAGCCGCAATGCCTCGCTGGTCGCCGGCACCCAGGAAATCCTCGGCCGCCCTGCCGACTACATCCTCGCCAACCCCAATGGCATCACGGTCAATGGCGGGCACTTCATCAATACGTCGCGGGCCAGCTTTCTGGTCGGCACCCCCGTCATCGAAGACCAGCAGCTCAAACGCCTCGACACCCTGGAGGCCACCGGCCAGTTGCACGTGCAGGACGGTGGCATCAACCACAGCGGCGGCGGTCTGGACCTGATCGCGCCGAAAGTGACGAGCAGCGGCCAACTGCTCGTGGGCGGCGACCTCAACGTGCTGGTCGGACGCAACCGCCTGGCCAGCGACACCCTGGAAGTGCTGGAGCACCTGCCTGGCGAAGCCGGCAGCGTCGACGCCAGCCTGTTCGGCGCCATGCAAGCCGGGCGCATCCGTATCATCTCCACGGCCGAGGGCGCCGGCGTGCGCATGGGCCCCACACAAGCGATAGCGGACAAGGAACTGACCGTGCGTTCGGCCGGGGCCTTGACCGTGGAAGGCAGCGACCGTGGTTACAGCCGTTTGCAGGTGAGCGACGGCGACCTGACCCTACAGGCCGCCGACGACCTGCGCTTGAGCGCGGTCAGCGGCAGCGCACGCACGGTAGAGGTGGCAGCCGGCAAAGCGCTGACCCTCGACGGCAAGACCCGTGAGGAGATCAGCCGCAGCCGCGACGAGTGGGACAAGAAAGCCTGGTTCGTCACCACCGAAACCTACAGCAAGCAAGACACCCGCACCCAGCGCACGCACTTCGGCGTGATGCTCACCGCCAAAGACGACATCGACCTGCGCGCCGGCGGCGACATGCGTCTGACCGGCAGTGAGCTCGAGGCCGCCGACCAACTACGCCTGGACACCGGCGGCCGGCTCGACCTCCTCGCCGCCAGCGACAGCGACCGGCGGCAGAGCCAGGTTCGCCACCGCAAGCACCTGTGGCGCGGCGACAGCGACAGCGACCAGTACCGGGAAACCGCCGTGCCCAGTGTGCTCAAGGGCGCCGATGTGCAGCTCGGTGCGGGCGGCGACGTGCACATCACCGGCAGCCAGGTGCTGAGCCAGAACGACCTGCAGATCAGCGGCCGCCACGTGCAGATCGACGCCCAGCGCCTCAACGAGCGTGAGCAGAACCGCGACTACCGGGGGGATCTGGTATCTGGCACCTTCTTCGGTGACCGCCAGGGTCATGACGGCGACGCCGGAAAAATGGTCGGCAGTAAAGTCCGCGCAGGCGGCGTGCTGAAGGTCAGCGCCGAGCAGGCCGGCATCAGCGGCAGCGAAGTGTTCGGCGAAAAGGACGCACTGCTGTTCAGCACGGTGGGTGCGTTGGACGTGACGGCGGCCATCGGCGAAAGCACCCAGACCCGCAGCGCATCGAGCAGCAAACTGTTCGGCGCGCTGGGCAACAGCAGCGAGCGCACCGACCGCGAACAGCAGGTGCTGTCGAGCGACATCCACTCGCGCACCAATCTGCGCCTGGCCAGTGCCGGCGACCTGCGCATCGAAGGCGCCCGCCTGCATGCCGACCAACAACTGACGGCCGAGGCCGGCGGCGATCTGAGCATCCTCAGCGCAGCAAGCCGCAGCGACAGCCAGCAGAGCGAGCAGCAACGCCACTTCAACGCGCACGCCAAACAGACCCGTGAGGCCGAAGGGGAAAAAGCCGGCTCGCGGCAGTTCGACGCGGGGGTTGGTTACGAGGTGGCGAGCACGGAAAAAACAAACAGTGCCACTCGGCAGACCGCTAGCGAACTCAGCGGCGCCAGCGTCGCACTGCGCAGCGGCAACACCTTGCAGGTCAAAGGCTCGAAGGTCAGCGCCGAGCAGGGCGACCTCACTCTGGCCGGGCAAAGGGTCGAGCTGGGCGTGGCGCGCAATGACAGCAGCGAACTCACTACCCGCACCGAAAGCGGCGGTGGTCTGGTCGTTACCGGAGGGATCGACCGGGTCGGCAGCGCGTTCCACGGCAAGCGCGACCAAACCATCACCGAACACCTGGAAAGCCTGGTCCAGCGCAGTGAGCTCAGCGCGGGCGGCGAAGTCCGCATCGATGCGCCGGATGTGCTCAACGAGGCCACCCTGATCAAAACGGGTTCCAACTTGAAAGTGGTTGCCGAACGGGTGGAGAACCGCGCGGCGGACGACATCAAGCACACCGACACGCGTACCCAGAACTGGAACGCCAGCCTCGGCGCGAGCCTGGAATACCGCGACATCACCCGACCCATCGAACGCCTGGTGCAGGGTGAGGAAGCCGCGCGGTTCCAGCAGGCGTCCCCTGAAGATGCGATGGCGCCACCCAGCGTCGGCGCTGACGCCACCCTCGCCCACGTCAGCAGCCAGCACCTGGACACCCAGACCACAGCGCAAGTGACCGAGCTGGACGCAGGTGCCATCGCGATCAAGGCCGACACCCTCACCGACGTCGGCACCGCCTACAAGGCTGGCGCGGGCCAGGTGGCGATAGATGCGCAACAGCATCATCTGCTTGCCGCACACGACAGCCGAACGGTCATCGACGACACGCTGAAGGCCGAGGGCAGCTTGCGCGTCGACACCAGCACCGGCACCGACCTCAACGCACGCGTCACCGGCGCGGTGGAAAAGAACCACAGCCACCTTGCCACGCGCACTGCCAAGGTCGGCAGCTTGCAGGGGCAAAGCGGCATCCAGGTGCAACTGGGCAGCGATGGCCTGTACGAAAGCACGCGCCTGGACGGCGGCGACGGCCCGATTCTGATCGAAAGCGCCGGTCCATTGACGGTCAGCGCCGCCAGCGACTCGGTGGACAAGATCAGCAGCGAGCTCGATGCCAGCCTGTGGAGCAAAGGGGGCAACGCCCCTACCAAGATCGGCCTGGACGCGCGCGCCTATGGCGACTACAACAGGGCTCAATCCAGCGACCGCAAAGCCCAGGTCGCGCAGCTCGACGCCAAAGGCGACGTGACCTTGCGCAGTGGCGGCGACCTGACCCTCGAAGGGGTAAAAATCGGGCGCCGCGAAGCGCCGGTCGGCGAAGTGACGCTCGACAGCGCTGGCGTGATCAAGGATCTGGCCGCCTACGACACGCACCAGGCCAAGGGCAACGTCCTCGGCGGCGGCGTGGAGCTGGCAGGCTCGCATGGCTTGACCAGCGGGGGCGCGGTGGGCGGCCACCTGACCTCGGGCAAGGTCGACGAAGACAGCCGAACCGCCCAGGACCCGAGTGTGCACAGCCGTGGCACCCTGACCGTCGCCAGCCAGGCTCGCGAAGACCAGGCCATCCACCTGCAAGGCTTGCAGGTCAATGCCCAGGCCCTGGCGCTCGATGCCGCCAAAGGCGGTGTACTGGCCGAAGCTTCGAGCAATTACGACCGACGCGACAACCTGGCGATCACCGCTGGCGCCGGTTTCAACCTGAGCAAGGCCGCACTGGCAGCCGACGATGTGCGCGGCCTGCATGGCCGGGTCAAGGTGGAACTGGACAAGCGCGACAACCTGACCTGGAACGACAGCGCCTGGCGCGCCGACCAGGTGACCCTGAACAGCGCCGGCGATATGCGCATGGAGGGCGTGCGCGTCGAAGCCGAGCGCATTGGCGGTGCCATCGATGGCAACCTGACGGTCGCCAGCCGCAAGGACCACGTCGACAGCACCCACGTGCAAGTGGATGCGCGCCTGAGCCATGAGAAGAACCCGCAGGGCTACCTCAATGCGGCCACCTCTCTGGCAGGCCCGGTAGGCGGCAAGGTGCAGGAGAAAGCCGGTTCGGCCATCGGCAAGGTCGACCCGGGCCTGTCGCCCACTCTGCGCGTAGAAGCTTCGCGCATCGCCCGCGACAGCGTGGCCCAGCAGAGCGGGCTCAAAGGCAGCGAAGGCATCGCCTTGAGCGTCGCCGGCGACACGCAACTGGTCGGTGCCCGTCTGCAGGCGCCACGCGGCAGCGTCGATCTGGGCGCCAGCGCCATCACCCAACAGACCCTGCGCGGGCAGGACTACCGCCGCGACGTCAGCGTCGATGCGTCCAATTCGGCCCCCGACCTCGGCACGGCCATCGCCGAACTGGCCAAGAGCAGAGGCGCGGCGGACGGCGAAAACGCTCTGGACCTGGGCCTGCTACGTACCAGCGGGTACAGCCGCGACGGCGAATGGGCCGCTGCGATCCAGCAGCAGACGGCCAAACCCTGACCCCACCGGCAAACGACCAACGGCCCCTAGCGGGCCGTTGGCGTTTCGAGCCGCCAACAGGCGGGCCTGACGTCACAAAATCATCACGCTGCGGCTCTACAGTCGCCCTTCTCTCCCCTCTATAGGAAAAAGGGCACCCGATGAGTCGAGCAAGCGGCGACAGTGTGGATCGCAACACCAGTGGCAACCTCGGCCTGGATCGGATCATGGACGCTCGCCTGAGCCGTCGCAGCGTGCTGCATGGCAGCCTCGGCGCCGCTGTCGCCATGATCGCCGGCGCAGGGCTTGGCAGCGGGGCCATGGCCCATGCCGCAGAACCGGTCTCCGGTCGGCGACCGCCCGCCTCTGTCGCCGCTGGGCCTGTAGCGCTGGGCTTTACCGCCATTCCCGGTTCGCGCACCGACGGCTGCGCCGTGGCGGCGGGCTACAGCGCCCATGTGCTGGCTCCCTGGGGAACGCCGCTCAACGAACGCGGCCACCCCTGGCAGCGCGACGGCAGCAACAGCGCCGCCGACCAGGCCAACGCCATGGGCATGCACCATGACGGCATGCACTTCTTCCCCATCGACGGCAGTGCCGAAGACGGCCTGCTGGCGATCAACTTCGAATACATCGACCCGGCCGCATTGCATCCCGCCGGCCCCACCACTACAGCCGACGGCAAGCGCCCGGTCGAAGAGGTGCGCAAGGAGATCAACGCCCACGGCGCGGGGGTGGTGCGCCTGAGCAAACGCCAGGGGCGCTGGCAGGTGGTCGACAACCACCCGCTCAACCGCCGCTTCACCACCGCCTCGCGCATGCGCATCGCCGGTCCGCTGCGCGGTAGCGAACACGTAAAAACCCGCTATTCGCCCGACGGCAGCCATTGCCGCGGCACCAACAACAACTGCGGCAACGGCTACACCCCCTGGGGCACCTACCTGACTTGCGAGGAAAACTGGCCGGCGATCTTCGTCAACACCGCCGCCCCCAGTGCCGACCAGGCGCGCCTCGGGGTGTCCACCAGCACCGGGCAGTACCGCTGGGAGAGCGCGGCGGGCGCACCGGACGAAGACCGGGACGAGTTCGCCCGCTTCGACGTCACCCCACGCGCCGCCCATGCCACCGAGGACTACCGCAACGAAGCCAGCACCTACGGCTACATCGTCGAGATCGACCCCTATGACGCGCGCACCCTGGCCACCAAACGCACGGCCCTGGGTCGCTTTCGCCACGAAGGCTGCTGCCCGGGCTTGGCCCAGGCCGGCAAGCCGTTGGTGTGGTACATGGGCGACGATTCCAACAACGAATACCTGTACAAGTACGTCTCGGATGCGCTCTGGGACCCGGCCGACGCCAACCCTGCCGATCGGCTGGCCACCGGGGCCAAGTACCTGGACCACGGCACGCTCTACGTCGCCCGGTTCGACGCCGATGGCAGTGGTCTGTGGCTGCCGCTCGACGCCACCAGCCCCACCCGCGACGGCAGCACGCTCGGCGCCCGCTTCGGCGACCTGGCGGGCATTCTGCTCGATACGCGCAGCGCCGCCGATGCCGTGGGCGCCACGCCAATGGACCGCCCCGAGTGGACCGCCGTCAATCCGCTCAACGGCGACGCCTACGTGACGCTGACCAACAACAGCGTGCGCAGCGCCGACAAGACCGATGCCGCCAACCCACTCGGCCCGAACCGCCACGGCCATATCATCCGCTGGCACGATGCAGAGGATCAGCGCAGCTTCACCTGGGACATCTTCGTATTCGGCGCCAATGCCACCGGCAGCGGCGAACTCAACCGCTCGGGGCTGACCGAGCTAAACCAGTTCGCCAGCCCCGACGGCATGCGCTTCGATAGCCGCGGCGTGTTGTGGTTCGAGACCGACAACAGCGAGGCGAGCGTCGCCGACTACACCAACGACCAGTTGTTGGCCGTGGTGCCGCAACGCCTGGTCGATGCGGCGGGTAGGCCGGTGCCGATCAACCCCGACAACCAGACCGAGCTGCGACGTTTCTTCGTCGGCCCCAACGGCTGCGAAGTGACCGGCATCGCGTTCACCCCCGACAACAAGACCTTGTTCGTCAATATCCAGCATCCGGGCAACTGGCCCTACAGCGACAGGGCCACCGAGCCGACCCCGGCCGGGCAGCGCGTGCGACCGCGCTCGGCGACGGTGCTCATCCAACGCGACGACGGTGGGGAGATCGGGACGCTATGAGCTGACATCGCACCGTCGAACGCATCAGAGCCCTGCCACTCCTTCGGGCAGGATAAGGGCCGCTTTCCTCATGGGGTAAGCGTCCCTGCTTCTTACTCCTACGAGATTTGCACATCCTGGCCGCCCCTCTCCGGACAGTGAGCCCCTTCCATGAGCGACGCAACGCAATCCCCGCAGGACGCACCTCCCATGCTGCATAGCAGCTTTGCTCTGGAGCAGTTCAGAAGCAGTGCCACACAACTGGACGCGCAGTTGTTCACCCACCTGTGGCGCCCGGTATTCAACGTCGACATCGCGCCCTCGCACCTCGTCGCACTGCACCAGGCGTTGAAGACAGATACGCTGGCGAACGTCATTCACGAGGTCGTCGACTCCTCGGCGCCGGCCGTGCTCTACAAGGCCGAACGCAAGGTCATCGAAGTCAGCAAGGCCGAGATCGAGTTGGCGCTGGCCGAGCCTGAGCGGACACCGGCGCTGTTGCTGAACATGCTCACAGGCTTTGCGCAATACATCAGCAGCGTGCTGGACGACTATCAGGCACAGAGCGAAGGGGAGGATGCGCCTTCGTCGCCCGTACCGAGCGCGTCCGAAACGACGTCGGAGGCCTTCGCCCAGACGTTGCTGTTCTACAACACGCCGGTGGCCTCGGGCAGCGAATTCGCCCTGTACGAACAGGCTGGAGCCATCCAGGCCTTGCTTCTGACACTGCCCGAGCAAGATCCGCCAACGCCTTCGCGCTTTTCAGCAGGCAACGGCAATCAGAAATCCCATGCCTCGTTCGGCCATGAATCGATCGAACAGGTGTTGCAGGAGGTAGGCTTCAGCGAGGATCAGCGCAAAGCGATCTATTACGGCAATTGGCTGCGCGATTACTCCCAGCTCATCGACCCCAAGCTCGTGCTGCCCGCAGACAAGGCCAATACGACAGGTTCGGAAGTGCTACAGGCCATCATCGAGGGCAGTACCCCGCGCATCTCGCGCAAGAAGCTGACGGCCATCGTCGATCTATTCGCCCTGAAAGAATTCAACAGCCTGCAAACGAGCCCGCAAGGCCGCCAGGACTATATCGTCACCACCAAACGGCTAGGCGTCTACCTGGCTCACGAGCACGTCGACAACCCCACCACCTTCGACATCGACGCCGCCGATCCGAAGCTCATCGATCCGGACTTCGCAGCGCTGGTATTGCCAGACCATGTGAATAACCAAGTCCTGCCCAAACGCTCGATGAAACGCTACATCCGCCGACCGATCGCGTACATGAAGAAAAAACTCGACCACGCGCAGAAAGCCGGCATGACGCCCGAAGGTATGCGCTGTCTCGGCGAGGGGCTGCATGTGCTGGAAGATTATTTCGCTCACTCCAACTATGTGGAACTGATGCTCAGAAAGATCGGCCACGACGCGGTGCTGGTGTGGACGACGCGTGTCGAATCGCGCAAACGGTCACGGCACGAGTGGCCCGTGGTTACGGGGCTGTTCGGCGCGCTGGACATCGTCGGCAGCGTGCTCGACCCGCTCGCCAACCTGCTCTACCCAAGCGAAAGCCTGAAACCCCAAAACCTGGCGCCTGGGGAGCGAAACGACTTCGACAAGGCCATGCTGATCCTGTTGGAAGACGAGCCGCTGCTGCTCAAGGCCTACGGACTTTACTTGGAAGCGCGAGACTCATTGAGTCAAAACTGGTTCTACAAGTTGTTCAACAACGCTGCAGCCGTCGTCGAACTGCCGAAAAAAACCATCGATTACGCTACGGGTCAGATCAAGCGGCCGTTACTGAAATGGTCGGGGGATCATATCGCGACCTTCCAGGTCCACTTGGACAAAGATCCCAATGTCGACGCCACTGCACTGGTGACCCATTCGCAGCTGTCGAAGGATCACGACACGCACCCCTTCCACACTCTGGCGGTCGGGTTGGCGTCGGAAGCGGTCAGGACGGTAGGCAGGGCCATGTTCGAGCAGTGGAACGGCACTGCCGGGGACGCCGAGCAGCCGAGTGCATTGGCCGAACGCTTCCTGGTCCACCCCAACGATTCAGAGTGCTTCGACGAATTCGTCAGGCAATGGGCACAGGCCAATGCACAGAAAGTCGAACAGGGGACTTCGCTCGAGACGCTCCGGACGTTGCAGGCCGAGGAGCTGGATCACACCCTCGAAGAAATCAAGAGCGCATGGCAGGCGGCCGAAGAGCAGGTGCAGGAAATCGAGGAACTGACCAATACCAGCTTCTGGAGCTTCGCCAACGCACCGTCCGGCGGACCGTTCTAGGGCCGGCACGCCTTGGTTTCGATAGACGGGCGCTGTCCCAAACGGGATCAGAGGTCCAGCAGGCGCCAGACCTCGTATGCAGGGGTTTCGTAAGGGTGGTGGGCTTTCAACGAGGCGATCGCCTGAGCAATCAGCGCATCGGCCACCACCAGCTCGACCTTCCACTCCTCCACCCGTTCGACCTGGCCCTGCCGCCCGGCGAACGGCTGGCTGCCGTCCAACGGGCGGAACTGGCCATGGCCCAGGGTCTGCCAGGCGCATTGGTCGTAGCTGCCGATGTGCCCGCCGCCAACGGCGAACACAGCGGCCTTGACCGTTTCGACGTGGCTGTCAGGCACGAAGAAGGCCAGCTTGTACACGTCTTAGTCCACCCACACCCGCGCATTGCGGAACATGCGCATGAGCGCCGCGTCTTCCTGCCACTCGTCCGGGCGCCAGGAGTTCTGCACCGCGCGGAAGACCCGCTCGGGGTGCGGCATCATGATGGTCACGCGGCCGTCGAGGCTGGTCAGGCCGGTGATCCCGCGCGGCGAACCGTTGGGGTTGGCCGGGTAGGTTTCGGTGACCTTGCCATGGTTGTCGACGAAACGCAGCGCCACGCAACCCGAGGCATCGGCTTGCTGCAGAGCCTGTTCGCTGGCGAACTCGGCATGGCCTTCACCGTGGGCGATGGCGATCGGCATGCGCGAACCGGCCATGCCGTCGAGGAAGATCGAGTTGGACTTCTGCACCTCGACCATGGCCACACGGGCCTCGAACTGCTCGGAACGGTTGCGCACGAAATGCGGCCAGTGCTCGGTGCCGGGGATCAGCTCGTGCAGGTTGGACATCATCTGGCAACCGTTGCACACACCCAGCGCGAAGCTGTCGCTGCGGGCGAAGAAGGCCTGGAAAGCGTCACGCGCACGGCTGTTGAACAGTGCCGACTTGGCCCAGCCTTCGCCGGCACCCAGGACGTCGCCGTAGGAGAAGCCGCCGCAGGCGACCAGGCCCTTGAAGGCTTCGAAATCGACGCGACCGGCGAGGATGTCGCTCATGTGCACGTCGATGGCGGCGAACCCGGCGCGGTCGAAGGCCGCAGCCATCTCCACCTGACCGTTGACGCCCTGCTCGCGCAGGATCGCCACTTGCGGGCGAATGCCCTTCTTGATGTACGGCGCGGCGATGTCGTCGTTGACGTCGAAGCCCAGCTTGACCGACAGGCCGGGGTTGTCCTCTTCGAGCAGCGCGTCGAATTCCTGGTCGGCGCATTCGGCGTTATCGCGCAGGCGCTGGATGCGGTAGCTGGTTTCGGCCCACTGGCGCTGCAAGCTGGAACGCTTGCCGCTGTAGAGCACGTCATCGCCCAGGCGCACGTAGATGTCGTTGTTGTTGATCGGTTGGCCGATGACCGCGGCGCAGTTCTCGCCCAGACCTGCCGCGCTGAACTGGCTCAGCACCACGGGGGTGGAATCGCGACGCACCTGGATCACCGCACCCAGCTCTTCGTTGAAGAGCACGGCGCAGGCTTTGTCGGCGCTGCCGGTAAGGGTCTTGAGGTCGAGGTTCACGCCGCAGTGGCCGGCGAAGGCCATCTCCAGCACGGTGGTCATCAGGCCGCCGTCGGAGCGGTCGTGGTAGGCCAGCAGGTGGCCGTCGGCGTTGAGGCCCTGGATCACCGCGAAGAAGGCCTTGAGGTCTTCGGCGTTGTCGACGTCGGGGGCCTTGTCGGCCAGCTTGCCGTGGGTCTGCGCCAGGATCGAGGCGCCCATGCGGTTCTGCCCGCGGCCCAGGTCGATCAGGATCAGGTCGGTTTCGCCCTTGTCCATGCGCAGCTCTGGGGTGAGGGTCTTGCGCACGTCGGTGACCGGAGCGAAGCCGGTGATGATCAGCGACAGCGGCGAGGTCACGCTCTTGTCGACGCCGTCCTCGTTCCACTGGGTCTTCATGGACATGGAGTCCTTGCCGACCGGGATGGTGATGCCCAGCGCTGGGCACAGCTCCATGCCAACGGCCTTGACCGTGTCGTACAGACGCGCGTCTTCGCCCGGGTGGCCGGCGGCGGACATCCAGTTGGCCGACAGTTTGACGTCGGACAGCTTGGCGATGGGTGCGGCGGCCAGGTTGGTCAGGGTTTCGCCGATGGCCATGCGCCCGGACGCCGGGGCGTCGAGCAGGGCCAGCGGGGTGCGTTCGCCCATGGCCATGGCTTCGCCGGTGTAGACGTCGAAGCTGGTGGCGGTGACGGCGCAGTCGGCGACCGGCACCTGCCACGGGCCGACCATCTGGTCGCGGGCGACCAGGCCGGTGATGGTGCGGTCGCCGATGGTGATCAGGAAGCTCTTGCTGGCCACGGCCGGGTGGTGCAGCACGCGCTGGAGGCAATCTTCCAGTTGCAGGGTGGCCGGGTCGAAGGCATCGCCCAGTTCCGCTTCGCGGGTGGCCGAGCGGTGCATGCGCGGCGGCTTGCCCAGCAGCACGTCGAGCGGCATGTCCACCGGGGTGTTGGCGAAGTGGCGGTCGGTGACGGTCAGGTGCGGCTCGGCGGTCGCCTCGCCGACCACGGCGAACGGGCAGCGCTCGCGCTCGCAGATGGCCTGGAAGCGCTCGAAATCGACGGCGCTGACGGCCAGCACGTAACGTTCCTGGGACTCGTTGCTCCAGATTTCGTGGGGCGCCATGCCCGGCTCGTCGTTGGGCACGTCGCGCAGCTCGAAGCGCCCGCCGCGGCCGCCGTCGTTGACCAGCTCCGGCAAGGCGTTGGAGATGCCGCCGGCGCCCACGTCGTGGATGAAGGCGATGGGGTTGTGCTCGCCCAACTGCCAGCAGCGGTCGATGACCTCCTGGCAGCGGCGTTCCATTTCCGGGTTCTCGCGCTGCACCGAGGCGAAGTCGAGGTCGGCCGAGCTGGCGCCGGTGGCCACCGACGAGGCGGCGCCGCCGCCCAGGCCGATGAGCATGGCCGGGCCGCCGAGCACGATCAGCTTGGCGCCGACGGTGATTTCGGCTTTCTGCACGTGGTCTTCGCGGATGTTGCCCATGCCGCCGGCGAGCATGATCGGCTTGTGGTAGCCGCGCACTTCACTGCCGTGGGGTGTGGCAATGGACTGCTCGAAGGTGCGGAAGTAGCCGGTCAGGGCCGGACGGCCGAACTCGTTGTTGAACGCCGCGCCGCCGAGCGGGCCCTGGATCATGATGTCCAGGGCGTCGACGATGCGCTCGGGCTTGCCGTAGGCCTGTTCCCACGGCTGGGCGAAGCCCGGGATGCGCAGGTTGGACACGGTGAAGCCGGTCAGGCCGGCCTTGGGCTTGGCGCCGCGGCCGGTGGCGCCTTCGTCGCGGATTTCGCCGCCGGAGCCGGTGGAGGCGCCGGAGAACGGCGCGATGGCGGTCGGGTGGTTGTGCGTCTCGACCTTCATCAGGATGTGCACAGGCTCCTGCACCGCGCCGTATTCGCGGCTGTCCGGGTTGGGGAAGAAGCGCCCGGCGACGTTGCCGACGATGACCGAAGCGTTGTCCTTGTAGGCCGACAGCACACCTTCGCTGTGCATCTGGTAGGTGTTCTTGATCATGCCGAACAGGCTTTTTTCCTGGGCCTGACCGTCGATGTCCCAGGTGGCGTTGAAGATCTTGTGCCGGCAGTGCTCGGAGTTGGCCTGGGCGAACATCATCAGTTCGATGTCGTTGGGGTTGCGCTCCAGGTTCTGGAAGGCGGCGACCAGGTAGTCGATCTCGTCGTCCGCCAGGGCCAGGCCCAGGTCGACGTTGGCTTGCGCCAGGGCCGCGCGGCCACCGCCGAGCACGTCCACCGAGGTCATCGGCCGCGGCTGGGCGTGGCTGAACAGGTCGGCGGCCTCTTCCAGACGGCCCAGCACGCGCTGAGTCATGCGGTCGTGCAGCTCGGCCGCGACCTGCTGGGCCTGGGCCTCGCTCAGGTCGCCGGCGACGTAGTAGGCGATGCCGCGTTCCAGGCGCTGGATGCTCTGCAGGCCGCAGTTGTGGGCGATGTCGCTGGCCTTGCTGGCCCAGGGCGAAATGGTGCCCAGGCGTGGCACCACCAGGAACAGACGGCCTTCGGGCGCCTGTACCGCGACGCTCGGTCCGTACTTGAGCAGGCGACCCAGCACCTGCTGCTGGTCGGCGCTCAACTCGCCGTCGACGTCGGCAAAGTGGGCGAATTCGGCATACAAACCGGTAACAGCGGGGACTTTCTGGCTCAGTTGCTCGAGTAACTTACCGTGGCGAAAGGCAGAAAGGGCAGGAGCGCCGCGCAGGATCAACATCGTCGGGACAGCCTCAAGAAGGGGTGTGCTTGGAGGCCGGGCATTCTAGCCTAAGTCAGTGGAAATCGGCACCCGCCACAGGGCAGAAAGCGCTGTCCGGTCGCACGTCGCGGGTACTACCCCCCGCCACAGGCGCCCCGACGCGGGCGCTGCCGGCCGGCGCCCGGCGCTATCAGACAACATCGGCGTTGTCGAGATATGGCGAAACCGGCCCTTTGCGTATACTGCACCCCATGTTCGCCCACACTGCTTTGCGCCAGCGCTGCGCCAGATGGCTCATCGCAACCGGACTCTTCCTGATGCTCGCTGCCTGTGTTGAAAAACCCAGCACACTCGAGCGGGTCAAGGAAGACGGCGTGCTGCGCGTCGTCACCCGCAACAGCCCGGCCACCTATTTCCAGGACCGCAACGGCGAAACCGGCTTCGAATACGAGCTGGTCAAGCGTTTCGCCGACGAGCTGGGGGTGGAATTGAAGATCGAGGCCGCCGACAACCTCGACGACCTTTTCACCCAGCTGGGCCAGCCCTCCGGCCCGGTCCTGGCCGCCGCAGGACTGGTCAGCAGCGCGCAGCGCAAGACCCAGGCGCAGTTCTCCCACCCCTACCTGGAAGTCACCCCGCAGGTGATCTACCGCAACGGCCGTCCGCGCCCGACCCAACCCAGCGGCCTGGTGGGCAAGAAGATCATGGTGCTCAAGGGCAGCAGCCACGCCGAGCAGTTGGCCGAGTTGAAAAAGCAGTACCCGGCCCTGGAATACGAAGAATCCGACGCCGTCGAGGTGGTCGACCTGCTGCGCATGGTCGACGAAGGCCAGATCGATCTGACCCTGGTCGACTCCAACGAACTGGCCATGAACCAGGTGTACTTCTCCAACGTGCGCGTGGCCTTCGACCTGGGCGAGGCTCGCGACCAGCGCTGGGCCGTGGCCGCCGGCGCAGACACCAGCCTGCTCGACAAAGCCAACGCCTTCCTCGACGAAGCCGAAAAGAACGGCACGCTGCAACGCTTGAAGGAACGCTATTACGGACACGTCGACGTGCTTGGCTACGTCGGCGCCTACACCTTTGCCCAGCACCTGCAGCAGCGCCTGCCCAAATACGAGAAGCAGTTCAAGGCCACCGCCAAGACCGAGCAGGTCGACTGGCGCCTGCTGGCCGCTATCGGCTACCAGGAGTCTATGTGGCAGCCGGAGGTCACCTCCAAGACCGGCGTGCGCGGCCTGATGATGCTGACCCAGCGCACCGCCCAGGCCATGGGCGTGTCCAACCGCCTCGACCCGCGCCAGAGCATCATGGGCGGTGCCAAGTACTTCATGCTGGTCAAGGACCAGCTCGACGACAGCATCAAGGAGCCGGACCGCACCTGGTTCGCCCTGGCCGGCTACAACGTCGGCAGCGGCCACCTGGAAGACGCCCGTACCCTGGCCAAGCGCGAAGGCCTGAACCCGAACAAGTGGCTGGACGTGAAGAAGATGCTGCCACGCCTGGCGCAGAAGCAGTGGTACAGCAAGACCCGCTACGGCTACGCCCGTGGCGGCGAACCGGTGCATTTCGTGGCCAACATCCGCCGCTACTACGACATCCTGACCTGGGTGACGCAGCCGCAGCTCGAAGGCCAGCCGGCCGATGCCAACTTGCACCAGCCGGGAATCAACAAGGACAAGCCGGCGGAGCAGCCGGACCAGCGCTAGGCCCTAGGCCGAAGCCAGTGCTGTGCAGGCCTCAGCCACGTGCGCGCCGCGCCTTGAAGAACGCACTCAATGCCTGCCCGCATGCCTCCCCCAACACCCCGCCTTCGACCAGCACCCGGTGGTTGAGAAACAGCTGGTCGAAGAAGCGACCCTGGCTCTGCACCACGCCGGCCTTCGGTTCGCTGGCGCCGAACACCACGCGGGCGATGCGCGCGTGCACGATCAAGCCCGCGCACATGCTGCACGGTTCGAGGGTGACATACAGGGTGCTGCCCGGCAGCCGGTAGTTGCCGGCCGCCTGCGCCGCAGCGCGGATGGCGACCATCTCGGCGTGGGCACTGGGATCGCTGTCGAGGATCGGCCGGTTGAAGCCGGCGCCGACCACCTCGCCGTCCTGCACCAGCACGGCACCCACCGGCACTTCGCCGAGGGCCGCGCCCTGGGCGGCGAGGTCCAGCGCCTGGCGCATGAAGTCCTGATCGCGGCTGCGATCGATGATCCGGTTACGCATCAGACCACCGCGATCGCCGCCATCAGGCCGGTTTCCATGTGGTCGATGACGTGGCAGTGGAACATCCAGGTGCCGGGGTTATCCGCGACCAGCGCCACCTGCGCGCGTTCGTTCTTGCCCAGCAGGTAGGTGTCGGTGAACCATGGCTCGCGGATGTCGTGGCGGTTGGAATTGATCACCTTGAAACTCATGCCATGCAAATGGATGGGGTGCTGGTACTGGGTCATGTTCTTCAGTTCGAAGATGTAGCTCTTGCCCTTCTGCAGGGTGGCGATGGGGCGGTCGGCGCAGGTTTTGTCGGTGATGTCCCAGGCCTGGCCGTTGATCTGCCACAGGCTGGGCGGCCGGCCGTCTTCCACGCCCACCGACACTTTGCCGGCCCACTCGAAATTGAAGTTGAGCTTTTCCGCGTTGGCCAGATCCGGTTCGGCGATGGGATTGGGCGGCAACGCCGGCGGCCAATCGCTGGGCGCTTGGTTGCTGGCGACCGAACGCAGGGTACCCAGGCGCACGAAACCGTCGCGCAGGGAAATCTCTTCGCCCGCCTCGGGAATACGGATGGCCAGGCAGATGCGCATGCCTGGACCGAGCCAGTAGTCGTCATCCAGTGGGCGTGGGGTGATGGGGTTGCCGTCGAGGGCATAGATGCGCGCCTCGCAGTTGCCCTTGAGGTTGATGCGGTAGGTCCAGGTGTTGTCCAGATTCAGCAGACGCACGCGCACCACCTGCCCGGCCGGCAGTTCGCTGACCGCCTCGGCCTTGCCGTTGATGGTGATCAGACGCCCGGCGGTGCCGTTGCGCGCCGCTTCGCGCGGCACGCTGAAGGGCATGAAGGCGCCCTGCTCGTCGACGTGCCAGGTTTTCAGGCTCAGCGTGCGTTCGTGCAGGAAGCCCGTGGGCTCGCGCTCCTCGACAATCAGCGGCCCGACCAGACCGCGGCCGAGTTCTTCCGAGCTGCTGACATGGGGGTGGTACCAATAGCTGCCAGCGTCCGGCACGCGGAATTTGTAGTCGAAGTACTCGCCCGGCTTGACCGGCAATTGCGACACATAGGGCACGCCGTCCATTTCCAGCGGCAGGCGGATGCCGTGCCAGTGGATGGTGGTTTCGACCGGCAGGTGGTTGATGAAGCGCACGCGCAACCAAGTGCCCTGGCGCACCCGCAGCTCGGTGCCGGGCGCCGAAGGGCCGAAGGCCCAAGCCTGGGTGGTGTGCCCCGGCACCAGTTCCACGTCCAGGGGCGCTGCGATCAGTTGGTAGTCGTGCCCGGCGTTTTCGTCTTCGACCCGGCCCAGCCAGTAGCGTGTCGCCCCTCCGGCGCCCAGGCCCACCACTGCCAGACCGGTGAGGCCCGTAAGAATCTGTCGACGGGTAAAGGACATTGCAGCGGGCACCTCGTAAAACGCAATCAGTCTGCCAGCATGGCCGGCGCTCAAGGGCGAATACGATACACCTGCATTTGCGAAAGATTAAGTGAAGCCTGCGCCATGTACCTACTCGGGGAAGTGCTGCTTGGCAATCTCCACGACTTCTTCCTGGGTGATGGGCGCCAGCGCGGCCACGGCCCACAGGTCGAACGCCGGGTAACCGCGCTGGATCGGCAGCACCATGTCGAACCCCGCCGCCTGCAGTGAGCCGGTCAGCACGCGCTTGGTGAAGCCGCAGCGGTGGGCCATGTACAGGTTGCCGTTGGCCATGGCCGGGCGATGGCCGTAGAGGATGTCGATGGGGGCGATGGGGCCGGCCGGCGAGCGGTAGGCTTCGTCGGTCAGCTTGTCTTCGGCGACCAGCGCGCACACCGATTGCAGGTCCGGGCAGGTGACCACCAGGAAACCGCCGGGCTTGAGCACACGCTTGAACTCGGCCAGGGCCACCGGCACTTCGTGCGGGTACAGGTGCTCGATGTTGTGGCTGGAGAACACCGCATCGACCGAAGCGTCGGCGACCTGGGACATGTCGGTCATGGTGCCGATCAGGTCCGGGTTGACGCTCTGGTCGATGTCGAAACGCAGCTCGTGCCAATCGGCGGAAGCGAAGCCCGGCGTGGTGCCGCTCTTGTTCTTGGGACCGCAACCTACATGCAGGAAGGTTTTCACAATCGGCTACTCGCGCGGGAATACAGGGAAAAGTTGGCGGCTTTCAGGCCATGCCTGAGACAGGCCGCGTCTGGCGCACACTAGTGCGCCGGGCCTTGGCGGTCAAGCCAGCGAAAAATGCGCTCGAATGGTTCCCTACCGCTCATCCGAAAGTCTTTTCCGCTTGTTTTCGAAGGCGGCCCCTCGCAACGGGCCAACCCGCGCCGTTACAAGCTCAGCCTATAGATAGCTTGCTTTTTATAACCAAAAAGCAGCAAACGGCAAAACGCCATCAAAAAAGATTCTTAATGTTTCGCAGGTCCATGTCGCTAAACGACTGGGAGGCCACCAAATGTCCTGCCCAAGGCTACGGCGACAACGCTGGCAGCGCACTAAAACCCTAGACAGGATGCGTTCATGAGCTACATCTCTTCGTTGACTCCAGCGCAAGTCGCTGCCTTGAGTACGACCACGATCGCCGGGCTGGCAACCCAGGACGTCGCGGCGCTGAGCACCGCTCAGCTCGCCCAGATGACCACCGCGCAGATCGCCGTCATCAGCAAACCCAACATCGCCGTACTGTCCACCAGCCAGTTGCCGGCCCTGACCACCGCTCAGGTCGTGGCCTTGACCACCGCCCAGGTGAGCGCGCTCAAAGCCACTCAGGTCACCGCCCTGACCACGACCCAGGTCGCCGCCCTGGAAACCGCCGATGTCGCCGCCCTGCCCGCCACGCTGCTGGCCAGCCTGACCACCGCGCAGACCGCCGCGCTGACCACGGCGCAAGTGGTGGCCCTGACCACCGCGCAAGTGGCCGCGCTGAAGACCACGCAAGTGGCCGCCCTGACCACCACGCAAGTGGCGGCCCTGGAAACCGCCGATCTCGGTGCGCTGACCACCGCCGGTGTCGTGGCCCTGACCACCGCCCAGGTGGCCGCCTTGACCACGGCCCAGATCGCCGCGCTCAAGGTCGCCCAAGTGGCGGCGCTGGAAACCGCCGACGTCGCCGCCCTGACCACCGCCCAAGTAGTAGCCCTGACCACTGCCCAGGTGGCTGCGCTCAAACCCGCGCAGGTCGCGGCCCTGACCACCACGCAAGTCGCGGCCATGGAAGCGGCCGACGTCGCCGCCCTGCCCGCCGCGAGCATCGCAGCGCTGACCACGGCACAGACCGCCGCCCTGACCACCGCGCAAGTGGTGGCCTTGACCACGGCCCAGGTCGCCGCGCTCAAACCCGCGCAGGTCGCAGCCCTGACCACCACGCAGGTGGCGGCCTTGGAGCCTGGCGACCTGGCCGCGCTGACCACCGCCGGCATCGTTGCCCTGACCACCGCGCAAGTGGCTGCATTGACCACTGCTCAAGTCGCCGCGCTGAAACCGACGCAGGTCGCGGCCATGGAAACCGCCGACCTCGCCGCCCTGACCACGGCCCAAGTCGTCGCCCTGACCACCGCGCAGGTCGCCAACCTGACCACCGCGCAAGTGGCCGCCTTGACCACCACGCAAGTGGCCGCCCTGGGCACCGCCGATGTCGCCGCGCTGACCAACGCCAGTGTCGTGGCGCTGACCACGGCGCAGGTCGCCGCCCTGACCACCGCCCAGGTCGCCGCGCTCAAGGCCACACAGATCGCGGCGATGCAGACCGTCGACGTCGCCTCGCTGACCACCGCCCAGGTCGTCGCCCTGACCACCGCGCAGATGAGCGCCTTGACCAGCGCGCAAGTGGCGGCGCTGACCACCGCACAGGTCGCCGCCCTGGAAACCGCCGATCTGGCCGCCCTGCCGGTCACCAGCATCGCGGCCCTGACCACGGCGCAGACCGCCGCGCTGACCACCGCCCAGGTCGTGGCCCTGACCACCGCCCAGATCGCCGCGCTCAAGCCGGCCCAGGTCGCGGCCCTGACCACCACCCAAGTAGCCGCCCTGCAAACTGCGGATGTGGCGTCGCTGACCACCGCTGGCGTGGTCGCCCTGACCACCGCCCAGGTCGCGGCACTGACCACCGCCCAAGTGGCCGCCTTGAAGGCGACCCAGGTCGCCGCGCTGGAAACCGCCGATGTCGCCGCGCTGACCACCGCGCAGATCGTTGCCCTGAGCACAGGCCAGGTCGCCGCCTTGACCACCGCTCAAGTGGCGGCGCTGACCACCACCCAAGTGGCCGCGCTGGAAACGGCCGACATCGCCGCCTTGCCGGTCAACAGCGTGGCCGCGCTGACCACCGCGCAAACTGCGGCCCTCACCACGGCCCAGGTCGTGGCCCTGACCACCGCACAGGTCGCCGGTCTGAAGGCGACCCAGGTCGCCGCCTTGACCACCACCCAGGTCGCCGCCCTGCAGCCCGCCGACGTGGCGTCGCTGAGCAACGCCGGCGTCGTGGCCCTGACCACCGCCCAGGTCGCCGCACTGACCACCGCCCAGGTCGCAGCGCTCAAGCCGACCCAGGTCGCAGCCATGGAAACCGCCGATGTCGCGGCCTTGACCACCGCACAGGTGGCGGCCCTGACCACGGCCCAGGTCGCAGCCCTGACCACCGCCCAAGTGGCCGCGCTGACCACCACGCAAGTCGCGGCCATCGTCACCGCCGACATCGCCGCGCTGAGCGCGGCCAGTGTCGTGGCCCTGACCACCGCACAAGTCGCCGCACTCACCACTGCCCAGGTCGCGGCGCTGAAACCGGCCCAGGTCGCCGCCTTGCAGACCGTCGACGTCGCGGCTTTGACCACGGCCCAGGTGGTGGCATTGACTACCGCTCAGGTCGCGGCACTGACGACCGCGCAAGTCGCAGCCCTGACCACCACGCAAGTGGCGGCCATGGAAACCGCCGACATCGCCGCCCTCACCGTCGCCAGCGTCGGGGCGTTGACCACTGCGCAGACCGCCGCATTGACCACGGCCCAGGTGGTGGCCCTGACCACGGCCCAGGTGGCCGCCTTGAAGCCGACCCAGGTCGCCGCCTTGACCACCACCCAGGTCGCAGCGCTGCAAACCGTCGATGTGGCGGCGCTGTCCACTGCCGGCATCGTCGCCCTGACCACCGCCCAGGTCGCGGCCCTGACCACCGCGCAGGTGGCCGCGCTCAAGCCGACCCAGGTCACGGCACTGGAAACCGCCGACGTGGCCGCGCTGACCACCGCGCAAGTCGTGGCGCTGACCACGGCGCAGGTGGCGGCCCTCAAGCCGACGCAAGTCGCCGCACTCACCACCACGCAGATCGCGGCGCTGGAAACCGTCGATGTCGCCGCGCTGACCACCGCGCAAGTCATGGCGCTGACCACGGCGCAAACGGCCGCCCTCACCACCGCGCAAGTGGCGGCGCTCAAGCCGACCCAGCTGGTGGCGTTGGGGACCGCCGACGTGGCTGCGCTGACCACCGCCCAGGTGGTGGCCCTGACCACCGCCCAGGTAGCCGGGCTCACGACGGCCCAGGTGGCGGCACTGACCACCACCCAAGTGGCCGCGCTGGAAACCGCCGACGTCGCCGCGCTGAGCGTGGGCAGCATCGCCGCCCTGACCACGGCGCAGACCGCCGCGCTGACCACCGCGCAAGTGGTGGCCCTGACCAACACCCAGGTGGCCGCACTGAAACCGGCCCAGGTGGCCGCCTTGACCACCACGCAAGTGGCAGCCCTGCAGCCGGGCGATCTGGCCGCGCTGACCACCGCCGGCGTCGCCGCCCTGACCACCGCTCAGGCAGCCGCCCTGACCACGGCCCAGGTCGCCGCGCTCACCGCCACCCAGGTGGGCGCGCTGACCACTGCCGATGTCGCCGCGCTGACCACCGCGCAAGTGGTGGCACTGGGCACCGGCCAGGTCGCCGCCTTGACCACCGCCCAAGTGGCGGCCCTGACCACCACGCAAGTGGCAGCCCTGGAAACCGCCGACCTCGGCGCGTTGACCACCGCCGGCATCGTCGCCCTGACCACTGCGCAGGTCGCGGCCCTGACCACCGCCCAGGTCGCTGCGCTCAAACCGACGCAGATCGCTGCGATGCAGACCGTCGACGTCGCCTCGCTGACCACGGCCCAGGTCGCCGCCCTGACCACCGCGCAGATGGGGGCCTTCACCACCGCGCAAGTGGCAGCGTTGACCACCGCACAAGTGGCGGCCCTGGAGACCGCCGACCTGGCCGCCCTGCCGGCCAACAGCATCGCAGCCCTGACCACGGCGCAGACTGCCGCGCTGACCACCGCCCAGGTGGTGGCCCTGACCACCGCCCAGGTAGCCGCGCTCAAGCCGGCCCAGGTCGCGGCACTGACCACCACGCAAGTGGCGGCCCTGGAAACCGCCGACGTCGCCGCGCTGACCACCGCCGGCATCGTCGCCCTGACCACCGCGCAAGTGGCGGCCCTGACCACGGCACAAGTCGCCGCGCTCAAACTGGCGCAGGTCAGCGCCCTGGAAAACGCCGACCTCGCCGCCCTGACCACCGCGCAAGTGGTGGCCTTGACCACGGCCCAGGTCAGCGCGTTGAAAGCCACCCAGATCGCCGCCATGACCACCACGCAAGTGGCGGCCCTGGAAACCGCCGACCTGGCCGTGCTGAGCAACGTGCAGCTGGCCGCCCTGACCACCGCGCAGGTCGCGGCCTTGACCACCGCACAGATCGGCGCCCTGAAGCCGGTCCAGATCGCCGCGCTGGAAACGGCCGACGTGGCCGCCCTCACCACCGCCCAGGTCGTCGCGCTGAGCACCGCGCAGGTCGCCGCGTTGACTACCGCGCAGGCGGCAGCCCTGACCACCACGCAAGTGGCCGCGTTGGAAACCGCTGACGTGGCTGCCCTGTCGCTCACCAGCATCGCCAGCCTGACCACCGCGCAAACCGCGGCCTTGACCACCGCCCAGGTGGTGGCCCTCGGCACCGCCCAGGTCGCGGCGCTCAAGGTCGGGCAGATCGCGGCCCTGACCACCACGCAAGTGGCGGCCATGGAAACCGCCGACATCGCTGCGCTCACCGCGCCGCAGATCGTCGCCCTGACCACCGCGCAAGTCGCGGCGCTGACCACCGCCCAGATCGTCGCGCTCAAGCCGACCCAGATCAGCGCGTTGGAAACCGCCGATGTCGCGGCCTTGACCACCACGCAGATCGCCGCCATCGAAACCGCAGACATGGCGGCGCTGACCACCGCGCAAGTGGCGGCTCTGACCACGGCCCAGGCCGCGGCCATGACCACCGCGCAGTTGTCGCACCTGTCGATGAACCAGGTCGATGCCTTCACTTCGGCGCAACTGCAAGCGATGAGCGCCACGCAGATCGATGCCCTGGCGCTCTCCACCCCGCTGGTGCTCGACCTCAACGGTGACGGCGTGCAAACCCAGCACCTGCGCGCCGGGGTGCAGTTCGACCTCAACGCCGACGGCCACAAGGAAACCACCGGCTGGGCCAGCGGCGGCGACGGGCTGCTGGTGCTCGACCGCAATGGCGACGGCCAGGTCAACGACGGCAGCGAACTGTTCGGCTCGTCCTTCCGCCTGCCTGACGGCTCGCTGGCCAAGGACGGTTTCGAAGCGCTGACCAGCCTGGACAGCAACCATGACGGTGTGGTCAACGCCAGCGACACGCTGTTCTCGGCGCTGCAGGTGTGGGTCGATCGCAACAACGATGGCGTCACCGATGCCGGCGAGCTGCACAGCCTGCACGACCTGGGCATCACCCAGTTCAACCTGGATGCGCACAAGACCGCCGAGCTCAACCACGGCAACCTGATCGGCCTGAACGGCAGCTTCGAAACCAGCGACGGCCAGAGCCATACTCTCGCCGACGTGTGGTTCCGCACCGACGGCAATGGCGCGCAGTCGATCGACCTGACCCAGCTCGACCCGCAAGCGGTGGGTGCCCATGCCTTGGGCCACCTGGACCTCGCGGCCGACGGCGGCCAGGCCACCACCCTGACCGTCGATGCGGCCGCAGTGGCGGCCCTCGGCCAGGCGGGCCAGGTCGATGCCGGCAACGGCGCGGCGGCACCGGTGCAGATGATCGTCGACGGCAACGCCAACGACACCCTCAACGTCACCGGCGATGCCGGGCAGTGGCAGGCGGCGGGCACCACCGAGGTGAACGGCGCGAACTACAACGTGTTCAACGACGGTGACGTGCAATTGCTGGTGGCGACCGACGTGCAGACTTGGATTCACTGATCGTCGGTGTTAAACCTTGACTGACCGGATACCGGGCTCGAAAGAGCTCGGTATTTTTTTATACGCAGCTGTACTTATTCGGAGACAGTGGCGTTCATGCCTACCGATCCTTTTCCGCCACTCGAGCTCGACAGCCTGCTGGCCAGCAGCCTGCAAGCGATCGAACGCGTAGCCTTGGAACCGATGCAACTGCTCGACATCGCCGAGCGGCTCAATGCAGCGCAACGCCCGCACGATGTGGCCGCGCTGTACCGACACTGGCTTCAGCACTGCCAGTCGGCGGTCAATTACATCGTCCAATTCAACCTCGGCGCGACCCTGACCCTGTTGGGTCAACTGGACGCCGCCGAACAGGCCTACCGCGCGGCCATCGCGCAGAACCCGCGCTTCGCCCAGGCCTGGTTCAACCTCGGCGCCCTGCAAGAGCGTCAGCAGCAGCCGCAGCGGGCGCTGACCACCTGGCAGTCGATACTCGACGAGCAGTTGGTCGACACCGGAGAGGGCCGTGAGCTGTACCTGATGACCTGCAACGCCATCGGCCGCCTGAGCGAAGAAACCCGGCAGTTGCAGGCGGCCGAGCGTGCGCTGGAGGCGAGCCTTGCCGCCGATCCTCGACAACCCAAGGTCATCCAGCATTGGCTGCACCTGCGTCAGAAGCAGTGCGTGTGGCCGACCTATGCGCCGCCCGCCGGCCTCAGCCAAGGGGATCTGCTCAAGGCCTCGTCGCCCCTGGCGTTGCTGGCGGCCAGCGACGATCCGGGCTTGCAACTGGCGGCGGCCATGCGTTTCGTGCGCGACCGGGTGAATGCGCCGGGGACGGCTTTGGCACCTAGCGGCGGTTATGGCCACGGCAAACTGCGCATCGGTTTCCTGTCTTCGGACTTCTGCCTGCATGCCGTCTCGCTGCTGACCGTGGAGCTGTTCGAGCTGATCGACCGCGCGCAGTTCGAGGTCTACGGCTTTTGCTGGAGCCGCGAGGACGGCTCGCCGCTGCGCGAGCGGGTCAAGCGGGCGATGGACCGTTTCGTGCGCATCGACACGCTGGACGACGCCGCCGCCGCGCGCTGCATCCGCGAGCACGAGATCGACATTCTCATCGACCTGCATGGCCTGACCGCTGGCGCCCGCCCGGACATTCCCGCCTGGCGCCCGGCGCCGGTGCAGATCACCTACCTGGGCTTTCCCGGCACTACGGGCCTGCCCGGCATCGACTACGTGATCGCCGACCGCTACCTGATTCCCGACAGCGAGCAGCCCTATTACAGCGAAACGCCGCTGTACCTGGCGCAGATCTACCAGTGCAGCGACCGCCAGCGCCCGGTGGCCGAGCTGCCCAGCCGCGCCGCGTGCGGGCTGCCGGAGGATCGCTTCGTGTTCTGCTCGTTCAACAACAACTACAAGTTCAACGAGGCGATGTTCGACTGCTGGCTGCGCATCCTCCAGCGCAGCCCGAACAGTGTCCTGTGGCTGCTGGCGGACAATCCCTGGGCCCAGGCCAACCTGTGCGCCCGCGCCGCTGACCGCGGCGTCGACCCGCAACGTCTGCTGTTCGCCCCGCGCGTGGCACCGGCGCAGTACCTGGCGCGCTACGCCGCCGCCGATCTGTTCCTCGACACCTACCCGTTCAATGCGGGCACCACGGCCAACGACGCGCTGTGGATGGGCCTGCCGGTGCTGACCCGCTCCGGGCGCACCTTCGCCTCGCGCATGGCCGGCAGCTTGTTGACGGCACTGGGGTTGCCCGAGCTGATCTGCGATTCGTTACAGGCGTACGAAGACCGCGCCGTGGCGCTGGCTGCCCAGGCGGGTGGGCTAGCGACCTTGCGCGAGCGCTTGCGGGCAGGACGGGAAACGTCGGTGCTGTTCGATACGCCGCGTTTCGTGCGGGATTTCGAAGCGGCGTTGAAGCAGGTGGCGCTGGGCGTGCGGTAAGACGCTGGGCGATCCGGGCAGATACCGTCTTGACGCTGCGAGCGCGCCTGCGCGGCTGACGTCAGGACGGTATCGACGGCTTCACTCCTCGACGTTCATGTATTCCTTGGCCCAGCGGATGTAGTCCTCCGGCTGGGTGTAGGTGTGCGACAGCTCGGTGGCGCTGAGGTTTTCCGACTTGCTCTGCTTCTGCTGGCCGCGCTGCAAGCGCAGGCAGTCGTACGTCGCCTTGATGGCGGCGAAGTAAGCGGCATGGCCGTCGACCACGATACGCACGCCCAGCTCGGCCAGACGCTGGTCGTCGCGCAAGTTCGGGTTGCCGTAGCTGACCAGCATCAGCGGCACGCTCAGATGTTGGGAGATCTGCTCGAGGTGGGCGAAATCCTTGATGCCGACCATGCAGATGCCGTCGGCCCCGGCTTTCTGGTAGCTCTGCGTGCGGTGGATGACTTCCTCGGTGCTGAGCACGCCGGCATTGGTGCGGGCGATCACAGCCATGGCCGAATCGACCCGGGCCTCGACGGCGGCGCGGACCTTGCCGGCGCCCTCCTCGACCGAAATCAGATCGGTCGACTTGCGCCCGAACTGCGCAGGCAGCAGCGTGTCCTCGATGGTCAGCGCGCTGACCCCGGCACGCTCCAGCTCGACCACCGTGCGCATGACGTTCAGCGCGTTGCCATAGCCGTGGTCGGCATCGGCGAGGAACGGCAGTTGCGCGACGCGGCCGATGCGCGTGGCCTGCTCGACGAACTCGCTGAGGGTGATCAGGGCGAAATCCGGGGCGGCCAACACCTGCAAGGAAGCGACAGAGCCACCGAGGATGCCGACTTCGAAGCCAAGGTCGGCCGCGATGCGCGCGGACATGGGGTCGAAGACCGAGGCGGTGTGGTAGCACGCGTTCGAAGCGAGCAACTCGCGGAACGCCAAACGCAGATCGTGGTGGGAAGCCTTGGGCATGGTCACTCCGCTAGTACGTCAAATATTAACTGGCTCCCAGAGCCGGCCTTGCCGACCTGTTCCAATCATTGCCATGGGAAGCACTCCATGCGTCGCATGCAGGCAGGGAATAGAAGGCGTGGGATGCTGTGTAGAGAAATACTGCGGCAATATGCTGCACCAAGGTGGTGCAAAGCCAGGTATTCCGCCTGTTGGGCGCTGCCACGATAGCACGCGGCCAGGTTTCCCAGAATGAAAGCCGCTATGCCGATCATGCATAGGGGATGCATGTTTTACATAGATAGCTATGTAACTCGGGATACACTTCGTTGTCATCGAGCCTGGTAGCTCTTCTTTTCCAGGCTCTGTCTGAAAGGTTTTGGGACAAAGCCAGGCAGGGCCGATGGCGGCCTCGCCGGTTTTCCACGCGGCGTGGGCAAGTCTCGGATTTCAGACCCAGCCCAATCTGCATGCGAAGGTAAACCGTGACCGTTGCCCTTTCCGATTCCGCGCTGCGCACCGTACTCACGGCGTTGATGCTGGCCATTTTTTTAGGTGCGTTGGACCAGACCATCGTGGCGGTGTCCTTGCCGGCCATTTCCACCGATTTCAACGACGTCGGCCTGCTCGCCTGGGTGATCTCGGGATACCTGGTGGCCATGACCGTAGCCGTACCCATCTACGGCAAGCTCGGCGACCTGTATGGGCGGCGGCGGATGATCCTGACCGGCACCGCCGTGTTCACCTTGGCGTCGATCGCCTGCGCGCTGGCGCAGAACATGGAGCAACTGGTGTTGGCGCGAGTGCTGCAAGGGGTGGGCGCCGGCGGCATGGTCTCGGTCAGCCAGGCGATCATCGGCGATTACGTGCCGCCCCGCGAGCGCGGGCGCTACCAGGGCTATTTCAGCAGTATGTATGCCTTGGCCAGCGTCGCCGGGCCGGTGCTGGGCGGTTGGCTGACGGCCTACCTGTCGTGGCACTGGGTGTTCTGGATCAATCTGCCGCTGGGCCTGGTGGCGCTGTGGGCGCTGCACCGTGCGCTGGCCGGCTTGCCGGTCACGCGGCGCCAGGCGCAGGTCGACTATCTGGGCGCGCTGCTGATGATCCTCGGCCTTGGCAGCTTGCTGCTGGCCATCAGCTTGGTCGGCCACGGTCAGGATTGGCGCTCGCTGCCGGTGCTGGGATTGTTCGCGGGCGCCGGCATCGGGCTGTCGCTGCTGCTGGCCCACGAACGGCACTTCCCCGAGCCGTTGCTGCCGCTGGGGCTGTTCCGCAACCGAGTGGCGGTGTTGTGTTGGTGCGCGATCTTCTTCGCCAGCTTCCAGTCCATCTCCCTGACCATGCTCATGCCGCTGCGCTACCAGGCGATCACCGGCGCCAGCGCCGACAGCGCGGCCCTGCACCTGCTGCCGCTGGCCATGGGCTTGCCGCTCGGCGCCTTTACCGGCGGGCGCCTGACCACGCGCACCGGGCGCTACAAGCCGCAGATCCTCGCAGGCGCCGTGCTGATGCCGCTGGCAATCCTGGGGATGGCGTTCAGCGCGCCGCAGTCCACCGGGTTGAGCGCGCTGTTCATGTTGTTGGCAGGGGTGGCCGGCGGTTTGCAATTCCCGACCTCGCTGGTCGGTACGCAGAGCGCCGTGGCCCGGCAGGACATCGGTGTGGCGACCAGCACCACCAACCTGTTCCGTTCGTTGGGTGGCGCAATGGGGGTGGCGATCGTCTCCACGCTACTGCTGGCGCTGCTGCAGCAGGGCGGCCTCACGCTGTTGGGCGACCCGCTGCTGGGCAGCCAGGGCGATAGCCCGGTGGACGCGCAGGCTGCCCAACAGTTGCTCAAGGTGTTTCGTCAGGTTCTATTAGGCAGTACGGCGGTGGCGCTGCTGGCCGTGGCGGCGGCGGTGGCGCTGCCGGACCGGCAACTGCGCGGCCATTGAGAGGAAGGCGGCTTGCCCGCACCTGGGAAACGCTGCCCTCACAAACCTTCACAAATCACCGTTTGCGCAGGGCCGGGCTCAAGCGCAGCATGTCCAGCCCGGCATCCACCCATTTTTCCGCATCGCCGAGCAGGTCGAAGCTCTCGGGCAGCAGCAACCAGCTGCCAAGCAAGCCATCGACATAGGCGAACAGCACCACGGCGGCCTGCTCGGGGTCGAGGTCGGCGGGCAATTGCCCACGGCGCATGGCATTGTTCATGGCAGCGATCATGCCGCGGTGGCAGTCCAGTACGGCGTGCTGGCGCTGCTGGCGAATCTCGCACATATCGTCGGTGAACTCGCACTTGTAATGCAGAATCTCATTGATGCGCCGAGTCCGGGCATCCATCACCAGCTCGCGACACACCTGC
The DNA here is from genome assembly GCF_002434265.1 of Pseudomonas sp. UBA6562. Classification (GTDB taxonomy): domain Bacteria; phylum Pseudomonadota; class Gammaproteobacteria; order Pseudomonadales; family Pseudomonadaceae; genus Aquipseudomonas. The sequence goes on along the minus strand of NZ_DJJS01000001.1, from coordinate 221,701 downwards.
AACAGCAGCTTGCGCATGCAGCCGAGGGGGTCGACCTCGTCCTCGCTCTCGCTGGCCCGGGCCAGGTGGTCGTGGGTTTCATGCAGCATGTCGAGCAGCGCCTGCACCAGCTCGGCCTTGTTGTTGAAATGCCAATAGATGGCACCGCGGGTGACGCCGGCCAACTGGGCGATATCGGCCAGGGTGGTGCGCGCCACGCCACGGCGGTAAAAGGCTCTTTCCGCGGCCTCGATGATCTGGGCGCGGGTTTCCTGGGCTTCTTCTTTGGTACGACGGACCATGGCAGCACATACCTCAATCAGGTTCCGAGCCAAAACGACGACGCGGGATCTGCCGGAGCGCCTCTAACGTGCGCCTTCCGGAACTGAATTCTTCGGCGTGCGGAGGCAGTCGATTGCCAGCGCACGGTATTTACAAACAACCATGAACGTAAGTATATTCCTTAGCAAGCTATTTATCCAACCGGTAGCCTTTTCGTAAAACCCTACCCATTACCCTCGAGCTCTCCTGCTCTTGCGATCCGAGGATCTCCATGCACTTCAAGCCAGCTGTCACCGCTCTGGTTTCCGCCGTCGCCCTGGCCACACTGCTCAGCGGCTGTAAGAAAGAAGAGGCGCCGCCAGCTGCGCAGGCTCCTCAGGTCGGCGTCGTCACCCTGCAACCGCAAGCCTTCACCCTCACCCAGGAACTGCCGGGCCGGACCACGGCCTTCCGCGTGGCCGAAGTACGGCCTCAGGTCAACGGCATCATCCTCAAGCGTCTGTTCAAGGAAGGCAGTGACGTCAAGCAGGGCCAGCAGCTCTACCAGATCGATCCAGCGGTGTACGAAACCACCCTCGCCCAGGCCCAGGCCAACCTGCAGGCCGCGCGTTCGTTGTCGGGTCGCTACAAGCAGTTGATCGACGAGCAGGCCGTCAGCCGTCAGGAGTACGACGATGCCAACGCCAAGCGCCTGCAAGCCGAAGCCACCTTGAAGAGCGCGCAGATCGACCTGCGCTACACCAAGGTACTGGCACCGATCAGCGGCCGCATCGGGCGCTCGGCCTACACCGAGGGGGCCCTGGTCAGCAACGGCCAGACCAACGCCATGGCCACCATCCAGCAGCTCGACCCGATCTACGTCGACGTCACCCAATCCACCGCCGAGCTGCTCAAGCTGCGCCGGGACCTGGCCAGCGGCCAGTTGCAGAAGGCCGGCGACAACGCCGCCGAAGTGCAACTGGTGCTCGAAGACGGCAGTCTGTTCCAGCAGAAGGGCCGCCTGGAGTTCTCCGAAGTGGCGGTCGACGAAACCACCGGTTCCGTGACCCTGCGCGCGATCTTCCCCAACCCCGACCACACCCTGCTGCCCGGCATGTTCGTGCACGCGCGGCTGCAGGCCGGGGTCAACGCCAACGCCATCCTGGCGCCGCAGCAGGGCGTGACCCGCGACCTCAAGGGCACGCCGACCGCACTGGTGGTGAACAAGGACAACAAGGTCGAGCTGCGCGAGCTCAAGGCCAACCGTACCCTGGGCAGCGACTGGCTGATCGAGGAAGGCCTCAACCCGGGCGACCGCCTGATCACCGAGGGCCTGCAATACGTGCGTCCCGGCGTCGAGGTGAAGGTCAGCGAAGCCACCAACCTGAAGAAGTCCAACGACCCCGATCAAGCCAAGGCCGGCCACGCAGACGCCAAAGCGGAGTAAACCATGTCGAAGTTCTTTATCGATCGCCCGATCTTCGCGTGGGTGATCGCCTTGGTGATCATGCTGGTCGGCGCCCTGTCGATCTTCAAGTTGCCGATCAACCAGTACCCCAGCATCGCGCCGCCGGCCATCGCCATCGCCGTGACCTACCCGGGCGCTTCGGCGCAGACCGTGCAGGACACCGTGGTGCAGGTCATCGAGCAGCAGCTCAACGGCATCGACAACCTGCGTTATGTGTCTTCGGAAAGTAACTCCGACGGCAGCATGACCATCACCGCGACCTTCGAGCAGGGCACCAACCCCGATACCGCGCAGGTCCAGGTGCAGAACAAGCTCAACCTGGCCACCCCACTGTTGCCGCAGGAAGTGCAGCAGCAGGGTATCCGTGTGACCAAGGCGGTGAAGAACTTCCTCATGGTCATCGGCCTGGTGTCCGAAGACGGCAGCATGACCAAGGACGACCTGGCCAACTACATCGTCTCGACCATGCAGGACCCGATCTCGCGCACCTCGGGCGTCGGCGACTTCCAGGTGTTCGGTGCGCAGTACGCCATGCGCATCTGGCTCGATCCGGCCAAGCTGAACAAGTTCCAGCTGACCCCGGTCGACGTGCGCACGGCAGTCACCGCGCAGAACGTGCAGGTGTCTTCCGGCCAGCTCGGCGGCCTGCCTGCGGTACCCGGCACGCAGCTCAACGCCACCATCATCGGCAAGACCCGCCTGCAAACCGCCGAGCAGTTCGAGAAGATCCTGCTCAAGGTCAACAGCGACGGTTCCCAGGTGCGCCTGCGTGACGTCGCCAAGGTCGGCCTGGGTGGCGAGAACTACTCGGTCAGCGCCCAGTTCAACGGCAAGCCGGCTTCCGGCCTGGCGGTCAAGCTGGCCACGGGTGCCAACGCCCTGGACACCGCCAAGGCGCTGCGCAAGACCATCAGCGACCTGGAGCCCTTCTTCCCGCCTGGGATGAAGGCGGTATTCCCGTACGACACCACCCCGGTGGTCACCGAATCGATCAGCGGGGTGATCCACACCCTGATCGAGGCCGTGGTCCTGGTGTTCCTGGTGATGTACCTGTTCCTGCAGAACTTCCGCGCCACCGTCATCACCACCATGACCGTGCCGGTGGTGTTGCTCGGGACCTTTGGCATCCTCGCGGCCTTCGGTTTCAGCATCAACACCCTGACCATGTTCGCCATGGTCCTGGCCATCGGCCTGCTGGTGGACGACGCCATCGTCGTGGTGGAAAACGTCGAGCGGGTGATGTCCGAAGAAGGGCTGCCGCCCAAGCAGGCGACCAAGAAGTCCATGGAGCAGATCCAGGGCGCTCTGGTGGGTATCGCCCTGGTGCTTTCGGCGGTACTGCTGCCGATGGCCTTCTTCGGCGGCTCGACCGGTGTGATCTACCGGCAGTTCTCGATCACCATCGTCTCGGCCATGGGCCTGTCGGTCCTGGTCGCGCTGGTGTTCACCCCGGCGCTGTGCGCCACCCTGCTCACGCCGCTGAAAAAGGGCCAGCACCATGTCGCCAAAGGCGGCTTCTTCGGCTGGTTCAACCGCACCTTCGACCGCAGCGTACAAGGCTACGAGCGCAGCGTCGGCTTCATCCTGTGCCGCAAGATCCCGTTCCTGCTGGCCTATGCGCTGATCGTGGTCGGCATGATCTGGCTGTTCACCCGCATCCCGGCCGCGTTCCTGCCCGAGGAAGACCAGGGCGTGCTGTTCGCCCAGGTGCAGACCCCGGCCGGTTCGAGTGCCGAGCGCACCCAGGACGTGGTCGATCAGATGCGCGCCTACCTGCTCAAGGACGAAGCCGACACCGTGTCGTCGGTGTTCACCGTCACCGGCTTCAACTTCGCCGGTCGCGGGCAGAGCTCGGGTATGGCCTTCATCATGCTCAAGCCGTGGGGCGAGCGCAGCGCCGAGAACAGCGTGTTCGGCCTGGCCCAGCGTGCGCAGCAGCACTTCTTCAGCTTCCGCGACGCCATGGTGTTCGCCTTCGCCCCACCGGCGGTGCTGGAACTGGGTAACGCCAGCGGCTTCGACGTGTTCCTGCAAGACCGTGCAGGTGTGGGCCATGAGAAACTCATGGAGGCGCGCAACCAGTTCCTGGCCAAGGCCGCGCAGAGCAAGATCCTCGCCGGCGTGCGCCCCAACGGCCTGAACGACGAGCCGCAGTACCAGCTGATCGTCGACGACGAGCGCGCCAGTGCCTTGGGCGTGACCATCTCCGACATCAACAACACCCTGTCGATCGCCTTGGGCGGCAGCTACGTCAACGACTTCATCGACCGCGGTCGGGTCAAGAAGGTGTACATCCAGGGCGAATCCAGCGCCCGAATGAGTCCTGAAGACCTGCAGAAGTGGTACGTGCGCAACGGTCAGGGCGAGATGGTGCCGTTCTCTTCCTTCGCCAGCGGCGAGTGGACCTACGGTTCGCCCAAGCTGTCGCGCTACAACGGTGTGGAAGCGGTCGAGGTGCTTGGCACCCCGGCGCCTGGCTACAGCACCGGCGAAGCCATGGCCGAGGTCGAGCGCATCGCCGGCGAGCTGCCGGACGGCATCGGCTATGCCTGGACCGGCATGTCGTACGAGGAAAAGCTCTCGGGTTCGCAGATGCCGGCACTGTTCGCGCTGTCGATCCTGTTCGTGTTCCTCTGCCTGGCGGCCCTGTACGAAAGCTGGTCGATCCCGATCGCGGTCGTGCTGGTGGTGCCGCTCGGTATCATCGGTGCGCTGATCGCCACCAGCCTGCGCGGGTTGTCCAACGACGTGTACTTCCTGGTCGGCCTGCTCACCACCATCGGCCTGGCGGCGAAGAACGCGATTCTGATCGTCGAGTTCGCCAAGGAACTGCACGAACAGGGCCGCAGCCTGTACGACGCCGCCATCGAGGCGTGCCGCATGCGTCTGCGTCCGATCATCATGACCTCGCTGGCGTTCATCCTCGGCGTGGTACCGTTGACCATCGCCAGCGGCGCCGGCTCTGGCAGCCAGCATGCCATCGGTACCGGTGTGATCGGCGGCATGATCAGTGCGACCGTGTTGGCCATCTTCTGGGTGCCGCTGTTCTTCGTCGCCGTTTCGTCGCTGTTCGGCAGCAAGGAACCGAAAAAAGACGACACCCCCGACAATCCTGAAACTCCACGTTATGAGGCTGGGCAATGACCAAGTCGCTGTTGTCCCTGGCGGTCACCGCCTTCATCCTGGGCGGCTGCTCGCTGATCCCCGACTACCAGCGCCCCGAAGCGCCGGTGCCGGCACAGTTCCCGCAGGGGCCGGCGTATTCGCCGGCCGAATCGGCCAACGTCGCCGCCGCCGAACAAGGCTGGCGCCAGTTCTTCACCGACCCTGCGCTGCAACAGCTGATCCAGACGTCGCTGGAAAACAACCGCGACCTGCGGGTCGCGGCGTTGAACATCGACGCCTACCGCGCGCAGTACCGCATCCAGCGCGCCGACCTGCTGCCAGCGGTGTCGGCTGACGGCGCCGGTACGCGCCAGCGCTTGCCGGCCGACCTGTCGACCACCGGCCAGTCGGCCATCTCCAGCCAATACTCGGCCACCCTGGGCGTGAGCGCCTACGAACTCGACCTGTTCGGCCGGGTGCGCAGCCTCAGCGAGCAGGCCCTGGAAACCTACCTGTCCAGCGAAGAAGCACGGCGCTCCACGCAGATCGCCCTGGTGGCCAGCGTGGCCAACGCCTACTACGCCTGGCAGGCCGACCAGGCCCAGCTCAGGCTGACCCAGGACACCCTCAAGGCGTACGAGCAGAGCTTGAGCCTGACCCAGCGCGCCAGCGACGTGGGCGTGTCCTCGGCGCTCGACCTGAGCCAGGCGCGCACCGCCGTGGAAGGCGCGCGGGTCAAGCTGGCGCAGTACCAGCGCCTGGTCGCGCAGGACGTCAACAGCCTGGCCGTGCTGATCGGCACCGGCATTCCGAACAACCTGCCCGAGCCGCTCAAGCTCGACGCCGACCAGTTGTCCGAAGTGCCCGCCGGGTTGCCCTCGGACCTGCTGCAACGCCGTCCGGACATCCAGGAAGCCGAGCACCTGCTCAAGGCCGCCAACGCCAACATCGGCGCGGCCCGCGCGGCCTTCTTCCCGCGCATCAGCCTGACTGCCAACGCCGGCACCCTGAGCCCGGACATGGGCGGGCTGTTCAGCGGCGGTTCCGGCACCTGGCTGTTCCAACCGCAGATCAGCCTGCCGATCTTCAACGGCGGTGCGCTGCGCGCAAGCCTGGACTACGCGAAGATCCAGAAGGACATCAACGTCGCCCGCTACGAGAAGACCATCCAGACCGCCTTCCAGGAAGTCGCCGATGGCCTGACCGCGCGCAAGACCTACAAGGAACAGTTGCAGGCCCAGCGCGATCTGGTGGCCGCCAACCAGGACTACTACCGCCTGGCCGAGCGCCGCTACCGCATCGGCATCGACAGCAACCTGACCTTCCTCGACGCCCAGCGCTCGCTGTTCAGCGTGCAACAGGCGCTGATCACCGACCGGCTGTCGCAGCTGACCAGCGAGGTCAACCTGTACAAGGCCCTCGGCGGCGGTTGGTATGAGCGTACCGGCGAGGCCAATCGGCAAGCCGCTCGCTGATCCTGCGACTGGCCCGTCCTGCGCGACGGGCCAGCTCCTTTCAGGGCATTCGAAGCCCCATCCGTCACCTCGACCACTCCCAGTCGTGCGCCTGCGTTGCCCCCCCCTCCCCCTGCTGATCCGTGCACTTGCTCCGGCATCCGGGCAAAATGAACCAACTGGAACATTCCGTTCGGTAATCGCCCCCTTTCGTTCGCGTGCAATTGTCCTGCCCTGCCCTGCGCAGCACCATCGGCGTGGCCCGTACTGCCGCCCATCGACCCGGTGAAGGTGCAGGTTCGACAGCGACGTACCGCCGTACCGATAACAACAAGAGATCTTCGACAGATGAACACTTCGTATCCCGCACGCCACCTGCTGCCGGGCCTGTTGGCCGTGTCTTGCAGCCTGCCGGCCCTGGCCGTCGAAAGCGGTTTTCTTGAGGACGGCAAAGCCTCGCTTAACCTGCGCAACTTCTACATCAACCGTAATTTCGTCGATCCCGACAATGCCCAGGGCAAGGCCGAAGAGTGGACGCAAAGCTTCATTCTCGACGCCCGCTCCGGCTTCACCCAAGGCGCCGTCGGTTTCGGGGTGGACGTGCTGGGCCTGTATTCGGTCAAGCTCGATGGCGGCCGTGGCACGGCGGGCACGCACCTGTTGCCCGTGCACGACGACGGCCGTCCGGCCGACGACTTCGGCCGCCTGGGGGTAGCGTTCAAGGCCAAGGTGTCGGAAACCGAAGTGAAGGTAGGCGAATGGATGCCGGTACTGCCGATCCTGCGCGCCGACGATGGCCGCTCGCTGCCGCAGACCTTCCGTGGCGCGCAGATCGCCTCGCGGGAGATAGCAGGCTTGAGCCTGTACGGCGGCCAGTTCCGCGGCAACAGCCCGCGCAACGATGCCAGCATGGACGACATGTTCCTCAACGGCCGCCCGGCCGCCACCTCGGACCGCTTCAACTTCGCCGCCGGCGAGTACGCGTTCAACGACAAGCGCACGCTGGTCGGCCTGTGGCATGCGCAGCTCAAGGACATCTACCAGCAGCAGTACCTGAACCTGCAACACAGCCAGCCCGTCGGCGACTGGACCCTGACGGCCAACCTCGGTTACTTCATCGGCCAGGAAGACGGTAGCGCGCGGGTCGGCGACTTGGACAACCGCACCGCCTCGGGCCTGTTCTCGGCGCGCTACCAAGGCCACACCTTCTATGTCGGCCTGCAAAAGGTCAGCGGCGGCGAAGCCTGGCTGCGGGTCAACGGCACCAGCGGCGGTACGCTGGCCAACGACAGCTACAACTCCAGTTTCGACAACGCCAAGGAGCGCTCCTGGCAGGTGCGCCACGATTACAACTTCGCCAGCCTCGGCGTGCCGGGCCTGACCCTGATGAACCGCTACATCAAGGGCGACCACGTGCAGACGGCGGCGGTCGACGACGGCAAGGAATGGGCACGGGAAAGCGAACTGGCCTATGTGGTGCAGTCCGGCGCGCTCAAGGACCTGGCGCTGAAGTGGCGCAACTCCACCATGCGCCGCGACTACAACACCAATGCCTTCGACGAGAACCGCCTGATCGTCAGCTATCCATTGAGTTTGCTGTAACCCGTGGAGGCGCACGGAAATCCATCATGTTCGGTGCGCTGCGGACAAGCTTTCAAAAGCCTCGATACCGTCGCAGCCGGCGCGGCGCTTGCACACCCTGCCAACGTGCAAGCGCCCTACAACCCGCTATGCTCAGCGCTCTCTGGATAACCTCTCGAGGCGCGCATGAAAACCTTGGTCGACCACCTCAGCCAGTATGCCGGTTACCACCGCGACCGGCGCAACCTGCTCAGTCATTTCCTCGGTATTCCGCTGATCGTCCTGGCCGTAGCCGTCCTGCTGTCACGCCCCGGTGTGTCGGCGGCCGGTCTATGGCTGTCGCCCGCCCTACTGGCGGTGTTGGCGAGCGCTGTGTTCTACCTGCGGCTTGATCGACGCTTCGGTCTGGCCATGAGCGTGCTGCTGGGCCTGTGCCTATGGGCCGGACAAGCGCTGGCGCGGCAGCGCACCGGCCTGTGGCTGGGCAGCGGTGTGGGCTTGTTCGTGCTGGGTTGGGCGATCCAGTTCGTCGGGCACTACTTCGAGGGGCGCAAGCCGGCCTTCGTCGACGACCTCAGCGGCCTGATCATCGGGCCGCTGTTCGTGGTGGCGGAAGTGGCGTTCATGCTCGGCTGGCGCCGAGAGGTGCAGCACGCTGTGGAAGCGGTGGCCGGCCCGGTCGCGTGAGCCTGAGCCCGGAACCCTGTGGGAGCAGCCGCATTGGCACTGCGCTCAGCCGTCGACCTCGTCCCACACCGACTCGGCCAGGTGGAACGTGGCATTGGCCGCAGGAATGCCGCAATAGATCGCGCTCTGCATCAGCACTTCCTTGATCTCCTCGCGAGTCACGCCGTTGTTGGCGGCGGCGCGCAGGTGCAGTTTGAGTTCGTCGTTGCGGTTCATGCCGATCAGCATGGCGATGGTGATCAGGCTGCGGGTATGCCGCGGCAAGCCGGGGCGGGTCCAGATGTCGCCCCAGGCGTGGCGGGTGATCATGTTCTGGAATTCGCCGTTGAAGTCGTTCAGCTTGTCCAGGCTGCGGTCCACGTGGGCATCGCCCAGCACCTCGCGGCGCACCTGCATGCCGGCCTCGTAACGTTGTTGCTCGTCCATGGAAAATCCTCAGCAGGCTTGCAGGAAGGTCAGCACGCGCTGGGTGAAAGGCGCGCCCACCTCGACGTTGGACAGGTGCGCCGCTGGAAACTCGACGAACTGCGCCCCGGCGATCTGCGTTTGCAGAAAGCGCCCATGCGCTGGCGTGGTCACCGCATCGTCGCTGCCGGCCACGATCAGGGTCGGCACCGTGATCCGCGCCACCTGCTCGCGGTAGTCGGCATCGCGCACCGCCGCGCAATTGGCGGCGTAGCCTTCGGGCGAAGTGGTAGCGAGCATCTGGGTGATGCGCTGAGCCCGGGCCGGCTGCGCCTGCACGAACGCAGGGGTGAACCAGCGCGCCAACGAGGCTTCGCCCAGGTCGCGCATGGCCTGCTCGCCGCCTATGCGCACGGTGTCGATGCGCGTGTTCCACACCTCGGCCGTACCGATCTGCGCGGCGGTGTTGCACAGCGTCAGGCTGAGCAGGCGTTCACCGGCGTTGATGCCCAACCATTGGCCGATCAGGCCGCCCATGGACAGGCCGACGAAATGCGCCTCGGCGACATCCAGCGCGTCCAGCAGCGCCAGCACGTCGGCGCCCAACTGGGCGATGCTGTATGGCCCCGCCGTGACCAGTGAAGCGCCATGCCCACGGGTGTCGTAGCGCAGCACGCGGAAATGCTCGCGCCACACCGCCGCCTGGGCGTCCCACATGCCCAAGTCGGTGCCCAGGGAATTGGACAGCACCAAGACCGGAGCCGCTTCGGGCCCTTCCAATCGATAGTTCAGTACGCCATCGGCCAATTGCACATGCGCCACAGCGGTCTCCTTCAGGCAATGAAACGTTGATGTTCGGCCACGGCGCGCGCCACCCAGACGCGGGCCTGGCCGAGGTAATGGGCAGGGTCGAGCAAGCGGTCCAGCTCGTCGCCCGACAACTGCTCGGCCACCTGCGGCTCCTCGCCCAGCACGTCGCGCAGATGCCGGCGCTCGGCGACCGCACGTTGGCAGCATTGCTCCAGCAGATGGTGGGCGCGGTCGCGGCCCAGACGTTGGGCGAGGACGATGCTGACCGCTTCGGCCAGCACCAGGCCTTGGGTCAGGTCAAGGTTGCGGCGCATACGCTCGGCATCGACCTCCAGGCCCTCGGCGATGGTCTGGGCATGGTGCAAGGCGCCGGACACCAGGCAGCAGATCTGCGGCAGGGTTTCCCACTCGGCGTGCCACAGGCCCAGGCTTCGCTCGTGCTCCTGGGGCATGGCGGCGTACAAGGTCGAGACCAGACCCGGCACGCGCGTGGCGGCGCCGATCAGCGCCGCCGCACCCACCGGGTTGCGCTTATGCGGCATGGTCGACGAGCCGCCCTTGCCCGGTGCCGAGGGCTCGAACAGCTCGCCCGCTTCGGTCTGCATCAAGAGGCTCACGTCACGGCCGAACTTGCCCAGGCTGCCGGCGACCAGGCCGAGCACCGCAGCGAATTCCACCAGACGGTCGCGTTGGGTGTGCCAGGGTTGCTCGGGCAGGCTCAGGCGCAATTGCTCGGCCAGCGCTTCGGCCACTGGCAAGGCCTTGCTGCCCAGGGCGGCGAGGCTGCCCGAGGCACCGCCGAACTGCAGCACCAGCAAGCGCGGGCGCAGTTCGCGCAAGCGCTCGCGGTGGCGGGTCAGCGCGCCCAGCACGCCGGCCAGCTTCATGCCCAAGGTCACAGGGGTGGCGTGCTGCAGCCATGTGCGCCCCACCATGACCGTGTCGGCATGCTGCAAGGCCCGTCCGGCCAGGGATTCGGCCAGCTGGGCCAGGTCCGTTTCGATCAGCTCCAGCGCCGAGCGTAGTTGCAGCACCAGGCCGGTGTCCATCGCATCCTGGCTGGTAGCGCCCAGGTGCACGTAGCGCTCGGCCTCGGCCACACCGCTGGCCACCACCTTGCCCAGCGCCTTGACCAAGGGAATCGCCGAGTTGCCCGCAGCGCACACCGCTTCGGCCAACGCACCTACGTCATAACGCTCGGCCTTGCACGCAGCTTCAATGGCCGGCACCGCGCTGGCCGGCACCAGCCCCACCGACGCCTGGGCACGGGCCAGCGCCGCTTCGAAATCGAGCATGCCTTGCAGGCGACCCTGGTCGGAAAACACCGCGCGCATGGGCGCGGCGGTGAAGTAGGCGTCGAACAGTCGGTTGTCCGCGTGCGAGGTCATGGTCGCTCCTTAGTGATCGTCATGCAGGTACGCGGCCCGCTTGGGCAGACGCAGGCTGAACAGGAAGGCCACGGCCATCATGGCGGTGACGTACCAATAGAAGGTATTTTCGATGCCCATCGACTTGAGGTTCAACGCCACGTACTCGGCCGAACCGCCGAACACGGCGTTGGCCACCGCGTAAGCCAGGCCCACGCCCAAGGCGCGCACCTGCGGCGGGAACATCTCGGCTTTGACCAAACCGCTGATCGAGGTGTAGAGGCTGACGATGCACATCGCCACCGTCACCAGGGCGAAGGCCAGCCACGGGCTGGTCACGGTCTTCAGCGCCAGCAGCAGTGGCACCGTGAACAACGTGCCCAGCGCACCGAACAGCATCATCGAATTACGCCGGCCGATACGGTCCGAGAGCATGCCGAACAACGGCTGCATGAGCATGAACAGGAACAGCGCACCGGTCATCACATAGCTGGCGTCCTTTTTCGGCATGCCGGCGGTGTTGACCAGAAACTTCTGCATGTAGGTGGTGAAGGTGTAGAAGATCAGCGAACCGCCGGCGGTGTAGCCGAGCACGGTGACGAACGCCGCGCCGTGGTTGCGGAACAGCCCGCCGATGGAACCGGCGTCCTTGTCCTGACGGGTTTCGGCGCTGCTGGTCTCTTCCAGCGAGCGGCGCAGCATCAGGGAAATCACCGCCGCCACGGCGCCGACCACGAACGGAATGCGCCAGCCCCAGGCGCTCAGTTCCTGCTCGGTGAGCAGTTGTTGCAGGATCACCACTACCAGCACCGCCAGCAGCTGGCCGCCGATCAGGGTCACGTACTGGAACGAGGCGAAGAAGCCGCGCTGGCCGCGCAGCGCCACTTCGCTCATGTAGGTGGCGGTGGTGCCGTATTCGCCGCCGACCGACAGGCCCTGGATCAGACGCGCCAGCAACAGCAACGCCGGCGCCCAGGTGCCGATGCTGGCATAGGTGGGCAGACAGGCGATCATCAGGGAACCGGCGCACATCATCAGCACCGAGATCATCAGGGAGTTCTTGCGCCCATGGCGGTCGGCCAGACGGCCGAAGATCCAGCCGCCGATGGGCCGCATCAGAAAGCCTGCGGCGAACACGCCGGCAGTGTTGAGCAACTGCACGGTGGGGTCGTCGGAGGGGAAGAAGGCCGGGGCGAAATAGATGGCGCAGAAGGCGTAGACGTAGAAGTCGAACCATTCCACCAGGTTCCCCGAGGAGGCGCCGACGATGGCGAAGATGCGTTTTTTGCGTTCTTCGCCGGTGTAGTGGGTGGTAGTCATGGGCAGAGTGCTCCTGGAAGGTCACAGGTAAGTCTAGACATACCCAGTTACAAGCTTGTTCAACGGTGCCGGTTGGCTTGGGACGCTGGCTTATCCTCGATACGAGCGATCTCGCTCCTCAACGACTGCTACTGCGGATACCTGTAGCTGTGTGGCGCTTGGCGTGGGGCGGCGTTGCCGCCCATCGCGGCTGAAGCCGCTCCTACAGTCGAGTGGCAGGTGAAAGACGGTTGGCGCCTACGACACCCGCTCGATGGCCAGGGCCAAGCCCTGGCCGACACCCACACACATCGTCGCCAGCGCTTTGCGGCCGCCGCTTTTCTCCAACTGATGCAGCGCCGTCAACACCAACCGCGCGCCGCTCATGCCCAGCGGGTGGCCCAAGGCGATCGCGCCGCCGTTGGGGTTGACCTGGGGCGCATCGTCGGCCACCCCCAGCTCGCGCAACACTGCCAACCCTTGGCTGGCGAACGCTTCGTTGAGCTCGATGACGTCGAAGTCGGCCATCGCCAAGCCCAGGCGCTCGGTCAGCTTGCGCACCGCAGGCACCGGGCCGATGCCCATCACCCGTGGCGCCACGCCGGCGCTGGCCATGCCCAGCACCCGTGCGCGCGGGGTCAGGCCATGGCGCTTCACCGCTTCAGCCGAGGCCAGTATCAGCGCCGCCGCGCCATCGTTGACGCCCGAAGCGTTGCCGGCGGTGACCGTCTTGTCCGCGCCGTTGACCGGCTTGAGCCGGTTCAGGGCTTCGAGGGTGGTGTCCGGGCGCAGGTGTTCGTCCTGGGTGACCACCGTCTCGCCCTTTTTATGCGCGACGCGCACCGACACGATCTCTTCGGCGAAGAACCCGGCCGCCTGCGCCGCTGCAGCCTTGTGCTGGCTGCGCAGGGCGAAGGCGTCCTGATCGGCGCGCGACACCTGGTAATCGTCGGCCACGTTGTCGGCCGTCTCGGGCATCGAATCGACGCCGTACTGCTGCTGCATCGACGGGTTGACGAAGCGCCAGCCGATGGTGGTGTCTTCCAGCTTCATGCTGCGCGAATAAGCGCTCTCGGCCTTGCCCATCACGAACGGCGCGCGCGACATGGACTCCACGCCCCCGGCGATGGCCAGCTCCATTTCGCCGCTGGCGATGGCGCGGAAGGCCGTGCCGATGGCGTCCATGCCCGAGGCGCACAGGCGGTTGAGGGTCACGCCGGGAACGCTCGGCGGCAGGCCCGCCAGCAGCAGCGCCATGCGCGCCACGTTGCGGTTGTCTTCGCCGGCCTGGTTGGCGCAGCCGAAGAACACTTCGTCGAGCTGCGCCCACTGCACGCCCGGGTTGCGTTCGATCAGCGCCTTGAGCGGCACCGCCGCCAGATCGTCGGCGCGCACGCTGGCCAGGGCACCGCCGAAGCGACCGATGGGGGTACGGATGGCATCGCAGATGAATACGTCACGCATCAGGCTTCTCCTGGCGCTTGGCCGTGGGCGGTGGCCGTGCGCGCTTCGAGGTCGCGCAGGGCGGCAAGCTCTACATCGCTGGGCGCTTCGGTAGTCTGCACATCGTCGGCGAAACGAATCGCCCAGCCGGTGGCGGCGACGATCTGCTCGCGGGTCACGCCGGGGTGGATGGAGGTGACCACGAACTCATGGCTGCCGGCTTCGGGCTGCAGGATGCACAGATCGGTGATGATGCCCACCGGCCCTTCGCCAGGCAGGCCGAGACGCTGGCGCGAGTCGCCGCCTTCGCCGTGGCCGAACGAGGTGATGAAGTCGAGCTTCTCGACGAAGGCCCGCGGCGTCTGCTTGAGGATGATCAGCACCTGTTTGGCGGAGCCGGCGATCTCCGGCGCGCCCCCTGCCCCCGGCAAGCGTGTGCGCGGCGTGTGGTAGTCGCCGACCACGGTGGTGTTGATGTTGCCGAAGCGGTCGACCTGGGCGGCACCGAGAAAACCCACGTCGATGCGCCCGCCTTGCAGCCAGTAGCGGAAGATCTCGCCGGTCGGCACCACGGTGTCGGCGGTCTCGGCCAACTCGCCGTCGCCGATCGACAGCGGCAGCACACTGGGCTTGGCGCCGATCGGGCCGGATTCGTAGATCAGCACCACATCGGGCGACGAGGTCAGGCGCGCGAGGTTGGCGGCCTTGGACGGCAAGCCGATGCCGACGAAGCACACCGCGCCGTTGCGCAGGCGTCGCGCAGCGGCGACGGTCATCATTTCGGACGTGGAGTAGCTCATTGCGCAGCCTCCGAGGTGCTGGCCAGGCGGGCCTTGAATGCATTGAAATCGGCGGTGCCGTGGATGTGCGTGTCGATCCAGGCGGTGAAGGCTTCGCGGCTGCGGGCGATCGGGTCCCAGGCCTGGTAGAAGCGGTTGTCGCGTTCGTAGTAGCCGTGGGCATAGGACGGGTGCGCACCGCCCGGCACCAGGCACACGGCGCTTAAAGCCCAGGTTGGCAGCACGCAGGCGTTCATCGGCGCCTGCAGATCGTCGACGATTTCCTCGACGGTGACGATGCAGCGCTTGGCCGCCAGCGCCGCTTCCTTCTGCACGCCGAGAATGCCCCACAACAGCACGTTGCCCTTGCGGTCGGCCTTCTGCGCGTGGATCACCGTCACGTCGGGGCGTACCGAGGGCACTGCGGCCAGCACTTCGCCGGTGAACGGGCAGGTGACGCTTTTGATCAGCGGGTTGACCTTGGGCAGGTCGGAGCCGGCGTAGGCGCGCAGCACCGCGAACGGCAGGCCCGAGGCACCGGCGACGTAGGCGTTGGCCAGGTCCGCGTGGCTGTGCTCTTCGATCTCCAAGGCATGCGGCCACTGCTTTTCCACGGCGTCGCGCAGCCGGTGCAGCGAGCCTACGCCAGGGTTGCCGCCCCAGGAGAAGATCAGCCGCTTGGCGCAGCCGGCGCCGATCAGCTGGTCGTAGATCAGGTCGGGGGTCATGCGCACCAGGGTCAGGTCGCGCTTGCGCTGGCGGATGAGCTCATGCCCGGCGGCGGTCGGGATCAGGTGGGTGAAGCCCTCCAGCGCGACGGTGTCGCCATCGTGGACGAACTGCTTCACGGCCTCGTGAAGCGAAAGGATTGCTGCCATTGGAGACTCCTGGTCAGGAAGCGTCGATGCGGTGGGCAGTGCGCGCGGGCGGCACTGCGATGGGTTCAGATTAAGGAGCCAGGCCAGGGCTTTACAATCCGATAATCGTCTATCTGGGCGATTATCGAACGGTATGTGCTGATACGTGGATGTCTGGCAAACGAGGTTTCACGTGGCGTCCGCATGGCTGACCAAGCCCTTGATCACCACGCCCAGCGCAGCGAGGGCCGCCGGCACCAGCAAGGCGGTGAGCACCTGCGTGAAGGTCCAACCCAAGCCCAACAGCGTCGCCCCGCTCCAGGCACCGAGAATGGCGCCGAAGCGGCCGATGCCCAGCATCCACGACACGCCCGTGGCGCGGGCTTGGGTCGGGTAGAAGCGCGCCGCCAGCGACGGCATGGCCGATTGCGCGCCGTTCACGCACATGCCGGCGACCAGCACCAGGGTCGCCAGCAGCGCCATGTTGCCCAGGCTCTGCCCCACCGCATAGGCAAAGCCGCCGGCCAACAGGTAACAGACGCCGATGACCTTGTGCGGGTTGTAGCGGTCCATCGCCCAGCCCACCACCACCGCGCTGAGCACCCCGCCGAACTGGAACAGGGCGCCGATGAACGCGGCCTGCTCCAGGCTCGCGCCGCTGTCGCGCATCAGCGTCGGCAGCCAGCTGGTGAGCAGATAGACGATCACCAGGCCCATGAAATAGGTCAGCCACAGCAACAGGGTTCCGGCCCCATAGGTGCCCGAAAAGATCACCGCGAAGACGTTGCGCGCGGCCACGGCCTTCTGCTCCGGTACGCTGAAGCTTTGCGCCTGCGCGACCAGGGCCGGGGCGATCGGCGCCAGGGTCTTGCGCACCTGCTCGGTGCCGCGCTTGCGCACCACCAGAAAGCGTGCCGACTCCGGCAACCACAGCGCCAGCGCCAGCACCAGCAGCAAAGGCAGCACCCCACCCAGCACCAGCAGGCTGTGCCAGCCGTAGGCCGGGATCAACTTGGCGGAGACGAAGCCACCGCCGGCCATGCCCAGGTTGAAGCCGCAGAACATGCTGGTGACCAGCAACGACTTGAGCCGTTCGGGGGTGTACTCCGAGAGCAAGGTGGTGGCGTTGGGCATGCCCGCCCCCAAGCCCAAGCCGGTGAGAAAACGCAGCATCAGCAATTGGTCGACCGAGGTGGCGTAGGCCGAGGCCAGGCTGAAGCCGCCGAACACCAACACGGCGCCGATCAGCACACCGCGTCGGCCGAAGCGGTCAGCCAGCGGCCCGGAGCCCAGGGCGCCGAAGACCATGCCGACCAAGGCCGCGCTCATCACCGGGCCCAGGCTGGCACGGTCGATGCCCCATTCCTGGGACAGTGCCGGGGCGATGAAACCCATGGCCGCCGTGTCCAGCCCGTCGAGAAAGACGATCAGAAAACACAGCAGCACCACCCGCCACTGGTAGCGCGACAGGGGCTGCTGGTTGATCAGCCGTTGTACATCGAGGATCTGCCCGGCAGGCGCGGGGGCTTTGTCGAAATTCAGGGTCATGGGATCGTCCAGACGGTGCGCACAAACGGACGCCTGCACTGTCGGCAGTGCAGCCGTGGGAAATGGATGTGGTGCAACTTTTGGCTAGACGGGGTGCGGGGGCACGGCGGGCGCACACGGCCGCGGCAGCGAAGCAGTCGTTTTCATGGAGGGTTCTCGCCTGTTGTTATTGTGCGGTCGGCAGGGTCGACCGATGCGAGCAACAGTAATCAGCGAGCACCTGGGGCGCAATTGACGCGCCCCGAGTGTGTGCGGTTACCGAACGCTAAACGCCAGGCAGGGTTGCCGCTCCCGTGCGTTTCAGCCGAACAGCTGGGTGCACAGGTCCTGGCTGGTGGCCAGCAGGATGGGCAGAAAGCGTTGCTCCAACTCGCCTCGGCTGACCCGGCCCACGTGGGTGCTGACGTTGAGCGCCGCCAGCACCTGCCCAGAGGCGTCGTAGATGGGCACGGCGATCGAACGCAGGCCTTGCTCCAGTTCCTGGTCGACCACGCAGAAGCCCTGCTCGCGCACTTGCTGGATGCAGGCGAACAGCGATTCGGCGTCGTGCAGGGTGCGGCTGGTGCGGGCCTTGAGGTCGGCGCGTTCGAGGTATTCGCGCAGGCTGGCATCGTCCAGCGCCGCCAGCATGATCCGCCCCATCGACGTGCAATAGGCCGGCAGACGCCCGCCGACGGACAGGTCGACCGAAATCAGCCGCTCGACCGTGGCCGAACGGGCGATGTAGAGGATGTCGTCGCCTTCCAGGGTGGCCATGTTGGCCGCTTCGTGAAGTTTTTCGCTGATGCGGTCGAGATAAGGCTGCGCCGAGACCGCCAGCGGCGTGGACGACAGGTAGGCGTGGCCCAGGGTCAGCACCTTGGGCAGCAGCGAATACGTGCGCCCGTCAGTGGTGGCATAGCCAAGCTTGATCAGCGTATGCAGGCAACGCCGTACCGCGGCCCGGGGAATTTCCGTACGGTGGCTGATCTGGGCGATGGTGAGGTGGCGTTTGCGTTCCTGGAAGGCCTGGATCACCGCCAGGCCGCGGGCCAGCGACGTCATGAAATCAGGATCGCCGGTGAACGCCTGAATGCGTTTGGCCGCCGAGGCCACGATGGGCGGTGCGAGCGCTGCACTGGCGGCGCGCAGGGAGTTGGCGCCTGCGCTGTCGAGGGTTTCTTCGCTCATGGACTTGCCTCAGAAAAAACGGTGCGTTGTGCGATTATCGAACAAGCGGCCGATAATCGCAATTGACCGCCGACACGTTTGCTTATACCTTTCCCTCTGCCCATGTGGCTTCTTTGGAGAGACTGGTCAGGTACCCACCGTGGAAGCTTCAAGGCAGCGGCCTCGCCCTTCAGCGAGGCCGTTTTCATTTGTGCGGAGGCGGCGAACTTTCCTGTTGTCGCACACCTCCAAGGTATATCGATAGAACTTCGCTCGACCGACTGTTTCGTTGAACACAGCGCCACTTACTTCATAGGGCATTGCGCTTTGTAAAAGCCTACATTTGCCTGCGCTGCAAGTTGGCTATAATCTCGCCGTCTTCATCGCTCGATGTCGTACCGTATTCGATCGATCGTTCATGCCGACCGCTTCTGCCCTAGAGCGCACCCCATCCGCCTCCCCCGCGGGTAGGCGCTCCGGCGAGCGGCGGCATCCAGACAGGCTGCAACCTGACGTTACGGCAGCGCGACGTCCCCAGGTCCGTAACCGACAGACACTCACACAACTGTCGCCGACCGGGATATAACTTTTCATGGGCAGGTATTGTTGTGACAAAAGATGAACTGCGCGCCGAACTTGAGCGCCAGGCCGAACGTTTTACCGGACTCTATGGTGGCGAAGTCACTACTTATGCCGCGCAACCGGAACCGGAACGCAAACCGTGGCGCAAACGCTCCACCATCCACGACCAGGCCTTCGCCGAAGAGCTCGACAAGATGGAAAAGGAATTGCGTGGCGAAGGCGTCGAGAAGCGCTGATGCCTTGCTGAAGACAGCGAAGGGACCTGCAGCGGCACGTTGATGTGACCTGGCGCAAGATTTTAGAGTCAAAGCGGGTGCTTCGAATCTCTGGTTTTTCTGGCATAATCCGGCCCCCTTTCGACCGCCAGAAAACTTTTCATGATTGATTTATTCAGCGGACTGGATGCCTGGGTAGCCGTGAGCTTGGTGCTTGCGCTGACCTTTGTGCTCGCTTTCGAGTTCATCAATGGCTTTCATGACACCGCCAACGCGGTAGCCACCGTCATCTACACCAAAGCCATGCCGCCGCACTTGGCGGTGTTCTTCTCGGGGGTGTTCAACTTCTTGGGAGTGCTGCTCGGTGGGGTGGGCGTGGCCTACGCGATCGTCCACCTGCTGCCGGTGGAACTGCTGATCAACGTGAACACCGGGCATGGATTGGCCATGGTCTTCTCTCTGCTCGCCGCAGCCATCGCCTGGAACCTGGGCACCTGGTACTTCGGCATTCCCGCTTCCAGTTCGCACACGCTGATCGGCTCGATCCTCGGCGTGGGCCTGGCCAATGCCTTGATCAACCACATCCCGTTGGGCGATGGCGTCAACTGGCAGAAAGCGATCGACATCGGCCTGTCGCTGGTGTTCTCGCCCCTGGCCGGCTTCATCGTCGCTGCCCTGGTGCTGCTGATGCTCAAGCGCTGGCGGCCGCTGTCGAAAATGCACAAGACCCCGGAACAGCGGCGCAAGCTGGACGACAAGAAGCACCCGCCCTTCTGGAATCGCCTGGTCCTGGTGATCTCGGCCATGGGCGTGAGCTTCGTGCACGGCTCCAACGACGGCCAGAAGGGCATCGGCCTGATCATGCTGGTGCTGATCGGCATCGTGCCTTCGCAGTTCGTGCTCGACCTGGGCAGCAGCACCTACCAGATCGAGCGCACCCGCGACGCCACCCTGCACCTGAGCCAGTTCTACCAGCGCAACGCCGACACCCTCGGCGAGTTCCTGGCCTTGGGCAAGGCCGCAACCGGCGACCTGCCAGGCCAGTTCAGCTGCGACCCCCAGCAAACCGAACCGACCATCAGCGCCTTGCAGCGCTCGCTCAAGGGCGTGACCGACTACCACGACCTGGGCGCCGAGAAGCGCGTGGAAGTGCGTCGCTACCTGCTGTGCCTAGACGACACCGCGAAGAAAGTCGGCAAGCTGCCGGGCCTCGAAGCACGTGAACGCGCCGACCTCGACAAGCTGCGCAAAGACCTCACCGCCACCACCGAGTACGCGCCCTTCTGGGTCATCGTCGCGGTCGCCCTGGCGTTGGGTCTGGGCACCATGGTCGGTTGGAAGCGCGTGGTCCTCACCGTCGGCGAGAAGATCGGCAAGCAAGGCATGACCTACGCCCAGGGCATGTCGGCGCAGATCACCGCGGCCTGCGCGATCGGCATGGCCAACGTGTTCAGCCTGCCAGTGTCGACCACCCACGTGCTGTCTTCGGGCGTGGCCGGCACCATGGTCGCCAACAAGAGCGGCCTGCAAGGCGGCACGATCAAGACCATCCTGCTGGCCTGGGTCCTGACCCTGCCCGCTACCGTGGCCCTGTCCGCCGCGCTGTTCTGGCTGGCGACGCGCTTCATCGGCTAAGAGGCGTATGCGGTATCGCGATAAGGCGCCCTCAAGGGCGCCTTTTTCGTGGGCGGGTAAAAAACCGACGACACGGCAGATTTCTGCTTTTTTCTGCCCATCGATGCTCAAGATCAAGGCATTGCTGGCCGATACCGTCAGGCCATCGCTGCGCAGCGCGCAGGCGGCAACCACTCGACACATAAGCCCAGCGGACCCGAGCACGCCATGCGCAAAAGCCTCCGATTCAGCCACAAGATCCTCCTTGCCGCGTCACTGATCGTGATCGTCGCCTTCAGCCTGTTCACCCTGTTCAACGACTACCTGCAACGCAACGCCATCCGCGAAGACCTGGAGAGCTACCTGGCCGAAATGGGCCAGTCCACCGCCACCAACGTCAACGGCCTGTTCGACGGGCGCATCCGCATGGTCGACAACCTGGCGCAGAACATTGCCCAGGCACCGGCCGAGGCCGCCACTCTGCTCGGCCAGCCGGCGCTGACCTCGAGCTTCCTGACCGTCTACCTCGGCCAGGTCGACGGCCGCTTCACCGTGCGCCCCGACGCCAAGATGCCCGATGGCTACGACCCGCGTATCCGGCCCTGGTACAAGGACGGCATGGCCGCCAACGGCGCCATCCTCACCGAGCCCTACATCGACCTGACCACGCAGAAGATGGTCATCAGCATCATCAGCAAAGCCGCGACCAACGTCGGCGTGGTCGGCGGCGACCTGGCCCTGGACGGGCTGGCCAAGATCATCAACGCGCTGAACTTTGGCGGCATGGGCTATGCCTTCCTGGTCAACGACCAGGGCAAGATCCTCGTGCACCCGCAACAGGAGCTGGTGATGAAGTCGCTGGGCGACCTGTTCCCCGGCCAGGCACCGAAGCTGAGCCAAGACCTCAGCGAGGTGCAGGAAGCCGACGGTCAGAGCCGCCTGCTCAGCTTCACGCCGATCAAGGGCCTGCCCAACGCCAACTGGTACGTGGGCCTGTCCATCGACAAGGATCAGGCATTCGCCATGCTCAGCACCTTCCGCACCTCGGCGGTGATCGCCACCCTGGTGGCGGTGGCGATCATCATCGCCCTGCTCGGCCTGCTGATTCGCGTACTGATGCAACCGCTGCACGTCATGACCCGCGCCATGGAGAACATCGCCGAGGGCGAAGGCGACCTGACCCGCCGCCTGGATATCCAGCACCACGACGAATTCGGCATCCTGGGCAATGCCTTCAACCGCTTCGTCGAACGGATCCATAGCTCGATCCGCGAAGTGTCGTCGGCCACCGAGCAGGTCAACGAAGTGGCCCTGCGGGTGATCAGCGCCTCGAACTCGTCGATGAGCAACTCCGACGAGCAGAGCAACCGTACCAACAGCGTGGCCGCAGCGATCAACGAGCTGGGCGCCGCCGCCCAGGAGATCGCCGGCAACGCGGCCCTGGCTTCGCAGCACGCCAGCTCCGCACGGGTACTGGCCGAAGAGGGCCAGCAGGTGGTGGAGCGCAACATCCAGGCGATGACGCGTTTGTCCGACTTGATCGTCACCTCCAGCGCCCACATCGAAACGCTCAACGGCAAGACCGTGAACATCGGGCAGATTCTCGAAGTGATCACCAGCATCTCCCAGCAGACCAACCTCTTGGCGCTCAACGCCGCCATCGAAGCGGCGCGCGCGGGCGAAGCCGGTCGCGGTTTCGCCGTGGTGGCCGATGAGGTGCGCAACCTGGCGCACCGCACCCAGGAGTCGGCGCAGCAGGTGCAGGGCATGATCGAAGAGCTGCAGGTCGGTGCGCGCGCTTCGGTGGACACCATGGACCAGAGCCAGCGCCACAGTCAGGAGAGCGTCGAGATCGCCAATCAGGCCGGTGAGCGCTTGGGCAGCGTGACCGGGCGCATCGGCGAGATCGACGGCATGAACCAATCGGTCGCCACCGCCACCGAAGAGCAGACCGCCGTGGTAGAAGCGATCAACGTCGACATCAGCGAGATCAACATGCTCAACCAGGAAGGCGTGGAGAACCTGCAGGCCACTCTGCGCGCTTGCGCCGACCTGGAACAGCAAGCCAGCCGCCTCAAGCATCTGGTCGGCACGTTCAGGATCTGATCCCTCCCCGCCTAGCCGTGGTGCCGCATCCAGCGCGGGCCACGGCGTGTCGAGCACGGTGCATCGCATACCGCAGAACAGCGCCAAACCCTTGATCGCACAGGTCGATCGAACAAATCCCCCCTTTTCAAGGTCCACCTTCAAGCGCGTTCTGTAACGGTGTGTTACAGCCGTAGGACAGGACCGAAGATGATCCCGGAGGGATACCGATCGTGCACATTGCTGACATCACCATGTTCTATGCCCCGGCAAGCGGGGGCGTACGGACGTACCTTGATGCCAAACACCGACGCCTCGACGCCATGTCCGGCGTGCGTCACAGCTTGCTCATCCCAGGGGCGTCGGCCAGCGAAGACAACGGCGTCTATCGAGTGCCGGCCATGCCCCTGCCGTTCGGCAAGGGCTACCGCTTCCCCGTACGCCTGGCGCCGTGGTGCAACACGCTGCGCACCCTGCAGCCCGACCTCATCGAAGTCGGCGATCCGTACCTCACGGCCTGGGCGGCGCTCGAAGCGCGGCGCCAGCTCGATGTGCCGGTGATCGGCTTCTACCATTCCGACCTGCCGCTGCTGGTCAGCAACCGCATGGGCAACTGGTTCACGCCCAATGTGGAGGCCTACGTCAGCAAGTTGTACGGCAACTTCGACCGGGTCTTGGCGCCAAGCCAGGTGATGGCCGACAAACTCACCCGCCTGGGCGTCAAGGACGTGCACGTGCAGCGCCTGGGCGTGGACTTGAACATGTTCAACCCCTCGCACCGCGACACGCAGCTCAAGGCCCGTCTGGGTATCCCCGACACCACACGCCTGCTGGTCTTCGCCGGCCGCGGTTCGCGGGAGAAGAACCTGCCGGTGCTGCTCGACTGCATGCGCCAGCTGGGCAGCCGCTACCACCTGCTGCTGGTGGGCTCGAGCATGCCGGCCAACGTGCCGGACAACGTCACGGTGATCAACCAGTTCTGCCCGCCCCAGGAAGTCGCCAATCTGCTGGCCAGCGCCGACTTGCTGGTGCATGCCGGCGACCAGGAAACCTTCGGCCTGGTGATCCTCGAAGCCATGGCCAGCGGCACGCCGGTGGTGGCCGTACGCGCCGGGGCCTTCAGCGAGATCGTGCGCGAAGACTGTGGCCGCCTGTGCGCGCCGAACGACGGCAGGGCCATGGCCGTCACCGTGCACGAGGTCTTCGAAGAGGGCGTGCGCAAGCTCGGTGCCCAGGCCCGCAGCCATGTGGAACAACAGTATTCGTGGACCAGCGTGGTCAACGGCCTGCTCGACCACTACCAGGCCGTGCTCGGCCACCAGCCGATGGTGCGTGCCCATGCGTGAGTCCTCGTCCAATCCGCCCAGCGTGATGCTGGTGCTGCACGATGTGGCGCCGGAGACCTGGCCGGACTACCGTCCCTTCGTCGAAGCGGTCGATGCGCTGGGCAACGTGCCCATGACCTGGCTGGTGGTGCCGGACTTCCACCACCGCAATGCCCTGCAACACGCCCCCGACTTCTGCCGCTTGCTGGACAAGCGCCTGGCCAAAGGCGATGAGCTGGCGCTGCACGGCTTCTACCATGCCGATGATGGTCCGGCGCCGCGCACGCCGCGCGAGTTGTTCATGCGCCGGGTGTATACCCATGAAGGCGAGTTCTATGGCTTGGACCAGGCGCAGGCCCTGCACCGGCTGCGCGAAGGGCTGCAACTGTTCGAAGCGCAAGGCTGGCCGGTCGCCGGTTTCGTCGCGCCGGCCTGGCTGATGAGCGAAGGCACCCGCCAGGCCCTGCGTCAGTTGCCGCTGCGTTACACCAGCACCCCGCAGCACCTGTATCGTTTGCCGGATTTCGCCGCCATCGACGCGCCGGGGCTGGTATGGAGCGCGCGCAGCGCCTGGCGGCGCGGCATGTCCAAGGTGATCAGCGACTGGCAACGCAAGCGCCTGGCGTCGGCCGATACCTTGCGCCTGGGCCTGCACCCGGTGGACATGCGCCACCGCTCGTCCCGCGACTATTGGATGAATACCCTGCGCGAGCTGATGGCCCAGGGCCGGGAGCCTGTGACCAAATCCGTCTGGCTCGACCGCCGGCTCGCTTCATGACGCGTTGGGTCTGGCTGGGGCTGGCCGTGTTGCTGGCACTGGCCGTCCCGATGTTTCTCGGCGGCAGCGAACTGCTGCCGCGCCTGCGCAGCTTCCCGCCCGGCCTATTGGCCAGCTTGCTGGGCATGATCGTGCTGTGCTGGGTGATCAATGCCTGGCGCCTGCGCTTGCTGCTCGGCCAGCAAGGCGCGCACTTGGGCCGGATGCGCAGCGTAGGCGTGCTGATGGCCACCGAGTTCGCCATCTGCACCACACCCGGCGGCGGCGGCGGCCCCTTGGCGCTGATCGCCCTGCTCAACCGCGAAGGCATCGGCGCGGCGCGCAGCGGTGCGGCGTTCGCCATGGACCAGCTCAACGACTTGCTGTTCTTTTTCTGCGCCATGCTGGCCATCGCCGGCTATGCGGTGTTCAACCGCCTAGGCCACAGCCAACAGACCATGTTGATGGGCAGCGCGTTGATGCTGTGCGCGGCCTTGGCGCTGCTGTTGGCGCTGATGCGCTGGCGGCGGCACGTGATGCGCTGGAACGGCCGGGTGCTGAGCCGGATCGGCCTGTCGGCGGCAAGGCAACGGCGGTGGGCGCGAAAACTGCTGCGCTTCCTGCATGCCCTGGCGCAGACCTGGCGGCTGCCCAAGCGCACGCTGGCGCTGGTGTTCGCCCTCACCTGCGCGCACTGGAGTCTGCGGTTCAGCGTCATGTATCTGGTGTTGCGAGGGTTGCAGGCCGACCTGGGCTGGATACCGAGCTTTCTGGTACAGATGCTGGCCCTGAGCGCTGGCCAGTTCAGCCTGCTGCCGGGCGGTGCCGGGGCCGCCGAACTGACGTCAGCCACCCTGCTGACGCCCTTGGTAGGCAGCTCCACGGCGGCGGCGGCGATCGTCATCTGGCGGGCGATCACCTATTACTTCTATCTTCTGGCCGGGGGGCCGGTGTTCGTCTGCCTGCTGGCGCGCCCGCTGTTGCAACGTGGGAGGCGCCAGGCCGGCTGAGCCTCAGTCGAAGACCACGGTCTTGTTGCCGTGCACCAGTACGCGGTCCTCGAGGTGGTAGCGCAGGCCGCGTGCCAACACCATTTTCTCCACGTCACGGCCGAAGCGCACCATGTCTTCGATGGTGTCGGCATGGCTGACACGTACCACGTCCTGCTCGATGATCGGGCCTGCGTCCAGCTCTTCGGTGACGTAGTGGCAGGTCGCGCCAATCAGCTTCACGCCGCGCAGCGCAGCCTGGTGATACGGCTTGGCACCGACGAACGACGGCAGGAAGCTGTGGTGGATGTTGATCACCCGCTCGGCGTAGTCCTGGCACAGCTGGGGCGGCAGGATTTGCATGTAGCGCGCCAGGACCACGACATCGGCGCCGTGCTCGGCGACCAGGCGCGAGACTTCGGCGAAGGCCGGCTGTTTGTTCTGCGGATCGACCGGCACATGGAAGAACGGAATGCCGTGCCACTCGACCATGCTGCGCAGATCGTTGTGGTTGGAAATCACGCAGGGAATGTCGCAATCGAGCTCATCGGTATGCCAGCGGTGCAATAGGTCGGCCAGGCAGTGCGATTCGCGGCTGGCCATCAGCACCACGCGCTTCTTCTGCGCCGAATCGGTGATCCGCCACGTCATGGAGAACTCTTCGGCGATCGGCGCGAACGCTTCGCGCAAGGCTTCGATGCCGAACGGCAGGGTCTCGGCACGGATTTCGTGACGCATGAAGAACCAACCGCTCTGCTCATCGGAGTGGTGGCTGGCTTCATTGATCCAGCCGTTGTACAGCGCCAGGAAATTACTGACCTTGGCCACGATACCGACACGGTCGGGGCACGCGATCACCAAACGATAGGTGCGCATCAAACAGACTCCAGAACTTCGCAAAGGCGGCGATTGTAGCGGCATGCCGGGAAAAACGCAGTAAGCATCGTCGCCCGGCGACGGCGGGCTTTTGCGCCACGGGCAATGTGTTGAACGAACACAGGCGGCGAAGGGTCGGCCGATAATTAAAAATTTTTTTACCAAATACATCGTCCTGTGTGTGCTTTGAAATATGCAGCCGGCAGCGTTAGTTGTTTACTTGCCCCTGACGCGTGTCTATTATTGCCCCACTGTCTCCCACAATTGTTATCCAAGGAACGTCCCATGTCCCTGATCAACGAATACCGTGCCACCGAAGAAGCCATCAAAGAACTTCAAGCGCGCCTGGCCAATCTCTCGCAAGATGACAAGCTGAAAAAAGAGCTGGAATTCGAAGGCAAACTGCGCGCGCTGATGGGTGAATACTCCAAGTCGCTGCGCGATGTCATCGCCCTGCTCGATCCCGATGCGAAAATCAGCAAAGCGCCACGTGGCGCGGCCAAGCCAGCGACCACCAAACGTGCGCGCAAGGTCAAGCAATACAAAAACCCACACAACGGTGAAGTGATTGAAACCAAAGGTGGCAATCACAAAACCCTGAAAGAGTGGAAAGCCAAGTGGGGCGGTGACGAGGTAGAAGGTTGGTCGACCCTGCTGGGCTGATTATCCGTCACGTACTTGCTTGATCGAAAACGCCAGCACTCGCTGGCGTTTTTTTATGGCCTTCGAATACAGAGCGCGTTACAGCGCATAGCGCGCTTGCACGTTCAGCGCATGGGTGTGCCAGGCCTGCAGCACACGCCGTCCGGCCTCGTCCGCTGTGGCGAGGCTGCCGTGCAACGCCTGCTGGAAGTCGCCCAAGGTATTGGGCGCGCCCGCCTGCGGCAGGCTCAGGCGCTGTTGGCAGAAGGCATGCCAGCGCTGACGTTCCTGTTCGTTCAAGGTTGCGGGAAAGTTACGCGCGCGGTAGCGGAACAATAGTTCCGGCAGACGCGCATCGTCGAACATCCATTGCCCTTGGCCGAGTTGTTGCGGATCCAAGGCACGCACTTGCTCGCACAAACGACGATCGCGCTCACCGATGAAACCGTCATACAACTGCTGCTCAGGATCTTCATTGACTTGAAAATCTTGCGCGCTATACATCGGCGCGAGTTTGTCTTGCCAATGGGTCTGTTGCTGGATCAATTCGTCGGCGCGTTGCAGATACAGCCGTCGATCAATGCCCAGACGCTGCTCATCGTCGGCGCGCACTACCGACAATGGCGCCAGTACAGGGCAACGGTTGATCTGCACCAGTTTGAGCGGCACCGGTAGTTGATCGGCGCCCAAATCTTCGCGCCGGGTGTATAAACGCCGACGCAGTTCGTCAGGACTTTCCTGCAACAACGGCAGAATGTCCTGATGTAAATCGCAGACTATCAGTGCATTCCGATTGCTCGGGTGCCACGCCAAGGGCAACACCACGCCCAGGTATTTGCGTTGCGCCGAGAAACGCCCGGATATATGTACCAGCGGCTCCAACAGCCGAATCTGTTCCAGCACCTTGTGCTTGCTGCGCAGTTCGAACAGCCAGTTGTACAACTTCGGTTGGCGGTCGCGAATCAAGCGTGCCAGCGCCAGAGTGGCGCGTACGTCCGACAACGCTTCGTGGGCATGGCCGTGGTCGATGCCATTGGCGCGGCTGAGCAGCTCCAGACGCAGGCTGATGCGCCCGTCCTGCTCAGGCCAGTTCAGGCCCTCCGGGCGCAAGGCGCAGGCGGTGCGCACCAGGTCGATGAGGTCCCAGCGGCTGTTGCCGCCCTGCCACTCGCGGCCATAGGGGTCAAAGAAATTGCGGTAGAGGCTGTAGCGGGTCACTTCGTCGTCGAAGCGCAGGGTGTTGTAGCCGGCGCCGCAGGTGCCCGGACGCGCGAGTTCGGCGTGTACGCGGGTCATGAACTCAGCTTCGCCCAAGCCTTCTTCGGCCAGGCGCTGGGGCGTGATGCCGGTGACCAGGCAGGCGGCCGGGTGCGGCAGGATGTCGTCGCTCGGGCGGCAGTACAGGCTGATCGGGGCTTCGATTTCGTTGAGGTCGAGGTCGGTGCGTACCCCGGCCATTTGTAGAGGCCGGTCGCAGCGTGGGTTGATACCGGTGGTTTCGTAGTCGTGCCAGAAGATGCTGGAGCTCACGGGGTCTTCCTGTCAGTAGGTCGACCCGAGTCTAGCGGGGCGCGGGTGCCCGCGGCGAGGCCTGCGTCAGGCCGAGGCGCCGATCTGGCGGAAGGTGAAGAACTCCTGCAAGGCCAGGACGAAGGAATCGTAGTCGCGCGGCGCCTGCAACAGCATGAAACCGGAATTGTAGTGGCCCGGCGTTTCGTCTTCCTGGCACCACACGCAACTGGCGGTCAGGTTGATGAACTGCTCGCCGCCGCCCTTGAGCGGCACGCGGATCTGCAGTTCGAAGTCCGGGCCGACCATCAGCGGCAGTTCGCTGATCAGCATCAGGCCGCTTTCCGAGACATTGCCCAGGTAACCCAAGGAGTAGCCGGTGATGCGGTTGAAGACTTCCAACACGCGGCGCAGTTCGTGGCGTTCGATTTGTCGGGCAGTGAACATGGCGTTTATGGCTTTCCTACGTGAGGCCAGGAAAACTCGCGACTGGCAGGTGGGTTTCGATCATCCGAAGACACAATCCGTTGGGTATAGCAGATAAAGCGGAGGGTTCACCATTACCGTTCAGCGCCAGGTGGCACCGGGCACCGGCCGGGCCACCGCCGCTTCGGCGGGGCGGTAGTGGCCCAAGCGCTCCAGCGTTTCTAGGCGCGCAGCCGCGCGGTAGGCGTATTCGTTGCCCGGGAAGCGCTGAATCAGATACTGGTAGGTCTGCGCCGCATCGACATACAGCTTCTGCCGCTCCAGGCACTGCCCGCGCAGCAACGAGACCTCCGGATGGATGAACGGTCGTGCCCGGCTGGTACGGTCGACCTGCGACAGCTCAAGCATCACGCGCGCGCAGTCGCCGCGGTCGTAGGCGCGGTAGGCATTGTCCAGGTGATGGTCCATCGACCAGCGGGTACAGCCGCCAAGGCCGGCCAGCACGGTCAGCAGGATCAGGGTTCGCATGGGCATTCTCCTTTGATGGCCACTGTATCGGCGGGTGCCGGCAAATCTTCACACGGCGCTGCCACCTTGGGCATGTCGCGTCCGGCGCGCGGCAACGCAGCGCTACCTGGCGCAGGTAGTGCAACCGAACGATGACTACAGCCCGATTGAGGAGTAGCCTCTCGCTGCGCTTCACTATAGGAGTCTATGCATGACCATCCGCCGTACCAAAATCGTCGCCACCCTGGGCCCTGCCAGCAACTCGCCGGAAGTGATCGAACAGTTGATCCTCGCCGGCCTCGACGTGGCGCGTCTGAACTTCTCCCACGGCACGCCCGACGAGCACAAGGCTCGCGCGCGGCTGATCCGCGAAATCGCCGCCCGCAACGGCCGCCACGTGGCACTGCTCGGCGACCTGCAAGGGCCGAAGATCCGTATCGCCAAGTTCAGCGACAAGCGCATCGAGCTCAAGGAAGGTGACCGCTTCACCTTCTCCACCGCGCACCCGTTGACCGAAGGCAACCAGAGCATCGTCGGCATCGACTACCCCGACCTAGTCAAGGATTGCGGCGTGGGCGACGAGCTGCTGCTCGACGACGGCCGTGTGGTCATGCGCGTCGAAACCGCGACCGCCGATGCCCTGCATTGCGTGGTGCTGATCGGCGGCCCGCTGTCGGACCACAAGGGCATCAACCGCCGCGGCGGTGGCCTGACGGCGCCGGCCCTGACCGAAAAGGACAAGGCCGACATCAAGCTGGCTGCGGAAATGGACCTCGACTACCTCGCCGTGTCCTTCCCGCGCGACGCCAAGGACATGGAATACGCCCGCTCGCTGCGTGACGCATCCGGTGGCAGCGCCTGGCTGGTCGCCAAGATCGAACGCGCCGAAGCGGTGGCCGACGACGAGACCCTCGACGGCCTGATCGCCGCCTCCGACGCCGTGATGGTCGCCCGTGGCGACTTGGGCGTGGAGATCGGCGACGCCGAGCTGATCGCCATCCAGAAGAAGATCATCCAGCACGCCCGGCGCAACAACAAAGCGGTGATCGTCGCCACGCAGATGATGGAGTCGATGATCCAGAACCCGATGCCGACCCGCGCGGAAGTGTCGGACGTGGCCAACGCCGTACTGGACAACACCGACGCGGTGATGCTCTCGGCCGAAAGCGCCGCCGGCGCCTACCCCATCGAAGCGGTCAAGGCCATGGCGCGCATCTGCCTGGGCGCGGAGAAGCATCCGACCAGCCAGAAGTCCAGCCACCGCCTGCACACCACCTTCGAGCGCTGCGACGAAAGCATCGCCCTGGCGGCGATGTACACGGCCAACCACTTCCCCGGCGTCAAGGCGATCATCGCCCTCACCGAAAGTGGTTACACGCCGCTGATCATGTCGCGCCTGCGCTCGCACGTGCCGGTCTATGCGCTTTCGCCGCACCGCGCCACCCAAGCGCGCGCCTCGATGTTCCGCGGCGTGTACCCGATCGCCTTCGACCCTGCCGCCCTGCCGGGCGACAAGGTCAGCCAGGCGGCCGTGGACGAGCTGCTGCAACGCGGTCTGGTGCAGCAAGGCGACTGGGTGATCCTGACCAAGGGCGACAGCTACCACACCATTGGTGGCACCAACGGCATGAAGATCCTGCACGTGGGCGACCCGCTGGTCGGCTGATGCAGGTGTTGTGACGACAGCGTCCCTGTCAGCAGTAAAGACCGCTCCCCGGAGCGGTCTTTTTTTGCCCGCTCGCCGGCGGTTTCGCCAGGCGAGCGATATGTAGCGCGCCGCGTTGGCGCCCTTGCCCTTCAATCGACGCTTCCCTGTATGGAGCGTTTCCCATGAGCATCAGTGCAACCCAGTGGCTCAGCCGCTTGCGTGTCGACATCATTTCCAATTCCAACCGCGTCTATGCCAATGGCCGGCAACAAGTGGCAGTAGCCGTCAGCCTGACCCCGCGCGACGGCCAGACGATCAGCGCCGAGCAGCTCGACAGCGTCACCCTGTTCGAGATCGACGACGACGGTCAGTATCGCTCGCTGGAGCACGAACTCGTGGCGCATCCCACGCGCGACCCACGTTTCGATTACTTCAATGCCTCGGGCAGCGCGCCGCACCCTGTGCTCGACGCCAGCAGACAAACTCGGCGCCGTACCTTCTACCTCAGCTCGACGCGCCCGGGCGGTTCGCTGACCACGGTCTACGCAGGCGTGTACGTCGATGCACACACCCTGTTCGTGACCGACACCGCGCCGTTCAAGTCGTCGGTCGTCGTCGAGTCGGTAGCACCGCCCACGGCGCACAGGTCGATGTTCGCATTGGAGATGCAACCCAAGGAAACCTACAAAGAGGCGTCGGAAAGCTATTGGGACGACGAGGTCGAAGAGCAGGTCGGCCTGTTCGGTTTCGCCGCACCTGGGCAAAGGATCGTCGACAGCGTCGCCCACGGTACGGCTGCCGAGATACCGTTTTACGAGCGCCATGGCTGGGACAACACGCTGATCTCCTTCGAACTGACCAATGACTACAGCTCGACCACTACGATCACCGTCTATCAGCCCGATCAATACGTGGACCAGCACGGCTCCAGCCCCAGCCCCCATCACATGGCCCTGCACCTCTACCACCGTCGCTTCTACAGAAGGCACCGCAACGACCTAAGGTCCGATGTCAGCGCATGGACCCTGATCGACCAGCATGGCAACGGCTACCGCGTCGATTTCCTGGCGCTCGCGGACGGCAGATCGGTCGACTTCCGCATCATCGACAGCGAACGTTGAAACGGCCCTGGAGGTTCACATGCCGACACTGCATACCCAGGCCAGCAACTTCACGGACTTCGTGAAGACGGGCGTCGATGCCCGTACCGGCCAATTCACGCTCGCCCTGGCCCTGCCCTTGCCGCCCGCCAATCAGCTCGCCGGGCCGGCCGCGTCCTTGAGCTTGTCGTTCAGTACGCTCGCCAGCATGGCCGACCAGGGCTACGGCCTCGGTTGGAACCTGGGGCTGTCAGAGGTGGACCTGGACCAGAACAACCCTCGCCTGAGCCTGGGCTCGGGCGACCGCTACGCCATCGACCCGTCCCGTTCGGGAATGGCGGTCGGCGAGTCGCTGCGGTTTCTCGACCTCAAGCTCGAAACCCTGAACGCCGTCTGGCAAGACGACGGCAGTGTGCGGGTGGACAAGAAGTCGGGCGAAAGCGAAGTGCTGCGCAAACCGCACAGCGACAGCAGCCGTTACCTGCTCAGCGAACTGCGCTCGCCCGAGGGCCGCCGGCTGCATTTCGACTGGCAGCCGTTCGGCGATGGCGGCTTCACCTTGCAAGGGGTGCGCGACGAAGCACGTACCTTGCTGCAACTGGCGAGCAGCGACGACCAGGTGGTCATCACCCTCAATCCACAGACCCCTGCAGCGGCAGTCATCGCGTTGCACTTGAGCAACCAGTTGCTGACCCACGTGTACCTGCCGGAAGTACCGCAGCCCATTGCCATCGAATACGATGCGATCGCCTCGGGCGCCGCCCCCCTGTACCTGCCCGTCAAGGTGCAAAGCCCTTTGGGCGCGTGCGACACCCTGCACTGGGCCGTCGACGAGGACGCGCACCGCCTGCCGACCGGCGCGCCACTGCACAGTCTGCCCAGGGTCAGCACCTGGCTGCATTCGAGCGGCACCCCACACAACGCGCTCAACCATGCGTACACCTGGATCGGCGAGCACAATTTCCTGGGTTTTGGCAGCGACCAGGCGTTCGACTGGCAGTCGGGGCGCGACAACCTGTATCAGGTCGAAAGCGATTACCGCTATCAAGTGGTCGAAACCCTGAGCGATGGCGAGGGGCGGCCGCTGGGGCGCATCGAACGGGTCTGGGATCGCTTCCACCTGCTGGTCAGCGAAGCGCATCGCCTGGGCGATTGCGAAGTGCTGACCAGCACCCGCCACGGCATGGACCCTGCCCTCGACTGGGCGCAGCAGCCGCCTTGGTGCCAGCTGCCCCATGAGGTCTGCACCACCTACATCGACCATGCGCAGACGGACGCCAGACGCTGCGAAACCACCACCTACCGCTATGACGCCTTCGGCAACATCGTGCACGCGGTGTACCCGACCGGCGTCGAGGAGCTCAGTACCTACTACCCAGCGGCGGGCGCCGAGGGTTGCCCGGCCGATCCGCTGGGCATGGTGCGCTGGTTGCGGAAGAAGGTCGTACGCCCAGCGCAACCGAGCAAAGGCGCGCCGACCCTGAGCACGAGTTATACCTATCAGCCCATAACGTCCCTGCTCCAGGCCGCAGCGGACCACGTGGTCATCGCCAGCGAAACGCTGCTAGAGGAAGACGACGAACGGGTGCTGGAGCACAGCGCCTACGCCTATGTCTCGACGCCGGGGCCGCACTACGGCCGCTTGCAGCAGACGGCGGTGACGCTCAACGGCAAGACCACGACGACCCGCCACGACTATCTCCTGAACGAAGACGAACTGGTGACCACCCTCACCACCCTCGGTTTCGAAGACAACGCGTTGAACCGTTCGAGCAAGGTCTCGGCGCAGACGCTGCTTAGCGGCCAGACCGTATGGGAACGCAGCGAAAGCAATAGCCTCACGCGCTATGTCTACGACTCGATCGGACGGATCGTGCGCACGACCCACGCAGCCGAGAGCCCTTACCAGACCGAGCAACTGGCCCGTTACCACCTCGGCGACGAGATCGCCCTCGCCTTGCAGGCCGACAACTGCCTGCCGACCCTGGTCGAGCACCTGGATGTCACCGGACGTTGTCGGCGCCAGTGGCTCGATGGCGACGGCCGAGTGCTCAGGATCGACTTGCAAGACCTCGACCACGCACCGGAACGCTTCCGTGAAGTGTCGCGAACCGACTACGACGCGCTGGGCCGGCAAATACGCGAAACCGTGCAGGACTGGATCGCTGGGGATGAGACCGCTGCCTTGACGCTGACCTCGACCCAGCACTTCGACCATTGGGCGCGCATGGACCTGAGCGTCACCCCCGACGGCGTGCACAACCACTTGCGCCATGACCCGATCGCCCTGTGCAGCGAGCAGTGGCAAAGCCATGGAGACCTCGTCGGGCCCAGGTTGCAGACCTTCTTCAACGTGGCCGGCAGCCCCATCGAGCAACGCCATTTCGACGCCGACGGCCACCTGGTCCGTAGCCTCGTCCTGCTACGCGATGGCCTGGACCGAATCGTCGAAGAGCAAGTGCTCCTTCCCGGCAGCACACCACGGGTTACCCGGATGCGCCATGACCATTACTCGCGCCTGGTCGAAAAACGTCTCGCGGACGGTACCGTCCTGAACTGGCAGTTCGCAGCGCACAGCGACGGCCAGCACCCCGAATCGATCACGCTCACCGCCGCTCAGGAGGTGGCACCATGAACCCTTCGACGTCAGTGCTTGGCAGGCAAACATTCGACGGTCTGGGCCGTCCGTGCAGCGTAGAGGTCGCCGGACGCCTCACCCGCTACACCTACCTGCCGGGCCAACTGCCACCGCAGGCCAATACCCTGGCCGACGGTCGACGCGTGGCATTCACCTACGAGCCGCACCTGGGCAACGCCCTGCTCAGCAGCGAAGCCGAAGGGCAACCGATCGAGCGCCTGGCCTATCACCCGACACTGGGCGTTGCCGTCAAGGCCGAAGGCGAGCTGGGCACCCGCCGCTGGCAGTTCTCGGCCGGCGGCCAGATGCAAGCGGAACAGTGGCAGGTCGATGACGAGGACCACCTGACCCGCTGGCAGCATTCGCTGGGCGGACGGCCCTTGAGCCTGGCCGACAGCGCAGGCACGCGCCACGAACGCCAGTACGATGCGCTCGGCCGGATCAGTGCGTTGACCTCGGGCGCTGTTCGAACCCACTTCACCTACGATGCGTTTTCCCGCCCAGGCACCATCACTAGCCAGGACACGGCATCCGACAAACGCCTGAGCAGAACCTTCAGCTACGACGCGATGGGCCGTCCATCGTCCATCCTTTTCAGCGCAACGGCCGAGGGTGAGACGCATACCCTCAAGCAAACCCTGGAATACTCCGGGCTCGACCAACTGGTCTCGCGCCGCTGGTTCGAAGCGCAGCAGGCGTGCGGCGAAGAGCAGTTCGAATACGACGCGCGCGGGCGCCTGACGCGCTACAGCGCCACCCCGGAGGCCGGCATCCAGGATCCGTTCGGCAACCTGTTGGTCGAACAGCGCTTCACCTTCAACGCCCTGGACGGCTACCGCGAAGTGCTCAGCCTGTATGCCGACGGCAGCCAGGACCAGGCCCTGTTCAGCTACGCCGAGCACGACCCCAGCCAGCCCGTGGCGATCAGTCACAGCCACCCCAGTTGGCCGGCGCACATCACCCTGAGCTACGACGCCTGCGGGCGCCTGATCGCCGACAGCCTGGGTCGCCAGCTCGAATGGGACACGCAGGGACGCTTGCGCAAGGTCACGCTGGGCGGGCGAACCTGCCAGTACCGCTATGACACCAGCGGCCGCGTCTGCGACAGGCTCGTCGACGGCGAGCTGCGGCGCAGTTTCTTCAGCGGGGCGCAACTGACCCACGAACGCCGGGGCGAGCACTGCCTCGCCCTGCACGGCGACGGCCAGGGCCTGTTCGCCCTGACGCGGATCGCCGAAGAGGTGCGCCAGGCGCGCTTGCTCGGCTGCGACGGTCAGGGCAGCGTTCGTCTGCAGCTCGACGTACGCGCCGAACGTTGCATGTACAGCGCGCACGGCGTTACCGGCCCGGCCGAAGAAGATTTACCCTTCGGCTTCGCCGGCGAACGCCGCGAGCCGCTGACCGGCTGGTACATCGCCAACGGCTACCGCCCCTACGACCCCTTGCTGATGACCTTCCTCGCCCCCGACGACGAAAGCCCGTTCGGCCGCGGCGGCCTCGATGCCTACGCCTATTGCGGCGGCGACCCGGTCAACCGCACCGACCCCGACGGCCACAGCTGGATCACCTGGACCGCGGCCGGTATCGGTCTGGGGTTGGCGGCCATCACCACGGCCGCTTCGCTGGGTAGCGTGCTGCCTGCCGTCGCGGCGCTGGCCGGCGGTGCCGGACTCAACATCACGGCGGCGCTGGCCGTCAGCAGCGCGGCACTCAATGTCGTCTCGCTGGGCACCGGCGCCGCTGCTCTGGCGCTCGAAGCAAGCGGTAGGGATCAGCAGGCGGCCGGCGTGTTGGGCTGGGTCTCGCTGGGCAGCGGCATTGCCGGCGCCTTGACCGGCATGGCACCCAGCGTGATCCGCAGTGCGGTGCGGCTGCGCGACGCATCGGGCCAGGCGGCCAGCCGGGCGGCCGGTTTCAAGCCTTACAACATCGGTCCGGGAGGCAATACGCGGCCCGCCAGCGTGCTGTTCGGCACCGGCCCGCGCAAGGAGGACGTCGCCTTCATCCCCAGTCTGTTCGGCGAAGGCAATGCCGCGCTGGTGACCCATGGCAATCTGCTGGGCGACTTGATGAACACCCAGGGCCTGGCCGACAAGGCTGCCAACGTCGCGCGCAGCGTGCTGGTGCCCCGACTGGCCGAGATGGGTTACGAGCCGGGACGCAAGGTGGTCTTACTGTCGTGCTGGGGCGGCAGGAGCGGCGCGGCGCAAAGCATCGCCAATGTGCTGGGCAGGCCGGTGGAAGCCTATGACGAAATGCTCTTCATCCGAGGCGTCGCCTCGTTGCAGACGGCCCGATCGGTGGGGCCGACGCTGCAGTCGACCAACGTGCCCATGTACCAGGCCCCGTTGTGGAGCCGCTGGTTCGACAAGGCCCACTTCGCCGACACCGACAAGTTCCGCCTCGCCGCTCCCAAGCTCTACCTGCCGCAATAGCACCACGTGCGGCTACGCCTCAGGCATGTTCGACGAAGCTGTCGGCCAGCACCTGGTTTCTGGGCACACCGGCGATGAACAGCCGGCGTGCGAGGCGCTCGACGAAGGTCGGCGCCCCACACAGCAAGGCGAGGGTCTGGCGGGAAGCGGGGCGCAGATTCGCCAGCGCCGCGTCGAGATCCGCGTGCAGCACGCAGACGCTGTCGATGCCGGGGGTCTGCCGCAGGGTTGGTGCCAGGTAATGGCCAGCCGCGTCGTGCGCCACGTGCAGCAAGGTGATGCCTGCCTGGTGCCCCTGGCGCAGCGCTTCCCGCGCCACACCCCACAGGGGCGCGAGACCGGTGCCCGCTGCGAGCAGCCAGAGCGGCCTGTCCTGCCAGTCGGGGTCGTAATGCAGGGCGCCACCGCTGAGTTCGCCCAGCCCTACCCAATCACCGGTTTTCAAGCCGCGGGCCCGGTCGCGAAAGGCTCCCGAGTGTCGGCAGTCGATATGGAACTCTAACCCATCGTCCTCCCCCGGCAGGCTGGCGAGCGAATAGGGCCGTGCCACCGGGCCCAGCCACAGCACCAGGTGCTGTCCGGCGCGGTAGCGCAGCGCCCGCTCGAGCCGCAGGCGCAGGCGCAACACATCGCCCAGCCAGTCGACCGAGTGCACCTGCGCGGGTTGACCGTCGCGCGCGGGGTCGAACACGGCGACACGCAGGTCGCCGCTCACCCGGCATTGGCAGGCCAGGCGCCAGCCGTGCAGGCGCTGCGCGGCGGACAGCGCGTCGGGGCGGGCGTCGTCCGGGGCGCCTTCGAGGCAGCGCACCAGGCAGGCATGGCAGCTTCCGGCGCGGCAGCTGTAGGGCACGTTCAGGCCTTGCTGGTTGAGGGCGTCGAGCAGGTTGCTGCCGTCGGGCACGGACCAGCGGCGTGTACCTGCGCAGAGTTCGGGCATGGCCAACGGTCTCCAGGAACAAGGCGCACAGCATGGCACGAGTGCGCGCGAAAGGCTGCCCATCGAGCCGATGGGCGCGGATGTTTCACACCGGCAGGTGCGCTATAATGCCGCGCCTTTTTCCGTGGCGGCCCGACCAGCCGACACTTCCTGCAAGGCGCTTCGGCCCGCCGCATGCGAGCGTCGAGGGTCTTTACGAATGTTCCCGTCTTAGAGAGGAGCGCGCTGCATGACCGTGATCAAGCAGGACGACCTGATTCAGAGCGTCGCCGATGCCCTGCAATTCATCTCGTACTACCACCCCGTCGATTTCATCCAGGCGATGCACGAGGCCTACCTGCGTGAAGAGTCGCCCGCCGCGCGCGACTCCATCGCCCAGATCCTGATCAACTCGCGCATGTGCGCCACCGGCCACCGGCCGATCTGCCAGGACACCGGCATCGTCACCGTGTTCGTGCGCGTGGGCATGGACGTGCGCTGGGACGGCGCCACCCTGAGCGTCGACGACATGATCAACGAAGGCGTGCGCCGCGCCTACAACCTGCCGGAAAACGTCCTGCGCGCCTCGATCCTGGCCGACCCGGCCGGTGCGCGCAAGAACACCAAGGACAATACCCCGGCAGTCATCCACTACTCCATCGTGCCCGGCGACAAGGTCGAAGTGGACGTCGCAGCCAAGGGCGGCGGTTCGGAGAACAAGTCGAAGATGGCCATGCTCAACCCGTCCGACTCGATCGTCGACTGGGTGCTCAAGACCGTGCCGACCATGGGCGCCGGCTGGTGTCCGCCGGGCATGCTCGGCATCGGCATCGGCGGCACCGCCGAGAAGGCCGCGGTGATGGCCAAGGAAGTGCTGATGGAGTCCATCGACATCCATGAGCTCAAGGCCCGCGGCGCGCAGAACCGCATCGAAGAGATCCGCCTGGAGCTGTTCGACAAGGTCAACCAACTGGGCATCGGCGCCCAGGGCCTGGGCGGCCTGACCACCGTGCTCGACGTCAAGATCATGGACTACCCGACCCACGCCGCCTCCTTGCCGGTGTGCATGATCCCCAACTGCGCGGCCACCCGCCACGCGCACTTCGTGCTCGACGGCTCCGGCCCTGCCGAGCTGGAAGCACCGTCGCTCGACGCCTATCCGGAAATCGTCTGGGAAGCCGGCCCGAGCGCCCGCCGCGTCGACCTCGACAGCATCACCCCGGAAGAAGTGGCCAGCTGGCAACCAGGCGAGACCATCCTGCTCAACGGCAAGATGCTCACCGGCCGCGACGCCGCGCACAAGCGCATGGTCGAGATGCTCAACCGCGGTGAGGAACTGCCGGTCGACCTCAAGGGCCGCTTCATCTACTACGTCGGCCCGGTCGACCCGGTCGGTGACGAAGTGGTCGGCCCGGCCGGCCCCACCACCGCCACGCGGATGGACAAGTTCACCCGGCAGATCCTCGAGCAGACCGGCCTGCTGGGCATGATCGGCAAGTCCGAGCGCGGCCCGACCGCCATCGAGGCGATCCGCGACAACAAGGCCGTGTACCTGATGGCAGTCGGCGGCGCCGCCTACCTGGTGGCCCAGGCCATCCGCAAGTCCCGGGTGCTGGCTTTCGCCGAGCTGGGCATGGAAGCGATCTACGAGTTCGAGGTCAAGGACATGCCGGTGACCGTGGCCGTGGACAGCAAGGGCGAGTCGGTGCACATCACCGGGCCTGCGCTGTGGCAGGGCAAGATCGCCCAGAGCCTGGCGGTGGAAGTGCAGTAAGCGCAGGCGTCATGAAAAAACCGCGCCCTTACCGGCGCGGTTTTTTTTCGCCTGCGTACCGCGCTTTGCGCCCAAATCGCGCCGGCCAGTGGCGATGGGAAAACCCTGGCCGTGCTTGGCGTACGTGGGCCGCGCACTGGTTGCCGGGCCGGCATCGGGCATCGGGCATCGGGCATCGGGCATCGGGTGTGGAGGTAGATCATGCTGGCAACGCTTTGACCCAGAACGACACGATCTTGTCCGACGCCTGGTCCTCGTTCAAGTCGCGCCAGGCATGGCGGGTACGCAGCGAGGGTTCGTGGAGGAAGCCGCGATTGCGCCAGAAACCTTGCAGGGGCTTGTAATCGGCAGGTCGCAGCGGGTGTCCCGAGGGCCGCTCGACCGCGCAGAAGGCACAGTAGTCGAACTCGGCCAACTTGTGCGCGTAGGACTCGCGCTCGATGAAGAAGCGCACCCCTAGACCCTGGTTGCGGTATTCGGGCAGCACCAGCGACCCGCCGAAGTAGTACACCGCGTTCGGGTCGCGGCCGTGTTCGAGGAACGGTTGCTGGAACTCGGCCGAATGGTCCACCAGCGGCAACCCGGTGGAGGCGCCCACCACCCGCCCCTGATCGAGGGCCAGCACCAGCAGGCTGCGGCCCGAGCGGGCGTAGCCTGCCAGATAATCGGCTTCGTATTCCGGGGAGCCGTCGTAGAGGTAGGGAAACTCGCGAAACACCGTCAGGCGCAGGCGAGCGAGGTCATCGATGTAAGGCGCGATCGCAGCGCCATGCAGCAGGCGGATTTCCATGCGAGTTGGTGGTTTCCCCGATGTGGATGGCGCGCTCGGCTAAGCCGGGCCTGAGGGGAAACCCTATCATCCGGCCCTTGTTGCGCCCTTTCCCGTACACGACAGGAACTTTGCCATGACCGCTACGGAACTCGTCCACGCCTACTACGCCGCATTCGACGCCGGCGACATGCCTGGCCTGCTCGCCCTGCTCAACGAAAACGTTATCCACGACATCAACCAGGGCGAACGGCAGATGGGCAAACGTGCGTTCGCCGCCCTCATGGACAAGACGAGCCACTGCTATCGCGAGCGCCTGGAAGACCTGGTGGTGATGCAGAACACCGAGGGCAACCGCGCTGCCGCCGAGTTCACCGTGCATGGCCAGTACCTGGAGGGCGACGAAGGCCTGCCGGTGGCCAAGGGCCAGACCTATGTGCTGGCGGCCGGCACGTTCTTCTACCTGCACTGCGGCAAGATCGCGCGGGTCAGCCATTACCGCAACCTCAACGACTGGCTCGAACAGGTGAGCTGACGCGGTCGACGCAAGGCTAGCGCTACGGCAGTGGCCGGCGCCTTCAGCTGCGCCGGTCGAACAGGTTGGCCACCAGACGGTCGAGCCAGCCCCACAGCCGCTGCTTGACGCGCCGCCACAGGGGACGGGCGCGCCAGCCGGCCAAGTCGACCTCCTGGCTCAGGGCGAAGTCGCGCTGGAAGCTGGCCGCCACCTGGGCGGTGAGCACCGGGTCCAGGCTTTCGATGTTGGCCTCGAGGTTGAAGCGCAGGTTCCAGTGGTCGAAGTTGCAGGAGCCGACACTGACCCAGTCGTCCACCAGCACCATCTTCAGGTGCAGGAAGCACGGCTGGTATTCGAAGATCTTCACCCCCGCGCGCAGCAGCCGCGGGTAGTAGCGGTGGCCGGCATAACGCACCGCCGGATGGTCGGTGCGCGGCCCGGTCAGCAGCAGGCGCACATCGACCCCGCGCTGGGCAGCGCGGCGCAACGAGCGGCGCACGCCCCAGGTGGGCAGGAAATACGGCGTGGCCAACCAGATGCGCCGCTCGCCGGTGTTCAGCTCGCGCACCAGCGAACGCAGGATGTCGCGGTGCTGCCGGGAATCGGCATAGGCCACCCGGCCCAGGCCATGGCCCACCGGCGGCGTGCGCGGCATGCGCGGCAGCCCCTGCTCCGGG
This sequence comes from Pseudomonas sp. UBA6562, assembly GCF_002434265.1. Classification (GTDB taxonomy): domain Bacteria; phylum Pseudomonadota; class Gammaproteobacteria; order Pseudomonadales; family Pseudomonadaceae; genus Aquipseudomonas. Next base: position 179,505 of record NZ_DJJS01000001.1, on the reverse strand, counting down.
CGCCAGGCGGTACGCCGCTGGTTGGCCTGCCACTGGCGGTCGAACAGGGCCTGCCAGTCGCTGACGATGGGGCCTTGCAGGGTCACCATCACTTCGTGCCACTCGCTGGCGGCTTCGCTCGGCACCCAGAATTCGTCCGTCACCCCGGTGCCGCCCACCACCGCCCAGGCCTGGTCCACCAGCAGCAGCTTGCGGTGGTCGCGGTACAGATTGCGCACGCCGCGGCGCCAATGGATGGGGTTGTACTCGCGCAGGTCGACCCCGGCCGTCAGCAGGCGCTGACGGAGGGGACGACCGAAGGCCTGGGCGCCATAGCCGTCGAACAGGCAACGCACCCGCACCCCACGACGCGCCGCCGCTTCCAGGGCCTCCACGACCGCTTCGGCACAGGCGCCCGCCTCGACCAGGTACAACTCAAGGTCGACCTGGGCCTGCGCGCCGGCGATGGCGTCGAGCATGGGCGGAAAGAACGCGGGGCCGTCGATCAGCAGTTCGAACTGGTTGCCTTCGCGCCAGGGAAACACCGGGCCGGGCATGTCAGCGCGCCGTGAAGATCAGCACCGCATTGACCGGCACCGACGGGTTGATGGCCTTGAGCTTGGCGAAGGTGCGCAGGCGCTCCAGGCCAGGCAGCAGGTCGTAGTCGGCGGCACGCAGCACCAGCGGTTCGAGGGTCACCACCTGGAAGCGGCGCTCGTCCAGGCGCGTGGCCAACAACGGCGCGTCGTAGGTGTGCGACTTGCCGTGCAGGTTCACCGTCACCGGGAGGCGCAGCTCGATCTGCGCGCCGTTGGCCAGATCGTTGAGCGGTTGCAGGTCGATCTGCGTCTTCACCGTGGCGTCGGCGAATCGCTTGACCTCGAACAGGTTGTCGCGCATCTGCTCGTCGAGCAGCGGCGTGCCGCTGCTGACCGAGTCCATCTCGATGCGCAGGCCGGCCACGCCTTTGCGGTCGACCGCGCCGTGTAGCACCAGGAACCGGTGCACGTCGACCTGCTCCCCGTTCTTGCCAGTCACGAAGGACACCCGCGACGACTCGCCGTCCAGGTGCCAGTTGGCGTGGGCGGGCAGGCAGAACAGCAGGCACAGGGCGGGAAGCAGACGCGACAGTCTGAACATGTGGAATCTCTGCAAAAGATCGCAACATTACCCGGCCATCCACAGGGCAGCAAGCCGTACTCCCCGCTCCCTTGGCCGCTGCCGCAAGCGCTGCGGCCCTGGCCCTAGGCCAGGACCGGGCACCGGGCCGACCTGTCACGCAAGCATCACCGAAGCTTCACGGCCATGACACGCCCCCTGCCTAGCCTGACCCTGCCCCTTACACCGCCGCTCGACCGGCCGCCCGGCTGGCATATGGAGACGCGTCATGACCTGCATCGCCCGTTCCGCCGACACCGCCCCCGAACGTCGCCTGCACGCCGAACGCCTGATCGGCGCGCCCGCCCTCGCCGAGGCCCAGGCCCTGCGTTTCGAAGTCTTCAGCCAAGCGTTCGCGGCCCGTCTGCACGGCGCCGAACACGGCCTGGACAGCGATGCCTTCGACCCGCACTGCCAGCACATCGGTGTGCGCGATCTGGCCAGCGGCAAACTGGTCGCCACCACACGCCTGCTCGATCACCGGGCCGCCAACAGCCTGGGCCGCTTCTACAGCGAAGAGGAATTCAGCCTGCACGGGCTGCGCGACTTGCAAGGGCCGATCCTGGAGCTGGGCCGCACCTGCGTGCACCCGGCCTACCGCAACGGCGGCACCATCGCCGTGCTCTGGAGCGAGTTGGCCGAGGTGCTCAACGAGGGCGGCTACCGCTATCTGATGGGCTGCGCCAGCATTTCCATGCAGGACGGCGGCCTCCAGGCCCATGCGGTGATGCAGCGCCTGCGCGAGCGCTACCTGTGCACCGAGCATCTGCGTGCCGTACCGAAGAAGCCTTTGCCGAGCCTGGCCGTGCCGGGCAACGTCATCGCCGAGCTGCCGCCGCTGCTCAAGGCCTACATGCGCCTGGGCGCGAAGATCTGCGGCGAACCCTGCTGGGACGAAGACTTCCAGGTCGCCGACGTGTTCATCCTGCTCAAGCGCGACGACCTCTGCCCGCGCTACGCCCGCCATTTCAAGGCCGCCGTGTGATGGGCCGCCTGCGCATCGCCATGCGCTTGGCGCGCCTGCTGCCGGTGCTGGCCCTGGGCGGCGCCATGGCCGCTGCCATCGCCCTGGCCGAGCGGTTGGGCCTGCGACCCTCGCTCGCCCGGCGCCAGCGCTGGGCCCAGACCTTCATGCGCCGCTTGGTAGCAGCCCTGCCCTTCGACGTAGAGGTCACCGGCCGATTGCCAAAACGGCCCATGCTGTGGCTGAGCAACCATGTGTCGTGGACCGACATTCCTCTGCTGGGCATGCTCATGCCGCTGTCGTTCCTGTCCAAGGCCGAAGTGCGCCACTGGCCGCTGGCTGGTTGGTTGGCGAGCCAGGCCGGAACCCTGTTCATCCGCCGTGGCGCGGGCGACGCGCAGTACCTGCGCGCGCAGGTCGGCGGGCAATTGAGCGCCGAACGGCCGCTGTTGATCTTTCCCGAAGGCACTACCGGCACGGGCCGGGCGTTGCGCCCCTTCCACAGCCGTCTACTGGCAGGCGCGATCGACACCGGCACACCGGTGCAGCCGGTCGCCATCGAATACCGACGCGACGGCGCGCCTGACGACGTGGCGCCGTTCGTGGGCGAAGACGACCTGCTCGGGCACCTGTTGCGGCTGTTGGCCCTGCCGCACGGGCAGGTGCGCATCCACTTGCTCGAACCGATCGCCAGTGTCGGCGTGGAACGCGCCGTGCTGGCCTGGCAGGCGCAGCAGGCGGTGCAGCAGGCATTGTTCGGACGGCCGTCGAGTGCCATCAGAAAGCGCCCACAGGCCTGCGCGGCCTGAGCGGCACACCCAGACGGGCCACTGGCGCGTCGAACACGCCGCAACCCGCGCTGTCAGGCTTAGGGCGTTTCGGCCTGCACCTGCGCCACGAACGCCTGCAAGTGCGGATAGAACGCGCGAAAATCGGCGGTCAGCGGTTCGTACAGCGCCTGCAACTGAACGCTGATACCCAGCAACCCCTCGGGCCGCGACAAACGCCGGGCGATACCGTTGAACACCGGCTCCAGCACCGAGAAATCCGCATAGCTGCCCAGCCAGTCGTCCGCCGCCATGAACGGCACCATGCGCGCCAGCCGTTCGGGCAGCGCGGGTTCGGCGAGCAGCACGCGGTACACCTGCTGCGTAAAGTCGTCCAGAGGCCGGTCGGCGTAGTCGGCCCAGTGCCGCGCCAGGCAATGGTCGAAGAACACATCCAGGGCGATACCGGCAAAGCGCCGCCGTTCGCGGGGAAAGCGACCCAGCGCGGTGAGTACCAAAGGGTGGCTGTCGGTGAACGAATCGATGCGCCGGTGCAAACGGATCGCCTGTTCCAGCGCTGGCGAAAAGCGCCCGTGCAGGTCGCCTTTGACGAAATCCCCGTACAGGCTGCCGAGCAGTTGCTCGGGCGCATCGCCGCCAAGGTGAAGGTGGGCTAGGTAGTTCATGGCGGCAGCTTAGCATTTATATCGTTATAACCCGATATAGCGATTTATTTGGAACTTGGTGCGGATCGGTATTTCCATATCGGAATGCAACGATTTATATTTCGCCACATTCCGATATTCAGTAAAGCCGATACGAGTCCGTTGCCGTGCCCCTCGACCTCGACGACATCATCAAAGCCCTGGCCCACCCGCTGCGCCGCGAGATCCTTGCCTGGCTCAAGGACCCGGCCACGCAGTTCCCCGACCAGTACCACAGCATCGAGCACGGCGTGTGCGCCGGGCAGATCGACCAGCGTTGCGGGCTGTCTCAGTCGACCGTCTCGGCGCACCTGGCTACCTTGCAGCGCGCCGGTCTGGTCAGCAGCCGCAAGGTCGGCCAGTGGCACTTCTTCCAACGCGACGAAGCGACGATCAAGGCCTTTCTGCAAGCCTTGGCCGAGCAGCTTTGACGCATACCTGTCCACCCCCCTCCCACGCCTCGAAGGTAATACCATGACCACGCTGTTCGATCCCATCACCCTAGGCGACCTCGAGTTGCCCAACCGCATCATCATGGCGCCGCTGACCCGCTGCCGCGCCGACGAAGGCCGCGTGCCCAATGCATTGATGGCCGAGTATTACGTGCAGCGCGCCAGCGCCGGCCTGATCCTCAGTGAAGCGACGTCGGTCACGCCCATGGGCGTCGGCTACCCGCAGACCCCCGGCATCTGGAACGATGAACAGGTACGCGGCTGGAGCAACGTGACCAGCGCGCTGCACGCCGCCGGTGGGCGCATCTTCCTGCAACTGTGGCACGTGGGGCGCATCTCGCACCCGCTGTACCTCAATGGCGAGCTGCCTGTGGCGCCGAGCGCCATTCAGCCGGCCGGGCACGTCAGCCTGGTTCGCCCCTACGCCGACTTCCCGACCCCACGCGCCCTTGAAACCGAAGAAATCGCCGACATCGTCGAGGCCTACCGCGTCGGTGCCGAGAACGCCAAAGCCGCCGGTTTCGATGGTGTGGAAATCCATGGCGCCAACGGCTACCTGCTCGACCAGTTCCTTCAGTCGAGCACCAACCAGCGTACAGACGCCTACGGCGGCTCGCTGGAAAACCGCGCACGGCTGCTGCTGGAAGTGACCGATGCAGTCGTCGGCGTATGGGGCGCGGGCCGTGTGGGCATGCACCTGTCGCCACGGGCCGACCTGCACGACATGGGCGACGCCGACCGCAGCGAAACCTTCACTTATGTGGCGCGCGAGCTGGGCAAGCGTGGCCTGGCGTTCATCTGCTCGCGGGAAAAGGAAGCCGCCGACAGCCTCGGCCCGCAGCTCAAGGAAGCGTTCGGCGGTCCGTACATCGTCAACGAGAAATTCGACAAAGCCAGCGCCAACGCCGCCCTGGCGGCCGGCACCGCCGATGCGGTGGCCTTTGGCGTGCCCTACATCGCCAACCCGGACTTGCCCGAGCGCATGGCCAAGGACGCGCCGCTCAACGAGCCGCACAGCGACACGTTCTACAGCCATGGGCCGGTGGGTTACATCGATTATCCGCGGCTGTAAGGCGTACCGCGCAGGCACCCGTCGAGCGCTTGCCTGACGCTCGTCGCTTGCCGGCGAGCAGCGCCTTAAGTTGTGCAAACGATTAAAGCCATCCTTTCGTTCACCGAAAGGATGGCTTTTTTGCATGAACCGTTTCACCTGCGAAGAAAAACGGAAAACTCCACCCATCAGCATCGATCCGGTACGGACAAGCGCGATTGGTACATTCGTTCAGACTTGTACAAACTGCCACTATTTGTAGAACTTTACCCGAAAGGCTTAGTCGGACCCCCTACTTTAGTAATGGACCGACCATGACCTACGTCAATGCAAACGTCGCCGAAGTAGGCTACGGCCAGGCTCCACTGCCTTTCCCTGCCACCCGCTTCGACGATCTCGCCACCCTGCTTCAGGCCCCCCCATTCGAAGCGCTGGTGCTCACTGCCGGACTGGATGAAACCCGGCGCCTGCTGCGTACCTTGCGCACCGCCGACAGCCCCTATGCGCTGACGCCGATCTACACCCTGCATGACCAAGATGCCTGGATACGGGCCCTGGCCGACGGCCCCGTGCCGGGCCAGCAGCGCGTGCTCGACGAGCAGGTGCGCCTGCACCGCGAACGCTTGGCGCTGTTCAACCAGGGACGGCCCGCGCAAGGCGCCGAAGCCCTGTTGCTCGCCTACCTGTGGTTGCGCACGCCCGGCCGGCTCGAGCCGCTGCGCGACCCAGGCAACCCGCAGCATTACGACTACCCCCTGGCCCGCGCGCTGGGCGGCGAGGCGCTCAACAGCCAGGCCCTGGTGCGTACCCTGGCCCAGCGCGGCTGGCTGCAGAGCGTGAGCCTGTGCGACCGCATCCGCCTGTGCCGGCGTTGCGGCAGCGGCATGCTCAACTACGTCGATGTGTGCACCGAATGCGCCGCGCTGGACATCCAACGCCTGGCCTCGCTGCACTGCTTCACCTGTGGCCATATCGGCCGTCAGGGCGACTTCCTCAAGGACGGCGCGCTGGTCTGCCCCAACTGCCTGAGCCGTCTGCGGCATATCGGCAGCGACTACGACCGCCCGCTGGAAAACTACGCCTGCAACCAATGCCAGGCGTTCTTCATCGATGCCGACGTGCAGGCGCGCTGCCTGGATTGCGGCGAGCAGCATGCGCCGGATGCCTTGCAGGTGCGCGAGCTGCGCGCCTATCAGTTGTCCGAAAACGGCCGCCTTGCCGCGCGCCAAGGCTTGGAGCGCAATGCCCCACCGCTGTTGGACGGCATCGCCATGATCGGCGACGAAGCCTTCCGCACCCTGCTCGACTGGCAACTGGAATTGATCGAGCGGCACCAGGCGCCGCGCTTCGCCTTGCTCGGCATGCGCTTCAAGCACCTGGGCCGCGTCATCGAGCGGCTCGGCCCGCAACGCGGCCATGCGCTGCTCGATGCGCTGATCGAGCGTATTCAGGTGGCCATTCGCGATACCGATCGCTGCACCCGCACCAGCGAAGAACAGCTCTGGTTGCTGCTGATGTACACCGACGCCCCTGGCCTGCAACGGGTGGTCGAACGGCTCAACGCCATCAGCGACCTGTTCGTCGGCCAGGACCTGCAGGACATCGAGTTGCACACCACGGCCTGCCTGGCGCCCGAAGGCGTGCTGGAGAAGGAGAATGCGCAACTGTTGATGGCGCGCCTGGCCGGGGAACTGGGATGAACGCCCTGGCCGAACACTGGCAGACCTGGTTCGCCGAGATGCAGGGGCCCGACGGCCACTGGCGACTGTTCCTGATGGTGTTCCCCTACTTCCTGCTGTTGGAAGTGCCGCTGAACCTGTTGGTGCTGCTCGGCACCCTGCGCTGGTTCGTGCGCCAGCGCAGCGTCGTGCCGGTACTCACGCCCTGGCATCCGCGGGTGTCGATCATCATCACCTGCTACAGCGAGGGCAAGGACGTCGAGCTGACCTTGCGCAGCCTGGTCGAACAGACCTACCCCGGGGTGATCGAGATCATTCCGGTGATCGACGGCGCCAGCGCCAATACCCTGACCACCGAAACCGTGCGCCGCTACAAGCGCACCCAGCGCCTGCCCGGCAATCGTCTGCTGCGCCCCATCGCCAAATGGCAGCGTGGCGGGCGGGTGTCGTCGCTCAACACCGGTTTGAGCTTCAGCCAAGGCGAGATCGTCATCAACGTCGATGGCGACACGTCGTTCGACAACGACATGGTCACGCACATGGTGGCGCACTTCCGCGATCCGGCCGTGCCCGCCGTGGCCGGCAGCTTGCGGGTGCGCAATGCCGCGCAGTCGCTGGTGGCGCGTATCCAGGCGCTGGAATACCTGCTGTCGATCCACATGAGCAAGATCGGGCTGGCCGAGTGGAACCTGGTGAACAACGTCTCCGGCGCGTTCGGCGCGTTTCGCCGCAGCTTCCTCGAACAGATCGGCGGTTGGGACACCCACACGGCTGAAGACCTCGACCTGACCTTGCGCATCAAGAGCTATTTCCGCCGCTACGGGCTGCGCATTCCGTTCGAGCCGCGGGCGATCGGCCACACCGACGCGCCGGCCACCTGGAAGGGCTTTTTGCAACAGCGACTGCGCTGGGACGGTGATCTGTTCTTCATCTACGCGCGCAAGCATCGCCACGCCTTCAATCCGCAACTGGTCGGCTGGCCGAACTTCCTCATGCTGCTGGTCAGCGGCCTGTTCTTCCAGCTGATGCTGCCGCTGATCATCGTCGGCTACAGCGTGGTGGGCCTGCTCATTCTGCCGACCACGGCCTTCATATTCTTCTCGCTGCTGATCTATGGCCTGTACCTGGTCATGGCCAGCGGGCTGTACCTGGCCATGCTGTTGATGGTCAGCGAACGTCCACGCCAGGACCTGCGCCTGGCCTGGATCCTGCCGGTGTACCCATTGGCCATGTACCTGCTGCGCTGCTGGAGCGTGGTGGCGCTGCTCAACGAGCTGCTGCGCCGTGGCCACGAAGAATCCAGCATGGCGCCCTGGTGGGTGCTCAAGCGTGCCAGACGCTTCTAACAAGACGACCCCTCACATGACTCCGATCCGTATACCTGCCGCCAGGCCGCTGGCCTGCTGTCTGGCGTTACTGGCCTGGCCCGCGCTGGCCATGGCCCAGCCGCTGACCCTCGAACAGGCCCTGCAACGCGCCGGCGACGGTGCCGGCGTGCAGTCGGCCAGCGAACAACTGCAAGCGCGCTATGCCGCCCACGAACAACGCCAGAGCGAAAGCGGCTGGGAGATGTTCGGCAATGCCACGGTAGGCCGCTACCACGAACTGGTCACCGAAGACCTGCGCAACGACTACTACGGCCGCAGCTTGGCCGTGGGCGTGCGCTACCCGCTGCTGGGCAGCCTGCGCAAGCGCCTCGACGCTCTGCACGACAGCGCGCGCGACGCCAGCCTGGCGCAGATCGAACAGGGCTACCGCCGCGCCCAGCAACGCCTGGCGGTGCGCAGCGCCTATGCCGACTGGTGGCGCGCCCGTGAAGAACAGCGTGTGTGCGAGGGCGTCGATGCCGTGGCCCGCGAGGCCAACGCGCAGATGGCGCAACGCCTGGCACAGCACTGGGTCCTACCTTCCGATGCGCAACTGGTGCGCAGCCAATGGCAGGCGATCGGCGACCGTTGCGCGTTGCAGCGCGACCTCATCGAAGACGTGCGCGCCAGCCTCGCCAGCCTCGGTGTACCGCTGCAAGCCGGTGACACCCCGCAGGCCCAGGCGCTGGCCGACCGACCCGAGCCGCTGCAAGCCTGGGAGCCGCAGTTGCAGCACAACCCGCGCATCGCCGGGCGCGACACCGAGCTGGCCAGTGCCGAGCAGCGCCGTAAGCAGCCGTGGTACAGCGCGGTCGACGCCTACTTCAATCTGTCGCAGTCGTTCGAACAACGCAGCGGCGCCGCCGACAACGGCAGTGGCCTGGCCGTGGGCGTGACGTTCTCGGCGCCGGTCGACCTGCTCGACTACGGCTCGGCGCGCCAGCGCGAAGGCGAAGCGCGCTACCAGGCGGCGCTGCAAGCGCGCGAGCAGGCACAAGGCGAGCTGCTGCGCGAAGTGGGCAAGGTGATCGCCCAGCAGCGCCGCAGCGTCAACGAATACCAACGCCTCAGCCAGCGCCGCCAGGGGCTGGGCACGCTGCTCGACGAGCGGCGCCAGCGCCGCGATTTCGATGCGGGCCAAGCCGCGATGGCCCTGCAACAGGCACAGATCGACGACTACAACGCCCGCTTCGCGCAGATCGCAGCGTGGCACCGGGTGTGGTTGCAGGAGTCGGCGCTGCGCCTGTTCGGCGACGACAGTCCGGCCTTCGACGCGCTGCTGGGCAGCAGCCGCGCGCACTGGCAGGCCAGCGGCGAGCGTTCTGACTCGGCCCGCCCCGCCTGGCGCCAAGGCGTGTACATCTGGGACAGCCAGGCGCTGCTTGACCCGGCCCGTCGGGCGCGGGAGCTCGCGCAGCTGCGCAGCGCCGGTTTGAGCGAGCTGAATGTCGGGCTGTCCAGCCGCCAAGTCGCTGCGCCGGCCACCCACGGCCAGTTGCAGGCACTGCTCGAGGCGGCCCATGGTCAGGGCCTGCGGATCAACCTGCTACTGGGCGATCCAAGCTGGATTCAAACGGCGCATCGACCCGGCCTGATCGCCTTGATCGGCCAGTACGCCGACCTGCCCTTTGACGGCCTGCACCTGGATCTGGAGGTCGAGCAGTTGGGTTGGCCGGTGCCCGACGCCCACGTGCGCGAGTGGCTGTCGACCCTGCGCGAAGCCAAGGCGGCCAGCCCCTGGCCGCTGATGCTGTCGAGCCATCCGCGCTGGTTCGAAGGCCAGAACGCTGGCGCCAATTGTGTGCCCTGCACCTTGCAGAACCTGGGCGTGACCCAGGTCAGCCTGATGATCTACACCCGCGCCGCCGACAAGAGCGCCCAACGCGCCCTGGACATCGCCCAGCGTTGGCCCGCCCTCAAGCTGCGCCTGGCGCAGAGCGTCGAAATCGATCAATCGCCACGCATCAGCTGGGCCGGCAGTTCGGCCGCAGACCTGCGCCAGCAGGCGACGCACTGGCGCCAAGCGCTGCAACCGGCCGGCCTGAGCGGCATCGACTGGCAATCCTGGACCGACTTTCCGAGAAACAAATGAAAATCCGATTCGATAGCCCCAAGGAGCACCACCCCACCCAGGACAACGGCATGCAGGTGCTGTACGCGCCCGGCAAACGCCTTGCCTTCCGCTTGCGCTGGTACCTGATCGTGCTGCTGATCCTGATTCCGCCGGCATGGCTGGCCGCGCGCTACGGTCTGGACCTGATCCGCGTCGAAGCGCCGGCGCTGGTGCGCCTGCCGACGCTGGAAGTGCGCGCCATGCAACCTGGGCAGATCGCCGAGCTCAAGGTGCAGGTGGGCGACCACGTGCAGCCCGGTGCGCCGCTGTTGCAGATGGACAACCCCGAATGGCGCCTGCGCCTGAACCTGCTGCAAGGCCAGGATGAGGCGGTGGTGGCAGGCTCGCCCGAAGTCGTCACGCGCAACCGCCAGGTGCTGCAACGCCTGGTCGACCGTGCGGCGCAGCGGGTGCGCGAAGTCCGTGGTTTGCTCGCCCGCCAGGCCGCGACCCAAGGCGAACTGCTCGACGCGCAGAACCAACTGGACAACCGCGAGGCCGAGCGCCTGGCCTGGGAGCGCAGCGTGACCGGCGGCAGTAGCGACCTGCGTTACCAACAGCAGCAGCGCCGCGAAGCGCATTGGTTGCAACAGCGCCTGCAACAGATGCAGGTCACGGCGGCAGAGGCGGCGCGGGTCGCCGAAGTGGTCGCCGCACCCGGCGAGAACGTCGGCCCTGGCACGCTGCTGATGCGCCTGGAACGTACCGGGCCCGCGCAGCTGTGGGTCTACCTCGACCCCAAGGATGTGCGCTATTCCACGCCCGGCACGCCGCTGGACGTGCGCTTGCCCGACGGCAGCTGGACGCATGCCACGGTGATCAACCCGGCCGAAAGCGCCAACCCTTTGCCGAGCGATCTGCGCAAACCGTTCAGCAGCCCGACCCGCGGCCTGATGGTCCCGGCCAGTTTCGACGCGGCGCTCGACTCGGCCTGGCGGATCGACTCCCTGCCGGTCCGCGTACGCTTCGCCCGCGACGACTGGAGGACCTGGTTCGGCCTGGACGCTTGACGCCGCACGTAGGGCGGTTCGCCGAGCCGCCCTGCTTGGGGGCGGCTCAGCTTTGGAGACAAATGCCGATGTGCAGGTGCTCCACGGGTGGGTCGCACCGAGCACCGACGCCCGGCTGCAAAGCGGCCCATCGCGCCTCGATGCCGGGCTTCAGGGCCGTGCGTTGATCTGCTGCTGGAGGTTCTGCACCTGGCTCTGCAAGGTGTTGAGCGAGCGGGTGGTCTGCCCGCGGAACGCATCGAACTCCTGTACCGACGCACCACCGCCCGAGGCGGGCCGATTGTCAGCCTGGCTTTTGAGCACCAGCACGTCTTGCGTGAGGCTGTCGATGGCGGCCTGCGGGTCGCCCTGTTGCTTGAGCGCGGCGACCTCGCCGCTCAGGCGCTTCAACTGCTCTTCCAGCTTGCCCGTGTCGGTCTGCCCGGCCTTGAGCGCGGTCAGCTGGGCGTCGATCGCCTTGAGCTGGGCCGCCAGCTGGTCCTGCAACGCGCTGGCGGCCTGCTGCTGCTGGCGGGCCTCGGCCAGCACCTGCTCCAGACGCTTGTCCAGATCGCCCGTCTGACCGGCGACGCCCTGCTGTTGCTTGTTCTGTTCAGCGAGGCTGGCCTGCAACTGACGAAGCTGCTGCTGCAAGGTTTCGTTCCCGGAACTGACGTTCGACTCGCTGGCCGCGACCTTGCCGCTGATCGCTTGCAGGCGTCCGGCCGCCTCTTCGCTGATGCGCGCGAAGGATTCCTGAGTGGCGATCAACTGCCGTTCGAGCATCGAGATCTGCTGCGCGCTCCACCAACCCAGGCCCGCCAGGGCGATGAAGGCGGCGCACAGCAGTGTCCAGAGCAGGCCGTTGCTGGCCGGGCGCGCGGCCTTCTGGCGGCTGCGGGCCACACGGGCAGGCAGCAGCTCGTCGTCGTCGCGGGTGCCGGCACGCAGGCTCGGAACGTGGTCTAGGGTGTCGGGTTCGTCGTTGCGCATGGGCGGTTTCAACTGGGGTGGAGGCATGGAGGCGAGAGTATAAACCGCAGCGCCCGATCCGTTGCGAACCGCGAGCGCCCCTGCAGTTGGGCGAGCTGGACGGCGACCTGCCAAGGCGTACAGGCCGCACCCACCCACCGTGGGTCGTCAGGTGCTGGCCTGCCACCAGGCGCAAAACTCGTCCAGCGCGCTCCACAGGCAGGTCTTGGGTCGGTAGTCCAGATGCTGGCGGGCGCGGCCGATGTCGAGGGTGAAGTCGCGGCAGTCGCGCTTGACCGCCGCCCGCGTGCTACGCGGCTCGGGTTGCCCCGGCCAGGCCAGGCACGCCGCCTCGGCGAGCACCGCCCGAGCATAGGCCGGACCGGGCGCACGATAGCGCGTGGCTTGGGGCAGTTGCAGCCGGCGCATGACGTAGTTGATCGCGTCCCACAGCGGCACGGGTTGGCCGTTGCCGATGTTGTAGGCCTGGCCCAGCGCCTGGGCGTCGACGAACAGCGCGCTCAGCAAGGCGCCGTTGAGGTTGTGCACACTGGTGAAGTCGACCTTGTTCAAGCCGTTGCCGACGATCGCCAGGCGGCCCTGGCGCTGGCGCTCGATCCAGGCCGGAAACAGCCGGGTGTCGCCCGCGCCGACCACCGGGCTGGGGCGCAGCACGAGCACTTCCAGGCCGAACTCGCCGGCGCCGAAGACTTTCTGCTCGGCCACCTGCCGGGTGGCCGCATAGTGGTCGTGGAAACGCCTGGGCAGCGGCGCCTCGCGCACGTCCAACAGCCCCGGCCCGTCGCCGTACAACGCCGCGGACGACAGGTGCACCAGGCGCCGCACGTGCTCTTTCAGGCAGCCTTCGACGATGTTTTCGGTGAGCACCACGTTGCCTTGGTGGAAGTCCTGATAGTGCCCCCAGGTGCCGACCGCGCCCGCGCAATGCACCACGATGTCGACGCCCTGGCAGACGCGCCGGGCCACTTCGGCATTGCCCAGGTCGCCGGGAATGAATTGCGCGCCGCGCTTGACCAGGTGCGCCACGGCGTCGGCGCGACGCCCGTTGACCCGCACGTCCAGCCCCTGTTCCAAGGCAAAGCGGGCGAAGCGTCCGCCGATGAAACCGCTCGCGCCTGTGACCAGAATTCGCATGTAAGACTCCGCCTTGCCAGATTTCAGATGCAACTGACGCTGCCCGTGCCTACAAGGGCACCAGCCAGACCGACGCCGAGCGGCGCAGGTGTTCGGTCAGTTGGCCGAGCAGTTGCCCGCCGGTGCGCCAATGATGCCAGTAGAGCGGCACATCGATGGGCGTGTCGGCGCAGATTTCCACCAGCGTGCCTTGCGTCAGTTGCGCGCTGGCCTGCAATTCGGGCACCAGGCCCCAGCCCATGCCGGCTTCGAGCAGACGCACGAACCCCTCCGAAGACGGGCACAAGTGGTGCAGAAACCCGCCTTCGATGCCCAGCGAAGCCAGATAGCGGTGCTGCAGGAAATCGTCCGGGCCGAACACGATACCCGGCGTCCGCGCCAGGCGCGCAGCTTGGAAGCCTTGGGCAAAGTGCCGCGCCATGAAGTCAGGGCTGGCCAGCGCACGGTAGCGCATCGCCCCCAGGGCCAGGCTGCGCGCACCGGCCACCGGCCGCTCGCTGCTGCACAGGCTGGCGGCCACTTCGCCGGCGCGCATGCGTTTGAGGCCCACCTCCTGGTCCTCCACCACCAGGTCGAACAGCACCCGCTGCTCGGTGCTGAAGGCGCCCACCGCCTCGGCCCACCAGGTCGCCAGGCTGTCGGCGTTGAGCGCTATGCGCAGGCGTTCGGGCAGGCCGTGCTCGTCCAGCGCCGGCACCTGGCGTTGCAGATCGCGCTCCAACAGGCGCACCTGTTGCACATGGTTGAGCAGCTGCCGGCCGACCTCGGTGGGCTCGGGCGGCAAGGCACGGATCAGCACCGGTTGCCCGACCCGCGCTTCGAGCAGCTTGATGCGCTGGGAAACCGCCGATTGCGACAGGCCCAGCGCTTGCGCGGCACGTTCGAAACCGGCCTGTTCGATCACCGCCGCCAAGGCGGACAACAGTTTATAGTCGAACATCGATTTACCTAATGGCTTATCAGCATTATTTGTTTTGCTTATACCCTGCCGCTGCGCACAATCGCCAGCCTTCCTTTTAGGCAAATCCGCGCGCAGCCTGCCTGCGCGTCTGTGGAGATCGATCGCGATGTGGCAAAGCTATGTGAACGGCCTCTTGGTGGCTTTGGGCCTGATCATGGCCATCGGCGCGCAGAACGCTTTCGTGCTGGCGCAGAGCCTGCGCCGCGAGCATCACCTGCCGGTCGCGGCGCTGTGCATCGTGTGCGACGCGCTTCTGGTGGCGGCCGGGGTGTTCGGCCTGGCCACGGTCCTGCTCAGTAGCCCTACCCTGCTGGCGGTAGCGCGCTGGGGCGGCGCGGCGTTTCTGCTCTGGTACGGTATCAAGGCGCTGCGCAGCGCCTGCTCGGCACAGCGCCTGGAGCGCCAGCAGGGCCAGGGCAGCCGGTCGCGGCGCGCGGTGCTGTTGAGCGCCCTGGCGGTGACCTTGCTCAATCCGCATGTGTACCTCGACACGGTTTTGCTGATCGGCTCGCTGGGCGCGCAGCAACCGGTGCCCGGCGCCTATGTGGCGGGTGCCGCGAGCGCGTCGCTGCTGTGGTTCTCGACCCTGGCCCTGGGCGCGGCCTGGCTGGCCCCGTGGCTGGCGCGTCCGGCCACCTGGCGGCTGCTCGACCTGATGGTGGCGGTGATGATGTTCAGCGTGGCTGCGCAACTGATCTTTGCCTGAACCCCATCGGTCATGCCCGGGCCAGGGCCGCGCAACCGCTATTCCCTATACTTGTCGCGTGGTTATGCGTGGGGGCCGGTGCTATGATCGACCGCTTGCGTCGCAAAGGGTAAAGACCCGCCGGCGCGATGAGGCCGCCCGTGATCGGCCTTGCGTCCATCGCAAACCAGACCCGAATGAGGAGAATCAACCATGGCTTTTGAATTGCCGCCGCTGCCCTACGCCCACGATGCCCTGCAGCCGCACATCTCCAAGGAAACCCTGGAGTTCCACCACGACAAACACCACAACACCTATGTCGTGAACCTGAACAACCTGATCCCGGGCACCGAATTCGAAAACAAATCCCTGGAAGAGATCATCAAGGCCTCTTCGGGCGGCGTGTTCAACAACGCGGCCCAGATCTGGAACCACTCGTTCTACTGGGAATGCCTGGCGCCAAACGCCGGTGGCCAACCGACCGGCGCACTGGCCGAGGCCATCGACAGCGCCTTCGGCTCCTTCGACAAGTTCAAGGAAGAGTTCACCAAGACGTCCGTCGGCACCTTCGGCTCCGGCTGGGGCTGGCTGGTGAAGAAGGCCGACGGTTCCCTGGCCCTGGCCAGCACCATCGGCGCCGGCTGCCCGCTGACCAGCGGCGACACCCCGCTGCTGACCTGCGACGTCTGGGAACACGCCTACTACATCGACTACCGCAACGTCCGTCCGAAGTACGTCGAGGCGTTCTGGAATCTGGTCAACTGGGACTTCGTCGCCCAGCAGTTCGAAGGCAACACCTTCAAGGCCTGAGCCCTCAGCCCACCTTGAACGAAAAAACCCGGCCAACGCCGGGTTTTTTTTGGCCATTCAAAAGGGTGCCCTGCTTGCTCCTTGGATAGGTGGCGCTACGATGAGAGGGCTGGAGACGTTCGCGGATGGATTCAAGTTTCGACGCTGCACAACCGATAAAGTACGGGACGATTCGCCGCCATCAAGGTCGTAATCGGTACTGCATGGAGCCAATAGTGCGCCACCCTGGTTGGTGGCAGAATGCCGCCAGGCGCACGGACTAAGGAAACCCCATTGAAGCTGGAATTTCGGCACAGCTTGACCATCAAGTTGCTCAGGGTCGTGTTGCTCTCGGCGCTGGGCGTGGGCGTGGTGCTCAGCTGTGCGCAGATCGTCTACGACGCCTACAAGATGCGCCAGGCCGTCAGCGACGACGCCCAGCGTATCCTCGACATGTTTCGCGACCCCTCCACACAGGCGGTATACAGCCTGGACCGCGAGATGGGCATGCAGGTCATGGAAGGGCTGTTCCAGGACAAGTCCATGCGCATCGCCTCCATCGGCCACCCCAACGAAACCCTGCTCGCCGAGAAAAGCCGCCCGCTGCGCGACACCTCGATGCGCTGGCTCACCGACCTGATCCTGGGCCAGGAGCGCACCTTCAGCACGCAGCTGGTCGGCCGGGGGCCGTACAGCGAGTACTATGGCGACCTCAACATCACCCTCGACACCGCCGCCTACGGCGAGGCCTTCATGGTCAACGCCGTGGTCATCTTCATCGCCGGCGTGCTGCGCGCCCTGGCCATGGGCCTGGTGCTGTACCTGGTCTACCACTGGCTGCTGACCAAACCGCTGTCGAAGATCATCGAGCACCTCACGCAGATCAACCCCGACCGCCCCAGCCAGCACCAGATCCCGCCGCTCAAAGGCCACGAGAAGAACGAGCTGGGGATCTGGGTCGATACGGCCAACCAGTTGCTGGCCTCCATCGAGCGCAATACCCACCTGCGCCATGAAGCCGAGAACAGCCTGCAACGCATGGCCCAGTACGACTTTCTCACCGGCCTGCCCAACCGCCTGCAACTGCAACAGCAACTGGACAAGATCCTGGTCGACGGCGGCCGCTTGCAGCATCGCGTGGCGGTGCTCTGCGTCGGGTTGGACGATTTCAAGAGCATCAACGAGCAATTCGGCTACCAGGTCGGCGACCAACTGCTGCTGGCCCTGGCCGACCGCCTGCGCGCCCACAGCGGCCGGCTCGGCGCCCTGGCCCGGCTCGGCGGCGACCAGTTCGCCCTGGTCCAGGCCAACATCGAACAGCCCTATGAAGCGGCCGAGCTGGCGCAGTCGATCCTCGACGACCTCGAGCAACCCTTCGAGCTCGACCAGCAGCCCATCCGTCTGCGTGCCACGGTCGGCATCACCCTGTTCCCGGAAGACGGCGACAGCACCGAGAAGCTGCTGCAAAAGGCCGAGCAGACCATGACCCTGGCCAAGGCCCGTTCACGCAACCGCTACCAGTTTTACGTCGCCAGCATCGACAGCGAGATGCGTCGGCGTCGCGAACTGGAAAAGGACCTGCGCGAGGCGCTGCCGCGTCAGCAGTTGTTTCTCGTGTATCAGCCGCAGATCAGCTACCTCGACCAGCAGGTGGTCGGTGTCGAAGCCTTGCTGCGCTGGCAGCACCCGCAATTGGGCCTGGTGCCGCCCGACCAGTTCATCCCGCTGGCCGAGCAGAACGGCTCGATCATCGCCATCGGCGAATGGGTGCTCGACCAGGCCTGCCAGCAACTGCGCGAATGGCACGACCAAGGCTTTGCCGAACTGCGCATGGCGGTCAATCTGTCGACCGTGCAGTTGCACCACAACGAGCTGCCACGGGTGGTCAACAACCTGTTGCAGCGCTACCGTTTGCCCCCGCGCAGCCTCGAACTGGAAGTCACCGAGACCGGCCTGATGGAAGACATCGGCACCGCCGCCACGCACCTGCTGAGCCTGCGCCGCTCCGGCGCGACGATCGCCATCGACGATTTCGGCACCGGCTACTCGTCGCTGAGCTACCTCAAATCCTTGCCGCTGGACAAGATCAAGATCGACAAGGGCTTCGTGCAGGACCTGCTCGACGACGATGACGACGCCACCATCGTTCGCGCCATCATCCAGTTGGGCAAGAGCTTGGGGATGCAGGTGATCGCCGAAGGCGTGGAGACCGCCGAGCAGGAGGCCTACATCATCGCCCAGGGCTGCCATGAGGGTCAGGGCTACCACTACAGCAAGCCCCTGCCCGCTCGCGAGCTCACCGCCTTCCTGCGGCAGAGACGGCGCCATCAGGTCCCGCTGTCCTGACTGCGCCGCCATTACCTGCAATTACGCCCCGCCCCTTTACAGCGAATGCAAATCTTTCGCATGATGTCGCGTTTTCGCGTGCGCCAGGGCCTGTTTCACACAGCGCGCCGGCCCACCTGTCCAACCCACGACGCAGGAAGACCGATAATGATTCGTATGCCTCTGGCCTCCGCCAGTCTGTTGGCCATGGCCATCGCGCTGGCCGGTTGCGGTGAAAGCAAAGACGACAAGGCCGCAGCGCCTCAAGCCCAGGCGCCTGCTGCTGCGGCCAGTACGCCTGCCGCCACGCCCGGCGCGGTCGACGAAGCGGCGGCCCAGGCCGTGGTCAAGCACTACGCCGACATGGTCCACGCTGTCTACAGCGACTCGCTGAGCACGGCCAAGACCTTGCAGAGCGCCATCGACGCCTTCCTCGCAACGCCCAACGACGCCACCCTCAAGGCCGCCCGCGAAGCCTGGTTCGCCGCGCGCGTCCCTTACCTGCAGAGCGAAGCCTTCCGCTTCGGCAACACCATCATCGACGACTGGGAAGGTCAGGTTAACGCCTGGCCGCTGGACGAAGGCCTGATCGACTACGTCGACGCCGGCTACGAACATGCCCTGGGCAACCCGGCCGCCAGCGCCAACATCATCGCCAACCCGGAGATCCAGGTGGGCGAAGAGAAGATCGACGTCAAGGACATCACGCCCGAGAAACTGGCCAGCCTCAACGAGCTGGGCGGTTCGGAAGCCAACGTCGCCACCGGCTACCACGCCATCGAATTCCTGCTCTGGGGCCAGGACCTCAACGGCACCGGCCCAGGGGCCGGCAACCGTCCGGCGTCGGACTACCTCGAAGGCGAAGGCGCCACCGGTGGGCACAACGACCGCCGCCGCGCCTACCTCAAGGCCGTGACCGACCTGCTGGTCAACGACCTGGAAGAGATGGTCGGCAACTGGGCACCGGGCGTGCAAGGCAACTACCGCGCCACCCTGGAAGCGGAGCCCGCCAACGACGGCCTGCGCAAGATGCTGTTCGGCATGGGCAGCCTGTCCCTGGGCGAACTGGCCGGCGAGCGCATGAAGGTGTCGCTGGAAGCCAACTCGCCGGAAGACGAGCACGACTGCTTCAGCGACAACACCCACTGGTCGCACTTCTACGACGCCAAGGGCATCCGCAATGTCTACCTGGGCGAGTACACCCGCCCCGACGGCAGCAAGCTGACCGGCCCGAGCCTGTCCTCGCTGGTCGCCAAGGCCGATCCGGCCACCGACGCCACGCTCAAGGCCGATCTGGCGGCGACCGAAGCCAAAATCCAAGTGATCGTCGACCATGCCCTCAAGGGCGAGCACTACGACCAACTGATCGCTCCGGACAACACCGCCGGCAACCAGATCGTACGCGACGCCATCGCTGCGCTGGTCAAGCAGACCGGTGCCATCGAGCAGGCTGCGGGCAAGCTGGGCATCACCAACCTGAACCCGGATACGGCTGATCACGAGTTCTGATCCCGCGCTCGCGTTTCAGCGAGGCGGCCTTCGGAGCAGTGCCGGTCCGTTGAGCGGGCATTGTGTCAATTGGGGCTGCTTTGCAGCCCATCGCGGCTAATCGGAGCGCCGAACCGGCCGCTCCTACAGGGGGCCTGTGATAGCCGCCTCCATAAGAGCCTCTGTAGGAGCGGCTTTAACCGCGATGGGCCGCAAAGCGGCCCCAATCGGTCAACCGATCGGCATGGGCCTTCAGGCCGTTTTTTGCTAGGCCGCTTCTTACCTCGTTAACACCAGTTTCATCTGCCAATTGCAAATTGCTCTTATTCAAACATCCCCATCCTGCTAAGCTTGCCCGCCGGTTTTCAGCCTGAACCCAGGATCGTGGATGTCCCTGCTCCGTCTCTCTCCCCTGCTGCTGGCCACCTTTCTGGCCGCCTGTGACGACGCGCCGCGTTTCACCCAGGCCGAGCCGGGCGAGGCGTTGTCCGGTGGCAAGACCACGGTGTCGCGCAGCGATCGCAATGCGTTTTCCCTGCCTTCGGCGAACCTTTCGCCCGAGCGGCGGCTGGATTTCGCCGTGGGCAACAGCTTCTTCCGCAACCCCTGGGTGATCGCGCCCTCCACCACTACCGCGCGTGATGGTCTGGGACCGCTGTTCAATACCAATGCCTGCGTCAACTGCCACCTGCGCGACGGTCGCGGCCACCCGCCCGAAGCCGATGCCAGCAATGCCGTGTCGATGCTGGTGCGCCTGTCGATCCCCGACCAGCCGCCGTTCATGAAGGAGATCGAGCGCCTGGGTGTGGTGCCCGAGCCGGTCTATGGCACGCAATTGCAGGACATGGCCATTCCCGGCGTGCGCCCCGAGGGCAAGGTGCGGGTCCGTTACGACACGCACACCGTCGCCTTCGAGGACGGCAACACCGTGGAGCTGCGCACCCCGCAGTTGCAGATCACCCAGCTCGGTTACGGCCCGATGCACCCCGACACGCGTTTCTCGGCGCGCATCGCCCCGCCGATGATCGGTCTGGGCCTACTCGAAGCCATTCCCGAGGCCGACATCCTGGCCAACGCCGACCCGGACGACCGCAACGGCGACAGCATCCGCGGCCGGCCCAACCGGGTGTGGGACCAGGCGCAGCAGAAGACCGTGCTCGGCCGCTTCGGCTGGAAGGCCGGCCAGCCCACGGTCGAGCAGCAGAACGTGCACGCCTTCGCCGGCGACATGGGCCTGACCACCACCCTGCAACCGCTGGACGACTGCACCCAGGCGCAGACCGACTGCCGCAACGCGCCCAACGGCGATGGTGCCGACGGCGAAAAGGAAGTCAGCGACAACATCCTGCGCCTGGTCACCTTCTATACCCGCAACCTGGGCGTGCCGGCCCGGCGCAAGGTCGACGCGCCGCAGGTGCTGGCCGGCAAGAACCTGTTCTTCGAAGCCGGCTGCCAGGCCTGCCACACCCCGCAATTCACCACCGCCGCCAACGCCGACGAGCCCGAGCTCGCCGGCCAGACGATCCGCCCCTACAGCGATCTGCTGTTGCACGACATGGGGCCGGGCCTGGCCGACAACCGCAGCGAGTTCGCCGCCGGTGGCCAGGATTGGCGCACCCCGCCGCTGTGGGGCATCGGCCTGACCGAAGCCGTCAGTGGCCACACCCAGTTCCTCCACGACGGGCGCGCCCGCAATCTGCTCGAGGCCGTGCTCTGGCACGACGGCGAAGCGGCGTCGGCACGCCGGCATGTACTGACCTTCGATGCCGAGCAGCGCGCCGCGCTGCTGGCGTTTCTCAACTCACTCTAAACACGCGCAAGGAGCCGGGCATGTTCCGACCCAAACTGTTGTTCACCAGCCTCGCCGCACTCGCCCTCGGGGCCTGCGCGCCGCAGGACCCGCAAGCCGTCACCTCGGCCGCCATCGCCAAGCAGGTGATCCTGCCGACCTACAGCCGCTGGGTCGAAGCCGACCGGCAATTGGCCGCCAGTGCCCTGGCCTTCTGCGAAGGCAAGGAATCGCTGGACAAGGCCCGTACCGACTTCCTCAACGCGCAGAAGGCCTGGGCCGAGCTGCAACCGCTGCTGGTCGGCCCCCTGGCCGAGGGCAACCGCCCGTGGCAGGTGCAGTTCTGGCCCGACAAGAAGAACCTGGTCGGCCGCCAGGTCGAGCAATTGGTCAACGGCGACAAGCCGGTCGATGCGCAGACCCTGGGCAAATCCAGCGTCGTAGTACGCGGCCTGTCGGCCTATGAGTACATCCTCTTCGACAGCAAGCCGGACGTGGCCAGCGCCGAACAGAAGGCCCGCTACTGCCCGCTGCTGGTGGCCATCGGCGAGCACCAGAAAGCCTTGGCCGAGGACATCCTCAAGGGCTGGAACAGCACCGACGGCATGCTTTCGCAGATGACCAAGTTCCCTAACCAGCGCTACGCCGATTCCCACGAGGCCATCGCCGACCTGCTGCGCGCCCAGGTCACCGCGCTGGACACCCTGAAGAAGAAGCTCGGCGCGCCGATGGGCCGGCAGAGCAAGGGTTACGTGCAACCGATGCAAGCCGAGGCCTGGCGCAGCCACGCCTCGATGAAGAGCCTGGAGGCCAGCCTCAAGGCGGCCCAGGCGGTCTGGCAAGGGGTCGACAACAAGGGCCTGCGCGGCCTGCTGGGCAAAGACCAGGACGCCTTGGCCAAGCAGATCGACGAGGCCTACGCCAATTCGATCAAGCTGCTCGAAGCCAACCAGAAGAACCTCGACGAGCTGCTCGCCGACGACGCCGGCAAGCAGACCCTGAACCAGATCTACGACAGCCTCAACGTGGTCCATCGCCTGCACGAAGGCGAGCTGGCCAAAGCGCTGAACATCCAACTCGGCTTCAATGCCAACGACGGTGACTGACCATGTTGCGACGCCAGGCCCTGAAACTCGGTAGCGCCCTGCTCGGCGCCCTCAACCTGAGCGGCTGGAGCCTGTCACGCCGCCGCGGCAGCCCTGCGCTGCTGCTGTCGGCCCGTGACGACGGCGACGGCAAGCACTACGCCGTCGGCTATCGCCTCGACGGCAGCCAGGTGTTCGCCACGCCCGTGGGCCAGCGTTGCCACGCGATCATCAACCACCCGACCCGGCCGCTGGCGCTGTTCGTCGCGCGCAGGCCGGGCACCGAGAGCTACCTGATCGACCTGCGCGACGGACGCCTGGTGCAGACCCTGACCTCGCAGCCCAACCGGCACTTCTACGGCCACGCGGTGCTGCACAAGGACGGCGAGTGGCTGTACGCCACCGAGAACGACACCACCGACCCCGGTCGCGGCGTGCTCGGTGTCTACCGTTTCGAGGGCGAGCGCCTGGTGCACAGCGGCGAGCTGTCGACCCACGGCATCGGCCCGCACGAACTGGCCTGGATGCCCGACGGCGAAACCCTGGTGGTGGCCAACGGCGGCATCCGCACCGAGGCCGAAAGCCGCGTCGAGATGAACCTCGACGCCATGCAGCCCAGCCTGGTGCTGATGCGCCGCGACGGCACCCTGCTCAGCCAGGAGACCTTGAGCCAGTCGATGAACAGCGTGCGCCACCTGGCCATCGGCCAGGACGGCACCATCGTCGCCTGCCAGCAGTTCATGGGCGGCAGCGAGGAAACCGCCGAGCTGCTGGCCATCAAACGTCCGGGCCAGCCTTTCCAGGCCTTCCCGGTGCCGGAGGCGCAGTTGCAGAACATGGCGCAGTACACCGCCAGCGTGGCCATCCACGACGAACTGCGTCTGGTGGCGCTGACCGCGCCGCGGGCCAACCGCCTGTTCATCTGGGACTTGGACACTGCGGCGGTGCGCCTGGACGCGCCGATGCCCGACTGCGCCGGCGTGGGTGTGGTGCCGGACGGTTTCGTGGTCACCTCGGGGCAGGGTCGCTGCCGGCTGTACGATTGCCGCAAACCGACTCTGGTGGGCCAGCCGCTGGAGCTGCCGTCGGGGCTGTGGGACAACCACTTGCACCTGGTCTAGGGCTTCTTAGGGGCGATGGTTCGACGCGCTACGTCGAGCCTGGGTGACTTGGGTAAGGGTCGTTGGGCCGGCTTTGCCGGCCATCGCGACTAAACCGGAGCGCCGGCCGGTCGCTCCCACAAGTGACTTGGGTAAGGACCGTTGGGCCGGCTCTGCCGGCCATCGCGACTGAACCGGTTTGCCGGCCACCGGAGCGCGGCCGGTCGCGCCCACAGGATGGGGCGCTGAACCGGTCGCCCCTACACCCTGTCGCACCATGGCCTGCGTTGGTTATACTGCCCGGCTTTCCCGAACGAATGCCTAAGGGTCCCGCCGCGCATGGATAAGACCTACCAGCCGCACGCCATCGAATCTTCCTGGTACACCACCTGGGAGTCCGAGAACTACTTCGCCCCGCAAGGTGCAGGCGAGTCGTACACCATCATGATTCCGCCGCCGAACGTCACCGGCAGCCTGCACATGGGTCACGGTTTCAACAACGCCATCATGGACGCCCTGATCCGCTTCCGCCGCATGCAGGGTCGCGACACCCTGTGGCAGCCCGGCACCGACCACGCCGGCATCGCCACCCAGATGCTGGTGGAGCGTCAGATCGAGGCCCAAGGGCAGAACCGCCACGACCTCGGCCGCGAGGCCTTCCTCGACAAGATCTGGGAGTGGAAGGCGCAGTCCGGCGGCAACATCAGCCGGCAGATCCGCCGCCTGGGCTCGTCCGTCGACTGGAGCCGCGAGCGCTTCACCATGGACGACGGCCTGTCCGAAGCGGTCAAGGAAGCCTTCGTGCGCCTGCACGAGGACGGCCTGATCTACCGCGGCAAGCGCCTGGTGAACTGGGACACCAAGCTGCACACGGCGATCTCCGACCTCGAAGTGGAAAACCACGACGAAAAGGGCCACCTGTGGAACCTGCGCTACCCGCTGGCCGATGGCGCCACCACCGCCGACGGCGACGCCTACCTGGTGGTTGCCACCACCCGTCCGGAAACCCTGCTGGGCGACGCCGCCGTGGCGGTCAACCCCAACGACGAGCGCTACCAGGCGCTGATCGGCAAGTTCGTCGAGCTGCCCCTGGTCGGGCGCCTGATCCCGATCGTCGCCGACGACTACTGCGACCCTGAGTTCGGCACCGGCTGCGTGAAGATCACCCCGGCCCACGACTTCAACGACTACGAAGTCGGCAAGCGCCACAACCTGCCGCTGCTCAACATCTTCGACAAGAACGCCTGCGTGCTCGCCGCCGCCCAGGCCTTCAACCTCGACGGTCGCCTCAACGAAACGGTCGACACCGCCCTGCCCGCCGCCTACGCCGGCCTCGACCGCTTCGCCGCGCGCAAGCAGATCGTCGCCGACCTCGACGCCCAGGGCCTGCTGGTCGGCGTCGACGACCATGCCTTGAAGGTGCCCAAGGGCGACCGCTCCGGCACCGTCATCGAGCCATGGCTGACCGACCAGTGGTACGTCTCCACCAAACCGCTGGCAGAGCCGGCCATCGCCGCCGTGGAAGACGGGCGCATCGAGTTCGTGCCCAAGCAGTACGAGAACATGTATTTCTCCTGGATGCGCGACATCCAGGATTGGTGCATCAGCCGCCAGCTGTGGTGGGGCCACCGCATCCCGGCCTGGTACGACGAGTCGGGCCGCGTCTACGTGGGCCGCGACGAAGCCGAAGTGCGTGCCAAGCACAACTTGGGCAGCGACATCGCGCTGCGCCAGGACGACGACGTGCTCGACACCTGGTTCAGCTCGGGGCTGTGGACCTTCTCCACCCTCGGCTGGCCGGAACAGACCGAATTCCTGAAGAAATTCCACTCCACCGACGTGCTGGTCACAGGCTTCGACATCATCTTCTTCTGGGTCGCCCGGATGATCATGCTGACCATGCACCTGGTGAAGAACGAAGACGGCACTCCGCAGGTGCCGTTCAAGACCGTGTACGTGCACGGCCTGGTGCGCGACGGCCAGGGCCAGAAGATGTCCAAGTCCAAGGGCAACGTGCTCGACCCGCTGGACATCGTCGACGGCATCACCCTCGACGCCCTGCTGGAAAAACGCACCAACGGTCTGATGCAGCCCAAGCTCGCCGAGAAGATCGCCAAGCAGACCAAGGCCGAGTTCCCCGAAGGCATCGCCAGCTACGGTACCGACGCGCTGCGCTTCACCTTCTGCTCGCTGGCCTCCACCGGCCGCGACATCAAGTTCGACATGGGCCGTGTCGAGGGCTACCGCAACTTCTGCAACAAGATCTGGAACGCCGCCCGCTACGTGCTCGACAAGGGCGAGGACTGCGGCCAGAACGGCGAAGCCTACGAGCTGTCGCTGGCCGACCGCTGGATCATCTCGCAGCTGCAGCGCACTGAAGCCGAAGTCACCCGCCAGCTGGAGCAGTTCCGCTTCGACCTGGCCAGCCAGGCCCTGTACGAATTCATCTGGAACCAGTACTGCGACTGGTACCTGGAGCTGTCCAAGCCGGTGCTGTGGGACGAACACGCCCCGGTCGAACGCGCCCGTGGTACCCGCCGCACCCTGGTGCGCGTACTGGAAGTGGCGCTGCGCCTGGCGCATCCGTTCATGCCGTTCATCACCGAAGAAATCTGGCAGCGCATCGCGCCGCTGGCCGGCGTTCAAGGCAAGACCATCATGCTGCAGCCCTGGCCGGTAGCGGTCGACGAGCGTATCGACAGTGCCGCCGAAGGCGACATCGAGTGGCTCAAGGAACTGATGGTCGGCCTGCGCAACATCCGCGCGGAAATGAACATCGGCCCTGGCAAGCCGCTGCCGCTGTTCCTCAAGAACGCCAACGCCGACGACCAGCGCCGTTTGCAGGAAAACGAAGCGCTGCTCAAGAAGCTGGCCAAGGTCGAGTCCTTCACCGTCCTCGGCGAGGCCGACGAGGCGCCGCTGTCGGCCACCGCGCTGGTGGGCGATTTGCAAGTGCTGGTGCCGATGGCCGGGCTGATCGACAAAGATGCGGAGCTCGCGCGCCTGAACAAGGAAATCCAGCGCCTGCAAGGCGAAGTACAGCGCGTGGGCGGCAAGCTGTCCAACGCCGCCTTCGTCGACAAGGCGCCACCGGCGGTGATCGACAAGGAACGCGCGAAGCTGGCCGAAGCCGAACAGGCCCTGGCCAACTTCACCGAGCAGCACGCGCGCATCGCCGCGCTGTAACGTTCACCGACGCGCTAGGTGCTGCCCTGGCAGCGCCCTATCGCACACGCGGGGCAAGCCCGCTGTCGTTGCCCTCCCGGGTGCGGCAGTCGGCTTGCCCCGCGCCGTTTCACAGGATCGACCATGACCGACAGACCCACGCTGCACCCGCGCAACCGCCACCAGGGCCGTTACGACTTTCCGGCGCTGATCAAGGCCCACCCGGACCTGGCGCGCTTCACCCTGACCAACCCGTACGGCAAGCCCAGCATCGACTTCGCCAACCCCGAGGCGGTACGGGTGTTCAACCGTGCGCTGCTCAAGGCCCAGTACGGCATCCAGCACTGGGACATCCCCGCGCAGTACCTGTGCCCGCCGATCCCCGGCCGCGCCGATTACGTGCACGTGGCCGCCGATCTGCTGGCCAGCGATGCAGGTGGCGAGATACCGTGCGGTGCCCAGGTACGCGCGCTGGACATCGGCGTCGGCGCCAACTGCATTTACCCGTTGCTGGGCCACAGCGACTACCGCTGGCGCTTCGTCGGCTCGGACATCGACCCGGTGGCACTGGCTTCGGCCAAGGCCATCGTCCAGGCCAATGGGCTGGGCAAAGCCATTACCCTGCGTCAGCAGAGCAATACCAAGACCATCCTCGGCGGGCTTTTGCAGGCCGACGAACGCTTCGAGCTGACGCTATGCAACCCGCCTTTCCACAGCTCGCGCGAAGAGGCCACGCGCGGCAGTGCGCGCAAGTGGAAAAGCCTGGGCAAGCAGGACCCCAAACGTGCCCTGCCGGTGCTCAACTTCGGCGGGCAGAACAACGAGCTGTGGTGCGCGGGCGGCGAGATCCGCTTCGTGACCCAGCTGATCGACGAGAGCAAGGCCTGCGCGGCCCAGGTGCTGTGGTTCACCACCCTGGTGTCCAAGGCCAGCAACCTGCCGGCCATCGAAGCGGCGCTGAACAAGGCGGGCGTGGCCGCTCGGCAGGTGGTGGAGATGGGCCAGGGGCAAAAACGCAGCCGCATGGTGGCGTGGAGCTTCCATGACACAGCGGCGCGGCAGGCATGGATCGGGCAAGCGAAACCCGGCCCGGCCAAATCCCAGGCATGAAAAAGCCGCGCCCGGCAGCCGGGCGCGGCTCTCATCGCGTCGACAATTACTTGTTGACGGCGTCGGTCAGACCTTTGGCAGGTACGAACTTGACGACTTTCTTGGCCGCGATTTCGATGGCCTTGCCAGTCGAAGGGTTACGACCGGTACGAGCAGGACGCTCGGAGACTTTCAGCTTGCCGATGCCTGGCAGGGTGATCTCGGCGCCGTTTTCCAGCTGGTCGGCAACGATCTGGCCCAGTTGCTCCAGTGCGTGCTTGGCGGTGGTTTTCGGCGCATCGATCGCTTCGGCGATGTCGGCAATCAGTTGGTCTTTGGTCAAAGCCATGGTGAATTCCTTAACTAAAAAATCAATGGTTGAGCAGCGTGGCAGGTACGTATCCAGCCGCTGCAGACAGCCTCGAAGGCAGCGCCAATCGGGTATGTAGATACACGAAAAAGCGATTGGTTCGACACGCCGCGCGCTGGCTGCCAGCAATGCGCCAGCCTATGGGGCGCAAGAACGCGCAAAACTAACACAGGTTGTCGTCAAATTCCCCTGGAGACATAGGCTTTGCTGAGGTTTTTCAGGGGTTTGCGTGAAAAAACAGGCGTTTTGCTTAAAAAATGAACAGAGGCCATTTCTGCCAGCCTGCGGCCACTGCGACACGGCGTCCCTGGGTTAAACTCACTCCCTTTCTCGCGCGGGTACAGACCCGCCCCTTCACATCGAGACGTTCATGCCAATCCGACACTGCATCGTTCACCTGATCGACAAGAAGCCCGATGGCACGCCCGCCGTGCTCCATGCCCGAGAGGCCGAGCTCAGCGCCTCGGAGGCCATCGAACACCTGTTGAGCGACCTCAACGACAGTTACAACGCCAAGCAAGGCAAGGCCTGGGGATTGTTCCATGGCGAATCCGGCGCCTACCCGTTCAGCGGCTGGCTCAAGGGCTACCTGGACGACGAGCAGGACTTCACCGCCTTTACCCGCACGGCGGTCGAGCACCTGCAAAAGCTGATGGAAGAGTCCAACCTGTCCACCGGCGGCCACGTGCTGTTCGCCCACTACCAGCAAGGCATGACCGACTACCTGGCCATCGCCCTGCTGCACCACAGCGAAGGCGTGGCGGTGAACGCCGAGCTCGACGTCACCCCCTCGCGCCACCTGGATCTGAGCCAATTGCACCTGGCCGCACGGATCAACCTGTCGGAGTGGCGCAACAACCCCAACTCCAAGCAGTACATCTCGTTCATCAAGGGCAAGAACGGCAAGAAGGTCTCCGACTATTTCCGTGACTTCATCGGCTGCCAGGAAGGCGTCGACGGCCCCGGCGAAACCCGCACCCTGCTCAAGGCCTTCAGCGATTTCGTGGAAAGCGAGGACATGGCCGAGGAAGTGGCGCGGGAGAAGACCCAGACCCTGGTCGAGTATGCCACCAGCCAGACCAAACAGGGCGAGCCGGTCACCCTCGACGAGCTGTCGAGCCTGATCGACGAAGACCGCCCGCGGGCCTTCTTCGAGCACATCCGCAACAAGGATTACGGCCTGTCGCCGGAAATTCCCGCCGATAAACGCACACTCAACCAGTTCCGCCGTTTCACTGGCCGTGCCGAAGGCCTGTCGATCAGCTTCGAAGCGCATCTGCTGGGCTCGAAGGTGGAATACGACGAAGAAGCCGGCACCCTGGTGATCAAGGGCCTGCCGACCCAGCTGATCGATCAGCTCAAGCGTCGCAAGGATTGAGCGCCACGCCCTGGTAGCTGGCGACCAGGGTTTCCTTGGCCGACTTGCGCAGCTTCTTCACCAGGCGTTCCTGGCGCAGGGCTTCGGACTTGTCGGGCCAGCGCTCGACATACACCAGCGCCTGCGCCGGGCTGGTCTTGAAGTAGCGAGCGCCCTGCCCTTTCTGGTGGCGCAGGAAACGCCGCTCGGGGTCGTCGCTGATGCCGCAGTACAGCGAGCCGTTGGCCGCACGCACCAGGTAGACGTACCAGGGTTTGCTTGCCGGTACAGGCAATTGTTCACTCACGACGTTCGTTCTTCCCATCATTAGTTTGGTGAGCCCACCACAAGAGGGCTTCACCATGTTCCGTACAGTATCCCGATGGATCGCCTGCGCCAGCCTGTCCACCCTTGCCGTCGGCGTGCACGCCGCATCCGGTGCGCAAGTGGCCGAACGCATGCAGAACAACTTCGACGCCACGCCGGCACGCTGCGACGGCAATGCCGTTCCGGCCCATGTCTGTTCCGGCGTGCTGATCCGTGCCACCAAGCCGTCGCCCAGCTACCACACCTGGCACCACAGCCCCAACACCAAGCTCAAGGGCGGCTTGTCGTTCTCCTACCTGCGTGCCGATTTGCCCGTGACGGCGCTGGCGGCCGATGCGCGCAGCGGCTTCACCTTATACCCACAAGCGCAACGCCCTGAAAACACGCTGCCCTACAGCGTGCTCTGCGCCTGGCCCACCGACGGCGACAGCTGGACCCGCAACGGCCATGGCTGCGGCGACAACGATCAGACCGCCAACCGCGAGCAGGCCTGTCACGAACAAGGCGTGCACACCGCCGAAGACTGGATCGCCCGCTTCCGTCAGACCGGCGACTATAAGCAGCAATGTGCGTTCGACACGCGTTTTGCCCGCGTCCCCGGTCGCGACGAGGCCTTCCATCAAAGCCTGCGCGTCCAACAGATGTATGGCAGTGAATTGCCGTTCGCCTGGAACGAGCTGATTCTCAACGCCTGGAAAGAAGAAGAGTCGAACCGGCTACCGATCCAATCCTTCTTCTACATCGCTGGCATGCCGGACGCACTGGAACAGGCCCAAGCCGATCAGCGGGATTGGCACGCGACCTATGGCCAGATCGTTCCTGTGGTCAGGATCGAATTGGCCCGCTCAGCGGCGCAGCGCACCCAGTTCAGTTATCAAGACGCGGATCAGGCCATCACGGCTCACTGATCACCTTCGCCTGAAATGCGCGCAGGCCTCGCAAGGCCTGCGCGCGCACCTTGCTGCGCAACATGGGCGACCATCCCAGCAGCCGACCGGGTACGCCCAGGGCTTGGCGCGACCAGCGCCAGAAATCGA
Organism: Pseudomonas sp. UBA6562; assembly: GCF_002434265.1. Classification (GTDB taxonomy): domain Bacteria; phylum Pseudomonadota; class Gammaproteobacteria; order Pseudomonadales; family Pseudomonadaceae; genus Aquipseudomonas. Next base: position 148,588 of record NZ_DJJS01000001.1, on the reverse strand, counting down.
AGCTGTCTCGATGTCGGCAGATCAAACCGTCGCGAAAGCCGAAGCGGGCCTGGCAATCGTTGACCACCAAGCGCTGCTTCGGCCCGAATCGATAGCGCGCCAGCCAATGGGCCTGGCCCTGGTCGGCATCGGCAGCGACCTGATCGACGCTCACCTGCAACTGTTCGGCGCGGCCCACCAGCATGCGCCACATGTCGCCGGCGTCCTGGCCCTGCAAGCGGCCGAACACCGGATCGTCGAACACGACGTCATCGCTGTAGCAGGCGATCATGGCCTCGGCGTCGCGGCGTTGGAAAGCCTGGTAGAAGCGCTCGATCAGGGCGCGGTGGGTGTCGGTCATGGCAAGGTCCTGACGGGGCTCGGGAAACGCACGATAATCCCTCGCGCACGCCGACGCCATGCCCTGTGAAGGTCGGCAGCGCTAAACGCGCTCGCTGACCGCCTGCACGTGCAACGCCCGCCCGGCCTTGAGGCCGAAACCGATCGCGCCCAGGCCCAGGCCCGCGAAGATCCAGCCCACGGCGGCCCAGCCGTCGGTGAGATCGTGCACCAGGCCCACGGCGAACGGCCCCATCGACGCCAGGGTGTAGCCCACGCCCTGGGACATGCTCGACAGGTTCGACGCCACGTGGGCGTCCTTGGAGCGCAGCACGATCAACGTCAGGGCCAGGGCGAAAGTACCGCCCTGCCCCAGGCCGAGCAGCACAGCCCAGCCCCACAGCCCGGACAACGGCGCATACAGGCAACCGAACAGCCCGCCCAGGGTCATCAGCATCACCAGCACGATGGCCAGGCGCTGGTCCTTGCCGCGGGTCGCCAACCAGGGCGCACTGAGCGAGCTGACCAGTTGCACGATGACCGAACCGGACAGCACCAGGCCCGCCTGGGTCGGGCTCAGGCCGCGCCCGATGAGGATCGACGGCAACCAGCCAAACACGATGTAGGCCAGCGACGACTGCAAGCCCATGTACAAGGTGACCTGCCAGGCCAACGGGTCGCGCCACAGCCCGCGCACGCGGTAGGCGACCTTGTGCAGGCCGTGCCCCTGGCGCGCTTGGGGCGACCAGACCAGCATGGCAACCAGCGCCGGTACCAGCCATACGCCCAGGCCGATGGCCCAGCTGTCTGCGAAGTGATGACTGATCGGCACGCTCGCACCCGCCGCCAGGGCCGCGCCTAGGCACAGGGCCATGGTGTAGACACCCATCAGGGTCCCGGCCTGCTTGGGAAAGTCGCGCTTGACGATGCCAGGCAGCAGCACGCCGATGATGCCGATGCTGGCGCCGGCCAGCAGGCTGCCGACGAACAGGCCGGTCACGCCCAGCGTGCTGCGCAGCAGGATGCCGATGGCCAAGGTCAGCAGGATGCCGAGAATCACCCGCTCGGCGCCAAAGCGCCGGGCCAGGCGCGGCGCCAACGGCGCGAACAGGCCCAGGCAGAGTACCGGCAAGGTGGTCAGCAACCCGGCAGAGGACGCGCTCAGGCCCAGGCGCTCGCTCACCTGACCCAACAGCGGCGACAGGCTCGACAGCGCCGGGCGCAGGTTCAGTGCCACCAGCACCAGGCCCAGCAACAGCAGCCAAGCGCGCTGTGTGGGCGGTGCAGCCTGTTGCACCTGGACATCGTCGACTTCGGCGTCGATCAGCAAGTCGTCGAGCTCGCCGGGGTGGCGAGCGTTTGCAGCGGTCGTTGCAGTGCTCATGGATGTACTCGCTCAGGATTCGATCAGGTCGCGGCTCAGGCGCTTGGCCCGTTCGGGGTCGCGCTGGGTGAGCGCTTCGAGAATCTGTTCGTGCAGATCGAAGGTGTGCTGACAGCGCGCGGTGTGGCTCATGTTGTGCTCGACCGCAGCGCGCACCAGGCCGGAGAAGTAGCGGTACAGCTCGCTCAACGCCGGGTTGTGCGCGGCATCCACCAAGCGTTGGTGGAAGACCATGTCGGCCTCCAGGTAGGCCTGCAAGTCGCCATGGAAATGCGCGCCGCTGTGGGTCAAGGCTTGTCGAAGCCCCTGCAGATCGGCCTCGGTGCAGCGCTGCGCGGCCAGACCGATGGCCTCGGCTTCGAGGATGTGCCGCGCTTCACGGGCGTGATCCACGGAGCAGCGCGACAAAGCCAGGACCGCCTGCAGAGGGTCCTGCACGGTGCGCAGGTAGCTGCCGTCGCCTTGACGGATCTCGATCAGGCCGCTGAAGGCCAGCACGCGCATGGCCTCGCGCACGGTGTTGCGGCTGATGCCCAACTCCTGGGCCAGTTCCGGCTCGGTGGGCAGGCGCTCGCCCACGGCCCAGTCGCCGGCGGCGATACGCGCGCGCAGTTGCTCGACGGCCTGCAAGACCAACGAACGTTTGACGATAACAGACATAGGGTCAACCAGTCATAGGATGAATTTAGGTAGGCGGCAGCATAGGCTGTGTTGTTCTGACGGGCAAGGGTTGTTGACAGGGGTCGAATCAGTGAGGCCGACCGGCTGACCTTGTGGCCGGCCGGTCGTGGAGCATCAGACCAAGGCGTCGAGCAGTGCCTGGTTCATCTCTGGGGTGCCGACGGTGATGCGCAGGAACTGGGCGATCCGCGCTTGCTTGAAATGCCGCACGATCACGCCGTGTTCGCGCAGACGCGCAGCCAACTCGGCGGCATCCTGCTGCGGATGGCGCACGAAGATGAAGTTGGCCGCCGAGGGCAGGACTTCGAAGCCTTTGGCCTCAAGCTGCGCCGCCAGGTGTTCGCGGCTGTCGATCACCTTCTGCCGGGTGGCATCGAAGTATTCGCGGTCGTCGAAGGCGGCGCTGGCACCGGCGATGGCGGCGCGGTCCAGCGGGTAGGAGTTGAAGCTGTTCTTGATCCGCTCCAAGGCTTCGATCAAATCCGGGTGCCCCACTGCCAAGCCTACCCGCAACCCGGCCAACGAGCGGGACTTGGACAGGGTCTGGGTCACCAGCAGGTTGTCGAAGCGCGACACCAGGGCGATGGCGCTGTCACCGCCGAAATCGATGTAGGCCTCGTCCACCACCACCAGCGAATCAGGGTGCGCGGTGAGCAGCGCTTCCACCGCGTCCAGCGGCAGCAGGCAACCGGTGGGCGCGTTCGGGTTGGGGAAGATGATGCCGCCATTGGGCTTGGCATAGTCGGCGATGCGGATCTGGAACTGCTCGTCCAACGGCACCTGCTCGTAGGCAATGCCGTACAGCCCGCAGTACACCGGGTAGAAGCTGTAGCTGATGTCGGGGAACAGCAGCGGCGCGTCGTGCTGCAACAGGCCGTGGAAGATGTGCGCCAGCACCTCGTCCGAGCCGTTGCCGACGAACACCTGGGCCGTCTCGACACCGTAGTGGTCGGCCACCGCTTGCTTGAGGCGGTCGCTGTTCGGGTCGGGGTACAGGCGCAGGTCGTCGTTCAGCTCGGCGGCCATGGCGGCCAGGGCCTTGGGCGACGGACCGTAGGGGTTTTCGTTGGTGTTGAGCTTGACCAGGCGGTTCAGCTTGGGCTGCTCGCCCGGCACGTAGGGCACCAGATCCTTGACGAAGGGGCTCCAGAATCGACTCATGTTCAGTTCCCCTTGTCTTGGTCGAGGATGCGGTATTCGGCGCTGCGCGCGTGGGCGGTCAGCGATTCGCCACGGGCCAGGACCGACGCGGTCCGGCCGAGCTCGGAGGCGCCCTGCTCGGAGCAGAAGATGATCGAAGAGCGCTTCTGGAAGTCGTACACCCCCAGCGGCGAGGAGAAGCGCGCGGTGCCCGAAGTGGGCAGCACGTGGTTGGGGCCTGCGCAATAGTCGCCCAAGGCCTCGCTGGTGTGGCGGCCCATGAAGATCGCGCCGGCGTGGCGGATCTGCGGCAGCCAGGCCTGCGGGTCGGCCACCGACAACTCCAAGTGTTCCGGGGCGATGCGGTTGGCCACGTCGATGGCCTGCTGCATGTCGCGCACCTGGATCAACGCGCCGCGGCCGTTGATGGACTTTTCGATGATCTCGGCGCGTTCCATGGTAGGCAGCAGCTTGTCGATGCTGGCGGCCACCCGATCAAGGAATTCGGCATCGGGGCTGACCAGAATGGCTTGGGCGTCTTCGTCGTGTTCGGCCTGGGAGAACAGGTCCATGGCGATCCAGTCCGGGTCGGTCTGGCCATCGCACAGCACCAGGATTTCCGAAGGCCCGGCGATCATGTCGATGCCGACCTGGCCGAACACGTGACGTTTGGCGGTGGCGACGTAGATGTTGCCGGGGCCGACCACCTTGTCCACCTGCGGCACGCTCTCGGTGCCGTAGGCCAAGGCCGCGACGGCCTGGGCACCGCCGATGGTGAACACGCGGTCGACACCGGCGATGCAGGCCGCAGCCAGCACCAGCTCGTTGACCTCGCCGCGCGGGGTCGGCACCACCATCACCACCTCGCCCACGCCCGCCACCTTGGCCGGAATGGCGTTCATCAGCACCGAAGACGGGTAGGACGCCTTGCCGCCGGGCACGTACAGCCCGGCACGGTCCAGCGGTGTGACCTTCTGCCCCAGCACCGTGCCGTCGGCCTCGGTGTATTGCCAGGAGTCCTGCTTCTGCCGCTCGTGGTAGAGGCGCACGCGCTCGGCAGCCTTTTCCAGGGCCGTGCGCTGGGCCGGGGAGATGCGCGTCAGCGCCAGTTCCAGGCGCGCGCGATCGAGGATCAGATCGGCCATGTGTTGCGCCTGCACGCCGTCGAAGCGCTGGGTGTATTCCACCAGCGCCGCGTCGCCGCGCTCGCGTACGCCTTTGATGATCTCCAGAACGCGCTGGTTGACCGCGTCATCGGAAACACTTTCCCAGCTCAGCAGATGGTCCAGATGGCGAGCGAAGTCGGCATCGGCAGCGTTGAGACGGGCAATTGCAGTAGACACGGTCATGACGTGGACCTCGAGTGAGTGACGGATGGTCAGGCGCCCAACGCTACCGTCCCTCCACGCGGGCGCCTGACGGAAAGGGCGTTGACGCGCAGGGACGGGCGCGACCTGCAAGTCGCGCGGCGATCAGCCGCGGTGTCGCGACTCGACCGCCTGACGCAGGGCGTCGATCAGGTTCTGGATGCGCCCGTGCTGCATCTTCATGGAGGCTTTGTTGACCACCAGGCGCGAGCTGATGGTTGCGATCAGCTCCTGTGGCTCCAGGCCGTTGGCGCGCAGCGTGTTGCCGGTGTCGACCACGTCGATGATCTTGTCGGCGAGGTTGATCAAGGGCGCCAGCTCCATGGAGCCGTACAGCTTGATGATGTCGACCTGGCGGCCCTGTTCGGCGTAGTAGCGCTTGGCGACGTTGACGAACTTGGTGGCCACGCGCAGGCGCCCTTTGGGTTCGGCGGCGCCCACGGCGCCTGCGGTCATCAGCTTGCACTGGGCGATCTGCAGGTCGAGCGGCTCGTACAAACCCTGCCCGCCGTATTCCATCAGCACGTCCTTGCCGGCCACGCCCAGATCGGCCGCGCCATGCTCGACGTAGGTCGGCACGTCGGTGGCGCGCACGATGAGCAGACGCACGTCGTCCTGGGTGGTGGGAATGATCAGCTTGCGGCTCTTGTCCGGATTCTCGGTTGGCACGATGCCGGCTTCCGCCAGCAATGGCAGGGTGTCGTCGAGGATACGGCCTTTGGATAGCGCGATGGTCAACATGGGAAACGTCGTTCCTTAAGCGGCTGCTGCCGGCCAGGCCCACAGGCCCGGCCGTCTTCGATTCGGCTGGCGCATCCCTGCGCCGAGACAGACTAGCCCGGCACGCGACGGATCTTCGCGCCCAGCATCTGCAGTTTTTCTTCGATGCACTCGTAACCACGGTCGATGTGGTAGATGCGGTCGATCAACGTATCGCCCTCGGCGACCAGAGCCGACAGCACCAGGCTGGCCGAGGCGCGCAGGTCGGTGGCCATGACCGGCGCACCCTTGAGCTGTGGCGTGCCGGTGACGATGGCGGTGTTGCCTTCGACCTGGATCTGCGCACCCATGCGGTGCATTTCGTAGACGTGCATGAAACGGTTCTCGAAGATCGTCTCGATCACTGCGCCCGTGCCTTCGGCGATGGCGTTGAGCGAGATGAACTGCGCCTGCATGTCGGTCGGGAACGCCGGGTATGGCGCGGTCCGCAGGTTGACGGCCTTGGGCCGCTTGCCGTGCATGTCGAGGCTGATCCAGTCGGCACCGGTTTCGATTTCGGCGCCCGCTTCCTTGAGCTTTTCCAGCACCGCTTCGAGGATGGTCGGATCGGTGTCCTTGAGCTTGACGCGACCGCCGGTCACGGCAGCGGCGACCAGGTAGGTGCCGGTCTCGATACGGTCGGGCATGACGCGGTAGGTAGCCGAGTGCAGACGCTCGACGCCATCGATGGTGATGGTGTCGGTGCCGGCGCCCTGGACGTTGGCGCCCATGGCGTTGAGGAAGTTGGCCAGATCGACCACTTCCGGCTCGCGCGCCGAGTTCTGCAGCACGCTGCGGCCGCGCGCCAGGGCGGCGGCCATCATGATGTTCTCGGTGCCGGTGACACTCACGGTGTCGAAGAAGAAGTGCGCACCGCGCAGCCCGCCTTCCGGCGCCCTGGCCTTGATGTAGCCGCCTTCGACCTCGATGGTCGCGCCCATCGCTTCGAGGCCGCGGATGTGCAGGTCGACCGGACGCGAACCGATGGCGCAGCCGCCCGGCAGCGCTACTTCGGCCTCGCCGAAACGCGCGACCATGGGGCCGAGCACCAGGATCGAGGCGCGCATGGTCTTGACCAGTTCGTACGGCGCAACCAGGGTCTTGATGGTGCGCGGATCGATTTGCACGGCCAGCTTTTCGTCGATCACAGGCTCGATGCCCATGCGCCCGAACAGCTCGATCATGGTGGTGATGTCGTGCAGGTGCGGCAGGTTGCCGACCGTGACCGGCCCATCGGCCAGCAGGGTCGCGGCCAGAATCGGCAGGGCAGCGTTCTTCGCCCCGGAGATGCGGATCTCGCCATCGATGCGAGTGCCGCCAGTGATAATCAGTTTGTCCATTGGTGTCTCGCCGCCAAGTTGGCTCAGGTGCGCTCAGCCCAGGCTGCGCTGCTGAAAAATTTCATGGTGACCGCGTGGATGCTGCCGTCGGCGATCCAGGGGTTCAGGTGAGCGTAAATCGCTTGCTGACGCTTGACCGGGCTCTGGCCGGCCAGCTCGTCGCTGATCACGTTCAGTTGAAAGTTGCAGCCCTGGCCTTCGACTTCCACCAGGGTTCCGGGCAATTTCTGTTCAAGGAAGCTCTTAACGTCTACGGCCTGCATGCTCAACCTCAATCGGCGCCCAGTGCGCGGGGGTCGGCCATCATACAAAAAAGCCCCTCGCCTGCGAAGCCCAACGAGGGACACGCTGACCGAGGGGCCGCTGAGCACTCGCCATCAATCGCCGCTGAGCACCTCGCCCAGGTCGTAGACCTCGGCGATTCCACGCATCTCCTGAGGCAGCCCGCGCAGCTCCCAGAATTTGCCGGCGGCCTCGGCGTCACGTATGAAGCTCAGCAGCAGGGCCAGGCCCACGCTGCTGGAACGGGTGACGGCCGAGCAATCGAGCACCATGCGCGATTCGCGGCTGGCGGCGATCAGGGCCTTGCCCTGGCTGCGCAAGGCCGCGCCGGTGGTGTAGTCGAGCACGCCACTCAAGCGCAGCACGCCCGGCTTGTCCATGCTGACAGCGGCCGCAGTCATTTGACGGCCTTGTCCGGCGAGCCGTCGGCGGTCTGCTTGGCCTTGGCCACTTCGCCCGCCCAACCGTCGATGGTCTTGTCCAGGTCGTTGCCGTTGCGCTGCATGGCGTCGGCGAACTGATCCCGGAACAGCTTGCCGATGTTGATGCCGTTGACGATGACGTTACGCACTTTCCATTCGCCACCGAGCTTTACCAGGGTGTACTGCACCGGGAATACCGCGCCGTTGTTGCCCGACACCTTCATGCCGACGCTGGCGCGGTCGCCATCTTCGCTACGCGCAGGATCGACGGTGATGCCCTGGTTGTTGTATTCGAGCAAAGCGTTGCCATAAAACTGCATCAGGCTGCGCTTGAAGTTTTCCTGGAAGCGCTGCATCTGCGCAGGGCTGGCCTTGCGCGAATACTTGACGGTCATGATGCTCTTGGAGATGCCGTCGGCATCCACCACCGGCCCCAGAATGCCGTTGAGGGCGTTGTAGAACGCCTGCGGATCGGACTTGTAGCGTGCCTTGTTGGCTTGCAGGTCCGAGAGCAGCGCGTCGGTGGTGCTCTTGATCACTTCGTGGGCCGACTGCCCGGGAGCGGCCGTCGCCAGCATCGGCAGGCAGGCCAGGATGACCAGCAGGCCACGTCGCAGCATCGAAATCATGGAAACTCCTTAATTAGCCGGGGCGGCTTCTTTAGCGTCTTTACCAACCGAATTGAGCAGGAACTTGCCGATCAAATCTTCCAACACCAATGACGACTGGGTGTCGTGGATGGTTCCGCCGTCTTTGAGCACCTGATCTTCGCCACCGACGCTGATGCCGATGTATTTTTCGCCCAGCAGGCCGGCGGTGAGGATCGAAGCGGTGGAGTCGGTCGGCAGGTTGTTCACGCCCTGCTCGAGTTCCAGGGTGACGCGGCCGGTGAAGCTGTCGCGGTCCAGGTCGATGGCCGTGACCTTGCCGATGGCGACGCCAGCCATGGTGACCTTGGCACGCACGGTGAGGCCGGCGATGTTGTCGAAGTAGGCGTAGACCTTGTACGTGTCGCTCGCAGGGCTGGCCGACAGGCCGCTCACGCGCAGGGCGAGGAGCAACAACGCCAGAATCCCGGCCAGCAGGAACAGGCCGACACCAATTTCCAGGGTGCGGTTTTGCATCAAAAGTCTCCAAACATCAGGGCGGTCAGGATGAAGTCCAGACCCAGGACTGCCAGCGAGGCATACACTACGGTCTTGGTCGTGGCACGGCTGATCCCCTCGGACGTGGGCTCGCAGTCATAGCCTTGGAACACGGCGATCCAGGTGACCACGAAGGCGAACACCAGGCTTTTGATCACCCCGTTGAGCACGTCGTCGGTAAACGACACGCTGTTTTGCATGTTGGCCCAGAACGAGCCTTCGTAGACGCCGAGCCAGTCCACGGCGACCCACGAGCCGCCCCAGATGCCCACGACGCTGAAGATCAGCGCCAGCAGCGGCAGGGAGATGAAGCCGGCCCACAACCGTGGCGCGACGATGTACTTGAGCGGGTCGACGCCGATCATCTCCAGGCTCGACAGCTGCTCGGTGGATTTCATGTTGCCGATTTCGGCGGTCAGCGCCGAACCCGCGCGCCCGGCGAACAGCAAGGCGGTGACCACTGGCCCCAGTTCGCGCAGCAGGGTCAGGGCGATCATCTGCCCCACCGCTTGCTCGGAACCGTACTTGGTGAGGATGCTGTAACCCTGCAGCGACAGCACCATGCCGATGAACACGCCCGACACGGCGATGATCGCCAGGGACATGACGCCCACCGAATAGAGCTGCTTGACCAGCAACTGGAAGCCACCGCCGGTGCCGCGGCCGATCAGCGCGTTGCCGAGGAACAGGCAGGAGCGCCCGAGGATGGCAACGATGTCGATGGCCGCACGCCCAAACAGGCGAATACGTTCGAGAATGGATGTCTTGCGCATCAACGCGCCCCCAGCAGAGCGGCGCGATAATCGGACGCAGGAAAATGGAAAGGCACCGGGCCGTCTGGATCGCCCTTCATGAATTGGCGAATGCGCGGATTGTCGGAGTTCATCAGCTCGTCCGGCGTGCCTTGGCCCAGGACCTGACCGTCGCCCACGACATAGAGGTAGTCGGCGATACTGGCGGTTTCCGCCAGGTCGTGGGAGACCACGATGCTGGTGATGCCCAGCGCGTCGTTGAGCAGACGGATCAGGCGCACCAACACGCCCATGGCGATCGGGTCCTGGCCGACGAAAGGTTCGTCGTACATGAGGATCTGCGGGTCCAGGGCGATGGCCCGGGCCAGCGCCACCCGGCGTTTCATGCCGCCGGACAGTTCGTCCGGGCGCAGGTTGATGGCACCACGCAGACCGACCGCTTGCAGCTTCATCAAAACGATGTCGCGAATCATCTCTTCGGGCAGTTCGGTATGCACGCGCAAGGGAAACGCGACGTTCTCGAACACGTCGAGATCGGTGAACAGCGCACCGCTCTGGAACAGCACACCCATCTGCTTGCGCGCATCGAACAGGTCGGCGCGCGACAGGCTCGGCAGGTTCTGCCCAGCCACCCAGACTTCGCCTTTGGCCGGGCGCAGCTGCGCGCCCATCAGCCGCAGCAGCGTGGTCTTGCCGCAGCCCGAAGGGCCCATGATGCCGGTCACCTTGCCACGGGGAATGCGTATATCGACGTTGTTGAAAATACTGCGCGAGCCGCGCTGGAAGGACAGGCCCTTCAACTCGACCGCGTAGGCGCTATCCCCACTCATCTAGACTCCTTGCGATACAGCCCAGTGTTCATGGACGCGCGTCCTCGTCAGGAAGACACAAGCGTCGCGGGCGGGCCGGTTAGCCGCGAACTATACCACCGCGCCGAAGCCCTTCCCAAGGCTACCGCCCGAGCATTCAGGCTATCGACAGTAAGGGAAAGTTTCAGTCTGACGATCAAAGGTGAGGGTTTTGTGCATTACAGCTATAATCGCCGCCTTTCCCGCAAGCCATATGTTCGACCATGAGCCAATCCAGCGAGCTAATCCATTCCGCCCAGCGCACTTTGCGTCTTGAGCTTGAAGCCGTACAGGGCCTGCAAGCCCGCATCGACGGCGAATTCGTGCGTGCGTGCGAACTGATCCTGGCCAGCAAGGGCCGCGTGATCGTGCTGGGCATGGGCAAGTCTGGGCACATCGGCAGCAAGATCGCCGCCACCCTCGCCAGCACCGGCACGCCCGCGTTCTTCGTGCATCCGGCCGAAGCCAGCCATGGCGACATGGGCATGATCACCCGCGACGACGTGATCCTGGCCCTGTCCAACTCCGGCACCACGGCCGAAATCGTCATGCTGCTGCCGCTGATCAAGCGGCTCGGCACACCCTTGGTGAGCCTGACCGGCAACCCGCAGTCGACCCTGGCCCTGGCAGCCGCCGCCCGGCTCGACGCACGCGTCGAGCACGAAGCCTGCCCGCTCAACCTGGCGCCGACCTCCTCCACCACCGCAGCCCTGGTGCTGGGCGACGCCTTGGCCATCGCGCTGCTCGAAGCGCGCGGTTTCACCGCCGAAGACTTCGCCTTCTCGCACCCGGGTGGCGCCTTGGGCCGCCGCCTGCTGGTCAAGGTCGAAGACGTGATGCATGGCGACAGCGCGCTGCCGGTGGTGGAGCGCTCCACCCCGCTCAAGGACGCGCTGTTGGAAATGTCGCGCAAGGGCCTGGGCATGACCGTGGTGCTGGAAGCCGACGGCACCCTGGCCGGCATCTTCACCGACGGCGACCTGCGCCGCGCGCTGGACCGCAACATCGACGTGCACGGCACGCCCATCGAGGCGGTGATGACCTCCCACAGCAAGACCGTCACCGCGCAGATGCTCGCGGCCGAGGCGCTCAAGCTCATGGAAGACTACAAAATCAGTGCACTGGTGGTGGTGGACGCTCACGATCGCCCCGTTGGTGCGCTCAACATGCACGACCTGCTGCGCGCTGGAGTAATGTGATGAACCCGGATCTACTGCAACGCGGCAAAGCGATCAAGCTGGCCGTCTTCGATGTCGATGGCGTGCTCACCGACGGTCGCCTGTACTTCCTCGCCGACGGTAGCGAGTTCAAGTCGTTCAGCACCCTCGACGGGCAAGGCATCAAGATGCTGCGCGCCAGCGGCGTGATGACCGCGATCATCACCGGTCGCTCCAGCCCGGTCGTGGAACGGCGCGCCCGCAACCTGGGCATCGACCACCTGTTCCAGGGCCGCGAAGACAAGCTGGTGGTGCTCGACGGTTTGCTAGCGGAACTGAACCTGAACTATGAACAGGTTGCCTACCTGGGAGACGATCTGCCCGACCTGCCGGCGATCCGCCGCGTCGGCCTCGGCATGGCGGTGGCCAACGCCTCGCCGTTCGTGCGCCAGCATGCGCGCGGCATCACCCTGGCGCGTGGCGGCGAAGGCGCCGCAAGGGAGTTCTGCGAACTCATCATGCAGGCCCAGGATACGTTGGACACTGCCCACGCCCATTACCTGTAGAGCTGCACATGTTTAGCAAAAAAGCCAAGAACATCGTTCTGTTCAGCGTTATCGCCGCTCTGCTGGGCGCCGTGGGCTACTGGAACCTGAGCCCGGAAAGTTTTCTCGACGACGCGCCACAGGCCCAGGTCGACGAGAACGCGATCGACTACTATGCGATCAACGCCCACAGCGTGCAGTTTCTGCCCGACGGCAAGCGTCAGTACGAAATGACCGCCGACAAGATCGAGCACGTCAAGGCCAGCGAAGTCACCCTGGTGACCGAGCCGGACCTGCAGATGTACCGTGGCACCGCCTTTCCCTGGCACATCCAGAGCAAGCATGCCGAGGTCAATCCCGATGGCACCGAGGTGGAGCTGATCGACTCGGTCAGGATCGCCCGCACCGATGAAAAGAACCGCGACACGCTGATCACCAGCAGCCGCATGACCGTGTTCCCGCAGAAGCAATATGCGCAGACCGAGCAAGCCGTTAGAATCGACGGCGCCGGTGGCACCACTACGGGCACAGGCATGAAGGCGTACTTGAAAGACGGCAGGATGGACCTGCTGTCCAACGTAAGAGGACAGTATGAGGCTCGTTAAAACCCTTCCCCTTTTGCTCAGCCTGAGCGCAGCACTGGGTAGCGCGAGCGCTTGGGCCCTGCCGACCGATCGCGACAAGCCGATCCGCATCCAGGCCGACAACGCGCACCTGGACGACAAGCAAGGCGTGGCCACCTACACCGGCGATGTCATCATCACCCAGGGTTCGATGATGATCAAAGGCAATACCGTGACCATCACCCGTGCGGCGTCCGGCGACATCGACGTGCTCACTTCGGTGGGCAACCTGGCGTACTTCGAGCAGCAGCAGAGCGCAGCCAAGCCCGACAAGATGAAAGGCTGGGCGGTGACCATCCAGTACCAGGCGCAGAAAGACCTGGTCGTGCTTACCGATCGCGCCAAGGTGGAAAACGAAGGCAACACCACCGAAGGCGAGAAGATCGTCTACAACACCAAGTCCCAGATCGCCACGGCGGGCCGCGGCGGCAACGTCACCGCACCGCGCCAGCGTATCGACATGGTGATCCAGCCGAAGAAGAAGGCCGAGTGATGGCAACCCTCAAAGCCCAACATCTGGCCAAGAGCTACAAAAGCCGGCAGGTCGTGCGCGACGTCAGCCTGTCCATCGACAGCGGTCAGATCGTCGGCCTGCTCGGGCCCAACGGCGCGGGCAAGACCACCTGCTTCTACATGATCGTCGGCCTGGTCCAGGCCGACCAGGGTCGGGTGCTGATCGACGACCTCGACGTCAGCCACCAGCCCATGCATGGTCGCGCCAAGGCCGGCATCGGCTACCTGCCGCAGGAAGCTTCGATCTTCCGCAAGCTGTCGGTGGCCGACAACATCATGGCCATCCTCGAGACCCGCAAGGAGCTCGACAGCGACGGCCGGCGCCAGGCGCTGGAAAGCCTGCTTCAGGAATTCCACATCACCCATATCCGCGACAACCTCGGCATGAGCCTGTCGGGCGGTGAGCGTCGCCGCGTGGAGATCGCCCGCGCGCTGGCGACCGCGCCGAAATTCATCCTGCTCGACGAACCTTTCGCCGGGGTCGACCCGATTTCCGTGGGCGACATCAAACAGATCATCCACCACCTCAAGGCCAAGGGCATTGGCGTGTTGATCACCGACCACAACGTGCGTGAAACGCTCGACATCTGCGAAACGGCATACATCGTCAACGACGGTCAGCTGATCGCCGAGGGCGATTCGGCTACCATCCTGGCCAACGACCTGGTGAAAGAGGTCTACCTGGGGCACGAGTTCAGGCTCTGAATGCTCGGCGGGCGTGCCCGCCGTAGCGCTCAAGGTTGGATCGCACTTTATTTGACACAGCGCCCTAGGCAAACGTTACAGTTTCAGGCATATAACTTGCTTAAAATTGGCGCCGCGGCGCCCTCGTGTAGTGGATGGCGCTTGCGCGCCGGCGAACAAGGTAATTAGCCCCAGCCATGAAACCATCGCTCGTCCTAAAAATGGGCCAGCAACTGACGATGACCCCGCAGTTGCAACAGGCCATTCGTCTGCTCCAGCTTTCCACTCTGGATCTTCAACAGGAAATCCAGGAGGCCCTGGAATCCAACCCGATGCTCGAACGCCAGGAAGAAGGCGAAGACTTCGACAACAACGATCCGATGGCCGACAACGCCGAGAGCAAGCCTGCCAGCGAAGCGCACGACACCTCTTTCCAGGAAACCACCACCACGGTCGAGAACCTCGAAGAAGGCGATTGGGGCGAGCGCATTCCCAACGAGTTGCCGGTCGACACGGCCTGGGAAGACATTTACCAGACCAGCGCCAGCAGCCTGCCCAGCAACGATGACGACGAGTGGGACTTCACCACGCGCACGTCGGCCGGAGAAAGCCTGCAAAGCCATCTGCTGTGGCAACTCAACCTGGTGCCGATGTCGGATGTCGATCGCATGATCGCCGTCACCCTGATCGACAGCATCAACCCCCAGGGTTACCTGGAAGACTCCCTCGAAGAAATCTGCGAAGGGTTCGATCCCGAACTGGACATCGAACTCGACGAAGTGCAGGCGGTGCTGCACCGCATCCAGCAGTTCGAACCTGCCGGCATCGGCGCCACGAGCCTGGGCGAGTGCCTGCTGCTGCAACTGCGCCAGCTGCCGGCCAATACGCCGTGGATGGCAGAGGCGCAACGCCTGGTCAGCGACTTCATCGACCTGCTCGGCAGCCGCGACTACAGCCAGTTGATGCGCCGCATGAAGCTCAAGGAAGACGAGCTGCGCCAGGTCATCGAGCTGGTGCAGAGCCTCAACCCGCGCCCGGGCTCGCAGATTGAATCGAGCGAACCCGAATACGTGGTGCCCGACGTCATCGTGCGCAAGGACAACGAGCGCTGGCTGGTGGAGCTGAACCAGGAAGCGGTACCGCGCCTGCGGGTCAACGCCCAGTACGCAGGCTTCGTGCGCCGCGCCGACACCAGTGCCGACAACACCTTCATGCGCAACCAGCTGCAGGAAGCGCGCTGGTTCATCAAGAGCCTGCAAAGCCGTAACGAAACCCTGATGAAAGTGGCCACGCAGATCGTCGAGCACCAGCGCGGTTTCCTCGACCTGGGCGACGAGGCCATGAAACCGCTGGTCCTGCACGACATCGCCGAAGCCGTGGGCATGCACGAATCGACCATTTCCCGGGTCACCACGCAGAAATACATGCACACGCCGCGTGGCATATACGAGCTGAAATACTTCTTTTCCAGCCACGTCAGCACGGCCGAAGGCGGGGAATGCTCGTCCACGGCAATTCGCGCGATCATCAAGAAACTGGTGGCGGCGGAAAATCAGAAAAAGCCATTGAGTGACAGCAAGATCGCTGGTTTACTGGAGGCTCAAGGCATCCAGGTAGCACGTCGTACCGTAGCCAAGTACCGCGAATCGCTGGGCATCGCGCCTTCCAGTGAACGCAAGCGGCTGATGTAACGCCTGGATGTGCCACAGCGTTTCAGTGGCAGGTGCAACACCTGCCTCTTTATGCACGGCAATTAAGGAGAAGCTGTATGCAAGTCAACATCAGTGGACACCATGTAGAAGTCACCCCACCTCTGCGCGATTACGTGGAGCAGAAGCTCAAACGTCTGGAGGGTCATTTCGACAAGATCACCAACGTGCAGGTCATCATGAAAGTCGAGAAGCTGCAGCAAAAAGTCGAAGCGACGCTGCAGATTCCTGGTGGTGAAGTGGTTGCCAACGCCGAACACGAAGACATGTATGCAGCGATCGATGCGCTGGCTGACAAGCTTGATCGCCAACTGAAAAAACACAAGGAAAAACAGCAAAGCCTGCTGCAAGGCGCAGCGGCCCGCTGACACCCCCCATCCATGATCCGACTTGAAACCATCCTGACCCCCGGCCGTTCGCTCGCGAATGTGCCGGGCGGCAGCAAGAAGCGCGCCCTGGAAAAGGTCGCCACCCTCATCGCCGAACAGGTACCGGAACTGGAGATGCACGACATCTTCGAAAAGCTGGTCGCCCGTGAAAAACTGGGCTCCACCGGCTTCGGCAACGGCATCGCCATTCCCCATTGTCGCCTGCCCGGTTGCACTGCGCCGGTCAGTGCCCTGCTGCACCTCGACGCGCCTATCGACTATGACGCCATCGACGGCGCCCCGGTAGACCTGCTGTTCGTGTTGCTGGTCCCAGAAGCGGCCACCGATGCCCACCTCGAGCTGCTGCGCCAGATCGCCAGCATGCTGGACCGCAAGGAAGTGCGCGAACGCCTGCGTGCGGCCACCACCAGCGAGGCCCTGTACCAGGTTGTCCTGGACGTTCAGAACGAGGCCTGACCATGCGCCTGATCATCGTCAGCGGTCGCTCCGGCTCCGGCAAGAGCACTGCTCTGGATGTACTGGAAGACCACGGTTTTTACTGCATCGACAACCTGCCGGCAGGCCTGCTTCCGCAGTTGACGGAAAACGTCCTGCTCAAAGCCGAGTTGCAGCAGCCCAAGGTTGCCGTTTCCATCGACGCGCGCAACCTGCCGGGTCACCTGTCGCGTTTCCCCGCTCTGCTGGAAGACGTTCGATCAAAACGCATCCAGTGCAACGTCGTGTACCTGGACGCCGATGAAGACATCCTGCTCAAGCGCTTCTCCGAGACCCGACGCCGTCACCCGCTGACCACTGCGGACCGTTCGCTGGCCGAAGCCATTCGCGTGGAAACCGATCTGCTTGGCCCCATCGCGGACTTGGCCGACCTCAAGATCAACACCAGCAACCTCAACCTGTATCAGTTGCGCGACTCGCTCAAGCTGCGCTTGCTCAACCAGCCCGAGCCTGGCACGGCGTTTCTGGTCGAATCCTTCGGGTTCAAGCGGGGCATGCCGGTCGATGCCGATCTGGTGTTCGACGTGCGCTGCCTGCCCAACCCTTACTGGAACTGCGAGCTGCGCGACCACTCCGGGCTCGAGCAGCCAGTGATCGACTATTTGGCTGCGCAACCCGACGTCGAGGAAATGTTCCAGGATATCGCCAGCTATCTGCTCAAATGGCTGCCACGCTTCGCCGCCAGCAATCGGGCCTACGTCACCATCGCCATTGGCTGCACCGGCGGCCATCATCGCTCGGTCTACCTCACCGAACGCCTTGGCGCCCTGTTGCAACAAACACTGAAAAATGTCCAGGTTCGCCATCGCGACCTCTAGCCCACAGGATCCACCCCTCGATGCCCGCCCGTGAAATTACCATCGTCAACAAGCTCGGCCTGCATGCCCGGGCCGCCGCCAAGTTCGTGGGTGTGGCCGGGCGCTTTCCCTGCCAGGTAAAGGTAGGACGCGCACCCGACAAGCTGGTCGACGGCAAGAGCATCATGGCCGTGATGATGCTGGCCGCCGGTAAAGGCACGCAGGTGCATTTGCACACCGAGGGCGAGCAGGAAGACGAGGCATTGGCAGGCTTGGTGGAACTGATCGAGAACAAGTTCGACGAAGGCGAATAAACCGCCCTCCCCGTACCTGCTCGGATTTTCAGGACATCGCAGTGTCCATCACCATCATCAGGCAGAAGCCGATACACAGCCCCAGGCTAGCCAAACGGTGATGCCCGTTGCTACGGGACTCGGGGATGATTTCCTGGGTGACCACCAACAACATGGCGCCAGCCGCACAAGCCAGGCCCAGCGGCAATAGCAGCTCGGCCACATTGACCAACCAGGCGCAGACCACTGCCGCCACAGGCTCGACCAAACCGGAAGCGGCGCCGATCAGAAATGCCCTGAAGCGCGACATGCCCGCACCCGCCAGAACCAAGGCGATCACCAACCCTTCGGGTACGTCCTGCAAGGCGATGCCCATGGCCAGGCTGTCGGCGTCGGGCATGCCGCCGCCGGCGGAGACGCCGATGGCCATGCCTTCCGGAATGTTATGGGCGATGATGGCGATCACGAACAGCCAGATCCGCGCCGCGATCGCCGGCTGCTTGCCATTGCCTACCAAGGCCTCGGGCGAAGCGCCAGAGACCTTCAGGTCGACCAGAAACAGGCACAGCGCCCCGCCCAACAGACCCACGCTGATCAGGGCGCCGGCGCCCCAAGGGCTGTAGCCGATCAACTGCGCCGCTTCCAGCCCTGGAATGATCAGCGAGAACGCCGTAGCCGCCAGCATCACGCCGGCGCCGAAGCCCAGTAGTGTGTCGGCCAGCGCTACCGGCATGCTGCGCACGACCAAGACCGGCACCGCGCCGAGTGCAGTGCCCAGCGCGCACAGCGCGCCCCCTTCGAGCGCACGCAGCATGCGTGGCTCAAGCTCCAGCCAGGCGATGCCTCGTGCGACCAGCAGCGCGGTGCCGACCAGCACCAGCAAGACACCCAACGCTTGCCTGAACAGGCGTACGCTACCGACCGACATCACCTGTGAGCGCATGGGCGATCAGCTCACCGAGTGGCTTCGAGATAACGACGCTCGACTTCCTGCCAGTCGATGACGTTGTAGAAGGCCCCGATGTATTCCGGGCGGCGGTTTTGGTATTTCAGGTAGTAAGCATGTTCCCACACGTCCAGGCCCAGAATCGGCGTGTTGCCATGCATCAGTGGGCTGTCCTGGTTACCGCTGCTCTCGACCACCAGTTTTTTCTCCGGCGTAACGCTCAGCCAGGCCCAGCCACTGCCGAAGCGGGTCAGTGCAGCCTTGGTGAAGGCTTCCTTGAAGGCTTCGAAACCGCCCAGCTCGGTCTTGATGGCTTCGGCAACCTGGCCGACCGGCTCGCCGCCGCCGTTGGGCGACATGACGGTCCAGAACAGGCTGTGGTTGGCATGGCCGCCACCATGGTTGGTGACCGGGCCGCGCAGGTTCTCGGGCAGTTGCTTGACCGCAGCGACCAGTTCCTCGACCGGTTTGTCGGCCCACTCGGTGTTTTCCACGGCGGCATTCAGGCCGTTGACGTAGGTCTGGTGGTGTTTGGTGTGGTGGATTTCCATGGTCTGCGCATCGATGTGCGGCTCGAGCGCGTCGTAGGCGTAGGAGATTTTTGGCAATTCGTAAGACATGTCAGTGAATTCCGTAGGCAGGAGTTGTGGAGGTCA
Source organism: Pseudomonas sp. UBA6562 (assembly GCF_002434265.1). Lineage (GTDB taxonomy): Bacteria > Pseudomonadota > Gammaproteobacteria > Pseudomonadales > Pseudomonadaceae > Aquipseudomonas. The sequence goes on along the minus strand of NZ_DJJS01000001.1, from coordinate 129,343 downwards.
CGTCCGGCTGAGCGCTCAGCTCGCTGGCCACGGCCGCATTGCGATTGAGCAATCGTTCGGTACGAGGGTATTGACCGTATTCGGCGATGAAATTCAGCAATTCTGTGTAGGTTCTGGCGCTATGACGCAAGGCGGCGTCGCGCAGAGCCTGTGAAAGGCGCATGTCCTGGCTGGCCTGCAGCAGGCGCTGATGCGCCGAGCACAGGTAGTCGGCGCTCTCGTGGGGCTGGTTCAAGCCCAGGTGCAGGTCCGCCAGGTTATGGTGCGCGATGACGAACACCGCCACCGCTTCGTCGACGTCATGCCAGCGCTCGAACAGCACCTGGGCCAAGGCCAGGGCTTGCAGATAAAGCTCCCGGGCATCGACCAGATCGCCCTGCTCGAACAGCGCGTTGGCGTGTTGCGTGGTGCGTTTCCAGTGCTGCATGACGAACCTCCTCGGCGCGGCGGGTCAGAGACCGCCGGCAGTCAGTTTTTCCGGGTCCAGCAGGGTTTGCAGCTGGTCGCGGGACAGATCGGTGTGTTCGAGCGCCACCTCGATGATCGGACGCCCTTGCTTGTAGGCGGTCTTGGCGATCTCGGCAGCCTTGAGGTAGCCGATGATGGGGTTGAGCGCCGTCACCAGGATCGGATTGCGCGACAACGCTTCCTTGAGCTTGGCGTCATTGACCGTGAAACTGCTGATGGCTTTGTCGGCCAGCAGGCGGCTGGTGTTGGCCAACAGCTCGATGCTTTCCAGCAGGTTGCGGGCGAGGACCGGCAGCATCACGTTCAGCTCGAAATTGCCCGACTGCCCGGCCACGGCGATGGTGGCGTCGTTGCCGATGACCTGCGCGGCAACCATCGCCGTGGCTTCCGGAATCACCGGATTGACCTTGCCCGGCATGATCGAAGAACCCGGCTGCAAGGCTTGGAGTTCGATTTCGCCAAGGCCGGCCAGAGGGCCGGAGTTCATCCAACGCAGGTCGTTGGCGATCTTCATCAAGGCCACGGCAGCGGTCTTGAGCTGACCGGACAACGCCACGGCGGTGTCTTGCGAGCCGATCAGGGCGAACAAGTTGGCGCCGGGTGCGAATTCGACACCCGTCAGCGTGCTTAGCTCGCGAGCAAAACCTGCGGCGAACTCGGGATGGGCATTGATGCCGGTGCCGACCGCGGTGCCGCCTTGTGCCAAGGCCTGCAACGCCGGCAAGGTGGACTCGATGTGCGCCTGGGCACCCTTGACCTGCGCGGCCCAGCCACCGAGCACCTGGCTCAGGCGCACGGGCATGGCATCCATCAGGTGGGTGCGGCCGGTCTTGATATGGTGGTGCACCTGGCCGGCCTTGGCCTCGATGGCCTGGGCCAGATGCTGCAAGGCCGGCAGCAACTGCTCGCGCACCGCGAGCGCCGTGCTGACGTGGATGCTGGTGGGGATGATGTCGTTGCTGCTCTGCCCACAGTTGACGTGGTCGTTGGCGTTGACCGCTTCGCCCAGCACGCGGCTGGCCAAGGTGGCGATCACTTCGTTGGCGTTCATGTTGGAGCTGGTGCCGGAACCGGTCTGGTACACGTCGACCGGGAAGTGCTGGATGAAGTCTTCGGCCAGCAGCTGCTCGACCGCCTGGACGATGGCCTCGCCCTGGGCCGCGCTGATCTGTTCCAGCTTGATGTTGGCTTTGGCCGCTGCGGCCTTGGCCAGCAGCAGCGCGCGGATGAACTGCACCGGCATGCGCTGGCCGCTGACCGGAAAATTGTCGACCGCGCGCTGGGTCTGGGCGCCATACAGGGCCTGAGCCGGCACCTGCAACTCGCCCATGCTGTCACGCTCGATACGGGTCTCACTCATCGTCAAATCCTTGCATCAGTTCTTCGTGGGAAATGGATGGCAGCAACACGCACTTGGCCAGTTGCAGCGCGTAGGGTTGCCAGAGCTGGTTGCATTCGCTGCGGTTGAGGTTGCGCAGATCGAGCAGCGGCCGCCAGGCCTGGTCCAGGCACTGGCTGCGCCAGTGCCACGGCAGCATGCGGTCGCAGGCGGTGTCGAGCAGCAGGCGGAACGACGTGAGGGCCACGGTCCAGGGCGCGGTGTCGGTACAGCACACCAGGTAACGCCCTTCGGCCAGGTAGTGTTCGATCAGGCGCGGCTCATCGGGCTCGATGGCACAACGGATGCGGCGGCTCAGCCAGCGCCAGTTTTCCAGGTAGGGCAATTCGTGGAGAACGGTGTTCATGAACAGCATCGACCATGAGCTTCAGAATGATATTCATTATTAATTGATAAATAGAATCACTTCAAGCTTTGCCCCACAAACGAAAAACCCGGCGCGATGGCCGGGTCTTCTTTCCAACAGGAAGTTTTACAAAGGCCATCAGCCCGTCAGTTGCCTGCTACGGTCATCCGTTCGATCAACACCGAGCCCGTATGGATGTTGCTGCGGGTTTCCAGATCGTTACCGATGGCGACGATTTGCTGGAACATGTCCTTCATGTTGCCGGCGATCGTGACTTCCTGGACGGCGAACTGGATCTCGCCGTTTTCCACCCAATAGCCAGCAGCGCCGCGGGAGTAATCCCCGGTCACCATGTTCAGGCCATGCCCCATCAGCTCGGTCACCAGCAGGCCACGCCCCATTTTCCTGATCAACGCGGTCTGGTCGTCGTCGCCATGGGTCACGAACAGGTTGTGCACGCCTCCGGCGTTGGCCGTGCTCGGCAGCTTCAGCTTGCGCCCGGAATAGGTGCCCAGCACGTACGAAACCAGCTCGCCGTTTTCCACGAACGGCTTGGCGTAGGTGGCCAAGCCATCGCCGTCGAAACCGGCGCTGGCCAAGGCGCGAGGAATGTGTGGACGTTCGTCGAGGGTGAGCCAGCTCGGGAACAGGCGCTGGCCGATGCAGCCTTCGAGGAACGAGGATTTGCGGTAGAGGTTGCCGCCGGAAATCGCCCCCAGGAAGCTGCCGAACAGGCCACCGGCCAACTCGGCGGAAAACAGCACCGGCACTTCGCAGGTCGGTACCGGGCGGGCGCCCAAGCGGCTGGCGGCACGCTGCGCCGCACGCCGGCCGATGCTCACGGGGTCGGCCAGCAGCGTGCCCTGGCGATTGACGTCATACCAGTAGTCGCGCTGCATCTGCCCGTCGCCTTCGGCGATCATCACGCAGCTCAGGCTGTGCCGGGTCGAAGCGTAACCACCGATGAAACCGTGGCTGTTGCCATATACCCGTACGCCTTGGTGGGTGCTGAGCGAGGTGCCGTCGGCATTGCGGATGCGCGGGTCGGCTTCGAAGGCAGCCGCTTCGCAGACCAGGGCCTGCTCGATGGCCTGCTCGGGGCTGATGTCCCAAGGATGGTAGAGGTCCAGCTCGGGGATGTCGCGGGCCATCAGTCCGGCGTCGGCCAGGCCCGAGCATTCGTCTTCGGAGGTGTGCTTGGCGATGGCCAACGCCGCCGCCACGGTCTCGCGGATCGCCTCCGGGCCACTGGCCGAAGTGCTGGCCGAGCCTTTGCGCTGACCGACGTACAGGGTGATGCCGAACCCCTGGTCACGGTTGAATTCGACCGTTTCCACCTCGCGCTGGCGCACCGTGGTGGACAGCCCCTGTTCCAACGACACCGCCACTTCGCAGGCGCTGGCGCCCTGGCGTCTGGCCTCGGCGACGATCGCCTCGACCTGCTCCTGCAACGCCGGCAGGTCCTTCGGGCCTACGCTCTGGACTGCACTCATGGTTATCTCCCATCAAATTCTGCGTTCGGCACGGGCCATGCTACGACCGGGCCGGACAAGCGGCCCCCGACTGGTTATCATGGCGACGATTTCCTGCGGACTGCCACCATGGTTGATTCATACGACGACGCCTTCGACGGCGAAAAAAGCAAAACCCAGATCAAGCGCGAGCTGCTTGCGCTGGTCGAACTGGGCGAACGCCTGACCACTCTCAAGGCCGATACCCTGGCCCGCCTGCCGCTGACCGACGCCTTGCGCAAGGCGCTGGCCGATGCCAGCAAGCACACCTCGCACATCGCCCGTAAACGGCACATGTCGTTCGTCGGCAAGCTGATGCGCGACCAGGACCTGGAAGCCATCAACGCGGTGTTCGAACAGGTCGACACCTCCAGCCGCCAATACAACGAGCGTTTCCATAATCTGGAGCGCTGGCGCGACCGGCTGGTCGACGGTAACGACGAAGACCTGGAACGCTTCGTCAACGAGTTCCCCGACACCGACCGCCAGCACCTGCGCTCGCTGATCCGCCATGCCCAGCACGAGAAGGCGCGCAACAAGCCGCCGGCCGCCGCGCGCAAGGTGTTCAAGTACATCCGCGACCTCGACGAGCTGCAGCGCGGCCTGCGCTGAGCCCGGGCCGCTCGCCCATCGTGGGGCGCGCCGGTTCGGCGTCTCGTCCCCCGATGGCGCCCTTCACGCCCCCGTACCGCCGACCGTGATGGCATCGAGCTTCAAGGTGGGCTGACCGACGCCGACCGGCACCGATTGGCCGTCCTTGCCACACGTACCCACGCCGCTGTCCAGGGCCAGGTCGTTACCGACCATCGACACCCGGCTCATGGCTTCCGGGCCATTGCCGATCAGCGTCGCGCCCTTGACCGGTGCGGTGATCTTGCCGTCCTCGATCAGGTACGCCTCGCTGGTGGAGAACACGAACTTGCCGCTGGTGATGTCGACCTGGCCACCGCCCAGGTTGGCGCAGTACAGGCCACGCTTGACCGAACGGATGATCTCTTCGGGGTCGCTTTCGCCGGCACGCATATAGGTGTTGGTCATGCGCGGCATGGGCAGGTGGGCATAGGACTCGCGGCGACCGTTGCCGGTGACCGCCATGCCCATCAGGCGCGCGTTGAGCTTGTCCTGGATGTAGCCCTTGAGCACACCGTTCTCGATCAGGGTGGTGCACTCGGTGGGCGTGCCTTCGTCGTCGACGCTGAGCGAGCCACGACGGCCTTCCAGGGTGCCGTCGTCGACGATGGTGCACAGTGGAGAGGCGACCATCTCGCCGATGCGCCCACTGAACGCCGAGCTGCCCTTGCGGTTGAAGTCGCCCTCCAGACCGTGGCCCACCGCTTCGTGCAGCAGCACGCCGGACCAGCCGGAGCCCAGCACCACCGGCAAGGTGCCGGCCGGCGCGGGTACCGCTTCGAGGTTGACCAGCGCCTGGCGCAACGCTTCGCGGGCATAGCCCATGACCTTTTCTTCGGTGAAGAAGCGATAGTCGGTACGCCCGCCACCGCCCTGCCCGCCCCGCTCGCGGCGGCCGTTCTGCTCGACGATGACGCTGACGTTGAAGCGCACCAGCGGCCGCACGTCGGCGGCCAGACTGCCATCGGCGGCGGCGACCAGGATGCGTTCCCAGACCCCGGCCAGGCTGACGCTGACCTGCTGGATGCGCGGGTCCAGGGCGCGGGTCGCGGCGTCTACGCGCTTGAGTAGTTCGACCTTCTCGGCGCGGCTGAGCACGTCCAAGGGGTTGTCGGCGCCGTACAGTGCGGTCACGTCGCGGCTCTGGAATGCCTGCACACGGCCATGCTGACCGGAACGGGAAATCGAGCGTGCGGCAGTGGCGGCGGCGGTCAGCGCTTCGAGGTTGATGGCGTTGCTGTAGGCGAAGCCGGTCTTCTCGCCCGACTGGGCACGCACGCCCACGCCCTGGTCGAGGTTGAAACTGCCTTCCTTGACGATGCCGTCTTCCAAGGCCCAGGTTTCCGAGACCTGGCCCTGGAAATACAGGTCGGCGGCGTCGATGCCAGGGCCTGCCAGGGCGCCCAGCACGCTCTGCAGGCTGTCCAGGGTCAAGCCGCCGGGGGCCAGGAGTTGCTCACTGACGGTGGATAACATCTGGCTCATAGTCACTCCAAAAGGTGCGCAGGCCGCACGGCGTCCTGCGAGAAAAAGCGCCGGTGCGCGAACACCGGCATTCGCGTCCGTATGGACGCCTGTTCGTCGGCGTCGCGCGTGGCCAGCAACACGGCCTCGCCCTGCGCCTGTTCGGCGAGTATCCGCCCCCAGGGATCGACGATGGCCGCATGGCCATGGGTCTCGCGCGGACCTGGGTGCAGCCCGCCCTGGGCCGCCGCCAGCACATAACATTGGGTCTCGATGGCCCGCGCACGAATCAAGACCTCCCAGTGCGCGGCGCCCGTCACCGCCGTGAAGGCCGAGGGCGCGCTGATCAACTGCGCGCCTGCCGCACGCAAGGCGCTGTACAACTCGGGAAAGCGCAGGTCGTAGCACACCGTCAGGCCCAAACGACCGACTGGCGTGTCGGCCACCACCACTCGATCACCTGAAGCATAGTCATCCGATTCGCGATAACGCCCACGGTTGTCGCTGACATCGACGTCGAACAGATGCAGCTTGTCGTAGCGTGCGGCGATCTCGCCGTCTTCATCGATCAACAAGGAACAGGCGCAGGCCTTGCCATGGGGTGTGTCGGCCGGGGGCAAGGGCAAGGTGCCTGCGACTATCCATAACTTGAGGGCGCGGGCGGTGCGTTTCAACCACGGCAGGATCGGTCCGCGGCCCAACGCTTCGTCCAGGCCAATGCGCGCAGCGTCGCGGCGCCCCATGGCGGCGAAGTTTTCCGGCAGCACCGCTAGACGGGCGCCGCCCGACGCGGCCTGTTCTAGTAGCCGCTCGGCTTGGCGCAGGTTGGCCAGCAAGTCCTCCTGGCTGACCATCTGGATCACGGCAATGCTCATGGACAGGCTCCTAACGACCGCGGGTAAAGGGTTTCACGAAGGTGATCTTAGGCTCTTTCAGAGGGCCCACGACGCGGTAATTGACGCTGGCGAAACGCGCCACCCGGTCACCGAGCAGCCGGTCGACGATGAACAGCGCCCCGCCGACCACCGGCGCACCCACTAGCAGGGCCGCCAGCGGCAGGTTGTTGGTGACCGGCAGCGCCACTTTGACGTTGGCCACCACCCGCTCGCGCGCCATGTCCACGGTACCGTCGATCTCGATGTCGCTGGAAGGACCGGTCATGCGGATCGGCTCGCGGGTGACGTAGCGGCCGCGGCTGACTGCCAGTAACGCCTTGACCCGGTCGTAGGCCAAGCCCTTGCCGAACAGGTCCGAGAAGTCCAGGCGCAAGCGCCGGCCCAAGGCGTCGAAATTGAGCAGGCCAAACACACGCAGGGCTTGGGCGCCGCCTTCCACTTGCTTGAACTGACCTTCGCGCATCGACGCCCGCAAGCTGCCCGACACCTTGTCCAGCCCGACCCAGGCCGGCGAGCCAGGCCAGCGCGCGTCCACGTCCAGGCGGAAGTCGCGGCTGGTGACCGAAGGCGCGAAGCCCCAGGCCTCTAGGACATCGGCCAGGTTGCGGCCCGACACGCGACCCTTGTACCAACTGTTGCTACGGCCGGTGCTTCCCTCCCACGCGGCGCTGCCATTGGCTTGCAGGCCCTTGAGGTCGACGTCGATGTCGTCCACCGACACGCCGCGCCCGGTCGGGCGCAACTTCAGCGCCACCCGCCCGTAGAGGTCGTCGCCGCGGTAGAGCTTGTCGATGCTGAGGTCAAGGGCGGGCGCCTGGTGCGGATCGTAGCTGGCCAGTGGGTCGCTCGACGGCGCGTTCGGATCCTGTTCGGGCTGCGCAGGGGGTAGCCGCAAGGTTTGCAGGCGCACGACCAACGGCGCCGCTTTGGCATCGGCCAAGTGGGCATCGCCAATCACTTCGCGGCTGTCCAAGCGCAGGTCCCAGGCGCTGGCACCGCGCCGCAGGCGGACCACGGCCTGGTTCAGGGTCATGCCCGAGGCGTCGATGCGACCGATGCTCAAGTCCGCGCCTTGCAGCACCTGGCGCGCACTGCCACCCGGATCGCCGCCGGCGAGCTGGCTGGCCTGCTGTTGCCAGGCCCCCAGGTCCAGGCTTTCCAAACGGCCACGCACCCACAGGCCCTGACCGGCGGGCGGTGTGGGCTGCCCGCCACTACCCAACAGCAGCTCGCCCCGGCCCTCGGTCAGACGCTCGGCTGGGGCGATGTAAGCCAGTTGCGCGAGATCGGCATAGCGTGCGTCCATACGCCGTTCGGCGCCGTCGAGGGCCATGCTGAAATGACCGTCGCGCGCGGTCGAGGCGGCTTTGCCGAAAGGCGCGGGCAGATCGATGCGCAGCCCTTTGAGGTTGGAATCGACCAGCAGACGGTTTTCCCGGCTGCCGAGGTTGACCTGCAACCGGTACGGCAATTCACCGTCCAGAGGCAGCGCCTGCTTGAATTGCAGCCAGTCGCTCAGGGCCTTCAGCGCGATCTGCCCGCTCGCGTCGATACGGGTCTGCATCTGCCCGCCCTGGCCTTGCGCGGTGATCTGCGCAGTCACCGGCCGGTCGAAGGCGCGCAGGCGGATGTCGCGGCCGCTCAAGCCCTTGGCCAGGTCGAACTGGAAGTCGCCCGTGACCTGACTCAATTGCAACTGTGGGGACGCGATGTTCAGGGTCGCGTCGCGCGTGGCGAAATCCACCAGCACCTTGGGCGTTGCGCCTTTGGCCAGCGGAATGTCCAGGCTCAGCTCGCCGCTCAACGGGCCTTTGCCTTCCCAGCCGGCGAACACGTCTTCGGTGCCGATCGGCGCCTCCTGGAGAATCTTCAACCCATCGGACAGCTTGCCGTCGACCTTGCCACGCACCTGCAAGTGGCTGGGCTGGCCTGGCTTGGCATGGGGAATCTCGACCTTGACCTGGCTCAACCCGGTATCGAGTATCCGACCACGCTCGGCCACCACGCGCACGCCGGCATCGTCGACATAGACCTTGCCATCGACCTGCTGCAAGTGCGGCCAGCCTGGCTGGAAGTCGAGCGCGGCGTTGCGCACCGCGAAGAACAGGCTGAGGGTGCGCGAATGGGCCGGCGCATCGTGGTGCAGCGAACCCTGATACTGGAAGTAGCCCTCGTCCACATCGCCTTGCAGGATGGCGCTGCGCAGCCACTTGTCGACGTCGTCGCCCAGCACTTCGGGCAGGTACTTGGCGGTGTAGCGGCCGTCACCCTCGGTCAGGCCCACGCGCAGGTCCATGTAGTCTTCGTGCCCAGGTTCGAGGAACAGGCGAATGAGAAAGTCGCCGGCGATGTTGCCTTCCTTACCCTTCACCTTCAGGTACGGCGCCGCCAGGGTGAAGCTCTGCTTGTTCAGGGCCCAGGTGAGCCGCGCGTTGGCCTGTTCGTAGTGCCAGGGTTTGGCGAAGATCGGGTAGAGGTGCAGCATGAAGGCTTCGCTGTCCAGACGCAGTTCGCCATGCCCCAGGTCGCCCTGGATACTGCCGCTGACGTTACCGGCACCCGGCGCGCCGTGATAGGCGTCGAAGCCTACCCGCTCCAGGTTGGCGGCGAACTGCGCACGCTGGTCGCCCTCGGCCTTGGGACGCAGGTCGAGGCGCAGGTTGCGCAGCGCGCCGGTCACCTGCAAGGCGTCGACGGCCTTCAAGGCGGGCTCCGGCAGAGGTGCCAGTGCGTGGATCACCGGGGTCAGGGGGGTCAGATCGATACGGTCGGCCTGGACTTGCCAGAGCTCTTGTTCGGGCGTCTGAGCGTCGGTCTGTTGCAGTTTCAGGCGTGCCTGCCATGGCGTCTCGCCGATCCGCGCCGCCAACGAGTCGACCTGTACGGCCAAGCCTTGGGCATTGCGCTCGAGCCAAGCCGACAAGGCCACCTCTTTCACGCTGATCGGCTTGCGTCCTTCATGGGCACCGCGCAGCTGCGGCGCCTGCACTCGGACCACAGCTTTTTGCAGTTTGCGTTCGCCCCATTCCAGCCACACCTGACCGCCCGCCTGCAACCGATCGGCCTGCCAGGCGCCGAGCAGGCGTGGCGGTATCCACTGCGCCCACTCGGCCTGCGGCAGGCTTACATAGGCCTGCACCGCGCCGTCGCGCCACTGCTCGGCGCGGGCCTGGCCATGCAGCACGGCCGACAGCGGCTGACCGTCGGGCAGCGTGGCGCGCATTTCGAGCGATTGCCGTTGGCTGCCGGCGCGCAGGCCGAGTTCGACGTAGGTGAGCGTCAGCGGTTCACGCTGCCATGGGTGCAACGTGACCTGGCTGTCGAACAGATCGACCCGGCCCAGTTGACGCAACTGCTTGAGGATCTGCTCCGGGTCGCTGGGTGCGTCGTCGCGCTGCGGCAGGCCTTCGAGCGTCCACCGGCCTTCCTGGTTTTCGCGCACGATGAGCTGCACCCCGCTGACCTGTAGATTGGCCAGCCGTATCTCGCGCGCCTTGAGGCTGCCCCACAGGTCAGGCACCGCCTTGACGTCGTCCAGGCGCAGCGAGGACTGCCCCTCGCCGATCTGCACATCGTGCAGGCTGATCATGGGCGAAAGCCGCAGCCAACGGCCTTCGAGCGCGCCGATGTGCACCGGCACACCCACCGCCTCGCTAACCTTGCGTTCGATCTCGGCGCGGTACTCGGCCACTAGCGGCACCAGCACGCGGCCCAGGCTGGCATACAGTGCCAGCAGTACCGCCAGCAGCGCGCAGGCGCCCAAGCCCCAACGGGTCAAGGCGCCCGGAACGCGCGTCATACGTCCCATGGCCATGGCCCTCGCAGTCGTATTTCGATAATGGCCACGGGTAGCGCGCAGGCCGTGCCTGCGCCATCAACCCCGCTCAGAGCAGCACCACGTCGTACTGCTCTTGCGAATACATGGACTCGACCTGGAAGCGGATGGTTCGACCGATGAACGCCTCCAGTTCGGCCACGTTGCCCGACTCTTCATCAAGCAGCCGGTCGACCACCTTCTGGTTGGCCAGCACCCGGTAGCCTTCGGCCTGATAGGCGCGCGCCACGCGCAGAATTTCCCGAAAGATTTCGTAGCAAATGGTTTCCGGCGTCTTCATCCGCCCGCGCCCGTGGCAGGCGCTGCACGGCTCGCACAGCACCTGATCGAGGCTTTCGCGGGTACGCTTGCGGGTCATCTGCACCAGGCCCAGCTCGGTGATGCCGATGATGTTGGTCTTGGCATGGTCGCGTTCGAGCTGCTTTTCCAGGGTACGCAACACCTGGCGCTGGTGCTCTTCGTCTTCCATGTCGATGAAGTCGATGATGATGATGCCGCCCAGGTTGCGCAGGCGCAGTTGCCGGGCGATGGCGGTGGCGGCTTCGAGGTTGGTCTTGAAGATGGTTTCTTCGAGGTTGCGGTGACCGACGAACGCCCCGGTGTTGACGTCGATGGTGGTCATGGCCTCGGCCGGATCGACCACCAGATAGCCCCCCGACTTGAGCGGCACCTTACGCTCCAGCGCACGCTGGATTTCGTCTTCGACGCCATACAGGTCGAAGATCGGCCGCTCGCCGGGATAGTGCTCCAGGCGGTTGGACAGCTCCGGCATCAGCTCGCCGACGAACTGCGTGGCGCGCTGGAAGGTTTCCCGCGAGTCGATGCGCACTTTCTCGATCTTGGCATTGACCAGGTCGCGCAGGGTGCGCAGGGCCAGGTCCAGGTCCTGGTAGATGACCGTCGGCGCACCGCAGGTCTTCATCTGGCTGGCGATCTGTTCCCATAGGCGGCGCAGGTAGCGGATGTCCTGCAGGATGTCGTCGGCGCGCGCGCCTTCGGCGGCAGTGCGCAGGATGAAGCCACCGGCGTCCTTCATCTCTTCCTTGGCCATGCAGTCGCTGACCACCTGCTTGAGGCGCTCGCGCTCGGCTTCGTCTTCGATCTTCAGGGAAATGCCGACATGGCTGCTGCGCGGCATGTACACCAGGTAACGCGACGGAATCGACAGTTGCGTGGTGAGCCGCGCGCCCTTGGAGCCGATCGGGTCCTTGGTGACCTGCACCACCAGGCCCTGGCCTTCGTGCACCAGGGCGCTGATGGTTTCCACCGCCGCGCCTTCGCGCAGGGAAATCTCCGAGGCATGGATGAACGCCGCGCGCTCCAGACCGATGTCGACGAAGGCCGCCTGCATGCCGGGCAGCACCCGCACCACCTTGCCCTTGTAGATGTTGCCGACGATGCCGCGGCGCTGGGTGCGCTCGACGTGCACCTCTTGCAGCACCCCGTTTTCGACCACTGCCACGCGTGATTCCATCGGCGTGATGTTGATCAGAATCTCTTCACTCATGGCAGGTTCTCGTCGGAGGTAGCGGCTAATGATGGGGGGCGGCGAGGTGCCTGGCTAGTGGCTATGTACGATCTGCGGCACCGATTGCCAGCACGCGACACCGAACTCGCCGAGCAATGCGGCGGTTTCCTGCAAGGGCAACCCCACCACGGCCGAATAACTGCCGCTCAAATGGCTGACGAAGACGGCGCCCAGCCCCTGGATCGCGTACCCGCCCGCTTTGTCGGCCGGCTCGCCGCTGGCCCAGTAACGCTGCGCTTCTTCGACGCAGATGGTACGAAAACTGACTTGGCTGGCGACGCACAGGCTGCGCGTATGCGTGCCATCGGTGACGGCGACGGCGGTCAATACCTGATGCTCGCGTCCGGACAGACTGAGCAGCAGCGCCTGGGCATGGGCGGCGTCGCGCGGCTTGCCCAGCACCTGACCGTCGAGCACCACGACGGTGTCGGCGCCCAGCACCACGCCGGGCGCTTGCAGCAGAGCGAACCCGGCATGGGCTTTCGCCCGGGCCAGACGCTCGACATAGCGCTCGGCCGCTTCGGTGGGGAGCAGGGCTTCGTCGACCGGCGCGCCGAGCACGGTGAACGACACGCCCACCTGGGTCAGCAGTTCGCGGCGTCGCGGTGAGCCTGAGGCCAGGTAGAACGGGGGCATGGTCATCTCCTTGAAGGTCGCGCCGGGCCGCTGGGCCTTGCGACGGAATCCGCGGCAGGATCGTTGCCGGGGTAAAGCCTGCTTCTGGGTAGGCCTGGGCGCGCCGTTCACGCGCCAGGCCAGCGTGCCGCCAGTCCTGGCGGCACGCTCGGGCTAGTTGATGCGCAACCTGCGGCGCACGTCGCGCAGGGCGAAGCTCAGCCACGGCCAGAGCACCGCACTGATGAACGCCGACCAGACCAGCGCCAGGGTCGGCAAGCGGTTGCCGGTCAAGGCGCTGAGCCACAGTTGGACCAACTGGGCGATGCCGAAGATCACCAGGATCACCAGGCTCTGTTGCCACATGGGAAAATTGCGCATGCGCTGTTGCAGGCTCAATACCAGGAAGGTGATGAGCGTAAGCACCAGTGCGTTCTGGCCCAGCAGCGTGCCGTACAGCACGTCCTCGGCCAAGCCCAGAAAGAAGGCGGTGGTCATGCCGACCCGGTTGGGCAAGGCCAGGGCCCAGAACGACACCAGCATCGCCAGCCACATAGGGCGGAACACTTCGAGGAAATTGGGCATCGGCGACACGCTGAGCAGCAGGCCGACGGCGAAAGTCAGCCAGATTACCCAGCCGTAGTTGCTACGCGGACGAGCCATCATTGCCTCCGGGGTTGTGCTGCGGACGCGGGCGATTGCGCAGGCGTCGCGGTGCCATTGGCAGGCGTGGCGGTGGACGGTGTCGCCGCAGGCACGGTAGCGGGCGAAGTGCCGGTCGCCGGGGCGCCACTTTGCGCTCCTTGGCCCTGGGCGGGGCTGGCCGAAGTATTCGGCGCGGCGGCGCCCTGCCCCGTCGCGGGGGCAGACTGCCCGCCAGCGGCGCCCTTGCGGTCGGCCTCTTCCTGGGCCATGGCCGCTTCGGTAGCGCGCTGCTCCGGGGTGCGGCTGTCGCTGAACACGAGCAGCATGTAGCGGCTGCGGTTCAGCGAGGCGGTGGGAATGGCACGGACGATGGCGAACGGTTGGCCGGAATCGTGGATCACTTCGTTGACCGTGGCCACCGGGTAACCGGCCGGGAAGCGCTCGCCCATGCCGGAACTGACCAGCAGGTCGCCTTCCTTGACGTCGGCGGTGTCGGCGACATGGCGCAACTCCAGGCGCTCCGGGTTGCCGGTGCCGCTGGCGATGGCGCGCAGGCCGTTGCGGTTGATCTGCACCGGGATGCTGTGGGTGGAATCGGTCAGCAGCAGCACCCGCGCGGTGTAGGGCATCAGCTCGACCACCTGGCCCATCAGGCCGCGGGCGTCGAGCACCGGCTGGCCGAGGAACACGCCGTCGCGCTCGCCCTTGTTGATCAGGATGCGGTGGGTGAAGGGGTTGGGGTCCACACCGATCAGCTCGGCCACTTCGACCTTCTCGTTGACCAGCGCCGAGGAGTTGAGCAGCTCGCGCAGGCGCACGTTCTGCTCGGTCAAGGCCGCGAGCTTCTGCAGCCGCCCCTGGAGCAGCAAGGCTTCGGTCTTGAGCTTCTCGTTTTCCGCGATCAGTTCGGTACGGCTGCCGAACTGCCCGGCCACGCCCTGCCAAATGCGCTGCGGCAGGTCGGTGACCCAGTACGACTCCATCAACACCAGGCCCATCTGGCTGCGCACCGGCTTGAGCACGGTGAAACGCGCGTCGACCACCATCAGCGCGACCGACAGCACGACCAGCACCAGGAGGTGGATGCCCAGCGAGGGGCCTTTGGAGAAAAGCGGTTTAATGGGCCGTTCCTCGTGGACGACTCAGGAGGTCATTGGACATGGGACAACGCACCAGCCTGGTTGCAGGTTGACGGAAACGACGCGTCGAGCGGCGTCAGACGACGCACACAGGTAGCACTGTGGGTGCTACCTGTAAAGCGCGGAGAGAGGCTTCGGCACGCTTGCGCCTACGCGGGTCATTCGCTCGAGAGCAGGTCCATCGCGTGTTTGTCCATCATTTCCAGCGCACGGCCACCGCCACGCGCCACGCAGGTCAGCGGGTCTTCGGCGACGATCACCGGCAGGCCGGTTTCCTGGGCCAGCAGCTTGTCCAGGTCGCGCAGCAGTGCGCCGCCACCGGTCAGCACCAGGCCGCGCTCGGCGATGTCGGAAGCCAGCTCCGGCGGGGACTGTTCCAGGGCGCTCTTGACCGCCTGGACGATGGTCGCCAGGGACTCCTGCAGCGCTTCGAGCACTTCGTTGGAGTTGAGAGTGAAGGCACGCGGCACGCCTTCGGCCAGGTTGCGGCCACGCACGTCGACTTCGCGGGTTTCGCCACCGGGGTAGGCGGTACCGATTTCCTGCTTGATGCGCTCGGCGGTGGACTCGCCGATCAGGCTGCCGTAGTTGCGACGCACGTAGGTGACGATGGCTTCGTCGAAGCGATCGCCGCCGACGCGCACGGACTCGGCGTAGACCACGCCATTCAGCGAGATCAGGGCGATTTCGGTGGTGCCGCCGCCGATGTCGACGACCATCGAACCGCGGGCCTCTTCGACCGGCAGGCCGGCACCGATGGCAGCGGCCATGGGCTCTTCGATGAGGAACACTTCGCGTGCGCCGGCACCCAGGGCCGACTCGCGAATGGCGCGGCGCTCAACCTGGGTGGACTTGCACGGCACGCAGATCAGCACACGCGGGCTGGGCTGCAGGAAGCTGTTTTCGTGCACTTTGTTGATGAAGTACTGCAGCATCTTTTCGCACACGCTGAAATCGGCGATGACGCCGTCTTTCATGGGGCGGATGGCGGCGATGTTGCCAGGTGTACGGCCGAGCATGCGCTTGGCTTCGGTACCGACAGCGACGACGCTTTTCTGGTTGCCATGGGTACGGATGGCAACAACCGAGGGTTCATTCAGTACGATACCGCGCTCACGCACGTAGATTAGAGTGTTGGCCGTGCCCAGGTCGATCGACAGATCGCTGGAAAACATGCCACGCAGTTTCTTGAACATGGGAAAGGGACCCTGGGGAAAGCGTGGGTAAAAAAGAGCGGCAAACTCTAACAATGGCGGGGATTTTGGGCAAGGAGCCAATATGTTAAATTGGCAGTTTTTCCGAGCACGCCAGCAGAAGATCGCGGCCCTTCGACCATCAAAAGCCCGCCATGTTCCCTGTCGGGCAATTGTTCCTTTTTGTTTCCTAGTCCTGGAGAACCCCATGGCGCTTGAACGCTGCGACGTGGAAAAGATCGCTCACCTGGCCCGCCTGGGCCTCGATGAAGCCGAACTGCCACGCACCACCGACGCCTTGAACAGCATCCTCGGGCTCGTCGACCAGATGCAGTCGGTCGACACCGACGGTATCGAGCCCCTCGCCCACCCCCTGGAGGCCAGCCAGCGCCTGCGCGCCGACCAGGTCACCGAACACAACCAGCGCGACCGTTACCAGGCCGTCGCGCCGGCGACCGAAAACGGTCTGTACCTGGTTCCGAAAGTCATCGAGTAAGGGATAGAGCCTGCCATGCACCATTTGACCCTGGCCGAGATCGCCCGCGGACTCGCCGACAAGTCGTTTTCCTCCGAAGAGCTGACCGCAGCGCTGCTGCAGCGCATCCGGTCGCTCGACCCGCAGCTCAACAGCTTCATCACCGTCACCGACGAGCTGGCCTTGCAACAGGCGCGTGCCGCCGATGCGCGCCGCGCCGCCGGTGAAAACGGCGCGCTGCTGGGTGCACCGATCGCCCACAAAGACCTGTTCTGCACCCAGGGCGTGCGCACCAGCTGCGCCTCGAAGATGCTCGACAACTTCACCGCGCCCTACGACGCCACCGTGGTCGCCAAACTGGCCGAGGCCGGCATGGTCACCCTGGGCAAGACCAACATGGACGAGTTCGCCATGGGCTCGGCCAACGAGTCGAGCCACTACGGCGCCGTGAAGAACCCGTGGAACCTCGAACACGTGCCCGGCGGCTCCTCGGGCGGTTCGGCCGCCGCGGTCGCCGCGCGCCTGGTTCCGGTCGCCACCGGCACCGACACCGGCGGCTCGATCCGCCAGCCCGCCGCGCTGACCAGCCTGACCGGCCTCAAGCCCACCTACGGCCGCGTCTCGCGCTGGGGCATGATCGCCTATGCCTCCAGCCTCGACCAGGGCGGCCCGATGGCGCGCACCGCCGAAGACTGCGCCCTGCTGCTGCAAGGCATGGCCGGCTTCGACGCCAAGGACTCCACCTCCATCGACGAGCCGGTGCCCGACTACAGCGCCAGCCTGAACCACCCGCTCGAAGGCCTGCGCATCGGCCTGCCGAAGGAATACTTCGGCGCCGGCCTCGACCCGCGCATCGCCGAGCAGGTGCAGGCCACCGTCGACGAGTTGAAGAAGCTCGGCGCAGTCGTCAAGGACATCAGCCTTCCGAACGTGCAGCACGCCATCGCCGCGTACTACGTCATCGCCCCGGCCGAGGCCTCCTCGAACCTGTCGCGTTTCGACGGCGTGCGCTTCGGCCACCGCTGCGACAACCCCAAGGACCTGACCGACCTGTACAAGCGCTCGCGCGGCGAGGGCTTCGGCCCCGAAGTGCAGCGGCGCATCATGGTCGGCGCCTACGCGCTGTCGGCCGGCTACTACGACGCCTACTACCTCAAGGCGCAGAAGATCCGCCGCCTGATCAAGAACGACTTCATGGCCGCCTTCGAAGGCGTCGACCTGATCCTCGGCCCGACCACGCCGAACCTGGCCTGGAAACTCGGCGCCAAGGGCAACGATCCGATCGCCGCGTACCTGGAAGACGTCTACACCATCACGGCCAACCTGGCCGGTCTGCCGGGCCTGTCCATGCCCGCCGGTTTCGTCGACGGCCTGCCGGTCGGCGTGCAGTTGCTGGCCCCGTACTTCCAGGAAGGCCGCCTGCTCAACGTCGCGCATCGCTACCAGCAGGTCACCGACTGGCACACCCGTGCCCCCAACGGCTTCTGAGGAATTCATACATGCAATGGGAAGTTGTGATCGGGCTGGAGATTCATACCCAGCTCGCGACCCAGTCGAAGATTTTCTCCGGCAGCGCCACCACCTTCGGCTCCGAGCCTAACACCCAGGCCAGCCTGGTCGATCTGGGCATGCCGGGCGTGCTGCCGGTGCTCAATGAAGAAGCCGTGCGCATGGCGTGCATGTTCGGCCTGGCGATCGACGCCGAGATCGGGCCGCGCAACGTGTTCGCGCGCAAGAACTACTTCTACCCCGACCTGCCCAAGGGCTACCAGATCAGCCAGATGGACCTGCCCATCGTCGGCAAGGGCCACCTGGACATCGCCCTCGAAGACGGCACCGTCAAGCGCATCGGCGTGACCCGCGCGCACCTGGAGGAAGATGCTGGCAAGAGCCTGCATGAAGACTTCAACGGCGCCAGCGGCATCGACCTCAACCGCGCCGGCACGCCGCTGCTGGAGATCGTCTCCGAACCGGACATGCGCAGCGCCAAGGAAGCCGTGGCCTACGTCAAGGCCATCCACGCCCTGGTGCGCTACCTGGGCATCTGCGACGGCAACATGGCCGAAGGCTCGCTGCGCTGCGACTGCAACGTGTCGATCCGCCCCAAAGGCCAGACCGAGTTCGGCACCCGCTGCGAGATCAAGAACGTCAACTCGTTCCGCTTCATCGAGCGCGCCATCAACAGCGAAATCCAGCGCCAGATCGAGCTGATCGAAGACGGCGGCAAGGTCATCCAGGAAACCCGCCTGTACGACCCGAACAAGGACGAGACCCGCTCCATGCGCAGCAAGGAGGAAGCCAACGACTACCGTTACTTCCCCGACCCCGACCTGCTGCCGGTGGTCATCGAGCCGGCGCTGCTCGACAGCATCCGCGCGTCCCTGCCCGAACTGCCGACGCAGAAGGTCGAGCGCTTCCAGGCCCAGTACGGCCTGTCGGCCTACGATGCCAACGTGCTGGCGGCCAGCCGCGAGCAGGCCGACTACTTCGAACAGGTGGCCAAGGTCGGCGGCGACGCCAAGCTCGCGGCCAACTGGGTGATGGTCGAATTGGGCAGCCTGCTCAACAAGCTGGGCCTGGACATCGACGAATCGCCGGTCAGCGCCGATCAGCTCGGCGGCATGCTGCTGCGCATTCGCGACAACACCATCAGCGGCAAGATCGCCAAGACCGTGTTCGAGGCCATGGCTGCCGGTGAAGGCGACGCCGATGCCATCATCGACAGCAAGGGCCTCAAGCAGGTCACCGACAGCGGCGCCATCGAAAGCATGCTCGACGACATGCTGGCGGCCAACGCCGAACAGGTCGAACAGTACCGCGCCGCCGACGAGGCCAAGCGCGGCAAGATGTTCGGCTTCTTCGTCGGCCAGGCGATGAAGGCGTCCAAAGGCAAGGCCAACCCGGCCCAGGTCAACCAGTTGCTCAAGGCCAAGCTCGAAGGCTGATCGCTGCTGCCCCGCCGCCCACGCGGGCGACCGCTGCGTGCTTGCCTTGGGCAGGCGCGCAGCGCGTCACCTACGTCCGCCAAGGAGCCCCTCTCCGATGCACACCCCACGACTTCTTCTGCCGCTCATCGTCCTGTTAGGCGGCTGCGCCAGCCACAACGTCGATCCCCGTAGTTACAACGACACCGGTATGGCGTCCTATTACGGCGCGCGCCATCAAGGCAAGCGCACCGCCAGCGGCGAACCCTTCAACCAGTACGCCCTCACCGCCGCCCACCGCGAGTTGCCGTTCGGCAGCCGCATGCGCGTGACCAACCTGGCCAACCAGCGCAGCGTGGTGGTGCGCATCAACGACCGCGGCCCGCACCGCCGTGGCCGGCTGATCGACCTGTCGCGCGGCGCGGCGGAAAAAATCGGCATGCTGCGTAGCGGAACAGCACGCGTGCGGGTACAAGGGTTGGGCCGTTAACCCGTGGAGCCTTGACCATTTCCCTGCTCGCTACCCTCCCCCCGTTCAGCCTGCTGCAACTGTGCGCAGGCCTGGTCCTGCTGGTGCTGGGCGCCGAACTGCTGGTGCGCGCCGCCCTACGCCTGGCCACCCGCCTGCATGTGCGCCCACTCATCATCGGCCTGAGCCTGGTGGCCTTCGGCAGTACCGCTCCGCAATTGACGGTCAGCCTGCAAGCGGCCTACCAAGGTGCGCCCGACGTGGCGGTGGGCAGCGTGATCGGCAGCAACATCTTCAACATCCTGGTGATCCTGGGCCTTACGGCGCTGATCATCCCACTGCGGGTCTCGCGGCAACTGGTGCGGGTCGACCTGCCATTGATGATCGGCGCCAGCGCCCTGGCCTACCTGCTGGCGGCCAACGGCTACCTGGGCCGCCTCGAAGGCAGCCTGCTGCTGCTCGGTCTGGTCGCTTACCTGCTGGTGCTGTGGCGCCAATCGCGCCACTACGCCCGCGCCTACACCGCGCCCTGCACCCAGCATGTGGGGCGCGCGCGCTTCTGGAGCGTGACTTCGCTGCAAGTGGCCGGCGGCCTGCTGCTGTTGAGCCTGGCGGGGTATCTGGTGCTGGAAGCGGCGATCGAACTGGCGACCGACCTGGGCTTGTCGGAAAGGGTGATCGGGCTGACCGTGGTCGCCGTATGCACCTCCTTGCCGGAGCTGGCGGCGGCACTGGTCGCCGCGGTGCGCGGCGAGCGCGAGGTGGCGGTGGGCACGGTGATCGGCAGCAACCTGTTCAACCTGCTGGGCGTACTGGGGCTGACGGCACTGGTTACGCCCGACCCGCTGTCGATCTCGCCCAACGCCTTGGCCTTCGACCTGCCGGTGATGCTCGGCGTGGCGGCGCTGAGCTTGCCGGTATTCTATTCGGGTTACCGCATCACCCGCGCCGAAGGCCTGGTGCTGCTGGGCCTGTACGTGGCCTACGGCCTGCACGTCATGACGTTCACCGTCGGCATGCCGCTGGCCGGGCGCTTGGAGCACTTGATGTTCTTCTATGTATTGCCGGTATTGGGCGCGGTCCTGCTCTACACCACCCTACGCGCCTGGCGCCGCCAGCACTGAGCCGGCTGGCACGGGCGCCGGCGTCAGGCCTTGGCCTGGCGCAGTTTCTTCAGTTTGAAGGCCACCCACAGCACCGCGATCCAGGCCGGAATCAGCAGCACCGAAATGCGGATCGGCGGCGTCAGGTACATCACCACCAGAATCACCACGATGAAGGCCAGACACAGGTAGTTGGTGAACGGGTGCCCCAGGCTGCGGTAGAACGGCGTCTGCCCCTGGGCCAGCTTGGCCTTGCGGAATTTCAGGTGGGTGATGCTGATGCTCGCCCAGTTGATCACCAACGCCGACACCGCCAGGGCCATGAGCAGGCCGAAGGCTTCACCGGGCATGAGGTAGTTGATCACCACGCACAGGCCGGTCGCCAACGCCGACATGCCCAGCGCCACCAGCGGCACGCCGCGTTTGTTGAGCTTGAGCAGCGGCCGCGGGGCGTCGCCCTGGCTGGCCAGGCCGAACAGCATGCGGCTGTTGGCGTAGACGCAGCTGTTGTAGACCGACAGCGCCGCCGTCAGCACCACCACGTTGAGCACCGTGGCCACCAGGTCGCTGTCCAGTTCATGGAAGATCATCACGAACGGGCTGCCGCCCTGCACCACCTTCTGCCATGGGTAGAGCGCCAGCAGCACCGCCAGGGCGCCGATGTAGAAGATCAGGATGCGGTACACCACCTGGTTGGTGGCCTTGGGGATGCTCACCCGCGGGTTGTCGGCCTCGGCGGCGGTGATGCCCACCAGTTCCAGGCCGCCGAAGGAGAACATGATCACCGCCAGGGCCATGACCAGGCCGGTCACGCCATGGGGGAAGAAGCCGCCGTGCTGCCAGAGGTTGGCGACGCTGGCTTCAGGGCCGCCGTTGCCGGTGCCGAGCAACCACACGCCGAAGCCGATCATGCTGACGATGGCCGCCACCTTGACCAGGGAGAACCAGAATTCCATCTCGCCGTAGACCTTCACCTGGGTCAGGTTGATGGCGTTGATCAGCACGAAGAAGATCGCCGCCGTGGCCCAGGTGGGGAAGTCCGGCCACCAGTATTTGATGTAGATGCCCACGGCGGTCAGCTCGGCCATGCCCACCAGCACGTACACCACCCAGTAGTTCCAGCCCGAAACGAAGCCTGCGAATTCGCTCCAGTAGCGGTGCGCGAAATGGCTGAAGCTGCCGGCGACCGGCTCTTCCACCACCATCTCGCCCAGCTGGCGCATGATCAGGAACGCCATCAGGCCGGCGATGGCATAGCCCAGCAGCACCGACGGGCCGGCCAGCTGGATGGTCTGGGCGATGCCCAGGAACAGGCCGGTGCCGATCGCCCCGCCCAGGGCGATCAGCTGGATATGGCGGTTCTTCAACCCGCGCTGCAGCGGATCGGGCGTGTTCTGCTCGTGCATGAGGTGTCCTTTGGCTCAGAAGGCAGTGGCGGGAAGGTAGACGGCAGGGAGCATCTAGATCCATCCGCCCCACTGCAAGACGAAAATGCCGATGTTGGTGGTGATCGCCGCCATCAACGTGGTGATGACGATGATCGAAGCCGCCAGCTCGTGGTTGCCGTCGGCCGCGCGGGCCATGACGTAGCTGGCCGCCGCCGTGGGGCTGGCCACATAGAGGAAGAGGATGCCCAGCTCGGCGCCGCGGAAGCCGCACAGCCAGGCGCCCAGGGTGCCGAGCAGCGGCAGCCAGACCATCTTCATCAGGCTGGCGTGCATGGCCAGCCGGCCGCTGTCGCGCAGCGCCGCCAGCGACAGGGTGCCGCCGATGCAGATCAGCGCCAGGGGCAGGCTCATCTGCGCCAGGTAGTCGCCGGAGGTCAGCAGCCAGTTGGGCAACGGTACCTGGGCGTAGGCCATGGGCGTGGCGATGACCACGCTGAGGATCAGCGGGTTGCGCGCCAGGCTCTTGCACAGGCTCCAGGGGTCGGACTTGAGGCTGGGGCTGTACACCGCCAGCACCACCGCCGACAGGCTGTTGTAGAACAGGATCACCACCCCGGCCAATACCGCGCCCAGCGAGACGCCGACATCGCCGTACAGGCTGGCCGCCAGGGCCAGGCCGATGACACCGTTGTTGCCGCGAAACGCGCCCTGGGTGTAGACGCCGCGCTCGTGCGGCGGACAACGCCAGATCGCCACCCCCCAGCACAAGGCGAAACCCAGCACCGTGGCCACCACGAAAAAGCCGATCAGACCGGGGCGGAAGGCCGACGACAGGTCGGCGTGGTAGATGCCGAGGAACAGCAACGCCGGCATGCAGACGTTGAACACCAGGTTGGAGGCCACCCGGTTGAAGTTGTCGTCGATGACGTGGATGCGTTTGAGCAGCACACCGAGGAACAGCATGGCGAATACGGGCGCCGTGACGTTCAGGGTCTGGATCAGCAGGGCGAGCATGTACGGGGGTGTCCTGGGCGGTGCGGTCAGGGCGTCGATGATACGCCAGTGCTCAGGGATTGAGGTTTTTTACCCCTAAGAAAAGGCAGTTTCCTACGAAACTGCCTTGAAAAGCATCCAGTGCTCAGCGCCGTACGGGGCGCTTCTGCAGCTTGCGCTGCAAGGTGCGGCGGTGCATGCCCAAGGCGCGGGCGGTGGCGGAAATGTTGCCTTCGTGCTCGGCCAGCACGCGCTGGATGTGCTCCCACTGCAAACGGTCGACCGACATCGGGTTGTCCGGCACCAGGGTGTCGAGGTTGGCGTGCTCGGACAGCAGCGCCGCCAGCACGTCGTCTGCGTCGGCCGGTTTGCACAGGTAGTTGCAAGCGCCGCGCTTGATGGCTTCCACGGCCGTGGCGATGCTGGAGTAGCCGGTCAGCAGCACCACGCGCATGTCCGGGTCCAGCTCCAACAGCTTGGGCAGCAGCACCAGGCCCGAGTCGCCTTCCATCTTCAGGTCGAGGGTGGCGTAGTCGGGCAGGTCGCGCTTGGCCAACTCGTAGCCTTCTTCGGCCGAGGCCGCGGTGCTGACGCGAAAACCGCGGCGGCCCATGGCGCGGGCCATCACACGGGTGAAGGTGGCATCGTCGTCCACCAGCAGCAGGTGGGGCAGTTCTTCGCCTTCGACCTGGATTTCTTCGCTCATCGTTGTTCTCCTGGCGCGCCGTAGGGCAGGCGCAATTCGGTCAGGGTGCCGCCCTGGTCATGGCTGTAGAGTTTCACCGAGCCGCCGGCACGGGTCACGCTGGCCTTGCTCAGGAACAGGCCGAGGCCGAAGCCCTTGCCCTTGGTGGTGATGAAAGGCTTGCCGATGGCTTCGGCGATGGCCGGTGGCACGCCTGGGCCATGATCGCGGATGCTGATCAGAATGTCCTGCTCGTTCCAGTCCAGCTGCACTTCGAGGTTGTCCGGGCAGGCATCGGCGGCATTGTTCAGCAGGTTCAGCAGAGCCTGGGTCAGATCGGGTGGTGGCGACAGCTGCGGCACCTCGCCGTCGCGCAGACGCTGGAAACGATAGCTGGTTTCCGGACGCATCAGGTGCCAGCGGTTCAGCGCCTCGTCCAGCCAGGCGGTGACGTCCTGCTCGACGATGGCCATGCGCCGGTTGGCCTCGGCCGCGCGCACCAGTTGCTGCAGACTGTGCTTGCACGACTGCACCTGGTCCTGCAGCACGATCAGGTCTTCCTGCAACTGCGGGTCGGTGTGGTCCTGGCGCATCTCGTTGAGCAGCACGCTCATGGTTGCCAGCGGCGTGCCCAGCTCGTGCGCGGCGCCGGCGGCCTGGGTGGCGACGGCCAGCAGTTGTTCGTCGCGCAGGCTGTCTTCGCGGCGCTCGGCGCGCAGTTGCTCGGCGTTGCGCAGCTCCTCGGCCATGCGCGCGGCGAAGAAGGTGATCACCGCCGCCGCCAAGGCGATGCTCAGCCACATGCCGTAGACCTGCATGGTGTCGCGCGCCATGGGCATGCTTTCCAGCGGGTAGAACTGCACCAGCAGCAAGCTGTAGGCGGCCAGGGCGATGCCCGAGAGCACCAGCGAATAGATCCACGGCAAGGTCACCGCGGCGATGGCCAGCGGCACCAGGTAATACGACACGAAGGGGTTGGTCGAACCGCCCGAGTAGTACAGCAGCGCGCTGTGGATCAGCAGGTCGCAGGCCAGTTGCAGCGCGTATTCGAGCTCGGTGACCGGCAGCGACAGGCGCAGGCGCAAGGCGGTGAAGGCGCAGAGGATCGACGACAGCACCAGGGTCAGTACCAGCGACAGCCAGGGCAGCGGCAGCAGTTCGGTCCAGTAGGCGACGCCCACCGAGCCTGCCTGGGCGGCGAGCACCAGCACGCGGATGACGGTCAGGCGCCAGAGGTTCAAGCGGGTGGCGGACAACGGAGGTGGGGCGGCGAGCATGCGCTCTCCTGATGGTGAAAGCGGAAAAAACCCACGAAGTATACCCAAGCGGCCCACTTCGCTGAAGCGATGCGGCAAAGCGCCACACTTTGACACAAGCCCGATGGGGCGCCTTTGAACCGCATTCGCCGCGCCCGGTCTGATGGCCATGCGGGAAACAGTACCACCCGCACCCAGATGCCTTCACCGCCAAGGAGCTTCATATGACCATTCCCCGTCGCAGTGCCGCCGTGCTCATCGCCTCCGGCCTGCTCGCCAGTCTGTCGGCGCTGGCCGCCGACGAGCCGCGCTACAACCAGGTTTCGCTGCGCGCCGAAGTGAGCAAGGAAGTCGCCCGCGACCTGATGGTCGTTACCCTCTACACCGAAGCCCAGGACAACGACCCCGGCAAGCTCGCCAAGCAGGTCACCGACGTGATGAACAAGGCCGTGCAGCAGGCGCGCACCGTCAAGGACGTGAAGATCAGCCAGGGCAGCCGCAACAGCTATCCGGTCTACGACAACAAGGGCCAGAAGATCAACGGCTGGCGCGAGCGCGCCGAACTGCGCCTGGAAAGCGCCGACTTCCCGGCCCTGTCCAAGCTCACCGGCGAGCTGCTGCAAGACCTGAAGATGGGCGGCATGGACTTCTCCATCGCCCCGGCCACACGCAAGACCAGCGAAGACGCCTTGCTCAAGGAAGCGGTCGATGCCTTCAAGGCCCGCGCGCAACTGGCCACCGAAGCCCTGGGCGGCTCGGGCTACAAAGTGGTCAACCTCAACCTCAACAGCAGCGGCTACCCACGCCCTTACCTGCGCAGCGCACCGATGGCGATGAAGGCCATGAGCACCGACGAAGCGGCGCCGTCGCCGGACGTCGAGGCGGGCACCAGCGAAGTGAGCATGAATGCCGACGGCATGATCGAGATTCAGATGCCGCAAGGGCAGTGACGGCAGGGAACCGAGGCGCGCAAGGCGCCTCGGTTCAGTCTCTAAGGTAAGTATTCCTTCATGCTTTTGGGCAACTTCCTACATCGAATTACTATCTTTCTGATTATTTGAAAAATCGCGAAAACCGCCGATCAGGCGTTCAACACCCCCGCAAATCACGATAATTAAAAGCAACTTACATCGATGCGACATCGATGTACGTTCGTTCTACTTTTTCGCCTTCATTCCCCTTTCGAGCGTTGCAATGCCCCCTACCCTGGACAAGTATCCCTGGGTCGGCTCACGAGGCCATCTCACTCGAAAAAGTACAAGAATGAGGCCAACATGCTCAAAACCGCGGTTCTCCCTCTTCTGATCGGAGCAGGCTTCCTGCTCGGCAGCGTGCACGCCCACGCCGCGTCCAACCTGGTGTTCTGCTCCGAAGGCAGCCCAGCCGGCTTCGACCCCGGCCAATACACCACCGGCACGGATTTCGATGCCTCGGCCGAACCCCTGTTCAACCGCCTGACCCAGTTCGAGCGCGGCGGCACCGAGGTGATTCCTGGCCTGGCCGAGCGCTGGGAGGTGTCCGAAGACGGCAAGGCGTACACCTTCCACCTGCGCGAAAACGTCAAGTTCCACACCACCGACTACTTCAAGCCCAGCCGCGCCTTCGATGCCGACGACGTGCTGTTCACCTTCAACCGCATGCTCGACCGCAACCACCCGTTCCGCAAAGCCTACCCGTCCGAGTTCCCGTACTTCACCGACATGGGCATGGACAAGAACATCGCCAGCATCGAAAAAATCGACCCGCACACCGTGCGCTTCACCCTCAACCAGGTGGATGCCGCGTTCATCCAGAACCTGGCCATGAGCTTCGCCTCGGTGCAGTCGGCCGAATACGCCGAGCAACTACTGAAAAAGGGCAAGCCCGCCGAGATCAACCAGAAACCCATCGGCACCGGCCCGTTCGTGTTCGGCAAGTACCAGAAAGACGCCCTGATCCGCTACAAAGGCAACAAGGACTACTGGAAACCCGAAGACGTGAAGATCGACAACTTGATCTTCGCCATCACCACCGACCCCTCGGTGCGCATGCAGAAGCTGCGCAAGAACGAATGCCAGGTCACCCTCTTCCCACGCCCGGCCGACATCGCCGAGCTGAAGAAGGACCCCAACCTGCAGATGCCCGAGCAGGCCGGCTACAACCTGGGCTACATCGCCTACAACGTCATGGACAAGATCAAGGGCAGCGACCAGCCCAACCCCATGGCCCAGCTCAAGGTGCGCCAGGCGCTGGACATGGCGGTGAACAAGGGGCAGATCAT
The DNA here is from genome assembly GCF_002434265.1 of Pseudomonas sp. UBA6562. Taxonomy (GTDB): domain Bacteria; phylum Pseudomonadota; class Gammaproteobacteria; order Pseudomonadales; family Pseudomonadaceae; genus Aquipseudomonas. The sequence goes on along the minus strand of NZ_DJJS01000001.1, from coordinate 102,121 downwards.
CGAGTCCGTGTATCAGGGCGCCGGGCAACTGGCGGTCAACGCCATGCCGCCGACGCAATGGTCGTACGACACCAGCATCAAGGACGTGCCCTACGATCCGGAAAAGGCCAAGGCCCTGCTCAAGGAAGCCGGCATCAAGGAAGGCACCGAAATCACCCTTTGGGCCATGCCCGTGCAACGCCCCTACAACCCCAACGCCAAGCTGATGGCCGAGATGCTGCAGGCCGACTGGGCCAAGATCGGTATCAAGGCCAAGATCGTCAGCTACGAATGGGGCGAGTACATCAAGCGCTCCAAGGGCGGCGAGAACGGCGCCATGCTGATCGGCTGGAGCGGCGACAACGGCGACCCGGACAACTGGCTCGGCACCCTGTTCGGCTGCGACGCGCTGGAGGGCAACAACTTCTCCAAGTGGTGCTACAAGCCCTATGACGCCCTGATCAAGCAGGCCAAAGCCACCACCGACCACGAGCAGCGCAGCGAGCTGTACAGGCAGGCGCAGCGCATCATCAAGGAGCAGGTGCCGATAACGCCGATCGCCCACTCCACCGTGTACCAACCGATGCGCAGGAACGTCGAGGGCTTCAAGATCAGCCCGTTCTCGCTCAACTCGTTCTATGGCGTCAGCGTGAAATAACCCGCGCTATCCAGTCGAACCGCATGCCCAAGGAAGGGCCACGCACCGCTACAAGGAGTTGCCATGCGTATCCCCTTCCTGCTCTGCGCCCTGCTCGGCGCCGGGTTGCTGAGTCACACCCCCACCACCCTGGCCAAGAGCCTGGTGTTCTGCGCCGAAGCCAGCCCGGCAGGGTTCGACATCGCGCAGTACACCAGCGCCACCGACAGTGACGCCAGCACGCCGATCTACAACCGCCTGGTCGAATTCGAGCGCGGCGGCACGGCCGTGCACCCTGCCCTGGCAACGGCCTGGCAGGTGTCCGAAGACGGCCTGCGCTACACCTTCCAATTGCGCGAAGGGGTCAAGGTGCACAGCAACAAGGCCTTCACCCCCAGCCGCGACTTCAACGCCGACGACGTGCTGTTCACCTTCCAGCGCATGCTCGATCGCCAGCATCCGTTTCGCCTGGCCTACCCCGCCGAATTCCCCTACTTCGTCAGCATGGGTTTCGACAAGAACCTGCTCAAGGTAGAAAAGAACGGCCCGTTGAGCGTGACCTTCCACCTGGCCGAGGTCGACGCCGCATTTGTCCAGAACCTGGCCATGGCCTTCGCCTCGATCCTCTCCGCCGAATACGCCGAGCACCTGCTGGCCGAGGGGCGCCCCAGCGACATCAACCAGCAGCCGATCGGCACCGGGCCGTTCGTCTTCCAGCGCTACCAGAAGGACGCGCAGATCCGCTACCGCGCCAACCCCGCCTACTGGGCGCCGGACGAGGTCAAGGTCGACACCCTGGTGTTCTCCATCAATACCGACCCCTCGGTGCGGGTGCAGAAACTGCGCCGCAACGAATGCCAGGTCACCCTCAACCCGCGCCCGGCCGACCTGCCTGCGCTCAAAGCCGACCCGGCCATCGAGGTCTTGCAACAGGCCGGCTTCAACCTCGGCTACATCGCCTACAACACCCACCGCGCGCCCTTCGACCAGTTGGCGGTGCGCCAGGCCCTGGACATGGCGGTGAACAAGCGCGCGATCATCGACGCGGTGTACCAGGAGGCCGGGCAGATCGCGGTCAACGCCATGCCGCCGACCCAATGGTCGTACGACACCCGCATCGAGGACGCCCCCTTCGACCCAGAAAAGGCCAAGGCGCTGCTCAAGCAGGCCGGGATCGCGCAAGGCACCGAGATCACCCTCTGGGCCATGCCCGTGCAGCGCCCCTACAACCCCAACGCCAAGCTCATGGCGCAGATGCTGCAGGCCGACTGGGAAAAGCTGGGCTTGAAGGTGCGCATCGTCAGCTACGAATGGGGCGAATACCTGAAGCGCCTCAAGCAGGGCGAACACGACATCGCCTTGGTCGGCTGGACCGGCGACAACGGCGATCCTGACAACTGGCTCGGCACCCTCTTCGGCTGCGCCGCCATCGGCAGCAACAATTATGCGCGGTGGTGCGACCAGCCCTATGACGCCCTGGTGACCCAAGCCAAGCGCATTACCGACCCGGCCGAGCGCAGCGTGCTCTACCAGCAGGCGCAGCAGCGGCTCAAGCAGCAGGTGCCGATCACTCCGGTGGCGCACTCGACGGTGAGCCAGCCGCTGCGCGCCACGGTGAGCGGCTTCAAGGTCAGCCCGTTCGGCCGTAACACCTTCTCCGGCGTCAGCACCGAATAACCCTATCCGTATAGCCCGGGAGCGCTTCTGGCACTCCCGTGGCCGTGTGCGTCCGGCATTCGCCTGTGGCCCTGCGCCTGGCCGAGCGACACGCAGTGTGAACCCCCTGTGCGACACCCCCACCCGCGCCAACGCGGGCCATAACTAGAAAGGAGCATGCACCATGAAAACACCCTACCTTGCCGCGGCTTTAGCCTTGGGCAGCTTCAGCGAAGCGGCCCTGGCCGAAGCGGTCAGCCAGGCGTTCATCCCCCTGCAACGCGCGGCCTCCGCACAGGAGCAGGCACCCGGCTTCGTCGAAGGGCAAAGCCTGTCCGGCACCACGCGCAACTGGTACGCCCGCGAAACCGCCGCGCGCGGGCCGCTATGGCGCTACTACAAGGCCGATGGCACGCGCCACGACAGCCACAGCCGGGAAAACTGGCTGCAAGGCACCATCCTCAACTACAGCTCGGGCTTCACCCAGGGCACGCTGGGTTTCGCGGTAGAGGCCGCCGGCTACAACGCCGTGGCCCTGCTGCAAGACCGCGAGAAAGTGGCCGGCCCCAACAACCGCACCCTGACCCACAGCGACGGCGACGTGATCGCGCAATGGAGCAAGCTGGGCTTGGGCAACCTCAAGGCGCGCCTCTCCAATACCACCCTGACCGTCGGGCGCCACACGGTGGATACGCCGGTGATGGCCTACATCGGCAACCGCGCCCTGCCGTCGAGCTTCCAGGGGGCCAGCCTGCACAGCGCCGAGTTCGACACCCTGAGCTTCGATGCCGGCACCTTCGACCGCGTCTCGCCGCGTACCGAACAGAGCCTGAGCAAGTTCCGCAGCGAGTACGGCGCCACGGGCGTTGAAACCGACCGGGTGAGCATGTTCGGCTTCAACTACCAGCCGCTGGCGAGCTTGACCACCAGCCTATACGCGTCCAAGGTCGACGACTTCTGGAACCAGTACTACTTCGGCGCGGTGCACGAACTGGGCGACAGCGACACGCTGAGCCTGTCGACCGGCCTCAACTACTACAAGACCCGCGACACCGGCCAGCGCAAACTCGGCGAAATCGACAACGACACCTACAGCCTGTCCCTGGCCCTCACCCACCAGGCGCATACCGTTCAGGTGGCCTGGCAGCAGGTCAACGGCAACGAGTATTTCGACTACCTGCACGAAACCAACGGCATCTTCCTGGCCAACTCGCTGCTGTCGGACTTCAACGGGCCCAACGAGAAATCCCTGCAGCTCTCGTACGTGCTGAACATGGCGCCCTTCGGCGTACCGGGGCTCAAGTTCAACGTGTACAACGCGCGCGGCTGGGGCATCGACGGCACCCATTACCGCGGCACCGGCTACGACGTGGCCGGGTTGCAAGGCGAAACCCACTATGAGTACGGCATCGGCACCAGCTATGCGATCCAGAGCGGCCCGCTGAAGGACACGGCGATCCGCGCCACCTATACCACCCACCGCGCCAGCAAGAACCAAGGCGATGGCAGCCTGAACGAGTTCCGCGTGGTCACCACCGTACCGTTCAACATCCTTTGACAGCCACTGCCATGGCGCCCTGCCGCGCCATGGCAGCTATCCTGCAACGATCGCTCAGGAGATCGCATGAAAACGCCCGCACTCAACGCCGCCTTGCTGTCGCTGTGCCTGGGCCTGGCCGGCCAGGCGCTGGCCAAGCCCCTGGTGGTCTGCACCGAAGCGAGCCCCGAGGGCTTCGACGTGGCGCAGTACACCACCGCCGTGACCTTCGATGCCGCCGCCCAGACCCTGTTCAACCGCCTGGTCGACTTCGTGTCCGGCAGCACCGAACTGCAACCCTCGCTCGCCGAACGCTGGACGGTCAGCGACGACGGCCTGGTCTACACCTTCCACCTGCGCCGCGGGGTGCAGTTCCACCGCACCGCCTATTTCACCCCCACCCGCGAATTCAATGCCGACGACGTGCTGTGGAGCTTCCAGCGCCAGCTCGACCCCAAGCACCCCTGGCACGACAAGGCCAGCGTGGGCTTCCCCTATTTCGAAAGCATGGCCTTCAGCCAGTTGATCCGTTCGGTGGAAAAGACCGACCCCTATACCGTGGTCTTCACCCTCAAACGCCGCGAAGCGCCGTTCCTGCACGACCTGGCCATGGGCTTCACCTCGATCTACTCCGCCGAATACGCCGACCAACTGCTGGCCGCAGGCAAGACCGCCGAACTCAACAGCAAGCCAGTCGGCACCGGCCCGTTCGTGTTCCAGCGCTACCGCAAGGACGCGCAGATCCGCTACACCGCGCACCCCGACTACTTCCTCGGCGCGCCGCCGGCCGACACCCTGGTGTTCGTCATCACCCCCGACAACAACGTGCGCCTGCAAAAGCTGCGCGCCAACGAGTGCCAGGTGGCGCTGTACCCCAAGCCCGACGACGTACCGAGCATCGAGGCCGACCCGCAGTTGAAGGTGGCCTCGATCGAAACCCTGGTCACCAGCTACATCGCCCTCAACACCCAGCACCCTTTCCTCAAGGACGCGCGCGTGCGCAAGGCCATCAACCTGGCCTTCGACCGGCGCACCCACGTCGAGCAATTGTTCGGCCCTGGCAACGCGCTGGAGGCGACCAACCCCTTCCCGCCCACGGTGCTGGGTTTCAATAGCGACCTGCGCAACCCGCCCTACGACCCCGAGCAGGCCCGCGCCCTGTTGCAGGAAGCCGGTGTGCCGACCGGCACGGTGCTGACCCTGTTCACCCGCAACGGCGGCGGCCCGAGCAACCCCAACCCGCGCCTGTCGGCCGAACTGCTGCAAGCGGACTTGGCCAAAGTCGGTCTGGTGGTCGACATCCGCGTGATGGAGTGGGCCGAGATGTTGCGTCGCGGCAAACGCGGCGAACACGACCTGCTGGCCAGCGGCTGGGCGGGCGACAACGGCGACCCGGACAACTTCCTCACCCCCCTGCTGGGCTGCGAAGGGGCCAAGAGCGGCGAGAACTACGCCCGCTGGTGCGACCCGCGCTTCCAGACACTCATCGACCAGGCACGGGAAATCATCGAACCTGCGGCGCGCGGCAAACTCTATGAGCAAGCGCTGACGGTGTACGATGAGGCCCGGCCGTGGTTGAACATCGCCCACCCCAAGGTGTTCACCGCCATGCGCCGGAACGTCGAGGGCTTCCAACCCAGCCCGCTGACCAACAACAACTTCGCCACCACCCAGGTGAAGTAGTTCAGAACAACGATCGCCGGCACCGACAGGCAGCCGGCGGCACCTGCCGTGCCGGCTGACCGTCGCACGGCCTGAAGAGGTATCGACATCCATGCTGAGTTTCATTGCCCGCCGCCTGGGCCTGCTGATCCCGACCTTCTTCGGCATCACCCTGCTGACCTTCGCCCTCATCCGCCTGATTCCCGGTGACCCGGTCGAGGTGATGATGGGCGAACGCCGGGTCGACCCCGAGATGCACGCCCAGGCCATGGAGCGCCTGGGCTTGAACAAGCCGCTGCCGGCGCAGTACCTGGACTACATCGGCAAACTCGCCCACGGCGACCTGGGCGAATCGCTGCGCAGCCGCGAAAGCGTGTGGAGCGAATTCACCACCCTGTTTCCCGCCACCCTGGAGCTGGCCGGCGCCGCCTTGCTGTTCGCCGGGGTCGTCGGCCTGCTGGCCGGGGTGATCGCCGCGCTCAAACGCGGGTCGCTGTTCGACCACGGGGTGATGGGCATTTCGCTGGCGGGCTATTCCATGCCGATCTTCTGGTGGGGCCTGGTGCTGATCATGTTCTTCTCGGTCAGCCTGGGCTGGACACCGGTGTCGGGGCGCAACGACGTGCTGTTCGACGTGGAGCCGGTGACCGGCTTCATGCTCATCGACACCCTGCTCAGCGGCGAGGAAGGCGCGTTCAAGGATGCAGTGATGCACCTTATCCTGCCGGCCATCGTACTGGGCACCATTCCCCTGGCGGTGATCGCGCGCATGACCCGCTCCTCGATGCTCGAAGTGCTGCGCGAAGACTACATCCGCACCGCCCGTGCCAAGGGCCTGTCGCCGGCGCGGGTGGTGTTCATCCACGGCCTGCGCAACGCGCTGATCCCGGTGCTGACGGTGTTCGGCCTGCAAGTCGGCGCGTTGCTGGCCGGGGCCGTGCTGACCGAAAGCATCTTTTCCTGGCCGGGCATCGGCAAATGGCTGATCGAGGCCATCGGCGCGCGGGACTACCCCGTGGTGCAGAACGGCATTCTGCTGATCGCCTGCCTGGTGATCCTGGTCAACTTCGTCGTGGACATCCTCTACGGCCTGGTCAACCCACGCATCCGCCATCAGCGCTGAGGACTCGCCATGACCACGCCTACGCTCAAACCCATGGCCGCCGCCCAGCCGGTGGACCAAAGCCTGCTCTACCCCTCCCCCTACAAGGAGTTCTGGCACGCCTTCTCGCGCAACAAGGGCGCGGTGGCCGGGCTGTTCTTCATGTGCCTGGTGGTGTTCTGCGCCCTGTTCGCCCCCTGGGTGGCGCCGCACAACCCCAGCGAGCAGTACCGCGACTTTCTGCTCACCCCGCCGGTATGGCTCGACGGCGGCACCTGGCGCTTCGTGTTCGGCACCGACGAACTGGGCCGCGACCTGCTCTCGCGGCTGATCCAGGGCGCGCGCCTGTCGCTGCTGATCGGCCTGTCGTCGGTGGTGCTGTCGCTGATTCCGGGCATCCTCATGGGCCTGTTGGCCGGCTTCTTCCCGCGCATCCTGGGCCCGGCGATCATGCGCCTGATGGACGTGATGCTGGCCCTGCCGTCGCTGCTGCTGGCGGTGGCCATCGTCGCCATCCTTGGCCCTGGGCTGATCAACACGGTGATCGCCATCGCCATCGTGTCCCTGCCCTCCTATGTGCGCCTGACCCGCGCGGCGGTGATGAGCGAGCTGAACCGCGACTATGTCACGGCCGCACGCCTGGCCGGTGCCGGCCTGCCGCGGCTGATGTTCGTGACCGTGTTGCCCAACTGCATGGCGCCGCTGATCGTGCAGGCCACCTTGAGCTTCTCTTCGGCGATTCTCGATGCCGCCGCGCTGGGCTTCCTCGGCCTGGGCGTGCAACCGCCGACGCCCGAGTGGGGCACCATGCTGGCCTCGGCCCGCGACTACATCGAACGCGCCTGGTGGGTGGTGAGCCTGCCCGGGCTGACCATCCTGCTCAGCGTGCTGGCAATCAACCTGATGGGCGACGGCCTGCGCGACGCGCTGGACCCGAAACTCAAGAACGCCGCCTGAGGAGAACGCCATGTCCCTGTTGACGATCAACAACCTGAACGTGCGCTTCGGCGACGCCCATGCAGTACCCGTAGTCGATGGCCTCGACCTGTCGGTGGAGGCCGGCGAGATCCTGGCCATCGTCGGCGAATCGGGGTCGGGCAAGTCGGTGACCATGATGGCGCTGATGGGCCTGATCGATGCGCCCGGGCGCATCACCGCCGACACCCTGAATTTCAATGGCAGCGACATGCTGACCCTGAGCCGCCGGCAACGGCGCAAGGTGGTCGGCAAAGACATCGCGATGATCTTCCAGGACCCGATGACCGCGCTCAACCCGAGCTACACGGTGGGTTACCAGATCGAAGAGGTGCTGCGCCAGCACCTGGGTCTGAAGGGCCGTGCGGCACGCCAGCGCGCCCTGGAGCTGCTGCGCAAGGTCGAGATTCCCGCCCCCGAGAGCCGCCTGGACGCCTACCCGCACCAACTGTCGGGCGGCATGAGCCAGCGTGTGGCGATCGCCATGGCGATCGCCGGCGAGCCGCGCCTGCTGATCGCCGACGAGCCGACCACCGCGCTCGACGTGACCATCCAGGCGCAGATCATGGAACTGCTGGTGGCCTTGCAGAAGGAGCAGGACATGGCGCTGATCCTCATCACCCATGACCTGGCCGTGGTCGCCGAAACCGCGCGCCGGGTGTGCGTGATGTACGCCGGCCAGGCCGTCGAACTGGGCCAGGTCCCGACACTCTTCGACCTGCCGGCCCACCCCTACAGCGAGGCGTTGCTGGCGGCGATCCCCGAGCACAGCCTGGGCGCCGAACGCCTGGCCACCCTGCCCGGCATCGTGCCCGGCCGCTACGACCGCCCCCACGGCTGCCTGCTGTCGCCGCGCTGCCCGTACGTGCAGGACGACTGCCGCCAACAGCGCCCACCCCTCGAGCCCAAGGCGCATAGTCTGGCGCGTTGCTTGCACCCATTGAACCAGGAGGTGGCGTGATGGCCGTCGTTCTCACCGCTCGCGACCTGACCCGTCACTACAGCGTGTCCCGTGGCCTGTTCAAGGGCACGGCCGTGGTCCAGGCGCTCAATGGCGTTTCCTTCGAACTCGAAGCCGGCAAGACCCTGGCCGTGGTGGGCGAATCCGGCTGCGGCAAGTCCACCCTGGCCCGCGCCCTGACCCTGATCGAAGAGCCCAGCGCCGGCTCCCTGCAGATCGACGGCGTGGAAGTGGCCGGCGCTGGCAAGGCCGAACGCAAGCAATTGCGCCGCGACGTGCAGATGGTGTTCCAAAGCCCCTATGCCTCGCTCAATCCGCGGCAGAAGATCGGCGACCAATTGGCCGAGCCGCTGCTGATCAACACGTCCCTGAGCAAAGCCGAGCGCCGTGCACGGGTGCAGGCGATGATGGAGCAGGTAGGCCTGCGCCCCGAGCACTACCAGCGCTACCCACACATGTTCTCCGGCGGCCAGCGCCAGCGCATCGCCCTGGCCCGGGCGATGATGCTACAACCCAAAGTGCTGGTGGCCGACGAGCCGACCTCGGCGCTCGACGTGTCGATCCAGGCCCAGGTACTCAACCTGTTCATGGATTTGCAGCAGAAATTCGACACCGCCTACGTCTTCATCTCGCACAACCTGGCCGTGGTGCGCCATGTGGCCGATGACGTCCTGGTGATGTACCTCGGCAAACCGGTGGAGATCGGGCCGAAGACCGACCTCTACGACAAGCCGCTGCATCCCTACACTCAAGCGCTATTGTCAGCCACTCCGACCATCCACCCCGACCCGGCCAAGCCCAAGCTGCGCATCAGCGGCGAACTGCCCAATCCCTTGAACCCGCCCAGCGGCTGCACCTTCCACAAGCGCTGCCCCTATGCCACCGAACGCTGCGTCAACGAAGTGCCTGTGCTGCGCCCGGTGCATACCCGGCAGGTGGCTTGCCACTACGCCGAGCAGTTCCTCTGACGCTTGAAACGTCGACACGAAAAAGGGGCCGCGATTGCGGCCCCTTCTTCGTTCGACGCTCTTCGACTCAGTGCACGAAGATGGCGATCAGGATGATGATTGGAATTGGGATCCCGAGGAACCAAAGCAGCAATGAACGCATGGTGAATCTCCTTGATGAGTCGTCTTAACGAACGGTACGGGTAGTGGCGTAGGTGTCTTCGACGTAGACCACGCGGTCACGACGACGGCCACCGAACAGCGCGGCGAGGCTGGCGAAGAAGGCGCCGCACAGCAGGGCGACGAAGGTCCACAGCGCGGTCCAGGCAGCGACCTTGGTCGCGGTGTCGGCGGCTTGTTGGGCTTCGACCTTGGCTTGTTGCACTTGAGCCAGGACCTGGTCGACACGGGCTTCGGCTTCAGGCTGGGTCAGACGGGTGCGTTGGGCGACCAGTTGCGCGAGGTAGGTACGGTCGGCCGGCTCCAGGCTGCCGCCTTGGGCGATGCCGCGGGCCAGGATGCGGGTGGCGACGCCGTTGGCGGCATCTTCGCTCACGCTTGCAGGTGCATCGCTACGGAACAGACCGTCGACGAAGTAGCCCATAGGGTCGGCATTGTTCGACGAGCCATCGGCGGTGGCAGCAGCGGCGGCGCCTGCACCCGCTACTACGCTGGCACCGGCTTTGGCGCCTGCACCGATCACGTTACCGGCAGCGCTGACGATCAGCACGCCAGCAACCAGCACCGAAACGGCCCACGACAGGAAGCCATGCGCGGTATCACGGAAATACACCTCGTCGCCATGCAGGTTGGCCCACTTCACCCGCAGACGACCGGCGAGGTAACCGCCCGCACCCGAGGCGATGATCTGCGTCACCAGCAACCATACGATGGTCGAGATACCCAACGCTTGTGCGCTGGCGCCTTCGTTTTCCCAAGGCGAGGTCGCGGCGAAACCTAAACCGGTTCCCAGTACGACAAGGATGAGTGACAAGGACGCTGCGGCAGCAGCACCGGCGAAGATAGCGGCCCAGGATACGCCCGAGCGGTTCGGGGCCTCGGAGACAGCGGTTGGCAGATCGGCAGTGGTTATCATGACTCGGCGCCTTATGAAGGTGAGCAAAACTTTTGTGGGGCTTGCATAAGGGGACAGTGCAGCCTGCGTGCCAGATATGACCAAAAATGACTTTCAATTAAATCAAAGACTTACAGAAAATTTATTTCCTAGGATCGTGCGAAACGCCCGAAGCTATCCAAATGGAGTGGGCGTATTGCAGGGTCGCTGCGGCAACTGGACGCACACAGGCTCACCAGGCTTGTCGGCGCTGGTGCGGCGATGCACTATCGCGTCATGACTGCCCCCCTTCTTCGCGATGGCCCTGAGCAAACGCCGCTGACGGCAGACGTGGTCATGCGCTATCACCTGAGCTGGAAACACCGCGACCTAGACGCTGTGATGGCGCTCTATCACCCGCAGGTGCGCTACCACGACTATTTTCAGAACCGTGTGCTCGACTACGTCCAACTGCGCGACTACGTGAAGGTCTGCCTGCCCCACCACGCCGGGGAAGACATCGTGCACAGCGATCGGATTCGCGTGGACGGCTGCAAGGCGTTCATCCAGTACGAGGTGACGGTGCAGGGGGGCGAAGGGCTGGTCACCTTCCAGTCCAGCGAGGTCATCACCGTCAGCGACGGGCTGATCTGCCAGGTGAACGAATACGCGACCCTGGTGCGCGAGGCGCTCGCCAGCCGCGGCAACCGGCAAGCCCGCCCGGCCACGAGCCGCTTGGGGTTGTCGCCACGCCAGTTGAGCACCATGGCCCAAGATCTGGAACAGTACTTCCAGCGTCGCCGCCCCTACCTGGATCCCGAATTGGATCTGCAACGGGTGGCCAGCGAAAGCGGCTACAGCCGCAATCAGATTTCCTACCTGCTCAACCAGGTGCTGGGGCAGAGCTTCTACCGCTACGTCAACCAGGCGCGCTTGCAACATCTGCTGGGGCAACTGGAGACGGATTCGAGCGGCGCGCGTATCGACGAATTGGCCTTCGCTGCAGGGTTCAACTCGCTCTCGGCCTTCTACAAATGCTTCCGAGAACGGACGGGGCTTTCGCCCAAAGCGTACCTTTGCCAACAAGGAGCACGCTTCGACTGAAGCGCGCTCAGTGGATGGCGGTCGATCAGGTCATGGCGTCGGGGAAGACGACTTCTCCATCAGCCGTGATCTTGCCTTGCACTTGAGTACCGTCTTTGAAGACGAAGAGCCCGTCCGGATACAGCAACCCTTCATCGGGGTATTCGATGACGCCGTCCGGACTCAGCACGCTTTGATCGGGGAAGACGATGCTGTCGTCGGGCTGTAGTTGCGCATCGGGTATAAGCTTTTGAACATAGGGCCATGTATAGCTCCCCACACCCAGCACTGCCAGCACCGACCCTGCCAAAGACCCTAGTTGTTCCAAGCGTTTGAGCGCCTCGATCAGAGGTTTGGTCGCCGTCGGGGCGGGTTTGGGACGCGGCTTGGGCAATGGCGGTTTCTTGTAACCAGGGGGCGCCACAATGTGCGAACTGGCGGGGTGAGCAGGTTTTTTTGGAGGGCTCACCGGTGGCTTTATCGGTGGGTGCACGGGTGGATGCACGGGCGGCTTTCTCGGTGGGTGCACGGGCGGATGCGCGGGAGGCTTTTCCGGTGGATGCACAGGCGGATGCACGGGGGGCTTTACAGGGGGCTTCGCAGGATGGTGAGCAGGCGTGCCAGCCCCAGGCTTCTTGGGCGCTTTGGCGCATTGCTTGGGTAAATGAGCGTAACTTTTCATTGCAGTATCCTTATGGCAAAGAGTGCAGCGGCCATGAGGTTACAAATGTCCGAGCGTCTATAGAGCTGGATAGATACCGCTCGCTGGACCCGTTTTCTCTGCGTGCACGCACACAAGACATCGCCCCCATTCCCCGACTAGCATCCTCCGCACACCTGCAACGACAGTAGGAGCGGTAGCGATGCAAGCCTGGCGCACGATCAGCCTGTGGATGGACCAGCTCGACGAACCGCTCGACCCACGTCCGCCCCTGCAACACGACCTGGACGTCGACGTGTGCATCGTCGGCGCCGGCTACACCGGCCTGTGGACCGCCTACTACCTCAAGCGCCAGGCCCCGCACCTGCGCATCGCCATCCTCGAAGCCAACACCGCAGGCTTCGGCGCTTCGGGCCGCAACGGCGGCTGGCTGATGGGCAACCTGCTCGGCGAAGACCGCATGCTCGCCACGCTTTCGGCCCAGCAACGCCGCGCCAGCGTCGACCTGCTGCACAGCATCCCCGACGAAGTGCAGCGCGTGCTGCAGCGCGAAGGCATCGACTGCGACTACCGCAAGGCCGGGGTGATCTACTGCGCCGCCCGCTATCCGGAGCAGGAACGCCACCTGCGCGCCTACCTCGACGACCTGTACCGCCAGGGCATGAACGAGGACGACTACCGCTGGCTCAAGCCCGAGCAACTGGCCGGGCAACTGCGTGCCAGCAATGCCTATGGCGCGATTTTCTGCCCCCATGTGGCGACGATCCACCCCGCCAAGCTGGTGCGCGGGCTGGCGCGGACGGTCGAAGCGCTGGGCGTCACGATCTACGAAGGCACCCCTGCGCACGATTGGCATACCGGCGAAGTGCTGACTGCCCGAGCCCGCGTGCGCTGCCAATGGGTGGTGCCGGCCGTCGAAGGCTATGCCGCCAGCCTGCCGCCGCTTGGGCATTACCAGCTGCCGGTGCAGAGCCTGCTGGTGGCGACCGAGCCGCTGCCCCCCTCGGCTTGGGAGCAGATCGGCCTCAGCCAAGGCCAGGCGTTCAGCGAGGGCAGCCGTCAGGTGACCTACGGCCAGCGCACGCTCGACGACCGTCTGGTGTTCGGCGCGCGCGGCGGCTACCGCTTCGGCGGCCGTCTGCGCGAGGACTTCACCCTGAGCGAAGCCGAGGTCGAACTGCGCCGCTACCTGTTCGGCGAACTGTTCCCGCATTTGAAGCACGTGCGCATCAGCCATTCCTGGGGCGGCAACCTGGGCATGGCCCGGCGTTTCCGGCCGCACATGCTGTGCGACCGCCAACGCGGCCTGGCCCTGGCCGGCGGCTACGGCGGCGAGGGGGTGGGCGCCAGCAACCTGGGCGGTCGCACCCTGGCCGCACTGATCCTCGGCCAGCACAACGCACTCACCGCCCAGCCCTGGGTGCACGACAACCGTCCCCTGTCGAGCCTGGCCAGGTGGCCGCCCGAGCCGTGCCGCTGGCTGGGCTACAACGCGATCATCCGCAGCTTCGTGCACGAGGACCGCGTGCTCGCCGACCCGGCCAGCCCAGCCTGGCGTCGCCGCTTCGCCATCGGCCTGGCAGGGTTCATGGAAGGCTTCATGCACTGAGTTGCGCCCACCTTCATAGGAGACCCATCGCCATGCGCATCACCCAGTTCAAACACACCGACAGCACCGTGCTGGACACCTCCAGCCCGGTCGCCGTACCGCTCGGCGAGCCTGTGGCCGTCACCTCGGTCACCTGCGTGGAGCGCAGCGACGGGGTGGAAACCGGCATCTGGGAATGCACCCCGGGGCGCTGGCGGCGGCAGATCGTGCAGCAGGAGTTCTGCCATTTCATCAAGGGCCGCTGCACCTTCACCCCCGATGGCGGCGAGCCCCTGCTCATCGAAGCCGGAGACGCCCTGATGCTACCGGCCAACAGCACCGGCACCTGGGACATCCAGGAGACCGTACGCAAGACCTATGTGTTGATTTTCTGATCCGCCGATCCGCCTGCCGTTCTTCGACAACAACAGACCACGCAAGGTAAACCGGACATGCGCACACTCCTCCTCGCCCCCCTGATGCTGACCGCAGGCCTGGCCAACGCCGCCGACTCGGTGAAGATCTACAACTGGTCGAGCTACATCGCGCCCGACACGTTGCAGAACTTCCAGAAAGCCACTGGCATCGTGCCGACCTACGACGTCTACGACAGCAACGAAACCCTCGACGGCAAGCTGATGACCGGCCACTCCGGCTACGACGTGGTGTTTCCGTCCAACCACTTCATGGCCCGGCAGATCCAGGGCGGGGCCTTGAAACGCCTCGACAAGGCGCAGTTGCCGAATTGGCAGAACCTCGACCCGCGCCTGCTCAAGGTGCTGGAGGTGAACGACCCGGGCAACCAGTACGGCTTCCCCTACCTCTGGGGCAGCACCGGCATCGGCTACAACGTCGACAAGGTCAAAGCGGTGCTGGGCGAGGACGCGCCGCTCGACTCCTGGGACCTGATCTTCAAGCCCGAGTACCTGAGCAAGCTGAAAAGCTGCGGCGTGGCGATGCTGGACAACGGCCCGGAGCTGCTGCCCATCGCCCTCAACTACCTGGGCCTGCCGCACCACAGCCAGAAGCCCGAGGACTACGAGAAAGCCAAGGCGCTGCTGATGAAGGCGCGGCCGTACATCAGCTACTTCCACTCGTCCAAGTACACCGGCGACCTGGCCAACGGCGACGTGTGCGTGGTGGTGGGCTTCTCGGGCGACGTGTTGCAGGCGAAGAACCGCGCCGAAGAGGCGAAGAACGGGGTCAAGGTGGGCTACTCGATTCCCAAGGAAGGTGCGCCGCTGTGGTTCGACATGGTCGCCATGCCGGCCGATGCGCCGAACGAGAAGGCGGCCTACGCCTACATGAACTACCTGCTGCAGCCCGAGGTGATGGCCAACATCAGCGACTCGGTGCAGTACGCCAACGGCAACCTCAAGGCCAATGCCCTCGTGCAACCGGCGTTGACCCAGAACAGCATGGTCTACCCGAGCGACGCCGTGATGGGCAAGCTGTTCGCCCTGGAATCGATGCCGGCGAAGATCGACCGCATTCGCACGCGGATCTGGACGAGCATCAAGGCCGGCAACTGACGGTGTCGACGCGGACGAGCGTGCGGTCGGAACACCGGCGCACGCTCGTTCGGGCGATCAATGGTGCTCGCGGGTGGCGCGGAATTTCACGTCCGGCCAGCGCTCTTCCATCAGCGCCAGGTTGACCCGCGTCGGGGCCAGGTAGGTCAGGTGGCCGCCGCCGTCGATGGCCAGGTTCTCGAAGGCCTTGGTCTTGAAGTCTTCGAGCTTCTTCTTGTCGTCGCACGTGATCCAGCGGGCCGACCATACGGTGATCGGCTCGTAGGCGCACTCGACCTTGTATTCCTCCTTCAGACGGCTGGCGACCACGTCGAACTGCAGCACGCCGACCGCGCCGAGGATGATGTCGTTGCTGCGTTCTGGGAAGAACACCTGGGTCGCGCCCTCTTCGGCCAGCTGTTGCAGGCCCTGGCGCAGCTGCTTGGACTTGAGCGGGTCTTTCAGGCGCACGCGGCGGAACAGCTCCGGGGCGAAGTGCGGAATGCCGGTGAAGCCCAGCACTTCGCCTTCGCTGAAGGTGTCGCCGATCTGGATGGTGCCGTGGTTGTGCAGGCCGATGATGTCGCCGGCATAGGCCTCTTCGAGCTGTTCGCGCTCGGAGGAGAAGAACGTCAGCGCATCGCCCACGCGCAGGTCCTTGCCCAGGCGCACGTGGCGCATCTTCATGCCCTTCTCGTAACGGCCCGAGCAGATGCGCATGAAAGCGATGCGGTCGCGGTGCTTGGGGTCCATGTTCGCCTGGATCTTGAACACGAAGCCGGTGAACTTCTCTTCCACAGGCTCGACGGTGCGCTCGTTGGCTACCCGGCCCAGTGGGCGTGGCGCCCAATCGACCACCGCATCGAGCACGTGGTCGACGCCGAAGTTGCCCAGCGCGGTGCCGAAGAACACTGGGGTCAGCTGACCGTTGATGAACTCGTCCTGATTGAACTCGTGGCAGGCGCCCTGCACCAGTTCCAACTGCTCGACGAAGCTGTCGTACTGGTCGCCCAGGTGCGCGCGGGCCTCGTCGGAGTCGAGCTTCTCGATGATCTTGGTTTCGGTGCGCTCGTGGCCGTGCCCTGGGGTGTAGACGATGATGTAGTCGCCGGTCAGGTGGTACACGCCCTTGAAGTCGCGGTAGCAGCCGATCGGCCAGGTGATCGGCGCGGCCTTGATCTTGAGCACCGCTTCGATTTCGTCGAGCAGCTCGATGGGGTCGCGGATGTCGCGGTCGAGCTTGTTGATGAAGCTCACGATCGGCGTGTCGCGCAGGCGGCAGACGTCCATCAGGGCGATGGTGCGTGGTTCGACGCCCTTACCGCCGTCGAGCACCATCAACGCGGAGTCGACCGCGGTCAGGGTGCGGTAGGTGTCTTCGGAGAAGTCTTCGTGGCCGGGGGTGTCGAGCAGGTTGATCATCTGTTCGCGGTAGGGGAACTGCATCACCGAGGTGGTGATGGAGATACCGCGCTGCTTCTCCATTTCCATCCAGTCGGAGGTGGCATGGCGGTCGGACTTGCGCGACTTCACGGTACCGGCGACGGCAATGGCCTTGCCCATCAGCAGCAGCTTCTCGGTGATGGTGGTCTTACCGGCGTCGGGGTGGGAAATGATGGCGAAAGTGCGGCGCTTCGCGACTTCGGCGGCCTGTTGGGTCATGGGAAATCGCCTGACTGGGTCTTTGAAAAAGGGGCGGTATGATACCCGATCTTGCCGCCAGACCAAAGCTGTGGCAGCGGCCGGCCCGCGCTACCCCGCAGCACCCGGCCCGCCTGGCCGAAACACTAAACGGTAAGCGCGCTGGCGCTTGGCGTGAAACCAGTGTTTTCACTGGCCTAATCGCCTTCCAATGCCTGTTTTTTCCTGCCGAGCGCCACCCCAGGCAGTGGATCAACGCTAGCCAAATGCCTGCCAACGTGTAAACCTTTGTGCCCTTCGGAGACGTCCGCTCCCCTGCCGCACCCCGCGTTCCAGGGCTGGCGACACCTGCTTCACGAGCCTGACGAGGCTTGGCTCATGGCGTGATTGGCTGCCGCTCGCCGGCGCTGCGCCGCTACTCGCGAACCCACTGCCCGCCGCCGGCGATGTCGGTCTACCGGGACGTGCGTTCGCCGACCTGACAAAGGAGTCCACCTGTGGCTAGACGCTACGGAAAGGGGCTGATGGGATGGGCCGCCGTGCTCGTCATCCTGGCCCTGCTGATCCACTGGATCGGCCTCGACACGATCGCCCGCTACCAAGGCGACCTTGGCTTTTACCTGCAAGCGCACCTGGTGCTGGTGCTGGCTTCGATGGCGGCGGCGTTGGCCGTGGGCATCCCCGCCGGCATTGCCTTGAGTCGGCCGCACAGGGTCGACAAAGCCGAGCGCTTCATGCAGTTCTTCAACGTTGGCAACACCATCCCTCCCCTGGCCGTTCTGGCCATCGCCCTCAGTGTCCTAGGCATTGGTGCCGGCCCCGCGATCTTCGCGCTGTTCCTCGCCTCCCTGCTGCCCATCGTGCGCAACACCTACGAAGGCCTGAAGAACGTCCCGGCCTCCCTCAAGGAAGCCGCCACCGGCATCGGCATGACGCCGCGCCAGCAACTCTTGCAGGTGGAGCTGCCCAACGCCGTGCCCATCATCGTCGGCGGCGTGCGCGTGGCCCTGGCCCTGAACGTCGGCACTGCGCCCCTGTCGTTCCTGATCGGCGCCAACAGCCTGGGCAGCCTGATCTTCCCCGGCATCGCCTTGAACAACCAGCCGCAACTGCTGCTCGGCGCCGCCTGCACTGCACTGCTGGCACTGCTGCTCGACGCGCTGGTGAGTTTTTCCAGCAAGCGCTGGCTGGAACGCGGCCTGGCCCACTGAACGAGGACTGTCATGAAACGATTGATCGCCATTGCCCTGGGCGCGGCCTTGCTGTGCGCAAGCGTCGCCCAGGCCGCGCAGAAACCGCTGATCCGCATCGGCGCCCGGGTCTTCACCGAGCAGACCATCCTCGCCGAAATCACCGCGCAGTACCTGCGCGCCAACGGTTTCGACGTGCGCATCACC
Source organism: Pseudomonas sp. UBA6562 (assembly GCF_002434265.1). Classification (GTDB taxonomy): domain Bacteria; phylum Pseudomonadota; class Gammaproteobacteria; order Pseudomonadales; family Pseudomonadaceae; genus Aquipseudomonas. The sequence continues at coordinate 83,730 of NZ_DJJS01000001.1, read as the reverse complement.
TCGGGCCTGGGCAGCAACATCGCGCGCCAGGCCCAGGAGACCGGGCAGCTCGACATGCTCTGGGAATACACCGGGGTGTCGCTGGTCTCCTACAACCACATCGAAGAACGCATGCCCAGCCCCGAGGCCACCTACGCCAAGGTCAAGCAGCTCGATGCGCAGAAAGGCCTGACCTGGCTGGCCCCGTCGAAATTCAGCAACACCTATGCGCTCGGCCTGCCGCAGAAGGTGGCCCAGGCCTATCCGCAGATCGATAGCATCAGCGACCTGACCCGCGTGCTCAACGACGAATCCGAGCGCAGCCACCTGGTGGCTTTGGACACCGAGTTCGCCAACCGCCCCGACGGCCTGGTCGGCCTGCGCGAGCTATACGGCATGCCGCTCGACCGCCGAAACATCCGCCAGATGGACTCGGGCCTGGTGTACACCGCCATGCGTAACAATCAGGTATTCGCCGGCCTGGTCTACACCACCGACGGCCGCCTGAACGCCTTCAACCTCAAGCTGCTCGAGGACGACCTGCACTATTTCCCCGACTACACCGCCGCCCCCGTGCTGCGCACCGAAGTGCTCGAGGCGCATCCGCAACTGGCGACACTGCTCGAACCCCTGGCCGCGGCGCTCGACGACCAGACCATGCGCACGCTCAACGCGCGCATCGACGTCGAGCACCAGAGCCCGAGCCGCGTAGCCGCGGCCTTCCTGCGCGACCACGCACTCGGCGAGGTGAAACCATGAGCCTGTTCGACACCTTCAGCCATCTCGACTGGGCGCTGGTGCTGCAATTGACCTTGCAGCACCTGACCCTGGTCGGCGTCGCCGTGGGCCTGGCGATCCTCTTCGGCGTGCCGCTGGGCATCCTGATGACCCGTTTTCCGGCCGTGGCCGGCCCGGTGCAGGCCTGCGCCACCGTGCTGCTGACCATCCCATCCATCGCCCTGTTCGGCCTGCTGCTGCCGTTCTACTCCAAGTTCGGCCAGGGCTTGGGCCCGCTGCCGGCGATCACCGCCGTGTTCCTCTATTCGCTGCTGCCGATCCTGCGCAACACCTACCTGGCCCTGACCAGCGTCGAGCCAGGCATCCGCGAAGCGGCGCGCGGCATCGGCATGACCTTCGGCCAGCGCTTGCGCATGGTCGAGCTGCCCATCGCCGTACCGGTGATCCTCGCCGGGGTGCGCACCGCCGTGGTGATGAACATCGGCGTCATGACCATTGCCGCGACCATCGGCGCCGGTGGCCTGGGCGTGCTCATCCTCACCTCCATCAGCCGCAGCGACATGTCGATGCTACTGGTCGGCGCCGTGCTGGTCAGCCTGCTGGCCATCCTTGCCGACCTGCTCCTGCAAACCCTGCAACGTGCCCTGACTCCAGAAGGACTGCGCTCATGATCGAACTGAAGAACCTCAGCAAAACCTTCACCGCCAACGGCAAGCAGATCAAAGCCGTCGATGCGGTCAGCCTGACCGTCAACGAAGGCGAGATCTGCGTGTTCCTGGGGCCTTCGGGCTGCGGCAAGAGCACCACGCTGAAGATGATCAACCGCCTGATCGCGCCCACCTCGGGCCAAGTCTTTATCAATGGCGAAGACACCACGGGCCTGGACGAAGTGACCCTGCGCCGGCACATCGGTTACGTGATCCAGCAGATCGGCCTGTTCCCCAACATGACCATCGAAGAGAACATCACCGTGGTGCCGCGCCTGCTGGGCTGGGACAAACAGCGCTGCCACGACCGCGCCCGCGAGCTGATGAGCATGATCAAGCTCGAACCCAAGCAGTACCTGCAACGCTACCCGCGCGAACTGTCCGGCGGCCAGCAGCAGCGCATCGGCGTGATCCGCGCCCTGGCGGCCGACGCGCCGGTATTGCTGATGGACGAGCCCTTCGGCGCGGTCGACCCGATCAACCGGGAAATGATCCAGAACGAGTTCTTCGAAATGCAACGCGCCTTGAACAAGACCGTGATCATGGTCAGCCACGACATCGACGAAGCCATCAAGCTGGGCGACAAGATCGCCATCTTCCGTGCCGGCAGGCTGTTGCAGCTCGACCATCCCGACACCCTGCTCGCGCACCCGGCCGACGAGTTCGTCAGCAGCTTCGTCGGCCAGGACAGCACCCTCAAGCGCCTGCTCCTGGTCAAGGCCGAAGACGCGGCCGACAACGCCCCGTCGGTCAGCCCGGAAACGCCGGTGGCCGACGCCCTGGAGCTGCTCGACGAACACGACCGCCGCTATGTGGTGGTGACCGATGCGGCGAACAAGGCGCTGGGCTATGTGCGGCGCCGCGACATGCACCGCCAGCAGGGCACCTGCGGCGACTTCCTGCGCCCGTTCAACGCCACCGCCTCACACGAAGAGCACCTGCGCATCTTGTTGTCGCGCATGTATGAGTTCAACCGCGCCTGGCTGCCGGTGCTCGATGCCGAGCAGGTGTTCTTGGGCGAGGTGACTCAGGAGTCGATCGCGGCGTACCTGAGCTCGGGTCGCTCGCGCGGTGCGAAGACCAGCATCGTGTCGCCGGCGGAGGCGGTGTCCTGAAGCGCTGACGAAAAATGAGTCAGTAACAAAAAATTTATGGCCGGCCGTCTGCGCGTTCGAACAGGCGGCGTGGCCATAAATATGCACAGTTGTAGGAGCGGCTTGAGCCGCGATGGGCTGCCTAGCAGCCCCTCCCAGACACCGCAGGGTCCGTGCGGTACAGCCTTCGGCCGGTTGGGCCGACTGCGTCGGCCATCGCGGCTCAAGCCGCTCCCATACTGCCCCTTCCACAATATTTAACGCTTGCCGATCCCACCGGAACATCCGCCCGCCGGGCCAGTCGATCACTCAGGGTGCAGGCCCGATTCGCCTGTTGATTCCACGGTCCCCACGCCCTACAGTGCGCGCCGAACGTCCATGCTGGAAACGATCCATCCGGCTCCGACCTGCGCCGTCCAAGGCCCCGTCGAGCCCTCCAACGTGGGGATACGGAGGGCGTTCGTCTGCAACCACTTATTCATTCCGTTTGCCCATGGAGTCCTTGAGCATGTCGATCCAAGTCGAAGACTATTTCGCACGTGACACTTTCACCAAGATGAAGGCGTTCGCCGACAAGCAGGAAACCCCGTTCGTCGTCATCGACACGCAGATCATCAGCAAGGCCTACGACGACCTGCGCGCCGGTTTCGAATTCGCCAAGGTCTACTACGCGGTCAAGGCCAACCCGGCCGTGGAGATCATCGACCTGCTCAAGGACAAGGGCTCGAACTTCGACATCGCCTCGATCTACGAGCTGGACAAGGTGATGAACCAGGGCGTGAGCGCCGACCGCATCAGCTACGGCAACACCATCAAGAAGTCCAAGGACATCCGCTACTTCTACGAGAAGGGCGTGCGCCTGTACGCCACCGATTCCGAAGCCGACCTGCGCAACATCGCCAAGGCCGCACCGGGCTCGAAGGTCTACGTGCGCATCCTCACCGAAGGCTCGACCACCGCCGACTGGCCGCTGTCGCGCAAATTCGGCTGCCAGACCGACATGGCCATGGACCTGCTGATCCTCGCCCGCGACCTGGGCCTGGTGCCGTACGGCATCTCCTTCCACGTCGGCTCGCAGCAGCGCGACATCAGCGTGTGGGATGCGGCCATCGCCAAGGTCAAGGTGATCTTCGAGCGCCTGAAGGAAGAAGACGGCATCGAGTTGAAGCTGATCAACATGGGCGGCGGCTTCCCGGCCAACTACATCACCCGTACCAACAGCCTGGAAACCTATGCCGAAGAGATCATCCGCTTCCTCAAGGAAGACTTCGGCGACGACCTGCCGGAAATCATCCTCGAGCCGGGCCGTTCGCTGATCGCCAACGCCGGTATCCTGGTCAGCGAAGTGGTGCTGGTGGCGCGCAAGTCGCGTACCGCCGTGGAGCGCTGGGTATACACCGACGTGGGCAAGTTCTCCGGCCTGATCGAAACCATGGACGAATCGATCAAGTTCCCGATCTGGACCGAGAAGAAAGGCGAGATGGAAGAGGTGGTGATCGCCGGCCCGACCTGCGACAGCGCCGACATCATGTACGAGCACTACAAGTACGGCCTGCCACTGAACCTGGCCATCGGCGACCGCCTGTACTGGCTGTCGACCGGCGCCTACACCACCAGCTACAGCGCGGTGGAATTCAACGGCTTCCCACCGCTGAAAGCGTTCTACCTGTAAGCTTCGATCGAGGGCCACCCAGCGGTGGCCCTTGTTCCGAGCGCTCTACCCTCCCCCTCGTTTCGCTCAATACTCCAGTTGGAAGCCATCGGCATCCAGATTGGCGGGGAAGCGTGCGCGGTAGGCGGCCAGTTCCGTGGCGCGCAGTTGCACGGTGAACACGCCGTCGGCCTCGCCTGCGCTGAGCAGGCTTTCGCCATGGTAGTCCAGCACCTGGCTGTCGCCGCTATAACCGAAGCCTTTGCCATCCGTGCCCACGCGGTTCACCGCGGCGACGAAGCACAGGTTCTCGATGGCGCGCGCCGGTAGCAGGCGGTTCCAGTGCAGGCGGCGGGCGGCTGGCCAGTTGGCCGTATAGAGCAGCAGGTCGGTGTCGGCAGCGTCGCGGCTCCACACCGGGAAGCGCAGGTCGTAGCAGATCAGCGGGCGAATGCGCCAGCCGTTGAGCTCGAACTGCACCTGGCGCTCACCGGGGGTGTAGTGCTTGTGCTCGCCGGCCATGCGGAACAGGTGGCGCTTGTCGTAATGCAGCACCTCGCCGTCGGGCCGCGCCCACAGCAGACGGTTGCGGTGGCTGCCGTCGGCGGCGCGGACGATCACGCTGCCGGTCACCACCGCACCGAGCTTCTTGGCCTGGGCCTTGAGCCACTTGCTGGTCGGGCCGTTGTCGGCTTCGGCCAGGCGCTCGGACTCCATGGAAAACCCGCTGGTGAACATCTCCGGCAGCACGACCAAGTCGGCACCGGCCGCTTGCTCCAACAAGGTGTCGAAATGGTCGTAGTTGGCTTGGCGGTCCTGCCAGGCCAGTTCGGTCTGCACCAGGGCGATAGTCAGGTCGGGCAGTTGGCTCAGATCGCGCATAGTTTCTCCGCCGCGTGTTGCAGCGTCTCCTCACGTTTGGCGAAGCACAGACGCAGCAGGCGTTGCTCGGCGATGGGTTGCTGGTAGAACACCGAGACCGGAATGCTCGCCACACCGTGCTCGCGGGTCAGCCACACGGCCATCTCCTGGTCGTTGAGGTCAGGGCGGATTGCCGAGTAGTCGACCAGCTGGAAATAGGTGCTTGGGGTGGGGGTAAAGCGCAGCCGCGAACCCTGCAAGAGGCTGCAGAACAGGTCGCGCTTGGCTTGGTAGAAGCCCGGCAACTCGTCGATGTGCTCGGGATGCGCGGCCATGAATTCGGCCAGCGCGTGCTGCAAGGGCGTCACGGCGCAGAAGTTGACGTACTGGTGCACCTTGCGCAGCTCGCGGCTCAGGGCCGGTGGCGCGACCACGTAGCCGATCTTCCAGCCGGTCACATGGTAGGTCTTGCCGAACGAGCTGACCACGAATGTGCGCGCGTACAACTGTTCATGCGCCAACACGCTGGCGTGCTGGGCCCCGTCGTAGACCAGGTGTTCGTAGACTTCGTCGCTGATCAGGTAGAGGTCGCGCTCGGCGACCAGTTGCGCCAGCCGGTCCAGGTCGGCACGGCTGATCAGGGCGCCGCTGGGATTATGCGGCGAGTTGAGCACCACCAGCCGTGTGCGCGGCGTCAGGGCGTCGCCGAAGGCTTGCCAATCGATGCCGAAAGCGCCGTCGCTCAGTTGCACGTGCACGCAGCGGCCACCGGCCAGGGTCACGGCCGGGTCGTAGGCATCGTAGCAAGGGTCGAAGATGATGGCCTCGTCACCGGGCTGGATCACCGCCTGGATCGCGCAGAAGATCGCCTCGGTGGCGCCCGGGGTGATGGTCACCTCCAGCTCGGGATCGACCTTGGCGCCATACAGCCGCTCCACCTTGCTGGCCACCTGCTCGCGCAAGGCGGCCAGCCCGATCATGGGCGCGTACTGGTTATGGCCGGCGCTGACGTGACGGCCCACCGCGTCGAGCAAGGGCTGCGGCGCGGTGAAGTCGGGAAAACCCTGGGACAGGTTCAGCGCACCGGTCTGCGCCGCCAACTGCGACATGGTGGTGAAGATGTTGGTGCCGACGTGGGGCAGCTTGCTGCGGATCATGTAGCCCTCTTCCTACAGGTGCGAGGACTATAAGCTACAAGCTCTGGGCCATAAGAAAAAGCGGCATGGGTCACCCCATACCGCTTTCTTACCAATGGCCGCTATGCGTCGATCAGCGCTTGTCGCGGCGCTTCTTCTCGGCCTTCTTGTGGTGCGACATCAAGCGGCGCTTCTTGTTGACCTGACGGTCGGTGAGGGTGTTCTTCTTGCCCTCGAAGGGGTTCTCGCCGCCTTTGTACTCGATGCGGATCGGCGTGCCAACCAGCTTGAGCACGCGGCGGTAGGTGTTCTCCAGGTAGCGCGAGTACGAGCGCGGAATCTTCTCGGTCTGGTTGCCGTGGATCACGATCAGCGGCGGGTTGGCGCCACCCAGGTGGGCATAGCGCAGCTTGATGCGCCGCCCGTTGACCAGCGGCGGCTGGTGCTCGCTGATGGCGTCTTCGAGGATCTGCGTCAGGCGGCTGGTGGGCCAGCGGGTCACGGCCGACTTGAACGCGGCCTGCACCGACTTGTACAGGTTGCCCACGCCGGTGCCATGCAGCGCCGAGATGAAGTGGATGTCGGCGAAGTCGACGAAGAACAGCCGGCGTTCCAGCTCGGTCTTCACGTAGTCGCGCTCGCCCGGCTGCATGCCGTCCCACTTGTTCAGTGCGATGACGATGGCGCGGCCGGCTTCCAGGGCGAAGCCCAGCAGGTTGAGGTCGTGGTCGACCACGCCTTCGCGGGCGTCCATGACGAAGACCACGACGTTGGCGTCCTTGATCGCCTGCAACGTCTTGACCACCGAGAACTTCTCGACTTCCTCGTGGATCTTGCCGCGGCGACGCACCCCGGCGGTGTCGATGAAGGTGTACTTCTCGCCGTCGCGCTCGAAGGGAATGTAGATGCTGTCACGGGTAGTGCCGGGTTCGTCGTAGACCACCACGCGCTCTTCGCCGAGCATGCGGTTGACCAGGGTCGACTTGCCGACGTTGGGGCGTCCGATGATGGCGATCTTGATGCCATCCTTTTCGCTCGGGCCGGGAATGCGCACCGCTTCTTCGCCTTCGGCGACGTCGGCGTCCAGCGCTTCTTCCTCGGCATCGCGCGGGATATGCCCCAGCACCGATTCCATCAGCGCATTGATGCCACGCCCCTGGGCGCCGGCCACTGGCACGGCGTTGCCCATGCCCAACGGCGAGAACTCGGCGCGGGCCACGTCGGCATCGATGTTGTCGATCTTGTTGGCGACCAGCACGGCGGATTTGTTGCGCTTGCGCAGGTGCTCGGCGATCATCTGGTCGGCTGCGGTCATGCCCGCGCGGGCATCGACCAGGAACAGCACATAGTCGGCTTCCTCGATGGCCATCAGCGATTGCTCGGCCATCTTTTCGTCCATGCCGACTTCGTCGCCGGTGATGCCACCGGTGTCGACCAGGATGTAGGAGCGACCCTGCCAGCTGGCATCGCCGTACTGGCGGTCACGGGTCAGACCCGACAGGTCGCCGACGATGGCGTCGCGGGTCTTGGTCAGGCGGTTGAACAGGGTGGACTTGCCGACATTCGGCCGCCCTACCAAGGCGATTACGGGAACCATGCGGCTCTCCACTGGTTAATTCTTGAAAATGCAAAGGCCGCTGCAGGGCAGCGGCCGGAGTTCGTGCGGTGCCGAGGGCACCGCGGCTCAAGGTCGGCAAGACCCTGAGCATAGCGTCAGCGCAGGGTCAGTGCCTCGAGCTTGCCGCTGTTGCCGAAGACATAGATGGTGTCGTCGACCACCAGGGGCCGGGCGCGCAGGCCATCGCTGTCGATCCGCTCACGGCCGACGAAACGGCCGTCGACCTGGCTGAGCAGGTGCAGATAGCCTTCGAAGTCGCCTACGGCTACGTAGCTGGAGAACACTTCCGGCGCCGAGAGCTGACGGCGCGCCATGCTGTCGTTGCTCCACAGGGCGCTGGAGGAACGCTCGTCGACGCTTTCCACCGTGCCCGACGCTTCGCTCACGTAGACGTTGCCGAAGCCCTGGGCCACGCCCACGTAGCTGGAAGCGTCGCGCTGCCACAGCACACGGCCGCTTTCCACATCCAGACCCGCGACGCGGCCCTGGTAGGTGCTGACGTACAAGGTGCCACCGGACAGCAGCAAGCCGCCGTCGATGTCCACCACGCGCTCGAGCTCGGAACGGCCTTGCGGCACGGCCACGCGGCTTTCCCAGACCGGCACGCCGTTCTGGATGTCCACGGCCACGACCTTGCCGGTCGACAGGCCGGCGATGGCCAGACGGTTGGTGACGACCGGCGCGCCGGTGCCGCGCAGGGTCAGCACGGCCGGCGAGCTTTCGTAGATCCAGCGACGCTCGCCGGTGGCGGCGTCCAGGCCGATCAGGCGATCGTCCTGAGTCTGCACCACGACCACGTCACCGTTGTTGGCAGGCGGCGCCAGCACTTCGCTGTTCACCCGCGAGCGCCAGCGCTCGGCGCCGGTGCTCGAGTCCAAGGCGATCACTTCGCCCTTGAGGGTACCGAGGGTCAGCAGGCCATAGCCCACGCCCACCGCACCCGAGACGGGCAGGTCGAGGTCCTTCTCCCAGACCACGTCGCCGGTGCGGCGGTTGAGGGCATACACCTCGCCGTTCACATCGGAGGCGAAGATGCGGTCGTTCTCGATCGCCGGCACCAGCAGGTTGTATTTCTCGCCCTGACCGTCGCCGATCGAACGGCTCCAGAGTTTCTGGAGCGCCACTTCCTCCTTGAACTGGGTCAATTCGGCCGGTGGCAGTTCTTTTTTGCCGTTGCTGCTGCAACCTGCGGCCAAAACGGCCAGGGCCAGCACTGCTGCTTGTTTCCAACCGATCACGTCACGCGTCCCCTTTGGCCAAGTCGTCCAGCTTCAATTGCAGTCCACCGGTCGCGGCGTCATCGGACAGCGCGGCCTTGGCCTTTTCGTAGGCGCCGTGCGCATCGTCGGCACGCCCCAGTTGTACCAGCAAGTCACCCTTGAGCTCCTCGCGGCTGGCGAGGAAGGCCTTCTCGGCGTCGCCGTCGAGCAGCTTGAGGGCTTCTTCGGCCTTGTCTTGCGCGGCCAGTACACGGGCCAGGCGCTGACGGGAAATCTCGCCCAGGGTGGCGTCGGCCGGCTTGTCCATCACGCCCTTGAGTTCGGCAGCGGCGTCGTCGAGCTTGCCGCTCTCGACCGCGACCTTGGCCACGAACAGGCTGCCGTATTGCGCATAAGGCGTGCCGCCGAAGTCGCTCTTGAGCTTGCCGGCCAGTTCCGCCACCTTGGCCGTGTCCGGCGTGCCGGTCGGCGTCAGGGTGGTTTCCAGCAGCGCCTGGTACAGGCTCGAGGCCCCCTGGGACTGGTTGGTCTGGTACTTGTGCCAGGCCTGCCAGCCCATCACCACGGCAGCGGCGAGCAAGGCACCGGTGAGCAGCGGCTTGCCGTTGCGGTTCCACCAGTCCTTGGCGCCAGCCAGGCCCTCATCATCGATACTCGACACCCCAATACTCCTTCTCAGCAATTCGGCTATTGAACCGCGTCACGCTTGCGCGATGGCGGCTTGCAGGTGCTCGGCCAGAGCATCCCAGGCAATGTTCTGTTGTTCGCCCTGGCCACGCAGGGGCTTGATACCGACGGTCTCGCCGGCCAGTTCGTCGTCGCCCAGGATCAGCGCGAACAGCGCACCGCTCTTGTCGGCCTTCTTGAACTGGCTCTTGAAGCTGCCGCCGCCGGCGTTGACCGCCAGGCGCAGGGCCGGCAGGCCGTCGCGCAGACGTTCGGCCAGGCGCAGGCCGGCCAACTCCGCCTGCTCGCCGAAGGCGCACAGGTAGACGTCGATCTGCCGGCTGATGGCGGCGGGGACTTTGTCGAGGGTTTGCAGCAGCAGGATCAGGCGCTCGATGCCCATGGCGAAACCGACGCCAGGGGTAGGCTTGCCGCCCATCTGCTCGACCAGGCCGTCGTAGCGGCCACCGGCGCAGACCGTGCCCTGGGCGCCGAGCTTGTCGGTGACCCATTCGAAGACGGTCTTGCTGTAGTAGTCCAGGCCGCGCACCAGCTTGGTGTTGATGACGAAGGGAATGCCGGCGGCGTTCAAGCGCGCCTTCAGGCCTTCGAAGTGGATGCGCGATTCTTCGTCGAGGTAGTCCTCGAGCTTGGGCGCATCGACCAGCACCGCCTGGGTGCCGGCGTCCTTGCTGTCGAGCACGCGCAGCGGGTTGCTCTTGAGGCGGCGCTGGCTGTCTTCGTCCAGATGTTCGAGACGCGCCGAGAGGAACTCGACCAGCGCGTCGCGGTAGCGGGCGCGGGCTTCGCTGGTGCCCAGGCTGTTGAGCTCCAGGGTGACCGCGTCGCGGATGCCCAATTGGCCCCACAGACGCCAGCTGAGCATGATCAGTTCGGCGTCGACGTCCGGGCCATCGAGGTTGAACACCTCCACGCCGATTTGGTGGAACTGCCGGTAGCGCCCCTTCTGCGGGCGTTCGTGGCGGAACATCTGGCCGATGTACCAGAGCTTCTGCACCTGGCCATTGCCGGTGATGCCGTGCTCGAGCACCGCACGCACGCAGGCTGCGGTGCCTTCGGGGCGAAGGGTCAGCGAATCGCCGTTGCGGTCCTCGAAGGTGTACATCTCTTTTTCGACGATGTCCGTGACCTCGCCGATCGAGCGCTTGAACAGCTCGGTGAACTCGACGATCGGCGTGCGGATCTGGCTGTAGCCATAGCCGTCCAGCAGGCCGGCCACGGTGCCTTCGACATAGCGCCACAGCGGCGACTGGTCGGGCAGGATGTCGTTCATGCCACGAATGGCTTGCAGCGATTTGCTCACGGAAAGTCCTTACGAATCTGTTTCTCAGCCACGGGCGATCAGTGCCGCGTCGGCGTCGGCCTTTTCGGCCGCTTTCTGGCGGATGAGCCTTTCCAGCTCATCGACCAGGTTGTCGTTGCCCAGCTTCTGCGACGGTTTGCCGTCGATGTACACCAGGTTCGGCGTGCCGCCAGTCAACCCCACGTGGGCTTCCTTGGCTTCGCCGGGGCCGTTGACCACGCAGCCGATCACGGCGACGTCCATCGGCACCAGCAGGTCTTCGAGGCGCCCTTCCAGGTCGTTCATGGTCTTGACCACATCGAAGTTCTGCCGCGAGCAGCTCGGGCAGGCGATGAAGTTGATGCCACGCGAGCGCAGGCGCAGGGACTTGAGGATGTCGTAGCCGACCTTCACTTCCTCGACCGGATCGGCCGCCAGGGAAATGCGGATGGTGTCGCCGATGCCTTCGGCCAGCAGCATACCCAGGCCCACGGCGGATTTCACCGTGCCCGAGCGCAGACCGCCGGCTTCGGTGATACCCAGGTGCAGGGGTTGCACGATCTGCTTGGCCAGTTGCCGGTAGGCATCGACCGCCATGAACACGTCGGAGGCCTTGACGCTGACCTTGAAGTCCTGGAAATCCAGACGGTCGAGATGCTCGACATGGCGCAGGGCCGACTCGACCAGCGCGGCTGGGGTCGGCTCGCCGTACTTCTTCTGCAGGTCTTTTTCCAGCGAACCTGCGTTGACGCCGATGCGGATCGGGATGCCGCGGTCGCGGGCGGCATCGACCACGGCGCGTACGCGATCTTCACGGCCGATGTTGCCCGGGTTAATGCGCAGGCAATCGACGCCCAGCTCGGCCACGCGCAAGGCGATGCGGTAGTCGAAATGGATGTCGGCGACCAGGGGCACGCTGACCTGCTGCTTGATGCGGCCGAAGGCTTCGGCCGCGTCCATGTCCGGCACCGAGACCCGCACGATGTCCACACCGGCGTCGACCAGGCGCTGGATCTGCGCCACGGTGGCGGCGACATCGTTGGTGTCGGTGTTGGTCATGCTCTGCACGGCAATGGGCGCATCGCCGCCTACCGCTACGTTGCCGACCCAGATTTTCCGGGATTCGCGCCGTTTGATCGGAGATTCACCGTGCATGTCTTACTGTCCCAACTTGAGGCGAGCGGTCTCGCCACTGGTGAACGGTGCCAGGTTGACCGCCTGGCCGTTGTAGCTGACCTGCGCGCCGCGGGCGAAGCCCAGGCGCACGGCGAACGGCGGCTTGCCGCTAAGTTCGAGGGTGTCGCCCTTGCGCTTGACCGAGCTGGTCAGCACCTTGCCGTTGCCGTCGGTGACCTGGGTCCAGCAGTCGGCCACGAAGGTGATGGCGACCTTGCCCGCCCCTTCGGGCACGGCAGTGGCGCTTTCTGCGGTAGGCACGGATGCGGTGGCTTGGGCAGGCGCTGCCGGCGTGGTGCTGGGCGCGGTCGAAGCGACGATCGGCGCCTGAGGGGCAGCAGGCTGGCTTGGGGTGGCGGCCGGCGCTGTCGCTTCGGTCGCCGTCTGTTCGGTTGGCGCCGGTTGCAGCGCCAACTCGGTCGATTGGGGCTGCTGCGCCGCGGAGACGGCCTGGTCTTCGGGCTCGTCGAGCGGATGGATCTGCGTGGTGCCGTCGGCGCTCTCGACCTCGACGTGCTCCAGGGCCATCTGGGTCAGGTCCTTGCCGCGCAGGCTGCCTTGGTCCTGCCACCAGACGAAGCCGCCGCCGATCACCGCGATCAGCACCAGCAGGCTGACGCCGCGCAGGATGTTCTGCGACAGGCGCCGCGGCTCTTCGATGCGGCCCAGCGAATGCACGTCGCTGCCTTTGGCGTTGGAACCGGTGACCTGGTCGAACGCGGCGACCAGCGGGGCCTGGTCCATGTCCATCAACTTGGCGTAGGCGCGGATGTAGCCACGGGCGAAAGTGTGCCCCGGCAGCTTGTCGAAGGCGCCGGTTTCAAGGTTGTTCAGCGACGTGACCGTCAGGTTGAGCCTGCGCGCGACCTCGGTCTGCGACCAGCCACGCTGCTCACGGGCCTGGCGCAGGGTATCCCCTGGATGCTGGTGAGTCGCTGATGCTGCTTCGGGATGCACGGCGTTCATCGTTGCTCCGACACGTATTGCTGATATTCCGGCGTACCCGGATAAAGGCGTTGTAGTTGCTGCCCCAGGTGGGCGGCATCGATCTCTTCGGTAAACACTCGACCCAGGCGCGTCCCGAGCAGCAGGCTGCGGGCGTCCGGCTCGCTCAGCTGGCTGAAACGATGGTAGTAGTCCCGAGCCGGCACATAATGCCTGTTTTCGTAGGACAACTCAGCCATTTCCAACAATGCCCTGGGCTGGCGGGGATCGAGTTGCAGCGCTTTGTGCAAATACGCCTGCGCCTGCTGGCGCTCGCCTTGCCTGAGCGCGGTCAGGCCGAGGTTCTCGTAGATTCGCGAGCGCTGAGGATACAGGGTATCGCCGGCCGCTTGGCGAAACATCTGCTCGGCCTGGCGAAAATCACCCTGGGCGTAGAGAAACGAGCCGTAGTTGTTGCGGATTCGGGTGTCGCCGGGCCGTTGCTTCAAAGCCTCGACGAAATGCGTGCGGGCCAGCGCCGGTTCGCCCTGCGCCTGGAACACCAGCGCCAGGGCGGCATGGGCATCGGCACTGCCGGCATCGAGGGCCAGGGCGCGGCTCAGCGGCGCCTTGGCCTGCTCGGCGAGGCCTTGCTGGAGATAGCCCAGGCCCAACTGCACGTAGGCGTGCACAGCCCGCTCGCGCCCTTCGCGGGTCGCCAGAGGATCGCCGGCGCCGCTCGACACGCAGCCGACCAACAGCGAAAACCCAAGAATCGACAGCACGGCGCGCAGGCTCATGGGCGAAGTGTCCGTCAGGGGCGCGCGGCGTTGTCTGACAGTTCGGTGTCGGCAGCCACCTGGCGCACGGCGATGTAGCGCTCGCTGCGGCGGGTGCGGTCCATCACCTGACCGACCAACTGGCCACAGGCCGCGTCGATGTCCTCACCGCGCGTGGTGCGGGTGGTGACGTTGAAGCCGGCATGGTGCAGCAGGTCTTGGAAGCGGCGGATGGCGTTGTTGCTCGGCCGTTCGTAGCCCGAATGCGGGAATGGGTTGAAGGGGATCAGGTTGATCTTGCACGGTACGTCGCGCAGCAGCTCGATCATCTCGGTGGCGTGCTGGGGCTGGTCATTGACGTCCTTGAGCAGCGTGTACTCGATGGTCAACACGCGCTTGCCGCCCAGGGTGGACATGTAGCCCATGCAGGACTCGAGCAGCATCTTCAACGGGTACTTCTTGTTGATCGGCACCAACTGGTTGCGCAGCGCATCGTTGGGCGCATGCAGCGACAGCGCCAGCGAAACGTCGATGTGCTTGGCCAGTTCGTCGATCATCGGCACCACGCCCGAAGTGGACAAGGTGACGCGACGCTTGGAAATGCCATAGCCCAGATCGTCCATCATGATCTTCATGGCGGCAATGACATTGTCGAAATTGAGCAACGGCTCGCCCATGCCCATCATCACCACGTTGGTAATCGCGCGGTCGACTTTGGCCGGAACGGTGCCGAAGGATTTGTTCGCAAGCCACACCTGACCGATCACTTCGGCGGCGGTGAGGTTGCTGTTGAAGCCTTGCTTGCCGGTGGAGCAGAAACTGCAATCCAGGGCGCAACCGGCTTGCGACGACACGCACAGGGTGCCGCGATCGTCGGTGGGAATGTAGACGGTCTCGACGCAGCTGCCGGAGGCAACGCGGATCACCCACTTGCGGGTGCCGTCTGCGGAAATGTCTTCGCTGACCACTTCCGGCGCACGAATTTCGGCAACGGCCTCGAGCTTTTCGCGCAAGGCCTTGCCGACGTTCGTCATGGCGGCGAAGTCGTCGACGCCAAAGTGGTGAATCCATTTCATCACCTGGCCGGCGCGGAAGCGCTTCTCTCCGATCGAATCGAAGAACTGTTCCATTTCCTGCTGGGTCAGACCCAGCAAGTTGATTTTGCCAACAGATGTCGTCATGGATTCACCCTCACTCGTAAGCGTTCGCTTAGCGAGCGGTTACCTCGGTAGCAGCGAAGAAGTAAGCGATTTCGCGAGCGGCAGCGGCTTCGGAGTCCGAACCGTGGACGGCGTTGGCGTCGATGGACTCGGCGAAGTCGGCGCGGATGGTGCCGGCAGCGGCTTCTTTAGGGTTGGTGGCGCCCATCAGCTCACGGTTCTTGGCGATGGCGTCTTCGCCTTCCAGCACCTGGACCACGACCGGACCGGAGATCATGAAGGCAACCAGGTCACCGAAGAAGCCGCGCTCTTTGTGCTCGGCGTAGAAGCCTTCGGCCTCGGCCTTGGACAGTTGCTTGAGCTTGGACGCGACCACGCGCAGGCCGGCTTCTTCGAAGCGCGAGGTGATCTTGCCGATCACGTTCTTGGCAACGGCGTCAGGCTTGATGATCGAGAAAGTACGTTGAACAGCCATGGAAAACTCCAGAAGTTTTAGTGTTACGAAAAATTAAACCCGCGAATTATACGCGGGTTCGAGGGCATTGCCTAACCTGCAAGTGTCGCTAATCGGCTTCTTCGATCCAGGCCGCCTGAATGGCCTCCAGGACCTTCTCGCCGCCACGCGCCGGATCGTCGCTGAAATCGGGCAATTCCTGCACCCAACGGCTCAGGTTGACGAAATTCAGGTAACGAGGATCGACTTCCGGCTTGCTTTGCGCAAGCTGGATGGCGATCTCAAGTACATCAACCCATTTCAGACTCATGTTGCACTCCTCAATGCGGCGCTTCAGCGGCGTGGTTGAGCGAATACTTGGGAATCTCGATGGTCAGGTCTTCGTCGCCGACCACCACCTGGCAACCCAGGCGCGACTGCGCCTCCAGGCCCCAGGCCTTGTCGAGCATGTCTTCTTCCAGTTCGTCGGCCTCCTCCAGGGAGTCGAAGCCCTGGCGCACGACGCAATGGCAGGTGGTGCAGGCCTTGACGCCGCCACAGGCGCTTTCCATCTCGATATGGTGTTCGTGGGCCAGTTCCAGGATGTTGGTCCCGGACGGCACGTCCACGGTCAGCCCCTCGGGACAGAACTTTTCATGCGGCAGGAATGTCACCAGCGGCATCGGTTACTCCTCGATCTCATTCAGGTTGCGCCCGGCCAGTGCGGCTTTGACCGTCGAATCAAGGCGACGGGCGGCAAATGCATCGGTCACCTGCGACAGACGCTTGGTCTGTTGCTCAATGGCGGGGCCATCGGTGCCGGTCAGCAAATCACGTAGGTCCTGCATCTGGAATTGGATGGCTTCGCGCTCTTCGGCGCTGAGCAGGCGCTCGCCATCGGCGTCCAGGGCGCCTTGTACCGCTTCGAGCAAGCGCTCGGCATCGACCTGGTGCTCGCGCAACTGGCGGGCGTTGCGGTCGGAGCCGGCGTGCTCGAAGGAGTCGGTGAGCATGCGGGCGATTTCACCGTCGGTCAGGCCATACGACGGCTTGACCTGGATGCTCGCCTCCACGCCCGAACCGAGTTCGCGCGCGGCCACGCTGAGCAGGCCGTCGGCATCCACTTGGAAGGTCACGCGGATCTTCGCTGCGCCTGCCACCATGGCCGGAATGCCGCGCAGCTCGAAGCGCGCCAACGAACGGCAGTCGCTGATCAGCTCGCGCTCGCCTTGGAGGACGTGGATCATCATGGCCGACTGGCCATCTTTGTAGGTGGTGAACTCCTGGGCGCGGGCCACGGGAATGGTGGTGTTGCGCGGAATCACCTTCTCCATCAGGCCGCCCATGGTCTCGAGCCCCAGCGACAGCGGAATGACGTCGAGCAGCAGCAGTTCGCCGCCTTCGCGGCGGTTGCCGGCCAGTGTGTCGGCCTGCACGGCCGCGCCGATGGCGACCACCTGGTCGGGGTCGATGGAGGTCAACGGCTCACGCCCGAACAACGCGCCCACCGCTTCGCGCACACGCGGCACGCGGGTCGAACCGCCGACCATCACCACCGCCTGCACTTCGTCGAACTCCACGCCGCTGTCGCGCATGGCGCGACGGCAGGCTTTGAGGCTGATGGCAATCATCGGCTCGATGAGGCTTTCGAACGTGGTGCGGCTCAGCTCGCCGGCCCAATCACCGTGGGCCAGCGAAACACTGGCCTGGTCGGTCAGCGCTTCCTTGGCCTGGCGCGCGGTCTGCAGCAACAGCCGCTGGGTGGCCGGATCGAGATCGGCAGATAGCCCGGCCTGGTCGATGATCCAACCGGCGATGGCATGGTCGAAATCGTCGCCGCCCAAGGCCGTGTCACCGCCGGTGGCGAGCACTTCGAACACGCCGGCGGTCAGGCGCAGGATGGAAATGTCGAAGGTGCCGCCGCCCAGGTCGTAGATCGCCACCACGCCTTCGGCGTTCTGGTCCAAGCCATAGGCCACGGCTGCGGCGGTCGGCTCGTTGAGCAGGCGCAAGACGTTGAGGCCGGCCAGACGCGCAGCGTCCTTGGTGGCCTGGCGCTGGGCGTCGTCGAAATAGGCCGGCACGGTGATCACCGCGCCGACCAGCTCGCCGCCCAGGCTTTCTTCGGCGCGCAGGCGCAGCACCTTGAGGATGTCGGCCGAGACCTGCACAGGGCTTTTCGGGCCTTGCACGGTGTCGATGAACGGCATGTGCGACTCGCCGCCGACGAAGCGGTAAGGCAATTGTTCGCCCAACTGCTTGACGTCGGACAGCCCGCGGCCCATCAGGCGTTTGACCGACAGGATGCTGTTGAATGGGTCGCTGGGCGCCGCATCGCGGGCACTCAGGCCCACCTCGGTGCGGTCTTCGAGGTAACGCACCGCCGACGGCAGGATGAGGTTGCCTTGGGCGTCGGGCAGCGGTTCGCTGCGACCGCTGCGCACGGCAGCTACCAGGGAATTGGTGGTGCCCAGGTCGATCCCCACGGCCAGACGGCGCTGGTGCGGCTGGGGGCTCTGACCGGGTTCGGCGATCTGCAATAGGGCCATGCTTATCTGAATACCTTAGGCGTCATCACGGGTAACGCCGGGTTAATCGTCGAGGCGCTCTTCGAGCTGGCGCACTTCTTGGGAGAGCTTGTCGAGGAACTGCATGCGGCGCATCAGACGCTCGGCCTGCTCGCGCTCGGCCGGTACGTCCCAGCACTGCGCGAACTCGTCGTCGAGCGCGGTCTGGGCGAGCTTGAGGCGGCGCTTGAAGGCGCCCACGCCGTCGATGTCGGCCTCGTCCTGCAGGTCTTCGAGCTCTTCGCGCAACTGCATCTGCTGAAGCAGGAACTCGGGATCGTGCACCGTGACTTCCTGCGGCACCTCGTGACCACCGATGGCCAGCAGGTAGCGGGCGCGGCGTGGCGCACTGCGCAGGGTCTGGTAGGCGTCGTTGAGGGCGGCGGATTTCTCCAGGGCGACACGTCGCTCGCGCTCGGAAGCGTCGGCGAAGCGGTCGGGATGGACCTCGCGGGCCAGTTCGCGATAGCGAACGGCCAGCTTGTCGAGGTCCAGGCGGAAGGCCGGCTGCAGGTCGAACAGCGCGTAATGGCAGACAGTACCCACGTCAGGCCTCAGACATTGAAGCTTTCGCCGCAGCCACATTCGCCGCGCACGTTGGGGTTGTTGAACTTGAAGCCTTCGTTCAACCCTTCCTTGACGAAATCGAGCTCGGTGCCGTCGAGGTAGACCAGGCTTTTCGGGTCGATGATGACCTTCACGCCATGGTTCTCGAACACTTGGTCTTCGCCCGCCAGTTCGTCGACGAACTCGAGCACGTAGGCCAGGCCCGAGCAGCCGGTGGTGCGCACGCCCAGGCGGATGCCCTCACCCTTGCCGCGCCCGTCGAGGGAGCGGCGGATATGGTTGGCGGCGGCTTCTGTCATGCTGATAGCCATCGAAACTCCTTACCTCAACATCGGTGGTCGGCTACAGGTAGCTCAGACCAGGCCTTTCTTCTGCTTGTAGTCGCGCACGGCTGCCTTGATGGCGTCCTCGGCGAGTACCGAACAGTGGATCTTGACCGGCGGCAGCGCCAGCTCTTCGGCCAACTGGGTGTTCTTGATGGTCTCGGCTTCGTCGAGGGTCTTGCCTTTCATCCACTCGGTGGCCAGGGAGCTGGAAGCGATGGCCGAACCGCAACCGTAGGTCTTGAACTTGGCGTCTTCGATCACGCCCTGTTCGTTGACCTTGATCTGCAGACGCATCACGTCGCCGCACGCCGGGGCGCCGACCATGCCGGTGCCGACATCGGGGTCTTCAGCGTTCATCTTGCCGACGTTACGTGGGTTTTCGTAATGGTCGATGACTTTTTCACTGTATGCCATGGTGCAATTCCTTCTTCATCAGGTGAGCCGCTCTTGCCGGCGGCTGCTTAGTGGGCAGCCCACTCGATCTTCGAGATGTCGACGCCGTCTTTGTACATGTCCCACAGCGGCGACAGTTCGCGCAACTTGTTCACGGCCTGGCAGACCTGCTGCGCGGCGTGGTCGATCTCTTCTTCCTGGGTGAAACGCCCGAAGGAGAAGCGGATGGAGCTGTGTGCCAGCTCGTCGTTGCGGCCCAGCGCGCGCAGCACGTAGGACGGCTCGAGCGACGCGGAGGTGCAGGCCGAACCGGAAGAAACGGCGATGTCCTTGAGCGACATCAGCAGCGACTCGCCTTCGACGTAGTTGAAGCTCAGGTTCAGGTTGTGCGGTACGCGGGCGGTCTGGCTGCCGTTGATGTACAGCTCTTCGAGGTCGGAGACCTGCTTGAAGAAGCGATCGCTCAGCGCCTTGACGCGGACGTTCTCGCTGGCCATTTCCTGCTTGGCGATGGCGAAGGCTTCGCCCATGCCGACGATCTGGTGGGTCGGCAAGGTGCCCGAACGCATACCGCGCTCGTGACCGCCGCCGTGGACCATGGCTTCGAGGCGGACACGCGGCTTGCGGCTGACGTACAGCGCGCCGATGCCTTTGGGGCCGTAGACCTTGTGCGCCGAGAACGACATCAGGTCGACTTTCATGTTCTGCAGGTCGATCTCGACCTTGCCGGCCGACTGCGCGGCATCGACGTGGAACAGCACGCCGCGCGAGCGGGTCAGTTCGCCGATGGCGGCGATGTCGTTGATCGAGCCGACTTCGTTGTTCACGTGCATCAGCGAGACCAGGATGGTGTCGTCGCGCAGCACCGCCTCGACCATGGCCGGGGTGACGATGCCGTCGGCGCCGGGTTCGAGGTAGGTGACCTCGAAGCCTTCACGCTCCAGCTGGCGCGTGGTGTCCAGGACCGCCTTGTGCTCGATCTTGGAGGTGATGATGTGCTTGCCCTTGGTCTGGTAGAAGTGCGCCACACCTTTGATCGCCAGGTTGTCGGACTCGGTGGCACCGCTGGTCCAGACGATTTCGCGCGGGTCGGCGTGGATCAGCTCGGCGACCTGGCGGCGAGCGTTTTCCACCGCTTCCTCGGCGCGCCAGCCGAAGGCGTGGGAGCGCGAGGCCGGGTTCCCGAAGTTGCCGTCCATGGTCAGGCAGTCGACCATTTTCTGGGCGACACGGGGATCGACCGGGGTGGTCGCGGAGTAATCGAGGTAGATCGGCAACTTCATTGAATCTCTCCTATCAGGCGTTGGCGTCGCTCGTCGTCACGGTCAGTCGACGGCGGACGTCTCAATCTTGTCCATGTGCGCGCTATGGCCCGCTACACGGCGTAGGTCCTGGCGATGGGCAACTTCTTGCACCTCGCGGCGCGTGACGAGGTCGGCCAGGCTGATGCCACTGAGGAACGTGTGGATCTGCTGGCTGAGGTCGCACCACAGGTGGTGGGTCAGGCAGGTATCACCGGAATGACAATCTCCAAGCCCCTGGCAGCGGGTGGCGTCGACCGACTCGTTGACGGCGTCGATGACCTGGGCCACCTCGATCGTTCCCATGGCACGGGACAGCTGATAGCCGCCACCTGGGCCACGAACGCTGGAAACCAGGCTGTTGCGCCGCAATTTGGCGAACAGTTGCTCCAGGTAGGAAAGCGAGATGCCTTGGCGCTCGGAGATATCAGCCAGTGACACCGGCCCGTGCTGCGCGTGCAACGCCAGGTCGAGCATGGCGGTTACGGCGTATCGGCCTTTGGTTGTGAGTCGCATGGCTATGGGCACCACGGGAGTTACGGAATGAGTGCAATTATGCTATTTCCGAGCATTTGAGTCAACTATAAGACCTAGCGCTTTAGTCGGGATTAGCTCGGGAAGTGGTCGCGAGTGTAGCAGACCGCGGCGCAGGTGCACACGCCGCGGTGCCATCATGGCGAAATCAATGCGGCCCGATGTCGCTGGGCGTCGCGGCCGCAGGCTCGACGAAATCCTCTTCGGGCAAGGCTGGCAACGCTTTGCCGCTATAGTCGCTGCCCAGCTTGGTCAAGGCGCCGCACATGCCTTCGAGGCGCTCGTCCACGGCCTGCAGGTGGTCGAGCATCTGGCCGATGGCGCGCGCCACCGGGTCGGGCATGTCGCCGCTGACCCCATAGGCGTCGAAACCGATCTTCTCGGCCATGGCCTTGCGCCTGGCCTCGACCTCGCTGCCCTCTTCGGGCCTGACGATGATGCGCCCCGGAATGCCCACCGCCGTGGCCCCGGCCGGCACCGCCTTGGTCACCACCGCGTTGGAGCCGATCTTGGCCCCGGCGCCGACCGTGAACGGCCCCAGCACCTTGGCCCCGGCGCCGACCACCACGCCGTCTTCCAGGGTCGGGTGGCGCTTGCCCTTGTTCCAGCTGGTGCCGCCCAGGGTCACGCCCTGGTAGAGGGTGACGTCGTCGCCGATCTCGGCGGTTTCGCCGATGACGATGCCCATGCCGTGGTCGATGAAGAAGCGGCGACCGATGGTGGCGCCGGGGTGGATCTCGATGCCGGTCATCCAGCGGCCGAAGTTCGACACCAGGCGCGCCAGCCACTTGCAGTCGCGCACCCACAGGGCATGCCCGACACGGTGCAGCCAGATGGCATGCATGCCGGGATAGCAGGTCAGCACCTCGAACATGTTGCGGGCGGCCGGGTCGCGGTGGAACACGCTCTGGATATCTTCACGCAGGCGTTCGAACATGGCTTTTCAGTCCTTCCGTTTATGCGGCTCGCCGCGCGCGACTTTCTGCGTCTCGGTGAGGATGCCGCGCAAGATGCTCATTTCCGAATGGTTGACCGTGCTGCGCCCGTACAGGCGGCGCAGGCGCGCCATCAGATGCCGGGGTTTTTCCGGATCGAGGAAACCGATCTGCACCAGGGTCTGCTCCAGGTGCTCGTAGAAGCGCTCCATCTCGTCCATGGTCGCCGGCTCTTCGCTGGCGTCGGCCTTCTCCGCGACCGGTGCCGCCTGCTGCGCCGCCAACCAGGCGGTACGCACCTCATAGGCGAGCACTTGCACGGCGGCGGCCAGGTTCAGCGAGCTGAACTCGGGATTGGACGCGATGTGCACATGGAAGTGGCAGCGTTGCAGCTCTTCGTTGGTCAGCCCCGCATGCTCACGGCCGAACACCAGGGCGATCTGCTCGCCGCCGGCGGCCTGCGCGACGGCCTTGGCGCCGCACTCGCGCGGGTCGAGCATGGGCCACGGCAGGCTGCGGTCGCGGGCGCTGGTGCCCAGCACCAGGCTACAGCCGACCAGCGCCTGCTCCAGGCTGTCGACCACTTCGGCGCCGGCCAGCAAATCGTCGGCACCCGAGGCACGGGCACTGGCCTGCTCGGACGGGAAGTCTCGGGGCTGCACCAGCACCAGGCGCGACAGGCCCATGTTTTTCATGGCACGCGCAGCGCCGCCGATGTTGCCGGGGTGGCTGGTATTGACCAGAACAACACGAATATTGTGCAACAAGGCGATGTGCTCACTGTGGCGGGTTTTGGGGGCAGCAATCTTACAGAAGCGACCCCGGCAACGCCACGCGGGCTAACGTGGCACTTTTGCGTACGCGGATTTCTGATAGAATGTCCGGCTTTCTTCTTTAACATTCCAGGTGACCCGACCATGCAGCCTATGCTGAATATCGCGCTGCGCGCCGCTCGCAGCGCCAGCGAACTGATTTTCCGCTCCATCGAACGCCTGGACAGCCTCAAGGTCGACGAAAAGGGCGCCAAGGACTACGTGTCCGAGGTTGACCGCGCTGCCGAAGACGCCATCGTCAAAGCCCTGCGCAAGGCCTACCCGAACCACTCGATCCAGGGTGAGGAAACCGGTTTCCACGCCGGCAGCGGCGAAGACGGCAAGGACTACCTGTGGATCATCGACCCGCTCGATGGCACCACCAACTTCCTGCGCGGCATTCCGCACTTCGCTGTCAGCATCGCCTGCAAATACCGTGGTCGCCTGGAGCACGCGGTCATCGTCGATCCGGTTCGCCAGGAAGAGTTCACCGCCAGCCGTGGCCGTGGCGCCCAGGTCAACGGTCGCCGCCTGCGGGTCAGCTCGCGCAGCAGCCTCGACGGGGCCCTGCTCGGTACCGGCTTCCCGTTCCGCGACGACCAGATGGCCGACCTCGACAACTACATGGGCATGTTCCGCGCCTTGACCGGCCAAACCGCAGGCATCCGCCGCGCCGGCGCCGCGAGCCTCGACCTCGCCTACGTGGCGGCCGGTCGTTTCGACGGCTTCTGGGAATCAGGCCTGTCCGAATGGGACATGGCCGCAGGCGTGCTGCTGATCCAAGAGGCCGGCGGCCTGGTCAGCGACTTCAACGGCGGCCACGACTTCCTCGACAAGGGCCACATCGTGGCGGGCAACATCAAGTGCTTCAAGGCCATCCTCACGGCCATCCAACCGCACTTGCCCGAGCACCTGAAGCGCTAAGTCGGCACGCAGCACCGAGCCCCCGCCAAGCCCACCTGGTCGCGGCGGCCCGGTGCCTCGGCCCATCGGCCGGGGCTGCACCGCAGCCCCTTGCCCACTCCTCCTCCAGACCCTTTCCCCAGACTCACTCGGCAAGCCGCACGCTGCCGGGCACTCTCGCCCACCCTCCCGAAACCCACCGCCAATCCGAAGGAATCCGCCGGACCATAGGTGGTCACCTGTAGGCAATCGATGACGATCACCTACAGGACAGCATCATGACCCAACTCGCATTAGTCGTAGGCGCCAGCGGCATCGTCGGCAGCGCCACCACCCAATTGCTGCTGGACAGCCAGTGGCAGGTCGCGGCCCTGTCCCGCCAACCGTCCACCCTGCCCGGCGTGATACCGGTCGCGGCCGACCTGCAAGACCCGCAGTCGGTGCGCGACGCGCTGGCCGATCTGCGCCCAACCCACGTGTTCATCACCACCTGGTCGCGCCAGGCCACGGAAGCGGAAAACATCCGTGTCAACGCCGCCATGGTGCGCAACCTGCTCGACGCCCTGCGTCCGGCCAAGAGCGTGCAGCATGTGGCTTTGGTGACGGGTCTGAAGCACTACCTGGGCCCCTTCGAGGCCTACGGCAAAGGCACCCTGCCGCAGACCCCGTTCCGTGAGGAGCAGGGCCGCCTGGATGTGGAAAACTTCTACTACGCCCAGGAAGACGAAGTCTTCGCCGCCGCCAAGCAGGACGGCTTCACCTGGAGCGTGCACCGCCCGCACACGGTGATCGGCGTGGCCGTGGGCAATGCCATGAACATGGCCACCACCCTGGCGGTGTATGCCTCGATCTGTAAGCACACCGGCCGGCCGTTCGTGTTCCCCGGTTCGCGCGTGCAGTGGGACAGCCTGACCGACATGACCGACGCCCGGCAGCTGGCCAGCCAACTGCTGTGGGCCGCTACTACGCCCTCGGCTGCAGACCAGGCCTTCAACATCACCAACGGCGACGTGTTTCGCTGGAAGTGGATGTGGAGCCGGATCGCCGAGTACTTCGACATCCCTGCTGCGGACTTCCCAGCCTCTCCTGCCCCGCTGGAAACGCAGATGGCCGACGACCAACGCGCCTGGACGCAACTGGCGGCCGAACATGGCCTGAAGGAAAGCGACATCGCTCGCCTGATCTCGCCGTGGCACACCGACGCCGACCTCGGCAGGCCGATCGAGGTGGTGACGGACATGTCGAAGAGCCGCCTGCTAGGCTTCACCGGCTATCAGGCCAGCGATCGGGCCTTCTTCGATGCCTTCGACCGGCTGCGCAGGGAACAGCTGATTCCTTGAACGATGCGGCCCGGCGGATCGGCCTGGTCCGTCGCCACCGCTGACACCCAAGCAAAAAAAATCCGACACCCTGAAGGGGGTCGGATTTTTGATTCGATGCCATGATGGGCACAGGGACTAGAGGCAGCGCATCGCCTTCAATCAGTGCTTACCGGCGACCCCGCCAATCGCCTCACTGCCCCGGCTGCGCCTGGCTCAAGACCAGCTTGCCATTCTTGTCCAACGGAATGCTCGAACCGGGGTCGCGGTCCATCTTGATCTGCCCGGCCTGGTCGCCGATGGTGTACTTGACGTTGTAGCCCACCACCTTGTCGCTGATGTCGTTGACCGTGTTGCAGCGGGTTTGCGTGGTGGTGTAGGTGTCGCGACGCTGCATGCCTTCCTGCACCTTGTTGCCTGCGTAACCACCGCCCACCGCACCGGCCACGGTGGCCAGCTTCTTGCCGGTGCCGCCACCCACTTGGTTGCCCAGCAGACCGCCCGCCAATGCGCCGACCACCGTGCCGGCAATCTGGTGCTGGTCCTTGACCGGCGCCTGGCGCGTCACGGTCACATCCTTGCACACTTCACGCGGCGTCTTGATCTGCTGCTTGATGGGCTGCACGTCGGTCACCTGAGCGTACTCCGGGCCTTTGTTGACCAAGCTGTAGGTAGCAAACGCCCCACCGGCCGTCACCGCCACGGCACCCAGCACCGTCCCTACCAGCATTGATTTGTTCACGTGAACCTCCTGATCTATCCAGCGGGTCCGCGCCCGCGCTTGTCCCAGCCTTGGAGCAAAAAAAAAGGCGCGAGTTCAACACTCGCGCCTTTCGTTTCGCCCAATGGCGTAGGACTTTTCCTTACGGGCGGTCGTCCACACCTTCAGCTTTGACCGGTGGGATCAGGTCTTCGCTGTTCAGGTTCAGCCAGATCAGCACCACGTTGGCGATGTAGATCGACGAGTAGGTTCCGGCCAATACGCCGATGAACAGCGCCAGGGAGAAGCCGAACAGGTTGTCGCCACCGAAGAACAGCAGCGCGGCGATGGCCAGCAGGGTCGACACCGAGGTGGCGATGGTGCGCAGCAGGGTCTGGGTGGTCGAGACGTTGATGTTCTCGATCAACGACGCCTTGCGCATGACCCGGAAGTTCTCCCGCACCCGGTCGAACACCACGATGGTGTCGTTGAGCGAGTAACCGATGATCGCCAGGACCGCCGCCAGCACGGTGAGGTCGAAGGTGATCTGGAAGAACGACAGGATGCCCAAGGTCACCACCACGTCGTGGATCAGCGAGATGATCGCACCGACCGCGAACTTCCACTGGAAACGGAAAGCCAGGTAGATGAGGATGCCGCCGAGCGCCAGGAGCATGCCCAGGCCGCCCTGGTCGCGCAGCTCTTCACCCACCTGCGGGCCGACGAACTCGACGCGCTTGAGGGTGGCCGGGTTGTCGCCGCCGGCCTTCTTCAAAGCCTCGGCCACTTTGCTGCCCAGTTGCGGATCGTCGCCGGGCATACGCACCAGCAGCTCGGTAGTGGCACCGAAACTCTGCACGATGGCTTCGTGGAAGCCCGAGCTGTTGAGTTCTTCACGCACGGCTTTCAGGTCGGCCGGACGCTCGTAATTCAGCTCGATCAGCGTACCGCCGGTGAAGTCCAGGCCGAAGTTCAGACCCTTCTGCCACCAGCTGAACAGCGCCAGCACGGTGAGCAGTACGGTGATGGCGAACGCGCTGTTGCGCACGCCCATGAAGTTGATGGTTTTCATGGTTATTCCCTCAGACCCACAGCTTCTTGATGTCACGCCCGCCGCAGGTCAGGTTGACCATGGCGCGGGTCACCATGATGGCGGTGAACATCGAGGTGAAAATCCCGAGGGACATGGTGACCGCGAAGCCCTTGACCGGGCCGGTACCCATGGCGAACAGGATACCGCCCACCAGCAGGCTGGTCAGGTTGGCGTCGATGATCGCGGTGTAGGCACGGTTGAAGCCTTCGTGGATGGCGCGCTGGGCCGACATGCCGTTCTTCAGCTCCTCGCGGATACGCGAGAAGATCAGCACGTTGGCGTCGACCGCCATGCCCATGGTCAGGACGATACCGGCGATGCCCGGCAGGGTCAGCGTGGCCCCCAGCAAGGACATCAGCGCCAGCAGCAGCACCATGTTGCCCGCCAGGGCGATGGTGGCGATCACGCCGAAGCCGCGGTAGATGGCGATGATGAACAGCGAGACGAAGAGCATGCCCCACAGCGACGCATCGATACCCTTGGTGATGTTGTCGGCACCCAGGCTCGGACCGATGGTGCGCTCTTCGGCGAAGTACATCGGCGCGGCCAGGCCACCGGCACGCAGCAGCAGGGCCAGCTCGGACGATTCGCCCTGGCCGTTGAGCCCGGTGATGCGGAACTGGCTACCCAGCGGCGACTGGATGGTCGCCAGGCTGATGATCTTCTTCTCTTCCTGGAAGCTCTGGACCGGCACTTCCTTCTCGACGCCGTCGACCGTCTGCTTGACGTAGCGGGTGGTCGGCTTCTGCTCGATGAAGATCACCGCCATGCTGCGCCCGACGTTGCTGCGCGTGGCGCGGCTCATCAGTTCGCCGCCATGGCCGTCGAGACGGATATTGACCTGCGGACGGCCGTGCTCGTCGAAGCTGGCCTGGGCATCGGTGACCTGGTCACCGGTGATGATCAGACCGCGCTCGACCGGCGCCGAACGGCCGCCCTCGCGGAACTCGAACACTTCGCTGGTGGCCCGCGACGCGCCGGGCTCGGCACCGAAGCGGAACTCCAGGTTGGCGGTCTTGCCGAGGATGCGCTTGGCTTCGGCGGTGTCCTGCACGCCCGGCAGCTCGACCACGATGCGGTTGGCGCCTTGGCGCTGCACCAGCGGCTCGGCGACGCCGAGTTCGTTGACCCGGTTGCGCACGGTGGTGAGGTTCTGACGAATCGAGTATTCACGGATTTCGGTGACCTTGGCCTGGGTCAGCGCCAGGCGCAGCACGGCGAGGTCGTTACGCTCGGAGGTGGTCAGGTCGAAATCGTTGAAATTCTTGCGGACCAGGCTGCGGGCCTGTTCGCGGGTGGCGTCGTCGGCAAAGCCGAGCATGATGCCGCCGTCTTGTTGCGGCAGGCTGCGGTAGCGGATGCGTTCCTTGCGCAGCAAGGTCTTCACTTCGCCTTCGTAGACCTTCATGCGCGCGCTCATGGCCTTGTCCATGTCCACTTCCAACAGGAAGTGCACACCACCGGACAGGTCCAAGCCCAACTTCATGGGGCTTGCGCCGATCTTGCGCAACCACTGCGGGGTGGTCTGCGCCAGGTTCAGGGCCACGACGTAGTCGTCGCCGAGGGTCTTGCGCACCACATCCTTGGCCGGCAGTTGCGCTTCCTGATCGCTCAGGCGGATCAGGCCGCTGCCCTTTTCACCCAGGCTGGCGCCCTTGACCGCGATACCGGCTTCGGTCAGTGCTTTGCTCACGCGATCCAGGTCGGCCTGGTTGACCTGCAGCGCCGAGCTGGCACCGCTGATCTGCACGGCCGGATCGTCCGGGTAGAGGTTGGGAGCGGAATAAATGAAACCGATCGCCAGTACCAGCACGATCAGTGCGTATTTCCACAGAGGGTATTTGTTCAGCATCACGCCGCCCGTTCAAGACGCGGGGCGCGTTGCGCGCCCCGACTGGAAAAAAAATCGCTGCCTCAGATCGCCTTGAGCGTACCTTTGGGCAGGGTGGCCGCGATGGCGCCCTTCTGGAACTTCAGTTCGACGGTATCGGACACTTCCAGCACCACGAAGTCATCGGACACTTTGACGATCTTGCCGGCGATACCGCCGTTGGTGACAACTTCGTCGCCTTTCTGCAAGTTGCCCAGCAGGTTCTTTTGCTCTTTGGCGCGTTTGGCCTGTGGACGCCAGATCATCAAGTAGAAGATGACCAGGAAGCCGACCAGGAAGATCCACTCAAAACCAGCGGGGCCGGCAGCGGCAGGTGCTGCGGCGTCCGCGTAGGCGGCGGGAATCAGAAAGCTCATGTGACACTCCAGTTGCTAGCGTTATGCAAAGACGGGGTTTGCAATTCGGTGAAGAACACTTAGTCCAAAGGCGGCACGGGAAGCCCGCGCTTGGCGTAGAAGGCGTCGACAAAGGCGGCCAATTTACCCTGTTGAATAGCCTCGCGCAAACCAGCCATCAGGCGCTGGTAATGGCGCAAGTTGTGGATCGTATTCAACATGCTGCTGAGCATTTCCCCGCACTTGTCCAGGTGGTGCAGATAGGCGCGGGAGAAGTTGCTGCAGGTGTAGCAATCGCAGGTCGGGTCCAGTGGCGATTCATCGTGGCGATGGAACGCGTTGCGAATCTTGATCACGCCGGTGTCGATGAACAGATGGCCGTTGCGCGCATTGCGCGTGGGCATCACGCAGTCGAACATGTCGACGCCGCGGCGCACACCCTCCACAAGATCTTCGGGTTTGCCCACCCCCATAAGGTAACGAGGTTTGTCAGCGGGCATCTGACCCGGCAGGTAGTCGAGCACCTTGATCATTTCGTGCTTGGGCTCACCCACCGACAAGCCGCCGATGGCCAGGCCGTCGAAACCGATCTTGTCCAGGCCCTCGAGCGAGCGCATGCGCAAGTCCTCGTGCATACCGCCCTGGACGATGCCGAACAGCGCCGCAGTGTTGTCGGCATGGGCATTCTTCGAGCGCTGCGCCCAGCGCAGCGACAGCTCCATCGAGGTGCGCGCCACGTCGTGCTCGGCCGGGTACGGCGTGCACTCGTCGAAGATCATGACGATGTCCGAGCCCAGGTCGCGCTGCACCTGCATGGATTCTTCCGGGCCCATGAACACCTTCGAGCCGTCGACCGGCGAGGCGAAGGTCACGCCCTCTTCCTTGATCTTGCGCATGGCGCCCAGGCTGAACACCTGGAAGCCGCCCGAGTCGGTCAGAATCGGCCCTTTCCACTGCATGAAATCGTGCAGGCCGTTATGCTTCTTGACCACCTCGGTGCCTGGGCGCAGCCACAAGTGGAAGGTGTTGCCCAGGATGATCTCGGCGCCGGTGGCTTCGATGTCCCGCGGCAGCATGCCCTTGACCGTGCCATAGGTGCCCACCGGCATGAACGCCGGGGTCTCGACCGTGCCACGGGGGAAGGTCAGCCGACCGCGACGGGCCTTGCCGTCGGTGGCCAGCAGTTCGAACGACATTCGACAGGTGCGAGTCATGCTTGATCCTCGGGGCCGCGCGGCGCCGGATTGCGGGTGATGAACATGGCATCACCGTAACTGAAGAAGCGGTACCGCTGTTCGACCGCCGCCGCGTAGGCGGCCATGGTCTCGGGGTAACCGGCGAAGGCCGAGACCAGCATCAGCAGCGTGGACTCGGGCAGATGGAAGTTGGTGACCAGCGCGTCGACCACGTGGAACGGCCGACCGGGGTAGAGGAAGATGTCGGTGTCGCCGCTGAAGGCCTTGAGCACGCCGTCGCGCGCGGCGCTTTCCAGCGAGCGCACGCTGGTGGTGCCCACCGCCACCACACGGCCGCCACGCGCGCGGCAGGCGGCCACGGCGTCGACCACGTCCTGGCCGACTTCCAGCCATTCCTTGTGCATGTGGTGGTCTTCGATCTTGTCGACCCGCACCGGCTGGAAGGTGCCGGCGCCCACGTGCAGGGTGACGAACGCCTGTTCCACGCCCTTGGCCGCGATCTGCGCCAGTAGGTCCTGGTCGAAATGCAGGCCGGCGGTAGGCGCGGCCACGGCACCGGCGCGTTCAGCGTAGACAGTCTGATAGCGCTCGCGATCGGCGCCTTCGTCCGGGCGGTCGATGTAGGGCGGCAGCGGCATGTGGCCGACGCGCTCGAGCAGCGGCAGCACCTCTTCGCCGAAACGCAGCTCGAACAAGGTGTCGTGCCGCGCCACCATCTCGGCCTCGCCGCCGCCGTCGATCAGCAACTGGGTGCCGACCTTGGGCGCCTTGCTGGCACGCACGTGGGCCAGCACGCGGTGGCTGTCGAGCACGCGCTCGACCAGCACTTCCAGCTTGCCGCCGGAGGCTTTCTGGCCGAACAGCCGCGCCGGAATCACCCGGGTGTTGTTGAACACCATCAGGTCGCCCGGGCGCAGGTACTCGAGCAGATCGGTGAATTGCCGATGCGCCAACGCCCCGCTCGGCCCATCGAGGACCAGCAGGCGGCTGCCGTGGCGCTCGGCCAACGGATGGCGAGCGATGAGGGAATCGGGGAGTTCGAAGGAGAAATCGGCGACGCGCATGATCAGGTTCGGTTCGACAAAGCCGGGAAGTTTAGCCCACTGAGTGAAAATTGACTATGAAACACGATTGACCGACGGACGGAGCCTCTCTATACTGCGCCGCGTTGGCCCTGATGGCGGAATTGGTAGACGCGGCGGATTCAAAATCCGTTTTCGAAAGGAGTGGGAGTTCGAGTCTCCCTCGGGGCACCATGTACATCGTTCCAAACTTCCCCAGGAAGCCAGGAGCAACGAAGAAACCGGCCACTGAGCCGGTTTTTTTGTGCCTGCCGTTTTGCGGTGCTTCGGGCAACTGCCGAATCCATCGCTACGGCCTTTGCCGATGTGAGGGCAACGCCAAAAATGTAGGCATGGATGCCTACCCAGCAATCAAGCTTGCGCGGGCCCGCCACCGTTCCGAGGCTTAAGGGTTGTCCTGCTTATAGGTATGGTCGGGGTTGAGGACCACTTCCTTCGCGAGAGCATCCAGTTCTTCGCTGTGATAAAGATCCAGGCACTTCAAGAAATCGAACCGGACACCTTTGACTTCAGCCTCGACCAGTGGATTTTTATAATCCCTGGCCAGATAACCATTCACCAAGGCTTTGACCTTATCCGGACTCTTCTCCAAGTCGTAGTACGTCCAGTCGCGCAAGGCGCTGACACTACTTCCGGCATCGGTCGAAGCACCCTTGTCATCTGCGTAGGCGTTTGCCACGCAGGTCGCGAACACCATGTCCTTATAGTTCTGTCCGTAGCTTCGCTCGATACTTTGCGGGGACGAGTGAACATCAGCTGCGAAGGCTGGCAGCGCGGTCAGCGCACAAGCCAGGAAACCCAAGAACCCTTTCATCAAATCAAGCTCCAGAAATTCGCCCGGTCCGTCCGATAGTTGACACCTGGCTCATTGAAATAACAATGGTCGTAACACGTGGTGCCGTCGAACAACGTCGCATGGCCTTGCGCGTCACCCCAGCCAGACACCTCAAAAAGGACTACACCCCTTTTGCCAGACAGTGCGCCGCCGCCAGTGGGGGGATATTTGACCACATCCGGTTTGCCCCATCTGGACTCCAGGAACGTGATCAGATTCTTCACCCGGAAAAAATATTGCCGCTGGTCTCCCCCTGACACCGTCTGCCCCGGCATCTTGGGAATGGTCAGCCCTGCCTGGTTCAAGATGTAGCTCATGCGCACGGCGCAGGTATTGCTCCACTTCTGGGAGGGGTCTGGATTATTGATATTTTTTTCGACATACCCTCCTATCAGGGTGGCAACCTTTAGCCCCGAGTTGGCCGGATCGTAGATTTTTTGAGACGCCGCCCAAGCAGCTGCGAAAGAAGGCCTAGCCATTATTCATCCTTGCTGAAAACCATTGATGAAGGCGAATGGAGTACACGACATCAAGAACGGGTCTTCCTTACTACGACCCCATGCGCGTGACACGTGGAAATCTATCACTGCGTTCAAGAGACCGGCAAGCCATGCGGCCTCCTTCGATCCGGTCATCGCGGACCGCCGGATTCGGGCAGAAACAACCTACCGTCGAATCGAGTAAGTTTGCATACGGGCATGACACTACTCCGCCACATACTGGGCATCCGAGCACGGCTTGTTATCAATTGGCCATTGCTGAGTGTTCGCTTTCGCTATCGTAGCCTCGAGCTTGATTACCACTCCGCTGAACACTCGCCCATCCCTATCTTGCCGAGGCAGCCGTGTACTGCTTCGCACCCGCCGCACTTCCAAACTGTCAGGCAATTGCCACTTACCCAAATCATTGAAAAAGGCCAAGCGCGCGGCTGCGCGCTTGGCCTTTTGATTACCCTGCAACCCCTCGACGATCGGTCGAGGGGCGGTCGAAAGAATGCTCAGGCGCTACTTCCCGCTCCCGATCTTCCACTTGAAGTGCAGCACACCCCACGCCAGGCCAATCACCGCCGACAAGGTCGACGCGCACAGCACGCTCAATTTGGCCACCGCCAGCAGATGCGCGTCGTCGAAGGCCAGGCCCGCGATGAAGATGGACATGGTGAAGCCGATACCGGCCAGCAAGCCCACCAGCACCACCCCGCCCCACTTCACGTTCTGCGGCAAGGTGCACAGGCCGCTGCGCACCAGAACGAGCGTGGCGAGGAAGATGCCCACCGGTTTGCCCAGCACCAGCGCCATGACCACGCCATAGGCGACGGAGAAGCTGATCGGCACGTCCAGTTGTGCGCCTTGCACGTTCACCCCGGCGTTGGCCAAAGCGAACAGCGGCATGATGGCGAACGCCACCCAGGGGTGCAGGCGCTCCTGCACGCGCTGTACCGGCGGCACCACTTCGCGCTCGGCCAGGCGAATCTGCTTGAGCGGCGTGGAGACTTTCTTCTCGCCCTGGTCGACGCGGTGCAACAGGTCGCGGAAGGCCTTGGACATGATATCCAGCGGCCGCTCGTGGGACGGTGCGGAACGCACCGGCGTGATCAGGCCCAGCACCACGCCGGCCAGGGTCGGGTGCACGCCCAACTTGAGCAGGCCGGCCCAGATGATCGCGCCCGGCACCACATAGGCCCAGGCCGTGCCGATGCCCATGCGCTGCATGAGCAGCACCAGCGCAAGGCCGGCGCCGGCGATGCCGAGCCCGGCGAAGTCCAGGCTGGCGGTATAGAACACGGCGATGATCAGGATCGCGGCGATGTCGTCGATGATCGCCACGGCCAGGAGGAAGATGCGCAGGTTGGCCGGAATCGACTTGCCCAGCAGCGCCAGCACACCGACGGCGAAGGCGATGTCGGTGGCGGTCGGCACTGCCCAACCGTGGCTCGAGGGCAGGCCCCAGTTGTAGGCGAGATAGATGCCGGCCGGCACCAGCACGCCACCCAGGGCGGCACCCAGAGGCAAGGTGGCCATGCGCGCGTTGGACAAGGCGCCGTCCTGGATTTCCTGGCGGATTTCCATGCCGACCACTAGGAAGAAGATGGTCATCAGGCCATCGTTGACCAGAAAGTGCAGCGACTGGCCCAGGCTCAACGAGCCGATGCTGAGTACCACCTGGGTGTGCCAGAAGGCTTCATAGGAGGCACTGGCCGAGCTGTTGGCCCAGATCAGTGCGGCGATCGCGGCAATGACCAGAGCGATGCCGCTGACGGCTTCGATATGGGCGAAACGCTCGAACGCGGCCAGGGCCTGGCTGGTGAGACGCTGCGGACGGGGAATGACGGTGGATGCGGGGGTATTGGGTGCGGGCATGTTGACGCCTCACCAGCGGCCCGACCGGTGTTGGATGTTTAACCTGCGAGCCAGCGACATGCCTTACGCACCCAGGCGGCATTGTAGGCCCAGCACCGGCCTGGTGCAAAAGACTCCGGTCGGGAAGAGGGCCAATTTCCATGCTATGGCCCGGTTGTAGATTTTTCTTACACAGTCCATGGCGTGGAGGCGGATGACCGAACTCCGCTCGACCCGACACAGGATTCATTGAGCCCTCCAAGGCTACGGTCGCTTCCCTTCGGATCGCACGCACTACCTGGATTGGCCACCCAATACGGCTCAAGCCGCCCCCGCAATAAATCCCTGCAGTCTGCACATACCGGCATACGGCATACCACTCAGCGGATTCTATCCCTACCATCGCTAATTTCGATTGGCAATAGCTATGTGCCACCATTACCCTCACTTACATTGGACCTAACCCATAAGTTATGCATGCCGATAGCCTTCGTCATGCTGCCCATCCGCCCCCCAGAAACCTAAATCATGAAATCGACTGTGCCCTGCCTCGCAGCACTGATGCTGTTGAGTGGGTGCAATGGAATGCCCACCAGTTCGTTCGCTTCAAACCCCACCTATGACCAAGCGTTCGTCGTCTATTCCGGCGGCCCGCTGCCGTTGCTGCTGATGGCCTCGGCCATCCAGTGGAACGAGGACTACGCCGTTACTGCCAAGCACACCCCTTTCCTTCCAGGAGTGGTGCACGAAGGGCTGGGCGATGTCGTCTTCTTCCGCCACAAGGCCAAGCAGATTCCGCAATGGCGCCAGTTCGTGCCAGGCGAGTCGGTCACGGCCGTAGGCTTCAATGGGCTGGCGATGCCCATGCAAGGCCATGGTCACGCATTGACTTCGCTGGTACGTCTACCGGGTACCGGTGGCGGCGTGTTCTATTCCGTGCATGACGGCCCGCTGGTCAAGGGCATGTCGGGGGGGCCGCTGTTCGCCGACGACGGCAAGGTGGTCGGCATCAACGTCGCCTACATCGACAAGGACGGCATCGATGCCGCTCGCCGTCCGGACCTGGCCAAGGCCAAACGCATCAGCGTGTTCATGCCCTACGCCGAGATAGACCGGGAATGGCAACGCTACCAGTACAAACTGGCGCACCAGGGCGCCGAGCCGAAACGGCCACAGCCGATCGCGGCGCTGGTCGCCAAGGCCCCCGGCAACTGATCGCCAGCGGTTGCGCCTCTGCATCCGGCACGGCGCGTGCGCCTCAGACCGGCGCTGCCGACGCCTCGCCGGCCAGCACGAAACCGGCCAGGACCACCCGGTTGCGGCCGCCGTGCTTGGCCTGGTAAAGGGCCATGTCGGCGGCGTGCAACCACGCGTCGGCATCCACCAGCGCCGGGCCATGGGCGGCTACGCCGATGCTCAAAGTCACGCGCAGTTGACCTAGCTCGGGGTGGCGGAAGTCTTCGACGGCCTGGCGCAGGCGCTCGAGGATCTCTTGCGCCTGTAAGGTGGACGTTTCCGGCAGCAGTACGCAGAACTCGTCGCCGCCATAGCGCGCCATCGGGTCGCGCTTGCGCAACTGCGCGGCAAGGGTGGCGCTGATGGTGCGCAGAATGCTGTCGCCCACCAGGTGCCCGTAGGTGTCGTTGATGTGCTTGAAGTGGTCGACATCGATCAGCGCCAGGTGCGTGGGGGCCGCTTGCGCACGGCAGCGCTCGAACTCGCGCAGCAGCAAGTCTTTCAAGGCCCCATGGTTGGTCAAGCCGGTCAGGCTGTCGGTCTGGCTCAGCCGAGCCAGGGCACGCTTGTGCTGATTGAGCTGGGTCATCACTTGGTAACAGACCATGCCGACGGCGATGGGGTAGATGAGCAGGATCGGCAAACATGCCAGCATCTGTTGCTGGGTCGTGGGCGGCAGCAACGGCGGGCCGTATAGCCAAAATCCGACGACTATGCCCATGGCTTGCGCGGCGAAGGTCTTGACCAGCATGTGCCAGCCGCCGGCGGCGATCTTGTCCATGGCGATCATCGACAGGACGATCACGCTGGGCAGCGGGTTGAGGCCCATCACCCCAACCCAAGCGCCGCCGGCAAAACCGTCGAACAGCAGGTTGCGCTGTTCGGTGCGAAATGGGTTGGCCGATCCGCGCGCCAGCTGAAACGCCACATGCGGCCAGACGAAGCCGTGCGCCAACAGCACCAACCAAACCCAAGCCCCGGGTTGCAACGGCCAGATGCCGATCGCCACGCAGAAGAAGCCCAGACCGGTGCCGATGGCGCGCGGCAGATACATGCGCCTGGCGAACGACAGACCCTTACCGGTGGGCTGATGCATGGATGAGTACCGAATGGATGGTGTGACGGGTTCGACACGGATCGAAGTAAAGGTGGCTAGGCCACAGGAAGGCATTGTGCCATCACTGCTCGAATCGGTACACATCCGCTCAAACGCCCGCGCGAACCTTGTTCCCTTGGTGGCGTCGGATGCTCACTGTTCATGCACACGAGGTCGTGCCTTGAAAGATTTCATTGCCCGCAAAGTCCATCTGGTGACCAAAACCTTCGGCTACATCGGTTGGTCGCTGTTCTGGCTGCTGATCTGGGACGTAGTCGTCACCATCGATTTCATGCTGTTCCTCAACAGCAAGTTCAACTTGCCGCTGATCCCGCTCACCCTGCTCGGCTCGGCGCTGGTGGTGCTGGTGAGCTTTCGCAACAGCAGTGCCTACAACCGCTGGTGGGAAGCGCGCACCTTGTGGGGCGCGATGGTCAACAACTCGCGCAGCTTCGCCCGGCAAGTGCTGACCCTGGTCGACGATGCCGACGAGCGTCTCAACCCGGTCAAGGCCACCTTGCTGCGCCGCCAGGTGGCCTACGTGAACGCCCTGGCCGCGCAACTCAAGGGCGAGCCCTGCCGGCCGGAGCTGAAGGCGTTCATCCCGCACACCGAATTCGAGCGGCGCAACGGGTCGAACAACTTCGCCAACGACATCCTTGCCGGCTCCGCCGCGCTGTTGGCGAGCGAGTACAAGGCCGGCCGACTCGACAGCATCCGCCTGGCGCGGCTGGAATCGACCATGGTCGACATATCCAACGCACAGGGCGGCATGGAGCGTATCGCCAACACGCCCCTGCCCTTTCCTTACGTGTATTTCCCCCGGCTGTTCATCAGCTTGTTCTGCCTGATCGTGCCGGTCGGTATCGTCGAGTCGCTGGGCTGGTTCACGCCGCTGGCCTCGACCGTGGTCGGCTTCATGCTGCTGGCCATCGAGCGCATCGGCACCGACTTGCAGAGCCCGTTCCGCGCCAGCGAACACCAGATCAAGATGGACACCATCTGCGAAACCATCGAGCGCAACCTGGAGTCGATGCAGCGCGAAGCGCTGTGCGACGAGCCGGTGCCGGCACTGGAGCGGGTCTAGCCTTCGGGGTTGGCCAGCTGCTCGAGTTCGCTGGCGCGATCGCGGGTCATGTCTTTGACGCACATCGAGGCATCGACCCGAGACAGGGTGCCGCCGCCCAGGCTGCCATGGAAGCTGCAATTGGCATCACGGTAAGCCAGCCAGCTTCGCTGGACCGTGCGCAGGGTCTGCTTCTGCTCGGTGTCGAGCTTGCCCATCAGTTGTTTGTAAGCGGCATTGAGGCGCTTGTCCTGGGCTTCGTGCTCGGTCTGGATGCAGGTCAGCATCAGCGTCGTGCTGGAGGCGGTGTCGATGCATTGGGTGTAGGCCGCAGAATCCTCTGCCGCCTGCGCGCCGGTGGCGGTGAGCAGCAACGCCAGGCCGGCGCCGATCAGGGAACGAAGAACCATATGAACTCCTTTCGATTGGGTGGAAGGGCCGTCTGCCCGGCGCGCAAAAAGCGAGCGCCGGTCGATTCGGCGCCGCGGATCGCACGCGTGGATGCGGGTGCCATCGGCCCTGACCGCGCAGTGTAGCGCTGCCCTGCTCCGGGTGCAGCGCCTCGGCTACCGCGTTCAGGCCACCGGCGGTTCCAGCAACAGACCGTACAGCCCGGAATCGGACAACGCCCCCGCCACGCACCAACGCGCCCGCAAGGTGCCTTCCAGCACGAACCCCTGGCGCTCCAAGGTACGCGCCGAGCCCTCGTTGCGGGGGTCGATCTCGGCCTCCAGACGGCGCAGTTGCAGGGTGTGGGCCAGGTAGTCGATGAAACAGGTCAGGGCTTCGTCCATGTAGGCGCGCCCCTGCACGGCCGTGGCCAGGCAGTAACCGATCTCGCCACGGCGCGACACCTCGTCGAGGTTGAACAACTGCACCATGCCGATCAGTTCGCCATTGTCGCGGCGGTACATGCCCAGCTTGAGTTGCTGGCCTGCGAGGTAGGCCCGGTGGTCGTCTGCCAACGCGGCCTGCGCCTCGACCACGCTTTGCCACGGCGCGTGGTGCCAATATCGCATCACCTGCGGGTCGGCCATGATGGTCAGCCAGGCCGGCGCGTCGGCCTGGGTCATGGGGCGCAGTTGCAGGCGCGGGCTTTCCAGGCAGAGATCGAGGGGGAAACTGCGAAGCTGGGTCAAGCCGGACCTCCTTGGCATGTGCGGTCGTGTGACCGGGTAGTGTCGGCCGACCGGGCGCGCCGGGCGTCCCGGCCTTGGTCGAATGGACACGCCGATGCTACCCCGCCACGCCCGTGCTACGCCACGCGCGCGCCGTCGTCGTCCGGCCAGTGCGGCTCGTTGGCGCCGGGCGGCGTCAGCGGTGGCAGGCCGTAGGCGGCGCGTGCCTTGTCGCAACTGGGGTTGTGCACGCCGTCGACCCACGACGCTTCGAACTCCCGGCAGGGCGTCGAGCGGTTGGCGTAGATGCTGCAGCCGACCTGCTTGCCGATCTCGCCTTGCAGGCTGGTACAACGACAGGGCTTGGCGTCGGTGCCGATCATGGCCACCCGCGACGGGCTGAT
The DNA here is from genome assembly GCF_002434265.1 of Pseudomonas sp. UBA6562. Lineage (GTDB taxonomy): Bacteria > Pseudomonadota > Gammaproteobacteria > Pseudomonadales > Pseudomonadaceae > Aquipseudomonas. The sequence continues at coordinate 44,237 of NZ_DJJS01000001.1, read as the reverse complement.
CTGCACCACCAGATCGTCGGGCACCAAGCCGCCGGACGACTGGCATTCGCCCCAGAAGAAGGACACACGGAAGTACCCGCAGCAGGCGCCGCAGTCAAGGCAAGGGTTGTTTTCGGACATGATGCCACGGAGGGGGAAGGATTGAGGGAAGCGGGTCTGGCCCGCCGCTCTTTGTAATCCAAGCCCAGGCGGCTGAGAAGAGGGGCGATGAAAAATAAATGGGCAGCCGATGGCTGGTCGAGCGGCCTCGCCACGGGTCGGCATCCGTGGCGAGGCCGATGCTTTACTTGTGGATCAAGCCATCGGCCCGGAACATCTGCCGGATGCCGCGGATGGCCTGGCGGATGCGGTCCTGGTTCTCGATCAGGGCGAAGCGCACGTGGTCGTCGCCATAATCACCGAAACCGATGCCCGGCGACACGCAGACCTTGGCCTCGGCCAGCAGCTTCTTGGCGAACTCTAGCGAACCCAGGTGCGCATAGGCCTCGGGAATCTTGGCCCAGACGTACATCGACGCCTTAGGGTTCTCGACCATCCAGCCCAGCTCGTGCAGCCCCTTGACCAGCAGGTTGCGCCGCTGGCGGTACTGCTCGGCGATGTCGCGCACACATTGTTGGTCGCCTTCCAGGGCCGCGATGGCCGCCACCTGCAAGGGCGTGAAGGTGCCGTAGTCGTGGTAGCTCTTGATCCGCGCCAGGGCGCTGACCAGCTCGGGGTTGCCGACCATGAAGCCGATGCGCCAGCCGGCCATGTTGTAGCTCTTGGACAAGGTGAAGAACTCCACTGCGATGTCCTTGGCGCCGGGCACTTGCATGATCGACGGCGCTTTCCAGCCGTCGTAGACGATGTCGGCGTAGGCCAGGTCGTGGATCACCAGCACGTTGTACTGCTTGGCCAGCGCCACCACGCGCTCGAAGAAGTCCAGCTCGACGCACTGCGCAGTGGGGTTGGAGGGGAAGCCCAGGATCATCATCTTCGGCTTGGGGATCGACTCGCGGATCGCCCGTTCCAGCTCGTTGAAGAAGTCCACCCCCGGCACCAACGGCACCGAACGCACCTGGGCACCGGCGATCACCGCGCCGTAGATGTGGATGGGGTAGCTGGGGTTGGGCACCAGCACCGTGTCGCCTTGGTCGAGGGTGGCCAGCATCAGGTGCGCCAGGCCTTCCTTGGAGCCGATGGTGACGATGGCTTCGTCGTCCGGGTCGATGTCGACGGCGTAGCGGTCCTTGTACCAGCGGGAAATGGCACGGCGCAGGCGTGGGATACCGCGAGAGGTGGAATAGCCGTGGGTGTCGTCACGCTGCGCGACCTGCACCAGTTTCTCGACGATGTGCGGCGGCGTGGCGCCGTCGGGGTTGCCCATGCTCAGGTCGATGATGTCCTCGCCACGGCGGCGGGCGGCCATCTTGAGTTCGGCGGTGATGTTGAAGACGTAGGGAGGAAGACGATCGATGCGCGCGAAACGGCGCGGCGAAGGGGTATCAGCCATGGAAGCCTCTAAGACGTAAGCGCCCGGAACCGTCCGAGCGACGTTGGCCACTGCGGTGGCCGAAACAGACGATACTGCTGCTCGACCACCTTTGCAAAGAAATATTTCCTGTTTAATCCGTTAATTCAGGCCTTTTCATCGAATCTTCTTTTGATGCTGAGCCGGGGCGCCCACCTCAACGCAGGTAACGGTAACTGTCCATGCTGATCTGAGTCGCGTGCAGCCCCTCCGAAGGCTCCAGCGATTCGCCGGTGATGTGGCTGAAGGCGGTGTCTTCGCTGCCTAGGTGCACCAATCGATCGTCCACCTCCCCTTCGGTCAGCATCGTGTAGGACACCGTACGCATGGCCACGTACTGCTCGTCGTCCTGAGTCATGCGCTGGTGGTGGGCCATCACCTGCCCATCATCCAGATCCAATGTCTTGTCGAGTTTGACGCCCCACCGCGCAAGACACACCTCAGCGAAATGCCGCACCACCAAGCCCGGTTCTTTCAGCTGATCGCCTTCGGCGTCGCCGTGTATCGAAGCATTGCCGACCAGCGTGGCGTGGCGGCCGGGCATGGGATAGACGTGCAGGTGCGTCGTCGGCTTGGCCTTGGGAACCACGCAGGCGAATCCCTTGGAACGCTCGTCGCGCGAGTAGAAGCCCACGTACTCCTTGACGTTCCCTGCCAGCTCGACCCGCTCGGTGCTCATGTTGCCCACCCCCGGCACCGGATCGATGGCGAAGATGTTCACCGGCACCGCGCTCAACTCCGGATCCTGAGCCATGGCATTGGCCAGCATATGGCAACTGATCCCGCCCCGGCTCCAGCCGACCAGATTCACCTGCTCGGGAATCACCGGCTTGCGGAACTGCTTGATGATCTGTTCCTGCAACTGCTGTGGCGTGGTCTTGCGTTCGCCGTAGTCGTAGGTGCGCCAGAACCAGCTGCCCGTTTCGCTGGGCGGCGGGATTTCGACGCCTGCGCTTTGCAGCTTCTGATACTCCTCTTCGCTCAAGTGCTGGCGCTGCCAATCGGCCTTGCCCTTGATGACCTGCAGGGCATGCTGGACGTTTTCCTCCCAGCCCTTGCCGAACAGCTGGCCGGTCCAATTGAAGTAGCGGCCGGGTTCGACGAACAGCTGGTCGTCCTGAAGATTGCCGCTGCCGGGCCCGTCCATGACGATCCAGTCGGCGAACTCGCGGCCCTGGTCGTGGCTGGCCAGGGTCGAGACCAGCTCGCCGTTCCAGTAGTTGGCGTTGTGGGCATCGAAGCTCTGCGAGCCGGTGCCACAGAAATATACGGTGAATACGCTCATGGGTTTGCGTCCTGTTCGGTAGGGAGACGCAAGACTGAAGCGATTTTCGCCGTTACCGCAGAGGGAATCGCGCGCATAAAAAAACCCTGGCACCAGGCCAGGGTTTTCGATTACCGCACTGTCGTTACCGCGCGTAGGTCATCAGCACATCGGCGGCGGTCTGACTGTCCACCGACATCATCAGGCTCAAGGCCATGACGGTGAGGATGGAGAAGCCGAACACCTTGCGTGCCCACTTGCTGTCGTCCTGGGCCTTGTAGCCGCCCCAGGCCATGTACAGCCAGTACAGGCCCATCGCCGCCGCCACCACCAGGTAGCCGATGCCGGCGTAACCGCCGAGGGTCAGCATGAGGGTGGCGAGCACGAAGGCCAGGATGTACAGCAGGATCTGCTTCTTCGCGGCCAACACGCCACGCGCCACCGGCAACACCGGAATGTTGGCGGCGCGGTAGTCGTTGAAGCGGAAGATGGCGATGGCGAAGCTGTGCGGCATCTGCCACAGGCTGAACATCACCAGCAGGGTCACGGCGGCCAGGTCGAAACTGTTGCTCACGGCGCAGTAGCCGATCACCGGAGGCATGGCACCGGACAGGCTGCCGACCAGGGTGCCGTGCACCGATTTGCGCTTCAACCACAGGCTGTAGAAGCCGACGTAGACCACGAAGCCTGCCAGCGCGCAGTAGGCCGCCAGCGGGTTGGCCTGGACGTACAGCAGGCCGAAGCCGGCCACGCCCAGCAGCGTCGCGTAGACCAGCGCCACGGTCAGGGACATGCCGCCCTGGACCATGACGCGGTTCTTCGTACGCTCCATCTTCTGGTCGATGTCGCGGTCGATGCAGTTGTTGAATGCACAGCCGGAAGCCACTACCAGGCACGTGCCGACGATCACTGCCAGCAGCAGCATGAAGTCGACGTGGCCCTTGGCAGCCAGAAAGAAACCGCCTGCCACGGAAATCACGTTGCCGAAAATGATGCCGGGCTTGGTGATCTGGATGAAGTGCTTCACGGACATGCAGTCTTACCTCACTTGGCCATCATTTCGAAGTGGATGCTGAAGATGATCCACAGCGACAGGCCGACCAACAGTGCGATCACCATGACGGTGAAGAGGAACGTCGTCAGGTTGTTGCGTTGTTGCTTCGAGCGGTCCATGTGCAGGAAGTAGAACAGGTGAACCACGACCTGGACCACGGCGAGCGCGACGATGACCATGATGGTCGTGCTCTTGGTCAGGTTGAACATGCCCGGGTACATCGCCATCGCGAACGGAATCGCGGTCAGGATCACCGACAACACGAAGCCGATGGCGTAAGACTTCACGCTACCGTGGTTGTCTTCGTGGTGCGTGTCGTGTGCATTGGCCATTACAGAACCCCCAGCAGGTAGACGACGGTGAAGACGCAGATCCAGACCACGTCCAGGAAGTGCCAGAACAGGCTCAGGCAGCTCATGCGGGTCTTGACGCTCGGGGTGATGCCTTGGGTCTGGAGCTGGTACATCAGTACCGCCATCCAGATCAGGCCCGAAGTCACGTGCAGACCGTGGGTGCCTACCAGGGCGAAGAAGCCCGACAGGAAGCCGCTACGGGTCGGACCGAAGCCTTCGTTGATCAGGTGGTGGAACTCGTAGACTTCCATCCCGATGAAGCCGGCACCGAACAGGAAGGTGACGGCCAACCAGCCCAGCACACCGCCCTTGTTGCCCTTGAACATCTGCAGCATGGCGAAGCCGAAGGTGATACTGGACAGCAGCAGCAACCCGGTTTCGACGGCCACGAACGGCAGTTCGAAGATGTCGTGACCCGACGGGCCGCCGGCAAAACTGCCGGACAGCACCGCGTAGGTGGCGAAGAGCGACGCAAACAGGATGCAGTCGGTCATCAGGTAGAGCCAGAAACCGAAGACGGTCATCTGGCCCGAGTCGTGGTGGTGATCGTCGTGACCATGGTCGTGACCATGATCACCAGCGTGGATTACATGACTGGACATTGATTAAACCCGTTCAAACGTTTCGACACGAGCGCTACCGGTAGGTACGCCGGCGAGCTGCAGGGCCCGTTGACGTTCACCTTCGATGCGCGCCACTTCCTCGGCAGGAACCATGTAGCCCTGGTCGTCACGTGCAGCGTGGCGAACGAAGACTGCGATGGTCGCGACCAGGCTGACGCCGACCAGCCACCAGATGTGCCAGACGAAGGCGAAACCGAAGACCGCCAGCAAGAGGCCCATGAACACACCGGTCGAGGTGTTGTTCGGCATGTGGATCGCTTCGTACTTGGCCGGAGCCTTGTACGCAACGCCCGCATCCTTGGCTTCGTGCCAGGCGTCCAGGCCGACTTTTTCCGGCATGGTGGCGAAGTTGTAGAACGGTGGTGGCGACGAAGTCGACCATTCCAGGGTACGGCCGCCCCATGGGTCGCCCGACACGTCCAGGTTCTGGTTGCGGTCGCGAACCGATACGTAGAGCTGGATCAGCTGGCAGGCGATACCGCAAGCGATCAGCGCGGCGCCGGCGACGGCGACGTACAGGTAGGGTTCCCACAGTGGGTTGTCGGTGTGGTTCAGACGACGGGTCATGCCCATGAAGCCCAGCGCGTACAGCGGCATGAAGGCCACGTAGAAGCCGGAGATCCAGAACCAGAACGCTGCCTTGCCCCACTTCTCGTTCAAGGTGAAACCGAACGCTTTCGGGAACCAGAACGCGAAGCCCGCGATGTAACCGAAGACGGCGCCACCGATGATCACGTTGTGGAAGTGCGCGATCACGAACAGGCTGTTGTGCAGCACGAAGTCCGCGCCCGGTACGGCCAGCAGTACGCCGGTCATGCCACCGATCGAGAAGGTGACCATGAAGCCAAGGGTCCACAGCATCGGCGGGGTGAAGCGCACGCGACCTTGGTACATGGTGAACAGCCAGTTGAACAGCTTCACACCGGTCGGGATGGAGATCAGCATCGTCGCCAGGCCGAAGAAGGTGTTGACGCTCGCGCCGGCACCCATGGTGAAGAAGTGGTGCAGCCAGACCGCAAAGCCGAGGATGGCGATCGCACCCGATGCGTAGATCATCGCGTGGTGGCCGAACAGGCGTTTGCTGGAGAACGTCGAGGTGACTTCCGAGAACACGCCGAAGGCCGGCAGGATCAGGATGTAGACCTCAGGGTGACCCCACGCCCAGAACAGGTTGACGTACATCATCGGGTTCCCACCAAGCGAGTTGGTGAAGATGTGGAAGTCCAGATAACGGTCAACGGTCAGCAGCGCCAGTGCGGCGGTCAGGATCGGGAACGAAGCCACGATCAGGACGTTGGCCCAGGTGCAGGTCCAGGTGAAGATCGGCATGTCCATCAGTTTCATGCCAGGCGCGCGCATCTTGGCCACGGTGACCAGGAAGTTCACGCCGGTGAGCGTCGTGCCTAGACCCGATAGCTGTAGCGCCCAGATGTAGTAGTCGACGCCTACCCCCGGACTGTACTCGATGCCGGACAGCGGCGGATACGCGACCCAACCGGTCTTGGCGAACTCGCCGACACCCAGGGAGACGTTCACCAGGATGACGCCTGCAACCAGCAGCCAGAAGCTCAGGGAGTTCAGGAACGGGAAGGCAACGTCGCGCGCACCGATCTGCAGAGGCAGGGCCAGGTTCATCAGGCCGGTGAAGAACGGCATCGCCATGAAGATGATCATGATCACACCGTGGGCGGTGAAGATCTGGTCATAGTGCTCAGGCGGCAGGTAGCCTTCGGAGCCGCCGGTGGCGAGGGCTTGCTGGGAACGCATCATGATGGCGTCGGCGAAGCCGCGCAGCAGCATGACCATGGCGACGATGATGTACATCACGCCGATCTTCTTGTGGTCGACCGAAGTCAGCCACTCGCTCCACAAGTAGTTCCACTTGCGGAAGTAGGTGATGCCACCTGCCACAGCGATACCGCCGAGCGCGATGATGGCAAGCGTCACCATCACGATCGGCTCGTGATACGGTATCGCCTCCAGACTTAATTTACCGAACATCTCTTACTCCTCTGCCCCGGCAGCTGGTTGCTTACTCGAATCCACACCCTGGGTTGTGGCCAGATCCTTGCTGCCTTCTTTTTCGTGGCTAACACGGCCGCGGTTCATGCCTTCGTACTTGTCGACGATCAGCTGGAACTGCTCAGGCGATGCCTCGCTGTACAGCACGACTGGATTGTTTTCAGTAGGTTTGGCCAAGGCGTCGTAGGTGGCCTTGTCCAGCTTCAACGGCGAACGCTTCACTTCGGCGACCCATGCATCGAAGTCAGCCTGGGAAGTGGCGGTCGCCTTGAACTTCATGCCGGTGAAACCGGCGCCGCTGTAGTTGGCGCTGATACCGTCGAATACACCTTCCTCGTTGGCGATCAGGTGCAGCTTGGTGGTCATGCCCGCCATCGCGTAGATCTGGCCACCCAGGCCCGGGATGAAGAACGAGTTCATCACGGCGTCGGAGGTGACGCGGAAATTGATCGGGGTGTTGGCCGGGAAGTTGATCTTGTTCACCGTGGCAATGCCTTGCTCGGGATAGATGAACAGCCATTTCCAGTCTAGCGCGACCACGTCGATCTGCACCGGCTTGACGTCGGAGTCGAGCGGACGGTACGGGTCCAGGCGGTGCGTGGACAGATAGGTGACATAACCCAGGGCGATGATGATCAGGATCGGGATGATCCACACCGCGGCCTCGATCTTGGTCGAGTGCGACCAGTCGGGGGTGTAGGTGGCCGACTTGTTGGAAGCGCGATACTTCCAGGCAAAGGCCAGGGTCATGATGATGACCGGCACTACCACAAGCAGCATCAGGCCGGTTGCGATCAGGATCAGGTTCTTTTGCTCAATGCCGACCTGGCCCTTGGGGTCGAGCAGGGTCCAGTTGCACCCACTGAGTAAAAGCATGCCTAAAACGGGCAATATGCCAAACAGTCTGGGGTAACGCTTTTTACTCATCTCACGACCTCTAGATCAGCTTGCTTCAATGCAATTGTGTTTTGGTAGCCGACGTTCCTTCCTGCCAAACGCCAGCATTTCTTAGCTCGAATACGCGCCGGCCAATGATCCGACTGCAGGATTTGGCGAGGAACGTGTTCGACGGTGCTTTAGGTACTATAGGCAAACGGCCTGTGCTGCAGACCAAGTCCATTTGGTGCGAGAAAAACGCGGAGGGGTATCCGCCCGGAATCGCCGCAGGCGAAACTTGACGAAGTCAGCAAAAAGGAGCGCTGAGGCTTCCTTCTATCCTGCGACTCGCAAGCAGTTGCCGAACGGAAATTGGGGGCGATTGTAGTTAGCTAGCCAGACGGTGACTATGACTTATTGAGCAACAGTCCTTTACATAAACCGTAACAATAGGCCATGCAAAATCAACTTTGCGACAGTTTGTCGCACCCCCTCTTAAGCCCCTGAAAGCCTTTGGCTATGCGGCTTTCAGCGCTCCCGCAAGGTCTTTCGGGCTGGTTGCCGCAGTTACCGGGGACTCCTTGAAAGCCCCCTACCCTGCGGCATTTTGTCTAACCCTTGCGGCGGTTGCGCACGATCCCCAGCGGTACCAGCACTGCGGTGAGCACGAAGGCCACCAAGGCCCACTGCGCCAGCGACAGACCCAGGATCGGTGGGTAAGGCGTGCTGCAGAAACCGTCGACCTGGAACGCCAGGGGCCACAGCTTGGCGAGCGGCAAGTCGTCGACGATCGGCTGCAAGGTGTCGATGCCGCAACTGACCATGGGGTTGGCGAGTATATAGACATGGTTGCCCGCCGCAACAATCCCACCCAGGGCACTGACCACCACCAGCGCCTCGCACACCGTCAGGCTGCGCCGCCCAGGCATGGCCGCGCCGAGGAAGGCGAACACCGCGATGAACAGCAAGGCATAGCGTTGCAGGATGCACAGCGGGCACGGCGCTTCGCCCAGGACGACTTGCATGTACAGCGCGCCGCCGATCAGCGACAGGCAGATGACTCCAAGCAAAACCAGAAAGCGCCGTTCCCGGTTCAAGGTGGAGGAGAGTTCGTTCATTGCCGGGTCCTTCGATGGAAGAGGCTTCGATGGAAAATCACAGCGCACGCCTGAGTCGCTAGGACTCGAGCCAGGTGAATCGGTTCAACGAGGGGGCCGATCCGGTATACGCCCAATGTCGGCAACAGAGGTTGCGACAGCGGGAGTGAAGAATACAGAGATTAATGAAGGATTAAAGGTAAACGAGAGGGATGCGCTTTCATTTAAGACGCGCACGGGTGCAGGTGCCTATACGGCAGCCGGGATAGCAGGAAGTGGAAGATTCGCAAGATGGGCTACGCGCAGAGCGCATGCGAGGGCGTTCGGTAACGCTACCGGGCCCTCGTGTGTGCAGACCTGCCCTGACGAGCACCTGTCGGGCGCAAGCCGCGCCCCAGGGCTACGATCACGGACGTTTCTCGTTCAGCGACTCCTGCAGTGCGAGGGACGCCGCCAGGCGGGTCACTTCCAGATCGTTGTCGGAATACAACCGCTGACCGGTTTCGTCTTCGATGCAAAACGCTTGGGTGACCCCTGACTCACGCAGTTCTTCAGGGACATCGCTACCGTGAACCTTGATGACATGAATGGACATGACGCTCTCCTAACCAGGACGTTGAATCATTTGGATGGAGGCGAACGGCGATAGGTTCGAACGGGGGTGGGGGGGATCCCGACCAACGGATTTGCGGGGATAGTTCCGTTGAAAAGATATAATGCCGAGCGTTTTGCAGGTGCTGACAAGGTCATGCCGACCCGCCGAGGTGAGCAATCAGATGGTCGATGAGTACGCGCACCTTCGCCGGCAAAAAGCGCGTCGGATGGTAGAGCAACCAGATCTCGCCCTGGTACTTGCCCGGATCGAGCTCCCACTCGGGCAACACGTGCAAGACCCTTCCCTGCGCCAGGGCGTCTCTGGCGATGAAGTCCGGAAGATTGGCAATGCCCAGATCGTTCTCGGCGGCACTCAACCGTGCGCCCGCATGGTTGGCGATGTAGCGACCGTTGACCTGGACGGACTGCGTCCGATCTCCACGCCGTAACTTCCAGCGACTGTCATCGGGCGTCTCCCCCAGATACACGCACTGATGCTGGGCCAGGTCTAGAGGTACGCTTGGAATGCCATGGTTTTTCAAATACCCGGGGGATGCGCAAAGCAGCCAGCGGACCCTTCCCAATGGCCGCCCGGCCAGCCCTTGCGGAGGGCGATCAGTCAAACGGATCACCAAGTCCAAATCATCTGCGAGCGGGTCGGCGTCGAGGTCGTTGAATACCAGTTGCACCTCGATCTGCGGATGATGCTTTAGAAATTCGAGCACGAGCGGGTGCAGTACCGTTCGCGCGAACTGCGTGGGCGCGCTCAGCCTGACCCGCCCTTTAGGCGAAGCGGCAAGCTCGCCGGCCACGTCCACCGCACTGTTGGCGGCTTCGAGCATTCGCGTGCAGTGGCGGTAGACCTCCATTCCCGATTCGGTCGGACGGATCCGCCGCGTCGTACGCTCCAGCAGCTGCGCCCCCAACGATTGCTCGAGGCGCTTGATCTGCCGGCTCACCGAAGAAGGCAGACTGCCAAGCTGGCGGGCCGCTTCCGAGAAGTTGCCCGCGTCGATGACGCGCACCAGCAGCGCCATGTCGGCCAGGGATTCATGCAACTGGGCTGGGGTCATCGGCATGCCGTCACGGGATTTATGCAAACGCAGCATAACTGATGTGTCAGACCGATGCGTTGTCTCGTCCTGTGTGCGACTCGATACTGCCCGCCTCTACAACAGGGGCCTGCCCATGGACAGCCAGCGTAAATCGTTACTCGTCAGCGACCTCATGCTGCTAGCCGTGGCGGTGGTATGGGGCACGAGCTATGGGGTCGTGAAATCGGCCCTGGTGTTTTACCCGGTGCTGGGGTTGCTCGCCCTGAGGTTCACGATCACCTTCGTCCTCCTGAGCCCGGCGCTACGGCAACTGGCTGGATTGTCGTGGCGCGAATACTTGGGATTGCTGAGCACAGGGCTCCTGCTACTGGGGATTTTCCTGAGCGAGACGTTTGGAGTGCTCCATACCTCTGCCACGAACGCGGCGTTCCTCATCAGCCTGTGCGTGATGCTCACGCCTTTGGTCGAGTGGATATGGCTGAACAGAAGGCCGACCCGACTGGAGTGGTTGGCTGTAGGCATCTCCATGGTCGGGGCTGCGCTGATGGCACTGCACGGCGAGTTCGGAATGAACGTGGGGGATGCACTGATCTTGCTGGCCGCAGTGTGCAGAGCCGTGCAGGTGTGCCTGGTCAAGCGCGTCGTGCAATGCAGCCAGATTCCAGCCTTGGCTGTGACCGCGTTGCAGTCTGGGGTCGTTGCAGTGGGTTGCGTGTTGTTGGCGCTCATCACTCTACCGACGCCGATGCAAAGCCTTGCCGAGGTGTCCGGCCCGACGGCTTTTTGGAGCTACATCGCCTACTTGGTCCTGGCGTGCACGCTGTTCGCTTTTTTCGCCCAGAACTACGCGATAAAGCGCAGCAACCCGACCCGGGTTTCGCTGCTGATGGGCAGCGAACCCTTGTTCGGCGGGCTATTTGCGATGCTCTGGCTCAATGAACCCATCACCGTTCAAGGCTGGATAGGGGGCGGGTTGATCTTTGCGTCGTGCATTCTCGCCAGTCGGAAATGGTCGTTCTGGCGGCCGAAGGCGACGGCGGCCGTTTCTTGATAGCGCCGTAAGGCCATCGTTTGCAGCGCGGCGATCCATCCTTCAAGCAGTTGCATGGATATGGTCATCGAAAGCTCTGCATCTGCCTTCGCAGTTCGGGGTGACGCCGCAGGCAAGGATCTTTCCTCTGGGGGCACGAACCTTTTCGATGACCATTCATCGATTGACCACGGTCGTCTACACGACGCGTTCGGCCCCTGCGCTGATCCACCTTCGAATAGCCCTTCCCTATCGTGACAAATGCTAAGGATCAATTAGCGCAGGCGGCTGTCACTACATACTATCGCTTTGCCATTATCTGGCTTTACGCCAGTACTCGGTCCGGCACCCCTCCCGCCCGCGCAGGTTTACCCAGGCATGAACAGACCCATCCCCCTCGCTACCCGTATCGGCCTTGGCTTCGCCGCCATCGTCTCGCTGCTCGTGCTGGTCACCGCCGTTGGCATGCAACGGGTCGGCTTCATCGACTCGACGCTGGAACACGTCAGTGAAAACGCCGCCAAGATCCAGCGTTACGCGATCAACTTCCGCGGCAGCGTGCACAACCGCGCCATCGCCATCCGCGACGCCGTGCTGGTCGACAACGACCGCGACCTGGCCCGCCACCTGACGGAGATGACCGACCTGCAAAAGGCCTACACCGACTCGGCCGGCCCCATGGACCAACTCTTTGCCGAACGCGGCGTGTCACCGAACGAGCAGCAACTGCTGCAAGCGATCAAGGAAATCGAAACCCGTACCCTCGCCTCCTCCAAGGCCGTGCTCGACCTGCGCCAAGCCGGCGACATCGCCGGCGCGCAAGCCCTGCTGCTGCGCGAGACCTCGGCCGACTACAGCGAATGGCTCAAGCGCGTCAACGCACTGATCGACCATGAAGAAGCGTCGATCAAGCAACAGTTGAACGAAGTGCAAAACACCGCCAGCCAATTCCGCGGCCTGATGCTGGGCGCCACCGGCGTGGCCCTGGTGCTGAGCATCCTGCTGGCCATGGTGATCATGCGCTTCGTGCGCTCGACCCTCGGCGCCGAGCCTACCGACGTCGGCCAGGCCATCGAACGCCTGGCGGCAGGCGATCTGTGCCAGACCATCGACACGCCCTACCCGCGCAGCGTGATGGGCGTACTCAAGACCGCGCAAGACCGCCTGGCCGACACCATCGCCCAGGTGCGCCTGGCCGCACAGGCGGTCAACCAGTCGTCCACCCAACTGTCGCAGACTTCCAGCGCCAACAACGAACAGATCGGCCTGCAAACCCACGAAACCCAGCAGGTGGCCACGGCCATCGCGCAAATGGCAGCCACCGTCAACGAAGTGTCCGGCTATGCGGCCAAAGCGGCCGAGGCCACCCGCCAGGCCGACCAGGAAGTGGAGCAAGGCAACCGTCTGGTCGCTAGCTCCACCTCAGCCATCGAGCAGTTGGCGACCACTTTGGCCGACACCACCGACACCGTGGAAGAAGTGTCGCGTCAGGGCGAGCGGATTGGGACCGTGGTGGATGTGATCAACTCCATCGCTTCGCAGACCAACTTGCTGGCCCTGAACGCTGCTATCGAAGCCGCGCGTGCGGGTGAGCATGGTCGGGGTTTCGCGGTGGTGGCGGATGAGGTGCGGTCGCTGGCCAACCGCACGCAGCAGTCGACCGAGGAGATTCGCGAGATGATCAGCAGCTTGCAGACGGGGACCGAGGCGGCCAGCCGGACCATGCGTAGCAGTTGCGAGCTGGCGGACTCTACGGTGAGCCAGACGCGCGATGCGCAGCAGGCGCTGGCGCGGATCAGCCAGGAGGTGGGGGCGTTGAACGATATGAATGCGCAGATTGCTAGTGCTTCGGTGCAGCAGAGTGCGGTGGCGGAGGATGTGGCGCAGAATTTGACGCGGATTCATGGGTCGACGGTGCAGACGGCGACCGGGTCGATGCAGGTGGCTTCGTCGAGTCGGGAGTTGACGGAGTTGGCGGAGCGGTTGGCGGAGAAGGTGGCGATGTTTAAGGTGCGGTGATGGCGAGTAGGCCTGGCTGTCGATTGGGTTTGTTAGGCCTGGGGCTGCGCCAGCTGCGGGCTGGCGGCAGCGTGTGGCTCTAATCGGTCAGATCAGGTCAGGTCTTGTCTCTGGGGCTGATCAGCTTTCCGCACTCCTCGCCCGCTAGCTGGCTGATGATCTTGATCGCTTGGTGGATGCCTGCGGTTTTGCGGAAAGCCGAAGGAGCGTCGGGGTCGCATTCCAGCGTTTCATCGTGGTCGATCAGGGCTTCGCTTAGTAGTTCGAGCGTCCAGGCGTAGCTTTGAATTTTGGATAGTTGCTCTTGGTCGGTCACGGGTCGGCCCTCTTGGATTCAGAAGGAATGTGAACCAAGCTACTGGGCAAGCTAAGGCGCTGAAGCGCGAGTACGCACCAAGAGTGGTGGCGGTGAGCGGATGCGGGGATTTTGAAGCGGCTTCGGGTGGTCATTCATGAGTTCCTTTCGTAGTGGAACTGCCACCGCTTGCGGCCAAGCAAGTAGAGGTGGCAGCGGTACGCGGGTTGGCCGACCGGGACGAAAGGAGCCCGGCACACCCGAAGGTGTCCCACGCACCACCGCCATAACACGACACCGCGGGCGCAAAAAAAGCGCCTGAGGTGAAGACTGGGCGCTGCTGCGCCTTTCGATTCCGACCGGCCAAGGTCGCATCGCCGATGCTTCGGCGACGGGGTAATTTATTCGGGTGGGTGGGGTTGTGCAAGCTTGTTGCGCTACATTCGTAGGGCAAGCGGATTACGGCCTTGACCATCGAACAGGGTGTAATCCTTGTCTCGCGGCTTAGCGGCCTCGCATTTGGGTCTGATAATGGTGTAACAGCGCGAGCCACAGGTATGCGTTTTCTCATCGAATCGGCATATACCGAAAACCGGTAGATGGTCAGAGACAAAACGAGATGGACATAAACAACAAAGCCCGCACTGGGCGGGCTTTGTTGGATGCTTCGTAGGCGGTCGTGGACCGCTAGAAACCTATTTCTGGTGCCGGAGACAGGAATCGAACCTGCGACCTTCGCGTTACGAGTGCGCTGCTCTACCGACTGAGCTACACCGGCGTGTTGCGCAACGTACCATTGCCGCGAACGTTACGCAAACCTATGTTTCAACTCACGAATTCCCCGCCCCACCCGCCGCCACACACCCACTGGGCGCCAGGTCCTCCTCCACCGTCGTGGCGCAGCTCCACCCCGCGCCTGTACGGGTCAACGTCAGCGTTCTGCCAAGGATGCTCGCCGGCGCCTCGACTAGCGTGCATTCCAGGCTTCCCGTCCCTGCCGCCGCATCGCCCACCGCCGTGATCGCGCAGTGCCCGGTCGCCGCTTGGCCGCCGAGCGCGGTGACATCGGCGACGTCCTTGCCCTCCACCAAGCGCAGGTCCATGGGCGTCTTCAACGCCGAGATTTCCAACAGCGCCGCGGCCGCCTTCGAGCGCGCCTGGTGGCTGGTGTAGCTGGGAATGGCGATGGTCGCCAGGATACCGATGATCGCTACCACGATCATCAGCTCGATCAGGGTGATACCACGTTGTTGCTGCATGGCTAGCTCCTTGGTCAGTGCGTTGGCCCGTGGCGTGAACATGGGGCCGGGAGGCCCGTATGGGTAACGGCCCGGCAACCTTTTGTCACGCTCGCGGGGACGGACTTCGTGTCCGCTGCACTACTCTAGTGAGCCTCTCGCCCCGTGCACGGCACAAGCTGTTGCGGGAGTTTTCCCAGGGGTTGGACCCCTGCCCTTTCACGAGATGGAAAAGGATTTCCCATGACTCGATCTCTACCCCTGTTCGCCTGGGAAGGCGTCGATGCCCAAGGTGCGACCGTAAGCGGCCAGCACCCGGGACGCAGTCCGATGTTCGTGCGCGCTCGGCTGGAGGCGCAAGGCATTCGGGTGGCCAAGGTGCGGCCTGCCGGGCAACGGCAATGGCGCTGGCCGCAAATGACCAAGGCGGACCCTGCGGGTTTCAGCCGGCAACTGGCGACCTTGCTCAGCGCCGGTATTCCCTTGTTGCAAAGCTTCGAGGTGATGGGCCGCGCCGGGGCGGACGCCAGCCTGGCGGCATTGCTCAAGCGTTTGCATCAGCAGGTGTCGGCGGGGCTGTCGCTGGCCGATGCCATGCAGCAGCACCCGGCGTGGTTCGATGCGCTGTATTGCAACCTGGTGCGGGTGGGCGAGCAGTCGGGCACCTTGGAGCGGCAGCTGGAGCAGCTCGCAGGGGTGCTGGAGCGGCGGCAAGTATTGCGGCGCAAGGTACGCAAGGCGACGACCTATCCGGCGATTCTGCTGCTCACGGGTTTGGGTGTTGCGGCGTTGCTGCTGTTGGAGGTAGTGCCGCGCTTTCAAGGGCTGTTCGCCAGTTTCGACAAGGCGTTGCCGCCCTTCACGCAGTGGGTGATCGACCTGTCCGAGGGGTTGGCGCATTACGCGGGGGCCGCCTCGATCATCACCGTATTGTCTGGCCTGGCGCTGCGCTGGCTGTATCGCAGGCATGCGCCGGCGCGGCAGTGGATGCTCGAACGGGTGCTGGCGCTGCCGGTGCTGGGCACGCTGTTGGGCGAGGCGGCGCTGGCGCGGTTCTGCCGTAGTTTGGGTACGGCCTATGGCGCCGGGGTCGCACTGCTGGATGCCTTGGAAAGCGTGGCCAAGGCCTGCGGCTACGAGCTGCACGAACACGCGGTGCTGCGCTTGCGCCGGGGCATGGCCAATGGGTTGGGGCTGAACCAGGCGATGGCGGCGGAACGGGTGTTTCCGGCCATGCTGGTGCAGATGATCGCCATTGGCGAGAGCAGCGGCACCTTGGACCTGATGCTGGACAACGCGGCCAACCACTATGAGGTGCGGGTCGGGCAGTCGATGGACCAGTTGTCCACCTTGCTGGAGCCGGCGATCGTGCTGGTGCTTGGTGTGCTGGTCGGCGGGTTGGTGGTGGCGATGTACTTGCCTATCTTCCAGCTGGGGAGCTTGTTCTGAGATGCGGGCCTGGATGTTGCTGATGGACGACCCTGGCCTGTTCACCTTTTTCGCCGGTCTCTTGGGGCTGCTGGTCGGCAGCTTCATCAACGTGGTGGCGCATCGACTGCCGATCATGCTGCACCGCCGATGGCGTGCGGAAGCGCAGGGCATGCTGGAACTGCCGATCAAGAAGCGGCGCCGCTTCAATCTGGCGTGGCCCGGCTCGCACTGCCCCCGGTGCAACCATGGCCTACGCGTCTGGGAAAACGTACCGATTCTGAGCTATCTGATTCTGCGAGGCCGCTGTTCGAGCTGCTCTAGGGCCATCAGCCCGCGCTATCCGCTCGTGGAACTGCTGAGCGCGGTGTTGTCCGCGTTGGTCGCCTGGCGCGTGGGGCCGGGTGGGCAGGCATTGACGCTGCTATTGGTCACTTGGGCGCTGTTGAGCCTCAGCCTGATCGACCTAGAGAACAAGCTGCTACCCGATGTCATCGTACTGCCGGTGCTTTGGCTCGGGCTTCTGGTCAACACCTTCGATGTGCACGTCACGCCACAGAGCGCGCTATGGGGCGCTGCAGCCGGCTACCTCAGCCTATGGACATTGTTCTGGCTCTACAAACTCGCCACCGGCAAAGACGGCATGGGCTACGGCGACTTCAAGCTCCTGGCCCTGCTGGGCGCCTGGGGCGGCGTGCACATACTGCCCTTCACCCTGCTGATGGCCTCGGTCGGCGGCGCGCTGATCGGCCTTTATCTGATACGCCGAGGCCACGCCCGCCCAAGCCATGAAATGCCTTTCGGCCCCTGCCTGGCCACGGCGGGGTGGATCATGCTGCTGTGGAATGATGAAATACACACTTCCTACCTGCACATGATCGGCATCTGATGAGCACTGCGGCATTTCCCCCTTGGATTCTGGGCCTGACGGGCGGCATCGGCAGCGGCAAGAGCGCGGCCGCCGAGCGCTTCGTCGAGCTGGGCGTGCACCTGGTCGATGCGGACCAGGCAGCGCGTTGGGTGGTGGAGCCAGGCCGGCCGGCCTTGGCGAGCATCGTCGAACGCTTCGGCGCGGGCGTACTGCTGGACGACGGCCAGCTCAACCGCCCCGCCCTACGCGCGCTGATCTTCGCCGACCCCGAGCAACGCCGCTGGCTCGAAGCCTTGCTGCACCCATTGATCGGCCAGGAAATCTTCAGTTACCTGGCCAAGGGCGAGTCGCCCTATGCGGTGTACGTCTCGCCTTTGCTGATCGAATCAGGGCAGTACGCCAAGACCCAGCGCATTCTGGTGATCGACGCACCGCATGAGTTGCAGATGCAGCGCACCTTGCAGCGCGACGGTACCAACCCTGCGCAGGTGGAAGCGATCTTCAAGGCGCAGCTCAAACGCGAAGACCGTTTGCGACATGCCGACGACGTCGTGGTCAATGACCGGGACGTGCTCTGGCTGCGCGAGCAGATCGACCGGCTGCACCACTTTTACCTGACTTTGAAAGGAGGCCAGCCATGAGCCAGCCACTGACCGTAGACTGCCCCACCTGTGGCGCCCCCGTGGAATGGAAGGCGGCCAACACCCACCGGCCGTTCTGTTCCGACCGCTGCAAACTGATCGACCTGGGCGCCTGGGCCGCCGAAGAGCACAAGATTCCCGCCGCGCCCGAAGCCGAAGACGAGCTGTATTCGGGCGACCTGGAGCCGCGCCACTGATCCAAAAGCGCCTTGCCGGGACGAGGCGCTTTTTTCACGCGCAAACAGCATCTTACCGTCATCGATAGCAGCTAAGCTCAGTGCATGGACGACTCAGACTACCTGCGCCTGCTCACCATCCAGGCCGAACAGGCCAACGCCTTTCTTTCCAATGCCCGCAAATGGGAGCGTGAGCGTTGGGTCTGCCAGCGCCTGCTGCAAGGCCTGAACATAGCCTACCGCAACGAAGACTTCACACCGGCCGGGCAGGAACCGCCCGACGTGCTGTTCCACGACGCCGCCTTCGAAGTGTTCTTCGTGCTCGACGAAGGTCGGCGCCTGAACGACGAATGGCGCGAAGAGCTGCAACGTCGGCGCAGCGCCTTCTCTCTCGCGCAACTGGTCCGCCGCGAAGCCCGGCCGCGACGCATCAGCGCCCAAGAGCTGCTGGCGCGCCTGGGGCCGACCTTGCGCAAGAAAGCCCACAACTATGTCGAGCGTGGGCTGGACCTCGGCGACCTGGACATCATCGCCTTCGCCAGCCTCAAGCGCGAAGTGCTCGACCTCAACAGCCACTTCCCGCCGCCCACCGAGTACCTGCGCCAGGGCTGGCGTTCGCTGTCGCTGGTGGGGCCGACCTTCGCCCGCGTGCTGTTCGCCCACCCCAACGCGCCGGACTTTCTGCGCAGCAACCTGGGCCGCAGCATCGTCTTCGACGTGGGCATCAGCCTGTAGGCCAACCCGACCGTTGGACACATTTCCACGGTATGGATGAAAAGGCTTATCATCGCCCCATTGCCAGAACACTGTGGCGTTTGCGCAGTCACATGCGTCTACCTGAGGCCCATTCATGAGCCGCTGCCTGAATCGCCACGATCAGTGCCGCACCGATCCATACCTGTCAGCCCCTGCAACGTGTCGAGCCCTGGCTCCACAAGCGGGTGGCTGCGGTCGACGCTCCAAGATCGTTCAGCCAATCGCTTTGGGGACTGGTGCTATGAGCCGCTTCGCGCTCGCCCTCCCCTCGCCCGCGCTGACGCCGGCCCTTGCGGCCAAGCATTTTTCAACCTTAAGGGATGTCTCCATGACTCATCGTATCGTGATCGTCGGCGGCGGCGCCGGGGGCCTGGAACTGGCGACCCGCCTGGGCAAAGGCCTGGGCAAGCGCAAGCAGGCCGAAGTGACCCTGGTCGACGCCAACCTGACCCACATCTGGAAGCCGCTGCTGCACGAGGTGGCCGCCGGCTCGCTTAACTCGTCGGACGACGAGCTCAACTACGTCGCCCAGGCCAAGTGGAACCACTTCAATTTCCAGCTCGGGCGCATGAGTGGCCTGGATCGCCAGAGCAAGATGATCCAGCTCGCCGCCACCCTGGACGAAGAAGGCCGCGAACTGCTGCCGGCGCGCACCCTGGGCTACGACACCCTGGTCATTGCCGTGGGCAGCAATACCAATGACTTCGGCACCCTGGGCGCTGCGCAGCACTGCCTGTTCCTCGACACACGCAAGCAGGCCGAGCGCTTCCATCAGCAACTGCTCAACCACTACCTGCGCGCCCATGCCGGCGATGTGGCCAGCGAAAAGATCAGCGTGGCCATCGTCGGCGCGGGCGCCACGGGTGTGGAACTGGCGGCTGAGCTGCACCATGCCGCCCACGAGCTGGCGGCCTATGGCCTGGACAGCATCCAGCCGCAAGACATGCACATCACCTTGATCGAGGCCGGCCCGCGCGTGCTGCCGGCGTTGCCCGAGCGCATCAGCAAGCCGGTACACCGCACCCTGGAAAAACTCGGCGTCACGGTGATGACCGGCGCGTCGGTCAGCGAAGTGACGGCCGACAGCCTCAAGACCAGCAGTGGCGAAGTCATTCAGGCGAGCTTGAAGGTCTGGGCGGCGGGCATCCGTGCGCCGGCGTTCCTCAAGGGTATCGACGGGCTGGAAAGCAACCGCATCAACCAGTTGGTGGTGCGCCCTACCCTGCAAACCACCTTGGACGACGATATCTTCGCCTTTGGCGACTGCGCGGCCTGCCCGCAGCCGGACAGCGACCGCACCGTGCCGCCACGCGCCCAGGCGGCGCACCAGCAGGCGTCGATGCTGGTCAAGAGCCTGACTGCGCGGCTGGAAAACAAGCCGCTGCCGACCTACGCGTACAAGGACTACGGCTCGCTGGTGTCGTTGTCGCGCTTCACTGCGGTGGGCAACCTCATGGGTAACCTGATGGGCAGTGTGAAGCTCGAGGGCTGGCTGGCGCGGATGTTCTACGTGTCGCTGTACCGTATGCACCAAGTGGCGCTGTACGGGTTCTTCCGCACGGCGTTGATGATGCTGGGCAGCAAGATCGGCCGAGGTACCGAGCCGCGGCTCAAGCTGCACTGATGTCTGCACCCGCGCGGTCTGGTCGAGGGCCGCGCGGGCTTGGCGAGTTTCAACGCCACCTTGCCTCAAGCTGTCGTTGCACGGCTATTTCAGGGCGGGCGACGCATGGCTAACGTCCCCTCTGCGAGCCGTCGCTCACACAGCTAAACCAGACGCTCGAGCTTGAGCCATCTGGATCACGTGCCGACCTCAGCCCTCGCTGAGTTGGGCGCCATCGGCCGCGCGCCGACTGCGCAGCAGCAACAGCAGGCACCATCCGGCCGTTACCAACAGCACCAGGCTGGTCGCACCGAAAACGAAACGCAGGCCCAACGAACCGGCCGCAAACCCGCCGAGCACAGGCCCGACGACTTGTCCCAGGTACTGTGCCGAGGTCGCATAGCCCAGCATCTTGCCGACCTTGTTCGCCCCGACGTTCTGCCGGATCACCGCCAACACGCAGGGAATCAACCCGCCCAGGGCCAGCCCCATTGCCAGACGCAGCACGATAAGCTGCCAGACCTCGGTAACCAACGCCTGCGGGATCAGTAGCAAACCGGCGACGCCCAAGCACACCACCACTACCTTCAAAGCGCCGATCCGGTCGGCCAACTTGCCCAAGCGCGGCGCCGAAAGGATGCTGCCCAAGGCCGAGGCTGCCATGCACAGGCCTGCCAGCCAGGTCACCGATTGTGTGTCGACGCCGAGGGTGCGCACGTACAGCGTGACGATCGGCTCGATCGACATGTTGGCCATCATCAGGATCATCGCCACCAGCAGCATGGTCAGCACGACGGACATGTCGGGCCGCACCACGGCTTCACTGGCGACCTTCGCCTTGCTGCTTTTCGTCACCCCCTTGGGCGAGGTGATGAACAGGCAAGTGGCCAGGAAGTTGAAGAAGATCAGACCGCTGGCGCCCAGAAAGATGGTGCGGATGTCCATGACCGTGGGCAGCACACCGCCCAGCAGCGGGCCCACCAACCCTCCCGCCATGATGCCCGACGACAGCATGCCCAGCGCCCAGCCGGAACGCTCCTTGGGCGTCTGCGCCGCGACCAGGACATAGGAGCCGGAGGTGTAGCCACCGGCGAGCCCGACCAGCAGACGCAACGCCACCAGTTGTTCGACGTTTTGCGCCATGCCGATCAGCCCCATGCTGACCACCATGCCGAAACTGGCACGGATCAAGTTCTGGCGACTGCCGTAGCGGTCGGCCAGATGGCCCCACAAAGGTGCGACCAAAGCGGCGCTGAGGAAGGTGGCGGCGTAGGCGATGCCGGACCAGCGGGCGATTTCGGCATCGCCTGTGGCGCCTAGATGTTCTACGTAGATAGGCAGGAAAGGCAGTAGAACGGTCATGGCGATGATGTTGACGAACGATCCGAAGAAACAGATTGCCAGGTTCCGCTGCCACTGCATTGCCTTCGCTCCTGCGATAGGGATGGGGAGTGTGCTCAAGTGGGCGTGTGCGTCGTGGCGCACGTTGCCGTGTTCGTTTGCGCGAGTGCTACTGCATTCAAACACAACGGGTTGGTTGGCAACATCCCGTTACTTCTGAGTAGAGCACTTCAGTTCAATGCAGATGGGTGTAGGGCATAGAGGCGGCTGGCGCTTCGGGTCGTCCGCAATATTTGGCAAGGTCGGTCCCATCCTGCAGGTTTCGCAGCGCCTGTATCGGGGCTGCTTCGCAGCCCATCGCGGCTGAACCGGAACGCCGGCCGGCCGCTCCTACATGTCGTAATGTTCGGGATTAGGATTTGGCTCATGCCGATGAGTTAAGGGTGAGTGAGCTTGGTTTTTCGAGCGCACACGAAAAAGCCCGCCATTAAGGCGGGCTTCTTCACATTTTCGGCTAACAAGCGACTTACACATCGCTTCGTCATCTTGAAAATGGTGGGTCGTGTAGGATTCGAACCTACGACCAATTGGTTAAAAGCCAACTGCTCTACCAACTGAGCTAACGACCCTAAAAATGGTCGGGGTGAGGGGATTCGAACTCCTGACATCCTGCTCCCAAAGCAGGCGCGCTACCGGACTGCGCTACACCCCGAGATTGGCTCCGCGACCTGGACTCGAACCAGGGACCCAATGATTAACAGTCATTTGCTCTACCGACTGAGCTATCGCGGAACTGAACTTCGGTACATCTTTACTGCTTTTTACTGCTTCGAAGTTTGTTTCATCTTCGATCTCTTTGGCTATCCGCTTTCGCGTTATCGCTGCTGAGGCCGGCTATTCTACATTCTTCGTTTTGCTTGTCAACCACTTTTTTTCATTCAACTTACTGATTTCTAAGTAAGTTTTGCGAGCCCCGATGCTGCTGGTGATTCGCTTAGTGCCTGACAACGCGGCGTATATTAGGGGCACTCGAAATCGGATGCAAGCAAAAAAATCACATTTTTCAGCAAGTTATCCAAAAACCCTGGGAAGCCTCGATTTTACGGGGCTGACGCCCGCTGCATGCCAGGCTCAGACAAAAAGAACCCCGCCTGGGCGGGGTTCGGGAGCAACGGTTTTTACTCGAAGACGATCTCGTCCGCCTCCACTTTGCCGGTAATCGCCGTGCCCGGCATGAAGGTGCCCGACAAGATCAGCTGCGCCAGCGGGTTTTCGATCCAGCGTTGGATCGCCCGTTTCAGCGGCCGCGCGCCATATACCGGGTCGTAGCCGACGGCGATGAGCTTGTCGATGGCCTCGGGTTGCAGGTTCAGCGTCAGCTCGCGCTCTGCCAGGCGGCTGCGCAGCCGGCCCAACTGGATCTCGGTGATGCCGGCGATCTGCTCGCGGCCGAGCGGTTCGAACACCACCACTTCGTCGATCCGGTTGATGAACTCCGGACGGAAGTGCGAACTCACCGCATCCATCACCGCCGCACGCTGCGCATCACGATCGCCGACCAGTTCCTGGATCTGCGCCGAGCCCAGGTTGGAGGTCATCACGATCACCGTGTTGCGGAAGTCCACGGTACGCCCGTGGCTGTCGGTCAGGCGTCCGTCTTCGAGCACTTGCAGCAAGACGTTGAACACGTCCGGGTGGGCTTTTTCCACCTCGTCGAGCAGCACCACCGAGTAAGGCTTGCGCCGCACAGCTTCGGTCAGATAACCGCCCTCCTCGTAGCCGACATAACCTGGCGGCGCACCGATCAGCCGTGCCACGGAATGTTTCTCCATGAACTCGGACATGTCGATGCGCACCATGGCCTCTTCGGTATCGAAGAGGAATTCGGCCAAGGCTTTGCACAGCTCGGTCTTGCCCACCCCGGTCGGGCCGAGGAACATGAACGAGCCGCTAGGCCGGTTCGGATCGGACAACCCGGCACGCGAACGGCGCACGGCGTTGGCCACGGCGATCACCGCTTCTTCCTGGCCAATCACGCGTTGGTGCAGCAACCCTTCCATCTTCAGCAGCTTGTCACGCTCGCCTTCGAGCATCTTCGAGACCGGAATGCCGGTCCATTTCGACACTACTTCGGCGATCTCTTCCTCGGTCACCTTGTTGCGCAGCAACTGGTTTTCGGTTTTGCCGTGCTGGTCGACCATCTGCAGGCTGCGCTCCAGGTCCGGGATGACCCCGTACTGCAGCTCGGCCATGCGGCTCAGGTCGCCCTTGCGCCGTGCGGCTTCCAGTTCCTGACGGGCTTGCTCGATCTTCTGCTGGATCTGCGCGGAACCTTGTACTTCGGCTTTCTCCGAAGCCCAGATTTCTTCCAGGTCGGAATACTCGCGCTCCAGACGCTCGATTTCCTCGGTGAGCTTTTCCAGGCGTTTCTTCGCCGGCTCGTCCTGCTCCTTCTTCAGCGCCTGAGACTCCACCTTCAACTGGATCAGACGGCGGTCGAGGCGGTCGAGCACTTCGGGCTTGGAGTCGATCTCCATGCGGATGCGGCTGGCGGCCTCGTCGATCAGGTCGATGGCTTTGTCCGGCAACTGGCGGTCGGTGATGTAGCGATGGCTGAGCTTGGCCGCGGCGATGATCGCGCCATCGGTGATGGCGACCTTGTGGTGCACTTCATAGCGTTCCTTCAGGCCACGCAGGATGGCGATGGTGTCTTCCTCGCTCGGCTCCTCGACCAGCACCTTCTGGAAGCGGCGCTCCAGAGCGGCGTCCTTCTCGATGAACTGGCGGTACTCGTTCAAGGTGGTGGCACCGACGCAGTGCAGCTCGCCGCGCGCCAGGGCCGGCTTGAGCATGTTGCCGGCATCCATCGCACCTTCGCCCTTGCCGGCGCCGACCATGGTGTGCAGTTCGTCGATGAACAGGATGATCTGCCCTTCCTGCTTGGACAGCTCGTTGAGCAGGCCCTTTAGGCGCTCTTCGAATTCGCCGCGGTACTTGGCGCCAGCGATCAGTGCGCCCATGTCCAGCGCCAGCAGGCGCTTGCCCTTGAGGCCATCGGGCACTTCGCCATTGATGATGCGCTGGGCCAGGCCTTCGGCAATGGCAGTCTTGCCCACGCCTGGCTCGCCGATCAGCACCGGGTTGTTCTTGGTGCGGCGTTGCAAGACCTGCACGGTGCGGCGGATCTCGTCGTCGCGGCCGATCACCGGGTCCAGCTTGCCTTCCTCGGCGCGCTTGGTCAGGTCGACGGTGTACTTGTCCAGTGCCTGGCGCGACTCTTCGGCGTTGGCGTCGTTGACGGCCGCGCCGCCGCGCAGGTTGTTGATGGCGTTTTCCAGGGCCTTCTTGCTCACGCCTTGGCTGAGCAGCAGTTTGCCCAGTTTGCTGTTCTCGTCCATGCCCGCCAGCAGCACCAGTTCGCTGGAGATGAACTGGTCGCCGCGCTGCTGCGCCAGACGGTCGGCCTGGTTGAGCAGACGTGCGAGATCCTGCGACATGTTGACGTCGCCAGTAGGGTTCTGGATCTTCGGCAGTTGGTCGAGGGCACCGACCAAGGCCTGGCGCAGGGCATTGACGTCGAAGCCGACCTGCATCAGCAGCGGCTTGATCGAGCCGCCTTGCTGGTCGATCAGGGCCTGCAATAGATGCAGCGGCTCGATGGCAGGGTGGTCCATGCCAACGGCCAGGGATTGGGCATCGGATAACGCCAGTTGTAACTTGCTGGTCAAACGGTCTATGCGCATGGGAGTACCTTCCTAATAAGGGCAGGCCGGAGCGATGGACACACCTGATGAAGAAACCTGCCAGAGATAACCAATAGATGAGGTTGATTCTGGAAGATTCAAGCGCAGTGGGGTTGATGCAGGTCAGCGCGGCTTGAGCCAGACCAAAGAGGCGAAGCGCCCGCCTTGTGGCGTGCGGCGGTAGGAATAGAAGCGTGGGTCGGAGACAGTACAAAGGCCGCCGCCATAAACGGCGGTGATGCCCCGGGCGGCCAGACGGATACGCGCCAGGGCGTAGATGTCGGCCAGCAGCTTGCCAGGCTGTTCGCCAGGCACGAACGCTGTGTGCGCTTCGGGATGCTGACGGGTGAAGGCCTCGCGCACTTCCAGCCCGACTTCGAACGCCTGCGGGCCTATGGCCGGGCCGAGCCAGACCAGCACTTGGTCGGGCGCGATCGCCAAGGTGTCGAGCGTGGCCTCCAGCACACCCGCCGCCAACCCGCGCCAGCCGGCATGGGCCGCCGCCACGCGGCTGCCGGCGCGGTCGCAGAACAGCACGGGCAGGCAGTCGGCGGTCATGGCGGTGCAGGCGATGCCGGGAGTGGAAGTCCAGCAGGCGTCGGCCTGGCACACCCGCTCGGGATCGGCGTGCGCCACGTCTACCCCGTGCACCTGTTTGAGCCAGGCCGGACGCACCTGCAAGGTGCTGCTCAAGCGCTGGCGATTCTCGGCCACCGCTTGCGGCGCATCGCCGACATGGTCGCCAAGGTTGAAGGTGTCATAAGGCGGCAGGCTGACGCCGCCCGCACGCGTAGTGACGCAGGCGCCGACGTTGGCCGGCGCGGGCCAGTCGGGAAACAACAGTGCCTGCGCCAGGGGTGTCATCCGATGAAGTCGCTACGGTCTTGCTTGAGCAGCGACAGCAACCAGACGAAATCGTCCGGCAACGGCGACTCCCAGCCGATGGTCTCGCCCGTGGCTGGGTGCACCAGCTTGAGAAAGCGGGCATGCAGCGCCTGGCGCGGGAAGGTCTTGAGCGCATCGACCAGGGTCGGGCTGGCGGCAGGCGGGATACGGAAGCGACCGCCGTAGGTCTGGTCGCCGATCAACGGGAAGTTGACGTGGGCCATGTGCACACGGATCTGGTGGGTACGCCCGGTTTCCAGCTTGACCCGCACATGGGTGTGCAGGCGGAACCGCTCCAGCACACGGTAGTGGCTGATGGCCGGCTTGCCGCCTTCGGTGATCGCCATGCGCTGGCGCTGACCGCCGTGGCGGCCGATGGGCGCGTCGATCTTGCCGCCTGCGGTGACCACGCCGAGCACGATGCATTCATATACGCGGCTGACGCTGCGGCGCTGCAACTGATCGACCAGGTTGGTCTGCGCCTGCAGGGTCTTGGCGACCACCATCAGACCGGTGGTGTCTTTGTCCAGGCGGTGCACGATACCGGCGCGCGGCACGTTGATGATGTCCGGCACATGGTGCAACAAGGCGTTGAGCAGGGTGCCGTCGGCATGCCCGGCAGCCGGGTGCACGACGAGCCCTGCCGGCTTGTTGATGACCAGGATGTGCTCGTCTTCGTAGACGATGTCCAGCGCGATGTCCTGGGCTTCCCATTCGCCCTGGGCTTCGTGCTCGGCTTCGAGCACCAGGACCGAGCCGCCATGGACGGTATCGCGCGGGCGCAGCACCGCACCGTCGACCGTCAGACGGCCGTCCTTGATCCACGACGAGAGGCGCGAACGCGAGTACTCGTCGAACAAATGGGCGGCGACCTGGTCGAGGCGTTGACCGCCCAGTTCGGACGGGACTTCTGCACTAAGTTGGATGATCTCGGACATGCTCGATTCAGCGGGCGTACAGCCTTTGGTTTCGGCTGCGTGCTTGTGGTTAAATACGGCTTCTTTTGCCCCGGGTCTTTCCGGGGGCGCTCATCATAACAGGACGGCACCGCCCAAGACAGCGGCCGTCAAAGGGACGCAAGCCGCCATGCAAGTGAAACACCTGCTGCTGATCGCCATCCTCGGACTCACTGCTGCCTGTTCCTCGAACAAGGAAGTCATTGATGAGAACCTCAGCGAAGCCGAACTGTACCAGCAGGCGCAAGCTGATCTGGACAACCACAGCTATACCAGCGCCACCGACAAGCTCAAGGCGTTGGAGTCGCGCTATCCGTTCGGTCGCTATGCCGATCAGGCGCAGCTCGAGCTGATCTACGCCAACTACAAGAATGCCGAGCCCGAAGCCGCCAAGTCGGCCGCCGAGCGCTTCATTCGCCTGCACCCGCAGCACCCGAACGTCGATTACGCCTACTACCTCAAGGGCCTGACCTCGTTCGACCAGGACCGCGGCCTGCTCGCCCGCTTCCTGCCGCTGGACATGACCAAGCGTGACCCAGGCGCTGCCCGCGACTCGTACAACGAATTCGCCCAGCTCACTAGCCGCTTCCCCAACAGCCGCTACGCGCCCGATGCCAAGCAGCGCATGATCTACCTGCGCAACCTGCTGGCGGCCTACGAAATCCATGTGGCCGACTACTACCTGACCCGCGACGCCTATGTCGCCGCCGCCAACCGCGGTCGCTACGTAGTGGAAAACTTCCAGGAAACGCCATCGGTGGGCGACGGCCTGGCGATCATGGTCGAGTCGTACCAGAAGATGCACCTCGACGACCTCGCCGCGACCAGCCTGGAAACATTGAAGCTCAACTACCCCGATCACCCGAGCCTGGTCGACGGCCAGTTCGAACCCAAACGCAAAGAAGCCGACGATCGCTCCTGGCTGTCCAAGGCCACGCTGGGCCTGATCGAAAGCGAGACGCCGCTGCCGCCAGGCGAAACCCGCGCCAACCAAGACGTGGTCAAGCAGTTCCAGGACGCCCGTGACGACATCCCGCGCGAACTGCTGCCCAAGGACGAAAACGGCGACCCTATCGCGCCGGCCGGCCCGAAAGACGCCGACGCCGACCGCTCGTGGTTCAGCTATGCCACCTTCGGCCTGTTCGACTGATCGACCGCTGTAACGCGAAGGGAGGCTCAGGCCTCCCTTTTTCATGGGCTGCGCCCTAGACTGTGCCTTTCCCTTCCGACAAGCCCGACACCATGATTCGTCTCCTATTCTGGATCGCCCTGATCGCCGCCGCCTTCTGGCTGTGGCGCAAGTTCAAGATCAGCCAGCAGCCCAACCGCCAGGCATCGCTCGACGACCCGCTGCGCATGGTGCGCTGCGCCCATTGTGGCGTGCATTTGCCCGATGACCGGGCCCTGCAGCGCGGCAGCCATTGGTATTGCAGCCAGCACCATCTGGAACAAGGGCCGACCGAACCGCGTTGAGCCCGAAGTCTTTGCCAGGCGCCTCGTGCGCCTGGCAAAGACCGACCCTCAGCCCAGTCGGCCCTCGGGCGCATAGGGCGCGGGATCGATGATCGGCGGCTCGCCGGTCAGCAGATCGCAGAACAGTTGGCAGGAGGCCGGCGCCAGTACCAGGCCGTTGCGGAAATGTCCGCAGTTGAGCCATAGCCCTTCGTGCTGCGGCACTGGCCCGATGTAGGGCACCCCCTCGGGCGAACCCGGCCGCAGCCCGGCCCAGTGCCCTACCACGCTTGCCTCGGCCAACGCCGGCAACAGATCGCTGGCCGAGGCCACCAGGCTCGCCAATGCATGGTGGGTGGGTTGCTTGTCGTAGCCGACATACTCCAGCGTACTGCCTACCAGGATGTGGCCGTCCTTGCGCGGAATGGCATAGCGCCCGTTGGCCAGCACCATGCTCGGCAAAAAATCCTCCTCGCACTTGAACAGGATCATCTGGCCCTTGACCGGTTGTACCGGCAGGTCGATGTCGAGGGTGCGCAGCAGGTCGCCACTCCAGGCGCCGGCACATAACACCACTTCGTCCGCCGGTAAGATGCCGTCTGCGGTCAGCACGCCGGTCACGCGCTCGCCTTCCCGAGCGAAGCCGCTGACGGGGCAATGTTCGCGCAGGGTTACGTTGGGCAGGGCCTGTAAGGCTGCCGTCAGGGCTTTCACCAGACGCGGATTGCGCACATTGGCCACATCGGCCATGTGTATGGCCTGGGCAAAGCCTGGGCCCAACGCGGGCACGGCCTTGTAGACCTTATCGATTGCCACCTCGGCCAGCGCCCGCTGCTGTTGCGCGGCCCAGGCCAGGGCCTCGTCCTGGTCGTCCAGGTCGAGCCAGTAAAGCCCCGTGGTATGCACCTGCGGGTCGATACCGGTGACCGCCAGCAGGCGCTCGGCCAATTGCGGATAGAAGTCTTGCGACCAATGCGCCAGCGCCGTCACGGCTGCGCTGTAGCGCCAGGGATAGAGCGGCGAGACGATGCCCCCGCCCGCCCATGAAGATTCACGACCCACCTCACCCTGGTCGCACACCGTCACCTGCTCAACCTTGGCCGCCAGATTCAACGCGGTCAGCAGGCCAATGACGCCGCCCCCGACAATCACTATTCGTTCGCTCATTCGCTCGATCCAAACTCCGAAATGGTCTGTGGTGCCCCTCGCACCCTTCAGCTTCCCCAACACGCCTGCCCGCTGTGCTCGCCACCTGGGTTGGCGCGCACCCCCGCGTGATCGAGCTGGAAATCGCCGCAGGCGTCGTTAGCCATTATGGCCTGCGGCCGTCGAGCGGCGAGCAGGGTGAAACCCGTAGCGTGACGTTGCGCACTCAACCGGTAGTAGGAGGTGCCAGCGGGTAACGCCACCTGCCGCGGTTCGGTGTCGACATACTGCCCGGTAATGGCGTAGTGGCGTTCCAGGCGTTGCGCCGCATCGTGCAGGAGCGCGACGACCTCGCTGCGGGCGGCGCTGTGCAGTGACGCTTGGTAGCTGGGATAGGCAATGGCCGCCAGCATGCCGGTCAGCGCCAGGACAATCAATAACTCGAGCAAGCTCAAACCGCGCTGCATGTCAGCCCTCCTGCGCGCGGTGGCGCCATAGGATGCGCTGGGGTGCATCGGGTTGGTTCGGGGAAACCGCGTACACGGCCTCGAGCACCTGCCGCGCGGTAGGCTGGGCGCTGACGGCGGTGATGCGGAACAAGCGCACCGGCTCGCCGGTTGGCATGTGCGCGGCACGCTCGGTCAGCCCCAGGTTCTGCACGCTGAAAAATCCATCACGCCCGCGCTGCCATTGCCCTTCGAGCGCGTAGGGTCGCGCCGGGGGCAGGCAAGCCGGACACTCGACGAGGACCCTGTCCAGCACAGCCGAGGCTTCGAGCAAGGTAGCCTCGGCCTGCTCGAACGCCTGCGCTCTGCTGAGCAGGTGCCCAGCCAGGCGCGTCTCCAGCAACGCGTCGCTCAGTGCCGAGGCGGCCAACATGCTCATGAGCACCGTCAGCACCAGACACACCAGCAGGACCACACCGCGCTGGTGCTTCATGGCGTTGCCAGTGGGTTGCGCAAGGCAACGCTGAGTGCGTAATGCTGGGTCAGCTGCCACTGCGGTTCGTACAGTTCCAGCTGCAGGTCGATACGCTGCTGGTCGACCTGGGTTACGCGCAGGTGCCGGACGTGATCGAGCAAGGGTTGCTTAGAGCGAGTGCGCACGAGCATGAGACGATCGTTTTCGAGTCGATACTCCAACTGCCTGATCGGCAACACCATGGCATCGGGGGCGGGGGCGAAGCGGCCGTCGCCTACCCGGGCCCACGTCAAGCAATCGGTGTGTAACGTCCAGTCTGCGGCGCCCGTGTGCCCCGGCAGCTCGGCGACGACCAGGCTCAAGCGCTCACCGTCTGCCACCATTGGTCGCGCAAAGGCCGCTGCGGCTGTGGTGCTGGCGAAATCCTCAGGGCCCAAGCGCAGGCAGCCGAAGGCGCCGGCCATGCGGATGTCCTGGGCGATACGCGTCAGTGCCAGCCGCGCATCGCCTTGTAGTTGCTGCGCGACGGCCTGCAAACGCCAGGTCTGGTAGGCGGCGATGAAGACCTGGCTAGCCCCTGCCAGCACCATCAGTCCAAGCGCCAGTGCGAGCAACGCCTCGATCAGACCGAAGCCCGTTTGGCGGACGCTCATCGCTCCACCCTTCCCTGCAGGCTGACGACGAGGGGATCGTCCTTCTGCACGCGCCCCCAGCGCACTTCTACCTGCACGCGCCCGGCATCACGACGCACGCTACCTTCGGCAGCTTCCCCCAGCGTTCGCTTGAGCTCGGCCTGCCATCTGCTCTGATCGATCGGGCCCACGCCCCTACCGGCACGCACACGCTCCAACCACCCCTGCGCCAGCCATGCGGCCTGGCTATGTCCGCGAGCCTGCTCACTGACCTGCAAGGCACGTAACTGCATGCCCGCCGCGCCCAACACACCGACCGCCAGCACCACCATGCTCAGCGTCACCTCGATCAACGTCAGCCCGCCCTCGCCTGCTCGCATCCTTGCTCCCCCTGCGACATTTCCTGCTGCAACCAAGCCTGTGGCCCGACTGACGCGACGTCAGCCGAGCGCGATGCTGAAGAAAAGCACGGGTTTGGAGGGCACGCACGGTGAAGCAACAAGGCGCAACACTGATTCAAATGATGTTGGCGCTGGCGCTGGTCGGCGTGCTGACGCAGCTTGCCGCACCGGCCTACACCGCGATCAGGCATGACCTACACCTGGCCAGCGCAGCACGGGAGCTGGCCCAGGCCCTGCGTTACGCGCGCAACCATGCCGCACTGTTGGGGCAATCGGTGCAGGTGACAGCGCTTGAAGGGGATTGGAGCAAAGGCTGGCAGATCGGGCTGGCAACACCACAGCAGGTGCTGCGTGAACGTCGCTTGACGGGAGGGTTGAGGATCGTCAGCAACGGCGGCACTCGAGTGACCTTCAGCGCACTGGGTGTGCCCTTGGGGCCTGGCGCTTCACTGTATGCCGCCACCTTGAGCGTATGTCAGCAGCGCCGGGCCATCAGGGCTCACCAAGTGGTGATCGCCTCCAGCGGCCGCGTCGACCTGCGCACCGAACCCCAAGCGGAACCACGGTGCGCAACAGGGTGAGCCTTACAACAGCGAGCGCACCCGCAACTCTTTGGGCATGGAGAACGTGACGTTCTCCTCGCGGCCGTCCAACTCTTCGGCAGGGCTCGCGCCCCAAGCCTTGAGCTGGTCGATCACGCCGCGCACCAGCACTTCGGGTGCCGAGGCGCCTGCCGTGATGCCGATATGGGCGACGCCGTCGAACCAGCCTCGCTGCAGGTCTTCAGCGCCATCGATCAGATAGGCCGGCGTACCCATGCGCTCGGCCAACTCGCGCAGGCGGTTGGAGTTCGAGCTGTTGGGGCTGCCCACCACTAGCACCACATCGCTCTCGTCGGCCAATTGCTTGACCGCGTCCTGGCGGTTCTGGGTGGCGTAGCAGATGTCGTCCTTGCGCGGCCCGCCGATCTGCGGGAAGCGCGTGCGCAGGGCGTCGATGACGCGGCTGGTGTCATCCATCGACAGCGTGGTCTGGGTGACGAAGGCCAGATGCTCGGGGTCGCGCACCTGCAAACGGGCGACGTCTTCCTCGTCTTCGACCAGGTAGATGGCGCCGCCATTGCTAGCGTCGTACTGGCCCATGGTGCCTTCGACTTCCGGATGACCGGCGTGGCCGATGAGAATGCACTCACGGCCATCGCGGCTGTACTTGGCCACCTCGATGTGCACCTTGGTCACCAGCGGGCAAGTGGCATCGAACACCTTCAGGCCACGCCCCTCGGCTTCCTGGCGCACGGCCTGGGAGACACCGTGGGCGCTGAAGATGACGATGACGTCGTTGGGCACCTGATCGAGCTCTTCGACGAAGATCGCGCCGCGGTTGCGCAGGTCTTCCACCACGAACTTGTTGTGCACCACTTCGTGGCGCACATAGATCGGCGGGCCAAAGACTTCCAGGGCGCGGTTGACGATCTCGATCGCCCGGTCGACCCCGGCGCAGAAGCCGCGGGGGTTGGCGAGTTTGATTTGCATGCGCGGCTCCAGGCTCAGAGCGCCGTGACCTCGAGGATTTCCACCTCGAAGGTCAGGCGCTTGCCGGCCAATGGGTGATTGAAGTCGATCGTGACCTGGTTGTCGTCGAAGGCTTTGACCACCCCCGGCAACTCGGCGTTGGCCGCGTCATTGAAGATCACCAGCAAGCCTTCGGACAGCTCCATGTCGTTGAACTGCGAGCGTGGCATGACCTGCACGTTCTGCGGGTTGGGCTGACCGAAGGCGTTTTCCGGCGCGATGCTCAGGGTGCGGCGGTCGCCGGCCTTGAAGCCGAACAACGCCGCTTCGAAGCCTGGCAAGAGGCTGCCGTCACCCACTTTGAACGTGGCCGGACCCTTGTCGAACGTACTGTCGACAGTGTCGCCATTCTCCAGATGCAGCGCGAAGTGCAGAGTCACTTCGGTGTTCTGGCCAATACGGGTGTCAGTCATGGACGGGCTCCTGAGGTTTCTTGCTCTTGAACATGTCCAGCGCCAGCATCACCGCACCCACGGTGATTGCGCAGTCGGCCAGGTTGAACACGGGGAAGCGCCAGACGTCCTGCCAGTGCACAAAAATGAAGTCGATCACATGGCCGTGCGCCATCCGGTCGTACAGGTTGCCCAGCGCACCGCCCAGCACCAGGGCCAAGGCAATGGCCAACCAGGTGTCGCTACGGCCAAGGCGCTTGAGCCAGACCACCAGCACGCCGCTGACCACCACGGCGATGGCTGCGAACAGCCAGCGCTGCCAGCCGGCGCTGTCGGACAGGAAGCTGAACGCCGCACCGGTGTTGTACGCCAACAGCCAGCTGAGCAGCCCAGGAATGACGCTGATCTCGCGGCCGTCGGCCAAGGCGCTGTCGAAGTAGACCTTGGTGGCCTGGTCAAGGACCACGACCACCACGGCCAGCCACAACCAGGCCAGGCGGCCGAACCGCCCAACGTCGGGGTTAGGCATAGTGGCGCACCTCACCGGAACCGCACAGGTTGTCGACGCAACGGCCGCAGATTTCCGGATGCTCAGGATGGCTGCCGACGTCGGCGCGGAAGTGCCAGCAACGGCCGCACTTGGTATAGCCGGACTTGACGACCGTCAGTTTCAAACCTTCGACATCGGTAGGCACGGCTTCGGCCGGTGCCTGCGCCAATGGCGCGACACTGGCCGCCGAGGTGATGAGCACGAAACGCAGTTCGTCGCCCAGCTTGTGCAGGTCGGCCGCGACCGCCTCTTCGGCGTACAGGGTGACTTCGGCCTGCAGGTTGCCGCCGATGACCTTGGCCGCACGCTGGTTCTCCAGCTCCTTGTTGACCGCAGCCTTGACCGCCATGACCCGATCCCAGTACGCACGGTCCAGCTCAAAGCCTTCCGGCAGTTCGGACAAGCCTTCGTACCAGGTGTTGAGCATCACCGATTCGTTACGCTCGCCCGGCAGGTACTGCCACAGCTCGTCGGCGGTGAACGCCAGGATCGGCGCGATCCAGCGCACCAGCGCTTCGCTGATGTGGTACAGCGCGGTCTGGCAGGAACGCCGTGCGACGCTGTTGGCACCGGTGGTGTACTGGCGGTCCTTGATGATGTCGAGGTAGAACCCGCCCAGCTCCTGCACGCAGAAGTTGTGCACCTTGGAGTAGACGTTCCAGAAACGGTACTCGCCGTAGTGCTCCTGCAGCTCGCGTTGCAGCAGCAGGGTGCGGTCGACGGCCCAGCGATCCAGCGCCAGCATCTCATCGGCAGGCAGCAGGTCGCGCGCCGGGTCGAAGCCGGTCAGGTTGGAGAGCAGGAAGCGTGCGGTGTTGCGGATACGCCGGTAGGCGTCGGCGCTGCGCTGCAGGATCTGGTCGGAGACGGCCATCTCGCCGGAATAGTCGGTGGCCGATACCCACAGGCGCATGATGTCCGCGCCCAGGGTGTCGTTGACCTTCTGCGGCTCGATGGTGTTGCCCAGCGACTTGGACATCTTGCGGCCGTTCTCGTCCACGGTGAAGCCGTGGGTCAGCAGCTCGCGGTACGGCGCGTGGCCGTCGATGGCGCAACCGGTCAGCAAGGAGGAGTGGAACCAGCCGCGGTGCTGGTCGGAACCTTCCAGGTACAGGTCGGCGCGCGGGCCGGTGGAGTGGCCGATGTCGTGCGAGCCACGCAGCACGTGCCAGTGGGTGGTGCCGGAGTCGAACCAGACGTCGAGGGTGTCGCTGATCTTGTCGTACTGGTCGGCTTCGCTGCCCAGCAGTTCGGCGGCGTCGAGCTTGAACCAGGCTTCGATGCCCTGCTGTTCGACGCGCTTGGCCACTTCCTCCATCAGCTCGACGGTGCGCGGGTGCAACTCGCCGGTCTGCTTGTCGAGGAAGAACGGAATCGGCACGCCCCAGTTGCGCTGGCGCGAGATGCACCAGTCGGGACGGGTGGCGATCATCGAATGCAGGCGCGCCTGGCCCCAGGCCGGAACGAACTTGGTGTCTTCGATGGCGGCCAGTGCGCGTTCACGCAGCGGTGCCCCGGTGTGTGGCTGCTTGTCCATGCCGACGAACCACTGCGCGGTGGCGCGGTAGATCAGCGGGCTCTTGTGGCGCCAGCAGTGCATGTAGCTGTGGGTGATGGTTTCGGTGTACAGCAGCGCACCCACCGCCTCCAGCTTCTCGACGATCGCAGGGTTCGCCTTCCAGATGAACTGGCCGCCGAAGAATTCCAACGAGGGCGCATATACGCCATTGCTCTGCACGGGGGTCAGAATCTCGTCGTTGACCATGCCATAGCGTTTGCAGGTCACGAAGTCGTCTTCGCCGTAGGCGGGCGCGGAGTGCACCACGCCAGTGCCAGCGCCCAGTTCGACGTAGTCGGCCAGGTACACCGGCGACAGACGGTCGTAGAACGGATGCTGGAAGTTGATCAGTTCCAGGGCCGAGCCGGAAGCGGTGGCCAGCACCGTACCTTCCAGGCTCCAGCGCTTGAGGCAAGCCTCTACCAACTCCTCGGCCAGCACCAGCAGACGCTCGCCGGTATCGACCAGCGCGTAGCTGAACTCCGGGTTCACGTTCAGCGCCTGGTTGGCGGGGATGGTCCAGGGTGTGGTGGTCCAGATCACGATGGCCGCAGGCTTGCTCAGGCTTGCCTGGCCGAAAGCGCTCGCCAGCTTGTCAGCGTCGGCGATCGGGAAGGCCACGTCGATGGTCTGCGACTTCTTGTCGGCATACTCGACTTCGGCTTCGGCCAACGCCGAACCGCAGTCGAAGCACCAGTTCACTGGCTTGAGGCCCTTGAATACGAAGCCCTGCTTGACCATCTCGGCCAGCGCACGGATCTCTCCGGCTTCGTTGGCGAAGTCCATGGTCTTGTAGGGGTTGTCCCAATCGCCCAACACGCCCAAACGGATGAACTCGCGCTTCTGCCCTTCGATCTGCTCGGCGGCATAGGCACGGCACAGTTCGCGGGTCTGGTCGGCGGACAGGTGTTTGCCGTGGGTGACCTCGACCTTGTGCTCGATCGGCAGGCCGTGGCAGTCCCAACCAGGCACGTACGGCGCATCGAAGCCCGACAGGGTCTTGGAGCGCACGATCATGTCCTTGAGAATCTTGTTCAGCGCGTGACCGATGTGAATCTTGCCGTTGGCGTAGGGCGGACCGTCGTGCAGGACGAACTTCGGACAATCCTTGCCAATTTCGCGCAGCTTCCCGTACAGGCCAATGCTG
Source organism: Pseudomonas sp. UBA6562 (assembly GCF_002434265.1). Lineage (GTDB taxonomy): Bacteria > Pseudomonadota > Gammaproteobacteria > Pseudomonadales > Pseudomonadaceae > Aquipseudomonas. The sequence goes on along the minus strand of NZ_DJJS01000001.1, from coordinate 7,037 downwards.
TCCCAGCGCTGCAGGATCTGCGGTTCGCGCTGAGGCAGGCCGGCCTTCATGGGGAAGGCGGTGTCCGGTAGGTTTAGCGTGGCTTTGTAGTCGGTCATTTCAGGCTCTTGGTTAGCGGTTGAGCGTGCCAGTGGGCACGTGCGGCGGCGATGTCCGCGTCGATCGCCGACTTGAGCGCCTCCAGGGAGGCGAAACGCTGCTCTTCGCGCAGCTTGTGGTGAAATTGCACGGCCAGGCGTTGGTCGTACAGGTCACCGGTGTAGTCCAGCAAATGAATCTCCAGATGCGGGCGGCCATCGCCGGCCACGCTGGGGCGCACGCCGATGTTGGCGATGCCGGGCCAGCGCTGACCGTCGATCTCGGCGCTGGTGAGGTACACGCCGGTCAAAGGCACGTGGCGACGCTTGAGCTGGATGTTGGCCGTGGGCGTACCGAGCTGGCGCGCCAGCTTCTGGCCATGCAGTACCCGCCCGCAGATCTGGTAAGGCCGCCCAAGCAAGTGCTCGGCCAAGGCGAAGTCGGCTTCGGCCAGGGCCTTGCGCACCTGGGTACTGCTGACGCGCATGCCGTCGTGCACCACCGTTTGCGCCGCCTCTACGGTGAAACCGTGGCGACGCCCGGCGTCTACCAGGTAAGCGAAGTCGCCGGCGCGGTCGCAGCCGAAACGAAAGTCGTCGCCCACTTCCAGATGCTTGATGCGCAAGCCGTCGACCATGATCGCATCGACGAAGGCGCTGGCGCTGAGATTGCTCAGGTGTTCGTTGAACGCCAGGCACAGCACTTGATCGACACCCTCGGCAGCGAGCAGCTCGATCTTGTCACGCAAACGCGACAGCCGAGCGGGCGCAGCATCGGGCGTGAAGTACTCGCGCGGCTGCGGCTCGAAGATCACGACACAGGTGTGCAGCCCAAGGGCCTGCCCGCGCTCGCGCAAGCGCGCCAGGAGCGCCTGGTGGCCGCGATGGACCCCGTCGAAATTGCCAATGGTGGCAACGCAGCCCCGGTGCTCAGGGCGCAGGTTGTGAAAGCCTCGGACCAGCTGCATAGCGCGCTTCTTGCTCATAAAGTGGTCGATTATAACCACACCCGGGCGCTGACGACAGGCAGCAGTGTCCGGCTGTGGCATTGGATAAGGGAAACCGATGCCCGGCGTGCCAGGCGCTTCAATGCAACGCCTTGCGCGCGAACTGCCGGGGGCGCAGACCACACAGGAACAGGCAGCCGAAGTAGGTCACCACACCTGCCGCGATCAGCGCCCCCAAGCGCAGGAACCGCGCCAGCATGTCGCCCTGGGCCCACGCGGGCATGTAATGCATGCCCGCCAGTAGTACCGCCGACATCAACAGCACCGCCACTATCAGTCGGCTTAGAAAACCCAGCCAGCCGGGTTGAGGCTGGAAAAGGTCGAGGCTGCGCAGCCGCCAGTACAGCAGGCCAGCGTTCAGGCATGCGCCAATGCTGATCGCCAAGGCCAGGCCAGCATGCTTGAACGGGCCGATCAGCGCCAGGTTCAGCAGTTGCGTGGACACGAGCGTGAAGATGGCGATCTTCACGGGCGTGCGGATGTTCTGCTGCGCATAGAAGCCAGGTGCCAGCACTTTCACCAGAATGATCGCCAACAGGCCCACCGAATAGGCCACCAGGGCGCGTTGGGTCATGGCTGCGTCGAAGGCGGTGAATTTACCGTACTGGAACAGGGTGACCGTCAACGGCTCGGCCAGAATCGCCAGGGCCAGGGTGCACGGCAATACCAGCAGGAAGCACAGGCGCAGGCCCCAGTCGAGGATCCGCGAGTACTCGTGGCGATCGCGATTGGCGTAGGTCTTGGCCAGGGTCGGCAGCAGGATGGTGCCCAGCGCCACACCCAATACACCGGAGGGCAACTCCATCAAACGGTCGGCGTAGTACATCCACGACACCGAGCCCGCGACCAAAAAGGAGGCGAAGATGGTGTTGATGATCAAGGAAATCTGGCTCACCGACACGCCGAGAATGGCCGGCAGCATCTGCTTGAGCACCCGCCATACCCCACTGTCGCGCAGGTTCAGGCGCGGCAGCACCAGCATGCCGATGCGCTTGAGGGCAGGCAGCTGGTACAGCAACTGCGCCAGCCCCCCCGCCAGTACACCCCAGCCCAAGGCCATGATGGGCGGATCGAAGTACGGCGTGAGGAACAGCGCGAAGACGATCATCGCAACGTTGAGCAGGGTCGGCGTGAAGGCCGGCACCGAGAAGCGGTTCCAAGTGTTGAGGATCGCGCCCACCAGCGAAGAGAGCGAGATCAGCAATATATAAGGAAAGGTCACCCGCAGCAGGTCGCTGGTCAGCTGGTATTTCTCGGCGCTGTCGACGAAGCCAGGCGCGGTGGCCCACACCACCCAGGGAGCTGCCAGGACACCGAGCACGGTCACCAGCGCCAATATCAAGGTCAGCAAGCCGCTGACATAGGCAACGAACGTACGCGTCGCCTCTTCGCCCTGTTGCGTCTTGTATTCGGCGAGGATCGGCACGAAGGCCTGGGAGAAGGCGCCTTCGGCGAAGATGCGCCGCAGCAGGTTGGGCAGCTTGAAGGCGATGAAGAAGGCATCGGTGGCGACGCCTGCGCCGAAAACGCGGGCCAGGATGGTGTCGCGCACGAACCCCAACACACGGGAAATCATGGTGATGGAGCTGACCGCAGCCAGGGATCTGAGCAAGTTCATGGAAAAGTTTACGCCAATGGACGAGGAGCGCTGCCAGTTGGCGCTCGAATGTGCGATACTCCCGCGCTCTTCGCAGGGGGAGCCAAATTTCCCGAGTTTACAGGTCGCGACGCAGAATGGAATCCACTCCGTTATGCGCTACGGCCACTCAGCGGAGCCCTGCATCTGGCCTTGACAACCGATGAACTCATCGGCATGATTCGCGGCCTTATTTGCTTGTCATTTATCCAAAAGTCTTTCGAGGAGCTCGACGGTGGCCAACTCACCTTCCGCCAAGAAACGTGCAAAACAGGCTGAGAAGCGTCGCAGCCACAACGCCAGCCTGCGTTCCATGGTCCGTACCTACATCAAAAACGTAGTTAAGGCCATCGACGCTAAAGATGCCGAAAAAGCACAATCGGCTTACACCCTGGCTGTGCCAGTTATCGACCGTATGGCCGATAAAGGCATCATCCACAAGAACAAAGCTGCTCGCCATAAAGGCCGTCTGAACGCGCACATCAAGGCGCTGAAAGAAGCTGCTGCTGCCTAAGCGAAGCACGTGTTCATAAAAAACCGACCCTAGGGTCGGTTTTTTGTTGTCTGTTATTTACCGCTGTCACCATGTGGCTCCCCCTCGACCGAGCAAGCGGTACGGTCGAGGGGAAGAGCTTATTTGGCTAGCGGGATCTTGGGGGCCCATTCCAACCACTGGTCTTCGGGCTTGTCGAACAATGCGAAGGTCTGTTTAGGCAGTGCCTGCGTCCCCATCTGCTCCCCTTCGGGCGTCGCGAAGGCGATACCGCCATCGATGAGGGTTTCCACCGACTCGGTGCGCAAGCTCACGCCCTTGATCAGCCCCCAGTCGATGCCGAAGCCGCTGCTGTTCCAGAATCGGCTACCGCCTCGTACCAGGGGTGCGTAACGGGGCTCGATCAGGATGTGGATGAGCACGCGGTTGGCGGTTTGTCCCAGCTCGTAACCGGTTACCTTGCCCACCGGGACTTCGCGATAGGTCACGGGCACACCCGGCTTTATCGAACCGCGACGCTCGGCACTCAACGTCAACGCCAGGCCATTCTCCGGCTCGGTCGCCTCAGGTGCCTGTGGCAGCGCGATGAAGTCGCGCTGAGGCGCGAGCATGCGCGGCGCCGGTTTGACCTCCAGGTATTGCCCACTGATCAACGTGTCCAGGTTCTCGGTGCGCACCAGCCCCAAAGCCGGCTTGACCACCCAGAACTGCGTACCGTTTCGGGCGATGCGCTCTGGCACTTCGGTGATGCGCGCGCGCAACAGGACCGCCTGCAAGTCGTCGGTAAGGTCGACGCTTTCGATATTGCCTACTTCCAGGCCGCGCAAACGGATGGGTGTGCCTGGCTTGAGGCCATCCCCCGTATTGACCCGGATGGTGATGAGCGTACCCGCACGGTTGGCGGCTTCTTCGCTCTCATGCAATCGGAAGCGTGGAATTCGCCGCTTCAACTTGACGTTGGCCTGCGGCGTATCGAAGGTGATGCCACCGGCCATCAAGGTTTGCAGGGATTCGCTTTGAATCTTGATACCCGAAAGCCCTCCAGTCAGGGTGATGCCGCTGGAATTCCAGAAGCGTGTCGAGCCGTTGACCAGGTTTTCGTATTCCTTCTCGATGTGCACGCCAATCAGGATGCGTTTGCTGTCGCGGGTGAACTGGTAGCTTTGCACGTTACCGACCTTGACCTGGCGGTACATGACCGGGCTGCCGACTTCGACCGAGCCGAGGCGATCGGCGAACAGCACCAAGTGCAGGCCAGGAGCCTTTAGGTCCAGTGGCGGCGCTTTGGCCCGCGCTTCGAACTCGCGGGATGGCGAAGCGCCCTTCTCACCTGGCCGGATGGCGATGTAGTTGCCTTTCACCAACGCCTCCAGACCGGTGATGCCCGCCAGGGAAATCGAGGGTTTGACCACCCAGAACTGCGTGCCGGAAACCAGGAAGTCTTCGGCCAAGGGGTCCATGGTGAGTTCGGCCGTGGCGCTGGACAAGTCTTCCTCGATCTTCAGCGCCTTCAACGAACCCACCTGAATGCCTTTGTACATCACTGGCGTGCGGCCGGCCTGCAAGCCTTCGAAGTCGGTCAGTTTGAGCTTGATGCGAATGCCGGCCTGGGCTGCATCGAAGTCTTCGTACAAGCGGAACGGCAAGTTCGGATCGGTCGGCGGGCTGTCCTTGCGGTGCTCGGGCGTCGCGAAGGCGATGCCGCCGGCCACGATGCTGGCCAGGGACTCGGTGCGTACTTTGACCCCCGAGAGGTCGGCATTGATGCTGACACCGCTGGCGTTCCAGAAGCGTGTGTGTTTTCGCACCAGATTGGCGTAGGCCGGCTGGATGAACACTTTGATCTCGACCAGGTCCTGGTCTTCGGAGAGGCGATAGCTCTTCACCCGACCGACCTTGATCTGTTTGTAGAACACCGGGCTGTCGCGATTCAGCGAGCCCAGGCGGTCGGCTTTGAGGGTCAGGTGCAAGCCTGGCTCGTTGTCCGATAAAGGCGGTGCTTCGGACAGTGCCGTAAAGCGTTTGGTGGGCTCGCCTTCACCGGGATCTATGGCGATGTAATTGCCCGAGACCAGGGTCTCCAGACCAGAAATACCGGCGATGGTCACACTGGGCTTGACCAGCCAGAAGCGAGTGCCGGTGGTGAGGTGCTCTTCTGCTGCGCGGTTCATCTCGATAGTAGCGATGACACCGGTGTTGCTGCCCTCTTCGTCCAGGATCAAGGATTTGACCTTACCCACCGACATGCCCTTGTACATGATCTCGGTCTTGTCGGCGACGATGCCTTCGCCCGTCTTGAAACGGACCTGAATCTCCACGCCCGCATCGCGGTAGGCCTGAAAGGCCAACCAGCCACCGATGATCAGCGCTATGAGCGGAAGTATCCAGATGGCCGACCAGTTGGAAGCAGGGCGGGTTTTAGCCGTAGGCAAGTCACTCATTGTCGTTATCCGACTCCGTGTTATCCCAGATCAGACGGGGATCGAAAGTTAACGCTGCAAACATGGTCAGGATGACCACCGTCGCGAAGGCGACGGCGCCTAGATTGGCTTCGACATTGGCGATACGGCCGAAATTCACCACTGCTACCAGAATGGCAATGACGAAGATGTCGAGCATCGACCAGCGCCCGATGAACTCGATGAAACGGTACATCCAGATTCTCTGCCGAGCCGATAGTGGCTGATGGCGTTGAACCGAATACAACAACAGCGCGATACCGATCAGCTTGAACGTCGGCACCAGAATGCTCGCCACGAACACCACACCGGCGATGGGCAGCATACCGTTCTGCATCAACGCAATGACGCCGGACATGATCGTATCAGGCGTCCCTCGCCCCAGGCTGCTGACTGTCATGATCGGCAGTACGTTAGCGGGTATGTAGAGAATCATCGCGGTGATCAGCAGCGCCCAGGTGCGAGCGATGCTATTGGGGCGCCTTACGTGCACCGCTGCCCCGCACCGGGTACAAGGCTGGGATTCGGCCTCTGGCTGCAGGCGGTTCAGCTGATGGCACTCGTTGCATACCACCAGGCCCGCATCAATCGCCCGCATGCACATCCTCCCCGGACAACGCGCTCCAGATCTGGTGCTCGGACATCACCACCTCCAACCAGACCTGCACCAGTAACAACGCTACGAAACACACCAGACCCAAGCCTATGGTGAGCTGCGCCATATCGACTAATTTGACGATCGCCACGAGCACACCCATCAGGTACACCTCGAGCATTCCCCAGTCACGCACATGGTGGTAGACCCTGTAGATGAACAGGCCATAGCTGCGTCCAGTGTCGAAACGGATGCTCAGCAGCACGATCAGCTGACACAGCAGTTTGAGTAACGGGATGGCCATGCTGCACAGGAAGACGACCATGGCGATACCACGCATATCGGACTCGTACAGGCCCACCACACCATTCCACACTGTGTCGTAGGAACTCTGGCCCAGGAGATGCAAGCGCATGATGGGCAGAAAATTCGCCGGGATGAACAAGACCAGCGCAGTGAGGACCAGCGCCAGGCTGCGATTCACCACATTGTGCCGATGCGCATAGAGCTCGTAACCGCAACGAGGGCATTGCGCTTTCTCATTTTGCTGCAGCTTGGGTTTGCGCATCAGCAGATCGCACTCGTGGCAGGCGATCAGCTCATCCAGGGGCAATGCTTGCAGCGAGTGGGGAGCGACGGTGTCGGGCATGGGCGGCTTCTGCGCAGTAGAACGGGCCTATTGTAGTGTTCAGAACACATGCAGAGGGAAAAGACTCCCCACTGACAGCTACTCACTATCACGCAGAAAGGACAAAACCCCTACCTGCGTG
>NZ_DJJS01000002.1 GCF_002434265.1 Pseudomonas sp. UBA6562 | reverse complement strand
CACACGAATTGCTTGATTCAAATTGTTAAAGAGCGATTGGTTGAGCCATTCGTCTCAACCGAGGCTCGAATTTTACGCTATCCTCAGTGTCTGTCAAGTGTTTATTTTGAAGTGTTTCGCGAGAATCTCGTTCAACTTCAACCACTTGCTCGCTGCAATCTCTCGTAGCGGGAGGCGAATCATACAGCGTTACAACCTGCTGTCAACTGCCTTTTTCACCGCTGCCGACCAGAAGATCGAAGCGCTTCCAGTCTTGTCAAAACGTTCAACTCATTGAATCTCAAGGAGTTTTCCGTTCCGTTTGCCCCGGAAGTGGTGCGCAGTATAAAGAGATCTGAGGAAGCGTCAAGGGCTTATTGAAAGTTTCTGCAGAAACCTCGCCTGGCTAGCCTTTAAGCGTTTTCTAAAGAACCCGCTTGCCGCCAATGCTCGGCATTGCGCACTATAGTGCGCACAATTGATCTATCAGGATGCACTCGTTATCTATGAGCACCTCCCCCCGCCCCCTCACAAGCGTCATCTTTCCCATTGGCCTTTTGCTGATCGCGATGCTGTCCATCCAATCTGGCGCTTCGCTGGCGAAGAGCCTGTTTCCTCTCATAGGCGCGCAAGGCACTACGTCACTCCGCTTGATCTTCGCTAGCGTGATCATGGTGCTTCTGCTCCGGCCATGGCGGGCCCGCATGAATGTCGCCACATGGCGTAGCGTGGTCATTTATGGAATGGCGCTTGGGGGCATGAATCTGCTTTTCTATATGTCGGTGCGCACGGTTCCTTTAGGTATCGCTGTCGCCTTGGAATTTACCGGCCCTCTAGCCGTGGCCCTTTTAAGCTCGCGCCGGTTGGTAGATTTCATCTGGATCCTATTGGCGGTAACCGGGCTTGCTCTGCTGATACCCCTTGGCAGATCCGGTGCAGCTGTCGACTTGACCGGCGCCGGCTACGCCCTAGGTGCCGGCGTGTGCTGGGCACTTTATATTCTCTACGGCCAAAAGGCCGGAGCAGAGCATGGCGTGCAGACCGCCGCTCTGGGCGTAGTGATCGCGGCGGTATTCATCGCGCCAGTAGGTATCGCGCATGCGGGGAGCGCACTGCTGAACCCTGGACTCATCCCAGCAGCTTTAGGCGTGGCTGTTTTGTCCACCGCTCTTCCTTATAGCCTTGAAATGATCGCTCTCACCCGGCTCCCGGCCCGCACCTTTGGCACGCTCATGAGCGTCGAGCCTGCAATCGCCGCACTATCCGGACTGATCTTTCTCAGCGAGACGTTGACCAAGACCCAATGGCTGGCGATTTTGGCCATCATAATCGCTTCTGTAGGCGCAACCATGACCATGCGCAAACAAGCCCTGCCTCCCCTGGCGGCCGACTGATGTAAGAATTGTTTGCATTCACAACGAAACGGTTGTTCCCCTCATCGCCTCGTTTTAAGCTGGCTTTCGTTTCAGCAGCTTCACTCGCGTCGATACGATCCGGCCACGCAATCAGGATCCAACCCTGTGATTACCACAACGCCAGGTCAACGGCCTGGCATGTATAAGGACAGAAATGAAACGTATCGTCCTCATCCTGGCGATCCTTGCTTTAGCGGGCTGCGCCGCGAATACCAAGACCGAGGTCAAACGGGGTAAAAAAGGTTTGCACATTGATTGCTCAGGCCTCTCATCTTCTTGGGAGAAGTGCTTCAGCAGTGCCGCTAGCGCTTGCAACCCTAAAGACTACAAGGTCATCGCCCGTTCTGGCGCTGCGAAGTCCGAGCCTGGTGATTATCTGTTTGGGATAAACCCGGCTGGCTATACCAGCCGTAGCATGATCGTCATCTGCCGCTGAGGCCTACAAGGCAGCCATGGGAGGCTGCCTCGCCCAAACGACTTATATGCTTTGAGTACGCCTCTCCAACCAAATCAGCGCATCGCGCTCCAGAAGCGGAGCAAGCCGGTGGAACACCTGACCGTGATAGTCATTGAGCCACGCTCGCTCGCTCGCATCCAGCATCTCGACCAGCAGGCAGCGCGTATCTATTGGGCACAATGTCAGGGTCTCGAAATCCAGAAAACGGCCGAATTCGCTGCTGCCTACATCGCGCGTTACCACTAGATTTTCGATCCGCACACCCCATCGCCCAGGACGGTAGGTACCAGGCTCAATCGAGGTGATCATCCTGGCCTGCATGGCTGTATGCGCTGACGCCGCTGAACGAAAGGCAATCACCTGCGGCCCTTCGTGAACATTGAGAAAATAGCCGACGCCATGACCGGTCCCATGCCCATAGTCCACTTGGTCAGCCCAGATCGGCGCGCGTGCGATCGCATCCAGCATGGGTGAAAGGGTGCCCTCGGGAAAACGTGCTCGCGACAAAGCGATCACCCCCTTGAGCACACGCGTGCAATCCTGTCGTTGCTCGGTGCTTGGCTCACCAATGGGCACCATGCGAGTGATGTCGGTCGTACCACCCAGGTACTGCCCTCCAGAATCGATCAACAGCAGGCCATTGCCTTCGATCCGAGCATGGGATTGAGCAGTGGCGCGATAGTGAGGCATGGCACCGTTGGCATTGAACGCTGCAATGGTTGCGAAACTTGGCGAAATGAAGCCTTGGCGCCGAGCGCGCGCCGCAGTCAGTTGCTCATCGATAGTGAGCTCAGTGATCTCTCCAAGGCCGAGGTTGGACTCGAGCCATGCGAAGAACTCAGACAAGGCAGCACCGTCCTGCTCCATTACATGTCGAACGTGAACCAGATCGCCGTCGGCTTTTTGAGATTTGCTGAGCTGGGTAGGGTTGATGGCTTCGACCAACTCGATACCTGGCTGCAGATTTGCGACCAACCCCAAGGTCACCCGTGCCGGATCTAAAAGCAGCCGCGTGCCGGGGCAAAGAGCCTGCAAAACCTCGGCTATCTCACTGTAATCGCGCAGCTCTACGCCGTCGCCTTCGAGTGACCGGCGCGACGGCTCATCGACTTTGCCTTTATCGATGAACAACAACGCTCGGTGCGGCTCGACCAACACGTAAGCAAGGAACAATGGGTTATAAGCCACATCGCTGCCGCGCAGATTGAGCAACCAGGCGATATCGTCGAGCGAGGCGATGACATGCGCTTGCACGCCCTTGTGACGCATGGTTTCACGCAGTGCGGCAAGCTTGCTGGAGCGATCGACGGTCGCGTAAGGAAATTCATGTTGATATATAGAAAAGCAAGGCAATGCAGGGCGGTCGGTCCAAATATCATTCAGCAAATCGACATGCGTCTGGAGGGTAACGCCACGCACTTGCAGATTGTTCTGCAAATCACGACCACTCGCCAGAGCCATCACACTGCCATCGACGCTTACCACACTCCCGGCAGGTAGCTGTTCGACCAGCCACTGGGCAGGCGAAAGCTGACCCGACTCGTACTTGATCAGTGTCACTCCACTGCCGTAAAGCTCAACCGCCGCCTGCTCCCAATACCGACTATCGGCCCACAGCCCCGCAAACTGCGCAGTGATGACCAGCGTGCCGACCGAGCCCTGAAAGCCGGAGAGCCACCGACGACCCTGCCAATGCTCAGGAAGGTATTCGGACAGATGCGGATCGGCAGAAGGTATCAGTAACGCGTCCACGCCCGCGCGCTGCATCACCTCGCGCATCAGCTCGATACGATCCAGTGCGGCTGGCAGAACCAAGGACTTATTGCTCATGCGCACTTCACCTCCAAATTAGTCAAGAATTCCACTGTAGCAGTCCAATGCATGCTCATAACCTGGACTGAATGCCTTCTATTCGATGCGGAAAGTTCGACAGCATTTATAGCCTTTTCCTACAGATATCCTTGAGGACTCACAGAGCGGTCATGGCAGCTCCATACAAGACGTGACGAGGAGCCGTTGTAGGACTCCAGCCATCGGAGCGGCAAATCATGCGAACGACCATCGAGTCGCTCATTCACCCCACGTGCCTAGCGATACGTATGCAAACTACCGTCGCAGTCCTGGGTCCGCCCATTCAAATGACCACATTACGCACGAACCGAACCAAAACGTCGCCGTCGTTGCGGTACCCATATTGACAGTTACTGGCGAACACGAAGAAATCACCAGCGGGCAGGACATGCTCGACCCCCTCAATCACAAGGGTCAGGCAACCTTCAGCGACATAGATCTGCTCGCTCCAACCCTCTGCATCCGCCTCGCTGACATAGCGTTCGCCGGGCTCCAGACGCCATTCCCATAACTCCACTTCACGGGTGGATGGGCTTGCACCCAACAAAACGGCTTTACTGCCGGCCTCGCCAACCCAGGCCAATTCATTGATACGGCGATCATCCCGCTCATCCGCTGCCTGGATCAGTTGAGTGAAAGGTACCTCTAGCGCATGGGCCACACGGTCGAGCGTCGCCAGACTGACGTTCTTCTCACCTGCCTCGATCGCGACGAGCATCCTGCGACTCACGCCAGAACGTTCCGCCAATGCGGTCTGGCTCATCGCGGCCGCATTGCGCAACTGGCGAACGTTATGACTGACGTGTTGCAGTACAGACCCGCGACCTTCGGAAGATTTGGACACACGCTTGCTCACTGTTGTGGGTTGCGCAGTATACTGCTCACTTTGTGGCGATTGTGCGCCGCCCTTCCCGAGCCTGCAAGCCGATGAACAGTGTTCCAAACAACAAGCGTCTGCCCTTTTCGCTTCAACTAAGCCAAGCAGAGGTTGTGCTGATCTTCATCACCTTTTTATGGGGCGGAACGTTCCTATTGGTGCACAACGTCATGGCGGTCAGCGGGCCGATGTTTTTCGTAGGGTTACGTTTTGCGGCAGCGGCCCTGTTCGTAGGCATGATCTGCTCGCGCAGCCTGGCCAGGCTGACGTTATTGGAGTTGAAGGCAGGATTGTTGATCGGCATCTGCATCATGTTTGGCTATGGCTTGCAAACCATGGGCTTACAAACGATCAGCAGCAGTCAATCGGCTTTCATCACTGCGCTGTACGTGCCTTTCGTTCCATTATTGCAGTGGGTGGTGCTCGGCCGCCGCCCAGGGGTGATGCCAAGTTTGGGTATCGGTCTAGCATTCGTCGGGCTGATGCTTCTGGCAGGGCCTGAGGCCGGTACACTGAAGTTGAGCTGGGGCGAAGGCGTAACACTGGTGAGCGCCGTGGCCATCGCTGCCGAGATCATCTTGATCAGCCGTTATGCGGGTCAGGTCGACGTACGTCGAGTGACCGTCGTGCAATTGGCCACAGCCTCGCTGCTTTCGTTCCTGATGATGGTCCCGACACAGGAGTCGGTACCCGACTTCTCATGGCTTTTGGTACTCAGTGCGCTGGGCCTGGGCGCGATGAGCGCAATCATTCAGGTGGCGATGAACTGGGCGCAGAAGTCGGTATCGCCGACAAGGGCAACCCTCATCTATGCCGGCGAGCCGGTCTGGGCCGGCCTGATCGGGCGACTTGCCGGCGAGCAGCTGCCAGGTCTGGCGTTGGTCGGTGCAGGCTTGATCGTGCTCGCGGTGGTGGTCAGCGAACTCAAACTCCAGCGTCGACCCAAACCCGGCGAAGACTTTGAACCTGGGCGATGCTGTGAGGACAAAACCTAGCAGCGCTCTCATGCCAACTGCGGCAGCTCGCAAAACCATGTAATAGAAAAGTACGAGATTGCCGTCGGTTTGTAGGATTCTGCGACAGCTTACGTGTTGGTGTTCAACATTTCGGCACGTATTATTCTTTGCAAACTCCTGCCGATTGGAACGCTATGTCCTTGATAGTGCTATTGCTTCTGCCCTTCATAGGCAGTTGCCTGGCGGCCGTCTTGCCGCACAACGCGCGCAACGCCGAATCCATTCTTGCGGGAGTGGTGGCGCTGGCCGGTACCCTTCAGGTGGCATTCCTCTACCCGCAGATTGCCGACGGCGGCGTCATCCGCGAAGAGTTTCTCTGGCTTCCGAGTCTGGGGCTTAACCTGGTTCTGCGCATGGATGGCTTCGCCTGGATGTTCAGCCTCCTGGTGCTGGGTATCGGCGCACTGGTGTCGCTCTATGCGCGCTATTACATGTCTCCACAAGATCCAGTGCCGCGATTCTTCGCATTCTTCCTTGCCTTCATGGGCGCCATGCTGGGCTTGGTGATATCCGGCAACCTCATTCAATTGGTGTTCTTCTGGGAACTGACCAGCCTGTTCTCCTTCCTGCTCATTGGTTATTGGCACCACCGGGCGGATGCCAGGCGCGGCGCCTACATGGCGTTGATGGTGACCGGTGCGGGGGGCTTGTGTCTATTGGTCGGCGCATTGCTGTTGGGGCATGTGGTGGGCAGCTACGACGTTGACCAGATCCTCGCGGCGGGTGACAAGATTCGCCAGCACGCGCTGTACCCGGTGCTGCTGCCACTGATCCTGATCGGTGCGTTGAGCAAGAGTGCGCAATTCCCGTTTCATTTCTGGCTGCCGCATGCAATGGCAGCACCTACGCCGGTATCCGCCTATCTGCATTCGGCCACCATGGTCAAAGCGGGCGTATTCCTGCTGGCAAGGTTCTGGCCAGTACTGTCTGGCAGCGAAGAGTGGTTCTGGATCGTTGGCGGTGCAGGTGCCTGTACGCTCCTGCTGGGAGCCTTCGCCGCCATGTTCCAGAACGACCTGAAAGGGCTTCTGGCTTACTCCACCATCAGCCACCTGGGCTTGATCACCCTGCTACTGGGGTTGAATAGCCCATTGGCGGCAGTGGCCGCAGTGTTCCACATCCTCAATCACGCCACGTTCAAGGCCTCGCTGTTCATGGCAGCAGGCATCATCGACCACGAAAGCGGCACCCGCGACATTCGGCGCTTGAGCGGCTTGTTCAGACTGCTTCCCTACACCGCGACACTGGCCATGGTCGCCAGCGCCTCGATGGCCGGCGTGCCTCTGCTCAATGGCTTCCTGTCCAAAGAAATGTTTTTCGCGGAAACCGTTTTCATCAGCTCGTCGTTGTGGGTAGAAATCGCACTACCGGTCATTGCCACCCTTGCCGGTACATTCAGTGTGGCCTACGCGCTGCGCTTCACGGTCGATGTGTTCTTCGGCCCACCTGCCAAAGATCTACCCCACATTCCACATGAGCCGCCACGCTGGATGCGCGCGCCGGTCGAGCTGTTGGTCCTGGCCTGCCTGGTCGTCGGTATTTTCCCGGCGCAGTCCATCGCCCCCCTGCTGGCCGCTGCGGCATTGCCCGTAGTTGGCGGACCGTTACCCGAGTACAGCCTGGCCATCTGGCACGGCTGGAACCTGCCCATGATCATGAGCTTGGTGGCCATGTCCGGCGGCGTCGTGCTCTATCTGGTGCTGCGCAAGCAACTGCGCCTTGGCCGTTTCCACTATGCCCCGCTGATAGGACGATTGAACGGCAAGCGGCTGTTCGAGCGAGGCCAGGTCCACCTTATGCTGTTGGCGCAACGTATCGAGAAATCGTTGACCAGCCGGCGCCTGCAAACCCAGCTGTTCATGTTGGTACTGGCCGCGTTCATAGCGGGGCTGATCCCGATGTTCTACAGCGGCCTGACCTGGGGCGAGCGACCGAAGATTCCGGGTTCGGGTGTATTCGTGGCGCTTTGGCTGATCGCGATCGCCTGCGCCATCGGCGCTGCCTGGCAAGCCAAGTACCACCGATTGGCGGCACTGACCATGGTCAGCGTTTGTGGCTTGATGACCTGCATTACCTTCGTCTGGTTTTCGGCGCCTGACCTGGCGCTCACCCAACTGGTGGTGGAAGTGGTGACAACCGTGTTGATCCTGCTCGGCTTACGCTGGCTGCCACGGCGGCTGGAGGGCGTATCGCCACTGCCAGGCAGTCTGGATCGCGCGCGGATGCGGCGAGTGCGCGACCTGGTGTTGGCAAGTTTGGTCGGCGGCGGCATGGCGCTGCTCTCCTACGCCATGTTGACGCGCCCTACCCCCAACATCATTTCTTCCTTCTACCTGAGCCGAGCTCTGCCCGAAGGCGGCGGCACCAACGTGGTGAACGTGATGCTGGTCGACTTCCGCGGCTTCGACACCCTCGGCGAGATCACCGTTCTGGTAGCGGTAGGCATGACTGTATTCGCCCTGCTGCGACGCTTCAGGCCGCCCAAGGAAACCATGCAGCTGCCTGCCCAGCAGCGCCGGCTGGCTCCCGACGTCATCACCGATCTGGTCAACCCACGCAACGCCGCCGACACCGCGCTGGGCTTCATGATGGTACCTGCGGTACTGGTGCGCCTGCTGTTGCCCATGGCGCTGCTGGTGTCGATGTACCTGTTCATGCGAGGCCACAACCAACCTGGCGGCGGCTTCGTCGCAGGCCTGGTGATGTCCGTGGCCTTCATTCTCCAGTACATGGTGGCGGGCACCCAATGGGTCGAAGCGCAGATGAGCCTGCGGCCCCTTCGCTGGATGGGTGTCGGCCTGCTGTGCGCGACGCTCACAGGCGTTGGTGCCATGACTTTGGGCTACCCATTCCTTACAACCCATACCGCTCACCTGGACCTGCCAGTACTGGGTGATATGCATGTGGCCAGTGCGCTGCTGTTCGATGTCGGCGTGTTCAGCGTGGTGGTCGGGTCGACACTGCTGATTCTGACGGCCCTTGCCCACCAGTCGATCCGCGCCTACCGACCCGGTGGCCAGAGCAAACCCAAGCAAGCAGGAGCTGCCTGATGGAAGAAGTGATAGCCGTTGCCATCGGAGTGCTCGCCGCATCGGGCGTCTGGTTGATTCTGCGCCCCCGTACCTACCAAGTGATCATGGGCCTGTGCCTGCTTTCCTACGGGGTGAACCTGTTTATCTTCAGCATGGGCAGCCTGTTCATTGGCAAGGAGCCGATCATCAAGGACGGTGTACCGCAGGACTTACTGCACTACACCGACCCGTTGCCACAAGCGCTGGTGCTGACCGCGATCGTCATCAGCTTTGCCATGACCGCACTGTTTCTGGTGGTGATGCTGGCTTCGCGGGGCCTGACCGGGACCGACCATGTCGATGGCCGGGAGCGCGAAGAATGAGCCTGATGAACCAAATGATCGTCATGCCCATTCTGCTACCGCTGCTGACCGCCGCCTTGATGCTGCTGCTTGGCGAGAAACACCGGCAGCTCAAGGCGCGCCTTAACCTGATCTCGAGTTGTGTCGGACTCAGTGTGGCGATCACCCTGCTGTTATGGGTCAAAAGTCAGGGGTCAGCCGAATCGATCGGCGTCTACCTGCCGGGTAACTGGCCGGCTCCCTTCGGCATCGTGCTAGTGGTCGACCATCTGTCAGCGTTGATGCTGACCTTGACTGGGATACTCGGTGTCAGTGCCTTGCTCTTCGCCCGGGCACGCTGGGCAAACGCAGGCGCCAGTTTCCACGCCCTCTTCCAAGTGCAACTGATGGGTCTGTACGGGGCCTTTCTCACGGCGGACCTGTTCAACCTGTTCGTGTTCTTCGAGGTGCTGCTCGCAGCCTCTTATGGCTTGCTGCTACACGGTTCTGGACGCGCACGGGTCAAGGCCGGCCTGCACTACATCGCGATCAACCTGTTCGCCTCATCGTTGTTTCTGATCGGCGCAGCCATGATCTACGGCGTTACCGGAACGCTGAACCTTGCCGACCTGGCGCTGAAAATCCCATTGGTGCCCGAAGCGGACCGCGGCCTCTTACACGCCGGCGCGGCAATCCTGGCTGTAGCCTTCCTGGCCAAGGCAGGTATCTGGCCGCTGAATTTCTGGCTGGTCCCAGCCTACGCCTCGGCCAGCGCACCGGTGGCAGCGCTCTTTGCCATCATGACCAAGGTAGGCCTGTACGCCATATTGCGCTTGTGGATGCTGCTGTTTTCCGGTCAGGCGGGGGCATCGGCGCACTTCGGTGGCCAGTGGCTGATATACGGTGGCCTGGCCACCCTGGCAATGGCGGCGGTATCGCTATTGGCGGCGCAACGCCTGGAACGCATGGCCTCGCTGAGCATTCTGGTATCGGCCGGGACTTTATTGGCGGCAGTTGGGTTCGGCCAGCCAGTGCTGACCGGCGCTGCGCTGTTCTACCTGGTCAGCTCGACCCTGGCATTGAGCGCACTGTTCCTGCTGGCCGAACTGATCGAACGCTCGCGTTCGGCCAACGAACAGCCGCTGTATGATGAAGAGGATGCCGTGCCGGCCCCGCTGGAGTCATTGCACCCCCCCAGGGGCATCAACCTGGATGACAATCAAAAGGCGGTCATCGGCCAGGTCATTCCCTGGACCATGGCCTTCCTGGGCTTGAGCTTCATCGCCTGCGCTTTGCTGGTCATCGGCATGCCGCCTCTGTCAGGCTTTATCGGCAAGTTGGGCTTGATCAGTGCGCTCTTCAATCCCCTAGGCCTGGGTATGGCGCCGGAGCACCCGCTGCCGTCCACCGGCTGGCTGCTGATTACCTTGCTGGTGCTGTCGGGGCTTGCCTCGCTGATCGCATTTGGGAGAGTGGGCATCCAACGGTTCTGGAAACCCGGAGAACGTCCATCCCCCGTGTTGCGCCGCTACGAATGCGTGCCGATCGTAATTCTGCTGGGATTGTGCCTGGCCTTGAGCATCCAGGCTGAACCGGTGCTCAGGTACACCCAAGACGCCGCCGCCAGCCTGCAAATGCCAGACCGCTACATCGAGGCCGTGCTGTCGAGCAAACCCCTGCCAGGGCCGACCAACCAGCAACTGGAGGCACAGCCATGAGCCGTCTGTTCCCCGCACCGTTGTTATCGGCGGCGCTCTTCGTACTGTGGCTGTTGCTCAATCTTTCGGTCAGCCCTGGCAACATCCTACTGGCGGCTGGGCTGGCGCTGTTCGCACCGTTGCTTCTGGCCCCACTTCGCCCCCAGCATGCTCACGTGAGGCGTCCTTGGACCATTGCAAAACTGATCGGGCGTGTAGGTTACGATGTCATCCATTCCAACTTGCAAGTGGCGGTGAAGGTGCTGACCTTGCACGCTAACCCCCCCCGTTCGGTATTCGTCCATATCCCACTGGATCTGCGTGATACGCACGGGCTGGCTGCACTGTCGATGATTACCACGGTCGTACCGGGCACGGTCTGGTCGGAGCTGGCGTTGGACCGCAGCATGCTGTTGTTGCACGTGTTCCATCTCGAAGATGAAGCCGCCTTCATCGAGCATTTCAAGCGTGTGTACGAACGCCCCCTGATGGAGATCTTCGAATGACCGGGTTGCTCGCCAATGCCGTTCTTGCCAGCTTGTTCATCCTCAGCATCGCGATGTGCCTGGCGTTGGTCAGGCTGTTTCGCGGCCCTTCCGCCCAAGACCGGGTGCTGGCGTTGGACTACCTGTACATATTGGGGATGCTGATGATGCTGGTGCTGGGCATCCGTTACGCCAGTGACACCTACTTCGAAGGTGCGCTACTGATTGCGCTGTTCGGCTTCGTGGGTTCATTCGCGCTGGCCAAATTCTTGTTGAGAGGCGAGGTGATCGAATGACCGAGACTGTAGAACTGCCCTTCTGGCTGGAAGCGATCACAGCGGCGCTACTGCTAACGGGTAGTCTGTTCGCAGTGTTGGGTGCGTTTGGGCTGGTGCGTTTGAAAGACTATTTCCAACGCATGCACCCTCCGGCACTTGCCTCGACCCTGGGCGCCTGGTGTGTGGCGTTGGCATCGATCCTGTACTTTTCCAGCCTCAAGCACAGCCTGGTGCTGCATGCCTGGCTGATACCGATTCTGTTGTCGATCACTGTGCCGGTCACGACGCTGCTATTGGCCAGGGCAGCGCTGTTTCGCAAACGTGCCGCAGGCGAGGATGTTCCTGAAGAGGTGAGCGGACGGGACGGCGGCAACTAAGCGCGTTGGCCTTCTACAAGACGCTGCAGCTCGCGTCGCGCATGCTTGGCCAACGCTAGGGGACGTGTCTGATAGAGCTGCGTCGCGACTCAATCGTGCCACCTCCCCTGGAGTTCGCCACGCCTGCTCAGCCATTGCTCGGCCAGCGCCGCAGCTTGATGTCCAAAACCGTCCTCACCCCCGCACTGAGCCTGGCCAGACGTCATTCGCTGGCTTTGAACGTGGTCAGCTCGCCTTTACGCCACTTCGCCACTTTGCCCGTGACCGCCTTGAGGAGCTTGCCCAGCCCCTCAGGCACTTGCTGGTGCGCGGCGAACACCAACATGACGCCCTGCCCCTCGCGGAACACGATGCCTTCGCCTTGCTCGACCGAAACGAACGCGTAGTCGCCTACGCCATAAACGTTGAATTTGATATCGCGAAAGCGTAGTTCCAGCTTGCCACCCTCACGGCTCGGCAACACGGCGGCGCGAAAATGGTCACCGACCTTGAGCTCCAGGCGCTGTTTATCGTCGACCACCAGCGCGCTTTCAAGGTCAACTTCAGCCATGTACAACCCTTCCGGGCTTTGTTCGCTGATGTAAACGAAACGCCCCTGGAACAATTTGACGAGTTGGGCACGCAAATCACCCAGGACAAACAATGCGTGTGTATCCAGCGTACTGACTGCCAATGAATAAATCCTCGAAACGGTTACACCCTGCCCCCGGACGGCATGCGCGCACGACCGGGCAGCGGGACTTCAAATTGAAGGGGAAGACTACTGATCACCACATACGATGTCTGTCGAACTAGGCTACGACTCGCGCAGGAATGGTGGCTTCCATGCCTAGGTCGTTTCCCCGATCAGGCATACGGTGTTTTCTGTCGGAAAGAGACGTAACGTCTGACAACAAAAGGGCCAACAAAGGTGCGATAGATATCCAGGCGTTCAGAGAGAATCAGCCTTGGTACCCACCTAAACATTCCGAGAAAAGAATATGCACGAAAACACCAAAATTCGTCGAGAGGAAATGGACGATCCCTACGCAAAACTCGGCATAGACTTACCACGATTTATTGTCATTCCAGCAGGTGTCGACTTCTTTCATATCATCGAAAGCGCTACCGGCCGGATCAAGGGGTTTCGCCGACTGCACTTGGATGCCTGCTTACTGGCCAAATCGCTCGAGCCTTGACATCGCGTGACGCCAGCACCTGACCCCATGCCCACACACAGGTTCAACCTTCTATTTGCCGCAGACATGCGAAAGCCCCAGGGATCGCTCTCTGGGGCTTTCCGGCAACCTGTCGATCACACTTGACGCAAGTGGCGATCAAGCTGCTCGTGGCGCTCTTGGGCCTCGATGCAGTATTTGGTTGTCGGGCTGATCAACAAACGCTGCAAGCCGATAGGTTCGCCGCTGTCGTCGCACCAGCCAAAGCTTTCGTCCTGAATGCGACCCAGGGCCATTTCCAGTTGTGGCAACAGACGCTGGTCGCGCTCGATGGCATTGACCAGCCAGTGCCGCTCTTCTTCGACGGAAGCGACGTCGGCCGGGTCCGACGGGGTGTCCAGGCTCTCGATGGTGCTACGGCTCAGCTCGATGCGCTCATGGGTGTCGACTTTCATCGCTTGCAAGAGCGACGTGAAGTAGGCGAGCTGATCGGCGTTCATGTAGTCATCGGCCGACATGGCCAGTAACTGTTCCTTGGTCATCGACTTCTCTATGAAAAAAGGTGCATTTGGGCGGTCCGTGGGCCGCCAGCGTCGCGCAGAGGCAACGGAATTGTTCGAGCGCCGGTGCGACGCTCGTTTGCAGGGGGCGGCAGTCTAAGGTGCCGCGTCGCGGTGGGCAACCTAAATGAATCGACTCACCCTGAAAAGGGGGCGCCCGCAGATGCCGCTGGTCGTCTTCATGGTTGGAAATCGAGCAAAACGCCGCCTCAACAGTCTTTGAACTGGGCCGCGCGTTTGGCGACGAAAGCCGCCATCCCCTCTTTCTGGTCCTCAGTGGCGAAGGCTGCATGGAACACGCGCCGCTCGAAACGCACACCTTCACTCAGCGTGACTTCGAACGCGCGGTTGACGCTTTCCTTGACCATCATCGCCACAGGAATCGACTTGCTGGCGATGGTGGCCGCCACCTTCAAGGCTTCTTCGAGCAAATCGGCTTGGGGCACGATACGCGCCACCAATCCGGCGCGCTCGGCCTCTTCGGCGTCCATCAGGCGACCGCTCAGGCACAGCTCCATGGCCTTGGCCTTGCCCACAGCGCGGGTCAGACGCTGGGTGCCGCCCATGCCCGGCAGCACACCGAGATTGATCTCTGGCTGACCGAACTTGGCGTTGTCGGCGGCCAAGATGAAATCGCACATCATCGCCAGTTCGCAGCCGCCGCCTAGGGCGAAGCCCGACACCGCCGCGATGATCGGCTTGCGCCGGCTGGCGATGCGGTCCGCGTCGCTGAACAGGTCTTCGGTGTAGATCTGCGGGTAGCTGAGCTCGGCCATCTCCTTGATGTCGGCACCGGCGGCGAAAGCCTTGGCCGAACCGGTCAGCACCACACAGCCGATCTGTGGATCGCGTTCGAGCTGATCGAGAGCCTGATTGATCTCGGCGACGATCTGCGCGTTCAGGGCATTGAGAGCCTGGGGGCGATTGAGTGTGATCAGGCCGACTTTGCCGTGAATGTCCAACACGATGCTTTCGAATGCCATGCAGTCTGCTCCTTCAAAGGTTGCGCGCAATGACCATGCGCTGGATGTCGCTGGTGCCCTCGTAAATCTGGCATACACGCACATCCCGGTAGATACGCTCCAGCGGAAAGTCGCTCAGATAGCCATATCCGCCCAAGGTCTGCAAGGCATCGGAGCAGACCTGCTCGGCCATCTCGGAGGCGAACAGCTTGGCCATCGACGCCTCGACCAGTGCCGGCCGCCCCGCATCGCGCAGCGCTGCGGCGTGTAGCACCATCTGCCGCGCCACGGCGATACGCGTTGCCATGTCGGCCAGGCGGAACGCCACCGCCTGGTGCTCGACCAGCGCTTTACCGAAGCTTTGCCGTTCGCGAGCGTAGTCGCGCGCCACCTCGAACGCCGCTCGGGCCATGCCCACCGACTGCGCAGCAATGCCTATACGCCCGCCTTCGAGGTTGGCCAGGGCGATACGATAGCCCTCGCCTTCCTCGCCCAGCCGATTGGCAAGCGGAATGCGCAGCCCGTCGAAATGCAATTGGCAGGTGTCGGAGGCGTGCTGGCCGAGTTTATCTTCGACCCGCGCGACCTGGTAGCCCGGCGTATCGGTCGGCACGATGAAGGCGCTGATGCCACGCTTGCCTGCCTCAGGATCGGTCACGGCAAAGACGATCACCACGCCGGCGTTTTGCCCCGAGGTGATGAACTGCTTGCTGCCGTCGAGCACGTAGTGCTCACCGTCACGCCGAGCGCGGGTTTTCAGGCCGCTGGCATCGGAGCCGGCCTGGGGTTCGGTCAGGGCGAAGGCACCGAGCATCTCGCCTTGCGCCAAGGGCATGAGGAAGCGCCGTTTCTGCGCCTCGTTGCCGAAGTTGAGGATCGGTACGCAACCTACCGAGTTGTGCACGCTCATGATGGTCGAACAGGAACCGTCACCGGCTGCGATCTCTTCGAGGGCCAGGGCATAGGCCACGTAGCCAGTGTCGCTGCCGCCCCATTGTTCCGGCACCAGCATGCCGAACAAACCCAGGGCGGCCATTTCGTCGATGGCTTCGCGAGGAAACCGATGGGCCTTGTCCCACTGCTCGGCGAAAGGCTTGAGCCGCTCCTGGGCGAACCCACGGATGGCGTCGGCAATCTGTTGCTGCTCTTCGTTGATCAACATGGCTTACCTCAGTACAGACATTCGACGGCGATCGCCGTGGCTTCGCCACCGCCTATGCAGATGGCGGCCACGCCCCGGCGCAGGCCGTTCTGGCGCAGCGCCGACAACAGCGTCACCACGATGCGCGCGCCCGAGGCGCCGATGGGATGGCCCAGGGCGCAGGCGCCACCGTGCACATTGACCTTGTCATGCGGCAGCGCCAGGCGCTGCATGGCTGCCAAGGTCACCACGGCGAAGGCTTCGTTGATTTCGAACAGGTCGACCTCGGCCAGGGACCAGCCGGTGCATGCCATCAGGCGCTCCATGGCGCCGATGGGCGCCGTGGGGAACAGCGCGGGCGCGTCGGCGAAGGCCGCATGGCCATGGATCACCGCCAACGGCTTCAGCCCGCGCCGCTCGGCCTGGGAGCGACGCATCAGCAACAGCGCTGCGGCGCCATCGGAGATCGAACTGGCGTTGGCGGCGGTCACCGTGCCGTCGGCGCGAAACGCAGGGCGCAACTGCGGAATCTTTTCCAGGCGCGCCTTGGGCGGCTGCTCGTCTTCGCTGACCAGACGGGTTTGCTTGCCTTCGGTGACTTGCACCGAAACGATCTCGGCGCTGAAACGGCCCGTAGCCATGGCCTGTTGCGCACGGGTCAGCGAGGCAATGGCGAAGGCGTCCTGCTGCTCGCGGCTCAAGCCGTGGGTTTGCGCGCAGTCCTCGGCGAAGGTACCCATCAGCCGACCCTTGTCGTAGGCGTCTTCCAGGCCGTCGAGGAACATGTGGTCGAGCACCTTGCCATGGCCCATGCGGTAACCGCTGCGGGCCTTGTCGAGCAGGTAAGGTGCATTGCTCATGCTTTCCATGCCGCCGACCACAACCACGCCGGCGCTCTCGGCACGCAATAGGTCGTGGCCCAGGATCAACGCCTGCATGCCAGAACCGCACATCTTGTTCAAGGTGGTGCAGGTGGTCGAGGTCGGCAGCCCCGCGCCCAGTGCGGCCTGACGCGCCGGGGCCTGGCCCAGGCCTGCGGGCAGTACGCAGCCGAACAGCACCTGGTCGACCTCGGTAGGCGCGATGCCGGCACGTTCGACGGCAGCCGCGATGGCGATGGCGCCCAGCTGCGGCGCGGTTTTCGACGCAAGATCGCCTTGCAGCCCGCCCATGGGCGTGCGCACGGCACTGACAATGACGATGGGATCAGCGGGAAGCGTCATGATGGTTTCCTTAGAAAGCGTCAGCGAGCGGCCATGCGCAAGGCGCCGTCCAGACGGATCACCTCGCCATTGAGCATGCTGTTTTCAATGATGTGGCGCGCCAGCGCCGCGTATTCCTCGGGCCGTCCCAGGCGCGGCGGAAACGGCACGCCAGCGGCGAGCGAGACACGTACTTCTTCGCTCATCCCTGCCATCATGGGCGTTTCGAAGATGCCGGGGGCGATGGTCATCACCCGGATACCGTGGCGGGCCAGCTCGCGTGCCACGGGCAACGTCATGCTGGCGATGGCGCCCTTGGACGCCGCATAGGCGGCCTGGCCGATCTGCCCGTCGAACGCGGCAACCGAGGCGGTATTGATGATCACGCCCCGTTCGCCCTCGGCGTTGCCAGGGTTTTCGGCCATGGCAGCGGCGGCCAGGCGCATCAGGTTGAAGCTGCCGATCAGGTTAATGCCGATAACCCGGGCGAAGCTGTCCAGCGCATGCGGTCCTTGTTTGCCGAGCACCTTTTCGCCAGCCACGACTCCTGCGCAGTTGACCAGCCCGTGCAAGCTGCCGAAGTCGCGCAGCGCCTGCTCCACGGCCTTCTGCGTCGCGCCCTCGTCGCTGATGTCGGCGACTGCGAAGCGGGCGTTGGCACCCAGCTCAGCGGCTTTGGCCTCGACTGCAATGGCGTTGAAATCGACCAGGGTAACCCGCGCCCCGGCCTCGATGAGCATCCGCGCGGTGGCCGCGCCCAATCCGGACGCTGCGCCGCTGACCATGAAGTGGGAGTTGCCGATGAGCATGTGTGTCGTCCTTTAGCCCGACGACGGTGACTGAGGAAGGGCATCGTTGGCAGAGGAATCGCGGTCACCGTCGCAACCGCGATAGTCTCGCTGCCTTAGGGCGAGAACAATGGCCAAAGCGGTCAGCCTGGATGACCGCTTTGGCCATGCTCGCTCATCGAGACGATGGAGGTGTCTCCAGCGTTTCCAGCAGGTCGAGGGTCAACTGCAAACGCAATGCCTGCAACGCGCTTTCACGCCGCACACTCAAGGCATCCCACCGCTGGCGGTACTCCTCGCTACCAAGGCTGTCCATCTGCTCATCCAACTGCGAGCCTTGCTCATCGAAATCCTCCTGCACCTGGACGAAGGCCTGCTCATGCTGCTCATGCAGGTAACGCTGCCAGAACGGACGCTCGGTCAGGCTCTCGGCCAGTGCCTCCCGGGTTTCGCCTGTCCTGACGTACTGCAAGGCCTCATCGAGCTGCTGCGGCGTGACGTTGGCGATCTGCGTGAAGTGCATGCTGGTCGGCTGGAACGGCAGATCGAGCGTTGTCGCCAGATGGATGCGGTAATACAGGCTCACTTCGATTTCATCGACACCCCGCGCTTCTGCGACCCGCTGCTGCATGTCCTGGCGCGCGAAGGCTTCGACACGCGCCAGACGCCACAAGCGGCGGCCCAGGTTGACGAGGCGTCCCGCCCGTCCTTCGTCTGCCTGGGCTTGGCCGGGCGACTCGGCATTGGCCTGGGCCTCCAGCAACTGTACCTGCAGGTCGCTGAAACGCTCGGCCACGCTATCGGCACAGGTCGTCGGTTCATTGGCGCGGGCGAACAGGGCTTCGCGCAGTTCGGTGTGGGTATCCAATGCGGTCACCATGGACCAGACCTGCTCGCTCAGATGACCACGCGCGCGCGCAAAGTCGGCCGTACGCCACAACTCGCCGAACAGGTCGAACAGTCCGCCACTGCCCGGCAGCCCGGACAGACGATCCCAGCGCTGCGCATGCGCGGTGCGCTCGGCAAGCTCGACCCTGCTCAGCCACTCGGCCCGCACGGCGGCCGGCGCCCGCTCCTCGCCGGGGATTGCCTGCGCACCCGGATGCTCGGCCACATGGCTTTCCAGGCTGACCAGGGCCTGCATGTGCTGAACCTCGATGGGATTGCCCTGCACCATCAGCGCCCGGCGATAGGCCAGGGGCATCTGCAGAACGGCGTCGGGTATGCTGGTCAACTGGTTGTCGCGCAGGTCGGCCGATTCCAACAGGCCGCAGAGGTCCAGCCCTATGGGCCATGCCGTCAGTTGACAATGCCGCAGGCTGATCCAGGAGAGTCGATTCAATAGGTGGAAACGCATGCTGAAACGACCTAGCGGGTTGTAGCTCATGTTCAACGAGGAAAGCCGGGGCAGCCCGCTGAGCAGGGCTTCGCTCGCTTCGTCCAGCACGATCCGGTTATGGTCCAGGCCCAGTATCCGCAGATGGACGAGGTAGCCCAGACCTCGGGGAATATGGCCCAGTTCGTTGCTGCCGATGTTAAGTCTGCGCAGGTTGCCGAACGCCCTCAGAAAACTGGTCGGGATCTCACGCAGGCGCATGTTGCGCAATACCAGTACCGTGATGTGGTCGAACTCCACCTGGGCCGGAAATACCGGCAGTTCGAGCACAGGTATGCCGCTCAGGTCCAGACGTACCTCGAAAGAAAAACCTCCCGGGGTCGGCGGGGGTACGCCAATCAAACGCCAACAGTTGCGTAGCCGCAGTGCCAGTTGCTGGCGCCAGCCATGGACGCTACTCGCTGACTGCTCGCGTTCCCAGCCTGCGAGCGTCCTGTCGAGGCGCTGCCAACCGACTTCCTGCTCCAGTAGCAGGTCGAACGGTGAATCGCTCGAGGTGAGGAGAATCTGCAGGTATTGCTCGACGCCTTGCTCGTCGAGACCGGGATACAACGCGCGAATACGCTGGCGCAGCACCTCACTGGAGGCCGTGGCCTGGCCTCGACCGCTGAGCGGGTAGCCTACCCGACCATCGGGCAGTCGCTGCCCAGGGTTGAACCAAGGCGCTTCGGCGCGCCAGCCTACCAATTGCAACCGACGGTCGAGGGTATCAGGTAGCTGTTCGAGCAGTTTGTTGCGCAGGTCGGTGGCCCAGGTGCCTGCACCCAGCCCAAGCCGTTCGGCCTGCTCATGGGAGAGCAACGCTGCGATTGCCTGGAACGGGCCTTGCGGATCCTCTATCTCCAGTTCCAGGGCTCGCTCTTCACTGTCGTACAACGCGCAGCGGCCGCCGTTGCGCACCAGTATACGCAGCGCCTGTGGGTCGCCCTGGGGGTCGATGATCGAAACGCGGCGGCCCCATACGCTGCCCTCGCGCACCTCGATGTTGAGCGCCGATGGCCAATGGGGCAGACGGCGTAGCAACGCGATGCTCAGGTCGGCCGTGTCGTCGTTGTACGCTTCATCGAAATACAGCCCTTCGATCGCCCGACTCAGGCGGGCATGCTGCCTGAGCGAACGCGCCCGCCGTGCCAGGGCCAAGGGGACGCGGCGCTCGACCAACGCCAGTTGTCGCTCGACCTCGCTGGCGTCGCGCACCACCTCTTGGGCATACGCATCCGTCAACCCCGGAAAGTCCCGCTGCACCAGGCGCATCAACGCATCGTCCGGCAAGCGCACCTGGTTCAGATAGTCGAACAGCGGGCGACGCAAACCCGCCTCCTGCTCCAGCAGCGTTTCACGCATGAGGTCGCCGTAGAGTCCGTCGATGCCTGGCTGCCTCAGGCACCAGGCCTGAATCTGCTCATCGACCACCGGATACCCCTGGGCCAGCCCAGTGAAGAACCGGTCGATACGCGAGCGCGTTTCGAAGCGGCGCAGCGCCTCACGCAAATTCACCGGCAGCGCCCGGTTCTCCACCAGCACGCCACGTAGCTCATCGCTGTCCATCCCGGCGACGCGCAGCACTTGCCTGACCTGTCCGGCGTCCAGCGGCGGGTCATGGGGCCAGAGGGTGTCGAGCATCCGTACATCGTCCTGCCACTCCAGAGGCCGAGCGAGGAACAGCCGCCAGCCACGCTGGCCGTTGTGCTGCAAGATCGGGGTATAGGCCTGAGAGCGCTGCGGATGGCGCAGCCGCCAGGGGCCATCGGGATCGGGTCGATGCACTTCGTACCAGGCTTGGCCCTGGCGCAACCAACGGCGTTCGCCCTCGCCGTACAGGCCATTGGGCCGCAGGGGGGCCTGCGGGGCCGGGACCTCGTAAGCACTGAGGTCGGCCGACCACAAACGCCTGTCGCCGTTGTCCAGAATGACGGGCTGCAACCCATCGACCCGCCCGCTGCGGGCGAAACCGCGCGCCACCACCGTGGCGCCGCCAGCGACAGCCGCAGTCACGGCGACGGTTTCGGCCACTCCCAAAAAATGCTCCAGCGCCTCATGCTGGTGCCCATGGCTCCAGTCCTGCACGCCTTCGAAGGCTTCAGACAGCACCTGCACCACCATTTGCCCAAGCAACACGGCGCCCACCAGCGGAATGAAAAAACCGGTCAGGCCCACCAACGCCAAGCCGGCGTTCTCCCATTGCCGGAGCCGCTCCCGGGCCGCTGTTGCATCGGCCAGCGACGATGGCACCAAGAGCAGTTTGGCGTCGGCCTTGAGGCCCTCGACCTGCGAAGCCACCAGCCCTGCGAACGGGTCGCCTTCGATCGCCTGCGCCTGTACCGCGAGATCGGGCACGTCGTCCTTGAGCCGTTGAGCGAGCTGCTTGAGAAACGCGGGGCGCTGTTCCAGACCGATGAGTCGAGCGAACGCCTGGTGATCGGTCTGCAGGCGCAAATCGTCTAGCAGCGCCGCGCTCAGCTCCGTCCAGTCGGCGAACGTACGCAATGCCTGAGTCGGATCGCTCGGCAGGTACAGCACCACGCTGTGCAACCGACCCCCGGCATCGCGCAGTTCGATGGCCAGCACGTCGGCCAGCAAACGCCCGAGCATGCTTACGCGAACCACGCTCGCTTGCAGATAATCGCCGCGAGTGGGCGCGGCTGGGCTGAGCAAATTCTGCAGCGCGGCATGCGCAGGCGCCGCCAGCTGCCCCTTGAGCAAGGCCACTTCGGCGGTCAGCAGACAGCCGGCACGCTTGTCTTCGACCAGCAAGGCGCAGGTCCGGTCGGTGAAGACCTCGTCGAGCAACCGCTGGTAAGCACTGCCGACATCGGCAAGACGGCACTGCGCGATCAACGCATCGGTGTCGGACACCACGAGGTCGAAGCCCCCCGCCGCCACCAAGCCTGTACCGGCGTAGTAGGACGTGTCGGCAGGAAAGTTCTGCATCAGCCTCAGCAGCGCAGGTTCGCGCCGATAGACCGGTTGCAGAATGGTCCAGCCGGGAAGCGAGATGCTGGGAATGCTCGGCTTCACCACCCGCCATTCGAGCTGCTCGACCGTCGTGCCTTGAGGTAGAAGTCCGGCCAGATGCCGATTGAATTCGCGCTTGGCGAAGTCCTGCAGCGAAATAAGCTCGACGGTGGCTTGGCGCATCCGCTCGTGGCTGGTGCGATAGGCCTGGAAGCGGTCGCGCAGGCCGTTGATCTGGGCCGGCGTGGCGTCGGCCAGCCAGGGCTTGAGCAGTGTTCTGATGAACTGATCGGTGTAACGCGCGCTTTGCGGATCGGTGGGAGTGGTCATGGGCAGCTCCTGGACGAAAGGAGCCTAAGGTGCGGATGCGAAGGCGGCGACGGCAGTTGGAACCCACTCCAAGGGTCAGGACCTGTTCGCAGCGTCGCTGAGTGTGCGGTACTGGCCGGGGTTGCACCCGAACCATTTGCGAAACGCCTTGTAGAACGAGCTGCTGTCGGCGTAGCCAAGCCGCTCGGCGACCTGTTCCATGCTGATCTGTGGATCGGCCAGCCAACGTACGGCCAGTTCACGGCGTACGCTGTCCTTCACGCCCTGGTAGCTCTGCCCTTCTTCGGCGAGCCGTCGACGCAGGGTCGACAGCGACAGGCACAGGCGCTCGGCCAGCCGGCCCGCATCCGGCCATTGCGCCGGGTCGAGCACCAGAAGGTCGGTACGGATGCGCCGCCCCAGGCTGGAGGGGTCTCGGTAGCGAACCAGGATGTTGCCCGGCGCGTGGGCCAGAAACCGCTGCAGATCTTCGGGGGTGCGCCGAATCGGCTGGTCCAGGCTGTCCCCCGCGATGATCATGCGCGTGCTGGCGCGATCGAAGCGCAAATTTTCGGAAAACATCACTCGGTAGTCATCGCAAAAAGGTGGCGGCGCGCAGCGCAGGTCTACGGCCAGAATGGCGATGCGTCGCCCTGCCAGCCAGCAGGCCAACC
Source organism: Pseudomonas sp. UBA6562 (assembly GCF_002434265.1). Classification (GTDB taxonomy): domain Bacteria; phylum Pseudomonadota; class Gammaproteobacteria; order Pseudomonadales; family Pseudomonadaceae; genus Aquipseudomonas. Next base: position 159,287 of record NZ_DJJS01000002.1, on the reverse strand, counting down.
CATGGACGATCATCCACAACGTGAAGTAGGTGAAAGCGCGTTGGGGCGCTGAACAGGGTTCGTCGAACACGATCTGCGCGATGCTGCGCTCGCGCAGCAGTCGAGGCTTGAGGTGAGCCAATGCCAGGCTGAGGTATTGCAGTGCGGTATCGAGCCCGTCGCCGACGCTCGCCTGGACCAGGCTCGCACGCCCCATGAAGGCCAGGCTGCCGAGCGGCAAACCGCGTGGGTCCATGGCGAAGAATTCGTCGTCGCACCGCCGCGCCAGGTGCCGCCACAAGGCGGCGTAGGTCTGGCTGGGGAGACGGCCGTCGGGCTGCTGAACGGACTGGGGGTCGATGCCCAGACGTTGCAACAGGGCGTTGCTGTCAGATCCGGCTGGGCAACTTTGCAGAAGTGCTTCGCGCACCAAGTGCATGGAAATGGTGTCTTTGTCGCTCATCGGCGCGGGCATCCAGGCGCAAGGAAATGGGCCATCTTACCTAGCTGGCCCACCCGGACAAACCCGCTTGAATCAGACCGAACGGTTGAGCTTCACCCAACCGGCGAAGCGGTCGATGAACGATTGCAGGAAGGGGCGGGTTTTTTCGTTCAGCTTGCCGGCGTCGTCGAACAAGTTGGCAGCACTGCCAATATAGGCTTCGGGCATCTGCATGCACGGCATGTCGACGAACACCAAGGTCTGGCGCACGGCGTGATTGGCGCCAAAGCCGCCCAGCGCGCCGGGCGAGACGCTCACAACCGCCGTTGGCTTGCCACTCCAGGCGCTCTGGCCGTAAGGTCGTGAACCTACGTCGATAGCATTTTTCAAGCAGCCGGGAATCGAGCGGTTGTATTCGGGGGTGACGAACAGTACCGCATCGCTCGCGCGGATCTCATCGCGAAAACGCGTCCAGGCCTCAGGGGCATGCGCCTCGATATCCTCGTTGTACATGGCCAGGTCGCCGATCTCGACGATCTTGAGCGACAAGCTGGAGGGGGCGAGCTCGGCGAGCGCGCGGGCTACCTTACGGTTATAGGAATCCTTGCGCAGACTGCCGACGACGACGGCTACCGAATACTGATGGCTCATGGCGATTTCCTGACTCTGCTGTGAATGAAAGGCTGTCGTTGTAGATGACCACTACGCGCGCCCAGGGTTTTTTCGATTGGACGGAAAACTTACTGGCTGCTCTACCGGTCTATGGCTACAGACATTTCCTAATATTTCAGAGGTTTCCTCGCCCATGGCAGCAGTAATGGTCGGCCAGTTCCACGCTCGTGACGCCGAAGGCCGTATCTATCCCGTTCATGAATTCCAGGAGTCTACCCTGCAAGAAGATGGCAGCTCACTGGGTTCGCCCATCGTCACCTACCGCCTGGCGATCGGCGATCGCGTCAATCACTTGGGTGAGAACCGCTTCGAGCTGGTCAGCAATGGCGTGGAACTGATCCGCGTTCCATAAGTGTGATCGGAGATGGTGTTCTACCCCGTGCGTAGGTTGGCCACGGACGCAGCGCTCTACCCCGACTGGTCCCGCATGCGATAGCGATATGCAGGGGCCAGCTTTCATCCACGCCCCTTTATCGCTTGCGCACGGCCCGGCAAGCGTTTCCCGCACGCAGGCCTGCTACCCTTCTTACCCCAGGTTTTCCCAAAGCGCTGGCGCGCCCGCTGCCTTGGCGATGGCGGCCAAGCGCTCGGCGTGGGCCTCCAGCTCCGCGGCACTGGCCAGCAACACCGGACCCGGCTGGCGACCGCTGATGCGGCGAATCTCGCTGGGCCTGGCGGCTGAACCGTCTCCTTCCTCGGCGCCGTTGCCTGCCAGCGACAGGCTGGTCTGCCCACCGGTCATGGCCAGGTAGACGTCGGCTAGCAATTCCGCATCGAGCAAGGCGCCGTGCAAGTCGCGCCCGGAGTTGTCGATGCCGTAGCGTTTGCACAGGGCATCGAGGCTGTTGCGCTGCCCCGGGTGGCGCGAGCGCGCCATCATCAGGGTGTCGAGAATCGGGCAGTGCACCGAGATGTCGGCGCGATCCTGCTGGCCGACCAAGGCGAATTCGTTGTTGATGAAGCCGACGTCGAACGCCGCATTATGGATGACCAGGGTGGCGCCCTGGATGAAGTCGAAGAATTCGTCGGCCACTTCAGCAAAGCGCGGCTTGCCGATCAGAAACGCATCGGTGATGCCGTGCACGCCGATGGCGCCTTCGTCGCTTTCGCGGTCGGGCTGTAGGTAGACATGGAAGTGGCGGCCGGTCAGGCGCCGGCCGATGACTTCGACGCAACCGATTTCGATGACCCGGTGACCCTCGGTCACGGGCATGCCGGTGGTTTCGGTGTCGAGGATGATGAGCCGTTTGTCTTGCTGCTGCTCCACGCGGATGACTCCAACTTGCATCACAGGAAATGACCTGGATTGTACCCCAGCCCAGCCTATGACGCCGAGCCAAGGTACGACCGGTCAACGGCTGGCGCGGACCTCGTCGACGCCGCGGTTGGCCAACTGGTCGGCACGCTCGTTACCCGGATGGCCGATGTGGCCGCGGACCCATTTCCAGGTCACGTTGTGGCGGTTCACCTGTTCATCGAGCAGGACCCACAGATCGGCGTTCTTCACAGGCTCCTTGGCGGCGGTTTTCCAGCCGCGCTTTTTCCAGTTGCTCATCCATTCGGTGATGCCCTTCATGACATATTGCGAGTCGGTGGTCAGCACCACGTCGCATTCGCGGGTCAGCACCATCAGGCCCTGGATGGCGGCCATCAGCTCCATGCGGTTGTTGGTGGTGTTGAGTTCGCCCCCCCAGAGTTCCTTTTCAGCACCCTTGTAGACGATCAGAACGCCCCAGCCACCCAGGCCGGGGTTGCCCTTGCAGGCACCATCGGTGTAGATCTCGACGCTATCGGTCATGTACTGCCTATTCGCTTGAAATGATCGAGGCTCGGCAGCGGCGACGTTCAGCCATCGCTGCGCCGGCGATTGACCTTGGCCAGTGGCAGGGGCAACAGCTTGCCCATCGGCTCGCGGCGTGCCTGGCGCAAGGGCCGCAGGCCCACCACCATCTTGCGCGCCACCAATACGTAGACCCCGCCGCCGCCCAACTGCCAACGACCGGCACGCTGTTCCCAGCCCATCAGGCGCTGCTGCCAAGCCCTCGAGGAAAGCGGCGGACGATAGCACCCGAAACGACGTTTCTCCAGCGCGAAGCCCAACAGGTTGAGCCAGTCGCCGACCCGCGACGCCGAGATGCAGCGCGCCCTGCGCAGAGCGCCCTTGCCCAACAGGTGGCGCACACCCCAGGTGCTCCAAGGGTTGATGCCGACCACCAGCAGGTGACCACCGGGGCGCACGGCCATGGCGGCCTCGCGCAGCAGGCCGTGGGGCGACAGGCTGAAGTCCAGACCATGCTGCAACACCACGACATCGGCCGCATGCTCGCTGAGCGGCCACGCCTGCTCTTCGCACACGATCTCGACCCCTGGAAACGGCGCGCCCAGACGCACGTTGCGCTGGACCTGCGGCGCGCTGGGCGGCGCTTCGGCGCAGGGCCCGTAATGCACCAGAAAGCCGCCGAAGAACCGCGCCAGCTCTTCTTCGAGCAGCGCCTGCTCTTCGTTCAGCATCAATTGCCCGATGGGGCTGTCGAACCAATGCCGGGCCTGCCCGATCAGTTCGACCCACTCGGCATCGGCCTGGGCAAACGCTTGGTCGCTCATTGCATATTCCTCGGGTAGTTCTCTGGCCGCACCTCCAGCATCAGACCGGGTCTGAAAGGCTAAGATGCCTGTATGTCCCACCTAGAGATTCGGATCCGCGCCATGATACAGATCGATGCACTGCCTGCTTTCTCCGACAATTACATCTGGTTGTTGCAGGATACTGCCACACAGCGCTGCGTGGTGGTCGACCCGGGGGACGACCAACCTGTGGCAGCCTGGCTCGACGCCCACCCTGACTGGCGCCTGACCGACATCCTCATCACCCACCACCACCAGGACCACGTCGGCGGCGTCGAGGCGCTCAAGGCCAGGACCGGCGCGCGGGTGCACGGCCCGGCCAGCGAGCGTATTCCCGGCCGAGACGTGGCCCTGCGCGACGGCGACCGGGTCACGGTGCTGGACCTGACGTTCGAAGTCATCGACGTGCCAGGGCATACCCTGGGGCACATCGCCTTCTACAGCGCGCAACCCCAGACCCCTTTGCTGTTCAGTGGCGACACCTTGTTCGCCGGTGGCTGCGGGCGCCTGTTCGAGGGCACGCCCGCGCAGATGCATGCCTCGCTGGAACGGCTGGCGGCCTTGCCCCAGGCCACAGAGGTGTACTGCGCCCATGAATACACCCTGAGCAACTTGCGCTTCGCCGCCGCCGTCGAACCCGAGAACGCAGAGGTGCGCCAACGCCTGGGCGAGGTGGAGAAGCTGCGTGCGCAGCAGCGCATCACCCTGCCCTCCACCTTGGGTCTGGAGCTTCGAACCAACCCTTTCCTACGCACCGCTGAAACATCCGTTAAACAAAAAGCAGACGAGCGGACAGATCGGGTAAACCCTAGTTCCATCGAGGTTTTTGCTGCCTTGCGGGCCTGGAAGAACGCCTTCTGATAACCCCAAGATATATCGCAAGGCTGCACCAAGGTTGACCATCCGGGAAGCGGTTCCTAGAATCGCCCAACTTTTTTGCCCGGATAAACGTGCCTGCCGATGTCATTCCGTAGCCGCAGACCCTCTCATTCCATCGCCCTCAGGCGCTTGGCCCAAGCCAGCGCCCTGGCCCTTGCAGCCACCTTGGTGGGTTGCCAGAGCACACCCAAGGTCGACGAAACCGATAGCGTTCGCGCGCCCAACTACCAGGCTCGGATCAAGCACAAGCCCGTCGTTCGTGTGCTCGCGCCCGTCGCCCCGCAACCGCCGCAGGACGTCTGGGTGCGCATGCGCCAGGGCTTCGCCTTGCAGGACATCGACGCCAACCCGCGCATCGAGCAGCAACGCCTGTGGTTCGCCAGCAACCCGCGTTCGGTGGAAATCACCGGCGAGCGCGGCAGTCTCTACATGCATTACATCGTCGAGCGCCTCGAAGAGCGCGACATGCCGCTCGAGCTGGCCCTGCTGCCCGCCATCGAAAGCGCCTACAACCCCATGGCGTACTCGCGTGCCCACGCCGTCGGCCTCTGGCAGTTCATCCCTTCCACCGGCAAGCACTTCAACCTGCGCCAGACCAATTTCTACGATGGCCGACGCGACATCACCGCCTCGACCAACGCTGCGCTGGACTACCTGAGCCGCCTGCACGACATGTTCAATGGCGACTGGCTGCTGGCCCTCGCCGCCTACAATGCGGGCGAAGGCACGGTCAGCCGGGCCATCGAGCGCAACGAGCGGCTGGGCCTGCCTACCGACTACTGGAACCTGCCGCTGCCCCAGGAAACCCGCGACTACGTGCCCAAGCTGCTGGCCCTGTCGCAGGTGGTGAACGCCCCGGAAGCGTATGGCATCACCCTCAGCCCCATCGCCAACGAACCCTATTTCGAAGCGGTCGCCATCAACGAACGCCTGGACCTGTCGCGGGTCGCGGCTTTCGCCGACATCGACGAAGACGAGTTGATCCAGCTCAACCCCGCGTTCAAGAAACGTATGACCGTCGATGGCCCGCAGCAATTGCTGGTGCCCACCGCCAAAGCCCAATTGCTGGCCGCCAGCCTGTCCAACCTCAAGCCTGAGCAACTGGTCAGCCTGCAGCCGAACAAAGCCGTGTTCCAGGCAGCCCTGGCCGAAGCCAAGGCGCCGGCAGCGGCTACACGCAACTATCGGGTCAAGCGTGGCGACAACCTCGCCGCCATCGCCCGCGCCAATCGCGTCTCGGTGCGTGACCTGCAGCGCTGGAACCGCATGTCCGGCAGCAGCCTGAAGGCCGGTCAGGTACTGGCGCTGCGGGGCGGCAAGGCCTCTAGCGCACCTAGCGCCGCCGCCAATCGGGTGGCCGCCGCGCAGAAGCGCTCGACCCAATACAAGGTGCGCCAAGGCGATTCCCTGTACCTGGTCGCCAAACGCTTCAACGTCGAGATGCAGCACCTCAAGCGCTGGAATCCGCGCAGCGGCAAAGCCCTCAAACCAGGCCAGACCCTGACCGTGTACGTGGGTCGCTGAGCCATTCGGTCCTGCCCTTGCCCAGCTGATCGACGCCTTTAACCACGAGGCGTCGACACAGCCCCCGGGCACATCATCCGGCACCACGCACAGGCATCTTTTTCCAATCCGGACAAGCTGTTACTGTAGCCCGACCCAAGCCCAACGCCTGTGGATCGGATGCCGACTTGATACGTCCCCTCCTGCTGTCAATCAGTCTGGCCTTGAGCTTTTGCGCCAGCGCCGCCGTGAGCGAAAGCCACGGTTACGCGCAGTTCGGCACGCTCAAATACCCCGCCAGTTTCACCCATTTCGACTGGGTCAATCCGCAAGCGCCCAAGGGCGGTACGTTGCGGGCCATGGCGTTTGGCACGTTCGACACGCTCAACCCCTACACCTTCAAGGGTTCGAGCCCGGTCAGCACGCCGAATTTCCAGCAATATGGGGTCAGCGAGCTGAACGAAACGCTCATGGTCGGAACGGGCCAATACGACCCCTCGGGCGATGAACCCACCTCCAGTTATGGCCTGATCGCCCGTTCGGTCGAATACAGCGAAGACCGCAGCTGGGTGGTGTTCAATCTACGACCCCAGGCACGCTTCCACGACGGCAAGCCAATCACCGCCGCCGACGTCGCCTTCAGCTACCGCACCCTGCTCAAGGAGGGCCACCCGCAGTACCGCACCAGCCTGCAGGAAGTGCAGCGGGTCGACATCCTCGGCCCACGGCGCATCCGCTTCGTGTTCAAACGCGCGGGTAATCCGCTGCTGATCCTGCGCCTGGGTGAAATGCCGGTGCTGCCCAAGCACTACTGGGAACAGCGCGACTTCAAGGCCACCACCTTCGAACCGCCGCTGGGCAGCGGCCCATACCGCATCAGCGAGGTGCGCCCGGGCCGGCGCCTGGTGTTCGAGCGGGTCAAGGACTACTGGGGCAAGGATTTGCCCGTCAACCGTGGCAAATACAACTTCGACCGGGTGGAATTCGAGTTCTACCGGGATGCCACAGTGGCGTTCGAAGCCTTCAAGGCCGGCGAATTCGACCTGTACATCGAGCACCAGGCGAAAAACTGGGCCAACGGCTACAACTTCCCGGCCGTGCGCCGTGGCGAGGTGATCAAGGCGCAAATCCCCCACCGCATACCCACCCAGACCCAAGGCCTGTTCATGAACAGCCGCCGCGCGCCGTTCGACGATGCCCACGTGCGCCAGGCGCTGGGCCTGATGCTGGACTTCGAGTGGAGCAACCGCGCCCTGTTCAGCGACGCCTACAAGCGCTCGACCAGCTACTACCCCAACAGCGAGTTCGCTGCCAGCGGCCTGCCGGTGGGCAAGGAATGGCTGCTGCTCAAGCCATTCCGTGACCAACTGCCCGCCAAGCTGTTCACCGAGCCCTATCAGGTCAGCCGTACCCATGGCCACGGCATCGAGCGGCAGACCCTGCGCCAGGCGCTGGCGCTGTTTGCAAAGGCCGGCTACACCCTCGACGGTCAGCGCCTGGTCGATGCCAAAGGCGAGCCGCTGCGCCTGGAGATCCTGCTGGTCAACCCGAACCTGGAGCGGATCTTCCAGCCCTACGTGGAAAACCTCAGGCGCATCGGCATCGCGGCGGGCCTGCGCACCGTCGACCGCGCGCAGTACAAGCAGCGCCTGGACCAGTTCGATTTCGACATGATCCTCATGACCCTCGGCCAGACCCTCAGCCCAGGTCTGGAACAGTGGCAGTACTTCCACTCCAGCCAGGCCTCGATCAAGGGCAGCAAGAACTACGCCGGGATCAACGACCCCGTGGTCGACCACCTGCTCGACACCCTGCTCGCCGCGCAGAACCGCGACGACCAGATCGCCGCGGCCAAGGCCCTGGACCGTGTGCTGTCGTGGCACTCCTACATGATCCCCAACTGGTACCTCGACAACCACCGCCTGGCCTACCGCAACCGCTTCGCCTTCGTCACCACGCCGCCCTATACATTGGGGCTGAACAGCTGGTGGCTCAAACACCCGGAGACCCACCCATGACGCCGATGCCGCGCCTGTGCGCCCTGGCCGCCGGCCTGCTGCTCGCCTGCCTCAACCTGAGCGCCACGGCTGCCCCCCAGCACGCCGTGACCCTGTACGACGAGCCGCCCAAGTACCCGGCCACCTTCAGCCATTTCGACTACGTCAACCCCGACGCGCCCAAGGGCGGCACGTTCCGCCAGTCCAGCTTCGGCGGCTTCGACAGCCTCAACCCCTACGTCACCAAGGGCGTACCGGCCGATGGCATCGAGTTGATCTACGACACCCTGACCCGCAAAAGCCTGGACGAGCCGTTCACCGAATACGGCCTGGTCGCCGGCAAGATCGAGAAAGACCCGGCCAATCGTTGGGTGCGCTTCTACCTGCGCCCCGAGGCGCGCTTCCACGACGGCCATCCGATCCGCGGCGAAGACGTCGCCTTCACCTTCAACACCCTGGTTACCAAAGGCTCGCCGCTCTATCGCCAGTATTACGGCGACGTCGCCGACGTGGTGGTGGAAAACCCATTGCAAGTGCGTTTCGACTTCAAACATGGCAACAACCGCGAACTGCCGATGATCCTCGGCGAGCTGCCGGTACTGCCCAAGCACTGGTACGCCGAACGCGAGTTCGACCGCGGCAGCCTGGACATTCCGCTGGGCAGCGGGCCGTACAAGGTCGCCGAGGTCAAGCCGGGGCGTTCGATCCGCTACGAGCGTGTCAAGGACTATTGGGCCAAAGACCTGCCGATCAACCGCGGCCAGTACAATTTCGATGCCATGACCTTCGACTCGTACCGTGACAACGTGGTCGCTCTGCAGGCCCTGAAGGCCGGCGAGTTCGACTTCTGGGAAGAGCGCATCGCCAAGAACTGGGCCACCGCCTACAACGTGCCGGCGGTGCGCGACGGCCGCCTGTTGCGCGAAGAGCTGCCCAACGGCACGCCCAGCGGCATGCAGGGCTTCGTCTTCAACCTGCGTCGGCCGTTGTTCCAGGACGTGCGCGTGCGTGAAGCCCTGAGCCAGCTGTTCGACTTCGAGTGGACCAACAAGCAACTGTTCTTCGGCGCCTACACCCGTACCGGCAGCTACTTCGAGAACTCCGACATGGCCGCTCGCGGCACGCCGAGCCCGGCCGAACTGGCCCTCCTCGAACCGCTGCGCGGCAAGATCCCCGAACGCGCCTTGACCGAGGCGTTCCACAATCCGGTCACCGACGGCAGCGGCATGATCCGCGAACAGCAACGCAAGGCCTATGGCCTGTTACAGGCCGCCGGTTGGAAGATCGTCGACGACAAGATGGTCGATACCCAAGGCAAACCAGTGTCCATCGAGTTCCTCCTGGTACAGCCCGAATTCGAGCGCGTGCTGTTGCCGTTCAAGCGCAACCTCGCCGACCTGGGCATCGAGCTGAACATCCGCCGGGTCGACGTCTCGCAGTACATCAGCCGCGTACGCTCGCGGGACTTCGACATCATGGTCGGCAGCTTCGGCCAATCCAGCTCGCCGGGCAACGAGCAGCGGGAGTTCTGGTCGAGCATCGCCGCCGACAACCCCGGCAGCCGCAATACCATCGGGTTGCGCGACCCGGCCATCGACCAACTGGTCGAATCCTTGATCGGCGCCGATTCGCGTCAATCGCTGATCGACCATACCCGCGCCCTGGACCGCGTCCTGCTATGGGGCTTCTACGTGATCCCCAACTGGCACATCAAGACCTGGCGGGTGGTGTACGCCAACCACATCGGCCATCCCCCGGCCTCGCCCAAATCCGAGATCGGCATCAACACCTGGTGGATCAAGCCCGACGTGACCCCGCCCGCGCCCGAGCCTGCCACCCCTGCCGACGAGGCGCACTGACATGCTGGCCTACATCCTGCGGCGCCTGCTGCTGATCATTCCCACCCTGCTGGGCATCCTGGTGATCAACTTCCTCATCGTCCAGGCCGCGCCTGGCGGGCCGGTGGAGCAGATGATCGCCAAGCTCGAAGGCTTCGAAGGCGCCACCAGCCGCATCGCCGGCGGCGGCGCGGAAGTGTCGGTGGCCGGCTCCAACTACCGGGGCGCGCAGGGCCTGGACCCGGCCCTGATCGCCGAGATCGAGCACATGTACGGCTTCGACAAGCCGGCACCCGAGCGGCTGTGGATCATGATCAAGAACTACGCCCACCTGGACTTTGGCGACAGCTTCTTCCGCGACGCCAAGGTCATCGACCTGATCGCCGAGAAGATGCCGGTGTCGATCTCGCTGGGGTTGTGGAGCACGCTGATCATGTACCTGGTGTCCATCCCCCTGGGCATCGCCAAGGCGGTGCGCCACGGCAGCCACTTCGACGTGTGGACCAGCTCGGCGATCATCGTCGGCTACGCCATCCCCGCGTTCCTGTTCGCCATCCTGCTGATCGTGCTGTTCGCCGGCGGCAGCTACTTCGACTGGTTCCCTCTACGCGGGCTGACGTCGAACAACTTCGAGGAGCTGTCGACCACCGGCAAGGTGCTCGACTACTTCTGGCACCTGGTGCTGCCGATCACCGCCCTGGTGATCGGCAACTTCGCCACCATGACCTTGCTGACCAAGAACAGCTTCCTCGACGAAATCAACAAGCAGTACGTGGTGACCGCCAAAGCCAAGGGCCTGAGCCGTTCGCGGGTGCTGTACGGGCACGTGTTCCGCAACGCCATGCTGCTGGTGATCGCCGGCTTCCCTTCGGCGTTCATCGGCATCTTCTTCACCGGCTCGTTGCTGATTGAGGTGATCTTCTCCCTCGACGGCCTGGGCCTGATGAGCTTCGAGGCGGCGATCAACCGCGACTACCCGGTGGTCTTCGGCACCCTGTTCATCTTCACCCTGCTCGGGCTGGTGGTGAAGCTGATCGGCGACCTGACCTATACCCTGGTCGATCCACGCATCGATTTCGCCAGCAGGAAGCACTGACATGGCCCTATCTCCCCTCAACCGTCGACGCTTCGAGCGGTTCAAGGCCAACCGGCGCGGCTGGTGGTCGCTGTGGCTGTTCCTCATCCTCTTCGGCCTGAGCCTGGGCGCCGAGCTGATCGCCAACGACAAGCCCATCGCCGTGCACTACGACGAGCAATGGTACTTCCCGGCCTTCAAGCGCTACCCGGAAACCACCTTCGGCGGCGAATTCCCGCTGGAGGCCAACTACAAGAGCCCCTATATCCGCCAACTGCTAGCCGAACAGAAGGCCTGGGTGCTATGGGCGCCGATACCGTTCAGCTACCAGAGCATCAACTACGACCTCAAGGTGCCAGCCCCCGCGCCGCCCTCGGCGCAGAACTGGCTGGGCACCGACGACCAGGGCCGCGACGTGCTGGCGCGGGTCATCTACGGCTTCCGCATCTCGGTGCTGTTCGCCCTGACCCTGACCTTGGCCAGTTCCATCATCGGCGTGCTCGCCGGCGCCTTGCAGGGGTACTACGGCGGCTGGGTGGACCTGGCCGGGCAGCGCTTCCTGGAAATCTGGTCGGGGCTGCCGGTGCTGTATTTGCTGATCATCCTGGCGAGCTTCGTGCAGCCCAACTTCTGGTGGCTGCTGGGCATCATGCTGCTGTTCTCGTGGATGAGCCTGGTCGATGTGGTGCGCGCCGAATTCCTGCGCGGGCGCAACCTGGAGTACGTGCGCGCCGCCCGCGCCCTGGGGATGCGCGACGGGGCGATCATGTACCGGCACATCCTGCCCAACGCGATGATCTCGACCATGACCTTCATGCCGTTCATCCTCACCGGCGCCATCGGCACTCTGACCGCCCTGGACTTTCTTGGCTTCGGTCTGCCGGCCGGTGCGCCGTCGCTCGGCGAGCTGGTGGCCCAGGGCAAATCCAACCTGCAGGCGCCGTGGCTCGGCATCAGCGCTTTCGCCGTGCTGGCGGTGATGTTGAGCCTGCTGGTGTTCATCGGCGAATCCGCCCGCGATGCCTTCGATCCGAGGAAATGACATGCACCCAGACAACCTGATCGAAGTGCGCGACCTGGCCGTCGAGTTCAGCAGCGGCGAGCAGATCAACCGCGTGGTCGATGGCATCGGCTTCGACATCCGCCGGGGCGAGACCCTGGCCCTGGTCGGCGAAAGCGGTTCGGGCAAGTCGGTCACCGCGCACTCGATCCTGCGCCTGCTGCCCTACCCCATCGCCCGCCACCCCAGCGGCAGCATCGGCTATCAAGGCCAGGACCTGCTGCAACTGGGGGAAAAGCCCATGCAGCGCATTCGCGGCAACCGCATCGCGATGATCTTCCAGGAGCCGATGACTTCGCTGAACCCGCTGCACAACATCGAAAAGCAGATCAACGAAATCCTCCTGCTGCACAAGGGCCTGACTGGCCCCCAGGCCACCGCGCGCACCCTTGAACTGCTGGAGCTGGTGGGCATTCCCGAGCCGCACAAGCGCCTCAAGGCCCTACCCCACGAGCTGTCTGGCGGGCAGCGCCAGCGCGTGATGATCGCCATGGCCCTGGCCAACGAGCCGGAGCTGCTGATCGCCGACGAGCCGACCACGGCGCTGGACGTCACCGTACAGTTGAAGATTCTCGAGTTGCTCAAGTCCTTGCAGGCGCGCCTGGGCATGGCGCTGCTGCTGATCAGCCACGACCTCAACCTGGTGCGGCGCATCGCCCATCGGGTGTGCGTGATGCAGCAGGGCAAGATCGTCGAGCAGGCCGACTGCGCCACACTGTTCGACGCCCCGCAACACCCCTACACGCAGATGCTGATCAACGCCGAACCGACCGGCGAGCCAGCCGCCAATCCCGTCGCACCGCCGTTGCTGGAGGTGGACGCGCTCAAGGTCTGGTTCCCGATCAAGAAAGGCCTGCTGCGGCGCACGGTCGATCACGTCAAGGCGGTGGACGGCATCCACTTCAGCCTGCCCAGAGGCCAGACCCTGGGCATCGTCGGTGAGAGCGGGTCGGGCAAGTCGACCTTGGGCCTGGCGATTCTGCGCCTGATCGCCAGCCAAGGGCATATCCGCTTCGACGGCCAGGCGCTGGAACACCTCGACGCCAAGCAGGTCAGGCCGCTACGCCGGCAGATGCAGGTGGTGTTCCAGGACCCGTTCGGCAGCCTCAGCCCGCGCATGAGCGTGGCCGATATCGTCGGAGAGGGGTTGCAGATTCATGGCATCGGCACTGCCCAGGAACGCGAAGCGGCGATCGTCGCCGCGTTGCAGGAGGTGGGTCTGGACCCGGCCACCCGCCACCGCTACCCCCATGAATTCTCCGGAGGCCAGCGCCAGCGCATCGCCATCGCGCGGGCGCTGGTGTTGAAGCCGGCGCTGATCCTGCTCGACGAGCCTACCTCGGCCCTGGACCGTACCGTGCAGCGGCAGGTGGTGGAGCTGTTGCGCTCGTTGCAGAGCAAGTACAACCTCACCTACCTGTTCATCAGCCACGACCTAGCAGTGGTCAAAGCACTGAGCCATCAACTGATGGTGATCAAGCAGGGCCAGGTCGTCGAGCAAGGCGAGGCGCAGGCGATCTTCCGCGATCCGCAGCATGCCTACACCCGGCAGTTGCTGGAGGCGGCCTTCCTTGCGCCGGGTAAGGCCGTCTAAGGTGCCAGCAGGCGGTAGCCGACGCCGACTTCGGTGTGGATCAGGCGCGGCGCGGTGGGGTCGTCGCCGAGTTTTTGCCGGAGGTGGCCAACCACGATGCGCAGGTAGTGGGTGTCGTGGACGTGGCTCGGGCCCCAGATGTCCTTGAGCAGTTGCTGCTGGGTGATCACCCGGCCGGGGTGGCGGGCCAGTTGCGCCAGCAAGCTGTATTCTTTGCGGGTCAGCTCGATGGCGGCGCCGGCGAGGGTGACGCGGCGCTCGGCCAGGTCGATGGTCAGGAGGCCGACACTGACCGTCGGCTCCCCAGCCCCAGCTACCGAACTGCCGCCCCGTGGCTGGCGCAACAGCGCCCGCACCCGTGCCAGGAACTCCTGAATGCCGAACGGTTTGGTGACATAGTCATTGGCGCCGCCGTCCAGGGCGTCGACCTTCTGCACCTCGCTGGCGCGCACCGACAGCACCATCACCGGCACATCGCTCCATTCGCGCAGGCCGCGCAATACGTCCTGGCCGTCCAGATCGGGCAGCCCCAGATCGAGTACCACCAGATCCGGCTGAGCCAGCGCCGCCTGGGCCAGCCCTTCCTGGCCCGTGGCGGCCTCGACCACTCGATAGCCCTGGGAAGCCAGGCTGATGCGCAGGAACTTGCGGATCTGCGGTTCGTCGTCGATGACCAGTACGGTCGCGGGTGGGTTCATGGCGTCTCGATGTCGGGTTCGGGTTGCTCGGGCAGCGGCAAGCATAGGGTGATGCAGGTGCCATGGCCATCGATCCCGTCCGCGACCTCGATCTGCCCACCATGGGCGCCCACCATCCCTTGACAGATGGCCAGGCCCAGGCCCGTGCCCTGCCCGCCGCGATCACCGCGGGCGGCGGTGTAGAACATGTCGAAGATCCGGCTGCGCTCGGCCTCGGGGATGCCCGGCCCCTGGTCGCTGACCGCCAGACACAGGAGCCGCCCGCGGGTGCTGACCTGTAGCCGTAGGCGGCCATCGACGGGCGAGAAGCGCGCGGCGTTTTCCAGCACGTTGACCAGCGCCTGTTCGATCAGCGCGGCGTGGACGAACAGCAGCGGCAGGTCGCCGGGCAGGTCGAGCTCGATCCGCAAGGGTGCGAGTACGCCGCGCAGGCGCTGCAAGGCGCTGCCGACGATGTCGGCCGGCGCCACCCAGTCGCGCGCCAGGGCCAGGGCGCCATGGCCCAGGCGGGTCATGTCGAGCAGGTTCTGAATGTAGCGGTCCAGCCGCTCGGCCTCGTCGCGGGTGCCTTCGAGCAGCTCGCGGCGATCGCTGGCCGCAATCATTTCGCCCAAGGCCAGAAGGCTGTCGATGCTGCCGCGCATGGCCGTCAACGGTGTGCGCAAATCGTGGGACACCGAGGCCAGCAGGGCACTGCGCAACTGCTCGGTCTCCCCTTGCAGGCGTGCCGCCGCCAGTTGCTCGGCCAGGTTCACACGGGTCAGGGCCAGGGCCAGGGGCTGGGCCAGCGCACGCAACCGCCCCAACGCTTGCCGCGCCAACGGCCGGCCATTGGTGGAGCGCGCCGCGAGCAAGGCCAAGGGCTGCTCATCGTCGCGCAGCGGCCACCACCACCAGCGGCCCTCGGGCAAGGTGTCGGTGCCAGCGCCGGCCGCCTGCCCGTGCTGCCAGGCCCATTCGGCGGCAGCGCGCTCGTTGACCGCAAACGTTTGCGGCTCAGGACCGGTCACGCTCAGGCCTGCCTCAGCGTCGCGGCGTACCAGGTACACCTGTAGCCCCGTGGCATCGGCCAGGTGCTGGCCTGCGGCGGCGAACACCGCCTCACGGTCGGTTGCCCGGGCCAGGCGCTGCGACAGTTCGAGCAGTTGTCGGGTTTCGTCCTGGGTCTGGCGCAACACCTGCAACTGACGACGCTGGCGCGCCGCCAAGTTGCCGGTCAGGGCCGCCATCAGGAGAAAGAACAGCAAGGTCAGCACGTCTTCTTCGCGCTGGATGCTCAGGGAAAAGCTCGGCGCGATGAACAGGAAGTCGTAGCTCAGAAACGACAGCACCGCGCAGGTCAGGGCCGGGCCCAGGCTGCTGCGCACCGCCACCAGCAACACCGCCGCGAGGAACACCAGGGAGATGTTCGGCAGTTCCAGCACGCTGGCGACCGACCAGGCCAACGCGGCGGCCAGTACCGTGGCCAGCACCGCCTGAAGGTAATGCCGCAGCGGCCCCAGGGGCCGCCGCGGCGTGGGTGGGGTGGCTACGGCGTCCAGCTCGTCATCGAGCACCGTGACTTCCAGGCCGCAACGCTGGCGCAACAGGCGCTGCCCAACTCCGGCTCCCAGCCACGGACGATACCAACGCCGCCGGCTCTGCCCGACCAGCAATACGCTGGCGCGGCGCTCGCGGGCATGCTGGACCAAACTGCGGGCCACTTCGGCCGCACGCAGCACCACCACCTCGCCACCCAACCGCTCGGCCAGTTGCTGGGCGGCTTGCAAGCGCAGCCGGCTGGCCTCGTCGCGGGGTCGGTCACGCTCGATGTGCACCAAGCTCCAGGGCAGATGGCGACGCTGCGCGATGCGGCTGGCATGGCGCACCAGGCGCTCGGCCTGGGCGTCGCCGTCGACGCCGACCAGCAGGCGCCCCTGCACGGCCGGTGCCTGCTCGCCGCGCTGGCGATAGCCCTGGGCCAGGTCGGCATCGACCTGGGCTGCGGCGGTCTGCAAGGCCAGCTCGCGCAAGGCGCTGAGGTTGGTCGGGGAAAAGAACGCGTCGATGGCCGCCCGCGCCTGCTCGGGCACGTACACCTTGCCCTGGCGCAAGCGCTCCAGGAGCTGGCGTGGCGGCAGGTCGATCAGCACCAGTTCGAAGGCCTCCTGCACCACCCAGTCGGGCACGGTCTCGCGCACTTGCACGCCGGTGATGCCGCGCACCTTGTCGTTCAGGCTTTCCAGGTGCTGGACGTTGACCGTGGTGTACACGTCGATACCGGCCGACAGCAGTTCCTGCACGTCCTGCCAGCGCTTGGCGTGGCGGCTGCCGGGCACGTTGCTGTGCGCCAGCTCGTCCACCAGGGCCAGTTGCGGCGCCGCGGCCAGCAGGCCGTCGAGGTCCATCTCCTGCCACAGCGCGCCACGGTACTCGCAGCGCAGCAAGGGCAACTGCGGCAGGTCGAGCAGCAGCGCCTCGGTTTCGCTGCGGCCATGGCTCTGCACCACCGCCGCCAACACCTCGACGCCCTGGCGTCGGTCGCTATGGGCGGCCTGGAGCATGGCGTAGGTCTTGCCGACGCCGGGCGCCGCACCGAGAAACACTTTCAGCCGGCCGCGACCCTGGCGCGGCAGTGCGCCGAGCAGCGCATCGGCGCGTTGCGAGTCAGTCATGGATCATCCTTCTTTGGCCATCGGCGCCCTGCGCGCCAACGCCTGGTTGAGCAACAGCACATTGACCACCGGAGGACCGAGCAAAGGTCGCAGCGTGGCCCCATCGACCAGGCCTTGCAAGTCCGCCAACGGCAGACCGCGCGCCCTTGCCACAGCGGGCATCTGCCAGGCCACCGCCGAGGGCGGCAGGTGTGGGTCGAGGCCGCTGGCGGAGGTGGTCAGCAGGGCCAGCGGAACGGCTCCCTGGCTCGCGCTCTGCCAACGCTGCGCATCGGCCAGCACGCGCGCGGCCAACGCCGGGTTGCTCGGTGCCAGGTTGCTGGCGCCGCTGGGCAGCGTGGCATAGTCGGCTGCCGAGGGCCGCGACTGGAACCAGCCGGCACCCGCCAGCGGTTGGGCGAGCAAGGCCGAACCCCGCACGTGCCCGGTTTCGTCGCGCAGCAAACTGCCATTGGCCTGGGCCGGGAACAGCCATTGGCCGAGGCCTGTGACCAGCAACGGATACAGCCCTCCGGTGAACAGCGTCATCAACAGCAACAGGCACAGGGCCGGACGCAGGTAAGCGAGCATGGCAGTCTCCTTCAGACCAGATTCAAGGCAGTGAGCAACAGGTCGATCAGCTTGATCCCGGCGAACGGCACCAACAGCCCGCCCAGCCCGTAGATCAGCACGTTGCGCCGCAGCAGTTGCGCGGCATTGGCCGCTTTCACCGCAACACCGCGCAGCGCCAGCGGGATCAACGCGACGATGATCAAGGCGTTGAAGACGATGGCCGACAGGATCGCGCTCTGCGGACTGTGCAGCTGCATCAGGTTGAGCGCGCCCAGTTGCGGGTAGATGGCGGCGAACAGTGCCGGCAGGATGGCGAAGTACTTGGCCACGTCGTTGGCGATGGAAAACGTGGTCAGCGCACCGCGGGTGACCAGCAACGCCTTGCCCACCTGCACCACGTCGAGCAGCTTGGTCGGGTCGCTGTCCAGGTCGACCATGTTGGCCGCCTCGCGCGCCGCCTGGGTGCCTTCGTTCATGGCCATGCCGACGTCGGCCTGGGCCAGCGCCGGGGCGTCGTTGGCGCCGTCGCCGCACATGGCGACCAAGCGGCCTTCCTGCTGCTCCTGGCGGATGCGCGCCAGTTTCTTCTCCGGCGTGGCTTGGGCCAGCACGTCGTCGACCCCGGCTTCGGCGGCGATGGCGGCGGCGGTCAGCGGGTTGTCGCCGGTGATCATCACCGTGCGGATGCCCATGGCCCGCAATTCGGCGAAACGCTGGCGAATGCCGGGCTTGACCACGTCCTTGAGGTGGACCGCGCCCAGCACGCGGTCGTCGACGCAGACCAGCAGTGGTGTGCCGCCGCTTTGCGCGATGCGCTCCACCTCGACGCGTAACGACGCGGGTAGCTGCTCGAGCGCAAGGCCGACGAAGTCCAGCACCGCATCGACCGCGCCCTTGCGGTAGCGCTGGCCGCACACATCGATGCCCGACAGGCGGGTCTGCGCGGTGAAAGCGATGGTCTGGTACTGGCTGGCGGAGGGTTCGATCAACGCCCGTTCGGCACGCACGAACTCGGCCACCGACTTGCCCTCGGCGGTGTCGTCGCCCAGCGAAGCGAACAGTGCCGCCTCGGCCAGTGCTTCGGCACTCACGCCAGGCGCGCTGTGCAGCGCCGTGCAGCGGCGGTTGCCGAAGGTGATGGTGCCGGTCTTGTCCAGCAGCAGGGTCTGCACGTCGCCGGCCGCCTCCACCGCGCGGCCCGAGCGGGCGATGACGTTGAGCCGCACCAGTCGGTCCATGCCGGCGATGCCGATGGCCGACAGCAGGCCGCCGATGGTGGTGGGGATCAGCGTCACCAGCAATGCGGCGAGGAAGATCAGCGGCAGGCCGGCACCGGAGAAACGCGCGAACGGCTGCAAGGTCACCACGACGATGAGAAAAACCAGGGTCAGGCCGATCAGCAAAAGGTCGAGCGCCACCTCGTTCGGGGTCTTCTGCCGCTTGGCGCCTTCGACCAGCGCCACCATGCGGTCCAGGGTCGACTCGCCGGGGTCGCTGGTGACGCGCACCAGCAGGCGGTCGGACACCAGGCAGGTATTGCCGGTGACGGCCGAGCGGTCGCCACCGGACTCGCGGATCACCGGGGCCGACTCACCGGTGATGGCCGCCTCGTTCACCGCGGCGATGCCTTCGAGCACTTCGCCATCGGCAGGGATCAGTTCGCCCGCCAGCACTTCGACCACGTCCCCTTTGACCAGGCGGCTGGCGGCGACCTCTTCGAAGCGGCCGTCGACGCCGCGACGCCGGGCGCTCAGGCCCTGGCTACCGGCGCGCAGGCTGTCGGCGCGGGCCTTGCCGCGGCCTTCGGCCAAGGCTTCGGCGAAGTTGGCGAACAGCACCGTGAACCACAGCCACAAGGTGATCTGCACCGCGACGCCCGTCTCGACGCCGCTGTTTGGCGCCAGGCACAAGACGGTGGTCAGCATAGCGGTCAGCAGCACCACCAGCATCACCGGCGAGCGCTTGAGCTGGCGCGGGTCGAGCTTGAGAAAGGCTTGCAGCAGGGCCGGACGCCACAGTGCACTGAAGCGCGTGGCCTGGTTCGGGTCGGCAGGGGTGCCGAGATCGGCAACAGGTAGGTTCATCGTTCGATTCCTCAGAAACCCAGGCTCAGGTGTTCGGCGATCGGCCCCAGGGCCAGGGTCGGCAGGAAGGTCAGCCCGCCCACTAGCAGTACGGTCATCAACAGCAGGCTCGTGAACAGCAGCCCATGGGTGGGGAAGCTGTCGACCCCGGCTGCGCTACCGCGCTTGGCCGCCAGGCTACCGGCCAACGCCAGCACCGGCAGGATGTAGCCGAAGCGGCCGACCAGCATGGCCAGGGCCAGCAGCAGGTTGTGCGCCGGGGTGTTAGCGGTCCAGCCGGCGAAGGCCGAGCCGTTGTTGGCGGCGCCGGAGGTGAAGGCATACAGCAGTTGGCTGAACCCGTGCGGCCCTGGGTTGCTCAAGGCGCCCTGGGCACCGGGCAGGCTGCTGGCCAGCGCGCCGAGCACCAGGGCGCCGCAGGGCATCACCAGCAAGGTCGCCACCAGCAGCTTGACCTCCCGCGCCTGCAACGGCTTGCCCAGGTACTGCGGCGTACGGCCGATCATCAACCCGGCCAGGAACACCGCGATCAGCACGAACAGCAGCATGCCGTACAGGCCTGCCCCGACCCCGCCGAAAATCACTTCGCCGACCATCATGTTGGCCAGCGTGACCAGGCCGGTCAGCGGGTTGAGGCTGTCGTGCATGGCGTTCACCGAGCCGTTGGAAGCGGCCGTGGTGGTCACCGCCCACAGTACCGACGCGGTAGTGCCGAAACGCGCCTCCTTGCCTTCGAGCGGTGCGCTCTGCTCCACCAGCGGGCTCGCCAGCGCCGGATTGGGCTGATGCTCGGCCCACAACGCGGTGGCGCCGCCGAGCACGAACAGCGCCAGCATGCAGCCCAGGATCGCTCGGCTCTGGCGCAGGTCCTTGACGTAGTGGCCGAAGGTGAACACCAGCGCCACCGGGATCAGCACGATGCCGACCAACTCGAACAGGTTGCTCCAGGCACTGGGGTTCTCGAACGGATGCGCCGAGTTGACGCCGAAGAAGCCGCCGCCGTTGGTGCCCAATTGCTTGATCGCGACCTGGCTGGCGACCGGCCCCAGGGGCAAGGCCTGGCCGTTGCCTTGCAGGGTGACGGCTTGCACTTGGTCGAGAAAGGTCTGCGGCACGCCTTGCCAGACCAGCAGCAGCGCCAGCAGCAGACTGAGCGGCAACAGGCCGTAGAGCGTGGCGCGGGTCAGGTCGACCCAGAAATTGCCGAGGCTGTTCGCCGAACGCCGTGCGATGCCGCGGCACAGCGCCACCAGCACGCTCAGGCCCGTGGCGGCGCTGAGAAAGTTTTGCACGGTGAGGCCGAACAGCTGGCTGAACGGGCTCAGCGAGGTCTCGCCGCTGTAGGCTTGCCAATTGGTGTTGGTGACGAAGCTCACTGCGGTATTGAGCGCCAGCGACCAGGACTGCCCGGGCAGTTGCTGGGGGTTGAGCGGCAGGTACCGTTGCAGGCTCAACACGCCGAACAGCAAGGCCAGGCCCGCCAGATTGAACGCCAGCAAGGCCAGGGTGTACTGCCGCCAGGTGTGTTCGAGGCCCGTGTCGACCCCGGCAAGGCGATAACAGCCGCGCTCTACGGGGCCGAGTACCGGGCTGAGCCAGGTGCGCTGGCCTTCCATCGCGCGATAGTAGAAGCGTCCCAACCAGGGCGCTGGCAGCAGGACCAAGAGAAAGAAGCCGAGCAGCAAGGCGTAGTCGTAGCTGTGCATGGCTGCCCCTAGCTTCGGTCGCTGCGCAGCAGCGCGTGCAGCAGGTAGGCCGCCAGCGCGACGGCCAGCAGCAGTGAGACGGTGTCAAGGATGGTCATCGATGCATTCCCCAGGTGATGGCGACCGGCGCCGTGGGGAAATTGTCCGAGGACGCGCCGTAAAGGCGCGAGGGCGATTGCCGGGGGAAGGCGTAAAGAATGCGTAAAAACAGTGGGTTTCGGCTTGCCGACGACATCTGACAGCCTGGGCGCGGCACAGCCACTCCGACACGAGCGTTCCATGAACGGTGGCGATTACCAGGCGGCTGCGCTCAAGGCAACCGCCGCCGCTACGTCACGCGTCGGGCGCCTTGGGGTCGTCCCCCGCCCCGGCATTGCGGCTCCAGTCGAGCAACAGGCTATAGCCCACCGCCAGCAGCGTGGGGCCGATGAACAAACCGATGAACCCGAACGCGATCAAGCCGCCGAACACCCCGAGTAGCACGATCACCAACGGCAGATCGCCGCCACGGCTGATCAGGTAGGGTTTGAGCACGTTGTCCACGCCACTGATGACGAACGTGCCCCAGATGCCGAGGAACACCGCCATGCCGTATTCACCTTTCCACGCCAGCCAGGCCGTGGCCGGCAACCAGGCCAGCGGCGGCCCCATGGGAATCAGGCTGAGCATGAAGGTGACCAGGCCCAGCACGATGGCCCCCGGCACGCCGGCGATGAGAAAGCCGATCAGGGCCAGCAGCGCCTGGGCGGCCGCGGTGCCGATCACGCCATTGACCACCCGCTGGACGGTGCCGGCCACCAGGTCCAGGTAGTAACCGGCGCGCGCGCCCATCAAACGCTGCAGCAAGCGCAGCACGAAGGCCGCCAGGCGCGGGCCGTCGCGGTAGAAGAAGAACACGAAGATCAGGCTCAGGCTGAGTTCGAGGACACCGCTGCCGATCTGCGCACTGCGTGCCAGCAGCCAATTGCCGGTCTGCCCCAGGTAGGGTTTGACCGACGCCAGCAGCGCCGGGCCTTGCTGGTCGACCGTGTCCCACATGCCCACCAGCCGCTCGCCCACCAGGGGCAACGCGCCCAGCCAGGCCGGCGCCGGCGGCAGGCCGTCGACCCGGACATCGCGCACGAACGCCGTGGCATCGCGGATATGGTCGGCCAGGTTGAACCCCAGCCACACCAGCGGCAGCACCACCACCACGATCCAGGCGCTGGTAAGGATGCCTGCCGCGAGCGTTTCGCGCCCGTGCAGTAGGCGAGTCAGCAGACGCATCAGCGGCCAACTGGCGAAGGCCAGGATCGCGCCCCACAGCAGCGCGGAAATGAACGGTGCCATGACCCAGAGGGCGGCGCCCAATAGCGCCAGCAGAAGGATCTGCACGAACAGACGATCGTTGTTGGGCATCACGGGACTACTCAGCGGATCAATTCCAAATGCAAACCTTCGGTGGCGGCCTCGCCCACTTCCAGGCGGGCGCTGCGCACACCGGCTTTGATCAGTTGCTGGCGCCAGTCTTCGGCCTGGGCGCCGCTGAGGCTGGCGCGCAAAGTGCTGTCGAGGTTGAGGCTGCGCCCGAGCAGCTTGACCCAGGCCGCTTGCGGCTCGGCGAGGTCGGGATAGTCGAGCTTGCCGGTGTCGCGCATCTCGCGCAGCACGGTGGCCGGCGTGGGCAGCAGCTCGCCCAGGGGCGCGGCGGCGACGAACGCTTCGACGTGCAGGTACGCGCGGCGATTGCCGCGTGTCACGCTGTACAACGCCACCAGGGTGTCGGCCTGCTCGGCGGAACGGCGCAACAGGATGAACGCCTGGCGCTCGTCGCCGCCATTGAGCCTTGCGTTGGCGAATACGTCGTTGGCCCACAGGCTGGCTTCGCCGCAGTCGCGGCCCTGGCACCAGAACAGCGGGTAACCGCCCTCGGCCTGCAAGGCCTCGCGCGCCTGGGTGAAGGCTTCGCGGGCGCTGCGCTCGACCGGCAACTCGTAGGTCAGCGAGCTGACCTGGCCGCGGGCTTCGACCTTGTCGTCCAGGCGCAAGCGACCGCTGATCTTGCGCAGCGGGCTGAGCGGATAGACGCGTTCCTGTTCGGTGGCTGGGCGTTGGTCGACCACCTTGGCATCCTGCGGGACCGGCAGATTGCCTGCCAAGAGACACGAACTGGACAGCACCAGGCCGGTAGCGAGCGCGCTGCGCAGGAAAACGAGGGCGCTCATCGGCCACACTCGCGGTGGCACAGGTGGCGATGTGGGGGTTGGACGTTTGGCATGGAATGACTTTCTCCCTAGTCGGCCCGGCAAGCCTCGACACTTGCCGGGTGCAAGTCAAGGAAAGCCAAAAAAGCGATTGAAACAGTCTGCAACAAGGATTGCGCCGGGTTCGCCGTTAAGGTGCAGGTGATGGCCACCTGGCAGCACCACCTGTTCGAAGGGTAGCTGTTCCAGCAGTCGAGGGTGTGGGGCCAGCAGCCCGTCGGCCGCGACCACCAGACAGGTCGGGCACCCGACGCGCTGGGCGAAGGCCAGTGCCTGCGCTTGGCTCAAGCGCACCGGCGACGGCAAGGTCAGACGGCTGTCGCTGCGCCAGCTGTAGCCCCCAGGCACCGGCATCAGTCCGCGCTGGGCCAGAAGCTCGGCCGCCTCGCGGCTGACCGCGACCATGCCCTTCATGCGCGCACCCACGCCTTGCTCCAGCGTGGGATAGACCGTCTTGGGCCGGGCCTCGCGGCGAAGCTGCGCGTTCAAGGCCATGCCCAGCCGTTCGGCGGCATTGTGTTCGTCGCCGGTGGGCGGCAACGCGCCGTCGATCAGCGCCAGGTGGCTGACCCGCTCCGGCAAGGCGCCGGCCAGTTGCACGGCGACCACCGCACCCAGGGAGTGGCCGAGCAGGCCGAAACGCTGCCAGCCGAGTTGCTCGGCGACGCGCAATACGTCGAAGGCATAGTCGGCCAAGCCGTAGTTCGCACCCGCCGGACGGTGCGCGGAATGACCGTGCCCGGCCAGGTCCAGGGCCACGATGCGCAGGCCTTCGAGTCGGGGCGCCAAGCGGGCGAAGCTGTTGGCGTTGTCCAACCAGCCATGCAGGGCGATGACCGGCAGGCCCTCGGCCGGCCCGAACAGGTGTGCGGCCAATTCGATGTGCCCCAGGTCCAGACGCACCTCTTCGACGGGCCTACTCATGCCTGCCCCCAACGCGCGAACAGCGTCTTGAGCAGGCTGGCAGTGTCGATCGGACGCTCCAGCGGAAACATGTGTCCGCCCGGCAGGCAGTGATACTCGCCAAGCGGCAGACCGCGCACGGCCCGGCCATGGTGCGGCCGCACCACCGCGCTCTGCGCCCCACGCACCATCGCCACTGGCAGCCGCAGGTGCTGGGCGGGTTTGGGCAGGCGATGCGGCAGCGTGCGGTAGATGCTGATCTCCGTAGCTGGGTCGAAGCGCAGACGAAGGCCCTGCTCGGCATGTTGCAGGCCGTGGTCGAGGTAGGCGTCCAGACACTCGGGGTCGAACTGGCGGAACAGCGTCTTGCCACTGAAATAGGTCCGTGCGCTGTCGCGGTCGGCGAAGGAATCGCGACGGCCCAGGGTGCGCCCTGCCGGGGTGATGCGGTCGATCAAGCCCAGACGCTTGGCCAGATGGATCATCCAGCGATCGACACGGGTCAGCAGTGGCGAGTCGAGCATGACGATGCCGCGATAGAACTGCGGCGCGAGCAGCGCGGCGTGCAAGTGCAGCAGCCCGCCGAGCGAATGCCCTACCCCCCAGACCGGCGCCGCCTGGCGAGCCAGGTGGTGCAGCAGTTCCTGGACCAATTGCAGCCAGTTGTCATCGACCGGAAAGCGCGGGTCATGGCCATGCCGGTCGAGGTGGATGACCGTGTAATCCGGCGCCAGCGCGGCGAACAGCTTGCCGTAGGTGGCCGATGGGAAACCGTTGGCGTGGGCGAAGAAGATGGGCTGCGACATGGCGCCGGGTCCGGAGACGAAGTGAGCGTCCATTGTCTGTTCGGCCCCGAAGGCCGGCAATGCCCAGAACGGTCATTGCCCATGGCGATCAGGTCAGTCACGGCGGGTCGAAACTGAGCAGCGAGCGTCGCAGGCAAGCCTGCATGTACGCGATTTGCGCCTCCAGCGCTTCACGCGCCAAGGTCTGGTCCGGGCGCCCGAGCTTGCGCCGGCGCAGGGCCAGGCAACTGCTTTGCAGCAGGTGCGCCATGCGCGCACTGAGCATGCGCAGCTCTTCGAGGTCGTCGGGGTGGCCAAGCTTGCGGATCAGTTGATCGAGCTTGGCGTTGGCGCTGTCCTGAAGCAGGCGGTACTCGGCAAAATCGAGCGATTGGTCGCTCTCCACTTTCAACACGGTCGCGCGCAAGTCCGCCGACCCTACCAACTCCAGATACCGAGTGCTCATCAAGGCGACTTCCCTGGGCTCTGCCCCTGCGTGTAGCGAAAAACTAGCAAGGGCCCGCAGCGATCGGCAACTGACAAAAATGTCAGTTGCGTAGCCTTCAGGAATGATGAAGCGCCTTGAGGGTCATCAGACCGGGCAACGGCCAGTCGCCTTCAAGTTCGGCCAAGCTGGCTGTCCCTAGCGGCGCGGGCTGTTGACGATGGCCCTGCTCGAGCAACGTCACCAGAATGCCGACCAGGGGTTGATGGCTGACCAGCAATACCTCCTCCAGCTCCAGCTTCTCGAGCATGGCGATGACGTGCTGCGCATCGCTGTCGGGCGTCAGCCAATCGACCGTGGTGACCGGCGGCGCCAGGTTCGACGCGCCGTGCACCAGCGCAGCGGTTTGCTGGGCACGCACGTAAGGGCTGGCGAGGATCGCCTGAAGCGGCTGGCCTTGCAGGTGCAGGGCGCTGCGAAGCACCTGTTCGCGTCCCTGGGCGGTGAGGCGTCGTTCGGCATCGCTGTTGGCGCGCAGCTCGGCCTCGCCGTGGCGCAGTACCCACAACTTCATGGTTTAGGGGTCCCGTCTTCAGCAGGTGCGGCCGGCTGCACGGGTTGAACCGGCTGCGCGGCCGGTTCGACCACGTGCGCCGCTTCGCCCTGCGGCGGCCGTGGAGTTGGCCAGTCGCTGAACGGCCAGGGTTTCTGGTCGGTATGGAAGGTGCCGAAGCGGCCGATCTGCGCCAGATACTGGCTCAGGCTGTCGCCCAGGTTCATCACGCTGGCGCTCGGGGCGCCGTAGACCAGACGGTAGACCAGTTGCACCAGCACCAACGCGCCAAGCAGCACCTCGGCCAGTTGCCAGACCAGTAGAAAGACCAGCATCCACAGCACGCGCAGCAGGATCGATTCGTGTTCACCGCGTTCCGGGGTCGGGTTCATGTGTCACTCCTTGGCTCAGTTGAAGCCGTCGATCGAAATGAAATCGACGTCGGTCTTGGGTTCGGCGCGCATCAGGTGTTCGATCACCTGATCCAGCGTACGCCCTTCGAAGAGAATGGCATGCAGGCCGGCGACCAGGGGCATGTACACCTGCGCCTGCTGGGCCTTGGCCATCAGCACCTTGATCGTGTTGACGCCCTCGGCGACTTCGCCCAAACGCTCGACCGCCTCGGCCAGCGACAAGCCCTCGCCCAGCGCGTGGCCCACTTGGTAGTTGCGGCTCTTGGGCGAGGAGCAGGTGACGATCAGATCGCCGACCCCGGCCAGGCCCAGGAACGTCATGGGGTTGGCGCCCTGGCTGACGGCAAAGCGGGTCATCTCGGCGAGGGCGCGGGTGATCAGCATGCTCTTGGTGTTCTCGCCCATCCCCAAGGCCGCGGCCAGGCCGGCGATGATGGCGTAGACGTTCTTCAAGGCCCCGCCCAGCTCCACGCCGAAACGGTCGGTGCTGGCGTAGACGCGAAAGGTGCGGCCGTGCAGCACTGCCTGCACCTGTTGGCACAGGGCCTGGTCTTCGCTGGCCACCACAGTGGCGGTCAGCGCATGCTCGGCGATTTCGCGTGCGAGGTTGGGGCCCGATAGCACGCCGATACGCGCCTGCGGAGCGATCTCCTCGAGAATCTGGCTCATCAGTTTGAAGCTCTGCGCTTCGATGCCCTTGGTCAGGCTGATCAAGCCCTTGCCGCCGAGCAAGGCGGCATGGGGCGCCAGCACGCTGCGCAAGGCGCTGGAAGGCAAGGCCACGAACATCAGGTCGCAGCCTTGCAGAGTGGCGAGCAGGTCGCTGACCGGTTCGACGCCGTCGTGTACGCGGATGCCCTTGAGGTAACGCGGGTTCTCACGTTTCACACGCATCGTTTCGGCTTGCTGCGGGTCGCGCATCCATTGGCGTACCGGCACGCCGTTCTCGGCCAGCAGGTTGGCCACGGCGGTGCCGAAACTGCCGCCTCCAAGCACCGCGACGGGTTGCTGTTGAGTCATATGTCGTCCATCGAACCGTTGAATTGAGTGCGCCGGGCGCATTATACGGGTGTGCCTGCGCATCACCAGCGCCGACAGGCAAGCTGCCGCTCGCGCCGAGCACGCTGGTAAAAGCCGCGCGGTGGTTTACCATAGCCGGCTTGCCCCCGACCCAAGGCCGTCCCGTGTCCCCTGGCGCGTCAATAGCCCCTTGCCTATCCTGCTGCGGCCCACGCGACGGCTTCGCCGTGGGCGTTCGCCTGCCACTGCCTGTCGGCCTGGCGCGTAGCGGTATGACCATGGCCATGGGCAAAGGATTCAGGAACGTCGCCAAGACCCAGGCGACATCGCGCAATGCCGTCGCCGGAGCGCGGCGCTGATGTGGCGGGCACTGCGCATCGTGGGGTTGTGGCTGTTGCCCTTGGCCGGATCCTCCGCCGCCGACGTGCTGCTGGTCGGTGCCCAGGCACAGCCCAGCTACCGAAGCTTCAGCGCCGGGCTGCAAGTGCGCCGTAGCGACGACGTCGTGCAATTTCGCAGCGTTGGGCAAATGCCCGCACCGGCCACCCTCAAGCCCGATGTGCGCCTGATCCTGCTCGACGATGCGGCGCTGGACTGGCGCCTGGGGCAAAGCGCCGGCCCGACGGCACTGGTGCTGCGCATCAACCGCGTCCAGGCGCAGCAGCGCTGGCCGCATCAGCGCCCGGCCTTCCTGACCCTGCTATGGAGCGATCCGCCACCGGCGCGGCAACTGCGCCTGATCCACTACCTGCTGCCCAAGGCTCGCCGGGTCGGGGTGCTGCACAGCGAACGCAGCCAGTTTCTGCTCGACGAGCTACGCCCCGTCGCCCATCGACTGGGCCTGGAGATCGTGCCGCAAGCCTGGAACGGCCCGCGTAACAGCCGTGCGCTGCAACAAGTACTGGCCGACAGTGACGTGCTGTTGGGCCTGGACGACCCCGAGCTGTACAACGCCCTCACGGCGAAGAACCTGTTGCTCAGCAGTTACAGCCGCCAGCTCGCGTTGATCGGCCCTACCGCAGGCTTCGTGCGTGCCGGCGCCCTGGCCAGCACCTTCAGCGACCAGACCGATTGGCTGGCCGTGCTCGACCGCCTGCTCGACCAGCCCGCCGCGCAGTGGCCGCGCAGCCTCTATCCGAGCCAGTTCGGCGTCAGCGGCAACCAACGGGTGGCGCATACCCTGGGGCTCGAGCCCATCGACTCCACCGCGGCCGCGCTGGCGATCGAAGAAGTGCCAAGCCCATGAGCAAGCGCCTGAGTTGGGACATCCACACCCGCACCCAGATCATCAGCCTCGGCCCTGCCCTGCTGTTGACCCTGCTGCTGATCGGCTTCTTCACCTTCGTACGCTTGCAGGACCTGCGCCAGGAACTCAACCACACCGGTCAACTGATCGCCAACCAGCTGGCGCCGGGCTCGGAGTACGGCGTGATTTCGGGCAACAACGACATGCTCGAAAGCCTCATGCGCGCGACCTTGAGCATTCCCCACGTGCGCTTTCTCGAAGTGCAGGACAGCCGCAACCACATTCTGGTCTACGTCGAGCAGGCGGACGAAAGTCTCAACCGCGCGCAACGGGTGGAAGTGTTCCAGGCGGCCATCCGTTTGCAGCAGATTCGCCTGGACGACGACTTCCTGCAGCCGGGCACCGCCGCGCCCAACGTCGGCGACGACTATCTGGGCCGGGTGATCGTCGGCATGTCGGACGACGCCTTCAGCGAGCGCCAGCAGGAGATGGTAATCAAGGCCGGCATCCTGGCCTTGTGCGCCCTGCTGTTCACCTTTTTCCTCGCGCGGCGCCTGGCGACCCGGCTGTCGACCCCGATCAGCGCCATGGGCGAGGCGGTACGGGCGATCCAGCAAGGCGACTTCACCACCCATGTACCGGTGGTGGACGACAGCGAACTCGGCCACCTGGCGGCGCACATCAACAACCTGGCCTTCGCCTTGGAGCAGGCCAGCGACGAGCAGCGCCAGGCCATGGCCCAGGTGGTCCAGGCCCGCGAAGAAGCCGAGCAGGCGAACCGCGCCAAGTCCGACTTCCTGGCGATGATGAGCCACGAACTGCGCACGCCGATGAACGGTGTGCTGGGCATGCTGCAGTTGCTCGACACTACGGAACTGACGCCCGAGCAGGCCGAGTACACCAGTGTGGCCAGCGAATCGACCGGGCACCTGCTCAAGGTCATCAACGACATCCTGGACTTCTCGCGCATCGAGCGCACCACGCTGCAACTGGAGTCGATCGATTTCAACCTGGGCGAACTGATCGCCAACTGCGTGCATTCCTTCCAGCATGGCGCCGACCAACGCGGTCTGAACTTGCGCCTGCAAGCGCCGGAGAGCCTCGAAGCTTTGCAGGTGAAGGGGGATCCGACGCGGATTCGGCAGATCCTGCTCAATCTGATCGGCAACGCCCTGAAGTTCACCGAGCGTGGCGAGGTGGTGGTCGAGGCTGGGTGGCGATTGATCGAACACGAGCAGATCCGCTTCGTCTGCGCGGTGCGCGATACCGGCATCGGCATCGACGACCAGCGTCTGGAAACGATGTTCGTCGCCTTCCAGCAAGCCGACAGTTCGATCTCGCGCCGTTATGGCGGTACCGGCCTGGGCCTGTCGATCGCACGGACCCTGGCCGAGCGCATGGGCGGCGTGCTGTACGCCCAGAGCCGCGAAGGGCTGGGCTCGACCTTCACCCTGGAAATGCCGCTCGCGCTGTCGCAACTGCCGACCTTGGCGCCGCGTGCGCCGGCCGTGCCTGCCGCCCCCCGCCAGGAACGGCCGGTGCTGCTGGTAGAGGACAATCCGGTCAACCGCAGCGTGATCGAAGCCATGCTGCGCAGCCTGGGCTTGCAGACCTGCGTCGCCGGCGACGGCCAGCAGGCTTTGGAGCAGATCCAGCAACGACGCTTCGCGGCGGTATTGATGGACTGCCGTTTGCCGTTGATGGATGGCTACGAGGCGACGCGACGGATCCGGGCGTTGGCCGAAGGGCGCGACCTGCCGATCATCGCCCTGACCGCCAGCGCCTTGCAGGGCGACCGCGAACGCTGCCTGGCAGCCGGGATGAACGACTACCTGAGCAAACCACTCAAACGCACCGAACTGCTGGACGTTTTGCAACGCTGGCTGCCCGATCACGACGTGTCGGGTAGCGATTGAGAAAGAATTGCGGCAGTCTTAATGTGCTGCCCGCACTGGACAGGACCGTCGCATAGCCTGAAAATGCACGTTTCAGTGAACACCTGTACTTGTTTACCGGACGCACTGTGACTTTCACTACAACGCAATAGTCTACCTGTAGGCTGCCGCCCCACTGACGCAAGGCGTTCGGGGGTTGGCCGGGAAGATTCGTCCCCTGCCACAGGGGGTTATTGAGGAGCTCGCATGACCAAACAAAACGCCTTTACTCGGGAAGACCTGCTGCGCTGCAGTCGCGGTGAGCTGTTCGGCCCAGGTAATGCGCAACTGCCCGCCCCGAACATGCTGATGGTGGACCGCATCACCCATATCAGCGCCGAGGGTGGCAAGTACGGCAAAGGTGAATTGGTCGCCGAGCTGGATATCACGCCCGACCTGTGGTTCTTCGCCTGCCACTTCGAAGGCGACCCGGTCATGCCGGGCTGCCTGGGCCTCGATGCCATGTGGCAACTGGTCGGGTTCTACCTGGGCTGGCAAGGCTTGCCGGGCCGCGGCCGGGCGCTGGGTTCGGGTGAGGTGAAGTTCTTCGGGCAGGTCCTGCCGACCGCCAAGACGGTCACCTACAACATCCACATCAAGCGCGTCCTCAAGGGCAAGCTGAACATGGCCATTGCCGACGGCACGGTCAGCGTCGATGGTAAAGAGATCTACACCGCTGAAAGCCTGCGGGTCGGCGTGTTCACCTCCACAGACAACTTCTAAGGGTCATTCGCATGCGCCGCGTCGTTATTACTGGTTTGGGCATCGTTTCGTGCCTGGGCAATGACAAAGCTACTGTCACCGAAAGCCTGCGCAACAGCCGTCCAGGTATCCGTTACAATCCGGAATACAAGGAACAAGGCCTGCGCAGCCAGGTGTCCGGCTCCATCGACCTCAACCTCGAAGAACTGATCGACCGCAAGGTGTTCCGCTTCGTCGGTCATGCCGCCGCCTACGCCTACCTGGCCATGCAGGACGCCATCAAGGATGCCGGCCTGACCGAAGAGCAGGTCTCCAACCCGCGTACCGGCCTGGTCGCCGGTTCCGGTGGCGCGTCCACGCTGAACCAGATGGAAGCGCTGGATACCCTGCGCGAAAAAGGCGTCAAGCGCGTCGGCCCGTACCGCGTCACCCGCACCATGGGCAGCACCGTTTCGGCCTGCCTGGCCACGCCGTTCAAGATCAAGGGCATCAACTACTCGATCTCCTCGGCCTGCGCGACCAGCGCACACTGCATCGGCACCGCGCTGGAGCAGATCCAGTGGGGCAAGCAGGACATCGTCTTCGCCGGCGGCGGCGAAGAAGAGCACTGGAGCCAATCGTTCCTGTTCGACGCCATGGGTGCGCTGTCGACCAAGCGCAACGAGACGCCGGAGTCGGCCTCGCGCGCTTACGACGCCGACCGTGACGGCTTCGTCATCGCCGGCGGCGGCGGCATGGTGGTGGTCGAGGA
Organism: Pseudomonas sp. UBA6562; assembly: GCF_002434265.1. Lineage (GTDB taxonomy): Bacteria > Pseudomonadota > Gammaproteobacteria > Pseudomonadales > Pseudomonadaceae > Aquipseudomonas. The sequence goes on along the minus strand of NZ_DJJS01000002.1, from coordinate 126,934 downwards.
ACTCGAACACGCCCTGGCCCGCGGCGCCAAGATCTACGCCGAAATCATCGGCTACGGCGCTACCTCCGATGGCTACGACATGGTCGCGCCAAGCGGCGAAGGCGCCATCCGCTGCATGCAGCAGGCGCTGTCCACCGTCGACACGCCGATCGACTACCTCAACACCCACGGCACCTCCACTCCGGTCGGCGACGTCGCCGAGATGAAGGGCGTACGTGAAGTGTTCGGCGACAAGGCACCGGCCATCAGCTCCACCAAGAGCCTGTCCGGTCACTCGCTGGGCGCCGCAGGTGTGCACGAGGCGATCTACTGCCTGCTGATGATGGAAAACAACTTCATCGCCGGTTCGGCCAACATCGACGAACTGGACCCAGCGGTCGCCGACCTGCCGATCCAGCGCACTACCGTCGAAAACGCCAAGATCGACACCGTGATGAGCAACAGCTTCGGCTTCGGTGGCACCAACGCCACCCTGGTGCTCAAGCGCTGGCAGGGCAAGTGACACTGTAGGCAGCAACTGAAAACGCCCCGACTGGTTCGGGGCGTTTTCGTTTCTGCGGTTGGCCTGATGGCTGGGCGTCAACGACCTTTGGGCAATAAGGCGAGGAAGTTGTCGCGCGCCACCTTATGGGCCACCGTCTCGGGCAAGGCGTCGAGAAACGGATCGAAGCCCTTCATCTGCTCGCCGATGCTGTCGAAACGCCCCACCACGTCGGAGCCGAGCATGAACCGGTCCGGGAAGCGCTGGACCAGATCGAGCCAGCCCTGCCGTGGCTTGCCCTGCTCGTCCAGCAGATAGGGTTCGAGCACGCTCCAGGACAGGTCGACGTACAGGTTCGGGTAGGTTTCCAGCAGCCGCGTCAGGGTCGGCAGAAGGAATTTCATCTGCGTCTGATGGCGATGGATCTCCATGCTGCTGCCGGCATGGGCCCAGATGAAGCGCGTGGTCGGATGGTCGCGCAGCGGCTGCTCGATCTCCTCCAGGTACAGCGCGTTGCGCTCGCGCTTGGAGGTGATGTTGGAGTGCACCAACACCGGCAGGTCGCGCTTGCCGGCCAAGGTGTAGATCAGGTTCATGGCTTCGTTGTTGGCCCTGGGCGTGTCGCCACTGGTCAGAGCCGTGAGGTCGTCGTGGCGGGTGAAGACTTCGCCGATGCCTTGCCACAGCCCTGGGTACAGGTCGAGCATGCGCTCGATGTGCTTGGCCGAGTTCTTGTCGACCGGGTTGAAGCCGCTGAGAAACGGATGGAAGCGCTGACGTTGTTCCGGGTTCAAGGCCTGCAGGGCTGCGGCGACGTACACGTCGGTGGCGCTGTACCAGTAGGCGCTGGCATCGTCGCCTGCGTAGTAGCGAGGCCGTTTGGGTTCGTCTTCGTGCCATTTCTTGGCCACCGGAATGCCGGAAATCATCGACTGATCGACGCCCGCCTCGTCCATGGCCTTGAGCAAGGCGGGCATGCCTTCAGTCTCCTGGAAGAAGTCGACGTAATGCAGGTGGGCGTCGGTGTAGCGGTATTCGCGCGCCAGGCAGGGTTGCGACAGCAGGCCGGAACAGATCACGGCGACGAGCGCTCTGGCGATCATGGCGGGGGCTTCCTTCATCGAATTGAAGCCCGATAGACCCGCGCCTGGAGCCCAGGGTTCAGCCCTGCCCTGCCCTGTGCGCCAGCCCTGGAATAACGGGCCGACGCCTCGGCACGGACGGTTGTCCGATCAGCGTGCGAACACCTCGTCCAGTAGGTTGTACATGGCGGTGAACGCCCGCTCCGCCACTTTACGGTTGTACTGGTTCTTACCCGGCACGTTGGCATCGGGGTCGGTGAACGAGTGCACCGCTCCGCCGTAGCTGGTCAACTGCCAGTCCACATCGGCAGCGGACATTTCCGCCTCGAACGCCGGCAGCTGCTCTTTGGGCACCAGAGGGTCCTGGGCACCGTGCAACACCAGCACGGCACCTTCGATCCGTTTGGCGTCGTCCGGGTCAGGGGTATCGAGTGTGCCGTGGAAAGAGATCGCCGCCTTGAGGTCCGCCCCGCTGCGTGCCTGCTCCAGCGCGCAGCAGCCGCCGAAACAGAAGCCGAAGGCCGCCACCTTGCCCGGCGCCAGCACCACGCGGGACTGGCCCAGCAACTGCGCGAGCGCTTCGTTCATGCGCTTGCGCAGCTCATTGCGGTCTTCCTTGAGGGGCATCATGGCTGCCAGCGCTTCGTCGGCGTTGCTCGGGCGCAGCGTTTGCCCATAGAGGTCTACCAGCAACACCACGTAGCCGCGGCTGGCGACTTCCTGGGCGATGCGCTCGGCACCCGGGGTAACGCCCATCCAGTTCGGCGCCATGATCAGCGCCGGCCGTGGCAGGCCGTCCTGGGCATAGACCAGACGGCTTTCGAAGGTCTGGCCGGAACAACGGTAGGTCAGTGATTCGGTGATGACCTTGCTCATGTACTTCTCCTGTGTTTTCACGTCGCGGCCGCCACGCAGCGTGCGCCGGCCCCATGAAAAAAGCCCGCCGAAGCGGGCTTTCGTACAGACGCATCAACTCAAGCAGACAGCTCGACCAGCAGCTTGTTCAGACGGCGCACATAGGCCGCCGGGTCTTTCAAACTGTCGCCCGCGGCCAGGGCAGCCTGGTCGAAGAGGATATGCGACAGTTCGGCGAAGCGGTCTTCGCTCTGCTCATGGTCGAGCTTTTCGATCAACGGATGGCTCGGGTTGAATTCGAAGATCGGCTTGGAGTCCGGCACCTTCTGCCCGCTCGCCTCCAGGATCTGACGCATTTGCAACCCCAAGTCCTGCTCGCCGATGGCCAGAATCGCCGGAGAATCGGTCAAACGGTGCGACACACGCACTTCGGCGACGCTGTCGCCCAGTGCGGTTTTCAAACGCTCGACCAAGCCTTCCTTATCCTTGGCGACTTCTTCCTGGGCTTTCTTGTCTTCCTCGGAATCCAAGGCGCCCAAGTCCAGATCGCCGCGCGCGACATCGACGAACTGCTTGCCGTCGAACTCGGTGAGGTAGCTCATCAGCCACTCGTCGATGCGGTCGGTCAGCAGCAGCACTTCGATGCCTTTCTTGCGGAAGACTTCCAGGTGCGGGCTGTTCTTGACCTGCGCGTAGGACTCGCCGGTGAGGTAGTAGACCTTGTCCTGGCCGTCCTTTGCGCGTGCCAGGTAGTCGGCCAGCGATACGTCCTGCTCGCCGTTCTCGCCCTGGGTGGAGGCGAAGCGCAGCAGGCCGGCGATCTTTTCCTTGTTGGCGAAGTCTTCGGCCGGACCTTCTTTCAGCACCTGGCCGAAGTTTTTCCAGAAGCCTTTGTATTGCTCGGGCTCGTTCTTGGCCAACTTCTCCAGCATGTCCAGCACGCGCTTGGTCAACGCGGTTTTCATGGAGTCGATGATCGGGTCTTTCTGCAGGATTTCCCGCGACACGTTCAGCGACAGGTCGTTGGAGTCGACCACACCTTTGATGAAGCGCAGGTACAGCGGCAGGAACGACTCGGCCTGGTCCATGATGAACACGCGTTGCACGTACAGCTTCAAGCCGCGTGGCGCTTCGCGCTGGTACAGGTCGAACGGCGCACGGGCCGGCACGTACAGCAGCGAGTTGTACTCAAGCTTGCCCTCGACCTTGTTGTGGCTCCAGGTCAGCGGGTTTTCGAAGTCGTGGCCGATGTGCTTGTAGAACTCTTGGTACTCCTCGTCCTTGACCTCGGAACGCGAACGCGTCCACAGGGCGCTGGCGCGGTTGACCGTTTCCCACTCCTGCGCAGGCGCCTCTTCGCCCTCGGCCGCTTCGGCCTGCTCTTTGGGCAGCTCGATCGGCAAGGCGATGTGATCGGAGTACTTCTTGATCACGTTGCGCAGGCGCCAGCCGTCGGCGAACTCGTCTTCACCGGCTTTGAGGTGCAGCACGATGCGGGTACCGCGCTCGGGCTTGTCGATGGTCTCGACCTCGAAGTCACCCTCGCCCTTGGACGACCAGTGCACACCCTCGGCGGCCGGCTGGCCGGCGCGACGGCTGAACACGTCGACCTTGTCGGCGACGATGAAGGCCGAGTAGAAGCCCACGCCGAACTGACCGATCAGGTGCGAGTCCTTCTTCTGGTCGCCGGTGAGGTTCTTCATGAAGTCGGCAGTGCCGGACTTGGCGATGGTACCCAGGTGGGTGATGACGTCCTGGCGGCTCATGCCGATGCCGTTGTCTTCCAGGGTCACGGTATTGGCCGCTTTGTCGAAGCTGACGCGGATCTTGAGTTCCGAGTCGCCTTCGAGCAGCTCGGGCTTGGCCAGGGCTTCGAAACGCAGCTTGTCGGCGGCGTCGGAGGCGTTGGAGATCAGCTCACGCAGGAAGATTTCCTTGTTCGAATACAAGGAATGAATCATCAGGTGCAGCAGTTGCTTCACTTCGGTCTGGAAGCCCAGGGTTTCCTTTTGAGTATCCACACTCATGGTCTTCAAAACTCCAATTGGTTGGCGGAGGTCGCCGTGACGGCCAAGGCCTGCTTTCAGGGCGGGATGTCCAACAGATGGGGGCTGGCTCAGGCATTTCAAGGGGCGAGATTTACAACCGCTCTAGAATCTGCCGAAGCATGCGCATGCGCGGCGTGCGCGTGCACTTACAAGTGCGAGCCTTTGCCGAGGTAGTAATAAAACGCACCTTCAGCCACACACGCCGAAGCAACAAGGCCTGTATGTGTGCTTTCACGACAACCCGCTGTTTATCTGAAATGGACTTGGAACTTCTTTCGCAGGGCACAACTCGAAGCAACAAGTCAGTTATTCACCCACGGAGATACACAATCATGCGTAAACCTTTTGCTTTTGCTCTGATGTTGGCCGCTACCCTGGGCTTGGCCGCTTGCGATAAAGCCAGCGAAGACAAAGCCCAGGACGCACAGGAGCATTCCCAGAACGCTCAGGAAAAAATGAACGACGCTCAGGACAAGGTCAACGAAGCGAACGAAGAGAAAGCCAAAGCTGCTGCCGACCAGGCCGAAGCCCAGCAGAAAGCCGCTGAAGAAGCGCGCGACGACGCCACGCCAGCTACCACTGCACCGAACACCACCGTTCCTGCAGAGCCTGCCAAGCAGTAATTGCCTGGCGGTAATAAAAAACCCGGCGATGCCGGGTTTTTTTATGCGCCGATTAAACCGATTGCGTTTGCGATTGACCGGGCACGGCGTCTTTGGCCGCTTCATTCGGCGCACTTTCGGTGGCAGTGAACACCATCACTTCGAGTACATCCGAATGGAATTCGCGCCGATAGAGAATCAGCACGACACCGACGGTGGTCAGCATGAACATCCAGGGGCTGATGAACCAGGTCAACAGGGCCATTCCGAAGTAGTAGGCGCGCAATCCCAGGTTGAACTGGTTGGCCGCCAACGACAACACACGCGCTGCCCTTGCCGCAAAAGCGTTGCGCTGCTGCTCGCTGACCTGCCGTTCGCCGATCATCGGCGCCGAACCGACCACGACTGCCGCGAAATTGTACTGGCGCATGCACCAGCTGAAGGTGAAGAAGGCATAGACGAAGACCATCGCCAGGCACAGCAGCTTGAGCTCCGAGATGCCTTGGGAAGCTGGCTGCACCAAGGGCAGATCGGCCAACAGCGACAGGGCGCGGTCCGAAGCGCCGAGCACGGTGAGGATGCCGGCCAGGATGATCAGGGTGCTGGAGGCGAAGAACGAGGCATTGCGTTCCAGATTGCCGATCACGCTGGCATCGGCGATGCGGTTGTCGCGCATCAGCATGCGTCGCATCCAGTCTTCACGGTACAGGTGCAACACGCTGGCCAGACACGCGGTGTCCCGGGCTTTCCAGAGGGCATAGCGGGTGTAGCCGCCCCAAGCCAGGGCGAACCAGCAGACAGCCAGCAAGTGGTTGAGGTTGTTTTCGATGAAGATCATGGGCGGCCTCGAACGCTGAACGATGCACAGGTATAGACCGATGTTCGACGTTCGGTGCGGTGAAAAGGCACGCCTTTTTCGCGCAGATAAAAAAACCCCGCAGCTCACTGCGGGGTTTCTTGCGACTCAGGCCTCCGGTTATCCAACCCGGCCTGCCGCGAAGCGTCAGGCCAGCGCTTCTTGCGACTGACCGAGCATGCGGTCCACGGCGAAACACACTACCAGCGCGGCCAGCGACGGCACCAGCCAGGCCAGGCCCTGCTCGCTAAGCGGCAGATTGGCGACCAGGTCCGGCAGGTAATGCGCCAGGCTGCTGCCTTTGATGGCGTCGATGACGCCGAATATCAGCGACACCAGCATCACTGGGCCCAGGACGCGTGCTGGGGCATTGAACAGGCCTTTGACGAAGCTCAAGGCCACCATCACGATGCAGGGCGGATAGATCGCCGTCAGCACGGGAATGGAGAACATGATCAGCTTGGTCAGGCCCAGGTTCGACACCAGCAGCGAAAAGCCGGCCAGAATCACCACCAGCGCACGGTAGGACACCGGCAGGATCTGACTGAAGTACTCGGCGCAGGCGCAGGTCAGGCCGACGGCCGTGACCAGACAGGCCAAGGCGATCAGCACCGCCAGGAAGCCGCTGCCCAGCGAACCGAAGGTGTGCTGCACGTAAGCGTGCAGTACCGCGGCACCGTTGCTGGCTCCCATGGCGATGTCGTGGCTGCCGGCACCCAGGCGGAACAGGCTGACGTACACCAGTGCCAGGCCGACACCGGCGATCAGGCCGGCGATGATGGCGTAGCGGGTGATCAGCTTGGGCGATTCGACGCCACGCGAGCGGATGGCATTGACGATGACGATGCCGAACACCAACGCACCCAGGGTATCCATGGTCAGATAACCGCTGATGAAGCCCTGGGAGAACGGCGAAGCCACGTAGGCCTGCTGCGCTTCACCGATGTCGCCTGCCGGCAATGCGAAGGCGGCGATGCCGAGCGCGGCCAGGGCGATGATCTTCAGCGGCGCCAGGAAGCGGCCCACGGTATCGAGCAGCTTGCCGGGATACATCGACACGGCCAGCACGATCAGGAAATACACCAGGCTGTAGATGAACAACGCCAGTGGGCTTTCACCCGTCAGCGGCGCCACACCCACCTCGAACGAGACGGTGGCGGTGCGCGGGGTGGCGAACAGCGGGCCGACCGACAGGTAGCACACCGCCGCCAGCAGGCCGCCGAAGAACTTGCCGATCGGGCTGCTCAGCGCGTCCATGCCGCCACCGACCTTGGCCAGCGCGACCACGGTGATGACCGGCAGGCCCACGGCCGTGACCAGAAAGCCCAAGGCGGCCATCCACACGTTGGGGCCAGCCTGCAAACCGACGATGGGCGGGAAGATGATGTTGCCGGCGCCTACGAACAGGGCGAACGTCATGAAGCCAAGCGCCAGGATGTCCTGGCCTTTTAACACTTTCATTTAGGGAAGTACCACACTGCTGAAATCGGGAGTCGAGAAGGGATTGCCCTAGGGATGAGGGAAATGCTGCCCGGCGTGATGAGCCAGACCCGTTTAGCGTGTCGGTCCCTTTTGGGGATCGGGCACAAAATGGCGCGTAGGTTACCCAATTTGCCGGGAAAACACACGGCGCCCCGCCACCCTGTCCGATAGGCGACTGTTCTTGTCGTCTAAACGACCAGACGTGTAGGAAAGTTACTCGCCGAATGGCGCAACGTCTGTACGAAAATTCCTATGCTTTCGATCGGCTGGCTGTATGGTCCCTGAAAACACAAAAACCACCCGAAGGTGGTTTCTGTGCCGCGTGGGGGCGTCAGCGTATTAGCGCTTCACTTCCCAACCGGTCAGCTCGGCCAAGGCCTTGCCGATGTCGGCCAGCGAACGCACGGTCTTCACACCGGCGTCTTGCAGGGCGGCGAACTTCTCGTCCGCAGTGCCTTTGCCGCCGGAGATGATGGCGCCAGCATGGCCCATGCGCTTGCCCGCAGGCGCGGTAACGCCGGCGATGTAGGAAACGACTGGTTTGGTGACGTTGGCCTTGATGTAGGCAGCCGCCTCTTCTTCAGCCGAACCGCCGATCTCGCCGATCATGACGATCGCTTCGGTCTGCGGGTCTTCCTGGAACAGCTTGAGGATGTCGATGAAGTTCGAACCTGGGATCGGGTCGCCACCGATGCCCACGCAGGTCGACTGGCCGAAACCGGCGTCGGTGGTCTGCTTGACCGCTTCGTAGGTCAGGGTGCCGGAACGCGACACGATACCGACCTTGCCTGGCAAGTGGATGTGACCGGGCATGATGCCGATCTTGCACTCGCCTGGCGTGATGACGCCTGGGCAGTTAGGGCCGATCAGGGTCACGCCCAGCTCGTCGCACTTGACCTTGGCGTCCAGCATGTCGAGGGTCGGGATGCCTTCGGTGATGCAGACGATCAGCTTGATGCCGGCGAAGGCCGCTTCCAGGATCGAGTCCTTGCAGAACGGAGCCGGGACGTAGATCACCGAAGCGTCGGCGCCGGTGGTCTCGACGGCTTCCTTGACGGTGTTGAACACCGGCAGGCCCAGGTGGGTGGTGCCGCCTTTGCCTGGGGTCACGCCGCCAACCATCTTGGTGCCGTAGGCGATGGCTTGCTCGGAGTGGAAGGTACCCTGCGAGCCGGTGAAGCCCTGGCAGATGACTTTGGTGTCTTTATTGATCAGGACGCTCATTACTTGCCCTCCGCAGCTTTGACAACTTGTTGAGCAGCGTCGGTCAGGCTGGTTGCAGCAATGATGTTCAAACCGCTTTCTGCCAGTACTTTGGCGCCGAGTTCAGCGTTGTTGCCTTCCAGACGGACGACAACCGGTACTTTCACGCCGACTTCCTTCACCGCGCCGATGATGCCTTCGGCAATCATGTCGCAACGAACGATGCCGCCGAAGATGTTGACCAGAACGGCCGCGACATTGCTGTCCGACAGAATGATCTTGAAGGCTTCGGTCACGCGCTCTTTGGTTGCGCCGCCACCTACGTCGAGGAAGTTGGCTGGCTTGCCGCCGTGCAGGTTGACGATGTCCATGGTACCCATGGCCAGGCCGGCACCGTTGACCATGCAGCCGATGTTGCCTTCCAGCGCGACGTAGTTCAGTTCGAACTTGGCGGCGTGGGCTTCACGGGCGTCATCTTGCGACGGGTCGTGGAAGGTCTTCAGCTTGGGCTGACGGTACATGGCGTTGGCGTCGATGTTCAGCTTGGCATCGAGGCAGTGCAGGTCGCCGTCGGCCTTGATGACCAGCGGGTTGACTTCCAGCAGGGCCAGGTCGTGGTCCTGGAACAGCTTGGCCAGACCGACGAAGATTTTCGCGAACTGGGTAACTTGCTTGCCTTCCAGACCCAGCTGGAAAGCCAGCTCACGGCCCTGGAACGGCTGTGCGCCGACCAGCGGATCGATAGTCGCCTTGATGATCTTCTCGGGGGTTTCGTGCGCGACTTTCTCGATGTCCACACCACCTTCGGTGGAGGCCATGAACACGATACGACGGCTCGAACGGTCCACCACAGCGCCCAGGTACAGCTCTTTGGCGATGTCGGTGCAGGATTCGACCAGAATCTTGGAAACGGGTTGGCCGTTGGCGTCGGTCTGGTAGGTCACCAGGTTCTTGCCCAACCATTGTGCGGCGAACGCCTTGGCGTCTTCCTTGCTGCGAACCAGCTTGACGCCGCCCGCTTTACCGCGACCACCGGCGTGGACCTGGGCTTTGACGACCCACTCCGAACCACCGATCTTGTCGCAGGCTTCTGCTGCAGCTTCAGGGGTATCGACTGCGAAACCCTTGGATACTGGCAGGCCATACTCAGCGAACAGCTGTTTGCCCTGATACTCGTGAAGATTCATGCTTTTTACCGTCTTCGTTAGGTACTGCGCTTCGGCGCTGCGCCGTTTCCGGTGCCGCGCCACCTGTGACCCTCAGCCCTCGGGTTGTCCCGCGAGCCTGGTCCGGCGAACGTTCCGCGGTGAGTCGTGCACGCAAGACTCACGACGGGCAGCCCGCCGTGGTTTCTTATAGTTAACGCTTCTTACGGTTGGCGACGTGGATGGCACCGCCATTCACGGCCAGTGCAGCTTCGTGCAAGGCTTCGGACAGGGTCGGATGGCTGAAGACCATCATGCCCAGGTCTTCGGCGCTGGTGCCGAATTCCATGGCGATCGCGCCCTGCTGTACCAGCTCGGCGGCCGATGGGCCGATCACGTGCACGCCCAGGACGCGGTCGGTCTTGGCGTCGGCGATGACCTTGACGAAACCGCCGGTGTCGTTGGCTGCCATGGCACGGCCGCTGGCTGCGAACGGGAAGGTACCGACGTTGACTTCGACGCCTTCGGCCTTGAGGGTTTGCTCGGTCTTACCGACCCACGCGATTTCCGGGTGGGTGTAGATCACGGACGGGATCAGGTCGTAGTTCATCTGGGCTTTATGGCCCTTGATGCGTTCGACGACCATGATGCCCTCTTCCGAGGCCTTGTGCGCCAGCATCAGGCCGCGCACCACGTCACCGATGGCGTACACGCCCGGTACGCTGGTGGCGCACTGGTCGTCGACATAGATGTAGCCGCGCTCGTCGATGTTGACGCCCGAATCAGAGGCCAGCAGCTCGGTGGTGACCGGGCGACGGCCTACGGCGACGATCAGGCGGTCGAAGACGATCTTCTGTTCGCCGTTGGCGTCGGTGTAGGTGACTTCGACTTCATCGCCATTGACACTGGAGCCGGTGACGCGCGCGCCCATCTTGATGTCCAGACCCTGCTTGGTCAGGATTTTCTGGGCTTCCTTGGAGACCGCGGTGTCGGCCGCCATCAGGAAGGTGTCCAGTGCTTCGAGCACGGTGACCTGGGCGCCGAGGCGCGACCAGACCGAACCCAGCTCCAAGCCGATGACGCCGGCACCGATCACGCCCAGACGCTTGGGTACGCTCTGGAATTCCAGGGCGCCGGTGGAGTCGACGATGACCTTCTGGTCGACCGGCGCCGGCGGGATGTCGATCGGACGCGAACCGGACGCCAGGATCACGTTGTCGGCTTCGACGATTTCGGTGCTGCCGTCAGGCTTGGTAACTTCGACTTTCTTGCCGGCCAGCAGCTTGCCGTGGCCTTGGATCGAGGTCACGCCATTGGCTTTGAACAGGGTCGCGACGCCACCGGTGAGATTCTTGACGATGTTGGCCTTGCGGCCGACCATCGCCGGCACGTCCATCTTCACTTCGCCCGTGGAGATGCCGTGCACGTTGAAGCTCTCTTTGGCTTCCTTGTACTTCCAGGAGCTGTCGAGCAGCGCCTTGGACGGGATGCAACCGACGTTCAGGCAGGTACCGCCCAGGGCCAGTTTGCCCTCGCCGTCGGTGTATTTTTCGATGCAGGCAGTCTTCAGACCGAGTTGGGCGGCCTTGATGGCGGCTACGTAGCCGCCAGGACCTGCACCAATCACAACAACGTCGAATTTCTGGGTCATAAAGGATTCCTTAATCAGCTTCTAGCTACCAGCCACAGGCCGCAAGACTACAGGCTTCTACATGAAGCTTGTAGTGTGCGGCGGGCAGCTCGGGGATTAGATGTCCAGCAGCAGGCGAGACGGATCTTCGAGCAGGTTCTTGATGGTGACGAGGAAGGTCACGGCTTCCTTGCCATCGATCAGACGGTGGTCGTAAGACAGCGCCAGGTACATCATCGGGCGGATGGCCACTTGGCCGTTGACCGCCATGGGACGCTGGATGATGTTGTGCATGCCGAGAATCGCGGCTTGTGGTGGGTTGACGATCGGCGTCGACATCATCGAACCGAAGGTACCACCGTTGGTGATGGTGAAGGTGCCGCCGGTCATCTCCTCGATCGACAGCTTGCCGTCACGGGCCTTCTTGCCGTAGGTGGCGATGCCGTTTTCGATTTCGGCCAGGCTCATGGATTCGGCGTTGCGCAATACCGGCACCACCAGGCCACGGTCGCTGGACACGGCCACACCGACGTCGGCGAAGCCGTGGTAGACGATGTCGTTGCCGTCGATCGAGGCGTTGACGGCCGGGAAGCGCTTGAGCGCCTCGGTGGCAGCCTTGACGAAGAACGACATGAAGCCCAGGCGTACGCCGTTGTGGGTCTTCTCGAACAGGTCCTTGTACTTCGAGCGCAGGGCCATGACTTCGGTCATGTCCACTTCGTTGAAGGTGGTCAGCATGGCCATGTTCGACTGTGCTTCGACCAGACGCTCGGCGATCTTGGCACGCAGGCGGGTCATCGGCACACGCTTCTCGGTGCGGTCACCGGCGGCGGCGACGACCGGGGCAGCGGCGGCAGCAGGCTTGGCAGCGGGCGCTGCGGCCGGCGCGGACTTCTTGTTGGCGATGGCGGCGACCATGTCTTCCTTGGTCACGCGGCCACCTTTGCCGGTACCGGAAACGGTAGCCAGGTCGATGCCGTTCTCTTCGGCCAGCTTGCGTGCGGCAGGTGCGGCGACCGGGTCGTCTTCGCCGGCATCGCTGCCAGCGGCGGCTGGCGCGGCAGCCGGTGCAGCGGCGGCCGCAGGGGCAGGCGCTGCGGCGCCGCCTTCCACGATCGAACCCAGCACTTCGTCGGACAGGACGGTGTCGCCCTCGCCCTTGACGATGTCACCCATCACGCCATCGGCGGTGGCCAGTACTTCCAGGACCACCTTGTCGGTTTCGATGTCGACGATCAGTTCGTCACGCTTGACGGCGTCGCCCGGCTGCTTGTGCCAGGTGGCGACGGTGCCGTCGGCGACCGATTCCGGGAAGGTTGGGGCTTTGATCTCGATAGCCATTAGCAGTGTTTCCTTAAATTCGGTTTCAGTGCGCGAAGCGTTAGACGGTGAACGCGGCGTTCAGCAATTTCTCTTGCTGCTCGGCGTGGATGGAAGCGTAACCACAGGCAGGCGCGGCAGAAGCGTCACGGCCGGCGTATTCGAGGGTCAGTGCCTGGTTGTGGCGACCCAGAATGCGACGCATGTGATGCTGGCTGCTGTACCAGGCGCCTTGGTTCATCGGCTCTTCCTGACACCACACGGCGGCCTTGAGGTTGGTGTACGGCGCCAGAATCTCGACCAGGTCGTCTTCGGGGAACGGATACAGCTGTTCCAGACGCACGATGGCGATGTCTTCACGGCCTTCGGCACGGCGTTTTTCCAGCAGGTCGTAATAGACCTTGCCGCTGCACAGCACGATGCGCTCGACTTTGGACGGGTCCAAGGTGTCGATTTCCGGGATCACGGTCTGGAACGAGCCTTCGGCCAGATCTTCCAGGGTCGAGATGGCCAGCTTGTGGCGCAGCAGCGACTTGGGCGTCAGCACCACCAGCGGCTTGCGCAGCGGACGGATGACCTGACGGCGCAGCAGGTGGTAGATCTGCGCTGGCGTGGTCGGCACGCAGACCTGGATGTTGTGCTCGGCGCACAGCTGCAGGTAGCGCTCCAGACGCGCGGAGGAGTGCTCCGGCCCCTGCCCTTCGTAGCCGTGCGGCAGCAGCATGGTCAGACCGCACAGACGGCCCCACTTGTGCTCGCCGCTGGTGATGAACTGGTCGATCACCACTTGCGCACCGTTGGCGAAGTCGCCGAACTGCGCTTCCCAGATCACCAACGCGTTGGGCTGGGTGGTCGAGTAACCGTATTCGAACGCCAGGACCGCTTCTTCCGACAGCAGCGAGTCATAGAGGTCGAACTTCGGCTGGCCCGGATAGAGGTTCTGCAACGGCAGGTAGGTGCTGGCGTCCTTCTGGTTGTGCAGCGCCGCATGGCGGTGCGAGAAGGTGCCGCGGCCCACGTCCTGACCGGTGATGCGGATCGGGTGGCCTTCGAAGATCAAGGTGGCGTAGGCCATGGTTTCGGCGTAGCCCCAGTTGATCGACAAGCCGCCGACCTGCATCTTCTGACGGTCTTCGTAGATCTTCGACACCTGGCGTTGCACGACGAAGCCTTCCGGCAGCTCGAGCAGCTTGGCCGACAGGTCCTGTAAGGTCTTGAGGTCGAAGCGGGTGTCGTGGCGCGCGGTCCAGGCATGGCCCAGGTACGGACGCCAGTCGACGAACAGCTCGCGGTTCGGCTCCTTGACCAGGCTTTTGACCACGTGCAGGCCGTTGTCCAGCGCGTTGCGGTACTCGTCGATCTTGGCCTGGGCGCGCTCGGCATCGATGCGGCCGGCCTGGATCAGCTTCTCGGCATACAGCTCACGGGTAGTGCGCTGCTTGGTGATCTGCTGGTACATCAGCGGCTGGGTGCCGCTCGGTTCGTCGGCCTCGTTGTGGCCGCGACGGCGGTAGCAGACCAGGTCGACGACCACGTCACGCTTGAACTGCATGCGGTAGTCGATGGCCAGTTGTGTGACGAACAGCACCGCTTCCGGGTCGTCCCCGTTCACGTGCAGGATCGGCGCCTGGATCATCTTGGCAACGTCGGTGCAGTACTCGGTGGAACGCGAGTCCAGCGGGTTGCTGATGGTGAAGCCGACCTGGTTGTTGATGACGATGTGCACGGTGCCGCCGGTCTTGAAACCGCGGGTCTGCGACATCTGGAAGGTTTCCAGCACCACGCCCTGACCGGCGAAGGCCGCGTCGCCGTGGATGGAGATCGGCAGCACTTTGTCGCCGGTCTTGTCGTTGCGGCGGTCCTGACGGGCGCGCACCGAACCTTCGACCACGGGCGAAACGATTTCCAGGTGGGACGGGTTGAACGCCATGGCCAGGTGGACTTCGCCGCCGCTGGTCATCACGTTCGAGGAGAAGCCCTGGTGGTATTTCACGTCACCCGAGCCCAGCTCGTTCATCTTCTTGCCTTCGAACTCGTCGAACAGCTCGCGCGGGCTCTTGCCGAAGGTGTTGACCAGCACGTTGAGGCGGCCGCGGTGGGCCATGCCGATGACCACTTCCTTGGTGCCATAGGAGCCGGAACGCTGGATCATTTCGTCCAGCATCGGGATCAGGCTCTCGCCGCCTTCCAGGCCGAAGCGCTTGGTGCCTGGGTACTTGGTGCCCAGGTATTTCTCCAGGCCTTCGCCGGCGGTGACGCGCTCGAGCAGGTGGGCCTGCACGTCGGCGGAGAAGTCAGGACGGCCACGCACGCTTTCCAGACGCTGCTGGAACCAGCTGCGCTGCTCGGAATCGACGATGTGGGTGAACTCGGCGCCGATGGTGCGACAATATGTCTTCTCCAAGGCCTCCTGGATTTCGCGTAGGCTCGCCTCCTCTTTGCCGATGAACAGGTCGCCGGCACGGAAGGTCGTATCGAGGTCGGCACTGGTCAAGCCGTAGTGATTGATCGACAGGTCTACGGGCACGGGACGCTGCCACAACCCCAAGGGGTCGAGCTTGGCAGCCTGATGACCGCGCATGCGATAGGCCTGGATCAGTCGCAGTACTTCAACCTGCTTCTTCTCGTGTTCACTGCTCACGCTCCCGGCGGAAACCGGTTGGGCGCGGCGCTGGTTCTTTGCCAGTAGCACGAAATGGTCGCGGATCGTCGAGTGCGATACGTCGGTAGCGGTGCTGCCGTCGGCGGGCAACTTCTGGAAGTAGGTGCGCCACTCTTCTGGCACAGCGTTAGGGTCGTGCAGGTAGAGTTCGTAGAGCTCTTCCACATATGCAGCGTTACCACCTGAAAGGTGGGCGCTATCCCACATGCGCTGCATCACGCTTTCTTGCATGCTTGGTCACCCTCGGTTAGGGGACTGATCGGCAAGCGCCTCGATGTTCGTGGAAAAGCCCAATACCGCGGCCGAACCACGCTACCGAAGATCCTGCAGATTTTCCGGGTACCAGCCCGGAAGCCCCTGCTGGTCTCATATCTTCATAGGTAAGAGCGCGAGCTTTGTCAGCTCTTGCCCGAGTTTCACCTCGGTGCGGGCCTTGCGGTCCGCACGTTGGTGTCTTGCGGTTGCATCTACTGCTGAATCAAGTGCCGCTGTGCAGCAGCATGTTGCGTACGTGGCCGATCGCCTTGGTCGGGTTCAGACCTTTAGGGCAGACGTTCACGCAGTTCATGATCCCGCGGCAGCGGAACACGCTGAACGGGTCATCAAGGGACGCCAGGCGCTCCTGGGTCTTGGTGTCGCGGCTGTCGGCCAGGAAGCGGTAGGCCTGCAGCAAGGCGGCCGGGCCGAGGAACTTGTCGGGGTTCCACCAGAACGATGGGCACGACGTGGAGCAGCAGGCGCACAGGATGCACTCGTACAGCCCGTCGAGCTTCTCGCGCTCCTCAGGCGACTGCAGGCGCTCGATGGCCGGCGCCGGCGTGTCGTTCTGCAGGAACGGCTTCACCTTCTCGTACTGCTTGTAGAAGATGCTCATGTCCACGACCAGGTCGCGGATCACGGGCAGGCCGGGCAGTGGGCGAACCACCAGTTTGTTGCCCTTGACCACGGCCGACAGCGGCGTGATGCAGGCCAGGCCGTTCTTGCCGTTGATGTTCATGCCGTCGGAGCCACAGACCCCTTCGCGGCAGGAACGGCGGTAGGAGAAACCTTCGTCCTGTTCTTTGATCAGCGCCAGAACGTCCAGCACCATCAAGTCCTTACCGCCGGTGTCGACGTCGAACACCTGAGTCTTCGGCGCCGAATCGGTATCCGGGTTGTAGCGATACACTTCAACTTTCAACATGTCGGCCACCTCTTAGTAAGTCCGGACTTTAGGCTCGAAGGCCGGTACGGTCTTCGGCGCGAAATTGACGCCGCGCTTGGCTACGCGCTTCTCACCCGGGTAGTACAGGGTGTGGCACAGCCAGTTCTCGTCGTCGCGGTCCTCGAAGTCTTCGCGGGCATGGGCGCCGCGGGACTCTTTACGCGCTTCGGCCGCAATGGCGGTAGCTTCGGCAACTTCCAGCAGGTTCTGCAGTTCCAGCGCTTCGATACGCGCGGTGTTGAACGCTTGCGACTTGTCATTGATCTTGACGTTGGCGATTCGTTCACGCAGATCCTGCAGCTGGGCGATGCCCTTCTGCATGTACTCGCCGGTGCGGAACACACCGAAGTAGTTCTGCATGCAGCTTTGCAGTTCGCGCTTCAAGGTTGCCACGTCTTCGCCAGTGGTGCGCTCGTTGAGCTTGGCCAGACGGTTCAGCGCCACGTCGACATCGGTGTCGCTGGCGTCGCGGTACTCGATGCCTTCGCTGAGCGCCTTCTCCAGGTGCAGACCGGCGGCACGACCGAACACCACCAGGTCGAGCAGCGAGTTGCCGCCCAGGCGGTTGGCACCGTGGACCGATACGCACGCCACTTCACCCACGGCGAACAGGCCCGGAATGATGTGGTCGACACCCTCGGCGTCCATGGTGATGGCCTGGCCGTGAATGTTGGTGGCCACACCGCCCATCATGTAGTGGCAGGTTGGAACGACCGGGACCGGCGCGACCACAGGGTCGACGTGGGCGAAGGTCTTGGACAGCTCGCAGATGCCTGGCAGGCGGCTGTGCAGCACTTCCTCGCCGAGGTGGTCGAGCTTGAGCAGTACGTGGTCCTTGTTCGGGCCCACGCCGTTGCCGGCGATGATTTCCTTGACCATGGAACGGGCGACCACGTCGCGGCCGGCCAGGTCTTTCGCGTTCGGCGCGTAACGCTCCATGAAGCGTTCGCCATGGGCGTTGATCAGGTAACCGCCTTCACCGCGGCACCCTTCGGTGACCAGCACACCGGCGCCGGCGATGCCGGTCGGGTGGAACTGCCACATTTCGATGTCCTGCACCGGCACGCCTGCACGCAACGCCATGCCGACGCCGTCGCCGGTGTTGATCAGGGCGTTGGTGGTCGAAGCGTAGATACGGCCTGCGCCGCCGGTGGCCAGTACGGTGGCCTTGGCCTTGATGTACAGGGTTTCGCCGGTTTCGATGCAGATGGCGATCACGCCGACGAAGGCGCCGTCCTGGTTCTTCACCAGATCGACCGCGTAGTACTCGTTGAGGAACGTGGTGCCGGCTTTCAGGTTGCCCTGGTACAGCGTGTGCAGCAGCGCGTGGCCGGTACGGTCGGACGCGGCGCAGGTACGGGCCGCTTGGCCGCCTTTGCCGAAGTCCTTGGACTGACCGCCGAACGGACGCTGGTAGATGCGGCCGGTTTCGGTACGCGAGAACGGCAGACCCATGTGGTCCAGCTCGAACACCGCGGCCGGGCCTTCCTGACACATGTACTCGATCGCGTCCTGGTCGCCGATGTAGTCGGAGCCCTTGACGGTGTCGTACATGTGCCAGCGCCAATCGTCGTTCGGGTCGGCCGAGGCGATGGCGCAGGTGATGCCGCCCTGGGCGGACACGGTGTGCGAACGGGTCGGGAAGACCTTGGTGATCACGGCAGTCTTGTGACCGCCCTGGGCCAGCTGCAGCGCTGCGCGCATGCCGGCGCCGCCACCACCGATGATGATGGCGTCGAAGGAAATAGTAGGAACACTAGCCATGGATCAGATACCCCAGAGAATCTGTACACCCCAGACGAAGTACGCGAACATCGCGACGCCGCAGACCGCCTGAAACAGGAAACGTACCGCCGTGGCCGATTTGCCCAGCGCCATCGGCGTCAGGTAGTCGGTGGCGATGGTCCACATGCCGACCCAGGCGTGAGCGCCGAGGGCCACGAGGGCGAGCAGACTGAAGATACGCATCGCATTGTGGGAGAACAGCGCGTGCCACTGGACATAATCGATGCCCGGGTGCGCGACGAGGTATCCGATCAGGAAAATGAAATAAGCCGCGAGAACGACCGCAGAAACACGCTGCGCCATCCAGTCATAGAGGCCCGAACGCGAAAGGTTCGTGACGTTGGTTACCATATCCAAACTCCTGCCAGCACGATCAGCACCACGGAAATGGCGATGATGATTTTCGAGCCCAGCTTTCCGCCTTCCAGCGTTTCACCGACGCCCATGTCCATGATCAAGTGGCGCACGCCGGCAACCAGGTGATACAGCAGGGCAGACAGCAGGCCCCACGCCACGAACTTGGCCAGCGGACTGGTCATGTATGCCTTCACTTCGTCGAAGCCATCTGCCGACTCGAGCGAATTGGACAATGCATAAAGCATGATGCCCAGGCCGAGGAACAGAATGATGCCGGAGACGCGGTGAAGAAATGACGTTACGCCGGTGATGGGGAGTTTGATGGTCCTTAGGTCTAGGTTTACAGGTCGTTGGCTTTTCACGGCTTTTTTCACACTGAAGAGCCCCTAGCAAGCAGGGCAAAGTTGTTGGTAAGTGTACTGGTCAGGTACCCACCATTCAGAGAGCACGACACCCATCGAAGCGGGCCAGGGAAAGCCCTTGGGAGTCGGCTGCCGAGTATAGACAGTTAGGCTGCTCATGACAACGTGAGGGGCTCGCCCAAAGAGCGCATTGCCATCTGCCCGCAAAAGGCGTAAACGGGCGGGAAATCCCTGAAAAAACAAGGCTTGAGCGAGGTTTCAAGCAGCCTTTAGGCAAATTGACATATGAATTTATCCCTCTATAGTGGTGCGGGCCCTGCGTGGGGGGTCTGTCAGATGATTTCAAGCATTAATAGGAGGCCACATGGCTGACAAAAAAGCGCAGTTGATCATCGAGGGCACTGCCCCCGTCGACCTGCCGATTTTAACCGGCACCGTGGGTCCAGATGTCATTGACGTCCGCGGGTTGGGGGCATCCGGCCACTTCACCTTCGACCCAGGCTTCATGGCGACCGCCGCCTGCGAGTCGAAGATCACCTACATCGACGGTGATAAAGGCGTGCTGTTGCACCGGGGTTACCCCATCGAGCAACTGGCCGAGAAATCCGATTACCTGGAAACCTGCTATCTGCTGCTCAACGGCGAACTGCCCAACGCCGAGCAGAAAGCCAAGTTCGTCAGCAACGTCAAGAACCACACCATGGTTCACGAGCAGTTGAAAACCTTCTTCAACGGTTTCCGCCGCGATGCCCACCCCATGGCCGTGATGTGCGGTGTGGTCGGCGCGCTGTCGGCCTTCTACCACGACTCGCTCGACATCAATAACCCGCAGCACCGGGAAATTTCCGCTGTGCGTCTGGTCGCGAAAATGCCGACCCTCGCCGCGATGGTCTACAAGTACTCCATGGGCCAGCCCATGATGTACCCGCGCAATGACCTGACTTACGCCGAAAACTTCCTGCACATGATGTTCAACACCCCGTGCGAGATCAAACCGATCAGCCCGGTGTTGGCCAAGGCCATGGATCGCATCTTCATCCTGCACGCCGACCATGAGCAGAACGCTTCCACCTCCACCGTACGCCTGGCCGGTTCTTCCGGGGCCAACCCGTTCGCCTGTATCGCCGCCGGCATCGCCGCGCTGTGGGGCCCGGCACACGGCGGCGCCAACGAAGCCGTGCTGACCATGCTCGATGAGATTGGCGATGTCTCGAACATCGACACCTACATCGCCAAGGCCAAGGACAAGAACGATCCGTTCAAGCTGATGGGCTTCGGCCACCGCGTCTACAAGAACCGCGACCCGCGCGCCACCGTGATGAAACAGACTTGCGACGAAGTGCTGCGCGAGCTGGGCATCAAGGACGATCCGCAGTTGGAGCTGGCCATGCGCCTGGAAGAGATCGCCCTCACCGATCCGTACTTCATCGAGCGCTCGCTGTACCCGAACGTCGATTTCTACTCGGGGATCATCCTCAAGGCCATCGGCATTCCGACCAGCATGTTCACCGTGATCTTCGCCCTGGCGCGGACCGTCGGCTGGATTTCCCACTGGAAGGAAATGCTCTCGAGCCCGTACAAGATCGGTCGCCCGCGCCAGCTGTACACCGGCGAGCAAAAACGCGACATCACCGACCTGAACGACCGCACCTAAGCTGTCTTCAGCCTCGCTGGCCCGTCAACGCGGGCCAAACGAAAAAGCCGGAACCCGACGAGGGCTCCGGCTTTTTCGTTGCCCGGCCGTTTAAGGCCGTTCGACGCGCTCACGCAGGTGCTTGAGGGTATTGAACGGTGCATCGACCACGAACTTGTTAGCCAACCACGAAGGCACGCTACCACCTGGCTCGGTGTGGACTTGATAGGTGACGCGGGTGCCCTCGCCCTCCGGCACCATCTTCCAGAATCCTTCCACTTGCGCCACACGCACGAAGCCCTTCTCCTCCGGCAGCAACGTAGGCGCTTCTTCGATGTTTCGGGTCACGCTGCCATCGGCGCCTTTGGACGTGGTGATGCGCAAGACCGAGTCGCGTGGGGTGACCGGCCAGGGCGTGTTGAACTGGGTATAGGTCCAGGTCTGGTCACCCTCGTGCTTGAGCAGCTTCTGCATCTTGCATTCATGCACCCAGGCACAGGCGCCGGCGACGTCTTCCTGCACGGCGAGCACCTTGGCCAGTGGCGCCTTGATGAGCGTTTCCCCTTTGTAGGCCTTGTACTTGGAACCGGCCACTTCACTCAGCGAAACCTTGATCCCCTCCTCGTCCTTGGCGACCTGCCAGGTTTGCGCCTGGGCCAGGGGCGCCAGCAACGCGCCGACGCTACACAGCAGAGCAATACGCTTGATCGATCTCATCATGTTGTTCCTTATTGTCGATGATCCACTCGCTTACGCCGCCGTGACTTTCTCCAACCAGCCGATGATCCTGATCGCGTCTTCCCGGTCAGTGCCGCAGACATCAGCCTCGGCCTTGAACCCACCGCATACCGTGGGCCGCTCGGGCAGCCCGAACAGGCCGCACAAGTTGACCACGGAAAGGTGCAGGCAGCGCACGCCGGCCGGCTTGCCGTCGGGCATGCCGGGAATGGCGGAACTGATAGAGGGGGCAATGCAGCAGGCGCCGCAGCCCTCACGACAATTCATGGACGGTCGAACTCCTGGAAAAAATGGCAAGCGTGGCTTGGATAGTAGCGGCTCAAACGAACGTTTGAAATTACCGGCCGGCAATAACCTGCCGTGACCGAGCAGTCAGTTCGGCAGGTTCATGTTGAGGGCAGTTGGCCTACTGACGGAACTGAAACTCGATGGCGGCGCCTTCGAGATCGCGGCGGCTGTCGTTGCGCAATTGTAATTGCATTTCGTTGCTGATCAGACGCCCATTGAGCTGGAAGCTGCTGTCGTTGCTACTGGGCGTGTCCGGGAACATGGCAGGCAGCAGCGGCGTTTGTACGGTTTTCGCCGTCGGCGAGGTGTCCACCTCAGGCTTGAGCTGTTTGACCATATCTTTAGGCAAACTCAAATCGATTCGGTCGGACACGGTAGTACGGGCGTCCTTCGCAGCGGCTTTGGCTGCCGTGCGATTCTTCCTGACTGGCTTCTTGGCCTTGGCTTTGGTCTTGATCGAAGGCTTGTCAGCCGCCTTGGCAGGCGTTGCGCTCGAAGACGCCGCACCGCTCGCTGGCGGCGCCGACGACTGCGCCGCCTGCGCGTTGTGCATGGTCAACCCAAGCGGTGCCAACAGAAGCACCAATGCGATACGACGTAGAATTTCCATCGGCAACCATACCGTGATAGCGATGTGGACATGCTCCACTTTACCCAACTGCCTGACAAGCCTACGCCCCACTTGCAAAGCCTCGAAACCCGGCTGCACCGCATGAAGCAGCCCGGTTGTTCTCAAGAGGTTTCAGATAGCGAACGATACAGCGTGCCGGCGGCCTCCTTGCATAGCTGTTGGGCCAGCAGGCCCAGGGTAATGACTGCGCGCTCGGACTCGTTGTTCCATGGAATACCGCAATTGAGGCGGATGCAGTGGTTGAATTGCTCGGTGTTGCTGAAAATCAGGCCGGGCGCGATGCTGATGCCCTGCTCCAGCGCCCGCACATGCAGCTCCTGGGTGTTCACCCGCCCCGGCAGGCTGACCCACAGGATGAAGCCGCCGGTAGGCCGCGTCATCTGCGTCCCCTCCGGAAAATGCTGTTGTACGGCCAGTTGGTAAGCGCTGAGATTCTTGCGGTATTCCTGACGGATGTAGCGCAGATGGCGGTCGTAACCGCCGTTTTCCAAATAGGACGCCACGGCCATCTGCGTCACGCTGCACGCCGAATGGGTGGTGAAGGTCTGCAAGCGCTGCACCTCGTCTTGATAGCGTCCCGGAATCATCCACCCTACCCGCACGCCCGGCGACAAGGTTTTGGAAAAACTCGAGCAGTAGATGACGCGGTCCAGGCGGTCGAACGCCTTCAAGGCCTTGGTACGACCTTGCTCGAACATCAGTTCGCCGTAGATGTCGTCCTCGACGATCTGGATGTCGAAGTCCGAGGCCAGACGCAATAATTGCTTCTGCCGCTCTTCGGGGATGGTGCCGCCCAGCGGATTGCTCAGGCGCGCGGTCAGCACCAGGGCCTTGATCGACCATTGGTTGGCCGCCAGCTGCAAGGCTTCCAGGCTGATGCCGGTGGAGGGGTCGCTGGGAATCTCGATGACTTTCAAGCCCAGCAGATCGGCCAGCTGCAACAATCCATAGTAGGTCGGCGACTCGGCGGCGATCAGATCGCCGGGGCGGGTCAGCACGCGCAGGGCCATCTGCAGCGCATCCACGCAACCATGGGTGACCACCACCTCCCGAGGGTCGACCAGCACTCCGGCATCGCGCATGCGAATGGCGATCTGCCGGCGCAGCGGTTCGAAGCCGGGGCTGAACATGTAGCTGAAGGCCCGCGGGCTGTGAAAGCGCGTGACCTTGGCCAATTGCTGGTGCAAGGCACGTACCGGCAAGTAGTCGACATGCGGCACGGCGGCCCCGAACGCGTATACCCCATCGCGCCGCGCTTCGGCCAGCACTTGCTGGATGATGCTCGCCCGCGTCACCAGCCCCGGCCGTTCGACCCGGGCTATGTCCGGTGTGGGCGCGGTCAGCGCCGGGGTCTGGTGCACGTAGTAGCCGGACTGCGGACGGGCGCGGATCAGGCCTTGGTCCTCGAGGTTGGCGTAGGCCTGCAACACCGTCGCATGGCTGACATTGAGCTGGGCGCTCATCTTGCGCACCGAGGGCACGCGCTCGCCCGGTTGGTAGACACCGCGGCGAATGTCTTCGGCCAATTGCTGGGCGATTCGCTGGTAGAGCAACAGGTTGGTCATGGGGCGGACTCTCGGGTCACGAGTTTCATTGTTCTTGTCTGGCGCAGCGCCGGCTTAAGGATACCGTAACAGTTGCAAAGTGTATGGGAACAGCTGCGCGATTATTCACCTGCACAGCCGCTACGACCAGCCCTCGTCGGGCGTTTCGCACCCTTCGCAGAAACGACCGATAGACAAAACCGCAGGCCTCGCCAAAGCAGGGCTTGACCGTTCGTCGCCTGACGATAAAGTCTTGTGCGCCGGCCTCTCAGACAATGTCACGGCATGCCGATAGCGAGCTGACAGGCACTGCCCGCGCGCCGTTGCGCGGCTCCTCCCTTTTAATGGCAAGGTCTCGAAACATGAACCTGAAGTTTCGCCACAAGATTCTCCTGAGCGCGTGCGCGATCGTGGTCCTCGCGTTCGCATTGTTCACGCTCTACAACGATTATTTGCAGCGCAATACCATCACGCAGAATCTGGAAACTTCGATGCGCCAGTCCGGCGCCCTGACCGCCAGCAGTGTGCAGAACTGGATGAGCGGCCGCATCCTGGTGCTGGAGAACCTGGCCCAGGACATCGCCCAGCAAGGCGCCGGCGACAACCTGGGCGGTCTGGTCGACCAGCCCTCCTATACGCGCAATTTCCTCTTCACCTATGTGGGCCAGGCCAACGGCGTGTTCACGCAGCGCCCCGACGTGACCATGCCGGCCGATTACGACCCGCGCAAGCGCCCCTGGTACGGCGCCGCGGCCCAGGCCGGCCAGACCGTGCTGACGCCGCCGTATGAAGGCGCCGTGGGCGGCATGGTGGTGACCATCGCCACACCGGTGAAGAGCAAAACCAGCAACGACCTGCTGGGCGTGGTCGGTGGCGACCTGACCCTCGACACCCTGGTGGAAATCATCAACTCCGTGGACTTCGGCGGCATCGGCCACGCCTTCCTGGTCGATCGCGAAGGCCAGGTCATCGTCAGCCCCGACAAGACCCTGGTGATGAAGAACCTCAAGGACATCTACACCGGCGCCTTGACCCTCAACGACAAATTGCAGGACGTCGCCCTCAACGGCAGCGAGCGCCTGATCACCTTCGCCCCGGTCAGCGGCTTGCCGTCGGCGCAGTGGTATATCGGCCTGTCGATCGACAAGGAAAAGGCCTACGCGGCCCTTGGCAAGTTCCGCACCTCGGCCATCATCGCCATGCTCGTGGCGGTGGTCGCCATCATCGCCTTGCTGGGCTTGCTGATCCCGGTGCTGATGCGCCCTTTGACCGTCATGGGCCGCGCCATGCGCGACATCGCCGATGGCGAAGGCGACCTGACCCGGCGTCTGGAGGTGCAACAGCGGGACGAGTTCGGCGAAGTGGCCGAGTCGTTCAACCGTTTCGTCGAGCGTATCCATACTTCGATCAGCGAAGTGGCCTCGGCAACGCGCCAGGTGCATGACCTGTCCGAACAGGTGGTCAATTCGTCGAACGCCTCGATCTCCGGCTCGGAAGAGCAGAGCATGCGCACCAACAGCGTGGCCGCGGCGATCAACGAGCTGGGCGCCGCCACCCAGGAAATCGCCCGCAACGCCGCCGACGCCTCGCAACACGCCAGTGGCGCCAGCGAGCAGGCCAACGGCGGGCGCCAGGTGGTCGACGAGGCGATCAGCGCCATGACCAGCCTGTCGCAGAAGATCAGCGAGTCGTGCCAGCAGATCGAAGTGCTCAACGCCAGCACCGACGACATCGGCAAGATCCTCGACGTGATTAAGGGCATCTCCCAGCAGACCAACCTGCTGGCGCTCAACGCCGCCATCGAAGCGGCCCGCGCCGGTGAGGCCGGCCGTGGCTTCGCCGTGGTCGCCGACGAGGTGCGCAACCTGGCCCACCGGACCCAGGAATCGGCCGAAGAAATCCACCGCATGATCACCAGCCTGCAAGTGGGCTCGCGCGAAGCGGTGCACACCATGCACGCCAGCCAGGTGTCCAGCGAACAGACCGTGCAAGTGGCCAACGAGGCCGGCGAGCGCCTGGCCAGCGTGACCTCGCGCATCGGCGAAATCGACGGCATGAACCAGTCGGTGGCCACCGCCACCGAGGAACAGACCGCCGTGGTCGAGAGCCTCAACCTGGACATCACCCAGATCAACGCGCTCAACCAGCAGGGCGTGGAAAACCTCAACGAAACCCTGCGCCACTGCGACGCCCTGAGCCAGCAGGCCGGGCGACTCAAGCACCTGGTGGGCAGTTTCCGGATCTGACCGGCAACGTCACAGGATCGCGCCCGTTGCCGAAGGCGCGAGCCTGTGACGTGTTCAATTCGCTTGCAAGGGGCTGTGGCATTCCGTAGCCCCCGCTTGCGGCCCGCTGGCCAGCGGTACACCGAGCATGCCCTGCCGCACCCCGTCGCAAGCCAATTGAACGCAGCGTGGCACACCAGGCGTTGCCTATAACCATGCATTGGTACGGTTATAACCTCATAACCAAGAAGTCTATTTCGCTATAAAAACAATCTATATGCTGGCTGCCATCCGATAACGGGCATAGTTGGGCAGTCGAGTAACGTATGGATGTAGGTTCTTTCGGTTTCACCATCGCAGGCTTGATCGTAGGTTTCATCGTCGGCATGACCGGCGTCGGCGGCGGCTCCCTGATGACGCCGATCCTGCTCTGGTTCGGCATCAACCCGGCGACCGCCGTGGGCACCGACCTCCTCTACGCCGCCATCACCAAAGCCAGTGGCGTCTGGGTACATGGCCGCAACCGGAACATCGACTGGAAGATCACCGGCTGGCTGAGCCTGGGCAGCGTGCCGGCGGCGGCGCTGACCCTATGGTTCCTCAGCACCCTGCACGCCGACACCTCGGCACTCAATGCCGTGATCAAGCAAGGCCTGGCGGCTGTGCTGATCCTCACCGCACTGGCCATCCTGTTCAAGTCGCGCCTGCAAGCCTTCGCCAGCCGCCATGCGGGCGACCACTATCACTTGAGCGAACGTGCGTTGAACATCCTCACGGTGGTCACGGGCGTGGTGCTGGGCATCATGGTCACGCTGACCTCCATCGGCGCCGGCGCCCTGGGCACGGTGGCACTGTTCCTGCTCTACCCCTTCCTGGTCACCCGCCGTTTGGTCGGCACCGAGATCGCCCACGCCGTACCCTTGACCCTGGTCGCCGGCCTGGGCCATGCCAGCATGGGCAACATGGACTGGTCGCTGCTGGGCTATCTGCTGCTCGGATCGCTGCCCGGCATCTATCTGGGCAGCCACTTGACCGGGCGAATTTCCGATGCGGTGTTGCGCCCCTGCCTGGCCGGCATGCTGCTGCTGATCGGGTGCAAACTGGCATTCTAAGGCAGCGGACGACAGGGGTTGCGGCCACCCGCTGCATTCGCCTACACGGCCTTGCGCCTCAGACCTGCAAGGCCCTGACCACCAACGGGTCGAGCCTTTGCGCAGCCTCCCCCTGCGCCTTCTCGTCCAATTGCTTGAGCATCGCCGGCGTCCAGAAACTGTGCAGGTGCTGGCGCAGCCCCTGCACGGCCAATTGGCGGTCCGGCTCGCTATCGAAGTAGTGGGCGATGTGGTTGGCCATCTTGACCAGGTTGTCGTCGTTTCTCATCGGCGTACCTCGGCATTTTCGGTGGTGTCACGCTGGCGCCGTTCCTTGAGCAGGCGGCGCTGTTCGTCGCTGAAGTGCTGGTAGCGCTTCTGCCATTCCGAAGGATGAAAGACCTTCGCCACCTCCACCGCCGTGACCTTGTATTCCGGACAGTTGGTGGCCCAGTCGGAGTTGTCGGTGGTGATCACGTTGGCCCCGGATTCGGGGAAGTGGAAGGTGGTGTACACCACCCCCGGCGCGACCCGCTGGCTGACCCGCGCGCGCAGCACGGTCTGCCCGGAGCGGCTGCCGATGCCGACCCAGTCGCCATCGTCGATGCCGCGGCTCTCGGCGTCGCTCGGGTGGATCTCCAGACGGTCCTCGGCGTGCCAGGCGTTGTTGCCGGTGCGCCGGGTCTGCGCGCCGACGTTGTACTGGCTGAGGATGCGCCCGGTGGTCAGCAGCAGCGGGTAGCGGCTATTGACCTTCTCGTCGGTGGGCACGTAGCCAGTCAGCATGAAACGCCCCTGGCCGCGCACGAACTGCTCGATGTGCATGGTCGGCGTGCCGTCCGGCGCGTTGTCGTTGCAGGGCCATTGCAGGCTGCCGCGGCGCTCCAGTTCGGCATAGCTGACCCGATGGAAGCTAGGCGTCAGGCGGGCGATCTCGTCCATGATCTCGGACGGATGGCGGTAGTCCATCTTGTAGCCCAGGGCGTTGGCCAGGGCCATGGTGCCTTCCCAGTCGGCCTTGCCGGCCATCGGTTCCATCACCTTGCGCACCCGCGAAATGCGCCGTTCGGCGTTGGTGAAGGTGCCGTCCTTTTCCAGGAACGAGCTGCCCGGCAGGAACACGTGGGCGAACTTGGCGGTTTCGTTGAGGAAGATGTCCTGCACGATCACGCATTCCATGGCGGTCAGCGCCGCCGTGACGTGCTGGGTGTTGGGGTCGCTCTGGGCGATGTCTTCGCCCTGGCAGTACAGCGCCTTGAAGTTGCCGTCCAGCGCGGCCTCGAACATGTTGGGGATGCGCAGGCCGGGATCGGGCTGCAAGGTCACGCCCCAAGCCTGTTCGAACTGGCTGCGCACCGCTTCGTTGGAGATGTGCCGATATCCCGGCAGCTCATGGGGGAACGAGCCCATGTCGCAGGAGCCCTGCACATTGTTCTGCCCGCGCAGCGGGTTCACCCCCACCCCTTCGCGGCCGATGTTGCCGGTGGCCATGGCCAGGTTGGCGATGCCCATCACCGCCGTGCTGCCCTGGCTGTGTTCAGTCACCCCCAGGCCGTAGTAGATCGCGGCGTTGCCGCCGGTGGCGTAGAGCCGCGCGGCCTCGCGGATCTGTTCGGGCGGTACGCCACAGAGCGGGCCGAGTAGTTCCGGAGCGTGTTCGGGCAGGCTGACGAAATCGCGCCAGCGCCCGAAGGCTTCGGTCTCGCAGCGCGCATCGACGAAGGCTTGGTCGAGCAGGCCTTCGGTGACGATGACGTGGGCCAGCGCATTGAGCATGGCCACGTTGGTGCCGGGGCGCAGTTGCAGGTGCAGCTCGGCGCGGGCGTGGGGCGAGTCGACCAGGTCGATGCGCCGCGGGTCGATGACGATCAAGCGCGCACCCTGGCGCAGGCGACGCTTCAACTGCGAGCCGAACACCGGGTGGGCGTCGGTGGGGTTGGCGCCGATCACCAGGATCACATCGGCTTTCATCACCGAGTCGAAGCTCTGCGTGCCGGCCGACTCGCCCAGGGTCTGTTTCAGGCCGTAGCCGGTCGGCGAATGGCACACCCGGGCGCAGGTGTCGACGTTGTTGTTGCCGAACGCGGTGCGCACCAGTTTCTGCACCAGGTAGGCTTCTTCGTTGGTGCAACGGCTGGAGGTGATGCCGCCGATCGAGTCGCGCCCGTACTTGAGCTGGATGCGGCGCAGCTCGCTGGCGGCGTAGGTCACCGCCTCGTCCCAGCTGACTTCCTGCCAAGGGTCTTGCAGGCTTTTGCGGATCATCGGTTTGGTGATGCGGTCCGGGTGCGTGGCATAGCCCCAGGCGAAGCGGCCCTTGACGCAGGCATGGCCATGGTTGGCGCCGCCCTGCTTGTCGGGGACCATGCGCACCAGCTGATCGCCTTTCATTTCGGCGCGGAATGAGCACCCGACACCGCAATAGGCGCAGGTGGTGATCACCGCGCGCTCGGGTTGGCCGAGCTGCACCAGGCTCTTCTCGGTCAGGGTAGCGGTCGGGCAGGCCTGCACGCAGGCGCCGCACGACACGCATTCGGAGGTCAGGAAGTCGTCGCCGCCGGCCGCCGCCACACGGGAATCGAAGCCGCGCCCGGTGATGGTCAGGGCGAAGGTGCCCTGGATGTCCTCGCAGGCGCGCACGCAGCGGCTACAGACGATGCACTTGCTCGGCTCGTAGTCGAAATACGGGTTGGAGACGTCCTTGGCTTCGCTGAGGTGGTTCTCACCGCTGTAGCCGTAGCGCACCTCGCGCAGCCCCACCTGCCCCGCCACGGTCTGCAGTTCGCAGTTGCCGTTGGCCGAGCAGGTCAGGCAATCGAGCGGATGGTCGGAAATGTACAGTTCCATGACGTTGCGACGCAGGTCGGCCAGGCGCGGGGTCTGCGTGCGCACCACCATGCCCTCGACCACCGGGGTGGTGCAGGAAGCCGGATAACCGCGCATGCCTTCGACTTCGACCATGCACATGCGGCACGAACCGAAGGCTTCCAGGCTGTCAGTGGCGCACAGTTTGGGAATGGTGGTGCCCATCAGGGCAGCGGCGCGCATTACCGAGGTGCCGGCCGGCACGCTGATGCTGCGCCCGTCGATGACCAGGCTGACCTGCACGTCGGTGAGGCGCGCCGGCGTGCCGAGGTCGACGTCGTTGGCGGGATCGAAATACTGGATCATTGCACAGCCTCCTGAGGGGCCAGACCGAAGTCGGCGGGGAAGTGCTTGAGCGCGCTGGCGACCGGGTAGGCGGTCATGCCGCCCATGGCGCACAGCGAGCCGTACTGCATCGTGTCGCACAGGTCGCGCAGCAGGTTGGCCTGGTCTTCGCGGTAGGCGGCGTCGGTGCTGGCGATCAACCGATCGACCACCTCCATGCCACGGGTCGAGCCGATCCGGCACGGCGTGCACTTGCCGCACGATTCTTCGGCACAGAACGCCAGGGCGAAGCGGGCCATGCCGGCGAGGTTCAGGGTGTCGTCGGCGACCACCACGCCGCCGTGGCCGAGCATCGCGCCGATGGCGGCGAACGCTTCGTAGTCCAACGGCGTGTCGAAGTGCTCCGGCGGCACCCAGGCGCCCAACGGGCCGCCGACCTGCACGGCCTTCAGCGGTCGGCCGCTGGCGGTGCCGCCGCCGTAGCCTTCGACCAGCTCGCGCAGGGTCAGGCCGAAGGCGCGCTCCACCAGCCCGCCGTGGCGGACGTTGCCGGCGAGCTGGAACGGCAAGGTGCCCATCGAGCGGCCGACGCCGAAGTCACGGTAGTACGGCGCGCCGCGGGCCAGGATGGTCGGCACCGAGGCCAGGGTCAGCACGTTATGAACCAGGGTCGGCTGGCCGAACAGGCCTTGCAGCGCCGGCAGCGGCGGCTTGGCGCGGACGATGCCGCGCTTGCCTTCCAACGACTCCAGCAGCGCGGTTTCCTCGCCGCAGATGTAGGCGCCCGCCCCGACCCGCACGTCCAGGTCGAAGGCGACGCCACGGCCGGTGCTGTCCAGATAGCCCGCCTCACGGGCGAGGATCACCGCCTCGTTGAGCGCCTGCACGGCATCGGGGTATTCCGAACGCACATAGATGTAGCCCTTGCTGGCCCCGACGGCGAGGCCGGCGATGAGCATGCCTTCGATCAACAGGAACGGGTCGCCCTCCATCAGCATGCGGTCGGCGAAGGTGCCCGAGTCGCCTTCGTCGGCGTTGCAGACGATGTACTTCTGTTCGGCGCGTGCCTCACGCACGGTGCGCCACTTGATGCCGGCAGGGAACGCCGCACCGCCACGGCCACGCAGGCCGGAGTCGAGCACCTGGGCCACCACCTCTTCGCCAGGCATCAGGGCCGCCTTGGACAACCCTTCGAAACCGCCATGGGCGCGGTAGTCGTCCAGGGACAGCGGCCGGGTGATGCCAGCGCGGGCGAACAGCAGACGCTGCTGCGTCTTCAGGTAGGGCATGTCTTCGACCGGGCCCAGGGCCAAGGGATGCTCGGCCGCATGGCCCGTCAACGCATCGAGCAGGCTGGCGGCATCAGCGGCGCCGACCGGGCCGAAACCCAGGCGGCCCTGGTCGCTGTCGACCTCCACCAGCGGTTCGAGCCAGTACAGTCCGCGCGAGCTGGTGCGCTGGACGGTCAGCGGAAACTGACGGCGCTCGGCCTCACGGCTCAGCGCCTCGGCCAGGGCGTCGGCGCCGACGGCACGGGCCAGCGAGTCACAGGGAATGAACAGCTTCATGCCGTCACCTCCGTCAGGCAGCCGTCGACCAGTTCGCGCACGCGCTCGGGGGTCAGGCGTGCATGCACCTGGCCGTCCAGTTCCAGAGCCGGCGAGCAGGCGCAGGCACCCAGGCAGTACACCGGCCGCAGGCTCAGCGCGCCATCGGCCGTGGTGCCGTGGTCGTCCACGCCCAGCTGCTCGCGCACTTGCGCGGCCAGCGTCTCGGCGCCGCGGCTGCGGCACGACTCGGCCTGGCACAGGCGCAAGGTATGGCGGGCGGGCGGTGTGGTACGAAAGTCGTGGTAGAAGCTGATCACGCCACGCACCTCGGCCAGGCTCAGGTTGAGCGCATGGGCGATGGCGGGCACGGCGTCGTCGGGGACATACCCCACGCCGTTCTGGATGGCGTGAAGGATGGGCAAGAGAGCACCTGGGGTGTGGCGTTCACGTTCCAGGATGCGGTGGATCAGGGGCAGGTGGTGCAATTGATCAGGCATACAGCAAACCTCGGCAACCCAGGCGCTGTCATCCTCCGATGGCCAAGCGCCTAGCGGTGTTCAGCTGCGGCGTCCGGCCCCGTCACGGTGGCGTGGGTCACGGTCGCCCTCCTTGCCGACGGCCGGCGTCTTCACGCGCCCAGTCCGACGGCATCCTGAAAGCATGGCACTTTTTTGAACTTTCGGTAGTTCGCGCGCGACAAGCCTTGCGCTGAAAGCGACCCTGTCCAGGGCGATGTCTCAAGCCTGTGTAGGAGAAAGGCTCACCCTGCGCAGAGCGGCCTGGGATCGCATGCGGCATCAGTAGAAGTCGTAGTAGAACGCCCACTCGCCCGACTGCGGGTGCCTCCAGAACAGCAGGCTGCCACTGTCGACCACATTCAGGTTGATCTTGGCGTCGGAAGACACCTGGAACACGAACTCGAAGCCCTCCTGCGGCTCGACACCGGCTTGGCAGAACGACGGGAAGCCGCCGAACTTGTGCTCGTAGCAGTGGGTGGTGAGGTCGTAATAGCTTTCGATCTCGCCCGCACGCATCCGCGCCAGGACTTCGCGCTCCAGCTCCAGCGGCACGCCGCCGCCATCCCATAGCGGGCAATCACGCTCGACCGGGTGGGGCTTGACGGGAAAGGCCTTGAGCGGTGAATCGGGGACAGGCAGCGCCTTGCGCACCAGCGTGTCGTGCTCGCCATACTCGCGGATCAGCCAGTTGTCGCCCATGGGTTCGAAAGGTTCGGGAAAGCGTCGCGACATGAACAGCGTCAGTACCCGCACCCCGTCGAGCGAAGGCGTGGGCGGTATCAGGCTGGGCAGGTGGAATTGGGCGATGGGCAACATGGGCTGGCCGGCGGCGTCCAGAGGCAGGTCTTCGTCGGGCGCGAAGAGATACACACGGCCCAGCCAGCTCTCGTCGACGCCCTCGGTAGGGCGAAAGCCACCGGCCACCAGCCGTGTGGCAGGGCGGCCAAGGCGCTGTTTAAGGGTGTCGATGTCCATGGCGACGCTCCAGTGCGAAGGGGCGCCCAGGGTGCCCCGGCCGGCCCCGCAATGCAACGCCCCCACTCGCCGCTCAGGACACCTTGGGCTGGCCGTCCGAGGCCGTCACGCCGCCGTCCACCGGTAGATTGACGCCGTTGACGAAGCTGGCGTCGTCGCTGGCCAGAAAGGCGATCGCCGCAGCCACTTCGCTCGGCAAGGCTTCGCGCTGCAAGGGAATGCGTTCGTTGAACCTGTCGCGGATCGACTGCTCCCAGCTCCAGGTCATGGCGGTGCGGGTCAGGCTCGGGCACACCGCATTGGCGCGTACGCCCTGGGCGCCATGGTCGAGCGCCAGTGCGCGGGTGTAGTTGACCACCGCACCCTTGCTGGCGCAGTAGAAGGCCGCGCCCCAGTCCCCGCCCAGACCCGACACCGAAGCCGTGCTGACGATGTTGCCGCGGCGCTCGATCAAGTGCGGCAGGGCCAACTTGCTGCAGAAGATCACCCCGTCGATGTTAACCGAAGCGATCTTGCGCCAGTCGGCCTCGCTGGTCTCAAGCGTGGTGCCAGGGATGTGCACGCCCGCGTTGTTGACCAGCACGTCCAGCCCGCCGAAGCGCGCCACGGTGGCCTCGACCATCCGTTGCACCGACGCCAGGTCCGAGACGTCCACCTGCACGGCCAGGACGCGCTCGGCCGGCAGCTCGGCGGCTACGGCCTGGGCTTTGGCCAGGTTCCAGTCGGCCAGCACCACTTGGGCGCCCTCTTCGGCGAAGCGTCGCGCCGTGGCTTCGCCAATGCCGGCGGCGGCGCCGGTGATCAGTACCACTTTGTCGTGAAATCGAAGCATCGCGGTGTCCTTGTGCGAACGAAGGGGCACGGCGCCCGCTGGCGCCGTACGGGGGTCAATGGTGCAAGGCCCGGCCACTGGCGGCCAGGACCGCCTCGTGCATGGCCTCGCTCAAGGTCGGGTGGGCGAACACCACCTGGCCCAGGGCCTGTTCGGTGGCTTCCAGCGCGTGAGCAATGCCGAAGCCCTGGATCTGCTCGGTTACTTCCGGGCCGACCATGTGCGCGCCGAGCAGCTCGCCGCTGTCGGCATCGAAGATGGTCTTCACGAAACCCTGCGCCTCGCCCATCGCCAGGGCCTTGCCATTGGCCTGATAGTCGAAGCGCCCGATTTTCAGCGACCTGCCGGTGGCCCGCGCCGCCGCCTCGGTCAGGCCCAGGCTGGCGACCT
The DNA here is from genome assembly GCF_002434265.1 of Pseudomonas sp. UBA6562. Taxonomy (GTDB): domain Bacteria; phylum Pseudomonadota; class Gammaproteobacteria; order Pseudomonadales; family Pseudomonadaceae; genus Aquipseudomonas. The sequence goes on along the minus strand of NZ_DJJS01000002.1, from coordinate 92,295 downwards.
GTGGCCGGGCGTAGGTGCAGCCGGGCACGAAGGCCTTGTCGAGCGGATGCACGCCGGCCACACCGGCCAGCTTCTCCACGCACAGCACCCCTTCGTGGCTGGCCTTGTGCGCCAGGCACGGCGCGCCGGCGACGTCACCGATGGCGTAGAGGCCGGCCACGTTGGTGCGGCACCAGGCGTCGGTCTTAACGAAGCCGCGCTCGATCTCCACCCCCAGAGCCTCGAGGCCGAGGTCTTCGCGGTTGGCCTGGATACCCGCAGCGAGCAGCACGCGCTCGACGCTGATGCGCTCTTCGCGGCCATCGGCCAGGCGTACGCTGCAGTGCGCCTGCTCGCCTTCGCTGTGCACGGCGCCGACGCTCGCCTGGGTCAACACCCGAATACCACGCCGGGCGAACTCGCGCCGGACCAGGGCGGCCACCTCCTGGTCTTCGGCGGGCAGGATCTGCCCCGCCAGCTCCACCAGGGTCACGGCGCTGCCGAGGTCGGCATAGAGGCTGGCGAACTCCACACCGATCGCGCCGGAACCGACCACCAACAGCGAGGCCGGCACCTGCTGCGGCACCAGCGCCTCGAAATAGCTCCAGATCCGCTCGCCGTCGGGTACCAGGCCCGGCAGCGGCCGCGGGCGGGCACCGGTGGCGAGGATGACGTGCTTGGCCCGCAACGCCTGCTCGCCTTCGGCCAAGGTCACGCTGACCTGCCCCTTGCCGGTCAGCCGGGCGCGCCCTTCGAACAGCGTCACCCCGTTCTTCTTCAGCAGATGGGCGATCCCGCCCGTGAGGGTGGTGGATACCTGGCGGCTGTGCGCGACCAGGGTGCGGATGTCGAACTGCACGTTGTCGGCGCTGAAGCCGAAGGTGTCGAGGTGGCGCAGGGTATGCGCCACTTCGGCGCCCTTGAGCATGGCCTTGGTAGGGATGCAGCCCCAGTTCAGACAAATCCCGCCCAGATGCTGCTTTTCCACCAGCGCGGTGCGCAGGCCCAGTTGCGCTGCGCGGATCGCCGCCACATAGCCACCGGGCCCGCCGCCGACGATCAGTACATCGAATGTGTCGTGCATGGTGGCCTCCTAGACCAGCATCAGGGTGGGATTTTCCACCCGTTGCTTGAGCGCTTTGAGGAAGGCCGCGCCCAGCGCCCCGTCGATCACCCGGTGGTCACAGGACAGGGTCACGCTCATCTGCATGCGCACCGCCGGTTGCCCCTCGTGCACCACCACCCGTTGTTCGCCCGCGCCGATGGCGAGGATCGCGCCTTGCGGCGGGTTGATGATGGCGTCGAAACGGCGCACGCCCAGCATGCCCAGGTTGGACAGGCTGAAGGTGCCGCCCTGGAACTGCTCGGGCTTGAGCATGCCGGCCTTGGCCTGGGTAGCCAGGGCGAGCATTTCGGCCGACACCTCGGCCAGGCACTTGCGGTTGGCCTGGCGCACGATGGGCGTGATCAGACCGCCGTCCAGCGCCACCGCGACGGCGATGTCGGCATCGGCGTAGCGGCGGATCTCCTGGCGCTCGGCGTCGTACTGCACGTTGACCCCAGGCACCTCAATCAGCGCCTGGGCGCAGGCCTTGATCAGCAGGTCGTTGACCGACAGCTTGACCGCCGGCACTGCGGCGTTGATCTCGGTGCGCAGCGCCAGCAACCGCTCCATGTCGAAATCGGCATGCAGGCGGAAGTGCGGCGCTTCGCGCTTGGAAGCCTGCAAGCGCGCCGCGATGGCCTTGCGCATGCCGTTCATGGGCAGGGTGTCGAAGGCTTCCGGCTTGCTGGCAGGCTGCGCGGCGCTGCTCGGCGACGGCGCGACGGTGCTGCGTTGTGCCTGCACGTCGGCCTTGCACACCCGACCACGGCTGCCGGTGGCGCGGCAATCGTGCAGGTTGATGCCCCACTGCTGGGCCAGACGCCGGGCCAGAGGCGTGGCGGCGACCTGGCTGTCGTCGGCACGCGAGGCTGCCGGCTGCGCGGCCTTGTGCACGGGCGCACGGCGGGCGACCTGGCCGCCGGCGGCGCGCACGGCGGTCTCGATGTCGGCGACGCTGACCCGAGCGCCCCGGCCCGAACCCGGCACCTGACCCAGGTCGAGGCCGAGCTCGGCGGCCAGCTTGAGGGCATGGGGCGTGGCGAAGGCATCCTGCGCACTGACTCCGCGTAAGGCCTGGGGGATCTGCCAGTCGGCTTCGCCAGGGGCGGACGTCGGCTGCGCTCGGGCGGCGGCAGGGGCGGGCCGAGACAGATCGTTGCCTTGGACGTGCTTGCCCGCCTGCGCGTCCGCATGCGCTGCCGTCGCCTCCGGCGCTGTGGACGGTGGCGCGGCAGGCGCGGACGGCGCCGCGTCGGCCACGGCCGGTGCACCACTCCGCTGGGCCAAATAAGCATCGATCTCGGCCTCGCTGACCGAAGCCTCGGCCACCACGCCCAGCACGCCGCCGACCGCGATGGTGTCGCCCGGCTGTGCCACCTTGCGCCGCAACACCCCGGCGAACGGCACTTGCAGCACATTGGCGATCTTGCTGGTTTCGATTTCGCACACTTCCTGCTGCTCGGCGAAGGCAGCGCCTTCCTCGATCAGCCAGCTGGTCAGCGTGCCCTCCTCCATCGACAGCCCCCATTTGGGCACTTCGATCGCGCGGATCTCACTCATGCTCAGCCCTCCATCACAGTGCGAATGGCGGCTTCGATGCGTTGCGCGCTGGGAATCCAGGCCTGCTCCAGCACCGGCGAGAACGGCACGGGGGTGTGCGGCGGGGTGACCATGACGATCGGCGCTTTGAGGTGGTAGAACGCCTGGGAGGCGATCAATGCCGCCACGTCGTGGGCAAAGCCGATGCGCGCGGCCGACTCGTCGACGATCACCACGCGCCCGGTGGAGGCCACCGATTCGAGAATGCCCTCTTCGTCCAGCGGCGACACGGTACGCGGGTCGACCACTTCCACCGAAATGCCTTCGGCGGCGAGCTTGTCCGCCACTTCGTTGGCCTTGTGCACCATCGCCGCCAGGGCGATGACGGTGACATCGGTGCCTTGGCGGGTGTAGTTGGCCACGCCGAAGGGAATGGTGTAGCTGTGTTCGGGCACTTCGCCCTTGAGGTCGTAGAGGAGCTTGTGCTCGCAGAACACCACCGGGTCGTCGTCGCGGATCGCCTGGATCAGCAGACCTTTTACGTCGTAGGGGTTGGACGGCACCACCACCTTGAGCCCCGGCGTGGTGGCGAAGATGTTGTAGGGCGACTGCGAATGCTGGGCAGCGGCGGAAAAGCCGGCGCCGATCATGCCGCGCACCACTAGGGGCGCCTTGGCCTTGCCGCCGAACATGTAGCGGAATTTGGCCGCCTGGTTGTAGAGCATGTCGTGGCAGACGCCGAAAAAGTCCATGAACATCAGCTCGGCCACCGGGCGCAGGCCGGTCACCGCCGCACCGGCGGCCATGCCGATGATCGCCGATTCGGTGATCGGCGTGTCGATCACCCGCGACGAGCCGAACTCGCTCCACAGGCCTTTGGTCACGCCGAGCACACCGCCAAAGGCTTCGCCTTTGCTGCCCACCTCGGCGGTGCCGGCCTGGCCGCCGCAGACGTCTTCGCCGATCACCACCACACGGGGGTCGAGTTGCATTTCCTGGGCCAGGGCTTCCTTGACCGCTTCACGATAAGTACGCATTGCCATGGTGCAGCTCCTCAGTAGGCGACGTAGACGTCGGTCAGCAGGTTGTCGACCGAGGGGTACTCGGCGGCGCGGGCCTTGGTCACGGCGTCGTCGACCTGGGCCTGGACCTCGTCGTCGATGGCGCGCAGCTCCTCGGCGCTCAGCTGATCGCCTACGCGTTGGATGAAGTGCTGCAAGGGGTCATGCTCACGGCGCAGGCGTTCCACTTCGCCGTCGGCGCGATAGAGCATCGGGTCGCCTTCGAAATGGCCGTGCCAGCGATGGGCCACGGCTTCGATGGCACTCGGCCCTTCGCCGTTGCGGGCGCGCTCCACAGCGTGGGCGGCGGCCTCGTAGACGGCGAAGAAGTCGGTGCCGTCGACCTTCACCGCCGGCATGCCGAAGCCTGCCGCGCGGCTGGCGATGTCGCGCCCGCCCACGGCGTAGTCGTGCCCGGTGGCCTCGCCGAAGCCGTTGTTCTCAAACACGAACACGGCGGGCAGCTTGAGCACCACGGCCATGTTCATGGCTTCGAACACCAGGCCCTGGTTGGAGCCGCCGTCGCCGGTGAACGACACCGCCACGTTGCGCGTGCCCAGGGTCTTGGCCGTGAGCGCCGCGCCGATGGCCAGGGGCGGCGCACCGCCGACGATGGCGTTGGCGCCGAGCATGCCCTTGCTCAGGTCGGCGATGTGCATCGAGCCGCCCTTGCCGCGGCACAGCCCGGAAGCCTTGCCGAAGATCTCGGCCATCATGCCGTGCAGGTCGCAGCCTTTGGCGATGCAGTGGCCGTGCCCGCGGTGGGTCGAGCCGATGTAGTCGGCATCGGTGAGGTTCTCGCACACGCCCACCGCGATGGCTTCTTCGCCGCTGTAGAGGTGGATGAAGCCGGGGATGTCGCCGGTGGTGTTCTCGTGGTGCAGGCGCTCTTCGAACACGCGGATCTCGCGCATCTTGCGGTAGGCCTGGAGCAGTTGGGCCTTGCTAAGCATGGCTCGCCCTCATCTGTGTTGTTGTTAGAAAGGATCGGTCCGGATCAGCCGGCCGACGACAGGGTTGGCCTACGGTAGGAAACTCTGCCCAAGCCCATAACCACCCGGTTGGGGGGGAGGCAAACACCCCCCGCGCGGATTACCCTTGCCAAACGCGTGTCTACAACAACAATGATCGCCACCCGACCGCCGCAGGATGACCGTCGATGGATCACCTGATACCCCCTAGCGCCCCGGCCTACGGCCACAGCGTCCATAGCCTCGGCCAGGGCTTGCCGTTGATCGGCACCAAACTCGGCCCACCCCGCGCGGCCGGCACGCAACTGCTGCGCACGCGCCTGCTCGACAGCCTCGACCGCCTGCACCAGCGCACCTTGGCGCTGGTCTGTGGCGGCGCCGGCTTCGGCAAGACGACCTTGCTCAGCCAATGGCGCCAGTGCCTGCTCGACCAGGGCCACGCAGTGGCCTGGCTGAGCCTGGACGAACAGGACGACGACCCCACCTACTTCCGCCGCTACCTGCTGGCCGCCCTGGGCAGCGTCGAGCCCAGCCTGAACGCGCCCGATGGCACCGCGAGCGCGGCGACCGAAGGCTTCATGCGTACCCTGATCAACCACCTGGGACAGCGTCGGAACCCTCTGTACCTGGTGCTGGACGACGCCCACCTGGTTCGCCATCCGGCCATCGAGCACGACCTGCTCGAACTGGTGCTGCACGCCCCTGCCTGCCTGCACCTGGCGCTCGGCAGCCGTACGGCCAGCGCTTTGCCGCTGAGCCGCCTGCGCGCCCGCCAGCAGCTGGTCGAGATCGACGCCGACCAGTTGCGCTTCACCCTCGAGGAGGCCGAGCGCTATTTCGCCCGCGCCACCGAACTGCGCCTGGACACGGCCGAACTGCAACGCCTGCTGCACCTGACCGAAGGCTGGATCACCGGCCTCCAGATGGCTTCCCTGTCCACCGCTGCCAGTGCCGCCTCCGGTGAGCGCTGGGCGCACCTGGTGCGGGGTTCACGGATGATCGGCAGCTACCTGCAAGACGTGGTGCTGGCACCGCTGCCGGCCGAGGTGCGTGATTTCCTTATGCAGACCTCGCTCCTCAACCGCTTCACCCCTGACTTGTGCAATGCGCTGACCGGGCGCGACGACGGCGAGCGGATGCTGGCCTTCATCGAACGGCACAACCTGTTCATGTCGTGCCTGGATGGCCAGGGCCAGTGGTTTCGCTACCACGCGCTGTTCGCCGAGACTCTGCAACAGCGGCTGGCCAGCAGCGGCCTCGACGTCGCGCAGCTGCACCAGCGCGCCAGCAACTGGCTGGCGGCCCATCAGCACTGGGCCGAGGCCATCCGCCATGCCTTGGCCGCCGGCCAGTCGGGCAACCCCACCGGTTGTGCCGACAAAGGCGCGCAGTCGCTGGCCGAGGAAGGCGACGTCGACACTCTGGTGCGCTGGCTGCAAGCCTTGCCCCCCAGTGCCTTGGCGGCACCGGACGAACAACGCATCGACCTGCAACTGAACCTGAGCTGGGCGCTGGCCCACCGCTTCCGTTTCGCAGAAGCCGAACGGCTGCTGCTGGACCTGGCACCCCTGTTGACCAGCCCAGGCCTCAACCCGCGCCTGCTGGTCAAGCACCAGGTCATCTGCGCCATCAATGCCTCGTTCGCGGAACGCCTGAGTGTCGGCCTGGCCCAGGTCGAACCGCTGCTGGCCCAGGTGCCGTGCGGCGACCGTTGGGTCGATGGGCTGGTGTGCAACATCCTCAGCTACGGCTACCTGGTGCGTGGGCGCTACGCTGATGCGCAAGCGGTGCAGCGGCACATGCCCTGCCCGAGCAGCCCGGCGGACAACCTGTTCGTCAGCGTCTACCGGGCATTCATCCTTGGCTTGACCCACGTGCGCCAAGGCGACCTCGAGGGTGGCGAGCATCACTATCGCCAGGCCCTGAGCCACGCCGAACACCTCACCGGCGCACAGTCCAGCGGCAGCGCCACCCTCACCGCCCTGCTCGCCGAGCTGTGGTACGAACGCGGCGATTGGCAGACGCTGGCCCGCGAGCTGCAACCGCGGCTGCATCGGATCGATGCCATCGCGCCCCTGGACGCGCTGTTCAGCGCCTACCGCGCCCTCGCCCGCTGCGCCCTGGAAACGGGCGACCCCGGCCAGGCCATGCGCCTGCTGGAGCACGCCCAGCAATTGGCCACCCTGCGCCGCTGGCCACGCCTGCAGGGCCTGCTGCTGGCCGAACAGGTGCGGCTACAGGTGCTGGCCAACGCGCCTGCCCAGGCCCGGCAGCTGTGCCAGCAACTGACGCGCCTGAGCGCTGAGCACCCGAGCGATACCGACGCTCATCACGCCCTCGAGCGATGCCGGCGAATCGGCCACGCCTGGCTGCTCACCGCCGAGGGGCAGCACGCCGAAGCCGCGCAGCGCTGGGCGGAGCAGGCCGAGGACGACGAACGGGCCGGCCAGACCCTGGAAAGCCTGCGCGCCCGTACGCAGGGGGCGACCAACCTGTGGTGCAGCGGCCAGGCCAAGCGCGCGGCCGAAGTGATGCTCCCCGTGTTGGAGGTGGGCCAGCGGCGAGGCTTGCAGCGGACGCTGCTGGATGCCGGCCCTGCAGTGGTGCCTCTGCTGGAGCGGTGCGCCACGCTCGGCGCCTCGGTCAAGACGTACGCCCAGCAGGTGTTGCAGAGCGTGCCCGAGGCGTCGCCGGGGGCAGCCTTGAATCTCAGCGAACGGGAAAGCCAGACATTGCAGTTGGTCGCCCGGGGGCAGTCGAACAAGGAGATCGCGCGCAGCCTGGACATCTCGAGCGAGACAGTGAAATGGCACCTGAAGAATGTGTACGCCAAGCTTGAGGTGACTAGCCGGATACAGGCGTTGCATCGGGCGCGGGCGTTGAGTTTGCTGGATTGAAGGGGATGGCTGATTGTGCGGTGCGCCCTTGCCTATTGTTGCAAGTCGAGCGCTGGGTTCGGCGAAAGCCGCACCGTTGTCAGTCAGGACGGTGTGGATCTTGAAAAAAAAAGTCTGCACGACCTGGCGCACAAACTCAGCGACATTACGCTGGGTAGCGGCGTCGAAGAACGCGGCGTAGGTGAACTTCATAACGCGATCAACCGTCACGAACAGGTGCTGCTTGCCGGTCTCAAGACGTAGCTCCGAGCATCGGTGTGCAGATAGCCTATCGCTGTATTGTCGAATTTACCGCGCTTGGCTGACCCCGTGTCGCACCAGGCAGTGGTGCAAGGCGCTGCGGGTCAGGATGCACCATGACTTTCTGGGACTGAATACTTAGGCTCTGTACGAAAAGCCTTGATATTCGGTGATGCTGCGTTGAAAACAGCCCCGGAATGCTCACTTACAACCCGTAAACTCCGCCTCCATGGACCGGGCAAGCCTACATTAAGGGCTTGCCCTTGCAGTGACGGAGGATTCAGGTTGTTTTAAGTCTGACGAATCAGTGCTGTGATTTCTGAAGGAAGTCCATCAGTGTCCATCTCTTTTAGCTTGCCGATAAATGCATCTATATTCGGAGAGCTCTGGGCAGCCATAGCAGCTCTGACATAGGCCGGCCCTTGCTTAAGCACCGCAATAACCGCAGGGTCGTTGATATTATTGAAGTTCATTGTGTTAGCGATCTTCAGGCCTGCTTTAGGCAATGCGAGCGCCGCGCGCGCAGCTAATGTTAAGTGGCTTGTCACGTTAGGCGTATTTGCCGCCGGATGACGAAGAGTATTGAAGATTTCCATCCGAGCGTTGAAAGCCATTTGTCTAAAATTCGCGCGAATCGAAAGAGCAGCTGCCGACGCTGAAGTAGCCACCAATGAATTGGCTGTGTTTGTAGTTATACTAGCCGCTGCAGCCAAGCCTGCCCCAACCGCAATACCACCTGTAACCTGCGCCACTCGACTACCGGTAAAAAGTGCTGCCCCCCACGAAAACGCTCCGGCCATCGTTGATAAAAGCATGGCCGCCGCTTTAAATAATATGAATCTCCCCGAGGGATCAATATAATTTATCGGATCGCCACTGCCATACGCATATGCATTGATGCCACCTTTGCCAAATGGGCTCAGCCCGTCTGGGCTTAAGAATACGTGCCGGTGCAAACCTCGATGACCATTGCCGAGCATATAGTAGTGGGTAAAATATTCTTGCAATTCTCCATTGAAACCCAAGAGATCGCGCTTGCCACATATTAATGATCGAAGTCCGTAAAGTGTATAGCTATAGGCCCGACGAACATTTTTCTCATCCACTGCTAAAATGCTACCACCGTTATCAGTTGCCAGCGCCCCTATGTCCCCAGCATCTTTTTGCGCCAGAAGTTGACGCTGAACTCTAAATACCGAGTAAACCTCTGAATCTCCCAACTCTGTTGAAAAATGAGGCCCCTGATAAAATCTATGTTTCACAATTTTTTCTTTCTTGGGCATAGCCCCCCCTTGGACACCGCCACAATCTGAACGCCATTACAAAGAAGCTTATCGCCTCTACCCAAGCCACGCACCTGATAAAAATACCAGGGACATATAATCCGTAATCACCTGACCGACCGTTCAGGGTCAAGTGCCTAGGGATTCCGTTAAAAACTTCATTCATGTCAGCATCCATAAGACCTCTGACACTTCTAACTGCTCATATCATCAGCAAGAACACGATCCATTGCGTCCCTGCGCGCCGCCGAAACCCCATCGTCATAGTCTTTTCAAACGCTGGCAGCTTGACGCTGCGCGGTTCGACAGGCCCTATATGAGGCCCCTACCTAATGATTCTGAGTCGCAACCTGGCGACGCATCCACGTTAAGAAAGTAACGGAGGGCGAGTTTTCGATTCGACACTTTCGACGCTTGGAGGTCGGCTCGAATTTGAGGCGGAGTTTAGGTTAACCATGGATACGTACTTCCATAATCCTGATGTTCGGTAGTTAAGGATGCACCTTGGATGTTCTGAGGATTGAATAATTCATCCATTCGTGAACTGACTTTTGGCCGTGCCCTATAGCCTCAAAAATTTACGTAAGACGTAGAGCCACCTAACACTTAACCGTCTAATCAACAGCTGAAAAAAAATGCTTATCTAGACCGACAGAAGGAAATTCACCCCACTCGGCGGCGCTGATGTTCGTGGCTGTCGACGCCCTCTTGGCTGCCGATGTACAGGTCGCGACCGGCGTCCAGCCTAGGCTCTGTACGAAATTCGTAGAAACCCAGTTATCGCCCCGCGCCCCCAATGATTTTGTACATTCCCCGGCCATCAACGGAAAGGAATCCTGTGATGGCAAAGCGGTACGAAATCTCGAATGAGGCCTGGGATGCGGTCTCCGATCTTTTCATCGAAACCCGTAGGCGTGGCCGGCCTCGAGTAAGTGACCGCCTGATGCTCGATGGCGTGCTTTGGATACTGTGTTCCGGCGCTGCTTGGCGTGACATGCCGGAGCGTTTCGGCCCCTGGTCGACCGTGTATCAACGGTTTCGGGACTGGCGAAACAACGGGGCACTCGATCGGATGCTCAAGCGCTTGCACCTGAAGCTGAACGAGCAAGGTTTGATTGATCTGCAGACCTGGATGATCGACTCGACCGCAGTGCGTGCCACTCGGGCCTCGTCAGGTGCTCGAAAAAAAGGAATCTGACGATCCTGCCGATCACGCTCTAGGCCGCAGTCGAGGTGGCCTGACGACCAAGATCCACATGCTCTGCGACGCCAACGGGGTACCGTTGCGTTTCCTCCTTTCTGGCGGTCAAGCCAGTGATATCAGCTATGCACAGCCGCTGCTCGATGGTGTCAGCATACCTTCCGCCCAGCGCGGGCGACCTCGTAAACGCTGCAAGTGGCTGCTCGCCGACAAAGGCTATGACGCAGAGGCACTGCGCCAATACTGCGACCGCTGCCGCATACAGCCTGTTATTGCAATGCGCTCGATGAAGCGCAAGCCTAAGCCAGGCTTGTCCAGGTTGTTCGACCGGCCCAAGTATCGACAACGCAATGTCATCGAGCGCATGTTCGGCTGGCTGAAAGAGAATCGCCGACTGGTGAGGCGCTTCGACAAGCTTGCAAAAAGTTGTGCATCGATGGTCTCGCTGGCTCGCGCCATGCTGTGTCCACGACGCCTTGTTTCGTACAGTGCCTAGCCCGATCGATTACTCCGAAGCTCTCTACCATAGACATCCAAAATATTAGAGAGCTTTACCAATAGTTGATCGTCGCCCTGCAAAGAAGAATCTTCTGCCGGCATATATCGAACAGCTGGCGCTATAAAATCCGGGTAATCAAAATCTGCGTACAGCTCCTCAATAACAGCTAAAGGATCTTGGAATTTATCTTTATTTACAAAAACCCATAGAAAAACTAAGTACACCCACACCCTCTCTGAACCCACCTCCCCACTTAGCTCCCTGCCTGCCAGACAGCTCACAGATTCCTGAACATGGAATTCATCCTCACCCTCTAGGCAGGCCAAAGTGTAATGCTCTGCAGAAGACTCACTAGACAGCTTTCTAACAGTATATTCAACAACTTCTTTCGCCGTCATAAAATCATTTTTCAACCCATACTCGATATCCTTCCAACTTAACCAAGGAGCTTCTGCAAAACAGAAGCCTCCATCTAATTTTATATGCATATGCCCTCTTATTTCGGTAGCCGCGATGGAACCTGGTTAGGCGTCCCTGTGATTCTTCCGGCAGGAATGAACCTTTGATGCGTTAACTCTCCCTTTGAATTTACAAGCCATTCAAATATTCCTAATTTGCCATCCACTTCGCCTTCCATCTGAGTGAGGTTGTATGTTTTACCATCCCCTCCACGAATGGTAAAGAACCTCCCCTTCTCCGGAATCTGCTCAGTGACATAACTCGGGGCACGATGAAGAGGATCGTCTTTCAGGGCACTACCGATAGGTTGTGCATTTTTAATTTCTTGTGCACTATAACCCGCTCTCAGCTTTTCAAATAAGGCAGCGTTTGACGCAGGACCTCTGCCTTCTATCTCGGAAGCGGATGCAACATCAGATAGCGCTTTCTCCCCAGCCTCGGCTCTTGCTCGAATTACCCGCTTAGCCAACAACGCACGCAATACAGCCCCTGTCCCTGTCATCGCCAGCGCGATGTCCAAGTCGATCGTTACATCTTGTACCCCTCCAGAGACCACAGCCGAAACGCGGTCCACCAGATCTTTCATCTCTTCAGGGCTGCTGGAAACCTGTCCAATTTCATGCAGATAAATGGCAGCATTTTTATCGCCAAACTGTCGCTTCCAGGCCTCGGGTACTACCTCGACATCGCCAGCCCAACTATTACCTGTGGCCTGCGTCCACTTCGAATCGGTATTGAACAGCCCATGGTCGAGCGCCTGTTTTCCCGTGGCCTGGAATGCCTTGACCTCAGCTCCGTTCGCCGTAATGGGGCTGCCGTCTTTCCATGTCAGTACCGTATTTTGCGCAGCTAATTTATCAATGCTTTGCTGGGCCGCCTGCAGATTCTCTACGAAATGCAGACCTTCGGGGCTGGCTGGATCATACATTCCAATGAGGGCATTCAGCCGTGCTAGCTCGGTCTGGTCCACCTGCGCGTTGGCCGCCAGCAGCAACAAGTCTTCCCAAGAGACATCCGTCCCAGGTTTGCCCAACCGCTTCTGCAAATCCCCCGCTTCTGCGGATAGCGCCTTCTTTTCCGCATCGTGCAGCAAGCGGTTATAAGAAGTCGCACTCCCCGCCACCCATGATCCGGTCTGCAGATCCTTTACTTCACCGCCTGCCGCCGCCGCCGTCAACACACCGAGGATCTGCGAGTTCATCACCAGCAGCCGATCCTTTTCATCCCCTTGCAGTTGGGTGTACTGATCGGCAAGCCTTCCTACCACTGCTTCGTTCACACCTGCCGACAAGGCACCGATCCGGAAGTCTCCGCCAGCCGCTTCGGCGGCAAGCCCACCCATGAGGGCGTGCAGAACGGTTTTGGGTAATCCTCCATTTTCGAAATCGAGCTTGTTTTCTGCGCTTATATCGCCCACCCAGTTGAAGCCTGCGGCTGCAAAGGTGTTCGCCAAGCTGTTGCGTAACGCATCGCTAAACGAGCTGTCTCCTCCGAGCGCCCGGTCGAGTACGGCCGACGTACCGTTTTGCAGCACTTGATTTCCTGCGAATCGACCTAGGCCACCTACGCTGGACAACCCACCCTGCGCCAGCACGGTGGTGGTGTTGGCAGTCACCCCAGCCGTACCGGCAGCAGTTGTGCCTTGAGTCTCGGTACCTGTCCATCCATCGAACAGCCCTGTCGTCAGCCCGGCCGTTACACCCGCCACGGCATAGCCGCGCAGCGCATCCTTGGAGGTCACGTCCTTGAGCACCAGGCTCAGGTTGCCTCTGTTGTTGATTGTGCTGATGGCCGCGTTGCTGGTCATGCCCACCGCGCCGGCTGTAACCGCAGCGTTGGCCCAGCCGATACCTTGCAAGGAAGCACCGGCACCTGCGGCCCAAATGCCACCTGCACTGGTCGCGGCCGCAGAGGCCCCGGCCGTCGTGGCCCCACCGGCCACCAGGGTGCTCGCCGCTCCAGCGGTGAAGTACGTGATGATGATCGCGATAACGATCTGTGCCCCAGCGCCAAGGCCGGAGTGGCTGTATTTGAAGGAGTCGTGTACCTCCTTCACTTGCCGCCAGTCCACGTCCCCGCGCTGCTCGGCGTCCTTCAGCCATGCCAACCGAGGGTCGGCCTCGACCATCGCATCGATGCTCTGGCTGACGGTCTGCTGATTGACCTGCCGGACATCGACCTTCAGGCCATCCACTGCCCGCACGAGCATGTCGCCGTTAGCCGAAAGCTGACTCTGACGCAGGATTTCGTCGGTGTTGCCCTTGCCCTTCATGCTGTTCCAGGCAAGATCGCCTTTGCTTTTTTCGTGACTCTCCTGCCGCAGATCCTTCACCGCCTCGAACGTCACGCTCCCACCGCTATCGAGCATCAGATCCGCCCCAGAGATCACCTTAGCGCCCTGATAAAGCTGATCCCCACCGCTCGCCAGCGTCAGGTCACCGCCGCTGCGCACCTCGCTGCCCATGGCCTGGACGTCGGTGACTTCATCGCGCCGGGTCTCTTTACTCCCCCAATTCCCCTTCTTTTTCATGTCGTACAGCGAGTACTGGCTGTCGTTCGCCGCCAGCAGTTCGAGCTTGTCGCCGGCCACCAGGTAAGCCTCACCCCCGGCGCTGGCCTGGCTTGCCACCAGGCGCAGGTCGCGGCCGGCATCAATGGCGAGGTCGCCACCGGCTTTCACCACGGCGGCCTGCTGCGCGACGTCGTCTTCCTGACGTTCGTACCGGGTCTGGCCTTTCTTGCCCTTGGCGTAGCTGTGGGTCTCGTTGGCCACCGCAGCCAAGGTCACGTCGCGGCCAGCCTGCAAGGCCAGGTCCCGGCGGGCCTCTACCTCGCTGGCGACGATGCTCAGGTCCTGGCCGGCGGTGGCGGCCAGGTTGCCGCCAGCGGTCACTTCGCTGGCGTACTGGGTGATGCGGGTGTCATGCCCGCTCACACGGCGGCGCTGGTATTCGTGGCTGTCGACGCCCTCCTGGCTGCCGATGTACAGGTCGCGACCGGCGTCCAGCCTGAGGTCGCCACCGGCCTTGAGCACGCCGCCCACGTTGCCGATGTCTTGCCCGGCGGTAATGGTCAGGGCGTTCGCCGCCTCGATGCGCGCGGCGCTGTCGACCAAGTCCTGGGTCACGTGCTCACCACGGGCACGGCCTTCGAGGCGGTTGACGCTGCGCTCGTTGATCACATCGCCGGTCAGCGCCGTCAGGCTCACGTCGCGCCCGGCGATGATGCCGCCCTGGGCATTGCGGATCGCTTCGGTGGCGAGCATCTCCACCCGGCCCCCGGCTTCGATCAGCCCGCTGTTGCGGATGTTGGCGGCACTAGCGGAGAGGTGGTTGGTGGCACGCAAGGTGCCGACGTTATTCAGCTCGCCGCCGGTGATCAGGTTGACGTCGCGGCCCTGGATCAACGCGCCGTTGGGCGCCAGGCGGCCTTTTGCGTGGGCCAGGTAGAGCACCGGGGCGAGCACGTTCTGGCCGTTGACCTCGACCTGCTCCATCCACACGATGTCGTGGGTCAGCGCGGCCACTTGCTGGGCGGCGTGCCTGCAGTAAGCTGCTGTTGGTCCAGCTATGGGCCTTGAGGCCTACAGAAACAGACAGAGCGTTTTAGCGCTGTACGGGGTCAATACGTGGAGAGGACAGCATCGCCTGTCCAGACGCCTTGACTCGATACGAGCCGAATACCCAGAACTATGACACGCTCCCCCTCAACACCTCATCTGCCGGGACTACCCATGAACCTCAACGAACAACTGGACACCCTGCGCATCGCCAAAGACCTGCGCACCCCCATCGAACGCTTGATGCGCGCCTTGGACGATGCCAACGACGCCGACGAGATCGCCCAGGAAGCGCAAATTCAGATCGAATTCGTGCAGGCCATGGAGGCCGCGAAGAAGATCCGCGGCCCACAGGTCGAAGCGCTCTACATCCTGTTCGACGATGCCGTGCAGGCACGGCTCGAGGAAAAATCGGCTGGGCGTTGATCCGTAGCGCTGGGTCGCCACTCGCAACCGAGCTTCGTCACCTCGGTCTAGACCGCGCCAGAAGGTTCAGGGCCAGTGCACGGGCCACCCGCTCCCGCCAACCGCAGCTGTATCAATTCCAGCAGCGCTCGGACCCGCCGGGTCACGGAATGGCGGTGGCTGTAGGCCCCCAGCAACTGCAACGGCGCAGGGCATAAGTCCAGCGTCACCTCCTGCAATCGGCCCGCAGCCAGATCCTCCTGGCAGGGATGGGCCGCCACGATCGCGAAACCGATGCCTTGCCGTGCGCCCGCCACGGCCAGTTCGCCGCTGTTGACGCGGTAGCGACTGCGCACCGGCACTTTGACGATCCGGCCGGAGGCATCAAGAAACTGCCAAGGTTGGCCCTTCAGCGCACTCAGGGTGGTGATGCAGGGCAAGGCCTTGAGTTCGCGCACATGCCGCGGTAGGCCGGTCTTGGCGAGCAACGAAGGCGCGGCCACCACGATGCTCGGCAATGTGGCGAGTTCGCGGGTGATGAACGTGCTGTCTTCCTGCTGCCCCCTGTGGAAGACGATGGACAGGTCGACATCCTCGCGCAGCGATTCCAACCCCGTCATGCGGGTATCGCACTCGAGCTCGATGCCAGGGTGCAGGCTGCAAAACTCGGCAAGGATGGGCGCCAGCAGCCTGGGCGCCTCCGTGGGCATGCACATTTTCAAAGGCCCGCGCAGTTCGCGCTGCGCCGCACCTAGCGCTTCCTGCGTGGACAGCAAAGCGTCGAGCAAAGGCTTGGCACGTTCGTAGAGCAGCCGACCGGCTTCGGTCATGCGCAAGTGGCGGGTGCTGCGTTCCAGCAGGCGCACGCCGAGTGTGCGCTCCAGGGCCGCGACGTGGCGGCTGACGTTGGAGGACGGCATGCCCAACAGCCGCGAGGCGCCGACAAAGCTCTGCTCGTCGACCACTGCCGCATAGACCCGCACCGTATTCAGATCGAGTGCATCGCGCATCGATTATCCCGTTTGAGGTATGAAAGCGTCCCATTCTTGCACGCTAGTGCTCAGTAACGGCGAAATCTAAGCTGCGGTTCCGTCCGATTCGGGGCGCACAGCCGTGCACGGAGCACGGCATGATCGAGGAGACAGTCCGCGTGGACAGTGCAATATTGGGCGGCGGCATAGCGGGCTTGAGCGCAGCGCTGGCCTTGCACCAGCAGGGTTACCGGCCACGGGTGTATGAACGGCGCACGGTGCCGGCGACCCTGGGTGCCGGCGTGACGCTTTGGCCCAATGCCAGCTTCGTGCTGGCGCAACTGGGGCTGCTGCACGACATCGAGCGCCTCGGCGGCCGTCCGCAGGCGATGCGTCGCCACGATGCGGCGGGCAACGCACTGGGCGGCCTGGACATCGGTCTGCTCGACCGCACCATGGGCTACCCCACCTACACCGTGCTGCGCAGGCACTTGCAGGCGGTGTTGCTCGACCATGCGGCCAGAGCAGGCATCGTCGTGGAATTCGGACGGCGGGCGACGGGCATCGAGCTGGACGATCACGGCAAAGCCATAGCCCATTTCGAACAAGGCGCCAGCATCCGCCCGGATATGCTCATCGGCGCCGATGGGCGCATGGCCTCCGTGGCGCGCAGGTTCGTCGCAGGGGACAACACCCCCGTTTACCAAGGCTTCGTGAATTGGGTCGGCGTGGCACAGGCGTCAATGGCGCTGGTGGAGGACATGTCGATCCAGGACTTCTGGGGCACGGGCGAGCGCTTTGGCTGCGTCGCGGTTCGCCCCGACCTGGTGTATTGGGCCGCAGCGCAGACACGGCCCTTGCAAGCGGCCACGCCCGCCGCCAGTGCGCGCAAGGAGCTCGAAAGCCTGTTCGCGCAGTGGCCGGAGCAGGTCTCGAAGGTCATCCGCGCGACCCCGGAGGAGGCCATCCGGTTGATTGCGGTACATGACCTGGAGCCACTGGACACCTGGAGCCGAGCGAACGTCCTGCTGATCGGCGACGCCGCGCATGCGCCTTTGCCGACGTCCGGACAAGGCGCCTGCCAGGCACTCGAGGATGCATGGCATCTGGCCCGGTGCCTGGAGAACAGCCAGGGAGGCTTGCAGGACGTCTTCGAAACCTTTGCCAACATCCGCGCGCCAAAAACCGCAAGGCTGGCCGAACAAGGCCGCGTCTTCGCACGCGGCCTGTTCGCCACGGACCCCGAAGCCTGTCGCCTGCGTAACGAAAGGGCCAAGGCGTCCGACCCTGTGCGCGACGTGCAGGCTTTGGCGGCCGGCTGGGCGCAGGGCCTGCCGATGCAGGATGTCGTTGGCAGCAAACCGGTAGAAAGCGGCAGCGTCGACAGCCTGTACCGCACCGAATGATGGCAATGCTCGAACGCCGATGAGGTTCGCTTCGTCGGCTTGGTGCCACATGCACTACCCGCCGCTTTGGATGCGACGGGCTGCATGGCCATGGGCGCCGTCGGCTCAGTCCGCCGCGTTGCGGTTCGACCTTCCAGCGAGCGTGGATTCGCTACGCGTTCAGGCGCGCAACGCCCGCTTCACCACCTCGAAGATCCTGCCATCTTCCGACTGGGCCACATTGAATCGCAGGAAATCCCCCGCCGTCATCGACTGGCTGAAGGCATTGCCCGGCGCCAATATCACGCCCTCTTCCAGGCACGCTTTGGCCAGCGTCGCGGCATCCCTGCCCGCAGGCAACTGGCACCACAGATACATGCCCGCCTGGGGCACCAACCAAGGTTCGATGCCGATGGCCTGAAGCCGCGCCAGGGTTTTCTGCCTGGCGTGGGCGAGCCTGAGGCGCACACCGTCCATGTGCTTTCGGTATCCGCCATCGGTGAGGGCGTGGTGGACGATGTCCGCCGCCAGCCGGCCGCCGCCGAAGGTGGTGGCGATCTTCAGGTCGACCAGGCTGTCGATCCACTCGCGGCGGGCCGCGATGTAGCCGCAGCGGATCGAGGCGGAAACGGTTTTGGAAAAGCTGCCTATCTGGATCACCCGGGACAGGCCGTCGAAGGCGGCCAGCCGCGGCGCGGGGGTGGTCTCGAAGTCGCCGAAGATGTCGTCTTCCACGATCACCAGATCGGACGCGTCGGCCAGTTTCAGCAGCCTGTGTGCGGTGACGGGAGAAAGACTGGCACCGGTCGGGTTGTGCAGGCCGGAATTGGTGATGTAGAGCCGCGGCGCATGCGCACCGAGGGCGGCGCCAAAGGCCTCGACGTCCGGCCCGGTTGGCGTGTACGGCACGCCCACGACCTTCACGCGGTGGGCTTTGAGCAGGGCGTGGAAGTTGAAGTAACACGGATCGTCGACCAGCACGGTGTCACCCGGCGCCAGCAGAAACCGGCAAATCAGGTCGATGGCGTGCGTGCCGGATTCGGTCAGCAGGATCTGCCCCGCCGCGGCTTCGATCCCCGTACCCGCCAGGCGCCGCGACAGGAACTGCCTGAGCGGCGGATGCCCGAGGGGCGAGGCATATTCGGCCAGCGTCGGCGCATCGGCGCGCGCCACGGCGCGCAGCGCCTTGCGCACACCCGCCTCGTACATCCAGGCGGCAGGCAACCAGCCGCACCCCGGTTTCAAGGCATCGCTGGAGGTTTCGAGCGACTGGCGCGAGATCCACAGCGGGTCGACGGCATGGTCGAGCTTGGGGCCGAGCTCGGTGAGCGCCAACGGCGCCACAGGCCCTGCGACGTAGAAACCCGAGCCTGGACGTGCGCTGAGCACGCCTTCGGCCATCAGCCGCTCATAGGCTTCGAGCACGGTCGAGACAGAGACCTGCAACGCCTGGGCCATGGCCCGCACCGAGGGCACTCTGGCGCCTGGGGTGTAGGTGCGGGAAGCGACTTTGGACTGGATTTCGCCCATGACCGCTTGAATGCGCGTGCCGCTACGTTTCATCGAATCCCCAACTGTCTTGGATGGATAGGCATAACAGTTCGGCCGAATTGTAACGGACTGTGCCTGGCCCTGGTAAGCCTGCCAGTGATGTACTGCCCGCCCTGAACGAGGACGTGCCAATGGAAAAATCGACGAGCGGATGGATCAACGGCTTCATCGGCGTGGCCATTTTCGCAGGCTCCCTGCCGGCCACACGGGTGGCGGTGGCCACCTTCGAACCCACCTTCCTGACCTGCGCCAGGGCGACGATCGCCGCGCTGGTCAGCGCGCTGTTCCTGTTCGCGCTGCGGCAACCGTTGCCCAGACGCGCTGATGTGGGGTCATTGGTGGTGACGGCGCTGGGCGTGGTGATCGGTTTCCCGCTGCTGACGGCGTTGGCCTTGCAGCATGTCACCTCCGCCCACTCCATCGTCTTCGTCGGGCTGCTGCCGCTGTGCACCGCAGGCTTTGCCGTGCTGCGCGGCGGCGAGCGACCGCGGCTACTCTTCTGGGTGTTCTCCCTGATCGGCGCCGGGCTGGTGGTCGGCTATGCGTCGAGCAACGGCGCGCAAGCGTCGGTTGTGGGCGACCTGCTGATGCTGGCCGCAGTGGTCGTGTGCGGATTGGGCTATGCGGAGGGGGCGCGTCTGTCGCGCACCTTGGGCGGCTGGCAGGTGATCAGCTGGGCGCTGCTGGTGGCGGCACCCCTGATGCTGCTGGTGACGCTCGCTACTTTTCCGGCGCTGGGCAGCTTCGCCGAGGTCAGCGCGCCAGCGTGGTTCAGCTTTGCCTACGTGTCGCTGTTCAGCATGCTGCTTGGGTTCGTGTTCTGGTACCGGGGGCTGGTCCAAGGTGGCATCGCGGCGGTTGGCCAACTGCAACTGCTGCAACCCTTCATGGGCCTTGGACTGGCGGCGGTGTTGCTGCACGAGCATGTCAGTTGGGCGATGTTGGCGGTCACGCTGGGTGCGGTGGCGTGCGTGGCCGGGGCGAAGCGATATGCCAAGTGAAGGGCGCACGCCTGGACACCTGCGAGTCGCCGGGTTTGATGCCGGCGGAGGCAGGCGCGGCAGGCCGCCTGTCAGGGGGCTGCGCAAGGCGATGGTCATGGCGTGCGCGCCAGCACAGACTGCACATGCACACAAATACGTGCGCCCCCTGCCCCGTCGATCCCTGCCGGGTATCGCCGACCAACGCACCGAGGTGAAGGATGTGTGGACGCTACTCGCTGTACGAAGACATGGACCACTACCTGCGCCAGCTCGACCTCGACCTGCCGGTGGTCAACGGTTATGACCAAGTGCGCATCGACCGCTACAACGTCGCGCCGCGCAGTAAGGTCGAGTTGATCCGCCGACTGGAAAACGGCCTGAGCATCGACCGCGTGACCTGGGGCTGGGCACCGCACTGGGCTAACGGCAAAGGCCCGGTGCCGATCAACGCGCGCGGCGAAACGGTGCTCACCGGGCGCTTCTTCAAATCGCTCTGGCCCCACGGCCGTGCGCTGGCGCCGGCCAACGGCTGGTTCGAATGGGTCGCCGCCGCCGACGGCGGCAAGCGCAAGCAGCCCTACTACATCCATGCCGCCAACGACGAGCCGCTGTTCTTCGCGGCGCTGGCACAGGTCTCGGACGATGCCGAGCACAGCGGGCGAGACGGTTTCGTAATCCTCACCGGCGCCGCCGACGAAGGCCTGCTCGACGTGCATGACCGCAAGCCGCTGGTCCTCACCCCGCAACTGGCACGGGAATGGCTGGATCCGAGCACCTTGGCCGCGCGCGCCGAAGCGATCGTGCGCGACGGGTGTCGGCGGGCCACGGATTTCACCTGGCATGCCGTGGACAGCGCAGTCGGCAATGTACGCAACGACGGCCCGCAGCTCATCGCACCCTTGGCGGCGGACTAAGGGGCGCCGCATGCCCGTCCGAATGGGGATCGAAACACTACCCGATTTTTCGCAAGCGCCACGACGATCGTCTCTTGCGCCTGCGAAAACCTGGACCGGTTCGATGAACCCTGTCAGAGCCGGGCTCGATTCAGATCGAGCAGCTGCTGGCGCCGTGCTTTTCCAGGTACCGCTGCTGATCTTCGTCCGCCAGTTCGAACTCGCCCAAAGGCACGATGACGGTGGCCACCGGTTTGCCCAGTTGCCCCGAGTCCTCCAGACGCTGCTTGGCGGCTGCTGCCAGATCGGCTTGTTCGGCACTGTTGTAGAACACCGCAGACCGGTACTTGACCCCGACGTCCGCGCCTTGGCGGTCGACGGAGGTGGGGTCGTGCAAGGTCCAGAAGTGTTCGATCAGCCGACTGTAAGTGATGACGGCGGGATCGAAGTCCACCTGCACCACCTCGATCTGCTCGGAGGTTCCCGTCGCCGACCGCGCAAAACCGACCCGGCTGTCGAGCACGCCCGGCAACGCCCTGAACGCGGCTTCCGCGCCCCAGAAACAGCCGGCGCCGAAGGTTGCCTGCTCTGGACTGCTGTGTTGTTGAACTGCCGTCATGTTCCGGCGACCTCTTGTTGATTCACTAGATGAAGGTGCAATCGTTCGATGTGTTCCGGGCCGATCCCGCAGCAGCCGCCAACGATGCTGGCACCCGCTGCGACCCAGGTCCGCGCCCACTGCAGGTAGGGTTCGGGGCCCAGGTCGTCGCGAATCTCGAGCAATGTGCTATTGGCTTCGGCCTCTGCGCTGACCGGCGCGAACGCATTGGCGTAGACCCCCAGTTCGACGGGTTGGCCAAGCGCCAGAACGACGCTTCGCGCCTCGGCCAGGGCCGCCGCCATGACTTCCGGCTGGCTGCAATTGAACAGTACCGCCTGCGTGCCCAACTCGACCGCCACACGCACCGCGTCGGCCACAGCCTCGCCAGAGCGCAACCGCGCGGGCGCATCGACCTCTTCCAGCAGCGTGAACGACACCCACAGCGGCTTGGGCTCGGCATCCAACGCTTGCGCGACGGCCCGTACCTCGGCGATGGAGCTTTGGGTTTCGGCCAGCCAGACGTCGACATGCGCACGCAACCCGGCGATCAGTTGCCGGTGGATGGCGAGCGCGCGCCCGTGGTCGAACAGGTCCGGCCGGTAGGACCCCAACGGCGGTGGCAGCGAGCCGGCCACGGTCACCGGTTCGGGGCTGTGCGAGGCAGCCTGACGCGCCAGACGCCCTGCGCTGTCGGCCAGCGCGTGCCCTTGCTCGGCAAAGCGCGCTTCGCCGATGTGGAACGGCACCACGGCGTAGCTATTGGTGGTGATGATCCGCGCACCGGCCGCGATGAAGGCCTGATGGGCCTGAAGAACGAACCGGGGCGCCTCGATCAACGCCAACGCGGACCATTCCGGTTGGCGAAACGGTGCCCCGATGCGCTTGAGCTCGCGCCCCATGCCGCCGTCGAGCAAGCGCACGCTGACTTGGTTCATTGCGCCGCGCTCAGGGTGGGCGCTGGCGTTGACAACCACTGCTCGACCGTGGCGCCGTTGGCCTGGACCCAAGCCTTGGCTGCGACGTCGGCCGGCACCTGCTCCTTCTCGATCTTCTGGATCAGGCCATTGAGCTGCGCAGGATCGATGGCGAAGTTATGCAGGAACTCGGCGATTTTCGGCGCACGCTTCTGCAAGGCTGTGGATGCCAGCACATAGACCTTGGCATCCGGGAAGGCGCAGGTCACCTTGCTCTTGTTCAGCCAGTCCGGATCGACGGTCGGGCTGATGAACTTCCAGCAACCGTCGGCTTTGTAGAGCGGGTCGTCTTTCTTGTTGTCCTGGGCGTAGCCGTCGAACGCCGGCTCTTCCAGGCGGCGCAGATCGAAGGCGGAGAAGATCCAGTCCGGGGTGTAGGCGTAGAACACCACACCGCGTTGCGCCTTGTAGGCGGCAGCCAGTTTTGCGTAAGTCACCGACGCTTCGGTGGACACCGACTCGAACTTGTCGGCGAACCCGTAATCCTTCGCCTTGATCTGGCCGATGTAAGTGGACTCCCACCCGGCCGGGCCCACCAGCAGTTCGGCCTTGCCACCGCCCAGCGGCTCGAAGAGCTTCGCCACTTCGGGCTTGTTCAGGTCGTAGATCGACTTCACGCCATACTTGTCCTGCAGATAGCCGGGGATGTAGAACCCCTGCTCGCCCAGGTACGGGTGGGCGTTCGGTACCAGCGAGCGCGTACCGCCGGTGACGTACCTGGCCCACGCAGCCGACTGGTTGGGCAGCCAGATGTCGGTCAACACGTCGACCGAGCCATCGCCTTTGGCGGCCGCGCTGAACAGCACCGGCACGTCGCCTGCCAGATACGACACGTCACCGTCGAGCCGACTGCCGATGACTTCGCCGAGGATGTGTTGAATCGCGATGGCACCGGTCCAGTTCTGCTCGCCGATGATGATTTTTTCTTTGGCCATGACCGTCGTCGGGAGTGCCAAGGCGGCCAGCAATGCGGTGGCCCCCAGCTTGCGCAATAGGTGTGTCTTCATATGGAGCCTCACTGCTTCAGAGATGTGCGGGGTCTTGCTTGCGCAAGCTCGATTGAATGATTCGGTCGGGGATCAGCGCGCACAGGACGATGGCTATACCGGCCAGCACACCTTCCCCGCCTTTGATGTTGCGCAGCGCGGTCATCACGTCGTAACCCAGGCCTCCGGCGCCGATCAGCGCAGCCACCACCACCATCGACAGGCTCATGACGAGGGTCTGGTTGATGCCCAGCAACAACGAGCGACGCGCCAAGGGCAACTGGACCTTGATCAGGGTCTGCCAAGGGCTGGCACCATGGGCGACGGCAGCCTCCACGGCATCCTTGGGCACCTCCTGGATGCCTAGCGAGGTCAAGCGGATCATCGGCGCGAGGGCGAAGATCACCGTTGCGATGACGGCAGGGGTCTTGCCCACGGAGAAGAACGCCACGGCAGGAATCAGGTAGACGAAGGTCGGAAGCGTCTGCATGACGTCCAGCAACGGCGTGAACACCCGCCGCACCAGCGGCCGCTTGGCCAACAGAATGCTGGTGGGCACGCCGATGAGCAGGGCGATCAACACGGACGAACCGACCAGCGCCAGCGTGGCGATGGTGCGTTCCCAGAAGCCGAACAGGCCGATGTACAGGAGCGCGGCGCTGCTGGTGAGCGCCAGCGCCCAGCCGGCCGAACGCCATGACAGGAACACCAGCGCCAAGGCGGACACCGGCCATGGCAACCAGCCCAGCAGTTGCTCGATGCCTTCGATGACGGTGCGCACCGCAACGATGATGCCGACGAAGGCGTTTTCGAAAGTGCCCTGCGACCAGCCGATGAACTGGTCGATGCTCTGTGCGGCCAGCAGCAGCAACGAGCGGTTGGCCGGGAACTGCACGAGCAGGCCGGTGGCATCGGGCGTCAGCACACGCCAGATCACCAGGGCCTGGCTGACGGTGAGCACGGCCAGGGGCAAGCCCCAGCCCCCCAGGCTGCGCCGCACTGGCTGGCGGCTCAACGAGCACGCCGTGAAGCGACTGGCGGCGAAGACGACCGCTGCCAACACGACCGTCAGCCACGACGCGCTGGCGATGCCTTGGCCGAATGCCGCCAGCGCGGCGAGTTCTGCGGCGAAGCCGAGCCAGAAAAGACCGCCCTTGCCCCGTGCGGCCAGCGCGGCGGGCCCCAGCAACAGGGCCTTCCACCCGGGCAAGCCGGCATGCGCTTCTGGCGCTCGATGGGCAGCCTTGGATGCCTCAGGGTCGATGGCGTCGAGGGGTTCGACGCGGCGCACAGGTGCAGGGCTCGGGCCGCAGTCACGGAAGAAATTCGCCACTTCGGCGTCGGCCGGCTGCTCGAGCAGCTGTTTGGGCGCGCCCAACTGTACCAGCCGGCCTTTGCGCAGCACGGCGATGCGGTCGGCCAGGCGGACGGCTTCCAGCGGATCGTGGGTGACCAGCAAAGTGCTGATGCCGCGCTCGCGCACCAGCTCCAGAAAGTGCCGTTGCAGGTCGCGGCGGATGGTCGGGTCCAGCGCACTGAACGGCTCGTCCATCAACAGGATGTCCGGATCGGTCACCAAGGCCCGGGCCAGGCCGACACGCTGCTCCATGCCACCGGACAACTCGTGCGGGTAGTGTTCGCCCCACCCGTCGAGCCCGACCGCCTGCAATTGCGCGAGCGCCGCCGCCTGGCGAACCGACTCGGGCTCACCGCGCAACTCGAGGGGCAAAGCGACGTTGTCGAGCACCGTACGGTGGGGCAACAAGCCGAAATGTTGGAAGACCATGCCGATACGCCGCGAGCGCAGATCGCGCAACGCCTTGTGGCTCAGATCGCTGATGGCCTGGCCATCGATCAGGACCTCGCCGCTCGAAGGCTCGATCAGGCGGTTGATGTGGCGCAACAGTGTGGACTTACCGCTTCCGGAGGTCCCCATCAGACACAGCACTTCACCGCGCCGCACCTTTAGGCTGACGTCGCTGACGGCGGGCGACACCGAGGGGCCTTTGCGCGGATAGGCTTTGGTGATGCCGCGCAACTCGAGCACGACCTCGCCCTCGTCCGAGGGGTCGTCATGGGGTTGCGCGAAGGGTCGAGGCGCGTCGATCCGGGCGGTCGCCGAAGAAGTTTGAATGCGTGTCACAGGAGCTCCGGGCAAGCGACTCCAGACGAGGGCGAGGCGCCCCCTCCAGATCAGAAATTAGCTGAGCGTCAGGCCAGGGTTCGAAACGCTGGGCCTGAGGTAGGAAGCGCCGTCTGGGCAACGGAACGCCTTCTCGGGCATAAAGCTAATCGATCTTAAAAAACTCTTACAAATACCTTTTTAGCATTAGCTTAAACCTATCAATACACCTCGATTGAACATGCCAAGGCTCGGCCAGCACACCTGAGCCAAGGCTATTGATGGCGATGGGACTAGAGGGCAGGGATTGATCGCGCAGTAAGCAACGTACCTAATGCCGGCTCGGGGCCCATCGGGCTGACAGGATGGGCTGAACAATGCAGAGGGAAGGGAAAACCATGCGGAAAACTGTCAGGAATCTAAAAAAAGATGCTACTGATCTAGTGAAAATCCTTGTCGGCGAGGCGGCGATAGCTCTTTTGACAGGCGGGCTGCCGACATACCACTTCGGAAGGAAAAACTCACAGAGTTTCGACGCTATTGTCAGCGCATTGCTAGCCGATGAAGCGTTGATCGACTATGCCGGCTGCTCCTTGCTGGTTTTTCTACTGCTACCGATTGCCAAGCGCTGCTATCGCTTTAACACCGACCCACGCAACGACTTTTTCAATGGCCTCTATAACGTCTTGATGGAAGCCAGCAGCGGTTTTGTTGCAATACTTAGAGTCGGCTCGGGCGTAGCTATGGGCATCCTGGCGCTTCCCACTACCATCACTCTGGTTTCCACGTTCGCGCATTACCAGACGCTGTGTGGAATGATCGTATTCTGTTGCCTCATCAGTGGCTTGTTGTCTTTTCACAAAGCCAACGCCGATAGACATCTGTACCGCAGCCGCTATCGAAACCCGTTGCACATGAAGCTCAGGTGACGCGCTCCTGACAGCGACCCACGCACTTATCCTTCCGTCGCCTTGCGATACTCGCGCGGCGTAAACCCCGTCAACTGCTTGAACTGTCGGCTGAACGCGCTGTGGTCGGTGTACCCGCAGCGCAGCGCGACCTCGGTGATCGGCAAGTCCGAATGCAACAGTCGGTGGGCCTGCTCCAGCCGCGCTTTGTGGATCATCTGCCGCGGCGTGAGGTGGAACACGCGCTTGCAGTAGCGCTCCAGCTGGGCCACCGAGATGCCGGCGATGCGGGTCAGCTCGCCGAGGCTGATCGGCTGGTGGAAGTGCTGGCGGATGTGTTCGTCCACTGCCGCCAGCCGCTGGTAGGCCGGGTGGGTGTGGGCGGCCGACTGCAGATCCACGGAAATCCCCACCAAGCCGATGATGTCGCCGGCCTGGCCGTACAGCGGGCGCTTGTGGGTCAGGCACCAGCCGGGCTCGCGGCTGCCGTACAGGTGCAGCTCCAGTTGGTCTTCCAGCACCCGGCCGTCCTTGAGCACACGGCGATCCTGCTCGGTGTAGCCGGGGCCGAGTTGCGCCGGAAAGACCTCGGCGCTGGTCTTGCCCAGCAACGGCTGCAAACGCTTGAGCCCGCAGCGCTGCACCAGGGTGGTGTTGGCCAGCACGTAACGGGCGGCGGGGTCCTTGATGAAAATCGCCGCGTTGGGAATGGCGTCGAGGATCGGCAGCAGCAGCGAAACCCCAGCGAGCAAGGCTTCGAGATTGGCCGGCCGGTAGTGCTCCAGGTACGGAAACAGGCTGCCCAGGGGGGTGTCGGTCATCTCGCGAGCCCTTGTGCGAAGAGGCCTGGAGCCTAGCCCCACGGTCTGCGCGCGCGCCAGCGCTTTGTGGCGACTGTGCCGATTTCGTCATGACCCTTGCAGAAAACCATCAAGAACCCTTGCCCCGATCGGTTCAGGCTATGCCCTACGCAAGCCGCCCACCGCCTACAACAACGCGGCCCCTGCGCCACCTTTCGTGACATCAGACCTGCCTACCCAATAACCAACAACAAGGCGAACCCATGTCAGGCAAATTCAAGAAACAGCTGTCGTTGCTCGACCTCACCTTCATCGGCCTCGGCGCCATCTTCGGCTCGGGCTGGCTGTTCGCGGCCAGCCATGTGTCGGCCATCGCCGGCCCGGCGGGCATCCTGTCGTGGTTCCTCGGCGGCTTCGCCGTGCTGCTGCTCGGCATCGTCTACTGCGAGCTGGGCGCCGCGCTGCCGCGTGCCGGTGGCGTGGTGCGCTACCCGGTCTACTCCCACGGCCCGCTGCTGGGCTACCTGATGGGCTTCATCACCCTGATCGCCTTTTCCAGCCTGATCGCCATCGAAGTGGTCGCCTCGCGCCAATACGCGGCGGCCTGGTTTCCGCAGTTGACCAAGGCCGGCTCCAGCGACCCCACGGTGCTCGGCTGGCTGGTGCAGTTCGCGCTGCTCGGGCTGTTCTTCGTGCTCAACTACCGCAGCGTGAAGACTTTCGCCAAGGCCAACAACCTGGTCAGCGTGTTCAAGTTCATCGTGCCGCTGCTGGTGATCGGCGTGCTGTTCACCTTCTTCAAGCCGGAAAACTTCGCGGTGCAGGGGTTCGCCCCGTTCGGCCTGTCGGGCGTGGAGATGGCGGTGTCGGCCGGCGGCGTGATCTTCGCCTACCTGGGCCTGACGCCGATCATCTCGGTGGCCAGCGAAGTGAAGAACCCGCAGCGCACCATCCCCATCGCGCTGATCCTCTCGGTATTGCTGTCGACCGCGATCTACTCGCTGCTGCAACTGGCGTTTCTCGGCAGCGTGCCGACCGAAATGCTCACCCAGGGCTGGGCCGCGGTGTCCAAGGAACTGGCCCTGCCCTACCGCGACATCGCCCTGGCCCTGGGCGTGGGCTGGTTGGCGTACCTGGTGGTGGCCGACGCGGTGATCTCGCCCAGCGGCTGCGGCAACATCTACATGAACGCCACGCCTCGGGTGGTCTACGGTTGGGCGCAGACCGGCACCTTCTTCCGCTATTTCACCCGCATCGACGAGCAGTCGGGCATCCCGCGCCCGGCGCTGTGGCTGACCTTCGCCCTGGCGGTGTTCTGGACCCTGCCGTTCCCTTCGTGGGAGGCGCTGATCAACGTGGTCTCCGCCGCGCTGGTGCTGAGCTACGCCGTGGCGCCGGTGACGGTGGCCGCCCTGCGCCGCAACGCCCCCGACATGCCGCGCCCGTTCCGGGTCAAGGGCATGGGCGTGCTGGGCCCGCTGTCGTTCATCATCGCCGCGCTGATCGTCTACTGGTCGGGCTGGAACACCGTGTCGTGGCTGCTGGCCCTGCAGATCCTGATGTTCGTGCTGTACCTGCTGTGCGCCCGTTTCGTGCCCACCCAGCATCTGTCGCTGGGCCAGCAGGTGCGCTCGTCGGCTTGGCTGATCGGCTTCTACGCCGTGACCATTCTGCTGTCGTGGCTGGGCAGCTTCGGCGGCCTGGGCGTGATCGGCCACCCGCTCGACACCCTGGCCGTGGCCGCCTGCGCCCTGGGCATCTACTACTGGGGCGCGGCCACCGGTGTGCCGGCGCACCTGGTGCGGCTGGAAGGCGATGACGAAAGCGAAGCCGCCAGCGACGCGCCGACCGGGCCGCACAACGCTGCACTGGCCCCCTGACCTCTTGCCGACGGATAAGCCCATGAAGACCATCCACATCATCGATTCACACACCGGTGGCGAGCCCACGCGCCTGGTGCTCGACGGCTTTCCGGCGCTGCTGGGGCGCGACATGGCCGAGCAGCGCGACGAGCTGCGCGAACGGCACGACCATTGGCGTCGCGCCTGCCTGCTGGAGCCGCGCGGCAACGACGTGCTGGTAGGCGCGCTGTATTGCCCGCCCGTCTCGCCCGGCGCCACCTGCGGCGTGATCTTCTTCAACAACGCCGGCTACCTGAACATGTGCGGCCACGGGACCATCGGCCTGATCGCTTCGCTGCGGCACCTGGGCCGCATCGCCCCCGGCGTGCACTTGATCGACACGCCGGTCGGCCAGGTCAGCGCCACCCTGCACGACGACGACAGCGTCACCGTCGGCAACGTACCGTCCTACCGCTACCGCCAGCAGGTGGCCGTCGACCTGCCCGGCCACGGTGTGGTGCACGGCGACATCGCCTGGGGCGGCAACTGGTTCTTCCTGGTCGGCGAGCATGGCCAGCGCCTCGACCTGGACAACCGCGACGCCCTCACCGACTACACCTGGGCCTTGCTCAAGGCCCTGGAAAACCAAGGCATCACCGGCGAACACGGCGCGCCCATCGATCACGTCGAGCTGTTCGCCGACGACCCCCAGGCCGACAGCCGCAACTTCGTCATGTGCCCCGGCAAGGCCTACGACCGCTCGCCCTGCGGCACCGGCACCAGCGCCAAGCTGGCGTGCCTGGCCGCCGACGGCGCGCTGGCCGAGGGCGAGGTATGGGTGCAGGCGAGCATCACCGGCAGCCAGTTCCAGGGCCGCTACGAACGCGACGGCGAGCACATCCGCCCGTTCATCACCGGCCGCGCCTACATGACCGCCGACAGCACCTTGCTGATCGACGAACAGGACCCTTTCGCCTGGGGCATCTGAGCCCAGCGCTTTTCCAACTCGAACCGAACAGGAGCTAACACCGTGGACAACAACATCTTCAGCGGCACCATGCCCGCCCTCATGACCCCCTGCACCGCCGCCCGCACGCCGGACTTCGACGCCCTAGTGCGCAAGGGCCACGAACTGATCGAGGCCGGCATGAGCGCCGTGGTCTACTGCGGCTCGATGGGCGACTGGCCGCTGCTGAGCGAGGCCGAACGCCAGGAAGGCGTGGCCCGGCTGGTGGCGGCGGGCGTTCCGACCATCGTCGGCACCGGTGCGGTGAACAGCCGTGAGGCCGTGGCCCATGCCGCCCACGCGGCCAAGGTCGGCGCGGCCGGGCTGATGGTGATTCCACGGGTGCTCAGCCGCGGCGCCTCTCCGATCGCGCAAAAACACCACTTCTCGGCGATCTTGGCCGCGGCGCCGAACCTTCCCGCCGTGATCTACAACAGCCCGTATTACGGCTTCGCCACCCGCGCTGACCTGTTCTTCGAACTGCGCCGTGAATTCCCCAACCTGATCGGCTTCAAGGAGTTCGGCGGCGGCGCCGACCTGCGCTACGCCGCCGAGCACATCACCTCCCAGGACGACGCCGTGACGCTGATGGTCGGCGTCGACACTCAGGTGGTGCATGGCTTCGTCAACTGCAACGCCACCGGCGCCATCACCGGCATCGGCAACGCCCTGCCGCGCGAAGTGCTGCAGCTGGTGGGCTTGAGCAAGCAGGCGGCCAAGGGCGACGCCCGCGCCCGCCGCCTGGCACGCGAGCTGGAGGCCGCCTTGGGTGTGCTGTCGTCGTTCGATGAAGGCTGCGACCTGGTGCTGTACTACAAGCACCTGATGGTGCTCAACGGCGACCGCGAGTACGCCCTGCACTTCAACGAGACCGACGCCCTGACCGACGCGCAACGCAACTACGCCGAACAGCAATACGCGCTGTTCCGCAGCTGGTACGCCAACTGGTCGGCCGAGCAGAACCTGGCCTGATGACCACAGGCTGTCTGGCGCACGTGCGACTGCGTATCGCACACGCCGCGCCAGGCAGCGCTTTACCTTTCTCCGAGACCAAGGACGCCCCATGACCCTCACCGGCACTCTGCTGATCGGCCAGACATCGGTCACCGGCACCCAAGCCCCCCTTCACGCCATCGACCCGGCTAGCGGTCAGGCACTGCAACCGCCCTACCCCGGCGCCAGCGCGGCGCAGGTGGCCCAGGCCTGCGCCCTGGCCGAGTCGGCCTTCGACGCACTGCGCGAGACCTCACTGGAGCAACGCGCGCACCTGCTCGAAGCCATCGCCGAGCAGATCGAAGCGCTCGGCGACGCGCTGATCGAGCGCGCCGTCGCCGAAAGCGGCCTGCCCCAGGCGCGTATCCAGGGCGAGCGCGCGCGCACCTGCGGCCAGTTGCGCCTCTTCGCCCGCGTGGTGCGTGCCGGCGAATGGCTCGACGTGCGCATCGACCCGGCGCAACCCGAACGCCAACCGCTGCCGCGCCCCGACCTGCGCCAACGGCAGATCGCCCTGGGACCGGTGGCAGTGTTCGGCGCCAGCAACTTCCCGCTGGCCTTTTCGGTGGCCGGCGGCGACACCGCCTCGGCGCTGGCCGCCGGCTGCCCGGTGGTGGTCAAGGCGCACAGCGCCCACCCCGGCACCAGCGAGCTGGTGGGCCAGGCGGTGGCGCGCGCCGTGCAGGGGTGCGGCCTGCCGGAAGGCGTGTTCTCGCTGCTGTACGGGGTGGGCAACGAAGTGGGCATCGCGTTGGTCGGCGACCCGCGGATCAAGGCCGTGGGTTTCACCGGCTCGCGCAGCGGCGGCCTTGCGCTGTGCCAAGCCGCCCAGGCGCGGCCGGAGCCGATTCCGGTGTATGCGGAGATGAGTTCGATCAACCCGGTGTTTCTGTTCCAGGCCGCACTGCAAGCGCGTAGCGAAAGCCTGGCGCAGGGCTTCGTCGCCTCGCTCACCCAAGGCGCCGGCCAGTTCTGCACCAACCCAGGGCTGGTGGTCGCCCGCCAGGGGCCGGCCTTGCAGCGCTTCGTCGATGCGGCTGGCGAGCAGTTGGGCAAAGCTGCCGCGCAGACCATGCTCACCCCGGGCATCGCCAGCGCTTACCAGCACGGCATCGAGGCCCTGGCCGCCCATGCCCGAGCCACCACGGCGGCCAGCGGTCAGCCAACGCAGAGTGCCAACCAAGGCCAGGCGCAGTTGTTCGTCACTGACGCGCAGGCATTTCTCGCCGACAAGGCGTTGCAGGCCGAGGTGTTCGGCGCCGCGTCGCTGGTGGTCGCCTGCGCCAGCGACGCGCAGATGAAGGCAGTGGCCGAGCATTTGGAAGGCCAACTGACTGCCACGTTGCATCTGGACGACGCCGACTTCGACGCGGCCCGCGCGCTGCTGCCCACGCTCGAGCGCAAGGCCGGTCGCCTTCTGGTAAACGGCTGGCCGACTGGTGTGGAAGTGTGCGACGCCATGGTCCATGGCGGGCCGTTCCCGGCCACCTCCGATGCGCGCACCACCTCGGTGGGCACGGCGGCGATCCTGCGTTTCCTGCGACCGGTCTGCTATCAGGACTTCCCCGACACGCTGCTGCCCCAGGCGCTCAAGCTCGGCAACCCGCTGCGCCTGCGGCGTCTGCTCGACGGCAAGCGGGAAGGCTGAGCATGGAGCACTCCCCCGCCACCGATATCGTCGTGGTCGGCGCCGGCATCATCGGCGTCGCCTGTGCCTTGCAATTGGCTCGGCAAGGCCGCCGGGTGCTGCTGGTGGACCAGCAGGCACCCGGCCAGGGCGCGTCCTGGGGCAATGCCGGGCACCTGGCCACCGAGCAGGTGTTCCCCATCGCCGACCTGTCGATCCTCAAGCGCCTGCCGCGCATGCTGCTCGACCCCATGGGGCCGCTGCGCCTGGACTGGAAGTACCTGCCCCAGGCCCTGCCCTGGTTCACCCGCCTGCTGCTCAACCTGCGCCCCGCGCCGTTCCGGCGCAGCGTTGCGGGCATCCGTACGCTGAACGAGGGCAGTTTGCAGGCCTGGCAACGCCTGCTGGCCTCCATCGGGCGCAGCGAGCTGTTCCATCGCGACGGTTCACTGCTGGTGTTCGAGCAAGGGCAGTCGCGCGAAGCGCTGCTGGCGCTCAAGGCGCGCATGCAACAGCAACGGGTGCCGGTGCAGCTATGGTCCGCGCAAGACGTGCAAGCCGCCGCGCCGCAGTTGAATCCGGCGCTGCTCGGTGGCTTGTTCTTTCCCGAGACCGGCCATTTCGTCGATCCCTACCGTGTGCTGCGCGCGTTGTTCGATGCGGCCCAGGCTCAAGGTGTGCGTTTCGTCCAGGCCCGGGTCGATGGCGGCCAGGTGAGTGCCGACGGGGTGAGCCTGACCAGCGACATCGGCCCGCTGCACGCCCGCCAGGTGCTGCTGTGCTGCGGCGCGCACTCGGCGCACCTGACCGCCGCGTTGACCGGCACGCGCGTGCCGCTGGACACCGAACGCGGCTACCACCTGATGCTGCCCCACGAACGGCAGCGCCTGCCGTTCGCCGTCACCTCGCTGGAGCGCCGATTCATCATGACGCCCATGGACGGCGGTCTGCGCCTGGCCGGCACGGTGGAGTTCGCTGGATTGCATGCACCGGCGAACATGCAGCGCGCCTGGCAACTGCATCGCCTGAGCGAAGGGCTGTTCCGACAGGGGCTGAGCGCCGAGGGCGCCACGCCGTGGATGGGCATGCGGCCGTCCCTGCCCGATTCGTTGCCGGTGATCGATAAGGTATGCGAGGGGCGGGTGTTAATGGCGTTCGGGCATCAGCACCTGGGGCTGACCCAGGCGGCGATCACGGCGGAGTGGATCGGTGCATTGGCGGCCGACGGGGATGCGTCCATGACGCAGGCTTACCGGCTGGGCCGGTTTTGAAGCATTCGGAACTGGGAAAACGGGGGCTTGGCTCGTACCAGCCGGCTAAGCCGAGATAGGGTTGGTTAGGGCTGCTTTGCAGCCCATCGCGGCTAAAGCCGCTCCTACAGGAGAGGCGTTAGGGCTGCTTTGCAGCCCATCGCGGCTGAAGCCGCTCCTACAGGGGAGGCGAAAACTTGTGGGAGCGGCCGGTTCGGCGCTCCGATTAGCCGCGATGGGCCGCAAAGCGGCCCCGATTGCTGGCTGACAGGCATTGAGGTATCGGCATTTGGACGCTTGGGCCGAACGACGACACACTCTTCTTTTCAGTGATGCCAAGCGTTGACTGGCTCAGGCCGCGTTATTCGCACGGCGCCAACCAACCGCGTCAGTTCTGCACGCTCTGCACCGACCCGCCGTCCACGCGCAGGTTGCTGCCGTTGATGAACGACGCCCGCTCGGACACCAGCAAAGCGATGGCCGACGCTACTTCCTCCGGCTGCCCGCGACGTTTCTGGACGATGCCGGGGCGTTCCTCTTCCAGGAAGCTCTGCACCGCCTCGTCGAAGCTGACGCCCAATTCCTTCGCACGTTTTTCCATCATGCCGTTGGTCATGCCGGTCTCGATGAAGGCAGGCGCGACGGTGTTGCACAGCACGCCATGGGCCGCTTCCTTGTACGACAGGTTCTTGATGAAGGCCGCCAGCGCCGCTTTGGCCACGTTGTACACGGCCTCTTCCCAATAGGGCTGCACGGCGTTCTCCGAAGTGATGCACACCAGGCGGCCCCAGCCGCGCTTGCGCATGGCCGGCACGGTGGCGCGGGCGACACGCACGGCGCTGAAGAAGTCGGTGGCCCAGGCCTCTTGATAGTCGTCGTCCGATACCTCCAGCGGGTCGCCCTTGGCGCCGGTCACGCCGGCGGTGTGCACCACGATGTCGACCTGACCGAAACGGGCTTCGGCCTGTTTCACCAGGTCGTCGACCGCGGCCTGATCGGTCATGTCCGCCGCCACCAGTAACGGCTCGCCGGCGACGTCTGCCGTGGCCTCTTTGAGCTTGTCCTGATCCAGATCGGTCAACACCAGCTTCACACCTTCTTCGGCCAGCAGGCGTGCAGTCGCCAGACCGATGCCCCCACCCGCGCCACTGATCAATGCCACACGGTTCTTCAAGCCTAAGTCCATCAACGATCTCCTTCAGGGGTACGAGCAGCGATACGGTGAGCGAATTCGAGCATCGGCTTGGCCAATGCGAGGGGCGTTTGCAGGGGCATCAGGTGCCCGGCACCCGGGAGGGTGAGCAAGGTGCTGTCGGGAAAGTGCGACAGCGTCGTGCGCTGCTGTTCCTGTGCGCCTGGCACTTGAGCGTCGTCGGCGCCGCAGACCAGCAGCGCCGGGTACGGCAGGCTGCCGATGCGCGGTTGCCAGTCCTCGCGGCTGCCGTGGTCGACCCAGGCGCGCCAGGCGTCGAGGTTCACCGCTTGCGCGTCGGCGATGGCCACCTCGCGCAGCGGTTCTGGCAGGCGGTGGTGGCTGGAATCGTCGACGAAGGCTTCGGCTTCCTCACGCGACGCGGTATAGGCGCGCTGCTGGGCGCGGTCTTCGTCGCTCATCGGCTGCGGACCGGGCGGCGAAGGCGCTACCAGTACCAGGCCGTGCAGGTAGTCGGGACGGCGCGAGGCCAGGACCACGGCCACTTTGCCGGTCATCGAATGGCCGACGAGAATGCAGCGCTCGAGGCCGAGTTGGCGGATGCTGGCATCGACCTGGTCGGCCATCTCTTCGACCGAATAGCCGCCGATGGCATGGGCGTCGCCAAAGCCGGGTGTGTTGAGCGCGATGCAGGTGTGCTCGCGGTCGAGAAAGGGAATCGTGGGGCCCCAGGTGCGGTGGGAACCGCCGAGGAAGTGCATCAGAACGAAGGTGATCGGGCCGTGGCCCTGTTGGCTGTGTGGGAGCATCGCACGTGTGTCTCGTGGGGTTTATGAATGGAGAGAGGCGCGCGAAAAGGAGTTCATTTATTTGCGGGGCTGCGCCCGTTGCACGGTGACGGCGATGGATGGGTATAGTTGCCCTCGCCCCGCGATAGGCCGCTTGGCACCGTGCGCTGGTAGGCTGGAGGGCCTTAGCCCCAAGCCTGAGATAGCGCACGTCCTGCGCCTGTCCGATCCTGGCCGTGGCCAGGCGTCACCCTTCTGAAATGCGCCAAGGAGGCACCCTGTCGATGACCCTGCGCTGCTGGCTCGACCCCTTGAAGAAACTGCTGGTGACCGCACGTGCGCCAGCGCCCTACGCCCTCCCTGACGCACCCCCTCAGGAGCCGCCGCCCATGTCCACGACTGGCAATTGGCTGGAAGCCAGCCGGCACCCCTCCGGCTATGTCCGCGAAAATGCGGTGAAAGCCCTGTCCGAACGCCCGAACGGTGAGGCGCTGGTGGCGCTGGTCGAACGGCTGAACGATTGGGTGCCGCAGGTGCGCGATGCAGCCAAAGCCGGTGTGCAGACGTACCTCAAGCGCGAGCACCTGGCTTCGCTGCTGTTCGCGCAGGGGCCGCTGATGGCGCTGGCGACACGGCAGCGGGTCGATCACAGCGCGACCCTGGCGGCCGTGCGCGCACTGCTGCAGGCGCCCGAAGCACGCGACGAAGTCCACGCAAGCTTTCTCACGCAACAGGGCAAGGCGGCGTGCTACCTGTTCGGTGTGTTGCTGGAGTCGGCCAGCGAGCCGTACGCGCTGCTGCATGAGGCCTTGGTCCATCGCGAGCCGTTGGTGCGCCTGGCAGCGGTCGACGCCTGCGCAGCGCTCGCCACCGCGCAGGCCCACCAACTGCTGCTTGGCGCCTTGCCCAAGGCGTCGGCCAAACTGCGCGTACGTCTGTTGCGGGTGGTGTTGCCCGTAGTGCCAGCCCCACAGGGCCTGCTGCAAGACGCGTTGCTGCACAGCTCAGGCGGGGTGCGCAATCTGGCGCTGTGGGCGTGTGCGCGATACGCAGTGGATGCGCCAGCCGTGCTGGCGCAACGGTTCGCAGGGCCACCGCCGGTTGCCAAGGCGCACTGGCTGGGCGTGCTAGGGCTGGCGCGCGATTTGAAGATGGAAGTACCTGGCGGGTGGTGGCACGCGGCAATGCACGCTGCGCCCTGGTCGGTGCGCCTGGCGGCGGTGCAATCGCCCGGCGAGCGCCCCCTTGCTGCGCTGCTGGAGGCGGTGGACGACCCTTCCGAGCGGGTGTTCGACGCTCTCGTCAGCCGCCTCAACGTCCTCCCCTGGGTCACGCTGGATCCCGCAGTCCGCACCCTGCTGGACCGGCAGTGGCATGTGCTCGCCCCTCCACGCCGGCAACGGGTACTGGCGCTATTGGCCGGCTGGCAGCAGCTCGGCTACCTGCTCGAGCGCTTGGCGAGCGAGCCGACACAGCGGGCGCGGTGGCTGGACACGCTTTCCGCATGGTGCGAGCGCGCATACGGGTTCAGGGACGCCGTCACGCCCCAGGCACAGCGCTCGGCGATCAAGGCGCAGTTGCAGGATCTGGTCAGGCAAGGGGCGCTGGACGAGGCGCGTGTGGCGCACCTGTACTGACTGCGCCGTCGCAGCAATCGACGCGCGCAGGCTCGCTATCTCAAGGGCAACCTAACGCATCGTCCGGATCGCAGGGCACTTGATCGAGCACTTCGCTGAGCCGGTCTACGGTAACGCGCGCGCACTGCTTGTCGGCTACCGTACGGTCCGCCGAGTCCAGGACCGCCACCCCGGCGGTGTTGACCTCGGTCTGGCCGCCATCGCCTTCGTAGCGGCTGTAGACGTTGTAGCTGTAAGTGCCCGAAGTGAACCTGATCTGCTGGTGGTCTACCTGATAGCGGGTGTAGTGGTTGGCCTTGAAATCCTTGAGCGAGTAGCCGTCGCGCGGATATTGCAGTTCCGTGTTGCCATGGCGAGCGAAGCGGTATTGCAGGCCGGTGAGCGGCCCTTGCAGGGGCTGGGCGCACAGCGCCAGGGTGCCGCCACCTTTGAGCTCGCAGGCGAACACCGGACGCGCATCGCCGCAGCTCGCGTCGGGCGCGGCCACTACGAGGGTTGGGCTGGACACCAGGTAGAGCAAAGTGCCGAAGGCGAAGTAGCTGCTCAGCGAGCGCATGTCGGGGCGTTCCTTTATGGCGATTGGGGTCGATGCAACGTTGAATGATCGCCGGGCCGGCCCCCTCATGCAGACCGATTAGCTGTGCGTTCGGGCTTTTCTATTGTGCACAGCGCCCACGGCTGGGTTTCGTCCCGTCCAATCATGCGCTAATCACACTCCCTTTCACATCCGGTCATCTGCCTGCCATGCGCCGCCTCCTCGCCCTGCTGCCCTGCCTGATCGCCTGCGCCAGCCACGCCGCCGACACCCTGCCCCTGTCGCGCGACCTCAAGGACTGGAACGTCACCTGCGACAACCTGCGGACCTGCACCGCCGTGTCCACCCGGCCCGCCAGCGCCGAAGCCGATGCGCTGTCCTTTCCGTTGCGCATCGTCCGCGAAGCCGGCCCGGACGGCGTACTGCGGGTCAGTGTGTTCAGCTACAACGCGATCTACGGCGATCCGTCGATCGACGCCAAGCCCGCGTCCCTCCCCCTGCGGTCGCACCAAGGCTCGGCCGACGACGTATCGGAAGTGCCCGAGCTGCGCAGCGCCACCGGCGACGATGCGCTCACGTTCATCAAGGCCTTGCGCAACGCGCACGGGCTGGCGTTCGACACCCCGGACGGACCGACCTCTGCGTCGCTGAACGGCATGCGCGCAGCCCTCTTGCTGATCGACGACATACAGGGCCGAGTGGGCACCGTCACCGCCCTCGCCAACCCGGGCGACGCGCCGGCCAGCAGCGTGCCTGCGGCACCAGCGCCCCCCGTGATACCGGCTTGGAGCGCGCCCACCGCGCTGGACGAAGCGCAGGCCAAGCAGGTGCTGAAGACGGCGATGGCCGCCACGCGCGCGCACTGGCAACAAGACCTGGTGGACGGCGACGAGCCCAAGGGCGAAGTGCATGCGCTGACCGCGCGTGAGGCGCTGCTCATCGTGCGCGCCGGATGCGGCGCCTACAACTGCACCTACAGCCTGTACCTGACGCCGCTGGCCCACCCCGAGCAGGCACATGCCGCGCCGTTCGAACGCGTCGCCAACCTGCCCGACCTCGCGCCCAACGGCAGCGTGGCGTTCGACCCGGCGACAGGCGAGCTGACGAGCCTGGCCCTGGCCTCGGGCATGGGCGGCTGCGGCGTCGCGGCACGCTGGCGCTACGACGGCGCTCGCTTCGTGCTGAGCCGCGCAGCGCAGATGTCCGCCTGCGCGGGGCTGAACGAGCGGGACTGGCCCGTGCTGTGGCAAAGCGCAACGAAGCGGTGAGATGCTCGCCAATGACGGGCATAGGTCGCGAATCTACCTGTGCCTGTCGGCATGTCTAAGCGGACAACTGTTGCACGGGCAACACCGCAATGGCTTTTTTATTCTTTAAAGACATATAAATAGGATTTTTTATTATTTTTTAAATATTCCTCATGCCTCTATAAAGTCCCGACACCCACTGTGTTGCGGTTCGCCGATGTACCACGTCCCAAATTCATCCCCTGTGCCCCGCCGTGTAATGGGTGAGCCGTTGCCCAACAGCACACAGTCGCTCACTGCCCATTCGCCAACACTTGGGCCGTCGTCGCTGCAGCAACGCGAATTCCACGCCAGCCAACCCGACGACATCGCCCTCGGTACGCAGCCAACCAAGCGATACCCCACGCACTTCACCCTCCCGCAGGGAAATCCCGCATGAACAGCTCGTCACAGCACCCCACCGCTCGCCCTTCGCCCCCCTGGCGCCGTCCCCGCACGCCGCAGTGCGCGAAGCACACATGAGCACCATTGGCCATTGCCAGGACGCCCCACCCGCGAAGGACATCGCATGAAGACCCACACCCAGCCCACCGTGCTCGACCCGATGCAGACCGCGCGCCGCCTGGCCGCAACCTTCGCCGAAACCGCCGTGGAGCGCGACGAAGCGGGCGGCACGCCCAAGGCGCAGCGCGACGCCATCCGCCACAGCGGCCTGCTGGCACTGAGCATTCCCACCCGCTTCGGTGGGTTGGGCGCCAGCTGGAGCGAAACCCTGGGCGTGGTGCGCGAATTCGCCAAAGTGGACAGCTCGGTCGCCCACGTCTTCGGCTTCCACCACCTGATGCTGGCCACCGTGCGCCTGTTCTCGCGCCCCGACCAGTGGCAGCCCTGGTTCGAACAGTCCGCCCGCCAGCACTGGTTCTGGGGCAACGCCCTCAACCCGCTGGACACCCGCACGGTGCTCAAGCGCTTCGACGGCTGGTACGAATTCTCCGGCAAGAAAAGCTTCTGCTCCGGGGCCAGCGACTCACAGATGCTGATCGCCTCGGCAGTGGACGAGAGCGCCGGCGGCAAGTTGCTGATCGCCGCCATCCCCACGGGCCGCACCGGCATCACCCTGCACGGGGACTGGAACAACATCGGCCAGCGCCAGACCGACAGCGGCAGCGCCACTTTCGAGCGGGTGCGGGTGGAAGAAAACGAAATGCTCCTCGACCCGGGCCCTTTGAGCACGCCTTTCGCCGGCCTGCGCCCGCTGATCGCGCAGCTGCATTTTGCGCACATCTTCCTCGGCATCACCGAAGGGGCGTTGGAAGAAGCGCGGCAATACACCCTCAAGGAAGGCCGCCCGTGGTTCCGTTCCAACGCCCGGCACGCCAGCGAAGACCCGTACATCCTGCGCCACTACGGGGAATTCTGGGTGGCCCTGGAAGGCGTGCGCTTGCTGGTGGAACGCGCCGCCGCCCTGCTCGACCAGGCCTGGCACAAGGAGCAGGCGCTGGGCGTCGAAGAGCGCGCGCAAGTGGCGCTGGCCATCGCCACGGCCAAGGTCGCGGCGGCGCGCACCGGGCTGGACATCTGCAACCGCCTGTTCGAGGTCACCGGCGCCCGCGCCACCCACGCCTCGCTGCGCCTGGACCGCTACTGGCGCAACCTGCGCACCCAGAGCCTGCACGACCCGCTGGATTACAAGCTCCACGAGCTGGGCGACTGGGCGCTGAACCAGACACGGCCTACCCCTTCCTTCTACTCATAGGGATTCCCATGCAACTGCTGACCCTGCCCCCGTCCCCCTCCCTGGCCACCTCGATCCGGGCCACCGCACAGGTGTTCGAAGACCCGCGCTCGCAGGCGCTGCTCGCCCATCTGCAACAGGTCGCCCCCAGCGAGGCCAGTGTTCTGATCATCGGCGAGACCGGCACAGGCAAGGAGCTGGTGGCACGCCACATCCACAACCTGAGCGCGCGGCGCAACGGGCCGTTCATTGCGGTCAACTGCGGTGCGTTTTCCGAGTCGCTGGTCGAGGCCGAACTGTTCGGCCATGAGAAAGGCGCCTTCACCGGCGCGCTGGGGTCCAAAGCCGGCTGGTTCGAAGAGGCCAACGGCGGCACGTTGTTCCTCGACGAGATCGGCGATCTGCCCATGGCCATCCAGGTCAAGCTGCTGCGCGTGCTACAGGAGCGCGAAGTGGTGCGCCTGGGCTCGCGCAAGAGCTTGCCCATCGACGTGCGCGTAGTCGCCGCCACCAACGTGCAACTGGACAAGGCCATCGGCGCCGGCAACTTCCGCGAAGACCTCTACTACCGCTTAAATGTGGTCAGCCTGCAGCTCTACCCACTGCGCGAACGACCGGGCGACATCCTGCCGCTGACCCGCCACTTCATCAAAACCTACTGCAACCGCCTGGGCTACGGCGACGTGCGCCTGAGCGGCGAGGCAGAGCGCAAGCTGCTGAGCTACGACTGGCCGGGCAACATCCGCGAACTGGAGAACGTGATCCACCACACCCTGCTGGTGTGCCGCAACGGCCTGGTGCAGGCCGACGACCTGCGTCTGTCGCACCTGCGCATCGAGCGCCAGGCCCAGGCTGCGGCGGCCCCTGCGGAAAACGCCGAAGAGCAGTTGCTGCGTGCCTTCCAGCGGCTGTTCGAAGAACAGGCTGGCGGTTTGCACGAGAAAGTCGAAGACAGCCTGCTGCGCAGCGCCTACCGCTTCTGCCACTGCAATCAGGTGCACACCGCCAGCTTGCTGGGCCTGAGCCGCAACATCACCCGCGCGCGGCTGATCGCCATCGGCGAGCTGGTGGTCAACCGCCGTCGCGTGCAGGACCAGGCGCATTCGGAACGGGCCTTGCAGCTGTCAATATGAACGTGCCGATGTGAACGTGCCGAAACGGGCGTGTCGGTATGAACACAGCCCCCGGCCGCTGAGCAGGCCCGGAGCGCTGGGCGCCGAGCCGGAGCGTCAAGCAGGCGGGCTACCGTGCCGCAGGCCAGCCCGCCGCTGTCGCCACGCTCCATGCAGGCCTGCTTGCGTCACGCCGCCTGGGTGACGGCCTGGGCCTGCTCCAGCTCGCGCACCAGCGGCAGCACGTGCTCGCCGAAGTACGCCACTTCCTCCTGAAAATGCAGGAAGCCCGACAGGATCAGGTCCACACCCACGGCTTTGAGCGCGACGATGCGCTCGGCGATCTGCCGTGGCGTGCCGATCAGGTTGGTCTTGAAGCCGTCGTTGTATTGCACCAGGTCTTCGAACGTCGATTTAGCCCAGTTGCCTTCGCCCTCCGGGCTGGAAGCGCCGGCGTTCTTCGCTTCGCTGCCAAAACCGTTGACCGCCTCGGGGTCGGCCTTGGCGATGATCTCGGCCAGCACCGCCCGCGCTTCCTCTTCGCTGTCGCGGGCGATGATGAAGGCGTTCACTCCCACCTTCACCGAGTGGCCGTTGGCGGCGGCCTTGGCCCGCAGGTCGTCGACCTGGGCCTTGATCCCTTCGACGCTGTTGCCGTTGGTGAAGTACCAGTCAGACACCCGCGAAGCCATGTCGCGCGCGGCGCGCGAGCTGCCGCCCTGGAAGATTTCCGGGTGCGGGCGCTGCACCGGCTTGGGCTTGAGGGTGTAGTCGTTGAAGCGGTAGAAGTCGCCGTGGAAGCTGAAGTTGTCCTGGGTCCAGATGCCCTTGAGGGCGCGGATGAACTCTTCGGAACGGCGGTAGCGCTCGTCGTGGTCCAGCCACGGCTCGCCGATGGCGCGGAACTCGCCCTTGAACCAGCCGGACACTACGTTGACGGCCACGCGCCCGGCGGTGAACTGGTCGATGGTCGCCAACTGCTTGGCGGCCAGGGCCGGGCTCCAGGGACCGGGCAGGATCGCGGCGATGACCTTGAGCCTCTCGGTGGCGGCCAGCAGCGCGTGGCTGATGGTCACCGACTCGTGCTGGTTGTCGGCGCCATAGCCTGCGGTGAAGCGGATCTGCGACAGGGCGTAGTCGAAGCCCGCCCGTTCGGCGATCTGCGCCAGCTTGCGGTTGTAGTCGATGTCCCAGCTGGTGCGCTGTTCGATCTTGCTGACCACCAGGCCGCCGCTGACGTTGGGCACCCAGTAGGCGAATCTGATCGCTTGGCTCATGAGGAAGTCTCCTGTCACTCGGTAGGGTCAGGCCGCGCTGGCGACCGGAAGGGGAAAGAACGCCTCGACGGTATCGAGCACCCGCTCGATGCGTTCGAACTGTGCGGAATCGACCAGGCGGTGCTGGTCGTCGAAGACCTCGACGCTGGCGTACAGGCCGTAGGGCAAGGTGTGGGCCTGGAAGAAGGCGAACAGCGGGCGCAACTGGTGGTCGACCATCAGCGCATGGCGTTCGCTGCCGCCGGTGGCGGCCAGCACCACCGGCACGCCTTTGAGCGACTGGTGGTCGACCAGGTCGAACAGGTGCTTGAACAGGCCGGTGTACGAAGCGCGGTAGACCGGCGAGCCGACCAGCAGCAGGTCGGCCTGCTCGATGGCTTGCAGGTGCGGCTGCAACGCCGGGGCGGCGCGGTCCCGCTCCAGGGAACCGGCCAGGCTGGCGGACAGTTCGGCGATGCGCACCCAGTGCACCGTCAGGTGCGTGCGCCTGCCGCGCAATCGCTGCACCAGCGCCTCGAGCAGCCCGTGGGTGCGCGACGGCGAGCGCAGGCTGCCTGACACCACCACGACCTTGATTGCGTTTGTGCTCATGCGTGCTCCTCCTGCCCTTGGGGGTTGTGCGAAGAGCAGGAGCAGCAACCGTGCCAAGCGCTTTAATTCTTTTTAATCAATGACTTACGAAAGGTAGCAACGCGCCCACTGCTTCGTGGGCCGCAGACTGTCGAAGCGCTGACCGCCGAGCAACAGCAAAACGACGCTGCGCTACTGTCCCGCCACCAACACCCGTTCAACAGGTTGTTGGAGGCGCCACAGCAGGCACTCCCCGAAAATATACAACGCGCTGATTCATAAGGACTTTTCTGGAGAGGCATGGAGATTGCGAAGCAGTTGCCGTCTGCATTCGCATCCATTCGAGGAATACCGCGATGACCGCTCAAGCACACGTCCCCCATCTGTCCACCGGCACCGACTACCACACCCTTGCCGCACGCTTTCGACCGCTGTTCGCACGCATCGCCGAAGGCAGCCTCGAGCGCGAGCGCACACGCACCCTGCCCTTCGAGCCGATCCGCTGGCTCAAGGAGGCCGGCTTTGGCGCCGTGCGCGTGCCCGTGGAGCACCGCGGTGCCGGTGCTTCGCTAGGTCAGCTGTTCCAGTTGCTGATCGAGCTGGCCGAAGCCGATTCCAACCTGCCACAA
The DNA here is from genome assembly GCF_002434265.1 of Pseudomonas sp. UBA6562. Lineage (GTDB taxonomy): Bacteria > Pseudomonadota > Gammaproteobacteria > Pseudomonadales > Pseudomonadaceae > Aquipseudomonas. The sequence goes on along the minus strand of NZ_DJJS01000002.1, from coordinate 47,523 downwards.
GCCCTGCGCGGGCACTTCGCCTTCGTCGAAGACCGTCTCAACGCCCACGCCAGCACCGCCCAGGACGTGTGGTTCGAACGTTTCGTCGCGGGCGACCTGGTGGGCTGCGCCTGGACCGAAATCGGCGCGGTGAAGATTGGCGACGTCATCACCCGGGTATCGCGCCAGGGCGAGCAATGGGTGGTCAACGGCACCAAGTACTACAGCACCGGCAGTATCTTCTCGGACTGGATCGACCTCTTCGCCCGTCGCGACGACACCGGCGCCGACGTGATCGCTGCGGTCCGCGCGCACCAGCCAGGTATCACCTTGAGCGACGACTGGGACGGCTTCGGTCAGCGCACCACCGGTAGCGGCACGTCGGTACTGACCAACGCCGTGGTGGAGGAAGCCAACATCATCGACTTCTCTACCCGCTTCAAATACCAGACCGCGTTTTACCAACTGGTGCTGCTGGCGGTCATCGTCGGCTCGGGGCGTGCGGCGGTGCGCGACTTCAGCACCGAAACCCGCACCCGCAAGCGCGTGTTCAGCCATGGCAACGCCGAGGCGGTGAGCCAGGACGCCCAGGTGTTGCAGGTGATCGGCAAGGCCAGCGGTCTGGTGTATGCCGCCGAGGCCGCCACGCTGCGCGCCGCCGAGGCCTTGCAGCAGGCGTACCTGGCGCGCCTGGGCCACGATGCAGCGGCCGAGCGGCAGGCCAACGTCACCGCCGAACTGGAATCGGCACAGGCCCAGGTGGCGGTCGTGGACTTGGTGCTGCGCGCCACCAGCGACCTGTTCAACGCGCTGGGCGCCTCGACCACCAGCACCGGCAAGCAGCTCGACCGCCATTGGCGCAATGCGCGCACTGCGGCGTCGCACAACCCGGTGATCTACAAGGAACGCATCGTCGGCGACTGGCACGTCAACGGTGCCGAGCCGCCGTACGTGTGGCAGATCGGTGGGGGTGCCAAGCAGGGGTGAGGCGGCAGGCTTCGATCGGCTTCAGGCGGTTCGGAGCACTGTCGTGAACAGGGCGGCTTTGCCGCCCATCGCGGATGCGCTCCGGCTCAGGCCGGCTCGGCCTGGCTGGGGCGGGTGGCGGCACGGTGCCGGCCGAGGTCGCGATAGCCGGCCGCCGGGTGGCTATCGGGCAGGCGCGGGCCGTCGCCGAACAGCTTCTCGCGCAGGGTGCCGGCGCAGTATTCGGTCTTGTACACGCCACGTTTCTGCAACTCGGGCACCAGCAGCTCGACCACGTCGCGGAAGGTTTCGTGGGCCAGGGCATAGGCGAAGTTGAAACCGTCTACGTCGGTGTCCTCGACCCAGGCTTGCAACTCGTCGGCCACGGTCTGCGGACTGCCGACGATGAGCGGGCCGAAGCCGCCGATGCCGACCCAGTCGGCCAGTTCCTGTACCGTCCACTGCTTGTCCGGGTCGGCCGTGGAAAAGGTTTCCACCGCCGACTGGATGGCGTTGGTGTGGATGTGCTTGAGCACCTGGTCGGGCCGGTACTGCGCGAAGTCGATGCCGGTCCAGCCGGAGATCAGCGCCAGCGCGCCTTCGTAGCTGCTGTAGCCCTTCAACTCCTGCCACTTGGCCTGGGCCTTGGCGTCGGTCTCGTCGACGATCACCGTTTGCAGGTTGAAGATCAGCACCTTGCGCGGATCGCGCCCGGCCTCGGTGGCGCGGCGACGAATGTCGGCCACGGTCTTTTTCAATGTCACTTTCGAAGGCGCGGCGACGAACACGCATTCGGCGTGGCCGGCGGCGAAATCCTTGCCGCGGCTGGAGGCGCCGGCCTGGTACAGCACGGGGGTGCGTTGCGGCGACGGCTCGCACAAGTGTATGCCGGGCACCTGGAAGTGCTTGCCGTGGTGGCGGATCTCGTGGACCTTGCTCGGGTCGCTGAAAAGGCCGCGCTCGCGGTCGCGCAGCACCGCGCCCTCCTCCCAACTGCCCTCGAACAGCTTGTACAGGACTTCCAGGTACTCGTCGGCGAAGTCATAGCGTGCGTCGTGGTCGCTCAGGGCCTTCTGTCCGAGGTTGCGCGCGCCGCTGTCGAGGTAGGAAGTGACGATGTTCCAGCCGATGCGGCCCTTGGTCAGGTGGTCCAGGGTCGACAGGCGGCGGGCGAAGGGGTACGGGTGCTCGAAGGTCAGCGAGGCGGTGAGGCCGAAGCCCAGGTGCTCGGTCACCAGCGCCATGGGCGTGATCAGCGCCAGCGGGTCGTTGACCGGCACCTGGGTGGCCTGGCGAATGGCGGCGTCGCCATTGCCGCCGAGCACGTCGTAGATACCGATCACGTCGGCGATGAACAGACCGTCGAACTTGCCGCGTTCGAGGAGCTTGGCCAGGTCGGTCCAGTAGTCGAGGTCCTTGTACTGCCAGGCGCGGTCCTTGGGGTGGCGCCACAGGCCGGGCGACTGGTGGCCCACGCAGTTCATCTCGAAGGCGTTCAAACGGATTTCGCGAGGCATGGCAGCTCCTGGTCGGTTAGCCGGGCACCCATGGTGGGTGCGGGTGCAAGGCTTGCAACAGGATTCGTGCCAGGTGGAATAGCGCTATGAATCAATGACTTGGATTTTTTTCGAACAGTATGGATGCCGTTTTAGGCACAACGTTGTTGATCGACTGTTCGGCGGACAACAGTGACTCGGTTGCAATATGTGTCTACAGCAGGGGTTTCCCACGCGCGCCGGGGCGGCCGAAGGCCGGACCGCCTGCTGACCGCGCTGGTGGATACCGCTCGCCAGGACGCCCCACGGGCGGCCTGTGCGCGAGCGGTGGGCGGCATCAACCCAGCACGTCTAGCGCCCGCCGGTACAACGCCTGGCGGTCCGCCAGGCCATTGATGCCGCCGTTGATCTTGCGGGTGATCTTCTCGAACACGGTATCTTCAGCACAGGTCACCTGGTCGGCCAGGTCGTTGAGCCCGGCACGGTGCCAGAACCAGCCGGCCGACAGCGCGGCGTACAGCGGTTGCTCCAGCGCGTCGGGGGTCTCGAGCAGACGCCCGTCGCCGAACAGGGCTTGGCTACAGGCCTGGTAATTGGCGCGGCCGGTGACCTGGATCAGCCCGCGACCTCGGTACAGTTGCCCGTCGCCGTCGGCCTCGGGGGTATTGCCCAGGCGCTCGGCCAGGCGACCAGTGTCGTACTTGGCACAATAGGCGTCGTTGCCCAGTTCGCGCACGTAGCGCAGTTGCCCGGACTCGTGCCCGACCTGGGCGAGAAAGGCGGCGATGCGCAGGGGTGTGGTGATGGAATAGGTGCCTAGCGTGGTGTCTATGCCAGACACGAAAACGCCGGCGCGGGGGCCGGCGTTGGGGAGGATGCGTTGCAATTGCCGTTCGGTGATGTGCATGGGCTGTGCTCCAGTCGAGAGACGATGGGTGCTTGGCATGGACGGCGGTTCTGCCGTTTGCCGCACTCGACTGTAAGGACGCAGGTATCACGCAGTGGCTAGATATGTATGCGCCTCAACCCAAGGTGCGACAGGACGGCAGCGGAGCCTTGGCATGTGATGGCCCCGCCCCTGCGCAAGGCCTGCCTCAGGCACCACGCGCACTTGCCAGCACCTGGTCGAGCAACTGCCGCTGAAGCTCGACATCGGGCCGCTCACCGCCGAACAGCGTTCTGAAGATCAGCGGCGCCACCAGCCCGTCCATGAGCGTGTTGATCGGCGGCGTAGGCTCGTTGCGCACCAGGGCGCGTTCGCGCAGCATCTCGAGGCGCTCGCGCGTGGGCTCGGTGCAACGCACGGTGCAGCCCACTTCGGTGGCCATGATCGCGTCGCGGAGCATGGTCTGGCCGGGCAACGACACCAGGTCGTCGACATAGCGTTCCAGCCAGCAGGCCAGGTCGCCTGCCAGGCTGCCGGTGTCTTCGGGCGGCTCGTCGGGTTGGAGGCGTTGCAGGTCGACGTCGGCCAGCAGGTTGGACAGCTTGCCCCAGCGGCGGTAGAGGGTCGAAGGGGTGACACCGGCGCGCGCCGCGATCAGCGGAACGGTCAGCGAATCGCGCGGTTGCTCGTCGAGCAGCGCCTGGACGGCATCGTGGATGGCCTGCTGCACCCGGGCGCTACGGCCACCGGGTCGGGAGTGTTTGATGGTCATGGCGCGCATCATAACCGAATACAAAAGCTAAGAAATTGCTTTTATGAAAAGCTCGCTATAAGCTCTAACGCAATTAATTAGCTTTAGTGAGCCCTGACTTTGAAACCTTCTCCATTCGGCATCCAGGCCCGCCTGGGCGTGTTCGGTGCCCTGCTCTTCACCTTCATGGCCGCCTCCAGCGCGCCGACGCCGCTGTACGCCAGCTACCAGCAGGCCTGGGGGTTCTCCACCTTCTGGCTGACCTGGGTCTTCGCCATCTACGCCTTCGGACTGCTTGCCGCGCTGTTGGTCGGCGGTCGTCTGTCAGATCACTTGGGGCGGCGCTCGGTGGTGCTGGGCGCCGTGCTGATGGAGATCGGTTCGCTGCTGCTGTTCCACCAGGCCCACGGGCTCAACGACTTGATCGCTGCCAGGGCCGTGCAAGGGGTCGCGACCGGTCTTGCCACCAGCGCCTTGGGCGCGGCGCTGTTGGACAGCGATCAGCAGCGCGGCCCTTGGCTCAACAGCCTTTCCCCTTTGCTCGGCATGGCCGCCGGCGCAGTGGGTTGCGGCCTGCTGGTCACCTATGCGCCGCTGCCGTTGCAGCTGACCTATAAGGTGTTTCTCGGCACGTTCGGGCTGCTTGCCCTGTGCCTGCTCGGCGTTCCGGACCTGTTGCCGCGCCGGCCCGGCACCCTGGCGGCGCTGCGACCGCGACTGTCGGTGCCGCCCCAGGCCCGCGCCATGCTCTGGCGCGTGTTGCCGCTGGAATTGGCCGTGTGGGCCACGGGCGGGTTCTATCTGTCGCTGATGCCGGGCCTGGCCAAGGCGGTGACCGGCACGACCTCGGTGCTGCTGGGCGCCGTGGCGGTGGCGGGCCTGACCCTCAGCGGTGCCGCTTGCCTGCACGGACTGCGGCACTGGCCCGCCGAGCGCTTGCTGCGACTGGGCAGCCTGGCCTTGGCGGCGGGGCCGATCTTGCTGTGGCTGGCGGTGCTCAGTGGGCAACTGACGCTGTTGATGGTCGGCACGGTGGTGACCGGCATCGGCTTTGGCAGCGGCTTTCTGGGCGCCACGCGCAGCCTGCTGCCCCTGGCCGAGCCTGACCAGCGCGCAGGCTTGCTGGCGGCCTTCTATGTGCTCAGCTACCTGGCGTTCTGCGTGCCGGTGCTGTTGGTCAGTGTGCTGGTGCCGCGGTTGGGGCTGGTGGGCGCTGCGCAGCTTTACCTGGCCGGGCTGCTCGGGTTGGCGCTGCTCAGTGGCTGGAAGCTGAGGGCACGGCCCTGCGCGCAGGCGTGCTGAGAGGCTCGGCAAGCAGCATTCGGTGGGCCGCCAGTGGGCCGTGACCCGACGTGGAGGTACGCCGATGGGCGGCGCTGGCATTACGCTCGGCGAATGCCTATAAGGGCGCTGCGCCATGACCCGGCACTGGCGGCGGTCGTGACCCACTGCTCGCCACCCAGCCCAACCGATACAGCCACGCCCCCTTTCTACAGGACCGCACCATGCTCAAAGCGCTCATGCCCGCTACCCTGTTCACCCTCTGCTGCCTGGCCCTCCCCGCCTGCACGCACGACGCGCCGCAGAGCGACAGCGACTACCTGCAAGAGCGGGCCGCGTCGCTCAACCTGTGGATCGACAAGCAGGCGCAAGCCAAGGCCCTGTCCCCGCAACAGGCCGAGCGACTGCACGTTTCGGTAGGCGAGGTGCAGACCCGTGCGGGCAATCTGCAAGCGCGCAACGGTACGATCACGCGGACCGAGGCCGATGCCTTGAACCAGACGCTGACGGACGTCGAACGGGAGTTACGCGGCGAAGACTGAATTCGCCTGGACTGGCTCACGCCAAGCGCGGGTCGAGGGGCCTATACCGCCGCCCCGTCGTCCTGCGCCTTGGCCTGCGCCTCGTAGGCCGCCCGCGACGCCTCGATCGTCTGGCGATGGCGTTCGGCCCACAACCACACGCCGCAAAACGCCTCGCCCAGGCTCATGCCCATTTCCGTCAGGCGGTATTCCACCTTCGGCGGCACCACCGGATAGACGGTACGCACCAGCAGCCCATCGGCCTCCATCTGCCGTACGGTCTTGGTCAGCATCTTCTGGCTGACGTTGCCGACCTGCGCCGCCAGTTGGGTGAAGCGCAGGCAGCCCCGTTCGGCGAGCGCCTCGATCACCAGCATCGTCCACTTGTCGGCGACCCGGCCGATGATCTCGCGTACCAGGCGGTCCAGTTCCGGGTCGACCTTGTCGTCGCCGTGGGGCCAGGTGGGGCTGCGCCGGGCGGGCTGGGTGGGATCGTCGATGGCCATGGTTTCCTCGGGGTAAGTACGGCACTTTCCGGCGCCTACTTCCGCACGGCGCGCCAGCGGCCTAGGGTAATGCATGTCGCTTGACGACGAGCGACCCACTCCACATCGCGAGGCTCGACATGCACACCACAGGCAATACCCTTCTGGTCACAGGCGGCGGCAGCGGCATCGGCCTGGAACTGGCGAAAGCCTTCCTGGCACGGGGCAACGAGGTGATCATCGCCGGGCGCCGCGAAGCGCTGCTGCAGCGCGAGGTCGCGGCCAACCCCGGCCTGCGCTACCAAGTACTCGACGTCAGCGACGCACACGACACCCAACGCGTGGCCGAACGTCTGATCGCCGACTACCCTCGGCTCAACACCGTCATCCACGCCGCCGGCATCATGCGCGGCGAATCGCTGACCGCAGGCGGCGCCAGCGAACTGGAGGCCACGGTGGCCACCAACCTCCTAGGGCCGATCCGCCTGGATAGCTGGCTGCTGCCGCACTTTCTCAAGCAGCCCCACGCCGCCATCGTCACGGTGTCGTCGGGGCTGGCCTTCCTGCCCCTGGCACTGACGCCGAGCTACTGCGCGACCAAGGCGGCCGTGCATTCCTACAGCCAGTCGCTGCGCTACCAACTCAAGGACACCGCCGTGCGCGTGCACGAACTGGCACCGCCCTACGTGCAGACCGAACTGATGGGCGAACGCCAGGCCAACGACCCGCAGGCCATGCCGCTGCGCGAGTTCATCGACGAGGTGATGGGCATCTTCCAGCACGCGCCCGAAGCGGACGAAATTCTGGTGGAGCGGGTCAAGCCATTGCGCTACGCCGAGCGGGGGGACGATTACCCGGCGTTCTTCGAACGCTTCAACGACCAGATGGCCGCAGCGCGCCAGGGCGGGTGACCTGGCAGGCCGAGCGTGAGCGCGATGAAACCCTGGTGGGACAGGTCAAGCCGTTGTGCTTCGCCGAGCGTGGTGGCGATTACCCGGCCGTCTTCGGACGCTTCAACGACCCAGTGGCCGCAGCATGTCAGGGTGAAGGTAATGGGGGAGAAAACGGCGCGGGACGGCGTTGACCTGGAAAAGATCACCCATCGCCCCCACCTCTCCTGGCATCGGTCGAGCAAACCCCACTCGACACCGACACCTTGCACCGTCCTGGCCTACCCAATGCCACGGCGAATCTGCCACCACCTGCTGGAAAGGACGCCCATGATCGATCTGCGCAGCTCCCAAGACACCTTGGACACTTACGTTTCACGCTATCAGCACTTGCTCCCCAGCGATGCCGACCGCAGCCTTGCCACCCGTGCCTGTACGCTGACCGACGTCCAGGCCCTGGACCGTGCCCAGGGCGCCCTGCTGGGCCTGGCCATCGCCGATGCCGTGGGCACCACGCTGGAGTTCCAGCCCCGCGACCGCGGCCATGTGCAGGACATGGTCGGCGGCGGCCCTTTCCAGCTCAAGCCGGGCGAGTGGACCGACGACACCAGCATGGCCCTGGCGCTGGCCGACACCTACCTCAGCCAAGGTCGCTTCGATTACGCCACCTACGCCGAAGGCCTGCTGCGCTGGTACGAACGCGGCGAAAACAGCGCCAACGGCCGCTGCTTCGACATCGGCAACGCCACCCGCGACGCCTTGCACGGCTGGCAGGCGCAGGGCCGCGACTGGCCTGGCAACCGCGAAGCCTCCAGCGCCGGCAACGGTTCGTTGATCCGCCTGGCGCCCACCGCGATCTTCCACCGCCATTCCATGCCAGCCACCTGGCAGGGCAGCGCGGCGCAGAGCGAGGTCACCCACCGCGCCGAAGAAGCGGTGCAGTGCTGCCAGTTGTTCGGCGCGCAGTTGCACTTGGCCCTGAACGGTGCGGACAAGCACGAAGCGCTGGCGCCTCGGGTCTGCACGCTGTCGGCGCGCCCGTTGCTGATCAATGCCGGTGAGTACAAAGACAAGGTCCGCGAGCAGATCCGCTCGTCCGGGTACGTGATCGACACCCTGGAAGCGGCCCTGTGGGCGGTGTGGCACACGGACAACTTCCGCGACGCGGTGCTGCTGGCCGCCAACCTCGCCGACGATGCCGACAGCGTGGCGGCCACCGCCGGGCAACTGGCCGGTGCGCTGTATGGGGTGTCGGGCATGCCGCCCGAGTGGGTGGCGAAAGTGGCCGGGTCGCAGCGGATTCGGGACTTGGCGACGCAGTTGTTCGAGCGGGCGCCGCAGGGCTGAGGGCCTTGCGTTTTGAATGGCCGGCCTGGCGCAGGGCCCTGCCGTGCGCCAGGTCGTGATCGAGCCGGTCCGCCAGCGGACGTGTATCAGGCCTCGCCGCGCAACAGCCGCGCCACCCGGCTCCACCCGGCCTCCTGCGCCAACTGTGCCGCCGTCTGTCCGCCGTCGGTGCGTGCCGAGGCGTCGGCGCCGTGCTGCAACAGGCTGCGTACCACGAGGTAATTGCCCGCCAGTGCCTGGTGGTGCATCAACAGCCAGCCGGCTTCGTCGGCTTCGGTGATCATGCTGGGGTACTGGCGCAGGCCTTCTTCGACCTTCTCCTGCATGTTCACCGCCATGGGATGGTCTCCTGCGTCCAGCGCTTCGAGCACCTGACGGTCGTAGGGCGTGTCCAGCCCGCGAGACACTACGGCCTCTGCCTGGCCCTCGCCTGCCGGCACCAACCGCACCGTGCCAGGCTCGCCGAAATCCAGGCCCCAGGCCGCATCGTGCTCGGCGCGCTCCTGGTCGGACATCTCGCTGCGCAGCACATCGATGGTGAAACCGCCGCAGACCTCGCCCTGGCTCACGTACATCCAGTCGTTGAGGCTCGAGAACGGCAGCGTCACCCACTCCGACTCGGCGTACTCGGTGATCCATTCCGACGCATTGAGCAGCACGCCACTGATGGACGTGCCGTCGAAGTCGACCTCGCTCAGCCACATGTTTTCGACGCTGGGCGCTTCCGGATCGTCGCTGTCGACCGGGAAGGACATCTTCACCGCCGCCACTTCCAGCGCGGGGATGATGCGCCGCGCCTCCCACGACAATTCGCGCCAGAAGAACCTGAAGGTGGCTTGGGCATTGCTGACGGCGGTCTGGAACGCGGCGCTCTGGCCGTCGGCGGAATAGATGGGGCGGTCGCTCATGGGGGACATCCTTGAGAAGGTTTCGGGTAGCGGACATGGCTTGGAAACGGCCACCGCTGACGTGCCTGGTCTGGTCCATTTTTGGAGCTTGCGCAGGCGGAAAGTTCAACGCGGGTGCAAGGTGCCTTCTGCCTGGGCTTTACCCGTTCTTTACCTCTTGCTGTCGGCAACTGACGCAAAGCCGTGGTCATATTTCCCAAGCCCCCACCGTGCTTCGTTCGCCGCCAGGCAACGAGCCGGACCCAGGCGGCGCCCTTGAACTGTGAAAGGAACATCCGATGAAAAAGAACCTGACTGCGTTGTGCGCAGTGCTGATGCTGGGCATGCCGCTGGCCAGCTTCGCCCAACCGGGCGGCGGGCCGGAAGGTGGTCCGGGCGATCATCGTGGGGGGCCGCAGCAAGGCCGTGCGCAACCGCCTGGCCCACAGCCAGGACACCCGCAGGCCCATCCCAACCGCGCCCAGCCACACCCTGGCCGTGGCGGCCACCCGGCCTACCGCGACGCCCACTTCCGCCCGCAAGCCGGCCTGCCGATCCCACATCAGGAATGGCGGCGCGGGCATGTCGTGGAGCCGCGCTTCCGCGACGACCGCTACTGGGTCACCGACTGGCGCGCACGCCACCTGTCCGCCCCGCCACCCGAGCACCGCTGGCTGCACGTCAATGGCGACTACGTGCTGGTGGCGATTGCCACTGGAGTGATCACCTCCATCCTCACAGGCTACTAGGGTCTGTACGGAAGGTTGCGGTCGGGTGCTGTCGGTGTCCGCTGAGGAAGCGGCAACACCGATGAGCCGCTACCAGCCTTGCGGCTCACACCCTGCACCGATGCGTCAGCTGGGCAACCCAGCGCATGTCGGTGCACGCTTCGCGATTGATCGACCGGGCGGCCTGCGTCAATTCCAGCAGCAGCCCAACCTCTTCATCGAATACGCGGCTTTCGTCGTACTGCTCGTCGGCTTCGTAATGGATCAGATCGATGTTGTCGAGCGACGAACGCAGACCACGCGCCAAGGCTTGCGCATCGCCCTCCACCCGAAAATCCAGCACGTGGATCAGCGCGATGAGCAGGTTCTGTGCCCATGCGCCCTCCTGCGCCGGATAGTCGTCGGTATCGGGTATGCACTGCATGACGTCTGCACGCATACGCCGCTGCGCCTTGCGGTCGTCCGCCAAGGCGCATGCCAGCCCGCGTACGAACACCTGCGTCAGCCGTTGTGCGTACAGGTGGTCGAACGCCTGGACCAGCCTGAGTTGCCGGTGCAGGTAGGCCACAAGGACCAGCACCTTGCGCCACGGATCGAGCGCTACGAACGACGTGCGCAACCGTGGGTGTTCGAGTAGCGACTGCCAGGCCATGACGTCCCTCTTGAGGCATACGAAGGGTGATCGATCACCGGCGATAGGCCGGCTTGCCCAGCGCGACCGGCTGCGGGTTGGCGATGACCCACTCTACGGCCAGCTCGCACAGGCGGTCGCAATACCCGCCCGGGTCGTCACCGCCCTTGAGCGCGGTCGCAAGCCGTTCGGCCTCGGCCACGCTGTGTTCGGGCAAAGGCATGGCGCTGCCCAGGTGCCCCACCAGCGCGCCGAGCATCTTCTTGAAATCGGCGCACCAGTTGGCCGCGCCGTTGCCGTTTATCTCGTCGGCGAGGCGACCGGTGAGGCGAATCACTTCACCCTGCACGGTCTTCGCCGCACCGGCCGATGGCACCAGCAGCTCCCACAGTTGCCGGTGCCGGGCGGGCCAGTCGGTGGCGGTCACGGCGATCGCGGACTTGCCGTCATGGACGAAGCGCGCCGGCACGGGCGGCACATCGAACAGATGGTAGAGGGTAGCGAGCGCCGCATCGGTGGCCGGCACCGACTCGGGGTTGAAGCCGGCGCGGTGAAACTCGAAGGCAAGGCCGATACGCCGGACCTCGGCACGGTCCTCGTCGTCGATGGGCACGCCGGCGTCCAACAGGATGCGCGCGATCTGCGCCATCTCCACGATGTCGCCGTTGGAGGTGGTGGCCAGTGCGAGGTGCATGATGGATTCGCCATTGCGGCCCGGGGCCCGTGTGTCGGCGCCCCGGCGAACCAGGGCCGCGACCGATTCGGCCTTGTGGCTCTGGATTGCCGCGTGCAGCGGCGTGTTGGCGCGCCGATCCCGGGCTTCGATGTCGGCGCCCAGGTCCAGCAACAGGTCGACCCCGCCCATCCAGCTCGAACTGCGGCAGTGCAATGCCGTTCCCAGGTATTCGTCGCGGGCATCGATGTCGGCGCCCTGTGCCACCAGCCAGCGCACCAGCGCGTCGGGGCAGTTGTAGAAGCCGAGGGCGGTGCGTTTGCTGTAGCCACCGGTGGCATCGAGCTGGCAGGTGTCGAACACCGCGATCAACTCGGCGAGCGAGGCGCTTTCCAGCAGTTGGTCGAAATCCTTGGGAAGTGTCTTGCGCTTGCGCGTGGCCATGGCAGCAATCGTCGGGCGGCTGGGAAGGTGTTCCAGCATAGAGAAGCCGAGACCGATTTGCATCGGGCCTCGGCTTGGGCGCCCTTCATGTCGGAGCCGCTACAGCCCGAGGAGCGCGCTGTCCTTCACGCCACCTGGATTTCCACGTCCTCCCCGCGCAGGCGCGCAAGCCAGACCCGCAGCCGCTGCGTCGGCACCTCCACGCACACGCCGTCTTCCAGGCCGAAATGCTGTTTGTACAAGGGTGCGGCGACCACCAGTTTGCCCGCCACACTGCCGATCAGTCCGCGACCGATGACATTGGCCCCCGAACGTGGATCGCGGTTGTCCAAGGCGAACACCCGATCCTCGCCCGGTTCGCCGGGCAGATAGAACAAGGCGACCTGGCTGCCGTCGAGCAGCGCGACCACGCCCGAATGGGCCACCAGGTCGTGGCGCCCGCAAACCCGGCTCCAGCGGCTGCCCGTCTCGACCCGCACTGCATTCGCATCGCCCATCACACCACCTCCGTTGCGTCGATCAAGTTCGTTTCGTCGGCCCGGGCCGGGCGGCGCTGGCCGCGTTCCTGGACGAAGCGCACGTCCGGGTCGGCGCCGCTGGCGTTGACGAAGGTGCGGAAGCGCTTGAGTTTTTCCGGGTCGTTCAGGGCGTTGGCCCACTCGCATTCGTAGCGGTCGACCACCAGTTGCATCTGCGCTTCGAGCTCGCCCGCCAGGCCCAGGCTGTCGTCGATCACCACGGCCTTGAGGTAGTCCAGGCCGCCCTCCAGGCTTTCGCGCCACACCGAGGTGCGTTGCAGCTTGTCGGCGGTGCGGATGTAGAGCATCAGGAAGCGGTCGATGTAGCGGATCAGGGTGTCGTCGTCCAGGTCGGTGGCGAACAGCTCGGCGTGGCGCGGGCGCATGCCGCCGTTGCCGCTGACGTAGAGGTTCCAGCCCTTCTCGGTGGCGATCACGCCCACGTCCTTGCTCTGCGCCTCGGCGCATTCGCGGGTGCAGCCCGAAACGGCGAACTTGAGCTTGTGCGGTGCGCGCAGCCCCTTGTAGCGCTCCTCGATGCGCAGGGCCATCTGCACGCTGTCCTGCACGCCGTAGCGGCACCAGGTCTGGCCCACGCAGCTTTTCACCGTGCGCGTCGACTTGCCGTAGGCATGGCCGGTTTCGAAGCCGGCGGCGATCAGTTCGGCCCAGATGTCCGGCAGTTCGTGCAGTTGTGCGCCGAACAGGTCGATGCGTTGGCCGCCGGTGATCTTGGTGTAGAGGTCGTATTTCTTGGCGACCGCGCCGATGGCGATCAGGCCGTCGGGGGTGATTTCACCGCCGGGGATGCGCGGCACCACCGAGTAGGTGCCGTTCTTCTGCATGTTGGCCATGAAGGTGTCGTTGGTGTCCTGCAGCGGCACCAGCCAGGGCTCCATGATCGGCCGGTTCCAGCACGACGCCAGGATCGAGCCGACCACGGGCTTGCAGATGTCGCAGCCCAGATGGCCCTTGCCGTGGCGGGCCAGCAACTGGTCGAAGGTCTCGATGCGCTCGACGCGCACCAACGAGTACAGCGCTTGCCGGGTATGGGCGAAGTGTTCGCACAGGCTCTTGTCGACCGTGACGCCACGGGCCGTGAGTTCATGCTCGAACACCTGCTTGAGCAGGCCTGCGCAGCCGCCGCAGCCGGTGCCGGCCTTGGTCTGGCATTTGATACCGGCAAGGTCGGCGCAGCCGCCGTCGATGGCTTTGCAGATCGCGCCCTTGCTGACGTTGTGGCACGAGCAGACGGTGGCGGTGGCGGGCAACGCATCCACCCCCAACGCCGGCGCCGCTTCGCCCTGGGGCAGGATCAGCGACGCAGGGTCGGCGGGCAGCGCGAGGCCGTTCTGGATGTATTGCAGCAGGGTGTCATAGTAGCTGTTGTCGCCCACCAGCACGGCGCCGATGGCCCGTTTGCCGTCGGCGGAGACCACCAGGCGCCGGTAGCTGGCGGTGGCTTCGTCGATGAAGCGGTAGCTGCGCGCGCCTTCGCTGGCGCCCTGCGCATCGCCGATGGAGCCGACGTCTACGCCCAGCAGCTTGAGCTTGGTGGACATGTCGGCACCGGCGAACGAGGCGCTTTCCAGCCCGCAGAGCTGCGCAGCCACGCTGCGGGCCATCTGGTAACCCGGCGCCACCAGGCCGAACACGCTGCCGTTCCAGGCCGCGCACTCGCCAATGGCGGAAATGTGCGGGTCGCTGCTGCGGCATCCGCCGTCGATGGCGATGCCGCCACGGGCGCCCAGTTCCAGGCCACAGGCTTTACCCAGCGCGTCTTGCGGGCGGATGCCGGCCGAGAACACCACCAAGTCGGTTTCGAGAAAGGCTTCGTCCGCGAAATTCATGCGGAAACGGTAGTGCTCGCCGGGGGTGATCGACTGGGTGCCGCGAGACAGGTGCACCTGCACGCCCAGCGCCTCGATGCGTGCCTTGAGCGCCACCCCGCCCGCCTCGTCCAACTGCACCGGCATCAGACGCGGCGCGAATTCCACCACGTGGGCCTCCAGGCCCAGGCTGCGCAGTGCGTTGGCCGCTTCCAGCCCGAGCAGCCCGCCGCCGACCACCACGCCGCGCCGGGCGTTGCCGGCGGCGACGCGTATAGTGTCGAGGTCGGCCAGGGTGCGGTAGACCAGACGCGAATCGCCGGCCGCGCCCTCGATGGGCGGTACGAAGGGGTAGGAGCCGGTGGCCATGACCAGGTGCGCGTAGGGCACGCAACCGCGGGCGGTGATCACCTCCTGGCGCGCCCGGTCGATCTCCAGCACCGGGACGCCCAGGTGCAGGGTCACGCCGCCACGCTGGTAGAGCGCGGCATCGCCCAGCGCCAGGGATTCGGCGTCGCGGCCGCCGAAGTATTCGGACAGGTGCACGCGGTCGTAGGCGCGCAGCGGTTCCTCGCTGAATACGTGGATGCGGTAGCGGCTCAACGCCCCACCTTCCACCAACTGCTCGACGCAATGGTGGCCGACCATGCCGTTGCCGATTACCACGAGGTTTTGCAGATCACTCGCCAATTCGCTGTTCATGGGGCACCTCTCGAGGCCGATCCGGTTGTTTCGAAGCAAAAAAAAACGCCTGGAACCCGAAGGTCCCAGGCGCCATTGCCTGTTCTCGCTGCCGGCCCGTGGGCCCGACGCAGTCATTGTTCCTTGGGCCGGTTGAGGCCGTTCGATCGCCATTGATCGACAAGGGGCCCGCCGATACTGCGCAGCGGTTGCCTGACCTCTATGCAGCGGTTGTGCCACAAATCCGCAAAGCTGCCTGTGAAGCCCACTGCCGGGGCTTGCGCGCAATTCCATCGGGCATCGACCCCGGCGCTCGCCACGTTCCAAAACGGTGCAAACCTGCCAAGGCCGCCCCAACGCGAGGCGCCGACGACGACCTGCGCGCACTTCGTCTGCCAGCCTGTTGGGACGCCAACCCACTGCAATACGGTGTCTGCCTGCACATCGCTTCCGTGTTGGCCCAGCCATTGCTACACCTATACAAACGCCGTCAACGACGATGGCCGTCCATTCAGGCAACACCTCACGACAAAGGCGCCGTGCAGCTTCCGTTGAAAAACGCTGAAGCCGCAGGGCGCCTTTGTCGTTTGCGCACGAGAGCACCGCCATGACCGACACCCTTCATTCGCCCGGCAAGACCGTACGCAGCGTATGCCCTTACTGTGGGGTGGGCTGCGGCATCGTCATGCAGGTGGAACACGACCTGATCGTCAAAGTCTCGGGCGACAAGCAGCACCCCAGCAACGCCGGTCGCCTGTGCACCAAAGGCAGCACCTGCGCCGTGCCGGTGGCCGACGCCGGGCGCATGAAGCATGCCTTCGTGCGCGAGGAGCGCAGCCGCGACCCGGTGCGCGTCGGCATCGACCAGGCGATCCAGGCCACGGCCAGCCGCCTGCGCGGCATCATCGACGAACATGGCGCCGATGCCTTCGCCCTGTACGTCAGCGGGCAGATGTCGCTGGAGGCGCAGTACCTGGCCAACAAGCTGACCAAAGGCTTCATCGGCAGCCGGCATATCGAATCCAATTCACGCCTGTGCATGGCCAGCGCCGGCAGCGGCTACAAGCTGTCGCTGGGCGCCGACGGCCCGCCCGGCGCCTACGACGACTTCGAGCACAGCGATGTGTTTCTGGTGATCGGCGCGAACATGGCCGACTGCCATCCGGTGCTGTTCCTGCGCTTGCTCGACCGGCTCAAGGCCGGGGCCAAGCTGATCGTCGTCGATCCACGGCGCACCGCCACCGCGGACAAGGCCGACCTGTACCTGCCCATCGCCCCCGGCACCGACCTGGCCCTGCTCAACGGCCTGCTGCACCTGCTGGTGAAAAGCGGCCTGACCGACCCCGCCTTCATCGCCGACTTCACCGAAGGCTGGGAGGTGATGGAAGATTTCCTGGAGGCCTACACCCCCGAGCATGTCGCGCAGGTCACGGGCCTGGCCGAAGCCGACATCCGCACCACGGCGCGCTGGATCGGCGAGGCGGCGAACTGGATGAGCTGCTGGACCATGGGCCTGAACCAGAGCGTGCAAGGCACCTGGCACACCAACGCGCTGTGCAACCTGCACCTGGCCACCGGCGCCATCTGCCGCACCGGCAGCGGCCCGTTCTCGCTGACCGGCCAGCCCAACGCCATGGGCGGTCGCGAAATGGGCTACATGGGGCCGGGCCTGCCGGGCCAGCGCTCGGCCCTGGTCGCCGAAGACCGCGCCTTCATCGAGCAGCTGTGGGGTATGGATGCGGGCAGCCTGCGCGCCGAAGGCGGCAATGGCACGGTGGACATGTTCCAGGCCATGGCGACGGGCAGCATCAAGGCCTGCTGGATCGTCTGCACCAACCCGGTGGCCAGCGTGCCCAACCGCCAGCAGGTGATCGACGGGCTGCGCCAGGTCGAGCTGGTGATCACCCAAGAAGCTTTCCTCGACACCGAAACCAACCGTTACGCCGACATTCTGCTGCCCGGCGCGCTGTGGGCCGAAGCCGAAGGCGTGATGATCAACTCCGAGCGCAACCTGACCCTGACCCAGCAGGCCGTGCCGCCGCCGGGCGAGGCCTTGCCGGACTGGCAGATCATCGCCCGGGTCGCCTGCGCCATGGGCTATGCCGAGGCATTCGGCTACACCGACGCGGCGCAGATCTTCGAGGAAATCAAGCGCACGGCCAACCCCAAGACCGGCTACGACCTGCGCGGCGCCAGCCATGCGCGCCTGCGCGAACAGCCGTTGCAATGGCCCTGCGCTACGGCGGACGCGGCGGTGCGCAATCCGATCCGCTACCTGCGGGGTGAACCCACGACCGAGCGCCCCGCGATCGTATTCCCCACCGCCAGCGGCAAGGCGCAGTTCTTCGCCCGGCCGCACCTGCCACCTGCCGAATTGCCCGACGACGAATTTCCCTTGGTGCTCAACACCGGCCGCGTGCAGCACCAGTGGCACACCCTGACCAAGACCGGCAAGGTGCCGGTGCTGAACCGCCTCAACCCTGGGCCCTTCGTCGAGGTCCACCCCATCGATGCCGAGCGCTTGGGCATCGTGCCAGGCAAGCCGGTGCAGGTGCGCTCGCGACGGGGGGCGGCGGTGCTGCCGGCAGTGGTCAGCGACCGGGTACGACCGGGGAACTGCTTTGCGCCGTTTCACTGGAACGATGTGTTCGGCGAAGGGTTGGCGGTCAATGCCGTGACCTGCGATGCGGTCGATCCGCTGTCGTTGCAGCCGGCGTTCAAGTATTGCGCGGTGGCGTTGCAGGCGGTGGCTGGGGCTGAGGTAGGCGCGGAGTCGAATGTCGGACGGCAGGCAGCCTCTTTCGCCGAACGGGAAACGGCTCCGCTGGCAGGCCAGGAAGCGGGATCGCTTGGCGGGCAGATCGCGGCGGCCCTGGCTGGAAAGGCGGCAACGACGCCCATTGGGGGGGAAGCGGCTCCCCTGGCAGAACCTGTCTCCCAGGCGTTCGCCCCAGAGCGGATCGAAGGTATCGCGCAGCTGCTGAACCTGCACGATGCGGCCCCGCCGACCTTGAGCGCCGACCAACAGCTGTACATGCGCGGTTATCTGCTGGGCCTGCGTAGCGCTCAAGGCGCGCAAGCAGGCGTACCGACCCTGCCCGAGCAGGCGCCCTTCGACGCGCGACAGCGTTTGTTGCTCGAGGGTGTGCTGGCGGGCGTGTTCTCCCGTGCAAACGAGCCAACCGCTGGCATGCCCGCCCAGCCGCCCAGCGCCGAATGGCTGGTGCTCTGGGCCTCGCAGACAGGCAATGGCGAACAGCTCGCCGCCCTGTGTGCGCAGCGCCTAGGCAGCGCCGGCCAGCGCACCCGCGTGCAGGGCATGGACAGCGTCGAACTGGACCAGCTACGCAGCGCCACCGGCGTCCTGCTGGTCGCCAGCACTTTTGGCGACGGCGACCCGCCGGACAATGCCGTCGCGTTCTGGCAGACACTGGAGGGCGCCGACCCCGACAGCCTGCGCCACAGCCGCTTCGGCGTGCTGGCGCTGGGCGATTCCAGCTACCGGCAGTTCTGCGGTTTCGGACGCAAGCTCGACGAACGCCTGGCAGCCCTGGGCGCCGAGCGCATCCAGCCACGCCTGGAGTGCGAGCCGGACTATGAAGCCCCCGCCGAACGCTGGCTGGTCGAGCTGTGCGGCAAGCTAAGCACCGGTGCGTCGCAGGTGGCGGTCGCACCCCAGCCGCCCTCCCCCGTGCCGGCCGATGCCAACCGCAACCCTCACACCCGCACCCAGCCGCTGCGCACCCGACTGCTGAGTAATCGCCTGCTCAACGGCGAAGGCGCCAAGAAGGAAACCCGTCACCTGTCGTTCGACCTGGCCGGCCACCCCTTCCCCTACCGTGCCGGCGATGCACTGGGCGTCTGGCCCGTCAATGCGCCCGAGTTGGTGGAGGAAGTGCTGAACACCATCGGCCTGGACGGCGACACTGAGGTGCAACTCGACAAGCAGCCGCCCATGCTTTTGCGTGTCGCGCTGAGCGAGCACCTGGAAATCGCCCGCATCGGCCCGGACCTGTTGCGCCGGGTGGCGGCCCAGCACGGCAACGAGCGGCTGCGCGACCTGCTTGAAGAGGACCAGCACGCCGCTTTGCAGGAGTGGTTGTGGGGGCAGCAGCTGCCCACGCTGCTCCGTGAATTTCCCTTGCGGTTGGACGCCGAACACTGGGTGCGCCTGCTCAAACCGCTGCAACCGCGGCTGTATTCGATCAGTTCCAGCCCGGCTCTCACCCCTGACGAAGTGCACCTGACCGTCGCCACCGTGCGCTACCGACACGGCGATCAAACGCGTGGCGGCGTGTGCTCGACCTTCCTGGCCGACCGCGCCAGCGAACACGGCGTGCGCATCTACCTGCAACCTTCCACACACTTCCATGTGCCGGAGAATCCCGACACGCCGCTGATCATGATCGGGCCTGGCACCGGTATTGCACCGTTTCGTGCGTTCCTGCAGGAACGGCAGGCGCAGGGCGCCGGGCGCAACTGGCTGTTCTTCGGCGAGCAGCGCGCGCGCACCGACTTCCACTACCGCGAAGAGCTGCGCGACTGGCAGCGCAACGGCGTGTTGCAGCGGCTGGACACCGCCTTCTCCCGCGACCAGGACGAGAAGGTCTACGTGCAGCACCGCATGCTCGAAGCCGGTGCCGAGCTGTGGCAATGGCTGGAGCAAGGCGCGCATGTCTGCGTGTGTGGCGATGCCGCACGCATGGCCAAGGACGTCGATGCCGCGCTCAAGACCATCGTGCAGCGCCACGGCAGGATGAGCGCCGCTGCGGCCACGCTCTACGTCAGCGACATGAGCAAAGCGCGCCGATACCTGCGCGACGTGTATTGAACACCGGTAGGCGCAGGCCGGCCTGCGCTTCTACGACCCCTTACGGATCGGGAACCACAACGTGAGCGACACCCGCAACGACCTTGTCCCACGCCAGCCCCTGGCCTGGGTCGCCGGCAGCGACGCCCCGGAAAAGCGCGTGCTGAACATCGGCTTCATGCCGCTCAGCGATGCCGCCTCCGTCGTGGTCGCCGCCACCCAGGGCTTCGCCCAACCCTATGGTCTGACCCTCAACCTGCGCCGGCAAACGTCCTGGGCCGGGGTCGCCGACAAGCTGTCGAGCGGCGAGCTGGATGCGGCGCATGCCCTGTACGGCATGGTCTACGCCATCGAACTCGGCCTGGGCGGCGCACCGGCCACCGACATGGCCGTGCTGATGGGGCTGAACCAGAACGGCCAGAGCATCAACCTGTCGCAAGCGCTCAAGGAAGCCGGCATCACACGCCCCGCCGCCCTCGGCCAGCGCGCCGCAAGGGGCGAGAAGCTCACCTTCGCCCACACCTTCCCCACCGGCAGCCACGCGCTGTGGCTGTACTACTGGCTCGCCAGCCAGGGCATCCATCCCTTGCACGACGTGAACAGCGTGGTGGTGCCGCCGCCGCAAATGCTCGCGCACTTGCAGGCCGCCCGCATCGACGGCTTCTGCGCGGGCGAGCCGTGGAGCGCCCACGCCGTGGCGCTCGGCCAGGGCTGCACGGTGGCCACCAGCCAGTCGATCTGGCCCGACCACCCGGAAAAGGTGCTGGCCTGCACGCGGGCGTTCGTCGAGCAGTATCCCAACACCGCCCGCGCCCTGCTGATGGCGGTGCTGGAGGCCAGCCGCTTCATCGAGGCCAGCCCGGAGAACCGCCGCAGCACCGCGCACCTGATGAGCGGCCGCGACTACCTCGACGTGCCGCTGGCCAGCATCGAGCCACGCTTCATGGGCCTGTACGACGATGGCCTGGGCAACCAGTGGCAGGACGACCACCCGCTGAGCTTCCACAACCACGGGGCGGCGAACGTTCCCTACCTTTCCGACGGCATGTGGTTCATGACCCAGTTCCGTCGCTGGGGCCTGCTGCGCGACGACCCGGACTACCTCGCCGTGGCTCGCAGGGTGCAACGGCTCGACCTGTACAGCGAGGCCGCGGGCGCGGTGGACATCGCCGTACCCGCCAGCCCCCTGCGCCACTCGCAATTGCTGGACGGCACAGTCTGGGACGGCACCGACCCCGCCGCCTACGCCCGCGGCTTCGCCCTGCACGCCCGGCACGACCGGGCACCGGAGGCCTAGATGCTGCGCATCCTGCTGATCAACGACACCTCGCGCACGGGCGGTCGCCTGCGTAGCGCGCTGAGCGAAGCGGGCTTCGAAGTCATCGACGAGTCGGGCCTGACCATCGACCTGCCTGCACGGGTCGAAGCGGTGCGTCCGGACGTGGTACTGATCGACACCGAGTCCCCCAGCCGCGACGTGATGGAGCAGGTGGTCATCGTGACCCGCGACCAGCCGCGGCCCATCGTCATGTTCACCGACGAGCACGATCCGGGGGTGATGCGCCAGGCGATCAAGGCGGGCGTCAGCGCCTATATCGTCGAGGGCATCCACGCCCAGCGCCTGCAACCGATCATGGACGTGGCCATGGCGCGCTTCGAAAGCGACCAGGTGCTGCGCTCGCAGCTTCACGCCCGCGACCAGCAACTGGCCGAGCGCAAACGCATCGAGCTGGCCAAGGGCATGCTGATGAAGATGAAGCACTGCGGCGAGGAAGAGGCCTATACGCTGATGCGGCGCCAGGCCATGAGCCGGCAGCAGAAGTTGATTCAGGTGGCCGAGCAGATCATTGCGATGAACGAGTTGTTGACTTGAATGGGGATGGTAGTTGGCGGTTGGCGGTGCACCAGGATGCGGCACCGGTGGCTCATGAGCGTGCAGTTCGATCGCTTCAAGGGGCGTGTGGGATTGCCTTGTCGGTTGAAACAATCCTATCTGGAAAAATTCGAGACCCTTATTACTTGGCAATCAGCGAACCTGCTTGGCTTAGGCCGTGAAGGTTTCAACACCGAGCCAACGGCAGGCCCGGCCCTGCGCGGCTAAAGCCGCTCCCACAGGGAATTGCAAAACCTATGGGAGCGGTCGGTTCGGCACTCCAAATCAGCCGCGAAGCGCAGCGCAGCTACCCCAATCCAACCCCTACCGCTCTCACCCGCACACCAATACCCCTGTAGGAGCGGCTTCAGCCGCGATGGGCGGCTAATCGGAGCGCCGAACCGACCGCCCCCACAGAGAAGGTGTATCCCTTGGCGTCAGCAGTGATCTGTAACGGCCGGCTTATCGCTCCCATAGGTTTGGCACACAACCTGCTTCTACCTTGCCACAGGCAACCAACGGCGGTTGCCCACCCCGACAAAGACGTCGCATGCCCGTTCGCGAAAGCGGATTCGGCATGGCGACGTCTTTGCGTTTCTGGCCTTGCGCCAGGAGGCGGTGGAGCAGCCGTGAGGGCTCGCCCACCTGCAAGCACACAACCCTTTTGCAGATGAGGTGCTGGAATGAACAAGAGCTTCTGGAAAGCCGGACACACCCCCACGCTATTCGCCGCGTTCCTGTACTTCGACCTGAGCTTCATGGTCTGGTACCTGCTCGGCCCCATGGCGGTGCAGATCGCCACCGACCTGCAACTGACAACCCAGCAACGCGGCTTCATGGTCGCCACGCCCATTCTGGCCGGAGCGATCCTGCGCTTCGTCATGGGCATGCTGGCCGACCAGCTGTCGCCGAAAACGGCCGGCGTCATCGGCCAGGTGATCGTCATCGTCTCGCTGCTCACAGCCTGGCAGCTCGGCATCCACAGCTACCAGCAAGCGCTGCTGCTCGGCGTGTGCCTGGGCATGGCCGGCGCCTCGTTCGCGGTGGCGTTGCCGCTGGCCTCGCAGTGGTACCCCGCCGAGCACCAGGGCAAGGCCATGGGCATCGCCGGCGCCGGCAACTCCGGCACCGTGCTGGCCGCCCTGGCCGCGCCGGTGCTGGCCGCCGCCTTCGGCTGGACCCAGGTGTTCGGATTGGCGTTGATCCCGTTGGTGTTGACGCTGATCGTATTCGCCGTACTGGCGAAGAACGCCCCCAACCGCAGCAAACCCAAATCCATGGCCGACTACTTCAAGGCCCTGGCCGACCGCGACAGCTGGTGGTTCATGTTCTTCTACAGCGTCACCTTCGGCGGCTTCATCGGCCTGGCCAGCGCCCTGCCCGGCTACTTCCACGACCAGTACGGCCTGAGCCCGGTGACCGCCGGCTACTACACCGCCGCCTGCGTGTTCGGCGGCAGCCTGATGCGCCCCCTGGGCGGCGCGCTGGCGGACCGCTTCGGCGGCATCCGCACACTGCTCGGCATGTACGCCGTGGCGGCCGTGTGCATCGCCACGGTGGGCATGCACTTGTCCAGCTCCATCGCCGCCCTGGCGCTGTTCGTCAGCGCCATGCTCGGCCTGGGCGCGGGCAACGGCGCGGTGTTCCAACTGGTGCCGCAGCGCTTCAACCGGGAACTCGGCGTGATGACCGGCCTGATCGGCATGGCCGGCGGCATCGGCGGCTTCCTGCTGGCAGCGGGCCTGGGCGCGATCAAGCAGAGCACCGGCGACTACCAATTGGGCCTGTGGCTGTTCGCCAGCCTCGGCGTGGTCGCCTGGTTCGGGCTGTGCGCCGTCAAGCGCCGCTGGAGGACCACCTGGGGCTCGGCGGCTTTCACCGCTGCGCGGGTCTGAGCCGCCGCCATGCCCTTGCACCTGAGCTACGCGCAGAGCAGCGCCAGCGGGCCACGCGCCGAGAACCAGGACGCCACGCGCCTGGTCAGCCCGGCCGCTTCGCTCGCGGCCAGCAAGGGCTACCTGTTCGCCTTGGCCGACGGCGTCAGCCAGTGCGCCGACGGCGGCCTGGCCGCGCGCTCCACGGTGCAGGCCCTGGCCCACGACTACTACGCCACTCCGCAGACCTGGGGCGTGGCCCAGGCGCTGGACCGCCTGCTGCTCGCGCAGAACCGCTGGCTGCACGCCAACGGCGTCGGCCAGCCCTTGCTCACCACCCTCAGCGCGCTGGTGCTGCGCGGCCGGCGCTTCACCCTGGCGCACATCGGCGATTGCCGGGTGTACCGCTGGCATGAGGGGCAATTGCAGCGCCTGAGCGAAGACCACGTCTGGAGCCAGCCGGGCATGCAGCACGTGCTCAAGCGCGCCATGGGCCTGGAACAGCATCTGGTGGTGGACTACCGCGAAGGCGAGCTGCGCGCAGGCGAACGCTTTCTGCTGGTCAGCGACGGGATCTGGGCGACCCTGGGCGAGGCGTCGATCGCCGGCGTGCTGCGCGACGAACCCGATCTGCAACTGGCCACCCAGGCCCTGGTGGCTGCCGCCCACCTCGCCGGCAGCCAGGACAACGCCAGCGCCGTACTGGTGCGCGTCGACGACCTCGGCGAAGCCAGCCTGGGCGATGCCCTCGACCAGGTGGCGCAGTGGCCGCTACCTCCGGCCTTGAAACCGGGGCAACGCTTCGAGGGCTGGCAGGTCGAGACGTTGCTGAGCCACACGCGCCAATCGCTGCTGTACCGCGTCCGCGACACGCAACGGTAACCCTGGCTGCTGAAGACCCTGCCCGCCCACTGCGACGGCGACGACGAAGCCGGCCAGCGCCTGCTCCAGGAAGAATGGTTCCTGCGCCGCGTGGCCGGGCGCCATTTCCCCGAGGTGCACCCCGCCAGCGAGCGCCAGCACCTCTACTACCTGATGCGCGAACATTCCGGCCTCACGCTGGCCGAGCACCACCGCCAGCACGGCACGCTGAGCCTGACCCAAGGCCTGGCCATCGCCCTGCACCTGCTGCGGGCGCTGGGCATGCTGCACCGGCGCAACGTCCTGCACCGTGACATCAAGCCCGACAATCTGCTGCTCGACGAAAACGGCGACCTGCGCGTCCTGGATTTCGGCCTGGCGTACTGCCCGGGGCTGTCCGCCCACACCCCCGGCGAACTGCCCGGCACACCCAGCTACATCGCCCCGGAAGCCTACGCAGGCGCCGCGCCGAGCGTGGCCCAGGACCTGTACAGCGCAGGCGTGACCCTTTACTTCCTGCTGACCGGCCACTACCCCCATGGCGAGATCGAGGCTTTCCAGCGCCCGCGCTTCGGCACCCCCGTACCCGCCAGCCGCTACCGCCCCGACCTGCCCGAATGGCTGGTGCACAACCTCGACAAGGCACTGGCCACCGACCCGGCCGAGCGCTTCGAAACCGCCGAGCACTGGCAACTGGCGCTGCAACACGGCGAACAGCAACCCACTCCCCGCCCGCGCCCGCTGCTGGAGCGCGAACCCTTGAAGGTGTGGCGCACCCTGGCCTTGGGCTCGCTGCTACTGAACGGGCTGCTGTCGATCTGGCTGCTGCACGCATGAAACCCATTATCCAGGGCCGCACCCGACGGCCCGCTCCCCCGATGAGGTACACCCCATGAACGCAAAAGTCTGGTTGGTAGGCGCCGGCCCCGGCGACCCCGAACTGCTGACCCTCAAGGCCATGCGCGCCTTGCGCGGCGCCGATGTGGTGATGATCGACCAACTGGTCAACCCCGCCGTGCTGGAGCATTGCCCCTCGGCGAAAGTGATCGGCGTCGGCAAGCGCGGCGGCTGCCGCTCCACGCCGCAGGCGTTCATCCACCGGCTGATGCTGCGCTATGCCCGCCAGGGCAAATGCGTGGTGCGCCTCAAAGGCGGCGACCCGTGCATCTTCGGGCGCGGCAGCGAAGAAGCCGAATGGTTGAAGGCGCGCGGTATCGAAGTGGAGTTGGTCAACGGCATCACGGCCGGGCTGGCGGGGGCCACGCAGTGCGACATTCCGCTGACCTTGCGTGGGGTGGCACGTGGCGTGACCCTGGTGACGGCGCATACCGAAGACGACAGCGCGTTGAACTGGCAGGCGCTGGCGCAGAGCGGCACCACGCTGGTGGTGTACATGGGCGTGGCGAAACTGGAGGAAGTGCGGCGGGAGCTGCTGGCGGGGGGCATGATCGGGGCGATGCCGGTGGCGATGATCGAGAATGCCTCCTTGCCGCAGCAGCGAGAGTGCTTCAGCGATTTGAACGGAATGCAGGAGGCGGCGCTGGCGTTCGGGCTGAAGGCGCCGGCGGTGTTGGTGATCGGCGAGGTGGTGGCGCAAGGTGCGAAGCAGGCAGTCAGCAACACAGTGAAGGCGCTGGTGGACCTGGACGACAGGCGAGTGGCGGGACTTTAAGTGCTTTCATGCCCGATGGATCTGTCGGGCCATGCAACCGTCATGTTCGCAAACGGTAACGGCGCTTCACCCAAGCCGATAGGCATCGGAGATTCGAGCGAAACTGCACGTACAGGGTGGGAGCCCCCTCGACGACGAGACGAGCCGGCACCCCCCCCATACGTTCATCGGCAAGTTGGACCCGACACTGGATCAGCCCAAGTTGCCCGGGCCCATCAATCGACCCGCACGAACACATTCTTCGCCATGTCGCTGCCACCGATCGCTTCCAGACGTTTGCCACCGTCCAGCACCCGAACGTTGAGCAACGCCATGCCGTTCTTGTCTCGAGCCGTCACGACATCGTCCTTGCGTTCCCACTCGTCGACCTTCAGCTTGTTGCCATTGGCGATGATGTAGTCATCGGAGAACTCGACCTTCTGCGTAGGGCCTTTCATGCCCATCACGGTCGTGGTCTGTTCGTAAGTGCCTTCCAGCGCATCGTTACCGCAGCCTGCCAATACGCTGAATGACAAGGCCGCAACGAGAAATTTGAAGTGGCGCACAAAATATCCTTATCAAGAGTGGGAGATGCGTCACGTCTGAGGTTTTGAAAGGCTGAAAGTTCAGGGCCGCTCCTTGGCTGGAAACTGTGCACTGCAAGTCGGTCGCCACCTGCAAGCGCCTGTGTGGGTGCGCGATGATTCTGGCCAACGAATCGCAGTCTTTTTCGACCAGCTGTTCAACGGTACCAAAGGGTTGGATCGATCATGCCCTTGCCTGCGCTGCACTTGGTAAGTGCAGGCACACCTCCGGCACTGGTCGACCGCTGTCGAGCCCTTTCAATCAGACGTGCCGGCCATGTGTCGCCGGCCCCGCGTGCAGAGATAAAGCAACACCCCCAGCACCATCAACCCACCCGCCCGCAGCCAGGTGTCCCAGCCCTGCTGGCTGAGCAGCAGCAGGCACGACAGAATCGCCAGCACCGGCACGAAGGTCGGCACGCGGAAGTGCTCCTCCGCCACGGCATCGCGGCGCAGTACCAGCACCGCGACGTTCGTGCTGAGGAACACGAACAGCAACAGCAGCACCACCGTCTGCGCCAGGGTGGCCAAGGTACCGGTGAGCGTCAGGGCAATCGCCACCAGCGTGGTCGCGACGATCGCCACCCAGGGCGTACGCCGCCCCGGCAGCACCGCGCCCAACGCGCCCGGCAGCAGTCGCAGATTGGCCATGCCATAGGTGAGCCGGCTGGCCATGATCATGGTCAGCAGCGCGCCGTTGGCGACCGCCACCAACGCGATGAAGGCGAACAGCATGGGCGGAATGTTCAGCCCCGACTCGCGCACCACTTCCAGCAGCGGCGCCGAGGTGGCGACGAGCTTATCGGTCGGCAAGACGCTCGACGCCGCCACCCCCACCGCCATGTACACCACGCCCGCCGTGAGCAGCGCGGCGAACAAGGCGCGCGGGTAGACGGTACGCACGTCCTTGATTTCCTCGGCCAGGTTGGCGGACGTTTCGAAACCCACGAAGGAATAGAACGCCAGCAATGCCGCGCCAAGCACGGCGAGCATGGGGTTGATGCCCGGCTTGAACGCCAAGGTACGGCCCAGGTCCGCATCGCCCGTGCGGAAATACCAGGCCGCGGCCACCACCACCAACAGCAGGCCCGACAGTTCGATGAGCGTCATCACCAGGTTCGCCCCCAGGGATTCCTTGATGCCCCGGGCATTGAGCGCGGCGATGGCGACGAGGAAGACGGTGGCGGCCAGATACGGCGAGACATCGATGAAGGCGCTCAGGTAATCCCCGGCGAACGCCAGCGACAACCCCGCCGCACTGGTGAAGGCCGCCGCGAGCATGCAGAAGCCGACCAGGAACGACAGTAGCGGCGACTTGAAAGCTTTCTCCGCAAAGACCGACGCCGCGCCGGCGTGCGGGTATTTGGTCACCAACTCGGCGTAGGAGCCGGCGGTGAGCATGGCGAAGAACAGTGCGATCAGCAGCGGTACCCAGATTGCCCCGCCCACTTCGCCTGCGATGGTGCCGGCGAGTGCGTAGACACCTGCGCCGAGGACGTCGCCGAGGATGAAGAGGAAGAGCATGGGGCCGGTGATGGCGCGGCGTAGGGAGGGCTTGGCGGCGGTGGTGGGCACGGTCGACTCCTGTCGGGGGTGGGTGGCTTTGAGGTTTGGGCCTTGGCCATTGGGCTTTGGGCTTTGGGCTTTGGGCTTTGGGCTTTGGGCTTTGGGCTTGGAAGCTTGAGGCCTGGGAGTTGGAGCCTAGCGTTCGGGTCCGTTGCTTGGTGCTTGGTGCTTGGTGCTTGGTGCTTGGTGCTTGGTGCTTGGTGCTTGGGATGATGAGGGCTGTGGTTAATGCCAGAGGATGTGCGGTGGAGCTGACGGGCGGGTGCCGATAGCTCAGAGTTTGGGGATATCGCCCATAGCCTCTGCAATGGTTGCCAGACCCTCTTCGATACCCGCGATGTCGGTTTGCAGCTTGGCGAATGCGAGATCCAAGGCTTCGTTGTTGTCCACGGTCTGATGGCCGCGCAAAGTGATAGCGCGCTCTTGCTCCGTGACATGCAGTTCATGAACGCTTTCGCGCAGCGCCAGGAGCTGATCGAAGATGGCTGCTAGCTGGGTGTTGCTGTCAAGGCGAGTACTGGACATCGAGATCTCCTTCCGTTAGCCATCAGGGCTACAGCCCACGCCCTTCAACCTCCGATAAACCCTCACCCACGAAGTTCAGACAAAACGCCGTCCTGTAGGAGCCAAAGCGCCGTCCTGTAGGAGCGGCCGGTTCGGCGCTCCGATCAGCCGCGATGGGCTGCAAAGCAGCCCCACCCCAACCAAAACCCCATCACCCGCCAACCAACAACGCCCCCCAACACCACAAAACCTCACTAAACCAGCCCATATGCCGAAAAACCCGCCACTCAAATAACCAGCGCTTCCCCCCAAACCCCGAGACATGGCCAAATCCAAAACCTCCCCCAACCAGGCCCTCCCCCATGCCAACCCCCATCCCCGCCCAACCCCTCAACCGCCTCACCTGCCCCGGCTGCGGCTGGACCCTCGCCATCCTCGCCCAAACCGACACCCCCATCAGCAAGTGCCCCTGGTGCGGTAACAACGAGTTCAACGACCAACCGCCCACCCACAGCGGCGCGGGCCAGATGCTGGAATGCAAACGGCATGGAACGGTGGTGGTGCAAGTGTTGGATAAAGGGATCGAGACTGAGGACTTCCTGGATAACCTGTATTGCCCGTTTTGCCCGTGAGCCTTTCTCGGTTTCGTTTCGATGTTGCCAAAGACGAACAGTGAACATTACGCAAGCCGACATCACCTGTGACTATCTGACGTCGGGACTACCTGCTAACTGCCCTGAACCGGAGCAATCATCCGCGCCATCGCGATGTCCTCGACCAAAGCCTTCGCCATCCCACTCAAAAAGTGAGCGGCAACGATCAAGGATTCGTCCGGCTCCAGGCTCGCCTCACGTGTGAGTTTGTACACACAGTTCATCAGCACATTGGCTTGTTCCAGCAAATAATCCTGGTCATGGCCTGGCTCGACTCGGAAAAGGCGGTGGCTGCTATTGCCCTTGGCTCCTTCGCCGAAGGTGGCTGATCCGATGGATTCGGTTTTTGCTTTGGCACACTTCGAAGAATGACTGCTCACAAATGAATCCCCCTCCTCCATACCTTGATGGCCTGCGCCAAGCCGGCCATTAAGGCGACATCGCTCTGAATGTATGGTGGCGTTTTCGGTTACCAGCGGAGCAGCGTTCGATGCCTATCGCTTGACAAACGTTTGCGAGCTTCGGGATTCAGGTGGGCATGAGGGGTATAACGAGAGAACGAAGCTGGGGAAGGTCTGCACAACAGGACAGTGCGCTGGATGGCTAGCGAAGCAGTGGGCGGCGGGTCTGGGACAATTTTCAGCATGCGAGCTCCTTATTCTTGAACGGACCCGCCACGCTTTCGCTGTCAAACAAAAGGGTGGCGGCTGTACGCGGGTTGACAGACCGGAGAAATAAGGAAAAACCGGCGCACACGAGGTGCCCCACGCACAGCCACCATAACGCATGGCTCGTACGGTCCTTTTTCTCTCGGCCTGTCACAACCGGTCGCTAATGGGAAGCGACGGGATCGGAGACTATGACCTATGAAAATTGACCGCAAGAGATTGATGGCTGGGGGAGTATCTTTGGGAAATGGACTACAAGGAATAGGAAAATTCTGACTTTCCAATGATGCGGAAAAGGCTGCGAACGCGGTCAGGTATTCAATCCCAGCCCCGCTCTTTGTAGGGGATCATGTCTTGCTCAGGAAAATCACTCAGGTACTCGCCCCATTGCATGTGCGCATAGTAGAGAGTCATGGCCTCGAAATAGCTTTCAGCTTCGACCTCCCAGATCAGCTTTGCTCTAGGCTGCATCAGCGCGCGCGCGCGCTCGCCGCGCGTGCCTGCCAGGCAAAAGGTCTGACAGCCATCCGGTTCCTGCCAAAGTTCATGGTTCATCTTGTAATGCCCGCCTCGAGAGCCGCTCAAATATCGGGATGTCAGCCAAACATCCATCAAGCCCGGACTGAACTGCGGAGTTTGGCTTGATAGCTAACCGAGCTTCCTCGCCAAACATTAAATTTTTCTCGCATCCAAGGCCACCGGGCCAAATGTCTTCTCCATAATTTCCAGGTCGTAGCCAAGCATGTATTCTTGATGGATATGGTAAAGATTGCGTAGCGCCTCTGCATTGGGCCCTACGACATCCATGCCTCTATCATCGTAGGGAAAGGCTACAACGCCTTTTTCCAAATCAAATAAATACAAATCGCAGCAGGTATGGATTTCTTCGTCCAGGTCTTTTGCCAACGCACAGGTCAGGAGCGCTTCAAGCGACGTAGCAGGACTCTCAAAGGCAAGGTACAGCCAGTAATCCGGGCGTGCTTCATCACACCCATCGTCCTCATCCCTTTCCTCGCTCCACAACCACCGCTGAGCGGGGATATGAATACCTGCACGCCTTAACGCAAGAAGGCTTTTTCGATGACAAAAGCGATTATCGTCGGAGTAAGTGCGTAGGCAGACAGTGATGACGTGGTCGTCTGCAAAGATACTCTTGCAGATGGCTTGGGATTTACGCAGTGCTACCGCCAGCTGCTCGCTGGCATCCTCTCCTTCGGAAAGTCCAAACCGTAGGCCTGCGGGATAAGCGTAAAACAGGGGCCTGTTGAAGATCGTCGTGCCGAAAATCTTCCTGATTCTATCTCTCGGGTTCACCAACAATTCCTTGAAAACCGTGTGAAGCGAGCTTCGTCTACAGGGGCAGCGTTACATTGCACGCAACTTAACTTACCAGCCCTGATGTAGCCACCCCTCATGCTCCCCTTCGGACGGCCGATAACGCGGTATGGGCTCGGTAGGCGAGCCTACTGCCGGAACCGCACCAATGAACCTTCGCTCACTGAACATCGCCCCTCGGGCCTCGCTGTGTTTCGGCCTGATCACCCTGCTGGTGATCACCTTGGGCGGGTTCGCCTACCTGCAATTGGGCAAGCTGCGCGGTACCGAACAGGACATCGAGAACAACTGGCTGGCCAGTACCCGGACCGCCGACGATATCCAGATCGCGGTGCTGAAGGCGCGACTGGAGAGCATTCGCCTGCTGGCTGCCACCCGGCCGGAAGACCGCACAACCGCCATCGCCCAATTGGGCAGCGCCCGCGACACCCTCAACGAGCGCACCGACTATTACCGCCAACATCTGATTGCGGACGACCAGGAGCGCCAGACCTTCGAAACGGCCGCCGCGCGCATGGCCACCTTCCTGGACGGTCTGGCGCACATCGTCACCCTCGATGCTACTGACCACGAACAAGCGGTGGCGTACGCCAACAACGAACAAAAGGCGCATGCCGAGGCCTACCAGACAGCACTCACCCGCCTGCGCGAACACAACGAAAAAGGCGCTGCTGCAGCGGGCGCTCAGGCCACTGACGTGTATACCCGCAGCAACGAAGTGATTGCCATCGTTGTGGCCGCAGCGCTGCTGCTCACCATCGTGCTTGCCGTGCTGCTCACGCGCAGCATCGTAGTGCCACTGGCCGCATCGCTGTCGATGGCCGAGAACATCGCCCACGGCGATCTGCGCGCTTCGGTGGCCGTGGTGGGTGTCGACGAGGCCAGCCGACTGATGACGGCGCTGAACGCCATGCAGGGCAACTTGCGCACGACCATAAGCGAAATTTCAGACGCTTCGACGCAATTGAGCGCCGCCGCCGTCGAGATGACCGCCATCACCGAAAGCGCCAACCGCACCCTGCACCAGCAGAACGGCGAGATCGAACAAGCCGCGACAGCGGTGAACCAGATGAGCACGGCCGTCGACGAAGTAGCACGCAACGCTACCTCCACCTCGCAAGCGGCCAAAGAATCGACCATCGCGGCTGAGATGGGTAACCAGAAGGTTACGCAAACCCTGGTGGCCATGCGCAGCCTCAAAGACCGCGTAGACCTCACTGCTGAGCAGGTGCAGCAATTGGCCGGGCAAACCCAGGAGATCAGCAAGGTGCTGGGTGTGATCGGGGCCATTGCCGAACAGACCAACCTGTTGGCCCTGAACGCTGCAATCGAGGCTGCGCGTGCGGGCGAGCAAGGCCGCGGCTTCGCGGTGGTGGCCGATGAAGTGCGTGCGTTGGCGCATCGCACGCAAACCTCTACGGGCGAAATCGAGGGCATGATCGCTTCGATCCAGGCGCGCAGTACCGCTGTGGTGACGGCCATGGGTGACAGCTTGCGTGAGGTGAGTACCACCCAGGGTACGGCGGACGATGCCGGGCAATCGTTGCAGGTGATTACCCAGGCCGCGCAGATGATCGACGACCGGAATCAGCAGATTGCGACGGCTTCCGAAGAGCAGGCTTATGTTGCGCGTGAGGTGGATCGGGCTTTGGTGAGCATTCGTGACTTGGCGCTGCAAAGCAGCGAGGGGACGCGGCAGACGTTGATTGCCAGTGGGGAGTTGTCTCAGTTGGCGATCAATTTGAATCAGATGGTGGCGCGGTTTCGGACTTGATTTTCTGTTGTTGGGACGGATTACGGGCAGGGGTGTTGGGGGAAGTGTATGGAGAAATACGCTTTGCGCAATCTGGCCAACCACCTCCTGGTGAGGTGTCGGTTCAGACTAACGACGCCTTTCGAGGCTGGGCAGCCTGCTTTCGGACGAGCGTTCGGGCCTTTTGATTGAGTGCTTCTAACTATAGAATCAAAGCCAGAGATTCCATGCCCTGAGCCGTCATCTGCTTTAGCCTCGTACCCATGATGGATTGGGAATACTTTGGCTGAGCGCCTTATACGGCAAGGCTTCTAGGGCACCCATCACCGGCCGGTACCATTTATGTACCACCTGGCGCGATTCCCAGTTCTCAGCTTGGATGAAAACCGCTGGTTTATCCTAGGCCAAAACCCCTTGGTGAGGTTGCTACTAAGTGCAATCCAGCCGCTCCGGTCGCCTCGGGAAAAACTAGATTAGACGGATTTGCAATCCGATAATAAAATTATTATTTATCAATGACTTAAAGCGATACAGCTTCCGCACGAATGTGTTTTTAGATTCTTCGTAGGTCAATGAATCCAGAGGGATGCGGTGCAGTTGCGGAACAGATTTTCAAAGTTTCCGGCTCCTCGTAGATGCCGGCAACCCGAGCATCTCCAGACGCTCTGTAGCACTCATATCTTTCTTCCTACCCGCCTCCGCCAGCTCCAAGAGGTCCTAGATTGCTTGTTCGGAGGCCGAAAGCCGGTTTGAAGATCACTGATCCCGACCGCTGAAGGACATGGTAGAGGAATCGAGTGTGCCTTCGCTGGAGCCTTTGAGTTCAGAGGCCCACAGCACAATCTATCAAGCCTACAGAACCGTTTTTGTACCAACGAGCTGCATTCCTACCTGCGGAATACTGGTGATGTACACCTGTCAAACTTCACAATTCACCTACAACAGGCTGGTTTGAGATGGCCTTTTGCGTCGTAGAGGGTATTATCTGGAGAGGAGCCGTCTGCTTACGCCCTAGCATATGACTAGTTTCGATAACAAAACCTAACGATGGACCCATAATGGAACTGAAATGCGCATGGTGGAATTGCAAATTAAGCCCCCCAAAAAATGGCGCAACCAAATATCCCGTCACTGAAAAATTTTACTGTGTTATCAACGCACTTCTTCAGCGGGACGTGGATGTCCTTGGGTTGTGCGAGGTCGACCGCGAAAATATTCAGCACTTACAAATGACACTAGACCAGAGCGATCATTCAAGATATCAAGTACTAGACCTATATACCCCAGGAAAATCTATCGACGATTTTTGCTTAATATTCAACTCAGAAAAACTTTCATTATCCACGGACGCTTTAGCTGCCAACATCAAAGATTCGCATACGGACCAATGGTTGAAAGCTGGAGTGTTCGTAGGACTCACACCCACATATGGTGAAGAAATATTTTTTGGGCTATCTCATTGGCAAAGTCGAGGCACATACACTGACGGGAGCACCGAGAGGCTCCGGCTTGGTGATGCCCTACGTACTAAAGCAATGACAATTCTGGATCAAAACCCCGACAGTCCTATCGTGTTGCTCGGAGACTATAACGATGAGCCGTTCGATATATCTATCGTGAGAGGAATTGGTGCTAGCAGGGACATAAATTACGTCAAAAAGTCGAGCAAGTATTTTTACAACCCTTTCTGGTCTCGTCTATCGCCACACCCGGAAGGTCCTCCTGGCACCTTCATTCATCCAAAAGTCGTGGGTAGTGGCGGAGCCATTTTTGACCAGATACTCTTCTCATCTCATTTCGTCAGAGAGTGGGAATTCAAAGAGCATGCGACCATTTTATCAGACATTACTTTCTTTGAATCCAGCACTCAATGGAAAGACGTTTCCGATCATTATCCCATACTCAGTCATGTCGCAAGGATTTAATCATGAGCTTTTTGGAATTTATTCAAGCCGGAATGGACAAGGCTACTGAAGCCAAAAGCAATATCAAAGCGGTAGATCTGTTACTAACTGATATTTCAAAAGAAATCAAAGTAGCAACAAACAAAGAAATTAGATTGCAGAAGACAACTTCACTTATTGCCAGCCTAAAAAGAACGACTGCCTCTTTCGACACTTCCAGCGCACCAACAGAATTTTTCGACAGCGACCAACTTTGCCTTGCTCTGGATAACACCCTTGTTTCAGTTGCAAGATGGCGACAAAGCAAGGAAGGTTTTCCTTGCATCTTGACCTTAGATGGCGCCGAGTTCATTTGTAACAATATAAATGAACTTGCAGACGCGATGAAAATTCTTCTTTCTTCCGCTAAATTTGGAAAGACTCTCACGGATCTGATGAAGAGCTAACATTTAAGAAAAGCCGGCCCCACATATCCCGGTTAGTCAGCTAGTACCCCGTTCGGGTAGTTCGCTAATCTAGGCGTGCGGGAATCATTGGGCAAAACTACTTTATATATAAACGAATCAACCGTTCGTGGCACTAGAAGAGAAGGTGAAGGCGCCAAAACTCCAGAACCACAGGGCTTGGGCGCCTTTTTTCATTCTAGCAGCTGCGTGTGCACAGGCACAATCTGGCATCGAATTGCGTGTGGTCTATACCAATGGAGACAAGCCACCATGCTGTGGTCTTGCCGAACCAAGGTAGAAATTTAGAAATCGCCCGGCACTCGCAATAATTTGGTATAGGCTCACAAAACTAGTAAATATTAATCAGGCAGATGGCCCGATTAGGTTTCATAAGGCCGGGTTAAACCCTTAATTTATTCTGAGATCTCAAAACTCGCTCCAAAATTAAACCTGGGCATCCTCATCAGTTTCGATATTTCCCTCACGCTCTTCAACAATCTTCTTGCAAAGCATGTCAACGACGCGAATCAAATCTTCTTGAAGCTGCTCATTCTTAATACTAGCGAAGCCTACACTTGCAGCTATATCGAACAACGACGGACAAAAATCATCAACCATGATCGGAATAACAGAATTATCACCAAACCTATTTTTGAAGTGCTGAGATTCGAATTTCGTCCAAATCTTGCGAGGATAGCTACCACTAAGCAGAGGCAACACATAGTCGGCCTCGCTTCTATAAATAGGCGCCAAGTACTCTTCAACATCATTACCCAATATCCTATGGGATTCATTTTCATCGTAAAACACTGTCAATTCACGTTGCTGTAGGCTCTCATAAATACTACGAGCTAGGTTGCGATCTTCGCCCGCAAACGAAAGCGCAAAGTCGTATTTACCTTTAAAGTCTATACTATCGTAACCAACTTGCCGCGCAAATTTTGACCACACCAGATGGCGTATAAAGTAGAGAAACTTGGGATCCTCGACCGTCAAAAGTTGACTTACACTATCAAAGTGAATAATCGCTGAAACACGGGCATTAGAATGCAAAAGAGTTGATAAATGTTCTTTTTCAATAACCTGAGAAACACTGGCCTTTAATGTAGGGTTTGCCCTGATAGCTTCTCGCGTATCCAAATCACCTTCAGAGGTAGCGGATAGCCATTTTAATAGGTGCAAGTAGGGAGCGCGCCCTTCACGCCGGAGTTTGTTCCCTGTTGCAAAATCTCTAGCAACAGGATAAAACGCCGGAGCCAGATCACGAATTACAGCCTCTCTTACTGCTGGTAAGCTCGCTTCTACTTTCTTAACATCTGTTCCTTTTTCAAGGACATCAGCCTGCAAGCACGCCTCATGGCAAAGTACTTGCGCCATAGCAAAGCTGCCCTCTGCTTCTTCAGCGATAGCCTCTGATGCAGAGATCGAACAGTTTAAAGCAACCTCACCCCTCTGAATTAGCTCTTGAATTCTTTCGATATTAGTACGACCAAACCGAATCATCTCAACACGATGCAAAAGATCAGGTGCATAATCGATTAGGGACTGTCCAGCCCGATTAATACCAATTAAAACAAGTTTCGTTGACTCATCTTCTTCATCAGATAAAAGCTTGATTTTATCTCCAAGCTTTTGACGAACCTTCTCATCAAGCCGGTGAAAGTCATCGATTATAATAAGTCCAAGGCCATCTTTATCTGGAATAGCCTCAATCTCTTTAATATCA
This sequence comes from Pseudomonas sp. UBA6562, assembly GCF_002434265.1. Classification (GTDB taxonomy): domain Bacteria; phylum Pseudomonadota; class Gammaproteobacteria; order Pseudomonadales; family Pseudomonadaceae; genus Aquipseudomonas. The sequence continues at coordinate 10,322 of NZ_DJJS01000002.1, read as the reverse complement.
GCCGCTTTGCGTCCAGATAGAAACCTACAGGACATCCCTGACACTCGGTCAATCGCGCGAAGAATTGAAGAGGTTTTTCCAATACCAGAAGGCCCCTCTACAATCATGCCTCGACCAGGCGTCCGTAGTGCCACAACCACTCTATTGAACTCACTCGGCTCGACAAACGTATAGGTAGGAACACCGCTTTTTTTAAAGACATGCTGAAGCTGGGTAGGCTGCTCAACATTGTCAGTATCGGAGGCTGTAGTGGTCATCATCATCAACCAAGAAAAAAACCGAGTGTAGCCAAGCGGCCGGCGTCTGGAAAGATGGAAAATAGCTTTACCGTAACTCAGTATCTCGACGTGTGCACCTGGCACACTGATGAACTCGGCCGGCTGCCTTGCGGTTTTGCTTTTGCACACCACGATTTTGCTGCTGTGGAGATATGAAAAGCGCCCGAACCCCGACATATCGAAGCTTGCGCTCTTCGTCTGACTCTTTATTATTTAGTGATTTCGTTTACATAGACTTGGCAGGCCTTGAGGGCGATCAGTCCTCGGTCACCTTCGTCAGTGATCCTGACAATTCGTTGAGCATGCGCTGGGTCAAGGTCGGCTCGAATGGCTCCATGAACCACGCCTGCGGCGCCGGGGGATTCTCGCAGCCTACCGTTACAACTCGCGCCGGCAACGGTGGTTCGGTCGACAAGGACTGACAGCCGCAAATCGCTAGTGGCCAGCTGATCACGCAAGCGAGCTTGGCTTTTCTGAGCATCGTTCAACTCCTTGGAATGGGTCCTCGCCTGCAGGTCGAGGCGCTCTTCCAGCGCGCGGCGCTGGTCACGTTGCTGGGTCAGCTGGTCCAGCGCTGCAGCGGCCGCTTCTGCGCGCTCACGTGCGTACCCCTCACCCAGTTCTTTCAGTTGCCGGACGTACCCCGTCGACTGCTCGGCCAACTGGCGGGTATAGCTGTTCTCCTGCCAAAGCCAGGCGCATGCCCCGCCGACGACTACACCGGCCACGACGCCGGCGGCCAGCGTCGACACGGACGGCAGCCACGCCGGCAGGATCATTGCAGCACCTCCAGCGCACGCCGGTAGAGCGCCTGCCGATCCGCCAAGCCATTGGTGCCGCCGTTGATCTTGCGGGTGATCCGCTCGAATACCGCATCGTTCGCACTGGTCACCTTGTCGGCCAGGCTGTTGAGCCCCGCGCGCTGCCAGAACCATCCGGCCGACAGCGAGGCATACACCGGCTGCTCGAGCAGCTCCGGCGTGTTGAGCAAACGGCTGTCACCAAACAGCGCCTCGCTGCAGTCGCGATAGTTGGCTCGGCCCGTGACCTGAATCAGGCCACGGCCGCGGTACAGCTGGCCGTCGCCATCCGCCTCGGGCGAGTTGCCGAGGCGCTCGGCCAAGCGCCCGGTATCGTACTTGCCCAGGTACTTGTCGTTGCCCAGTTCGCGCACGTACTGCAGCTGCCCCGACTCATGCCCGACCTGGGCCAGGAATGCGGCCATTCGCCGCCGCGTGACGATGGCGTACTTGCCCAAGGTGGCATTGAGGCCAGGAACGAAAACGCCGGCTTTGCGGCCGGCGTTCGGGAGGATTTCAAGCAACTGCTTTTCGGTAATAGGCATGGTCTTTCTCCTGCTATGGGTGGGGCTACGCGGCCGATACGTCGACGGTGCGTAGCGGTTTGGTCTGCTTTTTCTTCTTGCCTTTGGCCTTGGCCTTGCCCTTTTTGCCGCCGTTGCACTCAACCGTCGTCGACCAGCCCGAGGGCATGAAGACTTGTTCCACGCTGTCCACCAGGTACTCGCCATCGAGCCCGTTTTTGAAGCCCTGGGCGTTGATCGAGCGTTCGGCAAAAAGGTCGGTGCGCCCGAGCATTTCCAGCCGCACGCCAGCGGTGCTGCGGTTGAATGCCGCCAAGCGCGCTTTTGCCGCCTGCTCGGCAGCGCCCTTGTCCGGGTAGATATGGCGGTCGGTATGCACAGCGGGCAGGCCTTCGGGCGCCTCGTCGTTGTCCAGCTCCACGACCCTCAGCGCGCCGGTCTTCTTGTCTTGGTGCTGCGCCTTCACCGCCTTTTGCGTCGTGCGGTCGCCCAGGCGGAAGCTGTAGCGGTTCATGTCACCGGGCTGCAGGGTGATCGCGCCGAAGGTCTTGCCGGCGGGCGTGCTGCCACCCTGGCGTGGCATGACCAGCAATTGCCCGTCGCCCACCTTGGCCGTGCAGTCATACTGCTTGGCCAGCCGAGTGATGAAGTTAAAGTCGGACTCGTTGCGCTGGTCGACGCGGGCCACCTTGGTCTGCACGGTGCAGCCAGGTTTCCAGCCATTGCGCGCGGCCAGATCGCTGACGATTTGCGCAAGCGGCACGCCTTCCCAGCTGCCGCTACGGATGGTCTTGCCGCTGCCGCGCATGTCGCTGGCCTTCCCGCGTAACGTGAGCGTCGCCGGCGGGCCAGTCACCTCGATTTCATCCACCCGGTAACTGCCCAGGCGCGCCAGCGGCTTGCCCTCGTAGCCCAAAAAGGCCTCGATCAAGGCGCCGCGCGCGGGAAGCGTGACGGCTTGGTCGCGATCATCGATGCGCAGTTCGAATTCGTCCGAGTCCATGCCGGGCTTGTCCAGGGTGCGCAGCAACAGCAGGCGGTCGTTGATCAACAGGGTGATATCCCGGCCATCGGCGACGATACGAAAGGTGGGTTTCATGGTGACTCCAGAAAGGGAAAACCCCGCACGGGGCGAGGTCTGTTATGCGTAACGCGGTGTCAGTCCCAAAGGGTGACGTGTTCGGCCTCAGCCTCAGCGGCTGGCAGATCGGGTAGGTATATCAGCACGCCGGCACGGAACGGCTGCGGCTCTTCGGCCAGACCTTGATTGGCCTCCATCACCAGCTCAACGGCGCCCATTAAGTGGCCGTAGTAGGACTGGCACAGCGTGTCGAGCACGTCGCCGTCAGACGTTCTGCAGGTCGTCGCCATACTTCGTGAACTCCAGGGTAAAGCCTTGTTTTCGTGGGATGCCGCCGGCGAGCAACGACGATTGATCCTCGTCGACCTTGCGCAGACACCAGTTGCCCAGCACTGCGCCGTAGCCGGTGGTCAGGCTTACGGGCAGCAGCAGGCGGCCAATGGCGCGTAGCGCGTCCAGCTGGCTGATACCGCCTCGGAACAACGGGAAGACGGCCCCCTTGATCGTCAGCGTGTCCTCGCCCTGCCCCACGGCCTGCTGGGCAATATCGCGCGTCAGACGTTCTTGGGCAGCCCAGCGGTATGCTGTGCGCCGCTGCAGCTCGTCAAACGCTGCTGTGTCGAGGTTGAAGTAAAAGGGCTGTGACCCTGCCTTGAGCGGCTGCAGGGTCAGCAAGTGGGGGAACGGTGTTGAAGCGGCGGCTGCAGGCGTGACATTTGGCGCAAAGGCGCTACTTGGCACAACGCTGGCCAGCGACGGACTGACCTTGCCGGCCACCCGGTTGATGGCCGACCCCGCCTTACTGGCCTGCTCCCCCAGCGTGCCCAAGCGCTCGCGCACCTGGGTGGCCGCACTAGTGACCTGGCTGTATTTGGACGCCACCATGCCTACGGTCGATTGCGCCGCGTTGATTGCCCGCATGTTGCGCTGCAGCTTGGCCCCTACGGCCGGCCCGATGATGGGCAGGCCTTCCAGCTCCGATGCGGCGCCGGTCATGTCGCTGACGGCGCCGTTAAGCGGTCCCAGCATGCCGTCGACCGTGGTACGGCCGGCCTCACCGGCCGCCACCAACGACGACAGCGTCGACTTCATCAATTCCATGTAAGGCATGGCACCTCCTTAAGTATGCGCTTCGTCGTAGAGCTGGGCGCTGAACCGGTTACCTGCGAACTCACGCTGCAGACGCTCGAACAGGCCGCGCAGCGGCGTTTCCATCGCGGCCACGGTCTGATAGGGGTCTTTCACATCCCCTTCAATCGTGACCGGCATGCTCAGGGCAATGGAAAACGACTGTTCAACCTTGGGAGGCTCGGACTTGTTGCGCTCGGCCGGCTTGGGCGCCGCCGGTGCTGCAGCAACCGGCGCAGGGACTTCAACCAGCGAACGCACTACGTCGCCCATAGCGCTGGCCTGCTCTGCAGCATCCCGACGCATTCCCGGCGCCACTGCAGGGCGCTCCCGACTTTCAGGCTTAGGCACCTGCACAACCACTGGCGCCGGCGCTACGGCCACCGGTGGCCGGAACACCTGGCCAGGCTCAGGGACAGGGGCCGGCGCGACTGGCTTCTGTTCGGACCTACCCTGCGCCGGCACTGCCGCTGCTGGCTCCTGCTTAGGCTTGCCCGGCACAGGTGCTGGCACGGCCGGCTCCGGTCTCGGACTGGCCAGCAGAGGCGTTGCCACAGGTGGTTGCCGACTGAATTTGACCGGCGCCGGCGGTGAGTTCCTTTCGACTTTCACGACCGGTGCCGGCTGCTGCTGATCCGGTGCTGTTACCGTAACAGCAGGGGGTTGCACCGCTACCGGCGCTTGCGGCGGGGCCAGGCCGAGGGTGACCGGCGCCGGCGCCCTGGCGATAGGCTCCGGCAAAGTTGCTACCGGGCTCTGCGTCACGGTCACAGGCTGAGCAGGCGGCACCACGACTGACGGTTGAACAGTGGATGGCACATCCTTGGACAACTTGAGCACTGGCGCCGGCATCGCCGCCACAGGGGCCGGTACTGCCGACTGCGGAGCGGCTTCGTCTTGCTTATCGCCGTCCTCCTTTTTGTCCTGCTGGGGCTTCTCTTCGTCTTCGTCATCACCAAACAACGAGCGACCCAGCCAGCCCCCGAGGGACTCACCACCCAGGCTGCCCAAGGCCATGCCAATGGCACCGCCTATTGCAGTGCCGATCACAGGAACTACCGAGCCAATAGCCGCGCCTGCTGCAGCGCCGGCGAGACTTCCCGCCAGCCCGCCGGCCGCTTGGCCATACCCCTCGGCCTTTTCTTCCCGCGTGCCATCGCTCATTGCCGTATCGAGCATGGATGCGCCCGCATCCATGATGTTGCCGCCGGGCAAACGCTTGCCGACAGCTGCAATGCCGCCCATCAAGTTCATGGCCGAACCTATCCGCCCCAGCCCCCTTGGCACGGGCGGGGTAGGCGGCGCGGGACGCGGTCCGGGTGATGGTGGGCGCGGACCTGGGGACGGGCGCGGCCCAGGCGATGGTGGGCGCGGGCCTGGGGAGGGACGCGGGCCAGGCGACGGCGGATTAGCGCCGGATGCGTTTCGGCGCCGCGCGGCACGACGGCCGCGAGGATTGCGCCTGCGCCCGTTTCGGCTGCCTTCATCGGCGCCGCCTCGCCCAGCGAAATCGGAGGCATTGACCACAAATACTTTCTGCGGCCCGCTGTCTTCTCGATCCCCTCCGCCATCATCGTTGCCATCGTCGCCCCCAGCTTCGCGAACGGCATCGAGTACCTTAAGCCCCGTGTCGATAAGGCTAAAAGGTCGCTTGGCCGGGGCAGCCGCCTCCGATTCCTCGCCATCGGCGTCCGGCTTTTCCTCGCCCTTGAACGACTTGAGGCCGGTTTCCACCAGCCCCAGCAGTTTCTCCCGGCGTGTTTTGGGCTCTTCGCCACCCCCGTCGCCATCGCTCGGGTTGGTGACAAAGACCTTTTGTACATCCTTGGCATCACCGCCACGGTCGAGCAGTTTCCCACGGGCAATATCGAGTAAGCCGCGCCCGATTTTGAATGCGCTCGCAACCGACTTGAACGCCAGAACGGCAGACACGACGCCGGTAATGCCCATCACCACCGCCGGAAGGTCGTCCGACATTTTGGTGATGCCTTGGGCCACTGCCGTCAGCCCCTTCGCCGCCATATCGGTGGCAGGGCGAATGGCATCGCCAATGCTGCGCATCGCATCGTCGGCCGCTTGCGCGGTTTCGGCCCACATCTGCGCCGACGTGCCGCGCCGCTCGGCCAGGTTCTTGTCGAGGATGCCGGACGACTTCATGGCGTCGGCTTTCAGCTCGTTGTAGAGCCCCCGGTTCTGACCGTAGGCAGTCAGCGCCGCCTTGACCTGCATGTCGGCAAACAGATCGCCGGTGCGCAGGGTCTTTTCCAGCGCCTCCAGCGCTGCTCTGGCTTTCTCCGGGTCGGCCTGTTTGTCGATCTTGGATTGGGCATCCTTGATCTTTTGCGCCTTGGCAGGGTCCGTGGCCTGCACGTACTGCATGGCCAGGCCCATGGACGCTTCAATGACGTTCATGCCCTTTTGCAGGCCGGTATTGAGCGAAGCCTGATAGTCGATGCCAACATCCTTGTAGGCTTTGACCACGTCGCTTGCGCCGATCTTCTCCATCCAGTTTTTGAAGTTGTTGGCCGCCTCGTCCGAGCTGCCGGCAGTCTTCATCTGCACTTGCAGCATCGAGCCCAGCGAGGACACGGCATCCAGACCGGTGATGCCGTTCTTTTCCATGCCCGCCAGCAGCTGCGGGAACCACTTGGCCATGTCGCTGGCCTCGAAGCTCCCCGCCTGGCCTTGATAGGCGATGGCCTCAAGGGCCTGGTGCATGACCTTCGGATCGGTGATCTTGGCGTTCTGCTGCAGTGCCATGATCATGCTGGCCGTGTCGACGCCTGACGACCCCTGCCCGACCGCGAACTTTGCCGCCGTCTTGGAGTAGGCCATGGCCTTGTCCAGCTCCATGCCGGCGCCGACTAGCTGGTTGATCAGGTCGGCCACGTCGTTGCGCGCCATGCCGGTTTCGTTCGACGTTTGAATGACCGAACGGCTTAGCTGCACCTCTTCGGGCTGGTTGGCGGCATCGGCCTTGATCGCAATGTCACGGATGATCGCTTGATAATCCGCGCTGATCTTGGTGGGCACGGCGGTCAGGCCAATACCCACTGCAGCAGTGCCGGCCGTGGACTTGAGCGAGGCCCGGCCGGCGGCGATACGTTCGTGCCCTTTGACCTGCAGGTCGGCGGCCTTGGCATCCCGGCCCAGGCGTTGGTATTCCTTGCCCAGGCGGCCGACCTCGACGCCTTGCCGACGCAGGGCATCGAGGTTGCCATTGAGCTTGCGCAGCAGCTTGTCGGCACCGGCGGCGCCCGTTTCGTGCGCCTTCCTCCACTCTCTCTGCAGCGTTATGGTTTCGCCAATGGTGCTCTGCAGTACCTTGGCCTTGTCGCCCTTTTTCTTGAGCTTGTCGATGCCGCTTTCGACCGTGCGGAACGCAGCCCCGACCGACGACGCAACAGCGCCGCCAATCACCAGCGATAACGCCAGTTTGCTTGCCATCGGTTACCCCCTTAGCGGCTCAATCCGTGAGCCACCAGACCATATCCTCCCAGGGCATGGTCATGATTTCGGCAGACGAAAAACCCAGTTCGGTGGCCAGCCGCTTGGCCAGCCCCTTTTGCACCTTTGCGTCAAACTTCGTCTTCGCGCACCAGGCGAAAGTATCCAGTCTGCAGACGGGTGTAGTCCTTGAGGTCCATGCCCTCCAGATCCTTGGTGCTGACTTCGGCTAGGTTGGCGAATAGATTCATTTCGCCCTGCTCTTCATCGCCGCCGGCAGTGCTGGATGCGATGCGCATATCCCGCACAGTCGGTACACGGAGGCGAATTTTATCGGTCCCGACGCCGTTCAAATCGGTCGGTCTGGTGAGCGTGACGGTGACGCCGGTCGCGTCCAGTTGCAGGTACTTGGGCAGTGGCTTGGTCATGGTTCGGTTCCTTGAATAAGAGAGGGGGGGTTACAGCCCCAGGGCCTGGCGTTGCGCGGCCAGCTGGTCGACGCCGTCGATCACGCGGCGCATGCCCAGGGCATCGATCTCGTACACCGTGCGGCCATCGACTTCGAGCTTGTAGTAGGTCAACGCCACGGCATGCTTGATCTCGGCCTTGTCGCCGGGCTTCCAGTCGCCCATGTCGACCTCTTTGAGCGAGCCGCGCAGGGTGACGGCGACAGGCTTGATCGCGCCTTTCAGGCCCTTGAAGGCGCCACGGAACGTGCCGTTGAACGCGGTTCCATCGGCCAGGCCAAAGAACTTCAAGGACTCACGGCGCACGCCGGTGGTGGTGAAGTTCGCTTCCTGCTTCTCCATACCCATGTCCAGCTCGACGGGCATATCCATGCCGCCTGGCCGGTGCTCTTCCATCTTGAGCGTGAGCTTGGGCAGGGTCAGGCTGGGTACGTCGCCCTGGAAGCTGACGCCGTCCACGAACAGGTTCAGGTTGGCCAGGGTTTCGGGAATCATTGCCATGTCGTGCGCTCCTTAAGCGGCGGTGTCGAGGACTTCGGTCAGCCACTGGTTGGTGACTTCAACGCGGAAATTGGGGTTTTCGGCCGGAGGCACGTCGGTAAAGCGGATGTTCCAGTACACCTTGCCCTGGCCCAGCTGGCTGGCCGTGTTCAACTCGGTGTCTGCGTACACTTCGAAGTTGATGATTGCGCCCTGGGCCTTGAGGTCGCGCATGAAGTTCTGCAGGCCTTCGGTCACGTCCTTGACGTAAGTGGCCGTGATCGAGCGGTCGACCGCCCACTTGTGGCCGTACAGGATCGCGTCCATGACGATATCCATGGTGCGCACGCGAGTGACGAAGGCCCATTTCGCATCGCTCGACAGGGTGCGGTTGCCCCACAGGCGGAAACCGTCTTCGCGGATGATCGTGGCGATCTTTGCGTTGTTGAGCAGGTTGGCCCGGCACGTCTCGTCGCCGTCGAGGAACTCGATAGGGCGGGTGGTGCCGGTAACTCCGACGAACTCTTTGTTCGACGGCGAGGCCCAGAAGCCATACTCGCTGTCGGTCCAGGCGAACAGGCCGGCGACCCAAGCAGACGCTGGCGCGTCGACGGTGGCGCTTTTGGCGGTGTCCCAATACTGCACGCCGGGGTCGACCATGAACGCGCGTTTGGCGCCAAATCCGGCGGCATAGGCGATGGCCGCTTCGTCAGTCGTGCGTGGACCGTCGATAATGGCGATACCGCGCAGCTTGTCCGCCAGCGCCACCAGCGCCGTGCCGACTGCCTGGGTGGCGGTGTGCTTGGGCGCGATCAGCAAACGGGGCTGTGCGTTGAACCGGCTTTTACCGTCGCGCAGCGCCTGCAGGCCGGTACGCGTGCCATTGGCCAGCACGCCGCCAATGATGGCCGAGGTCTGTTCGGCCGGATCGGTCAGCTTGGCCACGCCACAGGCAACGATTGCCGCCTTGGCTCGGGTAAAGATCGCCTGGCAGGCCTTGGTGATCGCCGCGTCGGCGCCGAAGGCGGCAATGGCTTCGCGCTCGGTGGTGATCAGCACCAGGTCGTTGGCTTTGGCGGTGGCACCGGCGTCCGGCGTGAAGGTGTCGACCAGGCCAATGATCGAGGACGACGGCAGGGCAATGCTGCGCGCGCCGGCGTCGACGCTCGTTACGGTAACGCCGTGAAAGAAACCACTCATAAAATCAATCTCCAGATATGGAAAAAGCCCCGCGCGCGGGGCTTGTGGTACTGCGGAAATGAAAACGCCCCGTCAGTGCGGGGCGTCTATTCGGCTTGCGAAGCCAGCCAGGTGGCCAGCGCTTCGTCGTTGGGACTGCTCGGCCAGTCGTCGTCGGCCGGGGCGTTGGTAGTGATGTCCAAGCGCGCCAGCTTTACGCGGTAGATCTTCCACGCCTTGAGCGCATCGGCTTCGGCTTCGCTGACCATGTCCAGATCTACGGCATCCTGCAGGGTGTTGATGCGCCCGGTGGCGTACTGGTTGGCCAGCAGCTGCTTGCGGTAAGCCGTGCGGCGCGCCGCCTCAGCAATGGCCGCCTCGTCCGGCACCCACTTGTCTTCCTGCCAGGTGTCGAACGCCGTTTCTGGCGCCTGGGCGGTGTAGCCGTCCGGCAGATCGCCCAGTTCTTGCCACTGCTGCGGCTCGCCAGTTTTGGTGCTGTACACCAAAGCGCCGCGATGGTCGGCCACAAGCTGCCAGGCCTTGCCATCCTCGACCGCGACCGCTACGAAGCCTTCCACTACTTCCGGCGGCTCTAGTTGGCAGCTATGCGCTGGGAACAGCCATTCACCCGGCTCTAAGGGGCTGGGGTCAGCCAAACTGCTCGACAGGAATTCACCCGTGCTTGGTGCCAGGTTGCAGATCTGCGGGGCCATGACGCCCGGCAACTGCCACCAGGGCGTCAGGTCGTCGATGGAATTGGTGGTTTCTTGCTCTTGCATAGTGCGGTCCTGTCTCAGTATTTGATGCACGGCAGATAGGCGGTGTTGTACGGGCGCGCCTCGCTCTCACCGGACGCGGCGATAATAACGGAGTGCTTGTGAGCCCCGCCCGAGCTGGTGGAAACGGTTTGGTACCCGTCGCTTTCTTGGTCGCCG
>NZ_DJJS01000004.1:253078-538974 GCF_002434265.1 Pseudomonas sp. UBA6562 | reverse complement strand
GCCTGCTCGCTGAGCATGCGCCCGGCCTGGGAGATGCGCTGCTCGTGCACCTGGCTGCGGTCGCCGCACACCAGCGGGTGCCAGGCGGGCAGGTCCTGGCCTTCGCTGACCAGGCGGTAACCGCAGGTGGTCGGCAACCATTTGAACTGGTCGGCCTTGCCCGGCGTGAGCTGGATGCAATCGGGCACGGCCTTGAAGCGGCCGGGGTAGTCGCTGCACTGGCAGGTGTCGAGGTCGAGCAGTTTGCAGGCGATGCGCGTGTAGTAGATGCCGCCATCGTCTTCGTCTTCGAGCTTCTGCAAACAGCACAGGCCGCAGCCGTCGCACAGCGACTCCCATTCGCCGGGGCTCAGTTGTTCGAGGGTCTTGCGCCGCCAGAAGGGCGCGCTTTCAGCGTTCATGGCTCAGAAATTCCCGCAGTGGTTCCAGGCCGCCGAGCGCGGCGGCGCCAGTCTAGAGCGCGGCCCGGCGCATTGCCAGACCGCTTGTCAGCGGTGACGCCAGGCGCTAGCGTGCAACCGTTCATCCAGGCCGACTCTTCCAGGTTCGAAACCGCTCAAAGGACCCATCATGACCGACACCCCCCGCAGCGCCGACTACCCCATCGACGCGCAATTCATCCAGCGCTGGTCGCCACGCGCCTTCGACCCGCAACCGATCGCCGAAGAGACGCTGCTGAGCTTTCTCGAAGCCGCGCGCTGGGCGCCCTCGGCCTACAACTCGCAGCCCTGGCGCTTCCTCTACGCCCGCCGCGACACGCCGAACTGGGAGCGCTTCCTGGATCTGCTGGTGCCGTTCAACCGCAGTTGGGCGCAGCATGCGTCGGCCCTCGTGGTCGTCCTGTCCAAGACCACCTTCACCGCCCCCGGCGCCAGCGAAGAAGGCCCGGCGCTGTGGCACACCTTCGACACCGGCGCCGCCTGGGCGCACCTGGCCTTGCAGGCGAGCCTCAGCGGCTGGCACACCCATGGCATGGCCGGCTTCGATCGGGAGCGTACCCGTGAAGCGCTGAAAATTCCCGAGGGTTACGACATCCATGCCTTCGTCGCCATTGGCAAGCAAGGCGACAAGGCGAGCCTGCCCGAGCAGCTGCAGGCCCGTGAAGTGCCTAGCGCGCGCCTGCCGCTGAGCGCCCTGGCCGCAGACGGCGACTTCACGCTGTAAAGCGATCCGGCAGCTGCCGGGGGATCAATAGCCGCGCTGGAAATCCACTTCGCCACGCAGCGGCTGCCCCGCCTGATAGGCCTGCACATTCTCGAGAAACAGCCCGACCATCGCCGCCGGCGAGGTCGGCGCCGAGCTGTGGCCGGTCAGCGTGAGCCGTGGCGCGGTCCAGAAGGGATGCGAGGCGGGCAACGGCTCTTCGCGGCAGACATCGATCACCGCGCCAGCCAGATGGCCTTGTTCCAAAGCCCGCACCAGATCGTCATCGACCACCGCCACGCCCCGCCCGGCGTTGAGCAGTAGCGCGCTGGTCTTGAAACGGCGCAGCAGCGCGGCATCGTAGAGGTCGTGGGTGGCCAGGGTGTCGGGCAACAGGTTGATCACGTAGTCGGCCTGCGCCACCAAGCGCGGCAGCGCCTCCAAGCCGGCGATTTCCAGGAATGGCGCCTGTCGGCGCACCGTACTGGCCACACCGCGCACCTTCATGGCGAAGCTGGCCAGGTACTCGGCGACGCGCTGGCCGATGTCGCCACAGCCGACGATGAGCACCTCGCGCCCCGCCAGGCTGCTGCCCGGGCGCGCATCCCATTGCCGCTGCACCTGGCTGCGCAGACGCGACTGCACCTGCCGTTCGTGGTTGAGCAGATAGGTGAGCATGTACTCGGCCATGACCTGGCCGAAGATGCCGACCGCGCGCGTGAGCCGGTAGTGATGCGGTAGATCGGCTGCGAGCAAAGGCGTGATGCCCGCCCAGGTCGATTGCAGCCAGTGCGGTACGTGGCCCTGGCGCAGCAGCTCGGCCAACAGGTCGGGCTCGCCCAACCAGATCGAGGCCTTGCCAGCCAAGCCCCGCAACTCGGCGGGATCGGCGCTGGCCAGCAGCTGCAAGTGCGGAGCGTGCTCGGCCAGCAGGCGGGCGTAGCACGCGTGCTCCTGCTCGGCGATCAGTACGCGCATGGCTAGACCGGGTCGTTGCGGCGCAGCAGTTCTTCGGGCAAGTGCTCGATGTATTCGTCTTCGGCGGGCGGCATTTGCAGGTGGTAGCCCTGCTGTTCCAGGTTTTCCAGCACTTTGGCGATGTCCTCGCGGGCCAGCGTGCGCTCGGGCGTCAACACCAGGTCGAAGGCATGCACCGGGGTGCCGAAGGCCGGCAACAGCCCCTCGGGCACGCGCTCCAGGCCGTCGGCCTTGAGCACATAAAGATACATTTCGTTCTTGCGTGGGCTCTTGTAGATCGAGCAAATGCGTTTCATGCCGGTTCTCCGCTGCCCGCCAGGTCGTCGAGCAGGGCTTGGCCCAGACGCTCGCGGCGCCAACCGCGCAGCGACTCGGGCAATTGATAGGGACCGTTGGGGTAGCCGCTCTTGAGCAGCGCTTCCAGGGTTTTCTTGCGCAGCATCAGCTCGGGCGCGATACCCAGCCGCTCGCCTTCGGCCTGGCCGATGGCGCGCAGGCGCTTGAGCACGCCGGAAGCTTCGATGGGCAAGGGTTCGGGTTGCGCAGGCGGCCATTGCTCGGGCGGCAGGCTGGCGGCCTGCTTGAGCAGCGCCAGCAGCGTTTCGCCGTCCTGGCGCAGGGTGCGCGGGTGGATGTCGTCGATTTTGGCCAGGGCCGTCAGGGACGTCGGTTGGCTCTTGGCCATGGGCCACAGCGACTGCTCGCGCAGAATGCGGCTGCGCGGCACGTCGCGGGCACGGGCCTCGCGCTCGCGCCAGGCGCACAGCTCGCGCAGCACCGCCAATTGCTGGCAGGACAGCTTCCAGGCCAGCTTGACGTCGCGGTACAGCGTCTGCGGCGACACCTCGCGGCGCATCTGCGCCACCAAATCGGCACCGTCTTCCAGAACCCAGGCGTACTTATCGTCCGACAGCCGCGGGCGCAGCGCGGCGAACAGCTCGGCCAGGTGCACGGCGTCTTCGGCGGCGTAGCTGACTTGCGTGTCGGACAACGGCCGCTGCAACCAGTCCGAACGTGTCTCGCCTTTGGGCAGGTCGAGCCCCAGCACGTCCTGCACCAGGCGCGAATAGCCCATGGAGAAGCCGATGTTCAGGTAACCGGCGGCCAACTGCGTGTCGAACAGCGGTTGCGGCAGTTTGCCGGTCAGGCGCAACAAGACTTCGAGGTCTTCGCTGCACGCGTGCAGCACCTTGACCACGGCGCTGTCTTCGAGCAGTTCGCCCAGCGGCGCCCAGTCGCGAATCAGCAAGGGATCGATGAGAAAGGCCCGCTGGCCGTCGCCGATCTGAATCAGGCCCGCCTTGGGGTAGAAGGTGTCGACCCGCATGAATTCGGTGTCGACGGCCACGAAGGGCAATTCGTGCCAGTGTCGGCAGTGCTCGGCCAGGGTCTGGTCGTCACGGATCCAGTGTATTTCTATGGCCACGAGGCTCTCCACAAAGGCTCTGCTACAAACATTGGCGCGCAGTATATACGGCGCGGGCGCCGTGGGTGAAACCCGTGCCGGGCCGAGGGGCTATGCATGTACCACCGCTTACCTGGCCAGTGGCGTCTGGCCACGGTCGCGCACCCTGCGCACAAGGGCTATCCTCAGAAGCTCCACCCTCCGCATTTCCCGACAGAGGTGAAGAAATGCCCGTTCCGCACGATTTGCTCGCCGATCTGCACCTGAGCGCCGACGCCTTCCAGGCACTGATCGATCAGGACCCTGCCCTGCATAAGCTGCACAAGGACTACAACGCCACGGACAAGCAAGTGCTGGTAGCCGAGCGCAACGGCACCAGCGACGAGGCGATCAACCGTCTGCGCAAGGAGCGTCTGCTGATCAAGGACCAGATCGAACGCATCGTGCATCCGCCCGCGCATTGAGGGCAGCACCTGCCTGTGATGGGCAGACAGCGAACTTTCATATCGGGGGGCCGCATTGCGGCCCTTCGCACAGCCGTTCAGCGCATTAGCGCTTCGATTGCCGTGCGCCTATGCCCTTCGACACACCTAGTAGCCGTGGTGGAGGCTCACATCTGCGTGCAGGCCTCCAGCGCCGCCTGCAAGTCCTCGATCAGGTCGCGATGGTCCTCGACCCCCACCGACAACCGCAGCAGGTTCTCGCTGATGCCCATCGCGCCCTTCTGCTCGGCGCTGAGCGAGCAGTGCGACATGCTCCAGGAATGGTTGAGCATGCTTTCCACCCCGCCCAGCGAATCGGCCAGAACGAACAGTTTCAGGGTCTCCACCAAGCGGTTGAGCGCCACGCGGTCGGCCCTGACCTTCATCGCCACCACCGCCCCGCCGCTGCGCATCTGGCGCTGGCACAGGGCGTACTGCGGATGGCTTTCGAGCCCTGGGTAGTACACCTGCTCGATCGACGGATGGCCTTCGAGGAAACGCGCCACCTGCAAGGCATTGGCGCATTGCCGTTCCATGCGCACGTCCAGCGTTTTGAGCCCGCGCAGGGCCAGGTAGCAGTCGAACGGCCCCTGGATCGCGCCGATGGCCATGCTAATGCGCCGCAGGCGCTTGAGCAGTACGTCGCTACCGGCCACGACGATGCCGCCGGTGAGGTCGGAGTGGCCGCCGATGTACTTGCTCGCCGAATGCATCACCAGGTCCACGCCCAGGTTCAGGGGGCGCTGGTTCCAGGGCGAGCAGAAGGTGTTGTCGATGCAGGTGAGGATGCCCCGCGCCTTGGCCAACTGGCAAAGGGCTTCGATATCGACCAGGTGCAGCAGCGGGTTGGTCGGCGACTCGATCCAGATCAACTGCGTGTTGGGCCGAATCGCCGCCTCGACGGCGGCCAGGTCGTTGAGATCGACGTAGCTGGTGGTCAGCCCCGAGGTGTGGCTGCGAAAGTCTTCGAGGATGCGGAAGGTGCCGCCATAGACGCCATTCATGACGATGACGTGGGCGTCTTTGGGCAGCAGTTCCAGCACCGTGGCGGTGGCGTTCACCCCCGAAGCGCAGGCCACCGCACCCACCCCGTCTTCCAGCGCCGCGACCGCCGTTTCGTAGGCGTCGCGGGTCGGGTTGGCGACGCGGCTATAGGCGTATTGCGGGGCGTCGTCGAGGCTGCGCTTGGTGAAGGTGCTGGCCGTGACGATGGGCGGAAAGATGGCGTTGTCGGCGACGCGGTGCTGCTCGCCGGCATGCAGGGTACGGGTGGCGAAACGCTGGGGCTTGTCGGACATGGTCGGGTCCACGGACAGGGAAAGAGCGTCACTATGGCACAACCCCAGGGGCCTGCCAGCAGCCTGCGGTAAGGCGTGCAATTCACCGCCGATGCCGTAGTCTTGAAGCTTTCATTCCCCGCCGCGCCCCGACATGGACCGCCTTTCATGGACAGCTTCGACCAGCACCTGCTCACCCTGCTTCAGCGCGACGCCTCGCTGTCCCTCAAGGACCTGGCCGAGGCCGTCAACCTGTCCACCACACCCTGCTGGAAACGCGTCAAACGGCTGGAGGAAGAAGGCTACATCCGTGGCCGCGTGGCGTTGCTCGACCCGGAGCGGCTGGGGCTGGGGCTGACGGTGTTCGTCCAGCTCAAGACCCAGCATCACGACAGCGCCTGGCTCGAACGTTTCGCCGCCCAAGTCACTGCGTTCGAAGAGGTGATGGAGTGCTACCGCATGGCCGGCGACTGGGACTATCTGCTGCGCGTGGTGGTAGCCGACATCGGCGCGTACGACCGCTTCTACAAAAAACTGATCAATTGCACCGAAGGGCTCTCTAACGTGACGTCGAGCTTCGCCATGGAACAGATGAAATACACCACGGCGTTTCCCGTCCACCGCTGAAGCGTCTGCCTACGGCAGGCGATAGACAGGGCTGATCGAACGGTCGGAAAAAGCGATTTGACGGGTGCCTGGCGCAGGCTATAGCGTGGACTTCGATGCGGTAACGAGATATCGCCCTTTCCTTCTTTCCAGGCACAGACGTGAACGAGCCAGCGCTGATCGACAGCTTCAATCGCAAGATCGACTACCTGCGGATGTCTGTGACAGATCGTTGCGATTTTCGCTGTGTGTACTGCATGGCCGAAGAGATGCAGTTCCTGCCACGCCAGCAGATCCTCAGCCTGGAAGAGCTGTACCAGATCGCCGAGCGCTTCGTCGCCTTGGGCACGCGCAAGATTCGTCTGACCGGCGGCGAGCCGCTGGTGCGCCAGGGCATCGTCGGTCTGTGCCAACGCATCGGGGCACTGCCGGGCTTGCGCGAACTGTGCCTGACCAGCAACGGCTCGCAACTGGGCCGTCTGGCGCAACCGCTGTTCGACGCTGGCGTCACCCGTCTCAACATCAGCCTCGACAGCCTCGACCCCGAACGTTTCCGCCAGCTCACCCGCACCGGCGACCTGGCCCAGGTGATCGCCGGCATCGATGCCGCGCGCGCGGCGGGTTTTCGTCGCACCAAACTCAACGCCGTGGTGCTCAAGGGCCGCAACGACCACGAGATCGTCGACCTGGTACGTTTCGCCATCGAGCGCGAGCTGGACATTACCTTCATCGAGGAGATGCCGCTGGGGGTGATCGAGGAGCACGCGCGTGCCGAGTCGTTCTGCTCCAGCGACGAGGTGCGCGAGCGCCTGGCCCCGCATTTCACCCTGGTCGAATCGGCCGAGACCTCCCAGGGCCCGGCGCGCTACTGGCGCCTGGCCGAAGCGCCGCAGACGCGGGTAGGATTCATTTCGCCGCACAGCCATAACTTCTGCGCCACCTGCAACCGCGTGCGGCTGACCGTCGAAGGCCGTCTGCTGCTGTGCCTGGGCAACGAGCATTCGCTGGACCTGAAACAGGTATTGCGCGCCCATCCGGGCGACAGCGAGCGCCTGGAAAAGGCCATCCGCGAAGCGGTGCAGCTCAAGCCCTACCGCCATCACTTCGAAGTGGGCGGCGAGGTGCAGATCGTGCGTTTCATGAACATGACGGGCGGTTGACCGCGCGTCACTGTCTATCCATCACCGCCCACCCCCTCTTGCGACCGATCGACCTGCTCTATTAATCGATAGCGAGACACCACGGACTTGGTTAAGGTCGAGCGCTCATGCACGCGCAGGCCTTCCCATGGACATCAAGCAGCTCAAGTTCCTCATCGCCCTCGACCAGACCCGGCATTTCGGCCAGGCGGCGGCGCTGTGCCATGTCACCCAGCCGACCCTGTCGATGCGCCTGCGCAACCTCGAAGACGAGCTGGAGCTGACCTTGGTCGAGCGCGGCCAGCGCTTCGAGGGTTTCACCGAGGCCGGCGAGCGCATCCTGGCCTGGGCGCGCACGCTGATGGCCGCCCACGACGGCCTGAACGCCGAGGCCGCCAGTTGCCGCGGCCAGGTGGTGGGCAGCCTGCGCTTGGGCACGGTGCCGCTCGCCAGTTTCAACCCCATGGCTTTGTTACTGCCGCTGCGCCAGTCGCACCCGGGCTTGCAGTTCCAACTGTCGTCGCTGAGCTCCGAGCAGATCATCGATGGCCTGAGCCGCAACCAGCTGGATTTGGGCATCTGCTACCTGGATCAGGTGGACACCCGCTATTTCGACGTCATCGAGCTGGGCCTCACGACCATGGGCCTGCTGCACGACACCCGCCATTTCCCGCTCGACGGGCCGTTGCACTGGGAAGACTTGGCCGGCTTGCCCCTGGGCCTGCCGAGCAAGGCCATGCACTACCGCCAGTCGCTGGACCTGAGCCTGCGCAGCCGCGGCCTGGAGCCACGCGCGGTGCTGGAAAGCGACTCCACCTTCCAATTGGTGCAGGCCGTGGGCTGCGGCTTGTGCTGTGCCGTCATGCCGCTGGATTTCGGCCTGGAAGCGCTGGGCGAGCATTTGCAGATCCTGCCGCTGGAAGACGCCAGCATCCGTAGCCAGGTGGGCCTGCTGCTGCGCCGCAGCGCGCCGCGTTCGGCGATCGCCGAGCAATGCTTCGCCCAGGCGCAGAAAATCTTCGCGGCCTGATCGCACCGCGACAAACTGCGTTAAACTCGCGCCTCTGCTGTCTGGAGTGACCTATGCGCGACGCCCTCAATGCCGGCCTGATCGATTTCCTCAAGGCCTCTCCCACCCCTTTCCATGCGACCGCGAGCCTGGCCCAGCGCCTGGAAGCGGCGGGCTATCAACGCCTCGACGAACGCGACAGCTGGGCCACGGTGCCTGGCGGGCGCTACTACGTCACCCGCAACGATTCGTCCCTGATCGCCATCAGCCTGGGCCGCCAGTCGCCCGTGCAAGGCGGCCTCCGCATGGTCGGCGCGCACACCGACAGCCCTTGCCTGCGGGTCAAGCCGCAGCCCGAGCTGCAACGCCAGGGTTTTCTGCAGCTGGGCGTGGAAGTCTACGGCGGCGCGCTGCTGGCGCCCTGGTTCGACCGCGACCTGTCGTTGGCCGGGCGGGTGACCTTCCGCCGCGACGGCAAGGTCGAAAGCCAGCTGATCGACTTCACCCTGCCGATCGCCATCATTCCCAACCTGGCCATCCACCTCAACCGCGGTGCCAACGAAGGCTGGGCCATCAACCCGCAGAACGAGCTGCCGCCGATCCTGGCCCAGGTGGCCGGCAACGAGCGCGTCGACTTCCGTGCCCTGCTCACCGAGCAACTGGCCCGCGAGCACGAGCTGATCGCCGACGTGGTGCTCGACTACGAGCTGAGCTTCTACGATACCCAGGAAGCCGCCCTGATCGGTCTGAACGGCGACTTCATCGCCGGTGCCCGGCTCGACAACCTGCTGTCGTGCTACGCCGGCCTGCAAGCGCTGCTGGGCGCCGACAGCGAGCAGACCTGCGTACTGGTGTGCACCGACCACGAAGAGATCGGCTCGTCCTCGGCCTGCGGCGCCGACGGCCCGATGCTCGAACAGACCCTGCAACGCCTGCTGCCCGGCCAGGACGAGTACGTGCGCGCCATCCAGCGCTCGCTGATGATCTCGGCCGACAACGCTCACGGCGTGCACCCTAACTACGCCGACAAGCACGACGGCAACCACGGCCCCAAGCTCAACGCCGGCCCCGTGATCAAGGTCAACAGCAACCAGCGCTACGCCACCAACAGCGAAACGGCGGGCTTCTTCCGCCACCTGTGCATGGCCGAGGAAGTGCCGGTGCAGAGCTTCGTGGTGCGCAGCGACATGGGCTGCGGTTCGACCATCGGCCCGATCACCGCCAGCCACCTGGGCGTGCGCACCGTCGACATCGGCCTGCCGACCTTCGCCATGCACTCGATCCGCGAGCTGTGCGGCAGCCACGACCTGGCGCACCTGGTCAAGGTGCTGACGGCCTTCTACCGCAGCGTCGACCTGCCCTGACGGCCCCGGCCTAGCCGCCGCATTCAACTTTTTGCGGCGCGTGGCATCCAAACTCCCAGACGCCGCCGCGCGAGCCCTTCGCCGGCGGCTTTCCTTTCCCTGGGAGGACTCATGAAAACCCGCGCACTGCTCACCCTCGGTTGCATCGCCCTCGCCCTCGTCGCCTGCAGCAACAACGCCAAGCGCTCCAGCCCGCCGCCAAGCACCATGCAGGTCGACCTCGAACGCTACCAAGGCACGTGGTACGAGCTGGCCCGGCTGCCGATGTTCTTCCAGCGCAAATGCGTGCAGTCCGAAGCCCACTACGGCCTGCGCGACGACGGCCGCATCGATGTGCTCAACCGCTGCCGCGAGAAGAACGGCGAGGTCAACGAGGTCCAGGGCATCGCCGAACCGCAGGTGGCCGGGCGTACCGACAAGCTGTGGGTGCGCTTCGATAATTGGTTTAGCCGCTTGGCCCCAGGACTGACCAAGGGCCATTACTGGGTGATCTACCACGATCCCGAGTACAAGGTGGCCGTGGTCGGGCATCCGGATCGTGATTATTTGTGGCTGCTGTCGCGCACACCCGAGGTCAGCCAGGCTACACGGGACGAGCTGCTGAAGGTGGCGCGTGAGCAAGGGTTCGATACGTCGGCGTTGATCTGGCGAAAGTAATTACTCGGCTGACGATTGCCTGGGTACGTTCAGAAACAAAGCAGACAAGGTTGAGCATTGCTCCAGAGGCATACTTTGCCGCCCCCATCCTTATGGCAGTCCATGTCAGGTAGCACGGGGCAAATCTGGAGGGCATCATCATGCAATACCCTATCTGCATCGAATGGGGCGACGAACAGACCGCC
Source organism: Pseudomonas sp. UBA6562 (assembly GCF_002434265.1). GTDB lineage: Bacteria > Pseudomonadota > Gammaproteobacteria > Pseudomonadales > Pseudomonadaceae > Aquipseudomonas. The sequence continues at coordinate 528,729 of NZ_DJJS01000004.1, read as the reverse complement.
GTTGGCATCCAGATCCCGGATATTCCAGGTGCAGTCACGGCGGGAGACGATTTCGAACAGGCTTACGCAGCGGCACTGGAGGTTGCGCACATCATGCTTGAAGCCCTTGCGATGGACGGCCAGCCGATTCCTTTACCCAGCAGTGCCGCGCAACACCGCCACAACAGCGATCTGGTCGGTATGGGCTGGGGCATGCTGGACATCGATATCAGTCCTTACCTGGGCAAGACCGAGAAGGTCAATGTCACCCTGCCGGGCACTGTGATCCAACAGATAGATCGCTACGTCCATCTGCACAACATAAAGAGTCGCTCCTCTTTTCTAGCTGACGCTGCTCTGGAAAAACTCAACCGCTAAAGCGCAAGCACAAAAAAACCACGGGCCGCCGACCTGGCGACCCGTGGTTTTTTCGTTCGATCCCTACCGCTTAAGCGGTAGCGACACAGGGCCTTACAGCGCCATGTCGGCCGACGGGTTGCTTTCCACCGGCTTGGCCGGGGCGGCGGCAGTGGCGGTTTCACCGACGCTGGCGTCGATCACCGGCGGTTTGGCCAGTTGCAGGACGTCGGCGGTGTAGTTCCACTCTTTCTGTACGGCGGCAGCCGAATCGTTGAGCTTGGTGCCGTAGCTTGGCACGATCTCGTGCAGCTTGGCTTGCCACTCAGGCGTCGCGACCTTCTCCTTGAAGATGGTTTCGAGCACGTTGAGCATGATCGGCGCAGCGGTCGAGGCGCCTGGCGAAGCGCCCAGCAGGCCGGCCAGGGTGCGGTCTTTCGACGCCACCACTTCGGTACCCAGCTTCAGCACGCCACCGTGTTCGGCGTCACGCTTGATGATCTGCACGCGCTGACCGGCCTGCCACAGGCGCCAGTCTTCTTTCTTGGCGTGCGGGAAGTAGGTCTGCAGGGCGGCGAAGCGGTCGTCGTCCGAGAGCATCAGCTGACCGGCGAGGTATTCCACCAGCGGGTACTGGTCGACACCGACTTTGGTCATCGGCCACATGTTGTGCAGCGTGGTGCTCTTGAGCAGGTCGAGGTACGAGCCGTTCTTGAGGAACTTGGTGGAGAAGGTGGCGAATGGCCCGAACAGGATCACGCGCTTGCCGTCGAGCACGCGGGTGTCCAGGTGCGGTACCGACATGGGCGGCGCGCCGGTCGAGGCGATGCCGTAGGCCTTGGCCATGTGCTGCATGGCGACACTTGGGTTCTCGGTGACCAGGAACGACCCGCCGACCGGGAAGCCCGCGTATTCCTTGGCCTCTTCGATGCCGGATTTCTGCAGCAGCTTGAGTGCGCCACCGCCCGCGCCGATGAACAGGAACTTGGCGTCGGTCGCGGTCTCGCTGCCGTCCTTGAGGTTCTTGTACGCGACGTGCCAGGAGCCGTCGTCGTTGCGGGTGATGTCCTGCACTTCGCTGGACAGCTTCAGGTCGAAGTTGTCGCGGGTTTGCAGGTGCTTGACGAACTGGCGGGTGATCTCGCCAAAGTTGACGTCAGTGCCGATCGGCGTCCAGGTGACCGCCAGCTTCTGGCTCGGGTCACGGCCTTCCATCATCAGCGGCACCCACTTGGCGATCTGCGCGTGGTCCTCGGAGTACTGCATCGGACGGAACAGCGGGCTCGCCTGCAAGGCCTCGTAGCGCTTCTTGAGGAACTTGATGTTGTCGTCACCCCACACGAAGCTCATGTGCGGGGTGGTGTTGATGAACGAGCGCGGGTTGTTCAGCACGCCCTGACGGACCTGCCACGACCAGAACTGACGGGAGATCTGGAAGGCTTCGTTGATCTCGATCGCCTTGCTGATGTTGATCTTGCCGTCTTTGTCTTCGGGGGTGTAGTTCAGCTCGGCCAGCGCGGAGTGGCCGGTACCGGCGTTGTTCCAGCCGTTGGAGCTTTCTTCGGCGACGCCGTCGAGACGCTCGACCATTTCCATCGACCAGGACGGCTCGAGTTCAGTGAGCCAGACCGCCAGGGTGGAGCTCATGATCCCGCCGCCGACCAGCAGCACGTCTACTTTCTTGGTTTCTGCAGCCTGCGCGTGCATGAAGCCCGCGGCGACAGCCAGACCCAGCAGGGCCTTGCCAGCATGTTTGAACATTGATCAATTCCAATCGTTAGCACGTAAGGACGGCGGGTGCCTGACCTGTGATGTGTCTGTCCTTCAGCGCGCGCTTGTTATTGATCATTGGAGTCAGCAGCCAGAGAAACAGCAACGCTCGGCCGGAGGATCAGGCAACCCTGCCGGCTGAAACGTTTCGCTATTGTAACGGAAACATCGGCACAAACAAATTAAAGGGAACCGTCAAGGCGACAGGTTGTCTCAGCGCACCCGCTCGATGACGGCTTCGCCTTTGCACCGAGCCTCGTCTACGAGTGCAGCCTGGCGGCGCATGCACCCGCGCTCACGAATCCTGCCGCTGTTGCTGATAGATCCAGTCGACGATCTCCCCTTGTGGTACATACCCGCAGACCAGCTCGCGCAGCAGCTTGCGCACCCGCGGGCAATTGTTGCTCTCCACAGCGGTCAGCAACTCGTTCAGCTGCCCTTTGAGCACGGTCCAGGTGAGGAAATCCTCGGTCGCCGACATGATCATCGGGTGCCGCGTAGGCTCGACGTTGTCGCCGATCAGCAACTCTTCGTACAGCTTCTCGCCCGGACGCAAGCCCGTGAACTCGATGGCGATGTCGCCCATGGGGTTGCGCTCCGAGCGCACGCTGAAGCCTGAGAGGTGGATCATCTTTTCCGCCAGCTCGACGATCTTCACCGGCTTGCCCATGTCGAGCACGAAGACGTCGCCGCCCTGCCCCATGGAACCTGCCTGGAGCACCAGTTGCGCCGCCTCGGAGATGGTCATGAAGTAGCGCGTGATGTTCGGGTGGGTGACCGACAGCGGCCCGCCTTCCTTGATCTGCTTGTGGAACAACGGAATCACCGAGCCGGACGAGCCCAGCACGTTGCCGAAACGGACCATGGTGAAGCGGGTCTTGTTGACCCGCGCCACGTTGTCGGCATCGCCCAGCAGCACCGGCGCCGGTTCGCGGCTCAGCGCCTGTAGGGTCATTTCGGCCAAGCGCTTGGTGCTGCCCATCACGTTGGTCGGGCGCACGGCCTTGTCGGTGGAAATGAGCACGAAGCTCGCCACACCGGCCTGCAACGCGGCCTGGGCGGTGCAGAGCGTGCCCATCACGTTGTTGAGCACACCCTCGGCGACGTTGTGCTCGACGATCGGCACGTGTTTGTAGGCCGCCGCGTGATAGACCGTATCCACCCGCCAGGTCTTCATGATGTCCAGTGTCAGCGCCTGGTTGCGCACCGAGCCCAAAATGGGGACCAGTCGGACCCTCAGGTGCGCACGGGCGATATGCGCTTCGAGCTCGGCGGCGATGCTGTAGAGGTTGAATTCGGCGTGGTCGAACAGGATCAGGACCTTGGGCCGCAAATCGACGATCTGCCGGCACAGCTCGGAGCCGATCGAGCCACCGGCACCGGTAACCAGCACCGACTGATCGGCGATGCACTGCTCAAGCAGATCGTGCTGCGCCGGGACGGCATCGCGCCCCAGCAGGTCGGCGATGTCCACTTCCTGGATGTCGTCGACCTTCACCCGCCCGCTGGCGAGGTCCATGATGCCGGGCACGCTGCGCACGTGCAGCGCGAAGCGTTCGAGGTTGCCGAGGATTTCGCGGCGGCGGCTGCGCGAGATGGACGGTAGGGCCAGGAGGATTTCTTCGGCGCCAGTGGCATCGATCATGCGCTGGATGCGTTCGGGCTTGTAGACCGGCAAACCGGCGATCATCCGATCGGCGATGCCGGGGTCGTCGTCGATGAAGGCCACCGGGCGCATCACCTTGCCCATGCGCAACGCTGCGACCAACTGGTTGCCCGCCGTCCCGGCCCCGTACACGGCGACCTTCGGCAAACCGTCGTCGCGCGTGGCGAAAGGCACGTGCTGCGCAGTAGTGAACCAGTCGCCCATGAAGTACTGGCGCATAGCGAGGCGCAGGCCACCCACGATCACCAGGCTCAGCCACCAATAGTTGAAGATGATCGAACGAGGCACGACCTGCGGCGGCGCGCTGTACCAGAAGACCACGAGCGTCAACAGCAAGGAGGCCAGGCTGACGGCCTTGACGATGGCCACCAACGCGTCGTTGCCGAAGTAACGCATCACGGCCCGGTACATGCCGAAACGGATGAACAACGGGATCGAGACGATAGGCGCGGCCACGAACAGCCAAGGATGGCCGAGCAGCGGGTTGTACATTTCGTCGATGCCCAGCCGCACGACGAAGGCCAGCCAGAGGGCCAGCCAAACCAGGAAGACGTCGGTCGTCACCTGAATCAGGCGTTTCTTGCGACGTGGCAGATTGACGAGGTAGTTGCGCAACTTGTCCATAGGTACCGGCCCGCAGGCGCGCTTTCTCCGCTGTCGCATGCTTGGCCGTGGCCAGCGCATGCGTGTGGTTGTCAATGTCCGCAGTACTCGTATGCGTACGACGCGAGGCGTGCCTCTACTCTGCTCGCCCCGCTCGGAATTTCAGTGCCAATGCGACCAGTGGCACGTAGGCGATCAGCGTAGCCAGCGCGCCATCGAGGCCAAGCCAGGTGACGCACAGGGCCATCGGCAGCAGCCAGCACAGGGTCACGGCCGCGGTGCAAAGCGTCACCGGCAGATGCCGGCCGAAACGCCGGGCCGCGTGCTGGTACGCGTGGCTGCGATGGGCCTCGTAGACCTTTTCGCCTGCCAGCATGCGGCGCAACAGCGTGACCGTTGCATCGACGATGAACACCCCGAGCACGATCACCCATGCCCAGAAGTAGTGGCCGTCCAACCAGGCGCCTTGCAGCGACAGCCCGCCCAGGGTCAGACCCAGAAACCCACTACCCGCGTCGCCCATGAAGATTTTGGCCGGCGGAAAATTCCACACCAGAAAACCCAACACTGCGGCGGCCAGCAGCAAAGGTGCAGCCATCGCCTGGATGTGCCCCCCCATGGCGTAGACCACACATATGGCAGCGCATACCGACAAGGCTTCGAGGCCTGCGATGCCGTCTATACCGTCCATGAAGTTGTACAGGTTCAGCAGCCAGACCAGATAGACCGCCAGCAGGGGCGACAATAGCCATGCCGAGTGTACTGGAATTCCGGCCACCGCGAGCGATGGCGCACCGCCCAGACCGATCAGCAGCCCGAGCGCCGCCGCGAAGTGCCCCAGCAAGCGCCAGCGGGCCGGGATATGGCCGTGGTCGTCGACGAACCCGACGATGGCGACCAGCAGCCCGGCGCCGCCCAAGGCCAACACTTGCGAGCCCGTCGCCCAGCCCTGCTGCCACAGCGCCAGCAGCGCCGGCAGGAAGGTCAGCACGATCGCCACACCGCCGCCGCGCGGCGTAGGCACCGTGTGCGAACTGCGCGCGTTCGGGATGTCCATGAGGCTGCGCGCCAGCGCATAGCGACGGATCACCGCAGTCAGCAGAAATGAAGCGATCGCCACCGCGATCAGCAGCCAGGCGAAAGTCATCGACGTTGATGCTCCAGAAAATGACGGGCGGTGGCCTGCAACGCCACATCGACCGCAACGGCGGGCTGCCAGCCCAGTCGCTGCTCGTTCTTTTCGATATCGACCTGCAACGAGCCCAGCAAGCGCTGGGCGACACCCGCCTTGCCCAGCAGCCGCGCCGCCCACGCCAAACACGCAGCCGGAACCGGCAGCAACAAGGGGCGGCGCCCCAAGGCGCGCGACATCCGCCGCAGCAGGTCGGTGGTGGACAGGTCTTCCCCATCGCTGACCAGAAAGATCTGGTTGGCCGCCTGGGGATGCGCCACGCACAGCGCCACGAAATCCACTAGGTTGGCCAGGCTCACCAGGCTGCGTCGGTTGTCGATGGCACCCAGTGGCAAGGGCACACCGCGGGCCAGCCAACGCATCATGCTCGCCACGTTCGCCCCGACGCCTGGGCCATAGACCAGCACGGGGCGGACGATGACTACCTCCATGGCGGTCTCTTGCGCCAAGCGCAGCAACCCTTGCTCGGCCTCGTGCTTGGAGATGCCATAGGGATCGCTGGGGCGAGGCGCCTGGTCGGCGCTGAACGGCTGGCCAGGCAGTGTGTGCTCGCCGTTGACCTTGATCGAACTGATGAAGACGAAGCGCCGGACACCGGCCTGCGCGGCCTGGGCGGCCAGCGCCAAGGTGCCGGCGGTGTTGACCTGGCGGAACGCCTCGAGCGGGTCGGCTGCGGTGTCTTGCATGACATGCACGCGTGCTGCGGCATGGATTACGCAGTCGATGCCTTGCAGGACGGGTGACCAGTCTGCGCCTGGACCTAGATCAGGCGCCGTACGCTTGGACACTTGCGAGGGCAACGCCGCATCGGTTCGCCTGACGGCGGCGACCACCGGGTGCGGCTGCGAGGCGGACAAATGCTCCACCAGAGCACGGCCGACGAAGCCGTTGGCGCCGGTGACGAGGATGCCGCCAAGGGTCGGTGCTGCGCAGTCGCTCATGGACGACCGTCGAGCAGGCGTTGGTACAAGTGCACATAGCTGTCGACCATCTGTTCGGCTGAAAACACCGACTCATAGCGCTGCCGCGCCTGACGCCCCATTTCGGCTGCGCGCACCGGGTCGCTCCAGAGTTCGAGCATGGCGCGGGCCAGCTCGCCAGGGTTTCGCGGCGGCGTCACCAGCCCGGTCTGGCCATGCAGGTTGATGAACGTGGTGCCGCTGCCGATTTCGCACGAGATCATCGGCTTGCCATACATGGCGGCTTCCAGCAGCGAAATGCCGAAGGATTCGGAACGCAGGTGCGAGGGAAAGACAAAGGCTTCGCAAGATTCGAGCAAGGCCACTTTATCTTCATCGTCCAACCCACCGACGAAGTGGACGCTGCTGGCGCCAATGGCCTGCGCCTGAGCGCGCAACGTCTGTTCCAGGTGCCCATGCCCCACGATGACCACCGGCAAATTGGCCTGCTTGGCTGCTTCTATCAGGCAATCGAGGCCTTTGTAGTAACGCAAGGCGCCGACGAACAGGAAAAACCGGGCGCCGAGCCGGTCACGCCAGTACGCTCGCTTGGCCTCACTGGGAACGGGGTAAGTTGCCTGGTCCAGGCCATAGGGAATGATGTCGACCTTGTGCTGGAAACGCTGCAACACCTCGCTGCTGGCCACATAGTTGGGCGAAGAGGCGACGATGCGGTCGACGCTGCCCAAGAAGCGGTTCATCAACGGTTGATACAGTTTGAGCAGGGTTTTTTGCTTGACGATATCGGAGTGGTAGCTGACTACCGTCGGTTTCTTCAAGCGGCTGACGAAATGCACCACATCCATGTAGGGCCAAGGGTAGTGGTAATGCACGATGTCGGCCTGGCTCGCCAGCTCGGCGAAATCCTTGAAGGCCGAACGCGAGAATCCGGTCGAAGCCACATGCAGGTCGAGCCGCGAGCGATGCGCCACATGGCGGCCAACGCGTTCACCGCGAGCGGCGCCGCGCTTGCTCAGCGACAGCACCTCGGCCTGCAACCCGCGCGCCACACTTCCTTCGGCGAGCTGGAAAACGACCTGTTCGATGCCACCCATGGTCTCGGGGTAATAGGTCTTGAAAAAATGCAGCACCTTGGTCATGACTGGGCCACCGTGCGTCGATAGGAATCAAGCGTGTCGAGGGCACAACGCTGCCAGGAGAAGCGGGCCGCATGGGCCAGGCCGGCAACGATCGCGGCCGTGCGCCAGGCTTCGTCTTCCAGGCCTTTGGCGATCAAAGCCGTCAGTGCCTCGACGTCCATGGCGTCGCACATCAATGCCGCGTCGCCCGAGACTTCCGGCAGTGACGACGTATTGGAGCAGACTACCGGCACACCGGAACTCATCGCCTCCAATACGGGCAGGCCGAACCCCTCGTACAGGCTTGGAAAGGTGAACAGGCGGGCGCCGGCGAACAGTAACGGCAGCTCATGGCCAGGTACGAAGCCCAGGTAGTGAGCCCATCCTTCTCTGCGAGCAGACTCCAGCCGCTGATGGATCGAATCGCTGCGCCAACCTTGATAACCAGTCAGCACCAATGGCCAACGGGCCCTGGTGTGCGACGGCAAGCGCTGATAGGCATCGAGCAACGTCTCGATATTCTTGCGCGGCTCGATGGTGCCGACGAACAAGCTGTAGCCACCAGGCATCAACCCATGGCGCGCCAGCGTCGGCTGTAGTTCGGCAGCTTCGCGCGGGTGGAACGCAGACGAGCTGGCCAACGGCACGGCATCGATACGGTCCAAGGGCCAATCGAAGTAGGCGGCCAATTCCTGTCGCGTGAACTCCGAGTCGGTGATGAGGCGGTCAGCGCGCTGGATGGTCTGGCTCAACTCCTTGCGCAGGAAACGAGCCACGTGCGGCGGATGGCATTGCGACCAGGTGAACGGCGACAGGTCATGGAACGTGGCGACCTTCAGCCCCTTGAACGGCGGCAGGTAATAATTGGGGCTATGGTAGAGGAAATCCTCTTTCCCCTTGAGCGCCTGGGCTTTCAAGCGCGGCATCAGCCAACGATACGCCTCGATGGCGATCGGCATCTTCTGAACGATGCGCTTGAGCCCGTGCTGCCTGTCAGAAGCATCGCACGCATTGGGCAAACTCGGCAGAAAGTGCCGACCCGCCATGTAACGCAGCTCGTCGATGGCCGGGCTGGCTTCCAAGTGCCGTGCCAATTCGTAGGTGTAGCGGCCAATGCCCGTCAGCGGGAAGCGGACGAGATCGACGGAGAGCACGACCTTCATTATTGCCCATCCAGCATCCAGGCCAACGTCTCCCGCAAAGGCGGCGTCGACCATCCCGGTACCAGGCTGCGCAGCCGGGCGTTGTCACCCGTCAGCGTCTTGACCTCGTTGGCCCGGACGAACGCAGGATTCACAGTGACTTCCATGCTGTGCCCAGTGATCTGCTCGCACAGGGCGATGACATCGCGCAGCGAGTGCGCCACGCCGGAACTGACATTGACCGTCTGGCCAATGGGCGCGACCTCCAGCAACCCACGGTAGGCCGCCACGACCGCGCGCACGTCGCTGAAATCACGCCATACATCGAGGTTGCCCAACTCGATCACCGACGCCCGACGGCGGAAGTGCGACACGATCTTGGACAACAGGAAATTCTCGCCCTGCCCGACCCCCGAGTAATTGAAGGGGCGTGTAATGACGATGGGCAGGCGGTCTTGCCACAGGCTGGCCATGTATTCCATGCCCAGCTTGCTTACCGCGTAGTCGTTCGCCGGCGCCGGTGGCGTGGCCTCGCTGAGCATGCCGTCGGAAGCGTTGCCGTAGACGTTGGCGCTGCTGGCGAGCAGCACGCAGTCCGGACGTTTGCCGCAGGCGGCGATGGCCTCGAGGAGGTTGCGCGTGCCGATCAGGTTGACCTGATAGAACGCATCGGCCACACCATGGCCGACGAAGGCGAGCGCAGCCAGATGCACGACGACATCGGGCTGCAGGTCGGCCAGCAATGCGCGAAGCCCCACCGCATCGGTGAGGTCGGCCTGAACGTAACCCGGCTCGCTGGAGGCCTGGCTGCCCGTACCGACGACTTCATAGCCATGGGCTTCGAGTTCGGCGGCCATGTAGCGGCCGGTGAAACCGTGGATACCGGTGATCAGTGCGCGTTTGCTGGCCTGGGTCATCAGAACGAGAACCCTTGCTCGTTACGGCGCAGGTCGGCTTCGACCATCATGCGGCACAGCTCTTCGAGCGAGGTCTTCGGTTCCCAGCCCAGCACTTCCTTGGCCTTGGCCGGGTTGCCGATCAGCAGGTCGACTTCGGTCGGGCGGTAGAACTTGGGATTGATCGAGACCAGCACTTTGCCAGTAGCGGCGCAGATGCCCTGCTCGGCTTCGGCTTCGCCTTTCCAGTTCAGGGTGATGTCGACCGCCTTGAAGGCCATGCTGACGAAGTCGCGCACGGTTTCGGTACGGTTGGTGGCCAGGACGAAGGTGTCCGGCTCTTCGGCTTGCAGCATGCGCCACATGCCTTCGACGTATTCCTTGGCGAAGCCCCAGTCGCGCTTGGCGTCGAGGTTGCCCAGCTCCAGGGTTTCCTGCAGGCCCAGCTTGATCTTGGCGACGGTGTCGGTGATCTTGCGGGTCACGAACTCACGGCCACGCAGCGGCGACTCGTGGTTGAACAGGATGCCGCTGGTGGCGAAGATGCCGTACGACTCGCGGTAGTTGATGGTCATCCAGTGCGCGTACAGCTTGGCCACGCCATAAGGGCTGCGCGGGTAGAACGGGGTGCTCTCGATCTGCGGGATGGCCTGGACCTTGCCGAACATCTCGGAGGTGGAGGCCTGGTAGAAGCGCACCTTCGGGTTGACGATACGGATGGCTTCGAGCAGGTTCACAGCGCCCAGGCCGGTGATTTCGGCGGTGGTCAGCGGCTGTTCGAACGACACGCCGACGAAGCTCTGCGCGGCCAGGTTGTACACCTCGGTGGCGCCGGTGGTCTGCAGCAGGCGGATGCTGGCGGACAGGTCGGTCAGGTCGTACTCGACCAGGTGCAGGTTGGGATTGTTCTGGATGCCCAGTTCTTCAATACGCCAGAAGTTGACGGAGCTGGTACGGCGGTAGGTGCCATAGACGGTGTAGCCCTTTTCCAATAGCAGTTCTGCCAGGTAGGCGCCGTCTTGACCAGTGATCCCAGTGACGATTGCTTTCATGCGAATTAACCAACTCCGTTAGTACGATAAAGGGCATTCAAATGCCGAGGACGAGCCCGAGAGGCCGCCAACCAGGCCGGCGTGAACGGTGGGTGGGGAGTATACATCTACCGCAGCATCGTGCTCGACGTAGATCATGTGACAGGATTGCACAAGCCGGCTTTCGGCGGAATGCGCATGCCGGGGGTAAGGACAGCAGAGCGGATTTTTCGTTCGCGGATGTCGGATAAATCCGGTTTGGCTACGACAGGCGAATCAGCCAGGTCTGTGCATTGAAGCGGTACCGATAAGGTGCCGGGATTGGGCATTGGGCACTGGGCCGGCGGAGCCGGCCCGATGGCCATAACACCATCGATCCAGCATCAGCCCATCGCTCGAACAAGGGCCGCTGCGCGCCCCACCGCAGCTGATCGGAGCGCCGAACCTGCCGCTTCTCCACCTTGACTACTCGACACTCCTCACCCCGCCCCGCCCGCTCAGCGCTTGGTATCGGCCTTGGCCAGATCCCCACCCGGCAAGCCCTTGTCCGGTTCCGGGCTGAGCCAGACGTTCACGCTGTCGACGCTCTCCTGGTTCAACTGCCCGCTCCAGCGGTTAAGCATGAACAGGTTGGTGATGAAGTCGTACTGCGACTTGAGCAGGTCCCGACGGGCCTTGAACTCGCTCTGCACGCTGTTCAACACATCCACTGCGTTGACCACACCGTAGGTGAAGGCCTTCTGCGCGGCGATGCTCGACTGCTGTGCCGAGGACAGCGCATTGCGGTTGGCGCGGATCTTCTCGACCGCCGCCTGAGCGGTCAGGTAAGACGTGGTGGTCTCCTTGACCACTTGCCGGCGCACGGCTTCCAGATCCTGCTCGGCTGCCAACTGGTCGTCGTACAAGCCACGCACCCGTGCCGACGTCGAGCCGCCACTGTATAAAGGCAGCGAAATCCCGACGCTCGCCACATAGCTGTCGCTGCGCGGTGTCTGGGTATTGTCGTAACCCACGTCGCTGCGCTGGGCGCTCAGGTTCAACGACACCTGCGGGTAATGCCCGCCCTTGCCTTCGCGCACCGCGGCATTGGCTGCATCGGCACCGTACTGGTACGCCTTGAGCAACGGGTTGGTTTCGATCGCCTGGGCCACGAAGTTCTCCAACGGCCGAGGCGGCGCTTCCAGAGCCACATCGCTGCGCACCCGGCTCAAACGCTCGGTGATGGGTCGCCCCACCAGTTCGGACAACGCCTCGCGGCTCACCTGCACCTGATTGCGCGCCTCGACCTCTTGGGCCGCGAGGAAATCCACCCGCGCCTGGAGGTCGAGCTTGTCGGTGATCTTGGCCATCTGCTGCTCAAACATCGACGTCACGCGGTCGAGGTTCTTCTGCGTGGCGCGGCGCTCGGCCTGGACCAGTTCCAGTTCGTCGTCGGCGGCCAAGGCGACGAAATAGCGCTTGGCGAGTTCGACGGCAGCCTCGGAGTGGGCATCTTCGGCCTGCTCGTCGCGCTGGCGCGTGACGCTCTTGGTCTTCTGCCAGGTTTCCCAGGCCGTCTTGTTGTACAGGTACTGGGTAAGGGTCAGAGAATTGCTCTTGTTGTTGTAGATCTCGCGCGAGGCTTCGTCCTTGCGCAGGATGCGGTTGGCGCTGGTGTTGGCCGAAAGCTGCGGCAAGAGCCCGCCCAACGCTGCGCGTTGCTGCTCGGAGGCCGACCGCGCACGCAGGTAGGCCGCCAGCACACGTGGATCTTCCAGTCGCGCCTCCTTGTACAACGCCCCCAAGTCCAGCGCGTAGGTCGAGGCCGACACCGGCTTGGGCGGGACGTCTTTGGGCACCACCGGCTCGGCGGCCATGGCCTGTGCGATGGCGAGACTCAGCACTACACCCGGTAACAAACGCAGCACAATCATTCCTCGATCATCGATTCGGCGAACATGTTGCGCGCCGGCTTGAGCAGGTACTCGAGCATGGTGCGGTCGCCTGCATTGATCAGCACTTCGGCGGGCATGCCCGGTTGCAGCTTACGGTTGGCCAGCTTTTTCATGCCTTCTTCGGTGACGTTGACGCGGACCAGGTAGTACGGGTCGCCTGTACGCTCATCGGTCAAACGGTCGGCCGAAATACGCGTGAGCTTGCCTTCGATGACCGGCGTGGTCGCATTGTTGAAAGCGCTGAAGCGGATATCGGCCGTCTTGCCCAACTCCAGTCGGTCGATATCGACCGGCGCCACTCTGGCCTCGATGACCAGATCGGACGACAGCGGCACGATATCCATCAACGGCGTACCGGCTTGCACCACACCGCCTACGGTGTGCACCTTCATGTCCAGCACCATGCCGCTTTCCGGGGCGCGGATGACCACACGCGAAAGTCGGTCCTGGAGCGCGGCCTCCTTCTCTTGCAGGTCGAAGACCTGGGCCTGCACCTGGGCCAGCTCGTCGGCCACGTCAGCGTTGAATTTCTTGTCCAACTGCACGATCTGCAGCTCGGTTTCGCTGATCTGCAGCTTGGTCTTGGCGATGTTCGACTTGTGGTCGGCCACCTCCGTGCGCAGCATGTCGAGCTTGCGTTGCGACTCCAGCAGGCGCTGGTTGTCGACGAAGCCCTGGGCCAGCAGGTCCTTGAGCTGGACGATCTCGCCGCTGTAGGACTTCTCGAGGCCCTGCTTGGTGCGGATCATCTCTTCCAGGCCGCCGATCTGCGCCTTGAGCTGGCTGATCTGCTCGCGGTGCACCGAAATCTCGCCCAGGCGCGAGGCCTTGCGGGACACGAACACCTGTTGCTCCCCGGCGAGCGCCTCTTGGGCACGATCGGAATCGGTGCCTGTAAGCTTGACGGCCGGAATGGTGTCGAGCTGATCGCGCTCGGCCCGCAAGCGGGCTTCCTTGTAGCGCGCGACGATCAATTGGTTGCGTGTGGATTCGTACTCGGCGCTGAGCTGGGACTCGTCCAGGACGATGACAGGGTCGCCTTTCTTGACGCTGTCGCCGTCTCGGGCCAGCAGCTCCTTGACGATGCCGCCTTCCAGGTGCTGGACGGTCTTGCGGTAGCTCTGCACGGTCACGAAACCGGAGCCGTGCACGGCATTGCTCAAGGGCGCGAACGCGGCCCAGGTGCCGAAGATACCGAAGGTCACCAGGACGATGGTCAGGCCGATGCGGCGGATGCCGCGGTCGGATGTGGGCATGTCATCGAAGTTGTGGTCGAACTGGGCTATGGCTTTGCTGGTCATCGATGAAGTCCTTTCACACGCCGTTCGGGGTTGCAGGGGACGGCGCGACGGGGGTGTCCCCGGCGGGCGCGGCGGGTGGCGTAGGCGGCGTCGGGGCGCCCGATGCGGTCGCGCCAGGCGCAGGCGCCGCTGGCGCGGCCGGTGCAGCGGGACCAGGTGCGGGCGTCGTCGGAGCGCTTGGTGCGGCAGGGCCAGGTGTAGGTGACGCCGGAGCGCCAGGCGCGCCTTTGGCGATACGCGGCTGCGTGCCCGCCTGTTGCTGCTGCTGGGCCAACTGGGCGATGACCTTGTCACGCTCGCCGTACATAGTGATGGTACCGGCAGACATTACCAACACACGGTCCAGACGCGACAGAATGTTCGGACGGTGCGAGACAATGAAGACCGTCGCCCCACTTTCCTTGATCTTCTGCAGCGCGACACCGAGCGCCTTTTCACCCACGTCGTCGAGGTTCGAGTTGGGCTCGTCGAGCACGATCAAGCGAGGCTTGCCATATAGCGCCCGGGCCAGGCCGATGCGCTGGCGCTGGCCGCCGGACAGGTTGACGCCATCGCTGCCGATGACCGTGTCGTAGCCGTCGGGCTGCATGAGGATCATCTCGTGCACACCGGCCGTTTGCGCAGCCTCCACGACCTTTTCCGGGTCGACCTTCTCGAAGCGGGCGATGTTCTCGCTGATGGTGCCTTCGAACAGTTCGATGTCCTGCGGCAGGTAGCCGACATAGGGGCCAAGGTCATGCTTGTCCCAGGCGCTGATGTCGGCGCCGTCGAGGCGTACCACGCCATGCTGGCTGGGCCAGATACCCATAAGGCCACGCACTAGCGTCGACTTGCCGGCGGCGCTAGGGCCGATGATGCCGACGATGGAGCCGGCAGGCGCGACGAAACTGATGTTGCGCAGCACCGGCGTTTTGCTCCCAGGGGGTGCCAAGACCAGGTTTTCTACCTGGATGTGGCCTTCCGGAGCCGGCAGCTTCATGCGCTCGGGTTCGGCGTTCTGGTCTTCGAGGACTTTGTCCAGCCGGTCGTACTGTACCTTGGCCGCGACGAAGCCCTTCCAGCTACCGATCATCATGTCGATGGGGGCCAGCGCACGACCCAGCAGCAGCGAGCCGGCCATGAGCAGACCTGGATTGATCTGGTGGGTGATCACCAGATAGCCACCCATGGCGAGCATGATCGACTGCGCCCACATGCGGAACGTCTTGGACACCGAACTCACGGCGCCGCCCTTGTCGCTGGCGTCCGATTGCAGCTTGAGCACTTTGCGCTGGCGCTTGGCCCAACGGTTCATCAGGGTGTCGAGCATACCCATCGACTCGATCACTTCGGCGTTGCGCAGCGTCTTGGTGGTCGCGATGTTGGACACGACGCTTTCCTTGTTCGCCTCGGCCAGCGCATCGCCCGTGACCCGATGGTTAACGAACGCCAGCACCGTCAGGATGAAGCCACACGCCAGCGTCATCCAGCCGAACCACGGATGGAACAGGAACATCACCAGGGTATAGATGGGGAACCAGGGCGCATCGAAGAACGCGAACAACCCCGGACCCGTGAAGAACTGCCGCAGCGAGGTCAGGTCATTGAGCGATTGGGCGGTTGCGTCGCCACCGCCGCTATTGAGGGCGCGCCGGAAGCTGGCACGGTACACATCGCGGCTGAGCAACACGTCCAGACGGTTGCTGATGCGGACCATGATCCGCGAGCGCACCCACTCGAGCGAGCCCAGTGTGATCATCAGCACCGTCATGATCAGCGTCAGCATCAGCAGCGTGGACTCGCTGCTCGACGGCACGACCCGACCAGACACCTGAATCATGAAGAAGGTGGGCACCAGCATCAGCGTGTTCACGAACAGGCTGAAAAAGCCCACGGAGAGAAAGCTGCTCTTGCAGGCCCGAAGGGCGGCACGCAAGTTATTTTCTTTTATACGACTCATGGCATCCGTACTAACGCGAGGGCAAAAACGGCGCGCAGTGTAACACCCCCTTGAAAAGAGGGGCGCGCTCGACGGTGGACGAGAAAGGAAGGTTTAACCGGAAGGAGCGACAAGCGGTAGCTGCATGAAGTAATTACCTACCCAGTCAGTTAGCAAGCGCCTGAATCGAACGAAGTCGATTCGCAGCGTCGATAGCGGCGGTCTAGAGCAGCGCCCTCACGTTGAGTGTGAAATTCGTCACATTCGAGAATCAGCGTTCGAATATTGACGGCGGCAACTCCAGAGGCGGGATGCTATACCTAATGGATTGAATTTTAAGCGTTTTTCACATGAAAGTTCGTTTATTTCCGTTTTACGTAGGTCACGTTACAGATCGCTGACAGACCCGTTCAAATAACCGTAAGTTCTATTCCCATAAAGAAATTTTTTTTATGAACATTCATTGACAATATCTGTCCATCGCTTACCCTGCGGCATCGGAGGGAACCCGATATAGACTGCATGCTTTGCAGAAATCCGGTTCCGCTTCTCCAGCAGTCTGATGTGCTTTACGTTCAAAGGAGCTTGAAAAGCCATGTCATTGCCTTCGCATACCCTTGACGGCTTGAAGATCAGCTCTCGTGTGACGCTCCTAGAGCCGGGAATGTACATTTTCCGTTATGCGTCGCAGCCTCCACAGGACAAACCGGTCTGTATCGCGCTGCAACAAGCGCCGCTTGGCAAAGGGTCGATCGACTTCTTCCCAGGTGAAGGCATCAGCAAGAACATGCTGCACAAGCTCGGCGATACCATCGTGGCGCGCGTCAAAGGCGGCGCTACCACCGTTCTGATCACCGAATACCATATGTTCGATGCCACCATCGAACCTATCGATTTGCGCATCGACCGTATCGACACCTCGCCTGCCATCATGCGTAGCTTCGCCGTCATAGCCACTGCCGTTCCCGCCACCGCCATCGAATCCGACCACGCGCCGGCTGCCCTCACGCTCACCGCCTATGTCCAAGGCGCGGGCGATGTGGTGTCGAGTAAAGGCTGGATAGGCCAGCACGACGATACGCGGCTGCTCGAAGGCTTCTGCGTGGACTGGTCGAACAAGCCCGAGGGCGTCGATCTGGTCTATACCTCGACGACCGCCGGCTCCGGCCCCAGACCGAACGTGGCGACCGGTGTCTACACCGGCATGCGCAACCAGGCCCTAGGCCTGGTGGCCGCAGGCTTCAGCCTGGTCGGCCCGAACCGCCATTTCTACGAATTACTGGGCCACATCGTGTTCAGCGGCCATGCGCCGCAACTGATCGTGCCCAACCAGGTTATGCATGGCCCTACCGGAATGGAACCTTTGGTAGCGCTGCATATCTGTATCAAACCCGTTACGAAGATGAACGCTGCCCGCTATAAGTCTCCGTGGGACAACTCTGCAACCGAGCAGACCCTCAGTAGTGCAAGCCAATCGGCTTGATGTAACAGGAATTACACATGCAATACGATAGCCCACAATCGAGCAGCGATCTGCAAACCAGCCTGTCCGCCGACAGCGCCAACCTGTCCAGCTCTACCCTGGCAGCGATCAACAGCCTCCTGAACCTGGATTCCACCGACACCGTTGGTATCGCCGGCATCACTGGCAACACCGTTCAGCTGCCAACCACTGGCACCGCTGACATCGTTCTCGGCGAAGTCGAAGGCGCTAAAGGTGACCAAGTCGTCGTCGACCTGGCAGCTGCCGAAAACGCTGGCGTCAGCGCTTACGTGCTGCAGAGCGATGCCAACCTGGTCGTCAACCTGCAAGGTCAAGCCGCTGCTGGCGACGTTCAGACCTTCGCTGCTGCCGAAGCTCGCGTTGCAGTCGACGCTTCCGCTGTCGACCTGGTAGTTGCCACCGGTAACGGTGACGACATCATCAACGTCAAAGGCGACCAAAACACCCTGATCGATTCGGGTGACGGCAACGACACCATCACCACCGGCAACGGCAACAACACCGTTATCGCTGGCCTGGGCAACAACAACGTGACCACCGGTTCGGGCAATGACACCGTCATCCTGAGCGGTAGCAACCACGCTGACGTCGTTGACACTGGCGCAGGCTTCGACATCGTTCAACTGGACGGTTCGAGCTCCGACTACACCGTGACCGCTGGCAACAGCTTCAACGTCAACCTGACCGGCAACCAAACTGCCGCAATCAGCAACGCTGAGTTCCTGACCTTCAACAACGAAGACGGCACCCTGGACACCATCGCACTGGCTCACAGCGACGCTGAAGCTGCTGCGCTGCGCCTGTACCAAGGCGTGTTGGGCCGTGACGCCGATGCTGGCGGCGCGAAAACCTTCGTTGAGGCTGTCAACGCTGGCACTTCGCTGAGCGACATCGCCAACACCTTCCTGAAATCGTCCGAGTTCAGCGATGTGGTCAACACTGCTGACGTCAACGAGCTGTACCAAGCTCTGTTGGGTCGCGACGCTGACGCAGGCGGTTCGCAAGTATGGCAAGAAGTGCTGCAGAACGGCGGCTCGCTGGCAGACGTTGCCGCTAGCATCTCCGTTTCGGCCGAAGCTCAAGAGCTGGACGCTTCCAACGGCGAATTCGTTTCGAGCCTGTACACCAACGTACTGGGTCGCGAAGCCGAAGAAGGCGGTCTGCAGAACTGGGTATCGGCTCTGTACAACGGCGTGAGCCGTGCAGACGTCGCGAAGAGCATCGTTGGTTCGTCCGAAGCTCTGGACAAAGCCAATGGCGACTTCGTCGACTCCCTGTACCAGTCGGCCCTGGGCCGTACTGCCGACGAAGGTGGCAAGGCTGCTTGGACCGAAGCTCTGGCTGCCGGCGTTTCGCAAGCTGACGTCGCCATCGGCATCGTCGGTTCGCAAGAAGCTGCTGATCACATCGACAACGTGGTAGTTCTGCACGGTAACGTGTAACTAGCACTGTCGTAGTGAAGGATACGCCCGGCCGTAAGGCCGGGACGTATGCGAAAAGGGGCGACTTTCGAGTTGCCCCTCTTTTTATTTATCTCCCCTGAATACGCCAGCTTATGTCCAGACAACTCGACCGTGGGCGAGAAACGCTCATGGACATTTTTCATCGGCATCGCCAGGCACATGAGCACGCCAGCGCCGCTTCAGCGCTCGATCAAGCCTTGCACGTTCCCGAATACCGTCCGGAAGCGCTTATCTGGAAAGGCATCGAGGCACTGCCGAAGCATCCCAAGCTCGCATTCATTTTTTTCAGCAACGCCGTCAACGCCCTGCCAAAGCGAGCTGACCTGCATGCGCTTCTAGGCCGCTGCCTACTGGAGCAGGCGCAACCGCAACTCGCCACTCGCTATCTGGCCGCCGCCTGGCAGAAACAGCCCAATGACGCCGGTCTGCGGCAGATACTGTGGCATGCGCGCAGCCAGGCGGACACGCCGGAGCAGATCGAGCGCCTCATTCTTGCCCAATTGCCGGAGATCACCTCGCCGCAAGAGCTGAGCCTCGTGCTCAGGCTGTTGGCGGCAAAGACGCATCATCCAGGCCCTGTGGGTGTCGTTCGTTACGCGCCGAGTGCCCAGGAAATCCAAGGCTGGGCAATCGACTTGAAAAACCCAGGTGAAGCCTGCGTCGTACAGTTCGAACTCAACGGGCAAGTGGTCGATGTGCCGGCCAGCCGCCCCAATACGCTGCTCACGGCTGCCGGTATCACGTCCAGCCATGGGGGCATCCGTGCCAAGCTGCCCAAGGCCGGCGCGGTGGTAGGCGCCCGCTTCAAGACAGGCCAGCCCTTGCAAGGCAGCCCCATCCAGGCCATGCCGACTTGGACGCCCCCTACACCGCTCGCGCACCTCGCCAAGCACACAGCCGTGGACGTGCTCATTCCGGTCTACAACGGCCTGGAAGAGACGCTTGCATGCATCAACAGCGCCATCGAGGCTCGTCGGCTCAATCGCACGCCGCACCGCCTTGTGGTGATCGAAGACGCCACTCCCCTTCCCGCGCTGCGCAAGGCGCTGAAAGTGCTGGCAGGCAAGAGCAAGATCACCCTGGTGCAGAACCCGACCAACCTGGGTTTCATCCGCAGCATGAACCGCGCCATGGCGATGGGCCTGGACAAGGACGTGATCTGGCTGAACGCCGACACCCGGGTACATGGGGATTGGATCGACCGGTTGCGTCAGGTGGCGTACAGCGAACCACGCGCCGCCTCGGTCACCCCCTTCACCAACAACGGTGAACTGATGAGCTTTCCGCGAAGCCGCATCAGCCAGCCGATGCCGTCAGCCGCCCAGCATGCCGAGCTCGACACGCTCGCCAAGCGCAACCCGGCGCCGCCTGTCGAAATCGAGACGGGCTGTGGTTTCTGTCTGTACATCAAACGCGAAGCCATCGCCCAGGTCGGCTATCTGGACGAGATCGAGCTGTTGCGCGGTTATGGCGAAGAAACCGACTGGTGCCTTCGTGCCCGCAGTTTTGGCTGGAAACACCTGGGCGCTCCGAACGTGTTCGTCGCGCACCAAGGCGGAGTGTCGTTCGGCGAAGAGAAGAACCTGCGCGTGGCCTACAACAACGCCATTCTTCGCCAGCGCTACCCCGATGCCGAGGCCCGCTACGAGGCCTTCTGCCGACGCGATCCGATCAAACCTGCCCGACAGACGCTGCAACGTGCACGACTGTCCCATTGGCTGGCGCGGCACCAGGACCTGTCGAAGCAGGTCCGCTCACCCTTGCACCTGCACGACGGCAGCCGCCCGCAAACGCCCTTCAGCCTGACCTGGCACCGCGACGGGCTGCGCAACTGGGTCACGCTCCATGCACAACTGCTGCCGCTGGAGATCAGCCTGGACTATGCGCCGAGCGAATGGGCGCATCTGATTGAAGATCTGCGCGGTCTGCCGCTGAGCGACCTGGTGTTCGAAGGGCTGAAAAACGCGCCTTCGTCCGCTTACGACTTGCCGACCCAGCTGGGCCTACCGTATGGCATCCGTTGCCACGACGATGCCTTGCTCGTCGCGAACGCCAGCGAGCTCAGCCTTCGATTCGCCGCCTTGGCGCAGCGCATCGAAGTGCCCTCGGACGCATCTCTGGTCCGTCATGCGGCGGCACTGCCCGCCACCCAACTGGTGCTGGCCGCCGTGTCGGCACCTGCCCCCCTCGACGACAGCATGCAGACCAACACCTGGTTGATCGGCGACGACTTGAGTGACGAGCCTCTAGCGATGCAATGGCTGGCGCTTGCCCAGCGGATCACCCGAGAACGGTCGCCGGCCCTCTTTCTGATCGAAGCCACACAGCCCTGGAGCAAGCGCCTGCTCGCCACGGGCGCGGTGCATACCTTGCCGGACCTGGCCGTACTGTCGATGGCGGAAAACGCCGCGATGTCGGGCTGCGGCGCCGTCGTCAGCCTGCAGGCCTGCCCCGTATCGGGATGGCGTGCCGCGGCACTGGCCCGAGACCTGGACCTTCCTTTGCATGCACCGTTCACGGCACAGGGCAATGCTGCCGCCCTGCTCCCTTTCCATCCCTTTTCCATTACCGAGCCGGCCTGATGTCACGACACGTCCTGGACGAATCCCCAGCGGACACCGCTTCGCTTCCCGCGACCCGATTCACGGGTCAGATCACCGGACTGTACGGCGACGTCCTGCAAGGATGGGCTCTGGATACACTGGACCCTGGCCAGCGTCTAATCGTCGAGATCCATATCGACGGCGCCAGCGTGGCCATCGCGCGTGCCGACCTGTTCGAGACCAAAGCGACGCAAGGCGATCAGTTCAACGGGTTCGCCGTGCAGTTGCGTCGTAGCTGGCTGAACCAGGCGCGCCATATCAGCGTCAAGATCGCGAACGAGCCCCTCTCGCTGGCAGGCGCCATCGCACTGCCCGCGCCGTTCGGCCAAGAGCCTGAGCTGATCGCTTCGCAGGTCTGGCACACCGGCGGCCTGCGTATCGGTGGCTGGGCATGGGACCCGCAGGCACCTCAGCGGCGCGTGACGATTCGCGTCCGCGAAGGTGATCGTCAGGTGATGCAGGTGGTGTGCGACCAGCACAGCCAGGCCTTGGCCTACCGAGAGAGCAGCGACCATGGTTTCGTGGTGGATTTGCCCTGGTCCTTCGCCGACGGCAAACCCCATACGTTGAGCATCGAGAGCGACTCGGGCGAGCCCCTGGCCGGCAGCCCCATCACACTGTGCTGCGCCCCCGAAGGGATCGAAGGCCTGGTCAAGCAATTGGCCGCACGGCATGACGAGCCACTGTTCGGCCTGATCGAGGCGGTGGCGAAGGAGCAGAGCCTGCGCCTGCCCAAAAGTGCGGGTTGGCACCTGTATCCCGCCTGGGCCGATGCCTTCCAGCGCCCGAGCGCAACGCAGGCGCCGGCGGCTAGTGAAGTTGGTGTCCTGCTGATCGTGGGAAGTGATTGCGCGCTCGAAGCGCCTACCCTGGCTAGCCTGAACGCCTCTGGCGAAAGCCCGCTGCATCTTGTCAAAACGCAAGCGAACGATCTCGCCCCGGCGCTGCTGGCACTGCTGCGCGGAGGCTGTACCTGCATCGTGCCGCTGTGGGCCGGCGATCGCCTGAGGGCCGATGCCCTGGCGCAACTGCGTCTGCTGTTGGCCGAGGGCGCCGCCTGGGGTTATGCCGATTGCGACCAGGATCTGCCCAGTGGAGAAAGGGGCCATCCTTGGTTCAAGCCGATCTGGGACCTTGATGCCTTCCTTGGCGCAGACACCTTCACGCGCGGCTCGGTCTTCCACAAGGATACGATCGCCCGCGCCGTAGAGCGGTTGCACAACGCGGGACACCATGCGTTCGATTGGCACCTGCTGATGTCGGCCGTGGTCGTGGCCACCGAGCAAACGCAGGCCCACGTGGCACATCTCCCCCAGGTGCTCTACCACCGCCATGCAGACAGCGCCAGCAGCCCCGAACTCGAGGCACCTTGCCCGCGCCGGCTGGAAGCGGTCCGTTGGCTGTGCGAGACGCTCGCGCCGGGTGCCCAGGTAACGCCACTCCCTGCTTACCCAAGCCTGTTGCGCGTTGTCTGGCCCTTGCCGACCCCACTACCCAAAGTCAGCCTGGTTATCCCGACCAAGGATCAGCTTGTCCTGCTGCGCACCTGTATCGAAGGGCTGCTGAGCCAGACCGACTACCCCGATCTCGAAATCATCGTGATGGACAACCTGTCGGTGGTGCCGGAAACCCTCGCCTACCTTGCCGAGCTGCCCGACCGGGGCGTCAAGGTGGTCCCACATCCGTACCCGTTCAACTATTCCGAAATCAACAATGCGGCCGTGCAACACGCGACCGGCCAGATCATCGGGCTGGTCAACAACGACATCGAGATCCTCGACGCCGGCTGGTTGAAGGAAATGGTCAGCCAACTGTTGCGGCCCGGTGTAGGCGCCGTGGGCGCCAAACTGCTGTGGCCCAACCGCATGGTGCAGCATGGCGGTGTGGTGGTGGGCATCAACGGCCTGGCCGCACATGCCGGCAATCAATTGGCGGAACACGACGCCGGCTACCTGGCGACCAATCAACTGACCCGGCAGCAAACGGCCGTGACGGCCGCGTGCCTATTGGTCCATGCCTCGGTCTTCCAGACCTTGGGTGGCCTGGACGAAGTGCGCTATCCGGTCGCCTTCAACGATGTCGACTTCTGCATGCGCGTGCGTGAACTCGGCTTGAAGATCGTGTGGTGTGCGAACGCACAGCTCATCCATGCCGAGTCGGCCAGCCGAGGCAAGGACATCGCACCGGAAAAACGCGCCAGAGCCCAACGGGAACAGAAGCACTTCACAGAGCGCTGGTTCTCCAAAGGCGAGCAGGACCCCTTCTACCACCCTGCCCTCAGCCACGATTACCTCAGCGGCCCCTATGGTGGGCTGGCCTTGCCGCCGCGTACGAGCGACGTACGCTACGGTGGCGGCAAAGTCTGCGACGAAGACGCGCAGCCGGCTGCCGGCAATGCACTCGACTGGCGTACTGCGCCGACCCAGGTTGGCCACGCGGCACGGGATCGGGAGACGGCACATGTCGGTTAAGCTCCCGCCACCGCCACCCGAAGCGGGGTCGGACCTGGTCATCGCGACCCTGTGGCGTTCAGGTACTTTCGATGCGGCCTACTACCTCGAGCAGTACCCGGACGTCGCCGCAAGCGGCATCGACCCGCTGGTGCATTTCGCGCGGCACGGTGCGCGGGAAAACCGTAATCCGAATGCCTACTTCGACACCCACTACTACCTCACGAACAATCCCGATGTCGCCCAATGCGACATGAACGCCCTGTACCATTTCTGTGAGAGTGGCTGGAAAGAACTGCGCAAACCTTGCGCGGCGTTCGATGTATGGTGGTACTGGTCGACGTACCTGGATCCGGCCAGCGAGGCAGTCAACCCGCTGGCGCACTTCTTGCACCTCGGCCGAGCGGCAGGCGCCTTGCCACGCCCGCAGGGGTCTTTCGCCTCGAGCGCACAGGCCGCCACCCACCTCGAGCGGCCGATCAAGCGCATCTGCCTGTTCGCAGGGTATGACCCTGACGGTGTGGTCGACGAGTACGTCGTCGAATACCTGCGTGCGCTCAGTGCCCATGCCGATGTCTTCTATCTCGCCGACTGCGCGATGCAGGAAGGCGAGCTGGACAAGCTGGCCGGTATCGTCAAAGGCGCGTGGGCCAATCGTCATCAATGCTATGACTTCGGCTCCTACTCTCTGCTGGCCACGTCGTTGGTCGGGTGGGACACCCTCGACCGATACGACGAGCTGCTGCTGGCCAACGACAGCTGCTATCTGGTCACCGACTTCGACGCCGTATTCGAGCGTATGGACGCGCGCCGCTGCGACTGGTGGGGATTGCAAGCGACGAAGGGCATCGCCAAGACCAAGGCCATACCCAGCAACCAGTTCAAGCATCCCATCCCGATGGACACGGTACGGGCCTCCCTGCTCGATCGGTTCGAAGAAGACGACACCTACGACTTCCTGATCGGCTCGTACTTCGTGGCCTATCGCCGCCCCGTAGTCGCCGACCCAGGGTTCCGCAGGCAACTGGCTGCGGTGAGCCGGCAACCCAACAAGCAGAACGTCATCCTCAAATACGAGGTTGGTCTGACCCGCTACCTGATCACACGCGGTTTCGTCTTCGACACGTTCATACCAAGCCTGTACCCCTTCCACCCCATCTACAGCAATCAGCACTTCAAACTGCTGGAAGCGGGTTTCCCCCTCTTCAAGCGTTACCTGCTGACAGCGAATCACTACCAAGTGCCCAAGCTGTACCGGTGGAAAGACAAGATCCTGGCCTGTGCGCCCAAGGCCAATGTCGAGGCCATGGAACGCAACCTGGTACGGATCACCGACCCGGAGGTGCTCGAACACAATCTGTATATCGGCACGTCCAGGCTCGCCGACGACGAACAGGTCCCCGAGGCGCTGCTGACGGACGCCGAGTTCATCGAAGCCGATCATCGTGTACCCAAATACGACCATTGGTGGGCCTTTCCGGTGTGCGCCTTCTCCGGCGTGTTCTCCGGCAACGAGCGGGCGGTGTTCGAGGAAATCAAAGACGACGACAGCATTCGCAAGATCGTCCTCACGCGGGGCAAACCGGTAACGCTGGAGGGCCGCAACGTCATTGTCGTTCCGTTGGAGAGCCCCGAAGGCCAATACCATCTCTTGCGCGCTAAAATCCTCTTCATTAAACACACGCCCACGCGCAACCTGGTCTATCCGTTGTCGAGCGACCTGCACGACTTGATCAACCTGTGGCACGGCATACCGCTCAAACGCATTGGTTATGCCTCCCTAGACCAGCAAACCAAACGTGATGCCATCGCCGAAGAACATGCGCGCTGCCGGGCGGTGATCAGTTCTTCGAGCATCGACACGCTGGCCATGGCGACGGCCTTCTATCCATTGACCTACAACGACATATGGCTGACCGGGCTGCCGCGCAACGATTTCATTCTGCGCGCATTCGAGCGGTTGCCGAACGATTTGCAAGCTGAGAGCCGGCAACTTGAGACTGAACTGGCCGGCCGTGGGCTGGTGTTGTTCATGCCGACGTTCCGCAACGGACAAGGCAATGCCTGTTATCAATTCAAAGACACGGAGCTTGCACAGCTGCGGCAGTGGCTGGCAGCGCACAACCTGGTGCTGGGCGTCAGAGAGCACATGGCCGACCGGACGGGCTCCTACGCCGAACAGTTGCAAGCGTTGGGCGCCCTGGACCTGAGCGATGAACATTACCGGAACGTCGAGGTCCTATACCGGTCCGCGCGCTTGTTGATCACGGATTATTCGAGCTGCTTCATCGACTTCATGCTGACGGGCAAGCCGATGGTGAGCTTCGCTTACGACTACGAATACTACGCGGGTGTTGAGCGTGGGCTGTTTTATGAGCTGGAGCATGTGTTCCCGGGGGCCGTTTGTTATACATTTGAGCAGTTTAACGCTGCCCTTGTAACTCATACCAACGGCTCGCAACAGGAACAGACATGTTACTTGTGGAAAAAGAAAATATTCCATACTTACACTGACGATCAGAGCTCAGCAAGACTCGTACAACACATCAAAAAACTAATAGATTAAGGATGTAAAGTGAAGACTATTATTACCTATGGAACCTTTGACATCCTTCATCGCGGACACATCAATCTCCTGCGTCGCGCGCGCGAACTTGGCGATCGATTAATCGTCGGACTTTCGTCAGATGAATTCAACGCAGGAAAGCATAAGTCATCCTTGCTGAACTATGAAAACCGTAAGTATGTTCTTGAATCGATTCGCTATGTCGACATGGTGTTCGCGGAGTCGACGTGGGACCAAAAGATCGGAGACATTCTCACGTATAAGGCAGATATATTCGTGATGGGTGATGACTGGGAAGGTAAATTTGATAGCCTGAAAGAACACTGCGAAGTTATCTATCTGCCACGCACGCAAAACATATCGACGACTCAAATCAAAGCTGAGCTTGAACCTTCATCACTTTGATCCGATCTCCCCAACCACACATACGACTCTATAACATCCGGAGCTGCGTTACCAAATGCCATCAAAAGACAAAATCATTGGGTTTTTAGATTCCTACCAGGATGGCCACGCTTGCGGTTGGGCTTTGAATGCAGACAGCCCTGAAGCAGCGGTCGATATTGAAATCCTGCGTGATGATAAGGTCATAGCCTCAGGCAAAACTGGACACGCACGCCCGGATTTAGAAAAAATAAACCCTGTTATCAAAAATCAGGGTTTCGTCATAAAAATCGCAAACCTTGAAAAGTTTAGTACAGACACTGCGCTTACTGCGCGTGATGCTTTAAGTAAAAAAAAGCTGGAAGGCATTTTTTTGCTACCGGCAGATCCTAGTTTAAGCTTGAAAAAGGATGCTGAAAGTCACTATTTAAGTGGCAAGCAATTTTTTGAATCAAAGGATTGGAAATCCGCAGAGTCTGCATTCAAACAAGCGCTGGGAAGCGGATGCGATAAAAAGGACACCCATTGGTTACTGGCCGTAGCCATCACACGTATGGGAAGAACGTGGGAGTCACTCCACTATTATAAAGCAGCGCATGAAGCTGACCCAAAAAATGTGGAAAAGCTTTTAGAGCTTTCACGCACTCAAGAGCGCATGGAATACACTGAGGATGCTGTAGTAAGCCTGAGAAAGCTCTGCACTTTGGATCCTAAAAACCCTGATCATTATTACGCCTTAGGCTGCAACTTAAGAAAAACTGGCGATATTAATGGTTCTGAAGCTGCCTACGCAAAAGCTGCTAATTTTGACCGAAGCCTGAACATTAAAAAATTTGGCATAGGTGCTTTCCACGCGCGACGGGGAGCGTGGGCTGAGGCCATCACCGACTACCGAGACGAAATCACCAAACAAGGCAACACCAACCCAGCATTGTTCTATCGCCTGGGAATGGCTTACGAAAAGATGTATCTATGGAATGAAGCCATTCAATACTACAAGCAAGCCGTTGCCTTAGACGGATGCGATCATTATTGGCATTATCGACTCGGTCTATGTTTAGAGCGCCGTGGCTTATGGCATGAAGCTGCGGAAGCTCTGCATAATGCTGCAAAGCGGAATGAAAAGTTTGAGCCGTCCCTGTATGCGAAAGCTGGGGAACTTTTCGCCAAAGCAAATGAATTCGAAAAGTCCAGCTCTGTATATATTCAATCTCGTGTATTGGATAAAGATTATGGTATTGATGCATCTAAGGATCGATTAAACGAGGGATTCAGAGCAACTAACGATTACACTGAGTTTTATCGAAATAATCTTCTGGATACACATAGCATTCTCTATGAGAGCTATCATGGCGCCTCAATCAGCTGCAACCCTTATGCAATTTTTAAAGCGCTAATCGATAACCCAGATTTTTCCGGCTGGACTCATGTATGGGTAATCAACGAACGCAATCGTATCCCAAATGAGCTGCGCAGCTTACCCAATTTGATTTTCGTAAAGAAAGAGTCTGACCTATACAGATTTTATCTTACCACTTGCAAATATTTGATCAACAACTCGACGTTCCCTACCTATTTCATGCGCAAGCCTGAACAGGTCTATCTGAACACATGGCATGGCACGCCTCAGAAAACATTATTCAAAGACATACATGAAGGAAACTTCGGCCATAAAAACATTGCAAGAAACTTCTTGCACTGCACGCACATTATCGCACCAAATCTGCATACTGAATCGGTGCTGTTCGCTGGCAACGACATTGCCGAGATCTATCCAGGGGAAATTTTACGCACTGGATACCCACGAATCGACTTGATGCTTAATGCAACAGGTGAAACAAAATCAAGCATTCTAAAAAAACTCAGCATCAATAATCGAAAGCCAGTTGTTCTGTTTGCTCCTACTTACAGAGAAAACCAGACAGATGCAGACGTCTTTCAATTACAGGCCGATATTGAAAGTCTTGTCAGTGCTGAATATACGCTTCTCTTCCGAGGCCACTACTTCGTTGAGGAAAAGCTAAGCAAAGTAAAATCAAGCGCCCAGGTCGTGCCACAAGAAATCGACACATGTGAGCTTCTTAGCGTTGTCGACATTCTTATCACTGATTACTCTAGCATTTACTTTGATTTCCTGCCCAAGAAGAAACCGATTGTATTCTATGTACCTGATTATGATAAATACAAAGCCGAGCGCGGGCTTTATTTTGAAAGATCCTCTTTGCCCGGCGCTACATTTGACACTGTAGAAACAACTAAAAATCACATCCAAAAGATTCTAAAACAAGAAAAATCCGCACTACATACAAACCATAAAAATTGTCTAAAGCAATTCTCTAAACATGAAGATGGGACCTCAACACAAGAAGTAATCTCTGCCATATTCAACACCGCTAAAAAACCTACTGCAGATCGCCCCAAAAAGAACTTATTATTCTTTGCAGGTGCTTTTATTCCAAATGGTATTACCAGCTCATTTGTAAATCTCATTAAGAGCATTGATACAAATAAATACTCAATTACTGTAGCAATTGATCCAGCTGGCGTCCTTTCAAACCCAGATCGAATTGAGCAGATAAATCGCATTCTTCCAAACGTTGCCGTCGTCGCTCGCTGCGGCAGAATGAACATTACGATTGAAGAAAAATGGATTGCTGCGAAACTCGGTTCATCTTATACGCTAGATACCGAAGCTCTAATGAGACCGTATCAGGAATCTTATCGCAGGGAGTTCTTACGGACTTTTGGATATGCTCATTTTGACAGCATCATCAATTTTGAAGGTTACTCTCAGTTCTGGACATCCCTGCTCGGTCTTGGGCCAACAAATCTGAATGTAAAGAAAACGATTTACCTGCATAGCAATATGCACGAAGAGATGAAGACACGCTTCCCCAACCTAAGAAGCATTATTAGTTTTTATAACTTCTACGACGGCCTAATTTCTGTTAGCTCCAATGTACGTCAGGAAAACCTAGAGGCTCTTACTGATCGGTTCACCATTCCACCTAGCAAGTTCCGATATGTTCGAAATACCTTATTGCCTAATGATATCGTTGAAAAATCCAAGGAGCATGAGCCTTGTCATGACCTACCTTGGCCGTCTGAGTCGACATATACCTACCTTACGCTGGGACGCCTGTCTCCTGAAAAGGATCATGAAAAACTCATCCGTGCCTTTAAGACAGTGCATACCTTGAACGAAAAAGCAAGGCTTGTGATCGCTGGACAAGGCCCGTTGAGAAGCTATCTTGAGTCACTGATTCGTAAACTTGAGCTGGTAGACTATGTCTTTTTGGCAGGGCAACAACTCAATCCTTTCCCTCTCTTTGCGAAAGCTGATTGCTTTGTGCTTTCCTCAAATCACGAAGGGCAAGGCATGGTGCTGCTCGAAGCCATGACCCTTGGAAAACCGATAGTGTCAACGGATGTTTCTGGACCACGTAGCGTATTGGAAGACGGATATGGAATGTTAGTCGAAAACACTGTCACTGCATTGGCCGATGGGATGCGCAAAATTCCAATGTCCAAAGAGCAATTTAAACGATTTGACGCGACTTCATATGTCAAAACGGCAATGAATCAGTTTTACCAAGAAATTTAAGCTTTGGAGAAACCATGGAAAGCCGCAATAACACATGGTCAGTAGCCTGCACTATCCGAGCACCACAACATATTACTGATGCGTTCTTACGTCATTATGCGTCTCTGAACCCTAGCAAGATTTACCTGTTCTTTGATGATGCTTCAATGGCGGATTATGATCCAAGCATTGCGCCAGGTCGTGTCATTTCATTCATATGCGATGATCATTACTGGAGAAATGTGCCAAAGATCTCTCCTACTAAACAACCAGGGGTAAGACCAACTGGCGTTGAAATTCGTCAACATACCAATATGCTATATGCTCGGGAAATCATGTCAACCGACTGGTTGCTTCATGTTGACTCAGACGAAATGCTTTTTGCGAAGAAAGATGTAAAAACAGTGCTATCTGAATTTCCGAGGCATGTATTTTCTATTTGCCTAAAAAATTATGAAGCTGTATACCCTAAAATAATCGGTGTAGGCGAAGAATTCTCTACACATTATTTCAAGCGATATTTCCCAGAAAAATCTATACTTTTAAAATACTACGCTGAAGATCTGATTTCATTTTCCCGCGGTGGTTTTTGGGGTGTCGAAACCGGAAAATCTTTTGTACGCAAGCATCCTGAAATCTTCAAGATGTCTGTTCACCGACCCATACCGCTAGATCCAAACTTAATTGCCAACGCCAAAACCAACGATCTGGAGCTACTTCACTTCGAAGGTCAAAGCTACGAACTTTTCAAAGAAAAGTGCCTACGCCGCTCAAGAAAAAAAGTGGCAACTTTGATGCCAGACAGATTCACGAAACGTCTGGAAAAAATTGAATCCGTAATTGCTTCGAGCGGCGAGCAGGGTTTGAAAGATTTATACAAATCTTTCTACGTTATGGAACCCAGCACTTTAGCTGAAGCTATAGCTGACGGTTTCGTAGAGAAGAAGGTATGGAATAAATCTCAGAGTGACGTTTCAGACCTCGTCACCGGCAATAACCCTTTAGAAGAAGAACGCTCACAAAAAATCAGCCTTTGGCATGGCACCGTAATCAGAACTTTTCATAATAACTATCTTTCCTACGACAGCGAAGATTCCAATATTTCGGTAGCTAATGCTTACCAACTTAGCCGGCCTGGTAAATTCCAGCCCCTAGAAGTTCAATTCTTAAAGAATGAAAAAGCCATCCTCTTCTATAGGAACTTTCTTGAAATCTTTTATGTTAGTCAGCCTAGCATGCAAGACAAAGTCGTTACATTTAAACCCAATAAAGATGGCATTCTAATTTTTGATGTCGTACGCACCCCTGAATATACCGACTCCTTCTTTTTGAAAACCATAAATGGATTTCTCAGGGTTTCGCCTCAAGGCCATATCACATTCGACAGCCCCGACCCTTTAGACTGGGAAAACTTGAGTGCCAAATCCGTTTACCCTCAACTTTAAATTCTAAATAAATCAGAGCGTTATAATATATAGCGCTCCCCCCATTCTTTTATTAATTTTCGGATCGCACACACTCAAACCCCAAACTTAACACATTGAGCATGGCACCCACTGAACTCTTCGATCAACCTCTACTTTAAAACCTTTATGTTTAGACTCCTTTAAATCGAGGTGATACATTGTCAGTACCTTAACCTCTTACGTTCCCATTAAGGCCCCCATGACTCGCAAAGGCATCATACTCGCGGGCGGCTCCGGCACCCGCCTCCACCCCGCCACCCTCTCCGTCTCCAAACAGCTGCTGCCTGTCTACGACAAGCCAATGATCTATTACCCGCTCAGCACCCTGCTGCTGGCCGGCATCCGCGACATCCTGATCATCTCCACCCCCCAAGACACCCCTCGCTTCCAACAGCTCCTGGGCGACGGCAGCCACTGGGGCCTGAACCTTGCCTACGCCGTACAGCCCAGCCCGGACGGCCTGGCCCAGGCGTTCACCATCGGCGCCGACTTCATCGGTAACGACCCATCGGCGCTGGTCCTTGGCGACAACATCTTCTACGGCCACGACTTCCAATCCTTGCTACGCAACGCCAACGCCCGCGACCAAGGCGCTTCGGTGTTCGCCTATCACGTGCACGACCCTGAACGGTACGGAGTCGCCGATTTCGACCAGCACGGCCGCGTACTGTCGCTGGAGGAAAAGCCCGCCGCGCCGAAGTCCAACTATGCGGTCACCGGCCTGTACTTCTACGACAACCAAGTCGTCGACCTGGCCCGTAGCCTGCGTCCCTCTGCACGAGGCGAGCTGGAAATCACCGACTTGAACATGCTCTACCTGCAACAGCAAAAGCTGCACGTCGAGATCATGGGTCGTGGTTATGCCTGGCTCGACACGGGCACGCATGACAGCCTCCTGGAGGCCGGCCAGTACATCGCCACTCTCGAACGTCGTCAGGGCCTCAAGGTCGCCTGCCCGGAAGAGATCTGCTACCGCGCGGGCTGGATCGATGCCGAGCAGCTCGAGCGCCTGGCCCAGCCGCTGGTCAAGAATGGCTATGGCCAGTACCTGCAAGGCATTCTGAAAGAGAAGGTGTTCTGATGCAGGCCGTTCGCTTGGCAATTCCCGAAGTCGTGTTGCTCACGCCGAAAGTCTTTGGCGACGACCGCGGCTTCTTCTACGAAAGCTTCAACGCACGCGCTTTCGAAGCCGCCACCGGTGTGAACCCGGACTTCGTGCAGGACAACCACTCGCGCTCCTCCAAACACGTGCTGCGTGGCCTGCATTACCAATTGCCGCCCCATGCCCAGGGCAAACTGGTGCGCGTGGTGCAGGGCGAGGTCTTCGACGTTGCGGTGGACATCCGTC
The DNA here is from genome assembly GCF_002434265.1 of Pseudomonas sp. UBA6562. Taxonomy (GTDB): domain Bacteria; phylum Pseudomonadota; class Gammaproteobacteria; order Pseudomonadales; family Pseudomonadaceae; genus Aquipseudomonas. The sequence goes on along the minus strand of NZ_DJJS01000004.1, from coordinate 495,535 downwards.
GCTCTTCGCCCACCTTCGGGCAATGGGTAGGGGCGCACCTCTCGGCAGAGAACCACAATCAGCTGTGGATACCGCCGGGCTTCGCCCATGGGTTCATCACTCTGAGCGATACCGCCGAGTTCCTCTACAAGACCACTGACTTCTACTCCACGCATAGCGAGCGCTGCATCGCCTGGAACGATCCCCAGATTGGAATCGACTGGCCTGCCGACTGCGTGCCGTTGTTGTCGGGCAAGGACCAACAGGGTCTTCCCCTCGCACAAGCCGACGTGTTCGATTGAGTCTGCCGCTCAAGGCGCCACTTGCAGTAGCTCGAGCTGGCATGCGCGAATCCCGGGGCCGTTGTCGCAAGCTGGATGGCCCATGCTGACGCCGGGGAACACTTGCGATACGCTGGGGCGCCTGGGCTACGGGCGCCCTTGTGATCGGCAATGGCGCACACTAGTGCGTGGAATTACTCCATTGTCGTTCTGGTGTGTTGTACTACCGTAAACACCTAGCTCCAACCCGCAAGAGCCCCCTCCTTCGCCCCGGCTTGCGCCAGCGTGGAACTGTCCGCCTGCCCCACTGCCGAAGGGGCGCGCCAATCGGATAGGCTTTTGTACCGCGTCGGCCTGAACACGCCATGCGCGCACGGACTACACAGGGCCCCAAGCCCCTGTCAGAACCTCAAGGTAGAAAACTCTCGTGAAGATCTTAGTAACAGGTGGTGCCGGCTTCATCGGCTCGGCAGTCGTGCGACACATCATTTCCAGCACCGCAGACTCGGTGGTCAACGTCGACAAGCTGACGTACGCCGGCAACCTGGAGTCGCTGCAATCGGTCGACCAGAGCGACCGTTACGCCTTCGAGCGCGTCGACATCTGCGACCGCGAAGCGCTCGACCGCGTGTTCCGCGAGCACCAGCCTGACGCCGTCATGCACCTGGCCGCCGAATCCCACGTCGACCGTTCGATCAGCGGCCCGTCGGAGTTCATCCAGACCAACATCATCGGCACCTACACGCTGCTGGAAGCGGCACGTGGCTACTGGAACACACTGGACGAACAGCGCAAGGCGGCCTTCCGCTTCCATCACATTTCCACCGATGAAGTGTACGGCGACCTGGAAGGCCCGGAAGATCTGTTCACCGAGACCACGCCTTACCAGCCAAGCTCGCCCTACTCCGCCAGCAAGGCCAGCTCGGACCACTTGGTACGCGCCTGGGCACGCACTTACGGCTTGCCAACCCTCGTGACCAATTGCTCGAACAACTATGGTCCCTACCACTTCCCCGAGAAGCTGATCCCGCTGGTCATCCTCAATGCGTTGGAAGGCAAACCTTTGCCCATCTACGGCAAAGGCGACCAGATTCGCGACTGGCTGTATGTCGAAGACCATGCGCGCGCGCTCTACACAGTAGTCACCGAGGGCGAAGTCGGTGAAACCTACAACATCGGCGGTCACAACGAGAAGCAGAACATCGAAGTGGTGCGCACCGTATGCTCGCTGCTCGACGAACTGCGGCCCGACTCGAAATTCCGTCCCCATGCCGACCTGCTGACCTATGTGCAGGACCGCCCAGGCCACGATCTGCGCTATGCGATCGATGCCAGCAAGATCCAGCGCGAACTCGGCTGGACCCCGGAAGAAACCTTCGAATCCGGCATTCGCAAGACCGTGCAGTGGTACCTGGACAACCCTGAGTGGGTGGCCCATGTGAAAAGCGGCAGCTACCAGCAGTGGATCGACAGTAACTATGCCAAGCGCACGGACCAGGCATGAGAATCCTGCTGCTCGGTAAAAACGGCCAGGTGGGATGGGAGCTGCAACGGGCGCTGAGCGCGTTTGGTGAAGTGGTGGCGCTCGATCGCCACCGAGCTACCACGCCCTACGGTGATCTGGCAGGCGACCTGACAGACCTCGACGGCCTGCGGGCGGCCATCCGTGCGGTGTCGCCACAGGTCATCGTCAATGCGGCGGCCTACACGGCCGTCGACAAAGCCGAAAGCGAACGGGAGATGGCCCATACCGTCAACGCGCTGGCCAGCCAGTCGATGGCCGAGGAAGCCAAGCGCCTAGACGCGTGGTTGGTGCACTACTCCACCGACTACGTCTTCGACGGTACGGGCTCCACCCCGTGGAAGGAGAGCGACAACGTTGCGCCGGTCAATTACTACGGCGCGACCAAGCTCGAAGGCGAACGGCTGATCCAGGCGTCGGGCTGCAAGCATCTGATTTTCCGCACCAGCTGGGTGTATGCCGCTAGAGGCAACAACTTCGCCAAGACCATGTTGCGTCTGGCCAAAGATCGCACCACCCTCAACGTCATTGCCGACCAAGTGGGCGTGCCTACGGGGGCAGAGCTGCTCGCGGACGTGGCAGCAGCTGCGCTGCAACAAGCTTGGCACAAGCCGGAGCTGAGTGGCATCTACCACCTCGTGCCTTCCGGTGAAACGACTTGGCACGAATACGCCAGCTATGTCATTCAGTTCGCTCGGGCGCATGGCGAAACGCTTGCGGTCGAAGCGGTGAACCCGATCCCCACCCGCGAATACCCTACGCCGGCCAGCCGCCCTTTGAACTCGCGTTTGGACACCGCCAAGCTTCGTCAGGCGTTCGCACTGCACTTGCCTGATTGGCAGGGGGGCGTTACCCGCATGCTCATGGAAGCCCTGGACAAATAACCACAGCCTGTCGCAAACAAACCCTTCCAGCGGATCGTTGAAGAACTCGCTCATGCTTTGCCAGCGTGAGCCAACAGGTCGAGTCGCCGCGACCTGCGGCTCGCCCTGGCGCCCTCGCGTTGCCCCTTGCCCGATATCACTTACTCCAAACAACCTCCCCCGACGCCACACCTAGCATAAAGTTTCGAAATATTTCATCATGCCACGCTGCCATCATCCTGATGGCGCGTTCAGCTTAATGAAAGGATTCATGTTTGAGCACGTCGATCGCAACGCCGTCTTTTTCGGCCGCCCCAGCCCCTGCGCCGTCCAAGGCCCACGACGTCTCGCTCGATGTCCTGCGGCTCGTCGCCACGTTCATGGTCATCCTGATCCATGTGTCGGCTGCTGGTTTCTCCCAGAAGGCCCAGCATTGGTGGGGCGTCAATGCCTACGAAAGCCTGTCGCGCGCCAGCGTTCCGGTGTTTTTCATGATCACCGGTGCCCTGTTGCTGCCACGCGCGCACTCGATCGCCGGCGTGCTGCGGCGGGTCTGGCGCATGGCTCTTGCCTTGGGCGTCTGGTCGTTGGCGTATCTGGTGTACAACAAGTACAAGGTCACCGGCCTGTGGCTGCCGGACTTCTCCGAGCTGGGGCATTGGTGCATGGCCATCCTCAGGTGGCCCGTGGCAGGGCATCTCTGGTACCTATACACCTTGATCGCCGCCTACTTCTTCATTCCCGTGCTAGCAGGCTTTTTTCGTACCACGCCCGTGCGGTTGCAGTGCCTGGTACTGGGGGTGTGGTTGCTGGCGGCCAGCCTCGTGCCGTTTGCCGAACGGCTGTTCGGTGAAGCGCGGGTGTATGTGGACACGCGATTCTTCTACATCTACCCGGCCTACCTGCTGGCGGGTGCGTTGCTCTACCACCACCTCGCCATGCGCCGTGTGTGGCTGCTCGCCAGTGTCGTGGGGTATCTGCTGTGCACCGCAGGCACGGCGACCCTGACCTGGTACTTCTCCAAAGACGCCGCCGTCAACACCGAGCTGTACTACGAGTACTTCGCACCCATGGTGGTCGTGGCCGCCGCCTGCGTGTTCCATGGCGTGCGAGCTGCGGGCGCACGCTTCGTGGAGCGCTACCCGAACGCGCAAGGCCCTTTGGTGTTCTTCGGCAACCTAACGTTCGGCATCTACCTGATGCACCCCATGGTGATCTGGGAGCTGCACCATGCCGGCATGCCCTGGAACTTCATCAACCCCTGGCTGGCCATTCCGCTGGTGATGGCCACCGTGTTCATCATTTGCGCGAGCCTCACCTACGCGATCAAGCGCATACCGATCCTGCGCGCTGCTTTACCCGGTTGAGGGTCGTGTCGCTGTGCAGCCCAGGCCGACCCGTCCATGCGTCCAGGCCCGCACAGGGAGACAGGCCGGGCGCAGCACACAGGCAAGCAGGTCCATCCCGGTACGCCTGAACGGCCTGCCTCGAGGTGACGTGACAATGGCATCCTTTCAAGGAATACACACATGCAACGGGCCACGGACCGCGCGCTCTTCGCCAACCAACTCAGGGGATTGGCAGTGGTGGCCGTCCTTATCGTTCACTGGTGCGGCGTGTACTGGGTAGGCAGGGACACCGTGGCGTCCTATATCTACGCGCCCGTCGTCGAGGGCCCGGCGTCGAAACTGTTGCTGTGGCTCACGATCCCCACCTTCAACTACGGCCCCTTTGGCGTTTCCCTGTTCTTCCTGATCAGCGGCTTCGTCATACCCTTCTCGCTCAATCGCCTGGCGCCCGGGCCGTTTCTGGTGGCGCGTCTGCTGAGGATCTACCCGACGTACATCGTCGCCTCGCTGGTCATGCTTGTCCTGGTCTATCTGTCGAGTCGCTACTGGGGCCAGTCATTCTCGATGCCGTTGGATCGTCTGCTGGCCAATCTGCTGCTCATCCAGGGCAATGCCTCTGCGCCCTCGATCGATCTGGTGAACTGGACGCTGTCGATCGAGATCAAGTTCTACCTCATCGCCGCGCTGCTCCATCGTTCGATCAGAAGCGGCAACGTCTATCCGATCGTTCTGTTTTCGACGTTGGTACTGGTAGGCTGCGAGGCGTTTCCCGATTGGATGAGCGGCTGGGCGGTGCCGCTCGGTCTTATCGAGTCGCTGAAGACTGAGCTTATGTGCGTCATCTTCATGTTCGTCGGAACGGGGTTCTACCACCATTACACCGGCACCTACACATCCCGCCAGCTCGCCGCGTACGTGGCCATCCTGCTCACGCTGTTCCTCGTCTGCTGGCCCCATACCCAATGGCTTGCGCAAATGCCCTATGTGCCGCTGAACTACGTTTATGGGCTAGCCGTATTCACCGTGAGCTATGCGTTGCGTCGCCATTTCCGGCCGATCAAGCCGCTCGATTTCATCGCCGACATCAGCTATTCCATCTACGTGCTTCATTCGATCATCGGCTATCTGTCGATCCGTGTGCTGATGGATCGGGGCGTACCCTTCCCCGGGGCCGTGCTGCTGACGCTGGTCTTCGTGCTGGTCATGGCCTATGGACTGCACCGCTTCGTGGAAGTGCCGACGATGCGCTGGGGCAAGCACCTCGTCCGCAAGCCCGTTGCGCCTGGCACGACGGTATGAGCGCCCTACCACTACCGTCTAGCGTTGGCTAGACGCCTGGCCGGGCAACTTGGTCCTGAACCGCTGCCACACGGGCCGCTCGACGCCATAGTGGAACACACCGGCCAACAGCAGCGACCCTAGCAAAACCAGCCCTGCCTTGGGCCCGTTCGACAGCGCGTAAGGCTCCACCAGCCAGATCATCGAGAAGTGGAAGACGAACACCCCATACGACAAGGTGCCGGCGTGCCGTTGCAGGGTATTTACCCAGCCAGGTAGCCGAAGGCTCGAGAGCCACAGGATGAGGGGAAGACCGACGAGGTAGCCTACGGCCACTTCATGGTCGAAGGGGCGTCGGATCCCTTGCGCTTGCAGGCCCACGACATACGCCAGCAAGGCGATCCACACGCCGGCCAGGGCCAGGTTGCCCAGGCGGGAACGCTTTTCGATCGCCACACCGCTCAGGAAGATGAACAGCACGCCTAACAGAAGCCGGTAGCCGAAGACGTCGGTGTTCAACCAGCCGTATTGCGCGAGCGAGAACACCACCAGGCTAACGACCGCCGCGAAGATGCCCAGCCAGGGCAGCAGCATCAGCAACGGCAGGATGAGGTAGAACTGCAGTTCTGCGCCCAGCGACCAGGCCGGAGGGATCAGCGTGAAGCGATCTATGCCCGTCCACATGTAGTAGTTCAGCGGGACCACCGTCAGATTGCTTATCCAATCCACGAACCCGGGGGTCTTGCTGAGGAAGTAGGAATGCGCCCCTGTCGCCCACACGAGCCCACTGACCAGCAGAGCACACAGGTATAGAGGAAAGATCCGCAGGGCTCGGTCCTTGTAGAACCAACCCAGGGAAGGTAAGAGGCGGTCATGCGGGCGCCGTGTCCAGAGCTTGGCCACCACGTGCCCGGCCAGCATGTAGAAGATCACCACCGACCCGACGCCGACGTTCCAGCTCTTTACGTCGATGCCCATGTGGCTGACCGCTACCAGGCATGCCAGCAACAACCTCAATAAACCCATTTTCGCATAGCCTTGTAGGAAATTTCCTAAAGGCGGCATGGTACTGACATTGTGACATTACGGGTATCTACCGGCAGGACTAATCGTGAGGCCGGTAGGTCGCTGGCCCGGTCCTTCGGGCCCAGCCTGTCTTGCGGCTGCTTCAGGCTTCAGGTAGCAGGTTTGAAAGCCCAGAGTTTCAACACAAGGTAATTCAGCACCGGCACGATGAAAATCACCAGTACCAGGCCCACGGCGTAATGGAGCCCTGCGTACTCCACCCCAGAAGTGATCAGCAGGGTCAGCGCCAGCGATACCAACGATACCGTCAAGAATCGCCGGTACCCCGAGAAGGTGGCCGGCGTCCTGAAGGTGAACCGGCTGTTGAGCAGGTAGGACATCACGTTGGCGAAGCCGAAAGCGATGCCATTGGCGACGAACGCAGGCGGTGCGAGCAACTCCATCAGCGCGACGACGATGCCGGCGTGCACCAAGGTGTTGGTGACACCGACCAGGCCGAAGCGGATGAACTCGTGATACCGCGGCGGGATGAGGTGCTTCACTTGATCACGTCGCGCACGATGTACACCGGCCGGTTCTTCGACTCGGTGAAGATGCGCCCCACATACTCGCCCAAGACACCGATGCCGATCAGTTGCACGCCGCTGGCGAACAGCACCGTGATCATGATCGAGGCATAACCGGGCAGATCGCTGCCGAACAGTACGGTCTTGATCAGCAGGTAAGCGGCATACAGGAAGGAGATGGCCGAGACGGCGCAACCCAGGTAGGTCCAGACCCGTAGCGGCACCGAACTGAAACTGGTGATGCCCTCGATGGCGAAGTTCCAGAGCTTCCAGGTGTTGAAACTGGAGGCGCCGTGCTCGCGGGCGGCCACCTTGTATTCGACGGTGGCCGTACGAAAGCCTACCCAGGCGAACAGCCCCTTCATGAACCGGCGGCTCTCCGGAAGGGTTTTCAGGGCCTCGACCACCTTGCGGTCCATCAGGCGGAAATCGCCGACGTCGGCGGGGATATCGATGTCGGAGATGCGGTTGTGCACGCGGTAGAAGTAATTGGCCGTCACCTTCTGGATGGGGCGGTCGGTCTCGCGATCCACACGCTTGGCCAGCACCACTTCGGCGCCGTCTTCCCATTTGCGCACCAGGTCCAGAATCACTTCCGGCGGGTGCTGCAAATCGGAGTCGATCGGCACCACGGCATCGCCGGTGGCGAAATCCAGACCGGCCGAGAGCGCGGCTTCCTTGCCGAAGTTGCGCGACAGGTCGACGATGGTCAGGTAAGGGTTGCTCGCCTTGGCCTTGACCAGCTCGTCGTAGGTGCTGTCGCGGCTGCCGTCGTTGATGGCGATCACTTCGAGGTCGTAACGGTCCGCCAGCTCGGCGAACACTTCGTTGATGCGCGCGAAGAACGCCTGCACGCCTTTCTCTTCGTTGTAGAACGGCGATACCAACGAGATCGTGCGCTTGTTCATTTCGGTCATGGGTTCACCTTCGCAGAATCGACACGGCAGACGTGGGCAAAGTCGATCACCTTGCACTCAGGCTGGCGGTCAGCGGGGAAAAGCTGTTTGACGCGGTCGACTTCCGGGAAATCGCCCGTATTGAAGACGTACAGCGAATGCGTGGCGTCGGACCCGGCGATCTCCGCCTGTGTGCTTTCGACGCTGCAATTGGCACTCGAGCGCGACACATAACCGGTGTTGATCTTGATGTTGTGCACTGCGGCGTAGCGCATGGTCGGCATCAGGGTCTGCAACACATCCTCCCGTCCACACTTGAACTTGGGGAAGAAGTACAAATACTGCACGTCGGGAGTGGCTTGCTGGTCCCAGGTCGGCTGCGTGAGCACGGCCGCTGCCGGACGGTTGGCCACGGCCACCAGCAGGCCGCGGTAAGGCGCCAGGTCATGCACTTGCAAGGCCAGCAGCGCCAGCATGGCGAGCGCGAACAGGCCTGCGCTCAGGCGGCGATACAGGAACACGATCGAGAATATTACGATGCAGAAGCCCACTGGCCAGAAGAAACGGCCCGAGGCACGGAACTGCGAGGTGATGATGTCGAGCACGCCAGGATAGGTGAGCGACACCAGGTGGGTGGTGCCCAGGTAGATCTCGTTGGACAACGCATACACCGCGAACAACGCCATCAGCCACGTGAGCGCCTTGTGCCGCGCGAACACGCCATTGGCGCTGCGGGCATTCAACACGAAGCTCAGCGCGAAGGCCAACAGCACCCCCAGGCCCAGGTAGTTGAAACCCTCGCCCTGCCCCGGCATCTCCGGGTTGGGGAAGTGCACATGACGCCCGCCATGCAACGGCGACAGCAAGTTCATGGAGAAGACCCCGAAACCACCCTCTTTGGCGACCGTGGCGGCGCCCAGCGGGAAGATCGTGATCAGCAGACTCGCCGCCAGGATCAGGAATGGCGCACAAGCACGCAGCCCATAGCCGGGCTTGAAGCGCTGCGGGCTGCCCAGACAACTGGCCACGTAGATGGCGCTGGCCATGACGAACAGGTAGACGTTGACGTAGAAACCCGCCACCAGCAGGACGCTCCAGGCCACATGGTGGGCCTGTTCGGTCCGCCGGCAACGGAAGTACATGGCCAGGGCGCACAGTACGATCCACTGCGACATCAGCGAAACATGCGCGATGCGCGAAGTGAACTCGGGCATCGTGGTCAGGCAAACCACCAGCGCCGCCAGCGCCAGCCAGGAGCGCACGCACAACTCGCGCAGGATCCACCAGGCACAGACCGCCTGTGCGACGAAGCACAGGCCGATCCAGATGCCGAAGGGGTTGAACGGGGCGAAGCTCTTCGGCACGAACACCTTCAACAGGAAGGCATACAAAGGGATCGCATCGACGAAGGTCGCGCGCGTGCCCTGTGGGTAGTTGATGCCATCGAACGCCAGCAGCGGGTAGCTGAACGGCGCCGTGAAGAACGCATTGAAGCCCGCGAAATACTGCGTGACGTCATCGACTTCGGTCAGCCAATACGAATTGGTGCCCAGGATGAAGTCGATGGGGAAGTAACGCAGTACGAAACACAACCCAAATACCAACGCGAACGCAAAGCCCGCCCTCCCGGTTGAGACAAGCTTCAAATCCATAACGCACACATCTCACTCATTCTAATTTCAAGGCTCAGGCTGTCAGATACGCTGCAAGCGGCTGATTTCGTCGATCAATTGCGTGGCGCTCTGCTTCCAGGTCAGCCACGGCATGTCGGTCGAAGTCGGGTGTGCGCCCGTGGCGAACAGTTCGAGCCAGCGCTCGACGGTCTCGGCCAGCACCTGCGGCTCGTCGCCCTTGAAGTACAAGGCATGTTCGCCAGCCACTTCGCGGAACACCGGCAAGTCACGGGCGATGATCGGCATGCCATGCTGCGCGGCTTCGATCAGCGGCAGGCCGAACCCTTCGCCGATCGATGCGGCGATCAGGCATTGGCTGTTTTGGTAGACGTGCTCCAGGTACTCATCGCTGACCCCGTCGAGCCACAACAGCCGCTTGCCGAACTGTGGGTGCGCTTCGATACGGCTGGCCAGATCGTCGACCAGCCAACCGCGCTTGCCCACGATGATCAGGTTCGCTTTGACATCCGCCTCCCACAGCTGCTCGAACGCGGCAAACGCCTGGGCGTGGCCCTTGCGTGGCTCGAGCGTGCCGACCATGAGGAAGTTCGGGTTCGCTTCCAGCACTTCGATGTGCAGGGCTGGGTCTTCGGGAACGCCAGTGGACGGTACCGACTGGTCGATGTCCGCCCCCAGGTGGAAGGCGCCGATACGTAGCGGGCGCTGGCGCGCCGGGCCATGCTCGGTCATCCATTCGCTCAGCTCGTCGGCCACCGCCTGGGAAATGCACAGGGCGCCGTCATAGCGGGCGATGGTGCCGATCCAGTTCACGTAGTGCTGGTACAGGTGATCGGAGAAGCAATGGCGCATCTGCAGGATCAACAAGTCGTAGACCACGAAGTAGACGCTGACGCCATGGGCATGCAGGGTGTCGAAATACGGTTGGCGCTGGGGTAGCACATCCAGCAGCAGGTCCAGGCAGATGTAGACGTCGCCTGCGCGATAGTCGAGCGCTTCGTCCTGCGCCTGGCCGGCGTCGTGACCAAGGAACTGCGCGGTGAACTGGGTCGCGTACCGGTAGAAGGACTCTTCGACCTTGGTGTACACCGGCTGGACCTGGTAGCCCGCCGGCGGGTGGCTCAGCCACTCGAGCAGGATACTGCGCACTACGCGCTGGATACCGCTCTTGCCGTCGTGCCGGCACAGTTGCGAGATGTCCACCAACAGCCGCGGCATGCCCGAAGGGCCTTGAACGGAATAGTCGATGGCCTTGGCCAGTCGGGCGATGTCCAGGCCGCCGTTGTGCAGCTGTCCGGTGGCCAGGAGCGATTCGATCAGGGCCGGGACGGCGTCGACGACCGGCTGGGCCTCGGCGGAACGTTGGTCACGTTCGGCCACCGCACGCTCGAAGGCCTCGACCGCGATCTTGCCGGTACGGTCCCAGGAGAACAGCTTGGCGCGTTGCAGACCATGCACGGTCAGCGCCGCACGGAACTCGTCGTCGACCAGCGCCTGCTTCATCTTGGCGGCGATGGCCTTGACGCTCATCGGGTCGAAGGTGGCTTCTTCCCAGCCAATCACTTCCGGCACGCTCGAGGTGTTGGCACCGATCACCGGCGCCCCGCACTTCATGGCTTCGAGCGGCGGCAGGCCGAAGCCTTCGTGCCAGGACGGGAACACGTACAGCTGGCAGGTGTTGTACAGGGCGACCAGTTCATCGTCGGTGATGAAGCCGGTGAACACCAGGTCGTCCTCTTGCAACCCTTCACCCAGGGCTTCGGCACGGTAACGCTCGATGATGTGGTTGGACATCTTGCCGGCGAATACCAGCTGGATGTCGGGGAGGTCACGCTTGACCTGGGTGAAGGCCTTGATCAGGCGTGTCAGGTTCTTGCGCTCGTCGGCGCCGCCGGAGTACAGCACGAAGGCGTCGCGCAGGCTGAACTTGGCTGCCAGGACGTCGCGCTCCTCGCCGCTCAACGGAATCGGGTGGAAGATCTCGTCCGCTGCGCTGGAGACGTTGACCACGTTGGCTTCGTCGAGCGACAGCAACGACAAGGCTTCTGCACGCGCAGCCTCGGAGATCGGCAACAGCACATCGTAGTGCTTGAAGGCTTCGACCTTGTCCATGTAGTAGGTCTTGTACCCGGCGTGGGTCAGGTACTGGTTGGGGCTGACCAGCGGAATCAGGTCATACAGCGTGGCGCTGACCAGTGCGTGCTTGTCCAGCAGCGGGTCGCCGATGACTGCGTCGTCGACGAACCCTTCCAATGGGCTGGTGATGTGCACGATGTCCGGCTGCAATGCGTCGATGCAGGCCTGACGGATGCGCTCGGCGACTTCGCTGCGCGGAATGTTTTCGGCATGGATGTTCGACACAGGGCCATCGGCGTACCACACGCGGATATGGCTCTGCGGCAGCAGGTCGGCAAAAGCGGTGCGGATGCTCTCGATGCCTTCGGGGAGCATGCCGTTGAGCACCAAGTACACCTCATGGCCGGCGCTGTTGCGCACGATGCCTTGGGCGAGCGAGACGCTGTAGCGGCCGATGCCTCGGAAACGGCTCTCGGTTTGAGCGCCTTGCATGTCAATCACGATACGCATCAGTTCTGGCTCTTCTTGATGGCGGCCCAGAGCGCCTGCTCGATGGTGCGGCCTCTGGCTGTCAGGGGGGCTTGGTCGACCATCGGCGGCAGCGGCGCGACGCTGCCATCGGCGGCCGGCTGTGGGGCCTGGGTGCTGCGATTGAGGTTGTACAGCTTTTCCGTCAGTCGCGGGCAACGGCCGAGCAGCGCCATGACCACGCGGCGCATTGCCGGGCGACGAGCCAGCCACAGACGGGCGTGGGGCAGGCTGCGGCCGAGCATCGAGCGGGCGATGTGCTTGGGTGCACGCACACCACGGCCCAACAAACGCAACGGGCCGGTAACCCGCCACGAGGTGCTCTCGCGCAGCGTTTGCACGTATTGCTCATGCTGGTTCGCGCGCAGGAACCAGGTGTGGGCATTGCCCAGGGACTGGTTCAGCTGGGCTTCCAGATCGGTGGCCCGCAGGTACCAGGTGTGGGCGTTGTTCAGCGACTGGTTGAGCTCGGCTTCCAGGTCGGAGGTGCGCTTGCCCGAGGTCAGGTTGCTGCCAATGGACTGCTCGAGGTCGGCTTGCAACGCTGCGGTGCGCTCTACGAGCTCTTGATGCCCGCGCTGTAGCTCGGCGCTCTGCTGCAAGAGCAGAGCGTTCTGCTCTTGGGTCAGGGCTGCTTGATTGCGCAATGCGTCCATGTCGAGCGCGTGACGCTCCTGGATCAGGCGCAGTTGTTCGGTCTGCTGGCAATGCGCGTTGTTCAGTTGCTGGGTGTGGTGGCGGTGCGCGTGCTCGAGCGCCTCGCTGAACTGTTCGCGGGTCATGAGCTGCTCGCGGCTCGTGGCCACTTCATGCTCCAGGCCTGCCAGACGATGCTCGAGGGCATGGTCGTAACGCGCCGCCAGTTGGTCGAGGGCCATCCCGTAGGCCGCTTCGAACGCCTCTTCGAACGCCGTGAGGGACTCGGGCGCAGCCTGCTTCTGGGCGACGATGGCATAGTCGGGGCTGGTGCCGGTGAGCACATCCAGCACGCCCAGGCGTCGGCTCTGGTCGTGCAGCTCGGCAGGCTCTTGCAAGCGCACGATCTTCGCCCTTGCGAAGCCGCTGTACTCGGCCAGGAACGACAGCAACAGGCTGGGCAGCGGGCGCTCGTGGGTCGGGTCCAGGTAGAAGCTGTTGGTGCCGACGACCAGGCTCTCGGCGTTGGGCGTCTCGAGGATCAACAGGCCCGCCGGGCGCAATACGCGCAGGGCTTGGGCAACCAGTTCCTGCAACACCTCGAACGGCAGGTGCTCGGCAATGTGGAAACCGGTGACCGCTACCTGGCTGGCGTCGGGCAGCTCGCGCAGGGCGCTGATCGCGTCGATGTTGCGGGCCGGCAAACCCGATGCGCGGCAAGCTTCGAGCATGCCTTCGTCGAGATCGACGCCCATGGGCGCATAGCCTTCGCGCATCAGCAGCTCGAGCCACTCCCCTCGCCCACAGCCCAGGTCGAGTATCGGGTAGTCCGTATACAGGTCCTTGAGCGGTGCGAGAAACGGCAGGTACGCTTCGAGACGTTGGCTGATCAGTTCCCGAGAACCGCGATAGCGGTCCTCGAAGCCCCGGTAGAAACCGTCCATCATTTGCACTCCACGGTCGGAGGAATCCACGCCAGGCCCACGAAGGTACTCTCCGACATGTTCACGACGTTGAAGAGCAGCGCCAGGTCGCGCCACTCGTAATTGTTTGCGATGTGGTTGTCGCTGGCGTGCAGCGCCACCGCCACCGAGTACGACCCCACCCCCAGGTTGGCCGGGAAACGGAAGCGATAGGACAGCCGCTGCCCTTCTTCCAGGTCGCTGCGCACGCACTTGAGGTGGTGGGTGTTGGTGCCGTAGACGTCTTGGCCGAGGCGGTCCTTGATCACGTAGCCAACCACCAGTTCGGGCAGCGGCGCGTTGATCCGCACGTCGATCGCCAAGCACACTTCGTCGCCCACGCCTACGTACTCGACCGGCGCGCCCTCGTGGTTGTGGAGTGCAATGCGCTCCAGGCTGGCCTTGCCGTTGCCCGAACGCGTCTGCACGCCGCCTTCGGCCAGGGTCGTCACCTCGACGGTGGCGTTTTCCTTCTGCGCGATGATGGCGTTGTAGTAGTCCATGACCTCTTCTGGCGCACCGTCACGGATCACGGTGCCGCCGTCGAGCAGGATGGCGCGGTTGCACAGGGCCTGGATCGAACCACGGTCGTGGGACACGATCAGCAAGGTGGTACCGGCCTTCTGGAAGGCTTTGATACGCCCGAAGCTCTTGTGCTGGAAATAGCTGTCGCCGACTGACAGGGCTTCGTCGATGATCAGGATCTCCGGGCGGAAGGCCGTCGCCACAGCAAACGCCACGCGCATCTGCATGCCGCTGGAGTAGGTGCGCACCGCCTGGTCGAAGTACTCGCCGATCTCGGCGAAGGCTTCGATGTCGTCGATCACGCCATCGATCTGCTCGGTGTTGAAGCCCATCAGACCGGCCGCGTGGTAGGCGTTCTGGCGTCCGGTCAACTCACCGTTGAAACCCATGCCCAGCTCGAGGATCGCAGCAATCCGCCCGTTGACCTGCACCTTGCCTTCGGTGGGTTGCAGAGTGCCGGTGATCATCTTCAACAAGGTGGACTTGCCGGCGCCGTTCTGGCCGACCAAGCCGATGGCTTCGCCTGGCTGGATGTCGAAGCTGACATGCTTGAGCACCCAGTGCTCCTGGCTCGGCTTGACCGGCACGTAGCACCAGCGCGCGATGCGCTGCCACTCGGATCGGTAGGTGCGGTAGGCTTTGCCGACGTTGTCGACACGCAAGAGGCTCATAGTGAATCCACCATTTCAGGCGAGGCCCGACGGAACAGGAACAGGCCTACCAGCATGAGCCCAAGGGCGATCAGCAGTACGATGCCGACCTGCTGTAGGTCAGGCGCGGTCTTGTAGACCATGACGTTGTGGTAGGCGGTAACGATGGGATACATCGGGTTGATGCCGACGGTGCCCTTGAGGTAATCGGGAATGATGTTCACCGAGTAGACGATCGGTGTGAACCAGAACCAGACCTGCATGACGATGGGAATGACCTGCCCGATGTCGCGCAGGAACACGTTCAGCACGCCGATCACCAAGCCGATGCCCACGCCCAGGGCGACGATCACCAAGGTCAGTGGCAACAGCCAGAGCATCTGCACACTGGGCGCATGGCCGAGCACCGTGAAGATCACCAAAACCGCCAAAAACAGCAGCAGGTTGTTCAGCAAACACGAACCCACCACGATCACCGGCAAGGCGATGCGCGGAAAGCGCATCTTCTTCATCAGGTTGCCCTGCTCGATGAACACCGTCAGGCAACGCCCGACGATCTCGGAGAACAGGTTCCAGGCCAGGATGCCGGCGATCAGGTAGAGCGCATAGGCGTACTTGTTCTCGATGCCCGGCAGGCGCGCGCCGAGCACGTTGGACAGGATCAAGGCATAGATCGCGACCTGGGCCAGCGGGTGGATGATCATCCACAGGCCACCGAGCTTGCTGCGCGCGAACCGTGAGATGAACTCGTTCTTGATGGAAGTGAGGATAAAGCTCCGGTATTCCCAGACGCCTCGGATCATGCCAAACATAGTTATCCTTGAATCAGACGTTCGATTTCAGCGACACGTTGGGTGACCAGGGCTTCGTCGCCACGGCTCTCGACGTTCAGGCGCAGCAACGGCTCGGTGTTGGAGCCGCGCAGGCTGAAGCGCCAGTCGGCGAAGGCCACGCTGATGCCGTCGGTGCGGTCGACCTCCGGGGCCTGGGGCAGGTAGAAGGCCAGGACCTTTTCCACCGACGCCTTGACGTCGTCGACCTGGTAGTTGATCTCGCCACTGCACGGAAACGCCGCGATGCGCTCGTCCACCAGTTGCGCCAAGGTCTTGCCACTGACGCTCATCAGCTCGGCCACCAGCAGCCAAGGAATGTTGCCGCTGTCGCAGTAGGCGAAGTCGCGGAAGTAGTGGTGGGCGCTCATTTCGCCGCCGTATACCGCGTCTTCGGCGCGCATGCGTTCCTTGATGAAGGCGTGGCCGGTCTTGCTCTGGATGGCGTGGCCACCGGCGGCCTGCACCTGTTCGATGGTGTTCCAGGTCAGGCGCGGGTCGTGGATGATCTTGCTGCCTGGGTGCTTGCGCAGCAGCATCTCGGCCAGCAGGCCAACCAGGTAGTAGCCCTCGATGAAGCGGCCCTGGCCGTCGAAGAAGAAGCAGCGGTCGAAGTCGCCATCCCAGGCCAGGCCCAGGTCGGCTTGTCGCTCGAGCACGGCGTTGCGGGTCAGTTCACGATTTTCCGGCAGCAGCGGGTTGGGCACGCCGTTGGGGAATTCGCCATCCGGCTCGCCGTTGATGACGTCGATGTGCAACGGCAGGCGTGCCTTGAGCAGTTCGATCACCGGGCCTACGGCACCATTGCCTGGATCGGCCAGGACTTTCAGCGGCTTGAGCGCCGACACGTCGATGTAGGTCAGCAAATGGTCGATGTAGGCGGTCTTGTCGAAGGCCTCGTGGACTTGGCCCTTGCTGGCAGCCACATCGCCCAGTTCGCCGGCTTCGACACGGTCGCGAATGGCGAACAGCCCCGAGTCGCCGCTGATCGGCTTGGAGTGCTCGCGCACCAGCTTCATGCCGTTGTAGCCCTTGGGGTTGTGGCTGGCGGTGATCATGATGCCGCCATCGGCCTTCAGGTGGCTGGTGGCGAAATAGACTTCCTCGGTGCCGCACAGACCAATGTCCAGCACGTCGGCGCCGGCCTCGGTCAGGCCGCGGGTCAGGGCTTGGGCCAACATCGGGCTTTCCAGACGCATGTCACGCCCTACGACGTAACGCATGCCGCCCAGTTCGGCGACCAACGCGCGACCGATGCGGTAGGCGACGTCTTCATTGAGATCGGCAGGGACCTGGCCACGGATGTCGTAGGCTTTGAAGCAGCGGGTCTGGATAGATGGGTACATGGTTCTCACTTTGACGAGCCGCCCGTAGGCAGCGATCGATGTGTAAGGTAGCCGCTCGAGGTCATGACCGATGGTCAACGGCCCGTGATACTCGAGGGAGCATCACGGGCCGAGCGGGAAACGCTGGGTATCAGCCGGTGCAACGACCGTAGATGTCCTCAAAACGGACGATGTCGTCTTCGCCGAGGTAGTCGCCGCTTTGCACTTCGATCAGGACCAGGTCGATGACGCCCGGGTTTTCCAGTCGGTGCGTGTGGCCTGCACGGATGAACGTGGATTCATTGGTGTGCAGCATCATCTGCTTGTCGTCGTTGACCACAACGGCAGTACCGCTGACCACAATCCAGTGCTCGCTGCGGTGATGGTGCATTTGCAGCGACAGCGACGCCTTGGGCTTGACCACGATGCGCTTGATCTTGAAGCGGTCGCCGTTTTCCAGGGTCGTGTAGGTGCCCCAAGGGCGATGCACGGTGCGGTGCAGCTGGTGCAGGGTATGGCCCTTGCTCTTGAGCTGGCCGACGATGTGCTTGACGTCCTGGGCGTGATCCTTGTGGGCGATCATCACCGCGTCAGGGGTGTCGATCACCAGCAGGTCCTCGACGCCGACCAGCGCGGTGAGGCGGTCTTCGCTGTTGACGTAATTGTTGCGCGAGGCGTGTGCCAGCACTTCACCTTCGAAGCGGTTGCCATCGGCGTCCGCCGGGGTGAGTTCGCTGACGGCGTTCCACGAGCCGATGTCGCTCCAGCCGATGTCGCACGGCACGGTAGCGACGCGCTCGGAGCGCTCCATCAGGGCGTAGTCGATGGAAATGTCCGGGACTTGGGCGAAGCTGTCCGGGTCTACGCTCAGGCAGCTGTAGTCCTTGCCCTCGGCCAGACGCGACTGGCGCTTGGCGTGGGCAGCGGCCTCCAACACATCGGGCGAATGCTTTTCGAACTCTTCCAGCACCGTGCCGACGCGGAAGCAGAACATGCCGGAGTTCCAGAAGTAGTTGCCGGCGGCCACGTAGGATTCGGCCAGCTCGAGGTTCGGCTTTTCGACGAAGCGTGCCACCTTCAGACCCTGTGGCAGCTCGCCTGCCTGGCCCGCCTCGATGTAACCGAAGCCGGTTTCGGGATACTGGGGTTTGATGCCGAAGGTCACCAGCCAGCCATTGCTCGACAGCTCGACCGCTTTCGACACGGCCTCGGCAAAGGCAGCCTCGTTTTGGATCAGGTGATCGGCGGCCAGCACCAGCATGTGCGCGTCGGCGCCATGGCTGTCACGCAGTTGCAAAGCAGCCAGCGCCACGGCTGCGGCCGTGTTGCGGCCGAAAGGCTCGAGAATGAAGGCTTGCGCAAGACCGTTTTGCTGGACGCCACGGTATTCGTCTTCGGTCTTGAACAGCAATTCGCGGTTGGTGACGGTCAGCACTTCCGAGACGCCTGGCAGATTCGAAGCACGCAGGAACGTCTTTTGGATCAGGTTCTGACCATCGGGCAAGGTCATGAATGGCTTGGGGTGGGCCTCACGCGAAACGGGCCACAACCGGCTGCCCACGCCGCCTGACAAAATTACGGGTATCAAGTCCATATCTTATAATCCTGCTAGCCATTGGCATGGCACATAGACGAAACGCAAAGTACTTCAGCAACGGTTTGCCGCTTCGCATCTTTAACGTTCAAGTTTCCTTGTTGATCCAGCTGCTTGGCTCCAAGCGAGCATAGAGGCAGGCACATCCCAGAATTCGAGGGGCACAAGAATATCAGAGAACATTGCTCGAGGCTTGCTCACGGGAGGGGCAATTGGGCTATCCGTTGCTGCGCCTTGGACAGCAATGAGAGTCATTCGATCTGTACGTCGAGCGCTTTTTTTGCATAAATCTCGCGCAGGCGTGCCGCCAGCGCGCGCCGAGCAGGCGGATCGCCATGCACGAGACGGATGCGTGCCGGCCACACGGCCATGCCGGTGACAAAATCGACCAATCCCTGCTGGTCAGCATGTGCCGAATAGCCCGGCACCGTAAACACCTTGGCGCGGATCTCGTAAGGCTGCCCGTCCAGGTCGATCGACACGAAACCAGCCGCGCCGGCACTGGCCTGGATCACGGCGCCTGGTGTGCCTTTGGCTTGAAAACCAACGAACACCACCTCATGCCGAGGATCGCCCAGCATGGCTTTCAGGTACGCCACGATGCGTCCGCCCGAACACATGCCATTGCCGGCAATGACGATCGCAGGCTTGCCCGTGCTCTTGAGATAGTTGACCACCTGCTGGTGCTGGCCGTGGGTATCGATACCGATCAACTGCTCGAAGCCCAGCGGCGCCCGCCCCGCCCGCAAGCGCTGGCTTGCCTGATCGTTCCAGTGGTCGCTCAGATCGCGATAGACCTGGGTGATGCGTTGGGCGAGCGGCGAGTCGAGGATGATCGGCAGCTGCGCCCAGTCCAGCACGTCCAGCGGGTCGTCGGAGGGGCTGGCCTGGCCCTGCTGGCGTAGCGCCTTGCGATGCAGGATGTCCTCGAGGTCGAACAGCAGTTCTTGCGTACGCCCCAAACTGAATGCAGGAATCAATACGGTGCCCCGGTCGGCCAGTGCTCGGTCGATGATGGCTTCGAGGGCGTCGCGACGTTCGCCACGGGCACCGTGCAACCTATCGCCATAGGTGCTTTCGAGGACCAGTAGATCCGCCCGCTCGGGTGGCTCGACCGGGCGCAGCATGGCGCTATCGCTGGCACCCAGATCCCCTGAGAACACGATTCGAGTACCCTGCTCGCCCGCCGAATCGAGCACATCGCATTCCACATAGGCCGAGCCGAGCAGATGCCCCGCTCGCCGCAGGCGCATGCGACACACCAAGCCCGGACGCTCGACGAGGCTGTGCCAATGATCGAACGGCAAGGGCTGCAAACGCGCCTGCACGAACGCCAGGTAACGGGCAATCTCGGCAGGATCGTTGCTGATGCTCAACTTATAGGCATCTTCCAGAACCAGCGGCAGGAGTTTGGCAGACGGTTGACTGCACAGGATCGGCCCTCGATAACCCGCTGCGAACAGTGCGGGCAGGCGACCGACGTGATCCAGGTGGACGTGGGTCAGCACCACGGCTTCTATACCGGTGATGTCGAATGCGACGCTTTGCAGGCCGAGGGCCGCGTGCGCGCCTTGCTCCAAGCCGCAATCGATGAGCAGGCTGGTAGCAGCGTCAAGGTGCAGTTGGTGGCAGGAGCCGGTGACCGTTTGGTCTCCGCCATGGTGGGAAAGGTTGGGATAAGGCATTGCAATGCGCGCTCTGCAAAGGCAAGGCGCGGTATTACGGCAGAAGGGGGATTTTAGCGAAATCAGACCCCTTCCCCTGATTGCGTAGGAGCTTTCTTACTTACCAGCGAGTGCGGCTTCGCGGGCCTGTAGACGGATGCGTCGGCGCGCACGCAGCACGGCGTAGCTGCCCAGCAGCGGACCAACAGCCAAACCGACGATCAGGGCGGCCAGAACCGGCACGGCTACGGGCATGGCCGGAGACACCCAACCAAATAGCCCCAGCGATACGTCCTGCTGATTCTCGAGCACGAAGAACAACACGATCGCTGCCAGCAACAACACCAGCACTGCCACCAGGGCACGTTTGAGATTACGCATCAGGCATTCCTTGCGGCACTCAAGGCTTCTGCCTCGTGCTCATCTTCGTTGACTCGGTCCCGTAGTTCTTTGCCCGGCTTGAAGTGCGGTACGAACTTGCCTTCGAGGCTGACCGACTGCCCGGTTTTGGGATTACGCCCTACTCGCGCGGAGCGATAGTGCAGAGAAAAGCTGCCAAAACCACGGATCTCGATACGATCCCCAGTGGCCAGGCATTGCGACATTTGTTCAAGCATGGTCTTGATTGCAAGTTCCACATCCCGAGGCGAGAGCAGCCCCTGGTGGGTAACGATGCGTTCGATCAGCTCCGACTTGGTCATGTTTTTCCCTTCGTTATCAAGCAGCTAGATCATTGCTTACTCAGGTTGTAGCACGCTCGGCCGGATTTGAACAGGCCGCTTCTTGACTTGATCGAAAATTTCAAGAACAGCGTAATGAGCGCCTGCAAACAGACCCGAATCGATAACCAAAGGTTCGCCTTTCGATGCCATATGGGCAATAAAGATCGAATACGACAAAACATCGACCAAAAAAAAGGGTGACCGAAGTCACCCTTTTTTCGTACCGAACAGAACTTAGTTCTGTTTAGCCATCGCTTCGCGCAGCAGCGCAGCCATGGTGGTATCGGCAGCGGCTTCCGGAGCGGCTTTCAGGCTCTGGATCGCTTCGCGCTCTTCAGCATCGTCCTTCGATTTGATGGACAGGCTGATGACGCGGGACTTGCGGTCGACGCTGATGATCTTGGCTTCGATCTCTTCGCCTTCTTTCAGCACGTTGCGCGCGTCTTCAACGCGGTCACGGCTGATTTCGGAGGCTTTCAGGGAAGCTTCGATGTCGTCGCCCAGGGTCACGATAGCGCCTTTGGCGTCAACTTCCTTGACGATACCTTTGACGATAGCGCCCTTGTCGTTGACAGCAACGAAGTTGGAGAACGGATCGTCTTCCATCTGCTTGATGCCCAGGGAGATGCGCTCGCGCTCTGGATCAACCGACAGGATGACGGTTTCCAGCTCGTCGCCCTTCTTGAAGCGACGCACGGCTTCTTCGCCGGCTTCGTTCCAGGAGATGTCGGACAGGTGGACCAGACCGTCGATGCCGCCTTCCAGACCAATGAAGATACCGAAATCGGTGATCGACTTGATGGTGCCGGAGATCTTGTCGCCCTTGTTGAACTGGCCAGAGAAGTCTTCCCATGGGTTCGACTTGCACTGCTTGATGCCCAGGGAGATACGACGACGCTCTTCGTCGATGTCCAGAACCATGACTTCCACTTCGTCGCCAACCTGAACGACTTTCGACGGGTGGATGTTCTTGTTGGTCCAGTCCATTTCCGAAACGTGTACCAGACCTTCGACGCCTTCTTCCAGCTCAGCGAAGCAGCCGTAGTCGGTCAGGTTGGTGACACGCGCGGTCACGCGGGTGCTTTCTGGGTAGCGCGCTTTGATAGCGACCCATGGATCTTCGCCCAGCTGTTTCAGACCCAGCGAAACGCGGTTGCGCTCACGGTCGTACTTCAGGACTTTGACGTCGATCTCGTCACCAACGTTGACGATCTCGGAAGGATGCTTGATGCGCTTCCAGGCCATGTCGGTGATGTGCAGCAGGCCGTCGACGCCGCCCAGGTCCACGAAGGCGCCGTAGTCGGTGAGGTTCTTGACGATACCCTTGACCTGCTGGCCTTCCTGCAGCGATTCCAGCAGCGCTTCGCGCTCTGCACTGTTCTCGGCTTCCAGGACGCTGCGACGGGAAACGACAACGTTGTTGCGCTTCTGGTCCAGCTTGATGACCTTGAATTCCAGCTCTTTGCCTTCGAGGTGGGTGGTGTCGCGCACTGGGCGGACATCAACCAGGGAGCCCGGCAGGAACGCACGGATGCCGTTAACGTCGACAGTGAAGCCGCCTTTAACCTTACCGTTGATAACGCCCTTGACCACTTCTTCGGCAGCGAAAGCAGCTTCCAGAACAATCCAGCACTCGGCGCGCTTGGCTTTTTCACGGGACAGCTTGGTTTCGCCAAAGCCGTCTTCGACCGCGTCCAGCGCAACGTGAACTTCGTCACCGACCTTGATGGTCAGCTCGCCAGCTTCGTTGAAGAACTGCTCGAGCGGGATGACGCCCTCGGACTTCAGGCCAGCGTGAACGGTAACCCAGTCGCCGTCGATGTCGACAACGATACCGGTGATGATTGCACCCGGCTGAAGATTGAGGGTTTTCAGGCTTTCTTCAAAGAGTTCTGCAAAGCTTTCGCTCATTTTCATTCCTGTAGATTTGGGCGAAACAGACGCCCATCGCCACACTCCAGACAATGTGGGTTTCGTTTAGATAAAGAAAAGCCGGCAGGACGATGACTGGTGCACCTGACGGCTTTCCTGGTGATCAGGCCAGATCGCGGAGGGCGATCTCGCTTCTGATACGTTGCAGCACCTGGTCGATGGACAACTCGGTCGAGTCCAGCTGTATGGCATCGGCCGCCGGCTTGAGCGGGGCCACTGTACGCTGGGTATCACGCTCATCGCGTGCCCGTATCTCATCTAGCAGACTCGACAGACTAACAGCTTCGTTCTTGCCCTTCAACTGCAGGTAACGACGGCGCGCCCGTTCCTCGGCGCTGGCCGTGAGGAAAATCTTCAACGGCGCGTCGGGGAACACCACCGTGCCCATGTCCCGACCGTCGGCGATCAGCCCCGGCAGCTCGCGGAAGGCCCGCTGGCGCTGCAACAGCGCATCGCGCACGGCCGGTAGCGAAGCCACCGCCGAAGCGCCGGCGGCGACCGTTTCGGTGCGGATGACGCCACTGACGTCTTCGCCCTCTAGGATGATCTGCTGCAGCCCGCCCGGCTGAGCCGCGACGAACTGCACGTCCAGGTGGGCGGCCAGGATCTTGAGCGACTCTTCGTTGGTCAGGTCGACGCCATGGTTGGACGCATTGAAAGCCAGCAGACGGTACAGCGCGCCTGAATCGAGCAGCCGCCAACCCAGTTCGCGCGCCAGCAAACCGGCTACCGTGCCCTTGCCCGAACCGCTCGGGCCGTCGATGGTAATGACGGGGGCGATCACGACTTGCCCTCTTCCGCCACGCGGATGCCGACTTCGGCGCACAGGCTGAGGAAGTTGGGGAACGACGTGGCGACGTTGGCGCAATCGTGGATACGGATCGGCGCAGTGGCGCGTAGCGAAGCGACGCTGAAGGCCATGGCGATGCGATGGTCGCCGTGACCGTGCACTTCGCCACCGCCGATGATGCCGCCTTCGATGACGATGCCGTCCGGCGTGGGTTCGCATTTGACGCCCAGGGCGATCAAACCATCGGCCATCACCTGGATGCGATCCGATTCCTTGACCCGCAATTCTTCGGCGCCGCGCAGCACCGTGCGCCCTTCGGCGCAGGCCGCCGCCACGAACAGCACCGGGAATTCGTCGATGGCCAGCGGTACTAGCTCTTCTGGAATCTCGATGCCCTTGAGCTTGACGCCGCGCACGCGCAGGTCGGCCACCGGCTCGCCGCCGACTTCGCGCTGGTTTTCCAAGGCGATGTCGCCGCCCATCAGGCGCAGGATGTCGATCACGCCCGTGCGGGTCGGGTTGATGCCGACATGCTCGAGGACCAGCTCCGAGCCTTCGGCGATGGAAGCCGCCACCAGGAAGAAGGCTGCCGAGGAGATGTCGGCCGGCACTTCGATGCGGGTCGCGCGCAGCGTGCCGCCGGAGGTCAGCGAGGCGACCGGGCCGTTCGAGTCCACCGCATAGCCGAAGCCGCGCAGCATGCGCTCGGTGTGGTCGCGGGTCGGCGCAGGCTCGGTGACGGTGGTACGGCCCTGTGCGTACAAGCCTGCCAACAGCAGGCAGGATTTGACCTGTGCACTGGCCATCGGCAGTTTGTAGTCCAGCGCCTTGAGCGTCTGTCCACCGCGGATGGTCAGTGGCGGGCGCCCTTCCGGGCCGGTCTCGACCACCGCGCCCATCTCGCGCAGCGGGTTGGCCACACGGTTCATCGGACGCTTGGACAGCGAGGCGTCGCCGGTCATGGTCACGTCGAACGGCTGGGCGGCCAGCAGCCCGGACAGCAGACGCATGGAGGTGCCGGAGTTGCCCAGGTAGATCGGCCCGGGCGGCGGCTTGAGGCCGTGCAGGCCGACGCCATGGATGGTCACGCGGCCATGGTGCGGCCCTTCGATGACAACGCCCATGTCACGGAAGGCCTGCAGCGTCGCCAGGGCGTCTTCGCCCTCGAGGAAGCCTTCGACCTCGGTCGTGCCTTCGGCCAGCGAGCCGAGCATGATCGAGCGGTGGGAAATGGATTTGTCGCCCGGTACGCGGATACGCCCGGACAGGCGGCCACCCGGTTGGGCCAGGAAGATCAGGTCGTTGGCGTTCATAGCGTCCACATAGGCCCGG
This sequence comes from Pseudomonas sp. UBA6562, assembly GCF_002434265.1. Taxonomy (GTDB): domain Bacteria; phylum Pseudomonadota; class Gammaproteobacteria; order Pseudomonadales; family Pseudomonadaceae; genus Aquipseudomonas. The sequence goes on along the minus strand of NZ_DJJS01000004.1, from coordinate 470,578 downwards.
CGGGCCAGGATTGTACTGAAATGTTCGCGGGCGACCTTGGCGCGGGTGAATACACCCAGCAGCTGGTGCCCATCCCCAGCATCGACCGCGTCGCGCAAGGCGTCGAGATCGCTGCGAAATGTGTCCAGTGTGCGCAGGACGGCCTCGCGATTGGCGAGGAAGATGTCGTGCCACATGATCGGATCGCTGCCTGCGATCCGGGTGAAATCACGGAAACCGCCCGCCGCATAGCGGAAGATTTCCAGGTTCTCGTTGCGCTTGGCCAATGAGTCGACCAGACCGAACGCCAGCAGGTGCGGCAAATGGCTGGTGGCGGCCAGCACTTCGTCGTGGCGCTCCACGGTCATGTGCTCGACGTCCGCCTCCAACACGCGCCATAGCCGGTCGACCACTTGCAAGGCGTCACTCTCGGTGTTCGCCAAAGGCGTGAGGATGACCTTGTGGCGACGGAACAGCGCCGCGTTCGACGCCTCCACCCCGCTCTGCTCGGAGCCGGCGATGGGATGGCCCGGCACGAAACGCGCCAGGCGCTGGCCCAGGACCCGCTGCGCCTCGCGCACCACATTGCCCTTGGCGCTGCCGACGTCGGTGATCACCGCCCGGCCCAGGTCGAGCGTAGCCAGCACGGCCAGCACCTTTTCCATGGCCAGGATCGGCACCGCCAACTGGATCACGTCGGCACCGACGCAGGCCACCGCCAGATCGGCCTCGCAGCGGTCCACCACGCCCAGAGCCACTGCCTGGCGACGCGACTCGGCGTCGAGATCGACACCCACCACTTCGCGGCACACGCCGCTTTCGCGCAGACCCTTTGCAAACGAACCGCCGATCAGGCCGAGGCCGACGACGACCAACCGACCGACGATCGGGTCCGCTGCTTTCACTACCGCTTCAACCACGCGTGTACATCCTGTTCCGTACGGCCGTCGAGGCCCATTGCTGGCCGGCGCTCATGAGCCGACCCTGCGTTTTCACAGCACGGCCTTCGGATAAGAGCCCAGCACCTTCAAGCCCACCGCCTCTTGGCTGATGGTTTCCAGCACAGCCTTGATCAGCGGATCGCGGTGGTGGCCGACGAAGTCGATGAAGAACACGTACGTCCACTTGCCGCTGCGCGAAGGGCGCGTCTCGATGCGCGTCAGGTCGATGCCGTTGTCGTGGAACGGCACCAGCAGTTCGTGCAGCGCGCCGGGCTTGTTGCTCATGGAGACGATGATCGAGGTCTTGTCGTCGCCGGTCGGCGGCACTTCCTGGTTGCCGATCATCAAGAAGCGCGTGGAGTTGTCCGGGCGGTCTTCGATCTTCTCGGCCAGACGGCTCAGCCCATACAGGTTGGCCGCCATTTCACCGGCGATCGCCGCCGAGTTCCACTCGCCTTTGACGCGCTTGGCCGCTTCGGCGTTGCTCGACACGGCGATGCGCTCGACGTTCGGGTAATGTGCGTCCAGCCATTTGCGACACTGGGCCAGGGACTGGGCATGGGAGTAGATGCGCGTGATGCTGTCGGTCTTGGTGTTCTCGCCCACCAGCAGGTGGTGGTGGATGCGCAGCTCGACTTCGCCGCAGATGACCATGTCGTGCTCGAGGAAGCTGTCGAGGGTGTGGCTGACGGCGCCCTCGGTAGAGTTCTCCACCGGCACCACGCCGAAGTTCACCGCACCGGCGGCCACTTCGCGGAACACTTCGTCGATGGCCGCCATGGGTCGGCTGATCACCGCGTGGCCGAAATGCTTCATGGCCGCGGCTTGGGTGAAGGTGCCTTCAGGGCCGAGGTAGGCCACTTTCAGCGGTTCTTCCAGGGCCAGGCAGGAGGACATGATTTCACGGAACAGCCGGGCCATTTCCTCGTTGCCCAATGGCCCCGGATTGCGCTCCATGACCCGCTTGAGCACCGCCGCCTCGCGCTCGGGGCGGTAGAACACCGGCTGCTCGCCCTCGGCGAGGCTGGCGGTCTTGACCCGGGCGACTTCCTGAGCACAGCGGGCGCGGTCGCTGATCAGTTCCAGAATCTTTTCGTCGAGGCTGTCGATGCGCACCCGCAGCGCCTTGAGTTCATGCTCGGACATCAGGCGTGCTCCTTCTCGAACTCGGCCATGTAGGCCACCAGTGCCTCGACCGCTTCCAGGCCCAGGGCGTTGTAGATCGAAGCGCGCATGCCGCCCACCGAACGGTGGCCCTTGAGGTTGAGCAGACCACGGGCGTCGGCGCCGGCCAGGAAGGCCTTGTCCAGGCGCTCGTCGGCCAGGCGGAACGGCACGTTCATCCAGGAGCGGGCGTTGTGGCTGATCGGGTTGCTGTAGAACGCGCTGGCGTCGATGAAGCCATACAGGCGCTCTTTCTTGGCCCGGTTGCGCTGCTCCATGGCCTGGACGCCGCCCTGCTCCTTGAGCCACTCGAACACCAGGCCCGAGAGGTACCAGGCGTAGGTGGCCGGGGTGTTGTACATCGAGCCGTTGTCGGCCGAGACCTTGTAGTCGAGCATCGTCGGGCAGCTGCTGCGGGCACGGCCGAGCAGGTCTTCGCGCACGATCACCACCACCAGACCGCTGGGGCCGATGTTCTTCTGCGCACCGGCATAGATCAGGCCGTACTGCGACACGTCGATCGCACGCGAGAGGATGTCGGACGACATGTCGACCACCAGCGGCACGTCGCCGGTCGCCGGTACCCAGTCGAACTGCAGGCCGCCGATGGTTTCGTTGGAGGCGTAGTGCACGTAGGCCGCGTCGGGCGTCAGCTGCCATTCGTTCTGGCCGGGGATGGCCAGGTAGTCGTAGGGCTTGGCGCTGGCCGCGACGTTGACGTTGCCGAAGCGGCGCGCTTCGTCGATGGCTTTTTTCGACCAGATGCCGGTTTCCACGTAATCGGCCGTGCCGTTTTCCGGCAGCAGGTTCAGCGGAATCTCGGCGAATTGCTGGCTGGCGCCGCCCTGGAGGAACAGCACCTTGTAGTTCGAGGGGATGGACAGCAGATCGCGCAGGTCTTGCTCGGCCTTTTCCGCGATGGCGACGTAATCGTCGCTGCGGTGGCTCATCTCCATCACCGACAGGCCTTTGCCATGCCAGTCGAGCATTTCCGACTGGGCACGCTGCAGGACGGCGTCAGGAAGCGCAGCAGGGCCTGCGCAGAAGTTAAAGGCTCGTTTGCTCACATCCACTCTCGCTCTGCTCTGGTCAGTCAACGGGGCGACCTTTGTCGCCCCGTCGGGTTTGCTACATGTTATTCCTGGCCGGGCTCTTCGGCAGCCGCCTGGCCGTCTTCGTCCTGGCCCTCGGGCGCCAATGGCTCGAGCCCTTCTTCGTCAAGCTCGATCAGTTCGTCCAAGTCTTCGGAAGGCTCCTGGATCCGCTCCAGGCCCACCAGAGTCTCGTCGCTGGCCAGCTTGATGAGGGTCACGCCCTGAGTGTTGCGACTCAGGCTCGACACCTCGCCGACGCGGGTGCGGACCAGGGTGCCCTGGTCGGAGATGAGCATGATTTCCTCACCTTCGTGCACCTGGATGGCGCCGATCAGGTTGCCGTTGCGCCCTTTGGTGCCCATGGCGATGACGCCCTGGCCACCGCGACCGCGACGCGGGAACTTGGACAGCGGGGTGCGCTTGCCGAAGCCGCGCTCGGACGCGGTGAGGATCTGCGCGCCGGACTCGGGGATCAGCATCGAAATGACTTCATGCCCTTTCGGCAGGCGCATACCGCGCACGCCACGGGCGCTACGGCCCATCTGACGCACCACGCCCTCGGCGAAGCGGATCACCTTGCCGGCGCTGGAGAACATCATGACTTCCTTGGCGCCGTCGGTGATGGCTGCGGCGATCAGGGTGTCGCCTTCCTTGAGCTTGACGGCGATCAGGCCGCTGCTGCGCGGACGGGCGAACTGGGCCAGCGGGGTCTTCTTGACCGTACCGAGGGCGGTGGCCATGAAGATGAACGCGCCGGTCGGCTCGGCCACCAGTTCGGCGGTGTCGCCGTCTTCTTCGTCGACTTCTTCGGGCTCGATGACTTCGCCTTCGAGCACGGTGTCGTCGCCCTCTTCCAGCTCTTCGTCCGGATCGGCCTGTTGTTGCAGGGCCTCGAGGTCGATCTGCAGCATCGCGGTGATGCGTTCGCCCTCTTCGAGCGGCAGCAGGTTGACCATCGGCCGGCCGCGCGCGGCGCGCGACGCTTCGGGGATGTCGTAGGTCTTGAGCCAGTACACCTTGCCCTTGCTGGAGAACAGCAACAGGGTGGCGTGGCTGTTGGCGACCAGCAGGTGTTCGATATAGTCCTCGTCCTTCACGCCGGTCGCCGACTTGCCCTTGCCGCCGCGGCGCTGGGCCTGGTAGGCGGTGAGCGGTTGGGTCTTGGCGTAGCCACCGTGGGAGATGGTCACCACGCGCTCTTCTTCCGGGATCATGTCGCCGTAGTTGAGGTCGTGGCGGGCGTCGAGGATTTCCGTGCGGCGCACGTCGCCGTATTCGGCACGGATGGCTTCGAGCTCTTCGCGGATCACTTCCATCAGGCGCTGGGCGCTGCTGAGGATGCGGATCAGCTCGCCGATCTGGGCGAGGATTTCCTGGTACTCGGCCAGCAGCTTTTCGTGCTCCAGGCCGGTCAGGCGGTGCAGGCGCAGGTCGAGGATGGCCTGGGCCTGTTCCGGCGACAGCCAGTACTTGCCTTCGTGCAGGCCGTACTGCTCGGGCAGGTCTTCGGGGCGGCACGACTCGGCACCGGCGCGCTCGACCATGACCTGCACGGCCGAGGATTCCCATGGCGTGGAGACCAGGGCTTCCTTGGCTTCCGACGGGGTCGGCGAGGCCTTGATCAGGGCGATGACCGGGTCGATGTTGGACAGCGCGACCGCCTGGCCTTCGAGGATGTGGCCGCGCTCGCGGGCCTTGCGCAGCTCGAAGACGGTACGCCGGGTCACCACTTCGCGGCGGTGGCGGACGAAGGCTTCGAGCAGGTCCTTGAGGTTGAGCAGACGCGGACGGCCATCGATCAGGGCGACGATGTTGATGCCGAACACGCTTTGCAGCTGGGTCTGCGAGTAGAGGTTGTTGAGCACCACCTCCGGCACCTCGCCGCGACGCAGCTCGATGACGATGCGCATGCCGTCCTTGTCGGACTCGTCGCGCAGCTCGGTGATGCCTTCGAGCTTCTTCTCCTTGACCAGCTCGGCGATCTTCTCGATCAGACGCGCCTTGTTCAGCTGGTAGGGCAGCTCGGTGATGACGATCTGCTGACGACCGCCGACCTTGTCGATGTCTTCGAAGCTGGAGCGTGCGCGCATGTAGATACGCCCGCGACCGGTGCGGTAGGCCTCGATGATGCCCTGGCGACCGTTGATCTGCCCGGCGGTGGGGAAGTCCGGGCCCGGGATGAACTGCATCAGCTCATCGACCGTGATCTCGGAATTGTCGATCAGCGCCAGGCAGCCGTCGATGACTTCGCCCAGGTTGTGCGGCGGAATGTTGGTGGCCATGCCCACGGCGATGCCGCTGGAGCCGTTGACCAGCAGGTTGGGGATGCGCGTGGGCATGACCGCCGGGATCTGCTCGGTGCCGTCGTAGTTGGGCACCCAGTCGACGGTTTCCTTGTGCAGGTCGGCCAGCAGCTCGTGGGCCAGCTTGGACATGCGCACTTCGGTGTATCGCATGGCCGCGGCGTTGTCGCCGTCGACCGAACCGAAGTTGCCCTGACCGTCGACCAGCAGATAGCGCAGCGAGAACGGCTGGGCCATGCGCACGATGGTGTCGTACACGGCGGTGTCGCCGTGGGGGTGGTACTTACCGATGACGTCACCGACCACACGGGCGGATTTCTTGTACGGCTTGTTCCAGTCGTTGCCCAGCTCGCTCATCGCAAACAGAACGCGGCGATGCACGGGCTTCAAGCCGTCACGCGCATCGGGCAGCGCTCGCCCGACAATCACGCTCATCGCGTAGTCGAGGTAAGACTGTCTCAGTTCGTCTTCGATATTGACCGGGAGGATTTCTTTGGCCAGTTCGCCCATGAGAAGCCTGATTCCTTTTTCTGGTGAAACTCCGTCAAATCCCACCTGGGACGAACGAAGCTCGCCGCCGCAACGCACAAGGGTGCGACGACTTACGACAAATCAATGAGTTGTGACATGGATCTGCGCAATGAGGACGGCCGACATGGGCCGCCTTGGAAACTGCCGGATGTTACCACAACGACCGGGGCGATGGGAGATGCGCCAGGCATGCAAAGCCTGCCGTCCACGCAGCGCCACCCGCCCCTGCCGGTGCGTCAGTGCAGCCGTTTGCGGCATACCAGCTGCGCGATCTTGGCCGTGTCGGGGCGCTCGATGACCCCGCGTTCGGTGACGATGGCATCGATCAGGTCGGCCGGCGTCACATCGAACACCGGATTGACCACCTCGACCGCCGCCACGCGCTCGCCCGGCGCTTCCAGCAACTCGTCGGGGTAGCGCTCTTCCAGCGGGATGTCTTCGCCGCTTTCCAGGTTCAGGTCGATGCTGGTGCTGGGCGCCACCACCATGAAGCGCACGCCGTGGTGCATGGCCGCGACGGCCAGCTGGTACGTGCCGAGCTTGCCGGCGACGTCGCCGTTGGCGGCGATGCAGTCGGCGCCGACGATGACCCAGGTGATGCCCTTGGTCTTCATCAGGTGCGCGGCGGCGGAATCGGCGCACAGGGTCACGGCCACGCCTTCGTTGGCCAGCTCCCAGGCGGTCAGGCGCGAGCCTTGCAGCCAGGGCCGGGTTTCGTCGGCATAGACCCGCTCGACCATGCCCTCGAGTTGCGCCGCGCGGATCACCCCCAGGGCGGTGCCGATGCCGCCACAGGCCAGGGCGCCGGCGTTGCCGTGGGTGAAGAAGATCTGCTCGCTGCCCTGATGCCGGCGAATCAGCTCGACGCCATACTGGGCCATGGTCAGGTTGGCTTCGCGGTCGCTTTCGTGGATCGCCACGGCCTCGGCCAGCAGCGCGGCGACCAGGTCTTCGCCGGGGCGCACGCGCAGCCAGCGCTCGCGCATGCGATTGAGCGCCCAGAACAGGTTGGCGACGGTGGGCCGCGATTCGGCGAGAGACAGGAAGTCTTCCTCCAGCGCCTGCTCCCAATCGTCGCCCTCGGCCAAGCGCTCGCGCATCGCCAGCACCAGGCCGTAGGCCGCGCTGATGCCGATGGCCTGGGCGCCGCGCACGGCCATGCCCTGGATCGCCGACACCACCTGCGCCACCTCGGTGCACGCCAGCCAATGCTCCTGCGCGGGCAACAGGCGCTGGTCGAGCAGGTGCAGCGCGCCGTCGCGCCAGCGGATGCTGACCACCTTCTCTGCCGCCAAGAGTCGCTCGCGCATTACCTTTACCCGCCGTTCGCCTGTGAAAAACGGCGGAGTATACCGAGCTGTTTCCGGGGGTGCTCGGGAAACCGTCGAGCCGCCTCGCCTGGCGGCCTGCGCGGGAAGCTCAACCCTCTGCCATTGCGGTATACTGCACGCTTCGCCTAGAACCAGGTACACCCTGCATGCCCAGCGCCGTACCCCCCGTCGACCTGCTGCTCGTTCCGCAATGGCTGGTACCGGTCGAACCTGCGGGCGTCGTGCTGACCGAGCATGCGCTGGGCGTGCGTGACGGCCTGATCGCCTGGATCGGCCCGCGCCATCGGGCGCCGGCGGCCGCGGAGGTGCGCGAACTGCCCGACTGCCTGCTCGCCCCCGGCCTGATCAACGCCCACGGCCACGCCGCCATGAGCCTGTTGCGCGGCTTTGCCGACGACCTGCCGCTGATGACCTGGCTCGAACAGCACATCTGGCCGGCGGAAAGCCGCTGGGTCGACGAAGCCTTCGTACGCGACGGCACGGACCTGGCCATCGCCGAGCAACTGCAAGGCGGCGTCACCTGTTTCGCCGACATGTACTTCTTCCCCCGCGAAGCCTGCGACCGCGTGCACCGTAGCGGCATGCGCGCGCAGATCGCCGTACCCTTGCTGGACTTCGCCATCCCCGGCGCACGCACCCCCGAGGACGGCCTGCACCAGGCCATCGAGCTGTTCGGCGATTTGCGCCACCACCCGCGCATCAACATCGCGCTGGGCCCGCATGCGCCGTACACGGTCAGCGACGCCAACCTGGAAAAGATCCGCGTCATCGCCGACCAGCTCGATGCGCCCTTGCAGATGCACGTGCACGAGACCGCCCGCGAAGTCGAACAGGCCGTCGAAGAGCATGGCGAACGCCCCTTGGCGCGGCTGTCGCGCCTGGGCCTGCTGGGCCCGCGCATGCAGGCGGTGCACATGACCCAGGTCAACGACGACGACCTGGCCCTGCTGGTGGAAAGCAACACCAGCGTGGTGCATTGCCCCGAATCCAATCTCAAGCTGGCCAGCGGCTTCTGCCCGGTGGAGCGGTTGTGGCAGGCGGGGGTCAACGTGGCGGTCGGCACCGACGGTGCGGCCAGCAACAACGACCTCGACCTGCTTGGGGAAACCCGCACCGCCGCGCTGCTGGCCAAGGCTGTCGCCGGTTCGGCCAGCGCCCTGGACGCCCACCGCGCGCTGCGCATGGCCACGCTCAACGGCGCCCGCGCCCTGGGCATGGAGGCCTGCGTCGGCTCGCTGGAAACCGGCAAGGCCGCAGACCTGGTGGCCTTCGACCTCTCGGGCCTGGCCCAGCAACCGGTGCACGACCCGGTTTCGCAACTTATTTACGCCACTGGCCGGGATTGTGTACGCCATGTGTGGGTCGAAGGCGAACAACTGCTCGACGACCGCCGCCTGACGCGCATGGACGCCGACGCCCTGGCCGCCATGGCGCGCACCTGGGGCGAGCGCATGCGCGCGGAACGCCCATGACCTTCGCCGTTGGCCACCCTTATTAATGAAGCTCTTCCGAGGACCTTTTCCATGAGCAACGTCGATCGCGCCGAAATCGCCAAGTTCGAAGCCCTGGCCCACCGCTGGTGGGACCGCGAGAGCGAGTTCAAGCCGCTGCACGACATCAACCCGCTGCGCGTCAACTGGATCGACGAGCGCGTGAGCCTGGTCGGCAAGAAGGTGCTCGACGTCGGTTGCGGCGGCGGCATCCTCAGCGAAGCCATGGCCCTGCGCGGCGCCAGCGTGACCGGCATCGACATGGGCGAGGCGCCGTTGTCGGTGGCGCGTCTGCACCAGCTCGAATCGGGCGTGCAGGTCGAATACCGGCAGATCACCGCCGAGGCCCTGGCCGCCGAGCAGCCGGGGCAATTCGACGTGGTCACCTGCCTGGAGATGCTCGAGCACGTGCCCGACCCGTCGTCGGTGATCGAGGCCTGCAAGCGCCTGGTCAAGCCCGGCGGCCAGGTGTTCTTCTCGACCATCAACCGCAACCCCAAGGCCTACCTGCTGGCCATCGTCGGCGCCGAATACATCCTCAAGATGCTGCCGCGCGGCACCCACGACTTCAAGAAATTCATCCGCCCGTCCGAGCTGGGCGCCTGGGGCCGCAGCGCCGGGCTGGAGGTCAAGGACATCATCGGCCTGACCTACAACCCGCTGACCAAGCACTACAAGCTCAGCAGCGACGTGGACGTCAATTACATGATCCAGACCCTGCGCGAGGAATGAGCATGCGTTTGCGAGCGGTACTCTTCGACATGGACGGCACCCTGCTGGACACCGCGCCCGACTTCATCGCCATCAGCCAGGCCATGCTCGCCGACCGCGGCTTGCCGCCGGTTGCCGATAAAGTGGTGCGCGACGTCATCTCCGGCGGCGCGCGGGCGATGGTCGGCGCGACCTTCGGCATCGAACCGGAAGACCCGACCTTCGAGCCGCTGCGCCTGGAGTTTCTCGAGCGCTACCAGCGCGATTGCGCGGTGCACAGCCGCCTGTTCGACGGCATGGAAACCCTGCTCGCCGACATCGAGAAGGGCAACCTGCTGTGGGGCGTGGTGACCAACAAGCCCCTGCGCTTCGCCGAACCGATCATGCAGCGCCTGGGCCTGGCCGAGCGTTCCGCCGTATTGATCTGCCCGGACCACGTCAAGCGCAGCAAGCCCGACCCCGAGCCGCTGACCCTGGCCTGCACCACCCTCGACCTGGACCCGGCCAGCGTCTTGTTCGTCGGCGACGACCTGCGCGACATCGAGTCCGGCCGCGATGCCGGCACCCGTACCGCTGCGGTGCGCTACGGCTACATCCACCCCGACGACAACCCCAACCACTGGGGCGCCGACGTGGTGGTGGACCATCCGCTGGAGTTGCGCAAGGTGCTCGACAGCGCCCTGTGCGGCTGCTGAGCCCCTTCACGTTCACCCGATTGCAAGGACACCCGCCATGTTCGACTACACCGCCCGTCCCGAGCTGCTCAAAGACCGTGTGATCCTGGTCACCGGCGCCGGGCGCGGCATCGGCGCCGCGGCCGCCAAGGCCTATGCGGCGCTGGGTGCCACCGTACTGCTGCTGGGCAAGACCGAGGCCAACCTGAACGAGGTCTACGACCAGATCCAGGCGGCCGGGCACCCGGAAGCGGTGGTCATTCCGTTCAACCTGGAAACCGCGCTGCCGCACCAGTACGACGAGTTGGCGGTCATGATCGAGAACCAGTTCGGGCGCCTCGACGGCTTGCTCAACAACGCCTCGATCATCGGCCCGCGCACGCCCTTGGAGCAGTTGTCGGGCGACCACTTCATGCGGGTGATGCACGTCAACGTCAACGCCACCTTCATGCTCACCAGCACCCTGCTGCCGCTGCTCAAGCTGTCCCAGGACGCTTCGGTGGTGTTCACTTCCAGCAGCGTGGGGCGTGTGGGCCGGGCTTACTGGGGCGCCTATGGCGTGTCGAAGTTCGCCACCGAGGGCCTGATGCAGACCCTGGCCGACGAGCTCGAAGGCGTGGCGCCCGTGCGCGCCAACAGCATCAACCCGGGCGGCACGCGCACCAGCATGCGCGCCCAGGCCTACCCCAGCGAAAACCCGCAGAACAACCCGCTGCCCGAAGAGATCATGCCGGTGTACCTGTACCTGATGGGGCCGGACAGCAAGGCCGTGAACGGCCAGGCGCTCAACGCGCAGTAAGCCTCGATGTCAGGGGTGGCCAGCCTGCGCCCCTATTCCCCGGAGTTCGTTTTGCCTGCCATCGCTCTTGTTCGCCTGCTCATGCTCGCCGCCGTCTGGGGGGCGAGCTTCTTGTTCATGCGCATCATCGCGCCGGAACTCGGCACCGTGCCTACTGCGTTCTTTCGCGTGTCGATCGCCTGCCTGGGCCTGATCGCCATCGTCGCCGCCTCGCCCGTTGGCTGGCACTTCCAGGGCAAGCTCAAGGCCTGCCTGCTGTTGGGCATGATCAACTCGGGCATTCCGGCGACCTTCTACGCCGTAGCCGCACAAGTGCTCCCGGCCGGCTATTCGGCGATCTTCAACGCCACCACGCCGTTGATGGGCGTGCTGATCGGCGCGCTGTTCTTCCAGGAAGCCATGACCCCCGCCAAGCTGTGCGGCATCGTGCTGGGCCTGCTCGGCGTCGGCGTGCTCAGCGGCGCCGGGCCGGTGGCGCTGGACGCGACCTTGCTGCAAGGCGCCCTCGCCTGCCTGGCGGCGACCACCTGCTATGGCTTCGCCGGGTACCTGGCGCGGCGCTGGGTCGGCGGCCTGGACAGTCGGCTGTCGGCCTTGGGCAGCATGCTCGGCGCCACGTTGCTGCTGACCCCGGCGTTCGCCTGGAGCGTCGCCACGCAGCCGCCCGCCAGCTGGGGCGGCTGGCAGGTCTGGGGGTCGCTGCTGGGCCTGGGCCTGCTGTGCACGGCTTTCGCCTATGTGCTGTATTTCCGCCTGCTGGGCGAGATCGGCCCGGTCAAGGCCAGCACCGTGACCTTCCTGATTCCGGTGTTCGGCGTGCTGTGGGGCGCTTGGCTGCTGGACGAGCCGCTGTCGCTCGGCCACCTGTACGGCGGCGTGCTGATCGCCATCGCCCTGTGGTTGGTGCTGCGCCCAGCGCGGGTCAAACGCCCGGTTCAAGCATGAGCGGGCACGCCGACCCGGGCTATTACAAAGTGCTGGTGCGTCTGCCGCACGATGCCGACGGCTACCCGACGTCGTCGGTGGAGGGGCTGTGGGCTCAGTTCCTGGATGGTGTATATCGGATCGACAGCCTGCCGTTCCATGCCTACGACATCGCCCCAGGCGACTGGGTCAGCGTACGCCGCGAAGGCCAGGTGTTGTGGGTGGACGAGGTGCTGCACGCCCTCGGCGGCTCGATGCTGCGGGTGCGGATCAAGGCAGGCGAGGAACTGGACGAAATACAGGCCGCGCTACAAGCCTTCGCCTGCCCCTGCGAGCTGGAGCGGTCCACGCGCTTGCTGGCGATCCATGTGCCGGCGCAGGTCAACATCGACCCGCTGCTGTACTTTCTATGGGTACAGCGCGAGGCCGGCGTGCTGGATTTCGAGGAAGGTGTGTTGCGTCATGCGCTGCCGGACGGGTTGCTGCCCGGCTAGCGCGATCGATCGGAGCAGGTCCGTCAGAACAGGTCCATCAGAACAAGTTCGTCAGAACAACCAACGGTACAGCAAGTACGCCACCACGACCGCCAGGATGGGCCGCAGAATGCGGTAGGCCTTAGGGTTGGCGCGCTTGAACTGCTTCACCTGGGCGCTGAACCGGTTGCTGAAGCGCTTGCTCCAGGCATACGCCTGGTTGATGCCGCCGACGCGCTCGTCGTCGGTGTTCTGCGGTGCGGTGGCACGGCCGAGGAAAGCGCTGACCTTGCGGTTGAGGCGGGTCATCAGCGGGCTGGTGAGCGGGCGCTCGACGTCGCAGAACAGGATCACCCGGGTCATGTCGGTTTCGTTCTTCACCCAGTGCACGTAGGTCTCGTCGAACATCACGTCTTCGCCGTCGCGCCAGGCATAGGCTTGACCGTCGACGTAGATGCGGCAGTTATCCGAGTTGGGCGTGGACAGCCCCAAGTGATAGCGCAGGGAACCGGCGAACGGATCGCGGTGCGGGTTGAGGTGGCTGCCGCCGGGCAGCAGGGCGAACATCGCGCCCTTGACGTTGGGAATGCTGCTGACCAGCTCGACGGTGCGCGGGCACAGCGCCTCGGCCGACGGCAGCGGCTTGTCGTACCACTTCAGGTAGAAACGCTTCCAGCCTTTCTTGAAGAACGAGCCGAAGCCTGCGTCGTTGTCTTTTTCGGCGGCGCGGATGTAGCCCTCGTCGAACAGGCGCATGGCCTCGACGCGGATTTCCTGCCAGTTGTCCTTGAGCACGTCCAGCTCGGGAAAGCGCTGACGGTCCAGGTAGGGCTTGGACGGCACGCCGGAGAACAGGTACATCAACGCGTTGTACGGCGCGAACAGCGCCGAATGGTTGACGAACTGGCGCAGTACCGGCAAACGCGCCTTGCCGCGCAGGTGCACGTACAGCACGCTGGCGAAGAACACCAGCAGGACACCCGCCTTGGCGATGAAGGAAAACGTCATGCAACACTCCTTGGAGAGGAAAAACAGGCGATGGCTGCCAGAAATCGCCGGACATCATAAACCCATCCGCCCCACGGCAAAACAACCGGGGACGGATGGGTCGGGGCAGGAGTGTGCGGGTTACCGACCACTGCCGCATTGCGCCTGGTCAGTGGACTTGCGCGACGTGGGGCCTACTGCTGGTTTTCCTGCTCGCTGAACAGGTCGCTGAACAGCATGCTCGACAGGTAGCGCTCGCCGGAGTCGGGCAGGATCATCACGATCGTCTTGCCCTGCATCTCCGGTTTCTCCGCCAGACGCACGGCCGCCGCCATGGCTGCGCCACAGGAAATGCCGCAGAGGATGCCCTCCTCCTGCATCAGGCGCAGGGCCATGGCCTTGGACTCTTCGTCGGTGACCGTCACCACCTGGTCGACGATCGACAGGTCGAGGTTCTGCGGCACGAAGCCCGCGCCGATGCCCTGGATCTTGTGCGGGCTGGGTTGCAGTTCCTGGCCGGCCAGGGTCTGGGTGATCAGCGGCGAGCTGGCGGGCTCCACCGCCACACTGGTGATCGGCTTGCCTTGCGTGTGTTTGATGTAGCGCGAAATGCCGGTGATGGTGCCGCCGGTGCCGACGCCCGCCACCAGCACGTCGACCGCGCCGTCGGTGTCGTTCCAGATCTCCGGGCCGGTGGTCTTCTCGTGGATGGCCGGGTTGGCCGGGTTCTCGAACTGCCCCGGCATGTAATAGGTAGCGGGATCGGAGGCGACGATTTCGGCGGCCTTCTCGATGGCGCCCTTCATGCCCTTGGCGGGCTCGGTGAGCACCAGCTCGGCGCCCAGCGCCTTGAGCACCTTGCGCCGTTCCAGGCTCATCGAGGCTGGCATGGTCAGCAGCAGCTTGTAGCCGCGCGCGGCGGCGACGAACGCCAGGCCGATGCCGGTGTTGCCCGAGGTGGGCTCGACCAGGGTCATGCCCGGCTTGAGTTTGCCGCTGGCTTCCGCGTCCCAGACCATGTTCGCGCCGATCCGGCACTTGACCGAATAACCGGGGTTGCGCCCTTCGATCTTGGCCAGGATGGTCACGCCGCGCGGCGCGATGCGGTTGATCTGCACCAGCGGCGTGTTGCCGATGGAGTGGGCATTGTCTGCGTAGATGCGGCTCATGCTGGGTCCTTGTGCAGGCGATTGAGCCATCAAGGGTAAGCCTGCCCCGGTAGCCCGTAAAGCCCGTTCGAACTCGCGCGACGCGCCCAGGGTCAACCGCCTTGTCGCTTCGAGCAATGGATATGGAGAGTTGTCGATGAAAGCCCGCTACCGTTGGCCGCTGATCGGTGTGGCCACCCTGGTCGTGCTGCTGGTGGCGCTGCATGTGGCGCTACCGATCCTGGTGCGCGACTACCTCAACGACAAACTCGCCGACATGGGCGAGTACCGCGGCCAGGTCAGCGACGTGGACATCGCGCTATGGCGTGGCGCCTACAAGGTCAACGGCCTGAAGATCGTCAAGACCAGCGGCAAGGTGCCGGTGCCGCTGCTCGAAGCGCCGGTGATCGACATTTCGGTGAGCTGGCATTCGCTGTGGTACGACCAGGCCGTGGTGGCCAAGGTGACCTTCGACGAACCGGTGATCAACTTCGTCGACGGCGGCAGCAAGCAGGCCTCGCAGTCCGGTAGTGGCACCGACTGGCGCCAGCAGTTGGACAAGCTGTTGCCCATCACCCTCAACGAAGTGTTGATCCACAACGGCACCGTGAGCTTTCGCAATTTCCAGTCCAAGCCGCCCGTACGCTTGCAGGCCACCCAGCTCAACGCCAGCATCCACAACCTGACCAACGTGCGCGACCAGCAAGGGCGCCGCGACGCCAGCTTCGACGCCAAGGCGCGGTTATTCGGCGATGCGCGGGTGGAAAGCAGCGCCACCTTCGACCCCTTCAGCGACTTCGACGACTTCGAGTTCCGCCTGCGCGCCAGCGACATCACCCTGCGCCAACTCAACGACTTCGCCAGCGCCTACGGCAAGTTCGACTTCAACGCTGGCCACGGCGAAGTGGTGATCGAAGCCCAGGCCGAGGACGGCCGCCTGAGCGGCTACATCAAACCCCTGCTGCGCGATGTGGAAGTGTTCGACTGGCAGCAGGACGTCGAAAACAAGGACAAGGGCTTCTTCCGCTCGATCTGGGAAGCGGTGGTCGGCGCCGGCCAGAACGTGCTGAAGAACCAACCCAAGAACCAGTTCGCCACCCGCGTGAACCTAAGCGGCAGTGTGCACCAGCAGGACATCAGCGCCTTCCAGGCCTTCCTGCAGATCCTGCGCAACGGCTTCGTGCAGGCGTTCAACGCGCGCTACGAGCAGCCCAAGCCCGATACCGACTGACCAACCGCCAACCTGCCCAGGCCGCATTTGCAGCCTGGGCGGCGGCGGTTATAGTCGCTGCCATTGCCCATTTCCGCCCTGAGGACCGTTTCGATGAAATTTGAAGGGACCCGCGACTACGTCGCCACCGACGACCTGAAACTCGCGGTCAACGCCTCGATCACCTTGCAGCGCCCGTTGTTGGTCAAGGGCGAGCCGGGCACCGGCAAGACCCTGCTCGCCGAGCAACTGGCCGCCTCGTTCGGCGCGCGCCTGATCACTTGGCACATCAAGTCGACCACCAAGGCCCAGCAAGGCCTGTACGAGTACGACGCGGTCAGCCGCCTGCGCGACTCGCAACTGGGCGTGGACAAGGTCCACGACGTGCGCAACTACCTGAAGAAAGGCAAGCTCTGGGAGGCGTTCGAAGCCGACGAGCGCGTGGTGTTGCTGATCGACGAAATCGACAAGGCCGACATCGAGTTCCCCAACGACCTGTTGCAGGAACTCGACCGCATGGAGTTCTACGTCTACGAGACTAACGAGACCATCAAAGCGCGGCACCGCCCGATCATCATCATCACCTCGAACAACGAGAAGGAGTTGCCGGACGCCTTCCTGCGCCGCTGCTTCTTCCACTACATCGCCTTCCCCGACCGCGCCACCCTGCAACGCATCGTCGATGTGCACTATCCGAACATCAGCACCTCCCTGGTCAGCGAAGCGCTGGACGTGTTCTTCGACGTGCGCAAGGTGCCGGGCCTGAAGAAGAAGCCTTCCACGTCCGAACTGGTCGACTGGCTCAAGCTGTTGATGGCCGACGACATCGGCGAGGCCGTGCTGCGCGAGCGCAACCCCAGCAAGGCGATTCCGCCGCTGGCCGGTGCCCTGGTGAAGAACGAGCAGGACGTGCAACTGCTCGAGCGCCTGGCGTTCATGAGCCGCCGCGGCAACCGCTGAGGAACCTGGCCCATGCTGCTCAACCTGTTCACCGAACTGCGCGCGGCCAAGGTGCCGGTGTCGCTGCGCGAACTGCTCGACCTGCATGCCGCCCTGGAGCAGCACGTGGTGTTCGCCGACATGGAGCAGTTCTATTTCCTGGCACGCACCATTCTGGTCAAGGACGAACGGCACTTCGACAAGTTCGACCGTGCCTTCGGCGCCTACTTCGATGGGCTGAGCGACCTCGACCGACACCTGGAAGCGCTGATTCCCGAAGACTGGCTGCGCAAGGAGTTCGAGCGCTCGCTGAGCGCCGAAGAGCGGGCGCAGATCCAGTCCTTGGGCGGCCTGGACAAACTGATCGAAGCGTTCAAGCAGCGCCTGGCCGAACAGAAGGAACGCCACGCCGGCGGCAGCAAGTGGATCGGCACCGGGGGCACCAGCCCGTTCGGCTCGGGGGGCTACAACCCCGAGGGCATCCGCGTGGGCGATGCCGGCGAGCGCCAGGGCAAGGCGGTCAAGGTGTGGGAACAGCGTGACTACCAGAATCTCGACGATCAGGTCGAGCTGGGCACGCGCAACATCAAGCTGGCACTGCGGCGCCTGCGCAAGTTCGCGCGGCAAGGCGCGGCGGACGAGTTCGACATCGGCGGCACCATCGACCAGACGGCGCGCGACGGCGGGCTGCTCAACATCCAGATGCGCCCCGAGCGGCGCAACGCGGTGAAGCTGCTGTTGCTGTTCGACATCGGCGGCTCCATGGATGCCCACGTGCAAGTCTGCGAAGAGCTGTTTTCGGCCTGCCGCAGCGAGTTCAAGCACCTGGAGTACTACTACTTCCACAACTTCGTCTACGAGTCGGTATGGAAGAACAACCAGCGGCGCAACGGCGAGCGCATGGGCACCTATGACCTGTTGCACAAGTACGGCGACGACTACTGCGTGATCTTCGTGGGCGATGCGGCCATGGCGCCCTACGAGATCACCCAGCCGGGCGGCAGCGTCGAACACTGGAACGAGGAAGCCGGCTACGTGTGGATGCAGCGGGTGCTGGAGAAATTCAGCAAGGTCATCTGGATCAACCCCTACCCTACCCGCGCTTGGGACTACACGGCCTCGATCGAGCTGGTGCGCGAGATGCTGGAGGGGCGGATGTTTCCCATGACCCTGCAAGGTCTGGAGGAAGGCATCAAGCGCCTCTAGGAGCGACCGGTTCGGCGCTCCTTGAGGCGCCCGTTCAGGCTTGGGCAGCTTTCAAGGCATCCAGGGCGGGCTCGGCGACAATGCCTACTTCGGCAGCCAACTCCAGCACACGTGGTAAGTCATTGCGTGCCACGATCACCATCTGCAAAGGATCGTCGAGCAGTTGGCTGAAGTTCAACAACACATAACCCCCGCCCTCCTTGTTCAGCGCCGCCATCTGCACCTGCATGCGGTTGAGCGCCGTCAACGGCTCGGTGCGCGCCAACTGTTTGGGCTTGAGGTTGAACGCCACGCCCTGGTCGAACGAACCGCTGATGGCTTCGAACAACTGCTGGTAGGTCTCGGCCTGGAACAGCACGGTATCGGGCAGGCTGCCGACCACGACCCACTCGCCCAAAGGCATGGGGAAGCTGTCGTCGTAGTTGATGTCGGGGTTGGCGGCGAGGAAAGCCGCTGGGTCGGCGTAAGCCTGTGCTGCTTCGTCGGCGATGCGGTCGATGTCCTCGTCGAGCATGCAGCCGGCGCCGATGAGGCTGATGAGTTCGCGCAACGAGTTCTTCATGAAGGGGTAGCCTGGCAGAGTGAAAAGGCGCCAAGGATACCCCTGGCTCGGTCAGTCGGCCAGCGCTTGCAGGCGTGCCATGGCCTCTACGGCCCCCATGGTCTGCGCCGCGACCAAAGCGGTCGCACCGCGTGCGTCCCGATGGGCGGGATCGGCGCCGCGGCTCAGCAGGAATTCGAGGATGTCCATACGGTTGAACATCGCCGCCAGCATCAGAGCCGTACGGCCGTCGGCGGCAGCGGCATCGACCGGTACACCGTGTTCGAGCAGCAGTTTGATCATCGGCAGATCGCCTTTGAACGCAGCGCCGGCGATCGGCATCTGCCCGTTGTCGTTGGCCAGCAACGGATCGGCGCCATGTTTGAGCAAAACCTGGACTGCCTGGAAGTGGCCGTGGTAGCTGGCCAGCATCAACAGACTGTCGCCCTTGCCGTTACGCAGGTTGACCGGCAGGCCGCTGTCGAGCAAACGCTCCAGCAGGTCGGCATCGCCACTGCGTGCGCAGTTGAACACCTGTTCGGCGAACGCAGCGGTCTCTTCATCGGTCATGGTGGCAGGGGCAGCGTCTTGCATCGTGATTCTCCTGGCAGATTGTTCACCCAATGATCTGTCAGGCCACTGCGTGGCGACAAAGGTTCAGAAACTATCGGAATGAAAGAGGCAGGCTATCTGACATCGCAGCATTGCAAAATGCACTGTGCAAAATGCATGACCTTGCAGCCTGCATGGGGCGCATATTTCTGAAACATTACAAGCCGTTGATTTTGCTGGGTTTTTTCATGAGCTCAAAGCTGGCATGGTCACTGCAACGTTAGAGGACAGAATCTGCAACCTTCAACGCTCAGGAGTCACCATGGACCTCATTCAGCAAAAATTCACTTCCGTCTTCCCAGGCTATCAAGTCAGCACCCAGCCTCGCCCAGACGGCGGCGTTCTGCTGACCCTGCGCGCTGCCGACAACAAAGTTAGCCGCCGCGTACTGTCCTACGCTCAACTGCACAGCGCCGAGCAACTGTCTTGGGCCATCAGCGCCATCCGCCGCGATCTGGCCGAACAAGCCAGCGAACTGCCGGTGATCTCGATGCTGCAAAGCCAACAACGTTTTGCCCTGCCGACCTACCGCTAAGCCGTAATGTTCATGACGTGGGGCCATGTCTATGGCCCCTTAGATGCATCAGAGTTCATCCATCCCCGGAAATTCGCTGGGCTTGGCACCATCGCCATGCACCGGCACGCTGTTCCCCTCGCCCTTCAGCAAGCGTACCGCGACACAGAACGGTCGTTCTCCTAGGCTCAACCAACGACCGCTGCCGCCGGGCACCCGTAGGGCATCGCCGCGCTCGCACAGCACCGCAAATACCCATTCGCCACGGCGCACGACGAGCTGCGCACGTCCGCTGACAACCACGAAGACTTCATCGACCGAGTAGGCATGTTCCTCTTCGCCTGGCTGTGGCCGCCCTTCCTCGCCATCGCAGTCGAGCACTTCGAAGGCCGTGCAACGTTGCGTGCCGAGTAGCGCTTGCAGCTCATCGCCAAGCGCCTGGGCGACCGCTTCGCGCCCGCCGCCGGGACGGGGCCGTGCGGTCAGTGCGTGCTGGCTGAAATCCAGGCCGTGCTCGGCCAAGGTGGCGGCGATGTCGGTGGCATGGGTCAGGACCTTGTTCGGTTGCTCAGGGGTACGGTGGTGATAGACGCTGAGAATGCTCATCGCAGGGTTCTCCGGGTGGCGTTCAGGGTGAACGCGGTGATCGAGGCGGCCGCCAGTGCAGCGAGGCTGGCCACGGCGAAGGTAAAGGTGGCGCCCAACTGATTCCAGGCATAGCCGGCGTACAGCGCGCCCAAGGCGCCGCCGGTGCCGGACAGTGCGGCGTACAGCGCCTGGCCCTGGCCTTGCTGGCGGGCACCGAAGCTGGCCTGCACGAACGCGATGCTGGCCGCGTGGAAACAGCCGAAGGTGGCCGCGTGCAGCAGTTGCGCCAGCAGCAGGATGGCCGGTACGTCGGCCAGGGTGCCGAGCAATGCCCAACGCAGCGCCGCCAGCACGAAACTGCCTAGCAGCAGGCCTTGGATCGAAATGCGTGCGAACAGGCGGCTCATCAGCAGGAACATCAGCACTTCGGCGACCACGCCCAGCGCCCACAGCAAGCCGATGGCGCCGCGCTCGTAACCCAAATGCTGCAAGTGCAGGCTGAGGAAGGTGTAGTACGGCCCATGGCTGAGCTGCATCAGCGCCACGCAGACGTAGAACGGCAACACTCCCGGCGCGCGCAGCTGGCCCACGAAACCCTCGGCGCCGCGCCGCTCGCCCTGCTCCACCGGCTGCGCGTTGGGCACCCACAGGCTGGCGAGCAGAATACCGCCCATGATCGCCACCACCGCCCAGGGGTAGGCGTCCAACCGCACGTGTTCGAACAACCTGCCCAAGCCGACCACCGCAATGATGAAACCCACCGAGCCCCATAGGCGCACTTGGCTGTAACGTCCGGTCTGCCCATGCAGGTGCGCCAGGGTGATGACTTCGAATTGCGGCAGCACCGCGTGCCAGAAGAACGCGTGCAAGGCCATCACCAGTGCCAGCCAGGCGTAGCTGTGGCCGAAGAAGATCAGCGAGAAACTGGCCAGGGTGCACAAGGCGCCCAGGCGCACGATCAACAAGCGCCGCCCGGTCCGGTCGCCCAGCCAGCCCCACAGGTTGGGCGCCAGGCAGCGCATCAGCATGGGGATTGCCACCAGCTCGCCGATGCGTGCCGGGGCGAAGCCCAGATGGTCGAAGTACAGCGCCAGGAACGGCGCCGTGGCGCCCAGCAGGGCGAAATAGCAGAGGTAGAAGCTGGACAGCCGCCAGTAGGGAATGCTGGGCATGGGCTCCACGTCGGGGCAAGGCGACGACCGTTGCGGGTCGTCGCGAGGGTGATGCCGGCAGGCCCGACTTCGCCCGCCCTGCCGGATGCGCTCAGGCCTGGCCGAGTACCGGGGTGGTGACGCGCACGTCGGCGTTCTGGCCACGGTGGCGCAGCAGGTGGTCCATCAGCACGATGGCCATCATCGCCTCGGCGATGGGTGTGGCGCGGATGCCCACGCACGGGTCGTGGCGACCCTTGGTGACCATCTCCACGGCATTGCCGTCGGCGTCGATCGAACGGCCTGGCACGGTGATGCTCGACGTGGGCTTGAGCGCCAGGTGCGCGACGATCGGCTGGCCGGAGGAAATGCCGCCGAGAATGCCGCCGGCGTCGTTGCTCAGGAAGCCTTTTGGCGTCATCTCGTCGCGGTGCTCGCTGCCGCGCTGGGCGACGCTGGCGAAGCCTGCGCCGATTTCCACGCCCTTGACCGCGTTGATGCTCATCAGCGCGTGGGCGAGCTCGGCGTCGAGGCGGTCGAAGATCGGCTCCCCCAACCCCGGCATCACGCCCTCGGCCACCACGGTGATCTTCGCACCGACCGAATCCTGGTCACGGCGCAGCTGGTCCATGTAGGCCTCCAGCTCCGGCACCTTGGTCGGGTCCGGGCTGAAGAAGGCGTTCTGCTCGACGCTTTCCCAGCCTTTGAACGGGATTTCGATGGGGCCGAGCTGGCTCATGTAGCCGCGCACCCGGATGCCCTGGGTGGCCAGGTATTTCTTGGCGATGGCGCCGGCGGCCACGCGCATGGCGGTTTCCCGTGCCGAGCTGCGGCCGCCGCCGCGGTAGTCGCGGGTGCCGTACTTGTGGTGGTAGGTGTAGTCGGCGTGGGCCGGGCGGAACAGGTCCTTGATCGCCGAGTAGTCCTTGGACTTCTGGTCGGTGTTGCGGATCAGCAGGCCGATCGAGCAGCCAGTGGTGCGCCCCTCGAAGACCCCGGAGAGGATTTCCACCTCATCGGCTTCCTGGCGCTGGGTGGTGTGCCGGCTGGTGCCGGGCTTGCGCCGGTCGAGGTCGTGCTGCAGGTCGGCCAGGGACAGTTCGAGGCCCGGAGGGCACCCATCGACAATGGCGACCAACGCCGGGCCATGGCTTTCGCCTGCGGTGGTGACAGTGAACAGCTTGCCGTAGGTATTGCCGGACATGGACGCTCCGCGAATCTGCCTGAAGTGAACGAAGCGCAGCAGTATACGGAAAATGGCCGGGGTTAGGCGCTGCCGTTTGGTCATGCCGGCCGGTCTCGGCCCAGGTGCCTGAACAGCACGCCAGAACCTTCGGCAGACGCCCCGGTCAGAACACCATCCCTCCATGTAGCGCCCTTCCATGCCTTCGCGTCTCGTCGCTGTGCTCCTGTTGTGCCTGTTCGCACCTCTCTCCTACGCCGCGGCGCCGACCGTGTCGCAACGCCCGATCGAGCTCGACACCGGCCAGGGCGTACTGCATGGCAGCCTGCTGTTGCCGCAGCAGGACACCCCGCCGCCGGTAGTGCTGATCATCCCCGGCTCCGGCCCGACCGACCGCGACGGCAACAACCCGGCTTCGGGCCGGGTCGACAATCTCAAGCGTCTGGCCTTGCTGCTGGCCAAGCAGCACATCGCCAGTGTGCGCTACGACAAACGTGGCGTCGCCGCGAGCCAGCCGGCCACGCCCGACGAGCGCGACCTGAGCGTCGAGCGCTACGTCGCCGACGCCGTCGCCTGGGGCCGCCAGCTACGTGCCGACCCGCGCTTCGGGCCGCTGATCATCGTCGGCCACAGCGAAGGCGCGCTGATCGCCAGCCTTGCCGCCGAAGACGCCGGGGCCAGCGCCGTGGTCACCCTGGCCGGCAGCGGCCGGCCCATCGCCCAGGTGCTGCGCGAGCAACTGGCCAAGCGCTTGAATCCGGCCGACATGCTGCGCGGCAACCTGCTGCTCGACCGCCTGCAAGCCGGCCAGACCAGCCTCGATGTGCCCAGGCCCTTGCGCCAGGCCTTCCGCCCAAGCGTGCAGCCTTACGTGATTTCCCTGTTGCGCCAGGACCCGGCCGCCGCCTTCGGCCGCCTGAAGATGCCCGCCCTGATCGTCCAGGGCCGCAACGACGTGCAGGTCGAGGTGCTCGATGCCGAGAAGTTGCAAGCGGCCAAACCCGATGCGCAGTTGGTGTTGATCGACGGCATGAACCACATGCTGCGCATCAGCCCGCGGGACATGAGCGAACAGCGCGACAGTTACAGCAACCCGGAACTGCCCTTGGCGCGGGAGCTGGGCGAGCGCGTGGTGGCCTTCATCCGCGCCCTGCCCCAGGACTGAGCGGCGGCCCTCAGGTTGCGGCGCGGGCGGCCGATAACCCGGCATCGATGCTGGAACGCGCCGCCCCGCCCTGCCCTGTGCATCGCCGACACGTACCCGAGGACTTTCCATGACCGTCGCCCCTACCGGCGCTGAACCTGCCGCCGCGCCGCAGGACCCGCCCAGTGCGCCCCTGCCCTGGGCCGACGCCGCCGCCGAACAATTCCAACTGCTGCGCCTGAGCCCGCTGCCCACCGACCGCCACGGCGCGCACCCGCTGCGTTTCGTGCAGTTCGGCCATGTGGAAAGGCACAGCCCGGCCCACAGCTTGCTGCGCCTGGAGATCCGCCTGCCCGGACAAATGACGCACAAGGAGCAGAATCGTCTGGACGTGCGCGTCGACCACGGCCTGCGCCAGGTGCAACTGGGCGGCGGGCAGAGCCTGAACCTGGAGCCGAGCAACCGCGGCTTGGGGCGTTTCCTGCTGGCCCAGGCCGGCAAGTGGCTGCAAGGGCGCTGGCCCGACTACCGGATCGAATCCCTTGAACTGCCGGCGCGTGACGCCATGAACGACGACCTGCGCCTGCGCCGCGATCAGGTGCTGCGCAGTTTCGGCCTGGAAATCGCCTACGCCGACGGCCAGCCGACCAAGGGCCATACCCTCGACAGCGTGGTCAGTCAGTTGCGGCCTTACTGGAACGAGGAAAAGGTGCAGGCCCTGCAGGTGCTCGACAGCGCGGCGATGCTGCAGCAGGCCGAACAGCAACTGCAGGAAATGACCGCGCAGTTGCGCGAACGCGACGAACGCATGGCGCGGGTCGAGCGCGAAGACAGCGGCCTGCGCTTCACCATCACCTGCCTGGTGGCCTTCGCGGTGTTCCAGGCCGGCCTGCTGATCTTCATCGCCACCCGCTAGCTGCGCGTGCTGCAGCGCGCCGCTGTGCGGCGTCCACTGCACGGCACCCGTCGCACGACGCCTGTTGCACGACGCCCGCCAACGCGGCGAGCACGGCAAACCCATCAGGCCCGTGCGCGGAACAGATCCTGGTGCTGGCGGCACTGCTCGGCGGACAGCATGAACACGCCATGCCCGCCGCGCTTGAACTCGAGCCAGGCGAAGTCCACTTCCGGATAGCGCTGTTCGACGTGCACCTGGCTGTTGCCGACTTCGACGATCAGCAGGCCCTTCTCGGTCAGGTGGTCGGCCGCTTCGGCCAGCATGCGCCGCACCAGGTCCAGGCCATCGTCGCCGCAGGCCAGGCCCAGCTCCGGCTCGTGCTGGTATTCGGCCGGCATGTCGGCGAAATCCTGCGCATCGACATAAGGCGGGTTCGACAGGATGAGGTCGAAGCGCTGCTGCGGCAGGCCGGCGAAACCGTCGCCCTGCACGGTGAAGACGCGCTCTTCGAGGCCATGGCGTTCGATGTTCTGGTTGGCGACCTCCAGGGCGTCGAACGACAGGTCGGCCAAGACCACTTCGGCGTCCGGGAACACGTCGGCGGCCAGGATGCCGATGCAACCCGAGCCCGTGCACAGGTCGAGGATGCGCGTCGGCTCGCTGCCCAACCAGGGTTCCAGGCGCGCTTCGAGCAGTTCGCCGATGGGCGAGCGGGGAATCAGCACGCGCTCGTCGACGATGAACGACAAGCCGCAGAACCAGGCTTCGCCCAGCAGATAGGCGGTGGGAATGCGGTCTTCGATGCGGCGCTTGAACAGGTGTTGCAGGCGCACGCGCTCGTCGTCTTCGAGCTGGCAGTCGAGGTAGGCGTCGGCCACTTCGAACGGCAGGTGCAAGGCGCCGAGCACCAGTTGGCGCGCTTCGTCCCAGGCGTTGTCGGCGCCGTGGCCGAAGAACAGGTCGTGTTCGTGGAAGCGGCTGACCGCCCAGCGAATGTGGTCGCGCAAGGTGCGCAGGCGGGAAGTGATCACGGTGGACTCCTTGGAAGGCAGCGGGAAAGTCTATCAGTCTGCGTCTGTAAATGTTTCTCCGAACGTGCCGTCATGTAGCCACAGGCCAGCAACTGCGCCGCTTGCGCTGTCAAGCATTCCCATTGTCGTCGCGGCAGAGGACAATGGCGCGCAACAGCCCTATCCCAAAGGAGCCCTTGATGTCCGTTGCAACCACGATGCTGCGTCTGAGCGGTCGCGATTATCCGCCGGCCAAGTTGAGCCAGGCCAGCCTGATCATCATCGATGCGCAGAAGGAGTACCTCAGCGGTCCGCTGGCGCTGTCGGGCATGGACGAGGCCACGGCCAACATCGCCCGTCTGCTCGATGCCGCCCGCCTGGCCGGGCGCCCGATCATCCATGTGCGTCATCTGGGCACCGTGGGCGGTCTGTTCGACCCGCAGGGTCCACGCGGCGAATTCATTCCGGGGCTCGAGCCACGCGAGGGCGAATTGGTGATCGAAAAGCGCATGCCCAATGCCTTCAAGAACACCAAGCTGCATGAAACCCTGCAGGGCCTCGGCCACCTCGACCTGATCGTCTGCGGCTTCATGAGCCACTCGAGCGTCAGCACCACCGTGCGCCGCGCCAAGGACTACGGCTACCGCTGCACCCTGGTCGAAGACGCCAGCGCCACCCGTGACCTGGCCTTCAAGGACAGCGTGATTCCCGCCGCGCAGATCCACCAGTGCGAGATGGCGGTGATGGCCGACAACTTCGCCTGCGTGGCGCCGACCGCCAGCCTGATCTGAGGCCGACGCCTGCGCATGTCGCGGCCAGACTGCCGCTGCCCTGCGCAGTGGCGTAAACTACGCCGCCTCAGGTGGAGGCAACATGCAAGACGACGATTTTTCCCTCTTTCGTAGCGAAGTGCGCGGCGTCAAGCCGATCACCCACGACCGCGCCGAAGTCGGCAAGCCCAAGGCCGACCGCCAGCAGTTGGCCGGTTTGCGCCAGAAGGCGACGGTTCGCAGCGACCAGACACTGGTGATCGACGGCCTGTCCGATCAGTTCGTCATCGACGTGGGCGCCGAAGACGAGCTGCTCTGGCGCCGCGACGGCGTGCAGGAAGCCCAGCTGCGCAAGCTCAAGCTCGGCCAGATCGCCTTCGAGGGCAGCCTCGACCTGCACGGCATGAGTGTGGAAAAGGCCCGCGAAACCCTCTGGGACTTCATCGCCGAAGCCACCAAGCTGGAAGTGCGCTGCGTGCGGGTCACCCACGGCAAGGCCGCGCGCCTGGACGGCAAGCGGCCGATGATCAAGAGCCACGTCAACACCTGGCTGCGTCAGCATGCGCAGGTGCTCGGCTTCGTTTCCTGCCAGCCGCGCCACGGCGGTACGGGCGCGGTGTATGTGATGCTCAAACGCACCATGCTCGAAGGCCGCGACGAGTAACATCGCGCTTGCAGCGCTGCGTCCTCCGACTTACCCTTCATTTTTGCGAAAATTCCCACAGGTAGATCCATGTCCCTGGAACAGAACTACACCGAGATCCTTGGCCAGATCGGCGAGGACATCTCCCGCGAGGGCCTGCGCGACACGCCCAAGCGGGCAGCCAAGGCCATGAAGTACCTTTGCCGCGGTTACGAGCAGACCCTCGAAGAAGTCACCAACAACGCCCTGTTCAGTTCTGATAACAGCGAAATGGTGGTGGTGCGCGACATCGAGCTGTATTCGATGTGCGAGCACCACATGCTGCCCTTCATCGGCAAGGCCCACGTCGCCTACCTGCCCAAGGGCAAGGTCCTTGGCCTGTCGAAGGTCGCGCGGATCGTCGACATGTTCGCCCGCCGCCTGCAGATTCAGGAAAACCTCAGCCGGCAGATCGCCGAAGCCATCGAACAGGTGACCGGCGCCGCGGGCGTGGCCGTGGTCATCGAGGCCAAGCACATGTGCATGATGATGCGCGGTGTCGAGAAGCAGAACTCCAGCATGATCACCTCGGTGATGCTCGGCGAATTCCGCGCCAACGCCGCCACCCGCACCGAATTCCTCAGCCTGATCAAGTGATCGCCCGCTGAGCGCGAGCCGGCCTTTGGGTCGGCTTTTTCGTTTATCTGCTTTCAGGAGTGCTCCATGATCGTCAAAGCCCTGCGCGTCGGTCTCGGCCAGCTTATCGTCTTCGGCGACTGGATCAGCCGCCCGGCCAAGCGCAAACGCGACCCTGCCGCCCAGGCGCAGGTGGAGGAACAGGCGCGCGACCTGGCGCTGTACCAGTTCCATGCCTGCCCGTTCTGCGTCAAGACCCGCCGTGCCCTGCACCGCCTCAACGTACCGGTGGCCCTGCGCGACGCCAAGCACGACCCGCAGCACCGCCAGGCCCTGCTCGAAGGCGGCGGCCGCATCAAGGTGCCGTGCCTGCGTATCGAAGAAGGCAACGAAGTGCGCTGGATGTACGAGTCCAACGACATCATCGCCTACCTCGAACGGCGCTTCGGCAACGTCTGAGTCTACGGCTGCTGCGCCGTTGCTGCGGTGGCCCAGGGGCCACTGCCGCAGCGTGATTGGCACCGGCATCGCCTGCGGTTAGAACGGCGACTGCGGTCAACTGCACAGCTGCCGAGCGATGCTTGCCCTCGCACACCGAGCGCGGCCACTTTCCCACTGCCCCCACCCTTGACCGACGACTGTACGGCCCAACCCGCACGCGGCTGTATGGCAAAGCCTGTGCGCCCAGCCGGTAGGCTGAAAACACTGCTTACATCCGCTCAGGGAACGATCCATGTCGCTCGCCAAACCCGTTCGCCCGCATCTGCTGGCAGACTCCTCACCGTCCGCCGTGGTCGCCGGCTTCATCGCCATGCTCACCGGCTACACCAGCTCATTGGTGCTGATGTTCCAGGCCGGGCAAGCGGCCGGCCTGACCAGCGCGCAGATTTCCTCGTGGATCTGGGCGCTGTCGATCGGCATTGCGGTGTGCAGCATCGGCCTATCGCTGCGTTATCGCACGCCCGTGACCATCGCCTGGTCGACACCGGGCGCGGCACTGCTGATCACCAGCCTGGGCGGGGTTAGCTACAACGAGGCCGTCGGCGCCTACATCACCAGCGCGGTGCTGGTGCTGGTCTGCGGGCTCACAGGCAGCTTCGAGCGCTTGGTGCGACGCATCCCCGCCTCGCTGGCCTCGGCGCTGCTGGCCGGCATTCTGTTTCGCATCGGCAGTGAAATCTTCGTCGCCGCCCAGCACCAGACGCTCTTGGTGGTGGGCATGTTCTTCAGTTACCTGCTGGTCAAGCGCGTCTCGCCGCGTTACTGCGTACTGGTGGCGCTGCTGGTCGGCACGGCCCTGGCC
Source organism: Pseudomonas sp. UBA6562 (assembly GCF_002434265.1). Classification (GTDB taxonomy): domain Bacteria; phylum Pseudomonadota; class Gammaproteobacteria; order Pseudomonadales; family Pseudomonadaceae; genus Aquipseudomonas. Next base: position 441,702 of record NZ_DJJS01000004.1, on the reverse strand, counting down.
GGCGGTCTGGGCCTGCTGGACTTCAGCGGTTTCCACCTGCAAGTGGCGACACCGGTGTGGACCACCCCAAGCTTCTCCCTGGCCGCCACCATCAGCATCGGTATCCCACTGTTCGTGGTAGTGATGACCTCGCAGAACATGCCTGGCATGGCCGTGCTGCGCGCCGACGGCTACGACGTGCCGGCCTCGCCGCTGATCACCGCTACGGGCGTGGCGTCGTTGCTGGTGGCGCCTTTCGGCGGCCATGGCCTGAACCTGGCGGCCCTGAGCGCGGCGATCTGCACCGGCCCGCAAGCCCATGAGGATTCGACCAAGCGCTACAGCGCCGCAGTCTGGTGCGGGGCGTTCTACGGCGTGGCCGGCATCTTCGGCGCTACCCTGGCGGCGCTGTTCGCCGCCCTGCCCAAGGAGCTGGTGCTGTCGATCGCCGCCCTGGCCCTGCTCGGCTCGATCATGAACGGCCTGCACATCGCCATGGCCGAGTCGCGCGAGCGCGAGGCGGCGCTGGTCACCTTCATGGTCACCGCCTCGGGCTTCACCCTGCTGTCGGTCGGCTCGGCCTTCTGGGGGATCGTCGCCGGTCTTCTGACCTTGCTGATCCTCAAACCCCGCACGGCCTGACAGCGCCCGCAGGGCCTCAGACGTTGTCGACCGGCGGCGGTGAGGTACCGAACAGTGTGTTGAGCAGTGCGGCGTTGTCCGAAGTCATCAGGTGCGCGGCCTCGACCGTGGGCAGGGGTGCCAGGTGAGGGTCGGGTTGGTCCGTCCGCTCGGCACTCGCTTGCAGCGGATCGCCGGTGTGCAGCGGGATTGGCGCAGCGCTAGCAGAGGGGTGCAGGTAATGCTCCAGCGAATCGGTGTCCACGCCCTCACCTTGCAGGAGCTGCGACAGATCCAGCGGGTCCGTGCTGGCGAGGGCGTCGTCAGAAGGCGCCCGCTCTGATTCGACGGGGTGCCAGACCGGGGTGTCGACGCTGGCAATGCCGTTCGCGTGGCCCTCCGAGCCCAGCGTGTCATGGATGCTGATGAACAAACCGCTGTCTTCGTCGAAATCGATCAGCGCATCTGCGCGCTGAGCGGCGTTCGGGTCGGCGTGTGCGCCGGAGGAATCGGCCGTTGCGCTGGTGCCGGCCGGCTGGGCGTTGGTCGCATACACCCCATTGCTTTCTGGCAACCCCTCGGCACCGAGGGTGCTAACTATAGGCTCCCCTGTGGCAGGGTGCGTGGTCGCGGAAATGCTCTCGGCACCTTGAGCAGCGCCGTTCGCCTCGGCCGATTGCGGGTGGGCGACTGCTGCGGCATGTGCGGCCCCCGCCGTGACGACAAGGGCGGCGGCCGTGTGCGCATCGACCGGGCTTGCAAGCGGCTGCGAGGCTTGATCGGCCAGCGTCGGATGGTCGAGCACCAGGCTCAGCCGATAATCCTGCGGTACATGGCCCGCGCCGCTGTCGGCTGTGCTAGAAACCAACAAGCTGTACATGCCATCGTGCGCTGCCACGAACTGGCCATGCTCGTCGAGGGTGTGGATTTGGCCAGTGGGGTCTTGCCAGGCCAGCGAGACCTCGGCGCTGGTCGTGTCCTGCTTCAAGCTCAGTCGTTCGCCTTGGTGCAAATCCACGGTGAAATGCTGCGGGTCGGCCTGTTCGTGCGCCTGAGCAGCGCCAAGCAGGCCCGCCACCACCAAGACGGCGGTCAGGTTGCCAGGGGTGCTGATGAAATCGCCGCGCGCGATGGGCCTAGCGAATTCGGTGCGATCAAGGAACAGGGGCGCGGCCTGAGCGTAGGCGATGCTGCACAGGGGTGGCGCGTTGTCTTTTACGTCGAGCGTGACGGTGGCGGTGCTTTCGTCGCCGTCGGCGTCGCGGATGGTGTAGACGAAGACGTCACGCCCACCTGCGCTGCCCACGCTGTTGGGGTTGGCGTGGTAGGTGGCGTTGCCGTCGGCGGCGATGATGAGGAAGCCATATTGGCCCTGTACCTGCGTGCCGACTTGGCCCAGGGCCGAGGTACTGGTGTCGTGGCCAGCCCTGACGCCTACCACATACTGCCCATCGGCACGCACATCAGCGCCGATGATGTCATTGAGCAGAATATTGCCGCTGACCGTACCGCCTTCACGCACTTGGGCCGAATCGCAATGGGCGATGGGCACATCGTCGACGATGCGCACCACGATGCTGCCGGTCACGTTGTTGCCATTGGCGTCGGTGGCTTGATAGGTGAAGGTTTCGGTCTGGGTGTCTGCGCCGTTGTTGGGGCTGCCAGGTGTTTTCGGCGCGGAGGTCAGGGTGTAGGTGTACGTGCCGTCGGGCTGAATGTGGATTTGACCGTGCTGGCCGATGGCACTACCGATCAAGCTATAGCTGAGCTGCCCAACACCACCGGAGACTGCGCCGACTAGGGAACCAGTATCGGTTTCGCCACGGGAACCGGGATTGCTGCCGATTACGGTACCGGGGGCCAGGTCGTTGCCGTCCTTGTTCAAATCCAAGGCTTTTTCGTAGACCTTGATTTCCCAATCTGGACAGGCGACTAAGCCGCTATCCCTGACATCAAGCGTGACGGTGGCGGTGCTTTCGTCACCATCGGCGTCGCGGATGGTATAGACGAACACGTCACGCCCGCCTGCGCTGCCAACGCTGTTGGAGTTGGCGTGGTAGGTGGCGTTGCCGTCGGCGGCGATGGTGAGATAGCCGTACTGGCCCTGTACCTGCGCGCCGACTTGGCCAGAAGCCGAGGTACTGGTGTCGTTGCCAGCCCTGACGCCCACCACATAGTGCCCATCGGCACGCACATCAGCGCCGATGATGTCATTGAGCAGAACATTGCCGCTGACGGTGCCGCCTTCGCGCACCTGGGCCGAATCGCAATGGGCGGTGGGCACATCGTCGACGATGCGCACCACGATGCTGCCGGTCACGTTGTTGCCGTTGGCGTCGGTGGCTTGATAGGTGAAGGTTTCGGTCTGGGTGTCTGCGCCGTTGTTGGGGCTGCCAGGTGTTTTCGGCGCGGAGGTCAGGGTGTAGGTGTAAGTGCCATCCGGTTGGATCTGGATCTGGCCGTATTGACCCACAGCGCTGCCAATCAGGCTGTAGGTAAGCGAGCCTACCCCGTTCGAAACTGCGCCGACCAAGGAGCCCGTATCGGTTTCGCCACGGGAACCGGGGTTGCTGCCGATTACGGTGCCGGGGGCCAGGTCGTTGCCGTCCTTGTTCAGGTCCAAGGCTTTTTCGTAGACCTTGATGTCCCAGTCCGGACAGGCGATCAGACCGCTATCCCGGATATCCAAGGTCACAGTCGTCGTACTTTCGTCACCATCGGCATCGCGGATGGTGTAGACGAACACGTCACGGCCGCCTGCGCTGCCCACGCTGTTGGGGTTGGCGTGGTAGGTGGCGTTGCCATCTGCGGCGAGGGTGAGGTAGCCGTACTGGCCCTGTACCTGTGTGCCGACTTGGCCCAGGGCCGAGGTACTGGTGTCGTTGCCGGCCCTGACGCCCACCACATACTGCCCATCGGCACGCACATCAGCGCCGATGATGTCATTGAGCAGAACATTGCCGCTGACCGTACCGCCTTCACGCACCTGGGCCGAATCGCAATGGGCGGTAGGCACGTCGTCGACGATGCGCACGACGATGCTGCCGGTCACGTTGTTGCCATTGGCGTCGGTGGCTTGATAGGTGAAGGTCTCGGTCTGGGTGTCTGCGCCGTTGTTGGGGCTGCCTGGGGTTTTCGGCGCGGAGGTCAGGGTGTAGGTGTACGTGCCGTCGGGCTGGATCTGGATCTGGCCGTACTGCCCAACAGCACTGCCGACCAGGCTGTAGGTAAGCGCGCCTACCCCGCCCGAAACTGCGCCGACTAACGAGCCAGTATCGGTTTCGCCACGGGAACCTGGGTTGCTGCCGATTACGGTACCGGGGGCCAGATCGTTGCCGTCCTTGTTCAGGTCCAAGGCTTTTTCGTAGACCTTGATGTCCCAGTCCGGACAGGCGATCAGACCGCTATCCCGGATATCCAAGGTCACAGTCGTCGTACTTTCGTCACCATCGGCATCGCGGATGGTGTAGACGAACACGTCACGGCCGCCTGCGCTGCCAACGCTGTTGGGGTTGGCATGGTAGGTCGCGTTGCCGTCGGCGGCGATGATGAGGAAGCCATATTGGCCCTGTACCTGAACACCTACCTGGCCCGAAGCTGAAGTACTGGTGTCGTTGCCAGCCCTGACGCCCACCACGTACTGACCATCGGTACGCACGTCGGCGCCAACGATGTCATTGAGCAACACATTACCGCTAACCGTTCCCCCTTCACGCACCTGAGCAGAATCAGAAGTCGCCAGGGGCACGTCGTCGACGATGTTCACGTCGAGGCTGCCGGTCGCTGTGCTGCCGTCGGTATCCTGGGCGATGACGCTGAATTGCTCTTGCAGGTCATTGGCGCCGTTCCCCGTTGGATGTGTCGCATTGTCCTGCAAGGTGTAGCGGTAGCTGACCACACCGGTGTCGGCATCGTAGCCAGTGATCGTCAGGCGATTGCCCAGTCCAGTGAGCATCGTTTGCGGGAAACCGGCTGCCACGCCATCGCTCACTACGTCGATGCCACCCACTTTCAGCGTTTTCAACCCATCCGGTGCGGTGACCCGGAACGTGCCCGTCTGGGTCAGCGCGGCCGGATCTGGGCTGCTGCCGTCGGCAAGATAGCGCTCGAACAGCGTCAGTTCCCCGCCCTGCACGTCCAGGCCTTGCAGTTGCACGGGGTTGTCAGGGCGTAGCACGTTCAAGGTGAGGGTCGCGTTGCTGGTGTCGCCATCGGCGTCGCGCAGGGTGTAGGTGAACACCTCGGCCCCTCGCCCTGCGCCCGGCAGTTGCTTGAAGGCCGGGGCGTTGGGATCGAGGGTGTAGGTGTAGCTGCCGTCGCCGGCCAGAACCAAGGTGCCGTAGGTGCCCTGGAAGGTACCGCCGACGATGGGCTGGCCGTCGCTGACCCGGTCCGCGCCTTGCACGTCGTTGTCGAGTACGTTGCCCGTCAGCTGCGCGGCTGCGGGGGTGGCCAGGCCGGTATCGAGGTCGTCGACCGCTGTCGGCACGTCGTCGCGGATGATCACGTCCAGGCTGCCGCTGGCCGTGTCGCCATCGACATCGCTGGCGCGCACCAGAAACTGTTCGCTGAGCGCATTGCGTCCACTACCGTCTGGGTGCTGCTCCGCGCCGTTGAGGGTGTAGCTGTAGCTGACTTGGCCCGTCTGCGCGTCATAGCCGGTAACGGTCAAGGTGTTGCCCAACGCGGTCACGAACGACTGGCCGACGCCTGTCACGACGCCTGCGGCAATGACCACCAGGCCGCCGACACTGAGGTCGTACACGCCGTCCGGCGCGACCACGGTGAAGCTGCCGCGTTGGGTCAGTGCCGTAGCGTCACTGGCTGACCCTTGCGGCAGATTGGCTTCGTCGAGCAGCAGTTCCGCTGGCTGAATCTCCAGACCGCGCAGGCTCACCGGCTGATCGGTAGGCGGCTGGGGAGGCGGCTCCGGCTCCGGGCCAGGTGGTGTTTCGGGACCGGGCGGTGTTTCAGGATCCGGAGGCGTTTCGGGCCCGGGGCCAGGAGGCGCTCCAGGATCGGGAGGTGTTTCAGGAGTGGGGCCGGGCGGCGTTCCTGGGCCAGGCGGCGTCACGGTACCCGGGCTGTCGGGGGGCGACAGCGGTGGGCCATCCCGGTAGCGACCGCCGTTGTCGCGGCCACCTAGCTCACGTCCGCCGGGCTCTGGCGGATAGGCGAACCCCGTCGTGGGGAAGCCCACCTCAGGGTCCACGCGATCGCCGACCTCGGTCAGCAGCACGAAACTATGACCGCCGCCCAGCGATTGTGGCGCGCCGGCCGCAGGTGCCTCCGCTTCCTGGCTGGGGTCAGCCCCTGCGGCGATGGCCCGCTGGATCCGCACGACGTCGGCCAACGCCGCCTCGCTCGGTAGCACGTCCGGGCTGACGATGTCGGGCACCGCGTCATCCAGCAACCGGGCGGTCAACAGCAGGCTGCTGTCACGGCCGAGCGTCAACTGCGCGCCGTTGTCCAGGCGTACCGCTACCGCCCCTTCGACCCCAGTTTCCAACTGATCGCCGACGTACAGACGATCGCCTTCGATCAAGAGGCGCCGCGCGCCGTCGATACCTAGCGCAAACACTTCTCCGATGACCCGGCTGACCACACCGATCAATTTCGCCATGGCACACTGCTCCCTTGCTGTGGTTGATTCGCATCAAGGGTTGCCAGGTACTTCGGGAGCAGCCTGGCTAATGCCTGACTACCGCTGCGATGGCCGGGACGAAAGCACGCCCGGCGGCAGGTTCAACGAGTACGGAAAAATAATGCGCGAGTGACAATATTCTGTCGCCCCAATTCCGTACTCGCCGTCCTCCCCTGTATCCTCAGCTGCAAATTTACGGAAAATTTAATTGACGCCGGAAAACCGTGTTTTACAGAGACTTGGCGTTCAGACTGAAAGAAACAATGTCGTGAATTAACGTAATGGTGTAAGTTTTTTTTGGAACAATAGTTATGCCAAAATCTTCTTATTTCCGGCGTCGTATGTTCTTAGCTGTGATGTTACAAACATGAAACGGTTACACTCATTTTTTGCGCCATTTTTCTGGCGAATATCGGACAATTCGAGATTTAGGGAGAAGTACCCCATGCGCGTTTTAGCCCCGCTCACCGCTGCCATTTTGCTCGCCACCACAGGCGCGTCGGTGCAAGCCATGTCGCTCACCGAGGCAGTGCAGAGTGCGGTCGACAAACATCCGGAAGTCAGCGAATACCGTAATAGTCGCTCGTCGGCCGACGAAGACGTGAAGTTCGCACGCGGCGGTTACTTCCCCACAGTGGATTTGGTGGCGGGATATGGGCGCCAACGATCCGACAATAACAATACCCGCGGTTTCAACGCCGACGGTTCGCGCAACCACAACAAAGAGACCCTGAACTACACCCAGTCCGAGCTGCGCCTGCGGCAAATGCTGTTCGACGGTTTCAACACTGCCAATGAAGTGGGCCGCACCCAAGCCGTGGCCAATTCCAGGGCCTACTATACTCAGGCCACCGCAGAAACCGTTGCCCTGCGCGCCATCGAGGTCTACCTCGAAGTGCTCAAGCGACGCGAATTGGTGACCCTGGCCAAGAACAACCTGCAAGCGCACCTGCGCGTCAACGACCAGATCGGCCTGCGCAGCGAGCGCGGCATCGGTAGCACCGCCGACCTCGATCAATCCCACGCACGTCGTGCCCTCGCCGAAAACAACCTGGACACCGCCGAGGTCGACCTGGCGGATGCCGAAGTCAACTTCTTCAGCATCATCGGCGTGCAGCCCGACGAACTGGAAGCGCCGACTGCCGTAAAACCCATCGTGCCTGAAACCCTCGACGAAGCCCGTCAAGGCATGCTGGAAAACAACCCATACCTGAAGTCGGCGCAAGCGGACGTCGAGTCGGCCGAGAAACAATACGAAGTGGCCAAGTCGCCGTTCTATCCGCGCCTGGACGCGGTGTTGGCCACCGGCGCCAACAACAACCAGGGCGGCGAACGCGGCCACAGCAACAACGATTGGCAGGCTGGGGTCGAACTGACCTACAACCTGTTCCGCGGGGGTAGCGACAAGGCGCGCTTGCAGTCCGATTCCTACAAGATCAACCAGGCCATGGACATCCGCAACAACGCCCTGCGCGAAATCAACGAGAACCTGGGCCTGTCGTGGAACGCCATGAACAACGCCCGCAAGCAGATCCCAAGCGCCCTGGAATACGCCGAAACCACCCAACGCGTACGTGCGGCCTACCAGGACCAGTTCGGCCTGGGCCAACGTACCCTGCTCGATGTGCTCGACAGTGAGAACGAGCTGTACAACGCCAATCGCCGCTACACCGAAGTGCGCTACACCGAGGAATATTCGATGTACCGGATTCTGGCGAACATGGGCGAATTGTTGAGCAAACAGCGGATCGTGCTGCCCCCGGAAGCCATCGCCAAGACCGAAGTGCGCAACCAGGCGCGTCTGCCTGACATGCACTGATCACCTTCGCCTGCCAGCCTTGCAAAGTCGCCCCGCGCTCGTGAAGCAGCGTGGCGACAGAAGCCGGGCCAGAGCGGTTGCATGAAAGATGTTTAATCGCGTGTTTATTTACTTAGGCTGCTATCGGACTCTATAACTGGGGTGTGCGACACAATGTCGCAATCCACCCACAGGGGAGTATGACGATGACAGTTCAAGTAACCGAACGCGACGAATCGAAAATGTCCCACGAAGGTCTGGCTGCCGGCGTGCGCATCTGGGATGTGCATCAGCAAGGGCAGCTGGTCGGCATGTTCCACGACGAACAGCAGGCCCAGCAGTACCGTAACGAATTGGCCGAGCAGGAGCGTCAGCGCGACGCAACGCATTGACCCTGGACACGCGCGACTGAACGTAATAGGGGGTAGACCGGAACACCGGTCTACCCCCTATTACGTGTTGGCCTGGCAACCCAGAGCTAGCAGCGCCTCACCACATCAGGTCGTCGGGAATCTTGTACGCCGCGTACGGATCGTCCGCTTCGTCGGCTTCTTCGACATGGGTGTTGAGCAGCAGGATACGGTGCGGATCGCGCTCCTGGATCTTCACCGCTGCTTCGCGCGGAATCACCTCGTAACCCCCGCCATGGGACACCACGGCCAGCGAGCCATTGCTCAGTTTGCTGCGCATCAGCGCGTTGACCGCAATGCGCTTGACCTTCTTGTCGTCGACGAAGTTGTAATAATCCTCGGTGGTCAGCTTGGGCAGGCGGGTCGCCTCGATCAGTTGCTTGACCTGGGCCGCGCGCGCCTTGGCTTCGGCCTTTTCCTGCTGCGCGCGGTTGAGTTCCTGGTCGCGCTTGATCTTTTCCGCCTGAGCCTCTTTGGCCAGGCGTTGCTGGGTGTCGTCGGCTTCGGCCTGGCCTTTGTGGACCAGGCGTTTCTGTTTTTTCTCGGCCTTGTTGGTCTGGGAAACCTGTTTCTGGTTGACCAGACCGGCTTTGAGCAATTGGTCGCGAAGGGAAAGGCTCATGGGTGTCTACTCACTTATGCATCGACTCAGCCGCAGCTGGGCAGGTTCTTTTCCTGACGCTTGGCCTCGCCCCAGAGGGCGTCCAGTTCGTCGAGGGTGCGATCTTCGATCGGCAGGCCCTGCTCGCGCAATGCCTGCTCGATGAAACGGAAACGTCGTTCGAATTTACGGTTGGCGCGGCGCAGCGCCTGTTCGGGGTCGTGCTTGAGGTGGCGCGCCAGGTTGACCGTGGCGAACAGCAGGTCGCCCAGTTCATCTTCCAATGCGTCGGCGTCGCCGTCGGCCATGGCCTGCAACACTTCGTCGAGCTCTTCGCGGACCTTGTCCAGCACCGGCAAGGCAGCCGGCCAGTCGAAGCCGACAGTGGCCGCGCGCTTCTGCAACTTGGCCGCACGCGACAGGGCCGGCAGCGCGGCCGGCACGTCGTCGAGCAACGACAGCTGCTCAGGCGCGCTCTTCTGCGCGCGCTCCTCGGCCTTGATGGCCTCCCAGCGCGTCTTGACCTGCTCTTCGCTCAGGTGCGGGGTGTCCAGCGGCGCATACAGCTCGCCGGTGGGGAAGACATGGGGATGGCGGCGGATCAGCTTGCGGGTGATGGCATCGACCACGCCGTCGAACTCGAAACGGCCTTCTTCACGCGCCAGCTGGCTGTAATAGACCACCTGGAACAGCAGGTCACCGAGCTCGCCCTGCAAGTGCTCGAAGTCGCCGCGCTCGATGGTGTCGGCGACCTCGAAGGCTTCTTCCAGAGTGTGCTTGACGATGCTGGCGTAGTCCTGCTTCAGATCCCAAGGGCAGCCGTGCTGCGGGTCGCGCAGGCGGGCCATCAGGTGCAGAAGGTCGGGCAAGGTATAGGTCATTGGCGCTACTCCTTCACGGCAGCGTTGCCCGGCCACGCACAGGGCCGACCGGGCACGCGACCGCCTGGGCTCAGGGCGTGCGGTTACGCCGCGTCTCGATGATGTTGGGCAACTGCGAGATGCGCCCGAGCAGGCGCCCCAAGGCGTCCAGGCCGGGGATCTCGATGGTCAGCGACATCTGCGCGGTGTTGTCGTCCTTGTTCGAACGGGTGTTGACCGCCAGCACGTTGATCTTCTCGTTGAGCAGCACCTGCGACACGTCGCGCAGCAGGCCCGGCCGGTCGTAGGCACGCACCACGATGTCGACCGGATAGGTCTGCACCGGAATCGGCCCCCAACTGACCTGGATGATGCGCTCCGGCTCCTTGCCGCCCAGTTGCAGCACCGAGGCGCAGTCCTGGCGGTGGATGCTGACGCCGCGGCCCTGGGTGATGTAACCGACGATGGCGTCGCCCGGCAACGGCTGGCAGCAGCCGGCCATCTGCGTGAGCAGGTTGCCCACGCCCTGGATGCGCACGTCGCCGCGCTTGCTGGAGCGGCTGGTAGGTTTGCGGGTGATCAGCTCGACCTGCTCGCTGCGGTCCGGCTCGAGCAATTGCTGGGCCGCGTTGACCATCTGTGCCAGGCGCAAGTCGCCGGCGCCGAGCGCGGCGAACATGTCCTCGGCGGTTTTGACGTTGGCCTTTTCCGCCAGGCGTTCGAAGTCCACCTGGGGCAAGCCCAACCGGCTCAGTTCGCGTTCGATGAGGGTTTTGCCGGCCGCCACGTTCTGGTCGCGCGCTTGCAGCTTGAACCAATGGACGATCTTGGCCCGTGCCCGCGAAGTGTTGACGTAGCCCAGGTTGGAGTTCAGCCAGTCGCGGCTGGGGCTGCCGTGCTTGCTGGTGATGATCTCGACCTGCTCACCGGTTTGCAGCACGTAGTTGAGCGGCACGATGCGCCCGTTGATCTTGGCGCCGCGGCAGTTGTGGCCGATTTCGGTGTGTACGCGGTAGGCGAAGTCGAGCGGCGTCGCGCCCTTGGGCAGATCGATGGCGTGGCCGTCGGGGGTGAAGATGTAGACGCGGTCCGGCTCGATGTCGACGCGCAGCTGTTCGGCCAGGCCGCCGATGTCGCCGAGCTCTTCGTGCCACTCGAGCACCTGGCGCAGCCAGGAGATCTTCTCTTCGTAGTGGTTCGAGCCGCCTTTGACGTCGGTGCCCTTGTACTTCCAGTGCGCGCACACGCCCAGTTCGGCTTCCTCGTGCATGCCATGGGTGCGGATCTGCACTTCCAGCACCTTGCCCTCGGGGCCGATCACCGCAGTGTGCAACGAGCGGTAGCCGTTTTCCTTAGGGTTGGCGATGTAGTCGTCGAACTCCTTGGGAATGTGCCGCCACAGGGTATGCACGATGCCCAGCGCGGTGTAGCAGTCGCGGATTTCCGGGACCAGCACGCGCACGGCGCGCACGTCGTAGATCTGGCTGAATTCCAGGCCTTTGCGCTGCATCTTGCGCCAGATCGAATAGATATGTTTCGCCCGCCCACTGATGTCGGCGTTGACGCCGGTAGCCAACAGCTCGTTCTGCAACTGGCCCATGACGTCGCTGATGAAGCGCTCGCGGTCGAGCCGGCGTTCGTGCAACAACTTGGCGATCTGCTTGTATTGCTCGGGTTCGAGGTAGCGGAACGAAAGGTCTTCGAGTTCCCACTTGATGTGGCCGATACCCAGGCGGTGGGCCAACGGCGCATAGATGTCGGCCACTTCGCGGGCGACGCGCAGACGCTTGTCGTCGTCGGCGGCTTTGACCGCGCGGATCGCGCAGGTGCGCTCGGCCAGCTTGATCAGTGCCACGCGCACGTCGTCGACCATGGCCACGAGCATCTTGCGCAGGTTCTCGACCTGCGCCTGCGAGCCTAGCACCATCGAGTGGCGCGGGCTAAGGCTGGCGCTGATGGCGGCCATGCGCAGCACGCCGTCGATCAGCTTGGCCACCACCGGGCCGAAACGCTCGCCGACTTCGGCCAGGGTCACCTTGCCCTCGCGCACCGCGCGGTAGATGACCGCCGCGACCAGCGAATCCTGGTCGAGCTTGAGGTCGGCAAGGATTTCGGCGATTTCGAGCCCGGCTTGGAAACTCGAGGTGCCATCGGCCCAGGAATGCTTGGCTGGGTTGCCGTTCTTCTCGACGGTCTGGGCGAATTCGCAGGCCTGGGCCAGCTCATTGCGATCGAGCGCCGCATCGACGCTGGTTACATGATCCAGCCATCCTTCGAGATTGATAGTGCCGTCGGTGTTGACCGGCTGGTGCACTCTCACCTGTACCATCTGTGTTCTACCTTTCCATACAGCGCGCCGCACGGGCGCGCTGGCTATCACCTGCGCGCCGTCCATTCCCTGGACGACACGCCGAGGGGCCAGACTGGCTAGCCCGCTTCGAATAACGCCATGGCTTCGACATGCGCCGTTTGAGGAAACATGTCGAGAATCCCGGCTCTCGTTAACCGGTACCCCTGGTTGACCAGCACCTGAGCATCGCGCGCGAGGGTAGCTGGATTGCAAGAGACGTAAACCAACCGTTTCGCCTTGAGCTGTGCGATGTGTTGCACAACCTCGTAGGCACCGTCGCGCGGTGGGTCCAAGAGTACCGCAGAAAAGCCCTCGGCTGCCCACTCGGCGCCGGCCAAAGGCTGGGTTAAATCGGCCTGAAAAAACGCAGCATTATGCACTTCGTTGTGACGCGCATTGGCCGCTGCGCGCTCGACCATCGCCTGCACGCCTTCGACCGCGACCACCTCACGCGCCACGCGCGCCAGCGGCAGGGCGAAGTTGCCCAGGCCACAGAACAGGTCGAGCACCCGCTCGTGCGCCTGCGGTGCGAGCCAGTCCAGGGCCTGGGCGATCATCGCCGTGTTGACCGCGGCGTTGACCTGCACGAAATCGCCCGGGCGCCAGGCCAGCTGCAACCGCCAGGGCTCCAGGCTGAAACCCAGACGGGCATCGGCCACGAACGGCGCGGGTTCGCCCTCGCCCTGCAACCACAGCTGCGCACCGGCCTCGACGCAGAACGCCTGCAAGCGTTGCACGTCCTCGTCGGGCAGCGGCGCGACATGCCGCACCAACACCGCCTCGGCCGTGCCGCTGAACAACTCCACATGGCCCAGGGCCTGCGGGCGGCTCAGGCTGCGCAGCGCGGTCGGCAAATGGCGCAGGATCGACTGCAAGGGTTGTACCAGCACACTGCATTCTTCGATGGCGACGATGTCCTGGCTGGCTTCACCGCGAAAGCCCACCTGCAGCTCACGCGCCTTGGCGTCCCAGCGCACCGCCACGCGGGCGCGCCGACGGTAGCCGAATTCCGGCCCCGCCAGCGGTTCGGCCCAGGTCTCGGGTTGCAGGCCTGCCACGCGTTGCAGCTGCTCGGCCAGGGTGCGCTGTTTGAGGGCCAGTTGCGCGCCATGGGGCAGGTGCTGCAAATTGCAGCCGCCGCATCGATCGAAATGCCGGCATGGCGCTTCGCGGCGCTCGGCACTGGCCTCGAACAGCCGCTCCAGGCGGGCCTCGACCACCTTGCCGCGCGCATTGAGCACCCGCGCCTCGACGCTTTCGCCGGCCAGAGCGCCGCTGACGAACCAGGTGCGCCCTTCATGGAAGGCGATGCCGCGACCGTCACCGGCCAGGCGCTGGATGTCCAGGCGCTGCTTCTTGCCCACGGGCACTTGCGTGGCGCGCTCGCCGCCGGCGGGCTGGAAGCGCAGGCCGCCGCTACTTTTCTTCTTCGACATCACGGCGCGTCGAACAGGCCGGTGGACAGGTAGCGGTCGCCGCGGTCGCAGATGATCGCCACCAGTACCGCATTTTCCAGCTCGCGCGACAGGCGCAACATGCCTGCCACCGCACCACCGGAGGACACGCCACAGAAAATGCCCTCTTCGCGGGCAAGGCGCAGCATGGTCTGCTCGGCTTCCTCCTGGGACATGTCCAGCACCTGGTCGACGCGGCTGGCGTCGAAGATGGTCGGCAGATAGGCCTCGGGCCAACGGCGGATGCCGGGGATGGACGAGCCGTCCATCGGTTGCAGGCCGACGATCTGCACGGCCGGGTTCTGCTCCTTGAGGTACTGCGAGCAGCCCATGATGGTGCCGGTGGTGCCCATGGAGCTGATGAAATGGGTCACGCTGCCGTGGGTCTGCTGCCAGATTTCCGGGCCGGTGCCGTGGTAATGGGCCATGGGGTTGTCGCCGTTGCCGAACTGGTCCAGCACGCGGCCGCGGCCTTGGGCCTGGAGCCTTTCGGCGAGGTCCCGGGCGCCTTCCATGCCCTCTTCCTTGGTCACCAGCAGCAACTCGGCGCCGTAGGCGGTCATGGCCGCCTTGCGTTCGTTGGTGGAGTTGTCGGGCATGATCAGGATCATCTTGTAGCCCTTGATCGCTGCGGCCATGGCCAGCGCGATGCCGGTGTTGCCCGACGTCGCTTCAATCAGGGTGTCGCCCGGTTTGATCAGGCCGCGTTGTTCGGCGCGCGCGATCATCGACAACGCCGGGCGGTCCTTGACCGAGCCTGCGGGGTTGTTGCCTTCGAGCTTGAGCAGCAGCGTGTTGCTGGTGTCGCCGCCCAGACGCTGCAGACGAACCAGGGGCGTATTGCCGACGCAATCGGCGATGGTTGGGTACTGCGAGGTCATGGCGTATTTCGCATTCCGGGCGACAGGGGGCGCCTATCATACCGGCAAAGCCGCCAAGGCCATATCTCGCAATGGTTGGAGGTTATAGCGGCTGGCTATATGCAGTTCCGGTACGGACCGATAGGCCCGGGCAGCACTCGCCCTTGACCGCCGACCCTGGCACAAATCAGTGCAAGCCTTGGCCAGCGGGAGTACCTTTGCGCTCGCAGCGCGTTGCTTGCGCTGGCACATACAGGAGAACAATGTGCTCGATCGTCTGGGAATACGAAGCCGCGTCCTTATCCTCGCCTTGCTCCCCGCCAGCCTGATGGCGCTGGTGCTGGGCATCTATTTCAACTGGCAGCAGCAGGCCGAGCTGCGCACGCAACTGCTGCAGCGCGGCAAGCTGGTGTCCGAGCAACTGGCCCCGCTCGCCGCCCCGGCCCTGGCGCGACACACCCAGGCGCGCGCCCAGCTCGAGCGCATCGCCGCCGAGGCGCTGGAACAGGTCGACGTACGCGCCGTGGCCTTCCTCGCCCCCGACCGCACGCGCCTGGCGCATGCCGGCCCCAGCATGCTCAACCCGCCGCCCAGCGGCGGCAGTGGCACGCAGCTGCTCGATCGCAGCGGCAAGGATGCCACCCGCTACCTGATGCCGGTATTCGGCCACCACCGCGACCTCGTCACCGACGCGGTGCCGGCAGAGGCCGAGCGCCTTCTAGGCTGGGTCGAGGTGGAGCTGTCCCACGACGGCACCCTGCTGCGCGGTTACCGCAACCTGTTCACCAGCATGTTGCTGATCTTCGCCTGCCTGAGCCTGACGGTACTGCTGGCGATGCGCATGAGCCGCGCCATCAACCAGCCGCTGGAACGCATCAAGGACGCCGTCAACCGGCTCAAGGACGGCAACCTCGAAGAACGGCTGCCGGCCATGGGCAGCCACGAGCTGGACGAGCTGGCCGCCGGCATCAACCGCATGGCGCAGACCCTGCACAGCGCCCATGAAGAGCTGCAGAACAACGTCGACCAGGCCACCGAAGACGTGCGGCAAAACCTGGAAACCATCGAGATCCAGAACATCGAACTGGACATGGCGCGCAAGGAGGCTCTGGAGGCCAGCCGCATCAAGTCCGAGTTCCTGGCCAACATGAGCCACGAAATCCGCACCCCGCTCAACGGCATCCTGGGCTTCACGCATTTGTTGCAGAAAGGCGAGCTCAGCCCGCGCCAGCAGGACTACCTGGGCACCATCGAGAAATCGGCCGGCAACCTGCTGGGCATCATCAACGAGATCCTCGACTTCTCCAAGATCGAAGCCGGCAAGCTGGTGCTCGACAGCATTCCCTTCAACCTGCGCGACCTGATCCAGGACACTCTGACCATCCTCGCGCCTGCGGCCCACGCCAAGCAGCTCGAGCTGGTCAGCCTGGTCTACCGCGACACGCCGCTGTCGCTGGTCGGCGACCCGCTGCGGCTCAAGCAGATCCTCACCAACCTGGTCAGCAACGCGATCAAGTTCACCCGCGAGGGCACCATCGCGGTACGCGCCATGCTCGAAGACGAACAGGAAGACAGCGTGCAGTTGCGCATCAGCGTGCGCGACACCGGTATCGGTCTGACCCCGGCCGACGTGCGCACGCTGTTCCAGGCCTTCAGCCAGGCCGACAACTCGCTGTCGCGCGAGCCCGGCGGCACCGGCTTGGGCCTGGTGATCTCCAAGCGCCTGATCGAGCAGATGGGCGGCGAGATCGGCGTCGACAGCACGCCCGGCGAAGGTTCGCAGTTCTGGATCACCCTGACCCTGCCCAAGGCCCACGACGACATCGACCAGGCACCCTTGCAGGCCCTGCTGGAGCGGCGTGTGGCGATCGTCGAAAGCCATGAACTGGCGTGTCAGGCGCTGGAGCATCAATTGCAGGACTGCGGCCTGAGCGTCACCCAGTTCGGCAGCTTCGAGCACCTGATCCAGGCCGTCGAAGCGGCCGCCTTGGCGGGCAAGCCGTTCGAGTTCGCCGTGCTCGGCATCAACCTGGCCAACCTGGCGCCCGAGCGACTGGGCCTGATCAACGACCAGCTGGAGCGCCATGGCTGCCAGTGCCTGGTGTTCTGCCCCACCACCGAGCAGGGCTTGTACCAGTCGCACTTGAGCGAAGGCCACGGCCAGCTGCTGTCCAAGCCGGCCTGCACGCGCAAGCTGCGCCGGGTGCTGCTGGACCTGGTGCAACCCCGTCATCAGCAGCGCCCGGCCTCGCAACCCCTGACCGGGCAGCGCCTGCCGCGCATCCTCTGCGTCGACGACAACCCGGCCAACCTGCTGCTGGTGCAGACTCTGCTCGAAGACATGGGCGCCGTGGTGGTGGCCGTGGACAACGGCCAGGCGGCCTTGCGCGCCATCGACGAGGAGCCTTTCGACCTGGTGCTGATGGACGTGCAGATGCCCGGCATGGACGGCCCGGCCTGCACCGAGCAGATCCGCCGCCGCGAGGCCGACCTGGGCCAGCCGCCCTTGCCGGTGGTGGCCCTGACCGCCCATGCCATGGCCAACGAAAAGCGCGCGCTGCTGCACAGCGGCATGGACGACTACCTGACCAAACCCATCAGCGAACGGCAGTTAGCCCAAGTGGTGCTGAAATGGACCGGCCTGAGCCTCGACACCCCGCCGCCCGAGCGCGCCCAGGAGCGCGTCCCCGACAACCTCGAAC
Organism: Pseudomonas sp. UBA6562; assembly: GCF_002434265.1. Lineage (GTDB taxonomy): Bacteria > Pseudomonadota > Gammaproteobacteria > Pseudomonadales > Pseudomonadaceae > Aquipseudomonas. The sequence goes on along the minus strand of NZ_DJJS01000004.1, from coordinate 424,423 downwards.
TGAAAGTGCTCGACCCACAGGAGGGCCTGCGCCTCGCAGCCGGCAAGCCGGACCTGGCAGCGGACATGCTGGCCATGCTCCTGGCCTCGCTCGAAGGCGACCGCGAAGCCATCCGCCAGGCCCGTGAAAGCGGCGATCGGCAGGCGATGATCGAACGTGTGCACCGTTTGAACGGCGCCACGCGCTATTGCGGCGTGCCGCAACTGCGCGCCGCTTGCCAGCGCAGCGAAACCCTGCTCAAGCAGGAGCACCCGCACATGATGCAGGCCATGGACGAGCTGGACCGGGCCATAGGCCGCCTCGCGACCCAGGCGCATCTGGGCGCCTGAACAACCCACCCTTCTGACGGGTCTGCGCCTTGCTGGCCCGCCCCCAACACAAGGAGCGCCGCCCATGCGCGTGCTGTTGTTCAGTAGCCAGCATTACGACCAGGAAAGCTTCGCCCGCGCCGGCACCGGGCTGCCCCTGGACCTGCATTACCAACCCACCCGCCTGAGCGTCGACACCGCCGCGCTGGCGCAAGGTTTCGAGGTGGTGTGTGCCTTTATCAACGACGAACTCGACGCCGCCGTGCTCGAACGACTGGCCGCAGGCGGCACTCGGCTGATCGCTTTGCGCTCGGCCGGCTACAACCACGTCGACCTGGCCGCCGCCGAGCGCCTGGGCCTGGGTGTGGTGCGCGTGCCCGCCTACTCGCCGCACGCCGTGGCCGAGCACGCGGTGGCTCTGGTGATGGCATTGAACCGGCGCCTGCACCGTGCCTACAACCGCACCCGCGAAGGCGACTTCACCTTGCACGGCTTGACCGGCTTCGACCTGCACGGCAAGACCGTCGGGGTGATCGGCACCGGTCAGATCGGCGAAGCCTTCGCCCGCATCATGGCCGGCTTCGGCTGCCAGATACTCGCCCACGACCCCTACCCCAACCCGCGCCTGCTGGCCTTGGGCGCACGCTACCTGCCGCTGGATGCGCTGCTGCGCGAGTCGCGCATCGTCAGCCTGCACTGCCCGCTGACCGCCGACAGCCACCACCTGATCGATGCCCGGACCCTGGCGCAGATGCAGCACGGCGCCATGCTGATCAACACCGGCCGCGGCGCGCTGGTCGACACCCCGGCACTGATCGAGGCGCTGAAAAGCGGTCAGCTGGGGTACCTGGGCCTGGACGTGTACGAAGAGGAGGCGCAGCTGTTCTTCCAGGACCGCTCCGACCACCCCTTGCAGGACGATGTGCTGGCACGCCTGCTGACCTTCCCCAACGTGATCGTCACCGCCCACCAGGCGTTCCTCACCCGTGAAGCGCTGGACGCCATCGCCGGCACCACCCTGGCCAACATCATCGGCTGGGCGGCAGGCAATCCGCAGAATCTGGTCGAGGGTTGATGCTAGGATACGCCGCATTTCTGGAGGACCCATGGTCGAGCACGATTTCCGCTACACCCTTTTCAACCCGCAACACACCCTGATCGAGTGCCGCGCACTGGTGCCGGGCCGCTATCAGGTCACCGGCAATGGCGGCTCGATCAGAAAGGACGATGTCCTGCTGGTCAGCCTCAAAGGCAGTAAAACCCTGTCGATGCGCCTGACGGTGCAGACCGTGCGCCACCTGATCAACCCGCAGGGGCAGTGGGTGGCCACGGCCAATGGCCCGGCGTTCAAAGAGCTGGAGATCCTGACCTGGCAGGTCGAATGCGATGGTTGCCAGACCTCGCTGGACCTCGAGTTCGCGGTGGACTCCTCCCTGGGCAACAAGGCGCGTCAGCCAGCGGCCAACGCGCGGCTCGAAGAGCTGGGTTGGAGCAACCAAGGCGAGCGCCACCTCTGCCCACGCTGCCAGGCGAGCGCGTCGTGAAGGCGCTGGCGGCCAGTGCGTTGATGGCTGCAGCGCTGGTCGGCTGCGCCAGCGCGCCCACCCCGCTGCAACAAGACCAAGCCTACACCCTGGAATGGATCGGCGAACGTCCGCTCATGGACTACAGTCACCTCAGCCTGACCCTGGGCGGCGATGGCCGGGCGTACGGCAATGCCGGCTGCAACCACTGGTTCGCGCCCTACACCTTGCAGGGCGAGGCATTGCACTTCGGTCCGGTAGGCAGCACGCGCAAGCTCTGCGCGCCGGCGCTGATGGAACAGGAAGGGCGCTTTCTCAAGGCGCTGGAGCGGGTACAGCGCTGGGATACGTCGAATCAAGGGCAGGTGCGTTTCTGGCTGGACGATGGCAAGGCCTTGCGCTTCTGGCCTGAGGAAAGCTGACGGCGCCGCGTAGGCGCCGCCGGTACGGATGCCGGATCAGGCGCCGCCCTTGAGCGCTTTGAGCTTCTCTTGCAGGCCTTCGAGGGTCTGCTCGCCGAGCAGTTGCTCACGCACCTTGCCCTTGTCGTCGATGATGTAGGTGACCGGCAAGGCCTCGCTACGGGGCAGCTCGTAGCGTTCGGCCGGATCCTGCGCCAGTACGGTGAACTCGATGCCCAGCGCGTTCACCGCCTCCTTCAGATCGGCCCCTTGCAGGCCGTCGAAGTTCACCCCGACCACTTTGACGTTCTGCGCCTGCCACTGCTTGGCGGCAGCATTGAGCTCGGGCACTTCGGTGCGGCAGGGCCCGCACCATTCGGCCCAGTAGTTGAGCACCAGCCAGTGGCCGTCGAGTTGTTCGGTCTTCACCGTCTTGCCGTTCTGGTCCACGCCATAGTCCGCACCGCAACCGGCGAGCAACAGGCTCGCGGTGATGGCCAGTGCCACTGCCAAACGCCTTGCCATGGGTCAATCCTTCTCGAAGTTAACAGCCTGTGGGTCAGCATGAGCGGTTAGACTAGCCGGCATTTCCAGCTGCCTGTGGTCCCCGTCATGACTGAACTGACGCTCTATCATAACCCCCGCTGTTCGAAATCCCGCAGCGCCCTCGCACTGCTCGAAGCCCGGGGCCTTGCGCCGACCGTAGTGCGCTACCTGGAAACGCCGCCCGATGCCGCCACGCTGCGCACGCTGCTGGCACGCCTAGGCCTCGGCGCCCGCCAGTTGCTGCGCACGGGCGAAGACGCCTACCAGGCTCTGGGCCTTGCCGACCCCGCGCTGACCGACGAGCAGCTCATCGCCGCGATGGTCGAGCAACCCATCCTCATCGAACGCCCCATTCTGGTCGCCGGCGACAACGCCGTGATCGGCCGCCCACCGGAAAACGTCCTGGAGATCCTGCCATGAGCTCGCCTTACATTCTGGTGCTGTACTACAGCCGTCATGGCGCCACCAGCGAAATGGCCCGGCACATCGCCCGTGGCGTCGAGCTGAGCGGCCTGGAAGCGCGCCTGCGCACGGTGCCGGCGGTGTCGACCGAGTGCGAGGCGATGGCGCCCGACATTCCCGCCAACGGCGCGCCCTACGCTACCCTCGACGATCTGCGCCACTGCGCCGGTCTGATCCTCGGCAGCCCCACCCGCTTCGGCAACATGGCCGCGCCTTTGAAGTATTTCCTCGACGGCACCAGCAGCCTGTGGCTGGGCGGCGAACTGGTCGGCAAGCCGGCGGCGGTGTTCACCTCCACCGCCAGCCTGCACGGCGGCCAGGAGACCACCTTGCTGTCGATGCTGTTGCCCTTGCTGCACCACGGCATGCTGGTGATGGGCCTGCCCTACAGCGAGTCGGCGCTGATCGACACCCGCGGGGGCGGCACGCCGTACGGCGCCAGCCACCATGCCGGTGCCGACGGCAAACGCGAGCTGGACACCCACGAGATCAGCCTGTGCCGCGCGCTCGGCCAACGCATCGGTGCCACCGCCAAGGCCCTGGAGCCGAGCCGTGGCCAGAACGCCTAAAGCCCTGCCCACGCACAGCTGGCTTGCACCGCGGGTGGCGGTCACGCGCGTGGCGAGCCTGGCCTGCTTCCTTGGCCTGATTGCCCTGCTGGGCCTCAATACGCTGTTCTTCGCCAACCTGCACGGTGCGCGCACCGGGGTGATCCTGGCGATCGAACTGCTGCCGTTGCTGCTGTTGCTGCCCGGCATGCTCCTGGGTAGCGCGCGCGCCCATGCCTGGACCTGCTTCGTGGTCAACCTGTACTTCATCAAAGGGGTGCTGGCGGCGTTCGATCCGGCGCGGGTCGTGCTGGGGGCGATGGAAATCGGGCTGAGCCTGGGGCTGTTTCTGGCGGCGCTGCTGTATGTGCGCTGGAAGTATCAGTTGGAGCGGCGCTTGGCGGGCGAAGGTCGCTGAGTGTCATGGGGCGGCGGTGCCGCCCCGACCACCTCAATGATTGACGGTGTGCGCCAGCATCACCGACAGCTGGCACAAGGGCCGTCCGCTCTCTGCGTGCCATTGGTTGAACGCCGCCTGCACCGCGGCCTGGTCGCGCTGGCTGGTCGGGCGCTTGTCGACGATCTTCTGCGCGATCAGGGCTGCCGACACGTCGTCCGAGGCCACGAAGGTGTCCTTGCCGACCATGCGCAGGAAGCGCGGTGCCGACAGCCCGCCGAGCTGGTTGCCGTGCTTGATCAGGTATTTCCACAGCCCGACGATGTCGGTCACCGGCCAGTCGGCGATGAAATCACCGAAGCTGCCGTGGGTCTGCTCGACGTCGAGGATCATCTGCGCGTTGCGTGGCACGCTCTTGAGCTTGCCCAGGTGGCGGATGATGCGCGCGTCCTGCATCAGCCGCTCCAGGTGCTCGGCGCCCATCAGCACCACCTTCTCCGGATCGAAACCAAAGAACACCTGCTCGAAGGCCGGCCACTTGGCGTCCACCAGGCTGTGCTTGAGCCCGGCGCGAAACACCCGCAAGGCCAGGGTGGAGAGGTAACGGTCCGCAGGCGTGGCACGCAACTGCGCGTCCGTACGCGGCTTGGGCAGGGACGCTTCGAAGGCTTTCACCGAGCCGAAGCGGTTCAGGCAGAACTCGTGCAGCCACTGGTAATCGCGCATGTCAGAGGTTGACCAGTTCGAGGAAGCGTGGCGTGGCGGTGTCGTCGATGCTCAGGCTGACGAAGTCGAACAGGTTGCGGTCGGCCAACTGCGACGGCGCGACGTTCTGCAGGGCGCGGAAGATGCTCTCGGTGCGGCCCGGGTGCTTGCGCTCCCACTCCACCAGCATGTCCTTGACCACCTGGCGCTGCAGGTTCTCCTGGGAACCGCACAGGTTGCACGGGATGATCGGAAACTGCTTCATGTCCGAATAGGCCTGGATGTCCTTTTCGTTGCAGTAGGCCAGCGGCCGGATCACCACGTTGCGGCCGTCGTCGGCGCGCAGCTTGGGCGGCATGCCCTTGAGGGCGCCGTTGAAGAACATGTTGAGGAAGAAGGTTTCGACGATGTCGTCGCGGTGGTGCCCCAGGGCCATCTTGGTCGCGCCGATCTGGTCGGCGAAGGTGTACAGGGTGCCACGGCGCAGACGCGAACACAGCGAGCAAGTGGTCTTGCCTTCGGGCACCAGCTCCTTGACCACCGAGTAGGTGTCCTTCTCGACGATGTGGTACTCGACGCCCAGCGCTTCCAGGTAGGCCGGCAGCACGTGCTCGGGGAAGCCGGGTTGCTTCTGGTCCATGTTCACCGCGACGATCTGGAAGCTGATCGGGGCCACCTTTTGCAGGTGCAGCAGCACGTCGAGCATGGTGTAGCTGTCCTTGCCGCCCGACAGGCAGACCATGACCTTGTCGCCCTCTTCGATCATGTTGAAGTCGGCGATGGCTTCGCCGGCGAGACGGCGCAGGCGTTTTTGCAGTTTGTTCTGGTTGACCGAGAGGGTGCCCATGGCGATTGAATCCGCGAGGTGTGACAAAAGCCGGCTAGTTTAACCGCAAAGGTAGCGTCGGCGTAGGCCCATCCGACAAAGACCGCGAGCGATCAAGCGGGCGGTTGACCGTGCCTTTTGCTCTAAACGCCACCCTTGCCGTGGCCGACACACACCTATACTGGCAATCACGGCCACCCTACCGCACCCCTGAAGGTACCTTGGCCGGGCGGCATGCGCCTGCGAGCGCTGCCCACCTGCGCGCAGAGGAACCACACCATGATGCAGCACGTGCTAGGCCTGTTCATTCGCCCTGACAAGGCGTGGCGACAGATTCGCGGGGAAAGGAGCTCCAGCGGCCACACGCACCTCACCCATACCCTGTCATTGGCTGCCATTCCCGCTGTTTCGGCCTTCATCGGCACTACCCAGGTCGGCTGGCGACCCGCCAACGGCACACTCGTGTTGCTGACGCCGTCGAGCGCGGCGAGCCTGGGCCTGCTGTCTTACCTGGCGCTGCTGCTGGGCGTCGCCGCCGTGGGTGCGTTCGTGCATTGGATGGCGCGCACCTACGACGCGACGCCTTCGCTCGCACAGTGCATCGCGTTCGCCACCTACACGGCCACGCCATTGTTCATCGGTGGTCTGGCGGCGCTCTACCCGCACCTTTGGCTGGGTCTGCTGACCCTGATTGCGGCGGTGTCCTACACCGTATTCCTGCTGTACGTCGGCTCGCCGACCTTCATGGACATACCGCCCGATGAAGGCTTTCTGTTTTCCAGCTCCGTGCTGGCGGTCGGCCTGGTAGTGCTGGTGGCGATCATGGCGGTGGCCGTGACGCTGTGGGGGCTGGGATTGGGGCCGACGTCCGCCGGCTAGACCGTCAGGGCCGGCAAGCCGATCTGGCGCCTGACCGGCGGCCTGGGTCGCACAGGGTGCTTGCGGCATACTGCGCGGCCAGGAGACCCCCGACCATGCCCGAACTGCTCAAACAACGGGTCGAAGCCTGCTATGTGCAGGCCGAGGCTTTCTTCAAACGCACCTTCCCCCGCCCCGAAGTCAGTTTCAAGCTGCGCGGTCTGAAAGCCGGCGTAGCGCACCTGCACGACAACCTGCTGCGTTTCAACCCCACGCTCTACCAGGCCAATCAAGACGACTTTCTGCGCCAGACCGTGCCCCACGAGGTCGCGCACTTGGTCGCCCACCAGGTGTTCGGCGGCGGCATCCAGGCCCATGGCCGGGAATGGCAGTTGATCATGCGCGGGGTCTACGACCTGGCCCCGCTGCGCTGCCACAGCTACGCGGTGCAGCGCCGTACCGTGACCCGCTACATCTACCGCTGCCCATGCCCGGACAGCGACTTCCCGTTCAGCCCGCAACGCCATCGCCTGGTGCGCCAGGGCCGGCGCTACGTCTGCAAGCGCTGTCGGCAGGTGCTCACGTACAGCGGCGAAACCCGCCAGGCGTGAACGGCCCGCAGGCCGGAAACGAAAAAGCCTGTCCGAAGACAGGCTTTTTCATGTAGCAGGGTGTCGACTTAGCGAGCAGGGCCTTCGGCCACGCCCAGGTCGTCGGTCGGACGGTTCAGCTCCAGCGGGCCGCCACCGGAAGCCAGCTCGGACTGCAGCTTGTCGTCGTCCATCTCGTTGACCCACTTGGCCACGACCACGGTCGCTACCGCGTTGCCGACTAGGTTGGTCAGGGCGCGCGCTTCGGACATGAAGCGGTCGATGCCCAGGATCAGCGCCAGGCCCGCCACTGGCAGGTGACCGACCGCCGACAAGGTGGCAGCGAGCACGATGAAGCCCGAACCGGTCACACCCGCAGCGCCTTTGGAGGCGACCAGCAGCACCAGCAGCAGGGTGATCTGGTGGGTGATGTCCATGGTGGTGTCGGTCGCCTGGGCGATGAACACGGCGGCCATGGTCAGGTAGATCGAGGTGCCGTCGAGGTTGAACGAGTAGCCGGTGGGGATCACCAAGCCGACCACCGACTTCTTGGCACCCAGGCGTTCCATCTTGGCCAGCATGCGTGGCAGGGCCGATTCGGACGAGGAAGTCCCCAGCACGATCATCAGTTCTTCACGGATGTAGCGGATCAGCTTCAACACGCTGAAACCGTGGGCGCGGCAGATGCCGCCCAGCACCACCAGCACGAACAGCAGGCAGGTGATGTAGAAGCAGGCCATCAGGTAGCCCAGCTGCACCAGCGAACCCACGCCGTACTGGCCGATGGTGAAGGCCATGGCACCGAAGGCGCCCAGCGGAGCCAGCTTCATGATCATGTTGATGATGTTGAACATGACATGGGCGAAGCGATCGATCAGGTCCAGCAGCGGCTTGCCGTAGCTGCCCAGGCGATGCAGGGCGAAGCCGAAGATCACCGAGAACATCAGCACTTGCAGGATGTCGCCGTTGGCGAAGGCGCCGACCACGGTGTTGGGAATGATGTTGAGCAGGAAGCCCACGGTGGTCTGCTGCGCACCGGCGGCGGCATAGGCGGCCACGCTGCTGGCGTTCAGGGTGGTGACATCGATGTGCATGCCAGCGCCGGGCTTGACCACGTTGACCACGATCAGGCCGATGATCAAGGCGATGGTCGACACGATCTCGAAGTACAACAGTGCGTAGCCGCCGGTCTTGCCGACCGACTTCATGCTCTGCATGCCGGCGATGCCGCTGACCACGGTGCAGAAGATGATGGGCGCGATGACCATCTTGATCAGTTTGACGAAGCCGTCACCCAAGGGTTTGAGCGCAACACCGGTTTCCGGATAGAAGTGGCCGAGCAGAATGCCGATGGTGATGGCAACCAACACCTGGACATAAAGAGACTTGTACAGCGGCTGACGTGTCGTCATGGCTAGATTTTTCCTCGAGGGTACCGGCTTCACTCTTCCCAGAGCGAGGGGGACCTGAATCGCTAACCCTCCTGCACATGGAGGGATTTGTCGTTGTGGTAGAGCTGCGTGGCGCAGGCCTCTACGAGCTAGTTAGCAAAGGTGATGCCAATATGCCCAGCAACGGTGCGTGTCCAGGCTTTCTGCGGCCGAAGTGCGCTGCAATGACGCAAATCAGGACTGGGGGCGTGGCGGGTTTCCGCCCAGTGGCGGGAAATGAACAGGGGCTGTGGCGGAAATCCGCCCCTGGCTCAGTCCAAGTGGAACACGATACGGAACGCCGCGCCGCCCAAGGGCGAATCGTCAAGGCTCAGTTCGGCGTCATAGCTGTCGATAATGTCCTTGACCACCGCCAGCCCGATGCCTTGCCCTGGGTGCTGACGATCCAGGCGCTCGCCCCGTTGCAAAATGCGCTGGCGCTGCTCGGCCGGCACGCCCGGGCCGTCGTCTTCCACGCACAGTTCGATGATCCCGACGCCTTGGCGCAGGCTCACGCGCACCTGCTCCAGACACAGGCGATAGGCGTTTTCCAGCAGGTTGCCCAGCAGTTCGAGCAAGGCGCCCTGCTCTACGGGAAGCCGCGCGCGCGCAGGAAGATGCAGGCTGACGTGGACCTGTTTGTCGCGGTAGACCTTGGCCAGGGTGCTGCACAGGCTGTCGAGCAGTGGCCGGACTTCCACCTGGTGGCGCACCAGGCCGCTCTTGCGCAGGCTGGCGCGCTGCAATTGATAGTCGATCTGCTGGCTCATGCGCTCGATCTGGCTTTGCAACACCCGCGCCTGCTCGCGCTCGTCCGCGCCCTGCCCCATGCCCTCGCCCACACCCTGCAACACCGCCAAGGGCGTTTTCAGACTGTGCGCCAGATCGTCCAGGGAATCGCGGTAACGCTGGCGCTGCTCGCGCTCGCTGTGCAGCAATCGGTTGAGCGAGCCGGTCAGGCGCAGCAGTTCGCTGGGGTGCTCACGGCTCAGACCATCGCGCACGCCGGCTTCCACCTGGTCCAGCTCGCGGCTCAGGTGGCGCAGCGAGCGCAGCCCCCAGGTCAGGCCTGCCCAGAGCAAACCTAACAACGCCAACAGCGCCGCCCCGAAGCCCAGGTAGAGTTTTTCGCGCAGGCCGTCGAGGGTGTGCTGGTAGCCGCTCACCGGCTGCAGGGCGACGATGCTGAAGGCCGCGCTCTTGCCGCCGAGCAGCTTGACCTCGACGTCGTAGACGAAGAACTCTTCGCCGTCGCCTTGACGGATGCGCGCGAATTCGTTGCCGCGGCCGTCGTAGCGCGGTTGGTAGTTGATGTGCTGGGTATCGGTGGCGCGCGATTGCCAGACCAGCTTGCCCTCGCGGTCGAAGATGTAGCCCAGCAGGCCGCTGGCGGGCAGGTTGTAGCGCTCGTCCGGCAGCAGCGCCGGCATCTTCAACTGGCCCCGCTCGACGCGCGCGGCCGAAATCAGGGTGGTGACGTCCGACGCCAGGCGCTGTTCGATGGATTCTTGCAGCGCCAGGCTGAACGCCTTCTGCAACGCCGGCAGCAACGCCAGCATGAACAACACTGCCAGCACCGCCGCCGCCAGCATCAAGCGCAAGCGCAGCGAGCGGATCATCGGCAGCGCTCGGTGAACAGGTAGCCCAGGCCGCGCACGGTATCGATGGGCTTGAAGCCGCTGTCGCCCTCGAGCTTGCGGCGCAGGCGCCCGACCAGCACTTCGATGACGTTCGGGTCGCGCACTTCGTCGTCGGGGTACAGCTGCTCCATCAGGCGGTCCTTGGCCACCACCTGCTGGTGATGGCGCATGAGGTACTCGAGGATGCGGTACTCGTAAGCGGTCAGCGCCAGCGGCTGGTCGTGCAGGCTGGCCTGCTTGCGGTTGATGTCGAGGATCAAGGGGCCGGCGGCGATGGTCGACTGGGTGAAGCCGCTGGAACGGCGCAACAGCGCGTTCAGGCGCGCCTCCAGCTCTTCGAACTGGAACGGCTTGACCACATAGTCGTCGGCCCCGGCGGCCAGGCCTTCGACCTTGTCCTGCCAGTTGCCGCGAGCGGTGAGGATCAGGATGGGGAAGGTCTTGCCCTGGCGACGCAGCTCGCCGATCAGTTCGAGCCCGCTCATGCCTGGCAGGCCCAGGTCGATCACTGCAAGGTCATGATGGTATTGGTCGGCCTGGTACAGCGCCTCTTCGGCGTTGGCCACGGCTTCGACCACATGGCCGCTCTCGCCCAGGCGCGTGAAGAGGTGATGGCGCAGCAGCGCTTCGTCCTCGACCACCAGCAGTTTCATCGCGTCCCCTCCTCGTGAATGGCCTGTGCCGGCTGTGTAGCCGGCACAGCATATCAGCCGTTCTGGCGCTTAAAAGCGGTAGTTGGCCGACAGGTAGGTCTGGGCGCTGCTGGTCAGGCGCAGGGTGCCGGCCTTGGCTTCGTTGTGGGGCGAGACTTCCACGCTGGCGTTGCTGCGCAGGTAGCGGTAGCCAAGTTCGACCGATGCGTTGTCGGTGACCTGCTGGATCACGCCGCCTTGCAGACCGGCCGCATAGCCGTAGTCGGTGTCGCGGCTCAGGCCCGACGAGGTCTGGGTGAGTTTGGTCATGCCCAGGCTGGCGCCGCCGAACAGCTTGGTGGTGTCGCCGACCGGGTAGAACAGGTCGTAGCTGCCGAGCAGGTTTTCCTGGCGCAGTTTCAGGCCGCTGTGGTCGCCCGAGACGTTGTCGTAGGTCATGTAGTAGCGGCCCTGGTCGTTGAGCTTGCCCAGACGCACGCCCCAGGTGCCGTCCTTGCCGATGATGCCGTCGGCGTCGAGGTGGCCGGTGTTGCGCTGCAGCAGGCCGGATTTGCGCACTTTGTCGCTGGTCTGGCCATAGGTGAGGCTGGCGAAGGTGTCATCGGCCTGGGCGGTGGTAAGGCCTGCGGCGCAAACGGCCATGGCGGCGATGAGGCTGTTGAAGGTTTTCATGAAGGTCACTCCCGTGTGGATGCGCTTGAGGTGTCTGGCAGCTAGAGTAAGCAGCAGACGCTGAACGACCGCTGAACCCTGGCTGAACCTCGGCTGAACGAACCTTCACAGGAGTAGTGACCATGCGTTTCCCGCTTGCCGTGGCCTTGATGTGCACCGCCGCCTTCGCCCAGGCGGCGGTGCAGACCCGCGAAATTCCCTATCAGGACGCCGACGGCAACCGCCTGGTCGGCTATTACGCCTACGACGACGCCTTGAGCGGCAAACGCCCAGGCGTGCTGGTGGTGCACGAGTGGTGGGGCCTGAACGACTACGCCAAGCGTCGCGCCCGCGAGCTGGCGGGCCTGGGCTACAACGCCCTGGCCATCGACATGTACGGCGATGGCAAACACACCGAACACCCGGCCGATGCCCAGGCGTTCATGGCCGCCGCCTTGAAAGACCCCAAGGCCGCCGCACAACGCTTCGACGCCGGGCTCGACCTGCTCAAGCTGCAACCGCAGACCGACAAGCATCGCCTAGGCGCCGTGGGCTACTGCTTCGGCGGCAAAGTGGTGCTGGATGCGGCCCGCCGCGGTGAAAAACTCGATGGTGTGGTGAGCGTGCATGGCGCGCTGGTCACCCAGACCCCAGCGCAGCCCGGCCAAGTGCGGGCGAAGATTCTGGTCGAGCACGGCGCGGCCGACAGCATGGTCACCCCCGAGCAGGTCGCAGCGTTCAAGCAGGAAATGGCCAGCGCCAACGCCGACCTCGAATTCGTCAGTCTGCCGGGCGCCAAGCACGGCTTCAGCAACCCGGACGCCGATCGTTTGGGCCATGGCGAGCATGGCGGGCCCGACATCGGCTATGACAAGGCTGCCGATCAGCGCTCCTGGGCCGACCTGCAACGCTTCTTCAAACAGGTGTTCCAGCAGTAGACGGCCACGATCGGGCTGCCTATCGTGCGGCCCGCCTCAGCCGCCCATCACCATGAATTCGCGGTAGCCCGAAACGATCACGTACACCGCGAAATAGCAGAAGATCGCCGCCGAAGCCAGGTACGACCAGGTCAAGAGGCGTGCGCCCAGCAGCCGCCCGCCATGGCTGGCCACGCCGCACAGGGTGGCCGACCACACCAGGCCCGCCACGAAGAACCCGCTCAAAAACAGCCCTGCATCCAACGCACTGCCGGCACCGGAGCGCGAGATCAAGACCCCACCCACCGCCGCGAACCACAGGATCGCACTGGGCGACGACATCGCCAGTACGATACCGCGCACGAATTCCCGCCAACCCGACTCGACCTTCACCTCTCCTTCGGCTTGCACCTGCCCACCGCGCCACGCCGCCCACAGCATCTTCAACGCGAACCACACCAGAAGGGCCGAACCGCCCAGCCACAGCACCCAGCGCACGGCTTCGAATTGCAGCAGCACGGTCATCCCGGCCAAGGCGGCGATGGCGTAGATCAGGTCGCCCACGCAGGTGCCCAGGCCCAGCCAGAAGCCTTGCAGGAAACCGCGCTGCATGGCGAGGGTGATCATGGCGATGTTGGCGATGCCGATGTCCAGGCAGAGGGACAGGCTGAGGAGAAAACCGTTGGAGAAAGGCATGCGAAGGCTCGTAGCGTAAGGCGGCGGATCTTAAAGAAGGCCAGTGTGGATGGATGGGCGTCAGGGGCAGTGCAAGGAGTGTACCGGGTGGATGAAACGATGGCAGCCATCCACAGACGCAAGCCTACGAGCGCCGAGGACGAATCGTTTCCGCACACCTTTTCAGCTCAGAGCAGCAAGCCCCATAAAGCCAGTAGCGGCTCGGCCTGCGAGGCCATGGCATGGCGCACGCCCGGCGGGTTGTGCACCACACCGCCGCAACCCGGCTGCCACCAGCCCAGGCCTTCCTGGTACCAGCGCCCCGGTGAAAACACCAGGTAGAACTCTTCGGGCGGGTGCCGGTGGAATGGGTAGGTGACCTGCGGCTCAAGAATCGCCACCCCTAGCAACAGCGAGGTGCAGGCGATCGGCTGATCGGGCCCCAGCAGCAACGCATGGCGGTGACGCTCGACGAAATGGTCGTCTGCACCCGGCGCGGCTTCGCGCTTCATCCAGTCGGCGTGTGCCAGAAGAGGCGACAGGGCCTCGATGATCGGCGACAAGGCGGGGTTGGCCGCCAGGCAATCGACCAATGCCTGCTTGAACAAGGCATGAAGGTGCGTTGGAGGTCGCCTGGGCCGGACGTCTTCGGCCGTGGCGCACATGGCGGTTTCGAGCCTTTCGCGGCAGTGGTCTATTGCCGAGCGCTGCCAAGTGAGGGGCTGGGCAGTGCCTAGCTGGGAAGCAACGGCGTGGTTGAACGAGCGGACGTCGGCCAAGGTGGCGCAGGCTTTGGAGGTAAGGGCTGTCACAGGTCGACTCCTGGGCGGAACGCTGGCAGGGCCTGTTTAGAAACCCTGCCTGTTGTCGTTCAGCTTAGTCGGCGATGGGATGTAAGGCTGTTAACCGAGAGCTGGAAACGCAGACCAAAAAAAACCCCGTAGATCAAATCTACGGGGTTTTTCGATATGGCGGAGAGATAGGGATTTGAACCCTAGGTACTGTTGCCAGTACAACGGATTTCGAATCCGTCCCGTTCGACCACTCCGGCATCTCTCCAGTGGCGCGCATCATACCAGCGATTCTTTGAAAGGCAAACCTTTTTCTACAAAAAACCGCGTGGGATCAGGCGCTTGCGTGAACGGCCCGCTTACAGCGGCACGCCCAGGCGCTTGGCGACTTCTTCGTAGGCTTCGATCACACCGCCCAGACCCTGGCGGAAGCGGTCCTTGTCCATCTTCTCGCGGGTCTGCTTGTCCCACAGGCGGCAGCCATCGGGGCTGAACTCGTCGCCCAGCACGATCTGGCCATGGAACACGCCGAACTCTAGCTTGAAGTCGACCAACAGCAGGCCGGCCTCGTCGAACAGCTGGGTCAGCACTTCATTGACCTTGAGCGACAGCTTCTTCATCTCCACCAATTGCTCGGCGGTGCCCCAACCGAAGGCCACGACGTGGGATTCGTTGATGAACGGATCACCCTTCTCATCGTTCTTCAGGAACAGCTCGAAAGTGGACGGCTCGAGCTTGATGCCCTCCTCCACACCCAGGCGCTTGACCAGGCTGCCGGCGGCGTAGTTGCGCACCACGCACTCGACCGGAATCATGTCGAGCTTCTTGACCAGGCACTCGTTGTCGCCCAGGAGCTTGTCGAACTGCGTTGGCACGCCCGCCGCTTCGAGCTTCTGCATGATGAAGGCGTTGAACTTGTTGTTGACCATGCCCTTGCGATCGAGCTGCTCGATGCGCTTGCCGTCGAAGGCCGAGGTGTCGTTGCGGAACAACAGGATCAGGCGGTCGGCGTCGTCGGTCTGGTAAACCGATTTGGCCTTGCCGCGGTAGAGTTCGTCGCGTTTTTCCATGGGGGGCTCCGCTTGCAGTGTGGGTGGGCTAGGCGATGTGGCGCCAGTCGAGCCCGGTGTCCTGGTTGGCCACCTGGAGCCAGTCCGGGTCGCACCCGAGGGTGTCGACGAAGCACTGGAGCGCCAGCTGTGGCAGGTTGTTCTTGCTGCTGAGGTGGGCCAGCACCAGGTGCTGCAAGGTGTTCCAGCCCAGCTCGGCCACCAGGTTCGCGGCCTGGTGGTTGTTCAAGTGCCCCTGGCTGCCGCCGACGCGGCGCTTGAGGAACATCGGGTAGTGACCGCGGGCGAGCAGGTCGCGACAGTGGTTGGCCTCGATCAGCAGGGCGTCGAGTTCGCGGTAGTGCTCCAGCAGGCGGGCATCGTAGCTGCCCAGGTCGGTGAGCATGCCGAAGCGTCGCGTGCCGTCGCTGATCACGTACTGCAAGGGCTCATGGGCATCGTGCTCGACGCGAACGGCGCTGACCGTCAGACCGCCGATGTCCAGGCTGTCGCCACAGCCGAGAAAACCGGCCACTTCGACCGGTTTGCGCAGGCCGCGCAGCGTGCCCTGGCTGAGGTACACCGGAATGCCATAGCGCCGCGCCAGCAGCCCTACCCCATGCACGTGATCGGCATGTTCGTGGGTGACCAGCACGGCGCTCAGTTGTGAGGCCGCGACGCCGAGCAACGCCAGGCGCCGCTCGGTTTCGCGCAGGGAAAAGCCGCAGTCGACCAGGATGAAGGTGTCATCACTGGCGACCAGCGTGCCGTTCCCTTGGCTGCCGCTTCCGAGGACCGCGAAGCGCACTTAGCCCAGGTGGTCCTGGATGGCGCTCAACACGCGGCGGGCGACATCGGCCGGGGCCACGGTGTTGATGTTCTTCTCGACCGTGACCTGCACGTTCTCGCCGACCTTGCTCAGACGCACCTGGTAGCGCTCGGCGCGGGCTTCGCGCTCTTGCTCGGTGGCCTCGCTGCCGAACAGACGGCCGAAGAAGCCGGGCTTGCTCTGCTTGTCTTCGGGTTTTTCCGACAGGTTGATGTAGTACAGGCCCAGGCTGCGGTTGATGTCTTCGACGCGCCACTGGCCCTGCTCCAGCGAGCGACCCACGCCCGACCAGGCGCGGTCCAGGTCCGAGCCCACGAACAGCACCGGGTTGCCGCTGCCGTCTTCGCTCAGCGTCACACGGCTGGGGGTATCGAAATCGCGCTCGGCGAGCAGCGAGACCGAGCCGCCTTTTTCGGCGCTGCGGTTCATGCTGGCGAGCATTTCGTCGACCAGCAGCGCGTCCACGCCGGTGTTGTTGCTGTTGGACGGGAACTCGCCCTCGACGGTGCCGCCGGCCGGCCGCTCGATGCTGGCGATGTAGACCTCGCTGGAATTGCGCTGCACGCCCGGCTCGATGCGCACGCGAACGCGCACCTGGCTGTCGCCGCTGCTGGCGGAGCTGGCCAGACGTTGGCCGAGGGACGCGGACAACTCGTCGAAGCGCTGCCAGGTGGTGTTGAATTCACCGGTCTGCGGACGCTCTTCGGCGATGCGGAAGCCATTGTCTTCGAAGAACTGCCGGGCCACCGGCCAGACTTCGGCGGGTGCGCGCTGGGCCAGTACCCAACGGCTGTTGCCACTGCGTTGCAAGCTGTATTCGCTGGCGTTGGCGACGCCATTGAGCGGCTGCGGACGCGGCACTTCGAATTCGGTCTTGGCGCCTTCGTCGGCGATGTTGCGCGGGATCGGCAGCAGCGGATCGAGACGTTTGACGCTGGTGGCGTCTTGCGGCAGCTGCATGGGCGCAGTGGTCTGCGCTTGCAGGTAGTCGCTGCCGCGATCACGGAAATAACCTTCGTCGCCCCACAACCAGCCGCAACCGCTGGTGCTGGAGATGATCAATGCAAGGGCGGATAAACCAGCCAATCGCTTCATGCGGTGTACTTCCTCGATTAAACCAGTACGCCGGACTGGCGCAAGGCAGTACGGACTTGTTCGTGACAACCTGCGCTGAGCCAGGTCAGCGGCAGGCGGATGCCTTGCTGCATCAGGCCCATTTCCACCAGCGCCCATTTCACCGGAATCGGGTTGGCTTCGCAGAACAGGTGCTTGTGCAGCGGCAGGAGCGTTTCGTGGATGGCGCGGGCCTTGTCGGCATCGCCTGCGAGGGCCGCTTCGCAAAGGTCGGCCATTTCCCGTGGGGCCACGTTGGCGGTGACCGAGATGTTGCCTTTGCCGCCGAGCAGGATCAGCTCGACTGCGGTCGGGTCGTCGCCCGAGAGCACGAGGAAGTCGGCAGGCACACCTTCGAGGATGGCCTTGGCCCGGGCCAGGTCGCCGGTGGCTTCCTTGATGCCGATGATGTTCGGCACGCCGGACAGGCGGACCACGGTGTCGGCCTGCATGTCGCAGGCAGTGCGGCCGGGCACGTTGTAGAGGATCTGCGGAATGTCGACCGACTCGGCGATGTGCTTGAAGTGCTGGTACAGGCCCTCTTGGGTGGGCTTGTTGTAGTACGGCACCACCAGCAGGCAGGCGTCGGCGCCGGCATTCTTGGCGTTCTGGGTGAGGTGGACCGCTTCGCTGGTGGAGTTGGCGCCCGTGCCGGCAATGACGGGGATACGCCCTTCGACGCGCTTGACGACGAACTCGATGACCGCGATGTGCTCGTCCACGCTCAAGGTGGCCGACTCGCCGGTGGTGCCGACGGCGACGATTGCGTGGGTGCCTTTTTCCAGGTGGAAGTCTACAAGTTTGCCGAGGCTGTCCCAATCCAGACGCCCGTGTGCATCCATGGGAGTGACCAATGCCACCATACTGCCCGCAATCATGTAACTGCTCCTGCCGGAAAAAGAGAGCGGTAATGGTACTGGCGCCTTCGGCCTTGTACAAGCGAAGCTGGCGGGTGGAGCATTCCCCTGGCGGCAGGATTTCGCTACCCTGCGCTCTTTGCTCGGCAGCACTCGGTCCACCGGGCCGCCAACGCCGTCCAACGCCCGTCCGCACCCCTTCGGGTAACACCCGGAAGTCGGTAGCCACCGGCCTGCGCACCGACCACTCATCGCTTTAGGAATGCTGCATGTCCACCCCAACCGTTCGCGAACAATTTCTCGTCATCAGCGCCTTGGGGCCAAACCCCATGGAGCTGGCCAACATCCTGAGCCGCGCCGCGTTCGACAACCGCTGCGCGGTGGTCACCTCGCGCCTGTCGCGCCACGGCGAGACCAGTGCACTGGTATTGCAGGTCGGCGGCAACTGGGACGCCCTGGCGCGCCTGGAAAGCACCCTGCCCGGCCTTGCCAAGAAGCACGGCATGACCATCGACGTCGTCCGTAGCGCCGAGCAGGAAGTGCGCCCTCAGGCCCTGCCCTATGTGGCCTATGTCAGTGCCGCCTATCGCCCCGACATCATCAACGAGCTGTGCCAGTTCTTCCTCGACCACCGTGTCGAGCTAGACGCGATGACCTGCGACACCTACCTGGCACCGCAGACCGGCAGCAGCATGCTCAACGCGCAGTTCACCGTAATCCTGCCGGCCGGCACGCAAATCAGCTGGCTGCGCGATCAGTTCCTGGACTTCGCCGATGCCTTGAACCTCGACGCGCTGATCGAACCTTGGCGCCCGCAGAACCCTGTGTGAGGAACCTGCCATGACCATTGCCCTCGACCAGTCCGTACCCGACTTCCAGGCCCAAGCCACCGGCGGCCAGACGATCGACCTCGCCGCGCTCAGGGGCCGCCAGGTGGTGCTGTACTTCTACCCCAAGGACAGCACGCCGGGCTGCACCACCCAAGGCCAGGGTTTCCGCGACCAGTTGCCGGCGTTCGAAGCGGCCAACACGGTGGTCTTCGGCGTCTCGCGCGACGGCCTGAAGTCGCACGAGAACTTCAAGGCCAAGCAGGGCTTCACCTTCGAGCTGATCAGCGACAAGGACGAGGCGCTGTGCCAACTGTTCGACGTGATCAAGTTGAAGAAGCTCTACGGCAAGGAGTACCTGGGCGTAGACCGCAGCACCTTCCTGATCGACCGCGAAGGCGTGCTGCGCCAGGCGTGGCGTGGGGTGAAGGTGCCGGGGCATGTGGATGCGGTACTGGCCGCGGCACAGGCTCTGCACAAGGGCTGACGAGCCCCGGCGCCCTGCCCGTGCAGCCGCGATGGAAGCGATCGTGCGCAGCGCCCCGAGTGGCGCCGCGCTAGGCCATCGCGGATAAATCGGCAAACCTGACCCTACAACAGCGGCGCCACAGGCGGCTCCTGCCGGGGCCAGGCGTCGAGCACGGCCTTGCACAAGGTCGCCAGCGGAATGGCGAAGAAGATCCCCCAGAACCCCCACAACCCGCCGAACAGCAGCACCGCGCAGATGATCGCCACCGGGTGCAGGCTGACCGCTTCGGAGAACAGCAGCGGCACCAGCACGTTGCCGTCGAGCGCCTGGATGATCGCGTACACCGCCATCAGGTAGATGAACTGATCGCCCCAGCCCCACTGGAACAGCGCGATCAGGGTCACCGGCACGGTCACTACCACCGCCCCTACGTAG
The DNA here is from genome assembly GCF_002434265.1 of Pseudomonas sp. UBA6562. GTDB lineage: Bacteria > Pseudomonadota > Gammaproteobacteria > Pseudomonadales > Pseudomonadaceae > Aquipseudomonas. The sequence goes on along the minus strand of NZ_DJJS01000004.1, from coordinate 404,923 downwards.
GGCACCACCACCGACAGCCCCACCAGCAGGGCCAGCAAGGCGGCGTAGTTCAGCCCCAGGCTGATGAAGGCGATGTAGGTGGCGATGCCGCAGATCAGGATCTCGATGCCCTTGCCGCGGATGTAGTTGGCGATCTGCCGGTTCATCTCGTCGCCCACGCGGTTGAGCAGGGTGCGCTCGCGCGGCAGGTAACCCGACACCCAACGCGCGATCACCTCGCGGTCCTTGAGGAAGAAGAACACCAGGATCGGCACCAGCACCAGGTAGATCATTGCGCTGACCAGCAGCGGCAGGCTCGACAGCGAAAAGGTCAGCGCCCATTGCCCGAACTTGCCGATCTCGCCACGCACCGATTCGATGGCGCGCAGCACCTGCTCGTCGGACACCAGATGCGGATAGCGCTCTGGCAGCAGCAACAGCAGCGACTGCCACTTGCCGAGCATGCCTGGCAGCTCGTTGAACAAGGTGATCAATTGATGCCAGAGCAACGGCACCAGAATCAGCAAAAACGCCGCCAAGGCACCCAAGAACAGGGTGAACACCACCCCCACCGCGACCCGGGTCGGCACCTTGAAGCGCTCCAGGGTGTTGACCAGCCCCTGCATCAGAAACGCCAGCACCAGCCCTGCCAACACCGGCGCCAGCATGCCGCCGAGGGTCAGGACCAGGGTGAAGGCCAGCACCAGCAGCACCGCCAGCACCACGGCCTGCTCGTCGGAGAAATAACGCTGAACCCAGCCGCGAAGCACGTTGAACATTGAAGATCCTTGAAAGGCTCAGGCCTTGCGCAGCCAGTAGGTGTACACGCCGCCGTCGATGCGCTCGTCGACCAGGGCATGACCTGAGAGGCGGGCGAAGGTGTGGAAGTCACGTTGCGAGCCCGCATCGGTGGCGATCACCTTGAGCACCGCACCGCTGTCCAGGCCATTGAGCGCCATTTTCGCCTTGAGCAATGGCAGTGGGCAGTTGAGGCCGCTGGCGTCGACTTCGGCGGCGCAGGTGAGGGATTCGGTCATGGACAGCTCCGGGGCAAAGTAGAGAGCCCGCTAGGATAGCGCCACTGGTCGGTGGCGTGTGAGCCGGCTACAGTAGACGTCTTTTACCGACGCGAGCTGCATCCATGAATCCACTGCGCCCTACCCTGCTGGCGCTGGCCTGCCTGCTGGCCGTTCCCGGCCATGCCGACGACCTGCCGTCGCTGGGCGATGCCAGCTCCTCGATCGTCTCGCCCAAGCAGGAACACGACCTGGGCCGGGCATGGCTGAGCCTGCTGCGCGGTAACGTCAAACAGCTCAACGATCCGCAGCTCAAGGACTATGTCGAGACCAGCGTCTATCGCCTGGCCGAGACCAGCCAGTTGCAGGACCGGCGCCTGGAATTCATCCTCATCGACAGCCGCGAGCTCAACGCCTTCGCAGCGCCGGGCGGTATCGTCGGGGTCAACGGCGGGCTGTTCCTCAATGCCCAGACCGAAGGCGAGTACGTCTCGGTGCTGGCCCACGAACTGGCGCACTTGTCGCAACGCCACTTCGCCCGCGGCGTCGAGGCGCAGCAGCGCATGCAGTTGCCGATGATGGCCGCGCTGCTGGCCGGGATCGTGTTGGCCGCCGGCGGCGGCGGCGATGCCGGCATCGGCCTGATCGCCGGCAGCCAGGCCGCGGCCATCCAGGAGCAGCGGCGCTTTTCCCGGCAGAACGAGCAGGAGGCCGACCGCATCGGCATCCTCAACCTGGAAAAAGCCGGCTACGACCCGCGCAACATGCCCAGCATGTTCGAGCGCCTGGCGCGCCAATACCGTTACGACGGCAAGCCGCCGGAGTTCCTGCTGACCCACCCGGTCACCGAATCGCGCATCGCCGACACCCGCAACCGCGCCGAGCAGGCGCCCAAGGGCGGCGTCGAAGACAGCCTGCGCTATCAGTTGATCCGCGCCCGCGTGGCCCTCACCTACGAAGGCACGCCGGGCCTGGCGGCCAAGCGCTTCCGCGCCCAGCTCGACGAAGACCCGACCCTCGACGCCGCCCGCTATGGCCTGGCCCTGGCGCAGATCCGCGGCGGGCAGCTCAACGAAGCGCGCGCCAACCTCAAGCCGTTGCTGGCCAAGGCTCCCAACGACATCACCTACAACCTGGCGCAGATCGACCTGGACATCACCAACAACCGCCTGGCCGACGCCCAGCAGCGCGTCGAGCGCCTGCAAGGTCTGTATCCGGGCAACTACCCGCTCAACCAGGTGCGCGCCGACCTGCTGATCAAGCAGGGCAAGCCGGCCGAGGCGGAAAAGGTGCTCGACAGCCTGCTGAAGGATCGCCCCGAAGACCCGGACGTCTGGTACGAAGTGGCCGAAGTGCGCGGGCTGTCAGGCAACACCGTCGGCTTGCACCGGGCGCGGGCGGAATACTTCACCCTGGTCGGCGATTTCGACCAGGCCATCCAGCAGTTGGATTTCGCCAAGCGCCGTGCGGGCAGCAACTTCCCCTTGGCTTCGTTGATCGACCAGCGCCAGCGGGAAATCATGGAGCAGGAGCGCATGGTCAAGGACATGATGCGATAGGGCGCAGGGCTTCAGGGCTCTGTGGAAAAGACGATCGGAGCCGTGTTGCGGCCCCGCCCTCGCCCCCTACAGCTCAGGCATTACCCGACAACTTCAAGCGCGCCGCCTGAGTGAAATCGAGCATGCGCTGCAACGGCTTCACTGCGCGTGGAATCAACGCCGCATCGACGCTGATCTCGTTGCTGCCGGTGCGCAGGCAATCGAGCGTACGTTCGAGCGTATTCATCGCCATCCACGGGCAATGCGCACAGCTGCGACACGCCGCGCCGTTGCCGGCGGTGGGCGCTTCGATGAAGACCTTGTCCGGGCACAGCTGCTGCATCTTGTAGAAGATGCCGCGGTCGGTGGCGACGATGAAGGTCGTGTTCGGCAGGGTTTGCGCGGCCTTGATCAACTGGCTGGTGGAGCCCACCGCATCGGCCAGGTCGATGACCGACTCGGGCGACTCGGGGTGCACCAGGATCGCCGCATCCGGGTACAGCGCCTTCATGTCGACCAACTGCCGCGACTTGAACTCTTCGTGCACGATGCAGGCGCCGTCCCACAGCAGCATGTCGGCGCCGGTTTGTTTCTGGATGTAGCGCCCCAGGTGCTGGTCTGGCCCCCAGAGGATGGTTTCGCCGTTGTCCATCAGGGTTTCGACGATTTCCAGCGCGCAGCTGGAGGTCACCACCCAGTCGGCGCGCGCTTTCACGGCAGCCGAGGTGTTGGCGTAGACCACCACCGTGCGCTCCGGGTGCTGGTCGCAGAACGCCGAAAACGCTTCGACCGGGCAGCCCAGGTCCAGCGAGCAGGTCGCCTCCAGGGTGGGCATGAGGATGCGCTTGTGCGGTGTGAGGATCTTCGCCGTCTCGCCCATGAAACGCACCCCGGCGACGATGACCGTGTCGGCATCGTGGTCGCGGCCGAAGCGCGCCATTTCCAAGGAGTCGGACACGCATCCGCCGGTTTCCTCGGCCAACGCCTGGATCACCGGATCGCAATAGAAATGGGCCACCAGCACGGCGTTCTGCGCTTTGAGTTCGGCGGCGATGGCGGCGCGGTAGTCGGCCTGCTGCTCGGGCGTCAGGGGCTGGGGCTGCTGGGCATCAAGGTGGGCTTGAACCAGGAGACGTTCGGAAATCTGGGTCATGATCGCTGGACCTGCGGGCGCGTGTGCGCGTCAGTCGAGAGTAGCACCCGGCCCTGGCAAATCGGCTAAAGGTGCCGGACGGTTGCTGGCGCGCGCCGTCGCGGCCCATTTGCGGGCCCGGATTGTTATGGACGCCGAAGGCTACAGAGAATCGGGTCAATGCAAAAGCGATATTTCTGCTGCGCGGGGGGATGCTTCGAGCGTGTGTTGCAGCCTACTCGGGCTAGCCAAACGGTGCGGCTGACAGGCGTCCGGTCGCACGCCCACGCCATCGGCCAAGCGGCCAAGCGGCGCAACGGCGCAGTGGCCGTTGCAAAGCCATGGGCATTGCGTCCCCAAGCGGATGCACGACCCTGCCCGCGCACCGGGCAGGGCCGCAGGCCCGTCAGCGTTGCGGCAACATCGAGGCCAGCATCATGAGGAACTGCTCGACCGGCATCTTCTTGCCGTTGAAGTCCACCGTACCGTCGGCGTAATGCAGCGACGACACCACGTCGTCGCCCTGCACCGTGGCCAGGCCGCTTTGCAGCGCCATGACGCCGAGCATCTCGCCGGCCTGGCTCGATTGCTGGGCGATAGCCTGGGCGTCGGTCTGCCCGTCGAGTAACGCCTGCAAGGTCGCCAGGTCACCGACCATGGGCTTGGACAAGGTCAGCTTGCCGTCCACCAGGGCGACCAGTTGCTTGCCCAACTGGTCGGGCGGCAAGTCGAAGGAGGTCGGGTTGGTGAAGTCGACGCCCAGCTTGAACTGGCTGGTGCCACGGGCCGTCTTGAACGACAGGTCTTCGATCTCGGCCCGGGGCTTGGCGGCCAGCAGTTTCTGCAGGTTGGCCTGGACCTGGGCACGTTCGGCGTCGGTCATCTCGAACGACGGCACTTGCTGGCCTTCGGCGGCGGCCTGCTGCACCTGCGGCAGCTTGGTCTGGTACCACTCGGTCAACGCGCGCATGGCCGGAATGTCGACGGAGCGGAAGTTGAACACCATCTGCCCACTGCCGACGGCGCGGTCGGCGTAGGTGATGTCGGAAACCTTGTATTCCAGACGCCCGCCGAGGCGGTCCTTGCCTTCCAGGCTGTAGAGGTTGTTCTGTTCCAGCCCCTTGAGCAGCAGCACGTCCTGCTTCGGCCCCAGGGTGGCCTGCAACTGCGACAGGAACAGGTCGAGCTTGCCGACGTAGACCATCTCGTGGTCGGTCTTGGTCAGGTCGCCGCCGACCTTGAAGCCGTCGAACACCAGGGTCGCCGGCGGGCGATCGCCCACGATCTTGACCTGCAGGCGGTCGGCGGTGCCGTGGATCTTCATGGCATTGCCGTCGCGGTCGCCCTCGACCTGCAGGCGCATGCCGGAAAAGTCGACGCTGCCGCCGTCGTCCTGGGTGACTTTCATCGGCGCCACGTGCAGCAGGCTATCGATGCCACCGGCATAGCCCAGGCTGACCTGCGCGGTCAGCGGCGACTGGCCGCCGGCGGCGTCGAACAGCGCTGCGGTCTGCTCGTCCTTGACCAGGGCGCTGTTGCTGACCGCCATGACCGGCAGCAGCTTGAACGACTTGACCCGCGACCAGGGGAATGGCCCGTGCTCGATATGGTCGTCGATGGCGACGTCGAAATCGATCGGCTCGCTCTGCCCGCCCAGCCACAGGTTCTTGGCACTGATGCGGTAGCGCGCGTCACTGCTGAAGAAATGGCGGTCGAGCGAGACCAGCTCGGCGGTCAAGGTGCCGCCGGTGCCGGCCGCCGCGTTCTTGAACTCGGTGTTGGCGCGCGCGATCGAGCGCTCCAGCTCCGCGGGAAGCTGTTTGCCGGTGTACCAGGCGCCGGCGACGGTGACGGCGGCGATGGCGACGGCCAGACCGCAGAGAATGCCTACTGATTTCTTCATGAATAGAACCGATTGCTGTCCATAGGGGCGACGCGGACGGCCGCGTGAGGGTGCAAGAGTATGACCGTCACACCCGGCTCGGGACAACCGTCCTGCCGCTGTCGCACCGCGATGACGTTCACAGCGCAGACCGCGCCGCCCGGACAAGATTCCCGCAACGCTTGGTGACCGTCGCGCAGCGATGGCCGTCACAATACAGCCCGAGCGGATCGAAACACGCCATGGACAGTCAACTGCCTGCGTTACCGCCCGCACTCGCTCTTGCCTACGGATGCCTTCGATGCCCCCTTCGCCCGCCCCCGCCCAAGGCCGCTGCCAGCGCCTGAAACTGGCCAGCAGCCGTGACCACGATACCGTCGACACGCTGGTGATGGCGGCGCGGCCGTTCGCCGACCGCGAACGCTATGCACGCTTCCTGCGCGTACAACACGCCTTTCATGGCAGTTTGCTAGGGCTGTACCAGGACGCGACCCTCAACCGCTGGCTGCCCGGGCTTGCGCAGTTGTCGCGCTTCGCCGCCGTGCAGGCGGACATGACCGATCTGGGCCTGGGCGTGCCGCCTGTGCCGGCGCAGGTTGCCGTAGAGGCGCCCGAAGCGCTGGGTTGGTTGTATTGCAGCGAGGGATCGAACCTGGGCGCGGCATTCCTGTTCAAGCAGACCCAACAGCTGGGGCTAGACGCGGCGTTTGGCGCTCGGCACCTGGCGGCGCACCCGCAAGGCCGCGCCTTGCACTGGCGGGCGTTCGTCGAGCAGGTCGATGGGCAGGTGTTGCGGGAGGAAGAGGAAGCGCAGGCGGTGCAGGGCGCGATCGCCGCGTTCGATAGCTACCGTGCGCACATGCGCCAGGTCTTGGGCAACGCGCTCGATGCCTGAGGGGGCTGGCCACTGCGCCGGCCAGTCCCCTCCTTTACGCAACGAGGATTACTTGCCGGTCCACTCCTTCACACGCTCGGGGTGCTTGGCGACCCAGTCCTTGGCGGCGGCTTCGGGCTTGGCGCCTTCCTGGATGGCCAGCATCACTTCGCCGATCTCGTCCTTGGACTGCCAGGAGAACTTCTTGAGGAACTCGGCCACTTCCGGCGCCTTGCTCGCCAGTTGCTTGCTGCCGACGCTGTTGACGGTTTCGGCTTCGCCGAACACGCCTTTGGGGTCTTCGAGGAACTTGAGTTTCCACTTGGCGAACATCCAGTGCGGCACCCAACCGGTGACGGCGATGGAGTCTTTCTTGGCGTAGGCACGGCCCAGCTCGGAAGTCATGGCGGCGCCGGAGCTGGCCTGGAGCTTGTAACCGGTGAGGTCGTAGTCCTTGATCGCCTGTTCGGCCTTGATCATCACGCCGGCACCGGCGTCGATGCCGACGATCTTCTGTTTGAAGCTGGTGTCGGTCTTGAGGTCGGCGATGCTGTTGGCCTTGACGTAGTCGGGGACGATCAGGCCGATCTTGGCGTCCTTGAAGTTGGCGCCGTAGTCGACCACCTTGTCCTTGTTCTTGGCCCAGTAATCGCCGTGGGTCACCGGCAGCCAGGCCGACATCATCGCGTCGAGCTTGCCGGTGGCCACGCCCTGCCACATGATCCCGGTGGCGACGGCCTGGAGTTTGACGTCATAGCCCAGCTTCTGCTTGATCACTTCGGCGGCCACGTTGGTGGTGGCGACGCTGTCGGCCCACCCGTCCACATAACCGATGCTCACTTCCTTGGCCATCGCATGGGTAGCACCCATGGCCAGTACCAAGGCCGAACCCACACCCAGCAAACGTCGCATCTTCATCAAAGCATCCCCGCGTCAGGTCTTGTTTGAGGGTTCATCATCAACCGCTGCGGCAGGTCAACCTGCTCCAGCTACGACCCTCAGCACGTCCTCAGCGACAGCACTTGGCCATTAGCGCCATTCGCCTACGAGGGCCTGCGCGATCCTTGCATGTCAAAGGCTCGACGACGGGCTACTATCACCCGGCCGAAGGCCAGGCCCGCGTCCGCACGCACCTCTCGTGCAACGCCCGCTCGCCTTCGCTGCCATGCCACCCGCCCCGCTTTCGACGACGGACCGCCCGATGCCCAGCCCTGCCCGTTTGCCCATGCCGCTCTATGCACTTGTCTGCATGCTTGTCCTGCTGGGCCTGGGCGCCGTATGGCATGGCCTGGGCAGGCCGGTCGTGCTGGCCGATGCGGCAGGCCCGACGCACAAGCTGCAATGCGCCTCCTATACCCCGTTCGACAAGGACCAGTCGCCGTTCGACCAGCCATTCCAGTTGCGCCCGGCGCGCATGGAGGCCGACCTGGCGCTGCTGGCTGAGCGATTCGAGTGCATCCGCACCTATTCCATGACCGGTTTGCAGGCAATTCCCGCCTTGGCACGCAAACATGGCCTGAAGGTGATGCTCGGCGCCTGGGTCAACGCCAACCCGGTCGACACCGCCCGCGAGGTGCGGCTGCTGATCGACGCGGCCAACGCCAACCCCGATGTGGTCACGGCCGTGATCGTCGGCAACGAAGCGCTGCTGCGCAAGGAGATCACCGGCAGCGCCCTGGCCGGGCTGATCGCCCAGGTCAAACGCGAGGTGTCGGTGCCGGTGACCTATGCCGACGTCTGGGAGTTCTGGTTGCAACATCCGCAGATCGCCCCGGCCGTGGATTTTCTCACCATCCACCTGTTGCCTTATTGGGAGGACCAGCCGCGGGACATCGACGACGCGTTGCGACACGTCGCCCGCATCCACCAGCGGTTCGTCGAGCGATTCGCACCCAAGCCGATCTTCATTGGCGAGACCGGCTGGCCTAGCGAGGGCCGCCAGCGCGAGACCGCCCTGCCCAGCCGGGTCAACGAAGCGCGGTTCGTGCGCGGTTTCGTCGCCCAGGCCGAGGCCGGCGGCTGGCGCTACAACCTGATCGAGGCCTTCGACCAGCCGTGGAAACGCGTGAGCGAGGGCGCGGTGGGCGGCTACTGGGGTTTGTACGACGCCGACCGCCAAGACAAGGGCGTGCTCGAAGGGCCGGTGAGCAACCTGGCTTTGTGGCCATACTGGTGGCTAGCCAGCGGCGTACTGATGCTGGCGACCTTGCTGATCGCCGGCCGCCCGCGCGACCGGGTCGCAGCCCTGGGCCTGCCGTTGCTGGCGGCGTTCGGCGCGGGAAGCCTGGGTTTGTGGGGCGAACTGACGCGCACCCAGGCGCGTTTTGCCGGCGAATGGGCGTGGGCCGTGTCGCTGGCGCTGCTCAGTGCCGTGCTGGTGGTGCATGCCGCGCTGGCCCTGGGTGGACGCCGTGGCTGGCGTGCGGCGTTGTTCGCACGGTTGCAGGGCATGGGGGGCTGGCTGGTGTTGGCGGCAGGTTTCGCCGCAGCGGTGAGCATGTTGGAGATGGTGTTCGAACCACGCTACCGCAGTTTCCCGACGGCGGCGTTGGTACTGCCGGCGCTGGTCCTGTCGCTGCGCCCTCTGGCCGCGCCGCCACGCGAATGCGCCTTGCTGGCAGCCATCGTAGGCCTGGGCATACTGCCGCAGCTGTACCAGGAGGGCCTGCACAGCGTCCAGGCCTGGGGCTGGGCCGGGGTGAGCCTGGCGATGGCGGTGGCACTGCTGCGCTGTCGGCGTCGCGGCCTGGAACGTGGCGCTACGCTGCCGGGTTCAAACGCGCTTGCGCACCAGGCGTAGACCGCCCAGAACCACGGCGAACACCGCCAGGCTGGCGCTGTACAGCACCAGTGCCGGCACGCCGAAGAGCAGCGCCAGCAACGCCAGCGCACGGCCGGCGCGCCCGGCCAGCACCTGCGCCAGCAGCGCGCAGGCCAGCGCCGCACCGGCGATCGCCTTGAAATGAATCAGCCAGCCCAGCCCAGCCCGCACCTGGCACTGCCATGGCCCGGCATCGCCCAGGCAGGCACCGACCCAGCGCGGGTCCTCCATCAGCGTGTAACGCACGCCGTAGCTGGCCGCCAACAGCGCGCCCAAGGCCAGCACAATGCTTACCACCGCGGTGCTACGTGACATGCAGCGCTCCAGAGAATCACCAGGGAAACCAAGCCCGTTTACATAATCGCTACACATACAGCCAGCGCTAGACGGACCATGTTGCCTTAAAATAGCCATCGCCGCGTCAAGGGTCGGCGCAACGACCTGTACGGCAATAAGCGGCGCAATAAACAGTAGCGCCATTCGGCAACTTTGCTTATGGCACGACTGTCCTACTGCACGTACCGTCTTGCTGCTCTTCCTGGGGAACCCCTGATGCTTCGATCATTGCGCCTCGCCGCCCTGCTGTGCGGCTCGCTCCTGGCTGCGGCCGCCTCGGCGCGGGATATAGACGCGGCCAGCTATGGCTATCCGCTGACCAACCCATTCGAGGCGACCATCGCCACCACACCGCCCGAAGATCGTCCGACGCTGCCCAGCGACGAGGACATCGATCAGAAGGACTACAGCCTCAACCTGCGCCCGGAGCGCGCCTTCACCCTGCCCGACAACTTCTGGTCGGTGAAGAAGCTCAAGTACCGCATCGCCCGCCAGGACCACGCCGCGCCGCTGATCTTCATCATCGCCGGCACCGGCGCGCCGTATTACTCGAGCATCAACGAATACCTGAAAAAGCTCTACTACCAGGCCGGCTACCATGTGGTGCAGCTGTCCTCGCCCACCAGCTGGGACTTCATGAGCGCCGCCTCGCGCTTCGCCACCCCCGGTGTCAGCCAGGAAGACGCCGAAGACCTGTATCGCGTGATGCAGGCGGTGCGTGCCCAGCACCCACGCCTGCCGGTGACCAGCTTCAACCTCACCGGCTACAGCCTCGGTGCCCTGGACGCGGCCTTCGTCAGCCGCCTGGACGAAACCCGGCGCAGCTTCAACTTCAAGAAAGTGCTGCTGCTCAACCCGCCGGTGAACCTGCTCACCTCGGTCAACAACCTCGACAAGCTGGTGCAGACCCGCGTCAAGGGCATCGACCGCAGCACCACCTTCTATGAACTGATGCTGGAAAAGCTCACCCGCTACTTCCAGGAGAAAGGCTTCGTCGACCTCAACGAAGCGCTGCTCTACGACTTCCAGAACTCGCGCCAGCACCTGTCCAACGAACAGATGGCCATGCTGATCGGCACCTCGTTCCGCTTCTCGGCGGCCGACATCGCCTTCACCTCCGACCTGATCAACCGCCGCGGCCTGATCATTCCGCCCAAGTACCCGATCACCGAAGGCACCAGCCTCACGCCGTTCTTCAAGCGTGCGCTGCAATGCGACTTCGAGTGCTACCTGAACGAGCAGGTGATCCCCATGTGGCGCGCCCGCAGCGATGGCAACAGCCTGCCGCAGCTGGTCGACCAGGTGAGCCTGTACGCACTGGCCGACTACCTGCACAACACGCCGAAAGTGGCGGTGATGCACAATGCCGACGACGTCATCCTCGGCCCGGGCGACATCGGCTTCCTGCGCAAGGTCTTCGGCGACCGCCTGACCCTCTACCCGCACGGCGGCCATTGCGGCAACCTCAACTACCGCGTCAACAGCGACGCCATGCTGGAGTTCTTCCGTGGTTAATCGACTGCTGATCGTCACCGCCCTGCTGCTCGCCAGCTCCGTCCAGGCCGCCGAAGTCGCGCCGCGCACCAGCGTGGTCGAAGCCGATGTGCTCGACACCCCGCACCACGTGCTCACGCCCGGCCCGGACGGTTTCCTAAACCCGCTGAGCGAACTCAAGTTCAACCCCGGTCTGAACCAGCGCGAGTTCGAGCGCTCGACCCTGACGGCGTTGAACATCTACGACCCGCTGGAATCGATCAACCGGCGCATCTACCACTTCAACTACCGCTTCGACCAATGGGTGCTGTTGCCGGCCGTGGACGGCTATCGCTACGTGACGCCGCACTTCGTGCGCACCGGCGTGACCAATTTCTTCAACAACCTGGGCGATGTGTCGAACCTGTTCAACAGCGTGCTGCAGCTCAAGGGCGAGCGCGCCGGGCAGATCACCGCGCGCTTGATGTTCAACACCATCATCGGTGTAGGCGGCCTGTGGGACCCGGCGACCAAGATGGGCCTGCCGCGCCAGAGCGAAGACTTCGGTCAGACCCTGGGTTTCTATGGCGTGCATGACGGGCCTTACATCATGTTGCCGATCTTCGGCCCGTCCAACCTGCGCGACACCACGGGGCTGGTGGTCGACTACGCGGGCGAGCAGTCGATCAACTACATGAACGTGCCGGAGGAATCCAGCCGCCATCCGGAGATCTTCGCGCTGCGTGCGGTGGACAGGCGTTACAACACCAACTTCCGCTACGGCCAGCTCAACTCGCCGTTCGAATACGAGAAGGTGCGCTACGTGTACACCCAATCGCGCAAGTTGCAGATCGCCGAATAACGGCGCCCCCAAAGAAAAACCGGGGAGCGCGATGCGCTCCCCGGTGTCTGGCCAACAGGCCTTCCCTCCCCTACCGATGCGCGTCCTGCATCGAGCCATGGACGCTCAACGTTTTCTGCGTTTCTCGTACAACGGCGCCGCCCCTTCCGGGCGCGACTTGAAGCGGCGGTGCGCCCATAGATATTGCTCCGGGCACTCGCTCAGCACGCCCTCCACCCATTGATTGATACGCAGGCAATCGGCCTCTTCGCTTTCTCCCGGGAAATCCGCCAGCGGCGGATGCACCACCAATCGATAGCCGCTGCCATCGGCCAGACGCCGCTGGGTGAAGGGGATCACCCGCGCCTTGCCCAGACGCGCGAACTTGGTGGTGGCGGTGACCGTGGCAGCGGGGATGCCGAACAACGGCACGAACAGGCTCTGCTTGGTGCCGTAGTCCTGGTCGGGCGCGTACCAGATGGCACGCCCGGCGCGCAGCAGCTTGAGCATGCCGCGGACGTCTTCGCGCTCCACCGCCAGCGAATCGAGGTTATGCCGCTCGCGACCGCTGCGCTGGATGAAATCGAACACCGGATTGCCGTGCTCGCGGTACATGCCGTCGATGGTGTGCACCTGGCCCAGCAAGGCGGCGCCGATTTCCAGGGTGGTGAAATGCACGGCCATGAGAATCGCGCCCTGGCCGTCGCGCTGCGCCGCCTGCAGATGTTCCAGCCCCTCGATGTGGGCGAGCTTGGCCAGGCGCGCCTTGGGCCACCACCAGCTCATGGCCATTTCGAAGAAGGCGATGCCGGTGGAGGCGAAGTTTTCCTTGAGCAGGCGCTGCCGCTCGTCGCTCGAATACTGTGGGAAGCACAGTTCCAGGTTGCGCGCGGCGATGCGCCGACGCTCGCCGGCCACACGGTACATGACCGCGCCCAGCGCCCGGCCGATGGCCAGCAGCGCCCGATAGGGCAACTGCACGATCAGCCAGAGCACGCCCAGCCCCAGCCACAAGGCCCAGAACCTGGGATGAAGAAATGCGGTGCGAAAACGCGGACGATCCATTACTGCTTCCGGCAAGACGAAGGCCGGGCATTCTACAACCTTTGCCACCGGTTGCGGCCCATCGCGGTTTCTCGCTATAAGTCAGGGCACTTTTTCCGTAACAAGCTGTCTATGCAGACCATGAGCCTGAACCAGACCCCCGACACCTCCGCCGCCTTCCAGCTAAAAGGCAGCATGCTGGCCATTACCGTGCTGGAACTGGCGCGCAACGACCTGGATGCACTCGACCGGCAATTGGCGGCGAAAGTGGCCCTGGCGCCGAACTTCTTCAGCAACACGCCACTGGTGTTGGCGCTGGACAAGTTGCCCGCCAGCGCCGGCCCGCTCGACCTGCCGGCCCTGATGCGCATCTGCCGCCACCACGGCCTGCGCACCCTGGCCCTGCGCGCCAACCGCATCGAAGACATCGCCGCGGCCATCGCCATCGACCTGCCGGTGCTGCCGCCTTCGGGCGCCCGCGAGCGGCCGCTCGAGCCGGAGCCGGAGGTGAAGAAACCCGAGCCACCGCCCGTGGTCGTGACGCTGGAACCGGAAATACGGGCCACGCGCATCATCACCGCGCCCGTGCGCGGCGGCCAGCAGATCTACGCCCAAGGTGGCGATCTGGTGGTCACCACCTCGGTCAGTCCGGGTGCGGAACTTCTCGCCGACGGCAACATCCATGTGTACGGCGCCATGCGCGGCCGTGCGTTGGCCGGCATCAAGGGCAATACCCGCGCCCGTATCTTCTGCCAGCAGATGACCGCCGAGATGGTTTCCATCGCCGGTCAATACCGCGTTTCCGAAGACTTGCGCCGCGATCCACTGTGGGGGTCGGGCGTGCAAGTCAGTCTCAGTGGAGATGTGTTGAACATCACCCGCCTTTGATCGATACTTGCCGCCATTTTTACCGAAGTTATTTATAGCAACTTAAGTACCGTTGCCATTTTTTGTGTATTTGTCGGGACACACGTCCCATATAACTAGGGGTGACCTACCTTGGCCAAAATTCTTGTAGTGACTTCCGGCAAAGGGGGCGTGGGCAAGACCACCACCAGCGCCGCCATCGGTACGGGTCTCGCCCTGCGTGGTTATAAGACCGTGATCGTCGACTTCGACGTCGGCCTGCGTAACCTCGACCTGATCATGGGCTGCGAACGCCGCGTGGTGTACGATTTCGTCAACGTGGTCAATGGCGAAGCCAACCTGCAACAGGCCCTGATCAAGGACAAGCGCCTCGAGAACCTGTTCGTGCTGGCCGCCAGCCAGACGCGCGACAAAGATGCGCTGACCACCGAAGGCGTCGAGAAAGTCCTGATGGATTTGAAGGGACAGTTCGACTATGTCGTCTGCGATTCTCCGGCCGGCATCGAGAAGGGCGCACACCTGGCGATGTACTTCGCCGACGAAGCCATCGTGGTGACCAACCCGGAAGTGTCTTCGGTACGCGACTCCGACCGTATCCTGGGCCTGCTGGCCAGCAAGTCGCGGCGCGCCGAAAAAGGCGAAGACCCTATCGTCGAGCATTTGCTGATTACCCGTTACAACCCGCAGCGGGTAGCCGACGGTGAAATGCTCAGCATCGAAGACGTCGAAGAAATCCTGTCGATCAAGCTCAAGGGCGTGATCCCCGAGTCGCAAGCGGTGCTCAAGGCCTCCAACCAGGGCGTGCCGGTGATTCTCGACGACCAGAGCGATGCCGGTCAGGCCTACAGCGACACGATCGAGCGTCTGCTGGGCAAGGAGAAGCCACTGCGCTTCATCGATGGAAAGAAGAAGGGATTCTTCGAGCGCCTTTTCGGGAGCAAATAAACCATGAACCTTTTTGACTTCTTTCGTGGCAGGCAGAAAACCACCAGCGCGTCGGTAGCGAAAGAGCGTCTACAGATCATCGTGGCGCACGAGCGCGGTCAGCGCAGTACCCCGGACTACCTGCCCGCCCTGCAACAGGAGCTGGTCGAGGTGATCCGCAAATACGTCAACATCGGCAGCGACGATGTGCAGGTGGCCTTGGAGAACCAGGGCAACTGTTCGATTCTCGAACTCAACATCACCCTGCCCGAACGCTGATCGCACCTCGAGGGGAGCGGCCCAGCGTCGCCCCGGCAGTAGCCACCGCGCCATAACGGGTTGCCCCATAACGGGCAGCCCCATAACGGGTATAGTGGCGAGCTGACCGGGGAGACGCCGCGCCGCTCCCCTTCCGTTTCCGCCCTCTGCCAACGCCCGTTGGCCTCTGCCGAGAGCCCGCAATGCCGCTGTCGAACGTCCAGATCCTCCACGAAGACGCCGCCATCCTGGTGATCAACAAACCTACCCTGCTGCTGTCGGTGCCCGGCCGCGCCGACGACAACAAGGATTGCCTGATCACCCGCCTGCAGGAAAACGGCTACCCCGATGCGCTGATCGTGCATCGGCTGGATTGGGAAACCTCCGGCATCATCCTGTTGGCCCGCGATGCCGCCAGCCACCGCGAACTGTCGCGGCAGTTCCACGACCGTGAAACGGAAAAGGCCTACACCGCGCTGTGCTGGGGCCAGCCGGCGCTGGACAGCGGCAGCATCGACCTGCCGCTGCGCTACGATCCGCCGACCAAACCGCGCCACGTGGTGGACCACGAGCAAGGCAAGCACGCCCTGACCTTCTGGCGCGTGCTGGAGCGCCATGCCGACCACTGCCGCGTCGAGCTCACGCCCATCACCGGCCGCTCGCACCAGTTGCGCGTGCACATGCTGTCGGTCGGCCATCCGTTGCTGGGCGATCGGCTGTACGCCAACCCCGAAGCCCTGGCCGCCCATGAGCGCCTGTGCCTGCATGCCAGCCTGTTGCGTTTCACCCACCCGCAAAGCGGCGAGCGCTTGAGCTTCGAGTGCCCTGCTCCGTTCTGACCCCAGGTAGATTCCCCCGTGCCAGTTTTCCTGCGTTGCCTGACCTTGCTGCTGATGCTGTTCGTCGTCCCGGCCCAGGCGGCCGGATTGCCTGGGCTGTTGGGTAGCGGCAGCAGCGGCTCGCAGCAACCCGAAGCCACCGAACCACTGGGCAAGTCGCTCGACGAGGTGATCAAGAACCTCGAGAACGACCAACAGCGCGCCAAGCTGCTCACCGACCTGAAAAAGCTGCGCGACGCCACGCGCCACTCGCAGCCCACCGTCGAGCAAGGGGTGCTGGGCCTGATCACTGGCGCACTACACGATTTCGAAGCGCAGTTCAGCGGCGAGGCCAGCCCGTTCCTGCGCTGGTCCCAGGAGTTCGAGCAGGCCAAGGCGGAACTGGTCGAGCGCGTGGTACCGATGCAGGAATGGCCGGCCATCCTGTTCGGCTTCGCGGCCGTGATCGCCCTGTGGAGCCTATTGGCCTATGCCTTCAACTGGGTCAGCCACCGCGTACGGCTGCGCTTCGGCCTGAGCGAAGAACTGCCGCAACATCCGCGCACCTGGGACCTGGTGCGCTTTGCCCTGCGCAAGCTCGGCCCCTGGTTGGTGGCGCTGATCTTCACGGTCTACCTGAGCCTGGTGCTGCCCTCTTCGGTGGGCAAGTCGCTGGCCATGGTGCTGGCCTACGCCCTGGTGGTCGGTACCTGTTTCTCGGCCATCTGCGTGATCGCCTTCTCCTTGCTCGACGGCCCGCACCGCCACCGCGCGCTGCACATCCTGCGCCACCGCGCCTTCAACCCCTTGTGGCTGATCGGCAGCTTCGCCGCCTTCGGCGAGGCGATGAGCGACCCGCGCCTGACCACCGCGCTGGGCACGCACCTGGCGCACACCATCGCCACGCTCGCCAACGTGCTGGCAGCGCTGTGCACCGGGCTGTTCATCCTGCGCTTCCGCCGGCCCATCGCCCACCTGATCCGCAACCAGCCGCTGTCGCGGCGCCTGACCCGCCGCACTCTGAGCGACACCATCGAAATCCTCGGCAGCTTCTGGTACCTGCCGGCCCTGGTGCTGGTGGCCATCTCGCTGTTCGCCACCTTCGTTTCCGCAGGCGACACCAGCACGGCCCTGCGCCAGTCGCTGGTGTGCACCGTGCTGCTGGTGGTGTGCATGGTGCTCAACGGCCTGGTGCGTCGGCACGCCGCCAAGTCGGCGCTCAAGCAGCGACGCCACGCGGTGTATGCCGAGCGCCTGATGAGCTTCGGTTACGCCCTGGCGCACCTGTTCATCTGGCTGGTGTTCATCGAGCTGGGCCTGCGCGTGTGGGGCCTGTCGATGCTGCGCTTCGCCGACGGCGAAGGCCACGACATCAGCATGCGCCTGCTGGGCCTGGCCACTACGTTGATCGTCGCCTGGCTGGTATGGATTCTGGCCGACACCGCCGTACACCACGCCCTGGTGCGCTCGCGACGGGGCATGGCCAACGCCCGGGCGCAGACCATGATGCCGCTGATCCGCAACGTGCTGTTCGTGGCCATCGCCATCATCGCCTTGATCGTGGCCCTGGCCAACATGGGCATGAACGTCACGCCGCTGCTGGCCGGTGCCGGTGTGATCGGTCTGGCCATCGGTTTCGGTGCGCAGTCGCTGGTGGCCGACCTGATCACGGGCTTGTTCATCATCATCGAAGACTCGCTGGCCATCGACGACTACGTCGATGTCGGCGGCCACCTCGGCACCGTCGAGGGCCTGACCATCCGTACCGTGCGCCTGCGCGACATCGACGGCATCGTGCACACCATTCCGTTCAGCGAAATCAAGAGCATCAAGAATTACTCGCGCGAGTTCGGCTACGCCATCTTCCGCATCGCCGTGCCGCACAGCATGAGCATCGACACGGCCCTGACGCTGATCCGCGAAGTCGGGCAGAAGATGCGCAACGACCCGCTGATGCGCCGCAACATCTGGTCGCCGTTGGAATTCCAGGGGGTGGAAAGCTTCGAGTCGGGCTCGGCCATCCTGCGCGCGCGGTTCAAGACGGCGCCGATCAAGCAGTGGGAAGTGTCGCGGGCATTCAACCTGGCACTCAAGCGCGAGCTCGACGAACAGGGCCTGGACCTGGCCACGCCGCGTCTGTCGGTGCAGGTGGTCACGGCCGGCAGTGGGCAGGCGCAGCCCCAGGCGCCGGTGACGGAGTGACGTGGGCGCGCAGGCGGATGGCGTCGTGCCGCCAATATTCCAGATCGCAGTCGATCAGCCGGCCGTGCTGATCGCTGTTGCTGCGCAGCACCTGTAGCCCTGCGCTGCCGCTCGAAACGCGCAGGGCGCCGGCTGCGGCGGTCGGCAAGGCCGTGGGCAGGATCTCGAAGTCCACGAGACCGTAGTGGATGCCGTACTGGCTCGCATAGAGCCAAGTCAGCGACTGGTTCAGGTCGAGCGCGAGAATGCCCGGGAAATACAGCGGGTTGAGGTAGTGCTCGGCATATAGCACGGCGCGTCCGTCGATGCGCCGCAACCTGCAGATACGCACTACGCTCGACAGCGCCGGCAATTGCAGGCGTGCGCAAATCGCTGCCGAGGCCGGTTGCAGGCAAGCCGACAACAGTTCGGTGGTGGGGCTGCGCCCCTGCCCTTGCACCATGGCGTGGAAGTGGCTGCGCTCGATCAGGTCGTAGGTCAGCCGTGGCGGCGAAACGAACCAGCCGCGCCGCTCTTCCCGGTAGATCAACCCCTTGGCCTCCAGTTGCACCAGCGCTTCGCGCAGGGTGATGCGGGTGGTGGCGAACACTTCGCTCAACCGGCGCTCGCCCGGCAACTGCTCGCCCGCCGCCAGCAGGCTGTGTTCGATCTGCTCCTGCAGGGCATGGCAGATGGCTGTTACCGCGCGTGGTGGCGATGGATGCATCACAAGTTACCTTCCTGGACTAGTCCAGCACCTCGATGGGGCCGCTGGCGGACCCTGTCAGCCTAGGCAGGGGCCATGAACAAGCTGTGACAGGTTTTAGCTCCATCCCTCGTCGTCCGGCATCGCAACGCCACAGCCTAGTCTACGCTTGAGCCCCAGGGCGCCCGCCCACGCAGTTCGGCTGCCCCGCTACATCAAACTGTCACGCACAGGGCCTACTTTGGCCCGAGAGTTGCTGACCTAGACCAGCCAGTTCGCAAGCACGCTTTCCTTCGACATTGAATGCACCGCATCCACCCAAGGAGCTTCGGATGAAACACTTCTTCATGGCCTCACTGCTGGGCGCGAGCATCGCCCTGTGCACCTCGGCGATGGCCGCGGACACCGACCTGAAAACCCTGGAAGACGCCGCCCGCAAAGAAGGCGCCCTCAACAGCGTGGGCATGCCCGACGCCTGGGCCAACTGGAAAGGCACCTGGGACGACCTGGCGCAGAAGTACGGCCTCAAACACAGCGACACCGACATGAGCTCGGCCCAGGAAATCGCCAAGTTCGACGCCGAGAAGGACAACGCCAGCGCCGACATCGGCGACGTGGGCGCAGCCTTCGGCCCCATCGCCCTGGCCAAGGGCGTGACCCAGCCCTACAAGCCCAGCACCTGGGAACAGATCCCGACCTGGGCCAAGGACCAGGACGGCCACTGGGCGCTGGCCTACACCGGCACCATCGCGTTCATCATCAACAAGGACCTGGTCAAGGAAGACCAGCGGCCTACGACCTGGCACGACTTGGAAAAAGGCACGTACAAGGTCGCCATCGGTGACGTCGGCACCGCAGCCCAGGCCGCCAACGGCGTACTGGCGGCCGCCATCGCCTACAAGGGCGACGAAAGCAACGTCGAACCCGGCCTGCAACTGTTCACTAAGCTGGCCCAGCAGAAGCGCCTGTCGCTGGCCAACCCGACCATCCAGACCCTGGAAAAAGGCGAGGTGGAAGTGGGCGTGGTGTGGGACTTCAACGGCCTGAGCTACCGCGACCAGATCGACCCCAAGCGTTTCGAAGTGCTGATTCCGTCCGACGGTTCGATCACCTCGGGCTACACCACGATCATCAACAAGTACGCGAAAAACCCCAACGCCGCCAAGCTTGCGCGCGAGTACATCTTCAGCGATGCCGGCCAGACCAACCTGGCACGCGGCCATGCCCGCCCGATCCGCGCCGAGCACCTGAAGCTGCCCGAGGACGTCCAGGCCAAGCTGCTGCCCAACGAGCAGTACGCCCCCGCGCAACCGATCAAGAACGCCGAAGCCTGGGAGCGCACGTCCAAGACGCTGCCGCAGAAGTGGCAGGAGCAGGTCATCGTCGAGATGGAGTGACGCCTGCCTGACCCCGGGGGT
Organism: Pseudomonas sp. UBA6562; assembly: GCF_002434265.1. Taxonomy (GTDB): domain Bacteria; phylum Pseudomonadota; class Gammaproteobacteria; order Pseudomonadales; family Pseudomonadaceae; genus Aquipseudomonas. The sequence continues at coordinate 384,815 of NZ_DJJS01000004.1, read as the reverse complement.
GCCTGCTGGCACCTTCGGCCCGCCCTGGTTCGGAGCCCCGCATGAAACACAACGTTATCCTGGTCCTGCTCGACGGCCTCAACTACCAGGTCGCCCGGCACGCCATGGGCCATCTGCACGCCTATGTCGAAGCCGGCCGCGCCGCGCTGTACCGCCTGGAGTGCGAACTGCCGTCGCTGTCGCGCCCTCTGTACGAATGCATCCTCACCGGCACCGCGCCCATCGACAGCGGCATCGTGCACAACCAGGTCACGCGCCTGTCCAACCAGCGCAGCGTGTTCCACTATGCGCGCGAGGCCAACCTGGGCACGGCCGCAGCGGCCTACCACTGGGTCAGCGAGCTGTACAACCGCTCGCCGTTCGACCCACAACGCGATCGCCACACCCACGCGCCGAAGCTGCCGATCCAGCACGGCCTGTTCTATTTCGCCGACCCTTACCCCGACTCGCACCTGTTGGCCGACGCCGAATATTTGCGCCGCCGCCACGCACCGAATTTTCTGCTGGTCCATCCGATGGGCATCGACGATGCCGGCCACCAGCATGGCCTGGACAGCAGCCAGTACCGCAACGCCGCGCGCAGCCTGGACATCCTGCTGGCCGACTACCTGCCGCGCTGGCTCGAAGAGGGCTATCAGGTGCTGGTCACCGCCGATCACGGCATGAACAACGACCGTTCGCACAACGGCCTGCTGGCCGAAGAGCGCGAAGTGCCGCTGTTCGTCTTCGGCGAAGGTTTCAGCCTCGACCCCAACGCCCGACCCGAGCAGACCGAGCTGTGCGGCACCCTGTGCGAGCTGCTCGGCGCAGCGCACGACAAACCCCTGTGCCGGGCGCTGCTGCGATGAGCGCCCGGCCCAAGGGGCGCTACCTCGCGCTGCTCTGCCTGCTGCCGTTCGCGGTGTTCTTCGTGGTGTTCCAGGTCGCGCCGCTGGTCTGGGTGGCGCTCAACAGCCTGCACGGCGAAGCCGGCTGGGGGCTGGACAACTTCGCCAAGGTGTTCAGCTCCAAGTTCTACCTGCAGGCGCTGCAACGCAGCCTGGAGATCAGCCTGTGGTCGAGCGTGTTCGGCCTGCTCATCGCGGTACTGGGTGCCTACTCGCTGCGCCAGGTCGATTCGCGCCTGCGTGACTTCGTCAGCGCCTTCGCCAACATGACCAGCAACTTCGCCGGCGTGCCCCTGGCCTTCGCCTTCGTCATCCTGCTGGGCTTCAACGGCGCGCTGACTCTGCTGCTCAAGCAGATCGGCCTGCTCGACGACTTCAGCATCTACTCCAAGACCGGGTTGATCCTGGTGTACACCTACTTCCAGATCCCCCTGGGCGTGCTGCTGCTCTACCCGGCCTTCGACGCCTTGCGCGAAGACTGGCGCGAATCGGCGGCGCTGCTCGGCGCCAACGGCTGGCAGTACTGGCGCCACATCGGCCTGCCGGTGCTGACCCCAGCGCTGCTCGGCACCTTCGTGATCCTGCTGGCCAACGCCCTGGGCGCCTACGCCACGGTGTATGCGCTGACCACCGGCAACTTCAACGTGCTGCCGATCCGCATCGCCGCGCTGGTGGCCGGCGACATCAGCCTCGACCCGAACCTGGCCAGTGCCCTGGCAATGGTGTTGGTGGGTCTGATGACGGTGGTCACGGTGGCCCATCAATGGCTGTTACGCAGGAGCTACCATGCGCGCTGAACCTGGCAAAGGCGGGCTGTACCACCGCGTGGTGGTGTACCTGCTGTTCACCCTGCTGCTGTTGCCGCTGGCCGGCACGCTGCTGTACTCGCTGGCCACCAGCTGGTCGGCGAGCCTGCTGCCCAGCGGGTTGACCTTCAAATGGTACGTGGCGCTATGGAGCGAGCCGCGCTTTCTCGCGGCCTTCGGCCAGTCGTTGCTGGTGTGCGTGGGTGCGCTGCTGCTGTCGGTGGTGCTGATCCTGCCGCTGCTGTTCGTGGTGCATTACCACTTTCCGCGCCTGGACGGGCTGATGAACGTGCTGATCCTGCTGCCCTTCGCGGTGCCGCCGGTGGTGTCATCGGTGGGCCTGTTGCAGCTGTACGGCAGCGGCCCGTTGGCCATGGTCGGCACGCCGTGGATCCTGATCGGCTGCTACTTCACCATCGCCCTGCCCTTCATGTACCGGGCCATTACCAACAACTTGCAGGCGATCAATCTGCGCGACCTGATGGACGCCGCACAATTGCTGGGCGCCAGCACCTGGCAGGCGGCCTGGCTGGTGGTGCTGCCCAACCTGCGCAAAGGTCTGATGGTGGCGTTGCTGCTGTCGTTCTCGTTCCTGTTCGGGGAATTCGTGTTCGCCAACCTGCTGGTGGGCACCCGCTACGAAACCCTGCAGGTGTACCTCAACAACATGCGCAACAGCAGCGGCCACTTCAACAGTGCGCTGGTGATCTCCTACTTCAGCTTCGTGCTGGTGATGACCTGGATCGCCAACCGTTTGAACAAGGACAAGACCTGAATGAGCTTCGTCAGCGTGCAGCACCTGCACAAACGTTATGCCAACAGCCCCGTGTTCGACGACATCAACTGCGAGATCGCCCGCGGCGAGTTCGTCACCCTGCTCGGCCCTTCCGGGTGCGGCAAGTCCACCTTGTTGCGCTGCATCGCCGGCCTCACCCCGGTGGACGGCGGGCGCATCCTGCTCGACGGCCAGGACCTGGTGCCGGTCAGCCCGCAGAAGCGCGGCATCGGCATGGTCTTTCAAAGCTATGCATTGTTTCCCAACATGACGGTCGAACAGAACGTCGCTTTCGGCCTGCGCATGCAGAAGGTCGCCGGCGAGGCCAGCCGCCAGCGGGTGCGCGAAGCGCTGGAGCTGGTCGAACTGGGCGCATTCGCCGGTCGTTACCCGCATCAGCTGTCCGGCGGGCAATGCCAGCGCGTGGCCTTGGCGCGGTCGCTGGTCACCCGTCCGCGCCTGCTGTTGCTCGACGAGCCGTTGTCGGCCCTGGACGCGCGCATCCGCAAGCATCTGCGCGAACAGATCCGCGCCATCCAGCGCGAGCTGGGCCTGACCACGATCTTCGTCACCCACGACCAGGAAGAGGCGCTGACGATGTCGGACCGCATCTTCCTCATGAACCAGGGCCGCATCGTGCAGAGCGGCGACGCCGAAACGCTGTACACCGCACCGGTCGACGCCTTCGCCGCCGGCTTCATCGGCAACTACAACCTGCTCGATGCCGACGCCGCCAGCCGCCTGCTGCAACGCCCGGTGCAGAGCCGCCTGGCCATTCGCCCGGAAGCCATCAGTCTGGGCGATGGCGGCGCGCCGGATGCCCTGATCCGCAGCCACAGCCTGCTGGGCAACGTCATTCGCTACCGGGTGCTGATTCGGGAGGTGGAGCTGGTGGTGGACGTGCTCAATCGTTCGGCCGCCGATCTGCACGAGGACGGTAAGCGAGTATCCTTGTCCATCGATCCCGCGGCGCTGTGCGAAGTGGCTTAGGCTTAGCGGGCATGGCGCTTTGCGCGCACAAACGACTTCCACACGAATTCGGGGAATTTTTCACACATGGCGTTGGCAATATTCGATCTCGACGAAACCCTCATCCACGGTGACTGCTCGGCCCTATGGTGCGCGCAGATGGCAAAACTGGGCTGGGTCGACGAAGCGTTCCTGCGCCGCGATGCGCAACTGCAGGAGGCCTATGGCAAGGGCCATTTGCGCATGGAGGAGTACATGGCCTTCAGCCTGGAACCCATCGCCGGGCGCACGCTGGAAGAAATCGAGCACCTGGTGCAACCCTGGGTCGAAGAGGTCATCGAGCCGATCATCTTCGGCGACGCCTGCCGCTGCATCGCCGAACACCGTCGAAACGGCGACCGGGTGCTGATCATCTCGGCGTCGGGCGCGCACCTGGTGGGGCCGATCGCGCAGCGTTTGGGCGTCGAGGAATTCCTGGCCATCGACCTGGAGACGGCCAATGGCGTGTATACGGGCAACACCCGAGGCGAGTTGAGCTACCGCGAAGGCAAGGTCACGCGGTTGATGGCCTGGCTGGACCAGGAGCAGGAAAACCTCGAAGGGGCGAGTTTCTACTCCGACTCGCGCAACGACCTGCCGCTATTGCTGCGCGTGGACCACCCACGGGCGGTCAACCCCGACGCAGTGTTGCGCGAGCATGCGCAGACCAACGGCTGGCCCATCCTCGACTGGGCCTGACCGCGTCATCCAGCCTCGATGCCTGGCCCGCCGACGCGACGGGCCAGGTCGACGCGGCGATCAGTTCAAGGACGGATCGACCACCACCACCAGCTTGCCCGACACCTGGTTGCTTTCGAGTTCGGCGTAGGCCGCTTCGGCGAAGGCAATCGGGTAGGTGTCGACCAGTTGCGGGCTCAAGCGGCCTTCGCCGAACAGCGGCCAGACCTGCAAGCGCAGATCGCTCAGCAACTGCGCCTTGAACTCGTCGCTGCGGTTGCGCAAGGTGGAGCCGGTGATCTGCAAGCGCTTGCTGAGCACCTTGGCCAGGTCGAATTCGGTCTTGCGCCCACTCATCAGGCCGATGATGACCCAGCGTCCGTCACGCGCCAGCAGGTCCAGGTTCATGTCCACGTAGCCCGCGCCCACCGGGTCGAGCACCACGTCGAACGGGCCCAGTTCGCCCAGGGCGTCGAGGTTCTCGTTGCGCACCACGCCGCCGCTGGCGCCCAGCGACTCGCAATACGCCAGCCGCTGCGCCGAGCCGACGCTGACCCACAGCGGGTTGCCGAACGCCTTGCACAGCTGGATGGCCGCCGACCCCACGCCACTGGCCCCGGCATGTACCAGCACCTTTTCACCGGCTTGCAAGCCCGCCAACTGGAACAGGTTGAGCCAAGCGGTGGCATACACCTCGGGAATCGCTGCGGCCTCGTGCAGGCTCAGCCCTTCGGGTACCGGCAGCACGTGGCGGGCATCGACCACCACTTCTTCGGCCATGCCGCCACCGGCCAGCAGCGCGCAGACGCGCTCGCCGACGATGAAATCGACACCCGCGCCGACTTCTTCGATCACACCGGCGCACTCCAGCCCCAGGTAGGGGCTCGCACCCGGCGGTGGCGGGTAATTGCCTGCTTTTTGCAGCAGGTCGGCGCGGTTCAATCCCGCAGCCGCCACGCGAATGCGCACTTGCCCTGCATCACAGGTGGGACGCGGCGCGTCCACCCAAGCTACGTGTCCGTCAACGCCTTGCAATGCCTTCACAGTGCCTCCATAGTTGATTCATGACTGAGCCCGCGGCGCCACGCCGCGGGCTTTTTGCAGTATTTGTCCGGCTCGATGGAACCGGCGCACGGAAAAGACGGCCTACTATGCGTGTTCAATTGCCCCCACGTCGAATCAGCATGAAGCACTTCCTACCTCGCTCCGCACTCGCCCTTGTCATCGGTCTGGGCAGCTTCGCGCTGGTCGGTAACGTTTCGGCAGCCAACAAGTGGGATTCGTTGAAGCCCGACCGCGACGAAGTGGTCGCCAGCCTCAACGTGGTCGAGCTGCTCAAGCGCCACCACTACAGCAAGCCGCCATTGGACGATGCCCGTTCGGTCATCATCTACGACAGCTACATCAAGCTGCTCGATCCCTCGCGCAGTTATTTCACTGCCGCGGACATCGCCGAGTTCGACAAGTGGAAGACGCAATTCGACGACTTCCTCAAAAGTGGCAACCTCGATCCGGGCTTTACCATCTACAAGCGCTACCTCAACCGCGTGAAGGCGCGCCTGGACTTCGCCCTGGCCGAACTGAACAAGGGCGTCGACAAGATCGACTTCAATACCCAGGAAACCCTGCTGGTCGACCGTAAGGACGCGCCTTGGCTGAAGAACGACGCCGAGCTCGACGACCTGTGGCGCAAACGTGTCAAAGACGAAGTGCTGCGCCAGAAGATCGCCGGCAAGGACCTCAAGCAGATCCAGGAAACCCTGACCAAACGCTACAAGAATCAACTGGCCCGCCTCGACCAGACCCGTGCCGAAGACATTTTCCAGGCTTACATCAACACCTTCGCCATGTCCTACGATCCGCACACCAACTACCTGTCGCCCGACAGCGCGGAGAACTTCGACATCAACATGAGCCTTTCGCTCGAAGGCATCGGTGCGGTTCTGCAGAGCGACAACGACCAGGTCAAGATCGTGCGCCTGGTGCCGGCAGGGCCTGCGGCCAAGACCAAGCAGGTCTCCCCGGCCGACAAGATCGTCGGCGTGGCCCAGGGCGACAAGGAAATGGTCGACGTGGTCGGCTGGCGCCTGGACGAAGTGGTCAAGCTGATCCGCGGGCCGAAGGGCTCTGTGGTGCGCCTGGAAGTCATCCCGGCCAACAACGCGCCGAACGACCAGACCAGCAAGGTCGTGTCGATCACCCGCGAGGCGGTCAAACTCGAAGAGCAGGCGGCGAAGAAGTCGATCCTCAACCTCAAGCAGGACGGCCGCGACTACAAGCTGGGCATCATCGAAATTCCAGCCTTCTACCTGGACTTCAAAGCCTTCCGCGCCGGCGATCCGGACTACAAGAGCACCACACGCGACGTCAAGAAGTTGCTGACCGAGCTGCAGAAAGAGAAAGTCGACGGCGTGGTCATCGACCTGCGCAACAACGGCGGCGGTTCGTTGCAGGAAGCCACCGAACTGACCAGCCTGTTCATCGACAAGGGGCCGACGGTGCTGGTGCGCAACAGCGACGGTCGCGTCGATGTGCTGGAAGACGAGAACCCCGGCGCGTTCTACAAAGGCCCGCTGACCCTGCTGGTCAACCGTCTCTCGGCTTCGGCATCGGAGATTTTCGCCGGCGCCATGCAGGATTACCACCGTGCGCTGATCATCGGTGGCCAGACCTTCGGCAAGGGCACCGTGCAGACCATCCAGCCGCTCAACCATGGCGAGCTGAAACTGACCCTGGCCAAGTTCTATCGCGTTTCGGGCCAGAGCACCCAGCACCAGGGCGTGCTGCCCGACATCGACTATCCGTCGATCATCGACACCAAGGAGATCGGTGAAAGCGCCCTGCCCGAGGCCATGCCATGGGATACCATCCGCCCGGTGGTCAAGCCCGCCGTGGACCCGTTCAAGCCTTACCTGGCACGCCTCAAAGCGCAACACGAGGCGCGTAGCGAGAAGGACGCCGAGTTCATCTACATCCGCGACCGCTTGGCGCTGACGCAAAAGCTGATGACCGAGAAGACCGTCAGCCTCAACGAGCAGGAGCGCCGCACCCGCCACGATGAGATCGATGCCAAGCAATTGGCATTGGAGAACATCCGCCGCAAGGCCAAGGGCGAAGAGCCGCTCAAAGAGCTGAAGAAAGTCGACGAAGACGCGTTGCCGGAGGAGGACAAGGACACCAAGCCCGAAGACGATGCCTACCTCGCAGAGACCGGGCGCATTCTGATCGATTACCTGAGCGCCAGCGGTGCGGTTTCCAAAAAGTGATCGATAGGTAAGCGGCAGAACTGAAGAGGCCGGACATGTGGATGTCCGGCCTTTTTTGTTGCCGCTGCAACCGGCGGGCGCAGGAGCGTTCGATCGGGTCGCTGCCTCGTTGGGGAAGTCACGAGCCCATGGGCCGGTCGCCTACTGGTGCCTAATCCGTTTCGGGATAACGGTATTCGAATACCCTGGCTACTTCGGAGGCATGCCATGACGCCGCCTCCAGACCATCGGCCGGCCCGCTGAAGCGACCGAGCCGTGCGGCGCACTCGAAAAACCCCGTACGCGGCAACCGGCTCGCGCCCTGGCTGATCACCAGTGCGCTGCGCAACGGCTGCTCGGCACGGGTATCGAGCATGGCCAGGTATTCTAAGGCGGCGGTGAGGGTCTGCATGGCCGGAGTCGGCAAGTGCAGGCGCTCGATCAGCGCACGGTACGTCAGCAGGTGGCGTTGGCGACGGGCGAGGTCCAGCTCGCCGAGCAGGTTCTGCCAATGCTGCCGGCTGATCCTGACCTGGCTCACGGCTCATCGCTCCAGCCCGCCACACCGAGGTGCCAGGCCAGTGCTCGGCGGATGGCTGCGCCGGGTTCACGCTCTCCGGCCTCGATCATGGTCAGGTAAGCCGGACTGATGCCGACGTTGCGCGCCAGGGCTTCGGGGGCGATCTGCTTGGCTTGGCGCAACGAGCCTAGCTCGATCAAGGCTGGCAGAGCAGCAGGCGGCGCGGTTTCGGCGGGGCGTTCGGGGGCGGGCGCCTCGGCGGGCGATTCGCCAGCCGCTTTGAGCAAGGCCTGGAACTGCGCCCAGGGGACCACGGCGTACTCGGGTTGACCGTCGCGGCTGATGACCTGAATACCCATTGCTGACCCTCGTTTTCGGGGTGCCCATGGCACCCGGTTGGCATGATCGAAGGGCCGATTATATCCACGCAGGCGAAGAAGGGTATGCCACAGGCCAAATCAAGGGTCGCGCTTTTCCAACTGCAACGCCTCGGGGCTGGCAGGCAGGCGTTCGACGACGCGCAGCCGTTCTGGCGATTGGCTGTCGCGCCATTCGCGGAAACGCGCCAGCTCGTCGGCCACGGTTTTCATCACCCAACCCAGTACGGCGATGTCGTCGAGAAAGCCGACGCCCAGAATCCAGTCGGGAATGGCGTCGATGGGGCTGACGAAATACAGCAGGCCGGCGACGATGGTGACCAGGGCCCGGGTACTGATGGCGCGGTACTCGCCTCGCCACCACGCCAGGCACAGCGACTGCATCAGGCGCAGATCGTCACGCATCTTGCCCAGCTTCGGTCCCTTGCGCGCAACCGCGAACAGCAGAGCGGGCAGTCGCCCACGGCTGAGTAGGCGTTCGGCCAGAGGCAGAAACCGAGCGAAATTCCAGGGTGCGCTCATGAAACCTCCAAATGACGGGCGGGTTATCCACATTTTTTGTGGATAACCTTGTGAACAGGGTCATGTTTTCAGCGTATTGCGCCCACAGGATAAGGGCCGCACTTAAATCGGGCGTTTTTTACACAGTTATTTCAAACGTGTAACCGTTTGAAGCGCTTCAGCTAAAGCCTTTCAGCTAGCCCTGTACTGTGTGGGACCGCAGCATCCAGACAGGGTTCGCAGCGGTTCACCGACGGCCAGAAACGATAACGCCCCGTCGAGACGGGGCGCTTCGTACCGTAGAACCGATTACTGCGCGGGTGCAGGCTCGGCAGCCGGCGCTTCGGGTGCCGATTCTTGCGGCTGGGCCTGGGCCGGGTCTTTGATGCCCAGCAGCTCCAGATCGAAGACCAGTACCGAGTTGGCTGGGATCAGCGGGCTCGGGCTCTGGGCGCCGTAGGCCAGTTCGGCCGGAATGTACAGCTTGTACTTCTCGCCGACGTGCATCAGTTGCAGGCCTTCGACCCAACCTGGAATCACACCGCTGACCGGCAGATCGATCGGGCTGCCGCGCTCGACGGAGCTGTCGAAGACCTTGCCGTCGATCAGCTTGCCCTCATAGTGCACGGTCACGACATCGGTAGGCTTGGGCTGTGGGCCGTCGGCTTTCTTGACGACTTCGTACTGCAAGCCCGATGCGGTAGTGACCACGCCGGATTTCTTGCCGTTTTCCTCGAGGAATTTCTTGCCGGCGCTGGAAGCTTCTTCGCTGGCCTTGGCCAGGCGCTCTTCGGCGCGTTTCTGCAATGCGCTGAAGGCCTCGACCAATTCTTCGTCCTTCAGGCGCTGGTCCTTCTTGCCGACCGCGTCTTCGATGCCCAGCGCGACGGCTTTGGAATCGAGGTCGTCCATGCCTTCCTGGGCCAGGCTCTTGCCCATGTTCAGACCGATGCCGTAGGAGGCTTTCTGCGAAGGCGTCTTGAGCTCGACGTCGCTGGTCTTCGCGTCGCAGCCTGCAAGCACCAGACCTACCAGGGCAACCGCAGCCGCCAGACGATGTTGTTTCATGCTGATTCCTTGTTCATGCGCCAGGGGGGCAAATCAGGTAAGGCCGCGAGCTTAGCAGGCGGTCACGACCAATGGCTACCGGCATGAGAGCCATGGGGTGGCATGAAGTTCCTCAGGTAAAAGCTTCTTCATCGAACGCCTGGGCAGCGCGTCGCACGGCCCCGCCCCATCGATGCGCCGAGGCGGGCCGTTTCAGGGATAGAGGCCGGCGCGGTAAGCCTCGGCCACTTCGCGCAACACCTCGCACAACCATTGCGCCGGCAGGCTCGACGGCAGCGCCGCGTTGCGGCAGATGCCTACCGAACCGCCGGGCTCCTGGCCGCCCAGGTCGAGTTCGCACAGATCGCCCTGACGCAGGTCGATCAGCACCGCATCGCGTGGCGCCACCCAGATCGCGTCGCTGCCCAGCACGTACCGGCGGCTCAACGACAGCGACAAGGTTTCCAGACGTTGCGCCGGCAACTCGATGGCGCACTGCACGAACAGGCTGTCGGCATGGCGGCGGATGGTGGTGCCTTCCGGCGGCAGCACCAGCGGGTAGCGACTCACCCGCTCGCGGGCCTTGGCGCCTGCGCCCAGCAGTGGATGATCGGCGCGCACCACCAGGCTCATCGACTCGTTGTACAGGTGCTCGAACGACAAGCCCTGGATCTGCGGGCTGTCGGTCATGCGCCCGACCACCAGCTCCAGCTCGCCCAGGTGCAACTGGCCGAGCAGTTGCGCGCCGACCCCGGTGGCCACGCTCACCACCAGCGCCTCGTGGCGCTGGTGCAGCCGGCACAGCACTTCGGGCATGAGCAACCCTTCGACCGTCGACAGCACGCCGATGCGCACCTGCGAAGGCGCACGCGCTGCGCCGCGGACACTGCCCACCCCTTCGCGCAAGGCCTGCACGCTGGGCGCGGCGTAACGCATGAAGCGCGTGCCGGTCACGGTCAGCTGGGCGCCTTGGCGGGAACGCTCGAACAGGCGCGTCTCCAGCAGCGCCTCCAACTCCTTGAGGCTTTTCGAGATCGCCGGCTGGCTGATCGCCAAAGCGTCTGCCGCCCGCGCCAGGCTGCCCTGGCGGGCGATTTCGAGAAAACACAGCAGGTGGCGGTATTTGATGCGGGTATCGAGGTTCATCGGCAGAGGGGCGCAGGCCAGTAAAGACCGGCAGCTTAGCGCATCGCCGCTGCGAAAGAGGCACGCAGCGCTAGCCCACCCGCACTTGCGGACGATATGCTTCGCATACGTTTCGTATATCAGGAGGACTGCCCATGGGTATCGTCAAGATCGGTGACGCCCTGCACCAGGACCTGCGCATCGCCAGTACGGCGCTGTCGCGCTCGATCAACGCCCAGGCCGAACACTGGATTCGCCTCGGCATGCTCGCCGAGCTGCACCCCCAATCCACCTACGAGCAACTGCTGCGCCAATTGCTGCGCCAGGAACAGGCCAACCTGCAGGAGCTGCTGCAATGAGCAACGTGATCATCAAGGACGCGGCACAACTGGCGCTGATGCGCCATGCCGGCCGCCTGCTGACCCAGGTGTTCGCCGACCTCGACGGTTTCATCCGCCCGGGCGTGACCACCCTGCAGATCAACGACCGCGCCGAAGCGTTCATCCGCGCCCTGGATGCACGCCCGGCCAGCAAGGGCCAGTACGGTTTCCCTTATGCGCTGAACACTTCGATCGACCACGTGGTGTGCCACGGCATGCCCAAGGACGACGAAGTGCTGCTCGACGGCTCGATCGTCAATGTCGACATCACCCTCGAACAGGGCGGCTACATCGCCGACTCTTCGAAAATGTATTGCATTGGCCAAGTAAATAGTGAGGCCCGGCGCTTGGTCGACACCACCTACGAAGCCTTGTGCAAAGGGATCGAACAGGTCCGCCCCGGCGCCACCCTGGGCGACATCGGCCATGCCATCCAGCGCCATGCCGAGGCCGCCGGCTACAGCGTAGTGCGCGAATACTGCGGCCACGGGATCGGCAAGGACATGCACGAAGCACCGCAGGTGCTGCACTACGGCCAGCGTGGCATGGGCATGAAACTCAAGCCCGGCATGGTCTTCACCATCGAACCGATGCTCAACCAGGGTGCGCGCGGCACCCGCACCCTGCGCGACGGTTGGACGGTGGTCACTCGCGACGGCGGCTTGTCGGCGCAGTGGGAACACACCGTGGCCGTCACCGAAAGCGGCGTCGAAGTGCTGACCTTGCGCGAGCAGGAGCGCGGCGGTCCGCTGTCGGCGCTGTAACCCCTGCGCACGGCACCAAGCGGCGGATCGGCGGTCAGAGCAGCGGGTGCTGCGCAGCCTTCCGCCCGTGCCCTTCCCTATCCATCGTTCTCGCGTGAGCCTTGCCTGGAGCCCTTTCATGGATGAACACGCGCAGCATTGGCTGCACCTGCTGTCCGCCCCCGTCGCCGCCCTCAATGGGGCGAGCTTCACCGCCCCCGAATACTACGAAGACGAAGACAAGGCCGACCTCGAGCGCGGTTGGGGCATCGGCAACCGCGCGCAACTGCTCGACGCCCTGGGCATGGCCGACCGCGGCCACGCCCTTGAGCTGGCCGACGCCTATTGGCAATACGAGCGCTGCCTGCCGCTGCAATGGCAGCGCCGCCTGGCCGAGCTTTCGCCACGCGAACGCATCAAGTACGAGTACGCCGCGCGCACCTACCCCGACTGCGGCCCGGGCGGCATCCGCGCCTGGGACCTGGCACGCATGAGCTTCCTACTGCGCAACGGCGTCAAGAAAGCCTACCTGAGCCGCGAAGAAAGCCTGTGGCTGCACTACCGCCTGGCCCTGCGCGCCCGTCACTACTACGACGGCTGGGACGGCTACATCGCCGGTTACCTGGTGGGCAAGGCGCTGTGGAACGCGTCGGAGTGCAGCGACGACCAGTTGCAGGCCGAGTTGCAGCGCCAGGGCAGCGAGCACTGGAACCGCTGCATCGCGCTGAACCTGCGCCTGGGCGCCGAACAGTGGTTCGTCGACGTGCCGTGGGATACCCGGCTGTCCGAACCCGAACGCCCGCACACGCTGGAAGAGGACTGCTGGTCATGACGTGCTGGATACGCCTGGGCATCGAACCGACCCAAGACCTCGACGCCATTCGCCTGGCCTACCGCAAGCAGCTGCCGGCGCACCACCCCGAAACCGACCCGGAAGGTTTCCAGGCCCTGCGCGAAGCCTACGAGCAGGCCCAGCGGTTGGCCCGGGAACCGGCCCAAGCCGACGTCGAACCCTCTGTCGACGAGGCCGCCCCAGACGATCTGCACCCGACCCTGCGGGCACTGCACCACGTGCTCGAAGAACCGACGCTGCGCTTCGACCCGCAGGCCTGGCAGCGCCTGGTCGACGAGCTCGACGACCTGCCCCTGGAAGAGCTCGACACCGTCGGCTGGCAGATGCTCGCCTGCCTGGGCGAATGCGGGCCGATCTCGCACCGCTGCGTGGGCCTGCTGGCGCAGCGATTGGCCTGGGCCGATCAACTCCTGCGCGTGGAAAATCCGCAGGAACTCGAAGCCCTGCTGCAACACCTGCAGATTCCCGACCCGTTCGACACCGGCCTGATGCGCGCCTGGCCGCCCATGGTGCAGATGGAAAGCCTGTGGTACTTCCGCACCCTGGAATTCATCTTCCAGCACCGCGCCCTGTTCGAGTTCGAGCAGTTCGTGGGCCAGCACACCTGCATGGCGATACCGGACGACCCGGCACTGATAGAACGCCTGTACATGCAGATGAGCCTGGCCGGCATTCCCAACCCGCTCGTCCACGACCATTGGCAGGAAGCGTTGCACGCCTCGCCCGACGATCCCGACCTGCTCTACCTGCTGACCCGCCAAGCCGATGCGCTGATGCAGACCGAGCAGGCCCTGCGCGGTTGGATTCGCCTGTGGCGCGAGCACCGGCATCCGCAGGCCGAGCGTTGGCTGCTGGACTACTGCGCGCGGGAACAGCCCGAGCGATTGCCGCTGTTGATCCAGGCGTTCGACCGGCAAGAAGCGCCCGAGCCCCTGCCGCAAGGCCTCAGCGAGCCTCTGCTGGGCGCCCCTGCGCAGAACGTCGGTACCCTGTCGCGCTGGTCCGAAGCCTCGCGCCGCCGGTTGGGCGGCATCGCCGCTACGTTCATCGACTGGCGGCTGGATGGCGACGACGAACTGCCGCTGCTGGCCTGGCTGCTCGACGAACAACCCGACCCGGTGTTGCAACGCCGTTATTGGCAAGCCTGGGCGCTGCACCGTGGCGAAGCCGGGCTGCTGCAACGGATCACCCAGGCCACGCCCACTGACGACCCGCTCGATGGGTTGATTCTCGAAGGTTTCCAACGCCAGGCCCGGCAGCAAATGCTCTGGCTGGAGACCTCGACCGTCGCTTCGGCATTGAATGAGTACTGCGACAGCGAGGATGCCACGCTGGACCTGCCGGAATCGCTGCTGGCGCTGGAGGTGCATCCGGCCTGCCGCGAATGGCTGCGGCGCATGCGCCCGTACTCGGCGACCGCCGTGCTGAACCTGAACCGTCAGTTCCAGATGCGCAGCATGTTCACCGTGCCCTTCGCCCTGGCCGTGCAAGGCCGTATGGCCGAGCAAGGCATCGTGCTGCCGTCACTGCCGGGCGGCGAGGCGCTGTGGGACTGGCACCGTCATCAGCTGTTCATGCTGGCCATGCTCGACCAGCCGGCACGCTGGATGGAGCTGGTCGACTCACAAGTCAGCCAGCGCCTGCAGTATCCGGCCGAGCATCCGTTCCACGGCCTGCACCGCCAGTTGCTCCAGGCCCAAGCCAGCTCCGTCAACGAAGGCCTGCTCGACTGGTTGGACCCCAACGACCCGCTGCAAAGCATGGTCGGCATCAAGTTGCTGAACCTGGCCACGGCCTTGCAGAGCGACCGCCTGCCGAGCGCCGCGCAGCTTCATTCCTTCCTGGTACAAGAACCCTGGGTACTCGACGACCATGCGTTGGGCGACTTGCTGCTGGGTGCGGTATTGCTGCATGACCGCTCGCTCGAGGCAGAACAGCGCGGTCACATGCGCGAGCGGATGGAAAGACTGGCGGCGCCGCACGCCTGGTTCGAGACCCTGCGCCAGCAGCTGATCGCAGGCCAGTTCAAGGCACCCAAAGACAGCGAGATCCAATCCCTGGGCGTCGACGCCAAGCTGTTCAAACAAGCGTTGCAGGCGCTGCACCATCTGGTCGACGAGTGCCGACCGCCCAGGACGGCCGTGCTGCAAGCCCTGCAAAAGGGCAAGGACGATGAGCGCCAGGACCCTGGCCTGCGCTGCGCGATCATGGCGCTGCTGACCTGGTCGGAGCGCATGTTGGCGAACATGGCCAACTACCCCAGCGAGCCGGCCTGGAAATTCTGGAAGCTCGGCAGCCGTTTGGACCGCAGAAGCTACGGCCTGCACCTGCTGGCGATGTTCGGGCTGAAAGTCGTCCCCGCGGCGCTCGGCTGGGCGGCGCTGCGCGAGGCGATCGTGCTGCTGATCGTGCCGTGGCTGGTGTGCGCCATGATCCGCCGGGTCCGCGATCTGGGCTATGGAGGGATCGTCTTGGCGGTGGTACTGGGGGTGAGCGCCGTCGTGCCCTTCATGACACTGATCCTGCTGGCGCTACCCGGCGACAAACTGCCCAACCGCTACGGCTCGCCGCCGAACGCGCCCGATCAGCTCAAGCACGGCCTGCAAACCGTGCTGCGCTGGCTCAACGGTCAGTAGCGCAGTTCGTCCAGCGCCTGGCTCAACGCCTGGCGCTGGCGGCTGATCTCGCCGGGCTGCTGCCCTGCCAACACGCCGTTGAAGGCGTCCAACCAGCTCGCGATCAACTCGCGCTCATCGCCCAAGGCCTGCACCCAGGCGCGTTCCAGGCGCGCCAACAAGGTGCGGTTGGGCAACGTATCGCGCGGATGGATCTTCAACCCGGCCAGGCGCTCGTGGCTGGCCTGGCGCGCCTGCGGGTCGAGGCCGGTGGGGCTGCGGTCGATGCTGTGGCTGTGCTTGAGACCGGTGTCGATGAAGGTCACGTCCACTTCCAACAAGCCATTGATGTCGTAGCTGAAGCGCACGTCCAGCGGCTGCACCTGACCGGTGGGCTGCAACGGAATCTCGAAGCTGTCGACCAGGATGTTGTCGCGCACCCAGGGCCGCTCGCCTTGGTAGACGGCGATGCGCACGCTGGTCTGCTCGGCGTGGGTGCTGTAGAAGCGCTGCACTTTGGAGGTGGGAATCACGGTGTTGCGCTCGATGATCGGCGAGAATGCGCCTGAAACGTCGTCGCCGCGCTGCGAGGCGACCCCCAGGGTATAGGGGCACACGTCGGTGAGGATCAGTTCGTCGATGGCCGCGTCGCGCGCCCTGCACGCGGCCTGGGCTGCGGCGCCGAGGGCGACGATGGTGTCCGGGTCCAGATGACGATAGGGCAACTTGCCGAACAGTTTGGCCACCAGTTGTTGCACCTGCGGCATGCGCGTGGCGCCGCCGACCAGTACCAGGCTGTCCAGTTCGCGCGGGCTCAGACGGGCATCGCGCAGGGCCTGCTCGATGGGTGCGCGAACCCGCGCCAGCAGCGGTGCCCAGATGCTTTGCAGGGTGCTGTCGTCCAACTGCCATCGACGTTGCTGGCCATCGCCGTTCCAGTCGAGCACACGGCTGCCCTCACCCGTCTCGCATTTGAGCTGCTCGATGGCGTCATGCAGGCTGGCCAGCGCCTGGGGCGCGAGGCTTTCCAACGGCAGGCTCCAATCGCGCAGGCAGGCGGTGAGCAACGCGTCGGTGAAATCCTCGCCGCCCAGGTAGTTGTCGCCGGTGGAGGCATGCACTTCGATCAGCGGCAAGGCGTATTCGAGCACGGTCACGTCGAAGGTGCCGCCGCCCAGGTCGAACACCAGCGTACGCTCGAACTTCTGTTCGTGCAGGCCGTAGGCCATGGCCGCTGCCGTGGGTTCGTTGATCAACCGCTGCACCTTCAAGCCCGCCAGCTCCGCGGCGAACACCGTGCGCTTGCGTTGCTCGTCGCTGAAATAGGCCGGCACCGAAATCACCGCTTCGCTGACGCTGCCACCCAGGTAGGCCTCGGCATCCTGCTTCAACGCACCCAGTACCAGTGCCGACAGCTCTTCGGGGCTGAAACGGTGCTCGCCCAGCTCGAAGCGTTTGTCGCTGCCCATGAAACGCTTGAACGCACCGACCGTGCGCTCGGGGTGGGTGGTCAGACGCGCCTTGGCCGCCTTGCCGACCAGCACGCTGCCGTCTTCGTCGACACTGACCACCGACGGCGTCAGCACCTCACCCAAGGCATTGGCGATCAGCCGCGCCTGACCGTCTTGCCAAACGGCGATCAGGCTGTTGGTGGTGCCCAGGTCGATGCCCAGGAGCGGCGCGGTGATGGTAGGCGTGGAAACGGGCGTGTCGGCGGTGGGGGCGTCCTGCATGGGTCGGTCTCTGGCTTGCGGTGGATGGCGGGCGCAACCAGCAGTTGCGTTCGGCAGACCTGTGGGATTGTGACGCAATGGAAGGATGAGGTGAAGGCGTTGCATGGGCGTTCGACAGGACGAGCGCCTGGATCATGCAAATGACACTGGGCAAGCCATGGGGGCCAGTGAAATCGCAGGCACAAAAAAAGCGACCCTAAGGTCGCTTTCTCTGTCGTTTCCAGGTGTTCAGTGGGCCTGGAAACTCAATATGGCGCAGCGGACGGGACTCGAACCCGCGACCCCCGGCGTGACAGGCCGGTATTCTAACCGACTGAACTACCGCTGCGCTATACATCGAGTGGTGGGTGATGACGGGATCGAACCGCCGACCCTCTGCTTGTAAGGCAGATGCTCTCCCGGCTGAGCTAATCACCCTTTCGTCTCGGTGTGGCGCGCATTCTACGGAGGAGGTCCTACCCTGGCAAGCACTTTTTTCAAAATTTTTTTCAGGCCTTTCAAGGACCTAGCGTGTCTGTATTTCGCCCCACCGGCAGGGCGTCCGATTGTGCGATGACAGGACTGGCCTGTATCTGCCCATCGGAGAATAATGCCCGCCTCATGCATTAAGGAGAGTTACCCCCTCATGTGGTTCAAGAACCTGCTGACTTACCGTCTGACCCAGGATGTGCCGTTCGAGTCCGAAGCGCTGGAGGCCGCTCTGGCCACCAAGCCGGCCCGCCCCTGCGCCAGCCAGGAGCTGACCACCTATGGCTTCGTCGCGCCGTTCGGCAAAGGTGAAGACGCCCCCTTGGTGCACGTCAGCGGCGAATACCTGCTGATCGCCGCACGCAAGGAAGAACGCATCCTGCCCAGCAGTGTGGTCAACGATGCGGTGAAGGAGAAGGTCGAAGAGATCGAGACCGAGCAGATGCGCAAGGTCTATAAAAAGGAACGCGACCAGATCAAGGACGAGATCATCCAGGCCTTCCTGCCGCGCGCGTTCATCCGCCGCGCCATGATCTTCGCCGCCATCGCTCCGCGCCTGGGCCTGGTGCTGGTCAATTCGGCCAGCGCCAAGCGTGCCGAAGACCTGCTGTCGACCCTGCGTGAAGTGATGGGCTCGCTGCCGGTGCGCCCGGTCGCCGTGAAGATCGCCCCGAGCGCCACCCTCACCGACTGGGTCAAGACGCAACAACCGGTCGCCGACTTCGTCATCCAGGACGAATGCGAACTGAGCGACACCCACGAAGACGGCGGCACCGTGCGCTGCAAGCGCCAGGACCTGGCTAGCGAAGAGATCCAGCTGCACCTCAATGCCGGCAAGGTGGTGACCCAACTGGCCCTGGGCTGGCAGGAGAAGCTGTCGTTCGTGCTCGACGACAAGACCGTCATCAAGCGTCTGAAATTCGAGGAGCTGTTGCAGGAGCAAGCCGAGCAGGACGGTGGCGAAGAAGCCGCGCAGCAATTCGACGCCAGCTTCCAGCTGATGATGATGACCTTCGCCGAATTCCTTCCGGCGCTGTTCGAAGCGCTGGGCGGCGAAGACATTCCGCAAGGCGTCTGACCCTACCCTAACCTGCGGGGCGCGCGCCATGTCGGTGCCGCCCCGCGCTTGGACTCGGCCTCACCGCAACGACCCGCACCTCCCTTCTTATAAAGACAAGGACTTCCCCATGCGTGCCCTCGCCGCCCTGAGTCGCTTCGTCGGCAATACCTTCGCCCTGTGGGTATTGGTGTTCGCCTGCCTGGCGTTCCTGCAACCGCAGTGGTTCCTCGGCCTCAAAGGCGCCATCGTGCCGCTGCTGGGCCTGGTGATGTTCGGCATGGGCCTGACCCTCAAGCTCGACGATTTCGCCGCCCTGGCCCGGCAACCCTGGCGCGTGCTGCTGGGGGTGGTCGCGCACTTCGTGATCATGCCGGGCATGGCCTGGTTGCTGTGCCAACTGTTCCACCTGCCGGCGGAGATCGCCGTCGGCGTCATCCTGGTCGGTTGCTGCCCGAGCGGCACGGCGTCGAACGTGATGGTCTGGCTGTCCAAGGGCGATCTGGCCCTGGCCGTGGCCATCGCTGCGGTGACCACCTTGCTCGCGCCGCTGCTCACCCCTGCCCTGATCTGGCTGCTGGCCTCGGCCTGGCTGCCGGTCTCGTTCATGGACATGTTCTGGTCGATCCTGCAGTTGGTGATGCTGCCGATCGTGCTCGGCGTGCTGGCCCAGCGCCTGCTCGGCAGCAAGGTACACGCGGCAGTGCAGGTGCTGCCGCTGGTGTCGGTGGTGAGCATCGTGCTGATCGTCTGCGCGGTGGTGGCGGCCAGCCAGGCTAAGATCGCCGAATCCGGCCTGCTGATCATGGCGGTGGTGGTGCTGCACAACAGCTTCGGCTTCTTGCTCGGCTACCTCACCGGCAAGTTCTGCAAGCTGCCGCTGGCGCAGCGCAAATCGCTGGCGCTGGAAGTGGGCATGCAGAACTCGGGGTTGGGCGCGGCGCTGGCGGCGGCGCACTTCTCGCCGCTGGCCGCGGTGCCCAGCGCGTTGTTCAGCGTGTGGCACAACATTTCCGGGGCACTTCTGTCGACCTGGTTCCGCAAGCTGGAAGAGCCTGCGGCATCGAACGAGCAGCCTGAGCAGCGTCAATAGGGAGGGTTGCCTGCTTCGGCTAGGCGAGGCAGGATAGCCCCACTGTTGAGGACGACCTCACGACGCTTCGGCGTGATCATTCGGGGACGGCCCCCTCTTCGACACTCAAGATGGAGCCACCCCATGTCCTGGATCATCCTGTTCTGCGCCGGCCTGTTCGAAATCGGCTGGGCCGTCGGCCTCAAGTACACCGACGGCTTCACCCGCCCACTGCCCACTGCATTGACCATCGGCGCCATGGCCGTGAGCATCGGCTTGCTGGGCATGGCGGTCAAGGAGCTGCCGCTGGGCACGGCCTATGCCGTGTGGACCGGCGTCGGTGCGGTCGGTACGGTCATCGCCGGCATCATCCTGTTCGGCGAGGCCGTGACGCTGATGCGCGTGGCCAGCGTCGCCCTGATCGTGGCCGGCCTGGTCGGCCTGAAGGTCAGCGCCGGCTGACCTTCACCCCTCCCCCTTAACGGCGGTCGCCGCGCAAGGCGGCGACTCGCTCGCGCAACACGTCCGGCTGCGCCGCCTCGACCGCGATGGCCTCCCCCGCCACCACAGTGACCCGCGACCACAACCGTTTGAACAGCCCTTTGTTCGGATCGCGACTGAAGAAGCTGCCCCACAACCCTCGCAACGCCAAGGGGATCACCGGTACCGGCGTTTCCCGCAGGATGCGCTTGACCCCACTCTTGAACACATCGATCTCGCCATCGGCGGTCAACTTGCCCTCGGGGAAGATGCACACCAGTTCGCCTTCTTGCAGCGATCGGGCGATACGGGCGAACGCCTGTTCGTAGATCACGGCATCTTCGCCGCGCCCGGCGATGGGTATCGCGCCAGCGGTGCGGAAGACGAAGTTGAGCACCGGCAAACGGTAGATCTTGTAGTACATGACGAAGCGAATCGGCCGACGAATCGCGCCGCTCAAGAGCAAGGCATCGACGTAGGAGATGTGGTTGCACACCAGCAATGCCGCACCCTCGTCCGGAATGCGCTGCAACTCGCGATGCTCCACACGGTACATCGAGTGGCTGAGCAGCCAGATGAGAAAGCGCATGGTGAATTCGGGCACGATGCGGAAGATGTAGGCGTTGACGGCGACGTTGAGCAGCGACACCACCAGGAACAGTTGTGGAATGCTCAGATCGGCCAGGCTCAGCAGGAGGATGGTCAACAGTGACGAGGCCACCATGAACAACGCATTGAGGATGTTGTTGGCGGCGATCACCCGCGCGCGTTGGTCTTCGGGCGTGCGCGCCTGGATCAGCGCGTACAGCGGCACGATGTAGAAGCCGCCGAACACGCCCAGGCCGACGATCGACAGCATGATCCACCAGGCCTTGCTCAAGCCCAGTAGGGCCAGCCAGTCGTAAGGCACCGCCGGCGCCGGCACGTCGCCTGAATGCCACCACCAGAGCAGGCCGAACACCGTCAGGCCGAACGAGCCGAACGGCACCAGGCCGATTTCCACCTTGCGGCCGCTGAGTCGCTCGCACAGCAGCGAGCCGGCGGCGATACCGACCGAAAACAGCGTCAGCACCAGGGTGACCACGGTTTCGTCGCCGTGCAGCCAGTCCTTGGCATAGGCCGGAATCTGCGTGAGGTAGATGGCGCCGACGAACCAGAACCATGAATTGCCGACGATCGAGCGCGACACGGCCGGCGTCTGCCCCAAGCCCAAACGCAGGGTCAGCCAGGACTGCTTGAAGATGTTCCAGTCCAGCTTCATCTGCGGCGCGGCGGCGGCGGCATGGGGAATCCAGCGACTGGCCAGGTAGCCCAACAGCGCAGTGCCGACCACGGCGCTGGCGACCACAGGGGCGTAATGGGTCGAGGACATCATGATCCCGGCACCGATGGTGCCGGCCAGGATCGCCAGGAAGGTGCCCATCTCCACCAGGCCGTTGCCGCCGACCAGTTCGTCGTCGCGCAGCGTCTGCGGCAGGATCGAGTACTTGACCGGCCCGAACAACGCCGAATGCGTGCCCATCGCGAACAAGGTCAGCAGCATCAGTTCGAGATGATTGGTTAGAAAGCCTGTGGCGCCGACGGCCATGATGACGATCTCGGCCAGCTTGATCGCGCGGATTAAAGCATCTTTGGCAAACTTCTCGCCGAACTGCCCGGCCAGGGCCGAGAACAGGAAGAACGGCAGAATGAACAGCAACGCGCAGAGGTTGACCCAGATCGAGCGGTCGCCTTCCAGGCTGATCTTGTAAAGAATGGCCAGGATCAGCGATTGCTTGAACAGGTTGTCGTTGAGGGCGCCCAGCGATTGGGTCACGAAGAACGGCAGGAAACGCCGCTTGCCGAGCAGGCCGAACTGCGAAGAGTCACTCATGGGGCTACGTCCTGGTAGGGCTCGATCATGGAATGCACCGTGTCATGGCAAAGCGACGAATCTGCATGGCCTGACGCTGTCTGGCAAGTTTTCTGGAGACTTGTCCTGCATGCCATTGGGTCGAAGCGGTGTGTTTGCCCAGGTGTGGCCGGCGAGGTGTGGCCGGCGAGGTGTGGCCGGCGAGGTGCGTTCGGACCGGCCTGCTACCGCACCATGTAGCCTCGCTGCCAGGCGCGGGGAATCAACAGCACGGTACCGGCCAGCGCCAACGTCATCGCTGCGCTCACCGCCAGCGCATCGATACCTAGCCGCTCCTGCAACCAAGCGCCCCATACCGCGCCCAGCAGCATGCCACTCCAAGGCACCAACTGTACGCGCCAGCCCCCGTTGCGCTCGCCCATCAGCCTGCGCCCCAGGCCCCGCCCGAAGCGCGACAGCGCACCGGTGACATAGGTGAGCCCGATCGCCATGCCATTGACCTGTTCCACCACAGCATTGAGCATGCCCATGGCGACGATGGCCAAGGCCAGTGCGGCAGACGCCCCCAGCCCCGGCAACACCGCACTGGCCAGTACCAAGGCCACGACGACCAGCAGCGGCGCAGCGCGACGCCGCAACGCACGTGCGAGCATCACCCCCAGGGCATTGCCCAGAACGAAACAGACGATGGCCAGGCCCAGACGCAGCAGGCCCTGCACTTCGCCGTGGCTGATGGCAACCGCCATGCGCGTGGTGTTGCCGCTCATGAACGAGACGAAGTCGCCCGTGGCCAGAAAGCCGATGGCATCGGTCATCCCCGCCAGAAACGACAAGGCAGCGACTAAGGCCAGGCCGACCCGGCCGTTGAGCACGCGCAGGCGCGCGCGTTCTGCGCTGGAATGCGATGGAACGGTAGGCAGCATAGGTCAGCTCCGCATGGCGATGCAGCGGGCAGCATCGGATCACGGGCGTGGGTACGTCAAGCCATGCAAGCTTGAGTCGAACGACGGGTTGGATGGCATGCGCAGACGAAAAAGCTGCCATGAGGCCTCGACTTTGGCGGTATCGGCAGCCTGCCAAGGCGCGTGGGCCGCTGCTCTGGTGCGCAAACGTACACGTCCTGACCCCATGGGCGCAGCAGACTTTCGCTGCATAGCCTTCTGACAGTATTTTGGTAAGGTACCGCTCAAAAGCGGGGGCTCGGGCCTATAAGGAATACCGTCATGCGCACCATCTGGTTCTTGTTACTCCCAGGCACGCACATTCTGGATCTCGGCGGCCCGTTGCAGATCATGGCGAGCCTCGAAGAACTCCAACTGGCCCCGATCCGCGTGCGCTGCATAGCGGCCAAACAGCAGGTCAGCAGCTTTCAGGGCGTGACCTTGAGCGGCTTGCACGATTTACCAGAACGACTCGCGTCCCAAGACCTGCTGTTCGTCGTTGGCAACAAGCTGTCTGCAAGCCCCACCGAGGCCGCGATAATGGCCACCACCGCCCAGTGGTTGGCGAAGGTGGTCGGGCAAACGCCTGGGCTGCAATTGTGTTCCATTTGCACAGGGGCTTTTCTGCTGGGCGAAGCCGGGCTGCTGGATGGCCGCCAATGCACCACGCACCACCGTTACGTCGGTTTGCTGCAGGCACGCTATCCAAAAGCCAAGGTGCTGGAAAATCGCCTTTTCGTGGAGGACGACGGCGTGTTCACTTCGGCAGGGGTATCCAGCGGAACCGACCTGGCCTTGCACGTTGTGTCTGCGCACTATGGAAAAACGGTGGCCAACCAGGTGGCGCAGGAACTGGTCATCTATCGTCGCCGGGCGGGCGAAGATGTGCAGTTGCGTTCGGCGGACCTCGCGCGCAACCACATCCACCCCTTGGTACACCTAGCCCAGGACCATATCGATACTCACCTCGACACCCCTTTGAGCTTCGAACAGCTGGCCAGCCAATTCAACGTCAGTTACCGGCACCTCGCGCGGCTGTTCCGCGACAATACCGGGCAAACCCTACAGGACTACCTACGCGCCCAACGCATCGACCTGGCCCGAGAGCTTTTGCGCGGTAGCCGCCTGAATGTGGAACAGATCGCCGAGCGCTGCGGTTACGGCAGCAGCCACGCCTTTCGCTTGGCATGGCGCCGAGAGATGCCGCAACCGCCGCTGCAATTTCGCAGCGTGACGACCCAGGAACACGCCTAAGTACGCGTCGTCATCGGCCACTCGCGGCGGTCGGGGCAAGACTGCCCGTGAAGAACGCCACTACGGCCTTGCGCGATGCGTCCCGCGCCGCTGGGTCCGGCGCCGAACGCCCCAGGCCGCCCTTGCCGCGGTGCAGGAATGGATCCTCGTACTCTTGGGCGGCCTCCAATCCATTGAAACCATGCTGCGCGCCCGGGTAGACCACTACCTGCGCGCGTGCCTGGTCTTCGGCAGGCAGGCTTGAAACCAGCGTCGTGCACATGCTCGGGTCATCATCGTACTGGTCCTTCGCCCCTGTGAGGACCAACAGGCGCGCCGGCGCCAGATGCTTCAGATCGTAGCCGGGCACACGGTTGTATCCCCAGCACACGGGATAGAAGGCGGCCAGTGCGACGGGACGTACGCCGGAAGCCTGCTGCAGCTCGTCGCTGATAGGCGCAGAAGCCGCGAGCACGGCTTGAACACCGCCCCAGGAGAAGCCGAGCACGCCCACTCGGTGGCTGTCGACGCCAGGCTGAGTGGCCAAATAGGCCAAGGCACCGGCCAGGTCCGGCAGGGTATCGTGGACACGGGCCGGCCGCCCTTTCGCACCACCTGCAAGACCGCGTGCACCCCACATGTCCAGTTCGAGCGTGGCGATGCCGCGGGCATTGAGGTCACCGGCGTGCAGCGGCCCGCGCGAATCCATGCCCGCCGAGCCGTGCAGGATCACCACAGTCGGTACTGGACCCGTCACGTTGGAAGGCAGAGACAGCACCGCCGGCACCCGTAGCTGTGCCAACTCGCCGGCCGAAGGGACGGGGCGACTGGGGAACGAAACCAGACGCTTGCTGACACTGGCGGCACTGCCGTTCGCGCTTGATACAACTTCACCTTGCGCAGCGAACGGTAGCGCCCACCCCAACAACACGCTGAAGGCAATTACTTTGTACATTTAGCTACCTCTAAACGCCCAGGCAGATTCCAGTCCTGCCTTTTTCATCAAGGAAACGATGCAGGCATCAGCCGCACATCGCCATTATCGCCAGATCATCGAGATGCCAGCGGCTGAGGGCCAAAGGGTCCGCCACCACCATGCCTATCAGCACACAGCACCCCACCCCGAACGCCACGGCATATCGACACGCTTGCTTGCCGGAGCCTGCGCCATACACCGCGAGCAGAGCGAGTAGCTGCACCCCCACTGCAAACACCCCGACACTGAAACCTGACGTGAGCACTTCAGCCATTGACCAGCGCACTCCGCGACAGCCCTTGCGCCGTTCGTTGAAGGTGCACGGCGTCGAAGGCCCGTTGTAGATCGGCCTTGATATCGGCCACACGCTCCAGGCCCACGCACAACCTGATCAGGCCATCGGTGATACCGGCCTGCCGCCGCGCGTCTGCACTCAGACGGCCGTGGGTGGTGCTCGCCGGATGCGTGACCATGCTGCGGGTATCGCCAATGTTGGTGCAGCGGGCCACACAACGCAGTGCGTCGATCCATTGCCAGGCGGCGGCCTGCCCACCGACGATCTCGAAACTCAGCAGCCCGCCGTGACCGTCCTGCTGGCTGCATGCCAAGGCATGCTGGGGATGCTCAGCCAGACCGGTATAGTGCACAGCGCTGACCAGCTGCTGTTCGTTCAGCCAATGGGCCAGCTCCAAGGCACTCTGCTGCACTCGCAGCATCCTGACCTCGAGGGTTTCCAGACTTTTGAGCAGCAACCAGGCGTTGAATGGGCTGCAGGAAATACCCAAGGTCCGCAGAACGCCGCGCAGTGCCTCCATGTTGCTTCGTGAGCCTGTCACCACACCCGCCAAAGCACGTCCCTGACCATCCATGTACTTACCGGCCGAATGGATGACCAGGTCCGCGCCCAGGCCATGCGGCCGATGGAACACCGGTGTCAACAGGGTGTTGTCCACCACCAGCAAAGCGCCCTTTGCATGGGCGAGTGCGCTGATGGCACGAATGTCACCGATTTTCAGCACCGGGTTGGAAGGGGATTCGAGTACCACCAGGCGGGTTTTGCCGTCGATCGCCTGCTGCCACTGGGCTAGATCGGTCAGGTCGACGAAGCGCGCTTCGATCCCGAAGCGCGCCATGTAGAGGCTGAAGGCATTGACGGTAGTCCCGAACACATCGCGGCTGCAGACAATGTTGTCGCCTTGCTGCAGGAACGCATGACAAAGCGCCGTGAACGCGCCCATCCCGGAGGCGAACGCCACGGCGCTTTCAGCCTGTTCGAGCGCCGCCACGCGGCTTTCGAACGCTTGTACCGTCGGGTTGGTGAAGCGGGTGTACACATTGCCCGGCCTTTGCCCACTGAAGCGTTGCGCAGCTTCCTCAGCCGAAGCGAAGGTGTAGGCGGACGTCATGGCGAGCGGCTCGCAGAAGACATCCGACAAATCGCTGACCCGGTTGCTATGCAGCGCCGAAGTTGCGTCAAAACACTCCAGTTCAATCGCAGACGATTGCATGGGGTACCTCCTTGTTTGCATTGAACTATGCGCAATTGATCGGTGGACTACTCAGGTTCAGCCACTGGCGAGGCCGTAGCCTCTGGTGCCGCACGTGCCGATACCAGCCACAGGGAAGCCACGGCAGCTACCAAGGTGGCCGTCGCCAAGCCAGCCAGGGTCAAGGCGTAGCTGTGATGCCTGTCGAAATCCAATGCGCCGAGCTGCGTGGCCAGCAAAGCGCCCAGCTGATGCACCAGAAACAGGAGCCCGAACACTTTGCCTTTGATTTCTGCGCCATAAAGGGCAAAGCAAAAGGCTGAAGTGAGCACTACCGTGCCGAGGTAGCTGGCACCGAACAGCACAGCGAACAGATAGGTGCCAAGCGGCCCCGGCGTGGTCAGCAGAACAATCACCGCCGCTGTGCGCAGCAGGTAGAACATCATCAACAACAGCCCTTTGTTGTAGCGGGTCGCCAGCCACCCGGCCAACAGGCCACTGATCAGCTCCAGCACCCCCAGCAGGCTCAGGCCACGGGCTTGTACCGAGCTGGGCAGTGCTTCGTCCTGCCAGAACGACACCAGATGGACGTCGATGAAAGCCATGGTCGCTCCGCAGCTGGCGAAACTGAGCGCCAACACGAAAAAACGCGGGTCACGCAGCAGAAAGGTCATCGAGTGCTTGACCAGTGCGGCCTGCGGATCGGGCTTGAGCGGCACGGTGCGGGCCACCCAGTAAAGCGCCAGGCTCAACGGCACCAGAAAGATCAAGCCTACCCACGAGAACACCGGCTGCCAGCCTACGCGCTGCTGCAACACGATCCACAAAGGCGACAGCACGATGAATCCGATCGACGTGCCATTGGTCACGAACGCGAACGCAAAGGCCTTGAAGCGTTCCGCGACCAGGCGATCGACCAGGATGCCCATGGGTACGTAGGTCATCGCCGCCAGGGCAAAAGCACCCAGCAAGCCGTATAACAGGGTGAACAGCATCAGCTGGGTGCCCACTACGGTCACCCCCAGCAGCACCACGCCGGCACTGACACTGCCCAAGGCCACCGTACCCAAGGGGCCAACGCGGTCACTCAGCCAACCCACCACTGGCGATACCAGGCCGATGGTCAGGACAAACAACGAACCGGCCGTGGCCAGGGCTGCACGCCCCTCGCCGAAATGCGTGGCGAGGTCGACGAAATACACCTGGTACAGCCCTTTCAGGGCACTAGACAGGAACATCACCACGAAGCCGACTACCAGCACCGAGACGATCAGGGCGGAGCTGAATTTCTGGTTCATGACCAATCCTTTTCGCGGGGTATCACACCGCTTCGGTATCAGGAACCCGGCAATACGCCTGGTACATGTTTTCGTACATCGCGTAGAACAACTGACAGGTATGGTCTACCGCGTGCAATGCCTCCTCTTGCATCTGCGCCGTGGTGCACAGTTCCGAAACCAGATCCAGCCCTTCGTTGACGTGGCCGACGTCTTCTTTCTGGTGCACGGAGAAGAACAGTAAATCGTGTTCGGTCAGGCCATAGGCACGCCCCAGCAATACATGACGCGCATCGCCGGCAACGGTTTCGAGGTTTTGCCCTTCACTGGCGACCATCACCGCTGCGGCACCGATGTGATAACGCGCCGGGTCGCGGACCGCTTGCAAACGGAAGTCGATCAGCTCCCAGGTGGCCGGAAGCGGTTGCTCGGCATCGCGCTCGGCATCGCTGATGCCCAGTGCACGCAGGAAGTTCTGCATGAGCACCACATGGTTGTCGGTGCGCGACAGCCGTCCGGTTTCCTCTTCGAAGCAATTGGTGATCAACGCCCGTTTATGGGCAGGCAACGGGCAATGAAAGAACAGGTGCTCGACGTAGGTCAGGAAGTACTTGGTCAGTTGATAGCCCTGTAGCGCAACCTTGCGCAACAACGGCTTGTTGCCTTCGGGTGACAGTAATGCCTGGAATATCGGGTGGGACAACGTCAGGTGGTGGTGGAGTCTCTGTTCCAGCTGATCGCGAAAGGCTGCAGTGGCTAAGGCCATGGCGATGATCCTTGAATGATTGAATGGAAGGCCTTGGTGACGATGAGCGCGGACGAACGATGGCGAGTCAGGTCAGTTGAGTCGCAGCGCCAGGTTTTCCACGGACTGGGCCATGTAATGGCCGCGATGTTTCTCTCCGTTGACCCGCGCGTAGTCCTCGAGCACGCCATAGGTCTGAAACCCGAAGCGTTGCCAAAGGCGGTGAGCGCGCGTGCCTTCGCGCACATCGAGCGTCAGCAGTTCGATACCTGTCGCCTGACACATCTGCACGATCTCCACGAAAGCGCGGGCCACCAGCCCGGTGCCTCGGTGATCGGGATGTACGACGCCTTTGCTCAGGTCAGCGATGTGACGGCAATTGGGCATGCTGCTGCGCGACACGATCACCAGGCAAGCCGGCCCGGCAAGGGAACGACCCAACAACGCGTGGGTATCCCCACCCTGGATGCGCGCCAGTAACGCAGCGGTGAAATCAGCACCTTGAGCCGCCGACATTTCTTGCTCGTAGCCCAGAACACCGCCATCTCCAACCGTGCTGTTGACCAGTTCGATGATGTCCTGGGTGATACCGCTGTCGGCTCGACGGAGCCATTGCAGTTGCGGCTCGGGTGAGCCCTGCGCTTCTAAAGAAAGGGAGAGGTTCATGGTGTAAATCCGTGTTCGTTCAGGCAAGGATTTAACCGTTTGGGCGTAACACCGAGTAAGCAGGGAATCGGACAGAAAACGGAAAGATCGTGACAACTCGAAGTGTAATGGCGCATCGGGTGGCACCCGTTTGGGCTCATCGCAGCCATCTATGATTCCACGCGAGACATGTTTCACGAGCGGGGAGCAAAACAGGATCACGACGTTTTGTGTGGCGGGTAGATGAGCGTGCTGCACCGAACTCGCGTACAGGTGAACGTGAACGACGTACGGAGTCTGGTCGATATGTAGCGGTCAAGAAGATCAGTTCTGCAAACCCTAGGGGCGAGGTTTCGCGGAGCTGAGTAGTCCGCAATCCGTTGGGCCATTGATTTTTTGGCGCAGAAACAGAAAAGCCCGCCATGAAGGCGGGCTTTTCTGTATTGATACCACACTGAATCGAACCTTAGGTTCGTTCCATACGGCTGCAAGACTGAAAACTGGCTGGCGTGCCGTCTTCTCTAGTACATCAGCAACCGCTGTGAAGATGGTGGGTCGTGTAGGATTCGAACCTACGACCAATTGGTTAAAAGCCAACTGCTCTACCAACTGAGCTAACGACCCGTTGGATGGCGCGTATCTTAATGATTTCCAGAAGGAAATCAATACCCTACAGCCAAATTATTGAAAATAAGGCGTCGGATCCTGCACCCCTGCCTGCTGGAAGCCGTCGGCGCGCAGTCGGCAACTGTCGCACTTGCGGCAGGCGCGGCCGTCGTCGTCGGCCTGATAGCACGAGACGGTCAGCCCGTAATCCACACCTTGGACCACACCCGCTTGAATGATCTGCGCCTTGCTCATGTTCTGCAGGGGCGCGCGGATGGTGAAGCCGTTGCCCTCCACGCCGGCCTTGGTCGCCAGGTTGGCCATACGCTCGAAAGCCTCGACGAACTCGGGACGGCAATCGGGGTAGCCCGAATAGTCCACCGCGTTGACGCCGATGAAGATGTCCCGCGCCTGCAACACTTCCGCCCAGCCCAAGGCCAGGGACAGGAATACCGTATTGCGTGCCGGCACGTAGGTGACCGGAATGCCTTCGGCTGGCGCCTCGGGAACGTCGATGCTGGAGTCGGTCAAGGCCGAGCCGCCGATACCGTCGAGGTTCAGGCCGATGACTTTGTGTTCGACTACGCCCAAGTCGCGGGCAATGCGCGCCGCAGCGTTGAGCTCGGCACGATGGCGCTGGCCGTAGTCGAAACTCATGGTGTAGCACTGGTAGCCTTCGGCCTTGGCCATCGCCACCACAGTGGCGGAATCGAGCCCGCCCGACAGCAGGATGACAGCACGTTTCTCGTTCATGGTTGGTTGTTCCTCAATCAGCGGCCAGGTTCGTCGTTCCACAGCAGTTTGTGCAACTGCAACTGGAAGCGTACGGGCAGGTTGTCGGCGACGATCCAGTCGGCCAGCTCGCGGGCATTGACCTGACCGTGGCTAGGCGAAAACAGCACTTCGCCCGCGCGTTGTTCGAGGTTGTACTCGATCAGCTTGGAGACCGCCCAGTCATAGTCCTCACGCGAGCAGATCACGAACTTCACCTGGTCGTTGCGCGTGAGATGCGCCATGTTTTCGTACAGATTGCGATGGCATTCCAGCGAACCTGGCGTTTTGAGGTCCACTACCCGGCTCACGCGGGTATCAGTCGCCGAAATGTCCAAGGCGCCGCTGGTTTCGAGGTTGACCTCGTAGCCGGCATCGCACAATCGCTGAAGCAAGGGCAAGGCGTTGGGCTGGGCCAGTGGCTCGCCGCCGGTGACACAGACGAAACGAGGCTTGAAAGCGGCCACCTGCTCGAGGATCGAGTCCAGCGTACGAAGGGTGCCGCCGCTGAACGCATAGGCACTGTCGCAGTACTGGCAGCGCAGCGGGCAACCGGTGAGGCGCACGAATACGGTGGGCAAGCCGGCCGTTCGCGTCTCACCCTGCAACGAGTAGAAGACTTCGGTGATGCGTAATGTGTCTTGCATGGTCCGCCCAGGGCCAGGCAGCTACACAGGCTGCCCGCCTCCGTAAGGCACTGGCGCGAACTCGACATGGCGTTATCCGCGACAGCGTAGTGATTGAAAAAGGGCGCAGAGTCTAACGAAAAAACCCGCGACAGGCGCGGGTTTCTTTCGAACGGTAGGGATCAGAGCCGTTGCAAGTCGCGCTGGGCCAATTGCGCAGCGGACGTTCCGGGGTATTGGCTGACCACTTGTTGCAAGATGCCTTTGACTTTGTCGGTATGCCCCAGACGACGCTCGACATCGGCGAGCTTGTACAGGGAATCGGGTACCTTGCTGTGTTTCGGATACTGTTGGCCGACTTTGGCGAATGCCTGGCTGGCGCCCTGCAAGTCGCCTTTGGCGAGATTGACTTCACCCAGCCAGTATTGCGCGTTGCCGGCATATTGGCTGTTGGGGTACTTGCGCAAGAAAGCGCCGAACGCCTGGCTGGCCTTGTCGAAGTCTTTTTGCTTGATCAGGTCGAAGGCAGCGTCGTAATACAGCTTCTCTTTGGCCGGATCACCCGGTTCGCTCGAAGGCGTCGGTTTCGCGCTGGCGCCACTGTCGCCACTCGCAGTGCCCGCAGCAGGTGCGCTGCCGGCGGAAGAATTATTGGAGCTCGGCGCTTGCGCAGCACTGTTGATGCGCTGGTCGAGATCCTGGTAACGCTCCAGACCCTCTTGCTTCATACGGGCGACATCGTTCTGCAACTCTTCGATGATGCCCTGCTGGCGAGATATCTGGTCTTGCATCTGTTGCAACTGCATGAACAGCTGCCCTTGTGCCGAGGCAGGGGCGGAAGCCCCTGCGCCGGCATAAGCGCCGCTCGTGCCATAACCCGCGGGCGGATAACTGCTCGCGTTGTCACCGACGATAGGAACCGCGGCCAGTGCCGAGAACGGCAGGCCGAGAGCGAGGACGGTTACAGCAAGGCGGCACTTACGCATAGGACTTACTTACGCAGTTCTACGCGACGGTTCTGGGCCCAGCTCTGCTCGTCGTTGCCGGTAGCAACTGGACGCTCTTCGCCGTAGGAAACCAGTTCCAGCTGAGCAGGGGAAACGCCCTGCAGCACCAGGTAACGCTGAACGGCTTTGGCGCGACGCTCGCCCAGAGCCATGTTGTACTCGCGAGTACCGCGTTCGTCGGTGTTGCCTTCCAGCACGACACGGCTGCCGTTGGACTTCAGGTCCTTGGCGTGAACGTCCAGAGCGCGCATGGCTTCTGGCTTCAGGTCCGAGCTGTCGTATTCGAAGTAGAAGGTGGTGATTGCGCGCAGAGCAGCTTCTTCGCTCAGGCTGCCATCGACAGCGCCAGTGTTGGCACCGTAACCGGCGTTAGGGTCGACAGCACCAGCGTTGCTGCCTTCACCTGCGTTGTCACCGCCCTTGGAGGAGCAACCTACAGCTACGGCCATGGCCAGAGCCAGCGCAGCGAATTTACCAAACTTCAGCATTTCCATCGTGAAACTCCTAATGAAACCCCAGTGTGTTAAGCAAAAGTATTACGCCGCAATCAGTTCAGGTAAGGGGACCAGGACGGTTCTCTGACTTCGCCTTGAGCGGTAGGAAGCGGGAGCCTCGTGCGTCCGTTTAGGGACACGAGCATCAAGACTCCCCGGCCCTGCTGGCGGGTGGCGTAGATTAGCATGGTGCCGTTGGGCGCAACAGTAGGCGACTCATCAAGACTGGTCTCGGAGAGAATCTTTACACTTCCGCGCTGCAAGTCCTGTGCCGCCACTTTGAAGTTGGTAAAACCTTGCTGGCGGTGAATCATGACCAACGTTTTTTCATCGGCCGACAACTTGGGGTTGGCATTGTAGTTACCCACGAAAGTAACGCGTTCGGCACCACCGCCGCTGGCCGACGTTTTATAGATCTGTGGTTTGCCGCCACGGTCGGATGTGAAGTAGATGGTGTTGCCGTCTTTACCCCAGAACGGTTCGGTGTTGATACCCGGGCCTGCGGTGACGCGGCTGATCTGACGCGAACCCATGTTCATGACATAGATGTCGGGGTTACCGTCTTTGGACAGAACGAACGCCAGGCGCGAACCGTCGGGCGACCATGCCGGTGCGCCGTTGAGGCCTTCGAAGTTGGTGACCTGCTCGCGGCGACCGGTATCGATGTGCTGGACGAAGATGCGCGGGCGCTTCTGCTCGAACGACACATAGGCGATACGCTTGCCGTCCGGCGCGAAACGCGGCGAGAGGATCGGCTCGCGCGATTGCAGCAATGTCACCGCACGGGCACCGTCGTAGTCGGAACGCTGCAGGGTGTAGCGCGTATTGGTGGCCGAGAAGCGTTCGGCGGTCACGTACAGCATGCGGGTGGAGAACGCGCCCTTGATGCCGGTGAGCTTCTCGAACGACTGGTCGGCGATGTAGTGCGACATGTCGCGCAGCTGGTCGGTGGTACCCGACACGCTGCCGGTCAGCACTTGCTGCTCGGTGGCCACGTTGAACAGGGCGTACTGCACCTGCAGACGACCACCGGAAGGTACGATGCTGCCCACCATGACGTACTGCGCACCCAGGGCTTTCCAATCGCGGAAGATGACTTCGCTGGCCTGGCTCGGCTGGCTGATCATGTTCTGCCGCGGGATCGGCGAGTAGTAGCCGGAGTTGCGCAGGTCATTGCCGATGATCTCGGCCATGTCTTCGGGCAGCACGCTGCCGCCCTGCAGACCGAAGGGCACTACGGCGATGGGAGTGGCCCGGTCGCTACCGCTGGTGACCAGGATGTTCTTTTCATCTGCCACTGCCATGCCTGCCACGCAGCAGAGCAAGACAAGCAGTCCTCTCAGACGTTTAATCACAACGCAAGATCCTCAGGTGTAAATGTCATCTTGAATGACCGGTACGGGTTGAACTCGTTCGGCTTCAAGCCTTGCATTTCGGTCAAGCGACCAATGTTCTTCACTGCTGCCACGGCCGAACTGTCGAACGACGCATCGCCGCTGGACTTGGCGACCTTCACGGCGGTGACGGTGCCATCGGGCAGCATGTTGATTTGCAGCACCACGGTCATGCCCTTGCGAGCGGACGGTGGACGCGCCCAACCTTCGGCGGCTCGCATGCGGATCAGGTCGTCGAAATCGCCGGCTACCTGGTCACCCTGCTCGTCGGCCAGGGCCTGCTGCCGCTCGGTGGTGTCGGACAACAGCTCGGCCAACGCCTGAGCCTTCTTGTCTTCCGCCGCCTTGCGCGCCGCATCCTGGGCTTTTTTCTTCTGAGCGTCCGCAGCGGCCTTTTTCTTGGCCTCTTCGGCTGCCTTCTTCTTCGCATCCTCGGCCGCCGCTGCCTTCTTGGCGTCCTCGGCTGCTTTTTTCTTGGCTTCTTCGGCTGCCTGCTTTTTAGCGTCTTCGGCGGCTTTTTTCTTCGCCTCTTCCGCAGCCTGTTTCTTGGCTTCTTCTTCGGCCTTCTTCTTGGCCTCTTCTTCAGCCTTCTTCTTGGCGATGTCGGCCTGTTGCTTCTCGGCGGCCTTCTTCGACTCGTCGGCTTTCTTGGCCTCGTCGGCCTTCTTGGCCTCGTCGGCTTTCTTGGCTTCGGCGGCTTTTTTCGCCTCGGCAGCCTTGGCCGCTTCCTCGGCTTTCTTGGCTTCGGCGGCCTCGCGCGCTTCTTCGGCCTTTTGAGCGGTGTCGGCTTTCTTTTGTTCCGCGGCCTTCACGGCCTCCTGCTCGACCTTTTTCTGTTCGAGCTGCTCGACTTCGGTCTGCCGTGAAGCGGTCTTCTTGGCCTCGCCAGCAATCTTCTGGTTGGTCTGGGTGGTCGCCTGGCTCTTGGACTTCAGCTGGTACAGCGTAGCCTGAACGATGGGCTTGGACGGCGGCAGTTCCGGCGTCATGGCGAAGCTGACGAACAGCATGCCGAAGACCAGCACGTGCAAGCCAATGGCCCAGACGCTGGGCCAGAAGTAGCTTTCCGAGGCGGAGGGCTCTCGCTGCTGCATCAGGGCGCCTCGGTGATCAGGCCAACGTTACCGACGCCGGCTTGCTGCAGCCCGCCCATGGCGCCCATGACCGAACCGTAGTCCACGGCTTTGTCGCCACGGATGAACACCTGGGTCTGCTTACCCTGGTCGCGGCCGGCGGCGATGATCTTGGTCACGGCGCTGGTCATGTCCGGCAAGGTCATGGCCTTGTCCATCTGCTTGTCGGTGTCGACTTCGCTGCCAAGGTTCCAGTAGTAGGTCTTGTCGGCCTTGATGGAGATGGTGAGGATCTGCACGTTGTTGTCCTGGGGCAAGGCCTCGCTGGACACCTTGGGCAGATCCACCTTCACGCCCTGGTTGAGCATGGGTGCCGTCACCATGAAGATGACCAGCAGCACCAGCATCACGTCGATGTAGGGCACCACGTTCATCTCGGCGACCGGCTTGCGTTTGTGGCGAACTCGGGCCATGGGTTTCTACCTGATCACTCTTCGCTGGTGTGTACTTTGCGGTGCAGGATGGCCTGGAACTCGTCGGCGAACGTGTAGTAACGGCCGATCAGGGTCTCGCTGCGCGCGGCAAAACGGTTGTAGGCGATGACGGCGGGGATGGCGGCGAACAGGCCGATCGCGGTGGCGATCAAGGCTTCGGCGATGCCGGGCGCTACGGTGGCCAGGGTCGCCTGCTGGGCGCTGGCCAGGCCGCGGAACGAGTTCATGATGCCCCATACGGTGCCGAACAGACCGATGTACGGGCTGGTGGAACCGACGGTGGCCAGGAACGGCAGGCTCTGCTCGAGTTTCTCTTCCTCGCGGGAGATGGCGACGCGCATGGCCCGCCCTACCCCTTCCATCACCGCATCGGGATCGACGCCCGGCTGCTGGCGCAAGCGCGAGAACTCCTTGAAGCCTGCGCGGAACACCTGCTCGACACCCGAATCCG
Source organism: Pseudomonas sp. UBA6562 (assembly GCF_002434265.1). Taxonomy (GTDB): domain Bacteria; phylum Pseudomonadota; class Gammaproteobacteria; order Pseudomonadales; family Pseudomonadaceae; genus Aquipseudomonas. The sequence continues at coordinate 348,373 of NZ_DJJS01000004.1, read as the reverse complement.
GGTCGGGGTTGCTGCCGGCCTGGCGATACAGCTTGGACAGGTCGATACCCGACCAGAACCGCTCTTCGAAGGCGTCCAGCGCGCGACGGCCGGCACGCAGCATGGCGCTGCGCTGGAAGATCATGATCCACGAGGTCACCGAGGCGGCGACCAGGGTCAGCATGACCAACTGCACCACGACACTGGCATTGGCGACCAGGCTCCACATGGAGGTATGGTCGACGACGTTTGCTTCCACGCTTATTCTCCTGCGTTCGATTGATGACCCGAGCAGTCCGCCTGGAACGCATCGCGCAGTTCCGGGGGAATGGCTCGGGGTTTGAAAGTGTCGGCGCGCACGGCGGCGATCAGGAATCGCCCCTCGCAGAGCAAAGTCCGATCGCGCTCCCGCCATACCTGCTGAATGAAGCGCAGGCTGGCCCGGTTGAGCTCACACACGTGCGCGGTTACCCGCAGTTCGTCGTCCAGCCGGGCCGGCGCCAGATAGCGCGCTTCACTGGAGTGGACGACGAACAGAAGATCTTGTGTTGCCAGCTGTGCCTGGGAAAAGCCAAGGTGACGCAGCCGTTCGGTGCGCGCGCGCTCCATGAATTTGAGGTAGTTGACGTAGTAGACCACGCCGCCGGCATCGGTATCTTCGTAGTAGACGCGACAGCGGTGTGCGAACGGTTCCAGCTCATTTTGCGCGCGCATACTCTAGTGCTTACTCCTCGGCTTGCCAATCCGGCAGAACAACTGTTTTTTCGCAGGCTTTGTCGCAGGTTCGGCCCGCTCGCCGAGCGCCAGCGGTAGGACCACGCAAAAGCGGTTTTGATCGACTACTCGTCGCCTGGATCGGAAAATTCCCCACCTTCGGCGAAGCGCCCCGGAATGTTCAGACCGAAGTGCAGATAGGCATGCCGCGTGACCACGCGCCCGCGTGGCGTACGCATGATGTAGCCCTGCTGGATCAGGTAGGGTTCGAGCACGTCTTCGATGGTGTGGCGTTCCTCACTGATGGCCGCCGCGAGGTTGTCGACACCGACCGGGCCGCCGTCGAACTTTTCGATCATGGTCAACAGCAGGCGCCGGTCGGAGTGGTCGAAACCACGCTCATCGACATCGAGCAGGTTCAAGGCCATGTCGGCAATGGACTTGGTGATATGGCCCTGCCCGCGCACTTGCGCGAAGTCGCGCACGCGCCGCAGCAGACGGTTGGCGATACGCGGGGTGCCGCGCGCGCGCCGGGCGATCTCGAACGCCCCTTCGGGATCGATCGGCAGACCGAGAATCCCTGCCGAACGCGAGACGATCGTGCTCAGGTCCTTGTTGCTGTAGAACTCCAGGCGCTGGACGATCCCGAAGCGGTCGCGCAGCGGGTTGGTCAGCATGCCGGCGCGGGTGGTGGCGCCGACCAGGGTGAACGGCGGCAGGTCGAGCTTGATCGAACGGGCCGCCGGGCCTTCGCCGATCATGATGTCGAGCTGGAAATCTTCCATCGCCGGGTACAGCACTTCTTCCACCACCGGTGGCAGGCGATGGATTTCGTCGATGAACAATACGTCGTGGGGTTCGAGGTTGGTCAGCATCGCCGCCAGGTCGCCCGGCCGTTCGAGGATCGGCCCGGAGGTGCTTTTGACCGACACGCCCATTTCGTTGGCGATGATGTTGGCCAGCGTGGTCTTGCCCAGGCCCGGCGGGCCGAAGATCAAGGTGTGGTCGAGGGATTCGTTGCGCCCGCGCGCTGCCTGGATGAACAGGCCCATCTGGTCGCGCACGACCGGCTGGCCGATGTAGTCGTCCAGGCTGAGCGGACGGATCGCGCGGTCCTGGACCTCTTCGCGATCGCGGCCGCTGGCGGCGATCAGTCGGTCGGCTTCGATCACTTGACGATCATCCCTTTGAGGCTACGGCGGATCAGCTCTTCGCTGCTCAGGCCGGCCTTGTCCTTGATCGCGCCGATGGCCTTGCTGGCCTCCTGCGGCTTGTAGCCCAAAGACACCAGTGCGCTGACGGCATCGGCCTCGGCACTGGAGTCGACTGCCAACGGCAGCGGCCCGTCGGACACCAGGGTGAACATGGCCGGCGAGGTTTCCCAGGCCTTGAAGCGGTCCTTGAGCTCGACCAGCAGCCGCTCGGCGGTCTTCTTGCCCACACCCGGCACGCGCACCAGCACCGAGGCGTCCTGAGCCTGCACGCAGCGCACCAACTCGTCTACCTCCAGCCCGGACATCAGCGCCAGGGCCAGCTTGGGGCCAACGCCATTGAGCCGGATCAGCTCGCGGAACAGCTCACGCTCGCGCTTTTCGAAAAAGCCGTACAGCAGGTGCGCATCTTCACGCACCACTTGATGGGTGTGCAGCGTGACCATCTCACCGACCTTGGGCAGGCGATAGAGCGTCGTCATGGGCACTTCCAGCTCATAGCCCAGGCCATTGACGTCGATAATCAGGTGCGGCGGCTGTTTTTCCGCCAGGGTGCCGCGCAAACGTCCAATCACGTGTCGTTCCTTTAATCGGGGCGGGTGGCTCGTGACCGCCTCACCCTATCAGCAAATGCCCAGGGTAAGTGCTTCCCTGGGGCGAAATATGTATCAACGCATGAAGCCTCTACAGCCGCAAGCGCCCGCCGCGCCGGCGGGCCGTGCCCAGGCCGTGGGGCACCAGGCTGGAGCGGGTATGGGCGTGGCACAATGCGATGGCCAAGGCGTCGGACGCATCGATCTGCGGCTTCTGGGTGAGCTTGAGCAGGTGCATCACCATCAACTGCACCTGCTCCTTGTTCGCCCCACCTGTGCCGGCCACCGCCTGTTTGATCTGCGTGGGGCTGTATTCGGCCACCTCCAGCCCGGCCTCGGCCGCCGCGACGATCGCCGCGCCTCGGGCCTGGCCCAGCTTCAGGGCGGAATCGGGGTTGCGCGCCATGAACACCCGCTCGATGCCCATGGTGACCGGCCCATGCAGGCGGATCACCTCGGCCACCCCGCGAAAGACGACCTGCAAACGCGAGGGCAGCTCGCCGTCACCGGTACGGATACAGCCCGAAGCCACGTACTCGCACCCACGGGCCGTCTGCCGCACCACACCGTAACCGGTGATGCGCGAGCCGGGGTCGATACCAAGAATCAAAGTCATAACGCCTGCAATGCAAAAAAGGCGCAGGATTGCGCCGGAGTACCCAGAGTGCCGCGTAACAGGCCCGGACCGGCTCGCACCCCCTGATCGAGGCACGAGCAAGCCCGTATTCGTTTGGGCGCTAGCCCAACTGCTCCATGACCTCGTCGGAGATCTGCGCATTGGAGTAGACGTTCTGTACGTCGTCGAGGTCTTCGAGCATGTCGATCAGCCTGAGCACCTTCTCGGCGCCGTCCTGGTCCAGCTCGGCGCTGGTCGTGGGCAGCATGACGATTTCCGCGTCGGCGGCCTTGAAGCCGGCCTCCTCCAGGGCATTGCGCACGGCATAGAAGCTGTTGAACGAGGCGAACACGTCGAAAGAGCCGTCGTCGTTGGCCACCACATCGTCGGCATCGGCTTCCATCGCCGCTTCCATCAGTGCGTCTTCGTCCACGCCGGGGGCGAAGCTGATCTGCCCCTTGCGTTCGAACAGGTAGGCCACCGAGCCGTCGGTGCCCAGGTTGCCGCCACACTTGGAGAACGCATGGCGTACGGCGGCGGCGGTGCGGTTGCGGTTGTCGGTCATGGCTTCGACCATGACCGCTACACCGCCTGGGCCATAGCCTTCGTAGCTGAGCTCTTCGACGTTGTCGCTTTCGTTGGTGCCGGCACCGCGCGCCACGGCACGGTCGATGATGTCGCGGCTCATGTTGGCGCCCAGCGCCTTGTCCAGCGCCAGACGCAGGCGCGGGTTGGAGGCCGGGTCGCCGCCGCCCTGCTTGGCCGCGACGGTCAGCTCACGAATCCACTTGGTGAAGACCTTGCCTCTCTTGGCATCCTGGCGCTCTTTGCGGTGCTTGATGTTCGCCCACTTGGAATGACCAGCCATAACGACTCCAAATCCTTGAAACAGAAACAGCCCCGCCCCTGGACGGGGCGGAACGGGAAACTTGCGGTATGTCACAGGGGTGGCTGCCGCTGCTAGCCACCCCTGGTGCCGAGCTTACTCGACCTTGGTCTGCTCGCGCAGACGGATGTGCAGCTCACGCAGAGCCTTGGCATCGACCAGGCCTGGAGCCTGGGTCATGACGCAGGCCGCGCTCTGGGTTTTCGGGAATGCGATCACTTCACGGATCGACTGGGCGCCGGTCATCAGCATCACCAGACGGTCGAGGCCGAAGGCCAGACCGCCATGGGGCGGCGCACCGAACTTCAGCGCGTCGAGCAGGAAGCCGAACTTCTCTTCCTGTTCCGCCGCTTCGATGCCCAGCAGACGGAACACCGCCTGCTGCATTTCCTTGCGGTGGATACGGATCGAACCGCCGCCAAGCTCGGTGCCGTTCAACACCATGTCGTAGGCGCGCGACAGCGCGGTGGCCGGGTTGGCCTCGAGCGCTTCGGGCGAGCACTTGGGTGCGGTGAACGGGTGGTGCAGCGCGGTGAAGCTGCCGTCTTCGTTCTCTTCGAACATCGGGAAGTCGACGACCCACATCGGCGCCCACTCGCAGGTCAACAGTTCGAAGTCGTGGCCCAGACGGATACGCAGTGCGCCCAGCGCTTCGCTGACCACCTTGAACTTGTCGGCACCGAAGAAGACGATGTCGCCGTCCACCGCACCCACGCGATCGAGGATCACGTTGAGGTTGGCCTCGGGGATGTTCTTGACGATCGGCGATTGCAGGCCTTCGACGCCCTTGGCGCGCTCGTTGACCTTGATGTACGCCAGGCCGCGGGCACCGTAGATGCCGACGAACTTGGTGTATTCGTCGATGCGGCTGCGCGGCATGCTGGCGCCGCCTGGCAGGCGCAGCGCGGTGACGCGGCACTTGGGATCGTTGGCTGGGCCGCTGAAGACCTTGAAGTCGACGTCCTTGAGCTGGTCGGCGACGTCCACCAGTTCCAGCGGGTTGCGCAGGTCGGGCTTGTCGGAACCGTAGCGGCGCATGGCTTCTTCGAAGGTCATGTGCGGGAAGTCGCCGAATTCGAGGTCCAGCACTTCCTTGAACAGCTTGCGGATCATGCTTTCGGTCAGGCCCATGATCTCGGTTTCGTCGAGGAAGCTGGTCTCGATGTCGATCTGGGTGAATTCGGGCTGGCGGTCGGCGCGCAGGTCTTCGTCGCGGAAGCACTTGGCGATCTGGTAGTAGCGGTCGAAGCCGGCGACCATCAGCAGTTGCTTGAACAACTGCGGCGACTGCGGCAAGGCGAAGAAGCTGCCGGCGTGGGTACGGCTAGGTACCAGATAGTCGCGCGCGCCTTCGGGCGTGGCGCGGGTCAGGATCGGCGTCTCGACGTCGAGGAAGCCGTTGTCGTCGAGGAAGCGGCGGATGCTGCTGGTGATGCGCGAACGCAGACGCAGCTTGTCGGCCATTTCCGGACGGCGCAGGTCGATGAAGCGATAGCGCAGGCGGGTTTCTTCGCCGACGTCGGAGAATTCGTTGAGCGGGAACGGCGGCGTTTCGGCTTCGTTGAGCACCGTCAGTTCGTAGCCCAGCACCTCGATGGCGCCGGAGGTCATGTTGGCGTTGACCGCGCCGGCAGGACGCAGGCGGACCTTGCCGGTGATCTGCACGACGTACTCGCTGCGCACGCGGTCGGCGGCGGCGAAGGTTTCGGCGCGGTCCGGATCGAAGACGACCTGGGCCAGGCCTTCGCGGTCACGGATGTCGAGGAAGATCACCCCGCCGTGGTCGCGGCGACGATGGACCCAACCGCAAAGGGTGACTTCCTGGCCATCCAGGCTCTCGTTCAGTTGGCCGCAATAGTGGCTGCGCATCATGATGGTGGTTCGCTTCTCGTGATCGTGTGTTCGGTGGGGGCTCGCCGGCCCAGGGGGCCATACTGCAAGACCTGCGCACTGCAATTCAACTCAGTCGGGCTTGTTGTCGCCGGCCAGGTTCTTCTTGGTCCCGGTCTTGAAGTCGGTTTCGTACCAACCGGACCCGCCCAGGCGGAACCCGGGAACGGACAACTGCTTCTTGAGTTCGGGCGCCTGGCAGGCGGGGCAATCGGTCAGCGGCGCTGCACTGATTTTCTGCAGCGCCTCCAGCCGGTGATCGCAGGCGGCGCATTGATAGTCATAAAGGGGCATCGACGTTTCTCATCAACACAATGCTGACTGCCGGAGCAGCCAAAAACGCCGATTATATATGGTTAAGGGGTGCCGTGCAGCTCACTGTTCATCGGCCGTCGAGCGTCGGGCGGGTCGAGCAACCAGGCGACACAGACCACCCTGACCAATCCACTGAAATTTCTTACGCCGCCGTGGCGCAGGTGCACCTCGCGATCCAGATAGGACAACACCGCACTGACCGAACACCGATTGGCCTCGGCGATACGGTCGAGGATGCCCCAATACACACGCTCCAGCCTCAAACAGGTGGAAAAGCCGTTGAGCCGCACCGACCGCGAGACAGGGCAGGCACGTCGCATATCGAAGTCCTGCGCAAACGGATCGATGCATTGCTTGCCTGGCCAACCGCGCTGCATGGGCGCCTGCCGAGAAACCGCTTCCCTTGCTTCCATTGCCTACTTCCTCGCTCGAGTTACCCGCCTCAAGCTGCGGGCGTTCTGCAATCAGGCCTTGAAGGGTGCAAGGGATGCAGCGGGAAGTAGTTGCGCCCGATGCGAAAGTGCCCGACCCGATGACTCGGGCCGGGCACTCGCGGTGCGGCGAAAAGGCTGAGCGGTCGAAGCTTATTTGCCTTCGAGCAGCGCGCGCAGCATCCACGCGGTTTTTTCGTGGACCTGCATGCGTTGGGTCAGCAAATCGGCAGTCGGCTCGTCGCTGGCCTCGTCGACCACCGGGAACACGCTGCGGGCGGTGCGGGTGACCGCTTCCTGGCCTTCGACCAGTTGGCGGATCATTTCTTCGGCCGACGGTACGCCCTCTTCTTCCTTGATGGTCGAATGCTTGGCGTAGAACGCGTAGGAGCCTGGCGCCGGGAAGCCCAGCGCACGGATGCGCTCGGCGATGGCGTCCACGGCCAGGGCCAGCTCGTTGTACTGCTCCTCGAACATCAGGTGCAGGGTACGGAACGCCGGGCCAGTGACGTTCCAATGGAAGTTGTGGGTCTTCAGATACAACACGTAGGTGTCGGACAGCAACCGGGACAAACCGTCGACGATCTGCTTGCGGTCCTCTTCTTTGATACCGATATCAATAGCCATGGATCTCCCCTTTTGCATAACGTTTGATGAGCAAGCCGATACTGTATCAAGACTCGTGCGCAGATGCCGGGTTCCGCGATGCGAGCGCACCGCCCGCCCCGGCCGTTTGAGAAGCCGGCGCCTTTACGGTTAAATAGGCAGCGTGCCACCCGTGCGGATCAATAATGCCGGGTGCATAGGCTGGACTGCCACGTGACCGCGCCTAATACCCTTGCGCACCGCGCCACCAGCTCTCCCTGTGATTGACCATATCAATGTGAGCCAACCCCCATGTTCAAGATCGTCCATCTGGTGACGGGCGTTGCAGCGCTGCTGCTTGCCTCGATCCCAAGCCTCAGAACCGAAGCCATCCTTTCCCTGCAGCTACCCGAAGCGGTCTACCTGGCCTTGCTCGGCCTGCTCAACCTGTTGCTGGCGCCTGTTGTGCCGCTGTATTACCGCGGTTCGCGCCGGGTCTTGCAGCGCCTGGCCAGCGCGCTGCTGGTACTGGCCGTCATCCTGCAAACGGTCACCCTGCTGGCCCGACCAGAACTGGGCAACCTGCCAGCACTGCTCTGCGCGGCCCTCGCCGTTGCCCTGCACCTGGCCGCCGGCTTCGTGCGCAAACCGCGCAAGGCCCAGAGCCAACAGGCCACTCCCAGCGAGGACAGCGGCCGCGATACCGGCACCGTCAAGTGGTTCAACACCTCCAAGGGCTTTGGCTTCATATCGCGCGACTCGGGCGATGACATCTTCGTGCACTTTCGCGCCATCCGCGGCGAAGGCCACCGCGTACTCGTGGAAGGCCAGCGCGTGGAGTTCTCGGTAATGCACCGCGATAAGGGCCTACAGGCCGAAGACGTCGTCGCCATCAACCGACGTTGATCGCAGCGGCGCTACGTGGCATTGCTCCACGTGGCGCTGCCCCTCTCAATAATGCGGTGGCGGCGCTTCGTCGCCTTCACTGCCCAACTGCCCAACCAGATCGTCGTAGCGCTTGAGCAGATGCGCCATCTGCTGCTGTAGGCGCTCGATCTGCCTCGCCTGCTCGAACACCACCTCGTTCAGGGCCTGCAAGGTGTCGTCCTGAAACGCCTGACGCGTTTCCAGTTCGATGACCTGACTCTCAAGCGTCATCGCGCACCTCGACCCATTCGCTGCCCAGCAACTGCGCAAGGCGAACACGCAGCGCCTGCACTTGACCGGGCGCGTAAGCGATCGCCGGCACTCGGCCCCACACCGGCGCGGGCCAGGCTGCGTCGTCGCGCTTACGCACGATTACGTGCATGTGCAGTTGGCTCACCACATTGCCCAAGGTGGCCACATTCATCTTGTCGGCGGCATAGGCGGCCTTCAGCCCCTCGGCCAACAAGGTGGTCTCTTTCCATAACTGTTGCTGATCGGCTGCATTCAAATCGAACAGCTCGCTGACGTCCGGTCGACGCGGCACCAGAATGAACCACGGATAGTTGGCATCCTTGCTCAACAACACACTGCACAGTTGCAGACGGCCCAACTCGATCGAATCCTGCTGCAAACGCGAATCCAGAACAAACACGAACAACCTCCTCCACACCGACATCCACAATGGGCCGCAAGGATACCTCGCTTGGCGCGCGAGTACAGGACTGCCAGCAAGCACGTCGGGCTCAGCGCACCATAAGCGTGCGAGAGGGACGCCTCGTGCACGCAGATGGGTAACACTCGCTACTTTTCGCACCAGTCGAATCGGCTAAATGAGACTTACCCTCGATTGGGCACGCGCAAAATACTCAACCTCAACAAAGGCCGGTAACACCTTGACTTGCAAGGATGTGCGAGACGACCGGATCCACCCCCGCGCGGCCCTGCTGCAAACCGAGGCGGACCGAGCAAATACGGCCATCCGCAGCCTGCCCCGACCGCGAATGTGAAAAAAACATCAATAGGATGTGAAAATGAGCACGCTTGTTGCATTTGCATTCAATCAGTTCAGGAGGCTCCCGCGAACCTGGGGTTAAGGCAGGGGCCGTCCTGAAACGATAGGACGCTTTACATTTGCAACGCTTGCACCGTCGATCCCGCCGATTCGAGCGAAGGTCGTCATCTGGCACGCAAGGCGATGGGTTCACTGTTTGGACCCTTGCCTGTAACACAGATGGGTTGTGATCGGCATGGGTCGACCCGACCTGCCGAAACGTACAAGTCACAGTGGCGACACCGCCGCGGCGACATAAAAAGAAAGAGCTGCCCCAATAACTAAAAAGCCGGGTGCAGCGGACTCTTCCTAAAACCAAAGGAGCAAATCACGATGCGCGTGATGAAGTGGAGCATGATCGCCCTGGCCGTTGCGGCAGGGACCTCGCAGCTGGCAGTCGCCTCTTCGCAAGACGAATCGAAAGGTTTCATCGAAGACAGCAAGCTCAACGTCAAGACCCGCATGCTGTATTTCAGCCGCGACTTCCGTAACAACGAATCCGGCAAGAGCCGCGTGGAAGAAACCGGTCTGGGCTTCATCGGCACCTACGAATCCGGCTTCACCCAAGGCACCGTCGGCGTTGGCGTCGACGCCATCGGTCTGCTGGGCCTGAAGCTGGACAGCGGCAAAGGCCGCTCCGGCACCGGCCAGTTCCCCACCGGCTCCGACGGCCGCTCGCAGGACGAGTTCTCCGAAGGCGGCGCAGCGATCAAGTTCCGCGTCTCCGACACCGTGTTGAAAGTCGGTAACCAGTTCACCGCGATGCCCGTGTTCGCCACCGACGACAGCCGTCTGCTGCCGGAAGTCGCCGAAGGCGCCTTGATCACCAGCAGCGAGATCAAGGGCCTGGTCCTGCAAGCGGGTCGCTTCACCGGCTTGAACGCCCAGAACCGTACCGGCCACGACAGCCTCAACCTCACCGAAGCCGACGTCATCGGTGGTACCTACGCCATCACCGACGGCCTGTCCGCCAGCGTCTACCACTCCAACGTCGAAGACTACTGGCGCAAATGGTACGGCAACGTGAACTGGGCACTGCCCCTGTCCGACAACCAAGGCCTGGTGTTCGACTTCAACGTCTACAACACCAAAGGTGACGGCTCGAACAACATCCGCGCCTACGACGGCGACAAGCTCGACAACACCGCGTACAGCCTGTCGGGCGCCTGGAAGATCGGCGCGCACACCTTCACCCTGGCGCATCAGCGCGTCACCGGTGACGGCGACTACGCCTACGGCGTAGACGGTGGCGGCACCGTCTTCCTGGCCAACTCCGTGGCGCGCTCGGACTTCAACGCCGAGAACGAAAAATCCTGGCAGGCGCGCTACGACCTGAACCTGGCCGAGTACGGCATTCCCGGCCTGACCTTCATGACCCGTTACGTCCGCGGCTCCGACGCTCACGTCGAAGGCACCACCAGCGGCAAGGAATGGGAACGCGACATCGACGTCAAATACGTCTTGCAGGAAGGCCCGGCCAAGGACCTCAGCTTCCGCGTGCGCCAAGCCACCTACCGCTCTTCCGATGGCGTCTACTACGGTTCGGCTTCGCTGGACGAACTGCGCCTGATCGTCGAGTACCCGCTGAGCATCCTGTAAGCCCAGGCCTGCATTGCCCAGCACCCGAGAAAGCCCGGCCCCTGCCGGGCTTTTTCTTGGCTGACAAGGCCGCGCCCCTGGGGCATCCTGTACGGCTTCGACTCACCCCCGTACAATGCGGGGTCATTTCAAACATTAGGCAATCGACACGGCTCCCCATGCGCACCAGTCAATATTTGCTCGCCACCCAAAAAGAAACCCCGGCCGACGCCGTGGTCATCAGCCACCAGCTCATGTTGCGTGCCGGCATGATCCGCAAGCTGGCCTCTGGCCTGTACACCTGGCTGCCCATGGGCCTGCGGGTCATGCGCAAGGTCGAGCAGGTGGTCCGCGAGGAAATGAACGCCGCCGGCGCCCTGGAAGTGCTGATGCCCAGCGTGCAGCCTGCCGAGCTGTGGCAGGAATCCGGCCGTTGGGAGCAATATGGCCCGGAACTGCTGCGCATCAAGGATCGCCACAACCGCGAGTTCTGCGTCGGTCCGACCCACGAAGAGGTCATCACCGACCTGGCGCGCAACGAGCTGTCGAGCTACAAGCAGCTACCGCTGAACCTCTACCAGATCCAGACCAAATTCCGCGACGAGATCCGTCCGCGTTTCGGTTTGATGCGCGGTCGCGAATTCATCATGAAGGACGCCTATTCCTTCCATGCCGACCAGGCGTCGCTGCAGGACACCTATGACCGCATGCACCAGGCCTACACCAACGTGTTCACGCGCCTGGGCCTGGATTTTCGTCCGGTACAGGCCGACACCGGCTCGATCGGCGGCAGCTACTCCCACGAATTCCATGTACTGGCCTCGTCCGGCGAAGACGATGTGATCTTCAGCGACAGCTCCGATTACGCCGCCAACATCGAGAAGGCCGAAGCCCTGCCGCGTGAAAGCGTGCGGCCGATGCCCAGCGAAGAGCTGCGCCTGGTCGACACGCCCAATGCCAAGACCATCGCGCAACTGGTCGAAGAGCACGGCCTGCCGATCGAGAAGACCGTCAAGACCCTCATCGTGCGTGGCGCCGAAGAAGGCAAGCTGATCGCCCTGGTGGTGCGCGGCGACCATGAGCTCAACGAGATCAAGGCCGTCAAGCTGGAACAGGTCGCAGAACCGCTGGTCATGGCCACCGAAGACGACCTGCGTACCGCCATCGGCGCGGGTGCAGGCTCTCTCGGCCCGCTCAACCTGCCGCTCGAATGCATCATCGACCGCTCGGTGGCCCTGATGAGCGACTTTGCCGTTGGTGCGAACATCGACGACAAACACTACTTCGGCGTCAACTGGGAGCGCGACCTGCCGGTACCGCAAGTCGCGGACCTGCGCAACGTGGTCGAGGGCGATCCAAGCCCCGATGGCCAAGGCACCCTGGTGATCAAGCGCGGCATCGAAGTGGGCCACATCTTCCAGCTCGGCACCAAGTACAGCGAAGCGCTCAAGTGCCAGGTGCTGGGTGAAAACGGCAAGCCGGTGGTGCTGTCGATGGGTTGCTACGGCATCGGCGTATCGCGCGTGGTAGCCGCCGCCATCGAGCAGAGCCACGACGAGAAAGGCATCGTCTGGAACGACGCCCTGGCACCCTTCCAGATCGCCCTGGTGCCGCTGCGCTATGAAACCGAAGCGGTACGCGAGGCCACCGACAAGCTGTACGCCGAGCTGACCGCTGCCGGCTTCGAAGTGCTGCTCGACGACCGCGACAAGAAGACCAGCCCCGGCATCAAGTTCGCCGACATGGAGCTGATCGGTATTCCGCACCGTATCGTCGTCAGCGACCGTTCGCTGGCCGAGGGCAACCTGGAGTACAAGCACCGCACCGAACAAGACGCCCAACCGCTGGCGGTCGACGAGGTGCTGACCTTCCTGCAAGCGCGAGTGCGCCGCTGATAGCCAATGCCTGGGTGACCATGTTCAAGCGAAGTACCTTTGCCCTGGGGGGCGCCGCGCTCAGCGGCGCCCTGTTGCTGGGCGGCTGCGCCAACCCTATGTCGCAACGCAGCGACAACGAGGACCGTGTCGAGCGCAAATTGCTCGAACACAGTCTGCACGTCGATGTGGGCGAGCCCAAGGTGATGGAGTTGCCGCAGCGCCGGGTGCGCATCACCGAGCGCAAGCGTTTCGAAGTGACGGAATTCGAAGTGACCCGCCACTACGACCGCTATACCCCCTACCAACCCTGGCGCGAACTCTACGAGATGCCGCTGGGTGCGGTGGCCGTGGTCGCGGGCGTGGGCGCCAACGTGGTCAACCTGATCGCGCTCGGCAACCTGCCCGACAGCGTGACCCATGGCTGGCTGGAGTACGGCATCGCCGGGCTCAACCCGTTCATGAACGTGCAGTCCAACGGCCGCGCGCAGCAGAACCTGGCAGGCATCAGCGAAGTGCGCAAAGAGCAGCGCGAGGAGTCGATCAGCCTGCCCTGGAGCGAGCGCCCGGTGGAGGTCAAGGCCGGCAAAGCCAACCATGAGCTGAGCACCGACCAGAGCGGCGTGCTGCGCCTGAATCTGCTCGACAGCCCCTTCGCCGAGCAGAACCTCAACAAGGTCGGCACCTTGCACCTACAGGTGAACGACGAAGACAGCGGCGTACGGGGCGATGGCAGCCTGCTGGTCGGTAGCAGCCTGCGCGGCAAGCTGCGCGAAGCCCATGAGCTGATCTTCGACGACCTGGAAGACGACGATGTGGGCCAATGGGTATATCGGGTCAAGCGTCTGTCGGAGCTGGGCCTGGAAGAAGAAGCCAGCGAACTGGAACAAAGCCTGGTCGAACTGACCCGCAACGACCCGGAACTGCAAAGCGAACTGGTCCGCGCACTGGCCAAGCAGACCGGCCGCCTGGTCGCCGACCCCGGCGCTCAGTAACGCACCTACCCTGCGTGGGGCTCCGTGAACAGCTCGAGCTGTTCATGGGCGCCGCGCAAATCCAGCAGCCTTACCCCTACTCCCAGCAGACGCACCGGCTTGCCGCCGCGGGCGAACGCCTGGCTGAGCAGTTGCTGGTAGCTGTGCAGGTCGCGCCCTGCCCCGGCCTGCTCCAGGGTGGTCTGGCTGAAATCGTGGAACTTGACCTTCACGAAGGGTTTGCCCGGCTTATAGCTGCTGTCCATGCGGCCCAGCCGCTCGGTCAGGCTCGCCAGCAGGTCGGGCAGACGTTCCAGGCAACTGTTCAAATCGGGCAGATCGGTGTCGTAGGTGTTCTCGACGCTGACCGACTGCCGCCTGCTGTCGGCCTGCACCACACGGTCGTCGATGCCATGGGCCAAGCCCCACAGACGTTCGCCGAAACTGCCGAACTCGCGCACCAGCGACAGGCGGGTCCAGGCACGCAGGTCTTCGCAGGTCTCGATGCGCAACCGGCTGAGCTTGTCGGCGGTCACCTTGCCGACGCCATGCAGTCGATTCACCGGCAACTGGGCGACGAAGGCCTCCACTTCGTTAGGCGTGATGACGAACAGACCATTGGGTTTGCGCCAGTCGCTGGCGATCTTGGCCAGGAACTTGTTGGGGGCCACGCCTGCGGAAACGGTGATGTGCAGGGTCTTGGCCACACGCCGGCGGATGTCCTCGGCGATGCGCGTTGCGCTGCCGGCGAACCACTGGCTGTCGGTGACGTCGAGGTAGGCCTCGTCGAGCGACAACGGCTCGATCAGGTCGGTGTAGTCGCGAAAGATCTGCTGGATTTCCCGAGAGGCCTCGCGATAAGCCTCGAACCGCGGTTTGACGATCAGCAGGTCCGGACACAGCTTGTGCGCATGGCGCGACGACATGGCCGAACGCACGCCATAAGCGCGTGCCTCGTAATTGCAGGTGGCGATCACGCCACGCCGATCCGCCGAGCCGCCGACCGCCATCGGCCGACCCGCCAGGCTAGGGTCGTCACGCATTTCGATGGCTGCATAGAAGCAGTCGCAATCGACATGGATGATTTTGCGCAAGGACATGACTGACAACCGACACTGTAAATTTGTACAGATCATAGCGTAAGGGACGATCGAGCAACCAGTAGCGCGCCCGCCATGCCCGATTACCGGCAGTTCGCCTGCAAATGCGCTGGGCCGAGAGGCCGCATCGCGCTAAAGGGTTGAGGGAAAAAGACTTTTCCAAGGAAATAGCTTGACACCAGGAAGGATATCCGTAGAATTCGGTTCCACAGGCGCGGGATGGAGCAGCCTGGTAGCTCGTCGGGCTCATAACCCGAAGGTCGTCGGTTCAAATCCGGCTCCCGCAACCAGATTCAAGAAAAAGGCCACTGCACACGCAGTGGCCTTTTTCGTTGTCTGCTAGAAATCTTTTTGCAAATCAATGCATTAAAGGCTTGCCAGTATCGAACAGGCGTGTAGAATGCGCCCCACAGACGCGGGATGGAGCAGTCTGGTAGCTCGTCGGGCTCATAACCCGAAGGTCGTCGGTTCAAATCCGGCTCCCGCAACCAGCTTTAAAAGAAAGGCCACTGTTTATGCAGTGGCCTTTTTTGTTGCTTGGCATTCAGCTGGCAATCGCTACCAGCTCAATGATTTTTGGCAAATCGTTTGACACACCCATTCGAATCTGTAGAATGCGCCCCTCTGACGCGGGATGGAGCAGTCTGGTAGCTCGTCGGGCTCATAACCCGAAGGTCGTCGGTTCAAATCCGGCTCCCGCAACCATATTCGTCAGAACAAGCCCCGCCTGTTGCGAAACAGCGCGGGGCTTTTCGTTGTGGCGTCCTGCCCGCGCAGCCCTCTCGTAACACCCGGCCATGCCGATACCTATGAATGAACTATCTTTAACGCTTCGGGCCATCGGCCGGAGTAGTATCTGGATACTTTTTCAAAGGGACTTTCACTTGGCCGCTTCTCGCTCTGCTCTCGCGCTGTTGGCACGAGGCTCTCTATGACCTCCCCCACCCCCGAATCGCCTGCACCGCTGACCGCGGCGCTTCCCACAGCGGCCAAACGCCTGCCCTGGCTCGAATGGCTCAGCACCTACCGACAACCCTTGGGCCTGGCGTTGACCTTGGCACTGTTCGCCATGGCGCTGATCGCCTGTAGGCACCTGCTCAGCGAACTGGACATCTATGCCTTGCACGACGCCATGCTCAGCGTGCCGGCCAGCGCCCTGATCGGCGCGCTGCTGGCCACTGTGGCGGGGTTCGTCGTGCTGCTGGGCTACGAATGGTCGGCCAGCCGCTACGCGGGCGTCCAACTGCCGCCGCGCACGCTGGTGATGGGCGGCTTGAGCGCGTTCGCCATCGGCAACGCCATCGGCCTGTCGATGTTGTCAGGGGGGTCGGTGCGTTATCGGCTCTATGCCCGCCACGGGCTGGGCGCCGCAGAAGTCGCGCGCATGACGGTGTTCGCCAGCCTGTCGCTCGGCTGCGCCCTGCCGCCGCTGGCCGCGTTGGCGACGCTGAGCGACCTGGGCGCCGCTTCGCGGGCCTTGCATTTGTCGCCGGTGTTGCTGGGCAGTGTCGCCACCGCCGTGCTGCTGCTGAGTGTGCTACTGGTAGCCGGCCTCTACAGGCGCCGTCTGCACGAACAGCCCCTGCGCGACAACCTGCTGGTTAAACTCGGCCGCCGTACCCTGCGCCTGCCGAGCGGCAGACTGGCCGCCCTGCAATTGCTGATCACCGCGCTGGACGTGGCGGCTGCGGCCACCGTGCTCTATCTGCTGCTGCCCGAAGCGCCGCCGTTCGGCGCCTTCCTGATGGTCTACCTGCTGGCCCTGGCGGCCGGCGTGCTGAGCCATGTACCCGGTGGCGTCGGCGTGTTCGAAGCCATCCTGCTGGCCGCCTTCGCCGACCAACTGGGTGCGGCACCTCTGGCGGCGGCTCTGCTGCTCTACCGCTTGATCTACGTGGTCTTGCCCTTGTTGCTGGCCTGTGTGGCCCTGCTGGTCAACGAAGCGCGGCGCCTGCTGTTCGCCCAGCAGGCGATTCGCGCGGCCTCGGGCCTGGCCGCGCCGATCCTGGCGATTCTGGTGTTCCTTTCGGGCGTGGTGCTGCTGTTCTCTGGGGCCACCCCGGAGATCGACACACGCCTGGAGCACATGGGCTTTCTGGTCCCGCACCGCTTGATCGACGCCTCGCACTTTGGCGCCAGCCTGATCGGCGTACTCTGCCTGCTGCTCGCCCAGGGGCTGCGCCGGCGCCTGTCGGCGGCTTGGCTGCTGACCACCGTACTGCTGCTGGTGGGCGCGGTGCTGTCGCTGCTCAAAGGCTTCGATTGGGAAGAAGCCAGCATCCTGGTGTTCACCGCTGCGCTGCTGGCGCTGTTCCGCCGCTCCTTCTACCGCCCTAGCCGGCTGCTCGAACTGCCCTTCTCGCCGGTGTATCTGGTGGCCAGCGCGTGCGCGGTCGGCGCGTCGATCTGGCTGCTGCTGTTCGCCTATCAGGACGTGCCCTACAACCACCAACTGTGGTGGCAGTTCACTCTCGACGCCGATGCGCCCCGCGCCCTGCGCGCGGCGATGGGCAGCGCGGTGCTGCTGGTGATCGTGGCGCTGACCTGGCTGCTGCGCACAGCTCGCCCGGTCATCCATCTGCCCGACGAACAAGAGCTGCTGCGCGCCAGCGCCATTCTGCAAGCCTCCGACCAGCCCGACGGTGGTCTGGCCCTGACCGGCGACAAGGCGCTGCTGTTCCACCCCGACGGCGATGCCTTCCTGATGTATGCCCGCCGCGGCCGCAGCCTGGTCGCGCTGTACGACCCCATCGGCCCGGCCCAAGAGCGCGCCGAAATGATCTGGCAGTTCCGCGACCTGTGCGACGTGCACCATGCCCGTCCGGTGTTCTACCAGGTACGCGCCGAGAACCTGCCGTTCTACATGGACATCGGCCTGACCGCGATCAAGCTGGGCGAAGAGGCGCGGGTCGACCTGCGCCGTTTCGACCTCGAAGCCAAGGGCAAGGAAATGAAGGACCTGCGCTACACCTGGAACCGGGGTGGGCGCGACGGTCTGACCCTGGAGGTGCACGAGCCCGGCCAGGCGCCGATGGACGAGCTCAAGGTCATTTCCGATGCCTGGCTGAGCGGCAAGAACGTGCGTGAGAAAGGCTTCTCGCTGGGGCGTTTCAGCCTCGACTACCTCAAGCACTTCCGTATCGCCCTGATCCGCTTCCAAGGCAAGCCGGTGGCATTCGCCAACCTGCTGGAAACCCACAGCAACGAACTGGCCAGCCTCGACCTGATGCGTGCCCACCCCGAGGCACCGAAGCTGACCATGGAGTTCATGATGGTCGGCCTGATCCTGCATTACAAAAGCCACGACTACGCACGGTTCAGCCTGGGCATGGTCCCGCTGTCGGGCTTGCAGCCACGCCGTGGTGCCCCCCTGACCCAACGCCTGGGCTCGATGGTGTTCCAGCGCGGCGAGCAGCTCTACAACTTCCAGGGCCTGCGCCGCTTCAAGGACAAGTTCCAACCCGATTGGGAACCTCGTTACATGGCCGTGCCGGCCGGGCTCGACCCACTGGTGGCACTGGCCGATACCGCCGCCCTGATCGCAGGCGGCCTGACTGGATTGGTGAAACGCTGATGATCCGACGTTACTGGATGTACCTGGTGCTGGCCTTGGCCCTGGCCGCTGCGGCCGCAGGCGTGGCTTTCTGGCTATGGACCCGGCCTGCCCCCGAGGCCCACGCCGAACACCTCACTTTGGCCGGCGGCGCCGCCATCGTGCGCGTGACGCCGGGCGTCAAGGCCAAGACCCGCGTGGCCATCGGCGTACCCAAAGACCAGGCCTTGACCGAGAAGCAACTGCTCGACCTCAGCAGCGCCGGCGAGGCGCAACTGGTGCAGGTCCTGCTGCCTGCAGACGATTGCGTGGCGCAAGGTAAAGCCATGCAGGAAGCCATCGCCCAGCTCGGCGGCGCGCCGAACCTGGTCGCCGGCATCGGCCCAGGCGCCGCCGAGGCTTGGCGCTGGCTGGCCACGCAGAACGACGACCAGGCCCGCGCCATTTCCGTGGGCTTCGCCCTCGAACAGCCCGGCTGCACCTCGCCCCTGCCCAAACGTGCCGACCACGGCCACTGGAGCGTGGCCTGGAACGACAACCCGGACGACGCCAGCGCAGGTTTCGTGCGCGACCAGCCCAACGCCGAGACCAGCATCGCCGACTACGACATCCACCTGCCGCAAGTGCTCAAATCGCAGCTGACCCAGGCCCTGGTGGGCCGTGACGGCACTTCGCTGAGCATCCCGGTGGTGGAAGTGCCCGCCGGCCAGGCGACCGACACCGTCACCCTGTTCCTTTCGGGCGACGGCGGATGGCGCGACCTGGACCGCGACGTCGCCGGGGAAATGGCCAAGCTGGGCTACCCGGTGGTGGGCATCGACACCCTGCGCTACTACTGGCAGCACAAGACCCCAGAGCAAAGCGCCGCCGACCTGTCGGAGCTGATGCACCACTATCGTCAAAAATGGGGCACCAAGCGTTTCGTGCTGACCGGCTATTCGTTCGGCGCCGACGTGCTTCCGGCCATTTACAACCGTCTCGCCGCCGAAGACCAGCAGCGCGTCGACGCCATCATCCTGCTGGCTTTCGCGCGCAGCGGCAGCTTCGAGATCGAAGTCGAGGGCTGGTTGGGCAAGGAAGGCCAGGAAGCGCCCACCGGGCCGGAAATGGCCAAGCTGCCAAGCGCCAAGGTGGTCTGCATCTATGGTGAAGAAGAAGCCGACGAAAGCGGCTGCACCGACAGCACGGCGGTCGGCCAGCGCATGAAGCTGCCCGGCGGGCACCACTTCGACGAGAACTACCCTGCCCTGGCCAAACGCCTGACCGACGCGATCGACGCCCGTCAGGGCAAACCGGGCACCGCGCAACCTTGAAACGACGGCGGGCCGGTGCGTTGAACACATCGGCCCGCCTGTCCATCGATCAGATCTCGACCTGCGTTCCCAGCTCGATCACCCGATTGAGCGGCAGGTTGAAGAAGCGCAGATTGCCGTTGGCGTTCTTCAACATGAAGGCGAACAGGTTGCTGCGCCAGCGCATCATGCCCTCCAGACGCGAGGCGATCACCGTTTCGCGGCTGAGGAAGTAGGTGGTGCGCATGGGCGTGAAGTCCAGGCTTTGCAGCGTGCACAGGGTCAGCGCCTGGGGTACGTCCGGTTCGTCCATAAAACCGAAGTGCAGCAGCACGCGGAAGAAGCCGTCGCCATGGTCCTCGACCTCGAAACGCTCGTGGGCCGGCACCCGTGGCCGATCCTCGCTGACCACCGTCAACAACACCACCTGGCTATGCAGCACCTGGTTATGCAGCAGGTTATGCAACAGCGCATGGGGCACCGCATCGGGCCGCGCGGTGAGGAATACGGCAGTGCCTTCGACCCGGTGCGGCGGTTGCACGCCGATGCTGGCGATGAAGATCGGCAGCGGCAAAGCGGCTTCGTCGATGCGCTCGACCAGGATCTGCTTGCCGCGCTTCCAGGTGCTCATCAGGGTGAACAGCACGATCGCCGCCAGCACCGGGAAGGCGCCGCCTTGCAACACTTTGGGCAGGTTGGCGGCGAAGAACAGGCCGTCGACCAGCAGGAAGCCCAGCAACACCGGTACGGCCAGCAGCGGCGACCATTTCCACAACAACAGCATGACCACCGCCACCAGCAGGGTGGTCATCAGCATGGTGCCGGTGACCGCCACACCGTAGGCCGCCGCCAGCGCACTGGAGGACTCGAAGCCGAGCACCAGCAGCACCACGCCGACCATCAGCGCCCAGTTCACCGCACTGATGTAGATCTGCCCTTGTTCGTCGCTGGAGGTGTGCTGGATGTGCATGCGCGGGATGTAGCCCAGCTGGATGGCCTGGCGGGTGAGCGAGAACGCCCCGGAGATCACCGCCTGCGAAGCGATCACCGTGGACAATGTGGCCAAGCCTACCAACGGCAGCAGCGCCCAGCTCGGCGCCAATAGGTAGAACGGGTTGCGCGCCGCTTCCGGGTTCTGCAGCAGCAACGCGCCTTGGCCGAAGTAGTTGAGCACCAGCGCCGGCAGCACCAGAGCGAACCAGGCACGGGCGATCGGCTTGCGGCCGAAGTGGCCCATGTCGGCATACAGGGCTTCGGCGCCGGTCAGCGCCAGCACCACGGCGCCGAGCACGGCCACGCCGATGCCCGGATGGACGACGAAGAAGCGTACCGCCCAAGCCGGGTTGAAAGCCTTGAGCACTTCCGGGCTCTGCTGGATGCCGTTCAAGCCCAAAGCCGCCAGCACTAGGAACCAGACCACCATCACTGGGCCGAACAACTTGCCGATCTTCTCGGTGCCGTGCTTCTGCACTGCGAACAGCGCCACCAGCACCACCAGGGAAATCGGCACCACCCAATGGTCGATGCCGTCGAACGCCAGGCCCATGCCCTCGACCGCCGACAGCACCGAGACCGCCGGGGTGATCATGCTGTCGCCATAGAACAGCGACGCACCGATCAGGCCACAGGCGATGACCACCTTGCGCAGCAACGGATAGGGCGCCGCCGCCCGCCGCGCCAGGGCGGTCAGGGCCATGGTGCCGCCCTCGCCCTGGTTGTCGGCGCGCAGGATGAACATCACGTACTTGAACGACACCACCCACAGCAACGACCAGAAGATCAGCGAGAGGATGCCCAGCACACCGTCGTGGTTGACCGGCACCCCGTAACCGCCGGTGAAGACTTCCTTGAGGGTATACAACGGGCTGGTCCCGATATCGCCATAGACCACCCCGACAGCTGCCACCAGCAGGCCGAGCGAGCGCGTCGCCCCCTGCCCGCCTTGGGCATGACTTGCCTGAACCATCGACCACTCCCGCATCCGGCCCTTCGGGCCGCTAGACATAGCACCGGGCGATCGTGCCCGAACCGCGCTACTGCTCTGGGTCAAGGCCCGCAGCAGAACGCGGCGAAGCATAGCGCAGCGTCGCGGGATTTTCTGCTGGGATGGCGCTAGGAGGGCATTCGGCAATAACTGTGGGCTATCGCTCCGATGCAGCTATAAGCACAGGCCCATCGTAGCCTGTCATCACTAGGCTACTGCTTGTCCCTCAAATGAGAAACACAAGCTGGTACCCGTGTGGCCTTGTGCAGAAAAGATCGACGGCCTAGAATTCGCATACGCCAATGACGTACAAAAGGGATAGCATGATCTTCATCGAAACCCCGATTTTCACCTCCGATGTAAAGGCGTATCTGGACGATGAAGCATACCGAGCCCTGCAAACCCATTTGGCCGATCATCCCGAGGCGGGCCCTCTCGTCGAAGGCACAGGCGGCCTCAGAAAAATCCGTTGGGCAGCCCAGGGAAAAGGTAAGCGTGGAGGTGTTCGAGCGATTTACTATCATGTCGTCGCAGCGCAACAAA
This sequence comes from Pseudomonas sp. UBA6562, assembly GCF_002434265.1. Taxonomy (GTDB): domain Bacteria; phylum Pseudomonadota; class Gammaproteobacteria; order Pseudomonadales; family Pseudomonadaceae; genus Aquipseudomonas. The sequence goes on along the minus strand of NZ_DJJS01000004.1, from coordinate 326,277 downwards.
TCCGGATGATCCTGATCTACAAAAAAGGAATTATGGATACGTTGACCGATCGACAGAAAGCGCAACTTTGCGAACTCAACAAAGGGTGGAAATAATGGAAAAAGGTCTCTTTGATCGTCTCGTGGAAAGTATGACTCAGATGGATGAGATCGACCGCGGCGAGCGTCAGCCATCGCGTGAGTTCCACATCGATGCCCTTCAAGTGAAAAAGATTCGTCAAGCGACGGGGCTCTCGCAAGCCAAATTCGCCAAGCGTATAGATGTTGCACTGGGAACACTGCAGAACTGGGAACAGGGTCGACGCGAGCCTGAAGGTCCTGCTCGTGCCTTGCTCCGTGCGATCCATAATGACCCGGAGCATGTTCTCGCTGCGCTAAGCTGAATGTGGCTTTGCTCTGAGGATGGGGGCAACCAGTCTTGTTCAGTACGAAGTCGAACGCTTCATGACGCTCCGTGTGTCATTGTATTTTCCGCCACTCCTCGCCGCGTCATACGCTGACGTCTACAAATTATATTGGGCACCTGAACGCGCACGTTGAAACCCTGATTCTCTGCCACTCGATTTCAACCCGCAGTCTCTTGGGAAAACACGAGTACTGGCGTGTTGTCCAAACCCTCCCCGCACCCCGTCGATTTCCACGCATTTTTACTGGTCAAGGCCCGAAGCTGCCGCTAGAATTGCGCACTTTTTGACCAGAGGCGCCCAAGCGCCCGTCAGGTTTGCCCGCCATCGGCGGTGCAACGGCTTTCAATACCGAGGTTAGTCATGTCCACCACTCCCGCGCCCACCACGCCCAAGGTCGGGTTCGTCAGCCTGGGTTGCCCCAAGGCGTTAGTCGATTCCGAACGCATCCTGACCCAGCTGCGCATGGAGGGCTACGAAGTCGTGCCCACCTACGAAGACGCTGACGTGGTGGTGGTCAACACCTGCGGGTTCATCGACAGCGCCAAGGCCGAGTCGCTGGAAGTGATCGGCGAGGCGATCAAGGAAAACGGCAAGGTCATCGTCACCGGTTGCATGGGCGTCGAGGAAGGCAGCATCCGTGACGTGCACCCAAGCGTCTTGTCGGTGACCGGCCCGCAGCAGTACGAGCAGGTGGTCAATGCGGTGCACCAGGTGGTGCCGCCGCGCCAGGACCACAACCCGCTGATCGACCTGGTGCCGCCCCAAGGCGTCAAGCTCACCCCGCGGCATTACGCGTACCTGAAGATTTCCGAAGGCTGCAACCACAGCTGCAGCTTCTGCATCATCCCGTCGATGCGCGGCAAGCTGGTCAGCCGCCCGGTCGGCGAAGTGCTGAGCGAGGCCGAGCGTCTGGTCAAGGCCGGCGTCAAGGAGATCCTGGTGATTTCCCAGGACACCAGCGCCTACGGCGTGGACGTCAAGTACAAGACCGACTTCTGGAACGGCCGCCCGGTCAAGACGCGCATGCTCGAACTGTGCGAAGCGCTGAGCAGCCTGGGTGCCTGGGTACGCCTGCACTATGTGTACCCCTACCCGAACGTCGACGATGTGATTCCACTGATGGCCGCAGGCAAGATCCTGCCGTACCTCGACATCCCCTTCCAGCACGCCAGCCCCAAAGTGCTCAAGTCGATGAAGCGTCCGGCTTTCGAAGACCGCACCCTGGCGCGCATCAAGCACTGGCGCGAGCAGTGCCCTGAACTGGTCATCCGCTCCACGTTCATCGTCGGCTTCCCCGGCGAAACCGAAGAGGACTTCCAGTACCTGCTCGATTGGCTGAGCGAAGCGCAGCTCGACCGCGTCGGCTGCTTCCAGTACTCACCGGTCGAAGGCGCACCGGCGAACCACCTGGGCCTCGAAGAGGTGCCGGACGACATCAAGCAGGACCGCTGGGACCGCTTCATGGCCCACCAGCAGGCGATTAGCAGCGCGCGTCTGCAACTGCGGGTCGGCAAGGAAATCGAAGTGCTGATCGACGAAGTGGAAGAGCAAGGCTCGGTCGGCCGCAGCTTCTTCGACGCGCCGGAAATCGACGGCAGTGTGTTCATCGACGGCGACCATGGCTTCAAACCGGGCGACAAGGTGCGCTGCCGGGTGGTCGATGCCGACGAGTACGACCTGTGGGCCGAGCCGATCTGAGCCCATGACGCTAGAATGCCCTGCCTCCGCGCAGGGCTTTTTTTTACGTTGCGTTTATCCGCCGTTTGATAAGCGGCCTCTGAGCAAGTGAGACGGACATGGACCCTTCCTTGAATGTGCTGACACCCACGGCCAGCGACCATCCCGAGCTGATTCGGGTGTGGGAATCTTCCGTACGCGCCACCCACGGTTTTCTGCCGGAGCATTACCTGCTGGTGCTGCGCGACAAATTGCTACCCGAGTACCTGAAGGCCGTGACCCTGATCTGCTGCAAGGACGACCAAGGGCGCATCGGAGGATTCGCCGGCGTGGCCAATGGCGATGTGCACATGCTGTTCGTGGCCGATGAGTACCGCGGCCAGGGCATGGGCAAACGCCTGCTCGCCCATGCCGTGCATCGGCTCGGTGCCACGCGTCTGGACGTCAACGAGCAGAACCCCGAGGCATTGGCGTTCTATCAGCGTCAGGGCTTCGAGATCGGTGGGCGTTCGGCTACCGATGGTCTGGGCCAGCCGTACCCATTGCTGCATCTGCGCCTGAAGTCGGCATCGGCCGATTGAGCGCCGTCGTCGGACAAAACCCGAGATTCACAGCCCGATGCGCGTCGGGCCGGGTACAATGGCGGTCTTTCCGTCTTGCGAATACCTGCTCATGTCCGAACCCACGCGCCTGTCCAAACACCTGATCGAACAACTGGGTTGCTCCCGCCGCGAGGCCGAGCTGTACATCGAGGGTGGCTGGGTCGCCGTCGATGGCGTGGTGGTCGAGCAGCCGCAATTCAAAGTCACCGACCAGCGTGTCGAGCTCTTGCCCGGCGCACGCGCCGATGCCTTGGAGCCGGTCACTCTGCTGCTGCATCAGCCTGCGGGGATGGATGCCGAAGCCGGACGCGCCACCATCGGCCTGGCCACCTTGAGCGAAGCCCATCGCGAGGGCGTGCGGCCTTTGCACGGGCACTTCAACCGCCTCAACAGCGTGGCACCCCTGGAGCCGCGCGCCACTGGCATGCAGGTCTTCACCCAGGACTGGCGCGTCAGCCGCAAGATCGAGGCCGACCTGCGCAAGCTGGAGCAGGAATACATCATCGAAGTGCGCGGCGAAGCCTCGCCGCAAGCCTTGGAGCGTCTGGCCCGTGGCATTACCCGCAACGACCGGGAACTGCCCAAGGCCAAGGCCAGTTGGCAGAACGAAACGCACCTGCGCCTGGTAGTGAAGAACCCCTACCCCGGCCTCATTTCCGAGCTTTGCGCGGCTCTGCGCCTGGAGGTGCTGGGCATGCGCCGCATTCGCCTGGGCGGGGTGTCGATGGGCAAGTTGCCGGTCGGTCAGTGGCGCTACGTCGCCAGCAGCGAACGTTTCTGAGCCGCACCGCGACCCTTCACACCGCGCATCACACCGCCGTCGCCAGCGGCTTCTGACAGGATTTGCACCATGATTCACAACGACGTTCTGCGCAGCCTGCGCTACCTCATCAAGGCCAACGACGCGAAGATGGCCGACATCATCGCCTTGTCCGGCCTCACCGTCGCACCGGCGGCCATCGCCACCTACGTCAAGAAAGAAGACGAAGCCGGCTTCGCGCTGTGCCCACAGCCGGTGTTGGCACACTTTCTCGACGGTCTGGTGATCGAGCGCCGCGGCCGCGACGACAGCCGTCCAGCGCAGCCGATCGAACTGCCGGTGACCAACAACACCATTCTGAAAAAACTGCGGGTGGCGTTCGAACTCAAGGAAGATGATCTGCACGCCATCCTGAAAAGCGTCGATTTTCCGGTGTCCAAGCCGGAATTGAGCGCGCTGTTCCGCAAAGTCGGCCACGACAACTACCGTGCGTGCGGCGACCAGTTGCTGCGCAACTTCCTCAAGGGCCTGACCCAGCGAGTGCGCGGCTGACATGCAGTATGGCGTGACCCCGGTCGGTATCGTGCGCTCCTGTTTCAAGGAGAAATTCGCCATTCCGCGTCAGCCGCAACTGGCGCCCGCCGCCCGCGGCGTGCTGGAGCTGTTGCCGCCTTTCGACGGTGGCGAAGCGGTCGCCGGGTTGGAGCAGGTCAGCCACGTCTGGTTGTTGTTTCTGTTCCATCAGGCGCTGGAAGACAAACCACGGCTGAAGGTTCGCCCGCCACGCCTGGGCGGCAACAAGAGCATGGGCGTGTTCGCCACCCGCGCCACCCACCGGCCCAATGGCATCGGGCAGTCGGTGGTGCGTCTGGAAGGTGTGGCGCCTGGGCGCCTGCTGCTGTCGGGCATCGACCTGCTGGACGGCACGCCGGTGCTCGACATCAAGCCCTACGTACCCTATGCCGACAGCGTGCCGGACGCGCACAACGCCATGGCCGATGCAGCGCCTGCGTGCATAGGCGTGTCCTGGGCCGAGCGCGCGCTGCCACAGGCCAGGGCGCATGGCGAGCGCCTCGGCGAGCCGCTGGTGGCGCTGATCGAGCAATGTCTGGCGCAGGACCCACGCCCTGCGTACCAGGTCCCCCCGGCCGAGCGCGTGTACGGCGTCAGGTTCTGGGACGTTCAGGTGCGCTGGCGCTACCCCACCCCGCAGACCATCGAGGTCATCGAGGTCTGCCGCGAGGCATGAATCGACGGGCATAAAAAAACGCAGGCCAGGCCTGCGTTTTTTCTGGGCGAAGCTTACTTCTCGACGAAAGCGCGCTCGATCAGGTAGTCGCCTGGCTCACGCATGCGGGCGGAAATCTTCAGGCCGAAGCTATCGAGCACTTCGCTGGTTTCGTCGAGCATGCTCGGGCTGCCGCAGATCATGGCACGGTCGTCCTGCGGGTTGATCGGTGGCAGACCGATGTCGCTGAACAGCTTGCCGCTGCGCATCAGGTCGGTCAGACGGCCCTGGTTCTCGAAGGGCTCGCGGGTCACGGTGGGGTAGTAGATGAGCTTTTCGCGCACCGCGTCGCCGAAGAATTCGTTTTGCGGCAGGTGCTCGGTGATGAACTCGCGGTAGGCCACTTCGTTGACGTAGCGCACACCGTGGATGAGGATCACCTTCTCGAAGCGCTCGTAGGTTTCCGGGTCCTGGATGACGCTCATGAACGGCGCCAAGCCGGTACCGGTGCTGAGCAGGTAGAGGTGCTTGCCGGGGTTGAGGTCGTCCAGCACCAGGGTGCCGGTAGGCTTCTTGCTGATGATGACCTCGTCGCCTTCCTTGAGGTGTTGCAGCTGCGAGGTCAGCGGGCCATCGGGGACCTTGATGCTGAAGAACTCCAGGTGCTCTTCCCAGTTGGGCGAGGCGATGGAGTAGGCGCGCATGAGCGGACGGCCGTTAGGCTGTTGCAGGCCGATCATCACGAACTGACCGTTCTCGAAGCGCAGACCGGGATCGCGGGTGCACTTGAAGCTGAACAGGGTGTCGTTCCAGTGGTGAACACTGAGGACACGTTCGTGGTTCATGTTGCTCATCGAGTGGGGCTCCTGGAAAAAAGACGCAGCGCGGACCAAGCACGCAGTTGCGCGATAGTGTAAGGAGGTTGAGAATATCTGTTAACTGGATTATCAAGATATATGTAATCGGTTATATCGATATGCGATTCACACTCCGTCAACTTCAGGTATTCGTCGCCGTCGCCCAGCAGCAGAGCGTCTCGAAAGCCGCGCTCGTGCTGGCGCTGTCGCAGTCGGCTGCCAGCACGTCCATCACCGAATTGGAGCGCCAATCCAGTTGCCAGTTGTTCGACCGTTCCGGCAAGCGCCTGTCGCTCAATGCCTTGGGTCAGCAACTGTTGCCGCAGGCGGTGGCCCTGCTCGACCAGGCCAAGGAAATCGAAGACCTGTTGCAAGGCAAGTCGGCCTTCGGCTCGCTGTCGCTGGGCGCGACGCTGACCATCGGCAATTATCTGGCCACCCTGCTGATCGGCAACTTCATGCAACAGCACCCGCAAAGCCAGGTGAAGCTGCATGTGCAGAACACTGCGCACATCGTGCAACAGGTGGCGCACCACGAAATTGATCTGGGCCTGATCGAAGGCGATTGCAACCATCCGGATCTGGAAGTGCAGCCTTGGGTGGAAGACGAACTGGTGGTGTTCTGTGCGCCGCAGCATCCGCTGGCGCAACGCGGCCAGGCCGATCTACAGGCCTTGGCCAAGGAAGCCTGGATCCTGCGCGAACAGGGCTCGGGCACCCGCCTCACGTTCGACCAGGCCATGCGCCATCATCGCGCGGGGTTGAACGTGCGGTTGGAGCTGGAGCACACCGAGGCGATCAAGCGCGCGGTGGAATCGGGCTTGGGCATCGGCTGCATCTCGCGCCTGGCGCTGCGCGACGCCTTTCGCCGGGGCAGCCTGGTGGCCCTGGAAACGCCAGAGCTGGACCTGTCGCGCCAGTTCTACTTCATCTGGCACAAACAGAAATACCAGACCTCGGCCATGCGTGAGTTCCTGGCCCTGTGCCGCCGCTTCACCCAAGGTATGCGGCGCAGCGACGAAATCGTGCTGCCGACCATCGCCTGAGCCTTACAGCAGGATCACGCCCCAGACCAGCGCGATGGTGGTCAGCGCCACCAGCTGCGCAGCGCTGCCCATGTCCTTGGCGTTCTTCGACAGCGGATGGCGGTCGAGGGAAATACGGTCAATGGCCGCTTCGATCGCCGAATTGAGCAGCTCGACGATCAAGGCCAGCAGGCACACGGCTATCAGGATCGCCCGCTCGGCACGGCTGACCGACAGCCAGCAGGCCAGCGGAATCAGGATCGCGTTGAGCAGCACCAACTGGCGAAAAGCCGCTTCGCCCTTGAAGGCGGCGGACAACCCGTCAAATGAATAAGTGGCGGCGTTGAAGATACGTTTCAGGCCGGTCTGGCCCTTGAATGGCGACATGTCGATCAGTTCACGAAGGTGGAGGCCCGCAGGCCGGTGGGCGACGCGGTGGGCCCGGCTCAGTGGCCAGCCACCGACTCCAGTTGTTGCAGCAGCAAGGCCGCCTGGGTGCGGGTACGCACGCCCAGTTTGCGGAAGATGGCCGTGACGTGCGCCTTGATGGTGGCCTCGGACACACTTAGCTCATAGGCGATCTGCTTGTTCAGCAACCCTTCGCAGACCATGGTCAGCACGCGGAACTGCTGCGGGGTCAGGCTGGCCAGCCCTTCGCTGGCGGCCTTGGCCTCCGCCGACACGTCGACTTTGTCGAACGCCTGGGGCGGCCACCAGACCTCGCCGTCGAGGACCTTTTGCACCGCATCCTGCAAGGTTTCCAGGGGGCTGGACTTGGGGATGAAGCCACTGGCGCCGAACTCGCGCGATTTCACCACCACGGCGGCTTCCTCTTGGGCCGAGACCATCACCACCGGAATCTGCGGGTATTGTCCACGCAGCAGCACCAGCCCGGAAAACCCGTAGGCACCGGGCATGTTCAGGTCGAGCAGCACCAGGTCCCAGTCGGACTTCTCCGCCAGACGCCCTTCCAGTTCGGCAATGCTCGCCACTTCGACCAGGCGCACGCCCTGCCCCAGGCCCAAGGTCACGGCTTGGCGCAAGGCACTGCGAAAGAGGGGGTGGTCATCGGCTATCAGGATTTCGTATGTGGCCATCGATCTGTTGATCCTGTTCTGTGTCAGGTATGCAAATGATGAAGCGCGGCGCCCGGCAGGCAACTCAAGGCGTGGAGGCAGGTTCGCCGGGGGACGGACGCTACGGGTTCAGCGGCTGCATGACAGCACGGCGCCACGAGCGGCGCCCAGCATGCCCAGCGCACCGCAGGTGGTCAAGCCAATTACCCGGCGCCTCCTTCATTGCAGGAAAGCCTGCAAACGTTCATGGGGCAAATCGTGCAGGTCGAGCGGCAGGTGTCGCTTGCCGCTCAGGTAATGCAGGCTGAAGACGTCCAGGTAGGCGTCGAGCGCTTGCGAGGCCCGGGTGTCGCCGGCCAAATCCAGGCACATGGCGGCGACTTCCGCAGTGCAGAAGTGATCGTCACGCTTGGAGCGCCGCAGGCGGTAGCGCGACATCTGTTCGGCTTCCAGGCTCAACACCGGGAAACGGTCCAGGTAAGGGCTTTTGCGAAACATCTTGCGCGCTTCGGTCCAGGTGGCATCGAGCAGAATGAACAGCGGGCGCTTGCCGGCCACAGGTGCCACCTCATGGACCACGCGCTCGCTGGCGACGAACTCACCCGGGAACACGATGTAAGGCTGCCACTGCGGATGCTCCAGCAACGCCAGCAAGCCGCCATCGACCTCGGTACGCTGCCAGCCGAACGCTTGCGTGTCTTCGATCAGGTCGGCGATCAGCCAGCCGGTGTTGGTGGGCTTCAACGGCTCGGTGTCGTGCATGATCAGGCACATGCCCGAACCTGCCTGCACCTTGGGCTTCAAGGCGCATAGGCAATGGCTGGCGATCACCCGGCAGTCGGCACAGCGCACGGCGCGCGAGCCACGGGCGATGAAGGGTTTGTTGCTACGCGCCAGGCGCTCGGCGCGAAGACGCGCGACGGCATGGCTCATGCCCGCTGGCCGGAATCAAGAGGGAAAACGTACACGGTTGCGACTCGATGGAAGGCAGGGCCGGCAGTTTACCAGAGGCCGCTCGTTTTGCCGTGCGGGCCAGGCCCTACCCCTTCTATAATCAGCCGATCCTACCCGCCAAGGCTGCATGGGCCGGTTCCATGCATCAGGGAACGCCGCCGATTGGTGCGGGTCCAACCGCCAGTTATCGAACCAGGAGAATTTCATGCTGCGCTTTATCGTCCCGACCCTGAGCCTGATGCTCGCCCTGCCCTTGGTGGCCCAGGCCGCTTCCAAGCAGGACTACGAGCTGAATCAAATGCTGCAGAAGGTCGCCAAGGAAAGCAGCGTCGGCACCCCTCGCGCCATCAACGAAGACATTCTCGACCAAGGCTACACCGTCGAAGGCAAGGCGCTGATCAACCACCTGAGCGTGCGCGAAGGCCAAGCGCGTGAAATGGCGGTGAACCCGGACAAGGTACGCGACCAACTCGGCGCCAGCGTCTGCAACAACGGCGGTTATCGCCAACTGATGGCACGCGGCGCGGTGATGGTCTATCGCTTCAGCGAGTACAAGACCAATCGCCAGATCGGCGACCAGGCGTTCGACGCCGCCAGCTGCAGCATCAAGCTGAAAAAGGGCTGAAGCCCAGCTTCCCAAGCGCCGCCGTCCCAAAGGGCGGCGCGCATTGCGTAACGAAGACACCTCCCCTGAGGCCACCCCCCTAGGCTTCGCTTAGCCACACGCCGCCCGAACGCTTCTCTAGTGCTGCCCCTTCGATGCTTCCTGCAACGCCTGCGCGGTGCGGTAGGGCGTGCACGCTCGATGCACTTTGTGCCAAGGTCTCACCGTCCGTCGCGCATTCGCTGCACAAGGAGACGTTGAATGCCCTACCAGCCTAACGACCATCTATTCAGCCACTTCCAGGAAAACGGTATCGATGTGGACAACATCGATGCACAACTGCAACTGGTCGCCCCCAACAGCGTGAACCTGCCGCTGTACCGCGACATGCTGCTGACCGTGCTGCGCATGGCGCACGAGGACAGCGATCGCTGGAATGCCAAGATCACCTTGCAGACCTTGCGTGAGCTGGAGCAGGCGTTTCGCACACTGCACCGCTACAAAGGCCGGCGCAAAGTCACTGTGTTCGGCTCGGCGCGTACGCCGCTCGAGCACCCTTTATACGACTTGGCACGACAACTGGGCGCCGCTTTGGCGGCAGCGGACCTGATGGTCATCACTGGCGCAGGCGGCGGCATCATGGCTGCGGCCCACGAAGGCGCCGGTAGCGACCACAGTCTGGGCTTCAACATCACCCTGCCCTTCGAGCAGCATGCCAATGCCACGGTGGATGGCACGGATAAACTGCTGCCCTTCCATTTCTTCTTCATCCGCAAGCTGTTTTTCGTCAAGGAGGCGGATGCATTGGTGCTCTGCCCAGGCGGGTTCGGCACCCTCGACGAAGCGTTGGAGGTGCTGACCCTGATCCAGACCGGAAAAAGCCCGCTGGTGCCCGTGGTACTGCTGGACTCGCCGGATGGCACGTTCTGGCGCGACTGCCTGGACTTCCTCAGTAAGCAGCTCAAAGACAACCGCTACATCCTGCCCAACGATCTCAACCTGATGAAGCTGGTCGCTCGGCCCGAAGAAGCGGTGGACGAGATCGAGCGCTTCTACGCCAACTACCACTCCAGTCGCTGGCTGGAACGGGACTTCATGATCCGCATGCGACACCCATTGAGCGAAACGGCGCTCGATGAACTGGGAGAAGCATTCGGAGATTTGAATGTCGGCGGCGGTTATCGCCAAGCATCCGACAGCCCTGTCGGCCACGAAAGCGAGGACTACGGTCACTTGACGCGCCTGACGTTCGCCTTTCCCGGCCGCGACCAGGGACGCCTTCGCGCGCTGGTCGATTTCATCAACCGCACAGAAAATTGGGCGCAGCCGGCCGGAGCCTAGGCCCAAAGAGAAAAGAAGGGGGAATTTGAGTCTGACTGGAATTCAGTCGTCGAGGTCACGGCCGCTGAGCAAGCGGCCGATCATCTCCATGGAGAAACCGCGGTAGGCCAGAAAGCGCGTCTGCCGAGCGCGCGCGTGCGGGTCTTCGGGGCGAAGCCCATCGAACTTGCGCTGCCAGGCGTCTCGCAGCTTCTCGGCCCAACTGATCCCGCTTTCGCGTAGTGCCTGGTCAATGTCGCCGCGATCAAGACCGCGCTGCCCCAATTCCTCACGGATCCGCGCGGGGCCGTAACCCGAGTTGGAGCGGTAACGGATGAAGCTTTCCAAATAGCGCGCTTCGCTAAGCAGGCCTTCCTCGGCAAGCCGATCCAGCGCGGGCTCGATCAACTCGTCGGAGGCGCCCCGCTGACGCAGTTTTCGCGTCAGCTCGACACGTCCGTGCTCGCGGCGTGCGAGCAGGTCCATGGCGGTCCGCCGTACGGCAACAGGGGTGTCAAGTACGACGGACATGGCTCAGGTCAGGCGTCCGCGTCGGCATCAACGTCGGCAACGTCACTGGCTTTTGCGCTAGCATCGGCTTTCGCTGCGGCTGCTGCGGCGGCTGCGGCATCGAGGTTGAGCAGCTTGTCGCGAATCAGCTTCTCGATCTCTGCACCCACCGCTGGGTTTTCTGCCAGGTACTTGGCCGAGTTGGCCTTGCCCTGACCGATCTTGTTGCCCTGGTAGCTGTACCAGGCACCGGACTTCTCGACGAAGCCATGGGCAACGCCCAGGTCGATGATTTCGCCGTTGCGGTAGATACCCTTGCCGTACAGGATCTGGAACTCAGCCTGACGGAACGGTGGCGATACCTTGTTCTTGACGATCTTGACGCGGGTTTCGCTGCCCACGACTTCGTCGCCCTCTTTCACGGCGCCAGTGCGGCGGATGTCCAGGCGCACGGAGGCGTAGAACTTCAGCGCGTTACCGCCGGTGGTGGTTTCGGGGCTGCCGAACATCACACCGATCTTCATACGGATCTGGTTGATGAAGATGACCAGGCAGTTGGCGTTCTTGATGTTGCCGGTGATCTTGCGCAGCGCCTGGGACATCAGACGCGCCTGCAGGCCGACGTGCATGTCGCCCATTTCGCCTTCGATCTCGGCCTTGGGCACCAGAGCCGCCACGGAGTCGACGATGATGACGTCGACCGCGTTGGAGCGCACCAGCATGTCGGTGATTTCCAGAGCCTGCTCACCGGTATCGGGCTGCGACACCAGCAGGTCGTCGACATTGACGCCCAGCTTGCCGGCGTATTCCGGGTCGAGGGCGTGCTCGGCGTCGACGAAGGCGCAGGTGGCACCGGCCTTCTGCGCTTCGGCGATGACCGACAGCGTAAGGGTGGTTTTACCGGAAGATTCCGGGCCGTAGATTTCGACGATACGGCCTTTTGGCAGACCGCCGATGCCCAGCGCGATGTCCAGGCCCAGGGAGCCGGTGGAGATGGCCGGAATGCGTTGACGCTCATGGTCGCCCATGCGCATCACAGCGCCTTTACCGAATTGCCGCTCGATTTGCCCCAGGGCCGCAGCCAAGGCGCGCTTCTTGTTGTCGTCCATTGATATCCTCACGTGATCGACTGGCCCTGACGGCCGTGTACTGTATAAGTAGCCAGTATTATTCCACAGGGAAGCGTTTCCGCAAACCCCCTGTGTTCGATTTACTCAACGCCAAGCTGTAACAAACCTTCCAAGGCCCGCTGCACCGTTTGCCGGCGCACCGCCTCGCGGTCGCCCGCGAACAGACGGCATTCGCTGCGCACGTGCGCGCCATCGGCCCAGGCCAGCCACACCGTGCCTACGGGCTTTTCGGCAGAACCGCCACCGGGCCCGGCCACCCCGCTCACCGCCACCGCGAAACGCGCACCGCTGGCGGCCTGGGCGCCGCGCGCCATGGCCTCTACCACGGGCTGGCTGACCGCTCCCACCCGCTCGAACAGTGCCGCCGGCACGTTCAGTTGCCGGGTTTTCTGTGCGTTGGAGTAGGTGACGAAGCCGGCCTCGAACCAGGCCGAGCTGCCGGCAACGCGGGTGATCACTTCGGCGATGCCACCGCCCGTGCAGGACTCGGCCGTCGCGACCTGAGCCTGAAGCCGTTGCAAATGTTCGCCGAGGCGCTCGCCCAGCCGTGTGAGTGGTTCCATGATCAGGTTCCTTGGAGGGGTCGGATTACCCTAGCACTCTCCGCACAACAGACAATCGCGGGACACGCTTGGTTGCACCTTCGGTCTCCGACGATCGCGTGGCGGTTCCTGCAACTTGGCCGAAAAGCCTGTAACATTCGCGCTTTTCAAAATCGCCCATCGAATCACCGCTGTAAGGCCCCGTAATGTCCGACCTCGCCGCACACACCCCGATGATGCAACAGTACTGGAAGCTGAAAAATCAGCATCCGGACCAGTTGATGTTCTACCGCATGGGCGATTTCTACGAGATCTTCTACGAAGACGCGAAGAAAGCGGCCAAGCTGCTGGACATTACCCTCACTGCGCGCGGCCAGTCGGCGGGACAGTCGATTCCCATGTGCGGTATCCCGTTCCACGCCGCCGAAGGCTACCTGGCCAAACTGGTCAAACTCGGCGAATCGGTGGTGATCTGCGAGCAGATCGGCGACCCGGCTACCAGCAAGGGCCCGGTCGAACGCCAGGTGGTGCGCATCATCACGCCTGGCACGGTGAGCGACGAAGCACTGCTCGACGAGCGCCGCGACAACCTGATCGCCGCCCTGCTGGGCGACGAGCGCCTGTTCGGTCTGGCGGTGCTCGACATCACCAGTGGCAATTTCATGGTCCAGGAGATCAAGGGCTGGGAAAACCTGCTCGCCGAACTGGAGCGCATCAACCCCGTCGAGCTGCTGTTCCCGGACGATTGGCCAGCCGGCCTGCCTGCCGAGAAGCGCCGCGGCGCTCGCCGCCGCGCGCCCTGGGACTTCGACCGGGATTCTGCGCGCAAGAGCCTGTGCCAGCAGTTCGCGACCAAGGACCTCAAGGGCTTTGGCTGCGACAAGCTGACCCTGGCCATCGGCGCTGCCGGCTGCCTGCTGACCTACGCCAAGGAAACCCAGCGCACCGCCCTGCCGCACCTGCGCAGCCTGCGCCACGAGCGGTTGGACGACACGGTGATCCTCGACGGCGCCAGCCGTCGCAACCTGGAACTGGACGTCAACCTGGCCGGCGGGCGCGACAACACCCTGCAGTCGGTCATCGACCGCTGCCAGACCGCCATGGCCAGCCGCCTGCTGGCACGCTGGCTGAATCGGCCGCTGCGCGACCTGAAGGTGCTCAAGGCCCGTCAGGACTCCATTCGTTGCCTGCTCGACGGCTTTCGTTTCGAGAAGCTGCAACCGCAGCTCAAGGACATCGGCGACATCGAACGGATTCTGGCGCGCATTGGCCTGCGCAACGCCCGTCCCCGTGATCTGGCGCGCCTGCGCGATGCTCTGGGCGCACTGCCGGAATTGCAGAACGCCCTCTCGGAACTGGAAGCCCCGCACCTGGCACGCCTGGCCGCCATCGCCGGCACCTATCCGGAGCTGGCCAGCCTGCTGGAACGGGCCATCATCGACACACCGCCCGCAGTGATTCGCGACGGCGGCGTGTTGAAGACCGGTTACGACGCCGAACTCGACGAACTGCTGGCCATCAGCGAAAACGCCGGCCAGTTCCTCATCGACCTCGAAGCCCGGGAAAAGGCCCGCACGGGCCTTGCCAACCTCAAGGTGGGCTACAACCGGGTACACGGCTACTTCATCGAATTGCCAAGCAAGCAGGCCGAACAGGCGCCCGGCGACTACATCCGGCGCCAGACCTTGAAAGGCGCCGAGCGCTTCATCACGCCCGAACTCAAAGCGTTCGAAGACAAGGCGCTGTCGGCCAAGAGCCGCGCTCTGGCCCGGGAGAAACTGCTCTACGACGCACTGCTCGAAACCCTCATCGAACACCTGGCGCCGCTGCAGGACAGCGCCGCGGCCCTGGCCGAAGTCGACGTATTGAGCAACCTGGCCGAGCGTGCCCTGACCCTCGACCTGAACTGCCCCAGCTTCGTCGAGACGCCCTGCCTGCGCATCGCTCAGGGGCGTCACCCGGTGGTCGAGCAAGTACTGACCACACCCTTCGTGGCCAACGACCTGGCGCTGGACGACGACACGCGCATGCTCATCATCACCGGCCCCAACATGGGCGGTAAGTCGACCTACATGCGCCAGACGGCGCTGATCGTGCTGATGGCGCACATCGGCAGCTTTGTGCCCGCCGTAAGCTGCGAGCTGTCGCTGGTCGACCGGATCTTCACCCGGATCGGCTCCAGCGACGACCTGGCCGGCGGCCGCTCGACCTTCATGGTGGAGATGAGCGAAACGGCCAACATCCTGCACAACGCCACCGACCGCAGCCTGGTGCTGATGGACGAAGTGGGCCGCGGCACCAGCACGTTCGATGGCCTGTCGCTGGCCTGGGCAGCGGCCGAGCGCCTGGCGCAACTGCGTGCCTATACGCTGTTCGCGACCCACTACTTCGAATTGACGGTGCTGCCCGACAGCGAACCGCTGGTCGCCAACGTTCACCTCAACGCCACCGAGCACAACGATCGGATCGTCTTCTTGCACCACGTATTGCCAGGACCCGCCAGTCAGAGTTATGGCCTGGCCGTGGCGCAGTTGGCAGGCGTACCCTCTCCAGTCATCCTGCGTGCCCGCGAGCACCTGGGCAGGCTGGAAACCAACAGCCTGCCGCCACAACCCCTGGTCGCATCGTCGCCCACCCAGCCACAAGCCCCGCACCAGAGCGATCTGTTCGCAAGCTTGCCGCACCCGGCCATCGAGAAGCTGGGCAAGCTGGACCTGGACAACACGACGCCGCGCCAAGCTATCGAAATGCTATATCAACTAAAAAACCTGTTATAACGCCACGACGCGCAAGCTGGTAGAATCCGCCGCGGTTTGCGAGTGCTGCAGGTTATTAGCCTGGCCTGCAGCCCCATTCGTAAGCCGTGCAGCCCTGGAAGGATGGGCATGCTGCCGTCGCCTGAGGAGAGAATTAGAAATGACCTTCGTCGTCACCGACAACTGCATCAAGTGCAAGTACACCGACTGCGTCGAAGTCTGTCCGGTGGACTGCTTCTACGAAGGCCCGAACTTCCTGGTCATTCACCCCGACGAGTGCATCGACTGCGCCTTGTGCGAGCCCGAATGCCCGGCTCAAGCGATTTTCTCGGAAGACGAAATTCCATCCGGTATGGAAAACTTCATCGAGCTGAACGCTGAACTGGCGGAAATCTGGCCGAACATCACCGAGAAGAAAGACGCACTGCCAGACGCCGCCGAGTTCGATGGCACTCCCGGCAAGATCGCCGACCTGCAACGCTGAACTTTTCCCCGCGCATACGGAAAAGGCCCTATAGGGGCCTTTTCCAGTTTTCAGCGGACAAAAAAAGGGGCGGTTTGACCCGCCCACATTTTCTCCATTTGTCCCTGCTCTCCTGCACATCGTCCTGATGAATCGCGTCTTGCGATGTCCTTGGCCTTCGTCCGTGAGGGCCTGTGCCTGTCCGTCGGCACAGTTGAATAGTACCGTTTCCCTGGGAGAGAACAACGGCCTCGGTTTACAAAACGCTACGGCCGAAACACTTTCACAAACCTACAAAGACCAACGAATTCAGATGCTTAGGAAATCACAACGGCACTATTAGATAAGCAATTACCCTTTCCTACAGCGTTTACCTACAGCTTGAGTGCGAAAACACTTACATGCGATGACGCACCGATGGAATTTGCCGCATTTTCTATTGGCGAAAAAAAGCCCCGAAGACGCCGGGGCTTGGGGCGCTACAGGCGTATCACTGGAATAGCGACTCGCTGGAAAGGCCGTTTTTCTCGAGAATTTCGCGCAGACGCTTGAGCCCTTCGACCTGAATCTGCCGTACCCGCTCGCGGGTCAGGCCGATCTCCAGACCGACATCTTCCAACGTACTGCTTTCATGACCGCGCAAGCCAAAGCGGCGGATGACCACCTCACGCTGTTTCTCGGTCAGCTCACCGAGCCATTGGTCGATGCTGCGCGACAGATCGTCGTCTTGCAGCAGGTCACACGGATCGGTCGGCCGGTCATCGGTCAGGGTATCGAGCAGGGTCTTGTCGGAGTCCGGGCCCAGCGACACATCCACCGAAGACACCCGCTCGTTGAGCCCAAGCATGCGTTTGACCTCGGCCACTGGCTTCTCCAGCAGTGCGGCGATCTCTTCGGCCGAAGGCTCGTGGTCGAGCTTTTGAGTCAACTCGCGGGCGGCGCGCAGGTAGACGTTCAGCTCTTTGACCACGTGGATGGGTAGGCGGATGGTGCGGGTCTGGTTCATGATGGCCCGCTCGATGGTCTGGCGAATCCACCACGTGGCGTAGGTGGAAAAGCGGAAGCCGCGCTCGGGATCGAACTTCTCGACCGCGCGGATCAGTCCCAGGTTGCCCTCTTCGATCAGGTCGAGCAGCGACAGGCCACGGTTCACATAGCGCCGTGCAATCTTCACCACCAGGCGAAGGTTGCTTTCGATCATGCGCTTGCGTCCGGCCGGATCGCCTTTTTGCGACAGGCGCGCGTAATGCACCTCCTCTTCGGGAGAGAGCAACGGCGAGAATCCGATTTCGTTCAGATAGAGCTGGGTAGCGTCGAGCGCCCGGCTGTAATCGATGTACTTGTGTTGCTTGAGCGAAGCGCTAGGCTTCGACTTGGTCCGAACCGGAGATACAGCAGGTTCGTCTGACACCACATCCGTTTGCAGAACGATGCCGGTCTCCATGAGGAGCACGTCATCGTCGATGTCAAACTTCGGCACTTCATGCGTGAGAGCCATTGTTATAGTCCCTTTGCTGAGTTCGAACTCAGACTCTAGCGACGCCTACTTCCCTGGCATCGCTGGAGCCTGTCCCCTTAATAAGAAGGAACAGGCCGGGTGTTACAAATCAACGGCGTGGCAGGAACTGTAGCGGATCTACGGGTTTACCCTGACGGCGGATTTCAAAGTGCAACTTTACTCGATCAGTGCCCGTGGACCCCATTTCAGCAATCGTCTGCCCTGCCTTGACTTGCTGCCCTTCCCGAACCAAAAGCCTGCGATTATGGCCATAAGCGCTGACGTACGTATCGTTGTGCTTGATGATGATCAGTTCGCCGTAGCCCCTCAGACCACTACCGGCATACACCACTGAACCATTGGACGCAGCGAAAACAGGCTGTCCCAAATCCCCGGCGATATCAATGCCTTTATTCAAACTGCCGTTTGAAGCGAATTTGCCGATCACTACCCCGTTGGCGGGCCACATCCAGCCCCCCGCCGTACGCTCCGAAGCCGGCACTTGGGTGACTGTGGTGGTGGTGCTGGAAGACGGCGTGGATACGGTTTTGGTCATCACCGGCGTAGGGGCGACAGTACCCGCAGGACGCCGCGTGACGGTGGTCTTCGACGAAGGGCTGGACACCACCCGAGTGCCTCCCGATCCGCTGTTGAAGCGAATGGCTTGCCCCGGCCGGATGGTATAGGGCGCGGCGATACCGTTGCGCGCGGCCAACTCCTTGTAGTCCCAACCGTAACGGAAGGCGATGGAAAACAGCGTATCGCCCGGCTTGACCACATATTGTCCGGATGTAACAGGCGTACGTTTGGCAGTCGCCGCATTGCGGTCCACTACACTCGCGCTGTTGGAGCTGGTACTCGAACAGCCGGCAAGTAACGTCCCCATGGCCAGCGCAATCACCAGAAGTTTGAATCCCGCCCGTTCCTTGCGCTGCCGCATGACTGTGTGAACCACCCGCCGCTCCCCTCATGCTGCCGAAATGAATGTGCCGTGGGCATAGGTCGCCCTTCTGTTTATACCCATGTGCCCGTTACGGGCGATCGATCATGGGGCGCCTTTGACTGCTGCCTGGCAGGCACACGCCAGATAGACACAACGACCCGGCGAGAATTCGCCGCCGGTGGAAATTTTCCCGCGCTGCGCCTAGTTTACCGATCCGTTCAACAGCGGTACGAAACGCACCGGGCCGAGCAGCGTGCGGGAGAAGCCATGCTCTTCGCGTACGATCAGCATCAATTGCTGGACGTCGCCTGCCGAGCCTACCGGTATCACCAGACGACCGCCCGGCGCCAGTTGATCGAGCAGCGCCTGCGGCACCTGCGCCGCCACTGCCGTCACGATGATGCCATTGTACGGCGCCAGGGCCGGCCAACCCTCGCAGCCATCGCCCCAGCGAAACACCACGTTGCGCAGGTTGAGTTCGGTCAGGCGCTCCTTGGCGCGGTCTTGCAAGCTCTTGATGCGCTCCACGGAAAACACCCGTTCCACCAATTGCGCCAGGATCGCGGTCTGATAGCCCGAGCCGGTGCCGATCTCCATCACTTTGTCCAGCGGCCCCGCCTGCAGCAGCACCTCGCTCATGTGCGCAACGATGTAAGGCTGCGAGATGGTCTGGTTGTTGCCGATGGGCAGCGCCGTGTCTTCATAGGCGCGGTGCGCCAGGGCTTCGTCGACGAACAGGTGGCGCGGCGTGCCGCGGATCACCTCGAGCACCCTGGGGTTGCTGATGCCCTCTTCGCTCAGGCGTTGGATCAGGCGCTCGCGAGTGCGTTGCGAAGTCATGCCGATGCCTCGGCGCATCAAGTCGTCCTGCTCGCGCATCAGAGCACACCCTCCAACCAGCCATCCAACTGCTCGAAAGCTTCGTTGAAGGTACGGTCCAGGCGCAGCGGGGTAACCGACACGTAGCCCTGCATCACCGCGTGGAAATCGGTGCCGGGGCCGCCATCTTCGGCATCGCCCACGGCGGCGATCCAATAGCCTTCCTTACCGCGGGGGTTGACCACCTTGGTCGGCACTGCGGCACGGGCGCGATGGCCGAGGCGGGTCAGACGGATGCCGCGGATGTGCGCCAGCGGCAGGTTGGGAATGTTGACGTTGAGCACCGTGCGTGGCGGCAGGCTCAGGCGCGCCTGCGCCTCGACCAGGCGCCGGGCGACGTGGGCTGCGGTGGGCAGGTTGTCGGGCAGCCGCGAGAGCAATGAAAACGCCAGCGACGTGCCGCCCAGGAAGCGCCCCTCGAAAGCGGCGGCCACCGTGCCCGAATAGAGCACGTCGTCGCCCAGGTTGGCGCCCAGGTTGATGCCCGAAACGACCATGTCGGGCGTTTCGGCGAGCAGGCCGTTGATGCCCAGATGCACGCAGTCGGTGGGCGTACCGTTGAGGCTGATGAAACCGTTGCCCAGCCGCTGCGGATGCAGAGGCCGGTCGAGGGTCAGCGAGCTACCGGCGCCGCTCTTGTCTTGCTCAGGGGCGATGACCGAGCACTCGGCATAGTCCGCCAGCGCGGCATGCAGCGCCGCGAGACCGGGTGCCGTCACACCGTCATCGTTCGAAATCAGAATACGCATGGGCTGTCCGTCTGCCCCGCCGGCACCAGATCAACGAGTTCGCGCACCACCACGGTGGCGAAACATCCGGCCGGCAGGACGAATTCCATTTGCAGGGTATCAGGCTCGGGATAATGCCACGTCAGGCGCCCGATAGGGAGTCGAAGAATACGCCGTTCGTGCTCCATGCCCGCACGTGCCAGCCATTGGCAGAGCGCCTGGTGCTGCCCGCCGACGGCGTTTTCCAGCTCGCCTGGCGCACCGCTTGCGGGGGATTGGCCCTCCCCCCATAGCGCGCCGGTGGGGTGCAGGTCGAGAATGGCCAGGCGCGGATCGCTGCATTCGGCCTCGCCGGCGGCGAAAAAGCTGCGGCTGTCGGTGAACGCCAGCAGGTCGCCGACTTGCGCCTGCTGCCAGGAGCCGTCGGCCACGCGCGCGGCCAATACCTGATTGAATAGGTAGCTGCGCCCTGCCGACAGCAACCGCGAACGGACATTGCGCTGTTCGGGCAAGGCCTGGCGCTGCGCCCAGTCGAGCGCGTCATGCACGTTGCCGCCGTCGAAACCGAAACGCTGCGCGCCGAAATAGTTCGGCACACCTTCGGCCTTGAGCCGCTCCAGACGCGCATCGAGCGCCGCGCGGTCGACGCTCAGTTGGGTCAGGCGCAGGGTGAAACCGTTGGCGGCGTGGGCGCCGCGCTGCAGCTTGCGCTGGTGACGGGTGCGCTCGAGGATGCGCAGGGTCGAATCCTCGGCACGCGACAGGTCGGGGTCGGCCTTGCCCGGCAGGTGCAGGCTGAACCATTGGCGGGTCAGCGCCTGGCGATCCTTGAGCCCGGCATAGCTGATCGCGCGCAGCGGCACACCTGCGGCCCGGGCCAGGCGCCGCGCCGCTTCTTCGGTGTTGAGGTCGCGCTTTTCCACCCACAGCCAGAGGTGTTCGCCCTGGCCCGACAATGGAATGTCGAGCACTTCGTCGACCTGGAAGTCTTCGGCCACCGCCTTGAGCACGGCGCTGCCCAAGGCGGCGCCCCATGCGCGCGGGCCGAGCAGTTGCTGTTCGTTCATGCCGGCAGCAACAAGGCGACCGCGTGGACCGCGATGCCCTCCTCGCGCCCGGCGAAACCGAGCTTCTCGGTGGTGGTGGCCTTGACGTTGACCTGGTCGAGCTCGACCTGCAGGTCCTGGGCGATGCATTCGCGCATGTGCTGGATGTGCGGCGCCATCTTCGGCGCCTGGGCGACGATGGTGGCGTCGACGTTGCCGACCTTCCAGCCCTTGGCCCGGACGATGCCGACCACGTGGCGCAACAGCGCACGGCTGTCGGCGCCCTTGAACTGCGGGTCGGTGTCGGGGAAGTGCTTGCCGATGTCGCCCAGGGCCGCAGCGCCGAGCAACGCATCGCTCAAGGCATGCAGTACCACATCGCCATCGGAATGGGCCAGCAGGCCGCGGGAGTGGGCAATGCGCACCCCACCCAGGGTGATGAAATCGCCATCGGTGAAACGGTGCACATCGTAGCCATGGCCAATACGCATAGAAAAACGCCCCGAAAAAAATCAGGGCGTGATTCTACCCGCTTTACGGCGGGGGTGGGCGACAGCCCGCGCGCTACCTCAAACGCGGCCCAGGGCCACGGCGTGATGGCGCAAATGCTCGTCGATGAAGCTGGCGATGAAGAAGTAGCTGTGGTCGTAACCCGGCTGCAACCGCAGGGTCAACGCATGCCCCCCTTTGCGCGCAGCCTGCTCCAGCGCCTGCGGCTTGAGCTGGTTGTCGAGGAAGTCGTCGCGGTCGCCCTGATCGACCAGCAACGGCGGGCACTCCCCGGCCGGGGTGGACGCGAGCAGTACGCTGGCATCCCACTCGCGCCAGCGCGCACGGTCTTCGCCCAGGTAACGCGACAGCGCTTTCTCGCCCCATGGGCAGTCCATGGGATTGCTGATCGGCGAGAACGCCGACACTGACCGGTAGCGCCCCGGATTGCGCAGTGCGCAGACCAGGGCACCGTGCCCGCCCATGGAATGGCCGCTGATGCTGCGCTGCTCGGAAGCGGGGAAATGCGCCTCGATCAACGCCGGCAGTTCGTCCACCACGTAGTCGTGCATGCGGTAGTGCTGCGCCCAGGGTTGCTGGGTGGCGTTGACGTAGAAGCCGGCGCCCTTGCCGAAGTCCCAGGCGTTGTCCGGGTCGCCCGGCACCTGGTCGCCACGGGGGCTGGTGTCGGGCGCGACGATGATCAGCCCCAGCTCGGCGGCCAGGCGCTGGGCACCGGCCTTCTGCATGAAGTTCTCGTCGGTGCAGGTCAGGCCGCTCAGCCAGTACAGCACCGGCAGCCTCTCGCCCTGCTCGGCCTGTGGCGGCAGGTACACAGCGAACACCATGTCGCAACCCAGCACCTTGGAGCTGTGCCGGTAGCGCTTGTGCCAGCCGCCGAAACTTTTCTGACAGGAGATGTTTTCCAGGCTCATGTTCGACCTCAGAAGTGGATCACGCTGCGGATGCTCTTGCCTTCATGCATCAGGTCGAAGGCCTTGTTGATGTCTTCCAGCCCCATGGTGTGGGTGATGAAGGTATCCAGCGGAATTTCGCCCTTTTCCGACATTTCCACGTAGCTCGGCAGCTCGCTGCGGCCACGCACGCCGCCGAAAGCCGAACCGCGCCAGACGCGGCCGGTGACCAGCTGGAACGGACGGGTGGCGATTTCCTGACCGGCACCGGCCACGCCGATGATCACCGACTCGCCCCAGCCCTTGTGGCAGCACTCCAATGCCGCGCGCATCAGCTGCACGTTGCCGATGCACTCGAAGGAGTAGTCCACGCCGCCGTCGGTGAGGTCGACGATGACTTCCTGGATCGGGCGGTCGTATTCCTTGGGGTTGATGCAGTCGGTGGCGCCGAGCTGTTTGGCGATCTCGAACTTGGCCGGGTTGATGTCGATGGCGATGATGCGCGAAGCCTTGGCCTTGACCGCACCGATGATCGCCGACAGGCCGATGCCGCCCAGGCCGAACACCGCTACCGTGTCACCGGGCTGGACCTTGGCGGTGTTGAGCACCGCGCCGATGCCGGTGGTTACGCCACAGCCGAGCAGGCAGACCTTTTCCAGCGGCGCTTCCTTCTGAATCTTGGCCACGGAAATTTCCGGCAGCACGGTGTATTCGGAGAAAGTCGAGGTGCCCATGTAGTGGAACAGTTGCTGGCCTTTGTAGGAAAAGCGCGTGGTGCCGTCAGGCATCAGGCCCTTGCCCTGGGTGGCGCGAATGGCCTGGCAGAGGTTGGTCTTGCCCGAGCGGCAGAATTTGCACTGGCCGCACTCGGGTGTGTACAGCGGGATCACGTGGTCGCCCACGGCGACCGAGGTCACGCCCTCGCCCACCGCCTCGACGATGGCCCCGCCTTCATGACCGAGGATGGATGGGAAGATGCCTTCCGGGTCGGCACCCGACAGGGTATAGGCATCGGTGTGGCAGACGCCGCTGGCTACCACGCGCAACAGCACTTCGCCCGCTTTGGGCATGGCCACGTCGACTTCGACGATCTCAAGGGGTTTCTTGGCCTCGAAGGCAACAGCAGCACGGGACTTGATCATCAAAGGTCTCCTGTAGGAAAGGGTCGATCCAGGGGGCAGTGTAATTAACCGGCTTTTGATGAATAATCCCGCTCCCGTCAAAACATTATTGCCGTACAGGGACAATCATGAGCAGTCGTTGGGAAGGGATCGACGAATTCGTGGCGGTGGCCGAGCATGGGCAGTTCACTGCGGCGGCCGAGCGCCTGGGCGTGTCTTCGTCGCATATCAGCCGGCAGATCGCGCGCCTGGAAGAGCGTTTGCAGACGCGCCTGCTGTACCGCAGCACACGCCGGGTGACCTTGAGCGAAGCCGGGCAGACCTTCCTGCACCACTGCCAGCGCCTGCAAGACGGCCGCGAAGAAGCGTTGCGCGCCATGGGTGACTTGTCCAGCGAGCCCAAGGGCCTTTTGCGCATGACCTGCGCGGTGGCCTATGGCGAGCGCTTCATCGTGCCGCTGGTGACCCGGTTCATGGCGCTCTACCCACAATTGCGTCTGGAAGTGGAGCTGAGCAACAGCAACCTCGACTTGCTGCACGAGGGCATGGACCTGGCGATCCGCCTGGGCCGCTTGCAGGACTCGCGGCTGGTGGCCAGCCGCCTGGCGCCGCGGCGCATGTACGTCTGCGCCTCCCCTGCCTACCTGGAACGCTACGGCAGGCCGCACAGCCTGTCAGAGCTGGCGCGGCACAATTGCCTGATCGGCAGTTCCGACATCTGGAGCCTGCAACAGGACGGCCGTGAGTTAAGCCAGCGGGTGCAGGGCAATTGGCGCTGCAACAGCGGCCAGGCGGTGTTGGACGCAGCGCTGCAAGGCATGGGCTTGGGCCAGTTGCCGGACTATTACGTGCTCGAGCATTTGCGCAGCGGCGCCCTGGTGTCGCTGCTCGACGCCCACCAGCCGCCCAACACGGCGGTGTGGGCGCTGTACCCACAGCAGCGTCACCTGTCGCCCAAGGTGCGGCGGCTGGTGGACTACCTCAAGGAAGAACTGGCCAAGCGGCCGGAGTATTGCCAGGCCTGAGCGGGCGCCGACTCAAGCGCGGCTGGACCAGCGTTGGCGCAGCCATTCGAGGTCTTCGGGGCGGGTGACCTTGATGTTGTCGCCGCGCCCTTCGATCAGGCGCGGCGCCTGGCCGGACCATTCCATCGCGGAGGCTTCGTCGGTGACCGCGACGTCGGCCACCTGGCACTCGGCGAGCGCATGGTGCAAGGCGCCCAGGCGAAACATCTGCGGGGTGTAGGCCAACCAGATGGTGCTGCGATCCACCGTCGCCGCGACCCGGCCATCGGCACCGACGCGTTTGAGCGTGTCTTTGGCGGGCACCGCCAGCAGACCGCCGACCGGATCGTCGGCCAGTTCGCCCAGCAGCGTGTCCAGGTCTGCCCTGGCCAGGTTGGGCCGCGCCGCATCGTGCACCAGCACCCAGTCGGCATCCGATGCCCCTTGCGCATGCAGGTGCAGCAGGGCGTTGAGCACCGAGTCGGCACGCTCGCGGCCACCGGGCGCACGCTGTATGCGCGGGTCGCTGGCGCAACGCAAACCTGGCCAGTACGGGTCGTGCTCGGCCAGGCTGACCACCACGCCCTTGAGCTGGGGGTGGTCGAGAAAACAGTCCAGCGCGTGTTCGATGAGGGTCTTGCCACCCAGCGCCAGATATTGCTTGGGCCGGTCGGCCGCCATGCGCGCACCGACCCCGGCTGCGGGCAGCACGGCCCAGAACGTGGGCAAAGGCACACTCATTTCTGCGGCAGTTGGTAGAGGGTTTCGCCTTCCTTGACCATGCCCAGCTCGTGCCGGGCGCGCTCCTCGACGGTTTCCATACCTTTCTTCAATTCCAGCACTTCGGCATAGAGCACGCGGTTGCGCTCCAGCAAGCGCTCGTTCTCGACATGCTGGTCGTCGATTTGCTGCTTGAGCTCGGCCGCTTGCGCCAGGCTGCCGTTGCCCACCCACAGGCGGTACTGCAGGCCGGCCAGCAGCAGGAGCAGAACGAGGAACAACCAATAAGGACTGCGCATCAGGATATCCAGGGGTGTGAAGGGCAGCAGACGCGTGGCCCACATAGCACGAAGCCTGGCCGAGGCCAGGCTCCGTCGACAGAGACCTTACGAATGCCCGACCGGTTCAACGACACCGCTCGGGCAGTTGCAGGTGCTGCCTTTTTACCATCTCCGAATCAGCCGCGAAACTCGTCGCGACCCCGGTAGACGGCCTTGGCACCCAGCTGCTCTTCGATGCGCAGCAGTTGGTTGTACTTGGAGACGCGGTCGGAACGGCACAGCGAGCCGGTCTTGATCTGGCCCGCAGCGGTACCGACGGCCAGGTCGGCGATGGTGGAGTCTTCGGTTTCACCGGAGCGGTGCGAGATCACCGCGGTATAGCCGGCTTCCTTGGCCATCTGGATGGCTTCCAGGGTTTCGGTGAGCGAGCCGATCTGGTTGAACTTGATCAGGATCGAGTTACCGATGCCCTTGTCTATGCCTTCCTTGAGGATCTTGGTGTTGGTCACGAACAGGTCGTCGCCGACCAGTTGCACCTTCTCGCCGATCTTGTCGGTGAGGATCTTCCAGCCTGCCCAGTCGGACTCGTCCAGGCCATCTTCGATGGAGATGATCGGGAAGCGTTCGGTCAGGCCCTTGAGGTAATCCGCGAAACCTTCGGCGTCGAACGACTTGCCTTCGCCGGACAGGTTGTACTTGCCGTCTTCGTAGAACTCGGAAGCGGCGCAGTCCAGGGCCAGGGTCACGTCGGTGCCCAGCTTGTAGCCGGCCTTTTCCACGGCTTCGGCGATGGCGGCCAGGGCGTCTTCGTTGGAAGCCAGGTTCGGCGCGAAGCCACCTTCGTCACCGACGGCGGTGCTCAAGCCACGCTCTTTGAGCACGGCCTTGAGGTGATGGAAGATCTCGGTGCCCATGCGCAGGCCGTCGGAGAAGGTCTTGGCGCCGACCGGCTGGACCATGAACTCTTGGATGTCGACGTTGTTGTCGGCGTGCTCGCCGCCGTTGATGATGTTCATCATCGGCACGGGCATGGAGTACTGGCCCGGGGTGCCGTTGAGGTTGGCGATGTGCGCGTACAGCGGCAGGTCCTGGTCCTGGGCGGCAGCCTTGGCAGCGGCCAGGGACACCGCCAGGATGGCGTTGGCGCCCAGCTTGGCCTTGTTCTCGGTGCCGTCCAGTTCGATCATGGCGCGGTCCAGCGCTTTCTGGTCCGATGGATCCTTGCCCAGCAGCAGGTCGCGGATCGGGCCGTTGATGTTGGCGACGGCCTTCAGCACACCTTTGCCCAGGTAACGGCTCTTGTCGCCATCGCGCAGCTCGAGCGCTTCGCGCGAGCCGGTGGAAGCACCGGACGGCGCGCAAGCACTGCCGATGATGCCGTTGTCGAGCAGTACGTCGGCTTCCACGGTGGGGTTGCCACGGGAATCGAGAACTTCACGACCTTTGATGTCGACGATATTTGCCATTGTTGTAAGCACTCCAGAATTGACGAAAACGACGCAACTAGGAAAATTCGGCTGCGGGCCAGGCAGGGATGAAGCGGCAGGCCTGACGACCGCTGCCCGCTGACTTCAGGGTCAGAGGGCGAACGGGCGGTACTTTACCGGAGAAACCGGCATCATGCGGCTTCTACCGTCAGAAAACTTTTCAGCTACCTGAGCCATCGAGCGACGGCGGGGGTAGGAAGCGTCGCCCTTCCACCGCTTGCACGATGGACGAGCGACGTACGGGCCGTCTTAGGCCTTTTGCTTCTGCGCCAAGGCCGCCTTGACGAAGCCGCTGAACAGCGGGTGACCGTCACGCGGGGTGGAGGTGAACTCCGGGTGGAACTGGCAGGCGACGAACCATGGGTGGTCCTTGGACTCGACCACTTCCACCAGCGCGCCGTCGCCCGAGCGACCGGACACTTGCAAACCGGCATCGACCATCTGCGGCAGCAGCACGTTGTTGACTTCGTAACGGTGGCGGTGACGTTCGACGATCACGTCCTGGCCGTAGCAGTCGTGCACCTTGGAGTTGCCGACCAGCTGGCATTCCTGCGCGCCCAGGCGCATGGTGCCGCCCAGGTCGGAGGTTTCGGTACGGGTTTCCACGGCACCGGTGTTGTCCGACCACTCGGTGATCAGGCCCACGACCGGATGCACGCTGTTGCGGTCGAACTCGGTGGAGTTGGCGTCGGTCCAGCCCATCACGTTGCGGGCGAATTCGATCACCGCCACTTGCATGCCCAGGCAGATGCCCAGGTAGGGAACCTTGTTTTCGCGCGCGAACTGCACCGCCTGGATCTTGCCTTCGACACCGCGCAGACCGAAGCCGCCCGGTACGAGGATGGCGTCGGCGCCTTCGAGCAGGCTGGTGCCCTGGTTCTCGATGTCTTCGGAATCGATGTAGCGCAGGTTGACCTTGGTGCGGTTCTGGATGCCGGCGTGGCTCATCGCTTCGATCAGCGACTTGTAGGCATCGAGCAGCTCCATGTACTTGCCGACCATGGCGATGGTGACTTCATGCTCGGGGTTGAGCTTGGCGTCGACCACTTGGTCCCACTCGGACAGATCGGCGCTGTCGCATTGCAGGCCGAAGCGCTCGGTGACGAAGTCGTCCAGGCCCTGGGCATGCAGCACGCCTGGGATCTTGTAGATGGTGTCGACGTCTTCCAGGGAGATCACCGCACGCTCTTCGACGTTGGTGAACAGGGCGATCTTGCGCCGCGACGAAGCGTCGACCGGGTGGTCGGAACGGCAGATCAGCACGTCGGGCTGCAGACCGATGGAGCGCAGTTCCTTGACCGAATGCTGGGTCGGCTTGGTCTTGGTTTCGCCTGCGGTGGCGATGTACGGGACCAGGGTCAGGTGCATCAGCATGGCGCGTTTGGAGCCGACTTCGACGCGCAGTTGGCGGATGGCTTCGAGGAACGGCTGCGACTCGATGTCGCCGACCGTACCGCCGATTTCCACCAGAGCCACGTCGGCATCGCCGGCACCCTTGATGATGCGGCGCTTGATCTCGTCGGTGATATGCGGAATGACCTGGATGGTCGCGCCCAGGTAGTCACCGCGGCGCTCTTTGCGCAGCACGTGCTCGTAGACACGGCCGGTGGTGAAGTTGTTGTTCTGGGTCATGGTGGTGCGGATGAACCGCTCGTAGTGGCCCAGGTCGAGGTCGGTCTCGGCACCGTCTTGGGTGACGAACACTTCACCATGCTGGAACGGGCTCATGGTGCCCGGATCGACGTTGATGTACGGGTCCAGCTTGAGCATGGTGACCTTCAGGCCCCGCGCTTCCAGGATGGCCGCCAGGGAAGCCGAGGCAATGCCTTTCCCCAATGAAGAAACAACACCGCCCGTGACGAATATGTAGCGCGTCATGAAAAACCCTAGAAGTCTGCGTTAAAGCGGCCAGCGCCGCCGGAGAAAGCGAAGGAAGGCCGAAGCCCCCGATCACCTGCGTCAATCACAGTGCATCTCGAAAAACTGCCGCGTCTGTACAGACCGGGGTAGTCCCGGCATGGAGCTCGCTTGTCATTTTCAGAAATTCAGCCCAGCAAAAAACTGCTTGGTAATCGGCAACCGCTGCGTTTTCGGACAAAGCGCAGAAGTTGTATCAAGAAGGGAGGGTAGTCTACCGGAATGTCCAGATCAGCTCAAATACTGCGCGCTGTCCGGTGGCGTCCAATGGGCTCGCACGGCCGTCTCCGCCAGCTCGGGCAGGTTGGCCACCGCCAGCAGCCGCTCGCCTTGCCATACCAGCGGCAGGCGCTGGCGGATGAAGGTCGGCACCTGCTGCTCGTTGAGCAGACGTTTGAGGTCGCGCCGGCCGCGCCCGGGCACTTCGAGCATTTCCCCGCCCTGGCGATACTCGACGCGCAACGCGCCACTCGGCGGCGCACCGAGCAGTTGCAGCCGACCGTTGTTGGGCAACGCCAGCGCCACGTCGGGATTCGGCCAGGTCAGGCCGCCTTGCGGGGGCCGCAGCCAACTGCCCTGCAACCACCATAGGCGGCCTTGGCTGCGCAGCAGTTGCCCGTCGCTGAGCCGCCAGACCGGTTGCGCATCGACGGCTGCATCGCGCAACGCCTCCCAGCCCGCCCAGTGGCGCGTGTCGGGGAGGCGCGTGCGCGGCGCGAGCCAGTACTGCAACGCATTGCGCTGTCGGGCGGGCGACAGGTCCTTGAGCGCTTGCAAGCCCAAGGAATCGACGCCCGACCAGGCGAAGGCCTGCCCTGCCGATGCCGTCTGCAAATCGTCCCGTGCCAGCTCGTCGAGCAGGTCCTGGGCCTCCCCCAGATGCGCTGCGCTGCGCGCCAGGCTCAGCCCGACCTGTGGCCAACGCCGGCGCAGTACAGGCAGCACTTCGCCACGCAGGTAGTTACGCGCAAAGCGCACATCGTCATTGGATGGGTCTTCGATCCACACCAGGCCCGCCTGCTCGGCATGCTCGCGCAATTGTTCGCGGGAGAAGTCGAGCAAGGGCCGCAGCAAGTGCCCGCGGCCCAGCCTGCGCGCCGCCGGCATGGCGGTCAAGCCGCGCACGCCGGCGCCTCTGAGCAGACGCAGGAGCAGGGTTTCGGCCTGATCGTCGCGGTGCTGGCCGGTGAACAGCACCGCACCCTCCTCCAGCACCTCGGCGAATGCCGCATAGCGCGCGGTGCGCGCCGCCTGTTCGAGGCTGGCGCCCGACTCGACCTGGACCCGGACGACGCGCAGTTCGACACCCAGGTGTTCGCACACTTGCCGGCAGTGGTCTGGCCAAGTGTCGGCCACCGCTTGCAAGCCATGGTGCACATGCACCGCGCACAATGGCGGCGCACCATGGCGCTGCCCGTAGGCATGCAATGCGTGCAACAGAACAGTGGAATCGAGACCGCCGGAAAAGGCGACGTACCAGCGGGGGGCGTTCAGCCAGGGACGAAGGAAGGAGGTGAGGTCGGGCATGCGGCCTGCCTGCGGAGCGTGGCACAAGCAAGCGCCACGCTCCGGCGATGGGTCTTACAGACCGTAGCTCATCAGGCGCTCGTAACGGCGCGCAAGCAGTGCGTCGTTGTCGAACGTCGACAGGTGGTCGAGTTGCTCGACCAGGCTTTCGCGCACGCTTTCGGCCATTTTCGCCGGGTCGCGATGGGCACCGCCCAGTGGCTCGCCGATGACCTTGTCGACGATGTTCAGGCTTTTCAGGCGCTCGGCGGTGATGCCCATGGCTTCGGCGGCATCGGACGCCTTCTCGGCGGTCTTCCACAGGATCGAGGCGCAGCCTTCCGGCGAAATTACCGAATAGGTGGAGTACTGCAGCATGTTCAGTTGGTCGCACACGCCGATGGCCAGCGCGCCGCCCGAACCGCCTTCACCGATGACGGTGGCGATGATCGGCGTTTTCAGGCGCGCCATGACCCGCAGGTTCCAGGCGATCGCTTCGCTCTGGTTGCGCTCTTCGGCGTCGATGCCAGGGTAGGCGCCCGGGGTGTCGATGAAGGTGAGGATCGGCATCTTGAAGCGCTCGGCCATTTCCATCAGGCGGCAGGCCTTGCGGTAGCCCTCGGGGCGCGGCATGCCGAAGTTGCGGCGCACCTTCTCGCGCACTTCACGGCCTTTCTGGTGGCCGATGACCATGACCGGCTTGCCGTCCAGGCGCGCGGTGCCACCGACGATGGCGGCATCGTCGGAGAAGTGGCGGTCGCCGTGCAGCTCTTCGAATTCGGTGAAGATGTGCTGCAAGTAGTCGAGGGTGTAGGGGCGACGCGGATGGCGCGCCAGGCGCGCGATCTGCCAGCTGGTCAGATTGCCGAAGATGCTTTCGGTGAGGCTGTTGCTCTTGTCTTCCAGACGGGCAATTTCATCGCTGATGTTCAGCGAATTGTCGTTGCCAACCAGGCGCAGGCCTTCGATCTTGGCTTGCAGGTCGGCAATCGGCTGTTCGAAATCAAGGAAATTCGGGTTCATAAGCATCCGTCTTGGGTCTACGGCCAGGCGGCCGGCCGGTTGATCCGTTTGGCGCCATACCTTACGGGATCAGGCGCGTTGAGGTCGAGTTTAAAGTAGGTCGGTTCAACGATATTGCAAAAAGACGTTCTCACGTCCGAACTGGTCACGCAGGGTCTGGATCAGCCCGTCCGCCGGGTCGATCCGCCACTGCTCGCCGAACTGCAACATCGCCTTGGCATCGCTGCCGGTGTACTCCAACGTGATGGGGCAGCCCCCACGGTGGCGGGTGATCAGCTCGCCCAGCCAGGTCAGGCGATCGCCCTTGAGCGTTTCATGGCTGAGTTTCAGGCGCAGGCTCTCGGCCAGGCGCGTGCGCGCATCCTCCATGGTCATGACCTGCTTGACGCGCAGGCGCAGCCCGCCGGAGAAGTCGTCGTTGCTCACCTCCCCTTCGATCACCACCATGGCATCGGTCTGCAACAGCGCCTGGGCGGCCATGAAGGCGTCGGCGAACAGGGAGGCCTCGATGCGCCCGGAGCGGTCGTCGAGGGTGACGAAGCCCATCTTGTCGCCTTTCTTGTTCTTCATCACGCGCAGGGCGATGATCATCCCGGCCACGGTCTGCACTTCGCGCGAGGGCTTCAAGTCGATGATGCGCTGGCGGGCGAAGCGGCGGATCTCGCTTTCGTATTCGTCGATCGGGTGGCCGGTCAGGTATAGACCGAGCGTGTCCTTCTCGCCGCGCAGCCGCTCCTTGAGGGTCAGCTCGCGCACCTTGCGGTGGTTGGCATAGACATCGGCGTCCTGTTCGACGAACAGTCCGCCGAACAGGTCGACATGGCCGCTTTCTTCGGTGCGGGCGATCTGCTCGGCCGACTTGATCGCTTCTTCGAGGGCCGACAGCAGCACCGCGCGGTTGCTGTCGATGCTGGCGTGGTACGCCTTGATCTCGTCGTGGAAATGCGGCCCGAGGCGGTCCAGGGCGCCGCTGCGGATCAAGGCATCGAGGGTGCGCTTGTTGATGCGCTTTAAATCGACGCGCTTGCAGAAGTCGAACAGGTCCTTGAACGGGCCGCCACTGGCGCGGGCTTCGACGATGGCCTCCACCGGTCCCTCGCCTACGCCCTTGATCGCGCCCAAGCCATAGACGATACGGCCATCGTCGTTGACCGTGAACTTGAAATCCGAGCTGTTCACATCAGGCGCGTCGAGGCGCAGCTTCATGCTGCGCACTTCCTCGATCAGCACCACCACCTTGTCGGTGTTGTGCATGTCCGCCGAAAGCACCGCGGCCATGAACGGCGCCGGGTGGTGCGTCTTGAGCCAGGCAGTCTGGTAAGACACCAGGCCATAGGCGGCGGAGTGGGATTTGTTGAAGCCGTAACCGGCGAATTTTTCCACCAGGTCGAAGATGTTGCCCGCCAGGTTGGCGTCGATGTTGTTCTTCGCGCAGCCATCGACGAAACCGCCGCGCTGCTTGGCCATTTCCTCGGGCTTCTTCTTGCCCATGGCCCGGCGCAGCATGTCGGCCTCGCCGAGGGTGTAGCCGGCCATGACCTGGGCGATCTGCATCACCTGTTCCTGGTACAGGATGATGCCGTAGGTCGGCGCCAGGACCGGCTGCAAGCCGTCGTACTGGTAGTCGGGGTGCGGGTAGGCCAGCTCGGCGCGGCCGTGCTTGCGGTTGATGAAGTCGTCCACCATGCCCGATTGCAGCGGCCCCGGACGGAACAGCGCCACCAGTGCGATGAGGTCTTCCAGGCAGTCGGGCTTGAGCTTCTTGATCAGCTCCTTCATGCCGCGCGATTCGAGCTGGAACACCGCCGTGGTTTCGGCCTTTTGCAGCAGCTCGTAGGTCTTGCGGTCGTCCAGCGGAATGAAGTCGATGTTCAGGTCGGGCTGGCCGACCTTGGCCTGCTCGCGATTGATGGTCTCCATCGCCCACTTGATGATGGTCAGGGTACGCAGGCCGAGGAAGTCGAACTTGACCAGGCCGGCGGCCTCGACGTCGTCCTTGTCGAACTGGGTGACCAGGCCGCCGCCCTCTTCGTCGCAGGCCACCGGCGAGAAATCGGTGAGCTTGGTCGGCGCGATGACCACACCCCCGGCGTGTTTGCCGGTGCCGCGGCACACACCTTCGAGCTTGAGCGCCATGTCCCAGATTTCCCGGGCTTCCTCGTCGGCCTTGAGGAAGTCGCGCAGGATTTCTTCCTGCTCGTGGGCCTTGGCCAGGGTCATGCCGACTTCGAAGGGAATCATCTTCGACAGCCGGTCGGCCAGACCATAGGACTTGCCCTGCACCCGCGCCACGTCGCGCACCACGGCCTTGGCCGCCATGGTACCGAAAGTGATGATCTGGCTCACCGCGTTGCGCCCGTAGGCGTCGGCCACGTATTCGATGACCCGGTCGCGGCCGTCCATGCAGAAGTCGACGTCGAAGTCGGGCATCGACACCCGCTCGGGGTTGAGGAAACGCTCGAACAGCAGATCGTAGGCCAGCGGGTCGAGGTCGGTGATCTTCAGCACGTAGGCGACCAGCGAGCCGGCGCCCGAACCCCGGCCCGGACCCACCGGCACGCCGTTGTTCTTGGCCCACTTGATGAAGTCCATGACGATCAGGAAGTAACCGGGGAAGCCCATCTGGATAATGATGTCCAGTTCGAACTTCAGCCGGTCAAGGTAGACCTGACGCTTCTCTTCGTAGTTGGGCGTGGTGTCTTTAGGCCACAACACCGCCAGACGCTCTTCCAGCCCTTCGTAGGACACATGACGCAGGTAGTCGTCGATACCCATGCCGTTGGGGGTCGGGAAGTCCGGCAGGAAGGCCTTGCCTAGCTGCACCTGGATGTTGCAGCGCTTGGCGATCTCCACAGTGTTGGCCAGGGCGTCGGGCAGGTCGCTGAACAGCTCGGCCATTTCCTCGGCGCTTTTGAGGTACTGCTGATCGCTATAGAGGCGCGGCCGGCGCGGGTCGTCCAGGGTCCAGCCCTCGCCGATGCAGACGCGGGTCTCGTGGGCGTCGAAGTCCGACTGCTTGAGAAAGCGCACGTCGTTGGTGGCCACCAAGGGCGCGCCCAGGCGGTCGGCCAGGGCGACGGCGGCGTGTACGTACTCTTCGTCGCCCGGGCGGCCGGTGCGTTGCAGCTCCACGTAGAAGCGCTCGGGGAACATCTGCATCCAGTCTTGCAGCAAAGCCTGCGCTTCCTGCTCGCGTCCGGCCAGCAAGGCCATGCCGATGTCGCCCTCGCGCGCCGCCGACAAAGCGATGAGCCCTTCGCTGGCCGGTGGAATCCAGTCACGTTGGATGATCACCAGGCCATTGCGCTGCCCTTCCACCCAACCGCGCGACAGCAGCTCGGTGAGGTTGCGGTAGCCCTTGGGATCCATCGCCAACAGACAGATGCGCGACAGCGGCGCATCCGGCTCGTTGCCCGCCAGCCACAGGTCGACGCCGCAGATCGGCTTGATGCCGGCGCCCATGGCCGCTTTGTAGAACTTCACCAGCGAACACATGTTGCTCTGGTCGGTGATCGCCACGGCCGGCATGTCCATCGCACCCAGAGCCTTGGCCAGCGGTTTGACCCGCACCAGACCGTCGACCAGGGAGAATTCGGAATGCACGCGCAGGTGAACGAAAGAGACCGGCATTGATGATCCTGTGGCAGTGTGAAACGAGGGGCGCGATTGTACCGTAATGGTCAAGCGGATGCCGTTCCGGGAGACGAGCGTGCCGTACGGGGCGGTGCTGGTGCAGTGATGGGCATGGACGGCTAGAGCAGCCTGCTGAAGCTCGTCTCGCGCCGCTCGAAGGCCAGCCGCACGGGCGCGAAGGAGCGCCGGTGGATGGGCGTCGGCCCCAGGCGGGCCAGGGCCTCGAGGTGCACGGGGGTGGGATAGCCCTTGTGCGCGCCGATGCCGTAACCGGGGTACAGCCCTTCGAACACGCTCATTTCGCGGTCGCGGGTGACCTTGGCGAGGATCGAGGCGGCGGCGATGGCCGGCACCTTGCCGTCACCCTGTACCACCGGTGCGGCGGGCACCGTCAGCACCGGGCAGCGGTTGCCGTCGATCAGCGCCAGTTTCGGCGTGATGTGCAGACCTTCGACCGCCCGCTTCATGGCCAGCAAGGTGGCGTGCAGGATGTTGAGCCGGTCGATTTCCTCGACCTCGGCCCGGGCGATGCAGAAGCTCAGGGCCTTCTCGCAGATCTCGTCGAACAGCGCCTCACGCTTGGCATGGGTGAGCTTCTTCGAATCGTTCAGGCCGAGGATCGGCCGCAGCGGATCGAGGATCACCGCCGCAGTGACCACATCGCCGCACAGCGGCCCACGGCCCACTTCGTCGACACCGGCCACGAGCTCTTCGACCAGGCTGAAGTCCAGGCCCATCTGCATCAGCGCGTCTCCAGCAAGGCCAGCACCGCGTCGGCGGCCTGGTTCGAGGCGTCGCGGCGCAGGGTACGGTGGATCTGGTCGAACGGCTCGGTCTGCGCCGAACCGTCCTGCACCAGGGGTGCCAGGGTGGCGGCGAGCGCCTCGCTGGTCGCTGCGTCTTGCAGCAGCTCGGGCACCAACAGGCGCTGGGCCAGCAGGTTGGGCAGCGAAACGTAGGGGCTCTTGACCATGCGTTTGAGAATCCAGTAGGTCAGCGGCGCCAGACGGTAGGCCACTACCATCGGCCGCTTGTACAGCAAGGCTTCGAGGGTGGCGGTGCCCGAGGCGATCAGCACCGCATCGCAGGCGGCCAAGGCCTGGTGCGACTGGCCGTCGAGCAGGGTCAACGGTAGGTCGCGGCCTTCGA
The DNA here is from genome assembly GCF_002434265.1 of Pseudomonas sp. UBA6562. Lineage (GTDB taxonomy): Bacteria > Pseudomonadota > Gammaproteobacteria > Pseudomonadales > Pseudomonadaceae > Aquipseudomonas. The sequence continues at coordinate 290,029 of NZ_DJJS01000004.1, read as the reverse complement.
GCATCTGCTCGATCTGCGCGCGGCGAGTGGCATTGGCGCAGGGCAGCACGAAACGCACACCGGGCAGTCGCTCGCACAGGCGCTCGGCAGCTTCGAGGAACAACGCACCCAAACGCCCCACTTCGCCGCCGCGACTGCCGGGCATCAGCGCCACCACAGGCTCAAGGCCCAGGCCCAGCGCCAGCCGTGCGGCGTCGCGATCGGCCTGCAGGGGGATGGTATCGGCCAGCGGATGGCCAACGAAACGCACCGGCACGCCCTGCTCTTCGTAGAAGCGCGCTTCGAACGGCAGCAGGGTCAGCATCAGGTCGCAGCCCTGGCGAATCTTCAGCACCCGCTTCTGCCGCCAGGCCCAGACCGACGGGCTGACGTAATGTACGGTCTTGATCCCGGCCTGACGCAGCTTGAGCTCGATGTTGAGGGTGAAGTCCGGCGCGTCGATGCCGATGAAAACGTCGGGCCGTTCGCCGAGCAGCGTGTCGATCAGATCCTTGCGCCGCTTGAGCAGCTCGCGCAGGCGGCCGAGCACTTCGACCAGGCCCATGACCGCCAGGCGCTCCATGGGGAAGTAGGACTGCATGCCCTCGGCTTCCATCAACGGGCCGCCTACGCCGATGAAGCGCACATCCGGGTGGCGGGCCTTGAGGGCGCGCATCAGGCCGGAACCTAGAATGTCACCGCTGGCCTCGCCGGCCACCAGTGCGATGCAGAGCCGCGCCATATCAGCGAGTGATGCCGCGCGCGGAATTCACGATCGACTGGCGGAACAGCTCGACCTCAGGGTGCTTGCCGGCCAGTTCGGCCAGCTCGGCCACCGCATTGTCGACGGTCAGGCCCTGACGATAGACGGTCTTGTACGCGCGGCGCAGCGAGTGGATCACCTCGTCGCTGAAACCGCGACGACGCATGCCTTCGAAATTCATGCTGCGCGCTTCGGCAGGGCTGCCGAACACGGTGACGAACGCCGGGACGTCCTTGCCGATCGCCGTACCCATGCCGGAAAACGCATGGGCACCGATATGGCAATACTGGTGCACCAGGGTGAAGCCCGAGAGGATGGCCCAATCGCCCACATGCACATGGCCGGCCAGCGCCGTGTTGTTGACCAGGATGCAGTGGCTGCCGATCACGCTGTCGTGGCCGATGTGGGCATAGGCCATGATCAGGTTGTGGTCGCCGACGGTGGTTTCCGCGCGGTCCTGAATGGTGCCACGGTGAATGGTCACGCCTTCGCGAATGACGTTGTGGTCGCCGATCACCAAGCGCGTGGGTTCGCCCCGGTACTTGAGGTCGGGTGTGTCTTCACCGATGGAGGAGAACTGGTAGATCCGGTTGTGCTTGCCGATGCGGGTCGGGCCCTTGAGCACCACATGCGGACCGATCACGGTCCCCTCCCCGACTTCGACATCGGGGCCAACGATCGACCACGGGCCTACCTCGACGCCGTCGGCCAACTTGGCCGACGGATCGATGATGGCCCGTGGATCAATCGAATTCATAGGGAGCGTTCCGCGCAGGTGATTTCCGCCGAGCAGACGGTCTTGCCGTCGACCAGCGCACGGCAGTTGAACTTCCAGATCATGCTCTTGCGGCTATGGAAGGTGGCTTCCAGGACCAGCTGGTCGCCTGGCAGCACAGGCTGACGGAAGCGCAGCTTGTCGGAGCCGACGAAGTAGTACAGCGTGCCGTCGGCCGGTTTGGCGTCGAGCATCTTGAATCCGAGAATCCCGGCAGCCTGGGCCATGGCCTCGATGATCAGCACGCCCGGCATGATCGGATGCGCCGGGAAATGGCCATTGAAGAACGGCTCGTTGATGCTGACATTCTTGTAGGCACGAATGCTCTGGGCCTCGTAGTCCAGCTCCGTGACCCGGTCCACCAGCAGGAACGGGTAACGGTGAGGCAGGTATTCGCGAATCTCGTTGATGTCCATCATTTCGGGGGGAAGCCTGTAATAAGAATAGGGAGCGTAGGCGCTGACCACACGCTCCTTTTGCCATCCAAGAAGGAGCCAGCTAGCGACGCATCATGCTTGCCAGGAAATTGCTGTCAGGCATCTGATGCCGGCTGACTCTCCAAGGTCACGGTATCGACACGTTTTTCCAGCTGCTGCAAGCGCTTGGCCATGTCGTCGAGCTGGCGGATCCTCGCGGCGCTCTTGCGCCAATCGGCCAGGGGTTGCATTGCCGTACCGGAAGAATAACCACCCGGTTCGGTGATCGAACGGGTCACCATGGTCATGCCGGAGACGAACACGTTGTCACACACATCGATGTGCCCGACCATGCCCACACCCCCCGCGATGGTGCAGTGCTTGCCGATGCGCGTACTGCCCGAAATGCCCACGCACGCCGCCATGGCCGTGTGTGCGCCGATGTGCACGTTGTGGGCGATCTGGATCTGGTTGTCGAGCTTGGCGCCATCGTCGATGCGCGTATCGGACAACGCGCCACGGTCCACGGCCGTGTTCACGCCGATTTCCACGTCGTCGCCCAAGGTCACGCCGCCGATCTGGGCGATCTTGCGCCACACGCCCTTCTCGTTGGCGAAGCCGAAGCCTTCACCGCCGATCACCGCGCCCGATTGGATGACCACTCGCTTGCCGATGGTGACGTCGTGGTAGAGCGTCACCCGCGGTGCCAGCCAACCCCCTTCGCCGATCGTGCAGCGCGCGCCGATGAAACAGTGCGCGCCGATACTCACACCCGCGTCGATGCGCGCGCCGCTTTCGATGACGGCGAACGCACCGACGCTGGCACTGGGATCGACCTGCGCATCGTCGGCCACCACGGCGCTGGGATGGATACCCGCCACAGCCTTGGGTTTGGGGTCGAAGAAGTGCGAGATACGGGCATAGGCCAGATACGGGTCGGCCACCACCAGCGCATTGCCGGAGAAGGTTTCGGCATCCGCAGCCTTGAGCAGTACCGCGCCGGCCTGGGTCGTTTCCAGGTACTTGCGGTACTGCGGGTTGGCCAGGAAGCTCAACTGTTGCGGGCCTGCCTCCTGCAAGGTGGCAAGCCCGGTGATCGGCAGCGCTGCGGAGCCTTTCACGGTGGCTCCGAGCGCTTCGGCCAGCTGGCCGAGCGTGAGGGTCTGGGTCATATCAACGCGCTTGGTTCATGCGCTCGATGACTTGGCGGGTGATGTCGTACTGTGGTTTGACATCGATGACCGCGCCGCGCTCGAGCACCAGATCGAAACCACCCTTCTTGATGACTTCTTCCACGGCGCCGTCGAGCTTGGGCTTGAGCTTCTTGAGCATCTCGCGGTCGGTGGTGGCCTTGGCTTCGTTCAGTTCCTTGGACTGGAACTGGAAGTCGCGGGCTTTTTGCTTGAACTCGAGTTCCAGACGCTCGCGCTCGGGCTGGGCCATCTTGTCGCCGCCCTTGATCAGGCGGTCCTGGATGCTCTTGGCGCTGGTTTCCAGGCTTTTCAGCTTGTTGAGTTGCGGGCCGAACTTCTTCTCGGCGTCAACGGCATAGCTTTTGGCAGCGTCGGATTCGAGCAACGCCATTTGGTAGTTCAGAACAGCCACTTTCATGTCGGCGAAAGCGGGGGTGGCGACCAGCGCCGCGGCCACGAAGGCCAGTTGGGTCAACTTACGCACGATGCACTCCTGAATAAACCGTTGTCGTTGAGCAGGGGCCGACCTTAGAAGGTCTGGCCCAGGGAGAATTGGAACACTTGGGTGTCGGCATCGTCAGGCTTCTTGATCGGCATCGCCAGGCTGAAGCTCAGCGGGCCCAGCGCGGTGACCCAGGTCACACCCAGGCCAACGGAGCTGGCCATGTCGGCGAAGCCAAGTTTGGCGCAATCGACTTTTCCGCGTTCGGCTGTGGCGGGCTTGTCACTGCAATTGCTGTCGAATACGTTACCCACGTCCCAAAACACGGAAGTGCGCAGCGAGCGCTGGTCCTTGACGAAGGGCAGTGGGAACAACAGTTCTACGCCGCCTTGCACCAGGATGTTGCCGCCGAAGGGAAGCGGATCTTGGTCCGGGTCCTTCTCGGTACCGTTGTTACCAGTACTCGGCGTACTACGCGGCCCCAATGTGCTGTCCTTGAAACCACGCACCGAGTTGAAGCCACCGGCGTAGTAGTTCTCATAGAACGGCAGACCCGAAGTACCGCCAAAGCCGTCACCGTAGCCCAGCTCGGTGTGCAGGCGCAGGGTGTAGTCAGGCGTCAGTGGCTTGAACAGCTGGCCACGGTAGTCGATCTTGTAGAACGACAGGTCGCTGCCAGGAAGCGTGGTTTCCAGGGTCAGGCTTTGCGAGTGACCGCGGGTAGCCAGCACGCCCTTGTTGAGGGTCGACTCGGACCAGCCCACCGATCCTTTGAAGTTGAGGAAGTCCTCACCTTCTTTGTCGAGGAAGTCGAAGATCTCATCGACGGTGTAACGGCCGGTCTTGATCTCGTCCTTCTGCACGGTCAGGCCGTAGGTCAGACGCGAGGTTTCGCTGATCGGGTAACCCAGGCTGACACCGGCGCCCAGGCTGTCGACCGCATAGCTCGCCACGTCGACGTCGAGGTCATCGTAGTCGGTGCTGCGGTAGAAGGCGTTGTAGCCCAGGCTCACGCCATCGGGCGTGAAGTAGGGGTCGACGAAGCCGAAGTTGTAGCGGGTCTGGTATTCCGAGCGGGTCAGACCGACCGATACCTTGTTACCGGTACCGAGGAAGTTGGTCTGGCTGATGGCGCCGCCCAGGATCAGGCCGGCGCTCTGGGCGAAGCCGACGCTGGCGGTGATCGAACCGGAAGCTTGCTCTTCGACCGCGTAGTTGACGTCGACCTGGTCGTCGGTGCCCGGCACCGGCGGGGTTTCGACGTTGACGTCCTTGAAGAAGCCCAGACGCTCGAGACGGGTCTTGGACTGGTCGATCAGGTAGGTCGAGGCCCAGCCACCTTCCATCTGGCGCATTTCACGGCGCAGCACTTCGTCTTCGGTCTTGGTGTTGCCGCGGTAGTTGATGCGGTTGACGTAGGCACGCTTGCCCGGGTCGACGACGAACATGATGTCGACGGTGTGGTCTTCGTTGTGCGCCTGCGGCACGCCGTTGACGTTGGCGAAGGTATAGCCTTCGTTGCCCAGACGGCGGGTGATCAGCTCGGAGGTGCTGGTCATGACCTTGCGCGAGAACACCTGGCCCGGCTGGACCAGCAACAGCGACTTGACCTGGTCTTCAGGCACTTTCAAGTCGCCGGACAGTTTCACGTCGCGAACGGTGTACTTCTCGCCTTCGTTGATGTTGACGGTGATGTACACGTGTTTCTTGTCTGGCGTGATGGACACCTGGGTGGAGGCGATGTCCATGTTGATGTAGCCGCGGTCCAGGTAGTAGGAGCGCAGACGCTCGAGGTCGCCGGACAGTTTTTCGCGGGCGTACTTGTCGTCGTTCTTGAAGAACGACAGCCAGTTGGACGTCTTGAGCTCGAACAGGCTGCTCAGCTCGTCGTCGTCGAACACGGTGTTGCCCACGACGTTGATGTGCTGGATGGCCGCGACCGTGCCTTCGTTGATCTTGATCTTCAGGCCGACGCGGTTGCGCGGCTCGGGCACCACTTCGGCGTCTACTTCGGCCGAGTAGCGGCCCTGGGCGACGTACTGGCGCTGCAGTTCGTTACGCACGCCTTCGAGGGTCGCGCGCTGGAAGATTTCGCCTTCGGCCAGACCCGACTGCTTGAGGCCCTTCATCAGGTCTTCGGTGCTGATGGCCTTGTTGCCTTCGATCTCGATGCTCGATACCGACGGACGCTCGACCACGTTGATGATCAGGACGTTGCCGTCGCGATCGAGCTGAATGTCCTGGAAGAAGCCCGTTTTGAACAGCGAACGGGTGGAGTCGACCAGACGCCGGTCGTCAGCCTGATCACCGACATTGAGCGGCAGCGCGCCGAACACGCTGCCGGCGGATACCCGCTGCAGGCCGTTGACACGGATATCGGAGATAGTGAAGGACTCGGCGTGAACTTCAGTGATCATCAGTGCGGTGAGCACCGTGGTTAGCAGCAGACGTTTCATGAAGTCCTTTATTCCAACTGGCAATAAACGACCCGCCGCGATGAGGCGGCAGGTCTGCAATTGAGCTTGATCGTTAAAGTCGACTCAGATCGTTGACCAGGGCGAGCAACATGACGCCAATGACCAAACTGATACCGATCTGAATCCCCCAACCTTGCACCCGATCCGGCAGCGGGCGACCACGCACCCATTCGATCAGGTAGAACAGCAAATGCCCCCCATCCAGTACCGGGATGGGCAGCAGGTTCAGAACCCCTAGGCTTATGCTCAGGTAGGCCAGGAAGTTCAAAAAATCTCCCAAGCCCGACTGGGCCGAAGCGCCCGCCACTTTAGCAATGGTTATCGGTCCGCTCAAGTTTTTTACCGAGAGCTCCCCGAACAACATTTTCTTCAAGGATTCGAGGGTCAGGACGCTCATGTTCCAGGTGCGCGACAACCCTTCGGCCAAGCCTTCGAGCGGCCCGTAGCGGACCTCGCGCAGCATGTGGGCCGGCCACTCGCCGCCTTTGACACCCGCCCCTAGGTAGCCGCCAGCAGCGGCACCTTCGCCGCGCTTGGCCAGGGTCACCGGCATGTCCACAAGCGCGCCGTCGCGTTCCACACGCACCTGGACCTGGGTATCGGCACGGCTGCGCACGGCATCCACCACCTGTTGCCAGTCGCTCAAGGCGACGCCGTCGAGCGCCACCAGGCGATCACCGGTCTTCAGCCCTGCGGCGGCGGCCGGGCCTTTGGGGTCGAGCTGGGCGAGCACGGGCACCACGTTCGGCCGCCACGGACGCAGGCCCAGCGACTGGATCGGGTCCGGCTCGTCGGCGCCCTTGAGCCATCGATCGAGCTTGACCTCGCGCGGCTGCTCGACGCTTGCGCCCTCTTCGCGCACGCCCAGACGCAGCGTTCCGCTCTCGCCCAGCCGTCGCACCAGCTGCAGGTTGACCGCCGACCAACCATTGGTCGGTTTGCCATCGATGGAGACGATTTCCTCGCCCGCCTTCAAACCGGCCTGCGCCGCCAGGCTTCCGGACTCGACGGCGCCGATCACCGGACGCACCTGCTGGCTGCCGAGCATGGCCACGCCCCAGAAGAACACGATCGCCAACAAGAAGTTGGCGATCGGCCCGGCAGCGACGATGGCGATGCGTTGCAGCACCGGTTTGCGGTTGAACGACTGTGCCTCCAGGCCGACCGGAACGTCGCCCTCGCGCTCGTCGAGCATTTTCACGTAGCCGCCCAACGGAATCGCCGCTACCACGAATTCGGTGCCGTGGCGGTCATGCCAACGCACCAGAGGCGTACCGAAGCCTACGGAGAACCGCAGCACCTTGACCCCGCAGCGACGCGCCACCCAGAAATGGCCGAACTCATGGAAGGTGACCAGCACACCCAAGGCCACCAAGGTGCCGACAATCATGTAAAGCGCAGACATAGGCTTCTCCGCAAAAGGTTCAGCGCGAAACGATGGAGTTAACGACCATGGCGCGCCAGCCATTCCTGCGCCAGTGCGCGGGCCCGCCCATCGACGGCGAACACGGCGTCGAGCGACGTCAGTGCGACCACAGGCTCTTGTTGCAGCACGCGTTCGATCAGGCTGGCGATTTCCGGGAAGCGAATACGCCCAGCCAGGAAGGCCTCCACCGCCACTTCGTTGGCGGCATTGAGCACGGCAGGCGCACTCCGACCGGCCTCGGCCGCCTCGCGGGCGATGCGCAGACACGGGAAGCGCTGTTCGTCAGGGGCCTGGAAGTCCAAGCGGGCGATGGCGAACAGGTCCAGCGGCGCCACGCCCGAATCGATGCGTTGCGGCCAGGCCAGGGCATTGGCGATGGGCGTACGCATGTCCGGGTTGCCCAGTTGGGCCAGCACCGAACCGTCCACATAGTCCACCAACGAGTGGATGACGCTTTGTGGGTGCACCACCACTTCGACCTTGGCCGGCGCCGCGTCGAACAGCCAGCAGGCCTCGATCAGCTCCAGCCCTTTGTTCATCATGCTGGCCGAATCGACCGAAATCTTGCGCCCCATCGACCAGTTGGGGTGGGCGCAAGCCTGCGCCGGCGTGACGTCGGCAAGCTGCGCCAGGGGCGTTTCCCGAAATGGCCCGCCCGAGGCGGTCAGCAGAATCCGCCGCACACCGATCGCTTGCAAGCCACGCGCATAGTCGCCCGGCAGGCATTGGAAGATCGCATTGTGCTCGCTGTCGATCGGCAACAGGACCGCCCCGCTACGCCGCACCGCGTCCATGAACAGGGCGCCGGACATCACCAGCGCCTCCTTGTTGGCCAGCAGCACTTTCTTGCCGGCTTCGACGGCCGCAAGCGTCGGCTTGAGCCCAGCGGCGCCGACGATGGCGGCCATCACTGCATCCACTTCGGCCGCGCTGGCGATGTGGGCAAGCCCGGCATCGCCTTCCAGCACCTCGGTGGCGCACCCGGCTGCCTGCAGGCCGGCGCGCAGCGAAGCCGCCGCTTCGGCGCCCGGCACGGCGGCATACGCGGGCCGATGGCGCAGACACAGGGCGAGCAGCTCGTCGATGCGGGTATGGCCGCTGAGGCCGAACACCTGGTACTGCTCGGGGTGGCGGGCGATGACGTCCAGGGTGCTCAGACCGATCGAGCCGGTGGCACCCAACACGCTGATCCGTTGCGTACGGCTCACATCACACCCCATTCGGCGGCCCACAGCAGCACGGCGAACATCGGCACCGCCGCAGTAAGGCTGTCGATGCGGTCGAGCACGCCGCCGTGGCCCGGCAACAGGTTGCTGCTGTCCTTGATGCCTTCGCGGCGCTTGAACATGCTTTCGGTCAGATCGCCGATCACCGAGGCCATCACCACCACGGCGGCGCCCAGCAGACCGAGCAGCAGGCTGCCCAGGCTCCAATCGCGGTACAGCGCCACGCCCAAGGTGATCAACAGGCTCACGGCGAGACCGCCATACACCCCTTCCCAGCTCTTGCCAGGGCTGACGTGAGGCGCCAGCTTGCGTTTGCCGAAGGCCCTACCCGAGAAATACGCACCGATGTCCGCGGACCAGACCAGCAGCATCACCATCAGGATCAAGCCGTTGCCTTGCGGCCAGTGCTTGAGCAACAGCAAACCCTGCCAGGCCGGCAACAGCACCAACAGGCCGATCAGCAAACGGCAGGCGGCGCTGGACCACAGCTCGCTGCTGCGCGGATAGGTCAGCACCAGCCAGGTGGCCAGCCCCCACCAGATGACCGAGGCGCCCAGCACCCAGGGCGCGAGCTCCTGCATGAGGTAGAGCAGCATCAGCGCCCCAGCGACCACCGCCGCATAAGCCAGGCGCAACGGTTGCGCCACCAGGCCCGCGAGGCGCGCCCATTCCCAGGCGCCTACGGTCACCACCAGGCCGATGAACAGCGCGAACGCCGAACCCTGCAACAGGAAAAAGCCGCACAGGGCGACCGGCAGCATGATCAGTGCAGTAATGATGCGTTGTTTGAGCATTAGGCGCGGGCTCCAGCTTCGACCTGCTCGCTGGTCTTCCCGAAGCGGCGCTGGCGCGAAGCGAAATCGGCCAGCGCAGTGCGCATGGCCTCGTGTTTGAAGTCCGGCCAGAACAGGTCGGAGAAATACAGCTCGGCGTAGGCCAATTGCCACAGCAGGAAATTGCTGATGCGATGCTCGCCGCCCGTGCGGATGCACAGGTCGGGCAACGGCTGATCGCCGGTGGCCAGGCAGGTCTGCAGCAGGCCGGGCGTGATGTCCTCGGGCTGCAGATGGCCAGCCTGCACTTCGCGCGCCAGGCGCTGGGCGGCCTGGGCGATGTCCCACTGGCCGCCGTAGTTCGCGGCGACCTGCAGGATGAAGCGGTTGTTGCCAGCGGTCAGCGCCTCGGCCTCACGCATGGCCGCCTGCAATTCGGGATGAAAACGTGAGCGATCGCCGATGATGCGCAGGCAGATCTGATTTTCATTGAGCCGCCGCGCCTCACGGCGCAGGGCCGAGAAGAACAGCTCCATCAAGGCACCGACCTCGTCTGCCGGCCTTTGCCAGTTTTCACTGGAAAAGGCGAACAGGGTCAGCACCTCGACCTTGGCTTCGGCACACACTTCGATCACCGCACGCACCGCATCGACGCCGGCCTTGTGCCCGGCGACGCCAGGCAGCAGGCGTTTCTTCGCCCAGCGGTTGTTGCCGTCCATGATGATCGCGACATGACGCGGCACCGGACCCGGTGCCGCCAGCTTGGTCTTTTCCATGAAAGAGCCTCGGCCTTAGACGGCCATCAGGTCCTTTTCCTTGGCTTCCAGGGTCTTGTCCACTTCACCGACGAACTTGTCGGTCAGCTTCTGCAGCTCGTCAGCGGCGCGACGTTCTTCGTCCTCGCTGATGGCCTTGTCCTTGGACAGCTTCTTCAAGTCGGCCAGGGCATCGCGGCGCACGTTGCGCACGGCGACTTTGGCGTCTTCGGCGACGCCGCGCGCCTGCTTGGTGTAGCCCTTGCGCGTCTCTTCGGTGAGCGCGGGCATCGGCACGCGGATGGTGGTGCCGGCGCTGCTCGGGTTCAGACCCAGGTCGGAGGTCAGGATGGCCTTCTCGATGGCGGCGCTGAGGTTCTTGTCGTGGGCGACGATCTTCAGCGTGCGCGCGTCCTCGACGGAAATCGCGGCCACTTGGTTGAGCGGCATTTCACTGCCCCAGGCAGTGACCTTGACGGTGTCCAGGATGCTTGGGTGGGCGCGGCCGGTACGGATGGCCGCCAGGTTGCGGCCCAGCGCCTCGAGGGACTTGCCCATGCGGTCCTGGGCGTCTTTCTTGATATCGTTGATCATGCTTGGCTTTCCTCGATCAAGGTGCCTTCGGCGCCACCCACCACTATGTTGAGCAGGGAGCCGGGCTTGTTCATGTTGAAAACGCGCAATGGCATCTTGTGGTCGCGGCACAGGCAGATGGCGGTCAGGTCCATGACACCGAGCTTGCGATCCAGCACTTCGTCGTACGTGAGGTAATCGAACTTCTCGGCGTGTGGGTCCTTGAACGGGTCGGCGGTGTAGACACCGTCGACCTTGGTCGCCTTCAGCACCACATCTGCATCGACTTCGATGCCACGCAGGCAGGCTGCGGAATCGGTGGTGAAGAACGGGTTGCCGGTACCGGCGGAGAAAATTACCACATCCCCCGATTGGAGGTGACGAATTGCTTTTCGGCGATCGTAATGATCGGTGACACCGGTCATGGAAATGGCCGACATGACCAGCGCGGTGATGTTCGAACGCTCCAGGGCGTCGCGCATGGCCAGGGCGTTCATGACCGTAGCGAGCATGCCCATGTGGTCACCGGTGACGCGGTCCATGCCGGCCGCGCTAAGGGCCGCGCCACGGAACAGGTTGCCACCGCCGATCACCAGACCGACCTGCACACCGATGCCGACCAGCTGGCCCACTTCCAGGGCCATGCGATCGAGCACCTTGGGGTCGATGCCGAAGTCTTCGGAGCCCATCAGGGCTTCGCCGCTAAGTTTGAGCAAAATGCGTTTATAGCGAGGTTGGCGACCACTCACCTGCTGAGCCATTGCGTGTCTCTCCTGCGGCGTTTTCTAGAATTCATGCGGCCGTTGCCGGCCTGCTTACTGTAGCGCGGCGCCGTTTGGGCGCCAGCGGAACGGGGCCTGATAAACCCCTTGCCCGCTTTGACAAAGAGGCTGCGCGCGTGAGCGGGCAGCCTCTTGGGGGCGACAGACGGGTCTGTCTTACTGCTTGGCGGCAGCCAGTTGCGCGGCAACTTCTTCGGCGAAGTTGTCGACTGGCTTCTCGATGCCTTCGCCGACCTTGAAGTAGGTGAAGGAAACGATTTCAGCACCGGCTTTCTTGGCCAGCTCGCCGACCTTGACTTCCGGGTTCATGACGAACGCCTGCTCTTTGAGCGAAGCTTCGGCCTTGAACTTGGTGATGCGGCCGTTGATCATGTTTTCAACGATGTTTTCCGGCTTGCCGGCGATCTTGTCAGCGTTGAGCTGCAGGAAGACCGCTTTTTCGCGCTCGATGGCTTCGGCGGAGATTTCCGACGAATCCAGGAACTCGGGGTTGGAAGCCGCGACGTGCATGGCGATTTCTTTGGCCAGCTGTACGTCGCCGCCTTTCAGAACCACTGCAACACCGATCTTGTTGCCGTGCAGGTAGGCACCTACGACGTCGCCTTCAACACGCACCAGACGACGGATGTTGACGTTCTCACCGACTTTGGCGACCAGCGCTTCACGGGCAGCTTCGCGGGCAGCGATCAGCGGCGCGGCGTCGGTCAGCTTCTCGTTGAAAGCTTGTTCGACGCTTTCGGCGACGAAAGTCTTGAAGTCGTCTTGCAGCGCCAGGAAGTCGGTCTGCGAGTTCACTTCCAGCAGGACGGCGGACTTGTCGTCGGCCTTGATGGCGATGGCGCCTTCAGCGGCGACGTTGCCAGCTTTCTTGGCGGCCTTGATGGCGCCGGAAGCACGCATGTCATCAATGGCTTTTTCGATGTCGCCGTCAGCCTTTTCCAGGGCCTTCTTGCAATCCATCATGCCTTCGCCGGTACGCTCGCGCAGTTCTTTGACCAACGCTGCAGTAATTGCTGCCATTTCAAAATCCTCTTGGAAAGTTTTTCAACCATTCCACCCGCTCGTCACGGGCGTTCAATTCTGCTAATCCGCTGTCGGGTTCAGCACGCCCATGATGGGAGCCTGTTGCTGACAGCAGGATTTCAAGGTGGCAAAAAGGGGGCAAAGCCCCCTTTTCGCGTGCCAAGTCAGACGCCAGGCGTCACTTACTCGGCAGCAGGTGCAGCCGCTTCTTCAACATAGACTTCGGTACCGCCGGCAACGTTGTTGCGACCGCGGATGACGGCGTCAGCCATCGAAGTCATGTACAGCTCGATGGCGCGGATGGCGTCGTCGTTACCTGGGATGATGTAGTCAACACCTTCAGGGCTGCTGTTGGTATCGACGATGCCGATAACCGGGATGCCCAGTTTGTTGGCTTCGGTGATCGCGATGCGCTCGTGATCGACGTCGATGACGAACAGTGCGTCAGGCAGGCCGCCCATGTCCTTGATACCACCCAGGCTGCGGTCCAGCTTTTCCAGATCGCGCGAACGCATCAGCGCTTCTTTCTTGGTCAGCTTGGTGAAGGTACCGTCTTCGGCCTGAGTTTCCAGGTCGCGCAGGCGCTTGATCGAGGCACGGATGGTCTTGTAGTTGGTGAGCATGCCGCCCAACCAACGGTGATCAACGTAAGGCGAACCGCAACGAGCAGCCTGCTCGGCAACCAGTTTGCCGGCCGAACGCTTGGTGCCGACGAACATGATCTTGTTCTTGCCCTGGGACAGACGCTCTACGAACGCCAGAGCGTCGTTGAACATCGGCAGGGTTTTTTCCAGGTTGATGATGTGGATCTTGTTGCGCGCGCCGAAAATGTACTTGCCCATTTTCGGGTTCCAGTAACGGGTCTGGTGGCCGAAGTGCACACCGGCCTTCAGCATATCGCGCATGTTGACTTGGGACATGATAGTTCCTTGGTAAGTCGGGTTGGGCCTCCACGCATCCCAATGACCAACCCGCGAATCCTGTGGATCCGGGGCACCCAGGCCATCGTGTCGACACGTGTGTGGGTTTGAGCTTTCAGGGGTCCCCGAAAGCGGCGCATGTTATACCACAGGCCTGCCGGAAACGGAACTGCGTGCTGACGCGCCCGTCAGCCTTTTTTGCAGCGCCCGGCCATTGCCCTCAGAATGCCCGCCATCGCCATGGGATTCACCGATTGGCCCGGCCGGTATGCCGAGGCTCTGGTAGAATTTCGCGTTTCCCGTTTGCCCGCGCCTAGCCTGCGCCGTAGAGAGCCTGCAATGACCGTAACCATCAAGACTGCCGAAGAGATCGAGAAGATGCGCGTGGCCGGCCGCCTGGCCGCCGATGTGCTGGAAATGATCGAACCCCACGTCAAGCCCGGGGTGACGACCGAGGAGCTCAACCGTCTGTGCCACGACTACATCGTGAACGTGCAGCAGGCCATTCCCGCACCGCTGAACTACAAGGGCTACCCCAAGTCGGTCTGCACCTCGATCAACCATGTCGTGTGCCACGGCATTCCCAACGACAAGCCCTTGAAGAACGGCGACACCCTCAACATCGACGTCACCGTGATCAAGGACGGCTACCACGGCGACACCAGCCGCATGTTCCACGTCGGCACCGTCGCGGCCTGGGCCGAACGCCTGTCGGTGGTCACCCAGGAATGCCTGTACAAGGCCATCGAGCTGGTCAAGCCGGGCTGCCGCCTGGGCGACATCGGCGAAGTGATCCAGAAGCATGCCGAAAAGAACGGTTTCTCGGTGGTCCGCGATTTCTGCGGCCACGGCATCGGCAAGGTGTTCCACGAAGAGCCGCAGATCGTCCACTACGGCAAGGCCGGCACCGGCATGGAGCTCAAAGAAGGCATGACCTTCACCATCGAGCCGATGATCAACCAAGGCAAGGCCGAGACCAAGGTGCTGGGCGACGGCTGGACCGCCATCACCAAGGACCGCAAGCTCTCGGCGCAGTGGGAGCACACCCTGGCGGTGACCGCCACCGGCTACGAGATCTTCACCTTGCGCAAGGACGACACCATCGCCCGCACCTCCGCCTGAGCCCGACCAGGCCTACATTCAGCACAGGAAAGCGAACCGATGCCCCAGGTGGACCCAGAGCTGTTCGACCGCGGCCAGTTCCAGGCGGAACTGGCGCTCAAGGCGAGCCCCATCGCCGCGTTCAAGAAAGCCATCCGTCAGGCCAGCGAGGTGCTCGACAAGCGCTTTGGCGAAGGCCGTGACATCCGTCGCCTGATCGAGGATCGCGCGTGGCTGGTCGACAACATCCTGCAGCAGGCCTGGAGCCAGTTCGACTGGGGCGATGCGTCCGGCATCGCCTTGGTGGCGGTCGGCGGCTACGGCCGCGGCGAGCTGCACCCGCACTCGGACATCGACCTGCTGATCCTGCTCGACGGCGCCCGCCACGAGCAGTACCGCGACCCCATAGAGCGTCTGCTCACCCTGCTCTGGGACATTGGCCTGGAGGTCGGGCAGAGCGTGCGCAGCATCGAGGAATGCGCCGAGCAGGCCAAAGCCGACCTGACGATCATCACCAACCTGATGGAAAGCCGCACCATCGCCGGCCCCGAATCCCTGCGCAAGCGCATGCTCGAGGCCACCGGCACCGAGCACCTGTGGCCGAGCAAGGCGTTCTTCCTGGCCAAGCGCGCCGAACTGCAAGCGCGCCACCACAAGTACAACGACACCGAATACAACCTCGAGCCCAACGTCAAAGGCTCGCCGGGCGGTCTGCGCGACATCCAGACCGTGCTTTGGGTGGCACGCCGCCAATACGGCACGCTCAACCTGCACGCACTGGCCGGCGAGGGTTTCCTGCTGGAGAGCGAGAACGCGGTGCTGGCCTCCTCCCAGGCGTTCCTGTGGAAAGTGCGCTATGCCCTGCACATGCTTGCCGGGCGCGCCGAAGACCGCCTGCTGTTCGACCACCAGCGCAGCGTGGCGACCTTGCTCGGCTACACCGACGAAAACCCCAAGCGCGCCATCGAGCAGTTCATGCAGCAGTACTACCGGGTGGTGATGAGCATCAGCCAGCTGTGCGACCTGATCATCCAGCATTTCGAGGAAGTCATCCTCGCCGATGACGACAGCGGCACCACCCAGCCCCTGAACGCGCGCTTCCGCCTGCACGACGGCTACATCGAAGCGGCCCACGCCAAAATCTTCGAGCGCACGCCGTTCGCCATGCTGGAAATCTTCGTGCTCATGGCCCAGCATCCGGAGATCAAGGGCGTGCGCGCCGACACCGTGCGCCTGCTGCGCGAGCACCGGCACCTGATCGACGACGATTTTCGCAGCGATCTGCGCAACACCAGCCTGTTCATCGAGCTGTTCAAGTGCGAGACGGGTATCCACCGCAACCTGCGGCGCATGAACCGCTACGGCATCCTCGGCCGCTACCTGCCCGAGTTCGGCTTCATCGTCGGGCAGATGCAGCACGACCTGTTCCACATCTATACGGTCGACGCGCACACGCTCAACCTGATCAAGCACCTGCGCAAGCTGCGCTATACGCCAGTGTCGGAGAAATTCCCGCTGGCCAGCGAGCTGATGGGGCGCCTGCCCAAGCCCGAGCTGATCTATCTGGCCGGGCTTTACCACGACATCGGCAAAGGCCGCCAGGGCGACCACTCCGACCTGGGCGCGATCGATGCGCAGGCCTTCGGCGAGCGCCATCATTTGCCGACCTGGGACACCCGGCTGATTGTCTGGCTGGTGCAGAACCACCTGATGATGTCCACCACCGCCCAGCGCAAGGACCTGTCCGACCCGCAGGTGATCAACGACTTCGCCCTGTTGGTGGGCGATGACACGCGCCTGGACTACCTCTACGTGCTGACCGTGGCCGACATCAACGCGACCAATCCCAGCCTGTGGAACTCCTGGCGCGCCAGCCTGCTGCGCCAGCTCTACAACGAGACCAAGCGCGCCCTGCGCCGCGGCCTGGAGAACCCGCTGGACCGCGAAGAGCTGATCCGCCAGACCCAGGGTGCCGCACTCGACACCCTGGTGCGCGAAGGCACCGACCCCGACGACGTCGAACAGCTCTGGTCGCAATTGGGCGACGACTACTTCCTGCGCCACACCGCCGCGGACGTGGCCTGGCACACCGATGCGATCCTCCGGCAACCGGCCGACGGCGGCCCGCTGGTGCTGATCAAGGAAACCACCCAACGCGAATTCGAAGGCGGCACGCAGATCTTCATCTATGCGCCCGACCAGCACGACTTCTTCGCCGTGACGGTGGCGGCCATGGCCCAGCTCAACCTCAACATCCACGACGCGCGGATCATCACCTCGAGCAGTCAGTTCACCCTCGACACCTACATCGTGCTGGACAACGACGGCGGTTCGATCGGCGACAACCCGCAGCGCGTGCGGCAGATCCGCGATGGCCTGAGCGAAGCCCTGCGCCACCCGGAAGACTACCCGACCATCATCCAGCGCCGCGTGCCGCGCCAGCTCAAACACTTCACCTTCGCCCCGCAGGTGACCATCCACAACGACGCGCAGCGACCGGTGACCATCCTCGAGATCACCGCCCCCGACCGCCCTGGCCTGCTGGCCCGATTGGGCCGGATCTTCCTGGAGTTCGACCTGTCGCTGCAAAACGCCAAGATCGCCACCCTGGGCGAACGGGTCGAAGACGTGTTCTTCGTCACCGACGCCCACAACCAGCCGCTCTCCGACGCGCAACTGTGCCTGCGCTTGCAGGAGGCGATCATCCAGCAGTTGCAGGCAGGCCAAGCCGCAGAGGCCAGCCCGACCCGCGTGAACATCTAATGCCCGCCGAGACCTTTGCCGAGACCTTGCGCCAATGAATCCTGCCTTGACCCAGTTGCAGCCCTACCCGTTCGAGAAACTGCGCGCCCTGCTGGGCAGCGTCACCCCCGCGGCCGACAAGCGCGCCATCGCGCTGTCGATCGGGGAGCCCAAGCACACCTCGCCGGCCTTCGTGGCCCAGGCCATGAGCGACAACCTCGACAAGCTCGCCGTCTACCCCAGCACCCTCGGCCTGCCTGCGCTGCGCGAGGCCATCGGCCAATGGTGCGAACGGCGCTTCGGCGTACCGGCCGGCTGGTTGCAGGCCGATCGGCACATCCTGCCGGTCAACGGCACACGCGAGGCGCTATTCGCCTTCACCCAGGCCGTGGTGGACCGCGAGGCCGATGGCCTGGTGGTCAGCCCGAACCCGTTCTACCAGATCTACGAAGGCGCGGCCCTGCTCGCCGGGGCGACCCCGCACTACCTGCCCTGCCTGGAAGGCAACGGCTTCAACCCGGACTTCGACGCCGTGCCGGCCGACGTCTGGCAGCGCTGCCAGATTCTTTTCCTGTGCTCGCCCGGCAACCCGACCGGGGCGCTGGTGCCGCTGGAAACGTTGAAGAAGCTGATCGCCCTGGCCGACGAACACGACTTCGTGATCGCCGCCGACGAATGCTACAGCGAGCTGTACTTCGACGAAGACGCCCCGCCGCCGGGCCTGCTCAGCGCCTGCGCCGAGCTCGGGCGCAGCGACTTCAAGCGCTGCGTGGTGTTCCACAGCCTGTCCAAGCGCTCCAACCTGCCGGGGCTGCGCTCGGGCTTCGTGGCCGGCGACGCCGAGATCGTCAAGCCGTTCCTGCTGTACCGCACCTACCATGGCTGCGCCATGCCCGTGCAGACCCAGTTGGCCAGCATCGCCGCCTGGCAGGACGAAGCGCACGTGCGCGCCAATCGCGATCAGTACCGGGCCAAGTACGATGCGGTGCTGGAGATCCTGCAACCGGTGATGGACGTGCAGCGTCCCGATGGTAGCTTCTACCTGTGGGCCAAGGTGCCGGGTTGCGATGCCGAATTCACCCGCGACCTGTTCGTGGCCGAGCATGTGACCGTGGTGCCGGGTTCGTACCTATCGCGTGAGGTCGATGGCGTCAATCCAGGGGCTGGGCGCGTGCGCATGGCGCTGGTCGCGCCACTGGCCGAGTGCATCGAGGCGGCGCAACGCATCCGTCGGTTCCTCGCCTAGGAACGGCACAGCACAAAGCGCGACGCTTCAGTCCATGTCTTCGAACCGTCGCCGCTTGAGAAACAACCCGACGCCCAGTGCCACGGCAAAGACTGACAGCAGGCCCAGGTCGAGTCCGAACAGGCGCGTTTGGCTGGCCGCGATGCAGCCAAACGCACCCACTGCCATCAATACCACGCCCAGCCATGCGCGGAGTGGGTACGCTTTGAGAAATTGATCGAGCAAAAAGAACACCACGAGCGCAATGATCAACTGGATAAAGTCAGGCATGTGTCGCTTCCTTTAGGTCTTGATGATCAAGGTGGAAGTGCTGCGCTGTGGGCCGATGCCACCGCTGACTTGCGCTTCGATGCTGACCAGCACGTCGCCGGCATGGTAGGTAGGCAGGATTTCGTTCACGTACATACGTACTCCGGCACCCACAGGAACGCCTACATAAGGAGAGGTTACCGAGGAGGCTGCGCCAGCGAAGGCCGAGGCTGCGAGGTTGGCGATCTGGGTGCGTTGAGCGTTGAGCGTGTCGGCTTGGCCTCGAGTCAAGGGCGTGGAAATGCCGATCATCATCAAACAGGGCAAATCCTTTGCCAGCATCTTGTCATACACCTCGACGACCTTACGGCTCACTTCGTAGTGAGCGCTTTTCGCTTCGCCAAAGTGCAGTTCGCGCAGACGTCCGCGGTCGCTCTCCATAAGGGTGATCTGCGATACGCTGAAGACGATTCCGTGATGACCCCTATATTGAAAAGTACCCTCGAACTTCATCACCGCATCCTTTCGGGCCAAAAGCAGCGATTGTCCATGAGGGGTACGTTGGATTCAAATCCGCTTTCCTTGGATGGCAAGGTGTATGACCGGTTGCGAGGCGCTGCCAAAGCCTTGCGCGACAGTGCTCTTCAGCAGCAGTACCGCCCCCGAAATTACTTGCCCGAGCCCAGATTGGCCTCGCTCAAGTCCAGCTCCCCCAATATCTGCCGCACCACCTCATCGCCGATCTGCCGTTGCCGCAGCAGCTTGTAGAGTTCCAGACGCTGCGCCCGCAAGGCGTGCAGTCGCAGGCGGCGCTCCAGGGCGTCCATCTGCTGCGCGACCGCGCGGGCCTCGGCGGTGTCTTCGAAGCGGTCCAGCTCGGCACGGTACTCGGCCATCAGACGCGCCTTGAGTTCCACGGCCAGGGTCGCCTGGGTGGCGTCTTGCGGCGCTTCGGCGTCGACCACCTCCTGCGCTTCCAAGGCGTGGATGGCCGCTTCGGCAGTGCGGCGCCAAGCGTCCTGCACTTCCTTTTGCCGGCGCTCGTCCGGGCTCTTGTCCACCCCGCGCAGCAGCAACGGCAAGGCCACACAGGCGCTGACCAGCGACAGCAGGATCACCCCGGCGGCGATGAAGATCAGCAGGTCGCGCTCGGGGAAGGCCTGGTCTGCGCCGATCAACAGCGGTACCGACATGACGCCGGCCAGGGTTACTGCGCCGCGCACGCCGCCCAACGTCAGCAACCAGCAGGAACGGGCGCTGGGCAACAGCACCAGGGCCGACTTGCCGCGCCAGTGCCGCCACGCGCCGATGGCGCGCCAGATGCTCTGCACCCAGACGAAGCGCAGCACCACCAGCACCACGAAGATCGCTAGCACGTCCAGGCAGCGATAGGCCAACGTGGGCCACAGCGACGGTTCGTGGCTTGCCACTGCCTTGACGATGTCCGGCAGTTGCAAGCCCAGCAGCAGGAAGATCAAGCCGTTGAAGGCGAACTCCAGCAACGACCACACACTGCGGTTGAGCAAGCGCGTGCTGGTCTGGCGCGGCAGCAGGTCGAGCCAGCTCTGCATCATGCCGGCAGCCACCGCCGAGAGAATACCCGACGCGCCCAAACGCTCGGCCAGCACATAGGCAGCGAACGGCAGCAAGAGCATGAACACCACATGGGTGGCCGGGTCGTCCCAGCCGCGGGTGATCATCCACATGCGCAGCCTGCCTACCAGCCAGCTCAAGGCCACACCTACGGCCAGGCCGCCCAGCGCCACCAGCATGAAGGTGACGCTGGCTTCGGCCAGAGAGAAAGCGCCAGTGATGGCGGCCGCCAAGGCGAACTTGAAGGTCACCAGCCCCGAGGCGTCGTTGAGCAGCGCCTCGCCCTGCAGCATGTGCATCAAGGGCGTGGGCAAACGGTTCTGGGTGATCGCCGACACGGCGACGGCGTCGGTGGGCGACAGGATGGCCGCCAGCGCAAAGGCCACCGGCAAGGGAATGCTGGGCAACAACCAGTGGATGAAGTAGCCCGCGCCCACTACGGTGAACAGCACCAGCCCCACGGCCAGCGCCACCACCGGCCCGCGCAGGCGCCACAGCTCGCGCTTGGGCATGCGCCAACCATCGACGAACAGCAGCGGCGGCAGGAACAGAAAGAGGAACAGCTCGGGGTTCAGCGTTACGTGCAAGCCCAGCGTAGGCCAGGCCAGCAGCGCCCCGGCAGCGATCTGCAGGAGCGGCAACGGCACCGGTAGCGGGATCATGCGTCCGAGCAATTTCGACAGGCTCACCAGCGTCAGCAGGATGAGGACGGTGTAGGCGGACTGCATGGGGCGGAGTTCCTTTACGGGTAACGGAGAGATGACGACGGCGGGTCGGCCTGCGCGGGACGGCTGGCCGACCGATACAGGCATCTTGGGCTCAAGAGCCTAGCGCCAGCAGCGGGCGGGATACCGTTGCACCTTCGTCGAAGACGGACAGGTACAGGCGTCGGCCTCGACGCGCCCACGGGTCGAACGGTGTAGAGGCCTGCCACCGGGGTTCGGTTCCCGCCCCCGTGGCGCTCGCCGACCCATTCCCGCATAATCGCCCATCAATTTTTCCCCGGAGATCGCGGGCAAGCGCCGGCCCGACCGGCACTGCCCTCAGCATTCAATGGCCTACACCCTCTACGGCATCAAAGCCTGCGACACCATGAAAAAAGCGCGCAGCTGGCTGGAGCAACAGTCGCTCGACTACCAGTTCCACGACTACAAGACCCAAGGCATCGACCGTGAACGCCTGGGCCGCTGGTGCGACGAGCACGGCTGGCAAGTCGTGCTCAACCGCGCCGGCACCACCTTCCGCAAGCTCGACGAAGCCAGCAAGGCCGACCTCGACCAGGCCAAGGCCATCGAGCTGATGCTCGCCCAACCGTCGATGATCAAGCGTCCGGTCCTCGACCTGGGCGAGCGCACGCTGGTGGGCTTCAAGCCTGAGACCTACGCCGCCGCGCTGGCCTGAACGCCAGCCGTCTCATTCCCCATTTGCATGAGGTAATCCCATGTCCACTACCCTGTTCAGCCTGGCCTTCGGGGTCGGCACCCAGAACCGTCAGGAAAACTGGCTGGAAGTCTTCTACGCGCAGCCTCTGCTCAACCCCAGCGCCGAGCTGGTGGCCGCCATCGCACCGATCCTGGGCTACCAGGGCGGCAACCAGGCCATCGCCTTCAGCACCGCGCAGGCCGCGCAGCTGGCCGAAGCGGTCAAGCCCCTGGATGCCGCGCAAGGCGCACTGCTGACCCGTCTGGCCGAAAGCCACAAGCCGCTGGTCGCCACCCTGCTGGCCGAAGACGGCGCGTTGACCTCCACCCCCGAGGCCTACCTCAAGCTGCACCTGCTCTCGCATCGCCTGGTCAAACCCCATGGCGTGTCCCTGGCCGGCATCTTCCCGCTGCTGCCGAACGTGGCCTGGACCAGCCAGGGCGTGATCGACCTCGGCGAGCTGGCCGAGCGCCAACTCGAAGCGCGCCTCAAAGGCGAGCTGCTGGAGGTGTTCTCGGTCGACAAGTTCCCGAAGATGACCGACTACGTGGTCCCGGCCGGCGTGCGTATCGCCGACACCGCCCGCGTGCGCCTGGGCGCCTACATCGGCGAAGGCACGACGATCATGCACGAAGGCTTCGTCAACTTTAACGCCGGCACCGAAGGCCCGGGCATGATCGAAGGGCGTGTCTCGGCCGGCGTGTTCGTCGGCAAAGGCTCGGACCTGGGCGGCGGCTGCTCGACCATGGGCACCTTGTCGGGCGGCGGCAACATCGTCATCACCGTGGGCGAAGGCTGCCTGATCGGCGCCAACGCCGGTATCGGTATCCCGCTGGGCGACCGCAATACCGTGGAAGCGGGCCTGTACATCACCGCCGGCACCAAGGTGCAACTGCTCGACGGCCAGAACCAGCTGGTCAAAGAGGTCAAGGCGCGCGACCTGGCCGGCAAGACCGACCTGCTGTTCCGCCGCAACTCGGTTTCGGGTGCGGTCGAGTGCAAAACGCACCAGTCGGCCATCGAGCTGAACGAGGCGCTGCACGCGCACAACTGAGAACCTCGCGGTTCGAAGTGCTAAGATTCGGGGCCGGCTCAATGCCGGCCCCGTTTTCTTTCCAGGCCCCGCGATCATGTTCCAGCCCTCTCCGTGGCGCGCCGATTTTCCGGCCATCGCCGCCCTGCAAGCCCAGCAGCAGACCTACCTCGACAGCGCAGCCACGAGTCAGAAGCCGCAAGCGTTGCTCGACGCCTTGGCGCACTACTACGGCCACGGCGCCGCCAACGTGCACCGCGCCCAGCACCTGCCCGGCGCGCTCGCCACCGAGGCGTTCGAGCGCAGCCGCGAAAAGGTCGCGGCCTGGCTCAATGCCGCCAGCCCCCAGCAGATCGTCTTCACCCACGGCGCCACCTCGGCGCTGAACCTGCTCGCCTATGGCCTGGAACATGGCTTCCAGGCAGGCGACGAAATCGCCGTCAGCGCCCTGGAGCACCACGCCAACCTGCTGCCCTGGCAGCAGCTGGCGCAACGGCGCGGTCTGCGCCTGGTGATCCTGCCGATCGACGAACAAGGCCGGATCGAGGTGGATGCCGCCTTGCAGTTGATCGGGCCGCGTACGCGTCTGGTCGCCATCAGCCAACTGTCCAACGTGCTCGGCACCTGGCAGCCCCTGGCCCCGCTGCTGGCCCATGCCAGGGCGCAAGGCGCGCTGAGCGTGGTCGACGGCGCCCAGGGTGTGGTGCATGGCCGGCACGACGTGCAGCAATTGGGCTGCGACTTCTATGTGCTGTCGAGCCACAAGCTCTATGGCCCCGACGGCGTCGGTGTGCTGTACGGCCGTGCCCAGGCCTTGGCGCATGTGAAGCACTGGCAGTTCGGCGGTGAGATGGTGCACCTGGCCGACTACCACGAGGCGAGCTTTCGCCACGCACCTCTAGGGTTGGAAGCCGGTACGCCGCCGATCGCCGGGGTGATCGGCCTGGGCGCGAGCCTGGACTACCTGGCCGGCCTGGATGGCGATGCAGTGGCCCTGCATGAGGCGCGTCTGCACCAGCAGTTGCTGCACGGCCTCGACCAGCGCCAGGGGATTCGCGTGCTGGGTGCGCCGCAGACGGCGCTGGCCAGTTTCGTGGTCGAAGGCGTGCACAACGCCGACATCGCCCATGTGCTGACCGAACAGGGCATCGCCGTCCGCGCCGGGCACCACTGCGCCATGCCGCTGTTCGCTCGGCTGGGGCTCAACGGTGCGATACGGGTATCGCTGGCGCTGTACAACGACAGCGACGACGTGCAGCGCTTCTTCGACGCATTGGACCAAGGCCTGGAGTTGCTGCGATGAACCTGCCGAACGAAGCGCAAGACGCGTTGGAGCATTTCGCCGCAGCACAAGGCTGGGAGCAGCGGGCACGCCTGCTGATGCAGTGGGGCGAGCACCTGGCGCCCATGGCCGAGGCCGAGAAGACCGAGGCCAACCGGGTGCATGGCTGTGAGAGCCAGGTGTGGTTGGTGGTGCAGCGCAGCGACGCCCTGCACAATGGCGCTCGGCATCACGGCACTGACTGGCAGTTCAAGGCCACCAGCGATGCACGCCTGCTGCGCGGGCTGCTTGCGCTGTTGCTGGTGCGAGTGGAAGGCCTGGACCGAGATGCGTTGGCGGCACTCGACCTACGCGCATGGTTCGCCCAGCTCGGCCTGGAGCGGCAGTTGTCACCGTCGCGCAGTAATGGCTTGCATGCGGTGGTGCTGCGGATGGCAGAGTTGCTAACGAAGGGCTGACGACGCAGGCTATCGAGCCGAAGCACGCCGCTCTGTAGCAGCCCCGATGGCCTAAGCTTGTTGGAGCGGCTTCAGCCGCGATGGGCGGCAAAGCCGCTCCAATGGATCCAACCCAGTTCCTTGAGGTGATTGCGCAGCGCCTGGACGGGGGCCGCTTTGCGGCCCATCGCGGCTGAAGCCGCTCCAACACGTCCAGCGTACGACGACAACGCGCAGCAACCCGATGGTCAGAACCCGTGTTGGCGCGGCTAGCTGCGCCGGCCTTTGCGAGTGAGGCTCGCTACACCGAGGTATCCGGCCCCGACACCCGAACACGCTCCGATGGCCGCCGCGCGCCGGCCACCAGCTTCTCCACCGCCTTGCTCGCCGCCACCATGCCGAAGGTCGCAGTGACCATCATCACCGCACCGAACCCGCCGGAGCAGTCCAGGCGCACACCCTCGCCCACGAAGCTCTTCTGCAGGCATACGCTGCCGTCGCCCTTGGGGTAGCGCAGTTGCTCGCTGGAGAACACGCACGGCACCCCGTAGTTGCGGCTGACGTTGCGCGAGAAGTTGTAGTCGCGGCGCAGCGTGGAGCGTACTCGCGAGGCCAAAGGATCGTTGAAGGTCTTGTTGAGGTCGCCTACCTGCACCTGGGTCGGGTCGATCTGCCCGCCGGCGCCGCCGGTGGTGACCACGGCGATCTTGCGCCGCCGGCACCAGGCGATCAACGCGGCCTTGGCCATCACGCTGTCGATGCAATCGACCACGCAGTCCATGCCCTCGGTGATGTAGTCGGCCATGGTTTCGCGGGTGACGAAGTCGGCCACCGCATGCACCACGCACTCGGGGTTGATGGCGCGCAGGCGCTCGGCGGTGGCCTCGACCTTGGCCCGCCCCACCTGCCCGGTCAGGGCATGGGCCTGGCGGTTGGTGTTGCTGACGCAGACGTCGTCGAGGTCGAACAGGCTGATCTCGCCCACGCCGCTGCGCGCCAGCGCCTCGGCCACCCAGGAGCCCACGCCGCCGATACCGACCACGCCGACATGGGCCTGGCGCAGGCGCTCCAGCCCCTGATCGCCGTACAGGCGGGCAACTCCGGCGAAGCGCGGATCTTCTGTGCTCATGGCTCACCTCCGAAAAAACGGCGCGCAGTATAGGCCACGCACGGGTCGACCGACACCCACTGCAGGCGCCATCGGCCGTATCGGGTTAGGAAAGACACGCAGAACCCTGCTTTAATGCCCTCTGAAGAATCAGAAATGGACGACAACAAAGCGGGATCTCGGCTACCTCTTCAGGAGCGGCCTCGCGCCTGTCCGCAGTCCTTGCACCCAGCCGGTCACTGACCTGACCCCGCTTCATCGGAACCGACGCATCCCTATGTCTTCACGCAAACTCGGCCTCAACCTGGTGGTGGTCCTGGCCATCGCCGCCCTGTTCACCGGCTTCTGGGCGCTGATCAACCGCCCGGTGTCGGCGCCGGCCTGGCCCGAGCAGATTTCCGGCTTTTCCTATTCGCCGTTTCGCCTCGGGGAAAGCCCGCAGCGCGGGCAATACCCGACCGACGAGGAGATGCGCCAAGACCTCGAGCAGATGAGCAAGCTCACCGACAGCATCCGCATCTACACCGTCGAGGGCACCCAGGCCAACATTCCGCGCCTGGCCGAGGATTTGGGCCTGCGGGTCACCGTCGGCATCTGGATCAGCCCCGACCTGGAGCGCAACGAGCGCGAGATCGCCACCGCCATCGAGCTGGCCAATACCAGCCGCAGCGTGGTGCGTGTGGTGGTCGGCAACGAAGCGCTGTTCCGCGAGGAGGTCACACCCGAGGGCCTGATCCAGTACCTTGACCGGGTTCGCGCCGCGGTCAAGGTGCCGGTCACCACCAGCGAGCAGTGGCACATCTGGAAGGAGCACCCGGAACTGGCCAAGCACGTCGACCTGATCGCCGCGCACATCCTGCCGTATTGGGAGTTCGTTCCGATGCGCGACTCCATCGCCTTCGTGCTGGAGCGCGCGCGCGAACTCAAGCAGCAGTTCCCGCGCAAGCCGTTGCTGCTGTCGGAAGTCGGCTGGCCGAGCAACGGCCGCATGCGCGGCGGCGCCGATGCCACCCAGGCCGACCAGGCCATCTACCTGCGAACCCTGGTCAACACCCTCAACCGCCAGGGCTACAACTACTTCGTCATCGAGGCCTATGACCAGCCGTGGAAGGCCAGCGACGAAGGTTCGGTGGGCGCCTACTGGGGCGTGTTCAACGCCGCGCGGCAGCAGAAATTCAATTTCGAAGGGCCGGTGGTGGCGATTCCGCAATGGCGCGCCTTGGCGGTCGCTTCGGTGGTGCTGGCGATGATCGCCCTGGCGGTGCTGCTGATCGATGGCTCGTCGCTGCGCCAGCGCGGCCGTACCTTCCTGACCTTCATTACCTTCCTGTGCGGCTCGGTGCTGGTGTGGATCGCCTACGACTACAGCCAGCAGTACAGCACCTGGTTCAGCCTCTCGGTGGGGGTGCTGCTGGCGTTGGGCGCGCTCGGGGTGTTCATCGTCCTGCTGACCGAGGCGCACGAGCTGGCCGAGGCGGTCTGGACGCACAAGCGGCGCCGCGAATTCCTGCCGGTGGAGGGCGACTCGCCCTACCGGCCCAAAGTGTCGGTGCACGTGCCCTGCTACAACGAACCGCCGGAGATGGTGAAGCAGACCCTCGACGCCCTGGCCGCGCTGGACTACCCCGACTTCGAAGTGCTGGTGATCGACAACAACACCAAGGACCCGGCCGTGTGGGAGCCGCTCAAGGCCCATTGCGAGGCCCTGGGCGAGCGCTTCCGCTTCTTCCACGTCGCGCCGCTGGCGGGCTTCAAGGGCGGCGCGCTGAACTACCTGCTGCCGCATACCGCACCCGATGCCGAAGTGATCGCGGTGATCGACTCGGACTACTGCGTCGACCGCAACTGGCTCAAGCACATGGTGCCGCACTTCGCCGACCCGAAGAT
Source organism: Pseudomonas sp. UBA6562 (assembly GCF_002434265.1). Classification (GTDB taxonomy): domain Bacteria; phylum Pseudomonadota; class Gammaproteobacteria; order Pseudomonadales; family Pseudomonadaceae; genus Aquipseudomonas. The sequence continues at coordinate 262,406 of NZ_DJJS01000004.1, read as the reverse complement.
CGCCGTGGTGCAATCGCCGCAGGACTACCGCGACCAGCACGAAAGCGCGTTCAAGAAGCTTTGCTACAGCGAATACAAAGGCTTCTTCCACATCGGCATGGTCACCCGCAACGACCGCGACGCGATCATCCAGCACGGCACCATGACCATGACCCGGCGCGCGGTGCTCGACGAACTGGGGTGGGCCGACTGGTGCATCTGCGAAGACGCGGAACTGGGCCTGCGGGTGTTCGAGAAAGGGCTGTCGGCGGCCTACGCCCACAACAGCTATGGCAAGGGCCTGATGCCCGACACCTTCATCGACTTCAAGAAGCAGCGTTTCCGCTGGGCCTACGGGGCCATTCAGATCATCAAGCACCACGCCAGCGCCCTGCTGCGCGGCAAGGGCAGCGAGCTGACCCGTGGCCAGCGCTACCACTTCCTGGCCGGCTGGCTGCCGTGGGTGGCCGATGGCATGAACATCTTCTTCACCGTGGGTGCGTTGCTGTGGTCGGCGGCGATGATCATCGTGCCGCACCGGGTCGATCCGCCGCTGATGATCTTCGCCATTCCGCCGCTGGCGCTGTTTTTCTTCAAGGTCGGCAAGATCGTGTTCCTCTACCGCCGCGCGGTGGGCGTCGATCTGCGCGATGCCTTCGCCGCGGCGCTGGCGGGGCTGGCGCTGTCGCACACCATCGCCAAAGCGGTGCTGTACGGTTTCTTCACCAGCAGCATGCCGTTCATCCGCACACCCAAACATGCCGACAGCCACGGGTTCTTCAAGGCATTGTCGGAGGCTCGGGAAGAGGTGTTCATCATGTTGCTGCTGTGGGGCGCCGCCGGGGGCATCTACTTGGTGCAGGGCCTGCCCAGCTCGGACATGCGTTTCTGGGTGGCGATGCTGCTGGTGCAGTCGCTGCCCTACCTGGCGGCGCTGGTGATGGCGCTGCTGTCGTCACTGCCAAAGCCCGTGGAGAAGGCGTAGAAGGAGCCGACCGGCCGCTTCTACAGGCGCAAGGACGCGCACATTGCTATAAGATAACGCCCCCGTTTTTGCCTTGCCTTGCCCGGAGTTCTTCATGACGGCCTCAGCCGAGCGCTCACCCACCCTTCAACTGGCGTGCGACCTGATTCGCCGCCCTTCGGTCACCCCGGTCGATGCCGACTGCCAGGCGCAGATGATGCACCGTCTGGGCGCGGTGGGTTTCGCGCTGGAGCCGATGCGCATCGAAGACGTCGACAACTTCTGGGCCACCCACGGCACCCAGGACGGCCCAGTGCTGTGCTTCGCCGGCCACACCGACGTGGTGCCCACCGGCCCCGTGCAGCAGTGGCAGCACGAGCCGTTCGACGCGCTGATCGACGCCGACGGCATGCTCTGCGGGCGCGGTGCCGCCGACATGAAGGGCAGCCTGGCTTCGATGGTGGTCGCCAGCGAGCGCTTTGTGCGTGACTACCCTGACCACCGCGGCAAGGTTGCCTTTCTCATCACCAGCGACGAAGAAGGCCCTGCCCACCATGGCACCAAGGCCGTGGTCGAGCGCCTCAAGGCGCGCAACGAACGGCTCGACTGGTGCATCGTCGGCGAGCCGTCAAGCACCGACCTGCTGGGCGACGTGGTCAAGAACGGTCGGCGTGGCTCGCTCGGCGCGACCCTCACCGTGCGCGGCAAGCAGGGCCATGTGGCCTATCCGCACCTGGCGCGTAACCCGATCCACCTGGCTGCCGCGGCGCTGGCGGAGCTGGCCGGCGAGCACTGGGACGAAGGCAACGCGTTCTTCCCGCCGACCAGCTTCCAGATCTCCAACCTCAACGCCGGTACCGGTGCCACCAATGTGGTGCCGGGCGAGCTGACGGCGCTGTTCAACTTCCGCTTTTCCACCGAGTCCACCGTCGAAGGCTTGCAGCAGCGGGTCGCCGCGATCCTCGACCGCCACCAACTGGACTGGTCGATCGACTGGGCCTTGTCGGGCCTGCCATTCCTCACCGAACCGGGTGAGCTGCTCGACGCCGTCGCCGCCAGCATCAAGCAGGTCACCGACCGCGAGACCCGACCGTCCACCAGCGGCGGCACCTCCGATGGGCGCTTCATCGCAACCATGGGCACTCAGGTAGTGGAGCTCGGGCCGGTCAACGCCACCATCCACCAGGTGGACGAACGCATTCTGGCCAGCGACCTCGACCTGCTGACCGAAATCTACTACCAGACCCTGGTACGGTTGCTCGCCTGATGCTCACCTGCCCGCTTTGCCAAGGCCCGCTGAGCCGCCTCGACAACGGTGTCGTCTGCCCGACCGGGCACCGTTTCGACCGCGCCCGCCAGGGCTACCTGAACCTGCTGCCGGTGCAGCACAAGAACAGCCGCGACCCGGGCGACAACCAGGCCATGGTCGAGGCCCGGCGCGATTTTCTCGACGCCGGCCATTACGCGCCAGTGGCCGAGCGCCTGGCGCAACTGGCCCAGGAGCGCGCGCCGGGCACCTGGCTGGACATCGGTTGCGGCGAAGGCTATTACACCGCCCGCATCGGCCAGGCGTTGCCGGCGGCCGACGGCTATGCGCTGGACATCTCCCGCGAAGCGGTCAAACGTGCCTGCCGGCGCGATCCGCGGCTGACCTGGATGGTCGCGAGCATGGCACGCGTGCCGCTGGCCGATGCCAGTTGCCAGTTCATCGCCAGCGTCTTCAGCCCGCTCGACTGGGCCGAAGCCAAGCGCCTGCTGGCGCCGGGCGGCGGCTTGATGCGAGTCGGCCCTACCGAGGGCCACCTGATGGAGCTGCGCGAGGCGCTCTACGACGAGGTGCGCCCCTACGCCGACGACAAGCACCTGGCGCTGGTCCCCGACGGCATGCGCCACGCGCACAGCGAAGTGCTGCAATGGCGCCTGCGCCTGAGCGAGGCCAAGGCCCGTGCCGATCTGCTGGCCATGACCCCGCACGGCTGGCGCGCCAGCGCCGAACGCCGCACTCGCGTGATCGAACAGACCGCACCGTTCGAGGTCACGGTTTCCATGCGTTATGACTATTTCGTGCGCCAAGCCTGAGCACAACCGGAGCCCTTCCCATGCGCCAACCTGATATCGAGATCTACCTCAAGGACGCCGACGTCGGCCATCAACAGATCGCCGATTGGCTCGGACGCGCCCTCGGCCCGTGCAGCCCTTGGCAGCAACGCGGTCACACCTGGAAATGCCAGGCCGGTAACATCCCGGTCACCTGGATTCCCAAAGCTGTAGGAAAATGGAACAGCTTGTTGCTGGAAAGCGACCAGACCCCATGGGAGGACGACATCGCTTGCGCGCGGGCCGCCCACGCCGCACTGGCGGTGGAAGTGCGCTGTGCGCCGGGAAGCTGGAGCGAAGCCGACGGCGAGGAAGACGCCGACCGCTGGATCCGCGTGAGCGCCGACGGCGAAGAGGAGATCGTCTGGCGCACGGCGTGAGGAGCGCTGCGAAGGTGGGGCGACGGAGTTCCGACTGCATCGCCCCAACACCTCTGGCCCGGTGCTTACAGGCCGACCACATCCTCGGCCTGGAGACCCTTCTGGCCCTGCACGAGGGCATACTCCACGCGCTGCCCTTCGCTCAGCGAGCGATGCCCTTCACCGCGGATCGCCCGATAATGGACGAACACGTCGGCACTGCCTTCGCGCTGAATGAAGCCAAAGCCCTTGGCATCGTTGAACCATTTGACATTCCCAGTCTCACGAGACGACATCTGAACTACTCCGCTTTTATTATGAAGAGCGCGTTGACTGACAGGTCCAATGGGCTGATCGGCCAAGCGTAGGAAAATGCCTGCAAGTGACAGGCCGGATATTCGATAACCCGTAGAGAAAATTTACCAAGCTGACGGTCTGGGCTCCGCTGAACTTATGCCGACCACGCGGACTAACTGCTTGCACCTCGACCGTACCTTATTGCCCAGGGCCTGCCGCCAATGACACGTTCCCCCCTGCGTCGCCTGATCTTCAGCATTTTGCGCCGTGCGCTGTACCTATGGGTGCGCTCCGAGACCATCAACCAGTCTTCGACCTCGTTGAACCTGGACCGCAGCCGCCCGGTATTTTATGTCTTGCCCTCGCCGGCACTGACCGACCTGGCGGTGCTCGACCACGAATGCACCAAAGCCGGGCTGCCACGCCCAGTGTTGCCGGTCGACGTCGGCACGCTGCGCGAGCCGGCGGCCTTCTTCTACCTCACCCCCGACCCCGACTGGCTCGGCCGCCACGACAAGCGTGGCGCCCCGCCGACCCTGGAACGGGTGATCGAGGCCTTGGGCGAACATGCCGAAGAAGATGCGCAGGTCATTCCGGTCAGTGTGTTCTGGGGGCAGTCCCCGGAGAGTGAATCGAGCCCCTGGCGGCTGCTGTTCGCCGACAGCTGGGCCGTCACCGGGCGGCTGCGGCGCTTGTTGACCGTGCTGATCCTGGGGCGCAAGACTCGCGTGCAGTTTTCCACGCCCCTCTCCCTGGGCGAGCTGGTGCGCCACAACAAGAGCCCCGAACGCACGGTGCGCATGGCCCAGCGCCTGCTGCGCGTGCGCTTTCGCAATCTCAAGAGCGCGGTCATCGGCCCGGACCTTTCGCACCGGCGCAACCTGGTCAAGGGCCTGGTGCACGGGCCATTGGTACGCCAGGCTATCGACGACGAGATGCAGCGCCAGCACATCAGCCAGGCCAAAGCCGAGGCCCAAGCGCTGCGCTATGCCAACGAGATCGCCTCGGACTACACCTACACCGCCATCCGCTTTCTGGAAGTGGTGCTGAGCTGGTTCTGGCACAAGATCTACGATGGCATCAAGGTCAACCACATCGAGCAGGTGCAGGCCATCGCGCCGGACCACGAAGTGGTCTACGTACCCTGCCACCGCAGCCATATCGACTACCTGCTGCTGTCGTACCTGCTGTTTCGCAACGGCCTGACGCCGCCCCACGTCGCGGCCGGCATCAACCTCAACATGCCGGTGATCGGGGGCTTGCTGCGCCGTGGCGGCGCGTTCTTCATGCGCCGCACGTTCAAGGGCAACCCGCTGTACACGGCCGTGTTCAACGAGTACCTGCATACCCTGTTCAGCAAAGGCTTTCCGGTGGAGTACTTCGTCGAAGGCGGGCGTTCGCGCACCGGACGCATGCTGCAGCCGCGCACCGGCATGCTGGCGATCACCCTGCGCAGCTTTCTGCGCTCCTCGCGCACGCCCATCGCCTTCGTGCCGGTGTACATCGGTTACGAGCGTGTGCTGGAGGGCCGCACCTACCTGGGCGAGCTGCGCGGAGCGAGCAAAAAGAAAGAGTCGATCTTCGATCTTTTCAAGGTGTTCGGCGCCCTGCGCCAACGCTTCGGCCAGGTCTACGTCAACTTTGGCGAACCGATCCGCCTGGGCGCGTTTCTCGACGAACGTCAGCCGGGGTGGCGCGAGCAGGTCCACGGGCCGGACTTTCGCCCGGCATGGCTGAGCAGGGCCACGACCGAACTTGGCGCCACCGTGGCCCGCCGTCTCAACGAAGCCGCAGCGATCAATCCGGTCAACCTGGTGGCCCTGGCGCTGCTGTCCACCAGCCGCCTGGCCCTGGACGAACAGGCGCTGGTGCGAGTGCTCGACCTGTACCTGGCCTTGCTGCGCCAAGTGCCCTACTCGGCGCACACCACGCTGCCTGAAGGCGATGGCCAGCATTTGATTGAACACGTACGCGCCATGGACCTGCTGGCAGAACAGAAGGACGCGCTCGGGCGCATCCTCTACCTGGATGAAACCAACGCGGTACTGATGACCTACTACCGCAACAACGTCCTTCACATCTTCGCCCTGCCGGCGCTGCTGGCCAGCTTCTTCCTCAGCAGCTCGCGCATGAGCCGCGAGCTGCTGGGCCAGTACGTGCGCGCCCTGTATCCGTATCTGCAAGCCGAGCTGTTCCTACGCTGGACACCCGAGGAACTGGACGAGGTCATCGACCAATGGCTGGCCGCGCTGGTCGAACAGGGCCTGCTGCGCTGCGAGCGGAACATATACCTGCGGCCGGCCCCAAGTTCGCGCGCCTTCGTGCTGCTGACCCTGCTGGCGCGCACCATCACCCAGACCTTGCAGCGTTTCTACATGGCCACCTCGCTGCTGCTCAGCAGCGGCAAGCACAGCCTGAGCGCCGAAGGGCTGGAGAACCTGTGCGTCACCATGGCCCAGCGGCTGTCGATCCTGCATGGGCTGAACGCCCCGGAATTTTTCGACAAGAGCCTGTTCCGCCATTTCATCCAGACGTTGCTAGACCAAGGCGTGCTGCGCGTCGACGAGCACGGCACGCTGGACTACTCCGACCGCCTGGGCGAGCTGGCCGAAGGCGTGGCCAAACGGGTGCTGTCGGCCGAACTGCGCTTGTCGATCCGGCAGGTGGCGCTGCACCGCGACGAGCCGGCGGATGTCGTGCAAGGGTAGGCTTTCAGCCTGATACATGGAGGCGCCGGATGTGAGCATCGGCATGTTTCATCACGACAATCTGCTCGAGGAATGACACATGTCTGAATTTATTGAAATCTCCGGTACCCTCAACCTCTCGCGCCTGCCCTTCGCGCCCTGGGGCTATCCGCCTATAAGTATCAAGGTGACGAATGCGGCAAAGGTGAGGCTTGCCAGCAGCTTCGCCCAAACCAGTGGCACCCAGGTCCCGTTTAGAATCCAGCTCGCACGTGAAGCCTTCACGCCGGACAGCCTGCTGACGCTCACAGCGACATGCGATACAGCTATATCTTCGGATTTTGAGGTGGCTCGCTGCGAACGCACTCTGACCGTTGCCGAGGCAACGCGTGAGCCTCTGCAGTTGGCTTTGCAGACGCTGCCGGACATCGATCCCGTATGGCAAGAGCACCCCACACAAGCGCACTTCGTCGAAATCAGCGGGCGCGTCTCGGTCCAGCCCGAGTTGCGCCATGCCGACGCACTGCTCCTTGTAGCTCTGTACGTCGTGCAGGAGGACGGTCAAAGCAACCAGCGTACTAGCAATGTGGCCGAATATGCCGTAAGTGCGTCGGGCGACGACGTGCCCTTCGCCCTGTTCGTCGACCCCGCTGTCATTCCCGACGGTCGGCCAGTCGTTCTGGACATGACATCGTGCGACCAGACCGGGAACGAAATCTACGTTGGAGGTCAGCTTCCGCTGGACCTCGACAACCTGCCTGACCTGTCGGCCTTGGTGCTGCGGAGCGCGGATAACTGATCCCATCGGCAGCTCGATACAGGTTCGCATCCTGATCGATCGATGCAACAAACAGGCGTCCTGGCCAATGGACCGCCACGCGCCCATCGAACCCCGGCTCGCCTGTACACTCCCCACGCTTTCAAGGAAACGACGACATGTCCGACGTTGTTGAAATAACCGGTACCCTCAGCACCCCCTACTTGCCAAGTCCGGGTCCAGACCTGCCTTGGCTGTGCATCGAAGCGCTCGATGCCGACGGGGTCGTGTTGGGTGGCGCAGGCGCGCAGGTCAGTGGGTCGCCGCTGCCGTTTCGTATCCATATCGACCGTTCGTCGCTGGCAGACGATGCCCCGATCACGTTCAAGGCGCGCTGCCGGGCGGCCGTCGGGTCGTCGCTGATAATCGCCGATGCCAGCATTGTACTGGCGCTGGCGCAAGCCACCCAGGCCCCCGTAGACCTGGAGCTTGAGACGCCTGAGGGCTTCGAAAGTCCCGACCGCAAGCAGCCTGTCGAAATGAGCCTGATCGAACTGAGCGGACACGTGCATATTCCGCCCGAAGTGGTTCAAGCCACGAACAAGCTCGACGTGACGCTGCTGGCAGTCCAGGCGGATGGCTATGTCAATCAGGCCTCCAGCAACCTGGCCGAGCACTCGTTGCACATCACCGGCTCGGAGGCGGCCTTTTCGCTGTTCGTCGACGCCGACAGTGTTCCTGTCGATCGACCGCTGCGCCTTAACCTTGGTCTGTACGACCATGAGGGCACTCAAGTCTATGCGGGGAAAAACTTCAAGAATCTGGACCTGAGCAATCCGCCCGACCTCTCGGCCATCACACTCAAGCTGCCGCCACGCTGATTCGTCGAGGGAAATCCGTTACAGTCTTGGGCGTTGGCGGTAAGCCGACCCCTGGACATCGGAGATTCCATGAAAAAGCTCTTTATGCTGTGTTGCGCCTCCTTGCTCGCAGCCTGTTCCAGCCCTACCCCGCCTGCCCAGGCCAGCCTGCATGGCGAGGTCTTCTACCTGCAACGCATGGCTTTGCCACCTGCCGCCACGCTGAGCGTGCAGTTGCAGGACGTTTCCCTGATGGACGCCCCCGCCGTAGTTCTGGCGCGCCAGGCAGGCCCGGTCAAGGGCAACGTTCCGCTGCCATTCCAGCTGAGCTACGACCCCGCCCAGATCAAACCCGGCCATCGCTACGCGATCAGCGCCCGTATCGAACTGGAGGGCGAGCTGCTGTTCACAAGCACCTCGCAACAGGCCGTAGCGCTCGACGGCCATGATCCGCAACCGCTGCGCATCAAGGTCGACCCGGCCCGCTAAGATCTCCACCCGTTTACCAAGGACCCATCCATGATCCGTACCTCTCTGCGCTTGACCACCCTGTGCGCCGGCCTGTTGCTTTCGGCCAGCGCGCTGGCGCTGTCCCTTGGCGACCTCAGTCAGAGCGACGCTTCCAGCGGGCTCAAGGACGCTCTCACCCAAGGCGCCCAAGTGGCCGTGAAGCAACTGGGCACGCCCGGCGGCTTCAGCAACGATCCGCAGGTGCGCATCGAGCTGCCCGGCAAGTTGGGCAAGGCCGCCAAGGCCATGAAGATGTTCGGCAAAGGCGAACAGGTCGATGCCTTGGAAGCCAGTATGAACAAAGCCGCCGAAGCCGCCGTTCCGCAGGCCCAGGCGATCCTGCTCGACGCCGTGAAGAAGATGAGCGTGGCCGACGCCAAAGGCATCCTCAGCGGCGGCCAGGATTCGGCTACGCAATACCTCGACAAGACCAGCCGCGAACAGATCCGCGCCAAGTTCCTGCCGATCGTCAAGCAGGCCACCGACCAGGTGGGGCTGGCCAAGCAGTACAACAACTTCGCCGGCCAGGCCATGGCCTTGGGCGTGGTCGACGCCAAGAGCGCCAGCATCGAGAACTACGTGACCGAGCAGGCCCTGGACGGTCTGTTCGAGATCATCGCCAAGCAAGAACAGAGCATTCGCCAGAACCCGGCCCAGGCCGCTACCAGCCTGGCCAAGAAAGTCTTCGGCGCGCTTTGAGGCCCATGGCGTGGGCGTTTGCAAACGCCCACGCTGCACTCTCCGACCACGCCACTCGTCAGCATGGTCAACCTGCCGATCCGGCGCCCCCCGCCTGGACAAGCCCCTACCTGCGATCT
>NZ_DJJS01000004.1:209752-252966 GCF_002434265.1 Pseudomonas sp. UBA6562 | reverse complement strand
AGATCGCAGGTAGGGGCTTGTTTCCGAGGTGTCAGCGCGACGCGTTGAGGATCAACGCCTTCATCTGCGCCACCGCTTCCTTGAAACCGACGAACAGCGCATGGGCCACCAGCGCATGGCCGATGTTCAGCTCGTTGATGCCCTTGATCGCCGCGATGGCTTCGACGTTGTGGTAGTGCAGGCCGTGGCCGGCATTGACGATCAGCCCATTGTCGACACCCAAGGCCACGCCTTTGGCGATGCGCTCGAGTTCTTCGGCCATCTCGGTCGGATTCTCGGCATCGGCATAACGTCCCGTGTGCAGTTCGATGGCCGGTGCGCCGACGCGGTGGGCCGCTTCGATCTGTGCCGGGTCGGCATCGATGAACAGCGAGACCTCGGCGCCGATCCGGGCCAGGCGCTCGACTGCGGCTTTGATCCGCGCCTCTTGCCCCGCCACGTCCAGGCCGCCTTCGGTGGTCAGTTCCTGGCGCGTTTCCGGGACCAGGCAGATGTGCGCCGGACGAATGCGTTCGGCGAACGCCATCATTTCCTCGGTAACGCCCATCTCGAAGTTCATGCGCGTCTGCAACACGTCCTTGAGCAGCAGCACGTCGCGCTCCTGGATGTGCCGACGGTCTTCACGCAAGTGCACGGTGATGCCATCGGCCCCCGCCTCTTCGGCATCCAGCGCCGCCTTGACCGGGTCGGGGTAACGCGTGCCGCGCGCCTGGCGCAGGGTGGCCACGTGATCGATGTTGACGCCCAGTAGCATGCGGTTGCTGTGAGTCACGGAAGGCTCTCCTAGAGTGTGAGCCGCACAGCATACGACGGGATCAGCGCTTGCGAAACAGTTCCCGGCTGACCAGAGGCTTGCCGCCCAGGTGCACCGCCAGGGCCTGGCGCATCAGGCGCTTGGCCGCGAGCAACGCGCCGGGCGCGTTCCAGTCGGCTTCGGCCAGTGCCTGCAACTGCGTCCCACTGAACAGACCGGGTTGGGTCAGCTCCACCCGTTCCAGGCCGGCATCGACGCGCAACCGGTACTGACCTTCGCTGACGATGGGCTGTTCGTCGAGGTCGTGGCTGAGCGAGAAGGCGTAGCCAAGCTCGTCGAGCACGCGCCATTCGAAGGCGCGCAACAGCGGCTCCAGTGGGCGCCCCTCGGCCAGCGCCTGCAAGGTCAGGGCGTAATGCTCGAACAAAGCCGGGTGCGGCACTTCGGCCGGCAGTAGGCGCATGAGCAACTCGTTGAGGTACATCCCGCTGAATAGAGCGTCGCCGTGCAGCCAGGCCGCGACACCGACGGTTTCCAGCCGGTTGACGTTCTTCAGCTCGCCGCGCCCGCGCAGCTCCACTTCGAGCAACACGAACGGCCGCACCAGGCTGCCGCCCTTGCCCCGGGCGCGGCGCAATACCACACGCACCAGGCCTTGCGCAGTGAACAGATCCACTAACGCGCTGGTTTCCTTGTAGGCACGGCTGTGCAGCACATAGGCCGGTTGGCCGACTGGGTGTTCCATGCAAAGGCCTGCGAAAGAAAACGGCCCGGAGAATCCGGGCCGTTCGACGGGAGGGTTACAGGTCGCCGTAGCCGAGCGAGCGCAGGGCGCGCTCGTCGTCCGACCAACCGCCTTTGACCTTGACCCAGAGGTTGAGCATCACTTTGGCATCGAACAGCTGCTCCATGTCCTTGCGCGCCTCGGAACCGATGCGTTTGATGCGCTCGCCCTTGTCGCCGATGATGATCTTCTTCTGCCCGTCGCGCTCGACCAGGATCAGCGCGTGGATGTGCAACACATGGCCCTGCTGCTTGAATTCTTCGATCTCGACGGTGATCTGGTACGGCAGCTCGGCACCCAATTGACGCATGATCTTCTCGCGCACCAGTTCGGCGGCGAGGAAACGGCTGCTGCGGTCGGTGATCTGGTCTTCCGGGAAGAAATGCTCGTTTTCCGGCAGGTGCTTGGCGATCAGCGCTTCCAGGGCGTCGAGGTTATGCCCCTGCTGAGCGGAGATCGGCACGATCTCGGCATTCGGCAGTTGCGTTTGCAACCACTGCAAGTGCGGGATCAGATCGCCCTTCTCGTCCATGCGGTCGGTCTTGTTGACCGCCAGGATCAACGGCCCGGTGACGTACTGCACGCGCTCGAGCACCAGTTGGTCTTCGTCGGTCCAGCGCGTACGGTCGACCACGAAGATCACCACGTCGACATCCTTGAGGGCGGCCGACGCGTTGCGGTTCATGTAGCGGTTGAGCGCCTTGTCGTTGGCCTTGTGCATGCCGGGCGTATCGACGTAGATCGCCTGCACATCGCCTTCGGTCTTGATGCCGAGCATGTTGTGCCGGGTGGTCTGCGGCTTGCGCGAGGTGATCGCCAGCTTCTGCCCGAGGATGTGGTTGAGCAGCGTCGACTTGCCCACGTTCGGACGGCCGACGATGGCCACATAGCCGCAACGGGTGGGGGTGTTCTCAGTCATTGCCATTCTCCACGCCCAAGGCGATGAGCGCCGAGGCTGCCGCGACCTGCTCGGCGATACGCCGGCTCACGCCCTGACCGCGGCTCTTGTTGTTCAGCAGCACCACTTCGCACTCGACGAAGAAGGTGCGGCAGTGAGGTTCGCCCTGGATGTCGACCACTTCGTAGCGCGGCAACTCGCAGGCGCGCGACTGCAAGAATTCCTGCAAGCGCGTTTTCGGATCCTTGTTGGTGTCGACCAGGGTCAGGCTTTCGAATTCGCCGGCCAGCCAGGCGAGGATGCGCTCGCGTACCGTTTGCATGTCGGAGTCGAGGTAGATCGCACCGATCAAGGCTTCGAGGGCATCGGCCAGGATCGACTCACGGCGGAAACCGCCGCTCTTGAGTTCGCCCGAACCCAGGCGCAAGTAGTCGCCCAGGTCGAAGCCGCGGGCCAGGCGGGCCAGGGTTTCGCCCTTCACCAGACGCGCCCGCAGGCGCGACAACTGGCCTTCGCGCGCCTGTGGGAAGCGCTCGAACAGCGCCTCGGCGGCGACGAAGTTGAGGATCGAGTCGCCGAGAAACTCCAGGCGCTCGTTGTTGCGCCCGGCGTAACTGCGGTGAGTGAGGGCCAGCAGCATCTGCTCCTGATCTCGGAAGGTGTAGCCGAGCTTGCGCTCCAGGCGGTCAAGGGGCGCGCTCATGGGGCCACCTGAAGGTTGTTCAACGCGTTGTTCAAATCGAGGTCCTGAAGACTGCCGGCCGTGGCCACCGCCCGATGCGATGGCATTTCTCTGATCCTGGAGAACACAGCCTATGTCAGAAATGCATTCGGCGCTGCCAGATCGACAGCGCCGGTGGATCAGTGGATCAAACCAACCCGCGACAGGTTGGGGAAGTGGCTGAGCTTGGGTTCGGGCCAACTCATCCAGACCGCGAAGGCCTTACCGACGATGTTGCGGTCCGGCACCATGCCGTGCAGTTCCTTGGGAATGTTCGGGTCATCCCAGAAGCGGCTGTCGTTCGAGTTGTCGCGGTTGTCGCCCATCATGAAGTAGTGGCCGGCCGGGACCGTCCACTGTTGGTCGGGCGGCATGCGGTAGCGGCTCATTTCCTTGCGGATCAGGTGCTCGGCCTCGCCCAGTTTTTCCTTGTACAGCTCGGCGCTGCCCAGGGTGCCCGGTTCGGTGCCGACCAGCTGTTCGGCGACGGCCTGGCCGTTGACGAACAGGCGCTTGTCGTTGGTGTAGCGGATCTGGTCGCCCGGCAGGCCGACCACACGCTTGATGTAGTTGACGTTCGGATCGCTCGGATAGCGGAACACCATCACGTCGCCGCGCTTGGGGTCACCGATCTCGATGACCTTCTTGTCGATCACCGGCAGACGTATGCCGTAGGAGAACTTGTTCACCAGGATGAAGTCGCCGACCTCCAGCGTTGGCTTCATCGACCCCGACGGAATCTGGAACGGCTCGACCAGAAACGAGCGCAGCACCAGCACGATGAACAGCACCGGGAAGAACGATTTGCCGTATTCGACCAGCAAGGGTTCCTTGTCGAGGCGCTCGACCACCGCCGGCTCGGGCTGGCTGACGCTACCCCGATAGGTGGCGATCGCCGCTCGCCGGCGCGGTGCCAGGAACAACAGGTCGATGAGCCCCAGCAAACCACAGATGGCCACGGCAAGAACGAGCAACAGCGGGAAATTTAGCGACATAGGACCTAGCTATCCAACCTGAGCACGGCAAGGAAGGCTTCTTGTGGAATTTCCACGTTGCCGACCTGCTTCATGCGTTTCTTACCAGCCTTCTGCTTCTCCAGCAGCTTCTTCTTACGGCTGACGTCGCCGCCGTAACATTTGGCCAGTACGTTCTTTCTGAGCGCCTTGACGGTGGTTCGCGCGATGATCTGGCCGCCTATGGCTGCCTGGATCGCCACATCGAACATCTGCCGAGGGATCAGCTCCTTCATCTTTTCGGTCAACTGGCGGCCTTTGTAGGCCGCGTTGTCACGGTGCACGATCAACGCCAGGGCGTCGACCTTGTCGCCGTTGATCAACACGTCCAGCTTGACCAGGTTGGCCGACTGGTAGCGGTCGAAATGGTAGTCCAGCGAAGCATAGCCACGGCTGGTGGACTTCAGACGGTCGAAGAAGTCCAGCACCACTTCGTTCATCGGCATGTCGTAGCGCACCTGCACCTGGCTGCCGAGGAACTGCATGTCGCGCTGCACGCCACGCTTTTCGATGCACAGCGTGATCACGTTGCCCAGGTGTTCCTGCGGCACGAGGATGGTCGCGGTGACGATCGGTTCGCGGAAGTCGGTGACCGCAGAGACGTCCGGGAGCTTGGAGGGGTTGTCGACGATGATGGTTTCACCGGTCTTCAATTCCAGCTCGTAGATCACGCTCGGCGCGGTGGTGATCAGGTCGAGGTCGTACTCGCGCTCCAGACGCTCCTGGATGATCTCCATGTGCAGCATGCCGAGGAAGCCGCAACGGAAACCGAAGCCCAGGGCGTCGGAGCTTTCCGGCGCGTATTGCAACGACGAGTCGTTGAGGGTGAGCTTCTGCAAGGCGTCGCGGAAGTCTTCGAAGTCGTCGGAGCTGACCGGGAACAAGCCCGCGTAGACCTGCGGCTGGATCTTCTTGAAGCCCGACAGCACCGGCACGTCCGGGGTCGTGGACAGGGTCAGGGTGTCGCCCACCGGCGCACCGTGGATGTCCTTGATGCTGCCGATGATGAAGCCCACTTCGCCGGCCTTGAGGTCGGCGGTTTGCGTGTGCTTGGGGGTGAACACGCCGACGCTGTCGACCAGATGCACCTTGCCGGTGGACTTGACCAGGATCTTGTCGCCCTTCTTGACGCGGCCGTGGCGCACGCGCACCAGGGAGACGACGCCCAGATAGTTGTCGAACCAGGAGTCGATGATCAGCGCCTGCAACGGCGCGTCGATATCGCCCTCGGGTGGCGGAATGGTGTGCACCAAGCGCTCGAGCACCTCGTCGACGCCCATGCCGCTCTTGGCGCTGCACGCCACGGCGTCGGTGGCGTCGATGCCGATGATCTTCTCGATCTCGTCCTTGACGCGATCGGGGTCGGCCTGGGGCAGGTCCATCTTGTTCAGGACGGGCATGACTTCCAGGCCCTGCTCGATGGCGGTGTAGCAGTTGGCGACCGATTGCGCCTCAACGCCCTGGCCGGCGTCGACCACCAGCAGCGCACCTTCGCAGGCAGCCAGCGAGCGGCTGACTTCGTAGGTGAAGTCGACATGGCCCGGGGTGTCGATGAAGTTGAGCTGGTAGGTCTTGCCGTCTTGCGCCTTGTAGTGGAGCGTGACGCTGTGGGCCTTGATGGTGATGCCGCGTTCGCGTTCGAGGTCCATGGAGTCGAGGACCTGGGCTTCCATTTCGCGCGCGGTGAGGCCGCCGCAGAGCTGGATGAAACGATCGGCCAGCGTCGACTTGCCATGGTCGATGTGGGCGATGATGGAGAAATTGCGGATATGACTCAAATCACTCACAGGTCAACACTCGAAAAGGCTGCGAGCCGGACGCCCGCCAAAAATAGCCGGGAATTGTACCCCAAGCCGCAGGGTTATGGGAGATTCCCGATCAGTTAACCGGTAACCGCGTGTATGGCGCCCGGCCTTTCGCGGCGCTCGCCGCGCTGACCTCGCGCATACGAAAAGGGCAGCTTGCGCTGCCCCGTTCCGCTTGTAGCCGGCTTACTCGGCCAGTTTGAAGGTGATGAAGCTGGCACGCCCCTGACGCAGCACACGCATGGACACCGAGCGATTCTTCGGCAGTTCCTTGGCGATCTCGGTGAACTGCTTGGCCGACAGAATGGCCTGGTTGTTCAAGTGGCTGATGACATCGCCCGGACGCAGGCCGATCAGCGCCGCTGGGCCGTCCTGCACTTCCTTGATGGTGACGCCGCCCTTGAGTTCGAGCGACTTCTTCTGCTCGGCGGTAAGGTCGGCCACGGACACGCCCAGGCGGTTGCTGCTGCGTTCGGCGCCCTGCTTGCTGCCGCCCATGCCGGTGTCGGCATCGTCTTCGGGCAGTGCGCCTACGGCGATGTCCAGGCCCTGACGCTTGCCGTTGCGGATGATCTCGAGCTTGGCCTTGTCGCCGTCCTTCATGCTGCCGACCAGGTGCGGCAGGTCGGCGGACATGACGATCGGCTTGCCGTTGAGGCTGAGAATGACGTCGCCGACCTGCAGGCCGCCCTTGGCCGCCGGGCCGTCTTCCAGCACTTGCGCGACCAACGCGCCGGCAGGCTTGTCGAGGCCGAAGGATTCGGCCAGGTCCTTGTTCACTTCCTGAATGACCACACCCAGCCAGCCGCGGCTGACCTTGCCGTCTTTCTTGAGTTGGTTGGAAACGTCCAGCGCCACGTCGATCGGAATGGCGAACGACAGGCCCATGAAGCCACCGGAGCGGGTGAAGATCTGCGAGTTGATGCCCACCACTTCACCGTTCATGTTGAACAGCGGCCCACCGGAGTTGCCGGGGTTGATGGCCACGTCGGTCTGGATGAACGGCACGTAGCTGTCGTTGGGCAGGGTGCGGCCCTTGGCGCTGACGATGCCCTTGGTCACCGAATGGTCGAAGCCGAACGGCGAACCGATGGCCAGCACCCACTCACCGACCTTGAGCTTTTCCGAATCGCCCAGTTTGACGGTGGGCAGGTCCTTGCCTTCGACCTTGAGCAGCGCCACGTCGGTGCGCGGGTCGGTGCCGACCAGCTTGGCCTGCAACTCGCTGCGGTCGGACAGGCGCACGATGATTTCGTCGGCGTCAGCGACCACATGGTTATTGGTCAGCACGTAGCCGTCGGCCGAGATGATGAAGCCTGAACCCAGCGACTGCGCTTCGCGCTGACGGTCGCCGCGGGGCGAACCCGGCTGTTGCGGCAAGCTGCGTTCGAAGAACTCGCGGAACATCGGCGGCAGGCCTTCCAGGTCGGGCATTTGCCCAGCGGCGATACGGCGCTCCGGCAGCTTCTGCTTGGTACTGATGTTCACCACGGCGGGCGAAGCCTGTTCGACCAGGGTGGTGAAATCGGGCAGCGCCTCTTGGGCCTGGGCCACGAGCGCCTGGCCGAGCATCAACACGGCGGCAAACATCGAAAGGTAGGGTTTCAAGCGTGGTATCGACATACGACTCCCGTCACAACGAGCGTAATTAGCAGTAAGGCTCCCGCAGACGCAGGACAGGCCAGACCTCGAAAGAACAGACCTATAGAAAATTTACCAGGGGAATGCAAATGACAATGCGTTAATTTCATTTCAACAATGCGTGTAAACCGTTCTGGCCAAGCGTGCTCAACGACTTTCCTGAGCGCCCTGCCATCTCATCGACAGCGCTATGCGCTCGGCGGTACCTAATGGGATTTCGCCGACGACCGTGACCAGCATGTCGCCTCTGGCCGTCGCCAGATGGCGCGAAACGGCAGCGGTGGGGCCGAGCTGGGTGCGAATGTCCTTGCCATCGGCGGCAGCGACTGGCTCGAGGAAGACCGAAAACCGCGCGAGGCCATCGTCGTACATTAGAGAGCTAGGCCCCTCGCCTTGTGCCTGGAAACTGCCCACCAGTTCGAAACCTGCGGGCAACCACTCGGCCCGCCACTCCACGAGCGCCGCCTTCTTACGAGTGGGCGTGGATGCGATCGGCTTGCAGGCAGAACTGCCTTGCATGTCAGCTGCGTCGGGGGCTTGCCGGGTGTCCAGGCTGACGACTTGATAACGCTCGAGCATCTGGCCTTTTTCGTTGACCATCAAAGAACGCAGCGGTAAGCCGGTTTGCCGGTCCAGATCCAGGTCGAAGCCATAGCGATGTGGATCGCGAGGCGCAAGGCTAAGGGTTATTGCGTCTCGCCCGGCCACGCGCGACTCGCCGATGACGCTCAAGTCGTACCAGCTCATCAATTTAAGAGGATCGAGGATGTTCGCAGGCGATTTGCCCGGTGTACTGACTGCAGACGTCAGGTCCCCGGAAGCACAGCTTACCCTGCCATCGACACGTACGACTTCCTGAACGTCGCCGTCCAGGCGAAACAGACGCTCGGTGGAAATCCCGTCATGGACAAGGTGCCAGATCTGGTGGGATGAGAAGCTGCCATTGCGTTCGTAGATGAACGAGGCTTGGTAATTCTGTCGCCGTTCGGCTTGAGCCAGCTTTGACAGCCACTTCCCCGCTTCAGGCGAAGAATTGGCCGCCAGAACTGGTAGTGCGACGCAACTGCCGACCACCAGCGGTAGGAAGGCAAATGCGCGCATGCAGCCCCTTACTTGGCATCGTCCATGCTAGCGGCGCGAGCGTAAGGCAGTGCGGTTTCACCGCCTTTGGCAGCAGAATCCTGCGCGTGTTGCTGCAGGTAGCCTGGCATACGCTTGTCCCAGCCAGCCTGGTTCTGCATCGCGCCGTTGGCCATGGGGCCGGTCGGCTGATCGCTGCTTTCGGTGTAGCCGGCCAGCACGGCAGGGCCTTGCGCTTGCGGTGCACTCAGGACCTGTTGGGCAGGCTGCTGCTGAGCAAGCTCGGCACCGGTGATTTCGTCCTGGTTGTACAGGCGCACGCCTGCCAAGACGGCGACAGTCACCGAAGCAGCGACGGCCAGACGACCGATGCCGCGCCATGGACCTTTCTGGACCTTGGCCGGGGCAGCTTCTTCAGCCAAGGCTGCGGAAACCGCCGATGCGATGTCGAGGTTCGGCATCAGCAATTCTTTATGCATGGCTGCACGAGCGACCTGGTAACGCGACCAAGTAGCGCGGGTCTCCGAATCTTCGACGGCGCTCAGCACACGACGCAGTTCCAGTTCATCCGCTTCGTTGTCCAATACCGCGGACAGCGATTCCTGCAAAGCTTCACGACTCATGGCGGTTCCTCTCTTGGCTATCGCCGCTGTCTCAGGACTCCTGCAACAGCGGTTGCAGGGCTTTATCGATGGCCTCCCGAGCGCGAAATATTCGAGAGCGCACGGTGCCCACAGGACATTGCATGACGCTGGCAATGTCTTCGTAACTCAGACCATCGAATTCACGTAAGGTCAGTGCCGTACGCAAATCTTCGGGCAATTGCTGGATGGTCCGATGGACGGTGCCTTCGATTTCATCCCGCAACAGGGAGCGCTCAGGAGACTCAAGATCCTTGAGGCCGTGATCGCCGTCATAGAATTCCGCATCCTCGGAACTCACATCGCTATCTGGCGGCCGCCTTCCGCGGGACACCAGGTAGTTCTTCGCCGTGTTGATGGCGATGCGGTACAGCCAGGTGTAGAAGGCGCTGTCACCGCGAAAATTTCCAAGCGCTCGGTAGGCCTTGATGAAGGCTTCCTGCGCGACATCCTGTGCTTCATGGGTGTCGTGGACGAAACGCACGATCAACCCGAGAATCTTGTGCTGATACTTCAGCACTAACAGATCGAACGCTCGCCTATCGCCGCGCTGTACGCGCTCGACAAGCTGCTGATCCTCTTCCTGGGTTAGCATGAACACTCCTCAGTGGTCTCGAAGGAGCGTTGCAAAAGCCATCGTTCAGGCTTGCAAACATAGACTCGGGCTTTAGGCAAAAGTTCTCCCCTCCAAGCAAGTTTCCTGCGGCCTTTCATCGGCTCGCATGAGCGATGAAGACGGTGAAGGCCGCCCTCATCGACGTAGAATCTCGAATACGCAGGATTTCGCCCGGTAAGAGCAGCTGCCCTGCGTCGCCGCGGCAATTTTGACGTGCGGGCAGCCTTCATGGGATTTCCGACGATCGCCGAAAGTTCCCTGGCGAAACCAGCAAACCGGACAAGCGTCGTTGGAAATCAGCGGGCCGGGGCTGCTATAAAGGCATCCCGGCTACGGCCCGATAGTCTCACAGTGCCACCTACGCGGGGCTATTGTGCCGTTCACCTCATCCAGATACTAGTGCCCCGACATGAGCCAACCATTCCAACATGATGTCCTAGTGATCGGCAGCGGTGCGGCCGGCTTGAGCCTGGCGCTGAATTTGCCGCGCCATGTGCGCGTCGCGGTGCTGAGCAAAGGCGAACTGGCCAACGGCTCGACCTTCTGGGCACAGGGCGGCGTGGCCGCCGTGCTGGACGACACCGACACCGTGCAGTCGCATGTCGAAGACACCCTCAACGCCGGCGGCGGGTTGTGCCATGAAGACGCCGTACGCTTCACCGTGGAGCACAGCCGCGAGGCCATCGACTGGCTGATCGAGCAGGGTGTGCCCTTCACCCGCGACGAACAGGCCGCCGACGCGCGCAGCTACCAGTTCCACCTGACCCGCGAAGGCGGCCACAGCCATCGGCGCATCATCCATGCCGCGGACGCCACCGGTGCGGCGATCTTCACCTCGCTGCTGGAGCAGGCCCGGCAACGGCCGAACATCGAGCTGCTCGAACAGCGCGTGGCCATCGACCTGATCACCGAGCGCCGCCTGGGCCTCAACGGTCAGCGTTGCCTGGGGGCCTACGTGCTGGACCGCAGCACCGGTGAGGTCGATACCTTCGGCGCGCGCTTCACCGTGCTGGCCACTGGCGGCGCGGCCAAGGTCTATCTGTACACCAGTAACCCCGACGGTGCCTGCGGCGATGGCATCGCCATGGCCTGGCGCGCCGGCTGCCGGGTGGCGAACCTGGAGTTCAACCAGTTCCACCCCACCTGCCTGTACCACCCCCAGGCCAAGAGCTTCCTCATCACCGAAGCCTTGCGTGGCGAAGGCGCGCTGCTGCGACTGCCCAACGGCGAACGCTTCATGCCACGCTTCGACGCTCGCGAAGAGCTGGCGCCGCGCGACATCGTGGCCCGCGCCATCGACCATGAAATGAAACGTCTGGGCGTGGATTGCGTGTACCTGGACATCACCCACAAGCCCGCCGAGTTCATCAAGGCCCACTTCCCGACCGTCTATGAGCGCTGCCTGGGCTTTGGCATCGACATCACGCAACAACCCATTCCCGTGGTGCCCGCTGCGCATTACACCTGCGGCGGGGTAATGGTCGACGAACACGGCCACACCGACGTGCCCGGCCTGTATGCCATCGGCGAAACCAGCTTCACCGGCCTGCACGGCGCCAACCGCATGGCCAGCAATTCGCTGCTCGAATGCTTCGTCTACGGCCGCGCCGCGGCTGCGGACATCATCGCGCAACTGGACCTTATCCCCATGCCGCGCGCCCTGCCCGGCTGGGACGCCAGCCAGGTGACCGATTCGGACGAAGACGTGATCATCGCGCACAACTGGGACGAGCTGCGGCGCTTCATGTGGGACTACGTGGGCATCGTGCGCACCAGCAAGCGCCTGCAACGGGCCGCGCACCGCGTGCGCATGCTGCTCGACGAGATCGACGAGTTCTACAGCAACTACAAGGTCAGCCGCGACCTGATCGAATTGCGCAACCTGGCCCAGGTCGCCGAGCTGATGATCCGTTCGGCCATGCAGCGCAAGGAATCGCGCGGCCTGCACTACACCCTCGATTACCCCGACATGCTGCCCGAAGCGCGCGATACGGTGCTGGACCCGACGCTGGGCCGGCACTGACCCTCACCGCCAACGCCGCCGACTGTACTTCAAGCGCACACGCAGGCGGCGGTGCGTTTCGGCGTCCAGCGCATCTGCCGGGACGCACTGGCTTTCGCTCAACCAGCGACCGCGCCGCACGTAGCGCAGCACCACACAGTGCGGCAAGGCCAGGCTGTCACGACACAGCCGTGCGGGCTGCCAGCCCGACGCTCGACTGAACAGGCTCCAGCCCTGGGCGTTGCGGCGCAGGCCGGTGATGGCATGGGGATGGGTGAGCAGGATGCGCCGCGGGATCACCCAGCGCGCGTGCAGGGCGCAGCCCAGGCTGAGCAGATTGGCGAACCACAGAGGTGCGGCACCGAACCAGACGGCGCACAGCGCCAAGGCCATGCACCCGAGGTAGGCCGTCAGCAGCAGGCGCGAGCCTTGCCAACGGCATTCGAAGGCTTCACTTGGGCTGGACACGGTCCAGGATCATGCGCACCATGCGCTGCAGCTCCGGGTCTTCGGACTCGCAGCGCTCCATGAACCAGCCGAACATGTCCTGGTCTTCGCATTCGAGCAGGCGCGTGTAGAGTGCGCGGTCGTGCTCGCTGAGGGTGGCGTAAACCTCCTGGCTGAAGGGCACCAGCAGCACGTCCAGTTCCAGCATGCCGCGCCGGCTGTGCCAGAGCAGGCGATTGAGTTCAGTTTGTTCGACCATGGGGCCCTCCTCGAATGGCCCGGCAGTATACAGCCTGGCCGGCACGGCGGCACTGGGCATTGGTCGTACCCTGTTACCGCACATGACCACTCGCCTACCTATTTGCTCGGCACCGTTCTATGATGGCCGCCAGTTCCTTAGCTATCGCGATGTCCCATGGCCGATTCCGCTTTCTACTGCTCTCTCGATCACGAGGGCATCCTTGCCGTCCGCGGCTCCGACGCGGGCAAGTTCCTGCAGGGACAACTGACCTGCAACCTCAACTACCTCGACGACGCCCACGCCGGCCTCGGCGCGCGCTGCATGGTCAAGGGTCGCATGCAGTCGAGCTTCCGCATCCTGCCACAGGGGGATGGCTTTCTCTTGGCGATGGCCAGCGAGCTGCTCGAAGCGCAAATGGCTGACTTGAAGAAATACGCCGTATTTTCCAAGGCGGTGCTCACCGACGAGAGCGCCGCTTGGGTGCGCTTCGGCCTGCACCGGGGCGATGCCGCGCTGCAGCCGCTGGGCCTGGAAGTTGCGTTCGAGGCGGGCGCCACTGCTCGCCAACCTGGGCTGATGGCGGTGCGTGCGTCCGCCGAACGCGTCGAGCTCTGGGCGACGGCCGAGCAAGCGGCCGCCGTGCGCCAGGGCCTGGATGCCCAGTTGACCCAGGGCACCTTGAACGATTGGCTGCTGGGCCAGATCCGCGCCGGGATCGGCCAAGTCGTGGGCGCCACCCGCGAGCTGTTCATTCCGCAGATGATCAACCTGCAGGCAGTGGACGGCGTGAGTTTCAAGAAAGGGTGCTACACCGGTCAGGAAATCGTCGCGCGCATGCAGTACCTGGGCAAGCTCAAGCGCCGCATGTACCGCGTGGCATTGGCGCGAAGCGCTCTGCCCGAACCGGGCACGGAAGTGTTTTCTCCCACCCATGGCTCGTCGGTCGGCGAAGTGGTGCTGGCGGCGCGCGCCGGTGAGGCGTGCGAACTGCTGGCAGTGCTCAGTGCCGACGCCGTGGCCGACGACAACCTGCACCTGGGGGCCGCCGACGGCCCGCGCCTGAGCCTGCTCGACCTGCCCTACGAACTTGACCGCGACCGGGAAATCCAACGCTGATCAGCCCGCCCCACTCCATGCGTGGGGCGCTCCCCTCCACAGCGGCAGAGAAGCCCGATGAACAAGCTGGCCGACAAGGTGCAAGCACAATTGCTTGCCGCCATCGATAACGACGAACTGCTCCTACCGACATTGCCCGAGGTGGCCTTGAGCATCCGTGAGGCTGCCGAGGACAGCGAGATCAGCGTCGCGGCCCTGAGCCGGGTGATCGGTCAGGACGCAGCCCTGTCGGCACGCCTGATCAAGGTGGTCAACAGCCCCTTGCTGCGCGCCTCGGTGGAAGTCACCGACCTGCACACCGCGATCACCCGGCTGGGCATCAACTACAGCTGCAACCTGGCCATCGGCCTGGTCATCGAGCAGATCTTCCACGCCCGCTCGCCGTCGGTGGAACAGAAACTGCGCGACGTCTGGGCGCGCAGCCTGGAAGTGGCCGGCATCAGCTACGAGCTGTGCCGCCGCCACACCTCGCTCAAGCCCGACCAGGCCGCCTTGGGCGGTCTGGTCCATCAGATCGGTGCCCTGCCGGTGCTGATCTACGCCGAAGAACACAACGAACTGTTGGCAGACCCGGTGTGCCTGCACCACATCATCGAGCAGATTCAGCCCGTGCTCGGCGACAAGCTCTTGAGCGCCTGGGACTTTCCCGAACAACTGGTCAACCTGCCCAGCCAGATCGACGATCTGGAACGCACTACCCATAAACTGGACTACATCGACGTGGTGCAGCTCGCTCGCCATCTGCGCCAGGGCGACCCTGCCCTGCCGCCGACGGCGCTGCCGGCCTGGCGCCATCTGAAGCTGCCGGCCGACAAGCAACTGGATGTGGCCGAGTTGCTCGAAGCCCGCGGCATGCTGGGCTGAGCGCGCCGACGCCGTCAAGGCGCTGCCTTGCCCGCGTCACCCACGTCAATCGGTGCTGAAACTCACCCGCACCTTCAACCCGCCGTTGTCACCGTCGTGCAAGCTGATACTGGCCAAATGCGCACGGCAGATCTCGCCGACGATGGCCAGGCCCAGGCCGGTGCCCTGCGGGCTGCGCCGGTAGAAGCGCTCGAACACGCGTTCACGCTCCGCTTCGGGGATGCCGGGGCCGTCGTCCTCCACCTCCAGCACGGCTGGAGCCAGCACCCGCAGCACCACCGTGCCGCCCACCGGGGTGTGGGCGATAGCGTTGTCCACCAGGTTGCTCAACAGCTCGTTGAGCAAAGTCGGTTCGCCCTTGAGCCACACAGGCGCTTCGGCCTCCAGCGCCAGGGCCACGCCTCGGGCATGGGCCAGAGGCGCCAGGGCCATGCCCAGTTCGCGGGCCAGTTGAGTCAGGTCCAGGCGCTGGGCACCGCCTTCGGCGATGGTACGGGCGCCATGCTCGACCCGCGCCAACGACAGCAGTTGATTAGCCAGGTGAGTCAGCCGATCGGTGCCTTGGGCCGCTTCGGTGAGGGTCTGGCGCCACTGCTGCGGATCGCTGGAGCGCTGGCCCAGCTCCAAGCGCGCCTTGAGCGCCGCCAACGGCGTGCGCAGTTCGTGGGCGGCATCGGCGATGAACTGTGCCTGACGCTCGAACTGCGCGCGCAAGCGCTCGGTGAAATGGTTGAGGCCATGCACCAGCGGGCTCAGTTCGCGCTGCACCTGCACCAGCGGCAAGGGCCGCAGGTCGTCGGGCTGCCGCTCCTCCACCGCGCTGCGCAGGCGTTCCAAGGGGCGCAGCGCGGCGCTCACGGCGAACCACACCATCATCAGCGCGGCCAACGCCAGCATCCCCAAGCGCAGCAGGGTGTCGGTCATCAGGTCGCGGGCCATGCTCTCGCGCGCCTCGTCGGTTTCGGCCACGCGAATTTCGGCCATGCCGTTCATGTTCGGCTCGCTGACGGCCCGCAGCAGGCTCACCACACGCACGTCCTGGCCCTGGTAGCGGGCATCGTAGAAACGCGCCAGCGCCGGATAGTCGTCGGTGCGCGGGGTGCCCGGCGGCGGCGGCGGCAGGTGCTCGTAGCCGGAGATCAGGCGCTGCTGGATATCCAGCACTTGGTAGTAGATGCGCCCGGCGCTGTCGTAGGCGAAGGTGTCGAGGGCCACGTAGGGCACGTCGGCGCTCAATGTGCCGTCGCGCTGCGAGAGGCCGGCGGCGATGGTCCGGGCCGAGGCCAGGAGCGTGCGGTCGTACGCGGTGTCGGCCGCCTCGCGGCCGTTCCAGTAGGCGCTCAGGCCGCTGGCGCACATCAGCACCACCAGCAGCAGGGCCAGGTTGCCGAGCAGGCGCCCGCGCAGGCTGCCGTCGTCACGCATCGCGGTGCTCGAGCAGATAGCCCAGGCCGCGGAAGGTGACGATGGCCACCGCATGGCCGTCGAGCTTCTTGCGCAGGCGGTGGATGTAGATCTCGATGGCGTCGGGGCTGGCTTCTTCGTCCAGGCCGAACACCTGGGCGGCCAACTGCTCCTTGCTCATCACCCGCCCCGGCCGGGCGATCAGCGCTTCGAGCACGCTCTGCTCGCGGGAGGTCAGGGTCAGGTGCTCGGTATCGAGGGTGAAACGCCGAGTGTCGAGGTCGTAGACCAGAGGCCCGCAGCACTGCTGGCGCTCGCCGCCGAGCACGCTGCGGCGCAGCAGGGCCTTGACCCGGGCCTCGAGTTCGCTCAGCTCGAACGGCTTGGCCAGGTAGTCGTCGGCGCCCAGGTTGAGGCCGTGGACGCGGTCCTTGACGTCGCTGCGCGCGGTGAGCATCAGCACCGGCACGGTCTTGCCGCGCCCGCGCAGACGCGCCAGCACCTCGAAGCCGTCCAGGCGCGGCAGGCCGACGTCGAGCACCACCGCGGCGTACTCTTCGCTGGCCAGCGCCAGATCGGCAGCGACCCCATCGTGCAGCACGTCCACGGTCAGGCCCAGGCCCTTCAAGGCTTGGGCCACGCTTTCGGCCAGTTGCAGGTGGTCTTCGACCAGCAATACACGCATCGCCTTCATCCCCGCATCGTTCGGTTGGCGCGGAGTGTACCCGCCCCGTCGGTTCTGTGAATCCCTTTGTAACAATCCTCTCGGCGTGAAAGGTTGCTGAAAGGTTGGTTACCTAGGATCGCACCACGGCAGCTCGATCTGCCGTGCCGTGCACCCTCGTGGTGCAACTCATAAGAACAAGAAACGGAGTCATCCCATGCTGCCCGCCCAGCGTCAGGCGTTCGTGCCTACCCGTTCGTTTTCTCCAAGCTCTGGCACCCTCGCCAGCGCCCTCGCCTTGGCCGGCTTCGCGCCGCTGAGCCAGGCCGCGTTCATCGAAGACAGCACCGCCACCTTCGAAACCCGCAACATGTACTTCAACCGCGACTTCCGCGACGGCACCAGCGCGCAACAGTCCAAGCGCGACGAGTGGGCCCAGGGCTTCATGCTCGACATCCAGTCCGGCTACACCGACGGCACCGTGGGCTTCGGCCTGGACGCGCTGGGCATGGTCGGCGTCAAGCTCGACTCCAGCCGCGACCGCAGCGGCACCGGCCTGCTGCCGGTGCACGACGACGGCAAGGCCGCCGACGAATACTCCAAGCTCGGCGTGACCGGCAAAGTGCGCATCTCCAAGACCGAACTCAAGGTCGGCTCGCTGATTCCGGTGACCCCGGTGCTGCGCCCCAACGACGGCCGCATCCTGCCGCAGACCTTCGAAGGCGCGCTGCTCAGCTCGCGCGACATCGAGCGCGTGACCTTCATCGGCGGGCGCCTGGAAAAGGCCAAGGACCGCAACGACACCAACTGGGAAGACCTGGCGCTGAACAACAAGGGCAGCCGTTTCAGCGGCACCTTCAGCGGCGACCATTTCGACATGGCCGGGGTCGACTACGCCTTCACCAAGCGCATCACCGGCAGCTACCACTTCGCCCAGCTCGACGACGTCTACCGCCAGCACTTCCTCGGCCTGCTCGCCACCCAGCCCTGGGGCCCGGGCACCCTGGGCGCCGACCTGCGCCTGTCGAGCAGCGACGAGCAGGGCCAGGCCAGGGCCGGCAACATCGACAACACCACCGTCAACGGCATGTTCAGCTACGCCTTGAGCGGCCACAAGCTCAGCGCGGCCTACCAGCACCTGTCGGGCGACAGCGCCTTTCCCTACCTCGACGGCGCCGACCCGCACCTGGTCAACTTCGTGCAGATCAACGACTTCGCCAACGCCGACGAGCACTCCTGGCAACTGCGCTACGACTACAACTTCGCCGCCCTCGGCCTGCCCGGCCTGAGCTTCCTCACCCGTTACCTGCACGGCGACAACGTCAGCCGCGCCAGCGGTGGCGAGGGCAAGGAGTGGGAACGCAACACCGAACTCAAGTACGTGGTGCAGAGCGGGCCGTTGAAGAACGTCGAGGTGCGCCTGCGCAACGCTTCGTTCCGCTCCAACTTCACCCGCGATGCCGACGAAACCCGTGTGCTGGTGAGCTACAGCGTGGCCCTCTGGTAACCCATAACAACAAGTGTGACGGAGATAGACGATGACCTTTTCCCTGCGCCGCCTCGTCCTGGCCACCGGCTGCCTGCTGCTGGTCGGCAATGCCCTGGCCGCTGAGCCCAAACGCCCCGAATGCATCGCCCCGGCCTCGCCCGGCGGCGGTTTCGACCTGACGTGCAAACTGGTGCAAAGCGCCCTGGTCAACGAAAAGATCCTCAGCAAACCCATGCGCGTGACCTACATGCCCGGCGGCGTGGGCGCTGTGGCCTACAACGCCGTGGTCGCCCAGCGCCCGGCCGACGCCGGCACATTGGTGGCCTGGTCCAGCGGCTCGCTGCTGAACCTGGCGCAGGGCAAGTTCGGCCGTTTCGACGAAAACGCCGTGCGTTGGCTGTCGGCGGTCGGCACCAGCTATGGCGCCATCGCGGTGAAAAGCGATTCGCCCTACAAGACCCTCGACGACCTGGTCGCGGCGTTGAAGAAAGACCCGAGCAAGGTGGTGATCGGTTCGGGCGGCACCGTCGGTAGCCAGGACTGGATGCAGACCGCGCTGATCGCCAAGGCCGCCGGCATCAACCCGCGCGACCTGCGCTACGTGGCCCTGGAAGGCGGCGGCGAAATCGCCACCGCGCTGCTGGGCGGGCACATCCAGGTCGGCTCGACGGACATCTCCGACTCCATGCCGCACATCCAGAGCGGCAACATGCGCCTGCTCGCGGTGTTCTCCGAAGAGCGTCTGGACGATCCGGAAATGAAGAACATCCCGACCGCCAAGGAGCAAGGCTACGACATCGTCTGGCCCGTGGTGCGCGGCTTCTACCTGGGGCCGAAGGTCAGCGACGAAGACTACGCCTGGTGGAAAGAGGCCTTCGACAAGGTGCTGGCCTCGGAAGAATTCGCCAAGCTGCGCGACCAGCGCGAGCTGTTCCCCTTCGCCATGACCGGCGAGCAGTTGGACGGCTATGTGAAGCAGCAGGTGGCGCAGTACAAGGTGCTGGCCAAG
Source organism: Pseudomonas sp. UBA6562 (assembly GCF_002434265.1). GTDB lineage: Bacteria > Pseudomonadota > Gammaproteobacteria > Pseudomonadales > Pseudomonadaceae > Aquipseudomonas. Next base: position 233,777 of record NZ_DJJS01000004.1, on the reverse strand, counting down.
GAATTCGGCTTGGTGCAGTAAGCCGGCGGTTCTGTTGTAGGAGCGGTCGGTTCGGCGCTCCGATCAGCCGCGATGCGTCCCCCTGTTGGAGCGGCTTCAGCCGCGATGGGCGGCAACGCCGCCCCGACGGCTGCAACCTCGCTCTCACCGACGCTACACGATGGCTGAGGTAGGGCGGCGTTGCCGCCCATCGCGGCTAAAGCCGCTCCTACACGGTGCCATCGCAGCTAATCGGAGCGCCTAGCCGAATGTTCCTACACCCCGATTCAGCCTTTTCCTAATCGAGGAATTGTCCATGATCCTGCAACGCCTCTTCGCCCTCATCCTGCTGGCGGTGTGTGCCGCACTGGCAGTGATGGCCTGGCCTTACCAGGCTGCGTTTTCCTACGAGCCGGTCGGGCCGCGTGCCTATCCGCTGCTGATGCTCGGCCTGATGAGCCTGGGCCTGCTGTACCTGGCGATCCGCCCTACGCCGATCGTGCGCAAGGACGATGAGCCCGAGCTCGACCGCGCCACGCTGACCAAGATCGCTGCCTGCGTCGGTCTGCTGCTGCTGTTCGCCTACACCTTCGAGTCGCTGGGCTTCATCCTCAGCGCGATCCTCGTCGGCATCCCCATGGCCCGCCTGTATGGCGGCCGCTGGCTGCACAGCGCCATCGTGGTGACGCTGATGAGCGTGTTCCTCTACTGGCTGTTCGACCACATGATGGACGTGCCGCTGCCCCTTGGCCTGCTCAGCGTTCTGGAGAACTGAGACATGGATACTTTGAGCTACCTGGGCCAGGGCTTCGGCGTTGCCCTCTCCCCCTACAACCTGGTCACCGCCCTGAGCGGCACCCTGATCGGTACCGTGGTCGGCCTGCTGCCGGGCCTGGGCCCGATCAACGGCGTGGCCCTGCTGATCCCCATCGCCTTCGCCTTGGGCCTGCCGCCGGAATCGGCGCTGATCCTGCTGGCGGCGGTGTACCTGGGCTGCGAGTACGGCGGCCGCATCAGCTCGATCCTGCTGAACATCCCGGGTGAAGCCTCCACCGTGATGACCACCCTCGACGGCTACCCCATGGCCCGCCAGGGCCTGGCCGGCGTGGCGTTGTCGCTGTCGGCCTGGAGCTCGTTCATCGGCGCCTTCATCGCCACCTGCGGCATGGTGCTGTTCGCCCCGTTGCTGGCGAAATGGGCGATCGCCTTCGGGCCGGCGGAATACTTCGTGCTGATGGTGTTCGCCATCGTCGCGCTGGGCGGCATGGCCGGCGACAAACCCTTGAAGACGTTCATCGCCGCGCTGATCGGCCTGTTCCTCTCGGCCGTGGGCATCGACGCCAACAGCGGGGTGTACCGCTTCACCGGCGACAGCGTGCACCTGGCCGACGGCATTCAGTTCGTGGTGCTGGTGCTGGGGCTGTTCTCGATCAGCGAAATCCTCCTGCTGCTGGAGAAGACCCACCACGGCCACCAGGCGGTCAAGGCCACCGGGCGCATGCTGTTCAACATGAAGGAAGCGGCGTCGGTGTTCGCGGTGAACATCCGCTGCGGCCTGCTCGGTTTCGTCATGGGCGTGCTGCCCGGTGCCGGTGCGACCCTGGCCAGCGCCGTGGCGTACATGACCGAGAAGCGCATGGCCGGTGAGAGCGGCAAGTTCGGCCAGGGCGATGCCCGCGGCCTGGCGGCGCCGGAAACCGCCATCGGCGCCTCCTGCTGCGGCGCCCTGGTGCCGATGCTGACCCTGGGCGTACCCGGTTCGGGCACCACGGCGGTGATGATCGGCGCGCTGACGCTGTACAACATCACCCCCGGCCCGCTGCTGTTCCAGCAGCAGCCGGACATCGTCTGGGGCCTGATCGCCTCGCTGTTCATCGCCAACATCATGCTGGTGATCCTGAACATCCCGATGATCCGCATCTTCACCCGCATCCTGGCCGTGCCGAACTGGGCGCTGGTGCCGGTGATCGCGATCATCACCGGCATCGGCGTGTACGCCGTGCATGCCACCACCTTCGACCTGTTCCTGATGGTCGGCATCGGCATCATGGGCTACATCCTGCGCAAGCTGGACTTCCCCCTGTCGCCGATCCTGCTCGGCTTCATCCTGGGTGGGCTGATGGAGCAGAACCTGCGCCGCGCGCTGTCGATCTCCAACGGCGAACTGGGCATCCTCTGGTCGAGCCCGATCAGCCTGGGTGTGTGGATCCTCACCGCGTGCATGATCTCGCTGCCGCTGATCCGCATCTGGCGCCGCCGTGCCAAGGCACGTCGGGCACTGGCCGGTGCCTGATCGCGGTCTGCCGCTGTACTGGGCAACCGGGCTGGTCGGCCTTGCGGGCGGGTTTCTCGCCAGCAAGGTCGGCTGGCCTTTGCCGTGGATGGTCGGCGCCCTGCTGGCCATCATCCTGGTGCGCTGCCTGACCCCCTGGCAGCTGTCGGAAATACCCCACGGGCGCAAATGCGGCCAATGGATCATCGGCGTGGGCATCGGCCTGCACTTCACGCCGCTGGTGATCGAGCAAGTCTCCCATCATTTCCTGCTGATCCTGTTCGGCGCACTGTTGACCACGCTGTCGAGCGTGATCGGCGTGGCGCTGCTGCGCCGCAGCGGCGAAGACCGCGCCACGGCGTTCTTCGCCAGCATGCCGGGCGGTTCGGGCGAGATGGTCAACCTCGGTGCGCGCAACGGCGCGGTACTCAGCCAGGTGGCGGCGGCGCAGAGCTTGCGCGTGCTGGCGGTGGTGCTGTGCGTACCGGCGCTGTTCAAGCTGCTGCTGGGCGATGGCGTAGCGCTCAATCACAGCAGCAGCGTAAGCTGGCCGTGGTTGGCATTGATCGCGCCGCTGGCGCTGGGCTGCGCGTTGCTCTGGCAACGCCTGCGCCAGCCCAACCCCTGGCTGTTCGGGCCGCTGTTGGTAGCGGCGACGGTGAGCCTGGCCGGCGGTCTGCACACTTCGTTGCCCGACGGCGCCAGCCAGATCGGCCAATGGCTGATCGGCAGCGGCCTGGCCTGTCACTTCAACCGCGCCTTCTTTCGCCGAGCGCCGGCCTTCTTGGGCCGCACCCTGGTCGCCACTGCGTTGAGCATGGCGGTCGCAGGCGCCGCGGCCTGGGCGCTGAGCACATTGACCGGGCTCGACGTGCGTTCGCTGACCTTGGGCATGATGCCTGGCGGCATTGCCGAGATGAGCCTGACGGCCGAGACCCTGCAACTGTCGGTGCCCCTGGTGACGGCCATGCAGGTCATGCGCCTGCTGTTCGTCCTGTTCCTGGCCGAACCCCTGTTCCGCCGCTGGCAACGCGCCGGCTGAGGCTCACGCGCCAGGGTTGGCCGGCAACGCCCAATCGATCGGCGCGATACCGCGCTGTTCGAGGAAGCCGTTGGCCCGGCTGAAATGCCCGCAGCCGATGAACCCACGGTAGGCCGACAGCGGCGAGGGGTGCACCGACTTGAGCACCAGGTGCTTGGTACCGTCGATGAGCTTCTGCTTGCTCTGCGCATGGGCGCCCCACAGCAGGAACACCACGTGCTCGCACTCATCGCTGACCACCTGGATGATGCGGTCGGTGAAGTGTTCCCAGCCTTTCTTGGCGTGCGAGGCGGCGTTGGCGCGCTCCACGGTCATGGTGGTGTTGAGCAGCAATACGCCCTGCTCGGCCCAGCTCTGCAGATAGCCATGGTTGGGCACGGGCAGGTTCAGGTCGCGCTGCAACTCTTTATAGATGTTGACCAGCGACGGTGGCGTGGGCACGCCCGGCTGCACCGAGAAGCACAGGCCATGGGCCTGGCCGGGACCGTGGTACGGGTCCTGGCCGAGGATCACCACCTTGACCTGCGGCAACGGCGTGGAATTGAGCGCATTGAAGATCAGGGGCCCGGGTGGGTAGATCTGCTTGCCGGCGGCATATTCCTGACGCAGGAACTCGCGCAGCTGGTGCATGTAGGGCTGGTCGAACTCGGCGCGCAGGGCGGCTTTCCAACTGGGTTCGAGCTTGATGCGATCGTCGTCGGTCATGGGGCGGTCCGAAATCAGGGGGCGCGACAGTAGAAAAGCGTCTTGCCCATGTCAACCATGGGACCGGCGGCCGATACGTTCGGTTCGCCCGGCCCTGCGGGTGCGGTTGCCAAGCGAACCTGGAGCGGCCCGCATCCATCGCGCGGGGCAGTGCCCGCCTTACCGACGCGGACCGTAGTGCCCGCCATGCTGCCGCGGTCCGTCGCCACGACCCGGCCAATTCCCCGGCCCACCATGGCGTGGCCCGTCGCGGTAGGGCCTGCGGTAGTCATGCCGGTCACGATCGCGGCCATAGTCGTAGCGCTGACGATGGCCATAGTCATAACGCGGGCCACGTTCGCGGATGATCACCGGCGGTGGCGCATAGGGCCGCAGGCGCGGATCGGGCACCACGCGGTAGTAACCCCGTGGTGCCGGGTAGTAGCGGGGCGGCGCGTCGTAGCGATAGCGCGGCTGCGGCACCACGTAATAGCCGTCGCTCGGGTACACCTCGCGCTCGACGGAATACACCTCGGTGCGGTACTGGCCGGCGCCGGTGTAGGGTACGCAGGCGGCCGTCAGCGACGCCGCGAGTGCGAGGAACAGCATTCGGATTCGAGGAAACATGGGCGGCCTCCCGGACCGCTGGGGTGCCCAGACCAACGACGCTGGCGGGCGCCGACCCAGGTACGTGGATCGGCTTAGCTAGGACCGCGATTCCAGGGTTCGGTGCCAGCCCAGCAACAATTTGAAACAGGTGTTCCGGCTGTGGAAAAACATAGGGCCATTTTTCCTGCTTGTCACTAGAATGGCCCGCCTTGGCAAACATCATGGGAAGATCATGCCGCCTCGCTCCGCTCTGTTCTCGCAGCGCTCGCTGATCCTCGCCTTGCTGGTGCTGCTGACCTGCGGCTTTCTGGCCACTTCGCTGCTGAGCTACCTCGCCTCGCGCAGCACCATCCGCGACAGCATCATCAACACCGAACTGCCGCTGACCTCCAACACCGTCTATTCGGAAATCCAGAAGGACCTGATCCGACCGGTGCTGATGGCTTCGATGATGGCCCAGGACACCTTCGTGCGCGACTGGCTGCTGGCCGGCGAGCAAGACCCCACACGCATGACCCGCTACCTCGGCGAGATCGTGGCACGGCAAGGCACCTTCACCGCGTTTTTGGTCTCCGAAGCCAGCCGCACCTACTACCAGGCCAAGGGTGTGCTGAAGAAGGTGGAGGGCGGCAACTGGCGCGACGCTTGGTATTTCCGCCTGCACGATGGGGCTGCACCCTACGAGATCAACGTCGATGTGGACATGGCCAACCAGGACGCCCTGACCCTGTTCATCAACTACCGCGTGCTCGACGACGACCAGCGTTTTATCGGTGCGGCAGGCGTGGGCTTGAGCGTGAACACGGTGGTCGAACTGATCGACGAATACCAACGCCGCTACCAACGCTCGGTGTTCTTCACCGACGCCCAGGGCAAAGTGCTGCTCACAGGCTCCGACGGCGCCCCCCACGGCCTGCGCGTCGGCGACCGCATGGCGGACAACGCCGCGCTGGGCAGCATGGCCGGCCGCATGCAGGCGCCCAGCGCCGGCAGCCACAGCTACGAAGACGCGGACGGGCACAGCCACTACCTGAACGTGCGGCTGATTCCCGAGCTGAACTGGTACCTGATGGTCGACAAGCGCGAGACCGGCGCGCTGGACCGCATCCGCGAGTCGCTGTACATCAATCTGCTGATCTGCGCGATGATCACCCTGGTGGTGCTGTTGCTGCTCAACGCCATGATCAAGCGCCACCAGGACAACACCGAGGCCCTGGCCACCCTCGACAGCCTGACCGGCCTGCCCAACCGACGCAGTTTCGACCTGCTGGCCGAGCGTGCCTTGCAACAGGCCCAGCGCGAGCAGACGCCACTGGTGGCGTTGCTGATCGACCTCGACCACTTCAAGGTCCTCAACGACACCCATGGCCACCTGGCCGGCGACGAAGTGCTGCGCCAGTTCGCCCTGGTGCTGCAAGGCAGCCTGCGTCAGACCGACATCCTCTGCCGCTGGGGCGGCGAGGAATTCATCGTGCTGCTGCGGGGTGTGGAAGGCGAAGCGGCGCTGCATGTGGCCGACAAGATCCGCTTGCGCGCCGAACAACTGGTGTTCAGCTTCGAAGGCAGGCCGTTGCGCCTGACCACCAGCATCGGCATGAGCAGCCTGCAGCCGGGCGACGACCTGCAAGCCTTGCTGGCCCGGGCCGACAACGCTCTGTATCGCGCCAAGCAGGGCGGGCGCAACCGCGTCTGCGGCGAACGTTTGGAGACCGCGCATGACTGACGCTCCCTACCCCGCCCAACAAAACGCGCGCCAGCGCCTGCGCAGCGAACGCTTGGCAGCCGCACATGACTGACGCCCAGCACTGCCCCGCCTGCGGTAACCGCAACGACTGCGTCTTGGCCGACCCGCAACGCGCGGACCAGCCCTGCTGGTGCTACGGGGTCAGCATCGACCCTGCGGTGCTGTTGGCCCTACCCTTGGAGCAACGCAACAGCCGCTGTTTATGTCCGCGTTGCGCGGGCGTACTGGCACGGTTGGAAGCGGTATCGCCGTCCCGCTAGACCGCGGCATCGGCAGCATCACCAAGACCGCATGGAGACCCTGCGGCGCTCGCCCCGCCAAAGCGCTAGACTGCGCGCCCTTGCCCACTACCTGCCGACCCTCATGCGCCTGGACCGATTTCTCGCCAACCTGCCCCAGTACAACCGCCAGCAAGTGCGCCTGCTACTGGCGCAGCGGCGCGTGCGCGTGGATGGCCAGGCGGTGGACGATCCGCGTTGCGAGGTCAGGGTGTTCAGCCATGTGCACGTGGACGGCCAGGTGCTGCAAGCCGGCGAGCCGGCGCGCTACCTGATGCTGCACAAACCGGCCGGCTGCGTCAGCGCCACCCGCGACCCCGAGCACGCCACCGTGCTCGACCTGCTGCCGCCCGCACTGCGCGAAGGCCTGCACATCGCCGGCCGCCTGGACTACAACACCACCGGCCTGCTCCTGCTGACCAACGACGGCCAATGGTCGCGCCGCCTGACCCAGCCGCGTACCAAGCAGCCCAAGACTTACCTGGTGCATACCGAAGACGAGATCGGCGCGCATTACGTGGCGCGCTTTCGCGAAGGGTTCCATTTCGCCTTCGAAGACCTCACCACCCTACCCGCCCAACTGGACATTCTCGGGTCACGGGAGGCACGCCTGACGATCGTCGAGGGGCGCTATCACCAGGTCAAACGCATGTTCGGCCAGTTCGACAACAAGGTGGTGGCGCTGCACCGCGAGCAGATGGGGGCGATTCGTCTCGATCCTGGGCTGGCGCCGGGGGAGTATCGTGAGCTGGATGCGGAGGAAATCGCTTCGGTTTGATCCGCGCATGGCAGAGCAACCGGCGGCAGACAGGCTGAGAAAGGCTGCAAAGGCATTGCGGGGCGAAGCGAGGAAGGCGGTTATTTCACAGTTCGTGCTTTCAATACCTGCCGCACTCTGGTAAAAAGTCGCCCTGCGAAGCGGGTATAGTTTAGTGGCAAAACGAAAGCTTCCCAAGCTTTAGTTGAGGGTTCGATTCCCTCTACCCGCTCCACCTCCAAGCCCCGACATACGTGGGCCTCAGCGCTAGAATCCAGTCCACCTTCCCTCACGACCACAAGTGTCCAGCCCTGCCATCAGACACGCCTGCCCTTTTGCAGCGCCTGGTCTCAAGACACGACTCGCCCCCTGCCCCCACAGAAAGCAAACGACCAATGCGTTCCGAGGCCAGCCTCATGCTCTCGACCAGGGACGGGATGTCACAGTCTTCCTTGCGGTACTGCGGTATGGTCGCGGAAATCGATCCGGCAACGTGCCCGTCGACGAAGAACGGCACGCCGATACCGAAGGCGCCCAGCACCCGTTCGCCGTCGCCCATCGACCAGCCTCGATCGCGGATCGACTGAAGGTCGGCACGCAGCTTGGCGTGCGAGGTGATCGTCGCTTCGGTGAGCTTTTCCAGCGTCAAACCCTCGGCGAACGCATCTGGCAGATGAGCCAACACGGCTTTACCCGCCCCCCCTGCATATAGCGGGACCTCCACTCCGGTTTCCAGCTGGTACTGGATGGGCCGCCAACCTTGGACAACGTCGAGGAACTGGGCCTTGCCAGTGGCACGGTCGAACGCCAGGTAGGCGATGGTCTCGCCCGTTTCCTTCACGAGGGCGTCGACGATGGCCTTGCAGAGTTTCACGGGGGAGTGGGTTTCGTTGCTCAGCAGCGCTGCCCATTGATAGAGACGGGCACTGGGGTGGATCGCCTGCCCGTCGCTGTGTATCAAGCGTTCGAGCGTAGCGGAGCCCATGATTTTCTTGGCCGTCGCCGCATTGCAGTGCAACTGGACGGCCATACCCGAACCGCACGCGTAGCCATTGGGCTCGGCGCAGACCAACTGAAGCAGCCCCTCCAGCCGGGCGACGATGGAACTGTCGCCATCGCTGACGACCTCAGGTCCAGCACCGCCCGACACGCCGACCGTCTGTGCCAGACGGTCGGCTATCTGCTCGAGAACCACCTGGGCCGTGTCGCGTACCTTGGCCTCGACACCGCCCAGCTCATGCAGCGACACCAGGATCAGCAACCCCGGTGCCAGTGGCCTCACCACCATCGAAACAGCCGTAGGGAACTCGATTTCGGCAATGCCCTTTGACGGTTCGAGCGGTATTCGCTGGGGTGGAGTTTCCTCCGAACAGGCATGCGTTCGCAGGTACTCGCTAAACCCCCTACCGATGTCTCCGAACGCCAAAGGGAACGGATTTCCGCGCTTGGGCCTGAAGAACAACGTGGCCGGGGCCTCGCCACAGTGCAGGATGTAGTAGCCGTTCGCATGCGGCGCATACACCGACAGCACGGCCGCCTGCCGTGCACCCTGCGCCAGGCCATCGAGTAGCTGCCGGGCCGTACCTAAAAGCGCACTGCGGTGATTCAGCGCGTGCATCAGCACCCTGAAGCGCGGCCCCACTCGATATTTTCCGACGCCCTCCTCGACCGCAAAATCCCGCTCGACCAAAGCCACTAGGATGCGGTTGACGGTGCTCCGGCTTTGCTCGAGCTCGTTGGCCAGCTCCCTTACGCCCCAGGCTTCGCCATCCGCTCGTCTGACCAAAGCATCCAGCACCTCGATCAGTCGACCGTGGCTGGAGGTGGCTGCGCAGGCTTTGGAAGCCGCATGTTCAGTGGGTGCGTTAGGCATTTGGTCGGCTGGCAGGGCATCGGGAGGGCCCCATTTTGTGCCCGTTCCAAGGTGCAGAGCAATCGCCGCCGGTTGACAGCCAGGCTGAGCGCGAGGATTCTCTAAAAAAACAAAACAGGACACTGTCCCATTTTTTTAAAAGCGGACGTGATCCACACAGTGGAGTGACCTATGAATAACAACAATACGTTGACGGAGTCCGTCGCCCTGCCCGAGCCTGGAATCGAGCGCAAGACGAAAGCCAAGAAGGCTACCGCCGCAGCCGTCTTCGGTACGTTCGTCGAGTACTACGACTTCAGCATTTACGGCTATCTGGCGGCCACCCTCGCGCTGGTCTTCTTCCCTTCCGACGACCCGACCACGGGCTTGCTCAATACCTTCCTGGTCTTCGGCTCGGCATTCCTCGTGCGTCCGATCGGCGCCATAGCGTTCGGCTGGCTCGGGGACAAGGTTGGGCGTCGAACGAGTCTGATCGCGAGCATCACCCTGATGGGGATTGCCGCGACACTCATCGGCCTGCTCCCAGGCTATGCGCAGATCGGCGTCTGGGCGCCCATCCTGCTCGTCGCGCTGCGCATGCTGCAGGGTTTCTCCGCCGGCGGTGAAATTGGCGGTGCGGCCAGCTACATCCGCGAGTGGGCGCCCGCCCATCGTCGCTCGCTGTACATCTCCTTCCTGCCGTCGATCGCACAGTTCGGCAAAGGGCTCGCCGCAGCCATCGCCGGTCTTGCGGCGGCGTGGCTGACCGACCCGCAGATGGCGGACTGGGGCTGGCGCGTTCCGTTCCTGCTGGCCCTGCCACTGGGCATCATTGGCCTGTGGATGCGCCTGGGCATCGAAGACAGCCCGGAATTCGAATCGAAAAAAGCCGACGATCACCAAGCACACAGCGCACCCTTCGCCGAGTTGGTCCGCGACTACATGCGCCCGCTCACCAAGGTCATGATGATCGCCCTGGTGCAGAACATCGGCACCTACATCGGCACGGTGTTCATCGCCGCGTACTTCAGCTCGATCCTCGGCTACTCGAAGGGCCAGGCTTCCACCATCGTGCTGGTGGCCGTCAGCTTCGCCGCGCTGATGATTCCGCTGGCGGGCCACCTCGGCTCAATCATCGGCAGCAAGGCTGTGCTGCGCCTGGCCTATCTCGGCTACGCACTGCTCTCCGTGCCCTCGTTCCTGCTGATGCAGCAAGGTCAGGTCAGCCTGGCCATGGCCGGTCTGGCCCTGGGCATGGTGCCTTACGCGCTGTGTCTGGCCGGCACCTATTCGGTCATGCCCGAATTCTTCCCAACCCACGTTCGCCACACCGGCGTCGCCTTCGGCCACAGCGTGGGCGCCGTCATCGGCGGCGGCATCGGGCCGTTCATGGCCACCTGGCTGATCGGCGCAAGCGGCAACCAGACGGCGCCCGCTTTCATCCTGAGCGCTGCCGGTGTCCTGGGCCTGATCGTGTTGTGGACGGTGCGCAACCAAGCGGCCGACGACGACAAAAAACATCAATTCGCCTGAGTACGACAGCATGCCTCTGATCTACGTCACCAGCCCCATCCACGAAACGATCCTCTCCCGCCTAGCAGAGATCGGCGAGGTTCGTCTCGGCTACGGCCCCCATGCCGTCGCTTATGAAGCAATCCACAATCAGGTCGATGCCGTGTTTTTGCGGGGTGGCCGCATCAGCGCAGAAATGATCGCGGCCTCGCCGAAGCTGAAGATCGTCGCTCGGCATGGTGCCGGCTATGACAACGTCGACTGCGAAGCGGCCGCCGACCACGGCGTCTGGGTCACGAACACGCCGGGTGCGAACCAGCGCAGCGTGGTCGAGCATGTCTTCGCCCTGCTCTTGTCGCTGTGCCGCAAATTGCCGCTGGCCTCCGAGCAAACCCGCAACCTGATCTGGGCAGAAGACCGCCTCTCGCTGACCGGCATCGAGCTCGAAGGGCGCACGCTGGGCCTGGTGGGGTTCGGCAACATCGGCTCGAGCGTGGCACCTGTAGCGGAGGCGTTCGGCATGAAAGTGATCTTCACCGACCCGGCCATCGACCCGGGCTCGGACAGGCGTTGGGTGGACTTCGACACCCTCCTGTCCACGGCCGATGTCGTCAGCCTGCACGTGCCGCTGCTGCAGACCACGCGCAACCTCATCGGCGCGCCCGAGTTCGCCAAGATGAAAACCGGCGCGATGCTGATCAACACCAGCCGTGGCGGCGTGGTGGACGAGCAAGCGCTGGTCGACGCGCTCAAGCGCGGCAAGCTGGCCGGTGCGGGGGCTGACGTTCTGGCCGCCGAGAACATCGACATGATCAACCCCTTCGCGCATGCCACGCCGGACATCGCCAACACGCCCAACCTGATCGTCACGCCCCATGTCGCCGGCCAGACCGACGAGTCGCTGTTGCGCGTCGGCATGAGCGCCCTGGAAGCGATCGCCGCCGTACTCGAGGGCCGGGCACCTGCCCACCCCGTCAACCAGCCTGTGGCGAAGTCGCTCGGCTAAGCCTCGTTCGAAACGGGAGGTATGCAATGTTCATCAATGTGTCCGATGAGTCGATCCGTGTTAACGCCACTTGGGAGCGCGCCGACCTGGCGTTGGTCGAGGACATCTCGCATTACCCGGTGGCCCTGATCGGCGACGTGCTCGACCGTATGGGCATGATGGCTTCGGCCATTCGCCACACCGCCGGCAAGCCCAGGTTCTTCGGCACCATCTTGCCGCTGAACACGCGCGAGGGTGACAACCTCGCCATCCACCGCGCGTTGGACGAAGCGCAGCCAGGGGACGTGCTGGTCATCAACGGCAACGGTGAGGTGAACCGCTCGGTGTTCGGCGACCTGCTCGGTGAGATTTGCCTGGCCAAGCAGGTGGCGGCGGTGGTCATCGATGGCGCGGTGCGTGACGTCGAAGAACTCGACGGCATGGGGCTGCCCGTCTATGCCCGCGCGGTGAACCCGGCCGGCCCCTCGAAATGGGGTCCGGGCCAGGTGGGCATCGCCGTCGCCTGCGGCAATGTCGTGTGCTATCCGGGCGATGCCATCGTCGGTGACCGCGACGGCATCGTCGTGGTTGCGCGTAGCCTGCTGCCGACCCTGGCTGAGCGGTTGAAACGCCAGGACGGCTACGAAAGCAGCTTTCGCGAAAAGGTGCGGGCGAGCGTGCGCTAGGTGGAGGGAGGGCACGCGAGGCATTCGCTTTGACCAGAAGCACGGGCTTCCTGAGAGGCCCTGCTCCGTCTACCTGCCAAGTGCCCATTCCAGTGGGCTTGAGGCTTGTCGAGGCAGTGTTCGCTTGCCCGCCGTGCTTTCGTAGGCGAACGGCTTTGCGCTGTTCGGCGCGCCACTTCAGGGGCCCTGCTCAGCTGCATGCTACGGATCACGCGCATTCGCCTTCGAGCTGCCGAAGCCGGGCAGGATTGGGTTACAGACCTTTCATTTCTTGTCGCGTTTTTTCTTCTTGATCGCCTTCAACCGCACGGCAGCGCGCTCCACCGTGTCCTTCTTCTCAGAGCGCTTCATGCCCTTCCACTTGCGGATCTCCTCGCGGCTGCGCCCGCAGCTCAGGCAAATCTCGCTGTTGACCTTGCACTCGGAAATACAGGGGTTCTTGATCTCTTTGGCCATCGTTCAGTCCTGTGTGCGCAACGCGAGCCGCTTGGGTTTGCAGAGCCGTCGTTTCAGGTTCGAGCGCAACGGTGGGCAAATCATTCCCGTTGCCTGGGGCACTGGCTGCCGAAACCTTCGCGTACCCGGCGCAGCGCGACGTGGGCGGGCTCATGCGCAAGGCCTAGCGTGCGATGGCGACCACACGCCTCACAGCCGATCCTTGACCTGCGCCAGCGCCTGCCGGGCTTTCGCCTCGCGGCGGGTCGGGCGCGCAGCTGCGTTGCTCGGCCACTCGTGCCACAGGTGCGCGACGATCGCCGCCGCGACGCCCCCAAGCAAACCGCACAACAACCCGGCGAACAGCGCCAGGTGCGCTTGCGCCGGCGCGGTCTGCCCGAGCACCAACGCACTCACCCCACCGGCCCAGACCAGCGCCACCGCGAACGCCAGCAGGTAGCTGCGCCCTTCGCGCTTGGGCCGCTTGGCGCCGCGGTTGAGCACGGCCAGCAGCACCAGCGCCGCCACCACAGCGCAGGCGACCACCGGCGCGGCCAACGCGCACGCCCGGCCACCGCAGAAGGTGGTGGCTGCCAGGGCGCCGACGCCGGTGAGCACGAGCAGGATCACGGCCACCAGACGGCCTTCGACGTACTGCTCCGCGCCAAGATGTTCGCTCGCCATAGCCTGAAACCTTTCCTACCTAAAGATGAATGGTGCGGACGATATAGGCAGCCGCGTGCGACCTCAAGAACTGCCGCTCGACGCCCGTCGCTTTCGGCCGACCGGCACCTGGCAGCCCGCGCGGTGCGCCAAAGCGACGTGTTACAGTCGCGGCGTTTACGCGACCGCCAATGGAAGTCCAATGCCCGCACGCGATGTCCACCTGCCCTCCTGGGCCGAGCTCAACGACCGCCACCCCGCCACCGCCCTACTGCTGGGCAATGGCGCCAGCCGCGCGCTGTGGAAACCGTTCGGCTACTTCTCGCTGTTCGAGCAGGCCCAGCAGGTGCGCCACAAGGCCCTGGGCATCAGCGACCAGGCGCTGTTCAAGGCCCTGGGCACGGAACTGTTCGAACCGGTGCTGAGCGCGCTGAACACTACCGTACGCGCCAATGCCGCCCTGGCCATCAACTCCACCGCACCGCTCAACCGTTACTACTCGATCAAGCAGGCGCTGATCCACGCCATCCGCGCCGTGCACGTGCCGCTGAGCCTGGTGCCGGACGCCACGCTGGCGCAGATCAACGCCGAGCTGCGCCGCTACCGCAGCGTGTACACCAGCAACTACGACCTGATCCTGCCTTGGGCCGTGCAGCACCAGCCCGAGGGCTTTGCGGCACTGTTCGACGAGCAGGGTTTCTTCGATGTGCGCCGCACGCAAGCCGACGGCACTCGCGTACTGCACCTGCACGGCGGCCTGCACCTGTTGCGCCAGGCCGACGGCACCACGCGCCTGCGCGCCGCCGAGGGCCGCGAACTGCTCGACGGCGCGGCGGTGAACGTGCCGGGCGAAGTGCCGCTGTTCGTCAACGAAGCGCCGAGCGCACATAAGTTGCAAGCCATCCGCAGCAGCGATTACCTCTCCTGGTGCCTGGCGCAATTGGCCATCGAAGGCGGCAACCTGTGCCTGCTCGGCCAGCACCTGGACGACAGCGACGGGCATGTGCTCGAGGCCCTGCGCCAAGCGCGTCCGGCGCGCATCGCCGTGGGCATCCGGCCCTTGGGCGAAGCCTCGGTGCTCAACCAGCAGCGGCATTTCGGCGAGCGGCTGGGCGACCTGCCCGGCACCGCCCTGGACTTCTTCGACGCCAGCAGCCACCCGCTGGCGGCCCCTACGCTGGCCATCGAGCCACCGAAAAGCCTGCGCCGGCGCTGAGCGCCCTCAGTGCGCCGGCAGCAGGCCGTCGGCGCGCAGCAGGGTTTCCAGGCAGTGCTCGGTGATCGAATAGAACGCCTTCAACTGCGCGATGCGCGCCAGCAGCTCGTGGTTCGGCAGCGGCCGCTCGCGCTTCACGGCCAGGACCATCTTATTCTTGCTGGTGTGCTCCAGGGAAATGAACTCGAACACCTTGGTCTCGTAGCCGCAGGCTTCCAGGTACAGCGCGCGCAGGCTGTCGGTGAGCATCTCGGCCTGCTGGCCCTGGTGCAGGCCGTATTGCAGCATCGGCTGCAGCAACTCGGGGCTGCGCAGTTGCGGGCGCAGCTGCTTGTGGCAGCACGGCGAGCACATGATGATCGCCGCCTGGCAGCGGATGCCGGTGTGGATGGCGTAGTCGGTCGCGACGTCGCAGGCGTGCAAGGCGATCATCACTTCGATGGCGTCCGGCACCACGGTGCGCACGTCGCCGCACTCGAAGCGCAGGCCCGGGTGTTGCAGGCGCGAGGCGGCGGCGTTGCACAGCTCGACCATGTCCGGGCGCAGTTCCACGCCGGTCACCTGCGCCTCGCGGCCCAGGCTGTTGCGCAGGTAGTCGTGCATGGCGAAGGTCAGGTAACCCTTGCCCGAACCGAAGTCGGCCACCCGCAACGGTCGATCGACCGGCAGCGGCGCGCTGGCCAAGGCGTGCTCGAACACTTCGATGAACTTGTTGATCTGCTTCCACTTGCGCGACATCGACGGGATCAGGGCGCCCTGCGCGTCGGTCACGCCGAGGTCGCGCAGGAAAGGCCGCGACAGCTCGAGGTGGCGTTTCTTCTCACGGTCGTGGCCGGTGCTGGCGGCGGCCTCGCGCGGCGCTTGGGCGCCATGGCGTTGCAGCATGGCCTTGCCCTTCTTGCTGAAAGTCAGTTGCACTTCGCCGTCGGCGTCGAACAGGTGGGCATTGCGAAAGGCGGCGGGCAACAGCTCGGCGGCCAGCGCCGGCACGTCGGCCAGCGGCAGGTTGCGGGTGATGTCACGGGTCTGGTGCCGATAGACCAGCGAAAGGTGCGGCTGGCCCTTGATCAGCACCGGCTTGGCGATGATCCGCTGCAAGCTGGCATCGCTGCCCACATGGCGGGCCAGCACCAGCTTGCTCAGGGTGTTGTCGGCCAGGGCCCGGTCGAGCAGGGCGAGGAACTGGCTGCGCGCATCGGGCGCGGCAGCGGTGGGAGCGGTAACGGACATGGACAGCGGGTGCCTCGGAGTGCGGGAGCGCAGGGCGCAATGGCGCGCATTCTACGTGGCCGGCGCAGGTAGGCGAAGCGCCAGGCGATGGGCGCGGCTAATCGAGCAGCGTCAGGCGCTGGCCGGCCAGGCGTTGGGCTGGCGGTGTCCGTCCAGTTTCCGGCGGCAGCGCTTCGAGCAGATCGGCGCAACGTTCGATGGCCAGCAACAGCCCGGGCAACAGTCGCTCCTGGGCGAGGTCGGCGCGCAGCCGGGCCTCGATGAGGTGCCGCGTACCGGCCGCGACAGCCGGCGCGAGCGTGGCGTCGTGGAGGATCTGCACATAACGCTCGGCCTCGCACACGAAGATCAGCAACCTTCCCTGCCCCACGTCTTGCAGCTCCAATTGCTGGCGTGCCAGCCGCGCCGCCTGCCGGCGACGCAATGCAGGTGGCACCAGCCGGCCGTTCAGGCGCGGATGGCGCAGTAGCAGGCACAGGCCGATAAACAGCAGACCGTGCAGCAGCATCAGCCCCCGGCCCAGATGCCAGCCGAACACCGCCTGCACCAGCCAAGGGACGGCCAAGGCCAGCGAGGCGGCCCAGAACAGCGGGAGGTAGGGGTAGTCATCGGTGCGGCGCGCCAGCACTACACGCACGGTGGCCGCGGTGCGCCGCTCGGCGCCGGCGACGGCCTCGACGATCTGGCGCTGTTGCAAGGGGGTGAGCGAAGTCATGCCCTGGGTCTCGGTGGCTTCTTATAGTTATGGGTGCATCGTGGTTCTGGAGCCACAGCCATAATCAGGCATAATTCGGCGCCGGCCATCGGCAGACCGGCATGCCGTGGCCCGACGCACTGTACAACAATAGCCGCCCGAACACTTCGGTTGCCCGTACTCCCCCCGGAGACGGCCTGCGCCCCATGACGGAATCGACCATGAAATTGCCTTTGCTGGGCTTGGCTTTCGCCCTTGTCAGTCAGGCGGCCCTCGCCGCCGACGCCGCTCCCGCCCTGCAAGACAAGCAGGCCTTCATCGACCACCTGCTGGGGCAGATGAACCAGGCCGAGAAGATCGGCCAGTTGCGCCTGATCAGCATCGGCCCGGAAATGACCGCGCAGACGATCCGCGAGGAAATCGCCGCCGGCCGCATAGGCGGCACCTTCAACTCGCGCACCGCCGCCGAAAACCGTCCCATGCAGGACGCGGCCATGCGCAGCCGATTGAAGATCCCGATGTTCTTCGCCTACGACACCGTGCACGGCGAGCGCACCATCTTCCCCATCAGCCTGGGCCTGGCCTCGAGCTGGGACTTGGCGGCCATCGCCCAGGTCGGCCGTACCTCGGCCATCGAAGCCTCGGCCGACGCCCTGGACATGACCTTCGCGCCCATGGTCGACATCGCCCGCGATCCGCGCTGGGGTCGCACCAGCGAAGGCTTCGGCGAGGACACCTACCTCACCTCGCGCATCAGCGAAACGATGGTCCGCGCCTTTCAGGGCAAAAGCCCGGCCGAGCGCGACAGCATCCTGGCCATCGTCAAGCATTTCGCCCTGTACGGTGCGGTGGAAGGCGGGCGGGACTACAACACGGTCGATATGAGCCTGCCGAAGATGTACAACGACTACCTGCCGCCCTACCGCGCCGGCATCGATGCCGGCGCCGGTGGCGTGATGGTGGCGCTGAACTCGATCAACGGCGTGCCGGCCACCGCCAACACCTGGCTGATGAACGACCTGCTGCGCAAGGACTGGGGCTTCAAAGGCGTGACCATCAGCGACCACGGCGCGATCCAGGAGCTGATCCGCCACGGCGTGGCCCGCGACGGTCGCGAGGCGGCCAAGCTGGCGATCAAGGCCGGAATCGACATGAGCATGAACGACTCGCTCTACGGCGAGGAACTGCCCGGGCTGCTGAAATCCGGCGAAGTGAGCCAGGCCGAGCTCGACCAGGCGGTGCGCGAAGTGCTCGGTGCCAAGTACGAAATGGGCCTGTTCAAAGACCCTTACGTGCGCATCGGCAAGCCCGAAGACGACGTGCCGGACACCTACGCCGAATCGCGCCTGCACCGCGACGCCGCCCGCGACGTGGCCAAGCGCAGCCTGGTGCTGCTGGAGAACCGCGAACAGACCCTGCCCCTGAGCAAATCCGCCGCCATCGCCGTGGTCGGCCCACTGGCCGACGCGCCCATCGACATGATGGGCAGCTGGGCCGCCGATGGCCGGCCGCAGCATTCGGTGACCGTGCGCGAAGGCCTGCGCCGGGCGCTCGACGGCCGGGGCAAGCTGGTCTACGCCAAGGGCGCCAACGTCACCGGCGACAAGGCGATTCTGGATTACCTCAACTTCCTCAACTTCGACGCCCCGGAAATCGTCGACGACCCGCGCCCGCCCGCGGTGCTGATCGACGAGGCGGTCAAGGCCGCCCAGCAGGCCGACGTGGTGGTGGCCGTGGTCGGCGAGTCGCGCGGGATGTCGCACGAGTCGTCGAGCCGCACCACCCTGGAAATCCCGGCCAGCCAGCGCGAGCTGATCAAGGCCTTGAAAGCCACCGGCAAGCCCCTGGTGCTGGTGCTGATGAACGGCAGGCCGCTGTCGATCGGCTGGGAACGCGAGCAGGCCGACGCCATTCTGGAAACCTGGTTCAGCGGTACCGAGGGCGGCAACGCCATCGCCGACGTGCTGTTCGGCGACTACAACCCGTCCGGCAAGCTGCCGATCACCTTCCCCCGTTCGGTGGGACAGATTCCGCTGTACTACAACCACCTGAGCATCGGCCGCCCGTTCACCCCAGGGCAGCCGGGCAACTACACCTCGCAGTACTTCGAGGAACCCAACGGCCCGCTGTACCCCTTCGGCTACGGCTTGAGCTACAGCAGTTTCGCGCTGTCCGACCTGAGCCTGTCGAGCAAGCACCTGCAACGCGGCGAAACCTTGCAGGCCAAGGTCACGGTGCGCAACACCGGCAAGCGCGATGGCGAAACCGTGGTGCAGCTCTACCTGCAGGACGTGACCGGCTCCATGAGCCGGCCGGTGAAGGAACTCAAGCGTTTCGAGAAGCTGATGCTCAAGGCCGGCGAATCGCGCACCCTCGCTTTCGAACTGGGCGAGGACGACCTGAAGTTCTACAACGCCCAGCTGCAGCACGTGGCCGAAGCGGGCACCTTCAACGTGCAAGTGGGATTGGACTCCCAAGACGTGCAGCAGCAGTCGTTCGACCTACGCTGACCGCAGCTCGGGGTGCCGCCGCAACGGCGCCCCGACCCCGAGCCATCGCCCGGCTACTTCCTTCCAGGGGATCGCCCCATGCCACTGTCCTACCGCGCCCTGCGTCTGGGGCTGATGATTCTGACCATCGTCGCCGGCACCGTGCTCAGCGCCGGCTGGGCCATGCAGCACGCCAAGCGCGACGCGATGCGCGCCGATGCCATGCGCGCCAGCGAGCAACTGAGCCTGTACGCCACGTCCCTGCACACCCTGATCGAACGCTACCGCGCCCTGCCCGCCGTGCTCGCCCTCGACCCGGAATTGATCGCGGCCCTGCGCGGGCCGGTCGAGGGGGCGGCGCAGGAGGCGCTCAACCGCAAACTGGAACGCATCAATGGCGCGGCGCAGTCCTCGACCCTGGAACTGCTCGACCCTACCGGCCTTGCCGTAGCGGCCAGCAACTGGCGCCTGCCGACCAGCTACGTCGGCTCCAACTACGGCTTTCGCCCGTACTTCAAGCAGACCCGCAGCGAAGGCACCGGGCGTTTCTTCGCCGTGGGCGTCACCAGCGGCGTGCCGGGCTACTTCCTCTCCAGCGCGGTGAACGACGAACACGAGCGCTTTCTGGGTGCGATGGTGGTCAAGCTGGAGTTTCCCGAGCTGGAACGCGATTGGCGCCAGGGCAGCGACGTGGTGCTGGTCAGCGATGCGCGCGGGATCATCTTCATCGCCAACCAGGAAGGCTGGCGTTACCGCGAACTGCGCTCGCTCAGCCGTGACGACCGCGCCGAGCTCGCCGAAACCCGGCAGTACGACAAGCAACCCCTGCGCCCGCTGCAACACCAGGTGCTGAGCCGCTTCACCGAGCACAGCCGCCTGAGCCGCGTGCAAGGCCCGCAAGGCAGCCGCGATTACCTCTGGGAAAGCCTGCCGCTGGACAGCGAAGGCTGGACCTTGCACCTGCTGCGTCAACCGCAATTGGGCGAAGACGGCCGCAACGCCGCCTTGGGCGCGGCGGCGGTGTGGTTGAGCCTGGTATTCGCCACGCTGTTCGTCAGCCAGCGCCTGCGCTTGGCACGTCTGCGCCAGCGCAGCCGCGAAGCGCTGGAGCGCGAAGTGGAGCAACGCACCCGCGAGCTGCGCACCGCCCAAGAAGGCCTGGTGCAGAGCGCCAAGCTGGCGGCCCTGGGGCAGATGTCGGCGGCCCTGGCCCACGAGATCAACCAGCCGCTGACCACCCAGCGCATGCAACTGGAGACCCTGCGCCTGCTGCTCGACCATGGCCGCATCGACCAGGCCCGCCAGGCCCTGGAGCCGCTGGAACAGATGCTCGCACGCATGGCCGCGCTCACCGGCCACCTGAAGACCTTCGCCCGCAACAGCCCCGGCGGCTTGCGCGAGCGTCTGGACCTGGCCACCGTGGTCGATCAATCCCTGCAACTGCTCGACACCCGCCTGCGCAGCGACGGCATCGATCTGGCCCTGTATCTGGCGCGCCCGGCCTGGGTGCGCGGCGACGCCATCCGCCTGGAGCAGGTGCTGATCAACCTCTTGCACAACGCCCTGGACGCCATGGCCGACAAACGCTTCAAGCGCCTGGAGATCCGCATCGAGCACGCCGGCCCCGACTGGCGCCTGAGCGTGATCGATTCGGGTGGCGGCATTGCCGAAGCCGACCTGCCCAAAGTCTTCGACCCCTTCTTCACCACCAAACCGGTGGGCGACGGGCTGGGGCTGGGGCTGGCGATTTCCTACGGTATCGTGCACGAGGCCGGTGGCCAGTTGCGGGTCGAGAACCTGGCCGGCGGCGCCTGCTTCACCCTCTCCCTGCCCTGCGATCTGGAGCCTGTATGTTGAATTCGGTGATGGTCATCGACGATGAAGCGAGCATCCGCACGGCCATCGAACAATGGCTGAGCCTGTCGGGCTTCGACGTGCAGCTGCACGACCGCGCCGAGGCCTGCCTGGCGCAGTTGCCCACGCACTTCCCCGGTGTGGTGATCAGCGATGTGCGCATGCCGGGCATGGACGGTCTGCAACTGCTCGAACGGTTGCAGCAGCGCGATGCCGACCTGCCGGTGATCCTGCTCACCGGGCATGGCGACGTGCCGATGGCGGTCGATGCGATGCGCCGCGGCGCCTACGACTTGCTGGAAAAGCCCTTCACGCCGCAACACCTGCTCGGCAGCCTGCGCCGCGCTCTGGAAAAGCGCCAACTGGTGCTGGAGAACCGACGCCTGCACGAGCAGGCCGACCTCAAGTCGCGCCTGGAAGGCACCTTGCTGGGCATGTCGCAAGGCCTGCAGCAGTTGCGCCGACAGGTGCTGGAATTGGCCGCCCTGCCGGTCAACGTGCTGATCCGCGGCGAGACCGGCAGCGGCAAGGAGCGCGTGGCGCGCTGCCTGCACGACTATGGCCCGCGGTCCGGCAAACCTTTCGTGGCCCTCAACTGCGCAGCGATTCCCGAGGCTCTGTTCGAGGCCGAGCTGTTCGGCCACGAGAGCGGCGCCTTCACCGGCGCCCAGGGCAAGCGCATCGGCAAGCTCGAATACGCCCACGGCGGCACGCTGTTCCTCGACGAGATCGAAAGCATGCCGCTGGCCCAGCAGGCCAAGCTGCTGAGGGTGATCCAGGAGCAGAAGCTCGAGCGTCTGGGCGCCAACCAAAGCATCAGCGTCGATGTGCGGGTGATCGCCGCGACCAAGCCCGACCTGCTCGAGGAGGCCCGTGCCGGGCGCTTCCGCGAAGACCTCGCCTATCGCCTGAACGTCGCCGAACTGCGCCTGGCGCCCCTGCGCGAGCGCCGCGAAGACATTCCGCTGCTGTTCGAGCACTTCGCCCGCCACAGCGCCGAGCGCCTGGGCCGTCAGACCGCGCCGCTGTCGGCGCTGCAACTGACGCAACTGCTGGCCCACGACTGGCCCGGCAACGTACGCGAACTGGCCAATGCTGCCGAGCGCCATGCGCTGGGACTCGATGCGCCCGAAACGCAAGCCGATGCCGGCAGCCCGTCGTTGGCCGAACAGCTCGAAGCGTTCGAAGCGCAGTGCCTGCGCGCCGCCTTGCGTCAGCATCGAGGCGAGATCAAAGCGGTGATGGAGGCGCTGCAACTGCCACGCCGCACGCTCAACGAGAAGATGCAGCGCCATGGTTTGGTGCGCGAGGATTTCATCGAGCGCGAATAGGCGGAATCTTGCCCATCGTTAAGCATGGATAGGCGGATTTCCGCTTAGAGGTGAGCGCAACACTGTATTTTCAGGACGTACCGAATCACCTGAGTGTTGCTTTTTCAGCTGTGCAAGCCCGCTAGCTAGGCCCTTGTGACGGCTTCAGGCCGAGCCTGCGCACCCTTTCGAATCGCTGCGCACCCAATTGGCATACCTTCTGCAACCGTCCAGGCCTGCCTGCCACAGCGGGCCCTAAAAAAAACAATGAGAAGGTATCCCTGATGGATAACACCACTCCCCTGCCAGGCCGGGCGCAGCCCGCGCCCGCCATCCGTAGCACCTCCAGCCGACTCAAATCGATCTTCAGTGGCTCGATCGGCAACATGGTCGAATGGTACGACTGGTACGTCTACGCCGCATTCTCGCTGTACTTCGCCAAAGCCTTCTTCCCCGCCGGCGACACCACCGCACAACTGCTCAACACCGCTGCGATCTTCGCCGTGGGCTTCCTGATGCGCCCGATCGGCGGCTGGCTGATGGGCCTGTACGCCGACCGCAAGGGCCGCAAGGCGGCGCTGATGGCCTCGGTGCTGCTGATGTGCGCCGGTTCCCTGGTGATCGCCCTGACCCCCGGCTACGAAACCATCGGTGTGGCGGCGCCCGTGCTGCTTGTGGTCGCGCGCTTGATGCAGGGCCTGTCGGTCGGCGGCGAATATGGTACCTCGGCCACCTACCTCAGCGAGATGGCCAGCAAGGAGCGCCGCGGCTTCTTCTCCAGCTTCCAGTACGTGACGCTGATCTCCGGCCAGCTCATCGCCCTGGCGGTGCTGATCATCCTGCAGAACACCCTGACCACCGAAGAGCTGTACGCCTGGGGCTGGCGCGTACCCTTCGTGATCGGCGCGCTGTGTGCGGTGGTCGCCCTGTGGCTGCGCCGTGGCATGGAAGAGACCGCGTCGTTCACCAAGAAGGAAAAAGCCAAGGAAAGCCTGATGCGCACCCTGATGCGCCACCCCAAGGAGCTGCTGACCGTGGTCGGCCTGACCATGGGCGGCACCCTGGCCTTCTACACCTACACCACCTACATGCAGAAGTATCTGGTGAACACGGTGGGCATGAGCATCAGCGACTCGACCACCATCTCGGCGGCCACGCTGTTCCTGTTCATGTGCCTGCAACCGGTGATCGGCGCACTGTCGGACAAGATCGGCCGGCGTCCGATCCTGATCGCCTTCGGCGTGCTGGGCACGATCTTCACCGTACCGATCCTGACCACCCTGCACACCATCCAGAGCTGGTGGGGCGCGTTCTTCCTGATCATGGCGGCGCTGATCATCGTCAGCGGCTACACCTCGATCAACGCCGTGGTCAAAGCCGAACTGTTCCCCACCGAAATCCGCGCCTTGGGCGTGGGCCTGCCCTATGCGCTGACCGTGTCGGTGTTCGGCGGCACGGCCGAGTACGTGGCGCTGTGGTTCAAAAGCGCCGGCATGGAGACGGGCTACTACTGGTACGTCACCGCCTGCATCGCCTGTTCGCTGCTGGTGTACGCGACCATGAAGGACACGCGCAAGCATTCGCGGATCACCACGGACTGAAGGGTGTCGCCTAGGTGCGCGGCGCTGGACGCCGTGCCCAGGTGAGGTAATACGCAGCAGATCGGAGGGTGCCCTGGCTGACAGGGCGCCCTTTTTCATGCCCGTGGATAGCCGATGAGCCGAATAAAGGTAT
>NZ_DJJS01000004.1:0-209617 GCF_002434265.1 Pseudomonas sp. UBA6562 | reverse complement strand
TAATACCTTTATTCGGCTCATACCCTTGAGGAGCATGATGCATGGGCGAACGAATATGGATTTGGCAGCAGCCTGAATGGCCCGATTTCCAATGGCGCGACGCTGACTTGGCTGTTTCGCTACGCCAATGTGTAGCAGCACAAGGCCAACTATTGGGCAAGCTGAGCGCTGTGGATGGCATGGACGACAAACAGGCCGTGCTCGACACGTTGCTGAGCAACATCGTGACGTCTTCGGCCATCGAAGGCGAGCAGTTGAACGTCGAATCCGTGCGCTCCTCTCTGGCAAAGCGTTTGGGCGTCGAAGAACCTGGCAGGGTATCGGCTCGCAGCGAAGGCGTGGCCCAACTCATGCTCGATGCCACCCAAGGGCGCGATGCGCCGCTGACCACGGCTCGACTGTTCACCTGGCACCGCTGGCTGTTCGCCGAAGAGGCCCAAGGATTGAGCCAGCCCATGCGCATCGGCGCACTGCGCGGCCACGCGCCCATGCAGGTAGTCTCCGGACGCCTGGACAGGCCTACCGTGCACTTCCAGGCCCCGCCACGTGAAGGCTTGGAGCAGGCGTTGGACGCGTTTCTCGACTGGTTCGCCCGCAGCCGTGGCGAGCCAGGGCTCGACCCGCTGCTGCGTGCCGGGATCGCCCATTTCTGGTTCGTGACCCTGCATCTGTTCGACGACGGCAACGGCCGCCTCACTCGCGCCCTGACCGACCTGGCGCTTGCGCAAGGTGACGGCCAGGCCATTCGCTTCTACACCATGGCTGCCAGCATTCTGGACGACCGCGCCGGTTACTACGCAGTGCTGGAAAGCAGCCAGAAAGACGGCTTGGACATCACCCCCTGGCTGAGCTGGTTTCTGGAGACGCTGTTGCGCAGCCTGCAACAGGCTTTGGCGCGCATCGACCGCGTGCTGGCCAAAGCTCGGTTCTGGCAGGCACATCGGGAAGAGGCGCTGTTGCCCGAACAGGTCAAAGTGCTCAATCGTTTGCTCGACGGAGGTGCCAAGGGATTCGAAGGCGGGATCAGCGCAGCGCAGTACCAGGCCGTAGCCAAAGTATCGAAGGCCACCGCTACACGCCATTTGGTCGACTTGCTCGACAAGGGCTGCCTTTTGCGCTTGCCAGGCGGAGGGCGCAACACGCGGTACCACGTCGCATTGCCTTAGAGGCAGCCTGCCTCCTCAAGCAGCACTTGCAGCCACGCCCAGCCTTGGCACACTAGGCAATCCCTCCCCCGCACAAGGCCGCACCCCATGCATTTCTACGAACCCGCCAAAGGCCACGGCCTGCCCCACGATCCGTTCAACGCCATCGTCGGGCCACGGCCCATCGGCTGGATCTCCTCGCAGGACGCGCAAGGTCGCCTGAACCTGGCGCCGTACAGCTTCTTCAACGCCTTCAACTACATTCCGCCAATCGTGGGTTTCTGCAGCGTCGGGCGCAAGGACAGCCTGAACAACATCGAGCAGACCGGCGAATTCGTCTGGAACCTGGCCACCAAACCCCTGGCCGAGGCCATGAACCAAAGCTGCGCGGCGGTGGCGGCCGATGTCGACGAGTTCCAATTGAGCGGGCTGACTCCGGCACCGTCGCGCATCATCCAGACGCCGCGCGTGGGCGAGAGCCCCGTGTCGTTCGAATGCAAGGTCACGCAGATCGTCCAGCTCAAGCGCGCCGATCAGGCGCTGGTGCCAAGCTGGTTGATCCTGGGCGAAGTGGTGGCCGTGCACATCGCCGAGCGTCTGCTCAAGGACGGCATCTACGACACGGCGGCGGGCGAGCCGATCCTGCGCGGCGGGGGCCCTGCGGACTACTTCGAACTGGGCAACCTGTTCAAGATGAGCCGGCCTTCCTGAAGTCTGCAAGCCCGGTAGCGAATGCGCAACGGCTCGACGTAGCCACTCGACCCCGACTCAGGAGACTCCCGTAGCATGATGCCCGACGATGAACTGAACGTTACCCAATGCGTCGCCGGACTGTCCGTGGCCAGCCTGATCGTGGCCTCGGTGGTCGCGCTCTGGTTTCTGAACACGCCGACATCATTTTTCGACCTCAGCCAGTACATGGCCTGTGTTGCCCTGTGGCTGGGCAACCTGATCTCGATGCTGCTGAACGCGGTCTTCTGGTTCATCCGGCGCTCGCCGCGATGGCTGCGCTGGGTGCTTGCCATTCAGGCTGGGCTGACCCTGGCCGGTCTGCTGTGGGTCGGCTGACGCCTCAGCGCTGGGTCTGCCAGGGGTCGGCCGACGCCTGGCCGCTGAGCCTGCCCCTGCAAGTGGGCGAGTGCCTGGTCGACGCGTAGCCGAGCGACCGGTTACCAGAACAGTTCGCCGTCCTCGGTCACACCTTGCAGCCGATCCAGCTCAGCGCTGGCAGCGGTGTCCGCGGCCACGGCACTGGTGAAATGCTGGCCGTCTAACACCTTGTGAAAGCGCGGCGCGCCGCCGCCGACCAGGTGCTTCACGGCAATGGCCGCCTGGTATCCGCCGCCTTCGACGGGGACCATGGCGGAAACGGCTTCGAACTGGGAAAAGACTCTACGGGCCACGACGGCGCTCCACTGCGTGCAAAGACGCCGATTGTACACCGGGCCCAGGCTTGCACGGATGCGCCTCAGAACAACGCCTGCACCTTCTCCAACTCGCGCCGGGTCATCTGCCCGGTGCGGGTGTGCAGGTTCACGTAGCTCTGCAACATCGCCAGCTTGGTGTCGAGCAAGTCGCGCTTGGCCGAGAACAGCCGTTGTTGGGCATCGAGGATGTCCACCGTGGAGCGCACGCCGGCGCCATACCCCTTCTGCGCCGAGGTCAACGCCGTTTCGCTGGAGCGCACGGCGGTGGCCAGAGCTTTGATCTTGTCGAAGCCGGCGACCACGCCCAGGTAATCCACTTCGACGTCTTCGCTCAACTGCTGTTGCTGGGCATCGAGGCTGGAGCGGGCGCTTTCCAGTGCGGCGCGGGCCTTCTCGGACGACGCCGTGACGCCGCCGCCCTGATACAGCGGAATGTCCAGCACCACGCCGACGTAATAGGTCGACTGGCGCTGGGACAGCTCGTTGATGTCGCTCTGGTCGATGCGCGCCACGCGCCCGCTCAAGGCCAGGGTCGGGTAATGCTGGGCCTTCTGCTGGCTCAGGTTGGCTTCGGCCAGGCTGATCGAGGCACGGCTGACGCCCAGCACCCCGGCGCCCTCGTCGGCCTTGGCCATCCAGTAGTCCAGGTCCTGCTCAGGGGCGAGCAACGCTGCCGCCGGAGCCTGCGTCTGCATCGCAGAAATTTCCGTGACGTCGATCCCGGAGCGCCCCGCCAGCCGGCGCAGGGCCGAGCGGTGCTGGGCCTGCAACTGGATTTCCTGGGCGCGCACCGAATCGAGCCGCGCTTGGGCCTCGGCCAGGTCGGTGACCGTGCCCTCCCCGGCATCGAACAAACGCTGGGACTGGGTGGCCAGGCCTTCGATGGCGGCCTTCTGTTGCGTGGTCAGGGCCAGTTCGTTTTCCACCTGGGCCAGGTCGAAATAGGCGCCCACCACACGGTCGAACAGCGCCTGGTCGGCGTTGTCGTGCTGCACCTCGCCCAGTCGGCCGCGGGCCTTGGCCTGTTCGTAGGCGGCCCAGCGCCCCTTGTCGTAGAGGGGCTGGGTCACGGTCAGGGCGACGCTGTCGGCAGCATATTGATCGTCCTGGCTATGGGCCGGCGATTGCCGTTCGAACTGCCCGCCATGGCCGTAACGGGCGTTGACGCCCACCTGCGGCAACAGTGCGCTGCGGCCGATGGCCCGCTCCTGGCGCGAGGCGTCGTAATCGTGGCCGGCCACCTGATAGGTGGCATCGTTGAGCCGTGAGGCGTCGTACAGCCCCAATAAAGAAAGCGGTGGCTCGGCGGCCAACGCCGGGGCGACGAGCAGGCTGAACAGTACGGTCAGGGGCAGACGCATGGTCAGGCTTCCTCAAGCGACAAGCGGGGCTCGGCGACGCACGTGGAGGCAGCGTACAGCCTAGGCAGGACGGTTTTGGACAGGCGCATGCTCACTCCTCCTTCAACGCGCCGGCCATGCGCTCGGCCACCGGCTGCATGAGGTAGCTGGCCAGGGTCCGCTCGCCGGTCTTGACCAGCACTTCGGCCTGCATGCCGGGTTTTATGTCCAGACCCAATTGCCGCAGCTCGATCACCGCCTGCGGGTTGACTGCCACCTCCACCGCGAAATAGGCCGAGCCGCTCTTCTCATCCACCAACTGGTCGGCCGACACGGTCGCCACCTGGCCGACGATCACCGGCGTGTGCACCCGCTGCAACGAGCCGAAACGCACATCGACCGGCAAGCCGGGTTTGAGGCGGTCGGCCATCATCGGCGGAAACTGCGCCTTGACCACCCAGCTCGAGCCCTGCGGCACGATGTCCAGCAGGCGCTGCCCCGGCTGGGCGATGCCGCCGACCGTGTGCACGGTCATGCCCATCACCTGGCCACCGACCGGGGCGGTGATCGAAGCGCTGTTGACGTCGAACTCCAGCGACTTGATCTGCTCGAGCAGGCTGGAGGTCTGCGCGCTGACCTGGGTCAGCTGGGTTTCGGCGTCGCTGCGAAACTGCTGGGTCTGCTGCAGGCCCTTGAGCTGGCTCTCGTTGATGCCCTGCTGGGTACGGCCGATGTCGGAAATGCTCGCCGCCAACTGCGCACCCAATTGCGCGGCGCTGCTTTCGGCCTCGAACAGGCGGTTGCGCGGCAAGTAGCCCTCGCGGGCCAGCTCGCGCATGCCTTGCAGCGACTGCTGCTGGAATTGCAGCTGGGCGGCGTGGTTGCGCTTGATCTCTTCGAAGCCCTTGAGCTGGTCGTTGAGCGAGGCGATCTCGTGCCGGCTGATCTGCATGCGGCTGGCCAGCTCGGCGCGGCGCGTGACGAACAGATGGCCCTGCAACTCCATGGCCGCTACCGCGCGCGGGTCGCCTGCGCGGGCCAGCAATGCCTCGGACCACTGGATCTGCGGCAGGTCGAGGCGCTCGGCCATCAGCCGATCCTCCACCGCACGGGCGCTGAGCCATTGGCCCAGGGCGACGTCGAGCTGCGAACGGGCTTGCACGCTGTTCAACTGCATCAGCACCTGGCCCTGCTCGACGCGATCGCCTTCGCGCACGAGAATGCTGTCGAGCATGCCGCCGGTGCGCGACTGCACCGTCTTGCGCTCGCCGGAGACCACCACCGTACCGCTGCCGACCACACCGCGGTCCAGGGGCGCCAGGCAGGCCCACGCCAGGAAACCGCCCAAGCCCAACAGCAGGCACCACACGCCGATACGGGCGATGCCGGCGGCGTCGGCGTCAGGGCGGTGGGCGATGGGCGACACGTCTTTGGCACTGGCTTGCATGGCGGCCTCAGGCTTGTTGGCTGGTGATTTCGACAGGCTTGCCGGTCGGCACCGGCACGAGCGTCTTGAGCACCTGGTCGCGCGGGCCGAACAGGTGCTGCACGCCGTCGCGCAGGAACAGCAGCTTGTCCACGGCGTTCAGAACGTTCGGCCGATGCGTCACCAGCACCACCGTGCAGCCGTCGGCCTTGAGCCGGCGCACGGCCTGCACCAGCGCCAGTTCGCCGGCATCGTCGAGGTTCGAGTTGGGTTCGTCGAGCACCACCAGCGCCGGTTTGCCGTACAGCGCACGGGCCAGGCCGATGCGCTGCTTCTGCCCACCGGACAGGCCCAGGCCACCGCTGCCGAGCGGCGTGTCGTAGCCATTGGGCAGTTGCAGGATCATGTCGTGGATACCGGCCAGTTGCGCGGCGGCGATGACCTGCTCGGCCTGCACCTCGCCGAAACGGGCGATGTTCTCGGCGATGCTGCCGTCGAACAGCTCGATGTCCTGGGGCAGATAGCCCAGGTGCGGGCCCAGGGCCTCGCGCGACCACTGGCCGATCTCGGCGCCGTCCAGGCGCACCGAGCCTTGCCGGGCCGGCCAGATGCCGACCATGGCCCGTGCCAGGGACGATTTGCCCGAGGCGCTGGGGCCGATGATGGCCAGCACTTCGCCCTTGGCCAAAGCGAAGGTCACACCGTTGATGGCCGGTTTCTGCTGGCCGGGCGGGGTCACCACCAGGCGTTCCAGGCTCAACGCACCGCTGGGCGGCGGCAACGGCATGCGCGTGCCGGCCTGGGGAAATTCGTCGAGCAGGCGGTTCAGGCGCAGGTAGCTGCTCTTGGCGTTGCCCATCTGCTTCCACGAACCGATCAGCGCCTCGGCCGGGGCCATGGCCCGGCCCAGCAGCACCGACACGGCGATCATCACCCCGGCGGAAATCTGGTTCTCGATCACCAGGATCGCGCCCAAGCCCAGGGCCAGCGACTGCCAGGTCATGCGCACGAAGCGCGACAGCGAGGCGATACGCGCGCTGCGGTCGCTGGCCCGCGCCTGCTCGACGATCATGCGCTGCTGGACGTTGAACCAACGCCGGCGCAGTGGCGCGAGCATCCCCAGGGCCTGGATCACCTCGGCATTGTGCAGCGTGCCGTTGACGTAGCTGGACGAAGCCACCGACAGGCGATTGGCTTCGGCCATGCTCTTGCGCGTGGCCAGCTCGTTCCACAGCGCCAAGGCGGCCAGGATCAGCGAGCCGATGACGGTGAACACGCCCAGCCAGGGGTGGAACAGAAACGTGGCGATCAGGTACAGCGGCAACCACGGCGCGTCGAACAGCGCGATCAGGCCCGGTCCGGTGACGAATTGGCGGATGCTGTTGAGGTCGCTGAGCACCTGCGCGGGGTTGGCGCTGTGCTCTTTCAGGCTGCGCTCGAAGGCGGCGTCGAACACCCGCTCGCCCAGGTGCGTGTCGAGCCCGGCGCTCATGCGGATCATCACCTGCCCGCGCACCCACTCCAGCACGCAGCTCAAGGCGAAGAAGCCGAGCAGGATCAGGCTCAGCATCAGCAGCGTGGTTTCGTTGCGGCTGGTCAGCACCCGGTCGAACACCTGCATCATGTAGATCGACGGCACCAGCATCAGCAGGTTGATCACCCCGCTGAACAGGGCCAGCACGCCGAACAGACGGCGGTAGCGCAGCAAGGCGGCATCGATTTCGCGGGAGGGATCGAGGAACAGGCGCATGGGAATCCGGCAGGTAGGCAGCGTTGGAGGTGACAAAGCAAAAACGGTGCCGAGCGACGTATGCGCCTGCCACTTCGTTCGCGAGGGCAGGCGCGGCTTGGCACACACGGGCTTCGTGACCAGTTCATCGGCCCTGCAAGCCCGTTCTTGAGGGGTTGCTCGATCCCTGGTCGCGCCGACGATCGGCGCAGGGTCGTCGTTAGGCTGGGCCGGCTGCGGACCGCGCTGTCGAACGATGAACGCTTTTTTGACGCCGCCTGGGTTCGGCCGTCTTTGAACGCCTCTGGCGACAATCCAGGGACCGATGCCAGTTGCTTGAGGCCGGGTGGCCCACACGCCTGCAAGCTGGGCTGAGCCTTAGAGGTTGGCCTGTGCCCAGCACTGCTCGATCCAGTCCTCCAGCGCCTTCACCCGCTTGGGCTCGTAGCGGTTGTTCAGACGCACCAGGTGCACCGGCAGGCCCGTCAGGCCCCACTCCGGCAACAGCTCGACCAGCTCCCCCGAATCGACCCACTCCTGGAACAGCCAGCGCGGACCGGGATGGAAACCTGCGCCCTGGCGCACCGCCTGCAGGATGCCGCCCACGTTGTTGAGGTAGAACACCCCCTGCAACTCGACGCTGACCTCCTTGCCGTCGCGGTGCAGGCGCAAGCGCGTGCGGTGCCGTTCCTGGCCGAGCGAATAAAGGATGGCGCGGTGGGTGGTGAGGTCCTGCGGTTTTTCCGGCAAGCCGTGGGCGCGCACGTAGGCGAGGCTGGCGTACAGCCCGCTGGGCATGCTGCCGATGCGCCGGGTGAGCATGTCCGAGACCGGCAGTTCGCCCACGCGCAAGGCCAGGTCCATGGCTTCGCCGCGCAGGTCGATACGCGAATCCGATAGCACCAGGTCCAGCAGCACCTGCGGGTGTTGGCGCTGAAAGGCGGTCAGCCAGGGCACCAAGTGGCGTTCGCCGAAGTTGACCGGGGCGGTCATGCGCACCGTGCCGGCGATCAACGGCGAGCCGCCGTCGAGGTCGGCGATGACGCCTTCCATCTCGTCGATCAACGGTTTCATCAGTTCGTAGGCTCGCGATCCGGCTTCGGTCATGGCCACTTGCCGCGTGGTGCGGTTGAGCAGACGCACATTGAGGCGTTTTTCCAGCGAGGAAATCCGCCGGCTGACCGACGAAGGCTCTAGATCGTGGTCATCAGCGGCTTTGGTCAGGCTGCCGCGCTCGACGATGCGGAAAAACAAGCGCCATAGCGAAATGTCATCATTCATGCATAAACCGCAATTCTCTTTTGAATATTGTCCCCTTCAAGTGCACTTATCCCTCAAATACCATCCCTCGTCTACTCATGCATGGAAGGGAAGCGAGAGGCCATGGAAGTCAAGCAAGACGCCACTCGGAAGGCACTGGTGCTATGCGCGGTATGCCTGGCCGGTTTGATCCTGCCGTTGGAGTACACCGGCCCGGCCATGGCGCTGTCGGCCATCGGTGCGCAACTCGGCGGCAGCTCCGTCGCGTTGGCCTGGGTGGTCAACGCCTTCGCCTTGAGTTTCGGCAGCGCCATCATGGCCGCCGGTACCCTGGCCGACCTGTACGGCCGCAAGCGCATGTTCTGCTGGGGCATCGGCAGCTTCACGCTGTTGTCGATCGTGGTCAGTTGCGCGCCGAACGTGGTCTTTCTCGACCTGGTCCGCGGCCTTCAGGGCATCGCCGCCGCGCTGACCATGGCCGGCGGTTCGGCGACCCTGGCCCAGGAATTCCAGGGCCATGCGCGCACCCGCGCCTTCGGCCTGCTGGGCACCGCTTTCGGTCTGGGCCTGGCATTCGGACCGGTGGTTTCGGGCCTGTTGGTCGAGCATTTCAACTGGCGCGCCATCTTCCTGCTGGGCGCGGCCTTCGGCGCGCTGGCCTGGCTGCTGGCCGCGCCGCGCATGTTCGAAAGCCGCGATCCCGACGCCCGGCACCTGGACTGGGCCGGGGTGCTGAGCTTCAGCGCCATGCTGGTGGCACTGACCTTCGCCATCATGCAAGTGCCCGCCCAAGGCTGGCGTAGCGTCACGGTGGTCGGCCTGCTGCTGGGTGCGTTGCTGTTGCTCGCGCTGTTCGTTCGCATCGAGCGGCGCCAGGCGCGGCCCATGCTCGACCTGTCGCTGTTCGCCGACAGACGCTTCGTCGGCGTGCAACTGCTGCCCATCGCCACGGCGCTGAGTTTCATCGTGCTGCTGATCCTGCTGCCGCTGCGTTTCGTCGGCGTCGAGCAGTTGAGCGCCGGCCAGGCCGGGCTGCTGATGATGGGCCTGTCGCTGCCGATGCTGCTGGTGCCGTTCCTGGCCGCGCTGCTGGCGCGCCACATCGCCCCGGCCAACCTGTGTTGCGCCGGCCTGCTGTTGGCCGGCGTCGGCCTGCTCTGGCTGGCGCGGATCGAGGTCGGCGCCGATTGGCTGGCGCTGTGCCTGCCCATGCTGCTGATCGGCGTCGGCTCGGCCATGCCCTGGGGCCTGATGGACGACCTGTCGATCAAGGTGGTGTCGGTCGAACGCGCCGGCATGGCCACCGGCATCTTCACCACCATGCGCGCCTGTGGCGAGGCGGTGTGCGTCGCGGCCGCGCTGGCGATCCTCAACAGCCTGCTGCAACTGCCGCTGGACGCCGTACTGGCCGAGCCCGCCGCCAAAGCGGTAGCCGGCGAGCTGGCCACCGGCAGCTTCGCCGCCGCCCAAGCCAACGCCGCGGCCTTGACCCGCGCCGACCTCATGGCGCTGTACGGCGACGCCTTCGCTAGCCTGACCAACGGCCTGGCCGCGCTGACCCTGGCCGCCGCGCTGGTCAGCCGCTGGGCGCTGCGCGAGCCGCAGTCGGGTTACCAGGCCCCTGCCGCACCCCGTAGCCCACGGTGATACGGGCCGTGACGCGATCAACCAACGTCCTTGAGGAAGTCATGATGGAACGTGACAACAACCCCGCTGCGCCCTTGACCCTCGTGCCCATCGCGCAGGCTTTGCAGGGCAGCGGCGCCGATTGTTCGGAGCAGATGGTGGAGATCGCCCGATGGTGCACGTCGTACCTGTGCAACCCGCACCCGGAGCTGGGCCGCAGCGGCGCCGTCTGCCCGTGGTCGCCCCCGGCCATCAAGCGCGAAACCTTCTGGCTGGTCGATGTGGCCTTGGCCGGGCGCGACGACGAGGCCATCGCCGCGCAGCTGTCCGGCCTGATCGACACCTTCAAACAACGTGCTCCGCACAGCGGCAGCGCCACCCAGTTCAAGACCATCGTCTGCGTCCTGCACGGCCTGGACGATCCGGCGCGGGTCAACCACTACCACGCCCTGCTCAAGCCGCGCTTTCTCGCCGCTGGCCTGATGCTCGGCGAGTTCTATTCGCACTGCCCCAAGCCCGGGTTGCGCAGCGATCACTTCAACCCTTTGCGCTCGCCCGTGCCGCTGTTGGTGGTGCGGGAAATGGTCGAGCTGGACATCGCGTTCCTGTCCGACCAGCCGCAGTTCGTCGAAGCCTACCTGCGCACCCACGGCGCACGTGCGCACATCGGCATCAATTCGGTCCTGCACCAGGAAGACCGCTTGAGCCTGAGCAACGAGCAATGGGAGGTGCTGCGGCGTATCGCCAACCGTTGACGCAACCGTCCCCGTCCTTTTTGTCTGAGTGCCCTGGAGGCCCTAGAAATGCCCGTTCGTATGCCTGAGCCTTACCGTATCAAGATGGTCGAGCCACTCAGAACCACCACGCCCCAATACCGCCACCAGGCGCTGCACAAGGCGGGCCTCAACCCGTTCCTGCTGCGCGCCGACGACGTCTTCATCGACTTGCTGACCGACAGCGGCACCGGCGCCATGAGCGACCGCCAATGGAGCGCCATGCTCGCCGCCGACGAGTCCTACGCCGGCAGCAGAAGCTTCTTCAAGCTCAGCGATACCGTCGAGCGCCTGTTCGGCTACCCGCACACCATCCCCGTGCACCAGGGCCGCGGCGCCGAGCAGATCCTCTTCCCCTGCCTGGTCGAGCGCGCCCGCGAGCGCGGGGCGACGGCGCCGGTGTTCATTTCCAACCACCACTTCGACACCACCAAGGCCCACGTGGAAATCGCCGGGGCCCTGGTGAGGAACCTGATCTGCCCGGCCGCACTGGACACCGCACGGCACGACGACTGGAAAGGCAACTTCGACCTGGCGGCACTGGCCAACGAAATCGAGCTGCTCGGCGCGCACCAGGTAGCGGCCGTGGTGATCACCATCACCTGCAACAGCGTCGGTGGCCAGCCGGTGGCGATGGACAACATTCGCGACGCCGCCTCCATGGCGCGCCAGCACGGCATTCCGGTGGTCATCGATGCGGCGCGTTTTTCCGAAAACGCCTACTTCATCCAGCAGCGCGACCCGCTGTACCGCGACCGCTCGATCCATGAAATCGTCTTCGAAATGTTCCAGTACGCCGACATCTTCACCATGTCGGCCAAGAAAGACGCCATGGTCAACATCGGCGGCCTGTGCTGCTTCCGTGAAGAAGACGCGCTATTGCGGGCCGCTCAGCTGCGCTGCGTGCCGATGGAAGGCTTCATCACCTACGGCGGCTTGGCCGGGCGCGACCTGGAGGCCATGGCGGTGGGGCTGGACGAAGCCTGCGACGTGCATCACCTGGCCAGCCGCATCGGCCAGGTAACCTACTTGGCCGACCGCTTGCAGGCCGCAGGCGTGCCGATCCAGACCCCGGTCGGCGGCCATGCGGTGTTCGTCGACGCCGGCAAGATCCGCCCGGACGTGCCGGGGCACCATTTTCCGGCGCAGATGCTGGTCAACGCGCTGTACCTGGAGAGCGGCGTACGGGCCACGGAGATCGGTTCGCTGATGATGGGCCGCCACCCACAGACCCGCGAACAGGAACCGGCGCTGTTCGAGCTGATGCGCCTGACCATCCCGCGCCGTACCTACACCGACAACCACATGGACTACGTGGCCGACTCGCTGGTGGAGGTGATCGACCGCGCCGCCAGCCTGCGCCCGCTGGACTTCGTCTACGAGCCTCCGGTACTGCGCCAGTTCACCGCACGCTTCAAAGAAATCTGACCCACCCTTACCTCAGGATCATTTCCATGGGCCAAGCAAATACCCATGTCACGGCAGCGCACGAGGCTGACCGTACAGTAGAAGAGTATCTCGAGCTCGCGCGGGAAATACGCCACAAGCTGCGCGCCGAACAGGAAGTGAGCGACTCGCAGGGCACCTACAGCCCAAGCATGCACCAGTGGTTCCGCGAACACGGTTTCTACCGTTTGCTGCAACCCAAGCGCTATGGCGGCCACGAGCTGAGCCTGAGCGATTTCTACCGGGTGATGATCGAGATTTCCCAAGGCCATCCAGCCTTGGGCTGGAGCCTGACGCTGGCCGCCGGGCATGCGCTGACGCTGGCCTCGCACTGGCCGCAGGCGGTGCAGGACGAAGTGTTCGCCGGCGACGGGCACTTCATCGCGCCGCACCGCGCCTTCCCCGGCGGCACCTGCACCACGGTCGAAGGCGGCTACCGCGTGAGCGGCACCTTCGCCTACTGCACCGGCGTCACCTACTCCACCCATGCCATCGTCACGGTCATGCACACGCCCAAGACCGGGGTGCCACACAGCCTCGCCTGCCTGGTGCCGCGCGCGGACTTCACCATCCTCAACGACTGGGGCGGTAGCGAAATCCTCGGCATGCGCGCCAGCGGCTCGAACAGCATCCGCCTGGACGACGTCTTCGTCGCCGCCCAGTACGCCGTGCCCTTCGCTGGGTTCTTCGCCAACCAGAACGTACGCAGGGGCACTGCCGGTACGCGCCTGCACGGCAATCCGCTGTACTTGGGTTACCTCATGCTGCCCTACCACGCCAACCTGCTGGCACCGGTGATCGGCGCGGCGCGGGCGGCGCTGGACGAGTACCAGAGCCTGCTCAGGACGCAGCCGCACCCGCTCGATCCGAGCCAGACCCGCGGTGGCGATGCGCAGTACCAGCGTGCCTTCGGCCAGGCCCTGGCCATGACCGATGCCGCCGAAGCCACCCTGCTCTACACCTGCGAGCAGCACCAACGCCTGGCCCAGCGCTGGCAACGCAATGGCCAGCCGATCAGCGTGGCCGACAACGTACGCGCCTGGGGCGTGCTGCAACAGGCCGGCCGGCAAGCCTGCGAAGCGGTCGAACTGCTGTTCCGCACCTCGGGCACTTCGCAGGCGCGCTGCGACACGCGCATGCTGCGCTATTTCAGCGATGTCTCGATGTACCGCGGCCATGTCGGCGCGCAGTGGGAGTCGTTCTCGACCTACGTTGGCCGTGCCGAGCTGGGCATGCCCCTGGAGTTTCTCGAACTATGACCGCTTCCCATGCCGCAGGCGCCAGCATGACCCGTACCGGGCAACAATACTTGCAGGCCATCGACGATGGCCGCGCCGTGTTCATCAACGGCCAGTGCCTGACCCAACACAGTCAGCACCCGGCGTTTTCCGGCGCCGTGGCGTCGGTGGCCAAGCTGTACGACTATCAGGCCAGCCACCTCGACGAGATGGCCTTCGCCTTGAACGGCGAACGCCATGTGAGCAAGGCCTGGGAGCTACCGGTGCGCCACGAGCAATTGCTCGGCCGTGCCCACGCCTCCCTGGCCTGGGCCCGTCAGAGCCTCGGCTGGCTGGGCCGCAGCCCCGACCATGTGGCGGCGGCGCTGACCGGCATGATGACCCACATCGAGGTATTCGAAGCGCACTCGCCCGAGCGCGCCGCCGCGCTCAAGGGCTACTTCGACTACGCCCGCCAGCGCGATCTCTACCTCACCTACACCATCGTCAACCCCCAGGGCGACCGCTCGCGCAGCCCCGGCGAGCACACCGACAACCTCTACCACACCCTGGGTGTGGTGAAGGAGACCGACGCCGGGGTGATCGTCAAAGGCGCGAAGATGCTCGGCACCGCCGCCGTGCTGGCCGACGAAGTGCTGGTAGGCGTACAGAACCCGCTCAAGCCTGGGGTCGACGACCGCTACGCGCTGTCGTTCGCCTTGCCGCTCAACACGCCCGGCATCAAGATCCTCTCGCGCGCGTCCTACGCCGAAGGCAAGAACACCTTCGACCATCCGCTGAGCAGCCGCTTCGACGAAAACGACGCGCTGATCTACTTCGACAATGTGCTGGTGCCCTGGGAGCGCTTGTTCGTCCATGGCGACACCGCCATGTGCCGACGCCAGTTCCACGGCACCGCCGCCGAAGTGCTGATGGACA
Organism: Pseudomonas sp. UBA6562; assembly: GCF_002434265.1. Taxonomy (GTDB): domain Bacteria; phylum Pseudomonadota; class Gammaproteobacteria; order Pseudomonadales; family Pseudomonadaceae; genus Aquipseudomonas. Next base: position 195,289 of record NZ_DJJS01000004.1, on the reverse strand, counting down.
CACAGAGCCTGGCCCGCCTGACCGCCAAGCTGCACTTCCTCACCGGCCTGGCGCAGCGCATGACCGAAGTCACCGGCGTCAGCGACTTTCCGGCAGTGCGCGAGATCCTCGGCGAGATGGCGTGCAACACGCTGATGATCGAGGGTCTGTTCAAAGGCCTGATCCATTGCCCGGTGACGCAGAACGGCTATGTGGTCCCGGACAAGAAGCACCTGTACATGTGCCAGGCGGTGGCGCAGTCGGTGTATCCGAAGTTCATCGAGGCGCTGCGCAAGCTGGCGGGCGGCGGTGTGATCATGCTGCCCTCACACGTCGACGACCTGCACCATCCCGAAGCCCGCGCGCTGGTCGAGCAGACGCAGTACTCCTCCAGCGCCACGCCGCTGGAGCGGGTGCAACTGATGAAGCTGGCCTGGGATGCGATGGGTTCGGAGTTCGGCTCGCGCCACTTGCAATATGAGATGTTCTATTCCGGCCCGCACTTCGTGGCGCTGGCGCGGGTGCACAGCGAGTACGACTGGGAGGCGGCCAAGGCGATGGCCTGTTCGGCGCTGGCGGATACGGCCGAGTTCGGCTGACCGGCCCCAGGTAGCGCAGGGCCTGGCTGCGCGATGCAGCCAGGTTCTGACGGGGCGCTAGCGGCGCTCGTGCGCCTGTTGCACTACGGCGTGCTTGAACAGGATCAGCGAGCCGGCCAGCAGCACCAGGTCCTTGAGCAGGAAGCCCGATTCCGCACCCAGCGCCGGAAATCCGCCTGCCGAGGCTTCCCAGGCTTCGGGAGTGGTGACGATCAGGCTCAGCGTCACCAGATAGGTCAGGCAGGAACCGGCAGCGGCCAGCAGCGTGATCCTGGCGGACCAGATACCGACGATCAGCCCTAGGCCGATCGACCACTCCGCCACCCCCAACAGGTAACTCGCCCCTTGAATGCCGAATACGCTGTGGGTCCAGGCCAACAACGGGCTGTTGCCGATCAACGGGATCAGCGCCTGGGCCTCGTAATCGAACCACTTGCTGTAGCCGAACAGCAGGAAGATCACGATCAGCGACCAGCGCATGCATTCGATTTCCAGAGGTGTCTGGATAAACCGCGTATTCAACAAAGCCTTCATCGTGGAGCCCCTTCAAACATAGAAAGACAGCGCGTGCGCACCGTGGAGGGCACGCACGATAGCCCTTGATGGGCGCTCGAAAAACAAGACAGCTGTTACGGTTTGTATGTGTCTGGTGCGCGCTAAACCATTACTTTTCGCAGGCCAAGTGGCGGATTCTTGGATGCCTTGAGACTCGGCTGAGATGGTACGTAACTATAGGTATACGTTTCAGTGGAAAGCCCTACAGGCTCGTAGGAAGAAGCCAGTCCTGCAAGCTTCGCCGCACCGAACTTCAGTGTGCTGCTCCCACTTTCTGGCATGGAATCCCTGGCAACGGCCACGCGCGCTTTGCGCAACAGATAATGCAACGCCCTCGGTGCTGGACAGCGGGCGTGTACGGAAGTTAACGGTCTGGGGCGGGCTATCGATAACGGACAACGCGCGCGCAACTTCACTCGCCCTCGAGCAACCCGTTGTACTGAGCACCGTCTCTGAGTGAATCGTCTTTTGGTTAACGGGGACACGCCATTGATCTGTTTCGCCCACGTTCAATTTTTCCTCGCCCGACTTGTCCATCGCGCTGAACATATATGAACCCTTCGCAAGTCCCGATTATTTTCTTCATCACGAATACGATTAGGGTGAAAAGCCCGGCGTTCATCGTGTAAATTCAAGCGCGCTTGAATCAGCACTCACTGACAAGCTGGCAAGGATGCCGAAACAGACGCTGACGCGCCGGTCGTTTCCTGCCAGCTTCTGCCCTGTAAGGATACTGCCTTGAACATCTCCCCTTTGCGCCGCTCGTTGTTGGCGCTCTCCATCGCAGCGACCACTGCCTCGGCCCATGCCGCCTCCGACTTCACGTACGACCTGAGCCAAGGTGCGTACAAGAGCAATGGCGATGCGTTCAACAACCTCACCTTCATCGGAACGTCGCAAAACGCAGGCGTGCAGCTGATTAACACCGCCGTAGCGGGTAGCCTGGTGAATCAGGGCAAGATCAATGTGACGGCTGCCGCCCCCCTCGATTTCCCCACCGGTATGTCCATCGTCGTTGGCACTACGATCGCCGGCGACTTGGTCAACCAAGGCGATATCACCGTGAGCGGGAACGCCGCCACGGGACTGGACCTGTACCAGACGACCATTACCGGCGACGTCACCAACAACGGCAAGATCACCGTAACCGGCGACCGTGCCGAAGCAATGTTGGTCACGTCGAGCCAGGCGCGCCTCAATAACACCGGCACCCTCACTGCGCGCGGCAACGGCGCCACAGGCATCGAGATCGAGAACGCCCGCTTCACCAATCAAAGCACCGGCGTTGCGCCCAATACCGACGTCAACAACAGCGGCACCATCTCGGCCGATGGCGTAGGCATTCACCTCGTCGGCCTCGACGAGGCCGGCATCGTCAACGGAGTCGGTAGATTCGACACCTTCGCCATCACCCAGACGGGCGGCCTGATCGAAGGCGGTACCGCGGCGATTCTGGCGCAGGAAGGTGCGGCACCTTCGTACTTCTACTGGCAAGGCGGGCAGGTCAAAGGCGACGTGCTGGGCCTGAGCGGCGTACTGGTGCAAGGGGACGCGACCTTCGACGGCTCGACCATCCGTGCCGGCTTCGTCGACATCGACGGCGGCCGCCTGACGCTGCTGCGACCGCAAACCACGATCGCCGGCGACCTCGACATGGACAGCGCCACCGCACGCCTGCGCCTGCTGCTGGACAACGACACCCTGCCCAACGCACCGATTCTGAAAGTCACCGGCAACACCTTCTTCGCGCCGGGCAGCCAGATCGAGCTGCAAGCCCGCTCCGACGACTTCCGTACTTCGGCCGACGGCACGCGCTACACCCTCCTCAACTCCGGCACTTGGGAAGACCCGCAGAACCTGTCCGTCGTGTCGTCCTCGGCGCTGCTCGAAGTCAGAAACTTCGGCATCGAAGGCCAGGACGTCAAAGCCCTGGTCGCGACGCGCAGCGACGAAGCGGTCACCGAAGACCTGCAAGAGGCCAATGGCTCGAGCAACGCGGTGAACGCCATCAAGCCGCTCAAGAACGCTGTCCTGGGCCAGTTGGACGAAACTGATCCAGTATTCCAGCGCTTCGCCAATGCCAGCACCCGCGAAGAGCTGGCCAAGCTGGCCGAAACTCTGACGCCGGATGTCAGCCGCGGCGTGGTGCATGCCGCGACCAATAGTCAGAACCTGGTCGCCGGCGCCATCCAGCAGCGCGCCAGCAAAGGGCGCAGCGGCCTGTCCTCCGGCGATGTGCGGGAGGAAAAAGGTGTCTGGATCCAGGCGCTGTCCGGCAACGCCGACCAGGACCGCCGCCATGGCGTCGACGGCTACGACGCCAACACCCAGGGCATCGCCGTGGGCGCCGACGGCAAGCTCAACGCTGACACAACCCTGGGCTTGGCCTACAGCTACCTCAACAGCAACGTCAAATCCGACCTGGGCCACAAGACCGACGTCGACGGCCACGCCCTGACCCTGTACGGCAACTGGACCCGCGACAACGTCTTCGTCGACACCTCGCTGATGTATGGCTGGAACGACAATGAGTCCAAACGCTACATCGCCGGCACTCGCGCCAAGGCCAACTACGACAGCGAAATCTTCGGCGTCAACGCCTTGGCCGGCTACACCTTGCAGCTCGACCGGCAGTGGCTGCTCGAACCGCAGATCGGCGCGCGCTACGCCAACGTGTCGATCGATTCGTACCGCGAAAAAGGCAGCTCGGCTGCCCTCAAGGTGGGCAGCCAGCGCTACGAAATCGGTGAAATGGGTGCGGGCGCACGCCTGGCGGCCGCCTTCGACGTCGGTGCCGGCAGCCTGGAGCCGGAAGCCAAGCTGATGGCCTGGCACGACTTCATCGGCGACAAGACCGGTACCACCTCGACCTTCCTGCTCGGCGGCAACGCCTTCACCACCACCGGCGCAACGCCGGCGCGCGACAGCTACGAGCTGGGTGTGGGCGCCAACTACCGGGTAGGCGCCTGGAGCGTGGGCGGGTCGTACAACTATGTGACCAGCAGTAGCTTCGATGCCGATACGTTCAGTGCGAACGTGCGCTACGACTTCTGATCGACGCCTTTGTCTGAAACCACAAGGCCCGCGAATGCGGGCCTTGTGGCGAGGCGTCGAGCATTGCCGCCTACCACCCTATTCCAGGGTTTCGACCACCCCTTGATCCTCCCCCAGGAACCCGCCGCTCTGGTGCTGCCAAAGCCGAGCGTAGGTGCCATTCCTGGTCAGTAGCTCGGCATGGCTGCCCTGCTCGATGATGCGCCCATTGTCCATGACGATCAGCCGGTCCATCGCAGCGATGGTCGACAGCCGATGCGCGATGGCGATGACGGTCTTGCCCTGCATCATCTCGTCGAGGCTTTCCTGGATCGCCACTTCCACTTCCGAATCCAGCGCGCTGGTGGCTTCGTCCAGCAGCAGGATGGGCGCGTCCTTGAGCATGACGCGGGCGATGGCCACGCGCTGGCGCTGGCCGCCGGAGAGCTTGATGCCGCGCTCGCCGACCAGGGTGTCGTAACCGCTGTGGCCGTGCTTGTCGCTCAATTGCTGGATGAAGCCGTCGGCCTGGGCATGGGTGGCCGCACGGCGGATCTGCTCGTCGGTGGCGTCGGGTCTGCCATAGGCGATGTTGTCGCGAATCGAGCGGTGCAGCAGCGAGGTGTCCTGCGTGACCATGCCGATTGCGCTGCGCAGACTGTCCTGCGTCACTTCGGCGATGTTCTGGCCGTCGATGCTGATGGCACCGCTGTCGACATCGTAGAAACGCAACAGCAGGTTGATCAGCGTGGATTTGCCCGCGCCGGAGCGGCCGACCAGGCCGATCTTCTCGCCGGCGGCAATATCGAGGCTCAAGCCGTCGAGCACCTGGCGTTCGCCGTTGTAGTTGAAACTCACCTGGTCGAAACGCACCGCCCCGCCGCGGGTCTGCAGCACGCCGGCCTCGGGCGCGTCCTGGACCTTGGGGCCACGGGTGAGCGTGTCCATGCCGTCCTGTACGGTGCCGATGCTTTCGAACAGCGAGGTCATCTGCCACATGATCCAGTGCGACATGCCGTTGATGCGCAGGGCCATGGCGGTGATGGCGGCCACCGCGCCGGCGCCCACGGCGTCCTGATGCCAAAGCCACAGCGCATAGCCGCCAGCGCCCATGATCAGGCCGACCACCAGCACCTGGTTGGCGATCTCGAACTGGCTGACCAGGCGCATCTGGCGAAAGCCGGTCTGCTTGAAGTCTTCCATCGCCGCCCGTGCGAAGTGCGCTTCGCGTTTGGAATGGGAGAACAGCTTGACCGTGGTGATGTTGGTGTAGGCATCGGAGATGCGCCCGGTCATGGACGAGCGCGCGTTGGCCTGCTCCTGCCCCACACGGCCCAGGCGCGGCACGAAGTACCACAGGGTCAGGCCGAACAGCGCGAGCCAGGCCAGGAACGGCACCATCAGCCGGGGTGCGAAGCCGCCCGCCAGGGCGACGATGGCCACGAAGTACACCCCGATACCGGGGATGATTTCGACCAGGGTGAACAGCACTTCACGCACGGCCAGCGCCGTCTGCATGACCTTGGTGGTGACCCGTCCGGAGAATTCGTCGGAAAAGAACGACAGGCTCTGGCGCAGCATCAGCCGGTGGAAGTCCCAGCGCAGGCGCAGCGGCAGGTTGATCGCCAGCACCTGGTGCTGCACCAGCGTGCGCAACGACACCAGCACGATGCTGACCACCAGTACGATGCCGACGCCCCACAGCACATGGCGCTCCTGGTCGCTGACAACGCCGCCGACCTTCCAGGTGGAGAGCAGGTCCACGACCTGGCCCAGGAAAGAGAAGAGCCAGGCTTCGTAGATCGAGACCGCGGCGCTGAGCAGCGCCATCATCAGGATGTAACGGCGGGCGCCGCGGGTGCAGGCCCACAGGAAGCGCGCCAGGCCCATGGGCGGCGGTGGCGCTTCGTCGGGGGGAAAGGGGTCTAGCCAGCGTTCGAAGGCGCGCAGCATGGGGGGCTCCAGGTAGGTCGACGGGGCGATTTTGCCAGCAATCGTCGGTAGTTGACCTGTTGGGCGGGCCGAATGCTGCGTTCGCGTGCATCGGACGATGCGACCTGGGTGCGCTGGCCTAAGTCTGCCAGGCCAACGCAGACGGCTTGGTCAAGCCCCAGGCAGGCGGACGCGAGGGCATAAACGAGCCCCGCTCAGCCCCGTTGCGCCAGGTATTGCTCCACAGCCTCGGTATCCCCCACGAACTCGACGCGCTCGCCCTTGGCTTGCCGCTGATGCGCATACATCGGGTCGTAGTACTCGTGCAGAAGGCCTTCGATCCAGGCGCGATGCAGCTCCACCGAACCCGAGCCGCGCTGCGCGTCCAGCGCCGCCGCCATCAACGCACGCAAGCGCTGGTGGCGCTCGCCGCCAAGACGCTTGTGGATGTTGTCCAGGCTCTGCAACAGGCGCTCGGCGAACCGCTCGAAGCCGTGTTCCTCGCCATGCTCGCCGAGGAATTCCGCGCTCAGGTCGGTCACGTAGTCACGCAGGATACGTTCGACACGGTTCTCGAAACTGTCCTCCAGCCATATCAGCGGGTAACGCTGCATGCCCTGATACAACCCGATGGGCACGTTGCAGCTGCCCACGGTGCGGCCCTCGTCCTCGAGCACGAAACGGTGAATGCCGGCATGGCGTTTCTTCAGGACATCGATGGCCAGACGGTTCTCGAAATCGATCTGCGCCGGCTGCCCGGTAGCACGCTTGCCAAAGCTCGATCCGCGATGGTTGGCGTGGCCTTCCAGATCCAATGCGTCAGGCCGCTTGGCCAGCACCTCGGTCTTGCCCGTGCCGGTCATGCCGCCAAGCACCACGAAATCGCACTGCGCAACGGCCTGCTCCAGGGTTTCGATGAGGAAGGTGCGCATCGCCTTGTAACCGCCCACCACGCGCGGATAGTCGATGCCCGCTTCGCGCAGCCACTGCTGCACGATCTGCGAGCGCAGGCCGCCGCGAAAGCAGTACAGATAACCTTGCGGATTGTCCTGGACGAATTGCGTCCAAGCGGCGATCCGGCGCGCCTTGACCTCGCCGCAGACGAGCTGATGGCCAAGCCGGATGGCCGCATCCTGCCCCTGCTGCTTGTAGCAGGTACCCACCTTCTGGCGTTCCACATCGGTCATCAACGGCAGGTTGAGCGTGCCTGGGAACGCGCCTTTGCCGAACTCCACCGGCGCGCGGGTATCCATCATCGGCGTGTCGTTGAGAAACAGCGGGTGAAAGTCGCGGACGTCCTCGCGCATCAGAACACTTCGACAGCGTGAGGCTGTCGCTCCACCAGTACGCCGATGGGCGCAAGGTTCAGGCCCAACTGGGCAGCGGCGGCCAAGAACGCTTCCTCACCCTCTTCATTGACCGCAACCAGCAGGCCGCCGCTGGTCTGTGGATCGCAGAGCAGGTCGCGCTGGGCATCGGTGATGACCGCGATGCGCTCGCCATAGCTGTCGAAATTGCGCAACGTGCCGCCCGGCACGCAGTCCTGTGCCAGGTAGTGTTCGACCCCCGGCAGTCGCGGTACGGCGGCATAGTCGAGGCGCGCGGTGAGGCCGGCACCGTCGGCCATTTCCACCAAATGCCCCAGCAAGCCGAAGCCGGTGACGTCGGTCATCGCCGTGACGCTGTCGAGCTTGCCGAAATGGCTGCCCGGTTTGTTCAACGTGCACATCCAGTCGCGGGCAAGGCCGACATCCTCGGGGCGCAGCTTGGACTTCTTTTCGGCGGTGGTGAGGATGCCGATGCCCAGCGGTTTGGTCAGGTACAAGCGGTCGCCCACCTGGGCCGTGTCGTTGCGCTTCATGTGCCGCTTGTCGACCACACCGGTCACCGCCAGGCCGAAGATCGGCTCCGGAGCATCGATGGAATGGCCGCCTGCCAGCGGGATGCCGGCCGCATCGCAGACGGCCCGACCACCGCGAATGACCTCACGTGCGACCTCCGCCGGCAACAGGTTCACCGGCCAGCCGAGGATGGCGATGGCCATCAGTGGATTGCCGCCCATCGCGTAGATGTCGCTGATGGCGTTGGTGGCGGCGATACGCCCGAAATCGAAGGGATCGTCGACGATGGGCATGAAGAAGTCGGTGGTCGACACCACGCCGCGTTTTTCGTCCAGCGCGTACACGGCCGCGTCGTCACGCGAGGCGTTGCCGACCCAAAGGTTGGGGTCCAGATTCTGCGCGCCGCTGCCGGCCAGGATCACATCCAGCACCTTTGGGGAAATCTTGCAGCCGCAACCGGCGCCGTGGCTGTACTGGGTCAGGCGGATCGGCTCACTCATGGCGATTTTCTCTGCAATTCGAAAACAGGGTGCGGATTCTAGCAAAGCTGGCCTTTCTCGCCCTACCTCCTATAATCGCGGCGCTCTTCACCGGCGCTGCCAGCGGCGTCTTTTCGTTTTTTCCGCCATTGAACCGGAGAACTCACCATGCTCAAGCGCACCCTGTCGCTGGTCGCAGGCTTTGCCCTGTCCGTTTCCGCCCTGGCCAGCCATGCCGCCGAAATCTTGCGGGTCTCGGCAATTCCCGACGAGGCGCCCACCGAATTGCTGCGCAAGTTCAAACCGCTGGGCGAGTACCTCGAACAGCGATTGGGCATGAAGGTGCAGTTCGTGCCGGTGGCGGACTACCCTGCCGTGGTCGAAGCGCTGGCCTCGGATCGCCTGGACATGGCATGGCTGGGCGGCTTCACCTTCGTTCAGGTGCAGCAGAGAACCGGTAATGCGGTGCCTCTGGTGCAACGCGAGCAGGACGCCCAGTTCACCAGCAAATTCATCACGGCCAGGGACGATGTGAAATCCTTGAGCGACCTCAAGGGCAAGACGTTCGCCTTCGGCTCGATCTCCTCGACCTCGGGCAGCCTGATGCCGCGTTATTTCATGCTCAAGGACGGCATCAAGCCGGAGTCCTTCTTCAGCCGTATCGGCTATTCCGGGGCCCACGACGCTACCGTCGCCTGGGTGCAGGCGGGCAAGGTCGATGCGGGCGTGCTCAATGCCAGCGTGTGGGACAAGCTGGTCGCTAACGGTAAGGTCGACACCAGCAAAGTGAAAGTATTCGCCACCACACCGACCTATTTCGACTACAACTGGACGGTGCGCGGCAGCCTCGATCCGGCGTTGGCGCAAAAGATCAAACAGGCGTTCCTGGCGCTCGACCCCGCCAAGCCCGAGCAAAAGGCGATACTGGACTTGCAGGCGGCAAGCCGCTTCATAGAAACCAAGCCTGAAAACTACACCGGTATCGAAGAGGCCGCGCGCGCCGCCGAACTGCTGAAATGACCCTGCGTCTGGCCGGCGCCGGCCTACGCCACGGCAACGGCGTGCAGGCGCTGCGGGATCTGAACCTCACGGTCGCAGAGGGCGAGCGCGTGGCGATCATCGGCCCGTCCGGCGCCGGTAAGTCGAGCCTGCTCAATCTGCTGGCAACCGCACTGCCGCCCAGTGCGGGCGAGCTGGAGGTGCTTGGCCGGCAGCCCTGGCAGTTGTCGGCCCGGGCACGTCAGCGCCTGCGCGCGCAGGTCGGGCTGATTCATCAGGCGCCGCCGCTGCCGCCACGCCAACGCGTGGTCACTGCCGTGCTGGCCGGCAGGCTCGGTCAATGGGGGCTGAGCAAGAGCCTGCTCAACCTGCTGCATCCGGTGGACATCCCAGGCGCCCGTGCCGAGCTGGAAAAACTCGATATGGCCGACAAGCTGTTCGTACGCTGCGGCCAGCTTTCCGGTGGCCAGCTGCAACGGGTCGGCATTGCCCGCGCCCTGTACCAGGCGCCGCACTTGCTGCTGGCCGACGAGCCGGTCTCGGCGATGGATCCGCGCCTGGCCGAGCATACGTTGTCACTGCTTTGTCAGGATGCCGAGTCGAGGCGCATCACCCTGATCGCCAGCCTGCACGCGGTCGAGCTGGCACTGCGGCATTTTCCCCGCATCATTGGCATCCGTGCCGGCTCGATCGCCTTCGATCTACCCAGCACGCAGGTGGACCAGGCACGGCTCGATGCGCTGTACGCCAACGAGCAACTGCAACCGCTCCCCCAAGGCAGCGACCCTGCGGCTACCTGGGCTGCGCGATGCTGAGCAGCGACAGACGCGACCCGGCCGCCGGCCCACGCCTGCTGCTCAGCGTGCTGGCCATCCTGCTGCTCTGGCCCGGTGTACGGTTGGCCGAGCTGGACCTGAGCGTGCTGGTATATCCAGACAGCACGCAATCGATGGGGAGTTTCCTCGAAGGCTTCTGGCCGCCGGCACGAGATAAGGATTTCCTCACCCTGCTGCTCGATGCCACGCTGCAGACACTGGCCATCGCCACGGCGGGCCTGTCGCTGGCGCTACTGCTGGCCGCGCCGGCGAGCCTGCTGGCCAGTCGGGCACTGTCCTTCTCGAGGGTCGACCGAGGCCGTCCGGGCACGCTGGGCCAGTGCGTGCGCTGGCTCGCGCGCATCGTGCTGATCCTCCTGCGTAGCGTGCCGGAGATCGTCTGGGCGCTGCTGTTCGTCCGTGCGGTGGGCCTTGGGCCCACCGCGGGTGTGTTGGCCATCGCCATCACCTACGCCGGCATGCTCGGCAAGGTCTATGCGGAAATCTTCGAATCGGTGGACCAACGCCCGCGGCACGCGCTCGTGCAGGCCGGCGCCGGTCGTTTGGCTGCGTTCTTCTACGGCGTGCTTCCCGAGGCAATCGCCGAGCTGACGTCCTACACCGTCTACCGTTGGGAATGCGCCGTACGCGCCTCGGTGGTGATGGGCTTCGTGGGCGCCGGTGGGCTGGGTCAACAGCTCGACCTGTCGATGCGCATGTTCGCCGGCGCCGAAGTTGCCAGCATGCTGCTGACCTTTCTGATTCTGGTACTGCTTGCCGACCAGCTCAGCCGCCTGCTGCGCAGGAGGCTGGCATGAGACGCATCACCTCGGCCCTGATCGTGGCGGGCATTCTGATCTCGATCGTCGGCTCGTTCTGGTATCTGGATCTCGACCTGGCCGGCCTGGCCACCTCCGCAAGCCTCGACCAGATGGCAGGCTATGCCGCTCGCTTCATGCGTCCCGACTTCAGCGCAGGGCATTTGCGGGCCATCGCAGGCGCAACGCTGGAAACCCTGGCGATGTCGGCGATGGGCACCTTGCTCGCCGCGCTGGCCGGCCTCGCCTTGGCCCTGCCTGCCGCCGGTCGAATGGGCTGGCCGCTGCAGACATTCACGCGCCTGCTGCTCAACGCCTTGCGGGCGATCCCGGAATTGGTGTGGGCCGTATTGATGGTGCTGGCCGCAGGCCTGGGGCCCAACGCGGGCACACTGGCGTTGGCCCTGCACACGGCAGGCGTGCTGGGTCGGCTGTTTGCGGAAGCCCTGGAAAACACCCCGGAACACCCTGCCGCTGCCATCCGTTTGCAAGGCGGCAGTGCCTGGCTGGCGTTCTGCTACGGCACCTTGCCCACCCTGTGGCCGCAGCTCCTGGCCTACACTCTGTACCGCTGGGAAAACAACATCCGCATGGCTACGGTGATGGGTTTCGTGGGGGCCGGGGGGCTGGGGCAGATGCTCTATGTCAGCCTTAGCCTGTTCCAGGAAGCCCAGGCGAGCACGGTGATAATTGCCATGGTGTTGCTGGTGCTGGCGGTGGATGCCTTGAGTGGCTGGTCGCGGCAGCGTTGGGCGTGAGTTGGGCGTCGATGATGATGCTTGCGCAGGGCGGCAATGTTTAGAGAGACGACTGGCAGGTGATTCCAGGCCGAATTGCCTTGGGCAAATCACTCAAGGACAGCCAGCCCAGGCGCGCAGGACGGCGTGTGGCGGTGTCACCGACACGGGTGAGTTCAAGCTCGCCAACGCCTTCGTAGGCCATGTCATTGGGTAGGCGAACGGTTTGATGCTCGCCGTTTCAACCGCATCCATCCGTCACCCCCCCCTCCAGCCCCCGCCCAAGCTGCCGATTACCCTACTAATCGCAGCCTCCCCCTTTTCAATCGAGTCCACCCCATGAACCCATTCTCCCGTCTGAAAAAAGCCCGGAGCGATCATCAAGGCACCGTCACGGTCAACAGCACTGCCAACGACCTGGACGCCGCCCTCGCCGCCTTACGCATCACCCCCACCCTGATCACCGGTTTCATCTCGCCGCATCTGGACATCGATGCCATCTCCGCCAAGCTCAAACGCCGCTTCCCCCACTCCACCGTCAGCCTGTGCACCACCTCCGGCGAACTCTGCAACGTACCCAATTCGCTGTATTGCGCGACCGGTGAGCGCTGGGACCGGGTGGTATTGCAGCTATTCGACGACAGCCTGATCGCCTCGGCCGAAGTGGTGATGGTGCCGTTGGAGTGTGAGGACATTCGCGGTGGCGGTAAGCGGTTGGGGATGCAGGAGCGGATTGCCAAGTTGGTGGCCAACATCAAGCGGGTGCAGGTACGCATGTCGATCGATCATCGCGATACGTTGGCGTACGTGGTCTTCGACGGGTTGTCGGCGTCGGAGTCGTTCTTCATGGAAGCGCTGTATGAGTCTGGGCGGTTTCCTTGTTTGTTTGTAGGGGGATCGGCCGGGGGTAAGTCGGATTTCCAAAAGACGCTGATTCATGACGGTCAGCGCAGTTATCAGAACCATGCTCAGATCGTGTTCCTGAAGACGGCGGCGCATGTGCGGTTCGGGGTGTTCAAGAGCCAGAACTTCAAGCCGGCGGATTTGACCTTCAGTGTGCTGACTGCGTCGGTCGAGGACCGCACGATCGATCAGGTGATCGACAGCGACGGCAACATCAAGAGCATGGTGCAAGCGCTGTGTGATGCGTTCGATTGCGCCCCCCAGGCGCTGGAGTCGAAGCTGGCGGACTATTCGTTTGCGATTCGGGTGGGCAGCGAGTTGTTTGTGCGGTCCATTGCGCGCATCGATTACGAGCAGCAGATCGTACAGTTGTTTTGCGACGTGGCGCCGGGCGAGGAGTTGGTGATGGTGCGGCGCACGCCGTTGCGTGAGGCGACGCGCCGGGATTATGAGCAGTTCCTGCGCGGCAAGGGTGGCCAGCCGGTGGCGGGGATCTTGAACGACTGCATTTTGCGCCGGCTGAACAACGGCGCCGAGCTGGGCAGCATGGCCGGCATTTTTGGTGATGTACCGTTGACGGGGTTTTCGACCTTTGGGGAGATCCTGGGTTTGAACCTGAACCAGACGCTGACGGCGATTTTCTTCTTTCGGGTGACCAAGGGCGCGAGTTTCAGTGACGAGTACGTGGACGACTTCATCGCCCACTACGGCGAGTTCAAGGCGTTCTTTCTACGGCGCCAGGTGAAGAAGTTGGCTGGGCTGAACCATGTGGTGGTCAAGCAGATCAGCGCATTCAAGAACAAAGACTTCAGCACTACCCTCAATACCCGTGGGCTGGACCGCAATATCCTGCACGTGTTCGAAGGCTTGGCAGACTTGGGCATGGTGTTGGCCCATGCCGAGCGCCAGCAGGAAGACATCGCTGCGCAGCTCAAGCATTACTCGGGTGAGTTGCACGCGTCGATGGACGAACTTGTGGGTACGATCGACCAGCAGAACGCCGTGTCTACCCAGGCAGGGACGACGGTGGAAGGGCTTTCCAGCCAAGCGGATGTGGCGGTGGAAGGTGCGCGCACGCTGGCCGGGTCGAGTCTGCGCATCCAGTCGATCGTGCAGGTGATCCAACAGATCGCCGGGCAGACCAACCTGCTGGCGCTCAACGCCGCCATTGAAGCGGCGCGCGCGGGCGACCTGGGCCGGGGTTTTGCGGTGGTGGCGGACGAAGTACGCAAACTGGCAGAAATCACCCGTAAGAATGCGGCGGAAATCGGCGTGGACATTGACCTGCTGTCCAGCGAGATCCAGCGTGTTGCCCAGCAGATCGAGGACCAATCCACTAGCGTCGGCGCGTTGCGCGAAATGCTCAATGCGCTTGAGGCGTCGAGCCGCGCGACCGAGGGTACGGCGCAACGCACTAAAAACATTGCGGACACGTTGACCGGGCTCACCCATGCGTAGGCGCAAGTCGAGTCGACTGGGCGACCACGCCCATCGGCGATGAGCCGCTGCTGCGCCTGACAGATACGCGGTTTCAGGCTTTTTTGGTCAGATTGAATAGATGACTGGGCCACATCCAACGCGGACCCGATCTCTCGCGGGTGCTTTAGCGAGTGTCGAATAGCGTCTTGTGTTTAGGCGAAGCTTATGACCGATCTGCCCATAGCGCATTTCCGGATAGGTAACGGCGGAAATGACGATCCGATTGTTTCGCGCCGCCTATGCGGCAAGTCGTAACAGGACCGACTCTGGACGTTCGCGCATGATGAAGGAGTACATACACGTGTCGAGCGTGAATGTGATCACAGCGTGAACCTACCTCCATCGCTGATGACTTCTGCACGCTCTTGGAGGAAATCCTTATCGGCGTTGGGCAAACCACTCAAAGAAAGCCAGTCTGAGCGTACAGGACGTAGCGTGATGGTGTCACCGATATGGGTGATTTCCAGCTCGCCAACGCCTTCGTAGGCCATGTCATTGGGCAGGCGAATGGTTTGATTCTTGCCGTTTTTGAAAATAGAGACGGTGCGCATTGGGGTTGGCTCCTGCGTAGGTTGAACAGGTGCGATCTAGCTAAAAATTCATGCACCAGGGACCGTAACGGTGCCGGCATTAATGCCACATTGGCCCGAAAACAAAAAACCGGCCGAAGCCGGTTTCTTGAGGTGGTCGCAGGATCACTCCCACTCAATCGTCGCCGGCGGCTTGCTCGACACGTCGTACGTCACCCGCGAAATCCCTTCGATCTCGTTGATGATCCGCCCGCTTACCGTCTCCAGCAGCTCGTACGGCAGATGCGCCCAACGCGCCGTCATGAAGTCGACCGTCTCCACCGCACGCAACGCCACGACCCACGCGTAGCGACGGCCATCGCCCACCACGCCCACCGACTTCACCGGCTGGAACACCACGAACGCCTGGCTGGTCTTGTGGTACCAGTCGGCCTTGCGCAGCTCTTCGATGAAGATGTGGTCGGCGCGGCGCAGGATGTCGGCGTATTCCTTCTTCACCTCGCCGAGGATGCGCACGCCCAGGCCCGGGCCCGGGAACGGGTGGCGGTAGACCATGTCGTACGGCAGGCCCAGCTCCAGGCCGATCTTGCGCACTTCGTCCTTGAACAGTTCGCGCAGCGGCTCGACCAGTTTCAGGTTCATCTCTTCCGGCAGGCCGCCCACGTTGTGGTGCGACTTGATCACGTGGGCCTTGCCGCTTTTGGCGCCGGCCGACTCGATCACGTCGGGGTAGATGGTGCCCTGGGCGAGGAACTGGATGTTGTCCAGCTTGCTGGCTTCGGCATCGAAGATGTCGATGAAGGTGCGGCCGATGATCTTGCGCTTCTTCTCCGGGTCGGCTTCGCCGGCCAGGTTGTCGAGGAACTGGGCCTCGGCGTCGGCGCGGATGACCTTGACGCCCATGTTCTCCTTGAACATGGCCATCACCTGGTCGCCTTCGTGCAGGCGCAGCAGGCCGTTGTCGACGAACACGCAGGTCAGCTGGTCGCCGATGGCGCGGTGCAGCAGCGCGGCGACCACCGAGGAGTCGACGCCGCCGGACAGGCCCAGCAGCACGTTGGCCGAGCCGACTTGCTCACGCACCTGGGCGATGGCGTCTTCGACGATGTTGGACGGGGTCCACAGCGCTTCGCAGCCGCAGATGTCCTGGATGAAGCGCGAGAGGATGCGACCGCCCTGCTTGGTATGGGTCACTTCCGGGTGGAACTGCACGCCGTAATAGCCGCGCGCGTCGTCGAACATGCCGGCGATCGGGCAGCTCGGGGTGCTGGCCAGGACGTGGAAATCGCCAGGCATCGAGGTGACCTTGTCACCGTGGCTCATCCACACGTCCAGGCCCAATACGCCGTCGGCGTCGACATGGTCTTCGATGCCGTCGAGCAGGCGGCTCTTGCCGACTACGTCGACGCGGGCGTAGCCGAACTCACGCAGCTCGGAACCGGTGACCTTGCCGCCCAGCTGCTCGGCCATGGTCTGCATGCCGTAGCAGATGCCCAGCAGCGGCACGCCCAGGTCGAACACGGCTTGTGGCGCGCGCGGGCTGTTGGCTTCGTGCACCGACTCGGGGCCGCCGGCGAGGATGATGCCGCGCGGGTTGAAGGCGCGGATCGCTTCGTCGTCCATGTCGAACGGGTGCAGTTCGCAATACACACCGATCTCGCGCACGCGGCGGGCGATCAGTTGGGTGTACTGGGAACCGAAGTCCAGGATCAGGATGCGGTGGGCGTGGATATCGAGGGCCATGACTCAATCTCGTCAGTGGAAATCGGAAACGAAGCGGGGCTGTTCATGACAGCCCCGCTCGAGGATGAGGATGAAACCTCAACCTACGCGGTAGTTCGGGGCTTCTTTGGTGATCTGTACGTCGTGCACGTGGGACTCGGCCATACCGGCACCGGTGATGCGCACGAACTCGGGCTTGGTGCGCATCTCATCGATGGTGGCGCTGCCGGTGTAGCCCATCGAGGAACGCAGGCCGCCCATCAACTGATGGATGATCGCAGCCAATGCGCCCTTGTAGGGAACGCGGCCTTCGATGCCTTCGGGCACGAGCTTCTCGGCGCCGGCCGAGGAGTCCTGGAAGTAGCGGTCCGAGGAACCCTGCGACTGCGCCATCGCACCCAACGAACCCATGCCGCGGTAGGCCTTGTAGGAGCGGCCCTGGAACAGCTCGACCTCGCCTGGCGCCTCTTCGGTGCCGGCGAACATCGAGCCCATCATCACGCAGGAGGCGCCGGCGACGATGGCCTTGGACAGGTCGCCGGAGAAGCGGATGCCGCCGTCGGCGATCAGCGGTACGCCGGTGCCTTCGAGGGCGGCGGCGACGTTGGCGATGGCGCTGATCTGCGGCACGCCGACGCCTGCGACGATACGGGTGGTGCAGATCGAGCCTGGGCCGATACCGACCTTGACCGCATCGGCGCCGGCTTCGGCCAGGGCCTTGGCGGCAGCGCCGGTGGCGATGTTGCCGCCGATGACCTGAACCTGCGGGTAGGTCTGCTTGACCCAACGCACGCGCTCGATCACGCCCTTGGAGTGGCCATGGGCAGTGTCGACCACCACCACGTCGACGCCGGCGGCGACCAGAGCGGCCACGCGGTCGGGGGTGTCCTTACCGGTGCCGACGGCGGCGCCGACGCGCAGACGGCCTTGGTCGTCCTTGCTGGCCAGCGGGTAGGCCTTGGCCTTCTCGATGTCCTTGACGGTCATCATGCCTTTGAGGCTGAAGGCTGCGTCGACGATCAGGACCTTTTCCAGGCGGTGCTTGTGCAGCAGCTCGCGCACTTCGTTCTTGTCGGCGCCTTCGCGGACGGTGACCAGACGCTCTTTGGGCGTCATCACATCGCGTACGCGGGCTTCCAGACGGGTTTCGAAACGCACATCACGGGAGGTGACGATGCCGACCAGGTCGCCGTTCTCCAGCACCGGAACGCCGGAGATGTTGTTCATGCGGGTCAGTTCGAACAGGTCGCGCACGGTGGCGTCGGCCTCGATGGTGATCGGGTCCTTGACCACGCCGGCCTCGAACTTCTTGACCTTGCGCACTTCGCTGGCCTGCTGCTCGATGGTCATGTTCTTGTGCACGATACCGATGCCGCCTTCCTGCGCCATGGCGATGGCCAGGCGGGCTTCGGTGACGGTGTCCATGGCGGCGGAAACGAGGGGAATGTTCAGCTCGATGCCACGAGTCAAACGGGTCTTGAGACTGACTTCATTGGGCAGTACCTCGGAGTAGCCAGGTACAAGGAGGATATCGTCGAAAGTCAGGGCTTCTTGGCTGATACGCAGCATCGCGGGGGCTCCCGGGCGGGAAAAATGGAAGCGCGCCATCATACGCCTGCTGGGGCGCCAGCTCAACGGCGAGCTGCGGGTAAGCGTCGAGCGGCACGCTTTGATGCGTCACGCGCCGCTCGTTCGGCATTCGGTTAGCTGCGCCAAGGCCGCCGTCGATGGGCACACGGCGCGTAACGACCCTCAGCGCTGCACGGCCACCACCGCGACCGGCTGATCCAGCCAATCGGCGAATTGCTCGATGAATGCCGGTGTGAAGCCCGCCTCGCCCCAGTTGTTGAAGATGAAGCCGAGGTTGGAGAAGGCGCAAGGCTGCAGGAACAGAAAGCCGTTGATGTCGTCTTCGTGTCCGCACAGCGGGCAGGTGAAGTTGTCGGTCAGCCCCGGCATCCACTCTTCCAGGCTGTCGAACAGCGGCTCGCCGACTTCCCGCCGGCACCCGGGGCAGCCGGCCTCTTCGAGAAAGCCGTCGGTCGGTGTGTAGATGCAGCGTTTCAACACCACTTCCATGCCATTGAACGGCTCACCGAGCGGCACCCGCTCCGGATGCAGGGCGATCTTGCGCGCGCCCTCGGCCAGGGCATGGCCCATGCGGTTGCCGGTGCTGCCACAGGTGCTGAGCGCCGCCTCGACCACCCGCTCGCGCACCAGCCAGCGCAGGATCGCTCGGGAACGCGCCTCGTGGGCGATGACGCTGGACATTTTCGGGACGATGATGCGCTGGGAATTCATGGACGGCCTGCGGACTGCGTGGAGGCGGGCCATTCTACCCCCTGCGCCACGGTGCAGATAGCCAGCCCTGCCCGCCCCTGCCACTGGCCGTTCCTGCCAGCGTCGCGGCCCACGACAGGGCGCGCCCGCTTCCTCTATAGTGTGGCCCCATGATCAAAGACCCTTTCGAACGGCTCGGCCTGGATCGCGAAGTCCTCACCGTCAGCCAACTCAACGGCCGCGCCCGCGTGCTGCTGGAAGACGTTTTCCGCAGCGTGTGGGTGGAAGGCGAAATCTCCAACCTGGCCCGCCCGGCGTCCGGGCACCTGTACTTCACCCTCAAGGACAGCGGCGCACAAATACGCTGCGCGCTGTTCCGGCAGAACGCCACGCGGGTGCGCCAGGCCCTGCGTGACGGGCTGGCGGTGCGTGTGCGCGGGCGGGTGTCGCTGTTCGAAGGGCGTGGCGACTACCAGCTGATCCTCGACACCGTCGAAGCCGCAGGCGATGGTGCCTTGCGCCTGGCCTTCGAAGCCTTGAAGGAAAAGCTCGACGGCGAAGGCCTGTTCAGCGCCGAGCGCAAGCGCCCGCTGCCGCAGCACCCGCAGCGCATCGGCATCGTCACCTCGCCGACCGGCGCGGTGATCCGCGACATCATCAGCGTGTTCGGTCGGCGCGCGCCGCAGGTCGAGCTGAACCTGATCCCCACGCCCGTACAGGGCCGCGAAGCGATCATGCAGATCGTCCGCGCCTTGCAGCTGGCCGATCGCCAGGGCTTCGACGCGCTGATCCTGGCCCGTGGCGGCGGCTCGCTGGAAGACCTCTGGTGCTTCAACGAAGAGGCCGTGGCGCGCGCCGTCGCCGCCTGCGTGACACCCATCGTCAGTGCCGTGGGCCATGAAACCGACGTGTCGATCAGCGACTTTGTCGCCGATGTGCGCGCGCCCACGCCGTCTGCCGCCGCCGAGCTGCTGGCGCCGGACAGCAGCGGCCTGCAGCAGCGCGTCGAGAGCCTGCACCGGCGCCTGCTGATGCGCATGCGCAACCGCCTGGCGCACGACCGCCTGCGCGTCGAAAGCCAGAGCCGTCGCCTGCGCCACCCCGGCGACCGACTGCGCCAGCAGGCGCAGCGCCTCGACGATCTGGACATGCGCCTGCGCCGCGCCTTCGTGCTGGGCATGAACCAGCGCCAACAGCGGTTGGGCCGGCTCGACATGCGCCTGACCGCCCAGCACCCGGGCCGCGCCCTCAAGCTGCTCGAACAACGCTTGCACAGCCTGGCCGAACGCTTGCCGAAGGCCATGCGCGACGTGCTCAAGGACCGCCGCCAACGCTTCCAGGTTCAGGTGCAGACCTTGCAACTGGTCAGCCCATTGGCGACCCTGGCGCGCGGCTACAGCATCCTGCTCGACGACCAAGGCCATGCGGTACGCAGCGCCGCGCAGACCCACAACGGTCAGCGCCTCACCGCCCGCCTCAACGAAGGCGAGCTGAAAGTGCGCGTCGAAGACAACCACCAGACCCCGGTCACCCTCTCGCTATTGGACTGACACATGCCCCGCTCGCTCGCCCCGCTGCTCGCCCTGTGCCTGGCCTTGCTCGCCCCCCTTGCCCAGGCCAGCTACATCACCCGCACGCTCGACAAGCCCGTGCCCGGCGGCGTCGCAGTGGTCGACCTGGGGCCGAGCGCACAGGCGCCCAGCGCACGCTTCGACGGCAAGCCGGTGCTGGTGGTCAAGGAACAGGACAACTGGCTGGCCATCGTCGGCCTGCCGCTGACGCAAAAGCCCGGCACCGCGACGCTGACCGAGGGCAAGCGCAGCGTGCCCTTTACCGTCGGCAGCAAGAAATACCCCGAGCAACGCATCACCTTGAAGAACACCCGCCAGGTCAACCCCAACCCGGCCGACCTCAAGCGCATCGACCGCGAACTGGCCGAGCAGATCAAGGCCTACCGCAGCTTCAGCCCGAACCTGCCGAGCAACCTGGTGCTCGACAAACCGGTCAACGGCCCGCTGTCGAGCAAGTTCGGCGTGCGCCGCTTCTTCAACGGCGAAGAGCGCAACCCCCATGCCGGCCTGGACTTCGCGGTGCCGGCCGGCACGCCGATCAAGACGCCGGCCAACGGCAAGGTAATCCTGATCGGCGACTACTTCTTCAATGGCCGCACGGTGTTCGTCGACCATGGCCAGGGCTTCATCAGCATGTTCTGCCACATGTCGAAGATCGACGTGAAGCCGGGGCAGGACCTGCGCCGTGGCGAGGTGGTCGGGCGTGTGGGGTCGACGGGGCGGGCGACGGGGCCGCATATGCATTGGAACGTCAGCCTGAACGATGCGCGGGTGGACCCGGCGATTTTCATTGGGGCGTTTCAGCCTTGATTGCGTGGGCGAGGGACGGCCGTCAGGCTCAAGTCTGATAGCGATGGATGGAAAGTCTGGGCGATGGTTGCAGGGCCTGTTCAGCGGGCGCGGTGTGTTGACTGGATTGGGGCCGCGTTGCGGCCCATCGCGACTAAAGTCGCTCCTACAGATGGTTGCGTGATGGAAAGAGGTTGCGCAATAAAAGACGGATATGAGTATAAAAACGGCTATCGAATCTCGCCTGAAAACACCTATCAAGCATTTATTCCATTTTTTTCGTAACGCTTGCCAACCCTCACCGCACTGGTTAGGGTTCAAGCCATGAAAACCGCTCACACCCTCCTTCTGCTTCGCCAACACCGCAGCCTTTGCCTGGTCAGCGCACGACTATCCAGGTAATCGCGTCGCCTCGCCCGTTTACCTCGTTTACTGCCGGCAGGCCCGATCAGGCCGCACATTCAAGGATTGCTTCGATGACCATGCTCAAAGACCCGTCGCACAAGTACCGCGCGTTTCCCACCATCGATCTGCCCGACCGCACCTGGCCCTCCAAGGCCATCACGGCGGCGCCGATCTGGTGCAGCTCCGACCTGCGCGACGGTAACCAGTCGCTGATCGAGCCGATGGACGCCGAGAAAAAACTGCGGTTCTGGAAGACCCTGGTGCAAGTGGGCGTCAAGGAAATCGAAGCCTCCTTCCCCGCCGCCTCGCAGACCGATTTCGACTTCGTGCGCACCCTGATCGAAGACGGCCACATTCCCGACGACACCACCATCCAGGTGCTCACCCAGGGCCGCGAAGACCTCATCGCACGCACTTTCGAGTCGCTGCGCGGGGCCAAGAAGGCCATCGTCCACCTGTACAACGCCACCTGCCCGTCCTTCCGCCGCATCGTCTTCAACACCGACAAGGACGGCGTGAAGAAGATCGCCATCGACGCCGCCAAGCTGTTCGTCAAGTACGCCGCCCAGCAGCCGGACACCGAGTGGACGTTCCAGTACTCGCCGGAAACCTTCAGCGCCACCGAGCTCGACTTCGCCAAGGAAGTCTGTGACGCGGTGATCGAAGTGTGGAACCCGACCCCCGAGCACAAGATCATCCTCAACCTGCCCGCCACTGTCGAAGTGGCCACGCCCAACGTCTACGCCGACCAGATCGAGTGGTTCTGCCGCCACATCAATCGCCGCGACAGCGTGATCATCAGCCTGCACACCCACAACGACCGCGGCACCGGCATCGCCGCCACCGAGTTGGGCCTGATGGCCGGCGCCGACCGCGCCGAGGGATGCTTGTTCGGCAATGGCGAGCGCACCGGCAACGTCGACCTGGTGACCCTGGCCCTGAACCTCTACACCCAGGGCATCGACCCGCAACTGGACTTCTCCGACATCGACGGCGTGCGCAAGGTGGTCGAGGAGTGCAACCAGTTGCCGGTGCACCCGCGCCATCCCTATGTCGGTGATCTGGTCCACACCGCCTTCTCCGGCTCGCACCAGGACGCCATCCGTAAAGGCATGAGCAAGCAGCAGGACGGCGAGTTGTGGGAAGTGCCGTACCTGCCGATCGACCCAGCCGACATTGGCCGCAGCTACGAGGCGGTGATCCGCGTCAACAGCCAGTCGGGCAAAGGCGGCATCACTTATCTGCTCGAGCAGGAATACGGCATCAGCCTGCCGCGCCGCATGCAGATCGAATTCAGCCAAGTGGTGCAGGGCGAAACCGACCGTTTGGGCCTGGAGATGACCGGCAAGCAGATCTACAGCTTGCTGCAGAAGGAATACCTGCAAGCCAACACGCCTTACGCACTGGTCAGCCACCGTCTGCGCGAAGAGAATGGCCACAGCGCCGTGGAAGTGGACGTCGCCGGCGAAGGCGAAACCACTCTGAAGTGGTCCGGCAAGGGTAATGGCGCCCTGGAAGCCCTGGTCGCCGGCCTGCCGATGACGGTCGAGATCATGGACTACAACGAGCACGCCATCGGCGCGGGCACCAACGCCAAGGCCGCCGCCTACATCGAACTGCGCGTGGCGGGCGGGCGTCCGGTGCACGGTGTGGGCATCGATGAAAACATCACCACCGCCAGCTTCAAGGCGCTGTTCAGCGCGCTCAATCGTTCGTTGAGCCAGCAGCAGGTCAAGGCGGCCTGATAGCTTTACGACACCGCCTTCAAAAGACCGCATCCCAGGATGCGGTTTTTTTATGCAAGCCGTTCACGGCCACTTTCCACGAGCCATAGGCGCAGTGGCGGCTGACATTTCTGCCAGTAGACGCCATTACCGGCCACTTCCATGGTGATTCCTCCCCCATAGGAGGTTCACCATGCGCACCCACTATCTTGGCGCTGCCCTGTTGGCGGCATTGCCCATGCCATTGCTGGCCCAGTCGACCGCTAACGACCTCGACCCTAAAGCCACCGTCGAGCGCATCAACCGCAACTACAACGCCACCGTCACCGAGTGCCGCGAGCCGGACACCGGCGCGCCGCGTGGCCATTACTACTGCAGCGGCGTGACCCTGCGCATGGTCGACGACGGGCCGTTCAATCCCTGGGACTACAGCGAGTTCGCCAAGAAAACCGGAGCGACCTCCTACACTTGGCTGCGCAAGGACCTGAGCATCGACAAACTGGTCCGCCCCGCTGGCTTCATCCTGCGCACGCCCAGCGATGCCCATGCCTTGAACCTGCCGGTCATGGAAACCGGCTTCATGTGCATCTACGCGTTCGACGGTTTCACAGGCCCCGAGCGGCGTTGGCACGGTTGTGGCACGTACAACCAGGCGCTACCTGAAAATCATCAAGCCCGTTCGGCTACGGTGCCGGCCAACCGCAATCAGGCTCTCGCTTGGGGCAGTTGCGACAGTCGGGCAATCGACACCGCGGACCAATGGCGTCAGAATTTTCGTTACGTGCGCACGGATATGAACCGCATCCAGGTCGCGCAATGTTCTTGGAACGCCGAGCAACCTGCCGATTGGAATGCCATGGTCGATGTCCATCAGAATCCGGGCGTGCGCAACGACTACTTCGCCCGCCCCGACCAGAGCAACGAACTGATGCTGCGCAACGCCAGCGAAAACGGCGATGGCAGCGGGCGCCTGCCCTACATCGAGGCCTTCGTGTGGAACGTCAACAGCACCTATGTGGCGCCCACCCGTGGCGACGTGAAGGCGCCCGCCGCTACCGGAGGCCTGGAGCCGGCGCGCAATTTCCAGCGTAAGCTGCACGCCCAGGGTTATGCCGTGCCGATCGTGCGCGTGGACTTCACCAAGCCCGCCAGCGAGCGCTTCAGCTATGCGCACGAAGATCAGGTGATCGCGCTTGGCAGCGAAGGCGCAGTCCCTCGCCGGTATATCCAATCGGCCGACTGGGCCTTGCGTCTGGACCCAGGTACGGGCCGGCAGGAGTGGACGCTCACCGTAATCCCCAGCGCGGCGGGCAAAGCTGCGCAAGTGAGCGGTCAGCAGGCGCTATACGACGAGCTGCAAGCCCTGCGCGGCAACGACCCGCAATGGCGAGAAAACGAGACCAGCCCTGGCAGCATGCGCCAGCAATTGAGCTGCCTGATCGGTGACTACCCCGCCAAGACGGTATGGAACCTGGAACCCTTCCGCCCTACCGTCGACGCCGCCCAAGCCTCGAAAGCCGGCTGCAATCCCTTCACAACGCAGAGCTCCGCGCTGATCGCCGCTTCCAATTGGTCGCAATTCACCGACAACGCTAGCGGGCAACAGGTCTGGGGGCTGCGGGTGGTGCCCACCCAGGCAGGACGTAGCGCCGCCAGCGAAGCGCTGTACGAAGAACTGCTGCGCCTGCGCGGGCAAGACCGCGAATGGCAAGAAGGCGGACCAGGCAGCATGCGCATCCAGTTGGCCTGCCTGCAGGCCAACTACAGGAACAAAGCGGAGTGGAACCTCGAGCCCTACCGCCCTGCAGTGACGGCGGCCCAGGCCAAGGCGCAAGGCTGCAACCCAACCTGACGGCACCTGACAGCCCGGCACTGCGCAGGCAGCGCCGGGTCCGCACTCAGGGATAGCGCGCCGCCGGGTAAGGGTTACAGCCCTGCTGCAAGGAGGCTTGGTGAGACACGTCGGGCCGTGCCGGTTCCAGATTGAACACGTCCTTGTCGCGTACCGGACGCCCCTTGTCGACCAGTGCCATGTGGCACACCAACTGCCGCCGCATGCCACCGCCGTAACCTGCGCCACTCCAGCGCGGATCGTCGGCGTACTTGCGCACCAGCTCGGCGTACATGGCATCAGTCTGGTCGTCTTTGATCTTGCGGCCACAGTCGGTCGGAGTGACCGAGAGGCTCCAGATGCCCTTGCCCAGGAACGGATCGTCGCGCTGAATCCACTCGGCTTTGTCGATATAGGACCTGCACGCTTGTGCGCTGGTCTTGACCGGTCGTGGGAGGTCGCGGTGTTGCGCGCCCGCCTCACAGGCGAAGCGGGCTTTCTGAGTGGCATTGGCCGGGAACTTCATGTTCACCACCGGCACCCAGTTGCCCGTGCGCTGGTAGTAGTCGAACTGGTTCTTCACGGCATCGCGCTTGCCTTGGGCATCGCTGTAGAAAAACGCCGCCACAGGCACGTCCTCGCCCTGCTTCCAGGCCACCACTCGCAGTTCGGTCTGCACCTGGCGCCCTTCTTGGGTGTCGGCGATGGACTGGCGCGCCTCGATGAACTGGGCGAACGCGTCCCGGCGGGCCGTGCGCGAAAAATCGCCCGTCATGCTGAAAGCGCACTGGCGTTGGTGCCGAGCCTGCCGATTGGCAGCGCCGCCAAGCGCATCGTATTGCCGCTTCCAGCCCGCCAGGTCTTTTATGCCCAAGGCCTGGCAACTTTTCTCCACTTCGGGAGAGCCTGAATAATCCCCGCATCCCCGCTCGCTGCGAAAGTCCGTCCAGGCGTCGATGGGATAGGCACAGAACACGTCGAGTTTCTTTTGCGGCGCGTCGACGAACTGGCGTGGGGTAAAGAGAATGCCGTTATTGGCTTTCAACCCGGGGTCTTCATAACCGATCTTGTCACTGCGCATCCACGACATGGAAACGCCACCCGATTGTTGCGAATTGGGGCTGGGGTTCCAGACGTCGTACTCGCCGTTGGGCGCGCGGTGCGTGCCACGCATCAGCAGACCGGAACAGTCCACGGCGGGGTCGCTGCCGCAGCCGGTGGGTGTGCTGTTGTACCAGGTCTGTAACTTCTCGACCACGCGCTCGCAACTGTCGGCACTGATTGCACTGGTCGAAAAACAGAGCGATATAAAACACGCAGGCAGCAGCCTGCCGGGCAATGCATTCATGGCATTAACTCCAAGTTTGAAAAGTAAAAATCACCCCTTCAGACTAAGAGCCTGCGCATCAAAAACAACTGACAAAAATATCAGTCCTTGCCCAGTCATTATATTCAACGCTATAAAGCGCGTATGCTCCGGCGTCCGAAGCGCTTACTTGACCCGCTGATTGTTCATCACACGGCCTGCCATATATGTAGAACTGATGACCGAGGTTGGCGTCTTTGTCCATGTGAATGGCTTGGCTGAATGCTCGTCATGAGCAGTCCTGAAGGGACGGATCGCGACGTGCGGATCGGCAACGGTGGTGAAGACACTTCGATACAGCGCGCCTTTCCATCCATGAGAATCCGCTGTCCGCCGCGTTTGACCAGAGGGCACGGGTGGGCGTGGGGGCCAAGCTGAATGAAATCATGTGCGTTACGCATAATAGCGGCACGCCGCACTGATATTTTTGTCAGTTGTCGCTCCTTGCTGGCCTGATCGAAACTAAGCCTCGATTCCATGCGACCGAATGCTGAAAATCGGTCAGCCGTCCCATTGAGGAGAAGATCATGAGTGAAGATTTCGGCGGCTTCGACTGTATAGCCATTGATGAACGATCTGGATCCGGCAAGTTTATTCTGCCTATTGCCGGGATGCTGCACGAAGAGCAAGGACCCTTGTTTACTCTTGAACTCGATGTTGACCTGATCTCGCCTCAGCTTAATTTTTTCGGCTACGGCACTTGGTCGATGTATTGGGGTGGTCTAGATACGGCAACTACTAAACTCAGTCTCAATGACGTGCCCTTCACCAACGGCCAGCGGATCACCTGTGACGTTGCGATGGAGGGTTTCACCCGCGGCGAAAACTATTTTGTCGACGCCGAGCTATTCAATCAGGCCCGTGTAGAGGCGGTCAGAAAAGGCGGCAGTTATACCGCCGTCACAGGTCAGCGGCACGTGACCGTCATGCTGAAGAATGGGACTGCTCATGTTTATGAGTTGATGCAGTCTGACAAGACTGCGAGCGGCTACGCACTGCTTACCCAGGTGGTTGCACCGTCTGGAACGTCTGTCGACTTTTCGTGGACGGACAAAGATAGGGCCCCACGTGTGCAGTCGCTCACCTGCGAAGGCTACTGCGTCCTCAAGGCTGACTGGGTAGATTCAACGCTGCAAAAACTCGAAGTTTTCCCAGGGTCAGAAGAAGCGAAGACCTTTAGTATCAATTATTCAGGCAAGGATATTGAGATCACGCTGACGGGAGACACGACCCATGCAGATCAACGGGTCTATCGCTTGAAGACCAACGCCAAACAGGTTGAATGTCTAGATGTCATCGAGATCTACACCGAGCCAACGTCCTGCATCCATACCCACCAAGCCCTGTTCACCTACAGTAAGGGTAAAATTGGCAGCTATCGTATCCAACCTCACGGCTACGCTGACCAGGACAGCCTAATTGCGGTCTATACTTATGCCAGCGTGCGGAATACGCATACCACGACTGTTACATGCTCACGTGGACTGCCGAAGGACACGCCAACCTCTCCCCCACAGCACGTCGGCCTCTATACCTACTGTTATGAACACGATCGGCTTGCCGCTTTCAAAGTTGAAGCCGGTGGTACGGTGGAGGAAATTAAGCACACATTGACCGTGCTCGAAAGCGAGCAGCGGGTACGCCTGACCGCCACACGCAGCGTTGATGCCGAAGCGGTAGGCAGTTGTTTTTGGGAGTTCGATGCGAGTGGTAACTTGGTCAAGCATGACGAGGCCGACGTGGTGACCGAGTGGACCTACTATAACGACTACGACGTTTACGAAATCAAGGAAACGTCCGAACGCGTTTCTACGGTAAGCGGTGAGAACTGGTTGAGCCAGGCGCCCTTGGCCGCAGTGGATTATGCCAATCCCATCGGTTGGGGATTTTTGATTTTTGGCAAGAGCGGCCTGACTTGGTACAAGGTACTGCACAGCACCGTCAATCTGTCTCATGCCGGCACCACGTATGCAAAAAAAGCGTTTCAACTGCCGCTTGAACTGGCCTATCCCGGGGCGACCACTGGCTTTTCCTCACATCCCGAATCCGAGTTGACGTCAATACGCCAGGGGGGCGTCCTGCATGCGCAATCCTTGACGTTTTACGGTTACCAGAAATTCGTTCCGATCAAGCAGCCGCACGTGAGACGTGCACATGTGCTCAAACCTTCCCACAAGCTAACGATTCTTGAGCCGGACTTCGAACGCGTGGATATTTCAGCGTTACAGCTGGAGATTGCCAAGACGTGGGCAAAGCCCTTTACCGACAGTTTGAAAGCGCAAATGACCGCGAGTGTAGATGCAGAGGAAAAAGCTCAATTCGTCTCGATGCAGGCGAGTTTGGAAAAGAGTTTGAAGCAACAGAGCGAACAGAACGCTTCGGGCTTCAAACTACGAAAACCGTGGCGAGCGATGTCGATGCGGGTGGATGAACTCTCTTATGGAACAGATCCCAAAAAGCCGGGATTTGCCTGTTTGAAGAAAAGTACTGCTTATGCACTTGATCAGGATGGCGCAGCGATCGCGTCCAAAAAGATAGTGACCGCGTTGGGTTATAGCCAGCCTTCCACGCCCCCTCATAGGATCACCGTTACTGCGACTGTCAGCGCGCCTGATGGCGTCACCACAACGTCGAGTACCACTCGCTCGCATTTGACCGGCAGGCTTTACCAGAAGGTCGATGGGGATGGACAAGTAACAGAATTGAACTACACATCCAACGGCTTGCTTGCCAGCCAGTCGCTGTCCTCGGCCCTGCAACCTGCGGTCATCATCACTTATACGCTGACCCCCCTGCCGAGCGGTCATGTCCAGCACCAAGTCCAGAACAGTGAATTCGGCCATGGCACCCGTGTCACGATTGACCAGCAAGGGCGAGTCCGTGCGCACTGGCTGACGCGAGATGGCAAAAACTGGCTGCTGCAGACATCAAGCGAATATGATCGCGAAGATCTCGAAATCCGACTGAGTGTATTCGACTACGACGCGAAAAACCTCCTGATCAGCGAACACGAAACGGTAACCACTTTCGCTGCGGAGGATGACGCCCGTCAGGTAGTCAGGACCCTCAAGGACGGCAAGGGCAATGTCGTCGATAGCAAAACGATTGTCACAAGCCGTATTGAAGATGGGCTAAAGGCGGTACACGGCGATTTCACCCTGAAACAGACCTGGGATGCCGGCACACGTACGCAAGCACTTATTTCGAGCGTTTCGAATAGTACCAAGGACGCGTTTAAAATCCAGACGTCGTATGACGTTGAGGGTCATCGCACCGCCGTCATTGTCGGTACGGTCGAAGGCACCAAGACTCACCAGCGGGAAAAGGTTGAGTTCAAGTACGACAGGAATGGCTGGCTCACAGAAAGCCACCGCACCGCCGGTAACCATTCGGTCAAGAGCCTCTTCGATTACGACAGCTTCGGCCGGCTTACCTCGCAAAATAGCAACGGCATCGTTATTAACAACACCTACGCTGCCGATACCCGATCACCAATAGCCACCCGCGCGACGATCACCGACAGCAGCGGGGGCGCATCATTGGAACTGGGCTCCCAGTCAGTCGACAGCTTGGGTCGGCTTTCAAGTCGCAGCGTCGGCGGCGTGGTCGAGTCGTTCAATGACGAGGCTTCTCCAGGCTCGCAAGACACGCCTCCTGTGCTCGACGGTTATGCCTGCAAATGGGACAGTGCCAATCAGACGCTCTTAATGGACTGCCCGGTAGGTTTGACGCTGGACAGAACGTCTAGCACGACGCTGCGCACAGCTGCCGCCTACAGCGCGGCGGGACAGCTTCTGCGCACGACCGACATTGCAGATTACGTGATGCATTACAAGTACGATGCATTCGGACGTCTGACGGCATTGGACAGCGATACCTTCAGGGCAGCGTTTACCTATCGGGACGACGGCCTGCCACTGCAAGAAACTGTCGAGGATATTAGCGGCCAACGCACGATGACAGTCGCGTATACCTACGACTTGGCAGGCAACGAAATATCCCGCCGTTTCACCTGTCCAGGCATGCCGTCACACGAGTTGAAACGCACGCTCCTGGCAGATGGAAAACTCAGCAAGAGTGAGCTGCTTGTCGATAAAAAATCGCACTCCTCAGACGCCTATCAATACGACAGCCATGGCCGTCTCATCCAATGGGACGGGGACGGTAAGTACTTCAAATATAAAGAGGGCGCTTTTGCAAAACAGACGTTCGACTACGATGTGCTCGGCAATGTGACCTCGACCCAATGCAGTGAAAAAAATCAACGACCTGGGGCATGGGCCTGGAGCGCGACCTTCGACAGGTCATTCAGCTCCAGCAAACCCGGTGTTCTGGTCAAACACGATAAAACCGCCATTGTCAGCGATGCCAAGGGACGCTGGGTCAGCAATCATTGCAGTTTTTACGGCAATGGCCAGCCCAAGGTGTCCGGGGGAATGCACTCCAACGATCATCGTGTCCTGACGTATGGCTACGATGATCTAGGCCGCTTACGTGGCATCCATCTAAAAGCCTCCACTGAAGCGGGCTATCGGTTCCACTATCGTGCTGGGCAGGTGTACGCGCGCTCCCAAGTATTCACTCCGTTGTCATCCAATGCGAAGGCTATTCGGCGCGACGTGCTGATGCTCAATGAAAGCACCAGTTGCTACTTGCAGGAGTGCAGGGATGACGGCGAACGGGTAACGAGGACATTCGAACTGCGTGATGCTGCCGGTACGATCTTCGCGACGGTCGGCGCTGATCACTCGATCGCATACCATGTGTACTCGCCCTATGGATTCATCGATGCTGCACCCACAGGATGCGATTGGCTTGGTTACAAGGGAGAGCCGCTACTGCCCGATGGTAATTACTATCTGGGCAACTACAGGCTGTACAACCCAGCGCTCATGTCATTCCAAAGCCCGGACAGTCTCAGCCCTTTCGGTGATGGCGGCCCTGCCACTTATGCATACTGCTCCGGCGACCCAATCAACTACCATGACCCGAGTGGGCACCAACGGGTTGCACAGTACTCACGCAAAGCTTCCGGGACGTTGCTCGAAACCAAAGAGTTCCGTTATGTGATGGCGGCGACCGGGCTATTGAGCGCGCCATTCACCGGCGGCACCTCGCTAGGCCTGGCTATCGCAGTCACAGGGTTGGCGGTAGCCGCGTCCGGGTTCGAGATAGCGTCGTTAGTCATTGAAGACAGTAA
This sequence comes from Pseudomonas sp. UBA6562, assembly GCF_002434265.1. Lineage (GTDB taxonomy): Bacteria > Pseudomonadota > Gammaproteobacteria > Pseudomonadales > Pseudomonadaceae > Aquipseudomonas. The sequence goes on along the minus strand of NZ_DJJS01000004.1, from coordinate 163,702 downwards.
TCCGGAGCTCGCGCAGACGCTTGATTACATAGGTCTCGGCGTAGGTATGTTCAGCGCCGGTGCAGGCTTTGCCATCGCCGCTAGGACGGCGGGCGCCACGGCTGGACGCGCTGTGATTGGCTCCTCGATGACTGGCTCGTCATTGCCTAGTCGCGGTATGCGTGCGGGCAGACCTCCTGCCGTCACCCACACGGCGCCTAAGAAAGGCCTGTACCGATTCGGCTTCAAAGCCGATAGCGTTCCCACGCTAAACCTGTCGCAGCACCCAGCCGGTATTTACAGAGTTCCGCAGTGGTTCAGCGAAACGCCCGCACTGATCCCGTCGAGCACCTTGTGGGGCGCGGACCAGGCGATCCGGTGCCACCATGTTCAGGAGCCATTGATCCGTATATCCAGAAGAAACTCCGCAAGCCCCATTCATATCTATTCCGGCGCGCACGGTAGGAAGTGGGGAGACAACTGGATAAGTTATCAAAATCCACAAGGCCGCAATGCGTATCGACGCAACCCTAGATTCAACGAAAAAGCATTTTTCTACGAAGATATAAATGCGTACGAGCACCTTACTCATTTCGACCGCAAAAAACCGCTGGTAACGAAGTACCAAGTGGATGTCCTCAACCAGATTAGAGGAACTTCCGACGATGTACGGATCGTCCGCCGAGCCCTACGCAAACGCAAAATTCATATCCATGATTTGAGCGGCATCAACAATCGGGGCATCACGCCTGACACGCTGGATCTATTGGAGCGTCAGCCAGGTCATCATATCGGAGCCTTCTGCTTCTCGCGCAATGACGAACGCTGGCTCCACGAGTACCTGTTGCCTCCGGTAACGAGTTGGATATAGCGGTGGAGTAAAGGGGCGCCTTAGGCGCTCCTTCGATCGCGGAATACAACGTATTCGATCAATCAAACAACGCCATTGCCTCGGCGCTGCTCGCTTCAATGCGTGCCCAATCGCCGTTCTTGATCCAACCGCTGTCGAGCATCCAGGTGCCGCCCACGCACATCACGTTGGGCAACGCCATGTAACTGCGCGCGTTGGCCTGGTTGACCCCACCCGTAGGGCAGAAACGAATGTCGCCGAACGGACCGGCGAAAGCTTTGATGGCCGCCGCGCCGCCGCTGATTTCTGCGGGGAACAGCTTGAAGCGGCGATAGCCCAGGGCGTAGCCAGTCATGATTTCCGACGCCGTGCTGATGCCGGGCAACAGCGGAATGTCACCCTGCACGCCCGCTTGCAGCAGTTCGGGGGTGATGCCGGGGCTGACCACGAACTGTGCGCCGGCGGCAGCCACCGCTTCGAACATGCGGCGGTCGAGCACCGTGCCGGCGCCTACGCACAGCTCCGGGCGCTGCTCGCGCAGCACCTCGATGGCCTTGAGGCCATGGGCCGAGCGCAAGGTCACTTCGAGGGTGCGGATGCCCCCGGCCGCCAGCGCATCGGCCAGCGGCAGGATGTCCTGCTCGCGGGCGATGGTGATCACCGGCAGGATGCGCGCCTGGGCGCAGATCGCGTCGATGCGCGCGGTCTTCTCGCTCATGCTCAGCAGCGGTTGGGGGCGTTCGAGGGTGGTCATGTCAGCTGATCCTTGGCTCATGGGCACCAGTAGATGTCCAGGGGGTCTTGAAGAAACGCGTGGATGGGCATGCTGTGCGCGTCGCTGTCCAGCGCCTGGCGCAGTGTGGCGAGCTTGCCCTGGCCTTGGATGGACAAGGCGGTGAAGTCGGCGCTGGCCAGCAGTGCGCGGGTCAGGCTCAGGCGCTGGTGCGGCACGCTCGGCGCCAGCATCGGCAGGCAGCGACGTGCGCTTTCGCGGGCAAGCCCTTCGCCGAGGTGGGGGCTGTCGGGGAACAGCGAAGCGGTGTGCCCATCGTCGCCCATGCCCAGCACCAGCACGTCGATCGGCGGCAGGTCGGCCAGCGCGGCATCGGCCAGTTGTGCAGCGCTGTCCAGGTCGGCGGCGGGCTGATACAGGCCGAGGAAGGTGGCCTGGGCGGCAGCGCCTTGCAGCAGGTGCGTGGCCAGCAGCTTGGCATTGCTGTCGTCATGTTCGACCGGCACCCAGCGCTCGTCGGCCAGGCTGACGGTGACTTTCGACCAGTCCAGGGGCTGCTGCGCCAGTCGTTCGAGAAACGGCACCGGGCTACGGCCACCGGACAGTACCACGCAGGCGCGGCCGTTGCGCTCGATGGCGCGGCTCAGTCGTGCGGCCACGTCCTGAGCCAGGGTCTGCGCCAAGGCCGTCGAATCGGTGAGCGAATGCGTGTTCACGCAGCTCGGCAGTTGCAAGTCAGATATCGCCATACCATGCCCTCCCATCTCGGGTGATCAATGCGATCGAGCTCATCGGCCCCCAGGAACCCGCGGCATAGGGTTTGGGCGCATCGCCGCTGCGTTGCCAGCCAGCGATCAACTGGTCGCACCACGACCAGGCGTGCTCGATCTCGTCCTTGCGTACGAACAGGTTCTGGTTGCCGCGCATCACCTCCAGCAGGAGGCGTTCGTAGGCATCCGGAATCCGCGCGCTGCGCCAGGTCTCGGAAAAATTCAGTTGCAGCGGGCCGCTGCGCAGGTGCATGCCCTTGTCCAACCCCTGCTCCTTGGTCATCACGCGCAGGGAAATGCCTTCGTCCGGTTGCAGGCGGATGACCAGCTTGTTGCCGATCTCCAGGCGCTGCTCGGGAGCGAAGATGTAGTGCGGGGTTTCCTTGAAGTGGATGACGATCTGCGACAGCTTCTGCGGCATGCGCTTGCCGGTACGCAGGTAGAACGGCACGCCCGACCAACGCCAGTTGCGGATGTCGGCGCGCAGGGCGACGAAGGTTTCCGTGTCGCTGTGCGCGTTGCAGTTGTCTTCCTCCAGATACCCCGGCACCGGCTGGCCGTCGCTGTAGCCGGCGATGTACTGGCCGCGCACCACACGGGTGGCGAGGTTCTCGCCGGTGATCGGCGCCAGTGCTTTGAGCACCTTCACCTTTTCGTCGCGGATGCTGTCGGCCGACAGGTCGCTGGGCGGGTCCATGGCGATCAGGCAGAGCAGCTGCAACAGGTGGTTCTGGATCATGTCGCGCAACTGCCCGGCCTTGTCGAAATAGCCCCAGCGCCCCTCGATGCCGACCTTCTCGGCCACGGTGATTTCCACGTGGGAAATGGAGTTCTGGTTCCACTGGGTTTCGAACAGGCTGTTGGCGAAACGCAAGGCGATGAGGTTCTGTACCGTTTCCTTGCCCAGGTAATGGTCGATGCGGTACACACGGTTTTCAGGAAAGAACCGCGCTACGGCGTCGTTGACCCGGCGCGAGGATTCCAGGTCGTGGCCGATGGGCTTTTCCAGCACCACACGGGTACGCTCGGCCAGGCCGGCCTTGTCGAGGTTCTCGCAGATTGCGCCATAGACCGCTGCGGCGGTAGCGAAGTAGGCGATCAGCGGCCCCTCGGCCGGCACCTGTTCGGCCAAAGCGGTGTAGCCCTCGCCTTCCAGGAAATCGAGGTGCTGGTAGCTCAGGCGCCGGAGGAAGCGTGCCAGGGCCTCGGGTTCCAGGTCGGCCGCCGGCACATGGCGGCGCAGGTGGGTCTCGATACTGTGCAGATGCGCCTCGGCGCTGCCCGCTTCGCGGGCCAGGGCCAGCAAACGCGTGTCGGCATGCAGCAACTGCGCACGGTCGAGCTGGTACAACGCAGGGAACAGCTTGCGCAGGGCCAGGTCGCCCAAGGCTCCAAACACCGCGAGGGTGCAGGGTTCAACACTGATTAGCGCCATGAATGTGGTTCTTTTATAGAGTTAGGGTAGGAATACCGGTTTCAAACCTGTTTTTCAACACTAGATGTAGTAAATCTAACAACATATGGCAGTTTTCCCTTAGACAAGTGGTGCGCCTGAGCGACCGCCAGTAGGATAGACGCCACCGAAAAAGCCGAGTGCCTCGGCCGTCTCACCGAATCAAGGACACCCCATGGACCGCGTGCGAAACCTTCTGGAACAGATCCAGGGACGTCTCGACGACCTCAACAAGGCTGAACGCAAAGTCGCCGAAGTCATTTTGCTCAACCCGCAACAGGCCACCCGGTTCAGTATCGCGGCGCTGGCCCAGGCGGCCAAGGTCAGCGAACCGACCGTCAACCGCTTCTGCCGCTCGTTCGAGGTCAGTGGCTACCCCGAGCTCAAGCTGCAACTGGCGCAGAGCCTGGCCAGCGGCGCCGCCTACGTCAGCCGCGCGGTGGAGCCGGACGACGACCCGGCCGCCTACACCCAGAAGATCTTCGGCAGCGCCATCGCCTCGTTGGACAGCGCCTGCCAGCAGATCGACCCACAGCAGATCAGCCGCGCCGTCGACATGATGATCCAGGCCCGGCAGATCCACTTCTGCGGCCTCGGCGCCTCGGCCCCGGTGGCGGTGGACGCGCAGCACAAGTTCTTCCGCTTCAACCTGGCGGTGTCGGCCCATGCCGATGTGCTGATGCAGCGCATGCTGGCCTCGGTGGCGCACACCGGGGATCTGTTCGTGATGATTTCCTACACCGGCCGCACCCGCGAACTGGTCGAGGTGGCGCGCACGGCGCGGGAAAACGGCGCCTCGGTGCTGGCCCTCACCGCTGCCGGCTCGCCGCTGTCCGAGGCGTGCAGCTTGAGCCTGCACATTCCCCTGCCCGAGGACACCGACATCTACATGCCGATGACCTCGCGCATCATCCAGCTCACCGTGCTCGACGTGCTGGCCACGGGCATGACCCTGCGCCGCGGCGTGGATTTCCAGCCGCACCTGCGCAAGATCAAGGAAAGCCTGAACGCCAGCCGCTACCCCATCGAAGACGACCCGCTCAGCTGAGGCGGTGGGCCTGCAAGCGCAGGTGCGCTTGTTCGCCCGGCGCCAGGCTGAGGCCTTCCTTGCAGCCGCTGGCGGCCTCGACGCAGACGAAGCTGCGCGCCTCGCGCCCGGTCACGCCCACCAGCGGTCGGCTGCCCGGATGCCAGACCACGGTGTCGTCGCCGTCGCTGGTGTCGATGCACAACGCCCGCTCCCAGGCCGCGTCCTGCACCTGCAGGGCGGCCATGCCGGGGTACACGCGCTCGCAACTGCCCTGCACCTTGAACGCACCGCTCTGACGGCAGGCGCTGCGGTTCATGCGGTCATAGCCCTCGACGTTTTCCAGCCCAGACAGCGCTATCTTTGACACGTGACTGATGCGCCAATAGGCCAGCAGCGCATGGCTCAACTGGCAGGTTTCGCTGTCCTGGTGCTCGGTGGTCAGCTTCAGTTCCATGGTGCTGGACAGCCGTGCCTGGAGTTCGACCTGCCAGTCGCACAGTTGCAGGCGCCAGGTCAGGCTGACGCCCTCGGCGTCCTCTTCGCTGCCCAACAGTTGCCAGTCGAGCAAACGCGCCCAGCCATGGGTCGGCCACAGGTCTTCGCTGGGGTGGCGGCCGTACCAGGGCCAGCACACCGGCACCCCGCCACGGATCGCACCCACGTGCGGCCATTTCGCGGCGCACCACAGCCAGGGCAGTTCGCCGGTGGGTTGGAAGTGCAGCAGTTGTGCGCCTTGACGGCTGAACACGGCCTGGCAACGCGGATGATCGATCACCAGCACGTCGCGCTGCTGATGACGCGCCCACTCGAAGGTCGGCCTGGGCCGCTCGGGGCTGAAAAGGCAGTGGAGTGGATGTTCGGGCATGGGTTTGAAGCTCTTGTTGTCTTTAGGGGCGCTACCGTCACAGGCCCGGTTCGACCCAGGCCTGTGACGTTCAGCCACCGAAGCGGCTGCGAGAAGTGCGTAAAGTTACAACAAACGGTCTCAGAATGACGACTGAATCTTCAAGCCTGCGACCAGGGCGTTGTCCACTTGGTCCACCCCGCCAGGGCTCTTGATGTATTGCAGGTTGGGACGCACGGTCAGCCAATTGGTGACGTGGAAGCCGTAGTAGAGCTCGGCGTTGTACTCGGTGCGTTGCAGCGGGGTGAAGCGCGGATCGTCGTAATTGTCCACACCCAGCTGGGCATTGAGCTGGTCGGCGCGCTTGCGCACGTCGTCGTTGACATGGATGCGCGCCACGCCGAAGCCGATGTCGTCCTTGGGCCGGGCGTCGAAGGCGCCTTTGTACACCAAGCCCACCTGCTGGTAGTTGTCGACCACGTTGGTGGCCTTGTCGTGCACGGTGAAGTTGGCGAACAGGTTCAGGCCGCGGTTGACGTCGCCCGCGTGCGCGGTGACCTGCTGCTGGGCCACCACCCACCAGCCGTGCTTGCTCGAATGCGAGCGGAAGCCGCTGCCGGACACGCCTTGGGCGTTGCCGTTGATGTCCTTGTAGACGTCCTGAGCTTCGGCGGTGCTGTAGTAGTAGCCCAAGCGGTACTCGCCCGGCAGGCCGTTGAACCGTGGCTGCCACACCGCCTCGACCGGCAGGATGGCACCCTTGGTGCCGCTGCCGCTGAGCTTGAAGCCGTTGCCGGTGTCGAGGTTCGACGGGTTCTGCTCGAAGGCGCCGACCTGCACGAAGAAGTCCGGCGCGATGTTGTACTTGACCCGCAGCGCCCATTGGCTGACCGGCCAGTTGTACCAGATGCTGCCGACCCAGTTGCCCACCTGCGAGCCGCAGAAGGCCAGGTTCTGGAAGTCGCAGGGGAAGCTGTTGAACTCCTCGCCCGGGCCGAACTGGCCGAATTTCACGTCCAGTGCGCCGTCGAAGTACTTCTGCTTGATCCACATCTGTGTCAGTCGCCAGGTCTGGCCACGGCCCCAGACTTCCTGCACCGAGCTGAACTGCCCGGCACGCGGGTCGCTGATGCGGTCGTTGGACAGGTTGCGGCCGCTGCGCTCGGTGACCGCCAGCTTGAACTCGGCATCGTGCCAGCCGAGGATCTTCTGCAGGTCCAGGTGCGCGCCCAGGGCGAACTGGTCGCTGTAGCGCGCGGTGCGGTCATGGTCGTAGCCGCCGTGCAGGTTGCCGGCCACCTCGCCCACGTAATCGACGGTGAAGTCGTAGCCTTTTTCCAGCAGCTCGGTACGGGTGCCGCCCCAGTCCCCGGTCATCCATTTCGAGTCGCTGGAAAACGCCTCGGCGGCCTGCGCCGTGCCGCTGCCGACTGCGGCCAGGAGTGCCAGCGAGCCGAGGGTGGTGATGCGATTGCGATGCTCCATTGCGTTACGTCCTTTCTGTTGTTGTTAGTCCAGCGCGCCGACCGGACGCGCGGCGGCGCTGTCCGGCAAGCCCTGTTCGGTAATGCGGTCCAGGCGTTCGCCGGTCTGCGCGTCGAACAGCAGCACGCGGGCTGGATCCAATTGCAGGCGCAGACTGTCGCCCACTCGGCAGACGACGTCCGGCGCCAATCGGCAGCAGACTTTGCTGCCATTGAGGGAGACGAACACCAACAGGTCGGGACCCGTGGGTTCGAGCACTTCGACTTGCGCGCCGATCGATGGCAGGCCATTGCCCTGCTCGGGGCCCAGGGCAATCTGTTCCGGGCGGATGCCCAGCACCACCTCGCGGCCCGCGAGGTCACCCGGCACCCGCAGCGGCAGGTCGCAGCGCTGCTGGCCGCTGTCGAGCTGGGCCAGCACGCGGCCGTCCTGATGGATCAGGGTGGCGGGGATGAAGTTCATCGGTGGCGAGCCGATGAAGCTCGCCACGAACTGGTTGGCCGGGTCGTTGTAGATCTGCTGCGGGGTGCCGAACTGCTGAATGATACCGTCTTTCATCACCGCAACCTTGTCGCCCAGGGTCATGGCTTCGATCTGGTCGTGGGTGACGTACACCGTGGTGGTCTTCAAGCGCTGGTGCATCAGCTTGATTTCGGTGCGCATCTCCACCCGCAGCTTGGCGTCGAGGTTCGACAAGGGTTCGTCGAACAGGTAGATCTGCGGCCTGCGCGCCAGCGCCCGGCCCATGGCCACGCGCTGCTGCTGGCCGCCGGACAGCTGGCCGGGCTTGCGCCCGAGCAGGTGCTCGATCTGCAGCAGGCGCGCGACGCGGCCCACTTCCTCGTCGATGGCGGCCTGGGGCATCTTGCGGATCTTCAGGCCGAAGGCGATGTTCTCGCGCACGGTCATGGTCGGGTACAGCGCATAGGACTGGAACACCATGGCGATGTCGCGATCCTTGGGGCTCATGCCGCTGATGTCGACGCCCTCGACCAGGATCTCGCCGCCGCTGATGTCTTCGAGCCCGGCGATGCAGTTCATCAGGGTCGATTTGCCACAGCCTGAGGGGCCGACCAGGATCAGGAACTCACCCGAATCGATGGCCAGGTCGATGGCCTTGAGGGTGTCTGGCAGACCGCTGCCATAGCGTTTGTTGACGTTACGAAGTTGCAAGCGTGCCATGTGTCACCCCTTGACCGCGCCGGCCGTGAGGCCGCGCAGGAAGTATTTGCCGGCGACCACGTAGACCAGCAGGGTCGGAAGCCCCGCGATCATCGCCGCCGCCATGTCGACGTTGTATTCCTTGACCCCGGTGCTGGTGTTGACCAGGTTGTTCAATGCCACGGTGATCGGCTGCGCGTCGCCACTGGCGAACACCACGCCGAACAGGAAGTCGTTCCAGATCTGGGTGAACTGCCAGATCAGGCAGACCATGATGATCGGCAGCGACATCGGCAGCAGGATGCGCGTGAAGATGGTGAAGAACCCCGCCCCGTCCAGCCGCGCCGCCTGCACCAGGGCCTGCGGCACGCTGGTGTAGTAGTTGCGGAAGAACAGCGTGGTGAAGGCCAGGCCGTAGACGATGTGCATCAACACCAGGCCTGTGGTGGTGCTCGCCAGGCCCAGCTTGCCGAGGGTGAACGAGGCCGGCAGCAGCACGGTCTGGAACGGCAGGAAGCAGCCGAACAGCAGCAGCCCGAAGAACAGCTGCGAGCCGCGGAAGCGCCACATCGACAGCACGTAGCCGTTGAGCGCGCCGATCAGCGTGGACACCACCACCGCCGGCACGGTGATCTTCACCGAGTTCCAAAAGTAGCCGCCGACGCTGTCCCAGGCCTTGAACCAGCCGATGCCGGTGATCACCTCGGGCCAGCTCAGCAGGTTGCCGGTACGGATGTCGTCGGGGGACTTGAAGCTGGTCAGCAGCATCACGATCAGCGGCACCAGGTACACCGCACAGGCCAGCAGCAGGGTGGCGTAGATGGCCAGGCGGCTTGCGGAGAATCCGCGACGGCTAGTCATGGCGCTTGCTCCTGAGTTCGGAATACAGGTACGGCACCAGGATCGCCAGGATGGCGCCGAGCATGAGGATGGCGCTGGCCGAGCCCATGCCCATCTGGCCGCGGCTGAAGGTGAAGTTGTACATGAACATCGCTGGCAGGTCGGAGGCGTAGCCCGGCCCGCCGGCGGTCATCGCTGCCACCAGGTCGAAGCTCTTGATGGCGATGTGCGCCAGGATCATCACCGCGCTGAAGAACACCGGCCGCAGGCTGGGCAGGACGATGCGCAGGTAGATGCGCGGCAGGCTGGCGCCATCGACCTGGGCGGCGCGGATGATAGACGGATCGACCCCGCGCAGCCCGGCCAGAAACAGCGCCATGACGAAGCCCGAGGCCTGCCACACGGCGGCGATCACCAGGCAGTAGACGACGCGGTCCGGGTCCACCAGCCAGTCGAAGCGAAAGCCGTCCCAGCCCCAGTCGCGCAACAGCTTGTCCAGGCCCAGGCCGGGGTTGAGCAGCCACTTCCAGGCGGTGCCGGTGACGATCATCGACAGGGCCATGGGGTACAGGTACACCGTGCGGATGAAGCCTTCGCGGCGGATGCGCTGGTCGAGCAACACCGCCAGCACCACGCCGATCACCAGGCTGATGCCGATGAACAGGCCGCCGAACACCAGCAGGTTCTTGCTTGCCACCCACCAGCGGTCGTTGGCCATGAGCTTGGCGTATTGGGTGAGCCCCGCCCATTTGTAGCTGGGCATGAAGGTCGACTGGGTGAAGGACAGCACCAGGGTCCAGAGGATGTAGCCGTAGAAGCCCACCAGCACGATGAGCATGCTCGGGGCCAGCACCAGCTTGGGCAGCCAGCGTTGCAGGGCGTCCAGGGGAGACGCCCGCCGAGACGCGGTCGCAATGTTCATGGCGTGTGTTCCAGGAAGAGAAAAGACGGATGAACGCAGGCCGCGCCGCACAGGTGGATCACCCGCTGCGGCTGGCCTGCCAGGCCATCAGCGCGCGGCTTTGATGGCCGCGTCGAGCTGTTTGGCCGCCTTGGCCGGATCGGCCTTGGGGTCGTTGAGGAAGTTGCTGACCACATCGAAGATCGCGCCCTGCACCGCCAGGGTCGAGGCCATGTTGTGCGCCATGCTCGGCTGCAGGCCGTCGCCCTGGCTGGCCTGCTGGAAGTCCTTGGACGAGCGCTGGGTGCAGGCGTCGAACTGGCTCATGTCCATGTCCTGGCGCACGGGCAAGGAGCCTTTGTTCTGGTTGAAGGCGGTCTGGAAGGGTTTTTCCAGCGCCACCTTGGCCAGGTCGTTCTGCGCCTTGATGTCGTTTTCCTTGGTCAGCTTGAACATCGCCAGCGAGTCGATGTTGTAGGTGAAGCTGCCCTGGGTGCCGGGGAACGGCACGCAGACGTAGTCGGTGCCGGCGGTCTTCTTGGCGGCGGTCCATTCGCTCTTGGCCCAGTCGCCCATGATCTGCATGCCGGCCTTGCCGGTGATCACGTCGGCGGCGGCGATGTTCCAGTCGCGTCCGGCGCGGTTGGGGTCCATGTAGCCGGCCAGGCGTTGCAGGGCTTTGAAGGTGTCGACCATCTTCGGCCCGGTGAGGGTGTCGGTGTCGAGATCGACGAACGCCTTGTGGTAGCCCTCGGGCCCGAGGAGGCTCAGCACCAGGTTCTCGAACACGGTGCTGTCCTGCCACGGCTGGCCGCCATGGGCCAGGGGCTGGAAGCCGGCGGCCTTGAGCTTGTCGGCGGCGGCGAACAGTTCGTCGAGGGTGTCCGGCACCTTGGCGCCGGCCTTCTCGAACACCTGCGGGTTGATCCACAGCCAGTTCACGCGGTGGATGTTGACCGGCACGGCGACGTAGTGGCCGTCGTACTTCCAGATCGGCGTGAGCTTGGCCGGCAGCAGTTCGTCCCACTTGTTGGCGCTGGAGACCTCGTCCAGTTCGGTGAGCAGGCCCAGGGCGCCCCACTCCTGGATGTCGGGGCCTTTGATCTGCGCGGCGGCAGGCGGGTTGCCGGCGACCGCGCGGCTTTTCAGCACGGTCATGGCCGCCGCGCCGCCACCGCCGGCGACGGCGTTGTCTTTCCAGGTGAAGCCGTCTTTTTCGATCTGCTGCTTGAGGGTTTGAACGGCGGCGGCTTCGCCACCGGAGGTCCACCAGTGCAGCACTTCGACGGTACCGTTGTCGGCTGCGACGGCGCTAAGGGGCAGGGAGCAAGCGAGAGAGACGGCAGTAGCCAGGCGAGTGAATGCGTTCATGTGAAAACCTTTGTTTTTGTTATGCGAGCAAGTCGAGTGCTTGCGCTTGCCTCGGAGTCTAATCAGGCGAGCCGCAGCGCCAGGTAACGAAGCGCCGCGTCTTTGTCACCGATCGGTGACAAAGGCCTGCTCATTCGGCGCTGCGCGGCAGGCTCAGGGTGACGCGCAGGCCGCCCTGGCGCAGGTTCAGCAGGCTCACCTCGCCGCCGTGGCTGTGGGCGATGTTGCGCGCGATGCCCAGCCCCAGGCCGTAGCCCTGCTGCTGCACGGCCAGACGGAAATGCGGCTCGAACACCTGTTCCAGACGCTGCTGCGGCACACCGGGGCCGCAGTCGTCGACCTGCAGCACGAAGCCGGTGGCGCTGTCGAGAATGCGCAGGTGGGCGCGCTCGCCGTACTTGATGGCGTTGTCGATCAGGTTGCCGATGCAGCGGCGCAGGGCCAGGGATTTACCCGGATAGGGCGCCAGCGCCCGGCCTTCGAGGGTGATGCGCCCGTCGCGCAGGTAGGGCTCGGCGAGGATTTCCAGCACCTGGTTGAGGTCGATCGGCTCGATGTTCTCGTGGATGTCGGTGTCCTTGACGCATTGCAGCGCACCTTTGACCAGCAGCTCCAGCTCGTCGAGGTCGCGGTTGAAGGTGCGCTGCGCCTGTTCGTCCTCGAGCAGCTCGACGCGCAGGCGCAAGCGCGTGATGGGCGTGCGCAGGTCGTGGGAGATGGCGCTGAACAGCTGGCTGCGTTCGGTCAGGTAACGGCTGATGCGCTCGCGCATGCTGTTGAAGGCGCGTGTCACCTCCACCACTTCGCTGCCGCCACCGCCGGCCAGCGGCGCCACGTCGGCGCCCAGCGACAGGTCGCGCGCGGCCCTGGCCAGGCGCTTGAGCGGGCGGGTCTGCCAATGCACCAACAGGCCGATGAACAGCAACAGCAAGGCCGTGGTGAGGCCGACGAAACCGATCTGTTGGCGCGGCAGGCCCTGCTCTTCCAGGCCGGTGTAGGGCTCGGGCAGCAAGGAGGCGATGTACAGCCATTCGTGTTCGGCCAAAGGGATCTGGATCACCAGCACCGGCGGATTGAGCGGCTCTAGGGTCAGCGCGTAGTGCGCCCAGGAGCGCGGCAGCTCGTCGAGCTTCAGGCCGCTGTTGAAGATGCGCAGCTCCTGTGGCGTGACGAACTCCACGGTGAAGTCGGTCTGCGCGCCGAGCCGCTCGTGCAGGACCTGGTCGAACACTTCGATCACTGCCTGCTTGCGCGCCGTGGCCGGCAGGCTCGGCATGTCCAGAGGGCGGTCGTTGAGCGAGACGAAGAAACGCGTGCCGCCCATGCTGCGCAGCTGGTCGAGCACCATCGGCCGGTAGGCCACGGGCAACGAGCGGAAATAACTGACGCTGGCGCTCATCGAATGGGCCAGGCTGCGTGCGCTGGCTTGCAGCCCCTGCAACTGGCTGGCGCGCAACTGGGCGACCCAGATCAGGCTCGACAGCCCCTGGGCGAGCAGCACCACCAGCAAGGTCAGCAGCAGCATGCGCCCCAGCAGCGAGCGCGGCAGCAGGCGCCAGCGCGGCTCAGACACCCGGGCGGACATCGGCGGCCAGCACGTAGCCGCTGCCGCGCACGGTGCGGATCAGCCGCGGCGGCTTGTCGGTGTCGCGCAAGCGCTGGCGCAGGCGGCTGACGGCCATGTCGACGATGCGGTCGAGCGGCATCGGTTCGCGCCCGCGGGTGGCGTTGCCGATGGTGTCGCGGTCGAGGATCTGCTGCGGGTGGTCGAGGAACAGTTTGAGCAGGGCGAAGTCGGCGCCGGTGAGCAGCACCTCTTCGCCGTCGCAGTGGTACAGGCGGTGGCGCGTGGTGTCCAGGCGCCAGTCGTCGAAGCTGAGCACCGTGCTGGCCGACGCGGCCTGGGCGAACTCGGTGCGCCGCAGCAGAGCCTTGATGCGCGCCAGCAGCTCGCGGGGGCCGAACGGCTTGCCGATGTAGTCGTCGGCGCCCAGCTCCAGGCCGATGACCCGGTCGGTCTCGTCGGAGCTGGCGGTGAGCATGATGATCGGCACCCGCGCATGCCGCGGATGTTGGCGCACCCAGCGGCACAGGCTGAAACCGTCTTCGTCGGGCAGCATCACATCGAGGATGGCCAGGTCATAGTCGCCGGCGTCCAGCGCCTGGCGAAAGCCCTGGCCATTGGTTTCAGCGCGCACGTCGAAGCCGGCGCGGCTGAGGTAGGTCTGCAGCAATTCGCAGATGTCGTGGTCGTCGTCGACCATCAGTATCGATTTACCGGAGGTGCTCACGGTCGATCCCTTTTGGACGGCTGGGGGTACAGCCGCGATGTGCCTGGTGCAGGCGTTGGGTGGAAATGGCAGTTGCATGCGGCCGGCAGTGTAGCGGCAGGCCACGCGGCCTGCCATGACTCGGCTCAATCGTGCAGCGACTGCTCCAGGGCCACCCCGGCCCCCAGCAGGCCGGACAGTTCGGCGGTGACCAGCCATACCGGAATGCCGGCGAAGAAATGGCTCATGTGGCCCTTGTCGGTGAAGCTGTCGCGGAAGCCGCTGTGCAGGAACAGCTCGGCGAAGCGCGGAATCACGCCGCCGGCGATGTACACACCGCCGCGCGCGCCGAGGGTCAACACGTTGTTGCCGGCGACCCGGCCGAGGAAGCGGCTGAACTGCTCGATCACCGCCCGTGCCCGTGGTTCGCCGCCCAGGGCGGCGTCGGTGATCTGCGCGGGCGTCTGGTGCTGCGCCACGTCGCCGTCGATGGCACACAGCGCCTGGTACAGACGCAACAGGCCGCTGCCGCTGAGGACGTTCTCGGCGCTGACGTGGCCGAGCTGGCGGTGCAGGTACTGCTGGATCGCCACTTCGCGGGCGTTGCTCACCGGCAGGTCGACGTGGCCGCCCTCCCCCGGCAAGGCCAGCCAACGGCGCTCGCCCTGGCGCAGCAGGCAGCCCACGCCCAGACCGGTGCCCGGCCCGATCACCAGCGCCGGGCGGCTGGGGTCGGCTTCACCGGCACAGACTTCGAGCGATTCGCCGGGCTTGAGCCGGGTCATGCCCAAGGCCATGGCGGTGAAGTCGTTGACCAGCAGCAGGCGCTCGATCTGCAAGTGCTCGCAGAACGCACGCTGGCTCAGTTGCCACTCGTTGTTGGTGAACTGGAACGCGTCGCCCAGCACCGGCCCGGCCACGGCCAGGCAGGCCGCGCGCACTGCGCCGGGCGCTACGCCCTGGTTGGCCAGGTACCGTTCGATGGCCTGTTCCGGCCCGCTGTAGTCGGCGGTGGCGAATACTTCCACGGCCTCCAACTGGTTGTTGCGCCACAACGCGAAACGCGCGTTGGTGCCACCGATGTCGCCGACCAGCAATTCCGTCATCCAAGCTTCTCCAAATCCGCAGTGAAGGCGCTGGCGCCCTGCTCGGCCGAGCTGAAGGCGACGCGCATGAAGCCGAACAGCTCGCGCCCGCAGCCCAGGTCGTTGCCCTGGGGTGCGGGGGGCAGGTCGCGGCTTTCCAGCTCGCTGGCCGAGAGGCGCACCTGCAGCGTGCCTTCGACGCCGTCGACGCGCACCATATCACCATCGCGCAGCCGTGCCAGCGGGCCACCGTCGAAGGCCTCGGGGCAGACGTGGATGGCGGCGGGAATCTTGCCCGACGCGCCGGACATGCGCCCGTCGGTGACCAGCGCCACCTTGAAGCCGCGATCCTGCAACACGCCGAGGAACGGCGTCAGCTTGTGCAACTCGGGCATGCCGTTGCAGCGCGGGCCCTGGAAACGCACCACGGCGACGAAGTCGCACTCCAGCTCGCCGGCCTTGAACGCATCGGCCAGGGACTGCTGGTCATGGAAGATGCGTGCCGGGGCCTCGACCACCCGGTGCTCGGGCGCCACCGCCGAGACTTTCATCACGCCGCGGCCGAGGTTGCCGTTCATCACCCGCAGCCCGCCCTCGGACGAAAACGGCCGCGCCACCGGACGCAGAATGGTTTCGTCGAGGCTCTGGGTCGGCCCTTCGCGCCAGACCAGCTGGCCGTCTTCGAGGAAAGGCTCCTGGGTGTAGCGGCGCAGACCGGGGCCGGCCACGGTGTTGACGTCTTCGTGCAAGAGGCCCGCGTCGAGCAGCTCGCGGATCAGATAAGCCATGCCGCCGGAGGCCTGGAAATGGTTGATGTCGGCTTTGCCGTTGGGGTAGACGTGCGACAGCGTGGGCACCACTTCCGACAGTTCGGCCATGTCCTGCCAGGTCAGCTGGATGCCGGCCGCCTGGGCGATGGCCGGCAGGTGCAGGGTGTGGTTGGTCGAACCGCCGGTGGCGTGCAGGGCCACGATGGAGTTGACCAGAGCCTTTTCGTCGACGATCTCGCCCAGCGGCATGAAGTTGCCGCTGGCCTTGGTCATGCGCGTGACCTGGCGCGCCGCCTCTGCAGTGAGCGCGTCGCGCAGCGGCGTGTAGGGGTTGACGAACGAGGCGCCCGGCAGGTGCAGGCCCATCACTTCCATCACCAGCTGGTTAGTGTTGGCGGTGCCGTAGAAGGTGCAGGTACCGGGCCCGTGGTAGGACTTCATCTCCGATTCCAGCAGCTCTTCGCGGCTGGCCTTGCCTTCGGCGTAGCGCTGGCGCACGTCGGCCTTTTCCTTGTTCGACAGCCCCGAGACCATCGGCCCGCCGGGTACGAACACGGTGGGCAGGTGGCCGAAGCGCAGCGCGCCCATCATCAGCCCCGGCACGATCTTGTCGCAGATACCGAGCATCAGCGCGGCGTCGAACATGTTGTGCGACAGCGCGATCGCCGTGGACATGGCGATCACTTCGCGGCTGGCGATGGCCAGCTCCATACCCGGCTCGCCCTGGGTGACGCCGTCGCACATGGCCGGCACGCCACCGGCGAACTGGCCGACCGAGCCGATGTCGCGCAGCGTCCGTTTGATCTGTTCGGGGAAGTGCTGATAGGGCTGGTGCGCCGAGAGCATGTCGTTGTAGGCCGAGACGATGGCGACGTTGGCCGCGTTCATCAGCCGCAGGGTCTGCTTGTCGTCCGTACCGCACGCCGCCACGCCGTGGGCGAAGTTGGCGCATTGCAGGCTGGCGCGCATGGGGCCGGCGCTGGCCGCGCCATGGATGAGCGCCAGGTAGCGTTCACGGGTGGCACGGCTGCGTTCGATCAGCCGCTGGGTGACCTCAAGGATGCGCGGGTGCATGTACAGGACTCCAGGCTCGCGGTAAGGGCGGTCTTGACGGGTTGCTTCACCTTGCGACGGTTGCGGCCTAGGCTCAGTTGAAAGCCCCGCCGGCAGCGACATTGGGTTGAACCCGACCACTCGTTGTATGTTCTAAACAAATACTGACACCAAAAAGGGTTGTTTTCTATCAGCAAGGGAATAATCTTGTAATTCCAACAACAAAACCGTTTCAGCGACGCCTGCCTTTGTGCCACAGGCCTCGCCCCACTGCCAGAGGTATCGCCATGACCATCCGCATCGCCATCAATGGCTTCGGCCGCATCGGCCGCAACGTGCTTCGCGCACTCTATACCCAAGGCTATCGAGAGCACCTGCAGGTCGTCGCCATCAACGACCTGGGCGACAGCGCCATGAACGCCCACCTGCTCAAGTACGACAGCGTACACGGCCCCTTCGATGCCCAGGTCGAAGCCGACCAGCAGAGCCTGACGGTCAATGGCGACCGCATCGCCGTCAGCGCCATCCGCAACCCGGCGGAGCTGCCATGGAAGGCCGAAGCGGTGGATGTGGTGTTCGAATGCACGGGTCTGTTCACCGATCGCGAAAAGGCCGCCGCGCACTTGAGCGCCGGCGCCGGCAAGGTGATCATCTCGGCACCGGCCAAAGGCGCCGACGCCACCGTGGTGTACGGCGTCAACCACGACGTGCTGCGCGCCTCGCACCAGGTCATCTCCAACGCTTCGTGCACCACCAACTGCCTGGCGCCGATCGCCCAGGTGCTGCATCGCGAGTTCGGCATCGAACAGGGCCTGATGACCACCATCCACGCCTACACCAACGACCAGGTGCTGACCGACATGTACCACAGCGACCCGTACCGGGCGCGCTCGGCCACGCAGTCGATGATCCCGAGCAAGACCGGCGCCGCCGAGGCGGTCGGGCTGGTGTTGCCGGAGCTGGCCGGCAAGCTGACGGGCATGGCGGTACGTGTGCCGGTGATCAACGTGTCGCTGGTCGACCTGACCGTCAACCTGCAACGCGAAGTCGGCCGCGACGAGGTCAACCAGGCCTTCGCCGAGGCCAGCCGCCAATCGCCGGTGCTCGGTTACAACGCCCTGCCCCTGGTGTCGTGCGACTTCAACCACAACCCGCTGTCGTCGATCTTCGACGCCAACCACACCCGCAGCAACGGGCGCATGCTCAAGGTGCTGGCCTGGTACGACAACGAATGGGGCTTCTCCAACCGCATGCTCGACACCTGCCGCGCGCTGTTCGAGGCGCGTTGAAGGGTTCGCTGTGCTTGACCGAAGCCGCATCGCGGCTTCGGCAGGCGCCGGGCGATGGCCAGGCGCGGCCTAACGTTTGGAAGCGTTTTCCAGCTTGACCCCATGGGAAGATGATACGCATTATCAATAACTTCCCTTTGGCCAGGTTTCCCTGTGAGTCAGTCCCGGTTCAATGCGCTGTTCGTCCAGCAGCGCCTCCCCCTGCTGCGCACCTTGCAGCGCATGGTCGGCAACCCCAGCACCGCCGAAGACCTGCTGCAGGAAACCTACCTGCGGGTCGCCCGCGCCCTGGCCGAACGGCCGGTCACGCATCTGGAGCCCTTCGTGTTCCAGACCGCACGCAACCTGGCGCTCGACCACCTGCGCGCACGTCGTACGCAGGCGCGCACCTTGGTCGACGATGTGCCCGAGCAGGTGCTGCACAACGTCGCCGCGCCCCTTGGCAGCAGCGAAGATGCCGCCCATGCCGAACAATTGCTCAAACACCTGAGCAGCCACCTGGGTCAACTGACCGAGCGTCAGCAACGGATCTTCGTGCTCAGCCGCGTGCAGGGCGCCAGCTATCTGGAAATCGCCCGGCAGCTGAAGGTGTCGGCCAGCACCGTGCAGAAGGAACTCAAATTGATCATGGCGCTCTGCATGGACATCGCACAGCGTTTGAGTTGAACGGCCGACGCCACTGGCCAGTAGGCGCACGGCTTGCCAGCCGCCCCGTCAGCCCCGATCATCCCTGGCCCTTCGAGCCGTGCAAGGACTCTGCGTGACCGACCACCCAGCCACTTCCTCCAGCGTCACCCAGGCCCGAGCGCGCGCCCGTGAGCAGGCGCTGGACTGGCTGGTGCGCCTGCAATGCGCCGACCCGCAAGACGAACGCGACTTCGCCGCCTGGCTGGCCCAGGCCGAGGAAAACGCCGAAGTCTACTTGCAGGCCGAAGCGCTATGGAACAGTGCTGCCCTGCAACAGGCGGCCGACCACTTGCACCGCCGCAGGCGCCGCACCTGGCCCGCGCGTCTGCGCCGCTACCGCGCGCCACTGGCGACTGCCGCGTTGCTGCTGGTCGGTCTGTTCGCCTTCGGCAACCTGCCGGTGCGCCTTCAGGCCGACCACCTGACCGCCGTCGGTGAGCGCCAGCACCTGCAGCTGGACACGGGGGCCCGTGTGCTGCTCAACACCGACAGCGCCTTGGCCAGCGAGCGACACGACGGCCATCGCAACGTCCGCCTGTTGCAAGGCGAGGCCTATTTCCAGGTGCCGGCCGGCGCCCAGCCCGCTTTTGAAGTACAAGCCGGGCCGCTGCGCGCGCGTGCCGACGACACCGACTTCGCCGTGCGCTACTTCGACGGTCAGGCGCAGGTGCGCGTGCAGCGTGGGGACGTCGATTTGCAATCGCCGGACGACCAGCGCGTGCGCCTGCGTGCGGGCGACAGCATCAGCCTGGGCCCTGCCGGTTTCAGCGCACCGCAAAGGCCCGACATGGCCAAGGCGCTGGCCTGGGTCGAAGGCCGCCTGGTGTTCGAGAACTGCCCGGTGAGCCAGGTGCTGGCCGAGGTGCGGCGCTACTACCCCGGTTGGATCGTCAACCGCAATCCACGCCTGGAGCAATTGACGGTCACCGGCAACTACCGCCTCGATCGGCCCTTGGAAACCTTGCGTGCCCTGGCGCAGATCACCTCGGCGCAGTTGCACGAATACCCTGCGCTGGTCATCCTCAACTAGCGCTTGCGGCGCCTATCGAAATTATTTTTACGCACCCGCCTACCCTGTTCCGTCTCGTTATAGCCAATGCGACTGATTCTTGTTCGTTACGAAATCAGCCACTCATAACGTTCGCGCGACAGGGAGCGCTTTCGATGCCCACAGGTTTCACACGCCCGTCCTCTTCTTCCCGCCGGGTCGGTCAGCTGTCGTTGCTGACTCTGGCCATGCTCGCCGGAGGGCTGACCAGCCTGCCGGCGCTGGCCGCCGACATCGCCCAGGCGAGCAGCCAGCACACAGGCGACTACCGCTTCGCCATCGAACAGCAACCGCTGGTGTCGGCCCTCAATGCCTTCACCGCAGTCACCGGCTGGCAGGTCGGCTTTTCCGCAGAGCTCGCCCAGGGCGTGGTTTCCTCCGGCGTACGCGATTCGCTGCCGGCGCAAGCCGCGCTCGAGCGCCTGCTGCAAGGTACCGGGCTGACCTACCGTACCGTCGGCCACGGCAACGTGGTGATCGAACGCCAGGCCCTCGGCCAGCGCAACGCCATCGCCTTGCGACAGCTCACCGTCAGCGCCACCCGCAACGCCCAGGACGTCAACCAGGTGCCCAGCACCGTCAGCGTGCAGACCCGCGAGCAGCTCGACCGGCAGAACGTCAACAGCATCGCCGACCTGGCGCGCTACGAGCCGGGCGTGTCGGTCAGTGGCATCGGCCAGCGCAGCGGCTTGAACGGCTACAACATCCGCGGCATCGACGGCGAGCGCATCCTCACCCAGGTCGACGGCGTGGCCATTCCCGACAGCTTCTTCTTCGGCCCCTACGCCCAGACCCAACGCAACTACGTCGACCCGGAAATCGTCAAGCGCGTGGAAATCCTCCGCGGCCCGGCCTCGGTGCTCTATGGCAGCAACGCCATCGGTGGCGCGGTCAGCTATTTCACCCTCGACCCCGAAGACATCATCAAGCCCGGCAAGGATGTCGGCGCCCGTCTGAAAACCGGCTACAGCTCGGCCGACGACAGTTGGCTGAAGTCGGCCACCGTGGCCGGGCGCAGCGGCGACGTCGACGGCCTACTGCACCTGAGCCGGCGCGACGGCCATGAGACCGAGTCCTATGGTCGCCAGGGCGGCGATGGCCTGGCGCGCACCTCGGCCAACCCCGAGGATGCCCGCACGACGAACGTACTGGCCAAGCTGGGCTGGAACTATGCCGAAGAGGATCGCCTGGCGCTGGTGTACGAGCGGTTCAAGAACGACCGCGAGCAGAACGTGCGCAGCGCGGTCGGCGGGCCGTTCACCCAGGGCAGGGGGCTGGGCATGTACCGCAGTCGCCAAGCCGAAGACACCGTGACCCGCGAGCGCTTCGGCCTGGAGCATGAATTGCGCCTGGACAGCGCCCTGGCCGACCACGCGAAATGGAGCCTCAACTACCAGATCGCCAAGACCGACCAGCACACCGAAGAAGTGTATTTTCCCTTCAGCCGCACCGTGCTGCGCACCCGTGACACCACGTACAAGGATCGCCAGTGGGTGCTCGACGCACAGTTCGACAAGGCCTTCGACCTCGGTGAGACGCAGCATCTGCTGACCTACGGCACCACCTTCAAGCACGACAAGGTCACCGGTTCGCGCAGCGGCACCGGCACCTGTCTAACGGTCGGCGCGCGCTGCCCAGGCGCAGGCTTCGACAGCCCCACCGACGGTCAGGCGCGAGTCAGCGACTTCCCTGACCCGACCATCGACACCTACAGCCTGTTCGCCCAAGACGAAATCCGCTGGGGTGCCTGGACCTTCCTGCCCGGCGCGCGCTACGACTACACGCGCATGAAACCCAAGGCCACCGACGAATTCCTGCTCGGCCTGCAGGGCAGCGGCAGCACGGCGCCCACGTCCATCGACACCTCCAGCAAGCACTGGCACCGGGTTTCGCCCAAGCTCGGCGTCACCTACGCCTTCGACGAGCATTACACCGGCTATGGCCAGTACGCCGAAGGCTTCCGTACCCCCACCGCCAAATCGATGTACGGCCGCTTCGACAATCAGGTCGAAGGCTACCGCGTCGAGGGCAACCCCGACCTCGAACCGGAAAAGAGCAAAAGCCTGGAAACCGGCCTGCGCGGCCAGTTCGAGGCAGGCCACTTCGACGTGGCGGTGTTCTATAACAAGTACCGCGATTTCATCAACGAAGACGCCATCCAGTCGTCTTCGCTGGGCAACACGTTCAAGGCCAACAACATTCGCCGCGCGACCATCAAGGGCACCGAGCTCAAGGGCCGTCTGAACCTCGACCACTTCGGCGCCGCACCCGGGTTGTACGCGCAAGGCGCGGTCACCTATCTGCACGGGCGCAACGACGACAACGGCCAGCCGCTGAACAGCATCAACCCGCTGACCACGGTGTGGGGCTTGGGTTACGAGCAGCCGAACTACGGCGGCCTGCTGAGCTGGACCCTGGTCAAGCGCAAGGACCGTGTCGACGACACCACCTTCTTCGCCCCCGACGGCACCAGCAGCCAGTTCCGCACACCCGGCTATGGCGTGCTCGACCTCAGCGGGTTCTACAAGCTCACCGACGACCTGACCCTCAACGCCGGGCTCTACAACCTCACCGACAAGAAATACTGGCAGTGGGATTCGGTACGTGGCTACGACGGCCTGGGCGAAGCCGGGGTGACGCAACCGGCGAACCTCGACCGCCTGACCCTGCCAGGGCGCAACGTGGCGATCAACCTGGTGTGGGACATCTGAACGGGCATGGGCGCGCTGCCACAGCGCGCCTGACGACCTTTTTTACCGCTTTGCCCTGTCTGTTTCGTCTTCATACACAGACGCCCTTTCTTTGAGGAACTTCCATGGCCACTGCCACCGCCCCCGAGCGCGCCAGCCTGCGCTCGCAACGCCTGAACCAGGTCACCCACGCACCGCACAGCGAACTGGACGCTCTGGTCAAGGCTCATGCCCCGTTCGACAGCCGCGAGCGCTTCGCCCGCTTCGTCGCCGCCCAGTACCTGTTCCAAGCCGAACTGCAACCGCTGTACCGCGACCCGGCATTGATCGCGCTATTCCCGGACCTTGCCGAACGCTGCCGCGCCGAGCAGGCCCGACTGGACTTGGCCGACCTCGGCTGCGAAGTGCCGGCACCCGTGCCGGGTGCGCTGCACGATCCGAGCGTAGCGCAGGCCCTGGGCTGGCTCTTCGTGTCCGAAGGCTCCAAACTCGGCGCTGCATTCCTGATCAAGCGCGCCGCCGCACTGCAACTGTCCGACACGTTCGGCGCACGCCACTTGGGCGAGCCTGCCGGCGGCCGTGCCGAGGGCTGGAAACGCTTCACCCGCACCCTCGACGCCCTGCCCCTTTCGGCGGAAGAGGACGCCGCCGCCGAACGCGCGGCCGTGGCTGCGTTCGAACGCTTTACCGAGTTGCTCAAGCACGCCTATGCGACCGACAACGCACTGGCTTGATACGCCCGTCCGGCCCCTGCGAACGGAGGTCGGACCCACCGCAGTGAGACCATGACCCAACTTGCCCGCTCCCGCGTGACCCGCCTGCTGTACGCACTCCTGGCTTATACGAGCCTGGGCATCGGGCTGGTCGCCATCGTCATACCGGGGCTGCCGACCACCGAGTTCATCCTGCTCGCAGCGTGGGCCGCGACACGCAGTTCGCCGCGGCTGAGCGCCTGGCTGGAGCAGCACCGGTTGTTCGGCCCGATCCTCTACAACTGGCGCAACGGCAAGGTGATCCAGCGCCGTGCCAAACTTAGCGCCACGGTTAGCATGCTGTTGTGTGCCGGGTTGATGCTGCTGGTGCTGGAGCACCATTGGCCGGTGTTCCTGGCCATCGGCGGTATGGCGCTCGGCAACCTGTGGATCTGGTCGCGCCCTGAGCGGACCGTTACTCCGTATGACGCGGCACAGCCACCCATGGCACCAACATCGCCCTCCCATGCCAGCATCGACTGATGCAGATCAGTTGTCAGCAGGCCCCGCGCCCTTAGGCTGGGGTTTCCGGTCGCCATGGACAGCACATCCCGGCCGCTGCGCGCAGTACCCGATCCGTCATCGCGCGGCGGCACCGCCAAACCGTTTCCGCGCCAAAACAGCGCAACCGCTTGGCATGCCCCGCTGCTTATCAGCTACCGTTGACGCCACCCAATGCGCGCAAAGCCCACCCACCATCAGGAGGACCGCCCATGGCCACCTTCACCCCCGGCCACTTGCACATCGAGCGCCACGCGCTGAACCAGGCTGACCACAGCTACAACCTGAGCGTCGACTACAGCCTGTTCCAAGATCCCAAGGAAGGCACCGGCATGAATTTCCGCCTGCATGGCAGCATCGACGACAAAGCGGTCGATGAAACCTTCTTCCTGCCCAAGGACCAGGCCTTCGACTTCGCCCGCTACGTCACCCGCCTGGCGGAAAAGCATGGCCTGCCCAAGAGCGCGTCCAGCATCGCGGCATCCCATACGTTCTATGACCTGATGTTCGAAGACGTGCGCGCCCAGCTCGACGTGAAGTCCGGCGACCCGGTCAAGCCCGAACACCTCACCTGACCCCCTGGGGTTGCCGGCTTGGCCAGGGCATACTGTTCGCCCCTCCGGCCATGGCCCCAGCCCCCATGCGTATCCACGTCAGCTTCATCGACCGCGTTGGCATCACCCAGGAAGTGCTCGCCTTGCTGGGTGCCCGCCACCTCAACCTGGACGCGGTGGAGATGGTGCCGCCGAACGTCTACATCGATGCCCCGACCTTGAGCCCGGCCGTCCTCGAAGAGCTGCACGACGCGCTGCTCGACGTGCACGGCGTGCAGTCGGTGGAAGTGGTCGACATCCTTCCCGGCCAGCGTCGCCACCTGCAACTCGACGCCCTGCTGGCGGCCATGAGCGACCCGGTGCTGGCGGTCGACAGCGCCGGCAAGGTGCTGCTGGCCAACCCGGCGCTGATCGCCCTGTGCGGGCGTGAGTCGGCCGGGCGCTCGGTGGGCGAGCTGTTCGGCGACCCGGGCCTGCTGCAAGCGCTGCTGGACAACAACTTCCACCTGCCGATGCGTGAGATGCAGCTCAACGGCCAGAGCCTGCTGCTCGACGCCAGTCCCATCACCCACGCCGGCGGCCTGCTTACCCTGTATCCACCCACGCGCATGGGCGAGCGGCTCTCGGCCTTGCGCCACGACCATGCCGAAGGCCTGGAGGCGTTGCTCGGCGATTCGCCGGCGATTCGAACCCTCAAGGCCCGCGCTTTGCGTGTGGCGGTGCTCGATGCGCCGCTGCTGGTGCATGGCGAAACCGGCACCGGCAAGGAACTGGTGGCTCGTGGCTGCCACGCCCTGAGCAGTCGCCAGGCCGCGCCGTTCCTGGCGCTGAACTGCGCCGCACTGCCGGAGAGCCTGGCCGAGAGCGAGCTGTTCGGCTATGCCCCCGGCGCCTTCACCGGCGCCCAGCGTGGCGGCAAGCCGGGGCTGATGGAGCTGGCCAACCAGGGCACGGTGTTTCTCGATGAAATCGGCGAAATGTCGCCCTACCTGCAAGCCAAACTGCTGCGCTTTCTCAGCGACGGCAGCTTCCGCCGGGTCGGCGGCGACCGGGAAGTGAAGGTCGATGTGCGCATCATCAGCGCCACCCACCGCGACCTGCAACGCATGGTCGGCGAAGGCACCTTCCGCGAAGACCTGTTCTACCGCCTCAACGTGCTCAACCTGCAAGTGCCGCCCCTGCGCGAGCGCGGCGAAGACATCCTCATGCTGGCGCACGCTTTCATGGCCCAGGCCTGCACGCAGATCCAGCGCCCGCCCTGCCGCCTGAGCAGCGCCACCCATGCGGCGCTGCTGGCCAACCCCTGGCCGGGCAACGTGCGCCAGCTGCACAACGTGATCTTCCGCGCGGCGGCCATCTGCGAGCGCCAGTGGGTGGAAATCGACGACCTGGACATCGCCGGCACCTCGGTCGCCAGCGGCCAACTGGGCGGCGTCGCCAGTCTGGAACGGGCGGTCGGCGACTTCGAGCGCGAACTGCTGCAACGCCTGTATGCCAGCTATCCGTCGACCCGTTTGCTGGCCGCACGCTTGCAGACCTCGCATACCGCCATCGCCCAACGTCTGCGCAAATACGGTATTCGCAAGGACGCTTGAGAAGCGAAGTCGCCGGCCGTGCGCAATGGCAAGAGCGGCCCCGCAGGGCTATAGGTATATGAGGCAGGCTTAACGAGACCGTATCGATTTCTTTCCATTGCAATGAATTCGATACAAACCCTGCGACCGCTTGTTCTGCAAGGGTTTGATTGGGCTTTCTTTTCAGACCGCTTCGGGCCGTATCGAATTCATTACAATCACCGCCGGCTTTCCTGCGCCGATCCCCGGCAAGCCCTTGATTAATCGGGCTTCTACCCTGCTGGCCGCCTTCTTGCTAGGGAAAACCCCGACCCAGAGCGTGGGGCCACACCGCGCCTGACCTCCTGCATCCCGAGGACTTTTCATGAGCGAGTTGCGTTTTACCGAGGATCACGAATGGCTGCGCGTCGAAGCCGACGGCAGCGTCACGGTGGGGATCACCGCCTACGCCCAGCAGGCGCTGGGCGATGTGGTCTACGTGCAATTGCCCGAACTGCAGCATTACGACAAAGACAGCGAGGCTTCGACCGTGGAGTCGGTGAAAGCGGCCAGTGGCGTATACATGCCGCTGGCCGGCGAGATCGTCGCCGTCAACGAGCAACTGGCCGAGCAACCTGAGCTGGTCAACGAACAACCGCTCGGCGCAGGCTGGTTCTTCCGCTTCGTGCCCGACCAACCGGACGCCGTCGCCGCCCTGCTCGACCAGGACGCCTACGACCGCCTGCTCAACGCCAGCGCCGACGCCTGAGGACCCTGCCATGCCCCTGAACCTCAGCACCGCCAACGAATTCGTCGCCCGCCACATCGGCCCGCGTGCCGCCGATGAGCAGGCCATGCTCGCCACCCTCGGCTTCGACTCGCTCGACGCCATGAGCCAAGCCGTCGTCCCTGCCAGCATCCAGGGCACCAGCGTGCTGGGCGACGCCCCCGGCCAGAGCGAAACCGACGCCTTAGCGGCGCTCAAGGCCATCGCCGACCGCAACCGGCTGTTCAAGACCTACATCGGCCAGGGCTACTATAACTGCCATACCCCGGCGCCGATCCTGCGCAACCTGCTGGAAAATCCCGCCTGGTACACCGCCTATACGCCCTACCAACCGGAAATTTCCCAAGGTCGCCTGGAAGCGCTGCTGAACTTCCAGACCCTCATCTGCGACCTCACGGGCCTGCCGATCAGCAACGCGTCCCTGCTCGACGAGGCCACCGCTGCGGCCGAGGCCATGACCTTCTGCAAGCGCCTGTCGAAGAACAAGACCGGCCAGGCTTTCTTCGCCTCCGTGCATTGCCACCCGCAAACCCTCGACGTGCTGCGCACCCGCGCCGAGCCCCTCGGCATCGAGGTGGTGGTCGGGGACGAGCGCGAACTCGAGGATGTTTCGACGTTCTTCGGCGCCCTGTTGCAATACCCGGCCAGCCACGGCGAGATCTTCGACTACCGCGAACTGGTGCAGCGCCTGCACGCCGCCAACGCCCTGGTGGCAGTGGCCGCCGACCTACTGGCCCTGACCCTGCTCACGCCACCCGGCGAGTTCGGGGCCGACGTCGCCATCGGCACGGCGCAGCGCTTCGGCGTGCCGCTGGGCTTCGGCGGCCCCCACGCGGCCTACTTCGCCACCCGCGATGCGTTCAAACGCGACATGCCGGGGCGCTTGGTCGGTGTGTCCATCGACCGCTTCGGCAACACGGCGTTGCGTCTGGCCATGCAGACCCGCGAGCAGCACATCCGCCGCGAGAAGGCGACGTCGAACATCTGTACCGCGCAAGTACTGCTGGCCAACATGGCCAGCATGTACGCGGTCTACCACGGGCCGGCAGGCTTGACGCGCATCGCCGAGCGGGTCAGCGGCCTGACTTCGATCCTCGCCCAAGGCCTGGGCGAGCTGGGCTTGAAAGTGCTCGGCGAGAGCGCTTTCGACACCCTGATCCTGGACACGGGCAGCGCCACCGCGCAGTGGCACGACAAAGCCCGTGCGCAGGGCATCAACCTGCGCGTGGTCGGCGCCAGCCAGTTGGGCCTGTCGCTGGACGAAACCACCACCCAAGCCGACGTCGAGGCACTGTGGGCGCTGTTTGCCGACAACAAGGCGGCGCCCGACTTCGCCGCCCTGGCCGCCACCGCCGAGTCACGCCTGCCCGCCGCACTGCGCCGCCAGTCGGCCTTCCTTGAACACCCGGTGTTCAACCGCTACCACAGCGAAACCGAGCTGATGCGCTACCTGCGCCGCCTGGCCGACCAGGACCTGGCGCTGGACCGCAGCATGATTCCGCTGGGCTCGTGCACCATGAAGCTCAACGCGGCCAGCGAAATGATCCCGGTGACCTGGGCCGAATTCGGCAACCTGCACCCCTTCGCCCCGGCCGAACAGAGCCAGGGCTACGCGCAGATGACCGAAGAGCTGGAAGCCATGCTCTGCGCCGCCACCGGTTACGACGCCGTGTCGCTGCAGCCCAACGCCGGCTCGCAGGGCGAATACGCAGGCTTGCTGGCGATCCGCGCCTACCACCGCAGCCGCGGCGACCATCAGCGCAACGTCTGCCTGATTCCGGCCTCGGCCCACGGCACCAACCCGGCCACCGCGCACATGGCCGGCATGCGCGTGGTGGTCACGGCCTGCGACGACCGCGGCAACGTCGATGTCGACGACCTGCGCGCCAAGGCCGAGCAGCACCGCGAGCAACTGGCCGCGCTGATGATCACCTACCCGTCCACCCACGGTGTGTTCGAGGAGGCCATCGGCGAAATCTGCGATATCGTCCATGAACACGGCGGCCAGGTGTACATCGACGGCGCCAACATGAACGCCATGGTCGGGTTGTGCGCACCGGGCAAGTTCGGCGGCGACGTCTCGCACCTGAACCTGCACAAGACCTTCTGCATCCCCCACGGCGGCGGCGGTCCCGGCGTCGGCCCGATCGGCGTGAAGGCGCACCTGGCGCCGTTCCTGCCGGGCCACGCGGCACTGCCACGCCAGGAAGGCGCGGTATGCGCCGCGCCCTTCGGCAGCGCCAGCATCCTGCCGATCACTTGGATGTACATCCGCATGATGGGCGGCGCCGGTCTCAAGCGCGCCTCGCAGATGGCCATCCTCAACGCCAACTACATCGCCCGGCGCCTGCACGGCCATTATCCGGTGCTGTACACCGGCAACCAGGGCCTGGTGGCCCACGAGTGCATCCTCGACCTGCGCCCGCTCAAGGACAGCAGCGGCATCAGCGTCGACGACGTGGCCAAGCGACTGATCGACTTTGGCTTCCATGCGCCGACCATGTCGTTCCCGGTGGCGGGCACGCTGATGATCGAGCCGACCGAAAGCGAATCCAAGCAGGAGCTGGACCGCTTCTGCGAGGCCATGCTCAAGATCCGCGAGGAAATCCGCGCCGTGCAGGAAGGCCGCCTGGACGCGGACGACAACCCGCTGAAGAACGCGCCGCACACCGCCGCCGAACTGGTGGGCGAGTGGCGCCACCCCTATAGCCGCGAACAGGCCGTCTACCCCCTGCCGAGCCTGGTGCAGGGCAAATACTGGCCGCCGGTGGGGCGTGTCGACAACGTCTATGGCGACCGCAATCTGGTGTGCGCCTGCCCGCCGATCGAGCTGTATCAGGAAGGCTGACGGCCGTTGCCGTCCGCGCTAGGCCCGGTCGGTCGCCACGGCGCCGGCCGGTCCATCGTCGTGCCGCTGGGCCGACCTAGACGAGATTCTCAGGAGCGTTCGATGTCCGACACACTGCAACACACCCCGCTACATGCCCTGCACCTGGAGTTGGGCGCGCGCATGGTGCCCTTCGCCGGTTATGCCATGCCCGTGCAATACCCTTTGGGCGTGCTCAAGGAGCACCTGCACACCCGTGCGCACGCCGGGTTGTTCGACGTTTCGCACATGGGCCAGATCCTCTTGCGCGGCCCAGGCGCTGCGGCGGCGCTGGAGCGCCTGGTGCCGGTGGACATCCTCGACCTGCCGGTGGGCCTGCAACGCTATGCGCTGTTCACCAACGAGCAGGGCGGCATCCTCGACGACCTGATGGTCGCGCGCCTGGCCGACGACGAACTGCTGCTGGTGGTCAACGCCGCCTGCAAGACGCAAGACCTCGCCTACCTGCGCCAGGCGCTGGATGGCCTGTGCGATGTGTTGCCGCTGTTCGAAGAACGCGCCCTGCTGGCTCTGCAAGGCCCTGCCGCTGCCGAGGTGCTGGCCGATCTGGCGTCCGAGGTTGCAGACATGACCTTCATGCAGGTCCGCACGGTAGACCTGCTGGGTGTTTCCTGCGTGGTCAGCCGCTCGGGTTACACCGGCGAGGATGGCTACGAGATTTCCGTGCCTGCCCCTAGCGCCGAGGCGCTGGCCCGACGGTTACTGGCCGCAGCGCAGGTGCAGGCCATCGGCCTGGGGGCGCGCGATTCGCTACGCCTGGAGGCAGGGCTGTGCCTGTATGGCCATGACATGGACAGCGCCACCACGCCGGTGCAGGCCAGTCTGCTCTGGGCCATTTCCAAAACGCGCCGCGAGGACGGTGTGCGTGCCGGCGGTTTCCCGGGTGCCCAGGTGATTTTCGCGCAGCGAGGCGAAGGCGTGGCGCGCAAACGGGTCGGTCTTCTGGCCCAGGCCAGGACACCGGTGCGAGAAGGCGCGGAGATCGTCGATACCGCTGGTCGGGTGGTGGGCAAGGTCACCAGTGGCGGCTTCGGGCCTACGCTCGATGCGCCAGTGGCGATGGGCTATGTCGATAACGAACATGCGGCGCTGGACAGCGCATTGTTCGCGCTGGTACGCGGCAAGCCGGTGCCCATGCGCGTGAGCAAAATGCCTTTCGTCACGCCGCGTTATCACCGGGGGTGAAGGCTGAACTTCTGTTCGTTTTCGAACCTTTGCTGTCGCTTTGCGAAAGCTCTACAGGCCAGGCGGTATGCCGTTTCCGACAGAAATGTCGTACCTGCGCATGCCGCCCGGAAGGCCCCTTAGAGAGGGCTTGTTTTATCCGAGAGAGTTGGCGTAGAGTCTTTTCCACTGTGTTTGCATGGGTCGCCAAAGTGGAATCGTGACCCGGGCCAGTAGCCAAAATCGCTACCACCCGTTCGACGCCAGACTTCCTGCAACCAGCCCAGTGGCGTTCACTCCAAACCTCAAGTGAACCACTGTCATCACAACCCAAGTTCCATAGGAAGCAAGATCATGGCAGAGCGTCAGAACGGTACCGTCAAGTGGTTCAATGACGAGAAAGGTTACGGTTTCATCACTCCAGAATCCGGTGCCGACCTCTTCGTCCACTTCCGTGCCATCCAGGGCAACGGTTTCAAATCCCTGAAGGAAGGCCAGAAGGTGACCTTCGTTGCCGTTCAAGGCCAGAAAGGCATGCAGGCTGACGAAGTTCAAGCCGAAGCCTGATCGAAGCTCCGCAAAAAAGCCCCTGCCAAGTGCAGGGGCTTTTTTTTGTCCGTAGAATGCGCGCTTCGCTTACCGGAGCCGCTACGCATGCCAACCTCCACGCTGCAACCCCAGGGTGATTTCCCGCCCGTCAGCTTCGCCCGACGCCTGGCCGCCGTGTTCTATGACGCACTGCTGTGCACGGCCCTGCTGATCGTCACCGCAGGGGTCTACAAACTGGTCCAGATGGCGTTCATCGGCGAGGCGCGCATGCGTCAGTTGACCGAAGCCGGGGCGCTGGACGGCGACCCGCTGCTGTCCACCCTGCTGCTGTTCGCTTTGTTCGGCTTCTTCGCCAAATTCTGGACCCACGGCGGGCAGACATTGGGCATGCAAGCGTGGGGTGTCAGGGTGCAGAACGCCGACGGCAGTGCGATCAGCCTGTGGCAGGCCTTGCTGCGCTTCATGGTGGCCATCGCTTCGTGGCTGTGCCTGGGGCTGGGGTTTTTCTGGGCGCTGTTCGACAAGCATCAGCGCACATGGCACGACCTCTACTCCAACACCCAATTGGTCAGGGTGCCGAAGGCGAGAAAGTAGAGGTGTGAAGATCGAGCCAGGGGACCGGGATCGGCCCCCTGGCATCACGGCATCAGCCGGCTCGGCGCAACAGCCAGACCCCGGCCACCATGCAGATCGCTGCAGGCAATACCACTGCCAGCAGCGGCGGGAAGCCGAACACCTGACTGGACGGGCCCAGCAGTTCCCCGGCGATGCGGAACACGAAGCCCACCAGCACACCTGTGAACACGCGCTGGCCCAGGGTCACCGAACGCAATGGGCCGAAGATGAAGGAAATCGCCATCACCACCAGCGCAGCGGTCACCAGCGGCTGCAACACCTTGGTCCAGAACGCCAGCCAGTAGGCGGAGTTGTTCAGACCCTGGTCGGCCAGGTAATGGATGTAACTCCACAGGCCACTGATCGACAGCGATTCGGCTGGCAGCACCACCGTATTGAGCAACTCGGGCGTCACCGAAACGTCCCAGCGCTCCTGCTCGGCCTTGACCACTTCGGTGTGGTCGCCGCGGAAGAAGGTGGTGCTGACGTCGTTCAGCGTCCACTGGTCATTGGCGTAGGTGGCGCGCCGCGCGAAGCTCGAGGTCATCACCTGGCGCTGCTCGTTGAACTGGTAACGGGTAACGCCGATCAGCAGGCCGTTGGGCTGTACCGAGTTGATGTGCACGAACTCGTTGCCCTGGCGATGCCACATGCCGCGCTTGGAACTCAGCGCCTCGCCGCCGCCCTGGGCCAGCGAACGATCGGCCTGGGCCTTGCTCTCGGTGGCCGGTGCCACGTATTCGCCGATCAGCAGGCCGGCCAGCATCAGCACCAGCATGGGCTTCATCACGGCCCAGACGATGCGCCCGATGGACACCCCGGCCGCACGCATGATGGTCAGCTCGCTGCTGCTCGCCAGGCTGCCCAGGCCGATCAGGCAGCCGATCAGCGCGGCCATGGGCAGCATGTCGTAGAGCCGGCGGGGCGCGGTCAACAGCACATACATGCCAGCGTCGAGCAGGCTGTAGGTGTCGCTCAGGTCGCCCATTTCGTCGATGAAGGCGAACAGCGAGGCCAGGCCCAGGATGATGCCCAGTACGGCCAGAATGGCCAGCAACACGCTGCTGCCGATGTAACGATCCAGCTTACCCACGGGCCACCTCCGCACGACGGGCCGCGCGTTTGAGACGCAACGGTTCCCAGTACATCAGCCCGAGGCCGATGGCCAGGAACAGCCCGTGTACCCACCACATGCCCAGAGCGATCGGCAGCTTGCCCTTCTCCAAGGCGCCACGTACGGAAATCAGCATGGTCAGGTACGCCATGTAGAGAAGAATAGCCGGCAGCAGCTTGAGGAAGCGGCCCTGGCGTGGATTGACACGTGACAGCGGCACCGCCATCAAGGTCACGATGAACACCAGGATCGGCAGCGACAGGCGCCATTGCAGCTCGGCCCGTTCGCGCAGGCCCTGCTCGCCGAACAATTGCTGCGTCGGGATGGCTTCACGGTCGGTGACTTCCTGACTGACTTCGGGCTTGGGCAGCAGCACGCCGTAGGTGTCGTACTTGATCGCGCGGTAACTGGCTTCGCCCGGGTTACCGTCGTAGCGATAGCCGTTTTCCAGCACCAGGTAGCGGTTGCCGTCGCCGCGCACTTCCTGATGGCCACGCTCGGCCACCAGCACCGTCGGCGCGCGGTCCTTGGTCTTGTCCTGGTTGAAGCGTTTCTCGGAGATGAACACGCCGTCGAGCTTGACGCGATCGTCGGAGAGCTGCTCGGTGTAGGTCACCCGGGTGCCGTCGCGCAGGGTCTGGAAACGGCCCGGGACCAAGGTGTCGAATTCGGTCAGGGCATCCTGCTGGTTGATGATCCGCTGCACCTGCGCAACGCCCTGGGGCGCCAGGCTCAGGCTCAGCCAGGCGACCAGCAGCGCCACCAGGGCCGCCGGGGCCAGGGTGACGGCGAGCAGACGCTGCTGGCTCATGCCGGTGGCCGACAGCACGGTCATTTCGCTTTCCAGGTACAACCGACCGTAGGCCAGCAGGATGCCGAGGAACAGCCCCAGCGGCAGGATCAGTTGCAGGAACCCGGGCAGGCGGAAGCCCATGATCAGGAACAGCACGCTCGGGTCGAGTATGCCCTGCGCAGCCTGGGCCAGATACTTGATGAAGCGCCCGCTCATGATGATCACCAGCAGCACGGCGCTGACGGCGCTCAAGGTCACCAGGACCTCGCGAGACAGATAACGGAAGACGATCAAACCAGAAACTCCTGGGTTGTCAGGGGCGAAGTGCCGGACAAGGAAATCGGACAATCAGGATCATAGCCGGTTCGCCGAAGCCCACCGACTGCAAAAGTGCGCGCATTATCCTGGGATTGACGGCCTCTGTCACTTGGTGCTGAGCCCTGCCGTGGCCCGGGGTTGTCAGTAGGGTCGGCGGAGGGTCAAACTGGCAGTTTTTCCACTGGCATGCGAGCAGGCGGTCCGCGCATCACGACGCCTACGCCCGACAGCGCCACACCAACGACCATCTGGGGACCTGACATGGAACTGGTTGTAAAAAGCGTCGCTGCTGTATCCGTCAAAACCGCCACGCTGGTGCTCTGCGTCGGCGAAGGTCGCGTTTTGGGCGCACTGGCCCAGCCCATCGACCAGGCGAGCAACGGTGCCATCGGCGCGGTACTCAAACGCGGCGACCTGACCGGCAAAGTCGGCCAGACCCTGCTGCTGCAGGCCCTGCCCGGCCTCAAGGCCGAACGCGTGCTGCTGGTCGGCATCGGCAAGGAACAGGCCCTGAACGACCGCAACTGGCGCAAGGTGGTCAACGCCGTCGCCGGCGCGCTCAAAGGCCTGGGCGGCAGCGATGCCACCCTGGTGCTCGATGACGTGGTCGTCGAAGGTCGCGAAGGCCACTACGGCAAATACCGGCTGCTGGCCGAAACCTTGCTGGCCGGCGCCTACGTGTTCGACCGCTTCAAGAGCCAGAAGGCCGAACCGCGCGCGCTGAAGAAAATCACCCTGCTCACCAGCGAAGCCGGTCTGTCAGAGGTCGAGCGTGGCCTCAAGCATGCCCGCGCGATCAGCGCCGGCATGGCCCTGACCCGCGACCTGGGCAACCTGCCGCCGAACCTGTGCCACCCGAGTTTCCTCGCCGAGCAGGCCAAGGACATGGGCAAGGCGCACAAGAACCTCAAAGTCGAAGTGCTCGACGAGAAGAAGATCAAAGACTTGGGCATGGGCGCCTTCTACGCCGTCGGCCAAGGCAGCGAGCAACCGCCGCGCTTGATCGTGCTCAACTACCAAGGCGCGAAGAAAAGCGAAAAACCCTACGTGCTAGTGGGTAAGGGCATCACCTTCGACACCGGCGGCATCAGCCTCAAGCCTGGCGCCGGCATGGACGAGATGAAGTACGACATGTGCGGCGCGGCCAGCGTGTTCGGCACCCTGCAGGCGGTATTGGAGCTGCAACTGCCGATCAACCTGGTGTGCCTGCTGGCCTGTGCCGAGAACATGCCGAGCGGCGGTGCCACCCGTCCTGGCGACATCGTCACCACCATGAGCGGGCAAACCGTGGAGATCCTCAACACCGACGCCGAAGGCCGTCTGGTGCTGTGCGACACCCTCACCTATGCCGAACGCTTCAAACCACAGGCGGTGATCGACATCGCCACCCTCACTGGCGCCTGCATCGTCGCCCTGGGCAGCCACAC
The DNA here is from genome assembly GCF_002434265.1 of Pseudomonas sp. UBA6562. GTDB lineage: Bacteria > Pseudomonadota > Gammaproteobacteria > Pseudomonadales > Pseudomonadaceae > Aquipseudomonas. The sequence continues at coordinate 128,379 of NZ_DJJS01000004.1, read as the reverse complement.
CACCGGCTTGCTGGGCAACGACGATGGCCTGCTGAACCAGTTGCTCGATGCCGGCAAGCGTGCCGACGACCGCGCCTGGCAGTTGCCGTTGTTCGAGGAGTACCAGGAGCAGCTCGACAGCCCGTTCGCCGACATCGCCAACATCGGCGGGCCGAAGGCCGGGACCATTACCGCTGCGTGCTTCCTCTCGCGCTTCGCCAAGCAGTATCAGTGGGCGCACATGGACATCGCCGGGACCGCCTGGATCAGCGGCGGCAAGGAAAAAGGCGCCACCGGCCGTCCGGTTCCCTTGCTGACCCAATACCTGCTCGACCGCGCAGGAGCCTGATGCCGCATCGCCAGCGGCGCCTAGGCGCCGTTGGCCGGCACACCCATCATGGCCAAAGTCGATTTCTACATCCTGCCCACCGACTCGCTCACGGCGCGTCTGGACTTCGCCTGCAAGCTCTGCGAAAAAGCCTGGCGCCTCGGGCATCAGGTCTATCTGCATTGTCAGGACGAGGCCCAGCGCGGCGAGCTCGACCAACGCCTGTGGCAATTCAAGGGCGAGGCATTCGTGCCCCACGACTCGGCAGAGCTGGACCCTGCCGGCCGGGTGGTCTTGGGCATCGGTGCTTCGGCCCATGGGCATGCCGACCTGCTGATCAACCTAGGCGGCGATGTACCCGCTTTCGTCGGCCAGTTCCAGCGGGTAGCCGAAATCGTGGTGGAAGCCCCCGTTGTCCGCCAGGCCGCACGCGAGCGGTTCCGTTTCTATCGGGAACGGGGCTACGCTCTTACCGATCACCGCCTACAGCGACTTTGACGCCCATGGACAAGCCGATGACTTCCTCCAACCACTCCGCCCACCTGCTCGATGACCTGGAGTCGATCCGCGAACTGCTGGGCGATGCCGACCTGCAGCCACCGCTGCTCACCGAGACGGTGGAGCCTGCACCGTCGGTCAGCGCGGCACAGGGCAGCACTGCGTCGTCCGCCACGGCGCCCACGAGCGCTGGCGACCTCCAAAACGCGCAGACCCGCCGTCAGGACACCCTGCTGCACCTGGACAGCGAACTGCGCGCAGCGGCCCAATCGATCATGCAGGACGTGATCAACGACTTCACGCCGCACATCGAAACCGAGATCAAGCGTCGCCTGGCGGTGCGCATGGAGCGTTTGCTCAACGCGCAGGAGTGATGGAGCGGTGACCCGATGCCTGCATCCTGGATGCGGGCGTCGGGCCTGGGGGAGGCAGCCTCAGCCGAAAGGCTTGAGGCCCTGACGCATACCGAACAGGAACAGCAACAGGTCATGATCGGGCTTGGCCTGGTCCTGTACCTGCGCCTTGGGGCCGCGCGGCAAGGCGCACTGCCCTGCCAGTTCGGCTTTGCTGAACACCAATGGGCGCGGTTGTTCCCAGGCTGCCGCCGCTGCCGTGGTGACGGCCAACGCAGCGATGAGGAACAAAGCTCGTGCTATTTCTAGTTTCATTGCCCTAACCCTTTGACTGCGCTGCCAAACGCTGTCTCGTAAAAGTAGAGCAACGAACGGAAGTGTGCGTCCGAAATGGACGAGTGGCGCTGCAATTGCCCCAGATCTTTCGCGGCCGCGCTTTGGCACCTCAAGCGCCGCCGAGCTTTTTCCAGATCTAGCAGCGCCGTTTCGACGTGCGCGTCCTCGCCTTCTCCCACGACCTTGACGAACACATGCTTGCCATACAGGCAGCTGTGCTGCCAGTGCCCGCGGTGCATGCGCGCCATGTTTTGCGCCAAGTCCTTGAGCATGCGCTGGTGCACGGCTTCGGGATAACGCGTCAGAGCACCGGCGGCGTACCAGCTTTCCAGGTCGACGAAGCCTTCCAGCGCCTCGCTCACCAGCAGCGCCTGCCATTGGTGGTTGGCGTCGCGGCGCGCCTGGCAGAACACGATGCGTGGCACGCGTACGCCCAGGCGCGCGCAGTTGCTCAAGGCATCCTGCTCGCGCAGTACGGTCGGACGCCCGAACGGATGCAGCCAGCTACGGTACAGATGGCCCGTCTGGCGCTTGGCGTATAGGCAGTGACCTTGGCCATCATCCAGGCGCTGCACACCGCTTTCGCCTCCCCGGCGCTGGTTGGGCTCTTCGACCCACTCTCCTTTTTGCTGCCAGTAGAAGTCGAACTGCGAGGCTGGGGTATGGGCACTTGCCATGGTCACTGTCTCTTGCGTAATAGATTGATTAGCCATACGGCATAGCCTGGCAGCACCGTCACACGCGGTTGAGTGCAAAGCTGATCGAGAAAAGGCGTGTCAGGAATGTAGCTATGAGTAACACGATGTTTCTTGGCAAGGCGCCATAGGCGCTTGCCGTAGCAGCTTCCTTGGCAGGTCACAAGCCTGCGAAAGTAGCCGATAGCTGACAGCACGAACGACGATCCGTGCCAGTAACTCCTTGAAATATTTTATTTTTGTGCAATTTGCCGAATCGGTACGGCAGCCCTTATGGCGCTTTTCATGATCGAGGTAATCCATAGACCCCGTAAGAACGTGCAAGGGACGTACCGTCAATGGCGCATATGCCGAATATTCCCATACCCGACCGGGCGATTACTTACACAGTCCTAGGATTTACTCACATCTGAAACATTTTGAACCAAATATTCGGGCACTTCCTCCATTTTCTATCAGGCAGTGCGTCGTAGCCCCCATGACGACCCTGCTTGAACACTGCCCTTCTCTGCCGCTTCCGGAGCTCGCCATGGTTCAAACGCCTCTGCTGATCGGTTTCATCGTCATGTCGCTCGCCTCCCTGGCCATTTATGCCAAAGGCGCTCATCACGGGCCTTTACGTGGCCACACCCTGCTTCACGCTGCGGTGCCCTTCATCGCTGCCACCGCTTACCTGGCCATGTACCTGGGCCTGGGCAACCTGATCAAGCCGGATGGCACCGTGACCTATGTCGCGCGCTATATGGACTGGACGTTCACCACGCCCCTGCTGCTGGCCGGCGTGGTCAGCTCGGCATTTCTCGGTGCGCGCGAACGAGACGGCCAGGCCGGCTTCGTCGCCTCGATCGTGACCTTGGATGTGGTGATGATCGTCACCGGCCTAATCGCCTCGCTGGCGCCTTATGGCATGTTGAAATGGGTGTTCTTCACCTGGTCTTGTGCCGCCTTCGCCGGTGTGCTGTATCTGATGTGGAAGCCTTTGGCGATGCTGGCCGGACAAAACGCCTCGATCGGCAGCGCCTATCGTCGCAACATCGGCTTTCTGAGCGTGCTGTGGCTGATCTATCCCGTGGTGTTCGCCGTCGGCCCCGAGGGCTTGGGCCTGGTGAGCGACGCGTTGACCGTCTGGGTGTTCCTGGTGCTCGACGTCCTGGCCAAGGTGGTCTACGCCTTTACCAGCGAGGGCAACCTGCGCAACGCGCTGGTCGACCGAAGCGCTTGAACGTGCGCGCCGGGAGCCGGGGTTGGCTGGCGCTGGTGTTCTGCGCGGTAGCCGCCAGCATGATCGGCGGCGGCCTGCCGCTGGCGTTTGCGGTGGCCGTCGGGCTAGGCCTCGGCCTGTTGCATGGAGCCAGCGACCTGCACGTGGTCAATGCAGCGCAGCGGCTGCCTTTCATCGCCTGCTATCTGGCCGCAGCTCTGGCCTACCTGGCGCTTTGGCAAATTGCCAGCGCCATTGCCCTCGTGACCTTTCTGCTGCTGTCCGCCTGGCATTTCAGTCACGAAGACGAACTCTTCGAACATCCCAGCGAGCGCCTGGCCTTGGGCGCTTTCATCGTCGGCGCCCCTGCCGTATTGCACAGGCAAACGGTGGCACGGTTGCTCGATCTGGCCTCAGGCACCCACGCGCCCAGCGCGTTGGGTATTGGATTGGCGAGTGCCCTGGCCGCCGCAGGCGTCCTGGCGAGCGTGGTGCTGCTCAGGGCTGCCTGGCGCAAAGGCGATGGGCGCTTGGCGGCGACACTCGTCGCGACCCTGTGCCTGCCGCCTCTGGTAGGGTTCGCGTTGGGTTTCTTCGTGCTGCATGCCGCACCGCAGACCCGCACGCGGCAGCGCCTGCTAGGCACTTGCAAGCTGGGCGCCTACCTGCGACTGACGCGCCCGGTACTGGCGGCAGCCGCCTTGTTCGCCCTGATCGTCGCTGCCGTGTTCGTCCGGCAAGAGCACACGGGAATCCGCTCGCTATTTGCCGTACTGGCCGCGTTCGCCCTGCCGCACATGCTGGTCTTGCCACGGTTCGTGGTCGCACGACCGTCGCCAACCCATTGATCGAAGAGACATGCCTTCGACCGTCACCGTGCGAGCGCACGCAAGCCCAAACGACGGACATCGACAAGCAGACCACTGAGACTCGCTGCTAAGTCTGCTCGTTGGAGAGGACGTTGTGGGCCTCGCCTTTCAGATCAAGCACCTCTTTCGGACCGCACAGGTCCACCTGGAAACGACAACCATGGGGCAAGGTCGCGCTGAGCTTGACCTGCCAGCCCTGGTCGTCGCATATCCGCTGCACCAGCGACAAGCCCAGACCCAGGCCCTCGCCACGCCGCTCGGCGCCACGCACGAAGGGTTTGAACATCGCCTCGCGCTGCTCCTCAGGGATGCCGACACCGCTGTCTTCCACGCTGAAGCCATCGGGGTTGAGGCTCAGGCGGATGTAACCGCTGTCGGTGTAATGTGCGGCGTTGCGCAGCAGGTTGCCCATCACCGATTGCAGGAACGTGGCGTTGTATTGCTGTGGGCCGGCGCTGACCCGGCCGTCGTAGTAGAGCGCGAGGCCCTTCTGCTCGACGGTGTCGCGCCACACCCCGATCAGGTCGTCGGCCACCTCGCGTACAGTGGCGCGCGAGGCGATTGCATTCTCGTCATGCTGGGCACGGGCCAGCATGAGGAAGGTCTTGACCAGTTCGCGCATCTCCTCGGTGGCGCGGGCGATACGCTCGACCTGGCTGCGCGAACGGCTGTCGAGGTTGGGATTGACCATCAGCAGTTCACAGGAGGTCGCCAGCACCATCAACGGCGTGCGCAGTTCGTGGCTGACGTCGCTGGTGAACAGCCGTTCGCGGGTCAGGGCATCGCGCAGCCGGCCCAGTGTGTCGTCGAAGGCCACCGCCAGCTGCCCCACTTCGTCGGCGGCGTAGTCCGGCGCCAGGGGCGGTGCCAAGCCCAACAACTGATCGCGGTGCCGCACCTGGCGCGCCAGGCGGATCACCGGCGCCATCACCCGCCTTGCCAGCAGCCAGCCCAGCACGGTGGCCAGCACCAGGCTGAGCACGAAGCCCACCAGCACCACGGCGAACAGCAGTCGCTCGCGCTCTTCGAAGTCGCTCTGGTCCTGCAGCAGCACATAGTGCCGGCCATCGACCACCTCGACCATCGCGTGGTACGACAGTTGATCGCGGAACACCTCATGGAAGCCGGTTTCCAGATGGCGCAAGTCTCGGGGCAGCTCGAAGTCGTCGCGCCCGCCGTCGAAATAGAACAGCTGGTCGGGGCGCGGTCGGTGGCTCCAGTCGCTGACGCTGTCCATGCGCAGCAAACGCTGCAGGTCGCCGCCGAGGACCGAGGAGATCAAGCGCTCCTCCACCAGGTGCACGGTGGACACGATGCCGATACCGAAGGCGCCGGCCACCAGGGCGCTCATCACCGCGAAGGCGATGATGATGCGCTGCGCGAGGCTCTGCTTAAACTCCATCACGACCCTCGGCCAGGCGATAGCCGACGCCATGCACGGTGTGCAGCAACGGCTTGTCGAACGGCTTGTCGATCACTTGGCGCAGTTGGTGGACGTGGCTGCGCAGGCTGTCGCTGTCGGGGCAGTCGTCGCCCCACAGCGCCTCTTCGAGCACTTCACGGCGCAGCACGTGCGGGCTTTTCTGCATCAGCACGGCGAGCAGCTTGAGGCCGACCGGGTTGAGCTTGAGCAGGCGACCCTCGCGGGTGACCTCCAGGGTGTCGAGGTCGTAGCTGAGGTCGGCCACCTGCAACGTGCGCCGCCCGCCGCCCTGGGCACGGCGCAGAATCGCTTCGATGCGCGCCGACAGCTCCGACAGCGCGAAAGGCTTGAGCAGGTAGTCATCGGCGCCGGAGCGGAAGCCCTGCAAGCGGTCGTCGAGTTGGTCGCGGGCGGTGAGCATGATGACCGGGGTATCGCGGCGGGCATCTTCGCGCAGGCGTTTGCACAGGGTGTAGCCATCGATGCCGGGCAGCATGATGTCGAGCACGATGAGGTCGTAGTGTTCGGTCGCCGCCAGGTGCAACCCGGACAACCCATCCTGGGCGCAATCGACGGTATAGCCTTTCATGCCGAGGTAGTCGGCGAGGTTGGCCAGAATGTCGCGGTTGTCTTCTACCAAAAGAATGCGCATCGGGTTCTCCTGTGCAGTGCTGGGGGTGCTGCGCGGCTGGCGCAGCTTAAGGCTTTCGGTCGTGGCGGCGCCAGCGTTGCGGGTCATTTAGCCTGGACCTGCCAGTGAAACAACTGACGCGCCATAACGAAAAAGCCCCGCACGAGGCGAGGCTTTTCCTACAGCGAGGGTAAGGCTGGCTTACATCATGCCGCCCATGCCACCCATGCCGCCCATGTCAGGCATGCCGCCTGCGGATTTCTCTTCCGGCAGTTCGGCGACCATGGCCTCGGTGGTGATCATCAGACCACCGATCGAAGCGGCCGCTTGCAGCGCGGACCGGGTGACCTTGGCTGGGTCCAGGATGCCCATCTCGATCATGTCACCGTATTCGCCGGTCGCGGCGTTGTAGCCGTAGTTGCCCGAACCCTGCTTGACCTTGTCGGCCACGACGCTTGGCTCGTCGCCGGCGTTGGCAGTGATCTGACGCAGCGGCGCTTCGACGGCGCGGCGCAGCAGTGCGATACCGACGTTCTGGTCTTCGTTGTCGCCTTTGAGGTCGACCAGTGCGGCCAGGGCGCGCACCAGGGCAACACCACCGCCAGGCACCACGCCTTCTTCGACGGCCGCACGGGTAGCGTGCAGGGCGTCTTCGACGCGGGCTTTCTTCTCTTTCATTTCGACTTCGGTGCCGGCACCGACCTTGATCAGGGCAACACCGCCGGCCAGTTTGGCCAGACGCTCTTGCAGCTTCTCACGGTCGTAGTCGGACGACGTGTCGCCGATCTGGGCACGGATCTGGGTGACGCGCGCCTGGATGTCGCCTTCAACGCCAGCACCGTCGATGATGGTGGTGTTTTCCTTGGACAGGACGACGCGCTTGGCGTTGCCCAGGTGCTCCAGGGTAGCGGTCTCCAGGGACAGACCGATTTCTTCGGAGATCACGGTACCGCCGGTCAGGACGGCGATGTCCTGCAGCATGGCCTTGCGGCGGTCGCCGAAGCCTGGCGCCTTGACCGCAGCGACCTTGACGATGCCGCGCATGTTGTTGACGACCAGGGTCGCCAGCGCTTCGCCTTCGACGTCTTCAGCCACGATCAGCAGCGGACGGCCGGCTTTGGCAACGGCTTCCAGCACCGGCAGCAGTTCGCGGATGTTGGAGATCTTCTTGTCGACCAGCAGCAGCAGCGGGCCTTCCAGCTCGGCGACCATGGTGTCTGGCTTGTTGACGAAGTACGGCGACAGGTAGCCGCGGTCGAACTGCATGCCTTCGACGACCGACAGTTCGTTGTCCAGGCCCGAACCTTCTTCGACGGTGATGACGCCTTCTTTACCGACCTTTTCCATCGCTTCAGCGATGATCTGGCCGATGGACTCGTCGGAGTTGGCGGAGATGGTGCCGACCTGGGCGATGGCCTTGGAGTCGGAGCACGGCTTGGACAGGTTCTTCAGCTCGGCGACGACGGCGGTGGTGGCCTTGTCGATGCCGCGCTTGAGGTCCATCGGGTTCATGCCGGCAGCGACGGCTTTCAGGCCTTCGTTGACGATGGCTTGTGCCAGGACGGTGGCGGTGGTGGTGCCGTCACCGGCTGCGTCGTTGGCCTTGGAAGCGACTTCCTTGACCAGCTGCGCGCCCATGTTCTCGAACGCGCACTTGAGTTCGATTTCCTTGGCGACGGAAACGCCGTCCTTGGTGATGGTCGGCGCGCCGAAGCTCTTGGCCAGGACTACGTTACGGCCTTTCGGGCCGAGGGTGGCTTTGACGGCGTCAGCCAGAACGTTGACACCAACGAGCATTTTCTTACGGGCGGAATCGCCGAATTTTACGTCTTTAGCAGCCATGATCGTTTAATCCTTGAAATTCTGTGGGGTCACGGAAATCGGGGGAAATCAGCCTTCGACGACAGCGAGGATTTCGTTCTCGCTCATCACCAGCAGGTCTTCGCCGTCGACTTTCACGGTGTTGCTGCCCGAGTACGGACCGAACACGACTTTGTCACCCACTTTGACGGCCAGGGCGCGGACTTCGCCGCTGTCCAGAACTCGACCGGTACCGACGGCAACAATTTCGCCGCGGTTCGGCTTCTCAGCCGCGCTGCCCGGCAGGACGATACCGCCAGCGGTTTTCGATTCTTCTTCGCTGCGACGGATGACTACGCGGTCATGCAGAGGACGAAGCTTCATTGTCGATCTCTCCCAAATTGTGGTTTTCATCGGCCGGTGTCGACACCGGCGGTTAATGCGTTCCGGCGTCGCCGGAGATGGCCCGCCGTGGGCGAGCCATCGCTGTCATGTCTGGCGATGTGCGCCAGAAACCTTGCGGTGTCCCATACATGAGGTCGGCAACGTCGATTACAAGGCCGTAGAAAAATATTTTTTCAGACACGGGGAACGTAAATGCGAACGGCCCCGTCATGGGGCCGTTGCAAGGAGGGCGGGATTATTGGTCGCGGCGCTCGTACTCGCCTTCGATGACGTTGGGCCGTTGCAGGCCCTCGCGCGGCTGGGCGGCAAAGGGCTCGTCGCGGAACGCCCGCTGGCGGGCGGCTTGCGCCTCGACACGGGCGCGCAGCTTGCGCGCGACGAAATGGCGGGTGAACGGCAACAGACAGACCAGGCCCAGTACGTCGCTGACGAAGCCCGGGATCAGCAGCAGGCCGCCACCGACGGCCAGCATCAAGCCCTGGAACATCTGCTCGGCGGGCAGTTCGCCGCGCTGCAGGCTTTCACGGGCACGCAGCGCCGTGGCCAAGCCCGCCACGCGCATCACCAGCAGGCCCAGGGCGGAGCCGGCGATGATCAGCAGCAACGCCGGCAGAAATCCGATGGCCCCGGCGACCTTGACGAAGACGAACAACTCAAGCACCGGGAAGATCAATAGAAGCAGGAGAAAAACACGCATTACAGGAATCCTCGCGCAAGACAGTCTTGCTGTGAGACCTCTAGATGGTTGCGACGACTCTGCATTTCAACCCGCAGGCGTTTCGTAGGTGGGCCATTGCTCGGCGCGGGTCGGTAAAACCAGGGCTTCGCGAACTTGTGTCGGGTTATTGCAGGTCTGCCCGAAGGGCAACCAATGAAGCGCCTGGCCGATACGCAGGTGCATGCCTTCGCTGTCGATGCCCACCAGTGCGGCAGGCGGCGTGACTGGCAGTGGGTTGAGGGCAACGTAATGGGCGATGGCCGAGGCGTGGTCGCTGTTCATGTGTTCGATCATCCTGGCCTCGACGCTACCGGCGAAAGGGTTGGCCAGGGTGACGTCGTCGAGCCAGTGGATGGCGCCGAAGCCGCCGATGTAGCGATGGCGTACCGGTTCCAGCACCCAGAAATCGAAATCGTGGGCCTGATGGTAGCCGGCCGCTTCCGGGAAATAACGGTAGTAACGCTCGGCAGCGGCGGCGATGGCGCTGGCTTCGTCGAGCTTGCGCGCCTGCGCCAGCAGCGTCAGACGGCCCACGGCCTGCACGTCTTCGGCGTCACGCTCGCCCACCAGCAGCGAACACTTGGCGTCCTGCTTGAGGTTGTGGGTGTGTTGCGCGATGCGGCTGATCAACAGCAATGGCCAGCCCTGCGCGTCCAGGCAATAAGGCACTACCGAACCGAACGGGTAACCGGGCATGGACTTGGAGTGGGTCGACAGCACGCCCCGGTATTCCTTGAGCAACAGCTCACGGGCTGGGCGATGGGCGGGGGTACTCACAGGGGGTGGCTCCTGACGAAGAAATGACCGGGCACACGATAGTCATTTACGCCGTCAGGTGCCAGCCGCCAGAGCGCTGCCAGCGGCTTACCAGTTGACGCCGAAGCCTGCGGTGTAGCGGGTCTTCTCCAGGTCGCTGTCCTCGGTGCCGCTGATCACGTTCCGCTCCGCCTTGAGGTTGAGCGACGCCCATTCGGTCACCTTGTAACGCACGCCCAGCTCGGCATCGAGCGAGTAGTCGGCGACCGAGCCCAGCGGCTTGCCCACTTCACCGTTGGTGAAGAATTCGAAGCGCTTGCCGATCAGGTAGCGGTTGTAGTCCCACTTCATCGCCACGGAATAGAAGCTGTCTTTGCCGCCGTCGCGGTAGGCGTAGTCGGTGCGGTTGAGCAGGCTGCCGAGCGAGAAGGCGCCCAGTTCGTCGTCCCAGAACTGGTAACCGGGGCCGGTACCGACGGTGCGCTGGCGTTCGAGGTCTTCGATATGGTCGCGGGTGTAGTCGACGCGCCCTTGCCAGAACCACTGGTCGGTCAGGAAGCGGTCGAGCGAGTACTCGACGTTCCAGTTGTCGTTGGTGGTGACGTCGTTCTGGGTGTCGCGGTTGTACTCACCGTCGGCGGTGTGCCGCCAGCGGCCGTGGCGCGCGCTGGTCTTGAAGCCGATGTCGTAGTTGTCGGTGTCTTTTTCGGCGCGTTTGTAGTCCAGCGCGGCGTCGATTCGACCCTTCCAGACCAGGTCTTCGACCACGGGCTTGGGCTTGAGGATCTGCTCGATGCTGGCCAGCTCGACGGTCTTGGGCGCTTCGCCATTGGCCAGGATGACCTTGCCCGCCTCGGCCGGTTGCAGCGACTTGGCGCGTTCGCCTTCATAGGCGCCTTGCTTGACCAGCAACTGCTGGTCGCTTTCGAGGGTCTTGACCTCTTTCCAGTCCAGCGCGATAGCGCCGCCGTACTTGGTGTCGAGCAGCAACTTGCCGCCGTCGAAAACCTTGATGGTGCCGGTCAGGCGGTCGCCGTTCTTCATCCAGACGGTGTCGGCCAATACCGGAGCGGACAGGGAAACGACGGCAATAGACAGCAAAGCTCGAGAGAACATAAGCGGATCGAAAGGCTCGGAAGGTGGAAAAATCCGGGCATTATCCAGATCGCCGCGGTCAGAGCAAGCACAGACACCCACTTTGGCGTTGAGTTCCATTCTCATTTGAAGCCATTCGTTTGGAGGGCCCCATGCCAGCAGGTGCGTACCGATGAACGACCCCCTCATACCCGACGCTTCGAGCGCCCAAGCCCGACGAACGGCGCTGTATGGCGTCTTGGCCAGCGTGCCCGCCGGCAAGGTGGTTAGCTACGGGCAACTGGCCGAACTGGCCGGATTGGGTCGCGCGGCCCGTTGGGTCGGCAGAACCTTGAGCCAACTGCCCGAAGGCACGCGCCTGCCCTGGCACCGGGTGCTGGCCGCCAACGGCCGCTTGAGCCTGGCCAGCGGTACGCCTTCCGGGGACGAGCAACGCGCCAGGCTGCGCGCCGAGGGCGTGCCAATCAGCGCCGATCGTGTGGATATGGCCCGACATGGCTGGCGCCCGGTGGAGCACAGCGGGTAGAGTGCGCGTTTTGTTCATGCAACCTTGAGGCAGATAGTGGCCGATGTCCCGTAAAACCTGGCGCGCTGCGCTCGCTGCCTACGCCAGTCCCTCGACCTTGGTGCTTCTGCTGCTCGGCTTCGCCGCCGGTTTGCCCTACATGCTGGTGTTCTCGACCCTGTCGGTGTGGCTGCGCGAAGCGGGGGTCGCCCGCGAGACCATCGGCTACGCCAGCCTGATCGGCCTGGCCTACGCCTTCAAATGGGTCTGGTCGCCCCTGCTCGACCAATGGCGCCTGCCGCTGCTCGGCGGCATGGGCCGGCGTCGCTCGTGGCTGCTGCTGTCGCAGACCCTGGTCGTGCTGGGGCTGATCGGCATGGGCCTGTGCGATCCGCAACAGCACCTGTCCTGGTTGATCGCGCTGGCGGTGCTGGTCGCCTTCGCCTCGGCCACGCAAGACATCGCCGTCGACGCCTACCGCCTGGAAATCGCCGACGACCAGCGCCAGGCCGCCCTGGCCGCCAGCTACATGGCCGGTTACCGGGTCGCGGCCCTGCTGGCGACCGCCGGTGCGCTGTTCTTCGCCGAATGGTTCGGCTCGACCGGCTTCAGCTACCTGCACAAGGCCTGGACCGGCACCTACGTGCTGTTCGGCGTGATCATGCTGCCGGCGGTATTCACCACGCTGATCATGCGCGAACCGCCAGTGCCGCTGCGCACCCAGCTGTCGGCTGCGCGTTATGGCCTGGGCCACCAGCTGGCTTCGGTGTTCGTGCTGATCATCCTGCTGGTGTCGGTACCGGCGAGCTTCACCCAGATGTTCAACACCGATTGGGCCAGCGTAGTGTTCGGCAATGCCTCCATGCTCGACCTGGCGCGTGACGACCGGGCCTTCATGCGCCTGGTCCTGTATGTGCTACTGACCTGGGCGTGCCTGTCGTCCATGGGCCGGCGCGGTTTGGCGCCGGTGCTCACGCCGGTCAACGACTTCATCCAGCGCTACCGCTGGCAAGCGCTGCTGCTGCTCGGGCTGATCGCCACCTACCGCATGTCCGATACGGTGATGGGCGTGATGGCCAACGTCTTCTACATCGACCAGGGCTTCACCAAGGACCAGATCGCCAGCGTCAGCAAGATCTTCGGCCTGATCATGACCTTGCTCGGCGCGGGCGTGGGTGGGTTGCTGATCGTGCGCTTCGGCATTCTGCCGATCCTATTCATCGGCGGGGTCAGCTCGGCGGCGACCAACGTCCTGTTCGTCATGCTCGCCGACATGGGCCCGAACCTGCAGATGCTGATCCTGACCATCTCGCTGGACAACCTGAGCTCGGGCCTGGCCACCTCGGCCTTCGTCGCCTACCTGTCGAGCCTGACCAACCTCAAGTTCTCGGCCACCCAGTACGCCCTGCTCAGCTCGATCATGCTGCTGTTGCCACGTCTGATCGGCGGTTACTCCGGGGTCATGGTGGAGAAGTTCGGTTACCACAACTTCTTCATGATCACAGCGTTGCTGGGCGTGCCGACCTTGATTCTGATCGCCCTGCAATGGCGCCAGCAGTCGCGGCCGGGCGCCTTGGGCGCGGCGGCCGAGCCACCGTCGGAAAAATCCTGATAGCGCTGGGGAGCGATCGCTCCCCAGCCCTACGCTGCGGGCACTTGCTGCCCGGAACGCGCACCGACGATCGACCACAGCGGCCACAGCGCCAACGCGCCCGCCGCGCTGGCCGCCACGGCGAAGCTCAACAGGCTGGCGCCGGCGCCAAGCACCGCCAGCAGCGCGCCACCCACGCCCAACAACGCGATGGTGATCATGCCCAGCATGGCCGACACCAGGCCTTTGCTCTGCAGGCTGGAAAACAGCGTCAAGCGGTACAGCACCGCGTTGGCGATTCCCAACCCCGCCGCGTACAACGACAGGCCCAGCACCACGCTCGGCACCGAAGGCCATAACCAGGTAGCCAGCACCAGTGCGGCCAAGCCAGCCAGATAAGGCAGCAACGCACCGCGCAACAGGGTCGCCAGCGGGTAGCGGTCGGCGATGTGGTTGATGATCAGGTTGCCCAGGATCAGCCCGGCGAACACCGGCAGTTGCCACAGCGCATAGGCCATCGCGCTCAAGCCTTCGTCGTGGATCAAGAGTACCGGCGACAGGCCGATCCAGGCGATCAGCGGCAAGCCCACCAGCCCCAGCGCCGCACTGCCGGCGACGAAGCGGCGGTTGCCGAGCAGTTGTCCGTAACCGCGCAACAGCGGCAGCAGCTCGATCGGCGTGAACGGCAAGCGTGAACCGTCGCGCCGCTCGACGCCCAGGGTTTCCGGCATCAGCCGGTACAACAGCCCCCAGGTCATCACTGCACCCACCGCGAAGGCCACGAACAGCCAGCGCCAGTCGAGCCATTGCAGCATCAGCGTACCGACCAGAGGCCCGAGCAGCGGCGAGAGCAAGGCGATGTTGGCCAGCAGCGCCATCATGCGCACGGCGTCGGCCTCGCTGAAGGCCTCGTTCAATGCCGGGTAGCTGACCGTGACCACGAAGCCCAGGCCCACCCCCTGCAACAGGCGCAATACGTTGAACAGGGTGATGTCATGCGCCCAATAGGTGCCCAGGCATGCCGCACCGAACAGCAGGCAGCCGGTCAGCAGCAACGGTCGCCGCCCGTAGCGGTCGGCCAGCGGGCCGATCAGCCATTGCAACAGTACCCCGCCCAGCAGGTACAGGTTGAGCGCGTGGGGAATGTACTCGGGGCTGGCCTTGAGGTCGGCGACCACGTTGGGCATGGCCGGCATGACCGCATCGCTGGCCAGGTAGGTCAGCAGCTCGAACAAGGCCAGGGTGAGCCCGAACAGCAGCGCGCGGGCCGGGGTGATGTGCAGCAGTGGTTTCATGGATCGAAATCGGCAGGAAGGTATGAGTGGCAGGCTATATGCCACAACGCCAGGGGCGGCGCTGTGAACAAGTGTAAGGGCAGAAACGCCTGTGGGAGCATCTCGCGATGCTCCCACAGGTTGTACGACCCAGCAGGGTCTACTGTGCGGGGGCTTCCTGTACCACGCGGATCACCCGCTGCGGGAACGGAATGTCGATGCCTTCGGCGCGCAGGCGGTCGCGGGTTTGCTCATTGAGCATGAACATCAGGCTCCAGTAGTCCGGCGTCTTCACCCAGACGCGCAGCGACACGGTGATGGAGCTGTCGCCCAGCTCGGACACCACCGCCGCAGGGGCGGGATCGGGCAGCACACGCGGGTCCTTGGCGAGGTCCAGCAGCACTTCACGGGCCTTCTGCAAATCGGCGTCGTAGTCCACGCCGACGTTGAACACCACCTGACGGGTCGGCTGGCGGTTGTAGTTGGTGATGATGCCGTTGGACAGGCTGCCGTTGGGCACGATCACCGTCTTGTTGTCGCCGGTGCGCAGCACGGTGTGGAAGATCTGGATGCTGTCGACCGTACCGCTGACGCCTTGCGCCTCGATCCAGTCGCCGATGCGAAACGGACGGAACAGCAGAATCAGCACCCCGCCGGCGAAGTTGGCCAGGCTGCCCTGCAAGGCCAGGCCGATGGCCAGACCGGCAGCACCGATGGCGGCGACGAAGGAGGTGGTTTCGATACCGATCATCGAGGCCACGCTGACCATCAGCAGGATCTTCAGCACGATGTTGGCCAGCGTGGCGATGAAGCCCTGCAAGGCGGCGTCGGAGTGGCGCAGCCCCACCAATTTGCCCAACCGTGCGCTGAGCCGGTTGATGACCCACCAGCCGATGGCCAGGGTCAGCAGTGCCAGCAGCAGGCGGCTGCCGTACTGCAGGATCAAGGGAATCCAGGTTTGCGTTTGGTGAACCAGCTGATCGACTTCAGCGTTCAAATCCATGTTTATCTCCTGATGCCGAGCGGCACGTACACGTTGAAACCGGCCGCCGGCTGGCAGCGGGCACGGGAGGGGTGGACCCTGCCGGCGCCAGGGAGGTTCCTGGCGCGCTCGAATCAGTCACGGAAGTTGTTGAACTGCAAGGGCATGTCGAATTCCTTGGTGCGCAGCAGAGCGATGGCTTCCTGCAAGTCGTCACGCTTCTTGCCGGTGACGCGCACCTGCTCGCCCTGGATGGCGGCCTGCACCTTGAGCTTGCCGTCCTTGATCTCGGCGACGATCTTCTTGGCCAGGTCTTTGTCGATGCCCTCGCGGAACACCGCTTCCTGTTTCATTTCCTTGCCCGAGGCATAGGCGTCTTTGACTTCCAGGCATTTGACGTCGAGCTTGCGCTTGACCAAGGCCAGACGCAGGATCTCGATCATCGCTTCGAGCTGGAACTCGGCCTCGGCGGTGAGGGCGACGGTCTTTTCCTTGTCCTTGAACTCGAAGCTGCCCTTGCCCTTGAGGTCATAGCGGCGGTCGAGTTCCTTGATGGCGTTTTCGACAGCGTTCTGCACTTCGTGCTTGTCCAGTTCCGATACCACGTCGAACGAAGGCATGGGTTACTCTCCATAAATGAACGGCGCGCTCGACACGCCTTCGGCCAACGGCCCAGGCGGTGGAGCGCGGGTGTTTTGAGGGTTAAAATGCGGGTCCATTATAACGGGTTGCGAAACGCAGATGAGCAGCAGCTGGCATATTCTCGGCGCCGGTAGCCTCGGCAGCCTGTGGGCCTGCCGCCTGGCGCGGGCAGGCAAGGCGGTGCAGTTGATTCTGCGCGACCAGCGTGCGCTGGACGCCTACCAGACCGCCGGCGGCCTGACATTGCATGAGCAGGAGCACCGTAGCCATTACGCCGTGCCCGCCCAGACGGCCAGTACGGACACGCCGATCCACCGCCTGCTGCTGGCCTGCAAGGCCTACGATGCCGCGCCGGCCATCGCCGGCCTGCTGCCCAGACTGGCGCCCGGTGCCGAGCTGATCCTGTTGCAGAACGGCCTGGGCAGCCAGGACGAGGTCGCCGAACAGGCGCCCCACGCACGCTGCATCTTCGCCTCCAGCACCGAAGGCGCCTTTCTCGAGGCGCCGTTCGCGGTACGCTTCGCCGGCCAGGGTTTCACCTGGCTGGGCGATCCGTTGCAGGCCACGCCACCGGCATGGTTGGACGACCTGCACGATGCCGCCATCCCCGCGCAATGGACCGTCGACATCCTCACCCGCCTATGGCGCAAACTGGCGCTCAATTGCGCGATCAACCCGCTGACCGTACTGCACGGCTGCCGCAACGGCGGCCTGTTGGGCCACCTCGACGAAATCGAGGGCCTGTGCGCCGAGCTGTCACTTCTGCTGCGACGCTGTGGCCAGCCCGACGCCGCCCAGGACCTGGCCGAGGACGTGCAGCGGGTGATTCTCGCCACCGCTGCCAACTACTCCTCGATGCACCAGGACGTGCGCGCCGGGCGCCGCACCGAGATCCACTACCTGCTGGGCCATGCCTGCCGCTGCGCGGCGCGCCACCAGCTGCCCGTGCCGCGCCTTGAACACCTGCGCCAGCGCCTGGTCGATAGCCTGCAAGCGCGCGGCCTGCCCAGCGTCTGACCGCGCTCCTCCAACCGACAGGGAACACGTGCGCCCATGAACCTGCGCCATCGCCTGGACAACCTGCCGGTCGGGCAGAAACTCTTCGCCGCCCTGCTGGTGCTGCTGGTCACCATTCTGGTGGTCGCCAACCTCACCTTCATCAGCGCCGCGTACTGGATCACCCAGGAAAGCATGGCCCCCCAGGCCCTGCAGACCATCGGCCGGCTGGCGAACAATCCGGCACTGGCGGCCCGCGCCGGCGATTCCAGCGAGCAGGCCGAGCAATTGCTCAACGCTCTGGAGAGCTACTCACCGCTGCATGCGGCGGCCGTGTACGGCAGCGACGGCCGGCAATTGGCGCAGTTGCAGCGCGACGAGCCGCTGGCCCTGCCCCACCGCTTTCGCAACATCGACGCCTGGCGCCTGCGCGAGTTTCGCAGCACCCAGGTGATCACCCTGCCACGCCCCGGCAGCCCGCCCGCGCATTTGCTGCTGGTGGCCAGCAGCGAATTGCCCGGTGCCTTCTACACCGGCACCCTTACCGCCAGCCTGGCGATTCTGGTACTGGGTTGCCTGCTGTGGTTGGTGGTGGCGCGGCAGATCAAGCGCCTGATTACCCGCCCGATCAACCAGCTCGAAGAGCTCAGCCGCCAGGTGACCCGCGAAGAGAGCTACGCGCTGCGCGCCCAACGCGGCAACGACGACGAGATCGGCAGCCTGGCCGACGCCTTCAACACCATGCTGTCGCGCATCGAGGCGCGTGAGCAGCAGCTCAAGCGCGCCCGCGACGAGTTCCAGTCGGCCTTCGACCAGGCCCAGGGCCTGGCCGAGGAAACCCGCCACACCAACCGCAAGCTGGAGCTGGAAGTCCAGGTGCGCGGCAAGATCGAGAAAAAGCTCACCGGCTTTCAGAACTACCTCAACAGCATCATCGACTCCATGCCCTCGGCGCTGATCGCCCTGGACGAACAACTGTACGTCACACAATGGAACCAGGCCGCCACGGCGCTCTCCGGCACGCCCTTGAGCGAGGCGCTGAACCAGCCGATCTTCCTCGCCTTCGAGCCGCTCAAGCCGTTCCTGCCGCAGCTCAAGGACAGCGTCGAGCACCATCGTGTCGCCGAGGTGGAGCGGGTGACCTGGAACCACGGCGACAGCCCCCGGCACTACGCCCTGACCTTCTACCCCCTGACCGGCGGAGGCGGCCGCGGTGTGGTGATCCGCATCGACGACATCACCCAGCGCCTGTCGCTGGAAGAAATGATGGTGCAGTCCGAGAAGATGCTCTCGGTGGGCGGTCTGGCCGCCGGCATGGCCCATGAAATCAACAACCCCCTGGGCGCCATCCTGCATAACGTGCAGAACCTGCGCAGGCGCTTGTCGGCGGACCTGCCGCGCAACCAGGAAACCGCCCAGGCGTTGGCTGTGGACCTGGCCGCGGTCGACCGTTACCTGCACGAGCGCCAGGTGCCGCACTTGCTCGACGGCATCCAGCAGGCCGGTACCCGGGCGGCGAAGATCGTCACCCACATGCTCAGCTTCAGCCGCCTGAGCAACCGCCAGCTGGTGCCGTGCGAACTGCCGGCGTTGATCGACCAGGCCGTGGACATCGCCGGCAACGACTTCGACCTGAGCGTGGGTTTCGACTTCAAGGGCCAGGCCATCCTGCGCGAATTCGACCCTGCGCTGGGGCCGGTGCCGGTCATCGCCAACGAACTGGAGCAGGTGCTGCTGAACCTGCTGAAGAACGCTGCGCAATCCATCCACCAGCGCCCCCAACCCAGCGAGCCGGGACGCATCGCCATCCGCACGCGGATGAGCCCGCCCTGGGCGGAAATCCAGGTCGAGGACAACGGCATGGGCATGTCCGAAAACGTGCGCAAGCGCATCTTCGAACCCTTCTTCACCACCAAGGACATCGGCCAGGGCACCGGCCTCGGGCTGTCGGTGTCGTACTTCATCATCACCAATAACCACAAGGGCCAGATGGAGGTGCAGTCGAGCCTCGGCCACGGCACCTGCTTTACCTTGCGCCTGCCCTTGACCCCGACGGCCAGCCCGTCACCCGCTATGGAGCCATGACCATGGGCTATCGCCTTTCGAAGATCTACACACGCACCGGTGACCGAGGCGAAACCGGCTTGGGCGACGGGCGCCGGGTTGCCAAGGACCATCCGCGGGTCGAGGCCATCGGCGAAGTGGACACGCTCAACAGCCACCTGGGGCTGTTGTTGGCAGGGCTCGCCGAACACGGGCTGACGGAGGTGAGCGACGTGCTGGCCCCGTGTCAGCATCGGTTGTTCGACCTGGGAGGCGAGCTGGCGATGCCCAGCTACCAGGGGCTCACCCTCCAAGAGGTGGAGCGTCTGGAAGCGGCCATCGATGTGTGGAACGAAGAATTGGGGCCGTTGGAGAACTTCATTCTGCCCAGCGGTTCGGCGTTGGTCGCCCAAGCTCATGTCTGCCGCAGCCAGGCCCGTACGGCCGAGCGCCGTTGCCAGCAGTTGAACGCGGTGGAACCACTGGGCGCCGTAGGCCTGGCCTACCTGAACCGGCTCTCGGACCTGCTGTTCGTCGCCTCGCGCATCATCGGCCGCCGTCAGGGGGTGGCCGAAGTACTCTGGGAAGCGGCCAAGCGGCCTGTGTAAGCACGGCAGGCCGGCGCTTTGGCGTCGGCCGCCTCTTCACCCTCCCATCACTCGACGTTCGGCCAGAACGCTCGAATCCCCGCTACACCTTGCGCGCCCGCCTGCCAGGCCTGCTCGCGCTGCTGCGGCCCGACCCCGCCCAACACGAACACCGGCTGGTTGAACCCGGCGATCAACCTCTGTACCTGCTCCCAACCCAGAGGCGTCGCCTCGGGGTGGGTCTGGGTGGCCTGCACTGGCGACAAGGTGACGAAATCCACGCCCATCTGTTCGGCCAATGCCAACTCTTCGGCATCGTGGCAGGAGGCCGCTAGCCAACGTGACGTCGGGAACGGCCGGCCCTTGGCCGCGTATTTGCGCAACTGCGCGGCGGTCAGGTGCCAGCCCGCTGCCGGGAAGTCGCCCAACCACTCCAGTGGCCCTTTGAGCATCAGTTGCGCTTTGCCGGCGCAGAGACCCACGGCATCCACGGCGATGTCGCGGTACTTGGGGTCGTAGCCATCGGGCGCGCGCAGCTGGATCAGGCCGATGCCATTGGCGACGGCCTGGCGGATGCCGCGCAGCAGTTGCCCAGGGTCCTGGTCGTCTGGGGTGATCAGGTACTGGTCCGGCAAGCGCGCCGCCGCCACGATCGGCCGGTTGGCTTGGGGAAATTCGTAGCTGGGCAGATCCCGCGGGGCGACCCAGGCCAGTGGCTGACCTTCGGCACCGTGGGGTTCGCCGGTGAACGCGCTGACTTCGCGCACCTCCAGCAGCACTCGCTTGTCGGGGTAGTCGTGGCTGACGGTGATCAAGGGCCGCGAGGCGCTGACCTCGATACCCAACTCCTCGCGCAGCTCGCGCGCCAGTGCCGCCTCGACCGCCTCCCCCGCTTCGACCTTACCCCCCGGAAACTCCCACAGCCCGCCCTGATGCTGGCTGGCGCTGCGCTGGGCCAACAGGACCTGACCATCGGCCCGCCGGATCACGGCAGCCACCACATGCACCCGGCTCATGCCTGGGCCTCGGCCAAGCCGGCCTGCCGCCAGGTTTGGAACGCCGGCCAGGCATAGATGGCTTCGATGTAGGCCGCCGCCTGCGCCGGCACCTCGACGCGGTAGGTGCGCAGGCGCACGGCGACCGGTGCGAAGAAGGCATCGACGATGCCCGGCGCGCCGAACAGGAACGGCCCGGGCGTGGTGCAGGCCGTCCGGCATTCGGCCCAGAGGGCGACGATGCGGTCGATGTCGGCTTGTACCTGCGCGGGCATCGGTTCCAGCGCCTGATCGCGCGTGACATCGAAAGGCATGGCGGTGCGCAGCTCGGCGAAGCCGCTATGCATCTCGGCGCAGGCGGCCCGGGCTTTGGCGCGCGCGGCGATGTCCTGCGGCCACAGCTGCGCGTCCGGATGCCGCTCGGCAAGGTACTCGGCGATGGCCAGGGAATCGGCGATGGAGCCGTGCTCGCTCTTGAGCACCGGCACTTTGCCAGTGGTCGAGTGCTGCAGCAGGTGCGCGCGGGTGTCGGGCTGCTTGAGCTTGACCAAGGTCTGCTGGTAGGGAGCCCCGGTCAGGTCCAGCGCCAAGGCGGCGCGCAGCGACCAGGAGGAGTAGCGCTTGTCGCCGATGATCAGGTGATAGCTCATGGTGGACTCCAGGCGGTACGAGGTCGCCATCGACGCGCACTGGAGTGCCGTCGACGGCGCATGGGGCCGCGGCCGCCGGGGCTAGGCCGGCGCCGGGCGGGGGGGATCAGGTACGGTATTCGGCGTTGATCTTGACGTATTCGTGGGACAGATCGGTGGTCCAGATGGTCTCGCTGCACGCGCCACGGCCCAACTCGATGCGGATGGTGATTTCGGCCTGGGCCATCACCGCCGAACCCTGCTCCTCGGTGTAGCTGGCGCTGCGCCCGCCCTGGCTGGCGATGCACACGTCGCCCAGGTACACGTCGATCAGGCTCACGTCCAGATCCGGCACCCCGGCACGGCCTACGGCGGCGAGGATGCGCCCCCAGTTCGGGTCGGAGGCGAACAGCGCGGTCTTGATCAGCGGCGAATGCGCCACGGCGTAACCGACGTCCAGGCACTCCTGCGGGTTGCCGCCGCCGTTGACCTGCACCGTGACGAACTTGGTGGCGCCTTCACCGTCGCGCACGATGGCCTGGGCCACTTCCATGCACACTTCGAACACCGCCGCCTTGAGCGCTTCGAACAGCTCGCCCGAGGCCTGGGTGACTTCCGGCACGTCGGCCTGGCCGGTGGCGATCAGCATGCAGCAGTCGTTGGTCGAGGTGTCGCCGTCGATGGTGATGCGGTTGAACGACTTGTTGGCGCCGTCGAGGATCAGGTCCTTGAGCACCGCCGGGGCGACCTTGGCGTCGGTGGCGATGTAGCCGAGCATGGTCGCCATGTTCGGGCGGATCATCCCCGCGCCTTTGCTGATGCCGGTGACGGTGACGGTCTGGCCGTCGAACTGGAACTGCCGGCTGGCGCCCTTGGGCAGGGTGTCGGTAGTCATGATGCCGGTCGCGGCCATGGCCCAGTTGTCTTCGCGCAGGTCGTCGAGGGCCGCTTGCAGGGCGCCTTCGATCTTCTCCACGGGCAGCGGCTCGCCGATCACCCCGGTGGAGAACGGCAGCACGGCGCTGGCTTCGACGCCGGTCAGTTCGGCGAGCTTGGCACAGGTGCGCTCGGCTGCTGCCAGGCCCGGCGCGCCGGTGCCGGCGTTGGCATTGCCGGTGTTGGTCAGCAGGTAGCGGACCGGGCCTTGCACGCGCTGACGGCAGAGGATCACCGGCGCCGCGCAGAACGCATTGAGGGTGAACACGCCCGCCACGCTGGAGCCTTCGGCGCAGCGCATCACCACCACATCCTTGCGTCCGGGACGCTTGATGCCCGCCGAGGCGATGCCGAGTTCAAAACCCGGAACCGGGTGCAAGGTGGGCAGAGGACCAAGACCGACAGCCATGTAAGCGCTCCTAGACAAAACAGTGGGGGTATCGGCACGCCTTCACTGGCGCAGCCGCTTGAAAAATGACCGGGGCCGCTGAGCGGCCCCGGGTGTTGCGATCGTCAGGCCAGGTGTGTCACCTGGCCTGGATGGGCCATGCGGCCCGTGTCACTCGATCTGGCCGTGACAGTGCTTGAACTTCTTGCCCGAACCACACCAGCACAGCTCGTTGCGACCCAGCTTCTGGTCGTTGCGCACGGGCTCTGCGGCTGCGACCACCGCGGTCGGCTCTTCCACCGCTTCGGGGTCGACGTCCAGACCTGGCGCCGGCGCGTGCTCGAACTGCATGCGGCTGGCCAACTCCTCGGCGTCGCGACGCAGACGCGCCTCTTCCTCTTCCGGATCTTCGCGGCGTACCTGCACATGGGACAGCACGCGGATGGCGTCGCGTTTGATCGACTCCAGCAGCTCCTGGAACAGGGTGAACGACTCGCGCTTGTACTCCTGCTTGGGGTTCTTCTGCGCATAGCCGCGCAGGTGGATACCGTGGCGCAGGTGGTCCATGGTCGACAGGTGGTCTTTCCACAGGTCGTCCAGCACGCGCAGCAGAATCTGTTTCTCGAAGCTGCGCAGCGCCTCTTCGCCCGCCTGGTCTTCCTTCTCGGTGTAAGCGGTGGTGATCTCGCTGAGCAGTCGCTCGCGCAGGGTCTCTTCGTAGAGGTGGTCGTCTTCGTCGAGCCACTGCTGGATCGGCAGTTTCATGCCGAAGTCGCTGGACAACGCAGCTTCCAGACCGGCCACGTCCCACTGCTCAGGCAGCGATTGCGGCGGGATGTGCTGGCTGATGGTGGTGTCGAGCACTTCCTGGCGGAAGGCGACGATGGTCTCGCCGATGTTCTCGGCCGCCAGCAGGCTGTTGCGCATGTGGTAGATGACCTTGCGCTGCTCGTTGGCCACGTCGTCGTATTCGAGCAACTGCTTGCGGATGTCGAAGTTGCGGCCTTCGACCTTGCGCTGGGCCTTCTCGATGGCATTGGTGACCATGCGGTGCTCGATGGCCTCGCCGGACTGCATGCCCAGCGCCTTCATGAAGTTCTTCACGCGGTCGGAGGCGAAGATGCGCATCAGGCTGTCTTCGAGCGACAGGTAGAAGCGGCTCGAACCCGGATCGCCCTGACGGCCGGAACGGCCACGCAGCTGGTTGTCGATACGGCGCGATTCATGGCGCTCGGAGGCGATGACGTGCAGGCCGCCGGTTTCGATGACTTGCTGGTGGCGCTTCTGCCAGTCGGCCTTGATCTGCGCGATCTGCTCGGCGGAAGGGTCTTCCAAGGCCGCGACCTCGGCTTCCCAGTTGCCGCCCAGCAGGATGTCGGTACCGCGACCGGCCATGTTGGTGGCGATGGTCAGCGCGCCCGGGCGACCGGCCTGGGCAATGATCTCGGCTTCCTTCTCGTGGTACTTGGCGTTGAGCACCTTGTGCTCGATGCCTTCCTGGGTGAGCAGGCGCGACATGTGCTCGGAGGTTTCGATGGTGGCCGTACCGACCAGTACCGGACGGCCCTGGGCCATGCTCTCGCGGATGTCGGCGATGATCGCCTGGTACTTCTCTTCGGAGGTCAGATAGACCAGGTCGTTGAAGTCCTTGCGCGCCAGCGGCTTGTTCGGCGGGATCACCATCACGTTGAGCGAGTAGATCTGGGCGAACTCGAACGCTTCGGTGTCGGCGGTGCCGGTCATGCCGGACAGCTTGTTGTAGAGGCGGAAGTAGTTCTGGAAGGTGGTCGAGGCCAGGGTCTGGCTTTCGGCCTGGATGTTCAGGTTTTCCTTGGCCTCGATGGCCTGGTGCAGGCCCTCGGAGAGGCGGCGGCCCGGCATGGTGCGGCCGGTGTGCTCGTCGATCAGCAGCACCTGGCCGTCTTGCACGATGTATTCCACGTTGCGGTGGAACAGCTTGTGTGCGCGCAGGCCGGCGTAGACGTGGGTCAGCAGGCCCAGGTTGTGCGCCGAGTAGAGGCTCTCGCCTTCGGCCAGCAGGCCTGCCTGGGTGAGCATCTCTTCGATGAACTGGTGGCCGGCTTCGTTGAGTTCGACCTGGCGGGTCTTCTCGTCGATGCTGTAATGGCCTTCCTGGGTGACCTGGCCTTCGACTTCTTCGATGTGCTGGGTCAGGGTCGGGATCAGGCGGTTGATCTCGATGTACAGCTTGGAGCTGTCTTCGGCCTGGCCGGAGATGATCAACGGGGTACGCGCTTCGTCGATGAGGATCGAGTCGACTTCGTCGATCACGGCGAAGTTGAGTTCGCGCTGGAATTTCTCGTCCTGGCTGAACGCCATGTTGTCGCGCAGGTAATCGAAACCGAATTCGTTGTTGGTGCCGTAGGTGATGTCGGCGGCATAGGCGGCGCGCTTCATCTCGGGTGGCTGGAACGCCGAAACGATACCCACGGACAGGCCAAGGAATTCGTACAGCGGGCGCATCCAGTTGGCGTCCCGGGTAGCCAGGTAGTCGTTGACCGTGACCACGTGCACGCCTTTGCCCGACAGGGCATTGAGGTACACGGCCAGGGTACCGACCAGGGTCTTGCCTTCGCCGGTGCGCATTTCCGCGATCATGCCTTCGTGCAAGGTCATGCCGCCGATCAGCTGGACGTCGAAGTGGCGCATGCCCATGACCCGCTTGCCGGCTTCACGGGCTACGGCGAAGGCTTCGGGCAGCAGTTGATCAAGCGTCTCGCCTTTGGCCAGGCGCTCTTTGAACTCTGCGGTCTTGGCGCGCAGCTGCTCGTCGGAGAGGGCGACCATTTTCTCTTCGAAGGCATTGACGGTGCTGACCGTCTTGAGCATGCGTTTGACTTCACGCTCGTTCTTGCTTCCAAAAAGTTTCTTTAACAAAGGCGCAAACATATAGGCAGGATCTTCCACACGTGGGGATGGAGGGCGGCCCCATGAGTCGCCCGTGCAGCCGAGGGCCGCATGCGAACGAGCATTCTACCCGGAAACGATGGTGAGGAAAGTGGTCGATGTCCACGATGCTGGCACAGCGCTTTGGCAGGGGCGTTTGTAACATAAGGTCATTATTGCCAAGTTCAAGGCAACGAATCATGAAAGCTATGGACACTGATTAGGGCCATGTTTCTGCATACCCGGGACACATTCGTTTAATTAAGGCAAACGTAGCGCCCCCCAGCACTTGCGCGCACCTCTGTTAGACTGCCGCCTTCGTCAGTTTTGGCATGCGCCCATGGCCTACAAGCCCTCCCCCGCCCTTCCTCCTGCCGTGCTATTGCGCCAGGCCCGCCCGTTGCGCCGTCTGCTCAGCCAGGCCGAACGCATCGCGCATTTGCAGCGCCTGCTGGAAAGCCAACTGCAGCCGGCCGCACGGGCCCACTGCCACATCGCCTCGTGGCGCGACGGCGTGCTGTTGCTGATCGTCACCGATGGCCATTGGGCGACGCGCCTGCGCTATCAGCAGAAGCGCTTGCAGCGCCAGTTACAGGCGTTGGAAGCGTTCGCGAACCTGAACCGCATACTGTTCAAGGTGCAGCCGCCGCTGGTGCCGGCCAGGCGCCAGGGCCAGGGCCCGGAGCTGTCCAGCGATGCGGCCGACAGTATTCGCGGTTCGGCCGAAGGCATCACCGACCCCAAGCTGCGGGCAGCGCTCGAACGCTTGGCCGCACATGGACCACGCAAGGATTGATCGACTCCTTCGCGCGTCGTCGGCTTATCGGGGCCCAATAAAAAGGCCACCCGAAGGTGGCCTCAAGAACGACTAGAGAGTGTTCGAACTTACACCGCTGCAACAGGGCGCATGTAGGAGATAGGCGCCGTACTGGCGTCTTCGAAAACGACCACTTCCCAAGCATCCGTTTCGGCGATCAATTTGCGCAACAGCTGGTTGTTCAGCGAATGGCCGGACTTGTAGCCCTTGAATTCGCCGATCAGGCTGTTGCCCAGCAGGTAGAGATCGCCAATCGCGTCGAGAATCTTGTGCTTGACGAATTCGTCTTCGTAACGAAGACCGTCTTCGTTGAGCACGCCTTCCTCATCCACCACGATGGCGTTGTCGACGCTGCCGCCGAGTGCGAGGTTGTGCTTGCGCAGGTATTCGATGTCACGCATGAAACCGAAAGTACGTGCGCGGCTGACTTCCTTCACGAACGAGGTGCTCGAGAAATCGACGCTGGCGCTCTGCGTGCGGTTACGTAGAACCGGGTGATCGAAATCAATCTCGAAACTCACCTTGAACCCTTCGAAAGGCAGGAAGGTGGCGCGCTTGTCGCCCTCCTCCACGGTTACCTCACGCAGGATGCGGATGAACTTCTTGGGTGCGTCCTGTTCTTCGAGACCGGCGGATTGAATCAGGAATACGAACGGACCGGCGCTGCCGTCCATGATCGGCACTTCCGAGGCGGAGAGCTCGACGTAGGCGTTATCGATGCCCAGACCCGCCATGGCGGACAGCAAGTGCTCGACCGTATCGACTTTGACGTCACCGTTGACCAGTGTGGTGGACATGGTGGTCTCACCGACATTGGCCGCACGTGCGGCGATTTCGACCACAGGGTCGAGATCGGCACGGCGGAAGACGATGCCGGTATCGACGGGCGCCGGCTTGAGGGTCAGGTAGACCTTCTCACCGGAATGCAGGCCGATGCCGGTAGCGCGAATGGTGTTCTTCAGGGTGCGTTGTCTAATCATGGCATTGGCCGCTTCATCGCTAATTGCGAACAGGTATCAACAAAGGCTGGAAATAATACCAGAGCCAACCTTTGATGAATACCAATCACCCCTATAGTCCTGATAAATTCCATCAATCGGCCTGACGACGCAGGAAGGCTGGAATGTCCAGGTAATCCAGATCGTCCTGAGGGTTCAGCTTGGCCGCAGCGGACGTGCCGGCGTGCGCCTGGTTGCGCATGACGGTCGGACGCTCCAGATCGCGGTAGTTGACTTCCGCTTTCTCGGTCGGGCGGCTGGCGGCGGCCGGGTTGGACGACTCGTACACCGCCTGGGCGGTTTGCAGGGTGTTGTCGACCACCTTGACCGGCTTCTCGATGCGCGCACCGAGGCCGGTGGCCACGACGGTCACGTGCAGTTCGTCGCGCATGTCCGGGTCGATCACGGTGCCGACCTTGACCATGGCATGGTCGGAGGCGAAGGCCTCGATGATGCTACCCACGTCGGAGTACTCGCCCAGCGACAGGTCGGGACCGGCGGTGATGTTGACCAGGATGCCGCGGGCGCCCTGCAGGTTGACGTCTTCGAGCAGCGGGTTGCGGATGGCCGCCTCGGTGGCTTCGCGAGCACGGTTCGGACCGCTGGCGCAGCCGGTGCCCATCATCGCCATGCCCATTTCGCCCATCACGGTGCGCACGTCGGCGAAGTCGACGTTGATCATGCCCGGACGCTTGATGATGTCGGAGATACCGCGAACGGCACCGGCCAGCACGTCGTCGGCCTTGGCGAAGGCGGACAGCAGGCTGGCGTCCTTGCCCAGGATGGTCAGGAGTTTTTCGTTGGGAATGGTGATCAGCGAGTCGACGCTTTCAGCCAGCATGCGGATGCCTTCGTCGGCGATCTGCATGCGCTTGCGACCCTCGAAGGGGAACGGACGGGTCACCACCGCAACGGTGAGGATGCCCATTTCCTTGGCCACTTCGGCGATGATCGGCGCTGCACCGGTACCGGTACCGCCACCCATGCCGGTGGTGATGAAGACCATGTTGGTGCCCTGCAGCACCTCGGCGATGCGCTCGCGGTCCTCCAGTGCGGCCTGACGGCCGACTTCCGGGTTGGCACCTGCGCCCAGGCCTTTGGTGACCCCGGTACCCAGTTGCAGGATAGTACGCGCACCGATGCTCTTGAGCGCCTGGGCATCGGTGTTGGCGCAGATGAATTCGACGCCTTCGATGCTGCTTTTGACCATGTGGTTGACGGCGTTGCCACCGCCGCCACCGACGCCGATCACCTTGATGACCGGACTTTGCGGGACGTTGTCTACGAGCTCGAACATTTTCCCTCTCCTTACAGTTCTCTAGTTGTTGCGCCTACCACTACTGCTTTGAAACTTAGAAATTGCCCTGCACCCAGCGCTTGAAGCGTTCGAGCACTGGAGCCTTAGGTTCATCGCCATAGCTGTTGTTGTTGCTGTTACCGGACAACGGCAGCTCATCGGTCTGCTTATGCAAACCGTAGCTGAGCAAGCCTACGCCGGTGGAATAGATTGGGTTGCGCACGACGTCGCTCAGACCCCGGACGCTGTGCGGTACGCCCAGGCGTACCGGCATGTGGAAGATTTCTTCGGCCAACTCTACGGCGCCTTCCATCTTCGCGGTGCCGCCGGTGAGGACGATGCCCGCGGGGATGAGGTCTTCGTAGCCACTGCGACGCAGTTCCGCCTGGATCAGGGTGAACAGCTCGTCGTAACGCGGCTCCACCACTTCGGCCAACGCCTGGCGCGACAGCTCGCGCGGCGGACGGTCGCCCACGCTCGGCACCTTGATGGTTTCACCGGCACCGGCCAGTTTGGCCAGGGCGCAGGCGTAACGGATCTTGATTTCTTCGGCGTACTGGGTCGGCGTGCGCAGCGCCATGGCGATGTCGTTGGTGACCTGGTCGCCGGCGATCGGAATCACCGCGGTGTGGCGAATGGCGCCTTCGGTGAAGATGGCGATGTCGGTAGTGCCGCCGCCGATGTCGACGATGCACACGCCCAGCTCTTTCTCGTCATCGGTCAGCACGGCGTAGGCCGAGGCCAGTTGCTCGAGGATGATATCGTCGATTTCCAGGCCGCAGCGGCGCACGCACTTCTCGATGTTCTGCGCCGCGTTCACCGCGCAGGTCACCACGTGGACCTTGGCTTCCAGACGCACGCCCGACATGCCCAAGGGCTCGCGCACGCCTTCTTGATTGTCGATCACGTAGTCCTGGGGCAGCGTATGCAGCACGCGCTGGTCGGCCGGGATGGCGACGGCCTGGGCCGCGTCCAGCACCCGTTCCAGGTCGGCGGTGCTGACCTCGCGGTCGCGGATGGCGACGATGCCGTGGGAGTTGAGGCTGCGGATGTGGTTGCCGGCCACCCCGACGAAGGCCGAGTGGATGCGGCAGCCGGCCATTAGCTGCGCTTCTTCCACGGCGCGCTGGATCGACTGCACCGTCGACTCGATGTTGACCACCACGCCTTTTTTCAAGCCGCGTGACGGATGGGTGCCGATGCCCACGATTTCCAGGGTGCCGTCGGCGGCGACTTCACCCACCAGCGCCACCACCTTGGACGTACCGATGTCCAGCCCGACGATCATTTTGCCGCTATGCGCGTTTGCCATGGTCCTGCCTCTCTCTAATTCTTCGCGACGGCGGGGTCGGCCGTCGTCGGTGCAATCGGTTCCCGCCAGCCCACGGCCAGGCCGTTGGCGTAACGCAGATCAATGCGGGCGATATTGTTGATCTGCTCTTTGAGCGTCTTGTCGTATATGGCAATGAAACGGCGCATCTTCTCGAGCAAATGGTCACGCCCCAGCAGCAGTTCGATACCGGCGCCCGAGCTGCCGCCGCCGGTGGTCAGGAACCAGCTGCCCCGCTCGCGCAATTCCAAACGCGCAATGGAGAAGCCGAGGGGGCGCAGCATCTGGCTCAAGACCTGGTACTGCTGCATCACTTGCTGCTGGGCGCGTTGCGGCCCGGCAAGCTGCGGCAAGTGGTTGTAGTTGGACAGCTCGCGCGGCGTGAAGGCCTGGCCCTGGTTGTTGAGCAGCGCCGCGTCGCCCCAACGGGCCACCGGCAGTTGCTCTTCCAGGCGCACCACCACCTCGTCGGGCCAGACCCGACGCACTTCGGCGTGGGCGATCCACGGCATGGTTTCGAGCTCGCTGCGCATCGCTGCCAGATCGACGCTGAAGAAGCTTGCCGCCACGAAGGGCGCGATCCGCTGCTGCACCGCCTGCTGGCTGATGTAGCTGAGGTCGCCCTGCACGGCGATCTTGCTGATCGGGCGATCGGCATAGGGCATGAGGCGGATCGCCCCTTCGTACGCACCGAACCCGGCCGCGACCAACAACACGGGCCACAGCAGACGCTTGAGCACCGAGAAGTTGGCTTTGGGCAGGCGCGCCGACATCGGCTCGGTGGCCTCCAGTCGGCTGGCACCACGCGGCACCGGCTTGCTGCGGCCGGGGGCGGGTTGCTGATGACGTACCATCGCGCCTTGCATGGATCGTTAACCTCGCGTCTCGACGCTGGCGGCCAGGATCGCCAGCACCAACTGCTGGAAGTCCAGACCGGCCGCGCGGGCCGCCATGGGTACCAGGCTATGATCGGTCATGCCTGGTGCGGTGTTGACTTCGAGCAGCCAGAAGCGGCCTTGCTCGTCCTGCATCACGTCCAGCCGCCCCCAGCCTTCGATGCCGATGGCATCGCAGGCGCGCGCGGTCAGGTCGATCAGTTCTTGCTCCCGCGCGGCATCGAGCCCGCAGGGAATTCGGTATTGGGTGTCATTGGCGACGTATTTGGCGTCGTAGTCGTAGAACACATGGGGCGTGCCAAGGGCGATCGGCGGCAGCACCTGGCCGCGCAATACCGCGACAGTGAACTCGGGACCATGAATCCATTGCTCGACAAGGACCTGGGAATCGTAGTGGGCGGCATCCTGCCAAGCGGCGACCAGCTCTTGCGCGCTGTTCACCTTGGCCATGCCGATACTTGAACCTTCATGGGCGGGTTTGACGATAAGCGGGAAGCCCAGTTCCGTGGCGGCGCGAATACAGTCGTTTTCGCTGGCCAGCACGGCGTGGCGCGGGGTCGGAATGCCCAGGCTCTGCCACACCTGCTTGGTGCGCAGCTTGTCCATCGCCAGGGCCGAGGCCAGGATGCCGCTGCCGGTGTAGGGGATGCCCAGGCATTCGAGCAGGCCCTGCATGCTGCCGTCTTCGCCGCCGCGGCCATGCAGGATGATGAAGGCGCGGTCGATGTGCTCGTCCAGCAGACGTTGCAGCAGGTCGTCGCCGACATCGATGCCGACCACGTCGACGCCGGCGTCACGCAAGGCGCCGAGCACGGCGTTGCCTGACTTGAGCGACACTTCGCGCTCGGCGCTCTTGCCGCCGTACAGGACCGCGACGCGGCCGTAGGCCTTGACGTCGAGGGTGGCGTGCAGTCGGTCGTAGGCGCTGCTCATTTCAACGTCTCCTGGGCAGTCTTGGCACCCGCGAACAGCGGGCTTTTCATCAGTTGTGGCGCCAGACCGCCGACGTCGCCGGCGCCTTGGCAGATCAGGATGTCATCGGCGCGCAGCAGCGGCTTGACCAGGGGCGCGAGCTCGGCGCCACGCTCGATGTAGATGGGGTCGAGCTTGCCGCGCTGGCGGATGCTGTGGCACAGCTGACGGCTGTCGGCGCCGGGAATGGGCTCTTCGCCCGCTGGATAGACTTCCATCAGCAGCAGTACGTTGGCATCGCCCAGCACCTGCACGAAATCGTCGTACAGGTCGCGGGTACGGCTGTAGCGGTGCGGCTGGTAGACGATCACCAGACGGCGGCTCGGCCAGCCGCCGCGTACGGCCTTGATCACCGCGGCGACTTCGGTGGGGTGATGGCCATAGTCGTCGACCAGCATCACGCTGCCGCCTTCGACCGGCAGCTCGCCATACACCTGGAAGCGTCGCCCAACGCCCTGGAAGCCCGACAGCCCTTGCACGATGGCTTCGTCGCTGATGCCCTCGTCGGTGGCGATGGCGATGGTCGCCAGGGCATTGAGCACGTTGTGGTTGCCCGGCATGTTGACCGAGACTTCCAGCGGGGCGAGGTCACGGCGCAGCACGGTGAAGTGGGTCTGCATGCCCTGCTGGCGCACGTTGATGGCGCGGATGTCGGCCTCTTCGCTGAAGCCGTAGGTGACCGTCGGGCGTTTGACCTGGGGCAGGATCTCGCGCACGACAGGGTCGTCCAGGCACATCACCGCCAAGCCGTAGAACGGCAGGTTGTGCAGGAATTCGACGAAGGTCTTCTTCAGCTTGTTGAAGTCGCCTTCGTAGGTCGCCATGTGGTCGGCGTCGATGTTGGTGACCACGGCGACCATCGGTTGCAGGTGCAGGAAGCTGGCGTCGCTCTCGTCGGCTTCGGCGATGAGGTAGCGGCTGGTGCCGAGCTGGGCATTGGTACCGGCGGCGGTCAGGCGGCCGCCGATGACGAAGGTCGGGTCCAGGCCGCCTGCGGCGAACACCGAGGCCAGCAGGCTGGTGGTGGTGGTCTTGCCGTGGGTGCCGGCCACGGCGATGCCATGGCGGTAGCGCATCAGCTCGGCGAGCATTTCGGCCCGCGGCACCACGGGGATGCGCCGCTCCAGGGCGGTCGCCACTTCCGGGTTGGCCGGGTTGATGGCGCTCGACACCACCAGCACATCGGCGCTGGCGGCGTTTTCGGCGCGGTGGCCGACGAAGATTTCGGCACCGAACGACTGCAAGCGCTCGGTCACCGTCGAAGCCTTCAGGTCGGAGCCGGACACCTGGTAGCCCAGGTTCAGCAGGACTTCGGCGATCCCGCACATGCCCACGCCGCCGATACCGACGAAGTGGATGCGCCGGATGCGGCCCATTTTCGGGTGGGGCATGGCTTTCTGGTGTTCAACCATGGGCCACCTCCAGGCAGATATCGACTACGGTGCTGGTTGCCGCAGGTTTGGCCAGCCGACGCGCGGTGCCGGCCATGGTGTGGAGCTTCTCGGGTTGCATCAGCACCTCGTTCAGACGTTCAGCGAGCTGGGCTGCGCCAGTGGTCGCTTGTGGCATCAGGAAGGCCGCGCCGTCCTGCGCCAGGTAATGGGCGTTGTGGGTCTGGTGGTCGTCAATCGCATGGGGCAAGGGCACCAACAGCGCCGGCAAGCCGGCGGCGGCCAGTTCGCTCACGGTCAGTGCGCCTGCGCGGCAGACCACCAGGTCGGCCCAGCCATAGGCATGGGCCATGTCCTTGATGAAGGGTTCGACGTGCGCCTGCACCCCGACCTCGCGGTAGCGCTGGTCGGTGATCTCGGCGTGCTGCTTGCCGGCCTGGTGGAAGACTTCCGGGCGGACGCTCGCGGGCACTTCGGACAGGGCCTTAGGCAGCAATTTATTCAATGGTTCCGCACCCAGGCTACCGCCGAGCACCAGCAGACGCGCGCGACGCGCGCCCAATGGCTCGCGTGGTGCCTGCAGGAACAGTTCGGGACGCACCGGGTTGCCGGTGGTGCGACGTTTGTCGCTGGTCGGGAAGGTATCGGGGAAGGCCTCGCAGACCCGCGCCGCCATGGGCACCAGCAAGCGATTGGCGGTACCGGCCCGGGCGTTCTGTTCATGGATGATCAAGGGCACCCCGCACCATTTGGCGGCGACGCCGCCAGGGCCGGTGACATAGCCGCCAAAACCCAGGACGCACACCGGCCGCAGTTCGCGCATGATGCGCCGGGCCTGCAGCACGGCCTTGACCAGCGTCAACGGCGCCTTGAGCAGTGACAGTTTGCCCTTGCCGCGTAGCCCGCTGACCTGGATCAGGTGCAGGGCGATACCGGCCTGGGGCACCAACTCGTTCTCGATGCCACGGGGCGTGCCGAGCCAGTGCACGGTGTAGCCGCGGGCCTGGAACTCGCGCGCGCAGGCCAAGGCCGGGAACACATGGCCGCCGGTGCCGCCGGCCATGATCAGTACGTTCTTGCCGTCAGCGGCCATGGGCGGGCTCCTCGGCAAAATCCTTCTCGCTGAATTCGTGCTCTTCGCTGCCCAAATGGGTTCGGCTTTCCCACTCGATGCGCAGCAACAGCCCCACGCAGGCGCAGCAGATCACCAGCGAACTGCCCCCATAGCTGAGGAACGGCAAAGTCAGGCCCTTGGTCGGCAGCAGGCCGACGTTCACGCCGATGTTGATCAGGAACTGGCCGATCCACAGGAACGCCAGGCCGAAGGCCATGTAGGCCGCGAAATACTGCTTGGCCTTTTCCGCCCACAAGCCGATGTACAGCGCACGCACGGTGACGAACACGAACAGCGCCACGGTGCACAGGGTGCCGACCACGCCCAGCTCTTCGGCCAGTACCGAGAACACGAAGTCGGTGTGCGCTTCGGGCAGGTAGAACTGTTTCTGCACGCTGTTGCCCAGGCCCACGCCCAACCATTCGCCGCGACCGAAGGCGATCAGCGCCTGGGTCAGCTGGTAGCCGGAGCCGAACTGGTCCGACCAGGGGTCGGTGAAGGTGATCAGGCGCGCCATCCGGTACGGCTGCGCCTGCACCAGCACGAACACCGCGACCACCGCCAGCACCACCATCAGACTGAAGCGGAACAGCCCCACCCCGCCGAGGAACAGCATGGCGGCCGCCGCGCCCATCATCACCACGGTAGCGCCGAAGTCCGGTTCCATCAGCAGCAGGCCGGCCATCGGCAGCAGCACGATGAACGGCTTGAAGAAGCCCATCCAGCTTTCGCGCACTTCCTGCTGCCGACGCACCAGGTAACCGGCGAGGTAGATCACCACGAAGACCTTGGCGATTTCCGAAGGCTGCACGTTGAAGAAGCTGAAGCCGATCCAGCGCATCGAACCGTTCACCTCACGGCCGATGCCCGGCACCAGCACCAGCACCAGCAGGGCGAAAGCGCCGACCAGCATCATGAAGCCCATGCGCTGCCAGGTGGAAATCGGCACCAGCATGGTCACGCCACAGGCGACCAGGCCCAGAGCCACGTAGATCAGGTGGCGGAACATGTGGTACAGCGGATTGCCCGACTGCACGGCGGCCACTTCCGAAGAAGCCGAGGTGATCATCACCAGGCCCAGGCCGAGCAGCGCCAGGCAACCGGCGAGGAAAGCGAAATCCAGATCGATGCCACGGCCGCTGATCAGCGGCGACGGGTATGGCTTGATGACGCGAAAGATCATGCCAGCCTCTCTGCGGCCTGGGCGAACAGACGCCCCCGCTCTTCGAAATTCTTGAACATGTCGAGGCTGGCGCAGGCCGGCGACAGCAGCACGGCGTCGCCTGGCTCGGCACGCTCGGCGCACTGCCCGACCGCTTCGTCGAGGCTGCCCACACGGACCAACGGTACTTGCTCGCCCAATGCCTGCGCCAGACGCTCGGCATCGCGGCCCAGCAGCACCACGGCGCGGCAGTGGCGTGCGACCGGCGCGCGCAGGGCGGAAAAGTCGGCGCCCTTGCCGTCGCCACCGGCGATCAGCACCAGCTTGCCGTCGATTTCGGCGCCCAGGCCTTCGATGGCGGCCAGGGCCGCGCCCACGTTGGTCGCCTTGGAATCGTCGTACCACTGCACGCCGTTGCGTTCGCGCACCCACTGGCAGCGGTGCGCCAAGCCGGTGAACGTGCGCAGCGCGTCGAGCATCGGCGCGAACGGCAGGCCGGCGGCATGGCCCAAGGCGAGGGCCGCGAGGGCGTTGCTCTGGTTATGCGCGCCGCGCACTTTCAACTCGCGCACCGGCATCAGGCACTCGAACTCGTAGGCCAGGTATTTTTCGCCGTCGCGTTCGCGCAGCCCGAAGCTTTTGAAGTCGGGCACGCTCAGGCCGAAGCTGGACGACGGGCGCCCTTCCACCGGCAGCGGCCGGCTCAGGGCGTCGTCACGGTTGACCACCACGTGTCGGGCGCCACGGAAGATGCGGTGCTTGGCCAGGTGATAGGCCGGCAGGCCGCTATAGCGGTCCATGTGGTCTTCGCTGATGTTGAGCACTGTGGCCACCTGCGCATTGAGCGGGTCGACGGTTTCCAACTGGAAGCTCGACAGCTCCAGCACGTACAGCTCCACGGCATCGTCCAGCAGGTCGAGTGCCGGGGTGCCGAGGTTGCCGCCCACCGCCACGCGCTTGCCCGCTTGGCTCGCCATTTCGCCGACCAGGGTCGTGACCGTGCTCTTGGCGTTGGAACCGGTGATGGCCACCAGCGGCGCCTTGGCATGCCGGGTGAACAGTTCGATGTCGCCCGACAGGCGCACGCCACGGGCGGCGGCCTGTTGCAACGCCGGCGTGGCCAAGGCCAGGCCCGGGCTCACATACAGCTCGTCGGCGCGGCAGAGGAAATCGACGTCCAGTTCGCCACAGCGCACTTCGACCTGCGGGTAGTCGCGGCGCAGCGTTTCCAGCTCCGGAGGCTGCGCGCGGGTGTCGGCCACCGCAAAGGCGATGCCCCGGCTCGCCAGGAAGCGAACCAGGGACATGCCGCTCTTGCCGAGGCCGACAACGATGCGGAAGTGGTCGGAAGCGATCAATGACACGCGCGTCTACCTCAACTTCAGGGTGGCGAGGCCGATCAGCACCAGGATCACGGTGATGATCCAGAAGCGCACGATCACCCGTGGCTCGGGCCAGCCTTTGAGTTCGAAATGGTGGTGGATCGGCGCCATGCGGAACACGCGCTTGCCGGTCAGCTTGAAACTGGCGACCTGGATGACCACCGACAGGGTTTCCATGACGAACACCCCGCCCATGATGAACAGCACGATTTCCTGGCGCACGATCACCGCGATGGTGCCCAGGGCCGCGCCCAGCGCCAGCGCGCCGACGTCACCCATGAACACTTGCGCCGGATAGGTGTTGAACCAGAGGAAGCCCAGGCCCGCGCCGATCAGCGCGCCGCAGAACACGATCAGCTCGCCCGAACCCGGCACATACGGGATCAGCAGGTATTCGGCGAACTTCACGTTGCCCGACAGGTAGCAGAAGATGCCCAGCGCGCCGCCGACCATCACGGTCGGCATGATCGCCAACCCGTCCAGGCCGTCGGTGAGGTTGACCGCGTTGCTGGAGCCGACGATGACGAAGTAGGTCAGCACCACGAAGCCGATGCCTAGCGGGATCGTCACGTCCTTGAGGAACGGCACGATCAGCGTGGTTTCGACGCTGGTCGGCGCGGTTTGATAGAGGAAGATCGCCGCGCCCAGGCCGAACACCGATTGCCAGAAGTACTTCCAGCGGCTTGGCAGGCCGCGCGAGTTCTTCTCGATGACCTTGCGGTAGTCGTCGACCCAGCCGATGGCGCCGAACAGCAGCGTGACGATCAGCACCACCCACACATAGCGGTTGGAGAGGTCGGCCCAGAGCAAGGTACTGACGCCGATGGCCGAGAGGATCAACGCACCGCCCATGGTCGGCGTGCCGGATTTGGACAGGTGCGACTGCGGCCCGTCATTGCGCACGGCCTGGCCGATCTGACGCATTTGCAGGGTGCGGATCATCCAGGGCCCGAGCCACAAGGACAGCGACAACGCGGTCAGCACCCCGAGAATGCCGCGCAGGGACAGGTACTGGAAGACCGCGAAGCCTTTGTGGAACTGTTGCAGATACTCGGCCAACAGCAGCAGCATTAATGTTTCTCCCCGCTGGAACCGCACAGTGCCGCCACGACGTTTTCCATCGCAGCGCTGCGCGAACCCTTGATCAAAATGGTGGTGTTGCCGGTGGCCTGGCCGCGGACGGCCTCGATCAGCTCGGCTTGAGAAGCGAAGTGGCGGCCATTGTGGCCATATGCATCGACGGCATGTGCCATGTGGCTACCCACCGCGTACAAGGCGTCGACCTTGCCACGGGCGTAGGCGCCCACCTGGCGGTGGCCTTCCTCGGCCCACTGCCCCAACTCGCCGATATCCCCGAGCACCAGGACGGTGCGACCGGAAAAGCCGGCGAGTATATCAATGGCCGCGCACATCGAGGTGGGATTTGCATTGTAGGTGTCGTCGATGACGCATGCACCGCCAGGTGCCAGTTGCGCCACGGTACGGCCCTTGACCGGTTGCACCGCGTTCAGGCCCTGCGCGATGTGCGCCAGGCTCACGCCCAAGGCGTGTGCGGCGGCGGCGGCGGCCAAGGCATTGCCGACGTTGTGCACGCCGAGCAGGTTCAGTTGTACGGGCACGCTGCCTTGAGCAGCGTGCAGGGTGAAACCCGGGCAGCCACGGGCATCGCGCTCGATGGCGCTGGCGTGGAAATCGGCGGCGACGTTGCTCAGGGCGAAGCTGAGCACCGGGTGGCGACCGGCACGTTCATGCCAGATGGGATAGGCCTTGTCGTCCAGGTTGAGCACGGCGATGCCGCCCTCGCCCAGGCCTTCGAGAATCTCGCCCTTGGCCTCGACGATTTTTTCCGGGCCGCCGAACTCGCCGACATGGGCGGTGCCGGCGTTGTTGAGGATCACCACGTGCGGCCGGGTCAGGCCCACCGTGTAGCGAATCTCGCCCAGGCGCGAGGCGCCCAGTTCGATGACCGCGGCGCGGTGTTGCGGCGCGATCTCCAGCAGCGTCAGCGGCGCGCCCAGGTCGTTGTTGAGGTTGCCGCGGGTGGCCAACACTTCGCCGCGCGTGCGCAGGATGCTGGCGAGCATTTCCTTGACCGTGGTCTTGCCG
Organism: Pseudomonas sp. UBA6562; assembly: GCF_002434265.1. Taxonomy (GTDB): domain Bacteria; phylum Pseudomonadota; class Gammaproteobacteria; order Pseudomonadales; family Pseudomonadaceae; genus Aquipseudomonas. The sequence goes on along the minus strand of NZ_DJJS01000004.1, from coordinate 89,352 downwards.
CTGGAGCCGGTGATGGCCACCACCGGCTGGGTGAAGGCGGCGCGGTTCAGTGCGCCGAGCTGGCCGAGGGCCAGGCGGCAGTCGGCCACGCGCAGTTGCGGCAGGTCGATGCCGGGTACCTCACGTTCGACCAGTGCTGCGACCGCGCCTTTGGCCTGGACGTCGGCCAGGTAGTCGTGGCCGTCGAAACGCGGCCCGGCGAGGGCGACGAACAACTGGCCAGGCACGACCGAACGGCTGTCGATGCTCACACCGTCGAAGCGCGCGTCGGCGCCCAGGCGCGAGGCTTGCAGCGGCTCGACCAATTGGCTGAGGGTCATGGCCTCAAGCATGTTGCACTCCCCAATGGGCCAGGGCCTGTTCGGCTTCTTGCAGATCGGAGAAGTCGTGGCGTTGGCCGGCGATCTCCTGGTAGTCCTCATGCCCCTTGCCTGCCAGCACCACGACGTCGTCGACGGCGGCAGAAGCGATCAACCGGGCGATGGCCGAGCCACGACCGTCGATGAACTCGACCGCCTCGACACGGCTGAAACCTGGGCGGATGTCGTCGAAAATGCGCGCGGGCACTTCGTGGCGTGGATTGTCGTCAGTCACCACCACGCGGTCTGCCAGGCGCTCGGCCACTTCGGCCATCAGCGGGCGCTTGCCGCGGTCACGGTCGCCGCCGCAGCCGAACAGGCACAGCAGCTTGCCGCGGGCATGCGGGCGCAGGGCGGTGAGCACCTTGTCCAACGCATCCGGGGTATGGGCGTAGTCGACCACCACCAGCGGCTTGTCGCCGCCGCCCAGGCGCTGCATGCGCCCTACCGGGCCCTGTAGTTGCGGGACGACCGCAAGGATTTCGTCCAGCGCATAATCCAGGGCCAGCAAGGTAGCCACAGCGGCCAGGGTATTGCTCAAGTTGAAGCGGCCCAGCAGTTGGCTGCGCAGGGTCCGCTCGCCTTGGGCGGTGACCAGGGTGGCATGCACGCCATCGTCGCTGAAGGTGGCGGCGCGGCAGTACAACGAGGCTTCGGACTGCTCCAGGCTGTAGCTGATCAGCCGGGTTTCGATGAGCTCGCGGCCCGGCATGGCGGCGAAATCGGCGGCTAGGCGACGGCCGAAGTCGTCGTCTAGGTTGACCACCTGACAGCGCAGCCCCGGCCAGGCGAACAGCTTGGCCTTGGCGGCCTCGTAGGCTTGCATGCTGCCGTGGTAGTCGAGGTGGTCGCGCGACAGGTTGGTCATCACCGCGATGTCGAACGCAAGAGCGGCGACCCGGCCCTGGTCGAGCGCGTGGGACGAGACTTCCATCGCCACGGCGCGGGCGCCGGCTTTCTTCAAGTCGTACAGCGTGGATTGCACTGCGATCGGGTCGGGCGTGGTCAGGCGGCCGCTTTGCAACTCGCCATGGAAGCCCGTACCCAAGGTGCCGATAAGGCCACAGCGTTGCCCCAGCAGATCGAGCGCTTGAGCCACCAACTGGGTGACGCTGGTCTTGCCGTTGGTGCCGGTCACGCCGATCAGGTCCAACTGGCGGCTGGGCTCGCCGTAGAAACGCCCGGCGATCTCCGACAGTTGCGCCACCAGGCCCTTGACCGGAATCAGCGGCACGTCGGTGAGCGGCAGCACTACCGAACCCTGCTCCTCATAGGCGACCGCCGCCGCGCCGCGGGCCAGCGCATCGGCGATGTGCGCACGGCCGTCGAGCTTGGCGCCCGGCACGGCGAGAAACAGATCGCCAGGGCGTACCTGGCGGCTGTCGAGGGTCAGTTCGCGGATCAACGGATCGTGACTGGCGTGGGCGAACAATTTGCTCAGTGGCATCGTCATTATCCACGCCCTCCTTTGGCGGGTACTGAACTGGCTTGCTGCGCATCGGTCGGTGGCGGCAAGTTGTCTGGCGGCACGTTCAGCAGGCGCAACGTGCCGGACATGACCTTGCTGAACACCGGCGCCGAGACCAGGCCGCCGAAGTAGCCGCCTTTGCTCGGTTCGTCGATGACCACGACGATGGCGTAACGCGGGTCGCTCATCGGACCGAAGCCTGCGAACAAGGAACGGTAGGCGTTCTCGGTGTAGCCCTTGGAGCCGACGGTGGCCTTACGTGCGGTCCCGGACTTGCCGGCCACGTGATAGAACGGCACCTGAGCGCGGTAGACGCCGCGCGGCGCCTCGATCACTTGCTGGAGCATGCCCTGGATGGTCTCGGCGGTGGCCTTGGGCACCACCTGGGTGGCCTCGGGCTCCTTGTCGAGTTTGAGGATCGACAGCGGCACCATCTTGCCGTCGTTGGCCAGGGCCGCGTAGGCGTGCACCAGTTGCAGGGCCGTTACCGACAGGCCATAGCCGTAGGACAGGGTCGCGGTTTCGGCCTTGCGCCACTCGCGGTGGTTGGGCAGGTTGCCGACGCGCTCGCCCGGGAAGCCCAGGCCGGTGTACTGACCGAGGCCCAGCTGGGACATGACCCGGTAGATCGCTTCGCCACCGATGTCGAAGGCGACCTTGCTCATGCCGACGTTACTGGAGTTGATCAGGATGCCGGTCAGGTCGAGGATCGGCCCTTCGCTGCGCGACACGTCCTTGATGGTGTAGCGGCCGATCTGCAGGCTGCCGGGGTAGACCTCGACCTTGTCGGTGGGCTTCCAGCGACCGCTTTCCAGGGCCGCGCTCATCGACAGCGGCTTGACCGTGGAGCCTGGCTCGAACACGTCGATGATCGCCCGGTTGCGCATGGCCGACGGGAACATGCTGCGACGGTTGTTGGGGTTGTAGGTGGGCTGGTTGACCATCGCCAGCACTTCGCCAGTCTTGACGTCCATGATCACCAGGCTGCCGGCCTTGGCTTCCTGTTCGGCGATGGCGTTGCGCAGCTCGCGGGTAGCCAGGTATTGCAGACGCAGGTCGATGGACAAGGCCAGGGTCTTGCCGGCCTTGGCGTTCTTGGTCACCTGCACGTCCTTGATCAGCCGGCCGCGGCGGTCCTTGATGACCTGGCGCTTGCCCGGCACGCCGGCCAGCCATTCGTCATAGGCCAGTTCCACGCCTTCACGGCCGTGGTCGTCGAGGTCGGTGAAGCCGACCATGTGCGCGGTCACATCGCCTGCCGGATAGAAGCGGCGGAACTCTTCCATGCCGTAGACGCCCGGCACCTTGAGGTCGAGCACCTGCTGCCCCTGCTCGGGCGTCAGGCCGCGGACCAGGTAGATGAACTCCTTGTTGGCCTGCTGGGTGAGGCGCTCGATCAATTGCTGCGGGTTCTGCCCCATCACCGCGGCCAATTGCGGCCAGCGGTCCTTGGCCACCTGCATTTCCTTGGGATTGGCCCACAAGGTGGTGACCGGCGTACTGACGGCCAGCGGCTCGCCGTTGCGGTCGGTGATCAGACCACGGTGCGCGGGAATGGGAATGTGGCGCAGGCTACGGGCATCGCCCTGGCCCTTGAGGAAGTCGCGATCGACGACCTGCAGGTCGATGATGCGCCAGCAGATGGCGCCCACCATCACGGCCAGCAGCGCGATCACCACGCGGAAACGCCAGGGATAGAGCGCACCTTCGAGTTTCATCATGGCGCGATCATCCGTACTTCGTCGGCGGCGGGCACACGCATCTTCAATTGCTCGCTGGCGAGGTTCTCGATACGGCTATGGGCGGTCCAGGTGCTTTGCTCGAGAATCAGGCGCCCCCACTCGGCCTGGGCCTTGTCGCGGTCGTTGAGCTCGCCGTACAGCGTGTTGAGCAGCTGGCGGTTCCAATGCGCGCTGTAAGACACTGCGATGGCCGAGACCAGCACGCCGATGAACAGCAAGAGCATGAAGAAACTGCCGCCAGGCAGCGGTTTGGCGAAAAGCTTGCTCACCGCAACTTCTCCGCCACGCGCATCACGGCACTGCGCGAACGCGGATTGGCCTTGAGTTCGGTTTCGGAGGCGAACTGCGCTTTACCGATCAGCCGCACGCGCGGTTCGAAGACCTTGTGCTGCACCGGCAGGTTGCGCGGCAGGTTGTCCGCCTCGCCTTTGGCCAGCTTGCGCATGAAGAGTTTGACGATGCGGTCTTCGAGCGAGTGGAAGCTGATCACCACAAGGCGTCCACCGACTTGCAGCGCATCGAAAGCGGCTTGCAGCCCGGTTTCGAGGTCGCCCAGCTCGTTGTTGACGTGGATGCGCAACCCCTGGAACGCCCGGGTGGCGGGGTTCTTGCCCTTCTCCCAGGCGGGGTTGGCGACCTTGAGCACTTCGGCCAGGTCTGCGGTGCGGGTGAACGGCTGTTCTTCGCGACGTTGCACGACGGCTCTGGCCATGCGGCGCGCGAAACGCTCTTCGCCGTATTCCTTGAACACGCGGGCGATTTCTTCTTCCGCGGCCTGGGCGATGAACTGGGCGGCGCTCATGCCCTGGTCGGGATTCATGCGCATGTCCAGCGGGCCGTCGTTGAGGAAGCTGAAGCCGCGCGCCGGGTCGTCGAGCTGCGGCGAGGATACGCCCAGGTCCAGAAGCACGCCGGCAACCTTGCCTTCCAGGCCCTGGGTGGCGACTTCATCGGCCATCTCGGCAAAGCTGCGCTGCACAATGACGAAGCGGCCATCTTCGGCCGCCAGCGCTTGTCCTGTGGCAATTGCCTGAGGGTCTTTGTCGAAGCCGAGTAGACGCCCCTGCGGTCCGAGCCTGCTGAGCAGCAAACGGCTATGCCCACCCCGGCCGAAAGTGCCATCTACATAGCAACCGTCGTCGCGCAGGTCCAATGCTTCGACCGCTTCGTCGAGCAGCACGGTGATGTGGTTGAAGCCGCTTTCTTTAGTCACAGGATCAGGTCACGCAAATCGTCGGGCATGGCGCCAGGTTGTTGAATAGCTGCGAGATCGGCCGCTGAAACGTCGTTCCAGGCTTGTTCGTCCCACAACTGGAATTTGTTCAGTTGCCCCACCAGCATCGTCTTCTTGTCGAGCCGGGCGTATTCGCGCAAACGCGGTGGCACTAGAAAGCGCCCACTGCCGTCGAGTTCCAGATCGACCGCATTGCCGATCAGCAAACGCTGAAGGCGGCGGTTCTCTTCACGCAACGAAGGTAAGGCGCGCAATTTGGTTTCTATCTGTTCCCATTCATCGAGGGGATAAACGCACAAGCAGGGATCGGCGGCGTCGATGGTGATGATCAGTTGGCCGTCACTTCGCGAATTCAACTCGTCACGGTACCGACTCGGCATAGCGAGCCTGCCTTTGGCATCGAGGCTAACGGCATTGGCTCCGCGAAACACGAGTGAGAATCCTCTGATTCTTGGCTAGATGATGGCAAAAAACCCACTTCCCCCCACTTTTCGCCACTTGCGCACACTATAGGAATCCGCCCGCCGCACCGTCAAGGCGCGTTCATACGGAAAACCCTTAGAGCAAGGCGATTTAGCGTACAAAAGGAAGAGGGAAAAACAATCCGAGGTGCCTGGGCGCGGCAAAAACCCGTTCAACTCAAGCAGATAGCTCGTCGAGTTAAAGTGTTTTATGAAGATTAAGATTTTTTCGGCATTACCGATGCGCACTCTGCCGTCGGTCGATGGCAGGGAAAAGAGGCGGAGAGTCGGTCTGTAAGCCGGGTTCTGTCGAGGACAGTCATTCCTCTACGACGGCCATCACTGGACGCCTTTAGCAACCTACCCGGTTCCGACGCGGGCCACGCCATAAGGAACCCTATTTGGTCTTGCTTCGAGTGGGGTTTACCTAGCCACGAACTGTTGCCAGCCGTGCGGTGCGCTCTTACCGCACCTTTTCACCCTTACCGGTACCGAAGTACGTAGGCGGTTATTTTCTGTGGCACTTTCCGTAGGCTCGCGCCTCCCAGGCGTTACCTGGCACTCTGCCCTATGAAGCCCGGACTTTCCTCCCCCCTCTTTTGCGGAACAAAAGAAGGCAGCGACTGTCCAACCGACTCTCCGCCGCCAAGGGTAACGGCAGAGCGCTTTCATCACAAGCGACATCGTGCTCGATGTTGATTTGCCGCTACTGGCCTTTCTGCAACGACAGGGCAAATTGATACAGCACGTTCTTGCGCACGCCGGTAATTTCGGCCGCCAGCGCCGCTGCTTTCTTAAGCGGCATTTCGGCGAGCAACAGACCCAGCACCCGCTGCGCTTGCTTGTCGACCAACTCGCCTTCCTCCGGCGCGCTCCAGCCGCCGACCAATACCACGCATTCCCCGCGCTGCTGGTTGGAATCGCCCGCGACGAACGCCCGCAATTCGCCCAACGGCAAGCTGCGGATGGTTTCGAAGGTTTTGCTGATCTCGCGCGCCAGTACCGCAGGCCGCTCGTCGCCGAAGATCGCCTGCATGTCTTCCAGGCATTCGAGAATACGGTGCGGGGCCTCATAGAAGATCAAAGTGCGCGGCTCTTCCTTGACGTGCTCCAGACGCGTGCGCCGGCCTGCCGCCTTGGCCGGCAGGAAACCTTCGAAAATGAAACGGTCCGAAGGCAGCCCGGCGGCGGACAACGCGGCGATCAGCGCGCAAGCGCCCGGCACCGGTACGACGGGAAGACCTGCCGCACGTACTTGGCGCACCAGGTGGTAACCCGGATCGGAGATCAGTGGCGTGCCGGCATCGGACACCAAGGCCACATCGTCGCCCGCCAATAGACGCTCGAGAAAGCGCCCGCCTTCGTTGCGCTCGTTGTGCTCATGACAGGCCGCCAAGGGTGTGCCGATCCCGAAGTGCTGCATCAGGCGGATGGAATGGCGGGTGTCTTCGGCAGCGATGAGCGCGACATCGGCCAGTACCTTCAAGGCGCGCGCGCTCATGTCGTCGAGATTGCCTATGGGCGTGGCGACCACGTACAGCGTGCCTACCTTGGATTTCTTCGCCTCTGCCGCATCGGTCACTGCACTCACCCACTCGTCTGGAACAAAACCGCCATTGTAACGCGAGCGCCCGCAATCATACGCAACGAAGTTGGTCTACATCCTCTGACACGCCGCCTATATTGATGCGTGCACCTATGCGACATCGCGCCCCGGCCACCGCTTGGGTACAATTGCCGCCCACCTAGACCATGTAACAGGATCCTTCCATGATCGCTTGCCTGCGGCTGCTTTCAGCCTTATGCCTCGCTGCCCTGCTCGCAGCCTGCGTCAGCTCGCCCTCATCCAACCTGGGCGAATTACCGCGCACGCCGGATGCCAGCATCGAACAGTTGCTCGACAAGGCCAGCGCCAGCAAGTCTGCCAAGGATACCGCCTTGCTGCGCCTGAGCGCTGCGGACCTGGCCTATCAACAGAAGGACTATCCACGCGCCGCAAGCATCCTGGCGCAGGTGCCGCTGGACTCGCTCAAACCGGCCCAGCAGATTTTTGCCAGCACCCTGGCAGCGGAACTGGCGATGAGCCGCAACCAACCCAAAGCTGCGGTCCAGGCGCTTGCTCATCCGAGCCTGCAACACTTGGGCGAATTGCCACAGGCCCAGCAAGTGCGCACTTACAGCGTGCATGCCGCAGCATTCGAAGCAGACGGTCAAACGCTTGCCGCCGTCGAGCAGCGTGTGCTGCTGGCGCCACTGCTCAAGGATCAGGCTGCCGACGCCAACCGTGACGCGATTTGGAACCTGGTCGCATCGCTGCCGGCCGAGCAGCTGCAACCTGCCGCCAACGCCACGGTCTCGGGCTGGACCAGCCTGGCCCTGGCGGTGAAAACCGCCGGCACCCTCGAGCAGCAGCAAGCCGCGATCGAATCCTGGCGCCAGCAGCACCCCGAGCATCCGGCGGCCGTACAACTGCCGACGCCTCTGCTCAAGCTCAAGGAGCTAGCCAGTCAACCGCTGACCAAGATCGCCCTGCTGTTGCCCCAGGAAGGCCCATTGGCGAACGTAGCCAAAGCGCTGCGCGATGGCTTCATGGCAGCTCAAGCCCAGGCCCGACAGAGCGGCCAGCAGGCACCCGAGATCCAGGTGTTCGACAGCTCGCGTCTAAGCTCGCTCGACGACTTCTACCGCCAAGCCCAAGCCGCCGGAGCACAACTGGTGGTCGGCCCGCTGGAAAAGCCCCTGGTCAAGCAGATGGCCGCCTACCCTAGCCTGCCGATCACCACCCTTGCCCTGAACTACGCCGAAGCCGGTCAAAAAGCGCCCGCCCAACTGTTCCAGTTCGGCCTGGCCGCCGAAGACGAAGCGCGCGAAGTCTCCCGCCGTGCCCACGCCGACGGCCTGACCCGCGCAGTGGCCATGGTCCCTACCGGAGAATGGGGCGACCGTGTTCTGGCGGCCTTCCGCCAGGACTGGGAAAGCAACGGCGGCACACTGCTGGCAGCCCAACGCATCGGCCAACCGGTGGAATTGGCCGGGCAGATCGCTCAACTGCTGCAACTGCGCCAGAGCGAAGGCCGTGCGCAGAACCTGCAGAAGGCCGTCGGCGGTGACGTGGCCGCGCAGCCTTCGCGCCGCCAGGACATCGACTTCATCTTCCTGGCCGCCACGCCGCAACAAGCCCAGCAGATCAAGCCCACCCTGAACTTCCAGTACGCAGGCGACATCCCGGTCTACGCCACCTCGAACCTCTACAGCGCCAGCGGTGACGTCAACCAGTACAACGACCTGACCGGCGTGCGCTTCTGCGAAACGCCCTGGCTGCTCGACACCAGCAACGCGCTGCGCCAACAGGTCGTGCAGCAGTGGCCACAAGCCGCAGGCAGCCTCGGTCGTCTGTACGCCATGGGTGTGGACGCCTATGCGCTGGCGCCTCGCCTGGGCCAACTCAAGGCCTTGCCGGACAACCGCATCCAGGGCCTGTCGGGTAGCCTGAGCGTCAACGACAACCAGCGCATCGAGCGCCAGTTGCCATGGGCGGAGTTCGCCGGTGGCCAAGTCAAGCGCTTGCCCGACACGCCACGCTGATGGATAGGACACCGCCTGTTAGCGCAGGCTTTGCCGCCGAAGATCACGCCCTGCACTGGCTGCAGGGGCAAGGTTTGCAGCTGGTAACGCGCAACTGGCGGTGTCGCGGCGGTGAGCTTGATCTGGTCATGCTCGACGCCGATACAGTAGTATTCGTCGAAGTCCGCTATCGGTTGCATGCCAGCCATGGCGGTGCCCTCGCCAGCATCGACGCGCGCAAGCAGCGAAAGCTGGCATTGGCGGCAAATCTGTTTCTGCAACAAGAATCCTGTTGGGCCACCTACCCTTGCCGCTTCGATGTCGTCGCGATGCAAGGCAGCGGCCATGCCGGTCAGCCGCTGCAATGGGTGAAAAACGCCTTCGACTGCTGAACCCGATTCGCTTATTCAGCTCTATGTTTCGCGGGCAGTACCTAGTTGCGCCGCGCGCCGGCCACCGCCCCTTTTAAGGTCACACCCGATGGACATGCAATCTCGTATCTGCCGGCTCTTTCAAGCCAGCATCGACACCAAGCAACAGGCTATGGAAGTCCTGGCACCGCATATCGAGTATGCCAGCCTGGTCATGGTCAATGCCCTGCTCAACGAGGGCAAGATGCTCGCCTGCGGCAACGGCGGCTCGGCCGGCGACGCCCAACATTTTTCGTCCGAACTGCTCAACCGCTTCGAGCGTGAACGTCCGAGCCTGCCCGCCATTGCGCTGACCACCGACAGCTCGACGATCACCTCCATCGCCAACGACTACAGCTACAACGAAATCTTTTCCAAGCAGATCCGCGCCCTGGGGCAACCCGGCGATATCCTGCTGGCTATCTCCACCAGCGGTAACTCGGCCAACGTGATCCAAGCGATCCAGGCCGCGCACGACCGCGAGATGGTGGTCGTCGCCCTGACCGGGCGCGACGGCGGCGGCATGGCTTCGCTGTTGCTTCCCGAGGACGTGGAAATCCGCGTACCGTCCAACGTCACCGCACGCATCCAGGAAGTCCATCTGCTGGCAATCCATTGCCTGTGCGACCTGATCGACAGCCAACTGTTCGGGAGTGAAGAATGATTTCCAAGCGTCTAGGCCTCATGGCCTTTACCCTGTGCCTGGGTATTTCAGGCTGCAGTTCCATCGTGTCGTCGGCACGCAACTCCCCCATCGACGACGACCGCGGCACGCGAACCATCGGCAGCAAGATCGACGACTCGCTGATCGAAACCAAGGTTTCGGTGAACGTCGGCAAAGCCAGCCCAGACCTCGACAAGGGCTCGCACATCGTCGTCAGCAGCTACAACGGCGTGGTCCTGCTGGCCGGACAGACCCCACGCGCCGACCTCAAGGCCCTGGCCGAGCAGACCGCCAGCCAGGTGCAACGGGTCAAGCGCGTGCATAACGAGCTGCAGGTGATGCAGCCCTCTTCGATCCTGGCGCGCAACAACGATGCGTGGCTCACCACCAAGATCAAGACGCAGATGCTGGCTGACACCAACGTCCCTAGCTCGCGCATCAAGGTGATCACCGAAAACGGTATCGTCTACTTGCTGGGCCTGGTGACCAATGGCGAGGCCACTGCGGCCACCAACGTCACCCAGGGCGTGTCCGGCGTGCAGAAAATCGTCAAGCTGTTCGAATACATCGACTGACTCCTGCTGCCCCATGAAAAAGGCGATCCCTGCGGATCGCCTTTTTCGTTACTTGACCACCTTCAGGCTAGGACGCCCGCTTGGCCGAGGCGGCTGGCCGCCACCGTCCCGGGAATCGTCGTCCGCGCCGAAACCTTCCTCGTCGAGCGCCAGGTCGTCTTCCTCCAGAGAGGGCTCCAGCTCGAAGACCATGCCTTGGCCGTTTTCCCGCGCATAGATGCCCAGGATAGCGCCCGTAGGCACGTAAAGGCTGTGTGGAACGCCGCCGAAGCGCCCTTCGAAACTCACGGCTTGATTATCCATGTGCAAGCTGCGCACGGCGCTGGGCGATACATTGAGGACGATCTGACCATCGCTGGCGAAACCATCCGGCACTTGAACTTGCGGGTATTCGGCATTCACCAGCATATGGGGCGTGCAATCGTTATCGACGATCCACTCGTAGAGGGCTTTAACCAGATAGGGGCGACTGGAATTCATCACCGGCTCCTTAAACGTTGCGCATTTCGCGCTCGGCGGACGACAGGCTTGCCATGAATGACGGGCGAGCGAACTGTCGTTCCATGTAATCCAACAACGGCTTGGCTTGCCGCGGCAATTCGATGCCCATGCTCGGCAGGCGCCATAGGATGGGCAGTAGACAACAATCGAGCAGGCTTTGCTCCTCACTCATGAAACAGTTGAACTCGCCGAACAATGCTGATACCCCGATCAGGCTCTCGCGCAGGTTCTTGCGCGCCTCAAGGCTCGCAGCCTTGGCACTGCGTAAATCCAGGACGACATCGGCCAGCGTGCACCAGTCCCGCTGAATGCGATGCATCAACAACCGTGTGTTGCCCCGCGCCACTGGGTACACCGGCATCAGCGGCGGATGCGGATACCGTTCTTCGAGGTACTCCACGACCACGGTGGGTTCGTACAGCGTCAGATCGCGGTCCACCAGGGTCGGGACACTGCCATAGGGGTTGACCTCGACCAGCTTCGGCGGCAGGTGCGCGGCATCGACGTCGATGATCTTTACACTGATCCCCTTCTCGGCAAGCACCAGACGCACCCGGTGGGAATAATGGTCAGCGGGGTCGGAATAACAAGCCAACCCATTGATGACGTCCATCACGTGACTCCTCGCATAAACATGCGTGCAATACCCTAAACGCAAACGCGCCCCGAGACGGCGCTGGCTGACTGCCAACGCCGCATCGGAGCGCGTTCAACTTCCCGCTATGGCTGCGCGATCAGTGCACGTCCTTCCAGTACTCGCGCTTGAGGAAATAGGCGAATACGAAGAAAACGGCCAGATACAACAGCACATAGGTGCCGATACGCTGGCTCTCCAGCTTTACCGGGTTGGCCGAATAGGCCAGGAAGGTCACTAGATTCTTGACCTTCTCGTCGAACTGTTCGGGCGCCAGGGTACCGGAATTCGGCTCCACGGTCAGCTGATCGCAGGCTTCATGGGTCAATGGAGTACCGGTCAACGGATCGAACTGCCTCTTGCCCTCGACGACGGTCTGCACCTGCTTGCAGCCGATGACCTGGTTGCCCTGCAACCCTGCCAACACATTGGGCATGCCGACGTTGGGGAACACTTTGTTGTTGACGCCGTAGGGCCGCGACGGGTCGGCATAGAAGCTGCGCAGGTAGCTGTACAACCAATCTTCGCCGCGCACGCGAGCCACCAGGGTCAAGTCAGGCGGCGCGGCACCGAACCAGGTCTTGGCATCCTGCGCCTGCATGCCGATCTTCATGTGGTCGCCGATCTTGGCGCCGGTGAACACCAGGTTTTCCAGCATCACGTCGTGGGGAATGTCCAAGTCGTCGGCCACGCGCTCGTAACGTTGGAATTTGGCGCTGTGGCAACCCATGCAGTAGTTGGCGAAGGTGCGCGCGCCGTCTTGCAGAGCGGCTTTGTCGGACAGGTCGACATCGACCTTGTCCAGCGTCACGCCATGCTCCGCCGCCCAGGCGGACAGCGGGAAGAGAGCCAACAACAGTACAACAATCAGCTTATTCATCAGCCAGTCACCCTTTCCGGAACCGGTTTGGTCTGTTCGAGCCGGGTATAAAACGGCATCAGCAGGAAGTAGGCGAAATACAGCGCGGTGCACACTTGCGAGAGCAAGGTCCGGCCAGGGGTCGGCGCTAGCACGCCCAGTACGCCCAGGATCACGAAGGACACGCAGAACACCAGCAGGAACACTTTGCTCAGCCACCCCTTGTAACGCATCGAGCGCACCGGGCTGCGGTCGAGCCAGGGCAGTACGAACAGCACCGCGATCGCCGCGCCCATGGCGATCACTCCCATCAGCTTGTCGGGCACCGCGCGCAAGATTGCGTAGAAGGGTGTGAAGTACCAGACCGGCGCGATGTGCTCAGGCGTCTTGAAGGCGTTGGCTTGCTCGAAGTTGGGTTTTTCCAGGAAGTACCCGCCCATTTCCGGGAAGAAGAACACCACCGAGCAGAACACGAACAGGAACACCACGACGCCGACGATATCCTTGACCGTGTAGTACGGGTGGAACGGAATGCCGTCGAGGGGAATGCCGTTTTCGTCCTTGTGCTTCTTGATGTCGATGCCGTCAGGGTTGTTCGACCCCACCTCGTGCAGCGCCAGGATGTGCAGCACCACAAGCCCGAGGATGACGATGGGCAGCGCCACCACGTGCAAGGCGAAGAAGCGGTTCAGGGTGATGCCGGAAATCAGGTAGTCACCGCGAATCCATTGGGTCAGGTCGTCACCGATCACGGGAATGGCGCCGAACAGCGAAATGATCACCTGCGCGCCCCAATACGACATCTGCCCCCAAGGCAACAAATAGCCCATGAACGCTTCGGCCATCAGCGCCAGATAGATGAGCATGCCGAACAGCCATACCAGCTCGCGGGGCTTTTGGTAGGAACCGTAGAGCAGGCCGCGGAACATGTGCAGATAGACCACGATGAAGAACGCCGAAGCCCCGGTGGAGTGCAAGTAGCGCAGAATCCAGCCGTATTCCACATCGCGCATGATGTATTCGACCGATGCGAACGCCTCTTCTGCCGAGGGCGTAAAGCTCATGGTCAGCCACACACCGGTGACGATCTGATTGACCAGCACCAGCAACGCCAGGGAGCCGAAGAAGTACAGAAAGTTGAAGTTCTTCGGGGCGTAGTACTTGCTCAGGTGCTCTTCCCACATCTTGGTCGCGGGGAAACGCGCATCGATCCATTGCATGAACTTGCTCATCACACGTTCTCCTGATCGACGCCGATGACGACGATGTCGTCCGACTCATAGGCATGGGGTGGCACAGGCAGGTTGAGCGGCGCTGGCTGCGATTTGTAGACGCGGCCCGCCATGTCGTAGTGCGAGCCATGGCAGGGGCAGAAATAGCCGCCGACCCATTTGGGGCCCAGGTCGACCGGCGCCACTTCGGGACGGAACGTGGGCGAGCAGCCCAGGTGCGTACACAGCCCTACGAGGATGAGAATGTCCGGCTTGATCGAACGCGTCTGCGCGTCGACGTAAGTGGGTTGATCGGAGGCCTTGGACTGTGGATCGGACAGATCGTCGACGATCTTTTGCAGGTTACCCAGGATCTCCGCCGTGCGTCGCACGATGAACACGGGCTGGCCACGCCACTCGGCCACCATCTGCTGACCTGGCTCGATCTTGGCGATGTTGACCTTGACCGGTGCCCCCGCCGCCTTGGCCTTGGCACTGGGAAACCATGACCCCACGAACGGTACCGCAGCGCCGACTGCCCCCGCTGCACCCACCACCGAAGTGGCAGCTACAAGGAAGCGGCGCCGCCCTGCATTGACGCCGTCATTACTCATTCAGTCCTCTCCCCATCCGCGTTCACGACCCGTTCTGCGGGCCTGTCATCAGGCAATATCTGTGGCACCAAAAATTGGCCGCCATGGTAAGAAACAAGCCCACACAATGACAAGGTGATTAGCCGCAGGGCGGCGCCAACTCTCGCATTGCTTGATCTACGTCTATAAGGCGAGACGAAGCGGGTACGGACGAGGCCAATGCGCAGGCAAAAAAAAACCCGATTCCAAGGAATCGGGTTTTTCTCGACTGCCGAAGCGCGATTAACGCTTGGAGTACTGAGGACGCTTACGCGCTTTACGCAGACCCACTTTCTTACGCTCGACTTCACGAGCATCGCGGGTGACGTAGCCAGCGCGGCGCAGTGCTGGGCGCAGGGCTTCGTCGTATTCCATCAGAGCGCGGGTGATGCCGTGGCGGATTGCGCCGGCTTGACCGCTGACACCACCACCGGCAACGGTGACGTAGATGTCGAACTTCTCAAGGTTCTCGGTCAGTTCCAGCGGCTGGCGAACAACCATGCGAGCGGTTTCGCGGCCGAAGAACGTGTCCAGAGGACGGTTGTTGATGGAGATGTTGCCAGTACCTGGACGCAGGAACACGCGAGCGGTTGCGGTCTTGCGACGGCCAGTGCCGTAATTTTGAGTCGCCGACATAATGAACTATCCCGTTAGATCTTCAGTTCTTGAGGCTGCTGAGCAGTGTGTGGGTGAGCAGCACCCGCGTACACTTTCAGCTTGCGGTACATGTCGCGGCCCAGCGGGTTCTTAGGCAGCATGCCTTTGACCGCGGTCTCGATCACGCGCTCGGGGGCCTTGGCAAGCAACTTCTCGAAGTTGATTTCCTTGATACCGCCCGGGAAGCCGGAGTGGGAGTAGTACATTTTGTCTGTAGCTTTGGCACCAGTGACACGTACCTGCTCGGCGTTGATGACGACGATGTAGTCGCCGGTGTCAACGTGAGGGGTGTATTCTGCCTTGTGCTTGCCGCGCAGACGAAGAGCGATTTCGGTGGCAAGACGACCCAGGGTCTTACCAGCGGCGTCGACGACGAACCAGTCGCGCGTTACTGTTTCCGGTTTAGCAGTAAAAGTTTTCATTCTCTAAAGCCTCAGAGGCCGCCCAGCGAAAATTAAGACGGCGAATCTTACTGGTTAGTGCATCACTTGACAAGTCAAGCGCGCAGCCGCATGCGGACGCTATAGGGGGCTCGGGTCGGCGCGTCCAGATTCGGCAAAGGTTTCTCGTACAACGCGGTGCATCACTTCCGCAGCGCACGAAGGCGCATAATTATCCAGATTACGTGGGAAATTTCAACCCGCTTCGATCATTTTCTATCAGAGGAGACAGACCCACATGGAACAACGCAAGTTGGGGGATACCAAGCTCGACGTCAGCGCCCTGTGCCTGGGCACCATGACCTGGGGCGAACAGAACGACGAGTCCGAAGCGTTCGCGCAAATCGCCATGGCCCGTGACCACGGTGTCAATTTCATCGATACCGCCGAGATGTACCCGGTTCCCCCTCGTCCAGAAACCTATGCGGCCACCGAGCGCATCATCGGCAACTGGTTCCGCCAGCACCGCGATCGTGACCAGTGGATCCTGGCGAGCAAGATCGCGGGCCCCGGCAACGGCATCAGCCACATCCGCGACGGCCAGCTCAGGCACAACCGCCGCCACATCGTCGAAGCGCTCGACGCCAGCCTGCAACGGCTGGGCACCGACTACCTCGACCTCTACCAGCTGCACTGGCCGGAACGCAGTACCAATTTCTTCGGCAAGCTCGGCTACCAGCACCTGCCGCATGATCATTTCACGCCCTTGGAGGAAACCCTGGAGGCGCTGGACGAACAAGTCCGCGCGGGCAAGATCCGCCATATCGGCCTGTCCAACGAAACGCCTTGGGGCACCATGAAGTTCCTGCAACTGGCCGAGAGCCGTGGCTGGCCGCGGGCGGTGTCGGTCCAGAACCCTTACAACCTGCTCAACCGCAGCTTCGAGGTCGGCCTGGCGGAGGTGGCGATCCGCGAGCAATGCGGCCTCCTGGCCTATTCCCCGCTGGCCTTCGGCATGCTGTCGGGCAAGTACGAACAAGGTGCCCGACCGGAAGGGGCGCGCCTGACCCTGTTCAGCCGCTTCGCCCGCTACTCCAACCCGCAGACCGTCGCCGCTTGCAGCCGCTACGTGCAGCTGGCCCGCGAACACGGCCTGGACCCGGCGCAGATGGCCCTGGCCTTCGTCACTCGCCAGCCGTTCGTGACCAGCAACATCATCGGCGCGACCAACCTCGAACAGCTCAAACTCAACCTCGACAGCAGCCGCCTCAACCTCAGCGACGAACTGCTCGCGGCCATCGAGGCCATCCACCAGGACCAGCCCAACCCGGCGCCATGACCACGACGGGGCGCTTCGGCGCTCTCCTCTGCCGTTTCGCGCTAGACAGCGACGAAAAAAGGTAAGACGATCCAGCCACGGATTGACCACTTACCCCTATAAGAACAAAGACCATGACGCCCATTTCCTCTCGTGCTCACTTGCAGCGCGTCAGCATCCTGGCCACCGATCAGGTGTTCGCCTCGACCCTGATGCAGGCCAAGGATTTCTTTCACCTGGCCAGTCTGCGCTACAGCCGCCAGCTTGGCCTGAGCCCACAGCCGATGTTCGAGATCTGCCTGGTCAGCCCCGACGGCCAAGCGGTCGATAGCTTCAGCAAGGTGCGCATACCCGTCGACGGCGGCCTGGACGATGCCGACGTGATCATCCTGCCGGCCTTCTCCGACGACTTCGACCGCCTGCTGGCCAAATCGCCCCAGGTGCTGCCTTGGTTGCGCGCGCAGCATGCTCGCGGAGCGGTACTCTGCGGCGAAGCCAGCGGGGTATTCTGGCTGGCCGAGGCCGGGCTGCTCGACGGCAAGGAAGCGACCACCTACTGGCGCTTCTTCAACAGCTTCGCCGAACGTTTCCCGAAGGTCAGGTTGAATCAGGACAAGCACCTGACCGACGCCGACAACCTGTATTGCGCAGGCGGCACCACCTCGGCGTGCGACCTGTACATCTACTTGATCGAGCGCTTCTGCGGCGCCAACGTCGCGCAGGCGGTCGCCCGCGACATCCTCTACGAGGTGCAGCGCAACTACACGCCAGGGCGCATGGGCTTCGGCGGCCAGAAGTTGCACCAGGACCTGATCATCCTGCAGATCCAGCACTGGCTGGAAGACCACTTCGCCGACAAGTTCCGCTTCGAGGACGTGGCCCGCAACCACGGCATGAGCATCCGCAATTTCATGCGCAGGTTCCAGGGCGCCACGGGCGACAAGCCCTTGCACTACCTGCAACGCTTGCGCATCGAAACGGCCAAGGGCCTGCTGTCGAGCACACGCAAGAGCATCAAGACCATCAGTTACGAAGTCGGTTACGACGACGCCAGCTTCTTCGCCCGGCTGTTCCGCCAGCACACCGACCTTTCGCCCAACCAATATCGCCAGCAGTTCATGCAGGACAACGACCGACCCGCCGTGGCCAACGGCAGGTGAGCCGAGCGCGCCACCACCAGCAACGAAAAAAGCCGGGCAGACTCAGGTCTGCGCCGGCTTTTTTGTAGTGGCTGGAGGCTGCGACGTACCGTTTAAGGCTTGTGCGCGCGCGACAGGAACTCGTGGGATTGCATTTCCAGCAGGCGGCTCAAGGTGCGTTGGAATTCGAAGCTCAGACGGCCGCCGGTATAGAGGTCCTTGAGTTCGACTTCCGCCGAGATGATGAGCTTGACGTTACGGTCGTAGAACTCGTCGACCATGTTGATGAAGCGACGGGCGATGTCGTCGGAGGCGACGCCCATCTGCTCGACGTTGCTGAGCAGCACGGCGTGGAAGATCTTGCCCAGTTCGATGTAGTCGTTCTGGCTACGCGGGCCATCGCACAGGGCGCGGAAATCGAACCAGGCGACATCGTCGCAGGTGCGCAAGGCGTGGATTTCGCGGTTTTCGATCATCAGCACGTCGTTTTCCACCGCCTGCGTGCAGTCGGGCGTCAGTGCCTTGAAGCTCTGGCGCAGGCTTTCGTGGGCAGCGTCGTTGAGCGGGTAGTGGAACAGCTCGGCCTGTTCGAGATGGCGCAGACGGTAGTCCACGCCGCTGTCGACGTTCACCACATCGGTGTACTGCTTGATCATGGCGATGGCCGGCAGGAAGCGCGCGCGCTGCAGGCCATCCTTGTACAGGCCGTCCGGCACGATGTTCGAAGTGGCCACCAGGGTGACGCCGTTCTTGAACAGCTCTTCCATCAAGGTGCCGAGGATCATGGCGTCGGTGATGTCGGAGACGAAGAACTCGTCGAAGCAGATGACCCGCGCCTCGTTGGAGAAACGCTTGGCGATGACGGTCAGGGGGTTCTTCTCGCCCTTGAGGGTTTTCATTTCCTCGTGCACGCGCTTCATGAAGCGGTGGAAGTGCGTACGCATCTTCTGCGGGAACGGCAAGGCTTCGAAGAAGGTGTCGACCAGGTAGGTCTTGCCGCGACCGACGCCACCCCAGAAATACAGGCCCTTGACCGGGGTTTGCTCCTTGCGGCCGAACAGCTTGCCGAGCATGCCCGGTTTGTTGTTCTGCGCCGCCAGCAGGTCGTCGTACAGCCGCTGCAGGTGACGGACCGCCGTTTCCTGCGCTGCGTCGTGGAAGAAGTCGGGACGTTTGAGATCTGCTTGGTATCGTTCTAGAGGCGTCATAATTCGCTAGCGAGGCAACAAAACCGGGCCGTCACTGTAGCGACGGCCCCGAGTAATGGCAATCAGACTTGCGTCAATCTGCCTCAGGCCTCGACCGGCTGCAGCGCCGCACGCAGCCTGGCGATGGCTGCATCGCGCGCTTGCGCATCGGCGAAGGTTGGGCCTTCGGCGACCGCTTCGCCTTCCAGCCAGAGGCTGAAGCCCAGGCCTTCCACGCGCACGTCCGCCTCACCGCCCTGCTGCAATCGCTTGCTGACCGCGCCAGCGCTCTTGCCGTCGGCGAATGTGCGCGAGAGCAGCAGTTGCTCGCCATCGGCAGCCAGCAGGCGGAAGCGGAAGCTGCCGTCCTGTTCGCGGAAACTGACGAAGCGGGCACTCTTGGCGGCCTTCTTGGCGACTTCGGGCGCGGCCTGAACGATGTTGCGGAACGAACGCAGGCCTACCGCTTCGCGCAGCTGCTCGAGGAACGGCGTGGCGGTGCGGCGCGCCTTGGCGGCACCGGCGAGCAGGATGTCTTCGAGGTCTGCCGGACGGGCCAGCAGCTCGTGGTAACGCTCGCGTGGCGCGGCCAGTTGGCCGTCGAGCAGTTGGAACAAACGCTGCTTGGCCTCGCCCCAGCCCAGGCCCTGTAGCAGGTCGTCGCGCAGGGTTTGCGCCTGGGCCGGGGTGGCGAAGGCCTGGAACAGGGTGAACAGGTGCGAAGTGTCGGGATCTTTCGCCTCGCCGGGCGCGCGCGAGTCGGTGACGATGCGCGAGATGGCGTCCTTCATGTCCTTGGCGCTGGCGAACAGGGGGATGGTGTTGTCGTAGCTCTTGGACATCTTGCGCCCGTCGAGGCCCGGCAGCGTGGCGACGCTTTCCTCGATCACCGCTTCGGGCAGAGTGAAGAACTCCTTGCCCTGACCGAACAGGTGGTTGAAGCGCTGGCCGATGTCGCGGGCCATCTCCACGTGCTGCACCTGGTCGCGGCCGACCGGTACGCGGTGGGCGTTGAACATGAGGATGTCGGCGGCCATCAGCACCGGGTAGCTGAACAGCCCCATGCTGACGCCGGCATCCGGGTCTTCACCGTTTTCCAGATTCTTGTCTACCGAGGCTTTATAGGCGTGGGCGCGGTTGAGCAGGCCCTTGCCGGCGACGCAAGTCAGCAGCCAGGTAAGCTCGGGGATTTCGGGAATGTCCGACTGGCGATAGAAGGTGACTTTGTCAGGGTCCAGGCCACCGGCCAGCCAGGTGGCGGCGATTTCCAGGCGCGAGCGCTGGATGCGCTGCGGGTCGTCGCACTTGATCAGGGCGTGGTAGTCGGCCAGAAAGTAGAAGGAATCGACGCCCGGCTGCTGGCTGGCGCGGATGGCCGGGCCGATGGCGCCAGCAAAGTTGCCCAGATGCGGGGTGCCGGTGGTGGTGATGCCGGTAAGGATGCGCGTAGTCATGGGTGTTCGCTTGGTCAGGCTTGGCTCAGTTCGAGAGGCGCGGCAACAGCAGATCTTTCAGATCGGTCAGCTTGCCATGGAAGAAGTGCCCGCATTCTGCCACTTTCAGCAACGCATGGGGGCGTGGCAGCGCGTCAGACCATTCGTAAACCACGCGCGGATCGATGACCTCGTCGGCGTCGGGCTGGATCAGGGTGATGGGGCAACGCTGCGGCAGCGCGAACTGCTCGGTCAGGCGCATCACGGCCGGCGCGATCATGAACAGCTGGTCGATGTCGACGCCTTGGCTTTCGAGGCGCCCGGCCAAGGCCGTGGCCACAAAGCCACCGAAAGAAAACCCCATCAGCACCAGCGGCAGCTGCGGATGACGCTGGCGCAGCCACTGGGCGGCGGCCTCGCCGTCGTCGACCTCCCCCGCGCCCATGTCGGAGCTGCCGGCGCTCTGGCCGACACCGCGGTAGTTGAAGCGCAGCGTGCTGTAGCCGGCGTCGCGGGCGGTGCGTTGCAGGGTCGAGACCACCTTGTTGAGCATGGTGCCGCCTTGCACCGGGTTGGGGTGGCAGATCAGCACCACACCACGGGCGTTCTCCACTTCCAGGTGCAGGCCTTCCAAGGGGCCGATCGGACCGTCGATGACGCAAGGGGTTTCGCGGACAAGCAAGGCTCTACTCCGTGACCTCGGGAGGGGTCGATTCGTCTAGCGGATTGAATTCTGTTCTGAGATAGTTGCGATCGCTCGCGGTATACAGCGCAGGTCTGAGCCGTTAACGTAAAGCAAAGCCGTTTATAGAGGAAGGACTCGTGGAACTCTCGCTCCTTGTTTGGTTGTTGCCGACCCTGGCATTGGTGGTCGGCGTGGTCGCCGGCTTTGTCGCTGCCCGTCTGCTGCCCCGTGCCGCGCCCAATAGCTCGCAACGTCAGCTGGATGATCTCCAGCAACGCTTCGACAGTTATCAGAACGAAGTGGTGACGCACTTCAACAGCACCGCCACCCTGGTCAAGCGCCTGACCCAGAGCTATCAGGACGTGCAGGACCACCTGGCCGAAGGCGCCGACCGCCTGGCGCTCGACGACCTCACCCGCCAGCGTCTGCTCGCCGCCTTGCACTCCGAAGCGCCGCAGCACCACCGCGACCGCCTGACCCCACCACGCGACAGCGCCGACGCCCCGCGCGACTACGCGCCGAAAGCGCCGAACTCGCCGGGCATGCTCGATGAGAGCTACGGTTTGAAGCACTGAACCGCTGAATGACGAAAGGCCTCGCAAGAGGCCTTTTTTTCGGGCGCGGGTTTTACAAGGAAGGCGCACGAGCGAAGGCACGGTCACTCAGCCTTCCGGCGACTAGCTGCGTACCTGGACACTGCCCAAGCCAGTCCGCGCAACGTTGCAAATCTGCATGGACAGGCGCCTTCACTGCCTGCTCAGCGCGGACCACCACTCATGCCGGGGCCCCCACCCCCATGTCCGCCGCCGCCTGGCGGCATGAACAACCAGCACCCCGAGAGACTGGATACCATCGCGGCTACCACCACACGCAAGACTTGCTCCAATTTCATTACGACGCTCCGAAACCTGGGAAACAGGTGCCTCGTCCACTCACGGAATCGGCACCGCCGCGAGTATGGAATCAAGCCCGGCCTGGCCGTTGCGGCTTTTACCTATCTTTACCTTCCATGGAAACCTTGCGGACGATCGTCTTTGCTTCGGCTAGCTGCGTGCCTACTCGCTGATGAGAGGTTCTTCACGGCTTTTTCGGCTATTGTTCTCGCCCATCCAGGGATGGCCGTGCTGGGCTGACGGCAGCCGCTTACAGATAGGGAATCGGATAGTCTGCGAGATCAGGTCGATTCGCAGGTCATCGCCGCCAGGTTTGATGGCTGCAACGGAAAAGCCTGCCCAAAAGGGCTAAACGTGTTGATATCGCGTACAAGAACGCCGGTTTGAAGATGTGTTGGCTCGCACGGATATCGCTGTGTACCGTCTTTCAAACGCAGACCTCGAGTGCCTGTCGCACATCCGCCAGCAGATCCTCCACGTCTTCGAGCCCCACCGACAGGCGCACCAGCCCATCGGAAATACCATGGTGCGCGCGCTCCTGCGCGGTATAGCTGGAATGGGTCATGCTCGCCGGATGCTGCGCCAGTGACTCGGCGTCGCCCAGGCTCACTGCGCGGGCGAACAACTGCAACGCGTTCATGAATCGCCGCCCCGCCTCGACGCCGCCCCCGAGTTCGAAAGCGACCATGCCGCCCGGCAAGCGCATCTGCCGCTGTGCCAGCGCGTATTGATCGAACGACGGCAAACCGGGATAGCGCACCCACGCCACGTTCGCCTGGCCTGCGAGCAGTTCGGCGACCTGCTGGGCGTTGCTGCAATGGCGCTCCATGCGCAGCGACAGGGTCTTGATGCCACGCATCAGCAACGTAGCATCGTGTGGCGAGAGTACCGCACCCGTCATGTCCTTGAGCCCTTGCAGGCGAATCCGCTCGATCAGCGCCTTGCGCCCCACCACCAGCCCGGCAGTGAGGTCGCCATGGCCACTCAAGTACTTGGTCGCCGAATGCACCACTAGGTCGGCACCCAGCGCCAAAGGCTGTTGCAAGTAAGGCGTGCAATAGGTGTTGTCGACCACCACGACCAGATCATGCCCACGCGCCACCCCTGCCACGGCAGCGATATCCACCAAGCGCATGTTCGGATTGGCCGGCGTTTCGAAATAGATCATCCGCGTGTTCGGCGTGATCGCTGCCTTCAAGGCGTGTACGTCAGCGAGGTCGACATGCCGCACCTTGACCCCGAACTCACCGATGCCGTGGTGCATGAAGGCGAAGGTGCAACCATAGACGGTGGTACCTACGATCAGCTCATCGCCCGGCCGCAGCAACGTCCACAGTGTAGCGGTGATCGCGCCCATGCCCGAGGCCAGCGCCAGCCCGGCCTCCCCTCCTTCCAGCGAAGCCATGCGCTGCTCGAGCAGCGCCAGGGTCGGGTTGGAGATGCGGCTATACACGTGCCCGTCGGCCTCGCCGGCAAAACAGGCGGCGCCGTATTCGGCTGAGGCGAAAGCGTAGGTCGACGTCTGGTAGATCGGGGGAACCAGCGCGCCACCATGGGACAGCGGATCGTAGCCATGGTGGATGGCGCGGGTGGAGAAGCCTGGCGTTCTGTTGGCGTTGTTCATGGCCGGCACCTGCGGGGAGTTGCTCTAAGCTTATGCCTGGACCTGCCGGGTTTTTTGCCGTTTTGCCCCGATGCGGGACCGATGCTCGGCAACGAAAACAATAAATCCGCACATGCAAGGGCATCCCATGCCAATCGACCTCGACCGAACCGACCGTGCTTTGTTGGATGCGCTCCAGCGCAACGCCCGCCTGACCATCGCCGAGCTCGCCGACCAGGTCGCGCTCACCACCTCGCCCTGCTGGCGCCGCGTCAAACGGCTGGAGGAACATGGCTACATCACTGGCTACCAGGCCGTGCTGTCGCCCAAGGCGCTGGGCTTCGGCGTCACGGCGTTCGTCAGCATCATGATGGACTCCCATGGCAAGGACGCCGCGCAGGCGTTCGAACAGCGACTGATGGACATTCCGCAGATCGTGGCCTGTCATCATGTTTCCGGGCGCTACGATTTTTTGCTCGAAGTGCTGGCGCGGGACTTGGAGTCGTTTGGCGAGTTCGCTCGTGAAATACTGCAGCGCCTGCCTGGCGTCAAAGAAATCTATTCGAGTTTTTCCTACAAAGCCGTGAAGCACCAACGCGTGATTCCGACGCGTTGATGCGCACGAGCCCGACCCTATACCACTCGATCATCGGCGGTCTTGCGCCCACTGTCAGCCAATGCGATCTCGACCACTCGCTCCGCAGACAAATCGCGCGGGGCGGCTGTACCCTCGAAGTAGACACTGGGCCAAAAGATCAAATCCGATATCGCACAGTTGGGAAGGTTGGCTTCCAACATCTCCAGCCAGAAATTGAGCGAATGTTCAGGCCCTTCTGCTGCCATGACGCGCCGTACCAGCTCGACCAGCTCTTCCCGTGTGACATCAGCCAGCAGGCGAACCGAGGATGTTGCCAATACCGTGCGCGCCCATGTGATGTGATCCTGGCCGCCCTCTATGCCTTGCAGCTCGTAGAAATCGAACTGGGCCGAAGCAAGCTGGTTGAGCTCTTGCAGCAGCGGCGCCACTGCATGCTGATCGCCGCCATCGATGGTCGACACCAGATAAGTCAGACGCTTGACCAGCGCTTTGTCCAAGACAGGGGGCATCAGCTCGGTGCGAAGTTTCATCCGTTCCGTTCTCCGTGGGCTGGGATGGTATACGCCAATACTTGTGCGTGTAGTGGATGAATATCCAGCACCAACTCTACCTCACTCTGTCGCAGGGCATGGTGTAGGACGCTTCCGGTTTTAAGTTTCTAAACAAGGCTTGGTCTTTTGGTTAGCCACAAAAAACCCCGCCGAAGCGGGGTTTTCCGTACAACCTCAGCGCTTAGATCGCGCCACGCCGACGCAACGCATCCAGCACCTGCTTCACGCCTTCCTCGACGCTGCTGTTCTGCGTGTCGATCACCACATCGGCGTCCAGCGGCACATCGTACGGGAAGCTTTCCCCCGGGATGTTGTCGCCTTCGGCCGCATACAGCCCTTGTGGATCGCGGGCGCGGCAGGCCAGGGGCGAGGCCTGGACGTAGACGGTCAGCAGGCGGTCCTGGCCGATCAGCGCCTTGGCCTGTTCGCGGCCTTCGGCGTCCGGAGCGACGAAAGCGGCCAAGGTCAGCAGGCCGGCTTCGTTGAACTGGCGTGCCACGTGGGCGGCACGGCGCCAGTTCTCGGTACGACCGGCGCGGTCCTGCGGCAAGCCTTTGTTCAGGTCGTGGCGCAGGTTCTGACCGTCGAGCACGTAGACCGCTCGGCCCATGTCGAACAGTTTGCGCTCCACGGCATAGGCCAGGGTGCTCTTGCCGGCGCCGGACAGGCCGCTGAACAGCACGGTGGCCGGTTGCTGGCCGAAGCGCCGGGCACGCTCTTCGGTGGCGACATGGGCGGTTTTGCCATGCTGGCCGTTGCCACCATGGGGCAGAACCGGCGGCGCGATGATCATGCCGGCGCCGACGGTGCCGTTGGTCAGGCGGTCGATGACGATGAACGCGCCGGTGGTGCGGTTGCTGTCATAGCCGTCCAGCGCCACCGACCAGTCGAGGCTGACGCTCACCCGACCGATCTCGTTGAGCTGCAACGCGCTGGCCGCGCCCTTCTCCAGGGTGTTCACATCGACCTTGTGGGTGATGCTGGCGATCGAGCCCGGCACATAGCTGGTGGCGCGCTTGATGTCGTATTTCTTGCCCGGCAGCATCGGCTCTTCGGCCATCCATACCAGCATGGCGTCGAACTGGTCGGTTACCGGTGGAACGTTGTCGGCATGCACCAGCAGGTCGCCACGGGAGATGTCGATCTCGTCTTCCATGGTCAGGGTGATGGCCTGGCCGGGACCTGCGTTTTCCAGTTCGCCTTCGTAGGTGACGATGGACTTGACCCGGCTGCTCTTGCCCGACGGCAGCACCACCACTTCGTCGCCCTTGTGCACGATGCCGCTGGCGACGGTGCCGGCGAAGCCACGGAAGTTCAGGTTCGGCCGGTTGACGTACTGCACTGGGAAACGCAGGTCGGTGAAGTTGCGGTCGGCCGCCACTTCCACGGTTTCCAGGATTTCCATCAGCGCAGGCCCGGTGTACCACGGCGAACGCTCGCTGCGGTTGACCACGTTGTCGCCCTTGAGCGCCGACATGGGTACGAAGTGCAGGCTCGACGGTTGCAGGTCGATGCGCTCGGCGAAGTCCAGGTAGTCGCTCTTGATTGACTCGAAGACGGCTTCGTCGAAGCCCTTCAAGTCCATCTTGTTGACCGCGACCACGATGTGCTTGATGCCTAGCAGGGAGGCGATGTAGCTGTGGCGGCGGGTCTGGGTCTGCACGCCGTAGCGGGCGTCGACCAGGATGATCGCCAGGTCGCAGGTCGAGGCGCCGGTGGCCATGTTGCGGGTGTACTGCTCGTGGCCCGGGGTGTCGGCGATGATGAACTTGCGCTTGGCGGTGGAGAAGTAGCGGTAGGCGACATCGATGGTGATGCCCTGCTCGCGCTCGGCCTGCAGGCCGTCGACCAGCAGCGCCAGGTCGATGTCCTCACCGGTGGTGCCGGATTTTTTCGAGTCGCGGGTGATGGCCTCGAGGTGGTCCTCGTAGATCATCTTCGAATCGTGCAGCAGGCGCCC
Organism: Pseudomonas sp. UBA6562; assembly: GCF_002434265.1. Taxonomy (GTDB): domain Bacteria; phylum Pseudomonadota; class Gammaproteobacteria; order Pseudomonadales; family Pseudomonadaceae; genus Aquipseudomonas. Next base: position 62,634 of record NZ_DJJS01000004.1, on the reverse strand, counting down.
GATCAGGGTGCTCTTGCCGTCGTCGACGTTGCCGCAAGTCAGGAAACGCAGGAGTTCCTTGCGCTCGTGCTGGGCCAGGTAGGCGAGGATGTCCTCGCTGATCAGATCAGATTGGTGCGACATGGAGTAACCCTGAAATTAGAAGTAGCCCTGGCGTTTCTTGTCTTCCATGGAGCCCGCGCCATCGTGGTCGATGACCCTGCCCTGGCGCTCGGACGTCCGCGTCAGCAGCATTTCCTGAATGATGTCGGTCAGCGATTCGGCCTCGGACTCGACGGCACCCGTCAACGGGTAGCAGCCCAGGGTACGGAAGCGCACCTTCTTCTTGACGATGCGGGCCTTCTCTTCCTCGGACAGGTGCTCGAGGATACGCTCGTCGTCGATCATGATCAGGGTGCCGTTCTTCTCGATCACTTCGCGCTCGGCGGCGAAGTACAGCGGCACGATCGGGATGCCTTCGAGATAGATGTACTGCCAGATGTCCAGCTCGGTCCAGTTCGACAGCGGGAAGACGCGGATCGACTCGCCCTTGTTGACCTTGCCGTTGTACACGTTCCACAGCTCGGGGCGCTGGTTCTTCGGGTCCCAGCGGTGCTTACTGTCGCGGAACGAGTAGACGCGCTCTTTGGCGCGCGACTTCTCTTCATCGCGACGGGCACCGCCGAAGGCCGCGTCGAAACCATGCTTGTCCAGCGCCTGCTTGAGGCCCTGGGTCTTCATGATGTCGGTGTGCTTGGCGCTGCCGTGGGTGAAGGGGTTGATGCCCTGGGCCACGCCTTCGGGGTTGACGTGGGTGATCAGCTCCAGGCCCATTTCCTCGACCATCTTGTCGCGGAAGCGGTACATCTCCTGGAATTTCCACTGGGTGTCGACGTGCATCACCGGGAAGGGCAACTTGCCTGGGAAGAAGGCCTTGCGCGCCAGGTGCAGCATCACGGCGGAATCCTTGCCGATCGAGTACAGCATGACCGGGTTGTCGAACTCGGCGGCCACCTCGCGGATGATGTGGATGCTTTCCGCCTCCAGCTGTTTCAAGTGCGTCAGTTTGTCGACCATGGCTACTCACGTAAAACGATCTTATGGACGGCCTGCGGGCCGTGTTCGAGCAGGGCACTTTATCACAGGGGTTGCTTCTATTTAGAAGGCCGGATAGATCGAAAAGGCCTAACGATATGACTGGGGGTTTGGGCTAGCCGTTGTTGCTTTTTCGGCTGGGGCCTGCCTCAAATCGGATTCGGACAATCGATGAACAGATGCTCCACGGCGAAGCGCCGCGCCAGGTAATCGCCCAAGGCCTGCACCCCATAACGCTCGGTGGCATGGTGCCCGGCGGCGATGAAGCTGATGCCGTGCTCGCGGGCGCTGTGGTAGGTCTGCTCCGAGGCCTCGCCGCTGATGAACAGGTCGACTCCCGCCGCGATGGCCTGGTCGATGTAGCCCTGGCCACCGCCGGTGCACCAGCCCACGCGGCGAATCATCTGCTCGCCGTCGATCAGCAGCGGCTCGCGGCCCAGCACCTCCTGCACGTGCCGGGCGAAGTCGCGCGGCGAGACCGGCTCGGGCAGCGCGCCGAGCAGGCCGACCACACGTTTGTCGGCGGGGTCCAGCGGGCCCTCGACGGTGATGCCCAATTGCCGGGCGAGCTGCACGTTGTTGCCCACCTCAGGGTGCACGTCCAGCGGCAGGTGGAAAGCCAGCAGGCTGAGGTCGTGTTGCAGCAGGGTCTTCACCCGGCGCTGCTTCATGCCGGTGATGCAGGGGTTCTCGCCCTTCCAGAAATAGCCATGGTGCACCAGCAGCAGGTCGGCCTCGGCCTCTACCGCGGCGTCGATCAATGCCTGGCTGGCAGTGACGCCGCTGACGATGCGCCGCACCTGTGGCCGGCCTTCGACCTGCAAGCCGTTGGGGCAGTAGTCCTGAAAGCCTTTGCTACCCAGGTAGCGTTCGGCTTCGGCGACCAGCGTATCGAGAGCGACAGCCATGGAAAAACTCCTTCAAATCGACCTTGGTGACGGGCGCGCTGCCCGTATAATGCCGGCCATTATGAGCCGCCGACCGCCCCGCGAACACTGCGCGCGGTCGCCGCTCGCCGCAGCGCCGTATCGGCATGTGCCCCGACGTTGCGGCCCCCGCCCCACTCCCAGGATTCGTTCGATGCTCAAGGCTTTGCGTTACGTCGGCTGGCCCCTTCTGACCGGGATCATGATCGCGCTGTTGGTGATCCAGCGTTTTCCCCAATGGGTGGGCCTGCCCAGCCAGGACGTCAACCTGCAACAGGCGCCGCAGAGCGGCCAAGTGGTCCAGGGGCCGGTGTCATACGCCGACGCGGTCACCCGCGCGGCGCCGGCGGTGGTCAACCTGTACACCACCAAAGTGGTCAACAAGAACGCCGCCCACCCCCTGTTCGAAGACCCGCAGTTCCGCCGTTTCTTCGGCGACAACCTGCCCAAGCAGCGGCGCTGGGAGTCGAGCCTGGGCTCGGCGGTGATCATGAGCCCCGAAGGCTACCTGCTGACCAACAATCACGTCACCAGCGGCGCCGACCAGATCGTGGTGGCCCTCAAGGACGGCCGCGAAACCCTGGCGCGGGTCATCGGCAGCGACCCGGAAACCGACCTGGCGGTGCTCAAGATAGACCTCAAGGACCTGCCGGCCATTACCATCGGCCGCTCCGACACCCTGCGCATCGGTGACGTGTCGCTGGCCATCGGCAACCCGTTCGGCGTCGGCCAGACGGTGACCATGGGCATCATCAGCGCCACCGGGCGCAACCAGTTGGGCCTGAACAACTACGAAGACTTCATCCAGACCGACGCGGCCATCAACCCCGGCAACTCCGGTGGCGCGCTGGTCGACGCCAATGGCAACCTCACCGGCATCAACACCGCGATCTTCTCCAAGTCCGGCGGCTCCCAGGGCATCGGCTTCGCCATTCCGGTAAAGCTGGCGCTGGAGGTGATGAAGTCGATCATCGAGCATGGCCAGGTGATTCGTGGCTGGCTGGGCATCGAGGTGCAACCGCTGAGCCCGGAGTTGGCCGAATCGTTCGGCCTCAAAGGCCGTCCGGGCATCGTCGTCGCTGGCATCTTCCGCGAAGGCCCGGCGGCGCGGGCCGGGTTGCAGGTCGGCGACGTGATCCTGAGCATCAATGGCGAGCCGGCCGGCGATGGCCGCAAGTCGATGAACCAGGTGGCGCGGATCAAGCCCAACAACAAGGTGGCCATCGAAGTGCTGCGCAACGGCAAGCAGCTCAAGCTGATCGCCGAGGTCGGCCTGCGCCCGCCACCGGCGCCGGTGGTCAAGCAGGAAGAGAAGTGACCGTCGAGGCGACCGGCCCGGTGTGGCCACGCATGGCGGCGATAAAACCTGTAGGGTGACGCCATGCTTTCGTCTTGGAGGCCTGTGCGAAAAGTCTTGGGGTGAAGGTCGGACATAGCTGTTTCCAACGCAGCACCGACGAACCTTCAAGGCTTTCATGCAGGCCCTACCTACCCACTGGCTGGCGTTTCCCGCACTCGATCCGGAAAGCGCCCACTTCATGGAGCCGCTATGACCGAACCGTTGATTCTCGAACCGCAAAAGACCGCCGATGCCTGCGTCATCTGGCTGCACGGCCTGGGCGCCGACCGCTACGACTTCCTGCCGGTGGCCGAAGCGTTGCAGGGAGGCCTGCTCAGCACGCGCTTCATCATGCCCCAGGCGCCTACCCGCGCGGTGACCATCAACGGCGGCTACGCCATGCCCAGCTGGTACGACATCAAGGCGATGAGCCCGGCACGGGCCATCGACGAGGCGCAGCTGGACGAATCGGCTGCGCAGGTGGTGGCACTGATCGAGGCCGAGCGCAGCAAGGGCATCGACCTGTCGCGCATCTTCCTCGCCGGCTTCTCCCAAGGTGGCGCAGTGGTGCTGCACACCGCCTATGTCGCCTGGCAGGAAGCCTTGGGCGGCGTGCTGGCATTGTCGACCTACGCCCCGACCTTCGGTGACGGACACCAGCTCAGCGCCTGCCAGCAGCGCACGCCGGCGCTATGCCTGCATGGCGTGCACGACCCAGTGGTGATCCCTTCGATGGGCCGCACCGCCTTCGAATACCTCAAGCAATGGGGTGTGGCGGCAGAGTGGAAGGAATACCCGATGGAGCACCAGGTGCTACCGGCGGAGATTCAAGACATCTTCGACTGGTTGGCCGCGCGCCTGCGCTGATCGGCGCCGCCACCTTGTAGTTGCCTGCGAACCGTACTACGCCGCGCATGGAAGTTGCTTTACACTGCCCGGCGTACATTCCTTAATCAGTTGATGAGACGACCGTGCTCAAGGCACTCAAGAAACTATTCGGCAAGGACGAGGCCGCCCCCCAGGCCGCCGCGCCCGCTGCCCCCGCGATGCAACCGCCGCCGGCCGCCACTGCGCCGGCTTCCCCGCCATCTCCAGCGCCGACCCACGCCACCCCGCCCATGCCTACGGCTGCCAGCGAGCCTGTCGAACCCGCCGCCAAAGCCAAACCCCGTCGCGAGCGCAAGCCCAAGCCGCAGGCCTCGTTGTGGAAGCTGGACGATTTCGTCGTCGAACCGGCCGAGGGCAAGACACGCTTTCACGACTTCAAGCTGTCGCCCGAACTGATGCACGCCATCCACGACCTGGGCTTCCCCTACTGCACGCCGATCCAGGCCCAAGTGCTGGGGCACACCCTGCGCGGTCAGGACGCCATCGGCCGCGCGCAGACCGGCACCGGCAAGACTGCGGCCTTCCTGATCTCGATCATCGCCCAGCTGCAACAGACGCCGCCGCCCAAGGAGCGTTACATGGGCGAGCCGCGCGCACTGATCATCGCCCCCACCCGTGAGCTGGTGGTGCAGATCGCCAAGGACGCGGCGGCGCTGACCAAATACAGCGGCCTGAACGTCATGACCTTCGTCGGCGGCATGGATTTCGATAAGCAGCTCAAGGCCCTCGAAGCCCGCCACTGCGACATCCTGGTAGCGACGCCGGGTCGCTTGATGGACTTCCATCAGCGCGGTGAGGTGCACCTGGACATGGTCGAAGTGATGGTGCTGGACGAAGCCGACCGCATGCTCGACATGGGCTTCATCCCCCAGGTACGGCAGATCATCCGCCAGACCCCGCCCAAGGTGGAACGCCAGACCCTGCTGTTCTCGGCCACCTTCACCGAGGATGTGATGAACCTGGCCAAGCAGTGGACCACCGACCCGGCCATCGTCGAGATCGAGCCGGAGAACGTGGCCAGCGACACCGTCGAACAGCACGTCTATGCCGTAGCCAGCAGCGACAAGTACAAGCTGCTGTACAACCTGGTGACGCAGAACGGCTGGTCGCGGGTCATGGTCTTCGCCAACCGCAAGGACGAGGTACGGCGCATCGAAGAGCGTCTGGTGCGCGACGGCATCAACGCCGCGCAGTTGTCGGGCGACGTGCCGCAGCACAAGCGCATCCGCACCCTGGAAAACTTCCGCGAAGGCCGCGTGACGGTGCTGGTGGCCACCGATGTGGCGGGCCGTGGCATCCACATCGACGGCATCAGCCATGTGATCAACTTCACCCTGCCCGAAGACCCGGACGACTATGTGCACCGCATCGGCCGTACCGGACGTGCCGGGGCCAATGGCGTGTCGATCAGCTTTGCCGGGGAAGACGACTCGTACCAGTTGCCGGGCATCGAAGAGCTGCTGGGGCGCAAGATCAAATGCGAAATGCCGCCTGACGAGCTGCTCAAGCCTGTACCTCGCAAAGCCTAGTCCTTCGGAGCGGGCGCTGCCCGCTCCCGCAAGGTCACCAGCGCTGCGCCGCGTCCTGGTCGCTCTGCCTGCCCTCGACCCAACGCGGTCCCTCGCCCGTGGTTTCCTTCTTCCAGAACGGAGCACGGGTCTTCAGGTAATCCATGATGAAGTCGCAGGCGGCGAACGCCGCCTGGCGGTGCGCGCTGGCCACGCCGACGAAGACGATCGGTTCGCCCGGCGCCAGTGCGCCGATGCGGTGCAACACCTCGACCTTGAGCAGCGGCCAGCGCTGTTCGGCTTCGGCCACGATCTTGGCCAGGGCCTTTTCGGTCATGCCGGGGTAGTGTTCGAGGAACATCCCCGCCACCTCGCGACCGTCGTTGAAGTCGCGCACGTAGCCCACGAAACTCACCACCGCGCCCACGCCGACGTTCGCCGCCTGCATGGCGTTGACCGCCTGGCCCGGATCGAAAGCGCCTTCCTGCACGCGTACGCTCATGTTCACCCTCCTGTCACGGGCGGAAAGAATGCGACTTCGTCACCTTCTTCGAGCGGTTCGGCCAGCCGGCACAGGTCCTGGTTGCGCGCGCACATCAGGTTCTGCTCGGCCAGTACGGCATAGGCCTCGCCGCGGGCGATCAGGGCTTGACGTACATCGTCGACGCACGCGAACTCACCCACCAGGGCTTCGCCGTCCAGGCCCAACTGCTCTCGATAACGGGCGAAATACACCACCTGCACGTTCATGAGGCGCCCGCCATGAAGTCGCCGCTCTTGCCGCCGCGCTTTTCCAGCAAGCGCACCTGCTCGATGACCATGCCTTTGTCCACCGCCTTGCACATGTCGTAGATCGTCAGCGCGGCCACGCTGGCCGCTGTCAGCGCCTCCATCTCCACGCCGGTCTGCCCGGCCAGCTTGCAACGGGCCTGGATCAGCACACAGGCGTCGCCTTCGGCGCGCAGCTCGACCTTGACGCTGGTGAGCATCAGTGGATGGCAGAGGGGAATCAGGTCGCTGGTCTTCTTCGCCGCCTGGATGCCGGCGATACGCGCCACGGCGAACACGTCGCCCTTGGGGTGCTCGCCGTCGACGATCATGCGCAGGGTCTGCGGCAGCATGCGCACGCGGGCCTCGGCCACCGCCTCGCGGGCGGTGACGGCTTTCTCGGTGACGTCGACCATGTTGGCCCGCCCCTGGGAATCAAGGTGTGTCAGCACTGCTCTGCTCCTGTGAAGGGAGCTGCGAGTGTAAACCCAGGACCGCGCTTGCGCAGGGAAAAATCGGGCGGCGAACCGCCCGATGCCTCACCTTACATATGCGACTCGGCGTATTCGGCCAGCACCGAACGCGGCACCCCTTGCAGGGTGATGTGCACACCGTGGGGGAAATCCTTGAAGCGCTCGGTGAGGTAGGTCAGGCCCGAGCTGGTGGCGGACAGGTAGGGAGTGTCGATCTGCGCCAGGTTGCCCAGGCAGACCACTTTGGAACCGGCGCCCGCCCGGGTGATGATGGTTTTCATCTGGTGCGGGGTGAGGTTCTGGCATTCGTCGATCAGGATCAGGCTCTGCTGGAAGCTGCGGCCGCGGATGTAGTTGAGGGATTTGAACTGCAACGGCACCCGTTCGAGGATGTACTCCACGCTGCCATGGGTGCTTTCGTCGTCCATGTGCAGGGCTTCGAGGTTGTCGGTGATGGCGCCCAGCCAGGGCTCCATCTTCTCGGCCTCGGTGCCGGGCAGGAAGCCGATCTCCTGGTCCAGGCCCTGCACGCTGCGGGTGGCGATGATGCGCCGGTAGCGCTTGCTGACCATGGTCTGCTCGATGGCCGCCGCCAGGGCCAGGATCGTCTTGCCCGAACCGGCGGCGCCGGTCAGGTTGACCAGGTGGATGTCGGGGTCGAGCAGCGCGAACAGCGCCAGGCTCTGGTGGATGTCGCGCGGCTTCAGACCCCAGGCTTCCTGGTGCAGCAGCGGTTCCTGGTGCAGGTCGAGCAGCAGCAGCTCGCCCTCGCGTGCGCCCTTGATCCAGCCCACGAAGCCTTGTTCGTCGATGATGAATTCGTTGACGTGCACCGCCGGCAGGGCCTCGGCCAGTTGCACGCGGTGCCAGGTGCGCCCGCGCTCCTGGCGGGTGTCGACCTTGCTGACGCGGTCCCAGAACGAGCCTTTGACCGAGTGGTAGCCCTTGGATAGCAGAGAGACGTCGTCGACCAGTTGGTCGGTGCTGTAGTCCTCGGCGGCGATGCCGCAGGCGCGCGCCTTCAGGCGCATGTTGATGTCTTTGGTGACCAGCACCACGTCGAGGTCGGTACGCTTTGCGCGCAGTTCCAGGAGCTGGTTGATGATGATGTTGTCGTTCAGGTGCGCAGGCAGCACATGGGTCGTTTCGTTGCGCGGGCTCATCAGGATCGACAGAAAGCCCTTCGGCCCGCTCTTGCCACGCTGGATCGGCACGCCCTGCTCCACCGCACTGGGCGTGGCGTCGCCAAGCGTCTGGTCGATCAGGCGGATGGCCTGGCGGCAGTCGGCGGCGATCGATTGCTTGCCGGTCTTGAGCTTGTCGAGTTCCTCCAGCACGGTCATCGGCAGGGCGACGTGGTGCTCCTCGAAGTTGAGTAACGCGTTGGGGTCGTGAATCAGGACATTGGTATCGAGGACATAGAGGATTGGCTTGCTGGAGGAAGGGGTGCGTCCTTGGTCATCCATACTCGGTCACCTTATATCGAAGCCACGTAGCACGTGCCGCTGCGCTACAGATTGACCGCCGTTCTCCCCGTATCCGCGTCGTTACGGGCGGGGGGCACACCTGGCAAGTAGGAGTCTGGATGACGCCACCTGTACTGCAGGATTCGGCTGTCTGGCTTCTTTCATACCGCAAAACCCATGACGGGAAAAAGCACTTTCATGCGGATATGCAGTTTATTTTTCCGATCGCCCAAGCGACCTTGCGTACAGTCGAACGACGGCTAAAGTGATAGGCCTCGCCCTGGCGCTTCAGCGCGTCGACGAGCCATAGGCGTGGCAGTCTTCCCAAGCCAGACCGCTCTGCGCGGTGTTCTCCAGCAACCACTCGACGGCCGGCTGCGCCTTGTCCAAGTTGTCGTGGAACTGCACCACGCCCTTGCGCCACAACAGCATCAAGGTCAGCACGCGCTGCGCCGAGGCCTGGCTGTCGAGGGTGCCGTCGTCCTGGGCGTCGATGTCCCACAGCGACACCTGCAACCCCTGGCTGGCCATGAAGCCGTCGCCGTCGCTGCGCCGCTGCCCATAGGGCGGACGGAACAGCGGCACGTACTGCGCCGGCAGATCGCCCTGCACCCGCGCCTGGCTACGCCGCAGCGAGTCCTGCCAGCCCTGCCATTGGGCATGGGAGCGGTATTCCCAGCCCTGGATGCCGACGCACTGGTGCGCATACAACGCGCGCAGCGCCTCGACCGAGCTGGCGTTGCGGCGTTGCTGCAAGCGGTTGCCGAGCACGAAGAAGGTGCCCTCGACCCGCTGGCGCCGCAGGTAGTCGGTCAGCCCGTCGGTGGCGCCGCCCGGCGCACTCGGGCCGCCGACGAAACTGAGCAGGAACACCCGGTCGTTCAGGGTTTCGCCATCGCGCTCGGCGTCCGAGAGCCGCTCCACTTCGCTGGAGGTTTGGCCGAGCAGCGCCGCCTTGCGCAACTGCTCGTCGAGGTAGCGCTGGTGGAAGCGGTAGCTCGGTTCGACCCAACCGGTATAGAACTCGCCGACATCTTCGGCGAATTGCGCGGCCTGGGTGCGCAACTCGGCCAGACTTTCCAGCGGGTAGCAGAACGAGGCGTCCTGCTCGCAGCTCAGCTGCGCCTGCTGGTAGTTTTGCCACAGCCGCTGCCATAGCCGCGCCCGCACGGCGCGCACCTTCTGCAGGTTGACCTGGCGCAGGCCCAGACGCGCCGCCAGCGCCGCTTCGTCGAGCTGCTCGCTGTCGTTGAGCGCCCGTGCGAAAGAGAGGATTTCCGCACGCGAAGCGACGTCGAACAGCACCGGGCTGTCCAACCGCTCGGGCCACGCTGCGCGATCGAGATTGACATAGGGCGAGACGGGCGCGGCCGGTACGGCCAAGCTCAACAAGCCGGCCAGCAGGCCCAGGGCAATGCGCACGATCGATCACTCCGCAAAAGACATGGCCGGCACTATAGCCTCTGCCCCGCCTGAGGTCTGCGTTCGTCGCCACGCCGATTTGGCCTTGCACGACCTGCGCCGTAGAATCCCTCATCGACTTCAGGAGCCGAACCGATGCTGACGGTGATTTCCCCCGCCAAGACCCTCGACTACGACACCCCGCCCGTCACCGAGCGCTTCACCCTGCCGCAGCACCTCGAACATACCGAGTTGCTGATCGCGCAACTGCGCGAGCTGACGCCGGCGCAGATTGCCGCCCTGATGCACCTTTCCGACAAGCTCGCCGGCCTCAATGCCGCACGCTTCGGCAGCTGGAACGCCGAGTTCAGCCCGGCCAACGCCAAACAGGCGCTGCTCGCCTTCAAGGGCGACGTCTACACGGGCCTGGATGCCGAAAGCCTCGGCGAAGACGATTTCAGCTATGCCCAGGACCACCTGCGCATGCTCTCGGGCCTGTATGGCCTGTTGCGCCCCCTCGACCTGATGCAGCCCTACCGCCTGGAAATGGGCACCAAACTGGCCAACCCGCGCGGCAAGGACCTCTACGCCTTCTGGGACACGCGCATCAGCCAATGGCTGAACCAAGCCCTGGCCGACCAGGGCGACGACCTGCTGCTGAACCTGGCCAGCAACGAGTACTTCGGTGCGGTCAAACGCAGCGCGCTCAAGGCCCGGGTGATCGACGTCGACTTCAAGGACTTGAAGAACGGCCAGTACAAGATCATCAGCTTCTACGCCAAGAAGGCGCGGGGCATGATGAGCCGCTTCGTGATCCAGCAGCGCATCGAAGACCCGCAGCAACTCCAGGGCTTCGACGCGCAGGGCTACTACTACAGTGCCGAGCAGTCCAAGCCGGACCACTTGGTGTTCTTGCGCGACCAGGCGCCGGCCTGACGCGGCAACGGCAATGCCGCTCGCGCCACTTCCGTGCGAGCGGCGCGAGCAGGCGAACGCGTCGAACGTTTACAGATCGAGCGTCAGCGAGCCTTTGCTTTTGTACGAGCGGCCCAGGTACGAGAATCCCACCTCGAACTGGATGTCGATGTTCCGGCCAGGCGTGAAGTTCACCGTACCGGGGCTGAGTAGCGTGGCTGGCACGACCGACTGGTGGAGGGTCATGAACGCATCCACAACGGTCGGGTTCGCGGGGTCGTGATAGGCGAGGGTCAACAACACCCCCAGCGAATTCAAGCCGCCCTGGACGTTCTCGTCCTGTCTTACCCAGACCGAGCCCGGTTTGTCAGGCGTGCCGGAATAGCTGAAGTGGTCGGCGACGAACCCTGCGTTGGTCGCCAGTTCGGGGTCGAACGTGGCTGACGCCACACCCGAAGCGTCGGCTTTCGCGGCCGGTGTCGCCGACACCGAGAATGCGCCGTCCTTGACCTCGATATCATGGTCATTCTCGTCGACGGCCGTGAATTCGAACTTGCCCTGGATGATCGCCCGGTCGCTTTCGCCCCGTTTGAAGTCCTTGAGCTTGCCGCCTACCGCCGCCCCTGAATGGTCGCCGCCTACGTAGGCCGAGACGCCATGCTCGCCGATGTCGTGATTGCCGTCGGCAAGGTCCTCGGGAAAACCGATGTAAACGAACTGGCTCCTGTCGTTGATGCCGATGACCCCACCGGATGGGTCGATCGTGGTGGTGAGGGACGTTGGTTTACCGTCGATGGTGGCGCTCATGTAGCCTTGATCGTGGGTAGCGTTCTCGGAAGTCGTCATGTCAGTTCCCTGTGCGCACGGAGTCGCAGTTGCGTGGTGTTGCTGCCTACCAGACAGCTCTCGGCGACTACCCTAGAGCCAGCGGCGCTCGATCTGTACTGGCAGAAATGCCAGGCGCCTGGCCCGCACGCGCCGTCAACGGCTTGCCCAGGCCGCGTCCTGCCACGCGTCCATGCCTCACACTGCACCGCAGCCGTAGCCGCCCAGGCGCTTTGAACCCCAGATCGAATACCGCTAGCATGGCCAAACCACCTCCCACCCAGGCTCGCATTCCATGCTCATCGGCGCGTTGTTGCTGCTCACTTGGCTGGCCCTGCTGTTGCGCTATCCGCAAAAGGCCTTGCCGCTGTCTCTGGCAGCCGTGTTCGGGCTGGGTATGGTCGCGGCGTGGGTCGCCTGGCAAGACACCCGTGAAGCCTCGCAACTGGCGCGGCTCGACCTGCGGCTGAGCTATACGCCCGACCGTTGTCCGGCCGATCGGCCTTTGCAGGTGCAGATGACGAATGCAAACGCGGCGCCGCTGAGCGAACTGCGCTGGCGCATCGCTGCCTATGCGCCAGGCGACACCGTCAACCTCGCCGAAAGCACCTACAGCGCACCACGCTATCGCGGGCCGGGCGAGTTGCAGGCCGGCGCCCAATGGAGCGACTGCCTGCCGCTGCCGCCACTGCGCAGTGGCTATCGCCCACAGACCCTGGAGTTTCGTGCCGAGCACCTGCAAGGACGCTTCGCCAACTGAGCGAGGTACGCCCAGAGAACAATGGGCCGAACGCCCTCCTTCCCTCGCTCGGTGCATACCCCATCGAGAGCGCAGACTCTCGGTGCTCACAGCGAAGCCCCCTGGCCGACACCGACCGGCTCAGCCCATCACCTGGAAAAACGCCTCCTCGAAGCGTTGCATCTGCGCCACATCGCCGACGCTGACCCGCAGCCAACTCGGCCAACTCGGCCACACCCGCCCCACCAGCACCTGTGCCTTGGCCAACGCCTCCACCACACCTTCGGCCGGCCGCCGCACATCGACCATGAAACAGTTGGCCTGCGAGGCCGTGCAGCGCCAGCCCGCCTGCCGCAGCCGCGCCAGGGTCGCGTCGCGCAAGCGCTGGTTGTCGCGCTTGCGCTGCGCGACCAGGAGGCCGTCCTGCAAGCTGGCCAGGGCGCCGCGCAGGCTGGGCTCGGCGCCGACGTTGTAGCCGTCGAACGCCTCCAGGCGTTCCAGCAGCGCGGGTTGCCCAATGGCCAAACCCACCCGGGCGCCGGCCATGCCGTACAGCTTGGAGAAAGTGCGCAACACCAGCAGGTTAGGGTGCCTGGCGATCAATGGCAGGCAACTGGGAGCATCGCTGAAGTGGATGTAGGCCTCGTCGACCACCACCACGGTGTCGGACGGCGCCTTGGCGATGAGCCGCTCGAGCGCTGCCGCCGGGGTCAGAGTGCCGGTAGGGTTGTTGGGGTTGCACAGGTAGAGCATGCCCGGCGCGGCGTCGGCGGCCAGCATGGCGTCCACGTCGTGGGCGTGGCGGGCATCCAGGGGGATGGCATGCACCCGCGTGCCGCGCACCTGGGCAGCATCGACCGGCGCTTCGTAGGAGGGTTCGGCCACTACCAGGCTGGGCGGGCCGGTGAAGGCATGCACGGCGTATTGCAGGGCCAGCTTGGAGCCGCAGAACACCTGCACCTGGTCTTCGCTCACGCCGTTCTGCCGCGCGAATACCTCGATCAACTCGTACTGCAACGGGTAGGGATAGCGGCCGCAACCGGCAATCCCCTCTTGCATGGCCGCTTGCGCCGCCACGCTCGGTCCCCACGGGCTCTCGTTGTAGTTGAGCCGCACGGGTGACGGTTCGGCACGTGCTGGCAATGCCCAGCTGACCTGGCCGAGCAGCGGCAGGGCCGCACCCAGCCCGACAAGGCGACGACGCGATAAACCTTCCATGTGGTAGTGCCTCCAAGGGGTCGATGCCTAGAGAACGCCTGGCGTGGAACGGTCTTTAGGGTGGCACGACGCCATGCCCGGCCGCTCCAAAGCGAGCCTGCAATGCCTGGTGCCAGTCAGTTGAGGGTAAACAGCGTTGATTGGGGCTGATCGGAACGCCGAACCGGCCGCTCCAACAGGATTTGTGTGGGGGGTAAGCTGGGTGCAGGTCTTGCAGTCGGTCAGCATTTTGTTGGAGCGGCTTTAGCCGCGATGGCCTGCGCAGCAGGCCTTATTCAGGCAGACATCGTAGAGCACCTGACGCAACCGATCGCAGTCATTAGGCCTGCTTTGCAGGCCGTTACGGCTCCGATTGCTCAACGGATCGGCATTAGCCTGCAATACGCCTGATTGCGCGCATTGCCCCGCGCACTCTGCCAGACTTCCCCTCCCTGCCCTCGCCACGGTCCCACGTCATGCCCACTGCTCTGATCACCGGTTGTTCCAGCGGCATCGGCCGCGCCTTGGCCGACGCCTTGCGCGATGGGGGCTACCAGGTCTGGGCCACGGCGCGGCAGGCCGGCGATGTCGAGCGCCTGGCCGCGGCCGGCTTCACCGCCCGTGCGCTGGACGTCAACGACCGCCCTGCGCTGCTGCGCCTGGCCGATGAGATGCAGGCGAGCGGCGCAGGCCTCGACCTGCTGGTCAACAACGCCGGCTACGGCGCCATGGGCCCGCTGCTCGACGGCGGCGCCGACGCGCTGCGCCAGCAATTCGAAACCAACGTGTTCGCCCTAGTGGACGTGACCCGCGTGTTCTTCCCGCTGCTGCGCCGCAGCCAGGGCACGGTGGTCAACATCGGCAGCGTGTCAGGGGTGCTGGTCACGCCGTTCGCCGGTGCCTACTGCGCTTCCAAGGCGGCCGTGCACGCCCTGAGCGACGCCCTGCGCCTGGAACTGTCGCCGTTCGGCATCGCCGTCATGCAGGTGCAACCCGGCGCCATCGCCTCGCAGTTCGCCAGCACCGCCCAGCGCCAGACGGCCGAGGTGATGCGGGCCGATTCGCCGTGGTGGCCCTTGCGTGCGCAGGTCGAGGCGCGTGCCCGGGCTTCGCAGGACCATCCCACCCCCGCTGCGCAGCTCGCCCGCGGCGTGCTCGCCGCACTGGAGCGGCGCCCACTGCCGGCCGTGGTGCGCCTGGGCAATGGCAGCACCGCCCTGCCTCTGCTCGCCAGGCTTGTGCCGCGGCGCCTGCTGGACTGGGCGCTGCGCAAGCGCTTCGGGTTACTGCGACGGTTGTGAAGCAGGCGCCGCTTCGAACGCTTCCCAGCCCCCGCCCAGCGCCTTGTACAGCCCCACCATGGCCTGGGCCACCGCCGCCGAACTGTCGATCCACTGCTCTTCGCTGGCCAGCAGCGCGCTTTGCACGCTGAGCACGTTGAGAAAGTCCACTGCCCCTTCCACGTACTGGCGCTGCGCGGTCTGCAAGGCGATGCGGTTCTGCCGCACGGCTTCGGCCAGGTGGTCGCGGCGCAACTGGCTGGCGTTGTACAGGCGCAGCACGTCGTCGATCTCATGCCAAGCGCCGAGCACGGTCTTGCGGTAGTTCACCGCCGCTTCCTGCTGCTGCGCCTCGCGCAGTTGCAGCACGCCCTTGAGCCGCCCACCCTCGAAGATCGGCAGCGACAGTTGCGGGCCGACGGCGAAACGGCGCGCGCTCCAGCTGCCCAGGTCGGCCAGTTGCAGCGACTGCAAGCCCACGCTGCCCGACAAGCGGATGCTGGGGTAGAAGTCGGCCTGGGCCACGCCGATGCTGGCGGTGGCGGCATGCAGGCGCGCTTCGGCCTGGCGGATGTCCGGGCGGCGTGCGGCCAGTTGCGACGGCAGGCCGATGGCGAAGCGCTGTTGCGGCTCGGGCACGGCCCCAGGGGCCAGCAACTGCGCCTGCAAGCGCCCGGGCGGCTCGGCGGCGAGCAGGCTCAAGGCGTTGATCAGGTCGTCGCGCCGGGCCTGCAAGGTCGGCAAGCGCGCCTCGATGGAGGCGACTTGCGCACTGGCCTGGGCCACGTCCAACTGGGTCGCCACCCCTTCGTTCAAACGGTCTTGCGACAGCGCCAGACCATGCCGGGCGAGCTTGAGGTTGTCTTCGGTGACGCCCAGGGTGCGTTGCACGGCGCGCAGTTGAATGTAATCGCGCGCGGTTTCGGCGAGCAGCGTCAGCAGCACGCCGCGACGGTCGTCCTCGGCCACCTGCACGTTGGCATCGGCCGCCTCCACCTGGCGCCGCACCCGGCCCCAGAGGTCCAGTTCCCAGCCGGCGGTGAGGTCGCCCTGCCACAGGCTATAGGCGGACTTACCGGCATTGCCGGACGGATCGTTCAAACCTTCGGCGCTGTTGCGCGCACGGCTGTAGCCGGCCTCGGCATCAACCGACGGCAGTTCTTCGCCGGCCACCGAACTGCGCGCGGCGCGGCTCTGCAGCACACGGGCGCTGGCCAGTTGCAGGTCGAGGTTGCGCGCCGTCACCTGTTCGATCAGAGCACTGAGACGGGCGTCGTGGAAGTTGTCCCACCAGCGCTGCTGGAGGGGGTCGGCGCTTGGCTGACTGCGCGCGGCCTCACCGCGCGGCGACGACCACTGCGCCGGGGTCTGGCTGTGTGGCGCCTGGAAATCCGGGCCCAGGCTGCACCCGGCCAGGGCTGCGGCCAGCAGCAAAGGGCTGAGACGGGCCATCGCCTTCATCGCGCGCTGACCTCGCGGCCAACGGGGCTATCGACGTGGCTGCCGGCATCGGTCTCGATGCTGGCCTCGACCGACATGCCGACGCGCAACCGCTCCAAGCCGGGCTGGTCGGCATCGAAGACGATCTTCACCGGGATGCGCTGCACCACCTTGGTGAAGTTGCCGGTGGCGTTGTCGGGCTTGACCGCGGCGAAGGTCACGCCGGTAGCCGGCGCGATGCTCTGCACGTGGCCGTGCAGGCTGTGCTCGGCGAAGGTGTCGACCCGCAATTGCACGGGCTGGCCGGGCTGCACGTGGGTCAGTTGCGTCTCGAGGAAGTTGCCGACCACATAGGCGTCGGCCAGCGGCACCACCGACAGCAGCCGCGTGCCGGGGCTGACGTAGGCACCGACACGCAGCGCGCGCTCGCCGACCATGCCGTCGACGGGTGCGGTGATGCGCGTGTACGACAGGTCCAGGCGTGCCTTTTCCACCTCGGCCTCGGCCTGCTTGAACTGGCCTTGGGCGCTGTCGCGCTGGGCGCTGAGCACATCCACCTGCTTGCGGGCGGCGAGCAAGGCCGCCGCACTGTTGGCCTGCTGCGCGCGCGCTTGTTCGACCCGGCTGCGCGCCTGCTGGGCGTTCTGCACGGTGCCGGCGCCCTGCTCGGCCAGGCGCCCGTAACGGCCCACTTCGTGTTCGGCGAAGGCCGTCTCGGCCTTGGCCGCTCGCACCGCCGCTTCGGCCTGGGCGATCAGCGCGGCCTGGCGCTCGAGGGTCGCCTGGGCATTGGCGCGCTGCGCCTGGGCCACGCTCTGCCGGGCCAGGGCGGCGTCCAGGGCGGTTTGATAGTCGCGGTCGTCGAGGGTGGCGAGCAGTTGCCCGGCCTTGACCTGCTGGTTGTCCTCGACGAGCACCTGCTTGATGAAGCCGGCCACTTTCGGCGCGACCACGGTGTAGTCGGCCACCACGTAGGCGTCTTCGGTGCGTTGCCGGTGGTCGCTGCCCAGCAGCCAGCGGCCGGCGAGCACGGCCAGCGCCGCCACGGCGAGCACGCCGGCGATGATCAGGGTCTTGCGGTTGTCCTTCATGTCAGCGGTTCTCGGTCACAGGTTCAGGCCACCGCGCGCGGCGGGTAGACCCGGGTAGGTACGAAAGGAATCAGGCAGATCAGCGCGACGCCGATTCCTGCCATCACCAGATACAGGTCGGCCGAGGTCAGCACCTGGGCCTGTTCGTGGATGCGCTGGGCGAGCCCGGCGGCGCGGTCGTCGAGCTGGGGCGCGTTGCCCAGGCTGTCGACCAGGTGGTTGGAATGGAAATGCCGGCGCCAGGTGCCCAGCAGCTCCAGCACGGCCGTGGCCACCACCGCGGCCAGGCCCTTGACGGTGTTGAACCAGGCCGAGGCGAACGGCCCCTCCTGGGGGCTCATGCCGTTGGTCGACAGCATCAAGAGCGGCAGCACCGCCATGGGCTGGCCGAACACTTGCAGCAGGTAGATCGGGTAGAAGTCGTCGCGAATCCAGGCGCTGGTCAGTCCGTTGCTGCCCAGGCACGACAGCACCAGCAGACCCAAACCTGCGGCCAGCACCCAGCGGCAATCGACGGCGCGCAGGTTGCACAGTGCCGCGGTCAGCGGCAGCGCGAGCAACTGCGGCAGCGCCACCAGCAGCATCAGCGGGCTGGTCTGCGCCGGCCGATAGCCATGGATCTGCGCCAGGTACGCCGACGGCAGGCTGCCCGAACCGGACAGCACCACCAGTACGCCGGCCAGGGTCACCAGCGCGAAGGCCAGGTTGCGCCGCGACAGCAGCCGCAGCTGGAAGAACGGCACCGGTTCCGACCACTCGTTGTACAGAAACAGCACCAGCAGCAAGCCACCGCTGCCCAGCAGCGCCGCGATCAGCGGCGAGTCGAACCAGCCCCAGCGATCGCCCAACGACAAACCCAGCACCAGGCAGCTCAAAGCCGGCAGCCCCAGCAGCACACCGCGCCAGTTGAACTGGGCGAAGCGCTCCAGGCGCAGAGGGTCTTGCGGCAAGCCCCAGGCCACGCAGGCCATGGCCAGCAGCGACGGGCCGATGATCTGCCAGAACGCCCATTGCCAGCCGACGTACTCGGTCCACAGGCCCGCCAGCGGCGTGCCCAGGTTGGGGCCGAAGGTGGCGGTCAACGCATAGCAGGCCAGGCCGTAGATCTTGATGCCTGGCGGTAAAAAGCGCAGCGCCACGCTCATCAGCATCGGCGGCAAGGCGCCGGCCGCCAGCCCTTGCAGAATGCGCAGCAGCATCAGGCTGTGCAGGTTCGGCGCGAAGGGTTGCAGCAGGCCGAGCACGGCGAACAGGGCGATGGCGCACAAGGTGAAACGGCGCAGGGAAAAGGTGGTGGCCAACCAGGGCGAAAAGGCCATGGCCGATACCGAAGCGGCGCTGTACACCGCCAACAGCCAGGCGCCTTCGTCGGCGCCGATGCCCATGCCACCGCGGATGTCGGCCAGCGACAGCTTGGTCACCGCTTCGTTGAGGCCGGCGCACAGCACCGCCAGCAGCACGCCGAACAACCCGGTCACCACACGCGGGCCGAACGCCGATTGCGCCGGCGCGGCCGCTGGCGGCGCAGGGGCGAGCGCCGCCGGTGGGTTGAGCGACACCGCCATGCCTGAAATCTCCAGCAATAATTTGATGCTGGGCAGTCTAGAAAGATCGAATGCTTACGAAAACTGACTTATCGGCAGTTTTACTTTGCGTACGACGCAATCGGCAAGCGTTGGTTTCAGACCCACTGGCCCTCTTCACCCATCTCCATCTGGCAACAGGCCTTGAGGGTCTGGCGCAGCCAGCGGTGCGCCGGGTCGTTGTGGTAGCGCGGATGCCAGGCCTGCATCACCGTCACCCGCTCCATCGGCAGCGGAATGTCGAAGGCCCGTAGCGGCAGGTCGAGCTTGTTGACGCTGGCGAGGATGTTGGCCGGCATCGGCAGGATCAGGTCGGAATCGGGCAGGGAAAACATCGCCGAATGAAAGCTCGGCGTGATCAGCGCCACATGCCGTTGCACCTTGTGCAGCGCCAGTTCCGCGTCGATCGGTCCGTTGGCGCGGCCACGGCGCGAGACGCTGATCTGCGGGTAGGCGGCGAAGCGCTCGGGGGTGATCGGGCCGTCGAAGATCGGGTGCTCGCGCCGGGCGAGGCCGATGTAGAGGGTGTGGAACAGGCGCTGCACCTTGATCTCCGGGCCCAGGTCGATGCTCGAACTGATCAGCAGGTCGGTGCGCCCGTCGCGCAGCACCGCGTCGTCGTCCTGGCCGCCTTCGGGCACGAAGCGCAACACGGTGCGCGGCGCCTGTTCGTGCATCATGCGCAACAATTGCGCCCCGTACAGGGCGATGAACAGGTCGTTGGTGCGGATGTTGAAGGCGCGGTCCAGGTTGGCCAGATCGACGCTCTCGGCACTGCGAAACACCTGGCCGGCCTGTTCCACCAAGTGGCTGACCTGCTCGCGCAGGGCCAGCGCCCGTGGCGTCGGCACCAGGCCGCGCCCGGCACGCACCAGGATCGGGTCGCCCAGCGCCTCGCGGATGCGTCCCAGGGTGCGGCTCATGGCGGCGGGGCTCAGGTTCATGCGTTGGGCCGCGCCGACCACGCTGCCCTCGTCAAGCAAGGCATCGAGGGCGACCAACAGGTTCATGTCCGGCAGTGGCATCGGGTAATGTCCGCGAAAGCTGTGAGAAACGGCAATCTTAACAGCTGGCATCCGTGCGCCAGACGCAATCGGCTCGTGCGTGCCAGGGGCTTTATCCGCGGGCCGGCAAGCGTCGAGAATGCAGGCCTGCCCTTCCACCACCGAGGTAATCCCCATGCCGCGCCCAGTCCTGATCGCCATCGACGCCTCCCCAGCCCGCCGCGCCATCCTCGAATTGGCCCAACGTTATTGCCGGCCTGCGGAACAGACCCTGCACGTGCTGCTGGTGATCGACCCCAGCTTTGCCGTGCACTCTGCGCCGGCCGGCTACACCGAACAGGAGCGCGACCAGTACCCGGCCGCCTGCGAAGAGCAGCGACTGGCCGAGCAGGCCGTGGCCCAGGCGGTCGAGACGTTACGCGCGGCGGGTTTCGAGTGCCAGGGGCGCACCGTGCCAGGGGTGCCGGTAGAGGCGATTCTCGACATGGCGCGGACGCTGGACTGCGAATTGATCGTCATGGGCCACCGCCACCTGTCGCGGCTGGGCCGGCTGCTCGATCCGTCGGTCAGCGCGAAGGTGATCGATCAGGTGAGTGTGCCGGTGTTGGTGGGTGCGACCTGAGGCCCGCTGTTGCTCATTGGTTGGCTGAAGCCAGTGCGTACTTTATTGACCGCCAGTCAGTGCGGGTACGATGGGCAGGTGCTCCAAGCAAGATATGCTGGCTGAACGCCGTGTCTCCAGACACTTTCAGCGCCTACCACCGGCCTAGGCCAACCCCGCCGTCCATGGTTGGATGCGTAGCAGGGTCAACAGCCAGGTAAGATTGCCGTACGATCTTCATTTCCCCAGCAAACCGCTCGACATGCATCTTGACCGGCCATAGCCTGCCGTAGGAGGTTTTGTAATGCCCACTGTAGTTGTTCATTACAATACGGCCCTTCTTTATTTCAAGTTCTCCGGCAGCCACGACAATAGGGTCGACACCCTTCATCTCTGCCGCAAGCACTGCGAAACTTGCGTGTGTCGAGTACGCCTTGGTGTGATCGAAACTTCCAATCACGAATTCGCCGCTTTTGGTGACCAGCCACTTATGTGTGTATGAACGCGACGTACCCAGGAGCGCAGGAAGAGAACCTTCCTGCTCCACGACCATCAACTTTGCGAAGCCGTAGTGCAGATTGTATCTGGTCCTTTCGGTTTCAACATAGATTCGATCGGCGTTGGTGTTTTTGAGCTCACGCAACGAAGCGACGCTCTTTGGTCCACCTGTCCACGCTTGGAATCTGCGCCGCAGCGAAAATTGGCCAGAAGGGTCTGCTCGATTGATTGGGTCACCTAGACAATAGACATACGTATTGAGGCCTCCACGACCGAACGGGCTTAGCCGGTCCGCGCTCTGGAAGCGCCTGAGCGTTGGGGCGTACACTCTGTGCCCATTACCCAACGCATAATTGCCTGTCAGCACGTCGGCATGAGCACCATTAAATCCGAGAAAACTCGAAGTCTTCTCTGAAACTCTGCAATAACCGTAAGGCTCGTACGCGAGATCTACTTTTAATGTAGGCATGTTTCACCCCTTCCGCTGACCTCTTTCTGCAACGCCTGGACAAACAACTTCGACAGTATCGCCAGAAGCATCCGTTTCAGTAACTGGCAAATTTATCAGTTCGTTTCAGCATCGTGTTCTACCACCACCGTACACGTCATTCCCGCCGCCAACAGATACCCCTCCGGCACCCGGTCGATATGAATCCGCACCGGCACCCGCTGCGCCAACCTCACCCAGTTGAAGGTCGGGTTGACGTCAGCCACCAGCTCGCGGCTCTGCGGGTTGTCGCGGTCGTAGATGCCGCGGGCGATGCTCTCGACATGCCCACGCAGGCGTTCGCCGCTCATCATCTGCAACTCGGCCGTATCGCCCACCTTCACGTGCGGCAGTTTGGTCTCTTCGAAGAAGCCATAGACCCAGAACGACTGCTCGTCGACCACCGCCATCACCGCCTCGCCCGTGCGCGCGTAGTCGCCACGGTGCACGTTGAGGTTGGTGACATAGCCGTCGACCGTGGCCAGGATGCGCGTGCGCGCCAGGTTCAGCTCGGCGGCGGCGAGCTGGGCCTGGGCCTGCTGGTAGTCGGCCAGGGCGGCACCGGCGATGTCGCGGGCGTCGTCGCGGTTCTCCTGGGAGATCACCAGGTTGTCCAGGTCGGCGCGGCGCCGGGCGTTGACCTGGCGCATCTGCCAGGTGGCCTTGCGCGAGGCCACCAGCGCCCTGGCCTGGTCCACCGCCACCTGGTAATGGGCCGGATCGATCTGGATCAGCAGGTCGCCTTTTCTCACCCGTTGGTTGTCGCGCACCGGCACGTCCAGCACGTAACCCGGCACGTCGGCGGCGACGTTGATGATGTCGGCGCGCACCCGGCCGTCGCGGGTCCAGGGCGTGGTCATGTAGTCGACCCACAACTGCCGACCGATGAACACGGCGGCGGCCAGCACCAACAGGGTGGCGATCAGGCTGTAGAACTTTTTCATTGCAGGTGCTTACCCGTAAACGGTCAGCGCCAGGGCGCCGAAGAGACAGACGAACAGCGACAGGCGCAGCAGCGCCGGATGCCAGAAGAAGCGGTAGCCGTCGACGCTGGCGATGAACCGGTCCAGGCCCCAGGCCAGCCCCGCGACGAGCAGGAACAGCAGGGTCAGGGTCGGCAGGTACAGGCCGTGGAAGGCGATTTCACGGGGCATGGTCGAGTCCTGCGGCGGGTGCCAGCGGCGATTGGGGGTCGAGGAGCGAGGTGCGGATGAAGTGCAGGTAGCTCTGCACCCGGCGCAGCACCGAGGTGTCGAAATGCCGGGCGAACGGCTCGTCGGTGGCCTGCACGCGGCCGATGGCATGGTCCACGGCCACCAGCGCGCGCGCGTGGTGGCTGGCGCTCGGTTGCAGGAACAGCCGCGCCAGGGCCCGGCCCATGACGCGGATGGCCTGGCGCCAAGGCTGCGTTTCGGCGTAGGCCGGGTGCACCGGGGCCTGCGCTTGTTCCTTGCGCAGCTCGATGATGGCGTGGCCGATCTCCAGCACCGCGAACATCCAGCGCACCAGCTCGCCCTGCACCTTGGGCGTGCCGGCGGCCAGGCCGTAGGCTTGGTGCAACAGGTCGCGGGTGCCGCTTTCGAAGGCCGAGCCCAACCCGCGCAGACGCCCACCGAGGGCGAACAGCACCTGCCCGCGCAGGTCGTGTTCCAGGCGCTGCCACAACCAGCGGCTGTTGGGCGGCAGGACGATCGCCCCCGCCGCCGCACAGACCAGCATGCCGATGACCATGGCGATGTAGTCGTTGACGAACACGTAGGGGTTGTACTGGGTCAGGTTGTTCGGCACGGAACCGGTGGCGAAGAACACCAGCAGGCCGATGCCGTAGCCGGCATAGGCCGGGCGCGAGGAGAGAAACGCGCCGAGCACGAACACCGGCGCGAGCACCAGGCAGAGCAAGGCGAAGCCGTCGATCCAGGGAAAGACGAAGAAGGTTTCGAAAAAGCCGACGAAGGCCCCGAACAAAGTGCCGCAGGCCATCTGGAAGGCCATGCGCTTGGGGTTGGGCGAGGCCGCCGAGAGCCCGGCAGTGACCGTGGCGATCAAGGTCATCATCGCCCCGCTAGGCCAGTCGCTGAGCAGCCAGTAGCTGCCCAGCAGCAACAGCACCGCCGCCGAGCGCACCCCGGCCGCCGCTGACACTCGCCAATTGGTGCGGGCCACGAAGGGTTCGCGCCACTGCTCGCGGGCGTGCTTGTGGGCGGCCAGCGAGGCGTGGGTCTGGGCATAGTTGTAGAGGTCGTCGATCAAGCGGTAGAGCAGTTCGAAGGCGGTATGGAAATCCAGCAGCTCGGCCTCGCTGGGCGTACTGGCCAGGAACGCGGCGCGCAGCTCGCGCACCTGCTGTTGCAGGCCGTCGCGGTAGGCGGCCAGCTCCAGGGTCAGGCGCAGCGCGTCGGCATCGGTCAGCAAACGGTTCATATAAGGCTCGAACAGCTCGATCAGGCTCGCCACACCCGGCGCGAGCGCCGCGTTGATGGGTGCCGAGCCCTGCGCGCGCAGGCGTTCGAGCAGGCGGTAGAGGGCGTTGAAGCGCGTGGTCACGCCCATGAACTCGCTGTTCATGCGCACCAGCCGGCCACTGCGCCGGCGCATGTGCGGGTCTTCGAAGGCGGTCACGTTGCGCAGGCTTTCCAGGCCCACGGCTTCGGCCACCAGGCGCACGCTGTTGGCTTCGAAGTCGGCCGGTGCGTTGCCGCCGCGCAACGCTTGCACCGCCACCCCGGCGAATACGCCGAAGCGCTGGTACAGGGCATTGCGCAGGGCCGCGCTGGACGACTGCGGCAGGATCGCGGCGCTGACCGCCGTGGAGACGACGATGCCCAGGCCGATTTCCAGCACCCGCCACACCGCCGCCAGAAAGGCCTGGTCGGGGTGTTCGAGCACCGGCAGACCGGTCATGGCTGCGGTGTAGCCGGCCAGCACGAAGCCGTAGGCCTGGAAGGTGCGGTAGCGCATGGCCCCGGCCGCGCACAGGCCCACCCACAGCGCCAGGCTTGGGAGGAACAGCTCGGTGTTCTGCGGGAACAGTGCCATCAGCAGCACCATCATCGCCGAGCCGGCCAGGGTGCCTAGCACGCGGTAGAAGCTCTTGGCGAACACGTGCCCGCTCTGCGGCTGCATGACGATGAACACGGTGATCATCGCCGTGCGCGGCTGCGGCAGCTCCAAGCGCATGGCCAGCCACAGGGTGAGGAAGGCCGCCATCAGCACCTTGAGGATGTACACCCAGGTCACGCCGTCGGTGCGCGCCCAGGCGAAGAAACCGCGTCGCCACTCCAGGCCCTGGAGGCGGTGCCAGGCCAGGCCTACGCTGCTCATCGCGCGCCACCGCCGCGTTGCCCCAAGGCCAGGGCGGCCGGTAAGGGAGGCGCCGCTTCGCGCGAAGGCTCGGGGGCATCGTCGCCGGCGCCCAGCCCGCCGCCCAGGGCCGTGGCCAGTTCGGCGTGCACGGTCAGGCGCGCGGCCCAGACCTGCTGTTCGATCTGCTGCTGGCGCAACAGCAGGGTCTGCGCGTCGAGCACGTCCTGGTAACCGGTGAGCCCGCGCTGGAAGGCTACGGTGGCGATGTCGTAGGTGCGCTGGGCGGCGGCCACCGATTCGCCGGCCAGGCGCGCCTGGGCCTGCATCGACTCGCGGCGGATCAACTGGTCGGAAATGGCTTTCAACGCCTCGACCAAGGTCTGGTCGTAGTGCGCCACGGCCAGGTCGTAGCCGGCCGCCGCCGCGCCCAGCTGTGCGCGCAGGCGGCCGCCGTCGAACACCGGCAGGCTCAGCGCAGGCCCTGCCTGATAGGTGCGCTTGCGCGCGTCGAACAGGCTCAGGGCGGCGCCGCCGGTGGCCATGAAGCCGAGGTTGGCGAGCAGGTCGATGTTGGGCAGGAAATCCGCATGGGCCACGTCGATGCCCCGCGCTTGCGCCGCCACCTGCCAACGGCTGGCGACCACGTCCGGGCGCTGGCCGAGCAGTTCGGCCGGCACCCGCGACGGCAACGGCAAAGGCGCGGCCAGGGCCAGGGTCGGCCGTTGCAGGCTGGCGCCTTGCCCCGGACCGAGGCCGGCCAGGGCCATCAATTGGTTGCGGGTCAGGGCCATGGATTCGTCGAGGTCGTCGAGCTGGCGGTGGATTTCCGGCAGCGGCGCCTGCGCCTGGCTGACTTCCAGGTGGGTGCCCATGCCGGCGTCGAGGCGACGCTGGGTCAGGGCCAGGATCTGCTCCTGGCGGGCTAACTGACGCTCGACGATGTCGCGCTGCGCGTAGTGCAGCGCCAGCTGGATATAGGCTTTGGCCACGTTGTTCTGCAACTCCAGCTGCGCTTGCCGGGCTTGGGCGGTGCGCTGGTGGGCGACGTCCAGAGCCTGCTCGCTGGCATTGCGTTCGCGGCCCCAGAGGTCGAGGGAATAGCTCAGACCAAGGCCGGCGTGGGTGTCCCAGGTGCTGGCGCCGGACAATCCGCCGGGGCCGTAGAACTGATCCTGCGGCCAGCCGTGGCGGTTCAGCGCGGCTTCGGCGTTGCCCTGCACACGCTCGGCCGACTCGGCCACACCGGCCAACGCCTGGGCCTGGCGCAGGCGCGCCACGGCAGCGGCCAGGCTGGGGCTGCCGGCCAGGGCCTGGTCGATCAGCCGGTCGAGCTGCGGGTCGCCATAGGCTTGCCACCAGCGCTGGCGGGGCCAGTGCGCGTCTTGCTCGGCGCTGCGGATGGCCGCGTCGATGGCCAGGGCGTCGGGCTGCACGGGGTGCTGGTGGGGGGCGATACCGGCAGTATCGATACAACCCTGTAGATTCAAGCTGATGACACAACAACTGAGCACACGAAGTGCGCTAACGAGGCGACGCTGCACAGCGGCGGTTTCCGGGGCATGGAGGGTGGGCGGCGCCATTCTAGGGGGCGGCGCGAACGCCGATAAGCGTATATTCATGCGAATCTTTGTTACCAAAAGAGCGATAATCCGGCTTTGGTCGAAGCGCCTCCGCCGTTGCTTCATGTCACAATTTCGCCCTCAACCCCGAGAGTGACCCATGGACACCTTGCAAAACATGCGCGCGTTCAGCTGCGTGGCGCAGCTGGGCAGCTTCACCGCCGCCGCCGCCCAACTGGACACCACCACTGCGAACGTGTCGCGTGCCGTCTCCAACCTCGAAGCGCACCTGCAAACGCGCCTGCTCAACCGCACCACCCGGCGCATCGCCCTGACCGAAGCCGGCAAGCGTTACCTGACGCGCTGCGAGCAGATCCTCACCTACGTCGAAGAAGCCGAAGCCGAAGCCAGCGACGCCCATGCGCGCCCGGCCGGGCAGCTCAAGGTGCATTCGATGACCGGGGTGGGCCAGCACTTCGTGGTCGATGCCATCGCCCGCTACCGGGAAACCCACCCGGACGTGACCTTCGACCTGACCATGGCCAACCGCGTGCCGGACCTGCTCGACGAGGGCTACGACGTGTCGATCGTGCTGGCCAGCGAGCTGCCCGACTCGGGCTTCGTTTCCCAGCGCCTGGGCATCACCTACAGCATCGTCTGCGCCTCGCCCGACTACGTGGCGCGCCACGGCATCGCGCAAAAGCCGGCCGAACTCGCCAAGCACGCCTGCCTGCGCATGGTCAGCCCGGTGATCGCGTTGGAGAAGTGGCTGTTCAACGGCCCGGAAGGCCAGGAAGTGATCAACGTGCCGTCCTCGCCGTTCCAGGTCAATTCCGCCGACGCCATGAAGACCGCGATCCGCAGTGGCATGGGCGTGGGCGTGCTGCCGATCTACACCGCCATCGACGGCCTTCGCGACGGCAGCCTGGTGCGGGTGGTCCCCGACTACCGCTTGCAGGAGCTGAACCTGTACGCGATCTACCCGTCGCGGCAGTACCTGGACGCCAAGATCAAGACCTGGGTGGAATACCTGCGCAACTCCCTGCCGGAAATCCTCGCCGCCCATGATGCCGACCTGAAGATCCACGAGTTGCACGTGGCCCATTGAAAAAGCGGCTGCATCGGGGTGGCGGACGATGTTAGGTTGCTAACCAATCACCTCGCAGAGAAGCCGCCCATGAAAAAAACCGTCCTGGCCTTCAGCCGCATCACCCCTGCCATGGCCGAACGCCTGCAGTCCGACTTCAACGTGATCGTGCCCGACCCCAAACACGGCGACATCGCGGCGCAGTTCAACGAAGCATTGCCCCAAGCCCATGGCCTGATCGGCGCGGGGCGCAAGCTGGGCCGCAGCCAGCTCGAAGGCGCGGCCAAGCTGGAGGTGGTGTCGAGCGTATCGGTGGGCTACGACAACTACGACGTGGACTACTTCAACGAGCGCGGCATCGCCCTGACCAACACCCCCGACGTGCTCACCGAAACCACCGCCGACCTCGGCTTCTCGCTGATCATGGGCTGCGCACGACGCACCGCCGAGCTCGACGCCTGGACCAAGGCCGGCAACTGGCAGGCCACCGTGGGGCCGGCGCAGTTCGGCAGCGACGTGCATGGCAAGACCCTCGGCATCGTCGGCCTGGGCAACATCGGTGCGGCCATCGCCCGCCGTGGGCGCTTCGGCTTCAACATGTCGGTGCTGTATGCCGGCAACAGCCGCAAGGCGGCCCTGGAGCAGGAGCTGGGCGCGCAGTACCGCAGCCTGGAGCAGTTGTTGGGCGAGGCGGACTTCGTGGTCATCGTGGTGCCGCTGTCCGACGCCACGCGCAAGCTGATCGGCGCGCGGGAGTTGAAGCTGATGAAGCCCAGTGCGTTTCTGATCAACATCGCCCGTGGTCCGGTAGTGGACGAGGCGGCGCTGATCGAAGCCCTGCAAAGCGGCACGATCCGCGGCGCCGGCCTGGACGTGTACGAGCAGGAGCCATTGCGCGAATCGCCCTTGTTCAAGCTGCCCAACGCCTTGACCTTGCCACACCTGGGCTCGGCCACCGCCGAAACCCGCGAGGCCATGGCCAACCGGGCGCTGGACAACCTGCGCGCGGCGCTGTTAGGCGAGCGGCCGCAGAATCTGGTGAATCCGCAGGTGTGGAAGGGCTAACGATCCGCGCCGGGATCTGTAGGAAGGCGCCGTGGCCATTGGGCCGGCGGCGCCGGCCATCGCGGCTGAAGCCGCTCCCACAGGAAACGGCCGGTTCGGCGTTCCGATCAGCCGCGATGGGCGGCGAAGCCCCTGTGGGAGCGGCTTTAGCCGCGATGGCCGGCGCCGCCGGCCTGGTTCGGCCCCCGCATAACCTTTGCCCTGCCGCAGCACGGCAGCCGGTGCCCTCTCAGAACTGCAGCGTGGTGGACACACTCACCTGCCGCGCATCGCCAAGCGCCACGAAATACTGGTTCACCGCCGAGCTGTAATAGACCCGGTCGAACAGGTTCTTCACGTTCAGTTGCAACAACACCTTGTGCTCATCGAGCTTGGTTTCGTAGGTGGCGAAGGCATCGGCCACCGTATACGACGGCAAATCGAAGGTGTTGGTGGCGTTACCCGAACGCTCGCCCACATAGCGCGCGCCTGCTCCGATCCGCAGACGATCGCCGCCGAACAGGCTGCCGTAGTCGTACACCGCCGACAGCGAGCCGCTGTGGCGCGCCACGTTTTGCAAGCGATTGCCTTCCAGGTCCGGGTCCTTGGTGACTTCGGCGTCGGTGAAGGCGTAGCTGCCGATCAAGCTCCAGCGGTCGCTGAGCTGGCCGGTCAGGTCCAGTTCGACGCCGCGTGAGTTGACCTCGCCGGCATTGCTGTACAGCGTCTCGCCCGTGCCGCTGTCGAAGTTGGACACCAGCACGTTGCGCTTGGTGATGTCGAACAGCGCCAAGGTGCCGGTCAAGCTGCCTGGCATGTCCAGCTTGGCGCCCAGCTCCCAGGCCTTGCCCTCTTCGGGCGCGATCGAGGAATCGAGCACCAGGCCACCGCTCAGCGGTGCGATGCTGGAGTTGGGTTTGAACGACTCGCTGTAGCTGCCATAGAACGACAACTGGTCGTCGACCTTGTAGACGATGCCGGCGTGGGGCACCCAGGACTGGCCGCTGTTGTCGGTGTTGGCGCTGAACGGGCGGCCACGTCCGGCGTACTGGTCGTACTGCTGGAAGCGCGCGCCGGCGACCAGAATCCAGTGGTCGTCCAAGTGCAGGGCGTCCTGCATGAACAGCGCATCGGTGCGCAGTTTGTCGGTCTGGTCGCTGTCGCTGGCGCGTACCGTGCTGCCCTCCACCTCCCGGCCATAGACCGGATCGACGTAGCTGAATCGCGAGCGCGCAGTTTGGCGGATCAGGTCGCCGCGAAAGACCTTGCGGTCTTCGTGGTCGACACCTAACAGGAGGTCGTGCTGCATGCCGGCCAGTTCGACGCTGCCGTTGAGGTGGACGATGGCGTACTGGTCGCGGCTCATGGCGTTGTGGGTGCCGTCGATGCTGCGGGTCAGGGTGCCGGCGGTTGGGTTCACGCCGGTGACGCGCACCTGGCTGGCGTCGTAGGTTTCGCGGTTGAAGCTGTAGCCCATATGCAGCTTCCAGACGTCGTCCAGCTGATGGTCGACTTCCAGGCGATAGAGGTCGGAGCGCCCTTCCATGTCGTTGAACGGCTCGTCCAGGCGGCGGGTGGCGGGAATGTCCAGCGGGTGCCCGTTGCTGCCGAACGCCGTGCCGCGGTCGAAGGGGTAGAGGAACTCGCGATGCTCGTAGGCCAGCACCACTTGGGTGTCTTCGCCCAGCCAGGCCAGCGACGGCGCCACCAGCGATTCGCGGTGCGTACCGTAGTTGCGCCAGTAGTCTTCGTCCTCGTGATCGACGATCAGCCGGTAGGCCAGGTTGCTGTCGCCCAGGGCGCCGGTGCTGTCGAAACCGCCGCCGCTGCCGTTCTTGCCGTTGCCGTAGGTCGAGCCGCGCACGTTCAGGGCGTTGTATTGCTCGCGCTGCGGGCGCTTGCTGACCACGTTGATGACCCCGCCCGGGTCCTGGATGCCGTACAGCAGCGAGGCCGGCCCCTTGAGCACTTCGACCCGCTCGGTGCTGGCATTGAGACTGCGGCCCTGCACGAGGGGCATGCCGTCGCGCATGATCGAGCCGTCGCGGTTGTCACCGAAGCCGCGCTTCATCACCGTGTCGGAGGTGCCGCCGAAGTTGTTGCCCTGGGTGATGCCGCTGACGTTGGCCAGGGCGTCGTCGAGGTTGCGTGGGGCCTGGTCGCGGATGACCTGGGCCGGCACTACGTTGATCGCCTGGGGAATGTCCTGGCTCGGGCCTTGGCCGCGCATGATCGACGCGCTGGTCGGTGGTTGGTAGCTGTCATCGTCCAGCAGCGAGTCGACGGTGGTGGCCTGCAGGTTGACGGTGTCTGCGGCATCCAAGGCCGGCGTTTCCAGGGTCAGCGTGCGGGCATCAAGGCGACGCCAAGCCAGGCCCGTGCTGCCGAGCAAACGTTGCAGCGCCTGCTCGGCGCTGTAACGGCCGTCGAGCGCCGGCGCCTGGGCGCCGGGCAATTCGAGGGTGTACACCACGCTTTGGCCGGTGGCGCGGCTAAAGGCGTCGAGGGCCTGGGCCAGGGGCTGGGCCGGCTGGGCGAACGCATAGGTCTGCTGCTGCGCGGCGGCGCTGGCCGGAGAGATGAATGCCGTGACCGGCAGCAGGGCGAGACCGAGCCAGAGAGGGACGCAACGCGGGGTGAACTTCATGAACGCTGACCTGTGAGAGGGCTATGACTGCGAATCAATCGCAGTTCCACTCATTACACGGATGCCGACGCGGACGACCTCACCCGTGATTGAAAATATTTCCCGGATCTTCCGATCCGCGGTGGCCTAGCGGATCAGGGTCAGCCGCCCCAGCAGCGTCTGCCGCGAAAAGCCCAGTACTTGGCCCAGCGAATCCAGCGCCTGCATCGGCTCGGCGACCGGAAAACTGCCACTGACGGTGCGCTGCGCCAGCTTTTCGTCGAGCAACAGGATGCGCCCGGGGTAATAGCGCCCCAAGTCGTCCACCACCTGCGCCAGCGGCGCCTGGTGGTAGCTCAGCCAGCCCTGGCGCCAGGCCAGACGGTTGTCGCTGTCGATGGCCTGGATGGCGCCAAGCCGGCCGGCGCGGTAGCTCACCTGCCGGTCGGCGGTCAGCTCGCGCACCGTCCCGCCCGGTGTCGGGCTCACCGCCACGCGCCCGCGGCGTACCGTGACCTGCGCGCCGTCGTCGAGCTCGCGCACTTCGAATTGCGTGCCGAGCACTCGCACTTCACCGCCCGCTGCCTCGACCCGGAACGCCTCGCCGGTATGGCTGACCTGGAAGAACGCCGCGCCGCGCAACAAGCGCACGCGGCGCTCGCCGCCGGTGAAATCGACGGCGATCGCGCTGCCTGCATCCAGCGTCACCTGCGAGCGGTCGGCCAGGGTGATCTGGCGCAGGCCCTCGGCGCTGCGATAATCGGCCTGCATGTCCTGCAGCCAATGACCGGGATGCCACCCGCCGGCGATGCCCACGGCCAACACCAGGCAAGCCGCCGTCGCCAAGGCCGCCGCCCATTGTCGCCGTGAGCGCCCGACGGGCCGGCTCATGGCGTCGAGGTAGCGTTGCAGGCTGTCGCCCTCCTCTTCGGCCAGGCGCAGCGCCGGCGCCGCACTGCTTCGCCACAGTGATTGCGCTTGCGCGTAGGCGTCGCGGTGCCCGGGGTCGGCCAGCAGCCAGCGTTTGAAGGCCGGGCCTTCGGCCTGCGCGGGCTGCTCGTTGATCCGGCTGAGCCAGTGCAGGGCAGCCTGCAACTGCGCTTCGGTGGTCGACGGTGATGGGCTCATCGACGGGCGCTTCCTGACCGACGTGGAAGGGACGTGGGCTCGGCGACACTCGCCTTGCACGCTTGGAGGGCGCGCATCATATGCTTTTCCACCGCGCTCTGGGACAGCTGCATGGCCCTGGCGATCTCGCCGTACTTGCGGCCGTGGATACGGTTGAGCAGGAAGATGTGCCTTGTGCGTTCGGGCAAGGCACGCAAAGCGGCCTCGATGCGCTGCAAGTCGTGGTCGACTTCCAACGCCTGCTCCGGAGCCAGGGCAGTGGCCGCCTCGTTCGCCGGCGCTACGGCTTCGGCCGTCCGCTCGCGGCTGCCTTCGCTGCGCAGGTGGTCGATGGCCAGGTTGCCGGCGCAGCGCAGCAGGTAGGTGTCGAGTGCCTCGACTTCGATCTGCGGCCGGCGCCAGAAGCGCAGGAACAGCTCCTGGACAAGGTCCGAGGCCGTGGCGCGGCAGCCGACGCGGCGGCTGACCAGCGCTTCCATGCGTGCGCGTTGCGCCTGGAACACCTGGACGAACCGCGCCCGCCCGCAGGCTGGTTCGCCGACTGGTTCGATGCGCTCTCCCGGCTCGCTCACGGCGTCACAGCGTGAACACGGCCAGCAACGGGCCGAGTACGGCGCTGGCAGCGGCCAGGCCCAGCAACAGGCGCGGTCGATAGGGCAGCACGAACACCCATGCGGCCACCCCCGCCATCGACACGGCGATCCATTCCACCAGGCCATGCGCCCAGCCGCGCAAGTGCACGGCCAGCGACAGGGAGGTCAGCAACAGCGCCCAGCCGCCGAGGCGCAAGGCTTTGCCGCGACGCGCGTCAGGGCTGCGTTTGAGCAACTCCTTGAAGTGCTTTTCCATGGCCAGGCACAACGCCGCGAAGCCTGCGAAGCCCATCAGGGCGATACCGAACATCAGTGCGCCTCCACTTCGGCGCCGCTGTCGCGGCGTGCGGGCAAGGCCCGGGGCGCACGCTTGGCGGCGACGGTGGGCGGTGTCAGCATCTTGCGCGCGGTCCAGCCCAGGAACAGGCCGACGGCAAACGCAGTCAGGTCGAAGCCGGCCATCGCCCAGTCGCCCACCGCGAGCGAATGGTTCAGGCCCTGCCCGGTGGTCAACGCGTTGAGCAGCGGCAGCGACGCGAAGGCCAGTGCGCCCAGGCCCAATTGCTCGGCCCAGGCGCGGCGGCCGGGGCGCAGTATGGCGTGCAGCAGCGACAAGGCCCATACCCCAAGAAACGCATTGACCTCCATGTCGCCGCGCCCCTGCATCTCCAGCGGCAGCAAGCGGTTGCTCCAGAAGAACGCCGCCACCCCCAGCAACAGGCCGCTCATGCTGGCGATGTTGAGCACCTCGACCAGCCGCAGCTCGGCCGGCATGCGTGCGCGCTTGGCGTGCTTGAGCTGGCGTTTGCCCAGCCACATCACCAGGCCGGTGCCGATCACCGCCGTGCCGCCGAGGCCGAAGAAGAAGTACAGCCAGCGCAGCCAGGGCCCGGCGAAGTTGCCCATGTGCAGGCCGGCGAAGCTGAACGAGGTCATCATCATGCCGCTCTCGGGCGCACCGCTGGACAGCAACCTGCCGCTGACGCCGTCGAAGCTCCAGGTCTGGCTACGGCGGTAGGCGACGTCGTCGGACGAGGCGCGGGTGAAGCTGACCCGGGCATTCTGGTCGTTGGGGTTCTGCACCTGGACCGTGTCGAGGTGCGCGCCGGGCGCCTGTTCCAGCGCCTTGGCGTACAGCGTGGGCAGCGCAGCCATGGGCGCCACCACGCCGGCGGGAGTGACGTCGAGGTCGCGCCCGAACAGGTCGCTGAAGTAGCGGTTGGTCTCACCGCCATAGCTGGCCAGGATGCCGGCCGGCATGACCATGTACATGAACAGCACCAGGCTGCTGTAGCTGATCATCAGGTGGAACGGCAGCACCAGCACACCGATGGCGTTGTGCCCGTCCAGCCAGGAGCGCTGGCCTTTGCCGGGGCGGAAGGTGAAGAACTCCTTGAAGATCTTCTTGTGGGTGATGATCCCGGTGATCAGCCCGAGGAACATGATGAAAGCGCACAGGGTCGACAGCCAGCGCCCCCAGGGGTGGGGCATCTCCAGCTGGAAATGGAAGCGGTAGAAGAATTCGCCGCCGCGGCTGTCGCGCGCCTGCACCTCTTCGCCGCTGGATGCGTCGAGGTCCTTGCGCATGAAGCCGCGACGGCCGCCTTCGGGTGTGCGCCAACCCACGCTGATGGCCGGCTCGCGTTCGCTGGGCAGGCGGATGAACCAACCGCTGGCCGAGCCTGCGTTGTTTTGCAGGTAGCGTTGCGCCAAGGCCAGGCTGTTGGCCGGATCGAGGGCGTGGCGCTGGATCTCCGGCTGGCTCCAGTGGCTGATTTCTTCCTTGAAATACGACATCGTGCCGGTCAGGAAAATCGCGAACAGCAACCAGCCGAAGATCAGCCCGGTCCAGGTGTGCAGCCAGGCCATCGCCTGGCGGAAGCCTTCTCTCATGGCAGGTTCATCCAATAGGCCAGCGCGTCGATCGCCCCCAGCACCAGACTCGGCGCCGACACGCCAACCCAGGCCTGCCAAGCGCTACGGCAGGCGAAGCACCAGATGAAGGCCAGTAGATACACGACGAACGACAGCATCATGCCCAAGAGTACGGCGTCCACCTGCGCCAAGGGCGCCAGCAGCGCCAGACACACACTGGTCAGCGAAGCCAGGACATAGCCGCCCAGCAAGGCCGCCAGGCAGCGGGACACGACCGCCAGGCGGTAATGCAGAGGCAGACCCGTGGCTTTGGGTTTCATGGAAAAGGTCCGGGGTTTCGGGGGATGCAATAGTAATGATTTCAATTCTCATAAGCAAAGTTTGCCTGATGAGTCGCCAGCGTTGCTTGCCGTTGCTTGCGAACCTCCGAAGTCGATCCATGGGGCGCCCTTTGACGCCTTGGTTCGATACTAATTGCAACAGGAGATTTATTTTTCAACCAGGGTTGAATTCAACCGGGCGTTGCCTGACCTTAGAGTCAAGGGCGCAGCATTTCCCACGGCAAGAACGCCGGGAGCCGCCTTTGCGAGCCAGCTGAATAAGGATTGGAATCATGCAAATCCAGGTCAACAGCAGCAACCAGATCCAGGGCGATGTGCGCTTGGAAGAATGGGTCCGCACCACGTTGCAAGGCGGTCTCGAGCGGTACGAAGACGACCTCACCCGCATCGAAGTCCACCTGAGCGACGACAACGGCGCCAAGCCCGGTCCACACGACAAGCGCTGCCAGATGGAAGCTCGCCCCAAGGGCCATGCACCGATCTCGGTCAGCCATACCGCCAACTCGCTCGACCTGGCGGTCGATGGCGCCACCACCAAGCTCAACCATGCTCTGGAGCACTTCTACGGCAAACTGCGCAGCAAGCGGCCGACACTCGAATTGAACGAAGACCCTGACGAGTGATTGCACGCCTCGTCTGAAAACGCCCGGCATTCCAATGCCGGGCGTTTTTCGTTGGAGTGCTTGGGGTTCGGGCGGTGAACCTTCCCGGCTCGCTGCCAGTCATCTCTACAATGTCCACGTTGCAGAACATGACCATGTACAACCCCTTCGCACTGATCAACAAGGCCTTTGCCGGCGACTACCGCGTGAACCTGCGTGTCGCAGGTCTGGATGGCAGCATCATGCTCACTTTGTCCAAAGCAGACGGCATTGTGGCCAAACATCTGATCGCGCCGGCACAGCGCAACGATCCACGGCAGTTGCAACGACTGGTCGAACATATCCAGCTGGAACTGGCGACCAGTGCCGACGACACCGCCGCTGTGCTGGCAAGCCTTGCCGAACGCCTCCCACTGCCGCCCACGCACCTGCCCCGCCCGTCAGCCCGCTAGGTCGAGCAGCGCGCGTATAGCCCTTTCAAGCTCGGACAGGCGCAGCCGGGGTTCGCGGTGCGTATCCGCAAAACTATGCGGTTCCCGGAAGACTCCCACCAGACCAGGGTCGTAGGTCGGCTCCTGACCCAACCTTATCCAGTGCACCACCTCGTCGGCTATCGAGCGCGAGGCGACCACCTGCGGCTCGATGACGTTGTTGATCTCGTTGATGTACGTGCTTTCCAAGTCCAGCCCCAGCGGTTGCAGGTAGCCTTCCAGAAAGTCGATGACGTGTTCTCGTTCGCTCATGTGAGTCCCTCGATTCCATACCCGACGGCCAGCGGTCGGAAAAGCCGCTGGGAGGCCGAGTCGCGGTATTGGAAAGGACTTGGGTGCGGCTGCATCTTTAGATAATCAGCACCTCAGGCCGTCGAAGATGGCTAACGACCCTCACTGCCTGCTCTCGAAAACCTTTCCAGGAAAGCCCTTCGACGTGGTGGTTCGGCCTTAGCGCACCGAATCGGGCAGCGCATCCGCCGCTGTATCGATTGGCATCGAATGGCGCTCGAAACTCGAAGGCGCAGCGTTCAAGCGGTGGAAGTAGCTACGGGCCACCTCTGCGAACAGGCTGACCAAGGCGATATGCGACTTTTCTCGGCAGGCGAGCGAAATGTCCAGGCTGCCCAACGGTGGGAAGCCTTGCGCTTCGTCCAAGACCCGCAGGTTAGGGTCGGCACTGCTCGGCAGCACGGCCGAGACGTAACACCCCGTGGACAACGCTGCGATCACGCCGGCATGGCTCGTACCGTGGTAGCCGATTCGGTAGGGCTTGCCGGTACGATTGAGGGCATCGAGCACCAGCGCCCTGTCACCGCACCCCTGGGTGAAAAGCGCCAGCGGCACCGTTTCCCGCTCGAACACGCGGCTCTGCCTCGCGACGACCCAGACCAAGGGCTGTGAATACAGCAACTGCGCCGAAATGTCCGCAGGGCAGTCTTGGGTCAGCACGATGTCCAGCTCCCCGGCGCGGTAGCGCTTCCACAGCGCACCGCTGTAGTCGCACTGCACCTCGATTTCCATGGAAGGCAGCCGCTGGGCGCAGGTTTTTATGATGTGCGGAAGATGGCATGTCGCATAGGTATCCGAAGTGCCTATCTTGACCACGCGCGCCGTGCATACCTCGGTCAACTCGGTGATGGCGACATCGTTCCATGCCAGAATCTTCAGCGCATAGGCCAACAGGTGTTCGCCTTGGGCGGTAAGTTCGAGCGTACGCCCACCTCTGACGAACAGCGCCGCGCCGATCGAGCGCTCGAGCTTTTGGATTTGCTGGCTAATGGCAGACTGCACGCGACATAACCGATGCGAGGCTCTGGAAAAACTTTTGAGTTCGGCGACCGTCACGAAGGCGCGCAACTGGTTCATGTCCAAGTTCATCGCGGTCCCTTTTCATCACCATCGGTGATGGCCCTTATCATAACTATTAACGACGGTAGACCATTGCATTGCCTAGGATGAGGCGACTGCATAAGGAGCGAGCGATGGCCTCTAAAATCATAGGAACGATAAACCTTGAACATTACCAACTCGGTCATGACATCGAGCGCCTCAGGTCGATCAGGAAACAGCCCGAAGAATACGACGAGTTCGGCCAAGGGCACTGGAAAAACATATCCCTTTACAATGCAACCGGCGAAGCGGACGACACCCTCTACCGAAACGCACAGCGCTGCCTGCCTACCGAACACCTGCGCCAGTGCCCAGCCATCGCGAAGCTCATCCATGAGCAGTTCGAGCCCACGGCTCTCAGGATGGTCCGCGCCCGCAGCCTGGTGGACGGCATCGTCATTCCCCACCGTGACTTTGTGGAGTTGGATGCAGCGGTCACTTATTACCGCGTATTTCTAGCGCTCGAAGACAATGAACAAGCGTTCCATTCCGATGAACACGGCGTCTTTCAGATGCGCGCGGACGAAGTCTGGTTTCTGGATGCCGGTATCAGCCATGCGGCGGTAAACTTTGGCCTGAACAGCCGCATGTTCCTCTGCTTGGACTTCATATACGAAGCGCACTTCGAACCGGCCGACATTTTCAGAGATCGTCGATCCGCCCACTTCCAGCGTAGCGACATCTATATCGAGCGCTTGCCGCTCCAGCCCCTGCAAGAACGCGAAATCGTCGCGGCGACCGCCACATTGATCGAATGCTTCACCTTCAAGGACATCGTGTTCGCGTTATCCAAATATCACTTTCTCTATGATGTGCCTGTGGCCTCCTGTTACGACTGGATCATCAGTGCGGCCGAACAGGCGAACAATGCACCAGTACTGGAAAAAGCGAAGACACTGCGTCGGTACCTCATCGAACACAGAGCGATGGGTGAACGCTACGCCTTGAACGACTGGACCTTCCAGGTTGGAGTCGCTCAGTGAGTGCCTTGGAAAGATACGCTCCGCTGCTGTTTCTACTGATGTGGAGCAGCGGCGCCATTTTCGTGAAACTTGGCCTGGAGGACGCCTCGGTCTCGGTGTTTCTGACGGTGCGTGCCATAGGGGCTACGCTCGCGTTGGGGATCGTCTATGCGGTCATCGTCCAGCGAACGAATATGCGTACATTGCTGGTTCTGCCCAGGCCGTTGTTGTTGAGGGCCATGGTGATCGGCCTGCTGATCCAAGTGGGTTATCAGGCCGCCTATTTCCTGGCGCTCGATCACCAACTGACGCCCGGCGTATTGGCAATCATCCTGGGCCTACAGCCCATTCTGACACCTGCGCTGGCCCAAGAACGCCTGGAGCGAGCGAGCTGCTGCTACTTGGGTCTTGGTCTTGCAGGCCTGATTATCGCGATCCTCGGTGCACGCGAAGTGGGCGCTGTAACAGCGATCGGCGTTCTATTCGGGCTCGTTTCCGTACTTGCGATCAGCGCGGGCTCGGTCATGCAGAAACGCTCGGTGATCCACCCTGTCGCCTCGGCTTTCTACCAGACGCTCACCGCGTCCTGCATATTCGTACTTGCCCTACCCTTTACCCAAGTAGCGCTGAACGTCACCCCTCAATTCCTGGTAGCGGCCACATGGATGATTCTCATCGTGTCCACCTGCGCGGTGCTGCTGTTGTTCTACATGCTGAGCAGGAAGGTCGCGAGTCAGGTGGGGGTGCTCTTCTATTTGGTTCCGGTGGTGACCGTCGTGCTGGACTACATCGTCTTCGGCAATACGATTTCCTGGGTCACCCTTTTCGGTGCGCTAGTGATCGTCGTCGCAGTCAGGCGATTCAGCCAGGTGCATTGCCGAAAGTGAAACGTCCCCACGAGCCGCTCACTCGGTCTTCTCCTGCACCGAAGGAAACCGCGCCGACGCATACCTGACCACCAGGATCGAAACCGACAACAGCACCACGCCCCCGGTCAGATACAAGATGCCCGCATCGGGCGACTTGTGGTGGGAAACGTCGCTGATCAACAGACGAATCAATGCCGTGACGCCGATGTACAACAAGAACCGCAGTGGCATGTGGTTGGTGCGGAAGTAGATGCCGCTCATCGCCAGCAGTTCGAGGTAGATGAACAGCAGCAGGATGTCGTCGACGCTGACCTTGTCTTGCCCGAGCATGTCGATGAAGGTGTTGATGCCGGCATACACGGTAATCGCGCCGATGCCGAACAACGCCAGGTAATGGAACAGCTCGACGCCCAGGTTACCCAGGCTGTTGGCCCCGGCATGCAGCCGGACCCGCATTCTATCCGCCCATTTCATGTTTCCCCTCCCCTCGTGTGCGGCCAGGAACAGCCTGCGCCGCAGGCATGACGCCCAAGCCATGCAGTTAAAAGGCCAGCTCCGCATTGCGGAAGGCGACCGAATGCCGCAGGCATCTGCAATGCCGCAGGGCATCCGGGAGGCGCCGGAAGATCATCGCGTGGATACGTGGCGGTTGCATGAAGGCAATCGCCGCGTATACTGTATATCGATACAGTCAATCTGTAACCGAATCACCACCCCGTTCGAACGAAGATGTCGCCACCTACCGCAGCGGCTTTCGTTGCGACCCAGGCCGCGCCGCGCCGGCGCCCCTGACATCACTGACTGAGAGGCCTCGTATGGCTGTTGAGATTCTTTACCGCAGCACTCGCGATTTGGAGACGACGTTCTTGGACCGCAAACTTGCAGATGCCCATGACCAGATGCTGGAACTGGCCGAGGTGCTTACCCAGGTCCTGGTGAAAAACGTAGCCGGGCTGGACGAAAACCTGGCCGAAGAGGCCAGTATCTTCATGGCGAAGAACCGCGCCGTATTCGCCACGGCATTCAAGAGCAATGCCGGCGCGCTGGCCGAGCTAGAGGCCAAGGCCGAAGCCGGCGAGTGATGTGGGGCGATCGAAGGGCGGGATAGCAAATCCCGCCCTTCTCGTTTCCGCTGGTTAGGAAGGCGTCTGCTCGGCCGGGCTGCCAAGGGTGCGACGGTCCAGCCCGGCGGACACGGCCCAGATGGCCAACCCGCCCAGGGCCAGGCCACAACCTACCCATCCTGGCGATGTCCAGCCATAGCCGGCCGTGAGCGCCAGCCCGCCCAGGAATGGGCCAAGGGCGTTGGCGAAGTTGAAGGCCGAATGGTTGAGGGCGGCCGCCAGACCCTGGGCGTCGGCGGCAACGTCCATCAGGCGCGTTTGCAACACCGTGCCCAGCGCACCGCCCGAGCCGATCAACAGCACGCACAGCGAAATGGTCCATACGTTGCCCGCCGCGAAGGGGAACAGCGCCAGCATCACGGCGCTGAACACCAGCATGCCGCCGGCGGTGGCCATCAGGGCGCGATCGGCGAAAATCGGCACGATCAGGGTGCCGAGGGTCATGCCCACACCGAACACCGCCAACACCAGCGGCACGGTGCTGTGGGAAACATGGGTGACGGCGCCGAGGATGTCGGCCAGGTAGGTGTACACGGCGAACAGCCCGCCAAAGCCGATGGCGCCGATGCCCAGCGTCAACCACACCTGCGCGTTGCGCAGTGCGCTGAGCTCACGCAGCGGGCTGGCCGTGGGGTTGGCGGCATCGCGTGGCGCGTACAGGGTCAGGGCGAGCATGGTGCCGACACCCAGCAGCGCCACCAAGGCGAAGCTGTAGCGCCAGCCGAACAACTGGCCCAGCCAGTTGGCCAGCGGCACGCCGATGATCGTGGCGATGGTCAGGCCGAAGAACATGCGCCCTACTGCCCAGGTGCGGCGATTGGGCGGCACCAGCGAAGCGGCGACCAAAGACGCGATGCCGAAGTAGGCGCCGTGCGGCAGGCCGGCGATGAAGCGGAATACCAGCATCCAGTGGTAGTCCGGCGCCAGCGCCGACAGGCCGTTGCCCAGGGCGAACAGGCCCATCAGCCCGATCAGCAGGGTACGGCGCGCCAGGCGCGCGCCCAGCACGGCCAACAAGGGCGCGCCGACCACCACGCCGAGGGCATAGGCGC
Organism: Pseudomonas sp. UBA6562; assembly: GCF_002434265.1. Classification (GTDB taxonomy): domain Bacteria; phylum Pseudomonadota; class Gammaproteobacteria; order Pseudomonadales; family Pseudomonadaceae; genus Aquipseudomonas. Next base: position 21,083 of record NZ_DJJS01000004.1, on the reverse strand, counting down.
TGATCACATGGCCGGCGGTCGGCGCGTCGATGCCCAGGTCCGGCGCGAAAAAGGGCAACAGGCTCATGGTGGCGAATTCCGTGGTGCCGATGGCGAAGCCACCGACCGCCAACGCGAACAGCACCAGCGCCGTGCCCACATGGGGTGCGGTGTGTTGTGTCGTCATGGAAAACCTTATCGTTCGAATGGGGCGCCGCAAGGCAGGGCGCGGTGGAGCAGGCGCGGCTCGAAGGCGAGCCCGAACGCCGGGGCGCGGAGTCTAAAGGTGTGCGACGCGAGCGTCCAACCCAGAGCCTCTATGGCTCTGAGCCCAGGGCAGCGCTCAGGTTCCCGCGCATCCGTAGAGCAACCGCTCGGCGAGCGCCTGCGCCACCCGCGCTGGCGAGCGATTCTGCGCCTGGGCATGGCCGAACACTTCGGTGAGGCGTTCGGGGATGCGCGCCAGGTAGGCGGTGATGCGCTCGGGCGCTTCGCCACGGTGGGTCAAGGCCACGTGGATCAGGCCGCCGGCGTTGATGATGGTGTCGGGCGCATACAGGATGCCGCGGCTTTGCAGTTGGTCGGCCACCTCCAAAGTGGTCAGCGGGTTGTTGGCCGAGCCTGCCACCGCGGCGCAGCGCAACTGCATCACGCTCTGGGCATTGAGCACCGGCCCCACGCCACAGGGCACGAACAGGTCGCAGGGCGTGCTCAGCAGTGCGTCGTGGGCTACCGGCCAGGCGTCGAACCGCTCCACGGCGCGGCGCACGCGGTCGGGGTCGAGATCGCTGACCAGCAGTTCCGCCCCCGCCGCGTGCAAGCCCTCGGCCAGTGCGTGGCCTACGTGGCCCAGCCCCTGCACCGCCACGCGCAAGCCTTCGAGGCTGCCGCTGCCCAGACGGGCCTGGGCCGTGGCGCGCAGACCCGCGAGCACCCCGAGCGCGGCGACCGGCGCAGGGTCGCCGGCGGCGCGGGTGCTGCCGACATGGCGCGTGCTGCGGGCGATGCAGTCCATGTCGTCGATGGAGGTGCCGCTGTCCACCGCCACCACCAGGCGCCCGCCCAGGGTGTCGAGAAAGCGGCCGAAGGCCTGGAACAGCGCGGCGCGGTCGCCGTCCTGGGCGCCGCGCAGGATCACCGCCTTGCCCCCGCCCACCGGCAGCCCGGCCAGCGCGGCCTTGTAACTCATGGCCCGGGCCAATTGCAGGGCGTCGGCGATGGCGGTGTCGTCGTCGGCATAGGGCAGGTAACGGCAGCCGCCCATGGCAGGCCCCAACTGCTCGTTGTGGATCACCGCCACCGCGCGCAGGCCGGTCGCGGGGTCGCTCCACAGGTGCAGGGCCTGGGCGCGTGTGGCATGCATGAGCGCGAACATCGACGAGCTCCCATAAAAGGTGCAGATTCCCAGTATAGGCAGCGCCCCGCAGTGCGAATCGCCGTCGGACCACCGGCCGGCCGCGCGTACCGAGACGCACTGCCACGTCCGAAGACGACCGCTGTGTGGAGGCCTCGATGAACCCACGTCAACACTGCCTGCTGTGCCTGCAACGCACCCCTGCCGCACCTTTCGAAGCGGCGCTGTGGATAGCCGCCGAACACGATCCTGGCGTGTTGCCTGGTGACAGCCTCAACCGGTTGCAACACCTGCAACTGGATGTCGCCCACCATCTGCCGATACTACCGCCCAGAGAACTCGCCCAGCCCTTGCTGCGCACCCTGAGCACATTGGGTTTCCAGCAAGAGGAGTATCGGCCCATCCGGCCCCAGGCCGCCCTGCTCGACCAAGTGTTGCAACGACGTCGCGGCCAGCCCTTGGCCCTGGCGCTCCTGGCGCTGGAAATCGCCCAGCGCCTGGCCATTCCGCTGGAAGGGGTGAACTTCCCGGGCCACTTCCTGCTGCGCGTGCCGGGCGCCGATTACCTGCTCGACCCGTGCGGCGGTCGCCGTCTGTACCCCTCCGACTGCCGCGAACTGTTGCAGCGCCAGTACGGCGCCCGTGCATCCCTGAGCGCCGAACACCTGGCGGCCGCCACACCGGCACAGATGCTGCAACGCCTGTCGCGCAACCTCAGGCACCTGCATACCCAGCACGACGACTACCTGGCGGCGCTGGTGGACGCCGAACGGGTGATGCAGTTGGGTCCGGTGCTCAGCACCGACTACCTGGCACGGGCTGGGCTGTACCAAAGGCTTAACTGCCCGCAGGCCGAACGTTTCGACCTGGAGCACGCCTTGTTGCTCAGTGACGATCCGGTGCAACGCCTGCAACTGACCGAACGCCTCGAACAGCTACCTTTGGCGCCCCGCTCGCTTCACTGAGCCGGCGCATCGGCCTGACGGGCCGGATGCGCCAGCTGAAACGCCGGGTGCTGCGCCGCCAGCGCGGCGACGCGGCCAATGCGCGGGTAGGCGGCCAGATCGACCTGAAACCGCTGCGCGGCATACAGCTGCGGCACCAAATAGAGGTCGGCCAGGCCCGGCTCGTCGCCGAAACAATAGCCCTCGTCCCCGATCAGTCGTTCCACCGCAGCCAGGCCCTCGCCGATCCAGTGCGCCGTCCACGCCGCCACCTGCACCTCGTCCTGACCCATGCCGCGCAACCGGTTGAGCACGCTCACGTTGTGCAGCGGGTGCACGTCGCAGGCGATCAGCGCCGCGACCGCACGCGCCTTCGCCCGTGCCTGGGCATCGCCGTGTAGCAGCGCCGGCACGGGATAGGCCTCCTCCAGGTACTCGATGATCGCCGGCGACTGCGACAGCAGCTCGCCGTGGTCGGTGCGCAGCATCGGCACCCGCGCCTGCGGATTGAGCGCCCGATAGGCCGCTTGCAGTTGCTCGCCGCCCAGCAGGTTGACGGCGATCGCTCGATGATCGAGGCCTTTGAGCGCCAGCGCGATGCGCACCCGGTAGGACGAGGTGGAACGGTAATAGGTGAACAGCTCCATCGCCGCAGCCTCGTTCAGTTGGCGGGCACGACGCGGCCACGGCACTCGCCGAAGCCGATGCTGGCGACGCCCTCGCGCACGCAACGCCCGCGCAGGATGATTTCGTCACCGTCTTCGAGGAAAGTGCGCTGCTCGCCATTGCCCAGACGCACCGGCTGTTTGCCGCCTTCGGTGATCTCCAGCAGGCTGCCATAGGCGCCCTGCCCGGCCCCGGACAGCGTGCCCGAACCGAACAGGTCGCCCGGTTGCAATTGGCAGCCGTTGACGCTGTGGTGCGCCACCAGTTGGGCCACGGTCCAGTACATGCTCAGGCTGTTGCTCAGCGCCAAACGCTCGGGCGCCTGGCCTTGCTCGCGCATGCGCTGGGTGAGCAGCAGCACTTCGAGTTCGATGTCGAACGCGCCCTGGGCCTGGTCGTCGGCGTCGAACAGATAGGCCAGCGGTTGCGGATCGCCTTCGGGGCGCGGCGGCTGCGCGCAGCGGAACGGCGCCAGCGCCTCGGCGGTGACCACCCAGGGCGACAGGCTGGTGATGAAACTCTTCGACAGGAACGGCCCCAGTGGCTGGTACTCCCAGGCCTGGATATCGCGCGCCGACCAGTCGTTGAGCAGGCACAGACCGGCGACGTGCTCGCCCGCACGGGCGATGTCGATGGCCTCGCCCATGGCGTTGCCCTGGCCGATCCACACCCCCAGTTCCAGTTCGTAGTCGAGCCGCGCGCACGGGCCGAAGCGCGGTGAGCTTTCCCCTGCCGGCAGCGTCTGGCCCTTGGGACGGCGCACCTCGACGCCGCCCGGGCGCAAGGTCGATGCGCGACCGTGGTAGCCGATCGGCACGTACTTGTAGTTGGGCAGCAGCGGATTGTCGGGGCGGAACAGTTTGCCGACGTTGGTGGCGTGCTGGATGCCCACGTAGAAATCGGTGTAGTCGCCGACCCGCGCCGGCAGGTGCATCTCGCACTCCTGCGCCGGGTACAGCAACGGGCGCAGGGTCGCCTGGTGCTCGCTGTGTTCGCCGAGCAGCGCCGTCAAGCGTTCGCGCAGGGCCACGCGTGGGCCGCTGCCGAGGGCGAACAAATCATTGAGCCAGTCGCTCGATGCGGCCTCGGCCGCGATCCTGGCCTGACCGTCGAACAACCCGGCATCGAGCACCGCCGGCAAGTCGAGGATCGCCTCGCCGATGGCGACCCCGGCGCGGCGCGCTTCGCCCGGCCGACTGAAGATGCCCAGGGGCAGGTTCTGCAACGGGAAGTCGCGGTGCCCGTTGGCGTGTTCGACCCAACTGCGGGCGATGGCGGACGGGTGGGTGGACGAGGTCATGGTTTGGCTCCCTGCGGATCGAAAGTCGTCGCCAGGCTGGCCCAGCAGCGGTCGTAGTCGGTTTGCAATTGCGGGCTGCGCATCGCCTGGCGGCTGGGGCGCAGCACCTGGCTGGTCTCGAACATGAAGGCCATGGTGCCGTCGATCTTGTGCGGGGCCAGTTCGGCGGCGATGGCCTTTTCGCAGGTCTCGGCGTCGGGGCCATGGGCGCTCATGCACGGGTGCAGCGACACGCCGCCGGGCAGGAAACCCTCGGCCTTGGCGTCGTAGGCGCCGGCGATCAGGCCCATGAACTCGTTCATCAGGTTGCGGTGGAACCACGGCGGGCGGAAGGTGTTCTCCGCCACCATCCAGCGCGGCGGGAAGATCACGAAGTCCATGTTGGCCATGCCCGGTACGCTGCTGGGCGAGGTCAACACGGTGAAGATCGATGGGTCGGGATGGTCGTAGCTCACCGTACCGAGGGTGTTGAAGGTCCGCAGGTCGTACTTGTACGGCACGTTGTTGCCGTGCCAGGCCACGACGTCGAGCGGCGAATGGTTCAGCTCGCAGCCCCAGAACTGGCCGAGAAATTTCTGCACCAGTTGCACGGGGCCGGTGGTGTCTTCGTAGTGGGCGACCGGGGCGAGGAAGTCCCGCGGATTGGCCAGGCCGTTGCTGCCGATCGGCCCCAGGTCGGGGATGCGCAGCGCAGCGCCGTGGTTTTCCGCCAGATAGCCACGGGCTTCGCCATCGAGCAGTTCCACGCGAAACTTCATGCCGCGCGGGATCACGGCAATTTCCAGCGGCGCCAGTTCCAGCACGCCCAGTTCGGTAAGGATGCGCAGGCGACCCCTTTCCGGCACCACCAGCAGTTCGCCGTCGGCGTCGTAGAACGCCCGCTGCATCGACTGGTTGGCCGCGTAGAGGTAGACGCTGACGCCGCTGGGCGCTTCGGCGGCGGCGGTCGCCGCCATGGGCGACCAGCCGTCGATGAAGTCGGTCGGCTCGGTCGGTAGGGGCTGCGGGTTCCAGCGCAGGCGGTTGGGCGTGATCTGCCCTTCGGCCTCGGCCAACGGTTGCCGCGCCAGGCGCTCGAAGCGCGGGTGCAGGGCGCTCGGGCGCAGGCGGTACAGCCAACTGCGGCGCTGCTCGTGGCGCGGCATGGTGAAGGCGGTGCCGGACAACTGCTCGGCATACAGCCCATAGGGCGCCCGCTGCGGGGAATTGCACCCCTGCGGCAGGCTGCCCGGCAGGGCTTCGCTGGCGAATTCGTTGGCAAAACCGCTGAGGTACTGCACATCGGCGGACGGGGTGCGCTGCATGGGGCCTCCGGATCGGGCGGGCTGCCAAGCGGTGTCGCACCGCAGCAGACTCGCTGAATTGTATTTATCGTAATCGGATTACGTATAACGTAATTTGCTCAATGCCGGGCGTCAAGCTATAAGGTCGCCACCTCCACCGGAAGAACGCTTCGATGACCCAGCCCCAATCACCTGCCGACAGCGGCAAGCAGAAAGTCCGCTCGGCAGAAGTCGGCACCGACATCCTCAAGGCCCTGGCGCAGCTCGCGCCGTCCACCTCGCTGTCGCGTCTGGCCGAATTCGTCGACATGCCCGCCAGCAAGGTGCACCGCTATCTACAGGCGCTGATCGCCAGCGGTTTCGCCGAGCAGAACCCGGCCACCAACCACTACGGCCTGGGTCGCGAAGCGCTGCGCGTGGGCTTGGCCGCGCTGGGCAGCATCGATGTGCTGAAGGTCGCCGCCGAACCGCTGGCGCAGTTGCGCGACACCCTCAACGAGAGCTGCTTCATCGCGGTCTGGGGCAATCAGGGGGCGACGGTGGTCGGCATCGAGCCGGCCGTACGCGCGGTCACGGTGGTGACGCAGATCGGCTCGGTGCTGCCGCTGCTGGGTTCGTCCACGGGGCTGGTGTTCGCCGCCTACCTGCCGGAACGCGAGATCGCCGAGCTGCGCGAGCAGGAACTGGCCCAGTCCAAGCGCAAGGCCTGCGACTACGAGGCCACCCTCCGGGCCATCCGTACCGAAGGGCTGCACCACATCCACGGGTTGCTGATGCCGGGGGTCGACGCCCTGTCGGCGCCGATCTTCGATGCCCTGGGTCGCATTGCGGCCGTGATGACCGTAGTCGGGCCGACCTCGATGTTCAACGCCGACAGCCAAGGCCCTGCGGCCGAGCGCTTGCGCGCCGCGGCGCAGGCCAGCAGTTGGCGGATGGGTTTCGAACCGGGTTGAGGCAGGGCCGCACACGCCACTGTTACCGGACGTGTAACGGTGATTGTCCGCAAACCGTATTTTTCCAAGGGGGTCGACGGCTTATGCTGCCCCTCCCCGGCCCTTGCACCCCGAACCCCCAGTGACCGGTGCCGGCCGGGGATCCAGGCCGATTTTGAAGCTCCTTGATCTGCCGTCTTCCTTGGCCGCTGCCGGTGCAGCGGCTTTTTTTATGGCTGTGCCTGGCGCAGCTCGCCCCAGGTGGCCTTGTGCGGTAGATGGACCAGCGGCTGCTCGCGTAGCGCCAGGTACTGCTGTAGCACCTGCGCAGGCGCCTGGGTATGGGGGTAGTGGCCGACACCGGGCAGCAGGCTGATCTCGATCCCGGGCAGCACCTGTCGATAGCGCGCCAGCGCCGGCGCGCTGCACAGCGAATCGTCCGCGCCGTTGATGACCGCCAAGGGCACGTCACTCTGCTGCAAGGCGTCGAGCCAGCGTTGGCGGTGAAGCACGCGCTCGCGTGCAAAGCCCATCAGCTTGTGCAGGATGCGCGTGCCGCGGTTGGACAGAATCAGGCTCCAGTAGTCGTCCAGGGCACTCTCGCTCAGATGGGTGTCCAGCCCGTGCGTCTGCGACAGGCTGCGCACCAGGTCCTCCCTGCCGAAGGCACGCCCCACCAACCAACCCAAGGGGCTGAGCAACAGCTTGTGGGCCATTTGCAGAGGGTGGCACTCGGGCAGCAGGCCTGTGCTGAGAAACACGCAGCTGGCCAGCTCGGCGCGGCCTTCGCGCTGCCGTGCCAACAGCTCCTGGGCCACATGGCCGCCATAGTCGTGGGCCAGCACGTGCACGGGCTGGTCGATGCACAGATGCCACAACAGCGCCTGCTGCAGGTCGGCTTGGGCCAACAGGCTGTAGTTGTGGTCCAGGGGTTTGGCCGAATCGCCGAAACCGAGCATGTCACAGGCGATCAGCCGAAAGCGCTGGGCCAGCGGCGCCCATAGGTAGTGCCAGTCCCAGCTGGCCATGGGAAAGCCATGCAGCAACAGCAGCGGTTCGCCCTGCCCGGCCGTCCAGTAGCGCACGCTCTGCCCAGCGAAGGTGAAGGACTGCGCACGTGTGCGCCAGACACAAAGGGGGATTTCGGCGAGGGGCATCAGGCGCGCCCCCCTAGGTCGGTACAACGGGAGGCCATCAAGACTGCACGCATGACGAATCACCTCTTGGCACATGGGTGTGCTCTCGCTCTCGAGGTGGAGTCTAGCCAGGGCGGCCTGGGCGCTGCGTCGCGTTGGCAGCCAGCTTGATGGCCGTACGGGACAGCGGCACGCGCTGCCTGATGGGCGGGCGGCCCCTAGCGTGCTTTCAGGGCGGCCGCGAACTGCGCCAGCCACGGCTCGGCGTCGGTCTCCGGCGTGACCGTTTCGGCGGCGTCCAGACGCAACATCGGCAGCACGGCCTGCACACCCAGCTCGTCGAACAGCTCGCCCATCAGCTCGCCGCCACCGCAGAAGGTGTCGTAGCTCGAATCGCCCAGGCCGATCACCGCGCCCGGCAGGCCGCGCCAAGTGGCGGGCAAGGTGTCCTTGAGTTCGCTGTACAGGTTCACCAGGTTATCGGGCAACTCGCCCATGCCGGTGGTCGAAGTCACGGCCAGCACTGCCTCGGGGGCGAAACGCTGGATGTCGTCGAGCGTGGCGCGTTGGGCATGCCAGGCCTGCAAGCCGGCAGCGGCGAGCACGGTTTCGGCATGGCGGGCGACGTCTTCGGCCGCGCCATAGACCGAGCCGCACAGGATGGCGATTTTCATCGGGAAGGGATTTCCAGAGGTGAATGAAGTCGTAGGATACTGGCTTTCGACACGCGCGAAAAAGCACGCTGCCGGTGTCCCCTCCTTCTTTCAGGTCTTGCCGATGATCAATCCCTACTTGCTGCAGTCGATGGTCGATGCCTCCAACGACGGCATCGTGATCGCCGAACGCGAAGGCGAGGACACCATCCTCATCTACATGAACCCCGCGTTCGAACGGCTGACCGGCTACGCCAGCAGCGAGGCGCTATACCAGGACTGCCGCTTCCTGCAAGGCGAGGACCGCGACCAACTGGCCCGCGTGCGCATCCGCCGCGCCATGGCCGAACACCAGCCGTGTCGCGAGGTGCTGCGCAACTACCGCAAGGACGGCCAGGCGTTCTGGAACGAGCTGTCGATCACCCCGCTGCACGATCCCCTCTCGCAGCGCACCTACTACATCGGCATCCAGAAGGACGTCACCCGCCAGGTCGAGCTGGAGCGCCAGTTGGCCGAGGCGCTGGCGGCGCTGAGCGCGGACCCGGTCTAAGCGCGGCATCGCGCCTCAGGTATCGAGCTGCCCCGCCAGAAACGACCGCAAGCGCCGACGCATCACCGCGCCCTGCGCGCCCAGGCCCGCCACGGGGCCGCCGCGCAACGACGGTTCGGCCGATTCGGACACTTCCCCAGCCAGCGCCAGGGGGCAGGTCAGCCCGCGCGTGGCTTTGGCCAGCAAACCGCCCAACTCGGCCGGCCGGTGATGATGGGCAACCAGCACCAACGCATCCGCCGCGCGCCGTTCGCAGATCAGCGCCAGCTCGGCCAATGGCTGGCCTAAAGGCAACACGGTTACCGCCGTCTGGGCATCGCTCAACAGCAAGCCGGCCACCAGCAGTTCCAGCTTGTGCGCCTGTTCGTTCAGGGGCGCCACCAGTACCTGCAAGCGGCCCTCGACAGGCTGCTCGCGCAATTGCTCCAGCACCTGGTGACGCAGGAACTGATCGAGAAACAGCCCTTCGCTGACCTGGCCATAGGCCTGACCGACGCCGCGCAGCGACGTCCACAGCGGCATCCACACCTGTTCGAACAGCGCGTCCTGGCCCAAGGCCGCCAGGGCCTGCCGGTGCACCTCGGCCAGGCGCAGCCGGTCGAAGTCGGCCAAAGCCGCGCGCGCCTGCGCGTGCCAACCGTCGGCCAGCGCCTGGGTGGCGGCCGTGCCGCGGGCCAGGATGCGTGCGATCCGGCTCACCGGCACGCCACGCTTGAGCCAGCCCTGGATGCTGTGGATGGTGTCGATGTCGGCCTGGCTGTACAGGCGGTGGCCGGTGTCGGTGCGGGTCGGTTGCAGCAGCCCGTGGCGCCGTTCCCAGGCGCGCAAGGTCACCGCGTTGACGCCGGTGTCGCGCGCCACTTCGCCAATGGAGTGCAGCACCGGCTCTTGATGCTGCTGTGCCGGGCAATCTGCGTACCGTTGATTCATGGGACCGATGCCTGCTGTGGAAAGAGCCGCCCAGTGTACGTCGGGCGGCCCGGCGCGGCGAGCGGCGCTGCCCGATGGCGCCCATCCGCCGCGAGGCGGCGTGCCCGCACAGGGGGAAACAGTTCGGGTATGCTTGGCCCCATCGCAAGGACACCACGGTCGACCGCCTCGAACATGAACAGCCCCATCCTTCTCACCGGCGCCAGCCAGCGTGTCGGGCTGGCCTTGGCCCAGGCCCTGGCGGAGGCCGGCCACACGGTGGTCTGCGCCAGCCGCAGCCAGCCGCCGGCGCACCCGAACCTGCTGCACTTCGAAGCCGACCTGTGCCGGGTGGCCGACCGCGAAGCGTTGATCGCCCACCTGCGGCGCCACTGCACCAGCCTGCGCGCGGTCATCCACAACGCCTCGCTGTGGCTCGACGACGGCCTGGACAACCTCGACACCATGTTCCGCCTGCACGTCGAGGCGCCCTACCACCTGAACCTGGCGCTGGGCGAGCTGCTGCAAGGCGCCGGCAAGGCCGACATCATCCACATCTGCGACGAGACCTCCTCGCGCGGCAGCAAGAGCCACATCGGCTATGCCGCCACCAAGGCCGCCCTGCAGAACATGGTGCTGTCGTTCGCCGAAAAGTACGCGCCGCAGGTGCGGGTCAACGGCATCCTGCCCGGCCTGCTGATGTTCAAGCCCGAAGGCGACGAAGCCTACCGCCAGCACGCCCTGCAAAAAGCCCTGCTCGAATTCGAACCCGGCCCCCAGCCACTGATCGAAGCCGTGCTGTTCCTGCTGCAAAGCCAATACAGCACCGGCAGCCAAGTGACGATCAACGGTGGCCGGCACCTGAAGAACCGCATGCTCTGAGCGCCCCATCGGGCCAAGCGCACCATCATCACCGGAAGCCCTACCATGACCCCACAGCAACAGCTCGAACTCGAAGCCGCCGCGTTTCGCCGTTTGGTCGGCCACCTGCAACAGCGCACCGACGTGCAGAACATCGACCTGATGAACCTCTCCGGCTTCTGCCGCAACTGCCTGTCGAAGTGGTACAAGGCCGCCGCCGACGAGCAACAGGTAGAACTCAGCCTCGACGATGCCCGCGAAGCGGTCTATGGCATGCCCTACGCCGAGTGGAAAGCCCATTACCAGAAAGAAGCCAACGCCGAGCAACAGGCGGCGTTCGACCAGAGGAAAGCACCGTGACCGATCTCCTGACCCTGCGCGATTCGCTCAACAGTGGCGAGCATGCCTTCGCGGACACGCTCGCGTTCGTCGCCCAGCACTACCGCTACACACCGCAAGGTTTCGACAACAATGGGCTGGTCAGCGCCGCGGGGCAGAACGAGGGGTCGTGCAAGACCCTTGGCCTGGCGCTGCTGGAAAACTTCACCAAGGACGAGGCGCTGTTGGCGTTCGGCGAGCACTACCGCGATGTGCTGAGCACACCCGAGGGCAGCGACCACGGCAACATCCGTGCGCTGATGAAAGGGGGGCTCGCGGGAGTGACGTTCCAGGCGCAGCCGCTGCAGCGGTTGGACTGAGGTAACGCCTGAACAGGACGGCTACGAGGGGTCGGTACCGCGCAGCAGTCCTTCGAAGAGCGTCGAACCCTTGCGCAGTGGTCCGACGTTCGGTCGCCCAGGCCGGCGAGCCCGGCCTGGGCGCCTGGCGGCTTACAGCTCGATGCAGTCGAACTTCACATCGGTCGCCACGTCGGCGTCGTAGTCGACATCGGCGCGTTCGAAGCCGAACAGGTTGAGGAACTCCTTCTTGTAACCGGCGTAGTCGGTCACTTCGAACAGGTTCTCGGTGGTGACCTGCGGCCACAGCGCCTTGCAGGCGTCCTGCACGTCGTCGCGCAGTTCCCAGTCGTCCAGGCGCAGGCGGCGCTTCTCGTCCACCTCGGCCGGCTGGCCGTCGGTGCGGTACAGGCGCTCGCGGAACATGCGGTTGAGCTGGTCGCCCGTGCCTTCGTGCACGCCCTTCTCCTGCATGATCTTGAACACCATCGACAGGTACAGCGGCATCACCGGGATGGCCGAGCTGGCCTGGGTCACCACCGATTTGAGCACCGCCACGTTGGCGCCGCCCTGCACCTGCGAGGCCAGTTTCTCGTCCAGGCGCAGTGCGGTGTCGTCCAGGTCCTGCTTGGCTTTGCCCAGGGCGCCGTGCCAGTAGATCGGCCAGGTGATTTCCGTGCCGATGTAGCTGAAGGCCACGGTGCGCGCACCGTCGGCCAGCACGTTGGCGCCTGCCAGGGCGTCGATCCACAGCTGCCAGTCCTGGCCGCCCATGACGGTGACGGTGTCGGCGATTTCCTGCTCCGAGGCCGGCTCGATGCTGGCCTCGGTGATGACGTCCTTGTTGGTGTCGATGGCGGTCGACTTGTACGGCTGGCCAATGGGCTTGAGCGCCGAGCGGATCACTTCACCGGTCTGCGGCAGCTTGCGCACCGGGGAGGCCAGAGAGTAGATGACCAGGTCGACCTTGCCGCCCATCTCTTGCTGGATCAGCTCGATGACCTTGGCGCGGGCTTCGTCGGAGAAGGCATCGCCATTGATCGACTTGCTGTACAGGCCTTCGGCCTTGGCGAACTTGTCGAAGGCCGCCGAGTTGTACCAGCCGGCGGTGCCGGCCTTGGTTTCGGTGCCGGGCTTTTCGAAGAACACGCCCAGGGTGTCGGCCTTGAAGCCGAAGGCGGCGGTGATGCGCGCGGCCAGGCCGTAGCCGCTGGAGGCGCCGATGACCAGGACCTTCTTCGGACCATCTTCGCGCACGCCCAGTTTGCGGGTAGCTTCGATCTGATCACGGACGTTGAGCTCGCAGCCCTTCGGGTGGGTCGTGGTGCAGATGAAACCGCGAACCTTAGGATGAATGATGGCCAATGTCTGTACCTCGTCAGGTGTTGAGCAGGCTGCGTTCGCGCGAAGGCGAGCGCATGCGTGTCTGGAATTTCCGGGATTTCTGGGAGGGTGAGACTACACCCGTCCACGTCGCGACACATCTTAAGGGCTGTGCCCCAGGTTTCAAACACTCGCGCAATCGCCACCAATCGCCGGCATTGATTTGAAAAGGCGATCAATCGGCCAGAAAAACAAACTTCTCATGCTCGGCGAGGGCGTGGATGCTGTGGGGCTTTCCAGCCTGTCCAGGGAGCACCGCCATGAACGAAGTCGCCATCGTCGCCGCCACCCGCACTGCCATCGGCAGCTTCCAGGGAGCATTGGCCACGGTCTCCGCCGTCGAGCTGGGCGCTGCGGTGATCCGCCGCCTGCTGGCGCAAACCGGTCTGGACCCGGCCCAGGTCGACGAAGTGATCCTCGGCCAGGTGCTGACCGCCGGCAGCGGCCAGAACCCGGCGCGGCAGAGCGCGATCAAGGCCGGCCTGCCCCATGCGGTGCCGGCCCTGACCCTGAACAAGGTCTGCGGCTCGGGCCTCAAGGCCATCCACCTGGGCGCCCAGGCGATCCGCTGCGGCGACGCCGAGGTGGTGATCGCCAGGGGCCAGGAGAACATGAGCCTGGCGCCCTACGTGCTGCCCAGCGCCCGCACCGGGCAGCGCATGGGCCATGGGCAGATGCTCGACAGCATGATCACCGATGGGCTGTGGGACGCCTTCAACGACTACCACATGGGGATCACCGCCGAAAACCTGGTCGAGGCCTATGGCCTGACCCGCGAGCAGCAGGATGCCTTCGCCGCCGAGTCCCAGCGCAAGGCCTTGGCAGCCATCGGCAGCGGGCGTTTCGACGACGAGATCACGCCCATCCATATCCCACAGCGCAAGGGCGAGCCGACCGTCTTCGCCACCGACGAGCAGCCGCGTCCCGGCACCACCGCCGAGGCCCTGGGCAAGCTGCGCCCGGCATTCCGCAAGGACGGGAGCGTGACCGCCGGCAACGCCTCGACCCTCAACGACGGCGCGGCGGCCGTGCTGCTGATGAGCGTGGCCAAGGCCCAAGCGCTGGGCCTGCCGATTCTGGCGCGCATCACGGCGTACGCCAGTGCCGGAGTCGATCCGGCGGTGATGGGCATCGGCCCGGTCTCGGCCACCCGGCGCTGCCTGGACAAGGCCGGTTGGCAGATGCAGGACCTGGACCTGATCGAAGCCAACGAAGCCTTCGCCGCCCAGGCGCTGGCGGTGGGCCAGGAGCTGCAATGGGACGCGTCGCGGGTCAACGTCAACGGCGGCGCCATCGCCTTGGGCCACCCCATCGGCGCCTCGGGCTGCCGGGTACTGGTGACGCTCTTGCACGAAATGCTCAAGCGCGATGCGCACAAGGGCCTGGCGACGCTATGCATCGGCGGCGGGCAAGGCGTGGCGCTGGCCATCGAGCGTTGACGGCAAGCAAAACTGCGCGCTCCGTATCCAGGCCTCCGATTTCGCTATCCCATTGCAGGCGCGGCCGGTTCGGCGTTCCGATCAGTCATGATGGGCCGGTACTGTCGATCCCATGGCGCTGACACTTTTCCGACAGTGAGTATGCAGTGTCTGGACTCGGGGCGGCGATGCCGCCCATCGCGGCTGAAGCCGCTCCCACAGGGATAGACTGTGCCCAAGTGTTCAGGAGCCACTCCTCCCCCCATTGTGGGAGCGACTTTAGTCGCGATGGCCGGCACCGCCGGCCCAATGGCCGCTCCACGGTGTCAGTCACCACAGGTAAGTCAGAGCGCCCTTGGCCATTCCCCTCAACTCACCCACACCCCTGAGGCATAATGCCGGCCCTCACCTGCCCGGCCCGACGCGCCCGTCGCCCGGCAGCCCACCGAACCGCGCAGGCAGCCCCCCCTTGACCCGAGACCAACTCGAACAGCGCCAGATCCCCTTGTACTTCGCCGCCGTGGCGCTCGCCGCGGTCGTCGGGTTGCTGGCCCCCGGCGCCGCAGCGAGCCTCAGCGGGATGATCGCTCCGGCCATCGCGCTCCTGATGTACGCCATGTTCCTGCAAATCCCCTTCCTCGACCTGCGCACCAGCCTGCCCAGGGGCCGCTTCATGGCGGCCCTGCTGCTGGCCAATTTCGTGCTGGTGCCGCTGCTGGTATGGGTGGGCACACGCAGCCTGGTCGAGCATCCGGCGCTGTTGATCGGCGCGCTGCTGGTGCTGTTGACGCCCTGCATCGACTACGTGGTGGTGTTCACCCACTTGGGCAAGGGCGATGCCCGTTCGATGCTCGCCGCGACACCGGTGTTGCTGCTGGTGCAGTTGCTGCTGCTACCGATCTACGTCACCGCGATGATGGGCCAGGGGATGATGGTACGGCTCACCTTCACGCCCTTCATCGGCGCCTTCCTGGGCCTGATCGCGCTGCCGCTGTTGCTGGCCGTGGCCACCAGCGCCAGCGCCCGGCGCTTCGCCGGCATGGCGGCCTGGGACAGGGCCTGTGCCTGGCTGCCGGTGCCGGCCATGGCGCTGGTGCTGATGCTGGTGGTGGCGTCGCAGATCGGCGAGGTGGTGGCCGATGCGGGTCGGCTGCTGCCGGTAGTGCCGGTGTACGTCGGTTTCGCCGTCCTGGCACCGTGCATCGGCCTGCTCGTGGCCCGGCTGTGGCGCCTGCCTGTGCCGCAGGCACGTGCGCTCGCCTTCAGCACCGCCACACGCAACTCGCTGGTGGTGCTGCCCCTGGCCCTGGCCCTGCCGCCCGAACTGCGCACCCTCGCCGCCGCCGCCGTGATGACCCAGACCCTGGTGGAGCTGGTGGCCGAGTTGATCTACGTGCGGCTGCTGCCGGTGCTGATCCGCCGCTGAGGCGCGTTGACCCCTAAGAGGCCTGCCGCACTGACGGCCAAGCGGCGTCTCACTCCAGCGCAGCCGCAGGCCCGAAGAACTCGAAACGACTTTGCTCCGGCGGGATGCCCAACGCCGCGAGCTGGCGCTTGATCGCCGCCATGAACGGCTTCGGACCAAGGAAATACACGTCCACGTCGCGCTCGACGGGCAGCCATTCACCGAGCAGTGCCTGGCTCATCAAGCCGACCGCCTGGGCAGGCGCGCCGCCATCGTCTTCGGCATAGCAGTAGAACCGTTCGAGCTGCGGGTGCTCCGCCGCCAGCGCATCGACGGTGTCACGGAAGGCATGCACAGCGGCGTTGCGCGCGCAGTGGATGAAACGCACCGGCCGGCCGCTTGCCAGGGCCGCTTGCAGCATGGCCAGAGTCGGTGTGATGCCGACGCCGCCACTGATCAGCACCAGCGGCTTGTCGCTGGCCGTCAGGGTGAAATCACCGGCTGGCGGGAACAGTTGCAGCACATCGCCCACCTGCAACCGATCGTGCAGGTAGTTGGACACCTTGCCGCCTGCCTCGCGCTTGACGCTGATGCGGTACTCGCGGCCATCGCACAGCGCCGACAGCGAATAATTGCGGCGCTGCTCGCTGCCGTCGACGGACACCTGCAAACCGATGTACTGGCCAGGCTCGGCCTTGAGCACCGGCTGGCCATCGACCGGCGCGAAGTAGAAGGACACGATGTCCACGCTCTCTTGTTCGCGGCGCGCCAGCCTGAAGGCGCGGGTGCCACGCCAGCCGCCCATCGCATGCTCCTTGGCCTGATACAGGTTTTCCTCGGCGCCGATGAGGATGTCCGCCAGTTGGCCGTAAGCCGCCCCCCAGGCATCGATCACCGCCGGCGTGGCAATGTCTTCGCCGAGCACTTCCCTGATGGCCCGCAGCAGGCAGCCCCCGACGATCGGGTAATGCTCGGGCAGGATTTGCAGCGCCACGTGCTTGTTGATGATCTGCCCGACCAGGCCGCCCAGCTGTTCCAACCGATCGATGTGCCGGGCGTACATCAGCACGCCGTTGGCCAGCGCCCGCGGCTGGTCGCCATTGGCCTGGTGGGCCTGGTTGAACAACGGACGCACCTCGGGGTGCTCGTCGAGCATCATCTTGTAGAAATGCGTGGTCAGCGCTTCGCCGCCGCTTTCGAGCAGCGGGACGGTGGCTTTGACGATGGCGCGTTGGTCGGCGGTGAGCATGGGTGACTCCTGGGGCAAACATGGGAAACGGATACCCAGGTACTACACAATGCGTGCCAACCACGAGTCCCTTTTAAATCAAGGCTTTAAACGAGGATTGTGTCGAAATGACTCGCTCGCAGCTATAGTCATTTCGACCACGAGGAGTCTTTATGACCGCCACCCCATTGCTCCGTGCTCTGCTGCCCCTGGTCCGCGACCTGTCCCGCGAGCTGCCCGAAAACGAACGCTACCGTCGCCTGCTGCAAGCCCTGCGCGACCTGCTGCCCTGCGACGCCGCCGCGCTGCTGCGGCTAGACGGCGAGTGGCTGGTGCCGCTGGCGGTCGATGGCTTGACGCCCGACACCTTGGGCCGGCGTTTCAAGATCAGCGAGCACCCGCGCTTCCAGATCCTGCTGAGCCAGCCCACCCCTACCCGCTTTCCCAGCGACAGCCCGTTGCCCGACCCTTACGACGGTCTGGTCAACGCTCCGCAGGTCGATCTGCACGTGCACGACTGCATGGGTTGCCCACTGCTGGTCGAAGACCGCCCATGGGGCTTGCTGACCCTAGATGCCTTGCGCCCGGAGCAATTCCAAAGGGTCGAACTGGATGAGCTGCAAGCCTTCGCCAGCCTGGCCGCGGCCACTGTCACCGTCGCCGAACGCATCACCCACCTGGCCCTGCGCGCCGAAGACGAACGCCAACGCGCCGAACTCTACCGCCAGGCCAGCCACCCCGAGCGGCAGTTGGTCGGCCAGAGCGAAGCGCACCGACAACTGCTCGACCAGGTGCATCTGGTCGCGGCCAGCGAGCTGACGGTACTGGTCACCGGCGAGACCGGCGTAGGCAAGGAGCTGGTCGCCCAAGCCCTGCACCAGGCCAGCCTGCGCGCCGACAAACCCTTGATCAGCCTCAATTGCGCGGCGCTGCCCGACACCCTGGTGGAAAGCGAGTTGTTCGGCCATGTGCGTGGCGCCTTCACCGGCGCCCATGGCGACCGACGCGGCAAGTTCGAGCTGGCCCATGGCGGCACGCTGTTTCTCGACGAAGTGGGCGAGTTGAGCCTGACGGTACAGGCCAAACTGTTGCGGGTGCTGCAAAGCGGCCAGTTGCAGCGCCTGGGCTCGGACCGCGAGCACCGCGTCGATGTGCGGGTGATCGCCGCCACCAACCGCGACCTGGCCGAAGAGGTGCGCCAAGGCCGTCTGCGTGCCGACTTCTACCACCGCTTGAGCGTGTACCCGCTGCGGGTGCCGCCGCTGCGCGAACGCGGGCGCGACGTCCTGCTCCTGGCCGGTACCTTCCTCGAACAGAACCGCTCGCGCCTGGGCCTGAACGGCTTGCGCTTGGCCGCCGACGCGCAAACAGCGCTGCTGCGTTACGACTGGCCGGGCAACGTGCGCGAACTGGAGCATCTGATCGGCCGCAGCGCGCTCAAGGCACTGGGCCGCCAAGCCCACCGCCCGCGCATCCTGAGCTTGACCACGAGCGACCTCGACCTGCCTTCCAGCACGGCCATCGCCACGGCCATCGAAACCTCAGCGATACCGTTTGTCGGACAATCCGCCGGTGATTTACGCCAAAGCCTGGACGATTTCCAACGCCATCTGATCCAGCGATCGCTCGCCCAGCATGCGCAAAACCGCGCCGCTGCTGCGCGTGACCTGGGTATCGACCGAGCCAACCTGAGCCGCCTGTGCAAACGTCTGGGCATCGACTGACACGCCAATTATTCGACCGTTAAATATTTGGCGCGCCAGACAAACTGGTCGTTTCGGTCAGTGCTACCTATACATTTTTAACGATCTGTAACAGGGCTGTTACGGGTTCGTTCGCGCACGCGGACGAGCAGGATTGGCCGATCACCGCCGTGCGGTGTAACAGCCCTCCATCCAGCAGGGAGCACATATGGATAACATCGTCGTCGCCGACAAAAGCACCGAACAGCTGTCGCAATCCGCCTGGGGCGACCTCAGCCTCAACCAACCCAGCCTGGTGCAACTGCCGGTCTCGCCCGACCGTGTGGCCAATGTGGTGCGCGATGGGCAGAACCTGGTGGTCACGCTCAAGACCGGGGAAAAGATCACCCTCGGCAACTTCTTCGTGGTCAACGATGCAGGGATCGGCAACGACATCGTCTTCGTCGGCGAAGACGGCACGCTCTGGCACGGCCTCTACGACGCCGACGCCTTTACCGGCTTCACCTTCGACGACGTCGCCTCGCTCGACCAGCTCATGGCCGGCCTGGGCGAAGCGGGCAATGCCACGCCTACCTTCGCCATTGCCGGGCTAGGCCTGCTCGGCGCCGGCGGCGCCGCAGCGGCTGCCGGGGGCGCTGCCGGTGGCGGTGGTGGCGGCGGCGGCGGCGGTGCCCCAGTGGACACCACGGCCCCGGCCGCTGCGACCGACCTGCTGGTCAGCGCCGACGGCCTGCGTTTGAGCGGGCGTGGCGAAGCCGGCAGCACCGTCAACGTGCGCGACGCGGCGGGCAATCTGATCGGCAGCGGTACGGTGGCCGGCGATGGCAGCTTCGACATCGCCTTGGCGCCGGCCCAGGCCAATGGCGAAGCGCTGGGCGTCAGCCTGACCGACGCCGCTGGCAACACCTCCGACTCCGCTACGGTCACAGCGCCCGACATCACCGCGCCGCAACCGCCCACGGACCTTGCGATCGACCCCCAAGGCGCGGTCGTCTCCGGCACCGCCGAGCCGGGCGCCAGCGTGGTGGTGCGTGGCCCGGACGGCAGCCTGCTCGGCAGCGGCGTGGTGGCTGGCGATGGCAGCTTCAGCGTCACCTTGCAGCCTCCGCAGACGGGCGGGCAGCCCTTGCAGGTCAGCGTGACCGATCCGGCCGGCAACACCTCCGGCAGCACGGTCATCGCCGCGCCCGCGACCAACACGCCACCCGACACCAGCGCGCCGGACGCACCCACCGACCTGGCCGTAAACGCGGGCGGCAGTCAATTGAGCGGCCGCGGCGAAGCCGGCGCCACCGTCAGCGTGCGCGATGCCCAGGGCAATGTGATCGGCACCGGCACCGTAGGCGCCGATGGCAGCTTCACCGTCGTGCTCGATCCTGCCGTGATCGATGGCAGTGCCCTGCAAGTGGACCTGACCGATGCCGCAGGCAATGTCTCGCAACCGGGCTCGGTACTGTCGCCGGACTTGACCGCACCCGCCCCGCTGACCGATCTGGCAATCGCCAATGGCGTCACCCTGACCGGCACGGGCGAGCCTGGCGCCACGGTCCAGGTGCGCGATGCCGCCGGCAACCTGATCGGCAGCGGCACCGTCGGCGCCGACGGCGGGTTCACGCTGAACCTCAACCCGGCGCAAGCGAACGGCGAGATCATCGATGTGCGCCAGACCGATGCGGCGGGCAACACCTCCGTACCGGTGACGTTCCAAGTCCCCGACATCACCGCCCCCAATGCTCCGACCGAACTGGCTGTCAGCGCCGACGGAACGGTGCTGACCGGCCGCGCCGAACCTGGCAGCACCGTGCGCGTGGTCGATGCGCAGGGCAACGTGCTCGGCACGGCCACCGTCAACGCCGCCGGCAGCTTCGCGGTCACGCTCGCGCCGCCGCAGATCGACGGCCAGGCGCTGTCGGTCACTGCGCAGGATGCGGCCGGCAACACTTCGGCCGGCGTGGCGGTGACGGCGCCCGATGTGGACGCGCCGGTCGATGACACCGCGCCCGATGCGCCCACCAACCTGGTCGTCAGCCCAGGCGGCAGCCAGTTGAGCGGCCGTGGCGAGGCCGGTACCACCGTCAATGTGCGCGATGCCCAAGGCAATGTGATTGGCACCGGGACCGTGGGCACTGATGGCAGCTTTACCGTCGTGCTCAATCCCGCCGTCATCGATGGCAGCGCTTTGCAAGTGGACCTGACCGATGCCGCGGGCAATGTCTCGCAACCGGGATCGGTGCTGTCGCCAGACCTGACCGCACCTGCCCCGCTGACCGATCTAGCAGTCGCCAATGGCGTCACCCTGACCGGTACCGGCGAACCTGGCGCCACGGTCCAAGTGCGTGATGCCCAAGGCAATTTGATAGGCACCGGTACCGTGGGTGCCGATGGCAGCTTCACTCTTGCCCTTAATCCAGCTCAGGCCAATGGCGAATTCATCGACGTGCGCCAGACCGACGCGGCAGGCAACACCTCCGTGCCGCTGGCGTTCCAGGTGCCCGACATCACTGCGCCTGCTGCCGTCACCAATGTGGTGGTCGGCGCCGATGGCGTGACGTTGTCTGGCCGTGGCGAAGCAGGCGCCACCGTGCAGGTGCGCGATGGCAACGGTAACCTCATTGGCACCGGCACGGTGGCCGCCAATGGCACCTTCGTGCTGACCCTGGATACTCCAGTGGCCGCAAACCAAGCCATCGCCCTGACGCAAA